>NZ_JASZYT010000001.1 GCF_030316765.1 Variovorax saccharolyticus
CATGAAGGTGCTGGGCTATGTCGACCTGCCCGAGACCATGAAGGAGCCGACCGAGATCTCGGCGGCCACCGGCGTCGAGTTCGAGAGCTACCACCGCGTCTACACACCGGGTTCCACGGGCAGCTCGTTCGTGGATTACGCCCGGCTGCCGCTGACCAACGAGACGAACCGCACCAGCTTCTACTCGGGTGTCAACAGGGACACGTTCGCGCAGGCGGGGATGGCGGTGGTGCTCTCCAAGAGCGAGAAGCGCGCGGCGTTCGTCGACCTGCGGCCGCTGTTCCGCTACTACCGCGAGCAGTACTTCGGCGGCACGAAGGCGGCCTTCGACGCCCGGATGGCGAGCCGGGGCCCGGCGGCCAACCAGTGGCCGTACACCTTCACGCAAGACGCCTCGCAGCAGCCGGTGGTGGCCCGCGTGGTGGACCTCGCCAACCGGCCGACGGCGGTCAAGGTGAGTCTCACGGCGTACTACTCGCGGGCCTGGATCGCGACGCAGGACGGACAGCTGCACATCTACAAGCTGGGCAACTACCTGAACTCGGCGACCGCGGGAGCGCCCAGCGAGCTGGTGGAAGCCGGCAGCGTGGCGGTGGGCCGCAACCCGACCGGCCTGGCCTATTCCAAGCATGAGAGCGGCAGCCTGATCGTCACCTCGCGCGGGGACCGGCGCATCGACTGGGTGCGCTTCTCGGCCGATAACAATTCGGGCGCGACGCGGGCTTCGGAAGGGCTGCAGCTGACCGATTCCAGCCTGGTGGACCCGATCTCGGCGGAGGACGCGGACGTCCACGGCACGCAGCACGCGGTGGTGTCGGTGGCGGACTATGGCGGATCGAAGGTGTCGAACTACCGCTACGGCCCGGTGATCTTCACGACCAACCCGGGGTGGAGCTGCCAGCCGCCCAACGGCTGCCCCATCGGGTCGGGCAAGTTCGAGTACGGCGGCAGCTTCCCGCTGCCGGGTGGCCCGTTCCACGTCGTCAGCTCGAACATCCCCTGACGTTGACGCCGCTTTCGGCCCCGCTGCGCCTGCGGCGGGGCCGAATTAGGCAAGCCGGGCGGGCCGCGGGTGGCCCGCCTCCGGCATGGGCCAACGGCCTGACTTAAAATTCGCCCCCCTGGTTCGTGGGCGCGAAGCGCCCGACCGAGGCGACCCCTCCCGATGAATGCTCCGACCGCGTTGACGGCGTTGTTGTCGCAGGCCGCAGAGCCTGCGCGACTGCGTGAGATCCCCTACAACTACACCAGCTTTTCCGATCGCGAGATCGTCATTCGCCTGCTGGGCGAGCGTGGCTGGGAGCTGCTGCAAAGCCTGCGCTCCGAGCGCCGCACCGGCCGCTCGGCCCGCATGCTCTACGAGGTGCTGGGCGATATCTGGGTCGTCCGGCGCAATCCCTACCTGGTCGACGACCTGCTGGACAACCCGCGCCGCCGCGGCCAGCTGGTCGAGGCGCTCAACCACCGCCTGGGCGAGGTCCAGAAGCGGCGCACGCCCGACAGCGACGCCCAGCGCGATGTTTCGGTCGGCGAGCTGACCGGCCTGGTGGCACGCGCCGTGGCCACCTTCGACGCCATGTTCCGCGAGGTCGCGGCCCTGCGGCGCAAGGCCACGCGCGAACTTCGCCGCGTCACCGCCAAGGACAACATCAAGTTCGACGGCCTGTCGCGCGTGTCGCACGTGACCGACGCCACCGACTGGCGGGTCGAATATCCCTTCGTCGTGCTGACGCCCGACACTGAGGCCGAGATGGCCGGCCTGGTCAAGGGCTGCATCGAGCTCGGCCTGACCATCGTGCCGCGCGGCGGCGGCACCGGCTACACCGGCGGCGCCATTCCGCTCACCTGGAACAGCGCGGTCATCAACACCGAGAAGCTCGAGTCCATGACCGAGGTCGAGATGCGCGAGCTGCCGGGCCTCGCGGCGCCAGTGCCGACGATCTGGACCGAGGCCGGCGTCGTGACCCAGCGTGTGGCCGACGCGGCCGAGCGGGCCGGTTTCGTGTTCGCGGTCGACCCGACCTCGGCCGAGGCCTCCTGCGTCGGCGGCAACGTCGCGATGAACGCCGGCGGCAAGAAGGCGGTGCTGTGGGGCACCGCGCTCGACAACCTGGCCTCATGGCGGATGGTCACGCCCGATGCCGAATGGCTCGAGGTCACGCGGATCGGACACAACCTCGGCAAGATCCATGACGCCGACAGCGCGGTGTTCGAGTTGCAGTACTTCGCCGCCGACGGCAAGACTGCGCTGCGCACCGAGCGGCTCGAGATCCCGGGCAAGACCTTCCGCAAGGAAGGGCTCGGCAAGGACGTGACGGACAAGTTCCTGTCGGGCCTGCCGGGCATCCAGAAGGAAGGCTGCGACGGCCTGATCACCAGCGCGCGCTGGGTCGTGCACCGCATGCCGGCCCACACCCGCACCGTGTGCCTCGAGTTCTTCGGCAATGCCAAGGACGCGGTGCCCAGCATCGTCGAGATCAAGGACTTCATGTTCGCCGAGCAGAAGCGCTCGGGCGTGCTGCTCGCCGGCCTGGAGCACCTGGACGACCGCTATCTCAAGGCGGTCGGCTACGCGACCAAGTCCAAGCGCCACGGCGGCCTGCCGAAGATGGTGCTGTTCGGCGACATCGCCGGCGACGACGCCGACACCGTCGCCCGCGTCACCTCCGAGGTGGTGCGCATCGCCAACTCGCGCAGCGGCGAGGGCTTCATCGCGATCAGCCCCGAGGCGCGCAAGAAGTTCTGGCTCGACCGCAAGCGCACGGCGGCCATCAGCCGCCACACCAACGCCTTCAAGATCAACGAGGACGTGGTGATCCCGCTGCCGCGGATGGCCGAGTACACCGACGGCATCGAGCGCATCAACATCGAGCTGTCGCTGCAGAACAAGATCGCGCTGGCCGATGAACTCGAAGCCTTCCTGGCGCGCGGCAACCTGCCGCTGGGCAAGAGCGACGACGCCAACGACATCCCTTCCGCCGAGTTGCTGGAAGACCGCGTGGCGCAGGCCGTGGCGCTGGTGCGCGAAGTGCGTTCGCTGTGGCAGGGGTGGCTCGACAACGTCGAGGCGCTGTTTCCACAACTGCAGGACCACTCGCTGCGCGCCAGCTGGAAGACGCAGATCCGCACGCCGCTGGCGACCATCTTCTCGGGAGCCGAATTCGCGCCGATCCTGGCCGAATGCAACCAGATCCACCAGCGCGTGCTCAAGGGCCGCGTATGGGTCGCGCTGCACATGCACGCCGGCGACGGCAACGTGCACACCAACCTCCCGGTCAACAGCGACAACTACGAGATGCTGCAGACCGCCCACGCGGCCGTCGTGCGCATCATGGCGCTGGCGCGCAGCCTCGATGGCGTGATCTCGGGCGAACACGGCATCGGCATCACGAAGATCGAGTTCCTGAGCGACGCCGAGCTGCAGCCCTTCACCGACTACAAGAAGAAGGTCGACCCCGAAGGCCGCTTCAACAAGGGCAAGCTGCTGCGCGGCAGCGAGCATGCCGGCGCCGACGGCCGCACGCTGCATTCCGACCTGACCAACGCCTACACGCCGAGCTTCGGCCTGATGGGGCACGAGTCGATCATCATGCAGCAGAGCGACATCGGCGCCATTGCCGACAGCGTCAAGGACTGCCTGCGCTGCGGCAAGTGCAAGCCGGTGTGCGCCACCCACGTGCCGCGCGCCAACCTGCTCTATTCGCCGCGCAACAAGATCCTCGCGACTTCGCTGCTGGTGGAGGCCTTCCTGTACGAGGAGCAGACCCGGCGCGGCGTCAGCATCAAGCACTGGGAAGAGTTCGAGGACGTCGCCGACCACTGCACCGTGTGCCACAAGTGCCTCACGCCGTGCCCGGTCAACATCGACTTCGGCGACGTCTCGATGAACATGCGCAACCTGCTGCGCAAGATGGGGCAGAAGTCATTCCGGCCCGGCAATGCGGCGGCGATGTTCTTCCTCAATGCGACCAGTCCGCAGACCATCAAGCTGATGCGCACCGGCATGGTCGACATCGGCTTCAAGGCCCAGCGCATGGCCAACGACCTGCTGCGCGGCCTGGCGAAGAAGCAGACCGCCGCCCCTCCGGCAACCCTGGGCCCGGCGCCGGTCAAGGAGCAGGTGATCCACTTCATCAACAAGAAGATGCCGGGCGGCCTGCCCAAGAAGACGGCGCGGGCGCTGCTCGACATCGAGGATGCCGACTACGTCCCGATCATCCGCAACCCGCAGGCGACGACGCCCGAGACCGAGGCCGTGTTCTATTTCCCGGGCTGCGGCTCGGAGCGCCTGTTCTCTCAGGTCGGCCTCGCCACGCAGGCGATGCTGTGGCATGCGGGCGTGCAGACCGTGCTGCCGCCGGGCTACCTGTGCTGCGGCTATCCGCAGCGCGGCAGCGGCCAGTTCGACAAGGCCGACAAGATGATCACCGACAACCGGGTGCTCTTCCACCGTGTCGCCAACACGCTGAACTACCTCGACATCAAGACCGTGGTGGTGAGCTGCGGTACCTGCTACGACCAGCTGCAGGGCTACCAGTTCGACAAGATCTTCCCGGGCTGCCGCATCATCGACATCCACGAGTACCTGCTCGAGAAGGGCATCACGCTCGGCGATGCAGGCGGTGGCGGCTACCTCTACCACGACCCCTGCCACACGCCGATGAAGCTGCAGGATCCGATGAAGACCGTGAAGGCGCTGGTCGGCGACAACGTGCTCAAGAACGACCGCTGCTGCGGCGAATCCGGCACGCTGGGCGTGACCCGTCCGGACATCTCGACGCAGATCCGCTTCCGCAAGGAAGAAGAGCTCAAGAAGGGCGAGGCTGCGCTGCGCGATGCCGGCCAGGTGGCGCCCGAGGCCAACGTCAAGATCCTGACCAGCTGCCCCAGCTGCCTGCAGGGCCTGAGCCGCTACGGCAACGACCTGAACAACGGCCTGCTCGAAGCCGACTACATCGTGGTCGAGATGGCCAACAAGATCCTCGGCGCCGACTGGATGCCGGCCTATGTGGCGGCCGCCAACCAGGGCGGCATCGAACGCGTGCTGGTGTGAGCGCGCCGATGCTCGTGGCGGGTTGCCCGCTGTGCGATGGGCCCGGTGGCCGCGAGGTCTTCCGGGGCGCGAAGCTGCGCGTCATCCATGCGGCCGAAGCGGGCTTTCCGGCCTTCTACCGCGTGGTCTGGACCGATCATGTGGCCGAATGGTCGGAGCTGGCGCCAGCCGACCGCGCCCTGTGCATGGAGGCCGTGGCGGTCGTGGAGCAGTGCCTGCGCGATGCGCTGTCGCCGGCCAAGATCAACCTGGCCGCGCTCGGCAACATGGTCCCGCACCTGCACTGGCACGTGATCGCGCGCTTCGAGTGGGACAGCCGTTTTCCCTCGCCCGTCTGGGCCGCGGCGCAGCGCGCCGCCGACCCGCAGCGCGAGCAGGCGATCGAGCATCAACTTGCGGCGCTGGAACGCGAGATGATCGGGCGTCTGGCGACAAGGAGTTTCTGATGGCAGGTTTGAAGACGGGCGCACCGACGCCCCAGTCGATCACGGTGCACGGCCAGTCGCGTGTGCTCGAAGTGGGATTTTCCGACGGCGAGACTTTCCGCATCCCGTTCGAGTTGATGCGCATCTACTCGCCGTCGGCCGAAGTGCAGGGCCACGGGCCCGGCCAGGAGATCCTGCAGACCGGAAAGCGCGAGGTCGAACTGGTCGACCTGCAGCCGGTCGGCAACTACGCGGTGCAGCCGACCTTCAGCGACGGCCATGACAGCGGGATCTTCTCCTGGGACCTGCTGTACGACCTCGGTGCCCGGGAGGCCGAACTGTGGGCCGAGTACGAACGCCGGCTCGCCGCAGCAGGCGTCGATCGCGACGCACCGATGGCCGACAAGCCGGCCGCATCGGGCCACGGCGGGCACGCCTGCAGCAGCCACTGAGCAACGAAATTCCGGATTCCTTGCGGGGTATCCGGCTTGATGTGAACGCTTCCGGCCTAACATCGGGGCTATGAGCACCACCCATTTCGGATTCGAATCGGTCGACGAAAGCGACAAGGCCAAGCGCGTACGCGGCGTCTTCGATTCGGTCGCCTCCCGCTACGACCTCATGAACGACCTGATGTCGATGGGTCTGCATCGGGCCTGGAAGGCCTACACGGTGATGGTCGCCAACGTCGGCGAAGGCTCCAAGGTGCTGGACATCGCAGGCGGCACCGGCGACCTGGCGCTGGCCTTCGCCAAGAAGGTGGGCGCCAGCGGCGAGGTCGTTCACACCGACATCAATGAAGCCATGCTGCGCACCGGTCGCGACCGTCTCCTCGATGCCGGCGTCGCCTTGCCGACGCTGGTCTGCGATGCCGAGAAACTGCCTTTCCCCGACGATCATTTCGACGTCGTGACGGTGGCCTTCGGCCTGCGCAACATGACCCACAAGGATGCCGCACTGAAGGAAATGAACCGCGTGCTGAAGCCGCGCGGCAAGTTGCTGGTGCTCGAGTTCTCCAAGGTCGCCAAGCCGCTGCAGAAAGCCTACGACTGGTATTCGTTCAGCGTGCTGCCGCGCCTGGGCAAGGTGGTGGCCGGCGACGACGCCAGCTACCGCTATCTGGCCGAGTCGATCCGCATGCATCCGGCCCAGGAAGATCTCAAGACCCTCATGAAGGAGGGCGGTTTCGGCCATGTGGACTATCACAACATGACGGGCGGCGTGGTCGCCCTGCATGTTGGAATCAAGTGTTGAAGCTGTTTTTCGCCGTAGGAGACGTCATGAAGAAATTTGGTTCGTTGTTGCTGGTGTGCGCCCTGGCTGTCGTGAGCATCGACGCCAGCGCTGCCCGGATGGGTGGTGGCCGTTCGGTCGGCAAGCAATCCAGCAACGTGACGCAGCGTCAGGCGACGCCGCCTGCCGCACCAGCGACCCCGGGTGCGCCGGCGCAGAACGCGACCAATGCCGCCGCCAAGCCCGCGACCGCGGCGCCGGCTGCGGCTGCACCGAAGCGGCCCTGGGCCGGCATGCTCGGCGGCCTGGCCGCCGGCCTCGGCCTGGCCTGGCTCGCGAACTCGCTCGGCCTCGGCGCCGCCTTCGGCAACATCCTCCTGATCGGCCTGCTGGTGCTGGCGGCCGTGGTCGTGTGGCGCATCTTTGCCGCCCGTTCGCGCTCGGCCGCAAGCTCGCCACGAACTGGCGGCTTCGCCTTCCAGGGCGCCGGCAGCCCGGCGGATGCCACGGCGCCGCCGCAGTACAGCCCCCGCAACGTCGGCAACGATGCCTCGGCCCGGCCTTGGGAAAGCAATGCCACCGCCTTCGATGCCAGTGCGTCGCAGCCCGAGCATGCGGTCGATCGCCCGGTCGGGTCGTCGATGGCCGGCGCGGCTGCCGCGGGCGGCAGCATGATCGGCTCGGCACTGGCCGGTTCGCAGTCCTGGGGCATTCCCGCGGGCTTCGATGCCGATGGCTTCCTGGCCGCAGCCAAGCGCAACTTCGTGACCTTGCAGGATGCCTGGGACCGCGCCGACATCGGCACCTTGCGTTCGATGATGACCGACGGCATGGTCGGCGAGATCCGCCAGCAACTCGCCGAGCGCGAGACCCATACCGGCGGCCAGACCAACAAGACCGAAGTCGTGATGCTCGACGCCAAGCTGCTCGGCATCGAAGAGCTGCCCGATGCCTACCTGGCCAGCGTCGAGTTCTCCGGCATGATCCGCGAGGACGTGTCGGCAGGCCCGAGCCCGTTCCGCGAGGTCTGGAACATGACCAAGGACACCCAGGGCGGCAGCGGCTGGCTGGTGGCCGGCGTCCAAGCGCTGCAGTAAGGGCTCGCCCCCAGGTTGCCTCGCACTTCGTGTCGAGGCGCCCACCCCCTACCGGGGGCGCAGTCAGCGGCCCGGCAAAGCCGGTTCCGCGACTGCCCACGAACAGGCGTGCGCTGCGCGCCGCCCAAGAACAAACCATCGCGCCAGTATTCCCCGGCCGGCGCAGCCAGGCCCGTTGGTGAAACACCGCGGAACCGGCTTCGCCGGGCCGCTGGTGTTGCCCCCGGTAGGGGGTGGGCGCCCGACACGAAGTGCGGGCAACCTGGGGGCGAGCTGATAATACCGACATGGTTACACCATCGTCCCCATTCGCCTTTCTGGAAGACCTCGCCAACCGCGTCGGCAGCCGCCTGCAGCCGCCGGAGTGGGCAGTCCACGAAATCCAGCACCGTGCGGTGCTTTTCCTCAACCATGTGCTCCAGCAGGAGCCCGAAGCCCAGCAGCGCCTGCTGCGGGTGCAGGGTCGCGTGGTGCTGTTCCAGTGGCGCTTCGTGACCATGAAGCTGGTGGCCACGCCGGCCGGCCTGCTCGACCTGGCACCCGAGGGCGCCGCCGCCGAGCTCACCCTGGCCGTGACCGAGGAATCGCCCTTCGGCCTCGCCCGTGCAGCATTCAAGGGCGAGAAACCGGCGGTGCGCATCGAGGGCGACGTGCAGCTGGCGGCCGAGGTGAACTGGCTGGTCGACCATGTGCGCTGGGACGTCGAGGACGACCTGGCGCGCGCCATCGGCGACGTGCCGGCCCACACCATCGCCACCGGTGCCCGCCGGGTGGTGGAGGCGCTGCGGCAGTTCGTCGGCCAGCGCCCTGGCAAGGCCGATGGGCCTGCAGCCGAATGAGGCGGATCTACCGCGGCGCCTTCATCGTCTGGGTCGCACTGCGCTACGGCCTCGACGAACTCGTCCTCACAAGTTTCCAGAAGCCCTGGCTCCGGGTGGTGGCCCGGATCGTCTCGGTCGGCCGCAATCTCGATGCGCCGCGCGGCCAGCGCCTGCGCGAGGCGCTGGAGCGGCTGGGGCCGATCTTCGTCAAGTTCGGCCAGGTGCTGTCGACCCGGCGCGACCTGTTGCCGCCCGACATCGCCGACGAGCTGGCCTGGCTGCAGGATCGGGTGCCGCCGTTCCCGTCCAAGGTGGCGATCGCCACCATCGAGCGCGCCTTCCGGCGCCCGGTGAGCGACATCTTCGTGCAGTTCGACGAGACGCCGGTGGCCAGCGCGTCGATCGCGCAGGTGCATTTCGCGACCGTTCGCCTGGCCGACGGCTCGGTGCGCGACGCGGCGGTCAAGGTGCTGCGCCCGGGCATGCGCGACGTGATCGAGAAAGACCTGGCGCTGATGGCCATGATGGCCGGCTGGGTCGAGGGCCTGTCGGCAGACGGCAAGCGCCTGAAGCCGCGCGAGGTGGTGGCCGAGTTCGACAAGTACCTGCACGACGAGCTCGACCTGGTGCGCGAGGCGGCCAATGCGGCCCAGCTTCGGCGCAACATGGAAAAGCTCAATCTCGTGCTGATCCCCGAGATGTACTGGGACTTCTGCCATCCCGAGGTGATGGTGATGGAGCGCATGAAGGGGGTGCCGATCGCCCAGCTCGACCGCCTGCGCTCGGCCGGCGTCGACATCCCGAAGCTGGCGCGCGATGGCGTCACGATCTTCTTCACCCAGGTCTTTCGCGACGGCTTCTTCCACGCCGACATGCACCCCGGCAACATCCAGGTCAGCCTGGAGCCCGAGACCTTCGGGCGCTACGTGTCGCTCGACTTCGGCATCATCGGCACGCTGACCGAGTCGGACAAGGAGTACCTGGCGCAGAACTTCGTCGCCTTCTTCCGCCGCGACTACAAGCGCGTGGCCGAGTTGCATCTGGAAAGCGGATGGGTCCCGCACGGCACCCGCATCGACGAGCTCGAGGCGGCGATCCGCACCGTCTGCGAGCCCTACTTCGACCGGCCGCTCAAGGAGATCTCGCTCGGCATGGTGCTGATGCGCCTGTTCCAGACCTCGCGCCGCTTCCATGTCGAGATCCAGCCGCAGCTGGTGCTGCTGCAGAAGACCCTGCTCAACATCGAGGGGCTGGGCCGCCAGCTCGACCCCGAGCTGGACCTCTGGCACACCGCAAAGCCCTTTCTCGAGAAGTGGATGACCGACCAGATCGGCCCGCGCAAATTGTTCGAGCAGCTGCGCGCAGAGGCCCCGCGCTATGCAAAATTGCTGCCGCAGCTGCCTCGATTGATGCACGATTTCCTGGAAAATCGCCCCCCGGACCACCGCCGCGAATTGCTCGAACTGCTGGCCGCGCAGAAGCGCACCAACCGCCTGCTGCAGGCGATCATCTACGGTGGCATAGGTTTTGTATTGGGGTTGATCGCGATGCAGGTGCTGGTGCGCGTGCGTCTCTTCTGAGAAAGGAATTGCTGCCGTGCTGTTGACCCTGGTCTTCGTCTATCTGCTGATCACCATCGCCATCGGCCTCTATGCGGCCAGGCGCGTCAAGAACACCACCGACTTCGCGATCGCCGGGCGCCACCTGCCGCTCTACATGATCGTGACCACCACCTTCGCGACCTGGTTCGGCTCCGAGACGGTGCTCGGCATCCCGGCCAAGTTCATCGAAGGCGGGCTCAACGGCGTCATCGAGGATCCCTTCGGCGCCGGCACCTGCCTGATCCTGGTCGGCCTCTTCTTCGCCGGCAAGCTCTATCGCATGACGCTGCTGACCATCAGCGACTACTACCGCGAACGCTACGGCCGCATCGTCGAGATCGCCTGCTCGCTGATCATCATGCTGAGCTATCTCGGCTGGGTCTCGGCCCAGGTCACGGCGCTGGGCCTGGTGTTCCACCTGCTGTCGGGCGGCGCGATCGGCGTCGCCTGGGGCATGGTGATCGGCGTGGTCTCGATCCTGGCCTACACCCTCTTCGGCGGCATGTGGTCGGTCGCGGTGACCGACTTCATCCAGATGATCATCCTGGTGCTGGGCCTGGCCGTGATCGCGGTCTTCGCCGGCAACATGGCCGGCGGCGCCGACAAGGTGCTGGCCTTCGCGGTCAGCAAGGACCTGTTCAAGTTCTGGCCCGAGCCGAACTACAAGGACATGGTGTTCTTCTTCGCCGCTGCGATCACCATGATGCTCGGCTCGATCCCGCAGCAGGACGTGTTCCAGCGCGTCATGTCGGCCAACAGCGTCAAGGCGGCCACGCGCGGCCCGGTGATCGGCGGCATCGCCTACATCCTGTTCGCGTTCGTGCCGATGTTCCTGGTCGCGAGCGCACTCCTGATCATGCCGGGCGAGACCGCCGACCTGCTCAAGGACGATCCGCAGAAGGTGCTGCCGACCCTGGTGCTGCAGAAGATGCCCTTCGTGATGCAGGTGCTGTTCTTCGGCGCTTTGCTGTCGGCGATCAAGTCGACCGCCTCGGCGACCCTGCTGGCGCCCAGCGTGACTTTCACCGAGAACATCTGGCGCCAGTTCCGTCCTGCCGGCAGCGACAAGTCCAACCTGCTGACGATGCGCATCACGGTGCTGCTGTTCAGCGCCGCGGTGCTGGCCTATGCGATCCGGATGCAGGGCACGCCGATCTACGAACTGGTGTCGGGGGCCTACCAGGTGCCGCTGGTGGGCGCCTTCGTCCCGCTGGTGTGCGGCCTCTACTGGCAGCGCGCGACCACCCAGGGCGCGGTGGCGGCGGTGCTGCTGGGCATCGGCACCTGGCTGCTGTTCCTCGCGATGCCCTGGGGCAAGGAGTTCCCGGCCCAGCTCGCCGGCGTGCTGGCCTCGTTCGGCGGCATGGTGGTCGGCTCGCTGGCGCCCCAATGGGTCGCCAACACGCGCACGGCCCACCGGCCGCTGGCCGTCGACCCGGTCTGAGCCATCGCCCCCGGGGATTGGGGGGCACCCTTATAATCGAGGGCTTTGCGAGCGGCCGCCGGCCGCTCCTTTTCGCCCCAATCCCATGCCTATCTACGCCTACAAGTGCAGCGCCTGCGGCTTTGCCAAGGACGTGCTGCAGAAAATGTCCGATGCGCCGCTCTCGGACTGCCCGTCTTGCGGCGCGAGCGCGTTCAGCAAGCAGCTCACGGCCGCCGGCTTCCAGCTCAAGGGTTCGGGCTGGTACGTGACCGATTTCCGCGATGGCGGCGGCAAGAAGGGCGCCGATGGCGGTGGCGACAAGCCGGCCGCCAGCCCGGCTCCCGCGTCGGCCGAAGGCGCTGCCGCCACGCCGGCCGCCGCGCCCGCCAGTGCCCCTGCGCCAGCGCCGGCGCCGGCGCCCGCATCCTCTTCAGGCAGCGACTGAGGCCCCGCCGATGCTCGCGCTGCGCAAATGGCTGCTCTCCGGCTTGCTGGTCATCGTGCCGCTGGTCATCACGCTGGGCGTGCTGAACTGGATCATCGGCACCCTCGACCAAACGCTGTGGCTGCTGCCGGAAACGTGGCAGCTGTACCTCAACGAGCACAAGGTGCGCGGCCTCGGCGTGTTGCTGACCCTGGCCATCCTGCTGTCGGTCGGCGCCATCGCGAGCAACTTCGTGGGCAAGCGCCTGCTGGGCTGGGGCGATGCGGTGGTGCGCCGCATCCCCGTGGTGCGCTCCATCTATTCGAGCGTCAAGCAGGTCTCGGACACGCTGTTCTCCGAAAACGGCAATGCCTTCCGCACCGCGGTGCTGATCGAGTGGCCGCGCCAGGGCGCCTGGACCATCGCCTTCGTGACCGGCACGCCCGGCCATGAAGTCGTCGGCCACCTGGGCGGCGGCGACTATCTCGGCGTCTACGTGCCGACCACGCCCAACCCGACGGGCGGCTATTTCGTGATGCTCAAGCGCAGCGATTGCATCGAACTCAAGATGAGCGTGGACGACGCGCTCAAGTACATCGTGTCGATGGGGGTGGTCGTTCCTGGCGGCCCCGCGACGATCGCGATCAAATAACGACAAAGACGCGCCTTCGCGGCGCCGGAATCCATCTATGGCCATGCGTTCAAACTACTGCGGTCTCGTGACCGAAGCCCTCCTCGGACAAACCGTCACCCTGTGCGGCTGGGTCAATCGCCGGCGCGACCACGGCGGCGTGATCTTCATCGACCTGCGCGACCGCGAGGGCTACGTCCAGGTGGTGTGCGATCCGGATCGCGCCTCCACCTTCGCCGCCGCCGAAGGCCTGCGCAACGAGTTCTGCGTGCAGATCACGGGCCTGGTGCGTGCGCGCCCCGAAGGCACGATCAACGAGGCCCTCAAGAGCGGCAAGATCGAGGTGCTGTGCCACGAGATGAAGGTGCTGAACCCGTCGGTGACGCCGCCCTTCCTGCTCGACGACGACAACCTCTCCGAGACCACCCGCCTCACGCACCGCGTGCTCGACCTGCGCCGTCCGGCCATGCAGCGCAACATGATGCTGCGCTACAAGGTCACGATGGAGGCGCGCAAGTTCCTCGATGCCAACGGCTTCATCGACATCGAGACGCCGATGCTGGGCAAGTCGACGCCCGAGGGCGCGCGCGACTACCTGGTGCCGAGCCGCGTGCACGACGGCAGCTTCTTCGCGCTGCCGCAGTCGCCGCAGCTCTTCAAGCAGCTGCTGATGGTGGCCGGCTACGACCGCTACTACCAGATCGTCAAGTGCTTCCGCGACGAAGACCTGCGCGCCGACCGCCAGCCCGAATTCACGCAGATCGACATCGAGACCTCGTTCATGGCCGAGGAAGAGATCCGCGAGATGTTCGAGGGCATGATCCGCAAGGTGTTCCGCGCCGCGGCCGAAGTCGAGCTGCCGCCGTTCCCGGTGATGAGCTATGGCGACGCGATGTTCAAGTACGGCTCCGACAAGCCCGACCTGCGCGTCAAGCTCGAGTTCACCGAGCTGACCGACGTCATGCGCAACGTGGAATTCAAGGTCTTCGCCCAGGCGGCCGGCATGAAGGGCGGCCGCGTGGCTGCGCTGCGCGTGCCGGGCGGCGGCGGCGAAGGCGGCCTCTCGCGTGGCGACATCGACGGCTACACCGAGTTCGTCAAGATCTACGGCGCCAAGGGCCTGGCCTACATCAAGGTCAACGATGCCGCCCTGGGCCGCGAAGGCCTGCAGAGCCCGATCGTCAAGAACCTCAACGACGCCTCGCTGGCCGAGATCATCGCCCGCACCGGCGCGCGCAACGGCGACATCATCTTCTTCGGCGCCGACAAGGAAAAGGTCGTCAACGACGCCATCGGCGCACTGCGCGTGAAGATCGGCCACAGCCCCTTCGGCAAGAAGAACGGCCTGTTCGACGACCGCTGGGCGCCGCTCTGGGTGGTCGACTTCCCGATGTTCGAGTTCGACGAGGAAGGCCAGCGCTGGTCCGCCGTGCACCACCCGTTCACTGCGCCCAAGGACGGCCACGAGGATCTCATGGACACGGCGCCCGAGAAGTGCATCGCCAAGGCCTACGACATGGTGCTCAACGGCATCGAGATGGGCGGCGGCTCGGTCCGTATCCACCGCGAGGAAGTGCAGAGCAAGGTGTTCCGCGCGCTCAAGATCAGCGCCGAGGATGCCCAGAACAAGTTCGGCTTCCTGCTGGATGCGCTGCAGTACGGCGCCCCCCCGCATGGCGGCATCGCGATCGGCCTCGACCGCCTCGTGATGCTGCTGACCGGCGCCGAGTCGATCCGCGACGTGATCGCCTTTCCGAAGACTCAGCGTGCCCAGGACCTGCTGACGCAGGCGCCGAGCCCGGTCGACGAGAAGCAGCTGCGCGAGCTGCACATCAAGCTGCGCAACGCGCCGCAGAACGCCTGAGGCGCACGGCGGCAGCAGACCAGGGGCGCCTTCGGGCGCCTTTTTTCTTGGTGCAGCATGGGCGTACTCTTGGAGGTGGAAGTCCTCCCGCAAGCTGATCGCAGCGAACGAAGCGAAGCGCAACTGCATGGGGGGCGACGGAGTGTGGAAAGCAGGCGTGGAGCGCAGCCGCGGCCCGGACCCGCATGCCGGGTGATGTGGGAGGGGCATAGCCCAAGGACTACCCCTCTATCCAGATGGCTAAAATGGCTAATCGATCGTGAAAGGGATTCTTCATGCAGATCAGCGCGACTGAAGCAAAAAACCGCTTCGGCTACTACCTCGGACAGGCCGAACGCGAACCTGTTCATGTGATGAAGAACGATCGGATCGCCGGTGTCATCGTCTCGGCCGCACGCTACGCGGAACTCGAGGCGCTGGAGCAGGCGAAGACGATGGACGCTCGCAAGCGCGAGTTCAACAAAACCTACCGGGAATGGATCGCGGCCCAGAACGCGTTGGTCAAACGGATCGGGGTCTTCGGCGAAGAGCTCCGACCCTGGTAGGTGCGGCATGGCCCAGTTCGATGTTCACGCCAATCCCGTGAAGACGCAGCGTGACGACGTTCCCTGGTGTGTCGACATCCAGAGCGACTTGCTGGAAAGCCTGCCGACCCGTCTGGTCGTGCCCTTGGTGGCACTCGCACAGATGCCCGCGGCGCTGCCTCGGCGCCTGTGCCCGGTGCTGCAATGGAACGGCGAGTCCTTCGTCGCCTTGCCGCAGATGACGGCGCCGTTTCGCGTCAAGGATCTGGGCCCGTCGCGCGGCAGCCTGCGAGCCCAGGCCAATGAACTCGTCGCTGCCATCGATGCAGTGATCAGCGGCGTGTGACGGACGGTCACCGGTTCAAGATCCCCGAGTCGGTGCTGGTCGTGATCCACACGCCGGCGCTGGAGGTTCTGCTGATCCGCCGCACCGGCGACGAACACCTCTGGCAGTCGGTCACCGGCAGCAAGGACCGCGAGGACGAACCGCTGCCGATCACCGCCGCGCGCGAGGTCGAGGAAGAGACCGGCATCCTCTGCGGCCCGGGCAACGAGCTGGCAGCCGAGCTGGTCGACTGGCAGCGGCGCAACGTCTTCCCGATACGCCCCCGCTGGCGGGCGCGATACGCGCCAGGTGTGAGCTCCAACACCGAACACGTGTTCGGGCTCCGTGTCCCCGGGCGGCTGACGCCTCGGCTCGATCCTTGCGAGCACACGGCCTGGCAGTGGCTGCCCTACCAGGACGCAGCCGCGCTGACTTTTTCCTCCACCAACGCCGCGGCCATCCTGCTCCTGCCACAATTTGCGCGATGAATGCTCCGGCGACCAGCTTCCGTGTAGCCACCTACAACATCCACAAGGGTGTGCAGGGCATCGGCCCTGCCAGGCGGCTGGAGATCCACAACCTCGGGCATGCGATCGAGCAGCTCGATGCCGACATCGTCTGCCTGCAGGAGGTGCGCAAGATGAACCGGCAGGCGGCCGCGCGCTTCCACCGCTGGCCCGAACTGCCGCAAGCGGATTTCCTGGCCCCTGAGGGCTACACCGCGGTCTACGAGACCAATGCGATCACCAAGCATGGCGAGCACGGCAACGCGCTGCTCACGCGCTGGCCGGTGCTGCGCAAGACCCACCAGGACATCTCGGACCATCGCTTCGAGCAGCGCGGGCTGCTGCACGTCGCGATCGACCTCAATGGCCATACGGTGCACACCATCGTGGTGCATCTGGGACTGATCAAGGGCAGCCGGATTCGCCAGGTCGCGCAGCTGCGCGAGTTCGTCGAGCGCGAGATCCCGCCGAACGAGGCGCTGGTGGTGGCCGGCGACTTCAACGACTGGGGCGCGCGCATGCGCTACGCGATGAACGCGATGGGCATGCGCGATTCGAGCGACCTGCGAGGGCCGCGCACGCTGACCTACCCGTCCAGGTTGCCGGTCGCGCAGCTGGACTTCATCTATGGCCGCCAGGTCGAGCCGCTCGCAAGCTCGGTGCCGCGCGGCCCCGTCTGGGCCCGCATGTCCGATCACCTGCCGCTGGTGACCGAGTTCTCGCTATCAAAACAATAGCTGAGTCGGCAGGCGGGTAGGGCACCGTAGGGCCATCGCCGGAAATCCAATCGCTGATACGATGCGTGGATGCTAAGGACCATCGACGCCGTACCGCGCCCCGCCGCAGGGGAAGAAGACGAGGGCACGCCCGTGTCCGTGAAGATACGCGAGCGTCTCGTCGCCGCCCGCAAGCGCTTCAACGCCAACGACAACATCGCGGAGTTCATCCAGCCCGGCGAACTCGAGCGCCTGCTCGACGAGGTCGAGGGCAAGATGAAGCATGTGCTCGAGAGCCTCGTGATCGACCTGGACAACGACCATAACACCGGCAACACGGCCCGTCGCGTCGCCAAGATGTACGTCAACGAGGTGTTCAAGGGCCGCTACGTGCCGCCGCCCTCGCTGACCGAATTCCCCAATGCGGAGCATCTCAACGAGCTCATGATCGTCGGCCCGATCACGGTGCGCAGCGCCTGCTCGCACCACTTCTGCCCGATCATCGGCAAGCTCTGGATCGGCGTCATGCCGAACGAGCAGACCAACGTGATCGGCCTGTCGAAGTACGCGCGCCTGGCCGAATGGGTGATGGGCCGGCCGCAGATCCAGGAAGAGGCGGTGGTTCAACTGGCCGACCTGATCCAGGAGAAGACGCAGCCCGACGGGTTGGCACTGGTGGTCGAGGCCGAGCACTTCTGCATGCAGTGGCGCGGCGTCAAGGAGATGGACAGCAAGATGATCAACTCGGTCATGCGCGGCGTCTTCCTCAAGGACCCCAACCTGCGCCGCGAATTCCTGTCCCTTCTTCCGCGCAAGCGCTAAGCCGCACACACCATGCTCGTACGCCTTCTCTACGCCAGCCGCGCCGTGGATACCAGCCAGGGCGCGATCGAGGCGATCCTCGCGCAATCGCGTTCGCACAATACCTCCTGCGGCATCACCGGCATCCTCTGCTATGGCGCCGGCGTGTTCCTGCAGGCCATCGAGGGCGGCCGGATGCCGATCAGCGAGCTCTACGGACACATCCAGCGGGACCCGCGCCACAAGGACGTGGTGCTGCTGCACTACGAGGAAATCTCCGAGCGCCGCTTCGGCGGCTGGACCATGGGGCAGGTCAACCTGTCGAAGCTCAATGCCTCGACCCTGCTCAAGTACTCGGAGCGGCCCGAACTGGATCCGTACTCGGTGTCGGGCAAGGTGTCGCTCGCCCTGCTCGAGGAACTGATGGCCACCGCGGCCATCGTCGGACGCCACTGAAGCCCTCCCTGCTGCTGCTGGGCTGCGATTTCTCGAGCGCGCCGAGCGCGCGCAAGCCGATCGTCGTCGCACTCGGTTCGGCGTCCGACGGCAGCGTCAGGCTGTCGGCGTTCCAGCTCTTCGCCACGCTCGACGACTGGGGTCAGTGGCTGCGCGCCACGCCGGCCTGGGTCGGTGCCTTCGATCTCCCCTTCGGCTTGCCGCGCGAACTGGTCGTGCAGCTCGGCTGGCCGCTCGAATGGGAGCGGCTGATAGCGCACTACGCCGGTCTGGACCGCGACGAGATCCGCCGCAGTTTCGCGGCCTTCTGCGTTGCCCGGCCCGCCGGCGGGAAGTTCGCGCACCGGCAGACCGACGGGCCTGCCGGATCGAGCCCGTCGATGAAATGGGTCAATCCACCGGTCGCGTTCATGCTGCATGCCGGCCTGCCGCGGCTGCTGGCGGCGGGAGCGGTGGTGCCGGGCCTGCATCCGCCGCATCGCACCGCCAATGCCCCGCGCATCGCGCTGGAGGCCTATCCGGGCCTGCTGGCGCGCGAACTGATCGGCAGGCGCAGCTACAAGAGCGATGCGGTGGCGGGGCAGAGTGCCGAGCGCCGGCAGGCGCGCGTGGATCTCGTGGCCGAACTGGAACGAGGAGCGGGCCGCCTCGGGCTGCGGCTGTCGCTCGAGGACAGGGCGCGCGCGCTGCTGCTGGACGACGCCAAGGGTGATCATCTCGATGCGGCGCTGTGCCTGGTCCAGGCGGCCTGGGCCCAGGCGCGCAGCGGCAGCGCCGGACCCGGCTACGGACTGCCGCCCGTGATCGATCCGATCGAAGGCTGGATCGCGACAGCCTGAGTTCCGGATGTCCTACAGCAGGACAAGCTGCTGCCCGCCGTCGCTCCCGCCACCCCGCGCTAGATTGATTTCAGTGGCTCGATCGAGTCACGGACCCATCCAACGTGCAAAGGAAACGCTATGAACAAGGATCAAGTGGCAGGCCGCGTCGAAGAGGCGAAGGGCAAGCTCAAGGAAGCCGCGGGCAAGGTGACCGGAAGCGACAAGCTGAAGGCCGAGGGCCTGGTCGATCAGGCCAGCGGCAAGGTCCAGAAGACCTATGGCGATGCCAAGGAAAAGGCCAAGGACGTTCTGGAAAGCGATCCGGACCGGATCTGAGTCCAGGACTGGAAGGAGTACCAGCATGACCCCCACCCATACCCCCAATCCGTGGACACGCCATGGGCTGGCGCTGATGCTCGCCGCCGGTGCGCTGGCGCTGGGTGCCTGTGGCAAGGGCAGCAACGAAACCGCGGGTCAGAAGGTCGACCAGTCGGTGGCCAAGACCGAGCAGGCCGGGGCCGACGCCAAGGCCAAGACCGAGTCGGCCGCCGCCACCGTCGGTGCAGCGGTCGATGATGCATCCATCACGGCCGCGGTTTCGACCGGCTTGGCGAAGGACCCCGACCTGAGTGCGATCAAGATCGACGTCGACACCAAGGGCGGGCAGGTGACCCTGACCGGACCGGCGCCCAGCGCAGCAGCGAAGGCCCGGGCCGAAGAGATCGCCAAGTCCGTCAAGGGCGTGAGCACTGTCGACAACAAGCTCGAGGTGAAGATGTAGCCGGCACCTTGCCTCGGCGCCCACGAAAAAGCCCGGTTCCCCGGGCTTTTTCTTCGTCTTCGATCAGGCAACGGGCTCAGTGGCCGAGCCAGTCCTTGAGCTCGTCGGCATGTTCTTCCTCGTCGGTCAGGATCTCTTCCAGCATGCGCCGGGTGGTCGGGTCCTTGTCTCCGATGAGTGCGATCATCTGCCGGTAGGTCTCGACCGCGATGCGTTCGGCCACCAGGTTGGCGCGCACCATCGCCTGCAGATCGAGCGCGGAGTCGTAGTCCGCGTGGCTGCGGCCCTGCAGGCCCTGGGGATCGAAATCGGGCTCTCCGCCCAGTTGCACGATGCGTTCGGCAATGCGGTCCGCGTGGGCCGACTCCTCGTTGGCGTGCACCAGGAACTCGTCGGCGATCGCCGGCGAGGCCTCGCCGCTGGCGGTGAAGTAGTGGCGCTTGTAGCGCAGCACGCAGACCAGCTCGGTGGCCAGCGCATCGTTCAGCAGCTTGACGATGTCGTCCCTCCAGGGGCCGTAGCTGGGCGTCACTGCGCCATCGTCGAGGCTCTTCGACGCTGCGTCGATGGCGCTCTGGTCCAGCGTCAGGTGTTGGCGTTCTTTGACGGCGGTGTTCATGGAGGGTCCTTTCGTGGGTTGGCGCTTTTCTGCATCAGGGTGGTGACCATGTCGGCGACATCCGATGTCTTCAGGACCGCGGCGAGCACTGCGGTGATGGAGAGCAGACGCCACGGCCTGACCAGGACCACCAGGGCCCCCGCCGCCGCTGCCGCGCCGATCAGCTTGGCCGGTTGTTCGCGTGCATAGCGCTCCAGCAACGGCCGCGCCACCTGTCCGACCGCGTTCGCAGGATGCCGGCGCCACCAGCGGCGCACCACGCCGCGAGCCACCGAGCTCCAGGCGAACTGGTCGAAGCCGCCAGGGCTGCCCGGCGGCGGTGCCACCGGGTAGAGCTCGTCCTCGGGCGGGTCGCGGCGCCGGCCCTGCAACTGGGCGACCAGCGCCCGGCGCGACTGCGCGAGCCGCTGTTGGGGCGTGGGTTCCCCCCGCTCAGCGGGCACGGTGCTCTCCAGCGGCGCGCAGCGCCCTCAGGTCGGCATCGAGCTGCGTGCGCACGTCGGCGAACGCGTGAAAGGGCCGGGGCCGCGCGGCGACCAGCGCCGCGATCGTCGCGATCGCGATGGCGACGCCGGGCACCGCTGCCAGCACCCAATGAAAGCTCCCGTGCAGCACGCCGAGC
Source organism: Variovorax saccharolyticus (assembly GCF_030316765.1). Taxonomy (GTDB): domain Bacteria; phylum Pseudomonadota; class Gammaproteobacteria; order Burkholderiales; family Burkholderiaceae_C; genus Variovorax; species Variovorax saccharolyticus. The sequence goes on from NZ_JASZYT010000001.1 coordinate 20,747, forward strand.
ATCACGGCGACGCCGATCAACCCCAATGCCAGCATGGCACTGACCGCGGCCAGAACGCCCGCGATGACCCGTGCCACCAAGCCTTCGCCTGCATCCTGGGCCTCTTGCCTGACCAGGGCGCCGTAGTTGGCGATATGTTCGGCAACCAGCTCGGGGTGGCCGAGCACCGTCGAGTAAATGGGGTGGATCATGGTGCTGCGGCCGAATCCCGGATCAGTAGTCGTCGCGGCGGCGGCTGGCCAGCACGATCAGCGCGGTGATCGCGGCGCCGGCCGCGGCCGCCACGAGCACCGAGCGAACGGGCTGGTCGGAGATGTACTTGCCCGTCACGTCGGCGGCGGCTTCGAGGCGGCGCTGGGCGCGGGCGCTGGTGGTCGATGCGGCATCGAGGCCGCGCTGCACGGCCTGCTGCACGCGCGCCGCCAGTTGTTCCACCGCCGGCTCGGCATCGCGACGCAGGTCGCGAACCTTCTCGCCGGCCGCGTTGACCGCGTTCTGCGCATAGGCGCGGGTCGTGTCGATGGCATCGTTGGCGGTCTGGCGCGCTTCGTCGGCGAGTTGCGAGGGAGTCTTGGTGGTCGTGTTCATGAGTAAGTCCTTCCGGAATTGATTGCGTTGCCTGTCCATCGTAACGACGCTAGCGTCGTCGCATCAAGCCCGCGATGAAACTGGCGAGGGCCAGAACGAGGAAGATCACGAAGAGAATCTTCGCGATGCCCACCGCACTGGCGGCGATACCGCCGAATCCGAACAGCGCGGCGATCAAGGCGATGACCAGGAACACGACTGCGTAATGCAACATGCTGACTCCTTTTCGAGGGGTGGCCTCGTTGATGTGAAAACCGGCGCGTCCGGGATCCGAACGGCTTGGCATCCACGTTAAGTGCAGCGGTGCAGGGGCCTTGTCAGCAGCAGCGGCCTGGGGGCGTAGGAGAGAACCGAAGGGAAGGGCGCGGGCGTCAGGCGGCGGTTCAGGCCGGCTTGGCCGGCAGGATCGCGCTCAGGCAGGTGCCCTTGCCCGGCGTGGACGACACGCTGAGCTTGCCCTTGGCGGCCTCCACCCGATGCCGCATGCCGGCCAGGCCGTGCGTCGACGGACGGGCGTGCTGGGTGTCGAAGCCCTTGCCGTTGTCGTTGACTTCGACAACCACGTGGTTCCCGTAGTTTTTCATCACGATGCTGGCCTCGGTGGCCTGCGCGTACTTGCCGATGTTGGTCAGGCTCTCCTGCACCATCCGATAGGCCGTGAGCTGGTTGTCCTCGTCGAGCTCGACCGGCTCGAGCACCATCTCGATCTCCATGCCCGAGTGCTCGGCGAATTCGCGGCCGAGGATTTCCAGCGACGCCACCAGGCCCAGGTTGGACAGCGAGGAAGGCCGCAGATCCTCGATGATGCGGCGCTTGAGTGCGATGCCGCTGTTGAGCAGTTCGTTCAGGTGCTGCAGCCGCTGTGTCGCATCGGGCGCATCGTTGAGCCTGGACTTCAGGCGCGCGACGTCGAGCTTGGCAGCCGTGAGCAGGGAGCCCAGTTCGTCGTGCAGTTCGCGCGCCAGGAAGCCGCGCTCGGCCTCCCGCACCTGCTGCAGGTGGGTCGCCAGTTCGGCCAGCGTCGCGGTGCGTTCGCGCACCTCGCCCTCGAGTGCGTTGCGCTCGCGCTGCAGTGCCTCCTGCTGGCGCTCGCCCGCGGAGCGCAGCGCATGGGTCTGACGCAGGTAGAGGTAGAAGGCCAGCAGGCCGGCGAGCGTGACGAGGGCGATGCCGATGCGGCTCAGGCGCAGCGAGTTCGCGATCTGCAGCTGGCTGCGCGCCAGTTCCTCGTTGCTGACCGCGATCAGCGAGCGGACCTGCTCGCGGATCGCCTCCATCTCCTCGCGGCCGACATCGGTCGTGATGACGAATTTCCAGGCGTCCTCGTTGCCGCCCTGGCGCAGGCGGACGCTCATCTCCATCTCGGCGAGCTTGCGCGCGACATGCTTGGACAGCTCGCCGATCCGCGCCAGTTCGGCCGGCCGCCCGGCGTAGAGCGCCTGCAGTGTCGCCAGATGGCCGTCCACCTGCTTGACCGCTTGATCGTAGGGTTCCCGATAGCGTGCTTCCCCTGTCAGCAGAAAGCCCCGCTGACCCGTTTCTGCATCGAGGACGTTCTGCAGCATGAGATTGAGCGTGCCGCGAGCCAACTGTGCGTCGCCGACGTCCTGGAGGGCGCGGTGCGACCGCTGATAGCCGGCCTCGTTGATGCCGATCAGCGCCAGCGCCGCCAGCGCGGCGAGCGTCAGGCCGAGCGCCATCTTGGGGAAAGCTAACCAGCGCATGAGGTCTCCGAGCAATGCCTGCAGATCAAATTCGGGAATAATCGGAACCGACCAGGGACCGGCATGTTGCGACGCACAAGGCCGCGATACAACGAGGAAGGTAACAGATGATCAAGATCGGAATTGTGGACGACCACGCCATCGTGCGTTCCGGCTTGCGCCAGTTTTTCTCGGAGCACGTCGATCTGCGCGTGGTCGGCGAGGCGGCCAGCGGCCGCGAGGCCATCGAGCTGGTCCGGACCACCGAGCTCGACGTGCTGGTGATGGATCTTTCCATGCCCGGCCAGAGCGGCATCGACGCCCTGGCGATGATCCGCGCCAAGGCGCCCGACGTCGGCATCCTGATCCTCAGCGGCTACCCCGAGGAGCACTACGCAATGAACCTGATTCGCCAGGGCGCGAGCGGCTACCTCAACAAGGAATGCGATCCGATCGAAATCGTGAACGCGATCCGCACCATCTCGCTGGGCCGGCGCTACATCACGCCGGCGGTGGCCGAGCTGCTGGCCCGACAGCTCGACCGCAAGGACGATGCCGCTCCGCACGAGCAACTGTCGGAGCGCGAGTTTCAGGTGTTCCTCAAGCTGGCCAAGGGCGAAACGGCAGGCGACATCGCCAAGACGCTGTCGCTGTCGGTGAAGACGGTGAGCACCTACCGCACCCGCCTGATGGAAAAGATGAATCTGTCGTCGAACAGCGACCTGACCTACTACGCGCTGAAGAACAAGCTGATCGATTGAGCGCGCGGGCCGCCGGCTTCAGTTCCGGGCGGCCTTGAGCACCGCGGCCTGCGCGATGCAGAAGTCGATCAGGCCGTCGATCTCGTTCGATTTGTCGAACACTGCATCGACGCCGAACTGGGCGCAGCGCTTGCGGATGTCGGGCGTGGCGTAGTTGCTGAGCACCACCACCTTCTGGTCGGGCCGGCGCGACAGGCAGGCCTGCAGGACGCCCAGCCCGCTTCCCTGCTTGAGGAACAGGTCGACGATGGCCAGCTCCCATTCTTGCGCGTTGTCGACCAGCCATCGGCTCGCCTCGGCTTCGGTCTCGGCATAACCGATCGCCGAGATGCACGTGAGTTCCTCCAAGGTGCCGACGAGATTCTCTCGGATCGTGACGTTGTCTTCGACGATGTAGGTTTTCAATCTTGGGTCCATGAGAACCGCTGCCCCCTGGCGAGCCTCGCCGGCCTGGCTTGCCCCCCAAGGAAAGCTGGCAGTTGCAATGCTACGGATTATCTGTCTGCGCGATGAAGGCGTGCAGGGCATGAAGCTGTAGGCTTGTTCTTACGATCACATGGGAATCCGGCCGTAGGTCGGCCCCCACATCCAGTGCGGCCGGTTGCCGACCCGTGCGGGCGCGGCGGGCGTTCATGCTCCAGCCAGGGCTTGGCGCGCCATTGCGCCAGCGTCACCATCGTCCACCAAGGTGCAGCAATGAACATCGTCTGGAGCTCCGTCGCGATCACTCTCATCGCTCTTGCCGCTGGTGCGGCGGTGGCTGGCGGCGAGCCCGCCATGGCCGAACTGCGACTGGCCGAGGCGGCCAGGACCGCCGGCGTCGCAGATTTCTCCGCCGTCTGCCTGCTCGAGTCCGATCCGTCGGCGCGAGCCGCGGCGCCGATCGATTGACTTCCATGACGACCGCGCCCGCCGTCCCCGCACTGCACGGCCGGTTCTGGCTGAAGCTGGTTGCGCTGCTGCTCGGGCTCTTCGCTGCCATCCTGCTGGTCCTCGCACTGTTTCCCTGGGACCTGCTGCGCGAGCCGCTGAACCGCTATGTCAGCGAGAAGACCGGGCGCCGCTTCGAGATCACCCGAAGGCTCGATGTTGAAGTCGGCTGGCGACAGGCGACCGTGCGCTTCGACGGCATCGAGTTCGCGAACCCCCCGTGGGCCCGCGAACCTTACCTGGTGCGTGCCGAACGAGCGGAGTTCGACCTTCGCTTCTGGCAGTTGCTGGCGCGGCGCATCGTGCTGCCGCGCCTCGTGCTGGCCCAGCCCTCCCTCGGCCTGCAGATGGAGCCGGACGGCCGCAAGACGTGGGCGCTGGGCAAGGGCAATGACGACGAGAGCACGGTGCCCACCATCGGCCTGATCCAGGTCGACGGCGGCAGTGTCGATTTCCTGGCGAAGGCGCTGGAGATCGACCTGCGTGCCCAATTCAGCTTCGACAGCCAACGCGGCGAGATGCCGCTCAGCTACCAGGTCAAGGGCCGCTACCGCGCCCAGCCGCTGACCGCGGTCGGCCGGACCGGCAACGTGCTGCAACTCAGCGCCGTCGGCCAGCCGCCCTTTCCGATCGAGATCGACCTGAAGGCCGGCCAGACCCGCCTGAAGGCGAGCGGGACGGTGGCCGAACTGGCCGACCTCGATGGACTCGATGCCCAGTTCGAGATGCGGGGCCCTGACCTGGGCCGCCTCTATCCGGCGCTGGGCATCGCGCTGCCGCAGACGCCGCCCTATGCGCTCAGCGGCAACCTGCGCAAGAACGCCGCGCTGTGGGAAGTGCGTGGCCTGAAGGGGCGCCTGGGACTGTCGGACATCGGCGGCGACATGCAGTTCGACAAGTCGCAGAAGGTGCCCCATCTGGGCGGCACGCTGCGCTCGCGGGTCATGGACATGGACGATCTGGGCCCGCTGATCGGCCTGCCGCCGACCGCGCGCTCCGCCAACGCCGTCGAGGGCGTGGCGCCACCGCCGACGATCGCCCAGGTGGACAGGCGCAAGCGCAACGACCCCGCGCGCAAGGTGCTGCCCGACGCCACCCTGGACTTCGAGCGTCTGCGCGCGATGAACGCGGATGTCAGCTACACCGCCGAGCGGATCCAGAACGTGCGCGAACTGCCGCTCGACAAGGGCAGCGTCCAGGTGAAGCTCAAAGACGGCGTACTGACCCTGGACCCTCTGGAACTCGGCGTGGCCAGCGGCAGGATCGCCGGCGCGATCCGCATCGATGCGACCCAGAATCCGGCCGACATCCGGGCCGCGCTGGACGTCCGGGCGATGCAGATCAACCGTCTGATCCCCAAGGTCGAGACGCTGAAGACCAGCTTCGGCCGACTCGACGGACGGATCAACCTGTCAGGCCGGGGCAATTCGGTGGCCAGCTGGCTCGGCGGCGCCTCGGGCGATGTCGCCGCCATCACCGGCCGCGGCCAGTTCAGCAACCTGCTGCTGGAGTTCCTGGGCCTCGACGGCGGCGAGATCATCAAGTTCCTGCTCGAGGGCGACCACAACGTGGAGTTGCGCTGCGCGGCTGTGGCCTTCGATGTCGAGAAGGGCGTCATGAACGGCCGCAGCCTGGTCTTCGACACCAGCGACACGGTCTTCAACGGCGCCGGCAGCATCAGCCTGGCCAGCGAGAGCATGGATCTGGTGGTCAGGCAGCAGCCCAAGGACATGAGCATCCTGGCGCTGCGCACGCCGCTGCGGGTGCGCGGCAGCTTCGCCTCGCCGAAGGCGGGGGTGGAGGTTGCGCCGCTGGCGACGCGCGGCGCTGCAGCGCTGGCGCTGGCCGCGATCAATCCGCTGCTGGCGCTGGTGGCCACGGTGGAGACCGGCCCGGGCAAGGACGCCGATTGCTCCGAAGTGCTGGCCGAGGCGAAGAAGCCGTCGTCGCGCGCCGCTGCGGCTGGGGCCACCAAAGCCCGGCAGCAGCCGGCACCCGGAAGCTAGGGTCTAGGGTGCCGGCTGGCGATGCCCGCAGACGGAGCAGCCCGGATCGCGCGCAACGCCCAGAGAGTCGAAGGCCGTGCGGCGGCCGTCGAACATCAGCAGGCGCCCGGCCAGCGACGGCCCGATGCCGGCCAGCAGCTTCAGGGCCTCGCTGGCCTGCAGCGTGCCGATGGTGCCGACCACCGGTGCGAACACGCCCAGCACCGCGCAGCGCGTTTCCTCGAAATCGGCGTCCGGCGGGAACAGGCAGGCGTAGCAGGGCGAGGCCGCGTCGCGCGTGTCGTAGACGCTGAGCTGGCCGTCGAAGCGGATCGCGGCCCCGGCCACCAGGGGTTTGGCATGGGCGACGCAGGCGCGGTTGACGGCATGGCGCGTGGCGAAGTTGTCGCTGCAGTCGAGCACCACGTCGGCGCCGGCGACGAGTTCGGCCAGCAGGGCGTCATCGGCCCGCAGGCGGTGCGTCTCGATGCGGATGTCCGGGTTGATGGCCCGCATCGCCGCGGCCGCCGATTCGACCTTGGCCATGCCCACGCGGTCGGTCGTGTGCGCGATCTGGCGCTGGAGATTGGTGAGGTCGAGCGCGTCGTCGTCGACCAGCGAGATCTGGCCGACGCCGGCCGCGGCCAAATAGAGGAGGGCGGGCGAACCCAGCCCGCCGGCACCGATGACCAGCGCATGCCCGGCGCTCACGCGGGCCTGGCCGTCGATGCCGAATTCCTCCAGCAGGATGTGGCGCGAGTAGCGCAGCAGGTCCTGGTCTTCCATGCGCCGCGCGGGAACGGACCGCCGGGGAAGGCTTCAGCAGAAGCCGCCCGGGGATCAGTTGTCCTTCTTTTCTTCCTTGTTGTCGACGATGATCTGCGTCTTGCTGACCATCACCGGCTGGCCCTTGAGGCTCTTGAGGGCCTGCGCCAACGCGAAGTCGTCAGTGGCGCCGAACTCGGGCACCTTGCGGTCCTGCGGCGGCTTCTTGGCTTCTTCCTCGAGGCGCTTGCGGGCCTCGTCGCGGGCCTTCTCGCGCTCGGGGTCCTTGCTCTCGGGGCCCTGGCCGCTGGCCAGGTGCTTCTCGAGGTCGGCCTCGCGCATGCGCAGGGCGGCGAAGGGGCTGCCCTCGGCGCTCTCGTCGACCAGCACGTTGGGCACGATGCCCTTGGCCTGGATCGAGGTGCCGCTCGGCGTGTAGTAGCGGGCGGTCGTGATCTTGAGGCCGGTGTCCGGGCCCAGGGGACGGACGGTCTGCACCGAGCCCTTGCCGAAGGTCTGGCTGCCCATGATGGTGGCGCGCTTGTGGTCCTGCAGGGCGCCGGCGACGATCTCGCTGGCCGAGGCCGAGCCTTCGTTCACGAGCACCACCAGCGGCACGGTCTTGAGGCCCGCGGGCAGGTTGCGCAGCGGATCGCTGCCGGCACGGCGCTGGTAGAACTCGGGCGCCGCCTTGTAGATCGACTTGCTTTCGGCGAGCTGGCCGTCGGTCGACACCACTGTGACGTTCTCGGGCAGGAAGGCGGCCGAGATCGCGACCGCGGCGTCGAGCAGGCCGCCCGGGTCGTTGCGCAGGTCGAGCACCAGGCCCTTGAGGTTCGGGTCCTGCTTGTAGATCTCTTCGACCTTCTTGACGAAGTCGTCGACCGTGCGTTCCTGGAATTGCGACAGGCGGATCCAGGCGTAGCCCGGCTCCATCACCTTGCCGCGCACCGACTGCGTGCGGATCTCTTCGCGCGTGATCGTCACCGGGAATGTGCGGTTCTCGTCCTTGCGGAAAATCGTGAGCAGCACCTTGGTGTTGGCCTCGCCGCGCATGCGCTTGACCGCCTCGTTGAGCGTCAGGCCGCGCACGGCCGTGTCGTCGATCTTGGTGATCAGGTCGTTGGGCTTGAGGCCGGCGCGGAAGGCCGGCGAGCCCTCGATCGGCGACACCACCTTGATCAGGCCGTCTTCCTGGGAGATCTCGATGCCCACGCCGACGAAGCGGCCCGTGGTGCCTTCGCGGAATTCCTTGAAAGACTTCTTGTCGAAGTACTGGGAATGCGGATCGAGCCCGGCGACCATGCCCGAGATCGCATCCGAGATGAGCTTTTTCTCGTCGACCGGCTCGACATAGTCGCTCTTGACCATGCCGAAAACCGCAGCCAGTTGCTGCAGTTCCTCGAGGGGCAGGGGAGCCAGCGAGCCTCGTGCAACGGTTTGTAACGAGACGGTGGTCAGCGCGCCGGCAAAGGCGCCCGCGGCGACCCAGCCGGTGATCTTCATTTTCTGGCCCATGTGAAAGTGTCCTTGTCGCCTGTCAGCCCAATATACACAGCTTGGAAGCAAGTTGTCGGCCGGGGTTCCGTGCCCCGCCGAACAAATTGAGAATTTCTGTTACGCCTTGCCCTGCGACGCGACCGCTGCCATTGCCTTCTCGGCCGCCTCGGCGTCGCCGAGGTAGTAGTGCCGCAGCGGCTTGAGCTCGTCGTCGAGCTCGTAGACCAGCGGAATGCCATTGGGGATGTTCAGCCCCACGATGGCGTCGTCGGAAATGCCGTCTAGGTACTTCACCAGCGCGCGGATCGAGTTCCCGTGTGCGGCCACCACCAGCCGGCGGCCGGCACGGATGGCGGGCGCCATCGATTCGTTCCAGAAAGGCAGCACGCGGGCCACCGTGTCCTTCAGGCATTCGGTCAGTGGCACCTGCTCGGGCGCCAGCTTGGCGTAGCGGACATCGCTGCGCTCGCTGCGCGGATCGTTCGGCTCCAGCGGCGGCGGCGGCGTGCTGTAGCTGCGGCGCCAGACCAGCACCTGCTCGTCGCCGTACTTCTTGGCCGTCTCGGCCTTGTTGAGGCCCTGCAGGCCGCCGTAGTGGCGCTCGTTGAGGCGCCACGAATGGACCACCGGCAGCCAGGTGCGGTCGAGCTCGTCGAGCGTGTGCCAGAGCGTGCGGGTGGCGCGCTTGAGCACGCTGGTGTAGGCGACGTCGAAGTCGTAGCCCTCGGCCTTCAGCAGCCGGCCGGCCTGCTTGGCCTGCTCGACGCCGGTCGGCGTCAGGTCGACGTCGGTCCAGCCGGTGAAGCGGTTTTCGAGATTCCAGGTCGATTCGCCGTGGCGGATCAGTACCAGTTTGTGCATGGGAGAGGCCTTTGGGAACGCGTGCGGAAAGCCGACATTCTAAAATCCGGGGTTTGCCACTCAAGGAATACCGTGAAATTCATTGTCGACAACTGGATGCTGATCCTGATTGCGCTCAGTTCGGGCGGCATGCTGGCATGGCCGATGGTGCGCGGCGCGAACGCCGGTTCGCTCTCGGCGCAGGGTGCGGTGCAGCTGATCAACCGCGAGCGCGCGGTGGTGGTCGACGTCCGCGAGCCCGAGGAGTTCGCGGCCGGCCATGTGACGGGCGCCAAGAACGTGCCGCTCAGCCAGCTCGAGCAGAAGCTGCCGGGCGCGGTCAAGAACAAGTCGTTGCCATTGTTGCTTGTGTGTGCCAGCGGCTCGCGGGCCCAGCGCGCAGTGGCGATGGCCAAGAAGCTCGGCTACGAGCAAGCCCAAGCGGTGGCCGGCGGACTCAAGTCCTGGAAAGAGGCTAACCTGCCCCTTGAAAAGGCCTGAAACCCCACGAACTGGACCCGATGCAAGCCGTCAAGATGTACACCACCGCCGTCTGCCCCTACTGCATTCGCGCGAAGCAAATCCTCAAGTCCAAGGGCGTCGAACAGATCGAGGAGATCCGTATCGACAGCGATCCACAGGCTCGCGCCACCATGATGGACATCACCCGCCGACGCACCGTGCCGCAGATCTTCATCGGCGACACCCATGTGGGCGGCTGTGACGACCTGATCGCGCTCGACGGGCGCGGCGGGTTGACGCCGTTGCTGCAGGGCGCCTGAGTCTTCCGGCCGGCGCCGCCGGGCGATAATGGCCGGCTACCACCAGCAGCCCGCTCCGGGACACTCCGGGCGGGCATTGTTTTGATCTCCCGAAAGTTTGAGCCATGGCCGACCAGCAAGCACAAGACCCCGTTTTCCAGATCCAGCGCGTCTACCTCAAGGATCTGTCGCTCGAGCAGCCGAATTCGCCGGCCATCCTGCTCGAACAGGAACAACCGACCGTCGACATCCAGCTCGGCGTCGACGCCCAGCCCGTGACCGACGGCATCTTCGAGATCACCGTGTCGGCCACCGTGCAGACCAAGATCGGCGACAAGACCGTGTTCCTGGTCGAGGCCAAGCAAGCCGGCATCTTCGAGATCCGCAACCTGCCGGAAGACCAGATGGGCCCGATCCTCGGCATCGCCTGCCCGCAGATCGTCTACCCGTACCTGCGCGGCAACGTGGCCGACGTGATCCAGCGCGGCGGCTTCCCGCCGGTGCACCTGGCCGAGATCAACTTCCAGGCGATGTTCGAGCAGCAGCAAGCCCAGGCCGCCGGCCAGGCTTCGCAGATCGTCACGCAGTAAGCCTGCTGCAGCGGGCCTTCCGCCGATGAAGATCTGCGTGCTCGGCGCCGGCGCCTGGGGCACGGCGCTGGCGATCAATGCCGCCGGCCGCCATGCGGTCACCCTCTGGGCGCGCGATGCCCTCCAAGTGAGGGCCATGGATTCGGCGCGCGAGAACGCGCGCTACCTGCCCGGCATCGGCTTCCCCGCCGGATTGAGCGTGCGGGGCGGCGAGGCGTCGTCTGCGTTCGAGGACGCCGAGCTCGTGATCGTGGCGACGCCGATGTCGGCACTGCGCGGGCAACTCGAGTTGCTGCGCCAGGCGGCCTGTCCGGTGGCCTGGCTCGCCAAGGGGGTCGAAACGGCGCCGGCCGGCTCCACGGAGGTGGGGCTGCTGGCCCACGAAATCCAGGCCCGGGTGGCGCCCGGGCTGCAGGCCGGCGTGCTGAGCGGCCCGAGCTTTGCACAGGAAGTGGCGCAGGGTCGGCCCACGGCGCTGGTCGCCGCCAGTCCGCTCGCGGCGGTGCGCGACGCGCTGGTCGAAGCCTTCCATGGGCCCGCGCTGCGGGTCTACGCGAACGACGACATCGTCGGTGTCGAAGTCGGCGGTGCGGTCAAGAACGTGCTCGCGATCGCCACTGGCCTGGCCGACGGGCTGGCCCTCGGCCTCAACGCGCGGGCGGCGCTGATCACGCGCGGCCTGGCCGAGATGACGCGCTTCGGCACCGCGCTCGGCGCCCGGGCCGACACCTTCATGGGCTTGTCGGGGCTCGGCGACCTCGTGCTCACAGCCACCGGCGACCTGTCGCGCAACCGCAAGGTCGGCCTGCTGCTGGCCCAGGGCCGGACGCTGTCGCAGGCGGTGGACTCGCTCGGCCACGTCGCCGAAGGCGTCTATTGCGCGCGCACGGTGGTGCAGCGCGCGCGCCACCTCGGGATCGAGATGCCGATCTCGGACAGCGTGGTGGCGGTGCTGGATGGCCGGCTCAGGCCCGCCGAGGCGGTGGCCGGCCTGATGGGGCGCGAGCCGGGCGTCGAGTCCGTCTGAGGCGGGCCCCCGGACAGCGGGGGCTCACGCCGGCGTGTACGCCAGCCGCACGTAGATCGGCGCGAAGGCCTCGGCCTGCGTGATGTCGATCAGGGTTTCCTTGGCCAGCTCGAGCATCGCGATGAAGGTGACGATCAGCACCGGCGTGCCGCGCGTGACATCGAACAGCTTCTCGAACTCGACGAACTGCCGGCCCTGCAGGTGGCGCAGCACGATGCTCATGTGCTCGCGCACGCTGAGCTCCTCGCGCGAGATCTTGTGGTGCTGCACGAGCTTGGCGCGCTTCAGGATGTCGGCCCAGGCCTCGCGCAGGTCGACCACGTTCATGTCCGGAAAGCGCGGCTTGAGCGACTGCTCGATGTAGACCTGGGCCTTCCAGAAGTCGCGTCCGGCCTGCGGCATGGCGCTCAGCGAGGCGGCCTGCAGCTTGGTCTGCTCGTACTCGAGCAGCCGGCGCACCAGCTCGGCGCGCGGATCCTCGGCCTCCTCGCCCTCGGCCGACTTCTTGGGCGGCAGCAGCATGCGCGACTTGATCTCGATCAGCATCGCGGCCATCAGCAGGTATTCGGCGGCCAGCTCCAGATTGGTCTGGCGGATCTCGTCGACGTAGCTCAGGTACTGCCGCGTCAGCCCGGCCATCGGGATGTCGAGGATGTTGAAGTTCTGCTTGCGGATGAGGTAGAGCAGCAGGTCCAGCGGCCCTTCGAAGGCTTCCAGGAAGACCTGCAGCGCCTCGGGCGGGATGTAGAGGTCGTTCGGCAGCGCGAACAGCGGCTCGCCGTAGAGGCGGGCGAGGGCGACCTGGTCGATGACCTCCGGCATCGCCGCGACCAGGGCTGCGCCGTCGTCCGCGATCGTCTCCACCGGGGCCGACGCCGCGGCGTCGGGCGCTGCGCTGCCGGCGCCCTGGCGCCGGGCACCGGAACCCGGAACGGCCCGGATGACCACTTATTTCACGCGGGTCTGGTAGACGTAGGGCTGCTGCGGGACCTTCGCCTCGCTGTACTCCTCGAGCAGGCCGCGGTCGAGGTGCTTGTCCCAGAGCAGCGCACGGCCGGCGCGCTGCTCGGCCTCCAGCGTCGGCTTCTGTTCCTTCATCTGGTCGATGAAGCTGGTGATTTCGGACGTGTAGTGGGGGCGGGCGAAGATGGACATGGCAATAGGACCTTTGGCGGCGATTTTACCGGGTGGAATCCGCCTTGAAGCCTTCTTGCGCATGCGCTAGCGTGGCGGCTCCGAATCCAACCCAGGAGAATGCAAATGACGCGCCGCAACTCGATCATCCTCGCCACGGCTGCAGGGGTCGCCTTGCTGGTGGCCGGGTGCACCAGCACCCAGACCGCCAACCCGCAAAGCAAGGCGAGCTTCTTCGTCACCAGCACGAATCCGGGCAAGGGCGCCGACTTCGGCGGCCTGGCGGGTGCCGACCGCTTCTGCCAGAGCCTGGCTTCGGCCGTGGGTGCGGGCGGGCGCAACTGGCGCGCCTATCTGAGCACCAACGCGGCCGCGGGCGCGGCCGCCGTCAACGCCCGGGACCGCATCGGCACCGGCCCCTGGTACAACGTCAAGGGTGAACTGATCGCGAGCAACGTCGACGAGCTGCACGGGACCAACAAGCTCACCAAGCAGACCGCGTTGACCGAGAAGGGCGAGGTCGTGAGCGGTCGCGGCGACCCGGTCAACATGCACGACATCCTCACCGGCTCTTCTCCCGACGGTCGCGCCGTGAGCGACGGCAAGGACAACACCTGCGGCAACTGGACCAAGAGCGGCGACGGCTCGGCCATCGTCGGCCACCACGACCGCATGGGACTCAATGACAGCCCGCCCGCGAAGTCCTGGAACTCCTCGCATGCGACGCAGGGTTGCAGCCTGGACGCGCTGAAGAAGACCGGCGGCAACGGCCTGCTGTTCTGCTTCGCGCAGAACTGACGCCAGCGGTGCGGTCCCGGTTGCGGACGCGGATCGCGGTGGGCTGGCTGGCGGCGATGCTGTCCCTCGCGGGTTGCGACCCGAGGCGGATCGCCGAACTCGAGGAAGGCGTGTCGACCGAGGCCGACGTGCGCGCACGCTTCGGCCAGCCCGAGCAAGTCTGGGATGCGCCCGACGGCCGGGTCTTCGAGTACAACCGCCAGCCGCAAGGCCAGAAGAACTACATGATCACCATCGGCCCGGACGGCCGCATGACCGCCCTGCGGCAGGTGCTCACGCCCGAGAACTTCGCCAGGGTGAAGCCGGGCATGGCGATGGAGGATCTGCGCCGCCTGCTGGGCAAGCCGGCGCGGCGCATCCCCTACCCGCTGAAAAACGAGACCGCCTGGGAATGGCGCTGGATGCAGCCGCCGAACTCGCCGATGGTCTTCACGGCGACGCTCGACGACGATCAGCGCGTGACGGCTGCCGGGTCTTCGCCCGATCGCAGCGCCGAGGCGCCCTGATCGCTCATTCGCGCGCCGCGGCCGCCAGCTCCGCCGCGAATCCCGAGCGCTCGAAGGCCTCGCTCGGCTGCTGCTGCAGCGATTCGACCCTCATCAAGCCGCCGCGCTCGCGCACCGCCTTGTGCAGCTGGCGCAGCGCATCCATGCCGGTGGCGTCGATCGAGAACAGCTGCATGGCGTCGAGCACCACGGTCATGCCGCGCGGCGCGCGCTCGACCGCCGCCACCACGGGATCGAGCTTGGCGGCGGCGCCGAAGAACAGCGCGCCCTGCAGCCGGTAGGTCATCGACGGTGGCTCGACCGACACCAGTTCGACGCTGAAGAGCTGGCTCATGCGCCAGACGAAGAGCGCGCAGGCTCCCACGATGCCCACCTGGACCGCCACCGTGAGGTCGAACACCACCGTGAGGAAGAAGGTGCCCAGCATGAGCAGCCGGTAGTGGCGGCTGAAGCGGCGCAGCATGCGCGGCGAGAACTGGTGCCATTCGCCCATGTTCCAGGCGACGAAGACCAGGATGCCCGCCAACACAGCCAGCGGCACGTGCTGAGCCAGCGGCGCCGCCAGCAACACCACGACCAGCAGTGTCAGCGCGTGAACCATGCCGGCGATCGGCGAACTGGCGCCGGCGCGCACGTTGGTCACGGTGCGGGCGATGGTGCCGGTGGCCGGCATGCCGCCGAAGAAGGGCGCCACCGTGTTGGCGATGCCCTGGGCCATCAGTTCCTGGTTCGGATCATGGCGCGGCAGGCCGCCGACCTGGTCGGCCACGCGGGCGCACAAGAGCGACTCGATCGCGCCGAGCACGGCGATCGTGACCGTGGGCGTCACCAGTTGCTTGACCGTTTCCCAGGAGAATGCTGGCAGCGCGAAGGCCGGGAGGTGGCCCGGAATGCCGCCGAAGCGCGTGCCGATGGTTTCCACCGGCAGGCTGAAGCCCCAGGACACCAGCGTCAGCGTGACCAGCGCGACGATCGGCCCCGGCATCCGTGAGCCGGCCTGCGCGGCACGCGTGCGGGCCATACGGCCCGCCACCCGGTGCACCGCGCGGCCGACCCAGGTGCCGGCCATCAGCAGTTGCGGCCAGACGGCCAGCCCCAGCAGGCAGGCCAGGCCGAGCGCGAAGGCATGCGGATTGAAGCTGCCGAGGTTCGAGGCCAGCGCATGGAGCTGCGAGAACATGTCGGCCGGCATCTTCGGGATCGCGAGCCCGAGCCAGTCTTTCAGTTGCGAGATCAGGATCAGCGCCGCGATCCCGTTGGTGAAGCCGACCACGATCGACAGCGGTACGTAGCGCACCAGCGTGCCAAGGCGAAACAGGCCCATCAGGAACAGCAGCACGCCGGCGCAGGCGGTGGCGATCAGCAGGTTGGCGACGCCGTAGCGCTCGACGATGCCGTAGACGATCACGATGTAGGCGCCGGCCGGCCCGCCGATCTGCACCGCCGAGCCGCCGAGCGCGGAGATCAGGAAGCCGGCGATGATCGCGGTCCAGATGCCGGCTTCGGGCTTCAGGCCCGAGGCGATCGCGAATGCCATGGCCAGCGGCAGCGCGACGATGCCCACGGTGGCGCCGGCGCCGAGGTCCTTGAGGAAGCGGCCCCTGTCGTAGCCGGCCAGTGCGTCGAGCAGTCGGGGTCGGAAGTGCGCGAGCTTCAGGGGCGAGGTCATGGCGCCATTGTGGACGCCGGCCCGCAGGATCAGTCGGAGTCGCCGGGCAGTACCGCATCGGCGGCGGCGCCGACCGCCTTGCCCGTGATGCGCACGGTGCCGATCGCGGCGTCGGCCGCCAGGCCCACCGCGCCGGCACCGACGCTGACAGCGGTGCTGGCGACGCTCACCACGGCGCAGCCGGCAAGCGCCGCACAGAGGACCAGCGCGAGAATCAGGATGGCACGCTGCTTCATGGCCTGCGTGCTCAGCGCACCCGCATCCCGGGCGTCGCGCCCGGCCACGGCTCCAGCACGTGGATGCCCGGATTCGCCTTCTCGTCGGCATGGCTGGCGGCCAGCACCATGCCCTCGGAGATGCCGAACTTCATCTTGCGCGGCGCCAGGTTGGCGACCAGCACCGTGAGCTTGCCGACCAGCTGCTCGGGCTGGTAGACCGAGGCGATGCCCGAGAAGACGTTGCGCGTGCGGCCCTCGCCGGCATCCAGCGTCAGGTGCAGCAGCTTGGTCGAGCCCTCGACCTTCTGGCAGGCGACGATCCTGGCGATCCGCAGGTCGATCTTCGCGAAGTCGTCGATCGTGATGGTCGGGGCGATGCCTTCGCCGCCGGGCAGCTCGGTGGCGGCCGCGGGCGCCGCGGCGGGCTCGGGCGCTTCGAACAGCTGGTCGAGCTGCTTGGCGTCGACCCGCTGCATCAGGTGCTTGTAGTCCCTGATCTCGTGGCCCGCGCCCAGCAGCCTTGCGGCATCGGCGAACAGCAGCGGACCGCTGGCCAGGAAGGCTTCGACTTCGGCCGCCAGCGCCGGCAGCACCGGCTTCAGGTAGATCGTGAGCAGGCGGAAGGCCTCGATGCAGGTGCTGCAGACATCGTGCAGGCGCGCTTCCATCCCTTCCTTCTTGGCGAGCTCCCAGGGCTTGTTTTGGTCGACGTATTCGTTGACCTTGTCGGCCAGGCCCATGATCTCGCGCAGGGCGCGGGCGTAGTCGCGGCCATCGTAGAGCGCCTGCATCGGCGCCGATGCGGCCTGCAGCGCGGTCAGCAGCGCCGCGCCATCGGCCGACACCGCGCCCAGCTTGCCGCCGAAGCGCTTGGCGATGAAGCCCGCCGCACGGCTGGCGATATTGATGTACTTGCCGATCAGGTCGGCGTTCACGCGCGCGATGAAGTCGTCGGGGTTGAAGTCGACGTCCTCCACCTTGGCGTTGAGCTTGGCCGCGATGTAGTAGCGCAGCCATTCGGGGTTCATGCCGATCGAAAGGTACTTGAGCGGGTCGATGCCGGTGCCGCGGCTCTTGCTCATCTTCTCGCCCGAGACCGTGATGAAGCCATGCACGTTGACCTGGCTCGGCGTCTTGCGGCCGCTGAACTGCAGCATCGCGGGCCAGAACAGCGTGTGGAAGTAGACGATGTCCTTGCCGATGAAGTGCACCTGCTCCACCGCCGGGTCGGCCACGAAGTCGTCGAAGCCCTGCGCGGTGCGCGAAGGCTCGTGCCAGTGGTTGGCCGCCTGGCCCTTGTCGAAGTGGTTCTTCAGGCTCGCGAGGTAGCCCACCGGCGCGTCGAGCCAGACGTAGAAGTACTTGCCCGGCGCATCGGGGATCTCGATGCCGAAATAGGGCGCCTCGCGCGAGATGTCCCAGTCGGCCATGCCGGCTTCGAACCACTCGCTGGCCTTCTTCGCCATCTCGGGCTGCAGCTTGCCGTCCTGCGTCCAGCTCTTGAGGAAGTCGACCACTTTCGGGTCGGACAGCTTGAAGAAGAAGTGCTCGGAGCTGCGCAGCTCGGGTGTCGCGCCCGTCAGCGTCGAGTAGGGGCTGATGAGTTCCGTCGGCGAATAGACGCTGCTGCACACCTCGCAGGCGTCGCCGTACTGGTCCTTCGCGTGGCACACCGGGCATTCGCCCTTGATGTAGCGGTCGGGCAGGAACATCCCCTTGACCGGGTCGTAGAACTGCTCGATGGTGCGCGTGGCGATCATGCCGCCGGCCTTGAGCTTCCTGTAGATGCCCTGGGCGAGTTCGGTGTTCTCGGCGCTGTCGGTCGAGTGCCAGTTGTCGAAGCGGATGTGGAAACCGTCCAGGTATTCCTGGCGGCCGGCGGCGATCTCGCCGACGAACTGCTGCGGCGTCTTGCCGGCCTTCTCGGCCGCGATCATGATCGGCGCGCCGTGCGCGTCGTCGGCGCCGACGAAGTGCACCATGTGTCCCTGCATGCGCTGGAAGCGCACCCAGATGTCGGCCTGGATGTATTCCATGATGTGGCCGACGTGGAACTTGCCGTTGGCGTAGGGCAGGGCGGTGGTGACGAAGATCTTGCGCTGGGACATCGCGGGGGCGCTTTCGGGGAGATGAGACGGGCTGGAACGGGTGGCGACGGGCGGCCGTGCCGGCGGGAGAAGGTGCATTTTAGGTCGCGGGGCTATAGTCGTCGGCGCAACCGGAGGCCAGCCGTGATCACCGCCTACGAAATCACCCTTGCGGAGGTCGCTGATGCGGCGGCGATCGCCGTGCTGTCGCGCGACGCGATCGAGACCGGCCTGTCGTGGCGCTGGACCGCGCGCCGGGTGCTCCGCAGCATCCTGGACGAGTCCACCAACGTCGCAGTGCTGCGGCGCGATGGCCAGTTGCAGGGCTTCGCGATCATGCGCTACGGCGACGAGGAAGCCCATATCTCGCTGTTCGCGGTCCGGGCGTCGCAGCGCCGCATCGGCCTCGGCTCGGCCCTGCTGGCCTGGCTGGAGGCGACGGCGCAGGTCGCCGGCATCCGGACGATCAAGCTCGAGGCCCGGGCCGGCAACGCCGCCGCCAAATCCTTCTATCGCCGCCACGGTTTCACGGAAGCGGGCTTGAGTCCGGGCTACTACGAGGACGTGGAGGATGCGGTGCGGATGGTCAAGCGATGGGGGCCCGAGGGCTGATTCCAGCCGAAGAAGCCGCACACGGCCTCGCGCTGGCGCAGCGTGTCGGCCCGTCCGAGCGCCATCAGCTCGCGCGTGAAGCCGGCCTCGAACAGCAGATAGCTCGCCAGGGCCGAGCCCTTGAGGGCGGCGCTCGCCGCCGGCAGCGAGGGGGCGCCGAGCAGGCTGCGGACGGCGGCCGGCAGCGCGGCGGCATGCCGGGCGGCAATGAGGTCGATGCGCTCCGAAGGCGCCATCAGCAGCAGTTCGACCGGGCGCAGGTTCGTGGCGGCGCGCGCCTCGGGTGGAACCAGCGCCAGGGTGGCGTTGATCCGGCGCAGGCGCTCGACGTCGGAGGTCAGGGCGTCCAGGAAGATGCTCGACAGCGCATGGCCGGCGATCTGCGCCAGGGTCGGGTCGCCGCTCAGCGCATTGGGCGCCAGGGCGTCGGGCGGCTCCTGCATTCGGCCGGCGCCGATCGCCAGGATGCGCTCGGCGCCCAGGTGGATGGCCGCGGCCAGCGGCGCCGATTGCCGCATCGAGCCGTCGCCGAAGTATTCGGAACGGCCATGCAGTTCCAGCGCCATCGCCGGAAAGACGAAGGGGATCGCGGATGAGGCCAGCAGGTGTTCGTGCCTGATCCGGACCGGTTCGCCGATGCGGGTCGAGCGCAGCCAGGGCTGCTGGGCCGGGCCGGCCTGGTAGAAGGTCACGTGCTCGCCCGAGCTGTAGCTCGACGCGGTGATCGCCAGCGCCTCGAGATGGCCTCCCGCCATCAGCCCGGGCAGCCGGTCGAGCGGCACCAGGTTCTCGAGCAGGTGGCGCAGCGGTGTGTTGTCGAGCAGGGAGCGCAGGCCGCTGCGTCGCCAGCGGGCGATCAGCCAGCCGGCGGACAGCAGCCGCGCCCAGGGCGCATCGCTGCGCAGCGCCGTCAAGGCGTCGGCGCGGTAGATCTGCCCTGCCTCCAGCCGGGACCAGACCTGCGCGATCCGGCGGACGGTGGCGTCGAAGTCGTCGGTGCCGCAGGCCAGCGCGGCCGCGTTGATGGCGCCGGCCGAGGTGCCGGTGATGATCGGGAACGGATTGGCCTGTCCGCTCGCCCCGGCAGCGCGGCGCAGCCGGGCCAGGGCCTGGAGCACGCCGACCTGGTAGGCGGCGCGCGCACCACCGCCGGTCAGCACGAGGCCGGTGGCGGGAACGGGGGTGGAGGCATGAGGCTGAGGCGGCGACGGCATGGCCGGTCGAGCGTACCCGCGTTGCTGCGACAGCCGCCGAATCGACCGCGCCGGTGGGGTCAAGGATGCACCGGCTTCGGCTTTTCGGGGGCCGCACTAGACTACCCGCCATTCAGGAGTGATCAATGGCAGTTACCCAAGAGGCGCTCGCGCAGGCGCTCAAATCCGTTCTCGACCCCAATACCGGCAAGGATTTCGTCAGCACCCGGGCGCTGAAGAACGTGCAGATCCACGAGGGCGAGGTGTCTTTCGACATCGAACTGGGCTATCCGGCCAAAAGCCAGATGCCGGCCCTGCGCCGCGCGCTGGTGGCCGCGGCCAAGACCGTGGCCGGGGTCGACAACGTGTCGGTCAACATGGCGACGAAGGTCATCAGCCATGCCGTGCAGCGCGGCGTGCAGCTGATGCCGAACGTCAAGAACATCATCGCCGTGGCCTCGGGCAAGGGCGGGGTCGGCAAGAGCACCACCGCGGCCAACCTGGCGCTGGCGCTGGCCGCCGAGGGGGCCAGCGTCGGGCTGCTCGACGCCGACATCTACGGCCCGAGCCAGCCCATGATGCTGGGCATCCAGGGCCGTCCCGAGAGCGAGGACGGCAAGACCATGGAGCCGCTGGAGAACCACGGCGTGCAGGTGATGTCGATCGGCTTCCTGGTCGATGCCGACGAAGCCATGATCTGGCGCGGCCCGATGGCGACCCAGGCGCTGGAGCAGCTGCTGCGGCAGACCAACTGGAAGGACCTGGATTACCTGATCGTCGACATGCCGCCGGGCACGGGCGATATCCAGCTCACGCTGTCGCAGCGGGTGCCGATGACCGGCGCGGTGATCGTCACGACGCCGCAGGACATCGCGCTGCTGGACGCCCGCAAGGGCATCAAGATGTTCGAGAAGGTGGGCGTGCCGATCCTCGGCATCGTCGAGAACATGGCGGTGCACGTGTGCTCGAACTGCGGCCACGTCGAGCACATCTTCGGCGCCGATGGCGGCCGCAAGATGGCCGAGCAATACCAGATGGACTACCTCGGAGCGCTGCCGCTGGACATCAACATCCGGCTGCAGGCCGACAGCGGCAAGCCGACCGTGGTGGCGGACCCGGACGGCGAAGTGGCCGGCATCTACAAGGCGGTGGCCCGGCGCGTGGCGGTCGGCATCGCAGAGAAAGCCAAGGATTTCTCGGCCAAGTTCCCGACCATCACGGTCTCGAAGAACACCTGAAGCCAGATGAACCTCCTGGCTTCGATGCGCTACCTCGTCGCGCTCGAGGAGCACCGCCATTTCGGCCGTGCCGCCCAGGCCTGCCACATCACGCAGCCGGCCTTGTCGAATGCGCTGCGCGCGCTCGAGACGGAGTTCGGCGTGGTGGTGGTCAAGCGCGGCCGCACCTATGCCGGGCTCACGCACGAAGGTGAGGCCGTGCTGGCGGCCGCGCACCGCATGCTGCGCGAGAACGAGCTGTTGCAGCAGCTCCTGAAGAGCGAGGAGGGGTATCCGCGCGGCAGCCTGCGCATGGCGGCCGTGCCCACCGCGATCCCGCTGCTCGCGCGCTTCGCAGCCCAGCTGCAGGCGCGCCATCCGGGCATCGCGCCGACGGTGCTGTCGATGAGTTCGCTCGAACTCGAGACCGGCCTCGAGAACCTGTCGCTCGACATCGCGCTCGGCTACACCGAGCGCATGCAGCCGCGGGAGGTCAAGCTCACGGCCTGGCCGCAGAGCATCGAGCACTACTTCCTGTTGCGCCGGGCCGAGGGCGGCGGCGCCGGGCCGCTGCGGATCGGGGAACCGATCGGCTGGGCCCAGGCGGCCGGGCTGCCGCTGTGCCTGCTGACGCCCGAGATGCACAACCGCTCGATCGTCGACCAGGCCTTCAAGGCGGCGGGCGCGGTGGTCGCGCCGGCCATCGAGACCAATTCGGTGCTGACCCTGGCGCTCAGCGTGCTGTCCGGGCAGGTCTGCGCGGTGCTGCCGGGCGCGATGGTGGACGCGGTCCGCGGCCAGGGCCAGCTCGAGGCGCTGCCGCTGGTTGGGCCCGAGGTGCGGACGCCGATCGGCTTCATGACGCAGACGGCGGTGCGGCCGTCGCGGGCGCTGGAGGCGGCGCTGGCGCTGCTCCAGAGCCCGGGTTGGCAGGCCGAAGTCGCGGCCCACAGCGGCGCCTTGCGCGGCTGACCCGGGAAGGCCGGCCGGTCCGGCGCTTCATTTCTTTATTGAATCACTCCATGTGAGGATTCAATTTGCCAAGCGCGCCGAAGCGACCGACAGTCGCCCAGGCTGCGGCTCCTCGCGGCCCGACACTTCCACGAGACAGCCGAGGCAATGAATTACCCAGGCACCCAGAACAAGATCGAGTCCATCCCGCTGGCCACGCCCGAGCAGCTGCGCGAGCGCATCCGCCGCAAGAGCCGGCTGAAGGGTCGTCAACCCGAGGAGAACGCACTGGCCGAGGTGCTCGCGCTGATCGGCCCGCGGCCGCTGGCGGGCTACCGGCGCGACCTGCTGATCGAGCAGCTGCACCGGATCAACGACGCCCACGGCTGCCTGCGCGAGCGGCACCTGGTGGCCCTGGCGGCCCTGACCGGCATCCCGATGGCCGAGGTGTACGAGGTCGCGACCTTCTATCACCACTTCGAGGTGGTGCACGGCGACGAGCAGGCGCCCGGGCTCACGGTGCGCGTCTGCGACGGCCTGGCCTGCGAACTGGCCGGCGCGTCCTCGCTGCGGGAGCGCCTGCCGGCGTTGCTGGGCCTGGCCGGACGCGCCGATGTGCGGGTGATCGCGGCGCCGTGCCTCGGCCGCTGCGAGCAGGCGCCGGCGGTAGCGGTCCACCAGCAGGCCGTGCCGCTGGCGACCGTCGACAAGGTGCTGCAGGCGCTGGCGTCGGGGCCCGATACGGCGGCGCGGCGCCCGGCCCATTTCGCACCCGCCGAACTGGCGGAACGGAGTCTTTCGCAGCCCGACCAGCCGTTCGAGGCACTGCCGCCCTTCGCCGACTACCGCACCTACCGGGCACATGGCGGCTACGCGCTGGCGGCGAGGCTCGTCAATGGCGAGGAAGATGCCGAGGCCGTGATCCGGGCCCTGGAGGATTCGGGCCTGCGCGGCCTTGGCGGTGCGGGCTTTCCGGCCGGGCGCAAGTGGCGCATCGTGCGCGACCAGCCCGCACCGCGCGTGATGGCGATCAACATCGACGAGGGCGAGCCCGGCACCTTCAAGGACCGCAGCTTCCTCGAACGCGACCCGCACC
Source organism: Variovorax saccharolyticus (assembly GCF_030316765.1). GTDB lineage: Bacteria > Pseudomonadota > Gammaproteobacteria > Burkholderiales > Burkholderiaceae_C > Variovorax > Variovorax saccharolyticus. Next base: position 43,678 of record NZ_JASZYT010000001.1, read on the forward strand.
GCTTCCTCGAAGGCCTGCTGGTGGCGGCGCAGATCGTCGGCATCGATGCCTGCTACATCTATCTGCGCGACGAATACCACGACTGCCGGGCCTTGCTCGAGGCCGAACTCGCCGCGCTGCGTGCCGACCCGCCGTGCCCGCTGCCGACCATCGAGCTGCGCCGCGGTGCCGGCGCCTACATTTGCGGCGAGGAGTCCGCGATGATCGAGAGCATCGAGGGCAAGCGGGGCGAACCGCGGATGCGGCCGCCCTACATCGCGCAGGTCGGCCTGTTCGGCCGGCCGACGCTCGAGCACAACTTCGAGACGCTCTACTGGGTGCGCGACATCGTCGAGCGCGGCCCGCAGTGGTGGAGCGGCTTCGGCCGCCACGGCCGCAAGGGGCTGCGCAGCTTCAGCGTCAGCGGGCGAGTGAAGCATCCGGGCGTCAAGCTGGCGCCCGCGGGCATCACGGTGCGCGAACTGATCGACGAATACTGCGGCGGCATGCTCGACGGCCACACGCTGCACGCCTACCTGCCGGGTGGCGCTTCGGGCGGCATCCTGCCCGCGCACATGGACGACATCCCGCTCGACTTCGACACCCTGCAGCCGCACGGCGCCTTCATCGGCTCGGCCGCCGTGATGGTGCTGAGCCAGCACGACCGGGCGCGCGACGCGGCGCTCAACGTGATGCGCTTCTTCGCCCACGAGAGCTGCGGCCAGTGCACGCCGTGCCGCGTCGGCACCACCAAGGCGGCCGCCCTGATGCAGGCCGCCACCTGGGACAACGCGACGCTCGAGGACCTGGCCCAGGTGATGGGCGATGCGTCGATCTGCGGCCTCGGGCAGGCGGCGCCGAACCCGATCCGCAGCATCCAGAAGTACTTCCCGCAGGAAATCCAATGAACGCACCGGCGAAGCTTTCCGAACTGATGCCGCAGACCGTCGCGTTCACGCTCGACGGCCGAGCCGTCGAGGCCTTCGAGGGCGAGACCATCTTCAAGGCGGCCGAGAGGCACGGCGTCGAGATCCCGCACCTGTGCTACACCGACGGCCTGCGCCCCGACGGCAACTGCCGCGCCTGCGTGGTCGAGATCGACGGCGAGCGCACCCTGGCGCCGAGCTGCTGCCGCAGCGTGACGGCTGGCATGAAGGTGCAGGCGGCCAGCGAGCGCGCCCGCAAGAGCCAGAAGATGGTGGTCGAGATGCTGCTGTCCGACATGCCCGAGCAGGGCTACAAATGGATCGGCGACGACGCTTCCCGCCCGCATGGCGAGTTGAGCGAGTGGGCGGCCCGGCTCGACGTCGCCGTGCGCCCCGAGCTCAAGGCGCTACGCCGCGAACAGCCCTCGGCCGACGTCTCGCACCCCGCGATGGCGGTCAATCTCGATGCCTGCATCCAGTGCAACCGCTGCGTGCGCGCCTGCCGCGAAGAGCAGGTCAACGATGTGATCGGCTATGCGATGCGCGGCGAGCACTCGAAGATCGTCTTCGACCTCGACGACCCGATGGGCGAGAGCACCTGCGTGGCCTGCGGCGAATGCGTGCAGGCCTGCCCGACCGGCGCGCTGATGCCCAAGAGCCACGTCGGCTCGCAGCAGGTCGACCGCAAGGTCGATTCGGTGTGCCCCTTCTGCGGCGTCGGCTGCCTGCTCACCTACAACGTCAAGGACGAGAAGATCGTCAGCGTCGACGGCCGCGACGGGCCGGCCAACCATGGCCGGCTGTGCGTCAAGGGCCGCTTCGGCTTCGACTATGCGCACCACCCGCAGCGCCTGACCAAGCCGCTGATCCGCAAGCCCGGCTTTCCGAAGGACTTCGACCAGGCGCCGCGCCCGGGGGACTGGAGCGAGGCCTTCCGCGAGGCGAGCTGGGAAGAGGCGCTGGCGTTGACGGCAGGCAAGCTCAAGGACCTGCGCGACACGCACGGCAAGAAGTCGCTGGCCGGCTTCGGCTCCGCCAAGGGCAGCAACGAGGAAGCCTATCTGTTCCAGAAGCTGGTGCGCACCGGCTTCGGCAGCAACAACGTCGACCACTGCACGCGCCTGTGCCATGCGTCGAGCGTCGCGGCGCTGCTGGAAGGCGTTGGCTCCGGCGCGGTGAGCAACCCGGTCAACGACGTCGAGCACGCCGAACTGATCTTCATCATCGGCTCCAACCCGACCGCGAACCACCCGGTGGCCGCGACCTGGATGAAGAATGCCGCCAAGCGCGGTGCCAAGATCGTGCTGGCCGACCCCCGCCGCACCGACATCAGCCGGCATGCCTGGCGCACGCTGCAGTTCAAGGCCGACACCGATGTCGCGATGCTCAATGCGCTGATCCACGCGGTGATCGACGAGGGCCTGGTGGACGAGGCCTTCATCCGCGACCGCGCCAGCAATTTCGAGGCCCTGCGCGAGAACGTGAAGGGCTACAGCCCCGAGGCGATGGCGCCGATCTGCGGCGTGCCCGCGGAGACGCTGCGCGAGGTGGCGCGCGCCTTCGCCAGCGCCAAGGGCGCGATGGTGCTGTGGGGCATGGGCGTCAGCCAGCACGTGCACGGCACCGACAACGCGCGCTGCCTGATCGCGCTGGTCACGGTCACGGGCCAGATCGGCAAGCCGGGCTCGGGCCTGCATCCGCTGCGCGGCCAGAACAACGTGCAAGGCGCCAGCGATGCGGGGCTGATCCCGATGATGTTCCCCAACTACCAGCGCGTGGACAACGCCGGCGCGCACGCCTGGTTCGAGAACTTCTGGGGTGTGCCGCTCGACGAGAAGCCGGGCTACACGGTGGTCGAGATCATGCACAAGGCGCTGGCGCCCGACGACGATCCGCACAAGGTCCGCGGCATGTACATCATGGGCGAGAACCCGGCCATGAGCGACCCCGACCTGAACCATGCGCGGCATGCGCTGGCGAGCCTCGAGCATCTCGTGGTGCAGGACATCTTCATGACCGAGACCGCCTGGCTGGCCGATGTCGTGCTGCCGGCCAGCGCCTGGCCCGAGAAGACCGGCACCGTGAGCAATACCGACCGCATGGTGCAGCTCGGCCAGCGGGCGCTGAACCCGCCCGGCGACGCGAAGCCGGATCTCTGGATCATCCAGCAGATCGCTCAGCGCATGGGCCTCGACTGGCGCTACGAAGGCGAGGAGTCCGGGGTCGCCGCGGTCTACGAGGAGATGCGCCAGGCCATGCACGCAGCGATCAGCGGCATCAGCTGGGAGCGCCTGCAGCGCGAGTCGAGCGTGACCTATCCCTGCCTCGATGCCGACGATCCGGGCCAGCCGATCGTCTTCATCGACAACTTCCCGACCGCCGACGGCCGCGTGAAGCTGGTGCCGGCCGACATCATTCCGGCCGCCGAGCGGCCCGATGCCGACTATCCCTTCGTGCTGATCACCGGGCGCCAGCTCGAGCACTGGCACACCGGCAGCATGACGCGCCGCGCCAGCGTTCTCGATGCGATCGAGCCGATGGCCACGGCCTCGATGTGCCAGGGCGACCTGCAGTCGCTGGGCCTGGAGGCGGGCGACGTGATCACGATCCGCTCGCGACGGGGCGAGGTCGCGATCCACGTGCGGCGCGACGACGGCACGCCCGCAGGTGCGGTGTTCGTGCCGTTCGCGTACTACGAGGCGGCCGCCAACCTGATGACCAACGCGGCGCTCGATCCCTTCGGCAAGATCCCGGAGTTCAAGTACTGCGCGGTGCAGATCCGGCGCGGTGGCGCGCCGGTGGCGGCGGCCGGCTACGGCAGCGGTGCGACAGGCGACAATGCGCGCCTGCCATGGACAGTCTCGACCTGATCAGAACCTTCCGCGAGGTCGCCTCGCACGGCAGCTTCTCGCGCGCCGCCACCAAGCTCGACGTCTCCAAGGCGACGGTGAGCAAGTACATCGCTGAGCTCGAGACGCGGCTCGGCGTGCGGCTGCTCAACCGCTCGACGCGCGCGGTCAGCCTGACCGATGCCGGCGCGCTGCTGCTCGAACGCAGCAAGCCGATGATGGAGATGTTCGAGCTGACCCAGGCCGAGGTCCAGGAACACGCGAACCATCCCACCGGACGGCTTCGCATCTCGGCGCCGCTGGGCTCGGGGCAGGGCGACCTGCCCAAGCTGCTCGGCCAGTTCATGGGCCACTATCCCGACGTCTGCGTCAGCCTGCAGTTGACCAACCGTCCGATCGACATGGCGGAGGATGCGATCGACCTGGCGCTGCATTTCGGCCCGATCGAGGACGAGAACCTGATCGTGCGCAAGCTGGCGCGCCGCGATCTGGTGGTGTGCGCCTCGCCGCTCTACTGGAAGAAGCACGGCAAGCCGGCCCATCCGCGCGAGCTGGCCGGCCATGACGCGCTGACCCAGTCGCGCCTGGGCTCGCATCCGGCATGGCGCTTTGAGGTCGACGGCCAGCCCTTCGATGTCGAGGTCAGGAGCCGCATGGATGCGACCGAGGCGGCCCCGCTGATCGAGATCGCGCTGCAGGGCTTCGGCGTGATCTACATGCCCGAGATGCTGGTGCAGCCGCACGTCGACCACGGCGAACTGGTGCCGGTGCTGCAGGACTACGTGCGCAGCGACATGTGGCTGTCGGCCGCCTACCTGCAGCGGCGCCACAACAGCGCCGCCCTGCGGGCCCTGCTCGACTTCCTCGAGTCGCGCTTCGGCGGGCGGGGCAAGACCAGGGGCTGAGGGCGGCGCTTGCCCTCTGCCGCGCGCGGCTTCCGGCCGCTAGGATGTGCCTGCTTCGGAAACTCGACAACAAGGAGACATCCCATGCGCATCCGCCCTCGATTCCCTCTCGCCCTGGCCGTGCTTTGCGGCATCGCCGTGCTGTCCGGCTGTGCCGGGCCTCAGTCTGCGCCGGGCCAGCGCCAGTTGATGCTGGTCGCCAACGACGAGAAGCAATCGTGGAACGACGCCGGCGCGGTGCAGCTCGGCGCGCCCGGGCGCGACAGCGTCCAGGTGCTGGACATCGGCAGCGACCCGCTCGCGCCGCGCGTGGTCGGCACGCTGGCGATGGACAACACGATCGCGGGCCCGCCGACCAACCTCGCGATCACGGCCGACGAGAAGCTCGCCCTGGTCGCCAACTCGGTCAACGTGGTCGAGGAGAACGGCGTGCGCAGGCAGGTGCCCGACAACCGCCTGTTCGTGATCGACCTCACGGCCACTCCGCCGAAGCTGATCGATACCCTCGCGGTCGGCAAGCAGCCCTCGGGCCTGTCGATCAACCGTGCCGGCACCCTGGCGCTGGTCGCCAATCGGGCCGACAACTCCATCAGCGTGCTGCGCATCGCGGGCCAGAAGGTGACGCTGATCGACACCGTGGCGATCGGCGAGTCGGTCGCGCACGTGCGCTTCACCCCGGATGGCCGCTGGGCGCTCGCGGCCAAGTTCCCGAACCACAAGATCGCGCTGCTCGATGTCGACGGCGAGAAGGTCAGCTACAACAAGGTCGACCTCGCGGCCGGGCTCTGGCCCTACAACGTCGACGTCACGCCCGACGGCAAGCTGGCGCTGACCTCCGACAACGGCAACTCGGGCGCGTCCGACGGCCAAGTCGACACCGTCAGCGTGATCGACCTGGAGGCCTCGCCGCCGCGCGTCATCGACAAGGTGGTGGTCGGCGACGGGCCCGAAGGGCTGGCGGTCAGCCCGACCGGCAAGCTGGCGGTCGCGGTGCTGCTGCGCGGCAGCAATGCGGCCAAGAACGCCTACTTCTACAACCGCAACGGCTCGGTCGTGGCGCTGCGGATCGACGGCAAGAAGGTCACGCGCAGCAACGAGGTCGTGGTGCGCGGCCTGCCCGAAGGCGCGGTCTTCAGTGCCGACGGCAAGTACCTCTACGTCGGCAATTTCATCGACCAGGACATCTCGATCCTGCGCGTCGAGGGCGACACGCTGGTCGACACCGGCAAGACCTTCCGCCTGGCCGGGCATCCGGCGGCGATGCGGGGCCGCGTCACCCATTGAAGGCGGGCGGGCGAAACCGGCCCGTATGCCAACAGTTGCCACCCCTGAAACGAACAGGAATGGATTAACCCTTCTGTTTCCTACTTTCGAAGGGAGCCTCGGATCCTAAGCTTCATGCCAGTCCAATGAACTACAGGAACGGGGTATGGCAAGACTGATCATCCTGGCTCGCAACAGCAGCGTGCGGCAGGTCAACATCGCAGGTCCGATCACGACCATCGGGCGGTCCGGCAGCAACAGCGTGTGCATCGACAGCCAGCGCGTGAGCCGGCACCACGCCGCCATCGAGTGGACCGGCGACAGCTACCTGCTGACCGACATGGGCAGCCGCAACGGCACCTACGTCAATAACCAGAAAGTCAGGGCACACGCCCTGGCCAATGGCGACGCGATCACGGTCGGCGATTGCCAGCTTCGCTTTCTCTACAGCCGCATGCTGCCGCCAATCGATGCGCTGCGGCTCATGACCCGGCCGGGCGAGCTGCTGGAAGTGGACGGGCAGATGGCGCGCAGCGCCGTCCGGCGCCTGCCCGAACGCCGCGTGTTCGCGCGCTGAGCGCGGGAACACGGCTCAGGCGTAGTGGGCGGCTGCCGGCCGGCTGTGCGATGCCGGGGCCAGCGCGGACATGGGCGTGGACATGGGCGTGGGCGCCTGGGCCGGCACGGCGCTGCGCTGGCGGCGCTCCGCAATCAGCCGCGCGGTCAGTTGCGCAGCCATTTCGAGCTTCTTGAGGTCGCGTGCCTCCAGCGCCGGATCGGGATTGAAGCTGAAAGAGTAGAAGGTGCCGTAGATCGCGCCATTGGCCAGCACCACCGGCGCACTCAGGTAGCAGCCCGCGGGCACCTGGGCGCGCAGCACCTGCTTGCAGAAAGCCAGCTCCAGCGGCTCGGCCTGCTCGTCGATGAACTGCGCGCGCTCCGAGGGTTGCCGGCGGTGCGAGACCTGGCGGCCGTCGGCGAATTCGCAAGCGAAGGCGGCCTCCATGCCGTGCTGGTCGCGCAGCAGCCTGAGCACCTGGTGCACGGACGGGTCGAGCAGCGGGTCGCTCATGTCCGGGGTCGCCATCAGGAGTTCGGACACGGTCACCTCGAGGGCCTCGAGTTCGTGATGGTGTTCGTAGTAGCTCATGCGGGTCTCCGGTGGAATGAGTCCATTGAAGCGCAGAAAACCGGCATTTCTCAAAAATGAGAACTAAGGTTTCCTTTTTGTGCGGACCTTTGTCACGAAATGCGGCCGCGGCGTGCTTCCGAGGCCGAAGCTGCAAACACGCGACGGCTGTGGGTGCTCCGGCATCGGCTATCGTCGCCCGCATGGCGAACCCTGAAACCAACGCTGCCCCGAACCTGCCGACGCTCGACGTCGCGGTCGTGATGCGGCGCGAACGGCTTCACGGCCCATCGAGCCATTGGCAGCCCTGGCGCTGGACGCTCGATTCGGTGGTTCCGGACGAACCCGGCTTCGGCACCGCGCCGCGGCTGTTGCGCGACGACCAGGGCGAGCAGAGCTGGCTGCATCCGGGCTTCAAGGTCGAGCTGTTCCGCGACGAGGCCGAGGGCTACCACCTCAACGCGACCACGCCGGCGCCGTGCTGGTTCGTGCTCTGGCGCATGGAGGAGGAAGCGACCCTGGGCCCGGAGCCGATCCCCCGCCCGGTGGTCGTGACGCTGAGCTACTACGAGGCCGGCCGCTGGCTCGACGCGCAGGAGATCGTCGAACAGGTGCCGGCGCCCGCCGAGGTGCTCGATTGGCTGCGGGCCTTCGTCCAGGAGCACTACGTGGTCGAACCCAAGAAGCGCAAGCGGCCCGAGAGCTTCCGGCCGCTGGTCGACCGCTTCGGCAACGCGGCGAGCGTCTCCACTGAGAAGAAACGGGGCAGGGGGGCCGGTGATGTCTGACGGTTTTTTCGATCGCTGGTCCAGGCGTAAACAGCAGGTACGTGCCGGAGGCGAGGTGCCCGCGGAGCCGGCGCTGAAGGCCGAGCCCGAACTGCCCGAACTGCACGAGGTCGCTGCGACGCCCGAATCGGTGCCTGCACCGCCCGCCGAGGCACCACCGCCGCTCACCTTGGCCGACGCCGAGGCGCTCGGCATCGATTCGGACTTCAAGCCCTTCGTTGCCGAGGGGGTGGCGCCGGAGGTCAAGAACGCCGCCTTCCGCAAGCTCTTTGCCGATCCGCACTTCAATGTGATGGACGGGCTCGACATCTACATCGACGACTACGCCAAGCCCTCGCCCCTGCCCGACAGCGTGCTGCGCCAGATGGCGAGCGCGAAGTTTTTGAAGCTCTTCGAGGAAGACCCCCAAGAAACTCCCGTGAACGATGGATTGGCCGACGTGGCACAGTCCGATCCAGGAGACCTCCCCAGCCCGCCGGTTGCCGATGCGCAACCAGCCAGCCAACCGACCGATGACCACCACGCTGATCTGCGACTGCAACCAGACGATGCCCCTCGAGCCGAAGACGCTCGGGACCGCACTGGCTGAAACCCTTCCCCTTCATTCCGCCCTGTGCCGCCGCGAGGCGGCTTCCTTCCAGCGTGCCATCCAGTCCGGCGACGAGGTGGTCGTGGCCTGCACCCAGGAGAAGCGCCTGTTCGGCGAACTGGCCGAGCAGACGCCAGCCGCCACGTCGCCAATCCATTTCGTCAACATCCGCGAAACCGGCGGCTGGAGCCGCGACGCCCGCAGCGCGATGCCGAAGATCGCGGCGCTGCTGGCGGCCGCCCGCCTGCCCGAGCCGGACCCGGTCGCCACGGTGAGCTATGCGAGCCAGGGCCGGCTGCTGATCATCGGCGCCCTCGACGAGGCCGAGAGGGCGGCCGCGCTGGTCGGCGACAGCCTCGAGGTCGCGATCCTCTCCCAGGGCCCGGGTGCGCTCGGCGGCGCCCAGGAGCGGCGCTGGCCGGTGCTCGCCGGCCGCCTCGAGTCGCTGGCCGGCTGGCTCGGCGCCTTCGAGCTGCGATGGACGCGAGACAACCCCATCGACCTCGACCTGTGCACGCGCTGCAACGCCTGCGTCGCGGCCTGTCCCGAGCAGGCCATCGGGCTCGACTACCAGATCGACCTCGGCAAGTGCAGCGGCCATCGCGACTGCGAGCGGGCCTGCAGCGTGGCCGGCGCGATCCGCTTCGACCGGACCCCGGAGCGCCTCGAGGGTGCCTTCGACCTGGTGCTCGACCTCGGGGCCGCGCCGGCCATCGACTGGCACGCGCCGCCGCAGGGCTACTTCCACGTGCCCGGCGGGCTGGCGCACGCCAGCGGCCTGCAGACGCTGCTGCGGTTGCGCGACATGGTGGGCGAATTCGAGAAGCCGAAGTTCTTCGACTACAAGCAGAAGCTCTGCGCCCACAGCCGCAACGAGGTGGTCGGCTGCAATGCCTGCATCGAGGTCTGCTCGGCGCACGCGGTCTCCAGCGACAAGGAGCGCCAGCGCATCGTCGTCAATCCGAACCTCTGTGTCGGCTGCGGCGCCTGCACCACCGTGTGCCCGACCGGCGCGCTCGGCTACACCTATCCGCGCGCGCCGCACCAGGGCCTGAAGCTGCGCACGCTGCTGTCCACCTATGCGGCGGCGGGCGGCCGCGACGCCGCGCTGCTGCTGCACAGCCAGGAGGGCGGCCAGGCGCTGGTCGAGCAACTGGGCCGCCAGGCCCAGCTCGGCCGTGCCCATGGCGTGCCGGCCCACGTGATCCCGGTCGGACTGTTCCATGCGGCCAGCACCGGCATCGACCTCTGGCTCTCGGCCGTGGCCTTCGGTGCGTCGCAGGTGCTGGTGCTGGCGACCGGCGAGGAGGCGCCGGGCTACCGGGCAGCGCTCGCCACCCAGATGGAGATCGCCCAGGCGCTGCTGCGTGGGCTGGGTTATGCGGGCACGCACTTCCGCCTGATCGAGGCCAGCTCGCCGGCGGCGCTCGACGCCGCGCTGGCGGGCCTGCGCGAGACCCGCCAGCAGGTGCCCGGCCAGCCGGCCCGCTTCGCGGTCGGTGCCGAGAAGCGCAGCACGCTCGAACTCGCGCTCGACCATCTCATGGATGAAGCGCCGGCGCTGCGAGCCCCGGCCGGCGAGCCGCTGGCGATCCCGCTGCCGACGGGTGCGCCATTCGGCGCCATCGCGGTGAACAAGGACAGCTGCACCCTGTGCCTGGCATGCGTCAGCGCCTGTCCCGCCGGCGCGCTGCAGGACAACGCGAATGCGCCTCAGCTGCGCTTCATCGAGAAGAACTGCGTGCAGTGCGGCCTGTGCGAAACCACCTGTCCTGAAAACGCGATCTCGCTGGTGCCGCGGCTGCTCGCGGCGCCCGAGCGCAAGCAGCCGGTGGTTCTGAACGAGGCCAAGCCCTGGGCCTGCATCCGCTGCAGCAAGCCCTTCGGCACGCAGAAGGCGATCGAGGCGATGCTCGGCAAGCTGGCCGGCCACGCGATGTTCCAGGGCGAGGCGCTGGAGCGCCTCAAGATGTGCAGCGACTGCCGGGTCATCGACCTGTACAGCGCATCGAACGAAATGAAGATCACGCCGCTATGAATACGCGCATCCCCGTCACTTCCGCGCTCGACGAAGAGGTTGCCCGGGCCGAGCTCTACGGCCTGCTGGCCCGCCTCTGGTATGCGGCGCCAGATGCCGAACTGCTCGAAGCCTTCCAGGTCGCGCCGACCGAGGCGCCGGCTGCCGGCGCTTTTCTCGAGGAGCCCTGGCGGCAGCTGGTCGGTGCCGCGCGCAGCACCGCCCTGGCCGAGCTGCGAACCGAATACGACGCCCTGTTCGGCGGCATCGGCAAGCCCGAGGTCTACCTGTTCGGCTCGCACTACCTGAGCGGATTCCTCAACGACAAGCCGCTGGCCCAGTTGCGCAACGACCTCGACCGCCTCGGGCTGGCGCGAGACGCGTCGGTGTCCGAGTCCGAAGACCACGTGGCCTGCCTGTTCGAGGTCATGCGCTACCTGATCGCCGGCGACGACGTGGAAGTTGCCAATCTCACGCAACAAAAAGCATTCTTTGCTACACATCTGCAGCCCTGGCTGCCGGCGATGTGCGACGCCGTGGCGGCGCACCCCCGGGCCGGCTTCTATGCCGCGCTGGCCGGGCTGACCCTGGCGTTTTCGGAAGTGGAGACGCAGGGTTTCGACATGTCGCACTGAGACCGAGGGATATTTCGGATCGCATTCGCCTACGTCTCGACTAGTATCCAAAGATATGTAACTGGTTTCATATCTCGTTCAGCCAGCCACTCCTGGAGATGTCATGCAGGACAGCCAAACTACCGGCCCTCGGCCGGCTTCCCGTCGGGGATTCTTTTTCGGGGCTGCCACCGTCGGCGCCGCCGCAGCCGCGGTCACGGTGCTGCCCAAGGTCGTCGAGGCGCCCGCCGCCACCGCCGCAAACTCGCTCCCGCCCCCGCCCGAGAAGGGCGGCGGCTACTCCCTGAGCGAGCACGTCAAGCGCTACTACAAGACCACGTCAGCCTGAGACGAAAGCCCACGATGCTATTGACCAAGAAATCGCCCGCTCCAGCGCGTGACGGCAGCGAAACACGCGCTTCTTCCGGCTCCCCCTTCGTTCACAGCCTGCGCCGCGGGCTCTCGAACGCCCTGCCCACGATGGACCGGCGCGCCTTCCTGCGCCGCTCCGGCCTGGGCGTGGGCGTCGGCCTCGCGGCCGGCCAGCTCACGCTGATCAAGAAGGCCGATGCCATGCCCGGGCAGGCGGCCGCGATCGGCGCCGGCAAGATCGAGGTGCGCCGCACCATCTGTTCGCACTGCTCGGTCGGCTGCGCATCCGACGCCGTGGTCGAGAACGGCGTCTGGGTGCGCCAGGAGCCGGTGTTCGACTCGCCGATCAACCTCGGCGCGCACTGCGCGAAGGGCGCTGCGCTGCGCGAGCACGGCCATGGCGAATACCGCCTGCGCTATCCGATGAAGCTGGTCAACGGCAAGTACGAGCGCATCAGCTGGGACACCGCCCTGACCGAGATCACGGCCCGCCTGGTCGAGCTGCGCAAGGCCAGCGGCCCCGACTCGGTCTACTGGATCGGCTCGAGCAAGCACAGCAACGAGCAGGCGTACCTGATGCGCAAGTTCGTGAGCTTCTTCGGCAGCAACAACTGCGACCACCAGGCTCGCATCTGCCACTCGACCACGGTCGCGGGCGTGGCGAACACATGGGGCTACGGCGCCATGACCAATTCGTACAACGACATGCGCAATGCCAAGGTCGCGATGTACATCGGCTCGAATGCGGCCGAGGCGCATCCCGTGAGCATGCTGCACATGCTGCATTCGAAGGAGAACGGCTGCAAGATGATCGTGGTCGACCCGCGGTTCACGCGCACCGCGGCCAAGGCCGACGAGTACGTGCGCATCCGCTCGGGCTCCGACATCCCCTTCCTCTTCGGCCTGCTGTATCACATCTTCAAGAACGGCTGGGAAGACAAGAAATACCTCAATGACCGCGTGTTCGGCATGGAGGACGTGCGCGCCGAAGTGATGGCCAAGTGGACTCCCGACAAGGTCGAGGAGGCCTGTGGCGTCAAGGAGGCGCAGGTCCTCAAGGTCGCGACGATGCTGAACGAGAACCGCCCCGGCACCGTCGTCTGGTGCATGGGCCAGACGCAGCACACGATCGGCAACGCGATCGTGCGCGCCTCGTGCATCCTGCAGCTGGCGCTCGGCAACGTCGGCACCGCGGGCGGCGGCACCAACATCTTCCGCGGCCACGACAACGTGCAGGGCGCCACCGACGTCGGCCCCAACCCCGACTCGCTGCCGAGCTACTACGGCCTGGTCGAAGGCTCCTGGAAGCATTTCGCCGCCACCTGGGGCGTCGACTTCGAATGGATCAAGGGCCGCTTCTCGTCGCCCGCGATGATGAGCAAGCCCGGCATCACGGTGTCGCGCTGGATCGACGGCGTGCTCGAGAAGAACGAGCTGATCGACCAGGACTCGAACCTGCGCGGCGTCTTCTACTGGGGCCATGCGCCGAACTCGCAGACCCGCGGCCTCGAGATGAAGCGGGCCATGGACAACCTCGACCTGCTGGTGGTGGTCGACCCGTACCCGTCGGCGACCGCGGCGATGGCCGCGATGCCGGGCCGTCCCGAAGACCAGAACCCGAACCGCGCGGTGTACCTGCTGCCGGCCTGCACCCAGTTTGAGACCAGCGGCTCGGTGACGGCGTCGAACCGCTCGATCCAGTGGCGCGAGAAGGTGATCGAGCCGCTGTGGGAGAGCCGCAGCGACCACATGATCATGCAGCAGTTCGCCGACCGCCTCGGCTTCGGCAAGGAGCTCAGCAAGAACTACAAGATGCAGCAGGTCAAGGGCATGGACGAACCCGTGCCCGAGGACATCCTGCGCGAGATCAACAAGTGCTGCTGGGCGGCCGGCTACACCGGCCAGAGTCCCGAGCGCCTGCAGGCCCACATGCGCAACATGGCGGCCTTCGACGTGCGCACCCTGCGTGCCAAGGGCTCGGTCAAGGACAAGGTCAACGGCTACGACATCGCCGGCGACTACTTCGGTCTGCCCTGGCCCTGCTATGGCACGCCCGAACTCAAGCACCCGGGCTCGCCGAACCTGTACGACACCTCCAAGCACGTCATGGACGGCGGCGGCAACTTCCGCGCCAACTTCGGCGTCGAGCGAAACGGCAAGAACCTGCTGGCCGAGGACGGCTCGCACTCGCTGGGCGCCGCGATCACCACCGGCTACCCCGAACTCGACCACCTGCTGCTCAAGAAGCTCGGCTGGTGGGACGAACTCACCGAAGCCGAGAAGGCCAAGGCCGAAGGCAAGAACTGGAAGACCGACCCCTCGGGCGGCATGATCCGCGTGTTCATGAAGAACCACGGCTGCCATCCCTTCGGCAATGCCAAGGCGCGCGCCGTGGTCTGGAACTTCCCGGATGCGATCCCGCAGCATCGCGAGCCGCTGTACGGCAACCGGCCCGACCTGATGGCCAAGTACCCGACGCACGACGACAAGATGGCCTTCTGGCGCCTGCCCACGCTCTACAAGAGCGTGCAGCAGAAGAACATCGCCGACAAGGTCGCCGAGCGCTTCCCGTACGTGATGACCTCCGGTCGCCTGGTCGAGTACGAAGGCGGCGGCGAGGAAACCCGCTCCAATCCCTGGCTGGCAGAACTGCAGCAGCAGATGTTCATCGAGATCAATCCCAAGGTGGCGGCCGAGAAGGGCATCCGCAACGGCGAGCGGGCCTGGGTCCACACGCCGACCGGCGCGAAGCTCAACGTGCAGGCCCTGGTGACCGAGCGGGTCGGACCCGACACGGTGTTCATGCCCTTCCACTTCTCGGGCCACTGGCAGGGGCAGGACATGCTCGCCTACTACCCGGCGGGCGCGCACCCGATCGTGCGCGGCGAGGCGATCAACACCGGCACCACCTACGGCTACGACAGCGTGACCATGATGCAAGAGACCAAGACGACGGTCTGCAACGTCGAACGGGCATGAAAGACCTTGTGGGACAGACCAAGAAACTGCACAGCAGTTTTTGCTCTGTCCTCAACTGACTAGAAGAGGATTCCCCATGGCAAGAATGAAATTCGTCTGCGATTCCGAGCGCTGCATCGAATGCAACGGCTGCGTCACGGCCTGCAAGAACGAGAACGAGGTGCCCTGGGGCGTGAACCGCCGCCGCGTGGTCACGCTCAATGACGGCGTGCCGGGCGAGAAATCGATCTCGGTGGCCTGCATGCACTGCTCCGACGCGCCCTGCATGGCGGTCTGCCCGGTGCAGTGCTTCTATCGCACCGACGAGGGCGTGGTGCTGCACGACAAGGACGTCTGCATCGGCTGCGGCTACTGCTCCTACGCCTGCCCCTTCGGTGCGCCGCAGTTCCCGTCGCAAGGCACCTTCGGCGCCCGCGGCAAGATGGACAAGTGCACCTTCTGCGCCGGCGGCCCCGAGGCCAACGGCTCCGAAGCCGAGTTCGAGAAGTACGGCCGCAACCGCCTGGCCGAAGGCAAGCTTCCGGCCTGCGCCGAAATGTGCTCGACCAAGGCCCTGCTGGCCGGCGACGGCGACGTCGTGGCCGACATCTTCCGCACCCGCGTGGTGGCGCGCGGCAAGGGCGCCGAAGTCTGGGGCTGGGGCACCGCCTACGGTTCGCAGCAGGCCGGCATCGCGCCGGTCAACGGAGGATCGAAATGAAGCGCGTCCTGACCTCCGCGGCGCTGCTCGCCGCTGCGCTGCTGCTCGGCGCCTGCTCCGAGAAGCCGCAGACCAATGCGCATGGGGTGCGCGTCGACGCCGCGCCCTGGACCGGCACCGGCACCGGCGCCCAGGCCAACACCGGCACCGCCTTCACCGCGCCGGGCTGGACGGTGGGCGACCGTGCTTCGTGGCAGGAACACCTGAAGCAGCGCGCGCTCAATGGTCAGAACGAATACACGCGGATCAACTGATTCGGAGGCGCGCATGAGACCAGCTCTTAACGCCCTCGTCTTCGCCGCCGCGACCCTGGGCTGCGTCGGCGCGGCCAGCGCCCAGGCCGCCAATCCGGTGGCTGCCGGCGCGGTCGCCGAGGCACCGGCCGCGACCAGCCCGCCGCCGGCCGCCGCCGCGGCGCCCGCCACGGGCGGCATCCGCAGCCAGAACATCTTCGACGTCAAGCCCGAGGCCAGCGCCGATCCCAACTACCTGAACCAGACCAACGGCGAGCGCAACCGCGTGCAGCCGGGCAACAATTCGCCGATGTGGCGTCAGGTGAGCGGTGGCGTGACCGGCTTCAGCAGCCTGCCGCCGCACGAGGCGCCCGAGGCGGGCAACCTGATCCAGGGCTTCGTCAAGTACCCCGGATCGCTCTACACCAACGCCGGCGAAGCCTGGCGGCAGGTGCGCAACAACTGGATCATTCCGTACGGCGCCGCGCTGCTCTTCGTCACCCTGCTTGCGCTGGCCATCTTCTACTTCACGCGCGGGCCGATCGGCCTGCACGGCCAGGAAACCGGCCGCAAGATCGAGCGCTTCACGCCCTTCGAGCGGGCCACGCACTGGTCGAACGCGATCGCCTTCGTGACGCTCGCGATCTCCGGTCTCGTGATGGCCTTCGGCAAGTTCTTCCTGCTGCCGGTGCTGGGCGGCTCGCTGTTCGGCTACCTGAGCTACGTCCTGAAGACGGTGCACAACTTCGTCGGACCGCTGTTCGTGCTGACCACGCTGTTCATGGTCTTCACCTTCTTCCGCAGCAACCTGCCGCGCAAGAACGACCTGGCCTGGCTCAAGAAGGGCGGCGGCCTGTTCGGTGGCGAGGAGCCGCCTTCGGACCGCTTCAACGCCGGCGAGAAAGCGGTCTTCTGGGGCGGCGTGCTGTTCCTCGGTGTGCTGGTGATCGGTTCGGGGCTGTTCCTCGACAAGCTGCTGCCGGGCTTCGTCTACACGCGGGCCCAGATGCAGGTCGCCCACATGATCCATGCGGTCGCCACGCTGTGCATGATGGCGCTGATCATGGGCCACATCTACATCGGCACGCTCGGCATGAAGGGGGCCTACAAGGCAATGCGCACAGGCTACGTCGACGAGACCTGGGCCCGGGAGCACCACGCCTACTGGTACAACGACATCGCGGCTGGCAAGATTCCGGCCCAACGCAGCCCCGAGGCACGTGCCTCCGCGTCGGGCTCCGGCATCCGGATCGAAGGAAGTCCCTCATGAACAAGCTGTTGACCCATGGCGCGCTGATCGCCGCGCTGATGGCAGCCCCGGCGGCTTTCGCCAAGCTGCCGGCGCCGAACCCGACGCCCGAAGCCAAGGCCAAGGCGGCCGAGGCCGCGGCCCGGACCGCCTGGAGCGCGAAGCTCGATACCTACCAGCTGTGCCAGGCCCAGACCCGCGTCGCGACGCGCTACCGCGACGCGGCGACCGCGGCCGGCCGGCAGCTGACGGCTCCCACGCCGACGCCGCCCTGCACCGATCCCGGCCCCTTCGCCTATGTCGCGCCGACCGAAGTCAAGCCGATCGAGGCCTCGGGCGCGCATTCGCCGGCGACCACCGCGGCCTCGCCACCGAGCTCGAACCAGACCTCGGCCGAGACCAACCCCGCCCCCAAGAAGTGACGCTGCCGCGGCTGACCGAGGCCCGTGCACCGCTCACGCGCGAGGTCGAGGTCGTCGACGAGCATGGGGAGGCCGGCCGGGTCTCGATCCCCGCCGAGCGCGACCTGACGATCTACGTCGACCGCCGCGAACTGGTCACGCTGATGACCTTGGGTGCGCAGCCCGAACTGCTGGTGCTCGGCTACCTGCTGAACCAGCGGCTGATCGAATCCGCGGCCGACGTCGAATCCATCACGGTCGATTGGGAGGTCGGCGCTGCCGCGGTCAAGACGCACGCCGGCATCGACCGCATCGAGGAGCGCACCGCGAAGAAGGTGGTCACCACCGGCTGCGGCCAGGGCAGCGTATTCGGCGAGCTGATGGCCGGCATCGACAGCCTGCGGCTGCCGGACACCCGCATGACCCAGGCGCAGCTCTATGCGCTGGTCAACGCGATCCGCCTGCAAGAGAGCACTTACAAGTCGGCCGGCTCGGTGCACGGCTGTGCGCTGTTCACGCTCGAGGACGGCGAGCAGGCCCGCATGCAGTGCTTCGTCGAGGATGTCGGTCGCCACAACGCGATCGACACCATCGCCGGCTGGATCGCGATGCAGCCGCGGCTCGCCGGCGGGCGCGTGTTCTACACCACCGGCCGCCTGACCAGCGAGATGGTGATCAAGTCGGCGCAGATGGGCGTGGCGATCGTGGTCTCGCGCAGCGGCATCACGCAGATGGGCCACGAGGTCGCGCAGCGGGTCGGCCTGTGCGCGATCGGGCGGGCGACCAACCGTCGCTTCCTCTGTTTCGCGGGCGCCGGGAGGCTGGTGCTGCAGCCGGAGCTGGCCGGCGCCAAAGCCTAAATCCTTCTATTTCGCAAGCGCGCTGGGCTCGGCTATCGTCGGGCCCATGAATGCTTTTCTTCGCCTCGGCTGGCGCACGCTCTGGCGCGACCTGCGCGCCGGTGAACTCCGTCTCCTGATCGTCGCCGTGCTGCTGGCGGTGGCCGCGCTGACCGCGGTCGGTTTCTTCGCCGACCGGCTCAAGGGCGGCCTGCAGCGCGACGCGCGCCAGCTGCTGGGCGGCGACGCGGTGCTCGCGAGCGACAACCCGACGCCGCCGGCCTTCGTCGAACGCGCGCGGGCGCTGGGCCTGCAGGGTGCCGGCACCTACGGCTTCCCGACCATGGCGCGCGCCAGCGAGGCCCAGGGCGGCGCCACCAAGCTGGTGGCGCTCAAGGCCGTGGCGCCCGGCTATCCGCTGCGCGGCGCGGTGCAGGTGGCGGCCGGCACCGAGGGGCCGGGCGAGCCCACGCGCGAAGTACCGGCGCCCGGCGAGGCCTGGGTCGACGGGCCGCTGCTCGAATCGCTCGCACTCAAGGTCGGCGACACGCTGATGCTCGGCGATGCCGGGCTGCGCATCGCGCGCGTGATCACCCTGGAGCCCGACCGGGGAGCCGGCTTCATGAGCTTCGCGCCGCGCGTGATGCTGAACCAGGCCGACATCGCCCGGACCGGGCTGGTGCAGCCGGCCAGCCGCGTCAGCTATCGCTTCGCGGTGGCGGGCGAGGCGGCCGCGGTGAAGCGCTTCAGCGACGAGGTCGATGCAGCGATCAAGAAAGGCGAGTTGCGGGGCGCCCGGCTCGAATCCTTCGAGAGCGGCCGGCCCGAGATGCGCCAGACGCTCGACCGGGCCGAGAAATTCCTCAATCTCGTGGCGCTGCTGGCCGCACTGCTGTCGGCCGTGGCCGTGGCGCTGGCGGCGCGCGGCTTCGCTGCCAGCCACCTCGACGACTGCGCGATGCTGCGCGTGCTGGGCCAGAGCCAGCGCACCATCGCGGCCGCCTATGCCTTCGAGTTCGCGGTGATCGGCGTGGTCGCCAGCGCGATCGGCGTCGCCATCGGCTATGGCGTGCACTATGTCTTCGTGCTGCTGCTGGCCGGCCTGGTCGAGAGCGCGCTGCCGGCGCCGACCCTGTGGCCGGTGGCTTTCGGCCTCGGCGTCGGCCTCACGCTGCTGTTCGCCTTCGGGCTGCCGCCGGTGCTGCAGCTGGCGAAGGTGCCGCCGTTGCGCGTGATCCGGCGCGATGTCGGCAATCTCAAGCCGGCCTCGATCGCGCTGCTCGGGCTGGGCGTGGCGGGCTTCGCGGCCCTGCTGGTCGCGGCCAGCAGCGACCTCAAGCTCGGCTTGATCGCGGTCGGCGGCTTCGCGGGCGCGGTGGCGGTGTTCGCGCTCCTGAGCTGGCTGGCGGTCTGGGTGCTGCGGCGCAGCGTCAACGAGGCCACCGCACCGCGCTGGCTGGTTTTGGCGACGCGGCAGATCTCGGCCCGCCCGGCCTACGCGGTGGTGCAGGTGAGCGCGCTGGCGGTCGGCCTGCTGGCCCTGATCCTGCTGGTGCTGCTGCGCACCGACCTCGTGTCGAGCTGGCGCAAGGCCACGCCGCCCGATGCGCCGAACCGCTTCGTGATCAATGTGATGCCCGACCAGAGCGATGCCTTCCAGAAGAGCCTGCGCGCCAGCGGCGTGCAGAAGTTCGACTGGTACCCGATGATCCGCGGCCGGCTGGTGGCGATCAACGACAAGCCGGTCTCGCCCGACGACTACAGCGAGGACCGCGCCAAGCGGCTGGTCGATCGCGAGTTCAACCTCAGCAACAGCGCCGAGGCGCCGCCGCACAACCTGGTCACCGCCGGCGCCTGGAAGACGGATGCCGCGGGCGAGCTCAGCGTAGAGGAGGGGCTGGCCCAGACCCTGGGCCTGAAACTCGGCGACAGCCTGCGCTTCGACATCGGCGGCCAGCAGAACGAGGCCCGCATCACCTCGCTGCGCAAGGTCGACTGGGGATCGATGCATGCCAACTTCTTCGTCATGTACACAGTCGCTTCGCTGGCCGACGTGCCGGTCACCTACATGGGCGCCTTCCGCGCCCCCGAGGTCAAGGGTTTCGACAACGCGCTGGTGCGCAGCTACCCCAACGTCACGAATGTCGACATGAGCGCCACCATCGGCCAGGTGCAGCGCGTGCTCGACCAGGTGATCCGGGCGGTCGAATTTCTGTTCGGCTTCACGCTCGCGGCCGGACTGGTGGTGCTGTTCGCCGCCGTCACGGCGACGCGCGAGGAGCGCGCGCGCGAGTTCGCGGTGATGCGGGCGGTGGGCGCGCGGGCCAGCCTGCTGCGCCAGGTGCAGCGGGCGGAGCTCGCCGGGGTCGGGCTGCTGGCCGGCTTCCTGGCCAGCATCGTGGCCTCGGTGATCGGCTGGGCGCTGGCGCGCTTCGTGTTCGAGTTCACCTGGACCGCATCCCCCCTGGTGCTGGTCGCCGGCGCGCTCGCGGGCGCGGTGCTGGCGCTCGCGGCTGGCTGGTGGGGTCTGCGCGAAGTGCTGCGGCGCCCCGTCGTCGCGACCTTGCGGCAAGCGGCCGAGTAAGGCGCGCCCGGAGCGCGGGGCCGCCCCGCCGACGGGCGGCGGATTCTCGGCGCCGGCATCTACCAGCTTCCTCCGAATTTGACGAGCACATTCGCTGCTCGACTTCTTCGTTTGGATGTTTGATGCCCGATTTGTTGGATTTTTGCGACTCTTTGCCCCTCATGCGCCGCCTTGCGGCCGGGGTTTCCGCCGGACTGGCTGCCTTGCTGCTCTCGGCCTGCGAGCACCGGGACGACGCGCGCAGCGTCGCGGCGGATTGCGTGCGCAGTCTCTCCACGCTGGCGCCGATCATGGGCGGCCACGGCCGCACGCCATGCGCGGCGATGCCCCCCGAGGCGGCGCCGGACGGCCCCGCCTTGCGCCTGGCGCGCGCACAGAGTCCCGACAGCCGGGCGCTGCTTGCTTCGGCGCGCTGACGCCTCTCCCGCCCGCTCCCCTCCGACTTTCCGCCGGCCTTCGTGCCGCGCGGCGCCCTGCTCATGAATGTCCTCCTACCCGGCTTGCGCGCGCGAAGCCTGATCGTCCTTGCGGCGAGCGCGCTGTCGGTCTCCGCCGCCTGGGCCATCGAAGCCTTCACGGTGCGCGATATCCGCGTCGAAGGCCTGCAGCGGGTCGAACCCGGAACGGTGTTCGCGTCGATTCCGCTGCGCGTGGGCGAGACCTACGACGACGAGCGCGGCGCCACGGCAATCCGCGCGCTGTTCGAACTCGGCCTGTTCAAGGACGTGCGCATCGATGTCAGCGGCAATGTGCTGGTGATCATCGTGGAGGAGCGACCGACGATCGCGGAGGTCGAGTTCTACGGCGTCAAGGAGTTCGACAAGGACGTGCTCAAGAAGGCACTGCGCGAAGTCGGGCTGGCCGAAGGCCGGGCCTACGACAAGGCGCTGGCCGATCGCGCCGAGCAGGAACTCAAGCGCCAGTACATCGGCCGAAACCTCTACAACGCGCAGATCGTGACGACGGTGACGCCGACCGAACGCAATCGCGCCAACCTGAGTTTCACGGTCACCGAGGGCGAAGCGGCGCGCATCCGCGAAGTGCATATCGCCGGCAGCAGGGACTTCAGCGAGTCGACCTTGCTGAGCCTGTTCGAGCAGAACGGCGGCGGCTGGCTCAGCTGGTACACCAAGTCGAATCAGTACTCGCGCGCCAAGCTCAACGCCGACCTCGAGACGCTGCGCTCGTACTACCTGTCGCGCGGCTACCTGGAGTTCCGCATCGACTCGACGCAGGTGGCGATCTCGCCCGACCGACAGGATCTCTCGGTGACGGTCAACATCAGCGAAGGCGACAAGTTCGTGGTCTCCGGCGTCGCGCTGGACGGCAACTACCTGGGCCGGGAGGCAGAGTTCAAGACGCTGGTCGCGATCAGGCCCGGAGAGCCTTACAACGCCGAGCAGGTGACGCAGACCACCAAGGCCTTCACCGACTACTTCGGCAGCTTCGGCTATGCCTTCGCGCGCCTGACTGCGCAGCCCGAGATCGACCGCGAGCGCCACCGCGTCAAGCTGCTGCTGCAGTCGGAGCCGGGACGCCGGGTCTATGTGCGGCGCGTCAGCATCGGCGGCAACAACCGCACCCGCGACGAAGTGATCCGACGCGAGTTCCGCCAGTTCGAGGCCTCCTGGTACGACGGCGACAAGATCAAGCTGTCGCGGGACCGCATCGACCGGCTGGGCTACTTCACCGA
Source organism: Variovorax saccharolyticus (assembly GCF_030316765.1). Classification (GTDB taxonomy): domain Bacteria; phylum Pseudomonadota; class Gammaproteobacteria; order Burkholderiales; family Burkholderiaceae_C; genus Variovorax; species Variovorax saccharolyticus. Next base: position 65,787 of record NZ_JASZYT010000001.1, read on the forward strand.
TGTCCAGGTCGACACGCAGGAGGTGCCGGGCACGCCCGACCAGGTCGACCTGACGGTCGAGGTCAAGGAGAAGCCGACCGGATCGCTGCAGCTGGGCGCGGGCTATTCGACCACCGGCATCTCGGTGAACTTCGGCATCACGCAGGAGAACGTGTTCGGTTCGGGCAACTACCTCGGGCTGCAGGTGAGCGGCAGCTCCTACAACAAGTCGATCTCGCTGACCGCGACCGACCCTTACTTCACGCCGGGCGGCATCTCGCGCAGCATCAGCCTGTTCCACACGGTGACGCGCCCCTACTACGAGGCCGACGGCAACTACAAGCTCGCGAGCACCGGCGCCGCGCTCAAGTTCGGCGTGCCTTTCAGCGAGCTGGACACGGTCTACTTCGGGCTCGGGCTGGAGCGCTACCAGTTCACGCCGGGCAGCAACGGCACCTACACGCTGGTCGACGGATCGTATGTCTACACCGCGACGCCGCAGGCCTACCTCGACTACTTCCAGTGCACGGGCACGGTGCCGAGCATCGTCTGTGCCCAGGGCAGCCTGCTCGGCGTGCCGCTGACCGCCGCCTGGTCGCGCGACGATCGCGACAGCGGCCTGGTGCCCAGCCGCGGCCGCCTCCAGACCGCCAGCATGGAGCTGGGGCTGAGCTCCGAGCTGCGCTACCTCCGAAGCCAATACCAGGTTCAGCAGTACATCCCGCTGAGCAAGCAGTACACGCTGGCACTGAATGCGGAACTGGGCTACGCGCGCGCGCTGGACGGCGGCAGCTTTCCGATCTTCAAGAACTTCTATGCCGGCGGCCTGGGGTCGATCCGCGGCTTCGAGTCCGGCTCCCTGGGACCGCGCGATGCGGTCACCGACGGCGCGCTCGGCGGCACCCGCAAGGCGGTGGTCAACGCCGAGTTCAGCACGCCGTTCCCCGGGGCGGGCAACGACCGCACGCTGCGGCTCTACGGCTTCGTCGATGCGGGCAATGTCTTCGCCGAGCGCGGCGCGGGCCTGAGCGATGCGCAGTGGAAGGCGCAGAACGGCATCCGCGCCTCGGCCGGCCTGGGCATCGGCTGGATCTCGCCGCTGGGCCCGCTGCGCCTGGCCTATGCGCTGCCGCTCAAGTACCAGAAGCTGGACGAGGCCAACGGCATCGCGGCGGACCGCCTGCAGCGGCTCCAGTTCCAGATCGGAAGCTCCTTCTGACAGGGCGGTTCACAGCACCTCGTCGCGCAACTGCGGGAACACCTTCGACACCTTCGCCAGCAGGTAGTCGCCGTAGCGGCCGCTGAAGGCATGGACGTTGGCGCGGTCCCAGCGCTCGGCGCTGTCGTCCGTGGCGGCGCCGTCCAGCCCTTCGATGCGCCGGACCCGGGCTTCGAAATTCGGATCGAAGAACAGCGGGAAGGACAGCCGGTCGCGGCCCGAGGTGTTGCGCGTCACGCGGTGCGGGGTCGACTTGTAGAGCCCGCCGGTCATGCGGTCGAGCATGTCGCCGATGTTGCAGACGAAGGACTGCGCGACGGGCGGCGCCTCGATCCAGCCGCCGGGCGTGCGCACCTGCAGCCCACCCACGTCGTCCTGGCGCAGGATCGTGAGCAGGCCGTAGTCGGTGTGTTCGCCGACGCCCCAGTGCACGTCCATGCCCTCGGGCACCGGCTGCGTCGGGTAGTTGAAGATGCGGAACAGGATCAGGGGATCGGCCGTGTAGCGCTCGGCGAAATAGGCGGCCGGCAGGCCCAGGCTCAGCGCGATGCCTTCCATCAGGCGGTGGCCGAGCCGCGTGACGGCGTCCATGTAGGCCAGCACCGTGGCGCGGAAGCCCTCGATGTCGGGGAACAGGTTGGGCCCGTGCACCGGCGTGCCGGCGCGCACCAGCGGATGGTCCGCGGGCAGTTCGGTGCCGAGATAGAGGCCTTCCTTCCAGTCGGGCCGGCCGGAGGTGAGTTCGCCGCCGAGCGGGAAGTAGCCGCGCCAGGCCCGGCCGCCGAGCGCCATGCGCCAGCGCATCTTGGTCGGCTCGTCGAGCGCGAAGAAGCGGCGGCTCAGGTCCTCGAGGCGCTGCACCAGTGCCGGGTCGACGCCGTGGCCGGTGACGTAGAAGAAGCCGTGGGCCCGGCAGGCGGCGCCGATCTGTGCGGCCACCCGTTCGCGCCCGGCGCCGTCGGCGACCAGGGCCGAGACGTCGATGACGGGCAGGCTTTCGCTGGGGGAGGAGGGGGTTGAATCGGCCATGGCTGCGATGGTGCCTCAAGTCTTGGGACAATGGCGTCCATGCAAATCCAGGACAAACCGCCTTTCGACACCCCTTTCGAATGGATCGGCGGCGAAGCCGCGGTCCACGCGCTGGTCGAGCGCTTCTACGACCTCATGGACCTCGAGCCGGCCTATGCGCAACTGCGCGCGGTGCACGGCAGCTCGCTCGACAACGCGCGCCAGCGCCTGTTCTGGTTCCTCTGCGGCTGGCTCGGCGGGCCGCAGCACTACACCGACCGCTTCGGCCATCCGATGCTGCGCGCGCGGCATCTGCCGCAGAGCATCGGCGGCCACAGCATCGGGATCCGCGAGCGCGACGAGTGGCTGGCCTGCATGGACCAGGCGATGGGCGAGACCGGCGTGCCGGAAGACTTGCGCGAGCGCCTGCGCGGGTCGTTCTTCCAGACGGCTGACTGGATGCGGAACCGCTAGACACCGGCATGCAGGAGCTCTTCGATTCGCGGCGGGTGCATTACTTCCAGCAGATCGTCGCCAGCGGGTCGGTGCGCGCCGCCGCCGAGCAGCTCGGCGTCGAGCCTTCGGCCGTGAGCCGGGCGGTTGCGCTGCTCGAGAAGGAATGCGGCATGAGCTTGCTGGAGCGTCGCGGCCGCGGCGTCGTGCCGACCGATGCCGGCCGGCTGCTGGCCACCTACGCGCGGCGCCAGCTCGACGTGCAGGCGACCTTCTATGCCGAGGTCGACAACCTGCGCCATGCCAGCCGGGGCCATGTCGACATGGTGCTGGGCGAGGGCATGCTGGACCTGTTCTTCGAGCCGCTGATCGCCGACTTCGTGCGCGGCCATCCGCAGGTCACGCTGGCCGTGCACGTCGCCAGCACCGCGGGCAGCGTCGATCTCATCCTCGAGGACCGGGCGCACATCGGACTGGTCTTCCAGCCGCCGCACGACGTCCGCCTGCGTTCGCACCGCAGCATGCCATCGGCGCCGATCCAGGCCATCGTGCATCGCAGCCATCCCCTGGCGCGCATCGGGCGGCCATTGCAGCTCAGCGACCTGCTGGACTACCCGGGCGCCGCGATGATGGACAGCTTCGGCGTGCGCCAGCACGTGCAGGCCGCGGAGGTCAGCGAGCAGGTGCAGCTGCGCAACGTGGTCACGACCAGTTCCTTCAAGCTGCTGTGGCAGTTCGCCGAGGCCGGCCTGGGCTATGCGCTGACCACGGCGAGCGCGCCCTACACCTCGCGGATCGGCATGCCGGACGTGGTCGCGCTGCCGATGGCGAACCCCATCCTGAACCGCGGAAGCACGCATGTGATGACCCGCGCGGGCCGGCATCTGTCGCCGGCAGTCAATGCGTTGCTGGCGCATCTGGTCGAGGGGCTCGAGTCGCGACGCTGAGGCAATGTTGCCTTTTCGGCAACGATTCTGCGTCGCAAGCGACATTGATCGCCAGGTCGCCGGTGTCGAGAATTCCGGCCCATGCCTTGCTCGACGCCTCGGACCTCGGAAGAACTGCTCGCGGACATCCGCCGGATCGCACCGGAACTGGTGCAGCTGCGGCGGCAGATCCACGCCCATCCCGAACTGGCCTTCGAAGAGGTCAGGACCAGCAATCTGGTGGCCGAGAAGCTGGTCGAATGGGGCTACGAGGTCGAACGCGGCATTGCCGGAACCGGACTGGTCGGCCAGCTTCGCAAGGGCCGCGGCGAACGGCGGCTGGGCCTGCGCGCCGACATGGACGCGCTGCCGATCGTCGAGCGCACCGGGCTGCCGTACAGCAGCACCGTGCACGGCAAGATGCACGCCTGCGGCCATGACGGCCACACGGCGATCCTGTTGTGCGCGGCGAAGTACCTGGCCAGCCATGGCGGGTTCGACGGCACGCTGAACCTGATCTTCCAGCCGGCCGAAGAGAACGAGGGCGGCGCCCTGCGCATGATCGACGAGGGCCTCTTCGAGCGCTACCCCTGCGACAGCATCTATGCGCTGCACAACGCGCCGGGCCTGCCGGTGGGGCACATGGCGATGAGCGCCGGGCCCGCGATGGCCTCCTTCGACCGTGTCACCATCGAACTCACGGGCGTGAGCGCCCATGGGGCAATGCCGCACCACGGCGTCGATCCGATGCAATGCGCCGCGAGCATCGTGCTGGGCCTGCAGAGCCTGGTGTCCCGCGAGGTCGACGCCCAGCGCGCCGCGGTCATCACCGTGGGCTCGGTCCAGAGCGGGGATGTGTTCAACATCGTGCCCGAACGCGCCCTGATCAAGATCGGCGTCCGCGCGCTGGAACCCGGGGTGCGGGCGCAGATCGAGCGCCGCATCAAGGGCTTCGTGCAGGCCCAGGCCGAGAGCTACGGGCTGGGCTGCCGCATCGACTACGTGAACAAGTATCCGGTGCTGGTCAACGAGGCCGAGCACACGGCTTTCGCCCGCCAGGTGGCCATCGACCTGCTCGGCGACCACAGGGTCTCGGAACGCGAACCGACCATGGGCAGCGAAGACTTCGCCTGCATGCTGCAAAAGGTGCCGGGCGCCTATGTGCGGCTGGGCAACGGCGTCGGCGCCGACGGCGGCTGCATGGTCCACAACCCGGGCTACGACTTCAACGACGAAGCCCTGCCGGTTGGCGCGGCCTACTGGGTCCGGCTGGTGCACGCCGCGCTGACCTGAGCGGCGGCGCCAGCCCGAAGGCGGCCAAGAGAAGACAGACATCCAAGGAGACAAGCACCCATGTTCACCCTCTCGAGACGATCCCTCATCGCGGCCGCTGCCGCCGCTGCCACGCCGCTGGGCTGGGCGCAGTCCGGGCCCTATCCGAACAAGCCGCTGACGCTCGTCGTTCCCTATCCGGCCGGTGGCGCCAGCGATGGGGCGGCGCGCATCTTCGCGGAGGCGATCGGCAAGGACATGAAGCAGCAGGTGGTGGTCGAGAACATCGGCGGCGGCACCGGCTTGCTCGGCGCCAACAAGGTGCTCGCCGCGGCGCCCGACGGCTACACCTTCTTCCACGGCTCGGCCAACGAAGTGATCCTGGCGCCGCTGCTCAACGCGGCCGCCAGGTACAAGCCGACCGATTTCAAGTTCGCGCAGCCGACCACGGAAGCCGTCATCGTCCTCTTGGTGCGCAACGGACTCGGCGTCGGCACCTTCGATGAATTCCTCGAACATGCGCAGCGGAACAAGGCCAGGCCGCTGAGCTTCGCGACGGTCGGCATCGATTCGCTCTACCACCTGATGGGCGACGCGATGGCCAGGCGCACGGGCGCCAGCTTCCTGCATGTGCCGTACAAGGGGGCCGCACCGGCCATCCAGGACCTGGCTGGCGGGCAGGTCGACTTCGCCATCCTGCCGTACCAGTCCATCATGGACGGCATGGCCCAGCAGGGCCGCCTGAAGGTGCTGACGAGCTTCTCGAGGACGCTGCCTTCGACCTTGAAGCACATCCCGACCATCGACGCCAGCAAGCGGCTGCCCGATTTCGAGTACACGATCGGGGCCGGCTACCTGGTGCGAAAGGAGACGCCGAACGAGATCGTGGAACGGCTGCGGGCCTCGGTGGGCCATGCGCTGAGGCAGTCCGACGTGCGCACCCGGCTCGAAGCCGAAGGGCGAACGGTGCTGCAACCGTTCGCGAGCCAGGCGCAGGCGGATGCCTACCTGGCGGCCCAGATCGACCGCTATGCGCGCTTGCTGAAGGAGATCGATCGCGAGCCTGCGCGCTGAGCGTGCTTCGCGGGCTGCCGCGGCTCAGCGCCGCGATGGCGCCAGCAGCACCACCAGGGCCCCGCCGCCGCCCTCGGCCGGCTTGGCCTGCACGAAGGCCAGGGTCTCGTTCTTCTGGATCAGCCAGCGCTGAACCTTCGCCTTGAGCACCGGCTGCTTGCCCGGCGAGCCGTGGCCCTTGCCGTGCACCACGCGCACGCAGCGAACGCCTTGCTTCCAGGCCTCGCGGATGAAGGCGCCCAGGGCTTCGCGGGCCTCGTCGCTGCGCATGCCGTGGAGGTCCAGCTGGCGCTGGATCGACCATTCACCGGCGCGCAGCCGGCGGGTCACGTCGGTGTTGATGCCGGGGCGCCGGAAGCTCATCGCGTCGTCAGCGTCGAGCAGGGTGCTGACGTCGAACTCGTCGGACAGCGATTCGCGCAGCACGCGCTGGTCGTCGAGCTGCTGCTGCACCGGGATCGGCGCCGGCGGCTCGGGGGTCAGCGTCACCGCCGCGGTCTTGCGCAGCGGTTGGGTGGCGCCGATCGCGCGCGTGAACAGGTCCTGGTCGGCCAGGCGCTTCTTCTGTGCCGCGGCCTGCGCGGCTGCTTCGGCGGCATCGCGCTCGCGCTGTTCGGCCAGCGAACGCTGAACCTGCTTGAGATCGGCGAGGCTTTTGAGGCTGTTGGATTTGGCGGGCATGGCGTGCAAATGAGGTTCAGGCCGGGACGCTCGCCTCGATCGGGCATTGCAGTTCCAGCAGGGTGCCCGAGCTACCGGAGCGGATCTCGAGTGTGCCTGCCAGGCGCGCGGCGCGGGCGCGCATGCTCTGCAAACCCATGCCGCTGGTCGGCCGCGATCCGGCGTCGGCCGTGAAGCCGCGGCCATTGTCGTGGATCGAGAGCCGCAGCTGCCCGTCGGCGGCATCGATGCGCACCTCCACCCGCGTGGCGCCGCTGTGCTTGAGCACGTTGGCCAGCGCCTCCTGCAGCACGCGCAGGAAGTCCAGCCCGCGCTTGCCTCCGAGCCGGCAGCCCTGCAGGCGCTGGAGCTGCCAGCGGCACTCGATGCCGGCGGACTCCAGCAGGCGCGTGCTGCGATGGCGCAGCGGCACCAGCCGGTCGGCCAGTTCGTCGGTGTCGTCGAAGGCCGAGCTCTCGATGATCAGGCGCAGGTCGTCGTTGACTTCCCTGAGCGCCCAGAGCGCGACGTCGTCGCTGTCGCCTTCGGCCCGGTTGCCCAGCGAGTGGATATGGCTGCTCAGCGTCATGCCGAGGCCGTCGTGCAGGTCGCGCACCAGGCTCAGCCGCTCGGTCAGCCGGGTCTGCACCAGCTCGGCCGCGTGCTGCCGCTTCAGGCCGTCGGCCAGGCGCTGGGTCGCCTCGTCCACGCGCTGGTGCAGCTCGGCATTGAAATGCTCCACCAGCCGCATGCCCTTGACCATGCGCCAGGTCAGCGCAAACGAGATGCCGAGCAGCGTGGCGCTCGAGGACAAGGTGACGTAGTAGCGCGTGCCCGGCAGCCACTCGAGGAAGACCAGCGTGTCGTGCAGGCCGGCAGCGACCGGCAGCATCAGGCAGGCCGCCAGCACCGCGACTTCGAGCCGGCGGGACATGAAGGCGTGCCGGACGATGATCGCGCAGCTGGCGAAGTAGGTGAACAGCGCCAGCAGCACCGTGATGTCGCGCGCCGGCTCGAGCAGTGCGGTGGGCATCGCGAGCAGGGCCGCGAGCCCGGCCGCGGCCAGCAACAGCACCGTGCGCCGCGTTCGCGCTCGCGCCTTCTCGCAGAAGTGCAGCGCGAACATGAAGAAGCAGGCGATGCTGGCCAGCAGCGCCATATGGTTGGCGCGCTGGAAAGCCTCGGTGGTCGCGAAGGGCCAGCTGCCGAGCGCGACGTAGTTGTACGAATAGAACACCCACAGCAGCGAGAACAGGCTGAACCACCCATAGGAGAGCTCGCTGCGGCGCAGGAGCCACAGCATGCCGTACAGCACGCCCATGACCAGGGTCAGCCCGATGCCGAGCAGCGGCAGGGTGCGGCGCATCAGCAGCGACTCGCGATAGGCGGGGCGCAAGGCCTCGGGCGGGCCCAGGCTGACCGTGCCCAGCCCCGCCTGGTAGGTCGACAGGCCCGAGACGCGGATCAGCAGCTCGTTGGCGCCGGGCCGCAGCAGCGGCGCGTCGAGCACCCAGAAGCGCGGCAGGTTCCAGGACCGCGAGAGCGGCTCGACCAGGCTGGCGTCGCGTCCGATCAGGCTGCCGTTGAGATGGGCGGCGCCCGCCATGTTGATGTACTCGACCAGCAGGCCGAGCGGGCGTTGCGGCACGGCGCCGCCGTCCCCGGACCAGCGCAGCCGATACCAGACCACGCCATCGAAGCCGGGCCAGCGCGGCGCCCAGACATCGGGCAGGCTGACCGGAGTCCAGCCCCCGGTCGGTGGGGCGGTGGCGTTCCAGTCGGACCTTGCCGCCTCGATGCTGTCGAAGCCGTGGCCGCTGCGCGCCGGCGCCGTGCCGTGCGCCGCCGTCACGACCAGCAAGCCCGCCAGCAGCGCGCCGAGCAGCCGGGCCACGGCGGCGCGGATCAGGGCAGCAAACCCCGCGCCCGTGCGCTGTAGACCGCGCCAGCGCGTGATCGCACCGCGAGCTTGCGGTAGATGTTCTTGGCGTGGCATTCGACGGTGTTGATGGACAGTGAGAGGCTCTCGGCGATTTCGCGGTTGCTGTGGCCCTGCGCCACCAGCTGCAGCACCTCCGTCTCGCGCGCGCTCAGCTCGGCAGGGGCGGCGCTCGCCCGGGCCGCGCCGATGGTAGCAAGCGGGGCCGGCCCGGGCTGCGGCGCGGCCATCAGCTTGAGGATGCGCCTCGCGATCACGGGGTCGATCGGCGCGCCGCCGCGCTGCATGCTGCCCAGCGACAGCTCGAGTTCGACGTCGCTGCCGTTCTTCAGCAGGTAGCCGACCGCGCCGCCGCGGATCGCCTGCAGCACGGTGGCGTCATCGCCGAGGCTGGAGATCACCACCGCATCGACCGCCGGCGCATGGACCTGCATCCAGGGCAGCAGGTCGAGGCCGCTGCCGTCGGGCAGGCCGACATCCAGCAGGGCCAGGTCGAAGCGGCCCTGGGCCAGCCGTTCGCGCGCCTCGGCCAGCGAACCGGCCATGGCGCAGCGCGCCTGCGGTGCCGCCTGCGCGGCCACGCGCTCGAGGCGCGTCCGTACGTTCGGGTCGTCGTCGACGATCAGGATCTCTTCCATGGCTCGGCATTGTCGGGGCGAAGCCGATCATTCTTACATTTCGTATCAGGGGCCGCCTGATGGGTTGCTTTAGATCAACCCGCGTTCGGCCATGGAGAGCGTGCTCCCCCGCGCGACGATCACGTGGTCGAGCACGCGCACGTCGACCAGGGCGAGCGCCGCCTTGAGCGTCTGGGTGAGCGCCTGGTCGGCGCGCGAGGGGTCCACCGAGCCGCTCGGGTGGTTGTGCGCCAGCACGACGGCGGCGGCGTGATGGTGCAGGGCGCGCGTGACCACCTCGCGCGGATAGACGCTGGTCTGCGTCAGGCTGCCGCGAAACAGCTCCTCCATCGCGATCAGCCGGTGCTGCGCATCGAGGAACAGGGCGGCGAACACTTCATGCGGCCGGGCGGCCAGGTGCAACTGCAGGTACTGGGCCACGGCGCCCGGCGAGTCGAACACCGCGCGTTCCTTCAGGCGCTCGGCCATGGCGCGGCGCGCGAGTTCGAGCACTGCGGCCAGTTCGGCGCGCTTGGCCGTGCCGCCGAGTCCCTTGACCTGCCTCAGGTCGTCGAGCCCCGCATGCAGCAGGCCCGAGAGGCCGTCGAAGCGCTCGAGCAGCTCCTGCGCGAGCTGCAGCACGTTCTTGCCGCGCAGGCCGGTGCGCAGCAGCAGCGCCAGCAATTCGGCATCGGCCAGCGCACCGGCTCCCAGCGCGATGAGCCTTTCGCGCGGCCGCGCGCCATCCGGCAAGTCCTTGAAAGACATGGCGAACACGGGGTTCGAGCCCCACTCCCTAAAATAGAGCCCCAGTCTATAGGGCCCCTTCACCTTGTCTTCGATTTCCACCGCCGCCGTCGTCACGCCCGGTTCCTTCCTCACGCTGCATTACCGGCTGGCCGGCCCCGCGGGCGACATCATCAACACCTTCCACGACAAGCCGGCCACGCTGTCGCTCGGGACCGGCGAGCTGTCGCCGGCCGTCGAGCAGCGCCTGATCGGCCTGGCGGAAGGCGCGCACGCCACCTTCGAGCTGCCGGCGGGCGAGGCCTTCGGCGAGCGCAATGTCGACATGCAGCAATGGGTCGCGCGCAAGCTGCTGACCCAGATCGGCGACCCCGACGAGCAGTACGCCGTCGGCGACGTGATCCAGTTCCCCACGCCCGACGGCACCGGCAGCTATGCCGGCGCGGTCATCGAGTCGAACGAGACCGCGGTGCGCTTCGACTTCAACCATCCGCTCGCAGGTCAGCCCGTGACCTTCGAGGTGAAGCTGATCGGCGTGCTGTGAACGGCATCGAGGAAGTCATCCTGGCCGAGCCGCGCGGCTTCTGCGCCGGGGTCGACCGCGCGATCGAGATCGTCGAGCGCGCGATCGCCAAGTTCGGCGCGCCGATCTACGTGCGCCACGAGATCGTGCACAACACCTACGTGGTCAACGAGCTCAAGGCCAAGGGCGCGATCTTCATCGAGGACCTGGCCGAGGTGCCGCCCGGCGCGACGCTGGTCTTCAGCGCCCATGGCGTCAGCAAGGCGGTGCAGGCCGAGGCGCGCGAACGCGGCTTCGAGGTCTTCGACGCCACCTGTCCGCTGGTGACCAAGGTCCATGTCGAAGTGGCCAAGCTGGCCAAGGAGGGCTACGAGTTCATCATGATCGGCCACAAGGGACACCCCGAGGTCGAGGGCACGATGGGTCAGCTGTCGAGCGGCATCCACCTGGTCGAGGACGTGGCGGGCGTGGCGCTGGTGGCGCCGGCGCAGACCGAAAAGCTCGCGGTCGTGACGCAGACCACGCTGTCGGTCGACGATGCGGCAGAGATCTCGGCCGCGGTGCGGGCACGCTTTCCGAAGGTGCGCGAACCCAAGCAGCAGGACATCTGCTATGCCACGCAGAACCGGCAGGACGCCGTGAAGATGCTGAGTCCGCAGGTCGATCTGGTGATCGTGGTCGGCAGCCCGACCAGTTCCAACAGCAACCGGCTGCGCGAGCTCTCGCAGCGGCTCGGCACCGAAAGCTACATGGTCGACTCGGCCGCCGAACTGGAGCCCGAATGGTTCGAGGGCAAGACCCGCATCGGCCTCACGGCAGGCGCCTCGGCGCCCGAGGTGCTGGTGCGCGAGGTGATCGACCGCATCAAGGCGCTCGGCGCGGTGTCGGTGCGCAAGATGGACGGCATCCAGGAGACCCTCAAGTTCCCCTTGCCCAAGGGGCTCAAGCTCGACGACATCCCGCCGCCGGGGCACATCTCGTGAGCGGCGACTTGCAGCACGACTGGCGCGGCGACGTCGAGACCGCCGCGCGCCGCATTCGCGAGCGCGCGCCGCACTTCCTGCGCGAGACGCCGCTGTGGAAGCTCCCGGGCCGGGCGCTGGGCGTGGACACGCCGGGTGTCGAAGTCTGGCTCAAGCTCGAGCATCTGCAAGCCAGCGGCAGCTTCAAGGCCCGCGGCATGATGAACCGGCTGCTGGCCAACGAGATTCCGGCCAGCGGCGCCATCGTGGCCTCGGGCGGCAATGCCGGGATCGCCACCGCAGCGGCCGCGCAGGCGCTCGGCGTGCCTTGCGAAGTCTTCCTGCCCGAGGTGTCGCCGGAGGCCAAGCGTGCCCGGCTGCGTTCGCTGGGCGCCAGGGTAGTGGTTGGCGGTGCCGCGTACGCCGACGCGCTCGCAGCCTGCCTGCAACGGCAGCGCGAGACCGGCGCCTTGCTCACGCATGCCTACGACCAGCCCGAAGTGGTGGCCGGCGCGGGCACGCTGGGCCGCGAGATCGAGCAGCAGGGCGGCCTGCCCGACGCGGTGCTGGTGAGCGTCGGCGGCGGCGGCCTGATCGGCGGGCTGGCGGCCTGGTTCGAACGGCGCAGCCGCGTCGTCGCGCTCGAGCCCGAGCGCGCACCGACGCTGGTGCGGGCCCGCGAGGCGGGCGAGCCGGTCGACGTCGAGGTCGGCGGCATCGCGGCCGACTCGCTCGGCGCGAAGCGCATCGGCGCGATCGCCTGGGAGCTCACGCAGCGCCATGTGCGTGATGCGCTGCTGCTGCCCGACGATGCCATCCGCGCCGCCCAGTCGTGGCTGTGGAAAGAACTGAAGCTGGCGGTCGAGCCCGCTGCGGCGCTGCCGCTGGCGGCGCTGCAGACCGGCGCCTACGTGCCGCGCGAAGGCGAGAAGATCTGCCTGATCGTCTGCGGGGCCAACGTGGATCCGGCGACGCTGGCGTAAAGCTCGCCCCCAGGTTGGCTCACTTCGTGTAGCCGCCCACCCCCTGCCGGGGGCAACACCAGCGGCCCGGCGGAGCCGGTTCCGCGGTGTTTCACGAAGGGGCCAGGCTTCGCCGGCCGGTGTTTCCGTGCACCGTGGATCGCACGTGACGCGGGAACGCTCAGGCCTTGGCTGGTTCCTGTTCGCAGTTGACCATCCAGGGCACGCCGAATTTGTCCTCCAGCATGCCGAAGCCGGTCGACCAGAAGGTGGGCGCGTAGGGCATCGTGACCTTGCCGCCGGCGCCGAGGGCGTTGAAGAGCTTTTCGCCTTCCTTCACGTCCTTGGCCTGCACCGACAGCGAGAAGCCCTGGTAGCCCTTGAACGGATAGCCGGGCGGGGCGTCGGACGCCATCAGCTGCTGGCCGCGCGCCTCGAGCGTGGCGTGCATGATCTTCGCCTTGTAGTCAGCCGGCGTTTCGGCGCCCATCGGGCTTTCGCCGAAGGTCATGCTGAAGAGGATCTTGCCGCCCAGGGCCTGGGCGTAGAACGCCAGCGCCTCGGCCGCGTTGCCGTTGAAGGTCAGGTAGGCTTGCATCGCAACTCCTTCGGGGAATGGGTGGGCAGCGATGCGATGCTACGCGCACCTAAAATCACGTCCATGCTCGATATCACACTGTTACGCAAGGACCTGCCTTCGGTCGTTGCCCGCCTCGAAACCCGCAAGAAGAACCAGACCTTCCTGGACGTCGCCAAGTTCAGCGCGCTCGAGGCCGAGCGCAAGACGCTGCAGACCCGCACCGAGGAACTGCAGGCGCGCCGCAACACGCTCAACAAGCAGATCGGGCCCCTGAAGGCCAAGGGCGAGCCGGTCGACGCGCTGATGGCCGAGGTCAACGCGCTGAAGGCCGAGCAGGAGTCCTCGGCCGTCCGGCTCGATGCGATCCAGCCCGAGTTGCAGGCCTTGCTGCTGGCGGTGCCGAACCTGCCGCACGCCAGCGTGCCGGTCGGCGAGGACGAGCACGCCAATGTCGAGCTGCGGCGTTGGAGCCCGCAGGGCGGCGAGGGCGCGGCGGCGACTCCGCTCGGCTTCGCAGCCAGGGACCATGTCGATCTCGGTGCTCCGCTGGGCCTGGATTTCGAGATGGGCGCCAAGCTGTCGGGCTCGCGCTTCAGCGTGATGAAAGGCCCGATCGCACGGCTGCACCGCGCCCTCGCGCAGTTCATGATCGACCTGCAGACCGGGCAGCACGGCTACACCGAGTGCTACGTGCCCTACGTCGTCAATGCCGATTCGATGCGCGGCACCGGCCAGCTGCCCAAGTTCGAAGGCGACCTGTTCGCCGCCAAGAAGGGCGGCCAGGACGGCGAACCGGCGCCCGACCACTCGGCGCTCTACCTGATCCCGACCAGCGAGGTGCCGCTGACGAACTTCGTGCGCGACGAAGTGGTGGCCGAGTCGCAGTTGCCGATCCGCCTGACCGCCCACACGCCGTGCTTCCGCTCAGAAGCCGGCAGCGCCGGGCGCGACACGCGCGGCATGATCCGCCAGCACCAGTTCGACAAGGTCGAGATGGTGCAGATCACGCACCCCGAGCGCAGCTACGAGGCGCTCGAGGCCATGACCGGCCATGCCGAGGCGGTGCTGAAGGCGCTCGAACTGCCGTACCGCGTGGTGCTGCTGTGCACCGGCGACATGGGCTTCGGCTCGACCAAGACCTACGACCTCGAGGTCTGGCTGCCGGCGCAGGACACCTACCGCGAGATCAGCTCGGTGTCGAACTGCGAAGCCTTCCAGGCGCGTCGGCTGCAGGCCCGCTTCAAGAACGCGCAAGGCAAGAACGAGCTGGTGCACACGCTCAACGGTTCCGGCCTGGCGGTGGGCCGGGCGCTGGTCGCGGTGCTCGAGAACCACCAGAACGAGGATGGCTCGATCCGGGTGCCGGCGGCCCTGCGGCCCTACCTCGGCGGCCTCGAAGTGCTCGGAGGCTGAAAACGGCCGAAAAGTGCTGCTATAATCGTTGGCTCGACAGACACCGGAGAGGTGGCAGAGTGGTCGAATGTACCTGACTCGAAATCAGGCGTACTAGCGATAGTACCGAGGGTTCGAATCCCTCCCTCTCCTCCAGAATGGCCCCCACAAGGGGCCATTTTTTTTGCCTGTGCGTTGGCCGGATCGGCGCCTTGTTCTCCACCGCCCCCGTGGACAGCCCTGTGGACAAGCGCAGGGGTAACCGCGGGGAAGGGCTCCAGGCTTGGCTCGCGACACGATGCCTCTCAAACAGGCACCGGCCGCGCCGGAGGGGCGATCAGCGCCAGCCGGCGCTCTTGAGCTTGTCGGCCAGTTGCTGCGCCACTGCCGCATAGCCCTGCGCATTGGCATGGATCGGGTCCGAGCGCAGCGACGGATTCGACAGCACGGTGGCGTACACCTCGGGGATCAGCAGCACCTTTTCGGCCTTCGCGACCTCTTCGTAGAAGCCGGCATCGCTGAGCGATCCGATCGTGGCACGTAGGGGCTCGGGCGCCGGCGTCGCGATCAAGGCCACGTGGGGCGTGTGCGCCAGCGCCTGCCGCACGATCGCCGCCACCTTGTCCCTGGTGGCCTGCTGCGAGCCCCCACGCAGCATGTCGTTGCCGCCGATGCCGATCAGCACCGCGTCGTAGCTGTTGGCCGCCAGCAGGGCCTCGAGCCGCTGCAGGGCGCCCGCCGAGGTGTCGCCGTTGACGCCGGCGTTCTCGACCTGCCAGCCGGTCAGCTGTGCCAGCAGGGCGGGCCAGGCCTGGTCGGGCGCCGCGCCGTAGCCGACGGTCAGGCTGTCGCCCAGCGCCAGCACGCGCGCGTCGGGCTTCAGTGCGGCGACCGCCGGCGTGCGCTTGCCGCAGCCCGCCAGGGCCAAGGCCAAGGCCGACTGCAGGCCGGCGAGCGCGAGCAGTTGTCGTCGGTTCATTTCAGGACGAGGCAAAGCGGTCGGTGGCACGGATCAGCTGGTCGAGGATGCCCGGCTCCGACCAGGCATGACCGGCCCCTTCGATCAGGTGGAAGTCGGCTTCGGGCCAGGCCTTGTGCAGTGCGTGGGCGTAGCGCGCCGGGCAGGGCATGTCGTAGCGGCCATGCACGATGACGCCGGGGATGCCGCGCAGCCGCCCGGCATCGCGCAGCAGTTGGCCGTCTTCCAGCCAGGCGCCGTGCACGAAGTAGTGGTTCTCGAGGCGGGCGAAGGCCAGCGCGAAATGGTCGTCGCCGTGCGCGGCCGAAATCGAAGGGTCGGGCAGCAGCGTGATGGTCTCGCCCTCCCAGATGCTCCAGGCCCTGGCCGCCTCGAGCTGGCGTGCACTGTCGTCGCCGGTCAGCAGCTTGCGGTAGGCGCCGATCATGTCGCCGCGCTCGGCCTCGGGAATCGGCGCCTGGAAACGCTCCCACTGCGCCGGGAACATCTCCGAGACGCCGAACTGGTAGTACCAGGCAAGCTCCGCGCGGGTCACGGTGTAGATGCCGCGGAGCACGAGCGCGCTGGTGCGCTCGGGGTGCTTCTGGGCGTAGGCCAGCGCCAGCGTCGATCCCCACGATCCGCCGAACACCAGCCAGCTGTCGGCGCCAGCGAGTCCGCGCAGCCGCTCGATGTCGGCCACCAGGTGCCAGGTCGTGTTGGCCTCGAGCCCGGCGTGCGGCGTCGAGCGTCCGCAGCCGCGCTGATCGAACAGCAGCAGGTCGTAGCGCGAGGGATCGAACAGCCGGCGATGCTCGGGCGAGATGCCGCCGCCGGGCCCGCCGTGCAGGAACACGGCCGGCTTGGCGCCCGGCGTTCCCACGCGCTCATAGTAGATGGCGTGCCCGTCGCCGACATCGAGATGTCCGCTTTCGTAGGCTTCGATCGGGGGATAGAGGGTTCGGCGTTCGGTCATGGTCAGTGAGTGCGTGCCCTCGCATGCTAGCGCCTGGGCCCGGTGCCTCATTTGGAGGCATCGCGTTGCAGGCCCACGCTGGAGCCCTTCCCCCGAGTTGCTCCTGCCCTTGTCCACAGGGCTGTCCACGGGTGCAGTGGATGACTGTCAGGACGGTTTTTAGCGCCGCCGCCCGCGCGGCGCGGAAGCCGGCTGCGCCACCGGCTCGATCGGCAGTGCCACCTCGGACTTCACCTGCCGCAGCACGATGCTCGAGCGCACGTGGGTCACGCCCGGCAGGCTGAACAGCGTCTCGTGCAGGAAGCGCTCGTAGTGCTTCATGTCCTGCACCAGCACGGTGAGGATGTAGTCGGCCGGCCCGGTGGCCGAGACGCAGTTGATGATCTGCGGGCTGGCCGCGACCGCATCCTCGAAGCGCTGCACCTGCGACTCGCTGTGCCGGTCGAGGTTGACCTCGGCCACCGCCGCGACATGCAGGCCGACCTTCTCGCGGTCGATCACCGCGGTGTAGCCGCGGATCACGCCCGCTGCCTCCATGTCCTTGATGCGCTTCCAGCAGGGCGTGGGCGAGAGGCCGACGGCCTCGGAGATCTGCTGCACGGTCTGCCGCGCGTCGCGCTGCAGCTCGAAAAGGATCTTCAGGCTGTGGGCGTCAAGAAGAATGGAATCGGCGTTCATTGGCAATTTGGAGAATTTCATTCTCCAATCGGGTGGAATCGATAGTGTATTGAAGAAGCACTTCCTTCTTGGGCGATGGAACAATTTCCGCCATATGAAGAGCATTCCCCACGATTCGAAGGTCCTGCGCGTCGACTACAAGCTGAGCGACAGCCTGTGGGCGGCATCGGGCGCCGTCTTCCTGACCGGCACGCAGGCCCTGATCCGCGTCCTGCTGATGCAGCGCCAGCGCGACGCCGCGCGCGGCCTCGGCACCCAGGGCTTCATCAGCGGCTACCGCGGCTCGCCGCTGGGCATGGTCGACCAGGCGATCTGGAAGGCCGGCAAGGGCTTCGAGGAGGCCGGCATCCGCTTCGTGCCGGCCATCAACGAGGAGCTGGCGGCGACGCAGGTGCTGGGCACCCAGCGCGTGGAGTCCGATCCCGAGCGCACGGTCGAGGGCGTGTTCGCGATGTGGTACGGCAAGGGTCCGGGCGTCGACCGCGCCGGCGACGCGCTCAAGCACGGCAACGCCTACGGCTCGTCGCCGCACGGCGGCGTGCTGGTGGTGGCGGGCGACGACCACGGCTGCGTCTCGTCGTCGATGCCGCACCAGAGCGACCACGCCTTCATGGCCTGGAGCATGCCGGTGCTGCAGCCGGCTTCGGTGGCCGAGTACCTCGAGTTCGGACTCTACGGCTACGCGCTGTCGCGCTACTCGGGCGCCTGGGTCGGCATGGCTGCGCTGTCGGAAGTGGTCGAGAGCGGCAGCACCGTCGACCTCGACCTGATCCACGCCCGCGTCGCGACCTGGGCCGATGCCGACACGGTGCGCGCCGCCACCGGCCACCGCGAGCCGGCCGACGGCCTGCACTACCGCTGGCCCGACCTGCCGTCGCTGCGCATCGAGTCGCGCCTGGCCGACAAGCTCGAGGCAGTGGCTGCCTTCACGCGGGTCAACAGCATCGATCGCCACGTGATCGAGAGCCCGCAGGCCAAGGTCGGCATCGTGACCTGCGGCAAGGCCCACTACGACCTGATGGAGGTGCTGCGCCGCCTCGAGGTCACGCCCGAAGCGCTGGCGCGAGCCGGCGTGCGGCTCTACAAGGTGGGCCTGAGCTTCCCGATCGAGCAGACCCGCATCAAGGCCTTCGCGCAAGGGCTGGACGAGATCCTGATCGTCGAGGAGAAGGGCGCGATCGTCGAGACCCAGCTGCGCGACCTGTTCTACAACGCGCCGCCCGGTGCCCGCCCGGCGCTGGTCGGCAAGCAGGACCGCGACGGCCGGCCGCTGGTGTCGGCGCTCGGCGAGCTGCGGCCCTCGCGGCTGATCGAGCTCGTGGCGCACTGGCTCGCGGCCCATTTCCCGAACAACAGCGAGCTCGGCGACCACCTGCAGCACGTGCGCGACTTCACGCCGCCCGATCTGCTGAGCAATGACGGCGACTCGGTCAAGCGGCTGCCTTACTTCTGCGCCGGCTGTCCGCACAACACCAGCACCAAGGTGCCCGAAGGCTCGACCGCGCGCGCCGGCATCGGCTGCCACTTCATGGCCAACTGGATGGACCGCAGCACGGCCGGCCTGATCCAGATGGGCGGCGAGGGCGTCGACTGGGTCTCGCACTCGATGTTCACGCGCACGCCGCACGTGTTCCAGAACCTCGGCGACGGCACCTACTACCACTCGGGCTATCTCGCGATCCGCCAGGCGGTGGCGGCCAAGGCCACGCTGACCTACAAGATCCTCTTCAACGACGCGGTGGCCATGACCGGCGGCCAGCCGGTGGACGGCATCATCAGCGTCGATGCGATCGCGCGCCAGGTCGAATCCGAAGGCGTGAAGCAGGTGGTGGTGGTCAGCGACGCGATCGAGAAGTACGACGCCATCAAGGGCAAGTTCCCCGCCGGCACCGAGTTCCACGACCGCGCCGAGCTCGACGCGGTGCAGCGGCGCCTGCGCGAAGTGCCGGGCGTCACGGTGCTGATCTACGAGCAGACCTGCGCCGCCGAAAAGCGCCGTCGCCGCAAGAAGGGCGAGCTGGCCGACCCGGACATGCGCCTCTTCATCAACGAGGCGGTGTGCGAGGGCTGCGGCGATTGCGGCGTGCAGAGCAACTGCGTGGCGGTGCTGCCGCACGAGACCGAATTCGGCCGCAAGCGCAAGATCGACCAGACCAGCTGCAACAAGGACTATTCGTGCGCCAAGGGCTTCTGCCCGAGCTTCGTCGGCGTCAGCGGCGGCAGGCTGCGCAAGAAGAGCGGCGCGCTGGCGGCCGGCAAGGAGGCCTTCCTGCAGCACGTGGCGGCGCTGCCGCGGCCGGCGGCCCACGGCTGGACTGCGCCCTACGACCTGCTGGTCACCGGCGTCGGCGGCACCGGCGTGGTCACGGTGGGCGCGGTGATCGCGATGGCCGCGCACCTCGAAGGCAAGTCGGCCAGCGTGCTCGACTTCATGGGCTTCGCGCAGAAGGGCGGCGCGGTGCTGAGTTTCGTGCGGCTGGCCGACACGCCCGCGCGCCTGAACCAGGTGCGCATCGACACCCAGCAAGCCGATGCGATCCTGGCCTGCGACGTGGTGGTCGGCGCTTCGCCGGAGGCGCTGCAGACCGTGCGCCACGGCCGCACCCGCATCCTCGCGAACATGCACGAGATCCCGGTGGCCGAGTCGCTGCGCAACCCCGACGCCGACCTCAAGACCGCGCTGCTGCTCGAGAAGATGCGCTTCGTCGCCGGCCGCGGCCAGGTCCAGACCTTCGATGCCCAGACCTTGGCCGAGGAGTTTCTCGGCGACACGCTGGCATCGAACATCCTCGCGGCGGGCTATGCATGGCAATGCGGCCTGATCCCGCTGAGCCTGGAGGCGCTGACCCGCGCGATCGAACTCAACGGCGTCGCGGTGGCTTCGAACCAGATGGCCTTCTCGCTGGGACGGCTGGCTGCGGGCGATCCGCAGGCGATCGATGCCTTGCGCGGGGCAGCGGCCGTGCTGCCCGAGGACGAGTCGCTGGACGCGCTGATCGCACGCGCCATGCGCCACCTCGCGGCGTATCAGAACGCGGCCTGGGCGCAGCGCTTCGAGACCCGCGTGCTGGCGCTGCGCCGGCGCGAGGCCTCATTGGCCGGCGGCGATGCGTCGTTGCCCGTGACGCGCAATGCGGCGCAGAGCCTGCTCAAGCTCATGAGCTACAAGGACGAGTACGAAGTGGCCCGCCTCTACAGCGATGGCAGCTTCCGCGAGAAGCTCGCCGAGCAGTTCGAAGGCGATCTCAAGCTCGAATTCCACATGGCGCCGCCGTTCCTGGCGCGGCCGAAGAACGGGCAGCCGCCGGTCAAGATCCGCCTCGGCGGCTGGATGCTGCCGGCGATGAAGTGGCTGGCGCGCGGCAAGGCGCTGCGCGGCACGGCCTTCGACCTGTTCGGCCACACCGGGGAGCGCCGGCTGGAGCGCGAACTGATCGAGCGATTCGAAGCAAGGCTCGACGAACTGATGGCCGGGCTCGCGCCTGCCAACCAGCGCTTCGCGGCACAGATCGCCGCCGTGCCGCTGGCGATCCGCGGCTATGGTCACGTGAAGCTGGCCAACCTGGCGATGGCGCGCGGCCGCGAGGCCGAACTGCTGCACCGTTTTGCGCCCGAGCGCTATCCGCGGCCGGTGGTGGAGGCGAAGGCGGGGCAGATCCGGGGGATTGCGGTGGTGGCGCAGTGAGTCCATTCATCGGCTCGACGTTGCGCGCACGCGACGATCCAGGGAATGAATTGCCCGCCGACGCAGGGCCGGCCAATTAAGATCGAGCCCTAGCGCCTGGCGCACCAGGGGTGCGTGGCACGAGGCGGCATCCGGCCGCCGAGCTTTTCGATTGCGAGCCGCAGTGCCGCATCCATGGCCCCTCGCGAGGGGCCTTTTTTTTGGCCTGGATGACAAGGGCGTGCAAGCAATGGTGGGTAATTCGTCGTTCGCGGGACTGGGCAACTCGTCCTTTGCCAGCCTCACGCCGGCACCGGCCTCGGCCGACGAGGCCGAGCCGTGGGTGCGAGGCGAACTGATCCGCAGCCTGATGCGGGCCTCTCGCGGCTCCTACCTGCTGGCGGCGGCCCTGATGCCGGCGATGGTGGGCCTGAGCTGGGGCCACGTGCCGGCCTGGCAGCTGATCGTGTGGCTCGCCATCGGCATCGCCGCCACCGGTTGCCGGATCTGGGGCGAGCAGCTGTATGCCCGGCACTACGCCGACCGCGATTCGGCCGCGCAGCAGTACTTCGTCGAGCGCTACCGCTATCTATGGAGCGCCAGCGGCTTCGCCTGGGGCCTGTCGATCCTGATCTTCTTCGAGCGCACGCCGCTGGTGAACCAGTTCATGAGCTGGCTGATCGTCGCCGGCGTGGCGACCTTCCCGCTCAATGGCCTGGCGCTGCATCCGCCGCTGCTCAGGCGCTACGTCAATACCCTGTTCTTCACCATGCTGGCGGCGATCGTGCTGCGCATGATCGAGCTCAAGTTCGAGCGGCCGCATTTCCATTACGGCTTCCTGATGCTGCCGGTGCTGCACTGGTGGCTGCTGCTGCGGGCCGGCCGGCGCATCCACGAGACCGCGCGCAACAGCTTCGAGCTGCTGTTCCACAACCACATCCTGATCAATTCGCTGACGCAGCAGCGGCAGGCGGCGGTGTCGGCCGTGGCCATGAAGAACCGTTTCCTGGCCAGTGCCGCGCACGACATGCGGCAACCCGTGCTGGCGCTGTCGCTCTATGCCGACTGGCTGCGCAACGAGCCCGAGCTGGTGGCCGAGATCGCGCCGAAGATCGTCCGCGCCACGCATGCCGTGAACGCCCTGTTCGATTCGCTGTTCGACCTCGCCCGCATCGACTCGGGGCAGGTGCGGCTGCACATCGAGCGGGTCGAGGTGGCCCAGCTGCTGCACGACCTCGAACTGCAGTACCGTCCGGTGGCCGAGGCCAAGGGCCTGACCTTCCGCATGCACGTGACGCCCGGCACCGTGCTGACCGATCCGATCCGCGTGCGCCGCATGATCGGCAACCTGCTGGCCAACGCCACCAAGTACACCGCCGAGGGCGGCATCCTGCTGGCGTCGAGGCAGACCCGGGACGGCCTGCGGGTGGAGGTCTGGGATACCGGCATCGGCATCGCGCGCGAGCACCTGCGCGATGTCTTCCTGGAGTTCTACAAGGTGGCCGACCATGCCGGCACCTCGGACGGCTTCGGCCTCGGCCTGGCGATCGTCGCCCGGCTGTCGCACGCGCTCGGCCATCCGGTCAGCGTGCGTTCGCGGCTGGGCCGGGGCAGCGTGTTCCGCGTCGCCTTGCACGACGCCGACGAAACGCAAGCCCAGACCCGCATCTCGGGCGCTGTGGGCTGAGCCCGTTGGCCGGCGAAGCTCGGCCCGGGGGTCAGCCCGACAGAAGTCCGTTGGTGCGGGCGTGGTGCAGCGCCTGGGTGCGGCTCTTCACGCCGAGGCGGCGGAACAGGCGCCACAGGTGCACCTTGACCGTGTGCTCGCTGATGTCGAGTTCGGTCGCGATGTCGCGGTTGCTCATGCCCTGGTCGAGCATGGCGATCAGCTGGGTCTGGCGCTTCGACAGCTTGCTGTTGGCGGCTGCCACCGGCTCTTCGGCATCGGTGTCGGCCATCAGCAGGCCGCGCAGCGCGGCCGTGAGTTCGGCCGAGCTGGCCGACTTCTCGATGTAGGTATCGGCGCCGGCCTCTATGCAGGCTTCTTCCATGTCGGCCGAGGGCGAGGCCGAATAGACCGCGATCGGCACGTCCGGGTAGGCCAGCTTGACCGCCACCACGCCCGAGACGCCGGTGGTGTCGGGCAGCTTCAGGTCGAGGCAGAACAGGCCCGGAGCGCCGTGCTGCTTGACGGCCGCCGCCAGCTTGTCGAGGCGCTCGAGTTCGACGATGTTCTCGGCCGGTCGCAGGCGCCGCAGCACCATCACGATGGCGTCGCGCATCAGGGGGTGGTCGTCGATGACATAGATACTCATGATTTACTCGCAGTGTCCGCAGGTCGGGCTTGGCCCATCGCTGCGGGTATTGACCGTGTTTAACCCTCGCTTGCCGCTTCGGCCGCAGCAAGCGCCTCCAGTGCGGCCGAAGCCGCACGCATACCCTCGTCATCCAGCGCCTCGAGCTGCGCCGCGAGCTGCGCCAGGGCCGCCCCGCGCTGCTGTCGCAGCGTTCCGATCGCCCGGCCCGCTTCCTGCGGCGATGCGAATCCCAGGCTTTGTACCAGTTGGACCCCACTCACGTCGAGCAACTTGAAGTAGAAAAGCCCGTCGCGCTCGCGGTACTGCTTGAAGCTCGGCCGCGCCACCTTGGCCGCCTTGGGCGCCGCCGCCTTGTCCTGGCTGGCGAGATTGCGCAGGCCGACCGCGTGGCGCAGGTCGGTCATGAAGGGCCGCGACAGCGCGCGCGCCTTCTCGGCGCCGGCGCGCAGGATCCGCTCGATCTGGGCCGGATCGTTGAGCAGGGCCTCGTAGTGCGCCCGCATCGGCGCCACTTCGCGGTCGATGCGCTCGAACAGCAGCTGCTTGGCGTCGCCCCAGCCGATGCCGTCGGCGAAGGCCTGGCGCAGGGTCTCGGTCTCCTCGTCGTCGGCGAAGGCCTGGTAGATCTGGAACAGCGCCGAGCCCTCGGTGTCCTTGGGCTCGCCGGGGGCGCGCGAATCGGTCACGATGCCGTTGATCAGCTTCTGCAGCTGGGCCCGCGGCGTGAAGAGCGGGATCGTGTTGTCGTAGCTCTTGCTCATCTTGCGGCCGTCCAGGCCCGGCAAGGTCGCCACCGCGTCGTCGATCTCGGCCTCGGGCAGCGTGAAATGCTCGCCGTACAGGTGATTGAAGTGCTGCGCCATGTCGCGCGCCATCTCGATGTGCTGCACCTGATCGCGGCCCACCGGCACCTTGTGGGCGTTGAACATCAGGATGTCGGCGCCCATCAGCACCGGGTACATGAAGAGGCCGGCACTGACCTCGGCGTCCGGGTCCTCGCCGCGGGCGGTGTTCTTGTCGACCTGCGCCTTGTAGGCGTGGGCCCGGTTGAGCAGGCCCTTGCCGGTGACGCAGGTCAGGAACCAGGTCAGCTCGGGGATCTCGGGGATGTCGGACTGGCGGTAGAAGGTGACCCGCTCCGGATCCAGCCCGCAGGCCAGCCAGGTGGCGGCGATCTCGAGCGTCGAGCGCTGGATGCGGGCCGGTTCGTCGACCTTGATCAGCGCGTGGTAGTCGGCCAGGAAATAGAAGCTCTGGACGTCGTCGCGGCGGCTGAAGCGCACCGAGTGGCGCACCGAGCCGACATAGTTGCCGAGGTGCGGCGTGCCGCTGGTGGTGATGCCGGTCAGGAAGCGGATGGGCGTGTCGGGAAGCAGGGCCATGGGAGGTTCAGCGAATGAGGGCGGTGAGCGGGCTCAGCAGCAGGGAGATGGCCTGGTAGCCGAAGGCCATCAGCGGGCTCAGCCACCAGGTGCTGACGACACCGGCGATGACCAGGCCCATCACGATGAAGAAGCCGTAGGGCTCGATGCGGGCCAGGAATTCCTGGGCGCCGCCGCGCGGCAGCAGGCCGGCCAGCACGCGGCCGCCGTCGAGCGGGGGCAGCGGGAACAGGTTGAAGGCCCACATCACGAGGTTGACCAGCACGCCGCCCTGGGCCATCTTGATGAAAAAGGTTTCATCGATGCCGGCACCCACCAGGCCGACCAGGAACAGCGCCCACACGATGGCCTGGAAGAAATTCGACGCCGGGCCGGCCAGCGCGACCCAGACCATGTCGCGTTTGGGGTGGCGCAGCCGGTTGAAATTGACCGGAACCGGCTTGGCGTAGCCGAACAGGAAGGCGCCCGAGGTGGCGAAATAGAGCAGCAGCGGCATCAGGATGGTGCCGATGGGGTCGATGTGCTTGAGCGGGTTGAGCGTCACGCGGCCCATCACGTAGGCCGTGTTGTCGCCGAAGTACCGTGCCACGTAGCCGTGCGCCGCTTCGTGCACCGTGATCGCGAAGACCACGGGCAGGGCGTAGATCAGGACGGTTTGAATCAGGTTTTGGATATCCACCGCCGGATTGTCTCAGACGGTAAGGATGTCCCTTCGGCGACTCACAGCCCCAGGGCGGCGAGCGGGCCGCGTCCCTGCCGCACCAGCAGCGGTTCGCCGCCCGCGCCCATGGGCGTGAGGTCGACCACGGTGGTCGGCTCCGAGGGGCAGGCGCCGGCATCGATGACGGCGCCGATCTGCTTCTCGAAGCGCTCGCGGATCTGGGTCGGGTCGTTCATGGCCTCGGTTTCGCCGGGCGGGATCAGCGTGGTGGCGAGCAGGGGCTCGCCGTGCAGCGTCAGCAGCTCGAGCAGCACCCGGTGGTCGGGCACCCGCAGGCCGATGGTCTTGCGCTGCGGATGGCTGACCCGGCGCGGCACTTCCTTGGTCGCTTCGAGCAGGAAGGTGTAGGGGCCGGGGGTGGCGGCCTTCAGCAGCCGGTATTGCTTGTTGTCGACCCGGGCGTAGTTCGAGAGCTCGCTCAGGTCGCGGCAGATCAGCGTCAGGTGGTGCTTGTCGTCGACCTGGCGGATCCGTCGCAGCTGGTC
Organism: Variovorax saccharolyticus; assembly: GCF_030316765.1. Taxonomy (GTDB): domain Bacteria; phylum Pseudomonadota; class Gammaproteobacteria; order Burkholderiales; family Burkholderiaceae_C; genus Variovorax; species Variovorax saccharolyticus. The sequence continues at coordinate 91,282 of NZ_JASZYT010000001.1, forward strand.
GACAGCGTCCTTGTCGTCGAGGTGGCAGGCCAGCGCGTAGCTGGAGTCGGTGGGTACGGCGACGATCTCGCCGCGTGCCAGCAGGGCGACCGCCTGCTTCAGCAGCCGCTGCTGAGGGTTGTCGGGGTGGACTTCGAAGAACTGGGCCATGGGGCGATTCTGTCAGGAAGCGCGGGGCTCATGATTCGGCGGGCTCGATCGGGACCCGGCGTTCGCGCACCGTCAGCCAGGCCCCGGCCGCCCCGCAGACCGCGATCATGCCCATGCCGATCAGGGAAATCATGTCCGGCACATAGGAGAACATGATCCAGCCGCCCAGCATGGCGAAGGCGATCTGCGCATAGAGGTAGGGCGTCAGCGTGGAGGCCGGGGCCCGCTGGTAGGCCAGGATCAGGATGAAATGGCCCACCGTGCCCATGAAGCCCATCAGGCACAAGAGGGCCCACCAGTGCCAGGACGGCAGCGTGGCCCAGACGAAGGGCAGGGCGAAGGAGGCCAGCAGCGCACCGACCCAGCCGGTGTAGAAGTGCATCGTGAGCGGGTCCTCGGTCTGCGCCAGCTTGCTGGTCAGCACCTGGAACCAGGCGTTGGTCAGCACCAGGCCGATCGGGAGGAACATGGCCCAGCTGAAGGCTTCTCCACCCGGGCGCAGGATCACCAGCGTGCCGGCGAAGCCGCCTGCCACCAGCGCCCAGCGCAGCGGCGACACGTGCTCCTTGAGAGTGGTGGCGGCCAGCAGTGTGATCACCAGCGGCGCGATCAGCACGATCGAGGTGAACTCGGCCAGCGGCATGTAGCGCAGGCTGAAGAAGGCCAGGGTGCTGGAGGCCAGCAGCAGGGCGCCGCGCAGCAGCTGGTAGCGCGGATGGCGGGTGCGCAGCAGCGCGGTGCCGTGACGCGGCAGCAGCACCAGCGTGGTCGCCACCGCCTGGAAGATATAGCGGACCCAGACCCCCATCAGGATCGGCACCGCCGCGGTCGACAGCTTGGTGGCGGTGTCCAGCGTGGCGAAGCAGGCCACCGCCAGCAGCACCAGGCCGATGCCGGCGAGGATGCGTTCGGACTCCAGGTCGCGCGTGCTCTTCGCAGCGACCGCTTCGCTCGCCGGGCTGCTCACTGGATGCGGTGCTCCAGCAGCTCCCAGACCGGCGTCAGCTTGCCGGGCAGCGGGGGCAGCTTGCCGAGGTCGCAGTGGCTTTCGTCGGGGCTGTGGAAATCGCTGCCGCGCGAGGCGGCGAAGTCGAATTCGAGCGCCTTGTCGGCGTACTCGACGTACTCGGCCGGCGTGTGGCTGCCGGTGACGACCTCGATCGCCCGCCCGCCGTGGGCCTTGAACTCGACGAACAGGGCGTATTCCTCGTTGGCCGTGAACTTGTAGCGGCCGGGGTGGGCGATCACGGCCAGGCCCTTGGCGGCGGTGATCCAGTGCACCGCGTCCTTGAGCGTGGCCCAGCGGTGCGGCACGTAGCCGGGCTTGCCTTCGGTCAGGAACTTGCGGAACACCTCGGACGTGTCGCGGCAGTGGCCGGCCTCGACCAGGAAACGGGCGAAATGGGTGCGCGAGATCAGTTCGGGATTGCCGACGAAGCGCAGCGCGCCCTCGTAGGCGCCGTGGATGCCGACCCGGGCCAGGCCCTCGGACATCTCCATGGCCCGCTTGCCGCGGCCGCCGCGGGTGTCGTAGAGGCCTTCGCTGATCGCGGCGTCGTCGGGGTCGAAGCCCAGGCCGACGATGTGGACCGTCTCGCCGGCGAAGGTGACCGAGATCTCGGTGCCCGTGAGGTACTTCATGCCGTGCTCGCGGGCGGCGGCGGCGGCGCGGTGCTGGCCGCCGATCTCGTCGTGGTCGGTCAGGGCCCAGAGCTCGACGCCGTTGGCGGCGGCGCGGGCCGCCAGTGCCTCGGGTGTCAACGTGCCATCGGACACCACGGAGTGGCAGTGCAGGTCGGCGTTGAGGATGGAAGACACCGCACGAGTTTATTCTTTCTCGGAATTGCCCGTGGCGGCCCTCATTTTTGTCTCGACCTCATGCTCGCATGACCCGTGGCACATGAAACCGTCATGCTCCAAACCCAGGGATACCGCGGATCCGGCTTTGCCGGGCCGCTGGTATCGCCCCCTCGAGGGGGACTCTACCGCTTGTTGCGGAAGGCGAACCAGGCGGCGACTGCGGTGAAAGAGATGACTATGGCCACCACGATCCAGAAGCCGTGGGGATGCTCGGCCAGCGGGATGCCGCCGACGTTCATGCCGAACAGGCCGGCCAGGATGTTGATCGGCAACGCCAGCACGGTGACCACGGTCAGCACGAACAGGCTGCGGCTGTTGTCCTCGTTGACGTCGGCGGCGATCTCTTCCTGCAACAGCTTGATGCGCTCCTGCAGCGCCCCCATGTCGCGCAGCACCACCGAGAACTCCTCGGTCGAGCCGCGCAGCTCGAGCACGTCGGGCTCGGCCATCCAGGCCGGCGGGCTCTGCAGCAGCCGGAACAGGGCCGCCGGCTCGGGCGCCAGCAGGCGCTGCAGCCGCACCAGCACCCGGCGCAGCACGCCGAGCCGGGCCCGCTTGTGGTCGAGCCGGCCGGCCAGCAGCGCGTCCTCGATGTCGTCGATGCGGCCGGTCACGTCGCGCACGATGCGCACCAGCACGTCGGCCTGCACGCGCAGCAGGTGCTCCAGCAGCTCGGTGCTGGAGCGCGGCGCATCGCCGGCCTTGACCGCGGTGCGCAGCGCATCGACCGAGCGCAGCGGCTGGGTGCGCGCGGTCACGACCAGCCGCGGCCCGACGCTGATCCACAGGGTCGAGATGTCGGACGGTTCGAAGCTGAACTCGAAGTGGACGTCGTTGATGACCGCGATCAGTGAATCGTCGGCGCGCTCGATGCGGGTCGAGTGCAGCCCGTCCTTCAGGGTTTCGAAGAAGAGGTCGGAGAGGCCCGCGTGGCGCAGCAGCCAGCGTTCGGCCTGGGCGTGGCTCAGGTTGAAGTGCAGCCACATGTAGGCACCGGGCGGCGTGCCGGCGGCCAGCCAGTCGGCGGCCTGGGCGGAGTCGACCGGGCGGCTCGGTTCGGGGGCGGCGGCATCGAAGAGGTAGCCGCAGATCAGCCCGGCTTCGTCGCTGCCGTAGGCGCCAGCGATCGAATTCATGGTGCGGGGGGCATGGTGGGAGTCGCGCCGATGATGGCGGCGCTTCATGTCAGTTGTGTGACGACGCGGTCGCTGCGTGTTTTCTGTCACGCGACGGTCATGCGGCGGCGTCAGCATGGGGCATTCCTCCGCCCTCCGAGTAGAACCATGACGCTGCCAAGTACCTTCAATGACCACAACGAACTGATGGCGCGGATCGCGCGCGACCTGGTGGACAGCTACGACGAGGAGATCGAGCTCGAGCTCGAGGACCGGAACCTCGACGAGCTGCAGTCCGGCGTGGTCGCCGACAAGGCGGGCCGCCAGGCCTACTTCAAGGAGCTGTTCCGGCTCCAGGGCGAGCTGGTCGAGCTGCAGGACTGGGTGCAGCACAGCCGGCAGAAGGTCGTGATCCTGTTCGAGGGCCGCGACGCGGCCGGCAAGGGCGGCGTCATCAAGCGCATCACGCAGCGGCTCAACCCGCGCGTGGTGCGGGTGGCGGCGCTGCCGGCGCCGAACGACCGCGAGCGCACCCAGTGGTACTTCCAGCGCTACGTGGCGCACCTGCCGGCGGCCGGCGAGATGGTGCTGTTCGACCGCAGCTGGTACAACCGCGCCGGCGTCGAGCGCGTGATGGGCTTCTGCTCCGACGAGGAGTACGAGGAGTTCTTCCGCACCGTGCCCGACTTCGAGCGGATGCTGGTGCGCTCGGGCATCAAGCTCATCAAGTACTGGTTCTCGATCACCGACGACGAGCAGCACATGCGCTTCCTCGGCCGCATCCACGATCCGCTGAAGCAGTGGAAGCTGAGCCCGATGGACCTGGAGTCGCGCCGCCGCTGGGAGGAATACACCAAGGCCAAGGAAATGATGCTGGACCGCACCCACATCCCCGAGGCGCCCTGGTGGGTGGTGCAGGCGGTCGACAAGAAGAAGGCGCGCCTGAACTGCATCAGCCACCTGCTGGGCCAGCTGCCCTACCACGACGTGCCGCACGCGCCGGTGGAGCTGCCGGCGCGGGTGCGCAATGCCGACTACCTGCGCCACCCGGTCCCGGCCAGCATGTACGTGCCCGAAAAGTACTGATCCGGGCAATTTCGGGCGCTTCGGCGGCGGATCGGCCCGGGGCGGATTGGCCGATCGTCCGGAGTCCGCAGCAGGGAGGAAAGTCCACGGTCTCGGTGCCGCCCAGCACGGCGCGCACGTCTTCCACGGTACGGATTCGTAGCTCGCTCAAGCTGATGATCATTCAAAGTCGATGTTCATCCATCCCGCATAGCTGCCGCCTATCGGCAGTAACTCCGAACGCCTTTTGCACAACACAGGCTCGTCGTCCGATGGAAACGCGCCTGCAGCAACTCGTCCAGGCTCATCCGCCATTGAAAAGTGTCAATAGAGATTTCCGAGATTGTTTTGGATGAATCTGATTTACGGCGCCCGGAGGTCTGCATAGATTCCCTTGCGAGCTTGTCTGGCTGTCCCGGCGCGCACCGGTTATCCAAAAACGAGAACTATGTAAATGTCCCCAATCCTCAGCAAGACGTTCGGCGGCCTGTCGCGTACGTACTACCTGCGCCAGTTTCTCTTCGGAGCAATTTTTCCCGCGCTCGTCGTGTTCATGGTGACGTCCAGAGGCGGTGCCATGCCACTCAGCATGGTACTCATCTTCGTCGCGAACACTTTGCTCTATCCCTACGCACGCTTTGTTTACGAAAGGGTCGTCGGTTTCATCATGGGCTCCAACGTGTTCTTCGTCAGCGCCCTGCCCATGCTGTTCGTGAAGCTGATGACGATGGTCTGTTGCTGGGGGTTTGCCGTCTTTATCGCGCCCTTAGGCCTGGGCTACCTGTACTTCCACCACACACGAGCTGAGCGTCAGCAACTCCCGGACTGAGCGGGGCTTGGACCGATGTGCCGCGAAGGTCGGCGCGGCTGCTCGTGGTTGTGGCCTGCTCGGATCGTTCCTGGCAGCGCATTCGCAAATCGCATCGAACCCCGTCCCGTTATCGAGGAGCAGCGCCACGTCGGCGCACCCGTCCACAAGCCCCAGGGCTTTCGCACTGCGCGCGTGACCGCGGGCTTTTCGTTGACCTACAACTTTTGATCGACATGAAAACCATCCTGATTGGCGCGTTCCGCCTCCTTCTCGTGCTCGCCACGGGCGCACTGCTCAGTGCTTGCGAAACCTCCATGCCTCTGAGCTCGAAAACGAAGCAACTGGATTTGAGCGAGCAGTCCATTGGCCTGCTGATGCTGGAGCAGACCCGCGAGGAGAGCCGCACGATGCCGTGGCCGCGCAATCTGTTCGTCAGAAACATGGCGACTGGCAAATCGCAAATGGTGGCAGTGGACACCACGTTCATCGACTACGGCGAGAACGGGGATCACTACGTGACCCCATTGCGACTTGCATTGGCCCCCGGCAAGTACCGCCTTGACGCGCTGCACGGAACAATCCAGGTTTTCCCGCTGAACGGCACGTTCATGGTGCCGCTGGGCCTCGAGTTCGAAGTGCCGGCCCAGTCGGTGTTCTATATGGGGCGAATCCATGCGCATATGCGTCCGCGCAAAGGCACGGAGTTCCGCGCCGGCCCCCCTTTCCCACTGATCGGTCAGGCGGCATTGAACATCGTCACCAGCACCTTCGACGTGCAAGTGCGAGATGCCGCTGCGACGGACCTGCCGATTTTCCGCGAGGCCCTTCCCGTGCTGCAGGCGGGGGAGATTGGCTTGCACGTGCTGCCCGCATTCGACCGCTCGAAGTTCGACGCCCTCCATGCGGGCGTCGTGGATGCCAAGCAAGGGGCCGCAGAAGCGCGATAGCGGCGACGCGCACACAGCAGCAATCAGCTATTGCTTCGGACGAGCAACCAGCACGCGTAGGAGGAGGAAGAGGGTAGCTGGCCGGGGGCGAAGCTGCTACCGTGTTTGCAACGATGCACCGCTGCCTGCCCCCGTCTCCATGCCCCGCCGTTCCCTTTCCCCGCTGACCCGTGCCTACAAGCGCAACCTGAAGGCGCTCACCCAGGCCACGCTGGGCAGCGGCAAGCGCATTGCCCGGCAGGTGCAGAGTGCTGCGGCGCAGCAGCTCAAGCCGCCGCCGGGGCGCGGCGACTGGATCGCCGGTGCGGCCCTGGGCCCCGCCGGCGCCAGGCGCTTTCACCTCTACCGGCCGCCGGCGCTGCAGCTGGACCCGGGCGAGAAGCTGCCGTTGATGGTCATGCTGCACGGCTGCGCCCAGACCGGCCGCGACTTCGCGATCGCCACCCGCATGAACAGGGTCGCCGACCGCGAGCGCTTCCTGGTGCTCTACCCCGAGCAGGACCGCCTGGCCAACGCCCAGGGCTGCTGGAACTGGTACGACCGCCGCTCCGGCAAGGCCGACGCCGAGGCCGCCACCCTGATGGCCGCGATCGACCAGGTGTTGCTGCTGTATCCGGCCGATCGGGACCGGGTGGCGATCGCAGGCTTGTCGGCCGGCGCCAGCATGGCGGCCCTGCTGGCCACCCGCTATCCGGGGCGCTTCAAGGCGGTCGCGATGCATTCGGGGGTGGCGCCCGGCGCGGCCAAGTCGCCCGCCACCGCGCTGGGCGCCATGCGCGGTCAGCACGTGCCGCCGATGCCGGCCACCGCGGTCGGCAAGGCGATGGGCGCCGCGGCGGCATTCACCACGCTGCCGCCGCTGCTGATCCTGCATGGCGACGCCGACAGCGTGGTCGCGCCGAGCAACGCCGGCAGCAGCGCGGAGGTCTGGGCGCTGGCCACCGGCGGCCGGCCCGTGGCCGCGCGGGCGCTGCAGCGCGGCAAGCGCCATCCGATGCGGGTCACCGATTTCAACCGTGGCGGCCGCACGATGGTCTCGCTGTGCGAGATCGCCGGCCTGGGCCATGCCTGGAGCGGCGGGGCGCCGAGCATGCGCTTCACCGACGCCGCCGGCCCCGATGCCTCGAAGCTGGTGTGGGCCTTCGCAGCCCGCCAGTTCCGGCTTGCCGCGCCGCGGCCCTAGCGCCACCCGCCGGGAGTTGCCGATGCCTTCCATTGCCTACGACGCCAGCCGGGCCGCGCTCTACACGCCCGAGCGGCAGCCGACGCTGTTCGAGGACGGACGCTGCTACACGCCCACCCAATGGGCGGTCGAGGCGGCGCGGCTCGCCTACTACCGGGCGGAGGAGTCCGATGCCGAGATGCGGCGGCTGGCACAGGCTTTCGACTGCGCCGGCTTCGGCGCGCCGACCCTGTTCCGCGACCACGCCACGCTGGCCATCGGTACCCTCCAGGCGGACGGCACTGCGCTGGTCGTGTTCCGCGGCACCCAGCCCGACGAGATTCGCCACCTGGCGACCAACCTCCAGGCCCAGCAGACCGACTGGAACGAGAGCGGCGGCCGGGTGCATGCCGGATTCGCCAAGGCGGCGCGGTCGGTGCTGCCGCAGGTGCAGGACTGGCTGTACGGCGAGGCGCACCGGCATGAGCGATTGATCCTCGCCGGCCACAGCCTGGGCGCCGCGCTCGCCACCCTGGCCGCCAGCGTGCTGAATCCGGCCCTGCTGCTCACGCTCGGTTCGCCGCGGGTCGGCAATGCGGATTTCGTGTCCACGCTGGCCGACTTGCACGTGATGCGCATCGTCGACGGCTGCGACGTGGTGACGCAGCTGCCGCCGGCCTTGTCCTTCTATGCCCACACCGGGACCGTGAGCTACATCCGCTGCGTCGACGGCGTCTGCGTGGACGACCCGAGCCCGTCCGAGATCGAGGCCGACCGGATCCAGGGCCGGGCCAGCTACGCGGCGGAGCATGCCTGGCGGCCGGGATCGGTGCTGCTGCGGGAGCTGGCGGACCACGCGCCGATCAATTACGCCCGGGGGTTCTTCTAGCCAGCCAGGCAAGCTCCGTACGCCACCGGGCGTATTTCCGCTCTGCCGCCGCGTCCGCAGACTCCTCTCCATCGTTCCAACCAAACCAGGAGAAGGTAGTCACCATGCAACGTCGATTCACACTCAAGGCGATGACCGCCGCCGTCGCGCTCGCCAGCCTGTCCGCCGTGCCCGCCTTCGCGCAGGACACCATCAAGGTCGGCATCCTGCACTCGCTGTCGGGCACGATGGCGATCTCCGAGACCGTGTTGAAGGACACGGTGCTGATGGCCATCGACGACATCAATGCCAAGGGCGGCGTGCTGGGCAAGAAGCTCGAGCCCGTGGTGGTCGACCCGGCGTCCAACTGGCCGCTGTTCGCCGAGAAGACCAAGCAGCTGCTGGGCCAGGACAAGGTCTCGGTGATCTTCGGTTGCTGGACCTCGGTGTCGCGCAAGTCGGTGCTGCCGGTGGTGGAGGAAATGAACGGCCTGCTGTTCTATCCGGTCCAGTACGAGGGCGAAGAGCTCAGCAAGAACGTCTTCTACACCGGCGCCGCGCCCAATCAGCAGGCGATCCCCGCGGTCGACTACCTGATGAGCAAGGAAGGCGGCGGCGCCAAGCGCTGGGTGCTGCTGGGCACCGACTACGTCTATCCGCGCACCACCAACAAGATCCTGCGCGCCTACCTGAAGAGCAAGGGCGTGGCCGACAAGGACATCGACGAGAAGTACACCCCCTTCGGCCACAGCGACTATCAGACCATCGTCGCCGACGTCAAGAAGTTCTCGGCCGGCGGCAAGACCGCCGTGGTCTCGACCATCAACGGCGACTCCAACGTGCCCTTCTACAAGGAACTCGGCAACGCCGGCCTGAAGGCCAAGGACGTGCCTGTGGTGGCCTTCTCGGTCGGCGAGGAGGAACTGCGCGGCGTCGACACCAAGCCGCTGGTCGGCCACCTGGCTGCCTGGAACTACTTCATGAGCATCAAGAACCCGACCAACACGGCGTTCATCAAGCAGTGGAGCGACTACGCCAAGGCCAAGAACATCGCCGGCCACAAGGACAAGCCGCTGACCAATGACCCGATGGAAGCCACCTGGATCGGCATCCACATGTGGAAGCAGGCGGTCGAGAAGGCCAAGAGCACCGACACCGACAAGGTGATCGCCGCGATGGCCGGCCAGACCTTCACCGCGCCCTCGGGCATAGTGTCGAAGATGGACGAGAAGAACCATCACCTGCACAAGAGCGTGTTCATCGGCGAGATCAAGTCCGACGGCCAGTTCAACGTGGTGTGGAAGACGCCGGGCCCGGTCAAGGCCAAGCCGTGGAGCCCGTTCATCGAAGGCAACGACAAGAAGCCTGACCAGCCGGCCGGAAAGTCCATGTAACTGGGCTCGCCCCCAGGTTGCCCGGCACTTCGTGTCCGGGCGCCCACCCCCTACCGGGGGCAACACCAGCGGCCCGGCGAAGCCGGTTCCGCGGTGTTTTTGAAACAGAGTCGCTCACGTCGCCGCCTTCAATTCTTATGCGTCTTATTCACTCTTGCCTGGCGGCGTTGATGCTGCTGGTTGCTCTCCCGGGTCACGCGCTGACCAGGGAAGAGGCCAAGGCGATCGCTTCGGGCGAGTCGGAGGCCCGCATCGCGGCGCTCAACCAGGCCGTGCTCACGGCGGACGAGAAGACCGCCGCCTTCATCCAGGCGATGGCGGACGATGCGGTCAAGTTCACGGCCGACAAGGTCTTCGTCATCAAGGACGACAAGGCCTACGACCCGGTCAGCGGCGTCGAGCAGAAGCTGCCCGACGACGCCGAGGACGTGGTCAACAACAACATGATGCGCGGCGCGCTGGATGCCGCGCAGGCCGCGCTCAAGCTCACCAGCAAGGACGACGCGGTGCGCGCCGAGGCCGCGCGGGCGCTCTTCAAGGAGCCCGACGAGTCGCGGCTGCCGATGGTCGAGAAGGCGCTGGCCGCCGAAGGCAATCCGAAGATCAAGGCGCAGCTCGAACTGGTGCGCGCCGCCAGCCTGCTCACGAGCACCGACAAGGGCAAGCGCCTGGCTGCCGCCAAGGACCTGGGCGAAAGCCGCAGCCCCGACACCAAGCTGCTGCTGAACCAGCGGCTAGCCGACGAGACCGAGGCCGAGGTCAAGGCCGCCATCGTCGCCTCGATCGCCAGCATCGACGGCTCGCTGGTCTGGGGCGACCGCATCAACGCGATCTTCAGCGGCATCAGCCTGGGCTCGGTGCTGCTGCTGGCCGCACTCGGCCTCGCGATCACCTACGGGCTGATGGGCGTGATCAACATGGCGCACGGCGAGCTGATGATGATCGGCGCCTACGCCACCTACGTGATGCAGGGCATCTTTCAGCGCTACTTCCCCGAGTCGGCCTTCGGCTGGTACCTGGTGGCGGCGATCCCGGTGGCTTTCATGGCCTCGGCGCTGGTCGGCGCGGTGCTCGAACGCGGCGTGATCCGCTTCCTGTACGGCCGGCCGCTCGAGACGCTGCTGGCCACCTGGGGCATCTCGCTGATGCTGCAGCAGTTGGTGCGCTCGCTGTTCGGGGCCCAGAACGTCGGCGTCGAGAACCCGTCGTGGATGAGCGGCGGCCTGACCCTGCTGAGCAACGTCGTGCTGCCCTGGAACCGCATCTGCATCATCATCTTCGCGGGCCTGGTGCTGCTCGCGATGGGCTGGCTGATCGGCCGCACGCGGCTCGGCCTGTTCGTGCGCGGGGTCACGCAGAACCGGCCGATCGCTTCCTGCATGGGCGTCAACACCGCGCGCATCGACACCTACGCCTTCGCGCTCGGCTCGGGCATCGCGGGCCTGGCGGGCTGTGCGCTGTCGCAGATCGGCAACGTCGGTCCCGACCTCGGCCAGAGCTACATCGTCGACTCCTTCATGGTGGTCGTGATGGGCGGCGTCGGCCAGCTCGCCGGCACCGTGTATGCCGCCATGGGCCTGGGCATCCTGAACAAGTTCATCGAAGGCTGGGCCGGCGCGGTGCTCGCGAAGATCGCGGTGCTGGTCTTCATCATCATCTTCATCCAGAAGCGTCCGCAAGGGATCTTCGCGATGAAGGGCCGCAGCGCGGAAGCCTAGGCGAACCACTCATGTCTTCCACCAAACTTCCCACCAAGGGCCCGCTGCTCAGCGGCAAGGGCTGGACCGTCTTCTTCGTCGCGCTGATCGTGGTCTGCGCGGTGGCGCCGGTGCTCAACATCATGGTGCCGGCAGGCAGCGCGCTGCACATGAGCGACTACGCGGTGGCGCTGGTCGGCAAGATCATGTGCTATGCGATCTGCGCGCTGGCGATGGACCTGATCTGGGGCTACACCGGCATCCTGTCGCTGGGCCACGGCCTGTTCTTCGCGCTCGGCGGCTACATGATGGGCATGTACCTGATGCGCCAGATCGGCCGCGACGGCAACTACAAGAGCGACCTGCCGGACTTCATGGTGTTCCTCGACTGGAAGACGCTGCCCTGGCACTGGAGCCTGAGCGACAGCTTCGTCGCCACGCTGATCCTGATCGTCGCGGTGCCGGGCCTGATCGCCTTCGTGTTCGGCTTCTTCGCCTTCCGCTCGCGCATCAAGGGCGTGTACTTCTCGATCATCACGCAGGCCATGACCTTCGCCGCCATGCTGCTGTTCTTCCGCAACGAGACCGGCTTCGGCGGCAACAACGGCTTCACGGACTTCAAGCGCATCCTGGGCATCCCGATCCAGACCCAGGAGATGCGCATGACGCTGTTCGCGCTGACCGGCCTGACCTTGCTGGGCTTCTTCCTGTTCTCGAAGTGGCTGATCGCGAGCAAGTTCGGCCGCGTGCTGCAGGCGATCCGCGACGCCGAGACGCGCGTCATGTTCTCGGGCTACAACCCGCTGGGCTACAAGCTCACGATCTGGGTCATCTCGGCCATCATGTGCGGCGTGGCGGGCGCGCTCTACGTGCCGCAGGTCGGCATCATCAACCCGGGCGAGATGAGCGCCGCCAACTCGATCGAGATCGCGATCTGGGCCGCGGTCGGCGGCCGCGCGACCCTCATCGGGCCGATCATCGGCGCCTTCATCGTCAACGGCGCGAAGAGCTGGCTGACGGTCGCCTATCCCGAGTACTGGCTGTACTTCCTCGGCGCGCTGTTCATCGCCGTCACGCTGTTCCTGCCCGACGGCATCGTCGGCCTGGTGAAGAAATGGAAGGCCAGGGTCAAGGCGCCGAGCGAGGGCCGGCGCGAGGCGCAGCGCGCTGTGGCGGTGGAGCAGGGCGTCGAGCCCTCGGCGCTGGCGCCGCTGGCCGTCGATGCCAAGGGAGCGCGCGCATGACGCCCGACCTGATGGAAGCCGGCGCCGAGCGCATCGCCCGCCATGGCGGACCGGTCGACCATGCCCCGCAGACCGAATCGGGCGGCCGTGCGGCGGGCTACGGCCGGCATGCGACCGGCGAAGTCGACGTCACGCACGGCCGCATCCTCTATCTCGAAGACGTCAGCGTGAGCTTCGACGGCTTCAAGGCGATCAACAAGCTCTCGCTCGACATCGCGCCGGGCGAGCTGCGCTGCATCATCGGACCCAACGGCGCAGGCAAGACCACGATGATGGACATCATCACAGGCAAGACCCGGCCCGACGAGGGCACGGTGTTCTTCGGCAGCACCATCGACCTGCTGCGCCACAAGGAGGCCGAGATCGCGCAGCTCGGCATCGGCCGCAAGTTCCAGAAGCCGACGGTGTTCGAGCATCTCACGGTGTTCGAGAACCTCGAGCTGGCGCTCAAGACCGACAAGGGCGTCAAGGCTTCGATGCTGTTCAGGCTCGATTCGGCGCAGTCCGACCGGCTGGCCGAGGTGCTGCACACGATCCATCTCGAGGACAGCGTGCAGCGGCTGGCCGGCAACCTGAGCCACGGCCAGAAGCAGTGGCTCGAGATCGGCATGCTGCTGATGCAGGACCCGAAGCTGCTGCTGCTCGACGAGCCGGTGGCGGGCATGACCGACGAGGAGACGGCGCGCACCGCCGAGCTTTTCCTGACGCTCAAGGGCAAGCACTCGCTGATGGTGGTCGAGCACGACATGAGCTTCATCCGCACGATCTCGGAGATCGTCACGGTGCTGTGCGACGGCTCGGTGCTGGCGCAGGGCACGCTCGACGAGGTGCAGGCCGACGAACGCGTGATCGAGGTCTACCTCGGCCGCTGATCCACAAGGAAGCACATGCTCAGCGTCAAGAACATCCACCAGTACTACGGCGGCTCGCACATCCTGCGCGACCTCAGCTTCGAAGCGCGGCTCGGCAAGGTGACCGTGCTGCTGGGCCGCAACGGCGTCGGCAAGACCACGCTGCTCAAGTCGCTGATGGGCCTGGTGCCGATCAAGAGCGGCAGCATCGAGTTCGACGGCGCGCCGATCCAGAAGAAGACGCCCTACGAACGGGCCCGCGCCGGCATGGGCTTCGTGCCCCAGGGCCGCGAGATCTTCGCCCGCCTGACGGTCGAGGAGAACCTGCGCATGGGCCTGGCCTACAAGCCGGGCTCGACGCCGGTGCCGCCGGAGCTGTTCGAGCTGTTCCCGGTGCTCAAGCAGATGCTGAACCGGCGCGGCGGCGACCTGTCGGGCGGGCAGCAGCAGCAGCTGGCGATCGCGCGCGCGCTGGCGCCTCGCCCCAAGCTGCTGGTCCTCGACGAGCCCACCGAAGGCATCCAGCCCAGCATCATCAAGGACATCGGCCGCGTGATCCGCATGCTGGCCGACCGCGGCGACATGGCGATCGTGCTGTGCGAGCAGTACTACGACTTCGCGCAGGAGCTGGCCGACGACTACCTGGTGATGGAGCGCGGCGAGGTGATCGCGCGCGGTCTCGGCAAGGACATGGAAGCGCAGGGCGTCAGGCAGCTGGTGGCGATCTGAGCTCAGTGCTGCAGGATCTTCGACAGGAACTGCTGCGCGCGGTCCGAGCGCGCTGACGGATTGCCGAAGAACTCCTCCTTCGCGCAATCCTCGACGATGCTGCCGCGGTCCATGAAGATCACGCGGTTGGCGACCTTGCGGGCGAAACCCATCTCGTGCGTCACGCACATCATGGTCATGCCCTCGCGTGCCAGCTGCACCATCACGTCGAGCACCTCGTTGACCATCTCGGGGTCGAGCGCCGAGGTCGGCTCGTCGAACAGCATCGCGATCGGGTCCATCGCCAGCGCGCGGGCGATCGCCACGCGCTGCTGCTGGCCGCCCGAGAGCTGGGAAGGGTACTTGTGCGAATGGGCCTTCATGCCCACCCGTTCGAGCAGCGCCATCGAGCGGGTGCGCGCCTCGCCGGCCGAGCGCTTGAGCACCTTGACCTGGGCGATCGACAGGTTCTGCTCGATCGACAGGTGGGGGAACAGCTCGAAGTGCTGGAACACCATGCCGACGCGCGAGCGCAGCTTGTTGAGATTGATCTTCGGGTCGCCGACCGACACGCCGTCGACCGTGATCGTGCCCTGCTGGAAGGGCTCCAGCGCATTCACGCACTTGATCAGCGTGGACTTGCCGGAGCCCGAGGGCCCGCAGACCACCACCACCTCGCCCTTGCGGATGCGGGTCGTGCAGTCGGTCAGCACCTGGAAGCTGCCGTACCACTTGCTCACTTGGTTGATTTCGATCATCGGGTTTCCTCTGGCGGAGTCAGGAGTTGCAGGAGGGTGTTGGCCACGACGACGGTCGCGCGGCGCAGTTCATCGAGCGGCACGCGCTCGTCGGCGCGATGGCCGTTGGCCTCGAGCAGCGACTCGGGGCCGGCGCCGTACATCACGGTCGGGATGCCGGCTTCGCTGTAGAGGCGCGCGTCGGTGTAGAGCGGCACCCCGATCGGCGTCACGGGCTTGCCCATCACGGCGCTGGCTTCGCGGCACATCAGCTCGGCGAATTCCCTGGCGCCGGGCGCGGGCGCGAAGGGTCGCGCCAGCAGGATCTGGCGGATCTCGACGGCGATGCCCGGGAGGGCGCGGCAGGCGTCCTCGATGACCTCGCGCAGCTCGGCCTCGACGGCTTCGGGCACTTCCTCGGGCACGATGCGGCGGTCGATCCGCAGGCTCAGCGTGTCGGCCACCACGTTGGTGTTGATGCCGCCCTCGATCAGGCCGACGACCATCGTCGGATGCGTGATGCCGGGGGTCTGCGAGGGCCGCTCGGCCAGCCGGTCGCGATAGCGGTACAGCGCGGGCAGCAGGGTCGCCGCGGCCTCGATCGCATCGGCGCCGGTGTCGGGGCGCGCCGCGTGCGCCGACTTGCCGCGCAGCGTCACCTCGAGGTGCAGGCAGCCGTTGTGGGCCACCACCACGTGATGGGAGAAGGCGGCCGAGATCACGTAGTCCGGCCGGCTCAGGCCCTGCGACAGGATCCATCTGGGGCCGGTCATGCCGCCGGTCTCCTCGTCGTAGGTCAGGTGCAGCTCGACCGTGCCGGCGAGCGCGACGCCGGTCGAACGCAATTGCCCGAGCGCCCGCAGCGCGAAGGCGTAGGTCGTGAAGTCGGACTTCGAGACCGCCGCGCCGCGGCCATACAGCCAGCCGTCGCGCACCTCGCCGCCGTAGGGCGAGCCGGTCCAGCCCGAGCCGGGCGGCACCACGTCGCCGTGGGCGTTGAGCGCCACCACCGGCCCGTCGCCGAAGCGCTCGCGCACGATCAGGTTGGTGACGCTGCGCATGCCGTGCTGCTGCGCGAAGCCGGCCGGCACCGGGTGGCGCTCGACCTCGAACTCCATGGCCTCGAGCAGCCGCGCCGTCAGTTCGGCGTGCGGCGCGCAGTCGCCGGGCGGGTTGTCGGAGGGGCATTGCACCAGGGTGGCAAGCGTTTCGACCTGCTGGTCGAAATGGCTGTCGATGAACTGGCGCAGCGTCGCGCGCGCGGAGGAATGGTCGGTCATGGGGATCAAAGGAATCGGTCGATGCGAAAAGGAGTGATGTCGATGTCGGTGCGGCCATGCACGATCAGGTCGGCGACCAGCCGCGCAGTGACCGGTGCCAGCGTGTAGCCGTTCGAGGTCACGGCGTTGTAGAAGCCGGGCAGGCCGGGCACGTCGCCGATGATCGGCGCGCCATCGATGTTGACGTTCATGCCGGCCCAGCAGCGCACCATGTGCAGCCCGCTGACCGCCGGCAGCACCTGGCGCGCGACCCACAGGCCGCCCTCGATGCTGGCGCGCTCGGCGCGGTTCAGGCGCATGCCTTCGTGGAAGGCGGCGGTCCAGCCGCCGCCGATGATCAGGCCGCCGGTGGCCGCCTGCTTGAGGCTCAGGTGGCGGTCGGCATGCGCGATCAGGTGGTTGACCAGCGGCGGCGCCGGTTCGGTGACGATCATCTGCAGCGGCGCGCCCTTGACCGGGATCTTCACGCCGAGCATGTCGCCGACCGTGCTCGACCAGGCGCCGCTGGCATTCACCACGCGGCCCGCGTGGATCGTGCCGCGCGAGGTGTGGACCACGAAGCCGGCGCCGTCGCCCGGCAGGCGTTCGATCTCGCGCACGTCGCAGCCGCGCAGGAAGCGCGCACCTTGCGCTTGGGCGCGCGTCGCCACCGCATAGGTCGCGCGCAGCGGATTGATCTTGCCCTCCATCGGGCACAGCTCCGCGCCCAGCAGCGCTTCGGACAGCGCGGGCGAGAGCCGGCGCAGTTCGCTGCCGTCGATCACCTGCGCATCGATGCCGTGGCTGCGTTCGAGCGCGGCCTTGGCCTCGATGAAGCGCATGCCGGCCTCGCTGTCGGCCACCATCAGGCCGCCCGTGATCTTGATCTCGAGGTCTTCGCCGCAGTCGGCTTCGATCTGCTGCCACAGCCGCACCGACATCGGGCCGAGCGGCAGCGTGGCCGCGGCCGGGCCGCCGCCTTCCTGGGCCTTGGCGCCGAAATCGAAAGACAGCAACTGCACGTGCAGGCTGCCCGCGTTGGCGCCCGAGGCCTGCAGGTTGACGTCGTCGCGATCGACCACCGTGACGTCCTGGCCGGCCTTCGACAGGTAGTAGCCGAGGCAGGAGCCGAGCACGCCGGCACCGATCACGAGCACGTCGGTGCGGATGGTGCCGAAGGGCGCGTGTTCGACCGGCCGTGCGAGGTTCGGCGTGATCGCGGGCTTGTGTCCGCCCCATTCGGGCTTCTCGAAGCCGAGCGCGCCGGCCGGCACCGGCTTGGCCGGCGGGCGCGGTGCGAAGTACTGCTCGACCTCGAGCGGGCGCCCGGTCATTTCGCTGACCAGCTTTGCCGCGGTGACCGCGCAGTAGCGGCCCTGGCAGCGGCCCATGCCGAGCCGCGTGTTGCGCTTGAGTGCGGCCAGCGTGTCGCGGCCGGCGCGGATCTGCTCGCGCACCGAGCCGAAGCTGATTTCTTCGCAGCGGCACAGCAGGGTGTCGTCGCTGACCGCGGCAAGCGCGACCGGCGGCGCTTCGTACAGCGACCACAGCGCCTGCTGGAAGCACTCCGCCTGCCGCAAGCGGCCTTGTGCCTTGAACGGCTCGGAAGCCAGCAGCCCGAGGTTGCGCGCCGCCGCCACGCCGGCCAGCGTGCCGCGCGCCAGTGCGACGCGCGAGCCGCCGAGGTCGGCGCCGTCGCCGACCACGAAGACGCCGGGCAGGCTGGTGGCGCCGTCCTTGCCGGTCACTGTCGCGAGATAGCCGAGATGCCGCTCGGCCACGCGGTGCTCGCAGCCCAGCATGCGCGCCAGCTCGGTCGAGGGGATGAAGCCGTAGCCCAGGCACAGCGTGTCGGCCTCGAAACGCAGCGCCGGGGAGGGCGCCGCGCGACCCTGGTGGTCCAGGCGGGCGGCCTGCACGGACTGCAGCTCGCCGGCGCCCTCGGCGGCGACCACCGCGTGGCCCCACAGCAGCGGCACCTTGTGGGCGCGCAGCTGCCGCAGGTAGCCCCAGCCCTGGCGCAGCAGGTCGGGCGCGGTGCGAGCGGCTGCGAGCAGCTGGCGCCAGTCGCGCACCGAAGGGCGGGCCGCCGATTCGAGCACCGCGACCACCTGGGCGCCGCCGGCCAGCAGCTCCGCCGCCAGCTGCAGGTTCAGCGGGCCGTTGCCGGCGATCAGCACGCGCCGGCCCGGCGCGACGCGATAGGCCCGGGCCAGCGTCTGGGCGGCGCCCGTGGTCATGACGCCGGGCAGGGTCCAGCCTGGGAAGGGCACCGGCCGCTCGTAGGCGCCGGGCGCGATCACCAGCTGCCGGCAGCGGATGAGGGTGGCGCGGCCGCCGATCAGCGCGCTGACTTCGCGCGGCGAGAAGGCGGCCCACACCTGCGCCCCCTGCTCGACCGTGACGCCGGCGCCGAGCACCTCGCGCTCCAGCGCGAGGCCGTCCGCGAATTGCCGGTCGGCGGGCGTCGCGGCCTGGTGCGACGGCGCCAGCGGCTTGTAGAACTGGCCGCCGGACTGCGGCCGCTCGTCGAGCACCAGCACGCGGGCGCCGGCACGGCGGGCCGCGAGCGCTGCCGAGAGGCCGGCCGGGCCGGCGCCGACCACCAGCAGGTCGACCTCGCGCTGGAGCGCTTCGGCCGCCGCAGGTGGCGTCAGCGGCTGCAGCGGGTCCGCGGCCGTGCCGGCCGGCATCGTCGAGCGGATCTGCTGGCCGTCGGCCGCCTTGGTCAGGCAGGCGCGCTGGCTGGCCTGGCCGTCGACCGTCACGAGGCAGTCGAAGCAGGCGCCCATGCCGCAATAGAGGCCGCGGCGAGCGCCGTCGCGCGTGTGCCGCAGCTGCCGGATGCCGCTGGCCGCGAGCGCGGCGGCCACGGTCTCGCCTTCGAGGCCGTCGACGGCTTGGCCGTCGTACCAGAAGCGGATCGGGCGTCCGCCCGCGGCAATGGAGGAATGGGTCAGTCTGGCGCTCATGAATTCGGTGCGAAGCAAAAAAACCACTTTGACATGGTTCAATGTATACGTATACTAACCGTATACAAATACTTCGTCACCCGATTTTTCACCGAGGACTGGCAATGACAGCGTTCCGAGGCACCTATACGGTGCTCATCACCCCCATGACCGCCGACGGAAAGCACGTGGACGTGCCGGCCCTGAAGAAGCTGGTCGACTGGCAGATCGAAGAGGGCATCCACGGGCTGATCCCCCTGGGCAGCACCGGCGAATTCCTGTCGTTGACGCCGGATGAGCGGCAGCTGGTGATCGAGACCTGTGTGCAGACCGCTGCAAAACGCGTGCCCGTGCTGATCGGAACCGGCGCCGAGTGGACCGACGAGTGCGTGCGCCTGAGCCGCGAGGCGGAGACGATGGGCGCCGACGGCGTCATGATCATTCCGCCCTTCTACAGCACGCCCACCGACGACGAGCTGTTCGAGCACTACCGCAAGGTGGGCGAGTCGATCGGCGTGCCGATCATGGTCTACAACAATCCGGCCACGGCCAATGTCGACCTCAAGCCGGAGCTGGTGGCGCGCCTCTCGCGCATCGACAACTGCAAGTACATCAAGGAGTCGACGCTCGAGGTCACGCGGGTGCGCGACATCATCGAGTTGTGCGGCGACCGCATGACCGTGTTCGCGGGCATCCTGGGCTACGAGTCGTTCTGGCTCGGCGCGCAGGGCTGGGTCGCGGTCTGCTCGAACCTGATCCCCAAGATGTCGGCCCGTCTCTTCGAGCTGGTGGCCGACGAGCGCAACATGCCCGAGGCCCTCGCGCTCTACAAGGAGATGCTGCCGATCGTGCGCTGGGTCGGTGGCCACCGCTATGTGGCGGCCTCGAAGGACGGCCTCACGATGATGGGCCTGCCGGTCGGCAAGCCGCGTGCGCCGCGCCTGCCGCTGCCCGAGGCCGATGCCGTCGACCTGCGGCGCGAACTCGACCGCCTGGGCCTGCTGGGCTCCATCGCCGCCTAGTCGACACCTGTTCCCACCTTTCGCCTCGTTCCATCTCCACCAGGAAACCACCATGAAACTGCTTCCCGCTCTCACATCGGCCACGGCTCTTTTCATCCTCGGCACGGGGCTAGCGAACGCCCAGGCCTGCAAGTCGCCGGTGCCCGATTCGGCGCTGGTCAAGAAGGGCACGCTGATCATGTCGGTCAACCCGACCCTGCCGCCGATGCAGTTCGTCGACCAGACCGGCACGCTCAAGGGCATGCGTGTGGAACTCGGCGAGGCGATCGCCAAGCGCCTGTGCCTGACGCCCGAATACGTGCGCATCGAGTTCTCGGCCATGATCCCGGGCCTGCAGGCCGGCCGCTGGGACGTCATCAATACCGGCATCTTCTACACCGACGAGCGCGCCAAGCTGATGCAGATGCTGCCCTACGAAGACCAGGCGATCAGCATCAGCACCGCCAAGGGCAACCCGCTCAAGATCACGAAGCCCGACGACCTGTCGGGCAAGAGCATCGGCGTCGAGATCGGCGGCTTCGAAGAGCGCAAGGCGCGCGAACTCGACAAGCAGTTGACCGACAAGGGCATGAAGGGCATGACCATCCGCACCTTCGAGAACTTCGCGATGGCCTTCCAGGCGCTGCGCGCGGGGCAGGTCGAGGTCGCGCTGTCGATCGATTCCACTGGCGCCGAATACCAGAAGCGCGGTGATTTCGACCGCGTCCTCAACGGCCTGTTCCCGACCCCGGTGGCGCTGGCCGCGAAGAACAAGGACCTGTCGGTTGCCATGGCCAAGGCCCTCAACGACATGAAGGCCGACGGCAGCTTCCAGAAGCTGTTCGACCAGTACGGCGTCAAGTCGATCGACGGCGCCGTGGTCGTCAAGGGCCCGGCGAGCTGAGTCTTCCGCCTGCCGCATCACCACACTGAGTTCGAGAAGGAAAGTCCATGGGACAAGGCTGGAGCTGGTCGGGATTCGCCGACTACCTGTTCAATCCGTACATCCTGAACGGGGCGCTGACCACGCTCTGGCTCACCCTGGCGTCGATCGCCGGCGGCCTGGTCGTCGGATGTGCGCTGGCCCTGGCCCGCCTGTCGCGCCACGCCTGGCTGGCGGCGCCGGCGCACTTCTACATCTGGGTCTTCCGCGGCACGCCGCTGCTGGTGCAGCTGATCATCATCTACACCGGCCTGCCGCAGCTCGGGGTCAAGCTGTCGGTGGTCGAGTCGGCGCTGCTCGGTCTGATCCTCAACGAGGCCGCCTATCTTGCCGAGGTGGTGCGCGGCGGCATCCAGTCGGTGCCGGCGGGCCAGACCAACGCGGCGCGCGCGGTCGGCTTCAGCAGCGCCCAGTCGATGCGCTACATCGTGATGCCACAGGCCATGCGCCTGATCATCCCGACGCTGGGCAACAGCATCAACGGCCTGCTCAAGACCACCTCGATCACTTCGGTGATCTCGATGGAAGAGCTGCTGCGCCGCACCCAGGTTCTGATCCAGGAGAAGTTCATGGTGCTGGAGCTGTTCGTCGTCGCCGCCATCTACTACCTGCTGATGACCACGGCGTGGGACTTCATCCAGCGCCGCATCGAGCGCCACTACGGCCGCGCCTACGGCACCGCGAGCGCCGCCGTGCCGGTGGCGACCGAGGCCGTGCTTGAGCAACGCTAGCCGGAGCCGTGCCATGAACCACTACGACCTGATCCTTCGCAACGCCGACATCGCCACGGTCGGCGACCGCTATCGCGCCGACATCGGCGTGCGCGACGGCCGCATCTGCGCCATCGCGCAGCAGCTCGACGGCAGCGCCGCGCGCGAGATCGATGCCGCGGGCCGGCTGGTCACGCCCGGCGGCGTCGACGGCCACTGCCACTTCGACCAGCCGACCAGCGACGGCTCGCGCTTTGCCGACGACTTCTTCACCGGCACCCGCTCGGCGGCCTGCGGCGGCACCACCACGGTGCTGCCGTTCGCGGCGCAGCAGAAGGGTCACAGCATCCAGGAGGCGGTCGACGACTACCACCGCCGCGCCGAAGGCAAGGCGGTGATCGACTACGCCTTCCACCTGATCGTGGCCGACGCCACCAAGGACGTGACGCAGCGCGAGCTGCCGGCCCTGATCGAGAAGGGCTACACCTCCTTCAAGATCTACATGACCTACGACGACCTGAAGCTGGCCGACCGGCAGATCATCGAGGTGCTGGCGGTGGCGCGCAAGCACGGCGCGATGACCATGATCCACGCCGAGAACAGCGACTGCATCGCCTGGCTCACCGAGCAGCTGCTCGAAGCCGGCCTGACCGCGCCGCGCTACCACTCGAGCTCGCGGCCGATGGCGGTGGAGCGCGAGGCCACGCACCGTGCGATCGCGCTGGCCGAGCTGATCGACACCCCGATCCTGATCGTCCACGTGTCGGGCCGGGAGGCGGTCGAGCAGATCCACTGGGCGCGCGGGCGCGGGCTGCCGATCCATGCCGAGACCTGCCCGCAGTACCTGTTCCTGAGCGCCGAGGACCTGGGCATCGATCCGGACGACCCGATGCATGGCGCGCGCTGCATCTGCAGCCCGCCGCCGCGCGACAAGGGCAACCAGCAGTTCATCTGGAACGGCCTGTCGAGCGGGCTGTTCACGATCTTCTCGTCCGACCACGCGCCGTTCAACATGCAAGGCAGCGACGGCAAGCGCGTTGCCGGCGACGATGCCTCCTTCGACCGCATCCCGAACGGCATTCCTGGCGTCGAGACCCGGCTGCCGCTCTTGATGAGCGAGGGCGTGATGGCCGGACGCATCGACATCCACCGCTTCGTCGAACTCACGGCCACCAACCCGGCGCGGCTCTACGGGCTGTACCCGAAGAAGGGCACCATCGCGGTCGGCGGCGACGCCGACTTCGTGGTCTGGGACGTGTTCGGCGAGGGCGAGGAGAAGATCATCGCCAACGACATGCTCCACCACGCGGCCGACTACACGCCCTACGAGGGCATGAAGCTGCGCGCCTGGCCGGGGGTCACGGTGTCCCGCGGCCGGGTGGTCTGGCAGGACGGCGTGTTCTCGGCTGCGGCCGGCTCGGGCCAGTTCCAGCCCTGCCTGCGGCCGCGCACGCCCAATGCCACGAATCCGCTCGACAAGTGGATCTGAAGTTCTCGCGTCGCACCGCATCGGCCTGCTAAGCTTTTCCCCGTCCCTTCGTGGAAACCTTCCATCTCCGCATGCCAAGCCTTCCCAGTCCCGCGCAACCCGCCACCATCACCATCGCTCCGCTGGAGGTGCGCTCCGCCAGCCTGGCCGAGCAGGCCTACGCGAGCCTGCGCACGCTGATCCTCGACCGCAAGATTTCCCCCGGCAGCCCGCTCCAGGAAGGCCGCCTGGCGGACGACCTGCGGATCTCGCGCACGCCGATGCGCGAGGCGCTGGTGCGGCTGGCCGGCGAGGGCCTGCTGGTGCGCCGCGACGCGCGCTCCTATGCGGTGCGCGCGCTGGGCACCAAGGAGTACTTCGACTGCATGCGGGCGCGCGAGGTGATCGAATGCGAGGCCATCGCACAGGCCTGCGGCAAGATCACCGATGCCGAGATCGATGCGCTCGAAGCCGATCTCAAGACCCTCGACAGCGGCGAGCATGACGAGATCGAGCACTGGCATTTCGACGACCGCTTCCACCAGCTGATCTCCACCGCCAGCGGCAACGTGGTGTTCCCGCGCCTGGTCGAGGAACTGCGCGTGAATGCGCGGCTGTTCCGGCTGCACAGTCCGCTGCACCGCCAGCGCGAGAACCACGAAGAGCACGGCGAGATCATCCAGGCCCTGCGCGCACGGGATCCCGAGCGGGCCCGTGCGGCCATGCGCGAGCACCTGCGCAGCCTGCAGGAAGACGTCAAGCGCGCGATCATCGAGTGAGCGCCGGGCCGGGCGGCCCGGACTGCTGCGCCGCTTCTCGGCGACAATCGCTGCGTCGCACCGGCCATGGTGCGAATCGCGCCATGCTCACCGAACCGAATTCGCTGCCCTCATGATCGTCCGGCCACGCCCGTCCGGCTTCAAGTTGTTCCTGTTGAGGCGTGGCTCCATCCTTCCGCGCATCGCCCTTCCGTTGCTGGTCAACGTGCTGGTTGCCGTGATCGTGACGGCGGCGCACGGCAGTCTGGGCGGCCTCAAGATTCCCATCGGGACCGCGCCTTTCGCCTTGCTCGGACTGCCGCTGGCCATCTTCCTGGGATTCCGCAACTCCGCGGCCTACGACCGCTTCTGGGAGGCGCGCAAGCTCTGGGGCGAGGTGGTGCTGCGTTCCCGCGGCCTGGCGCGGCAATGCCAGAGCCTGATCGTCGGCGACGGCCCGGTGGATGTCGCCAACGGGGGCCTCGACGACCTGCGGGTGCGCATGACGCTGCGCAGCGCCGCCTTCGCCCACGCCCTGCGCCATCTGCTGCGCCGCAGCGACGAGCGTGCCGATACGCGGCCGTTCCTGCGCGAAGACGAGTGGCGGGAGATGGCCGAGTTTTCCAACAAGCCGCACTTCCTGCTGTTGCGCATGGGCGCCGACCTGCAGGAAGCGCTGCGTACCGGACGCATCGACCCGGTTCTGGCCGTGAACGTGGACAACTCGATCGGCGCGCTCGGCAGCGCGGCCGCGTCATGCGAACGCATCCTGGGCACGCCGATCCCGTTCTCGTACACCTTGCTGCTGCACCGGACGGCCTATCTTTACTGCTATCTGCTGCCCTTCGGGCTGGTGGACTCGGTCGGGTTCATGACGCCGCTGGTCGTGCTCATGATCGCCTACACCTTCTTCGGCCTGGACGCGCTGGGCGACGAGATCGAGGAGCCCTTCGGCAACGAGGCGAACGACCTGCCGCTCGATGCCATCTGCCGCGCCATCGAGATCGATCTGCGCGAGTCGGTGCGCGACAAGGCCCCCGAGCCGCTGCTGCCGGTCGACTACCAGCTGCGCTGACGCCCTTCGCCCCCGCGCGCAAGCCCGGATCATGGAGCGCGGTCCGAGCCGAGCGGCGGCGCCACCTCCTCGAGCGGCTTGCGTTCCGCATTCACCGCGTAGCGCAGCGCCAGCAAGCCGGCGAAGACGACCAGTGCGGCACCGATCGCGTAGCCGACGGCGACCGCGCCGCGGCTGCCGGTCTCGATCAGCGCGCCGAACAGCACTGGCGCCACGAAGCCGCCGGCACCGGTGCCCACCGCATAGAAGATCGAGATCGCGACCGCGCGCATCTCGAGCGGAAACACCTCGCTGACCGTGAGGTAGGCCGAACTGGCGGCCGCCGAGGCGAGGAAGAACACCGCCGACCAGCACAGCGCCTGGCTGCGGGCGTCGAGCCATCCCTGCATGAAGGCCCAGCCGGTCAGCGCCAGTCCGACACCCGACAGCACATAGGTCAGCGCGATCATGCGGCGCCGGCCGACGCGGTCGAACAGCGGACCCAGCAGCAGCGGGCCCAGCACGTTGCCGAGCGCGAACGGAAAGATGTAGAGCGCCACCCTTTCGGCCGGCACGCCGTGGAAACGGGTCAGCACCAGCGCATAGGTGAAGAAGATCGCGTTGTAGAAGAAGGCCTGCGAGATCATCAGGGCCAGTGCCACCGCGCTGCGCTGCGGATAGCGCCGCAGCAGCACGTGGGCGATCTCGCGCCAGCCCGGGCTCTGCGCGCGCCCGGCCGGGCCCGGCGGTCCGTCCGGCGGCGCGAGCGCCCCATGCTGGGCCCGGACCTCCGCCTCGATGCGCCGCACGATGTCCTCGGCTTCTTCGGCACGGCCATGCGCCATCAGCCAGCGCGGGCTCTCGGGCACGTCGCGCCGCACCAGCAGGATCGCCACCGCGAGCAGTGCACCGAGCGCGAAGGCGGCGCGCCAGCCCCAAGTCGGGCCGAGCACCCGGGGATCGAGCAGCCACAGGCTCAGGCCGGCGCCCAGTGCCGCGCCGATCCAGAAGCTGCCGTTGATCGCGAGGTTCACGCGGCCGCGCACGCGCGCCGGAATCAGTTCGTCGATGGCCGAGTTGATCGCCGCGTACTCGCCGCCGATGCCCAGACCGGTGATGAAGCGGCACACGGCGAAGAAGGCGAAATTCGGCGAGAAGGCGGTGGCGAGCGTCGCCGCCGCATAGACCATCAGCGTGATCAGGAACAGCTTCTTGCGGCCCAGCCGGTCGGCCAGCCGGCCGAACACCAGCGCGCCGATCACTGCGCCGCCGATATAGAGCGAACCGGTCCAGCCGATCTGCGCCGCGCCGAGCCCGAGCGTGTCGGGCCGCTCGAGCACGCCGCCGATCGATCCGACCAGCGTGACCTCGAGCCCGTCGAGCACCCAGGCCACGCCGAGGGCGATCACCACGCGCCAGTGCCAGCGCGACCAGGGGAGGCGGTCGAGACGGGCCGGGATGTCGGTGCGGGTCATCGCCGGCCAGTCTAGGCAGCACGGCGGGGCGTCCTCGTCGGACGAGCGCCCGTTCAGCGGCCTACATCGACCAGATGCGCGGCGGCTCGCTGGTCATGCCCCAGAGTTCGGCGCGCCAGGCTTTCCAGACCTGGCGCAGCAGCTGCATCGCCGGCTCGACCACCGGCGCCAGGGCGCGCAGCACGATGATCTCGGCATGCGGACTGGTGGCGCCGGCGCTCTCGTGCAGTGGGTGGGCCTCGATCAGCGAGCGCGCGGCGTCGAGCGCCGCATCGCGGCGCGCGCGCGCGATCGGCGAGCCGGCGACGAAGAAGATCGACGCCAGGCAGCGCTGCCCCGCAAGACCGAGCGGGCTCTGCAGCAGCCGCCGGTCGTCGGCGTCGATGCGCCCGCGCTCCAGCCACCTGCCCGGGGCCTCGATGTGCTGCTGCAGCGTGCCGCGTTCGAAGGGCTTGCCGGCGTTGGGCAGGCCGAGGGCCGTGACGTCCCAGCCGATCAGCTCGGCGCCGGCCTCGACCCGCAGGGTCAGCCGGTTCTCGGCCCGGCAGCCGCTGAAGCAGATCGCCTCGAGCGGCAGCCATTCGAGACGGGCGCCGGCTTCGACACTCAGTTCGGTCCGCTGCAAGGCCAGTTCGCCGTCCGAGCGGTAGAAGCGAGAGGCGCCGGGCGTCGTGATGAGGCCGTGGCTGCCAGCCGCGGCACGCACGCGGATGTCGAGCGTGTCGCCGCCGACCAGGCCGCCGGGCGGATGCACCAGCACGTTGTGGCAGACCGCGTCGCCCTCGGGGTAGAGGCTCTGCAGGATGCGCAGCGGGCCGTCATGGCGGAAGCGGGCGACGCTGCGCCGGCTTTCGGATTGGTAGTCGAGATCGAGTCGGGCGTGCCAGGGCATGGGGTGAGTGTAGGGACAAGGACCGCGACGCTCCGCCCCGGCGTCCCGCGCAATCAGGCCTTCCAGGCCCCCACGTGCGCCGCGCCGGCTTCATCGACCAGCGCCGGGCCGATGCACTCGATCGGATGCGGCGACGCCCGGAACACGTCGCGGCAGGACAGCTCGGCGTCGCGCTGGTCGCCGCGCTCGCCACGGAACACGCGCAGCCGCTCGGCGTCGATGCCGAACACCACGCGGCCGATGTTCGACCAGAAGATCGCGCCCGCGCACATCACGCAGGGCTCGCCCGACGAATAGATCGTGGCGCCGGCGAGCTCCTCGCGCGACAGCTTGCGCTCGCCGAGCATGCGCACCGCATTGGTCTCGGCGTGGCCCGTGACGTCGCCGGTCTCGGCGGTGTTGCAGTAGGCCTCGGCCAGCACCTCGCCGGCCGCCGAGACCACCACCGCGCCGAAGGGCCGGTTGCCGCGCCGGCGCCCGGCGTGCGACCAGACGATCGCCTTGCGCAGGTAGCGGCCGTCGCGCTCGTCGAGCTGCTGTTCAGCCGGAAAGGTGTCTGAAAGAAGTGAACTCATGCCTTGATGCTACGTTCGTTGCGCGCCGGCAGCATCGAGCTGTTGAAGATGGCGTCGGCCGACGGCCTGGTCTTGAGGCCGAACACCTCGGCCACCTCGTCGACCTGCTGCTCGAGCAGCAGCTTCTTGATGTCGCCCAGGCCATGGCTGCGCGTATCGGCCGCGCCGACGTACTGCGCGGTGATGGCCCAGCGGTCGAGCTCGATCTTCGCATCGAGGATCGGCTCGCGCAGGCGCATGGCCGCGATGCTGGGCGCCGGGTTGGCGAAGGTCTCGACGATCGCGCGGTTGGTGGCGCGCAGGAAGGCCGCCACCGCCTTCGGGTTCTGGGCAATCAGGTTGCTGCTGGCGAGGATCGCGTTGCCGTACAGGTTGACGCCGGCGTCCGAGTACTTCAGCACCGAGAGCTCCTCGCTCTTCATGCGCGCGAACAGCGAGATCGCGGAGTCGTGGAAGTAGGTGGCTGCATCGACGTCGCCGCGCACCATCACGTTGTCGCGGGCGCTGAAGTCGGTGGTCTGCCACTGGAAGGCGTCGGGCTTCATGCCCTGCTTGCGCGCCACCATCGGCCAGGCGCGGCGCGTCGACTCGACGGCGGCGGCAGCGACCTTCTTGCCCTGCAGGCTCTTGAAGTCGGCGCCGACGCCGCGGTCCTTGCGCCCGATGATCACGAACGGTGCACGGTTGTAGTACTGGTACACCGCCTGCACCATCGGGGTGCCCGGGTTCTGTGCGTTGAACTCCACCAGCGAGCTGATGTCGCCGAGGCCGAGCTGGTAGACGCCGCTGGCGATGCGCGTGATCGAGGCCACGGAGCCGGCGCCGGTGTCGATCGTGACGTCGAGTCCTTCGTCCTTGTAGTAACCCTTGCTCTCGGCCAGGAAGAAGGGCGCGGTCTGGCCGTTGATGCGGAAGTCCAGCGTGAACTTGAGCGGTATCGGCTTGCCGCCCTGGGCGAGGACGGCAGGCGCGGCGAGGGTGGCGGCGCAGGCGGCGCCCGTGGTGATGAAGGTACGGCGTTGCATGTGGGTGATCTCCGGAATTCGCGGGGCCTTGAACACCCCGCCGGGCCGGCGAGGCACTTCAAGAGCAATTTCCGGGCGGCGCACGAATCGGGTGCGTGCGCTGCTGAACGCTTCTACTCTTGACCGCTGTCATGCAGGAGGCATGCCAGCGCCGCGGGCCCGCAATTTGCATGAGAATCGGAGCAGAGTAGAAGCGTTCAGCTCCAGCGCACGGTCGCGGAGCGGGAAATTGCTCTTTCAGGTGGGTCCCCACGCAACCGAAGGAGTCTTTTCATGCTCGTCACGCAGCAACCCGTTTTCCGCAAGTTCTGGCATGCCGTCATGCCCCTGGCCGATCTGCAGCAGGGCCCGAAGCCCTTCACGCTGCTCGGCGAGAACATCGTCCTGTTCCTCGATGCCGACGGCCAGCCCGCCGCCTTGCGCGACCGCTGCTGCCACCGCACTGCGAAGCTGTCCAAGGGCTGGTGCGTCGACGGCGAAGGCAAGGCCTGCGGGCAGGGCGCGATCCAGTGCGGCTACCACGGCTGGACCTACGACCGCAGCGGCCAGGTGATCCGCATCCCTCAGTACGAGCCGGACCGCAAGATCTCGCCCGAATACAAGACCACCGCCTACCACTGCAGCGCGCGCTACGGCTACGCCTGGGTCGCGCTCGAGGAGCCGATCGCGGAGATCCCGGCGATTCCGGAGTTCGACGATCCGGGATTTCGCACCATCCACCAGTTCTATGAAGAGTGGCAGACCAGCCCGATGCGCGCGCTCGAGAACTCCTTCGACAACTCGCACTTCAGCTTCGTGCACCGGGCGACCTTCGGCGTGGCCGCGAGCCCGAAGCCGAGCAAGTACGAACTGGTCGAGAACGAATCGGGCTTCTACGCCGAGACCGTGATCCAGGCGGTCAACCCCGAGAAGTTCCATGCGATCAGCGGCGTGACCGACCCGATCACCACCCGCCACATGCGCAACGCCTACTTCCTGCCGTTCTCGCGCCGGCTCGACATCGAGTACCCCTCGGGCATCCGCCACATCATCATCAACTGCTTCACGCCGATCGACGACGGCCGCATGCAGCTGTGCCAATGGCTGTTCCGCAACGACACCGAGGCCGATTGCGCGGCGCAGATGCTGATCGACTTCGACGAGGAGATCACGCGCGAGGACAAGGACATCCTCGAGTCGACCGACCCCGATGCGCTGGTCGACACCCGCCGGCGCGGCGTCGAGTATTCGATGGAGTCCGACCGCCCCGGTATGCTGATCCGCAAGCACCTGATGCAGCTGCTGGCCAGGCATGGCGAGGCCGAGGTGCATCGCGGCATGCGCGTGGTGCCGCTGCAGCAGGCCGCCTGAAGCGGCGCTACCATGGCGCTCCAATCGAAGGAGTGCCGATGGTCACGCGTGGATTCACAGGACGACGTCCGACCGCTGCCTTTGCCCGCCGCCTGCCGCCCGGCCAGTTCGAGACCGACGACTTCCCGGTGCTGGCCAAGGGGCCGACGCCCGAGGTCGATCTCGCGGCCTGGCGCTTCACGCTGAGCCAGGGGCCGCGTCCGCTCGCGAGCTGGAACTGGGCCGAGTTCCAGGCGCTGCCGCGCACGCTGTGGCAGGGCGACATCCACTGCGTCACGACCTGGTCCAAGTTCGACACCCGCTGGGAGGGAGTGAGCATCGACGACCTGCTGGCCGCTGCGGGCGTGGCGCCGCCCAGTGCCTTCTTGCTGGCGCTCTCGCACGACGACTACGACACCAACGTTCCGCTGGCCGACCTGGTCGGCGGACGCGCGATGGTAGCGACCCATTTCGACGGCCAGCCGCTCACGGCGGAGCATGGCGGGCCGGCGCGGCTGCTGGTGCCGCACCTGTACTTCTGGAAGAGCGCCAAGTGGCTCAAGGGCCTGCGCTTCACGGCGCGCGACGAGGCCGGCTTCTGGGAGCTGCGCGGCTACCACATGTACGGCGATCCGTGGAAGCAGCAGCGCTACTCGGACGATCCGTGAGCGCGCAGGGGCCCACGCGCTGGCAGGAGGCGGTGATCGAGCGCATCGCGCCGCTGACGCCGCGCATCGTCAGCGTGATCCTGAAGGCGGACCTGGCGCGGCATGTGGCGGGCCAGCATGTCGACGTGCGCCTGACCGCGCCCGACGGCTACGCGGCCCAGCGCAGCTATTCGATCGCCTCGGCGCCCGGGCAGCCGGTCGAGCTGATCATCGAGAAGCTCGACGACGGCGAGGTCTCGCCGTATTTCCACGACATCGCTCGAGCCGGCGACGCCATCGAGGTGCGCGGTCCGCTGGGCGGCCATTTCATCTGGCGCGCCGGGGACGGAGGGCCCGTGCTGCTTGTGGCGGGCGGCTCGGGCATCGCGCCGCTGATGGCGATGGTGCGCGACTGGGCGCGCACCGCGGCCGACCTGCCATTGATGCTGGTCTGTTCGGCTCGCACCTGGGACGAACTGGCCTTCGGCGAAGAGCTGGAGCGACTCGAAGCGAGCCGCGCTGATTTCCGCTTCGTCGCCGCGATCACGCGCGGTCCCGGCCGCCGCCCCGCCGACCGCAGCCAGAGGCTGGATGCCGCCGCGCTGAAGGAACTGATCGCGCAATGGGGCCATCAGCCGCGCCACGTCTTCGTGTGCGGCTCGAACCGCTTCGTCGAGGGCGTGACCCGAGGGCTGGCCGGCGAATCGCTGTCGGCGGGCATGATCCGAACCGAGCGCTATGGTGGCGCCGAATGACATTCAAACAGGAGCAATTCAAATGACCCTCACGGTCCGGCGCGACGGCGTCACAGGCACCCGCCACATCCTAAATATCCGCGCGCACGAAATCCCGGTCGACGCCTCGCCCGACGGCGGCGGCACCGATGCGGGCCCGACGCCGCACGACCTCTACGACGCCTCGCTGGCCGCGTGCAAGGCGCTCACCGTGCTGCTGTACGCGCGGCGCAAGGGCATGCCGATCGAGGAGATCGAGGTCGCGGTCGACCGCGACGACAGCGAGGAGCGCCACGGCGTCTACCGCCTCGACAGCACGCTGCGGGTCACGGGTGAGCTGACCGAGGCGCAGCGCGCCGAACTGCTGCGGGTGGCGGGCAAGTGCCCGGTGCACCGCCTGATGACCGAGGTCAAGACCGAGATCGAGACCCGGCTCGTGTGAGCAGGCCTCAGCCCACCACCACTTCGCTGATCTGCATCACCGGCTGGATGTCGGTGTAGTTGGCGATGTCCGCCAGGATCTCCTTCGCATGCGGGCCGAAGGCGGCCTGGAAAGACTCCACCGAGTCGGCGAAGACGTGGCACATGCCGACATAGGTGGGCGGCTGGCCGGGTGCGCCGCCGGCCAGGCCCTTGTCGATCGTGTAGGACTTGCAGGCGTCGCCCATCCGGTTCGCGAGCAGCGGCATGTGCTTGTCGCGGTAGTAGGCGTGGTCGAACCGCGCGCCGGGGGAGAAGGGGTACATCACGCTGACCTTGATCATGGGTTCGTCTCTCCTGAAAAAGAACCCGCAAGGATAGGCGCTTTCACTCCCCCTGCGAACCCCGGTGCGCCCAGCCCGTCGTGTGCTTCTCGACCGCGCTGAACAGCTCGTACATGCCCATCGCCATCGCGCCCACCACCATCAGGCCGGCGAAGGCCAGGCCCATCTGCATCGACGAACCGGCCGAGATCAGCAGGTAGCCGATGCCCTCGTTGGCGGCGGTCATCTCCGACACCGTGGTGCCGACGAAGGCCAGCGTGATCGCCACCTTGAGCGAGGCGAAGAAGTAGGGCATCGAGCGCGGGAAGCCGATCTTCATGAGCACGTCCCAGCGCTTGGCGCCGAGCACGCGCAGCACGTCCTCGAGTTCGGGCTCCAGGGTCGCCAGGCCGGTCGCGATGTTGACCATGATCGGGAAGAAGCTGATCAGGAAGGCCGTGAGGATCGCCGGCCCGACGCCGATGCCGAACCAGACCACCAGGATCGGCACGAAGGCCGCCTTCGGCAGTGCGTTGAAGGCGGTCATCAGCGGGTACATCGCCGCGTAGGCCAGCCGCGAACTGCCGATCACGAAGCCCAGCAGCACGCCCACCACGATCGCCAGGCCGAAGCCCGCCATCGTGACCCAGAAGGTGCGCCAGGCGTGGCCGGCGATGATTTCCTTGAACTCCCAGAACTGGGTCCAGATGCGCCAGGGGCTCGGGAAGATGAATTCCGAGACGCCGAAGCCCGAGCAGATGATCTGCCACAGCACGATGACCGCGACCAGCAGCAGCCAGGGCGACCAGCGTTCGATTTGCTTGTTGTTCTTCATGAATGGCTTACTGCGGGATCGCCGCCGGGGCCTTGGCGGCATCGGCGATCGCGTTGCTCCGGATGGCGCCGATGTGGCCGCGCAGCTCCAGCACGATGTCGGTGAATTCCTTGGTGTAGGTCAGCTCCAGCTCGCGCGGGCGCGGCAGCTCGATCTCGCGCTTGACCACGAAGCGGCCCGGGCTCTTGCTCATGACGTAGACCGTGTCGGCCAGGAACACCGACTCGCGCAGGTCGTGCGTGACCAGGATCACGTTGAACTGCTGCTCGGTCCAGAGGTCGCGCAGGATGCACCAGAGCTCCTCGCGCGTGAAGGCGTCGAGCGCGCCGAAGGGCTCGTCGAGCAGCAGCATCTTGGGCTCGTGGATCAGCGCGCGGCAGATGCTGGCGCGCTGCTGCATGCCGCCCGAGAGCTGCCACGGGAACTTGTCCTCGTAGCCGCCGAGGCCGACCTTCTGCAGCAGCTTGCGGGCCCGCTCGACGTACTCCTTGCGCTTGGCCTTGAAGGTCGAGCGGTAGGGCTCGACGATTTCCAGCGGCAGCAGCACGTTGTCGACCGTGGTGCGCCAGGGCAGCAGCGACGGCGCCTGGAAGGCCATGCCCGAGATCTTCAGCGGACCGGTGACCGGCTCGCCGTCGATCCGGATCTTGCCCATCGACGGCATCCTGAG
This sequence comes from Variovorax saccharolyticus, assembly GCF_030316765.1. Lineage (GTDB taxonomy): Bacteria > Pseudomonadota > Gammaproteobacteria > Burkholderiales > Burkholderiaceae_C > Variovorax > Variovorax saccharolyticus. The sequence goes on from NZ_JASZYT010000001.1 coordinate 124,960, forward strand.
GCCCGTCGTGAGCTTCATGAAGGTCGACTTGCCGCAGCCCGAAGGGCCGACGATGGCGATGAACTCGCCGCGCTTGACCTTCAGGTCGATCGCCTCGACCGCGAAGTGGTTGGCGCGCAGCAGTTCCTCGTTGTAGGCGAGCCAGACGTCCTGGAAATCGACGAAGGGCGCGTTGTCGGTCTCCGCCATCACTTGCGCAGAATGTTCAGCTCGGCCGAGGACGGCAGCAGCGAGCCGTTCCACACGGCGTCGGGGTTCACGCGGGTCTTGGTCGCGAAGGCGTCCGACACCTGCGAGGCCATCAGCGACAGCCGGCCGGCATTGACCTGGCCGAATCCCTCGGCGCGCGCGTCGGGTGTGTTCACCACGGTGTCGATCGCCAGCTTGAGGCGGCGCGTCTCGAGTTCGCTGTTGACGATGCCGTCGCGCGCCTTGATCGACTCGATCGCCACCGCCGGGCTGGCGATCACTTCCTTGGCGCCCTTGGTGAAGGCCGTGAGGAAGGCCTTGACCGCCGCCGGGTTCTCCTTGATGAGCTTGGGCGAGGCGATGATCGCGTTGCCGTAGAGCTTCACGCCGAAGTCGGGGTAGGGCAGGATCACGATGTCGGCCGCCTTGGCGCCGCGCGATTCGAGGTTCAGCAGCGAGGTGAAGGTGAAGCCCGTGATGGCGTCGATGTCGCCGCGCATGAGCATGGTCTCGCGCAGCGTCGGGTCCATCGCTGTCCAGTTCACCGCGCCGACGTTGTTGGCCTTGGCGAAGATCGGGAAGGCGCGGCGGCCGGCGTCGAACACCGGGGCTCCGAGCTTCATGCCCGTCAGGTCGGCGGGCTTCGTGATGCCGCTCTTCTTGAGCGCCATGACCGAGGCCGGCGTGTTGTTGTAGACCATCATCACCGCGACCGGCTTGTTCGGGCTGTCGGGGTTGTTGGCGTGGAACTCCATCAGCGCCGCCAGGTCGGCGAAGCCCATGTCGTAGGCGCCCGAGGACACGCGCGTGACGGCGCCGCCCGAGCCGTTGCCGGCGTCGACCGTGACGTCGAGGCCGCTGGCCTTGAAGTAGCCCTTGGCAGCGGGATGCGTGAAGAAGGCGCCGGGTCCCTCGAAGCGCCAGTCGAGCTGGAACTTGATCGGTGTCGTCGTCTGGGCCTGGGCGGTGGCCAGGCCGAGGCCGAGTGCCGAGACGGCGAGGAAGGTCTGGAGCAGGGCGCGCTTGTTCATTCAGGATTCCGTGAAAGATGGATGCACGGGATTCAAGCAAAAACGGTGCCGGCACGCGATTGGTGCGAACCCTTCCGGCCGTCCCATGCGGGTGCATGCGGTAACCGGGGGTTCATGGCTTCTCAGGGAGCCGGATGCAGAACGCCCCGTCGCGTGCACCGCGACGGGGCGTCCAGCTTGGTGCGCGCGCCCGGGTGCTAGCGCGGCGAGTTGGCGTCGGCCACCGCCAGCGCGGTCATGTTGACCACGCGCCGCACGGTCGACGACGGCGTCAGGATGTGGGCCGAGCCCTGCGCGCCCATCAGGATCGGGCCCACCGTCACGCCGTTGCCGCCGGTCATCTTGAGCACGTTGAAGAGGATGTTGGCGGCGTCGAGGTTCGGGCAGATCAGCAGGTTGGCCTCGCCGGTGAGCGAGGTCTCGGGCAGCGCCTTGAGGCGCACGTCTTCCGACAGGGCCGCATCGCCGTGCATCTCGCCATCGCATTCGATGTCGGGCGCCATCTTGGAGAACAGGTCGCGCGCGAGGCGCATCTTGCGCGCCGAGCCGCGTTCGGACGAGCCGAAGTTGGAGTGCGACAGGAAGGCCACCTTGGGCGGCAGGCCGAAGCGCCGCACCTCGTCGGCCGCCATCACCGCGATGTTGGCCAGGGTCTCGGCGCTCGGGTCTTCGTGGACGTTGGTGTCGGCGATGAAGAGGGTGTACTTCTCGAGCGTCAGCGCGTTGAGCGTCGCGAAACCCGGCGCGCCGCGCTTCAGGCCCAGCACCTGGTTCAGGATCTTGAGGTGGCTGTCGAAGCGCCCGACCAGGCCGCACAGCATGGCATCGGCGTCGCCCAGGTGCAGCATCAGCGAGGCGATGGTGGTGTTGGAGCGCCTCACCATGGCCTTCGAGGCCTCGGGCGTGATGCCGCGCCGGCCCATGATCTGGTGGTAGGTCTCCCAGTAGGTACGGAAGCGCGGATCGTCCTCGGGATCGACGCACTCGACGTCGCGGCCCAGGTTGATGTGCAGGCCGGCCTTCTTGATGCGGGCCTCGATCACCGCCGGGCGACCGATCAGGATCGGCTTGGCCAGGCCCTCGTCGACCGCCAGCTGGGCGGCGCGCAGCACGCGGTCGTCCTCGCCTTCGGCGTAGGCCACGCGCTTGGCGCTCGCCACCTTGGCGGCGCTGAACACCGGGCGCATGAACATGCCGGTCTGGTAGACGAAGCGCGTCAGGTGCTGGCGGTAGGTGTCGAGGTCTTCGATCGGCCGCGTGGCCACGCCCGAGGCCTGCGCCGCCTTGGCGACCGCGGGCGCGATGCGCAGGATCAAGCGCGAGTCGAAGGGCTTGGGGATGATGTAGTCCGGCCCGAAGGCGAGTTCCTGGCCGGCGTAGGCGGTGGCCACTTCCTCGCTGATGTCGGCCTTGGTGAGGTCGGCGATCTCGCGCACGCAGGCCAGCTTCATTTCTTCCGTGATCTTGCTCGCGCCGCAATCGAGCGCGCCGCGGAAGATGTAGGGGAAGCAGAGCACGTTGTTGACCTGGTTCGGGTAGTCCGAGCGGCCGGTGGCGATGATGCAGTCGGGCCGCACGGCCTTCGCCAGCTCGGGCCGGATCTCGGGCTCGGGGTTGGCCAGCGCCAGGATGATCGGCTGGCTGCCCATGCTCTTGACCATGTCCTGGGTGACCACGCCGGGCGCCGAGCAGCCCAGGAAGACGTCGGCGTTCTTCATGACGTCGGCCAGCGTGCGGTCGCCGCTGTCCTTCTGCGCATAGCGGGTCTTCGAGTCGTCGAAGCCGCCGGGCCGGCCGATGTAGATCAGGCCCTTGGAGTCGACCGCGTAGATGTTGGCCGGCTTGGCGCCCAGGCCCACCATGACATCGAGGCAGGCGATGGCTGCGGCGCCGGCTCCCGAGACCGCGATCTTGACGTCCTCGATCTTCTTGCCGACCAGCTCGAGGCCGTTGATGAGCGCCGCCGCGGAGATGATCGCGGTGCCGTGCTGGTCGTCGTGGAACACCGGGATGTTCATGCGCTCGCGCAGCTTCTTCTCGATGTAGAAGCACTCGGGCGCCTTGATGTCCTCGAGGTTGATGCCGCCCAGCGTGGGCTCGAGCGCGGCGATGATGTCGACCAGCTTGTCGGGGTCGGTCTCGGCCAGCTCGATGTCGAAGACGTCGATGCCGGCGAACTTCTTGAACAGGCAGCCCTTGCCTTCCATCACCGGCTTGCTGGCCAGCGGGCCGATGTTGCCCAGGCCCAGCACCGCGGTGCCGTTGGTGACCACGCCGACGAGATTGCCGCGCGAGGTGTACTCGGCCGCCAGCGAGGGGTCGGCCTCGATGTCCAGGCAGGGGTAGGCGACGCCGGGCGAGTAGGCCAGCGACAGGTCGCGCTGGTTCAGCAGAGGTTTGGTGGGCGAGATCGAGATCTTGCCCTTGACGGGCGATCGGTGGTATTCCCGTGCGGCATCGCGCAATGCTTCTTCGGCGGGGGAGAGGGTGTTGGCCATCGTTGTCTCCTTGCTGTCTTGGCTCAGGGTAGAGGCTACCCCAAAGTGGCCGGCGCGGGGACCAGCGCCTCGCCCACCCGCAGCGCCGAGCCGAAAGCGAGCGTGAAGCCCAGCGCGCCGTGCCCGGTGTTGAAGATCATGTTGGACGGCGCGCCCTCGAGCCGGCCGACGATCGGCACGCCGGTCGGCGTGGCTGGGCGCATGCCGGTCCAGGGGTGCAGCGCGTCCAGCCGGCCGGCCCGCGGGAACACCGCGCGCGTGGCCTCGGCCAGGGTGTCGATGCGGGCCGCGGGGATGCTCGCATCGTGTCCGACCAGCTCGGCCATGCCGGCGACGCGCAGGCGCGAACCGATGCGCGCGAAAACCACCTTGCGGGCGCTGTCGGTGACGCTCACCTGCGGCGCGGCGCCGGGCGCAGGATCGACGTCGACCGTGATGCTGTAGCCCTTGAGCGGGTAGACCGGCAGGTAGGCGCCGAGTTGGCGGCCGAGCCGGTGCGAGGCGGTGCCCAGCGCCATCACGAAGGCATCGGCCTCGATGCTGCCGCCGGCCGTCTGCACCGCAGCCACGCGTCCGCCGCGCACATCGAAGCCGTGGATCTCGGTATCGAGCAGGAAGCGCACGCCGCGGGCATCGAGCGCCCGCACGAGTTCGCTGCAGACCTTGAGGCAGTCGGCCGCACATTCGCTGGGCGTGTGGACCGCCCCCGCGATCTGCGCGCGGTAGTCCGCCAGCGCCGGTTCGAGGGCGACGCACTCGTCGGCGGTCACCAGGCGCTGCTGGCTGCCCATCGCGCGCTGCAGTTCGAGCTGCCGCTGGGCACCCGCCAGCGACGCCGCTCCGCCATAGAGCACCAGCTTGCCGGTGGCCGAGAAATCGCAGTCGGGCCCGATGTCGGCGCGCATGGCCTCGAAGGCTGCGCGGCTTTGCGCCGCCAGCGCCAGCAGGCTGGCGGTGCTGTCGCGCGAGGTGCGGGCGTTGCAGGCGGCCAGGAAGGCCAGCGCCCAGCGCCATTGCAGGGGGTCGAGTTGCGGGCGCAGCTTGAGCGGCGAAGAGGGCGAAAGCAGCAGCTTGGGCAACTGCCTCCAGATCGACGGGTCGGCCAGCGGCTGCACGTAGGAATAGCTCAGCTGGGCGCCATTGCCGCCGCTGGCTCCGGCGCCGGGCACGGCGCGATCGATCACGCTGACCTGGAAACCCTCGCGGTTCAGGTGCCAGGCGGTCGCCAGGCCGACGATGCCGGCCCCCAGCACGCAGACGTGCATGACGCTTTCCTCTCGCTGTTCTGTGGAGGGTCGACTCTAGGCCGGCAGCCGCGGATCGGGAAATGCCAAAAGCACCGCGGCCCATAGCCAAAGCGCATGGCATGGCCAGCCCATGACTTTTGGTCATGGCCGATGGTGCTAAAGGAATTGTGAGCGGCGGGCGAATGATTCCTACACTCCCTCACCTTCAAAAACTCGAAAGGGCTCGCATGAAATTCACCGCATCGATGGCAGCGGTTCTGCTCGCTGCCGCCGCCACCACGGCCGCCCAGGCCGCCGACACCCTGGCCAAGATCGCCGAGACCGGCAAGATCACGCTGGCCTACCGGGAGTCCTCGGTGCCCTTCAGCTACCTCGAGGGCTCCAACAAGCCGATCGGCTTCTCGGTCGACCTGTCGAATGCGGTGGTCGAGGCGGTCAAGAAGAAGCTCAACAAGCCGAACCTCGAAGTGGCGTTGACGCCGGTGACTTCGCAGAACCGGATTCCGCTGATCAGCAACGGCACGGTCGACCTCGAATGCGGCTCGACCACCAACAACACGGCCCGCGCCAAGGACGTCAGCTTTGCGATCAACCACTTCTATACCGGCACCCGGCTGCTGGTGAAGAAGTCCTCGAAGATCAAGAACTACGCCGACCTCGCGAAGAAGACCGTGGCCAGCACCACCGGCACGACCAACGCGCTGGTCATGCGCAAGTACAACACCGACAAGAACCTCGACATGGACATCGTGCTCGGCAAGGACCACGCCGACGCCTTCCTGCTGGTCGAGAGCGACCGCGCGGTGGCCTTCGCGATGGACGACATCCTGCTGTTCGGCCTGATCGCCAATGCCAAGAACCCGGCCGACTTCGAGGTGGTGGGCGATGCGCTGCAGGTCGAACCCTACGCCTGCATGATGGCCAAGGACGACCCGGCCTTCAAGAAGCTGGTGGACGACACCTTCATCGGCCTCATGAAGAGCGGCGAGTTCGAGAAGATGTACACCAAGTGGTTCCTGCAGCCGATCCCGCCCAAGGGCGTGCCGCTGAACCTGCCGATGGCGCCGCAGCTGCGCGAGAACATCCAGTCGCCGAGCGACAAGCCGGCGACCTGAGCGCGGAGCCCGGCATCCCATGCGCACGCCGCAGACCGTCGGCATTCTCGGTGGCATGGGCCCGGCAGCGGGCGCCGACTTCGTGCGCCTGTTCGTCGAGGCCTGCGCGGTGCTGCTGCGGGCGCGCGGCCAGGCAGTGGGGGACCAGGCGTTCCCGGAGCACTGGCTGGCCCAGGTGCCGGTGCCCGACCGCAGCGAGGCGATCGAATCGGCGCAGCTCGGTGCGCACCAGCCGCTCGAGCCGATGCTGCAGGCGCTGGGCCGGCTGGCCGCCCTGGGCAGCCGGGCGGTGGCCATCGCCTGCAACACCGCGCACGCCTGGCACGAGACGCTGCAGCAGCGCTTTCCCCAGATCGAGGTGCTGCATGTGGCGCGCGAAGTCGCGGCCCACCTCGCCGCGCGCGGCGTGCAGGGCGCCGCGCTCATGGCAACCGAGGGCACCTACCGCATCGGTCTCTACGAGCAGGCGATGGCCCGCGCCGGCATCGCCTGCCACCTGCCACGCGAGGACGAGCGCCGACTGCTCATGCGCGGCATCTACGAGGGCGTGAAGGCCGGAGACAGGGCGCTGGCCCGTTCCTGTTTCAGCCGGGTGGCGCTGCAACTGGCGCAACGGCACGGGCCGGTCGCGATCGTCATGGGCTGCACCGAGATCCCGCTCGGCCTTCAGGGCGCCGACGAGGTCGAGCGCCTGGACCTGCTGGATCCGGCGCAGGTGCTGGCGTCGGCGCTGGCCTCCCGTGCCTACCACCTCGGGGCAGCCCCTTGACACGGTTGATAAGATGACGAAAGCCCCCCTGGCCACCCGGCACCCCGGCCGCCAGGGCGTCGCGATTCGCCGTGTGCCCCGAAGCGGGTCGCGCGAAAGCCGTCCTCGAGGCGGCTTTTTGTTTTTGCCCTGTTGCGCAACGCCGTCATGAATTTGTTAGCCATCATCGCCGCGACCCTGGTCGCCGGCATCGGAAGTGTCTGGATCGCCGCGCTGCTGCTGCGCGTGGGCGTGCGCAGCGGCGCCGGCGGCGTCAATCCGCAGCATCTGCTGAGCCTGGCCGCGGGCGCCTTGCTGGCGACCGCCTTCATGCATCTGCTGCCGGAGGCCTTCGAAAGCCGGATCGAGCCGGGCGTGCTGTTCGGGGTGCTGCTGTTCGGCCTGGTCTTCTTCTTCCTGCTCGACAAGGCGGAGCTGTGGCACCACGGGCACGAGCATCACCATGGGCATGAAGGCGGCCACGGCCACGACCATCACGGCCATGCGCATGACCATTCGCACGACCACGCGCATGCGCCTCGGGGCGGTGGCGGCTGGGCCGTCCTCACCGGCGACAGCGTGCACTGCTTCGGCGACGGCATCCTGATCGCCTCGGCCTTCGTCGCCGACCTGCGCCTGGGGGTGGTGGCCGCGATCGCGGTGCTGGCGCACGAGGTTCCGCACCACATCGGCGACCTCGTCGTGCTGCGCCAGAGTTCGACCAACCACCGGGCGGCGCTGGTCAAGGTGTCGCTGGCCGGCACCATGACCGCCCTGGGCGGCCTGGCCGGCTGGTGGCTGGTCGACCAGCTGCACGGATGGCTGCCGTACTTCCTGGTGCTGGCGGCCAGCAGCTTCGTCTACGTCGCCTTGGCCGACCTGATCCCGCAGTTGCAGAAGCGCCTGCCGGCGCGCCAGACCGCGCTGCAGATCGTCTGGCTGGTGGCCGGCATCCTGCTGGTCACGCTGGTGAGCCGGCTGGCCCATGCCGACCACGACCACGAGGGCGCCGACCACGGCCACGTCCACGAGTCCGGCCACACCCACTGATTGGACACACGGCGCGCTTTCTGACAAGCTACTTCCCCCTTTGCCGATGAGGCTGATTCGGCAGCAGGTGCACAGTGGGTGCATCATGCAAGGCAGTCATCCAGGAGTCAGATCATGATCAGCGCCGAGCCTCCTCCACGGTCCGCCGATGCCGCCGAAGAACCCGAGATCGACGAAGCCGACGACGCTTTGCCCGAAGAGGAGGAAGAATTCGATTCCGAGGCCGAAGCCACGGACGAGCTCTCCGACGAGACCGGCATCGACCTCACCGACGCCAGCGAACTCGACGCCGACAACGTGCCGGCGGACGAGGAATTCGATCGGGTGATGCAGGCGCCGGATTAGTTGCTCGCCCCCAGGTTGCCCGGCACTTCGTGTCCGGGCGCCCACCCCCTGCCGGGGGCAACACCAGCGGCCTGGCAAAGCCAGTTCCGCGGTGTTTCACCAACAAGGCCGGGCTTCGCCGGCCTGCTCGCGGGGTCTGCTTTCAGTCTTCCAGGGTGAAGCCCACTTTCAGCGTGACCTGCCAGTGGCCGACCTTGCCGTCGACCACGTGGCCGCGGGTCTCGGTGACCTGGAACCACTGGATGTTGCGCACCGATTCGCTGGCCTTGGCGATCGCGCGGCGCACGGCGTCGTCGCTGCTGGTCGGCGAGGAGCCGGTGAGTTCGAGTAGCTTGTAGACGTGATCCGACATGGGGGTCTCCTTTTTTGAGAGACGCCATGGTGGCACGTCCGGGGCGGTCTGTGGAGGCTCCCTATACTTCCGGCGCATGCGCAACCTCGAACTCGGAACATTCGGAATCGCCAGGACGGCCGCGGTCCTTTCCATGGTGCTGGCCTCGGTCCTGCTGGCCGGCTGCTATGCACCGGTGCGGCTCATGCCCACGCCGGTGAGCTTCAGCAACGGCGATGTCGATCCCTTCGAGCAGATCGGCGAGAAGCTCAAGTCCACCGAGGTTCCGGTGCTGTACGCCACCAACCGGCTGGCGCTGATCGAGCAGCCGGAGCCGGTCCACACCATCGTGCCCACCGACGACCTGCGCATGGGGGTCGCGCATGTCCGGGTCGGCGACGAGACGCTCGACTGGGAGACCCTGCACCGCCTGTCCACCAGCGCCGATCCGGACGAGCGGCCGATCGTCCACCTGGAACGGCTCGAGCAGCTGGCCGTGCTGCGGTCCAACGAAGAAGTGAAGAACTCGCCCGAGGCCAAGGCCTTCTTCGCGCTGGTGAACAAGGCCCTGGCCGCCAGCCCCAACAGCGAGCTGCTGATCTATGTGCATGGCTCCAACAACACGGTGCCGCGCGCGGCGGCGCAGGCGGCGCAGTTCCGGCACTTCACCGGACGGCGCATGGTCGTGCTGGTCTTCATGTGGCCGTCGGCGGGCTCGATCCTGCGCTACCTGACCGACGTCAGCAACGCGGCCAGCACGGTCGAGCCCTTCGCACGGATGGTCGAGCTGCTGGCAGAGAACACGACGGCGTCGAAGATCGACGTGCTGGCCTACAGCGCCGGCGCGCAGGTGCTGAGCCCGGCACTGGTGCGCCTGGGCACGCCGCGGCCCGGGGAGTCGCGCGAGCAGCTGCAGCAGCGGCTGCGGCTGGGCCAGATCTATTTCGCGGCGCCGGACATCGACACCCGCCGCTTCGTGACCGAGCTCGGCGGCTACATCGACATCATCGAGCGCGTGAGCATCGCGGCCAACCTCAACGATTCGGTGCTCCGCTTCGCGGCCATCGTCGGCCGGGCGTCGCGCGCAGGCCGGCCCGATGTCACCGAACTGGACGAGGAGCAGACCCGCTTTCTGGTCGAGGCTTCGCGCAAGCTGCGCTTCGACCTGATCCGCGTCGACCCGAAGGACATCCCCAACCTGCCGGAGAGCTCGCACGCGTTCTGGTACGACGATCCATGGGTCAGCGGCGACATGCTGGCGCAGTTTCTTCTGAATGCGCCGCCGCCGCGCCGCGGGCTGGACGAGCAGACGACGCCGGGCGGGGCGCGCTACTGGCGCTTCCCGGCCGACTTCTACGACCGGATCTACCGCCTGTTCAGCCGCTGAGGGCGGCGCCGGCTACTTCGGGCTGCCCGTGTACTTGGTGACGCTGTCGGCCGTGACCTGGTAGCCGCTGACGCCCATCATCGAATCGTTGCGCACCGTCTGGAGCTTGCCTGTGACCCAGACGGTGTCCATGGCGCGGAACTTCGCACCCTGTTTCGGGCGCACGTGCAGGATCTGGTTGGCCGGCGGCGGCGGCGTGTGGATGCAGGCGCCGAAGTAGGGCACCAGCAGGAACTCGGTGATCTCGCCCTTGTTCTCCTCGAGCGGCACGATGAAGCCGGGGATCTTCACCTCGACGCCGTTGAGCGCCGGGTTGGTGGGTGCGTTGTTCGACACTTCCTGCAGCTTCATGAGCAGCTCGTTGGCGCGCGGGTCGCTGTCGTCGAGCTTGCTCAGGTCCATGCCCTTGAGTTCCTTCATCGGATCCCAGTCCTTGGGCACCAGCTCTTCCCAGCTGATGAGCCGGGGCTGGCCCGGCGCGGGCTTGGCTTCCGCGGCCTTGCCGCCGAGCGGCTGGGTCGGCGAAGTGGCCTGCGGGGCGGGGCCGGCAGCGAAGGCGGTGCCGGCGACGACCAGCGAGAGCAGCGTGAGGAGAAGGGGACGGGTCATGATGGTCTATTCTGGCTGGTTGAGGACAGAGCAAAAACTGCTGTGCAGTTTCTTGCTCTGTCCCGCAAGGTATTCAGATTCTGGGTGAAAGCCCATCGGCGAGCGACAGCCGGTAGGCCCGGATGCCCGGCAGCAGGCTGGCGAGCCAGCCCGCAGCGACCAGGCTCGCGAGCAGCAGCCATTCGTTGTGCGTAGGTTCGGACAGCCGCAGCGCGAGTCCGAAGTGCGATTGAAGCCATGGCGACAGGAAGGCGATGCCGAGCACCGCCGCCAGGACGCCGAGCGCCACGCCCAGCAGCGTCACGAGGGCGCCCTCGAGCGCCAGCAAGGCCAGCACATGGCGCAGGCTGGCGCCCACGGCCCGCAGCACGGCCAGTTCGCGGCGCCGCTCGTTGAGGCCGGCCATCACCACCGACACCAGGCCGGCCAGGCTCACCAGCGCGACCAGCGCCGACATCAGCAGCAGCGCCCGCTCGCCGACGCCGACCACGCTCCACAGTTCGTCGAGCGCCACGCCCGGCAGGATCGCCATCAGCGGCTCGCCGGCATAGGTCGAGACCCAGCGCTGGACCGCGAACACCGCGGCCCGGTTCTTCAGCCCGACCATCACCGCGGTCACGTTCTTCGGCGTCAGGTCGAACTTGCGCACCTGCTCGGCCGGAATCTTGAGCCCGGGCATCGGCGCGCCGCTCATCCATTCGAGATGGATCGCCTCCATCGCCTCGAGTCCGATGTGCACCGTGCGGTCGACCGGCGTGCCGGTGCGTGCGAGCACGCCCACCACGGTGAAGGGCTTGTCGGCATGCTCGGCGACGTTGAGCTCGCCGCTGCCATGCGCGAGCGTGATCTGCTGGCCGACTCGGTAGCCCAGCGCGTCGGCCACTTCGGCCCCGACCACCGCGTCGAACAGCTCGGCGAAGGGCCGGCCCTCGCGCAGCTGCAGCGGCTGGCGGTTGCCGTAGCGGAAATGCTCGAAGTAGGCCGGCGTGGTGGCCAGCACCGAGAAGCCGCGGTGCGAGTCGCCGAGCGACAGCGGCACCACCCAGGCCACGCCCGGGTGCGCGGCCAGCGCCTGCACGCTCTTCCACTGCATGTTGTTGGTGGCGGCGCCGATGCGGAACACCGAGTACAGCAGCAGCTGCGTCGAGCCGGTGCGGGCGCCGACGATCAGGTCGGTGCCGGACACCGACGAGGAAAAATTCTCGCGCAGTTCGGTGCGGATGCGCTCGACGCCGAGCAGCAGGAAGGTCGACAGCGCGATCGACAGCACGGTGAGCGCGAGCGTGAAGCGCCGGTTCCACGCGCTGCGCCAGGCGATCTGGAACAGCGCGGTCATCGGGATGCCTCCGAAGCCGCGCGATTGATCTCGGGCAGCAGCACATGGCGCGAGAAGCGGCCGGCGATGCGCTGGTCGTGGCTCACGAAGACCAGTGCGCTGCGGTTCGCCTCGCAGGCCGCGAGCAGCACGTCGAGGAAGGCTTCGCGGCGGTCCTCGTCGAGCGCCGAGGTGGGCTCGTCGGCGATCACCACCTCGGGGTGGCCGATCAGCGCCCGCGCCGCGGCCACGCGCTGCTGCTGGCCGACCGACAGCTGCATCGCCTGGCGCGGCCACAGGCTGCGCTCCAGGCCCATGCGGTCGAGCAGTTCGCCGGCCTGCTCGCGTGCGGCGCCGTCGCGCGAGGCCCGTGCGCTGCGCCGGGCCGAGAAGCGGCACGGCAGCAGCACGTTGTCGAGCACGCTGAGATAGGGCAGCAGGTTGAACTGCTGGAAGATGTAGCCGACATGTGCGACCCGCGTCCGGTCCCGGGCGGTGCCCGAGAGCTGGGCCCAGTCGTGGCCCAGCAGCCGCACCTGGCCGGCGTCGGCGATCAGCACGCCCGCCAGCAGCGACAGCAGCGTGCTCTTGCCGCAGCCGCTCGGGCCATGCAGGAACACGGCCTCGCCGGCGGCGACCTCGAAGCGCTCGATGTCGATGCAGGGGTGCGGGGCGCCGGGCCAGCAAAAGCGCAGCGCCGCTGCCGAAAGGACGAAGCTCACCGCAGGACCTTCGCGTGGCGGCAGCGCTTCGCAGCGCGCCTTCGGAGCGGCCGGGCGGCTCTTGGCCGCGTCATTTGTTCCAGGCCAGCCGTGTCGCCGGCCGCTTCAGCGTGCGCTTGAACTGGCCCTGCGGCGCGGCGATCTGGGCCTCGATCTGGCGCGGTCCCTTGAAGGCGTTGAAGAGATCGATGTCGATGAACTTGGCGGCCGCCGTGTTGGTGCAGTTGAAGGCGAAGCTGCCGTCGAGGTCGGCGTGGCCTTCGCCGGCGCCTTCCTCGTTCTTGCCCAGGCCCAGCGCCGAGGAACGCAGCGTGACCGGGCCGAGCTTGCAGTTGGCGGCCGGGTCGATCTTGAACAGCTGGGCGCCGGCGCGCAGCTGCGCGATCGCGTCCTCGGCGGTCTTCTTCTCGGCGTCGGTGCGCGGCGCGCGTTCGAAGCCGACGAAGTTGTCGAGCGGGGATTCCATCGCGATCACGATGGTCGGGCCGTCGATCACGATGTCGAGCCTGACCTGCCCGTGCACGTGGGCCGCCGGGCTCTGTGCCGATGCGGCGAAGGGGGCGGCCAGGAAGGCGCTGAGGGCGAAGGTGAAGAAGGGCCGTCGGAACAGGTTCATGCTTGGGTGCCTTGCCGGGTCGGCAGCCCCGGCGTGTTGCTCCACTCGCTCCAGCTGCCGGCATAGAGCGCGGTCGGCCCGAGGCCCGCGATCTGCATGGCGAGCAGGTTGGGCACGGCGCTCACGCCGCTGCCGCACTGGTGGACGACCGTCGCGGGATCCCGGCCCGCCAACAGGTTCTCGAACTCGGCGCGCAACTGCGCGGCCGGCTTGAACTTTCCGTCGGGACCGAGGTTCTCGGTGAAGGGCCGGTTCAGGGCCCCCGGGATGTGACCCGCGATCGGGTCCAGAGGTTCCACCTCGCCGCGATATCTTGCGGCGGCGCGGGCGTCGACCAGCGTCTGGCCGGCCTGTTCGAGCCGCGCCGCCACCGTCGGCGTGTCGACCAGCTTCAGCAGCGGCTCGCCGGCGACGAAGTTCGACTGGAAGTGCGTCGGCTCCTCGCGGCTCGTCACCTCGCCGCCGGCGGCCTGCCAGGCTTGCAGGCCGCCGTCGAGCACGGCGACGGCCTCGTGGCCGATCCACTTCAGCATCCACCAGAGCCGGCCGCAGTAGTTGGCGCCGTTGCGGTCGTACACCACGGCCTGCATGCCGTTGGCGAAGCCGACGCTCGACAGCCAGGTGGCGAAGCGCTCGCGGCTGGGCAGCGGGTGGCGCCCGCCCGAGGCCGGCGGGCCGTCGTCCTGGGCGATCACCACGCCGCGCGCGCCGGGTGCGCCGTGCTTCGCGCTCAGGTCGGTGTCGAGGTTGGCATAGACGGCGCCCGGGATGTGGGCCGTGCGGTAGAGCTGCGGGCCGGCGTCGGGCTTCATGAGCTCGAAGCTGCAGTCGAACACCATCGTCGACGCTGCGCTGCGGTCGAGCAGGGCCTTGAGTTGCTCGGCGGTGATCAGGGTGGTGAAGGGCGGGTTTTGCATCATGGCCTCGGCGAAAAGCAGATTGTCCAACGATATCCGCGCTCTTTGCCTCTTTGCCCGCTCGTGAAACACCGCGGAACCGGCTTCGCCGGGCCGCTGGCCCGATGTGCGAGCCTAGTGCTCTTCGGCCGGTGCCTTGGGCAGCGAGCGCTGGCGCAGCACGGTGGCGGCGATGCCGCTGCAGACGATCAGCGTCATGCCGGCCCAGCCCGCGGCGTCGATGCGGTCGCCGAACAGCAGCACGCTGTAGATGGCGGCGAAGACGATGCCGGAGTATTGGAGATTGGCGACCAGGAGCGTCCCGCTCTCGGTCTTGGCGCTGGCGTAGGCGCGGGTCATGCAGAGCTGGCCCAGCGCCGCCAGCACGCCGACCGGCAGCAGCCACGCAGCGTGGCCCCAGGTCCACTGGTCCCAGGGCGTGGCCCCGCCCAGCAGCGTGCCGAAGCCGCCGGCCACCGCGGAGCCGACCGCGAAATAGAACACCGTGCGCGCCTCGGGTTCGCCAAGCCGCGACAGGGCCACCACCTGCATGTAGGCGAAGGCCGCCGTCAGGCCCGACAGCAGCCCCATGAGCCCGGCGAAACCCTGGTTGTCGCCCACCGTGGGCTTGAGCATCAGCACCACGCCGCCGAAGCCGGCCAGCACCGTCAGAACCAGCGGGCCCTGCAGCGGCGGCCGCGGCAGCTTGCCGTCGCGGCCCGGCACCGGCACCCAGGCCAGCAGGGCGCCGCCGACCAGGAAGGCCGCGATCCAGACGCTGCTCATGTAGTTGAGCGTCATCGCGGTGGCCAGCGGCATGTGGGCGATGGCGAAGAACCAGGCGCCCAGCGAGACCACGCCGATCAGGCTGCGCCAGGCATGCATGCCCGGGTAGCGCGTGGCCAGCGTGACACCGCGGCTGCGCGCCAGCACCCACAGGAACACGATACCGATCAGGCCGCGGTAGAAAACCAGTTCGGCGCTGGAGAACCAGGCCGAGGCGAACTTCACGCACACGCCCATGGTGGCGAAGATCAGTGCGCCCAGCACCATCCAGAGAGCCTGCATCAGACGCTGACTGGGGGGGAGCTCATTTCCCTGCGGTACCACTCGTGGAACTGCTGCATGCCGTCTTCCATCGGGCTCTGGTAGGGACCGCTCTCGTCGTCGCCGCGCAGCATCAGCGCGCGGCGGCCGGCGTCCATGCGCTCGGCGATCTCGTCGTCCTCGACGCAGGTCTCCATGTAGGCCGCCTGCTGGGCTTCGACGAACTCGCGCTCGAAGGCGACGATTTCCTCGGGATAGAAGAACTCGACCATGTTGAGCGTCTTTTGCGGACCGACCGGATGCAGCGTCGAGACCGTGAGCACGTGCGGATACCACTCGACCATGACGTGCGGGTAGTAGCTGAGCCAGATCGCCCCGTAGCGCGGCGGGTTGCCGTTGCGGTACTTGAGAAGTTGCTCCTGCCAGCGCTGGTAGACCGGGCTGCCGGCGCGGCCGAGCCGGTTGGCCACGCCCACGGTCTGGACCGAGAAGTGGTGGCCGAATTCCCAGCGCAGGTCGTCGCAGGTGACGAAGCTTCCCAGGCCCGGATGGAAGGGCCCGACGTGGTAGTCCTCGAGGTAGACCTCGATGAAGGTCTTCCAGTTGTAGTTGCACTCGTGCAGTTCGACGCGATCGAAGGCGTAGCCTTCGAAATCGAGGTCGAGGCGCGGACCGATGCGGGCCAGGTCGGCGGCGACGTCGCGGCCCTGGCTGTCGGCGTTCTGCTCGAACAGCAGCCCGTTCCACTCGCGCAGCGGATAGTTGTGCAGGTTGAGGCAGGGGTCCTGTTCGAAATGCGGCGCGCCGATCAGCGTGCCGGTGGTGCGCGGGTCGGCGGCGGCGTAGGTCCAGCGGTGCAGCGGGCAGACGATGTTGCCGCCGGACCTGGCGTCGAGCTGGCCGCGGCCTTGCAGGATCAGGGCCTGGCGGTGGCGGCAGACGTTGGAGATCAGTTCGACCCCCTTCGGCGTGTGCACCAGCGCGCGGCCTTGCTGCTCCTGCGGCAAGGTGTGGAAGGTGCCGGGTTCGGGCACCGCGAGGCGATGGCCGACGTAGCGCGGCCCGTTGGCGAACAGCGTTTGCAGCTCGCGGGCGTAGAGCGCCTCGTCGAAGTACGCGGAAACCGGAAGTTGGCTCGAGGCCTGCTGCAGTTGAAGACTTAAATCAGACATGGGTGACCTGACCAAGCTCCCCACAGGGAGAAAGAGATGAAACGGAAGGCTGCCGTCGAAGGTACAGACGGCCCGGAGGAGGGCGCCGGCAGGGCCGGCTTTGGGAGACGGCGATTGTACCCTCGGCCATGCATCCCCGCCCCCCGCCCTAAAATGGCGCGTTTCACGCCAAACTCCTGAATGCCCAAGGTGCCTTCCTCCCCATCGGCCGCCGTGCCTGACTTGCCCGACGCCAGCGCCCTGCCCGCGAGCTACGAAGCCGGGCTCCAGGAACTCGAACAACTCGTGACCGAACTCGAATCCGGGCAGTTGCCGCTCGACCAGCTGCTTGGCAGCTACCAGCGCGGCGCCGCGCTGCTGGCCTTCTGCCGCGAGCGGCTGCAGGCGGTCGAAGACCAGATCAAGGTGCTCGACGCAGGCAGCCTCAAGGCCTGGGCCGAATGAGCCGCGCGGATGCCCTGCGCTGGGATGCGGCGCGCCTGTCCGCCTGGAGCGAACCCCATCTGGCGCGGGTCGAGGCCGCGCTGTCGAAATGGGTCGGCGTCGACGCCCCGGCGCAGCTCGGCGACGCGATGCGCTATGCGGTGCTCGACGGCGGCAAGCGGCTGCGGCCGCTCCTGGTCTTCGCCGCCAGCGAGGCGGTCGGCGGCCGGCCCGAGGCGGCCTTGCGTGCGGCCTGCGCGGTCGAGCTGATCCATGCCTACTCGCTGGTGCACGACGACCTGCCGTGCATGGACAACGATGTGCTTCGCCGCGGCAAGCCGACGGTGCATGTGAAGTTCGGCGAAGCCGGTGCCCTGCTGGCCGGCGACGCCCTGCAGGCGCTGGCCTTCGAGCTCCTCACGCCGGCCGGCGACGAGGTGGCGCCCGCGGTGCAGGCCCGGCTGTGCCGCCTGCTGGCTGGTGCGGCGGGCAGCCAGGGCATGGCGGGCGGCCAGGCGATCGATCTCGCCAGCGTCGGCCTGGCCCTCGACGAGGCGCAGCTGCGCGAAATGCACCGCCTCAAGACCGGCGCACTGCTGCAGGGCAGCGTCGAGATGGGCGCGGCCTGCGGCGATGAATCGACCTCGCCCGCGACGCCGGCCGCGCTGCGCGACTATGGCGCGGCCGTCGGGCTGGCCTTCCAGGTGGTCGACGACATCCTCGACGTCGTCGCCGATTCGGAAACGCTCGGCAAGACCGCCGGCAAGGATGCCGCCAGCGACAAGCCGACCTATGTCTCGCTGCTCGGCCTCGAAGGCGCGCGTGCGCAGGCCCGCGAACTGCTCGCGCAGGCGCTCGCCGCCCTCGATCGCAGCATGCTGGCCGACACCGGCGCCTTGCGGGCGCTGGCCTGCATGGTCGTGGATCGCGATCGATAACAACAAGACACCCCCATGGCTCCGCTGCTCCCCACTCTCCACGATCCTTCCGCGCTGCGCCAGTTCGACCGCGCGCAGCTCAAGCAACTGGCCGACGAGGTGCGCACCTGCGTGCTCGACAACGTGTCGCGCACCGGTGGCCACCTGAGTTCCAACCTCGGCACGGTCGAGCTCACGGTCGCGCTGCACCATGTCTTCAACACGCCGCACGACCGGCTGGTGTGGGACGTGGGCCACCAGACCTATCCGCACAAGATCCTCACCGGCCGGCGCGAGCGCATGCCGACCCTGCGCCAGCTCGGCGGCATCTCGGGCTTTCCGCAGCGCAGCGAGAGCGAGTACGACACCTTCGGCACCGCCCATTCGTCGACCAGCATCTCGGCCGCGCTCGGCATGGCGATGGCGGCCAAGCAGAAGGGCGAGGACCGGCATTCGGTCGCGATCATCGGCGACGGCGCGCTGACCGCCGGCATGGCCTTCGAGGCGCTCAACAATGCGGGCGTGTGCGACTGCAAGCTGCTGGTGATCCTGAACGACAACGACATGTCGATCAGTCCTCCGGTCGGCGCGCTCAACCGCTACCTCGCGCAACTCATGAGCGGCAACTTCTACGCCGCCGCGAAGAACGTCGGCAAGAGCGTGCTGCGCGCCGCGCCGCCGCTGTTCGAGCTGGCCAAGCGCTTCGAGCAGCATGCCAAGGGCATGGTGGTGCCGGCCACGCTGTTCGAGCAGTTCGGCTTCAACTACGTCGGGCCGATCGACGGCCACGACCTCGATTCGCTGATCCCGACGCTCGAGAACCTCAAGCATCTCGAGGGTCCGCAGTTCCTGCACGTGGTCACCAAGAAGGGGCAGGGCTACAAGCTGGCCGAGGCCGATCCGGTGGCCTACCACGGACCCTCCAAGTTCGATCCCGCGGTCGGCCTCGTCAAGCCGGCCACCGCGCCGAAGCAGACCTTCACGCAGGTCTTCGGCCACTGGCTGTGCGACATGGCGGCGCAGGACGGCCGGCTGGTCGGCATCACGCCCGCGATGCGCGAAGGCTCGGGGCTGGTGGAGTTCGAGCAGCGCTTTCCCGGCCGCTACTACGACGTCGGCATCGCCGAGCAGCACGCCGTGACCTTCGCCGCCGGCCTGGCCTGCGAGGGCCTCAAGCCGGTGGTGGCGATCTACTCGACCTTCCTGCAGCGCGCCTACGACCAGCTGATCCACGATGTCGCGATCCAGAACCTGCCGGTGGTGTTCGCGCTCGACCGTGCCGGCCTGGTGGGGGCCGACGGCGCCACCCATGCCGGTGCCTACGACATCCCGTTCCTGCGCTGCATCCCGAACATGAGCGTGGCTTGCCCGGCCGACGAGGCCGAGTGCCGGCAACTGCTGTCTTCCGCCTTCGAGCAGAACCATCCGGTGGCGGTGCGCTATCCGCGCGGTGCCGGCGCCGGCGTCGCGCCGCATCTCACGCTCGATGCCTTGCCCTTCGGCAAGGGAGAGATCCGCCGCGAAGGCAGCCGCATCGCGATCCTGGCTTTCGGCACCTTGCTGTATCCGGCGCTCAGCGCCGCCGAGGCGCTCGACGCCACGGTGGTCAACATGCGCTGGGCCAAGCCGCTCGATGTCGAACTGCTGCTGCAGGTCGCGGCCGGGCACGATGCGATCGTCACGCTCGAAGAGGGCGCACTCATGGGCGGTGCCGGCAGTGCGGTGCTGGAGGCGCTGCAGGCGGCCGGCGTGCAGAAGCCGGTGCTGCAACTGGGCCTGCCCGACCGCTTCATCGAGCACGGGGATCCGGCCAAGCTGCTGGCCGGCATCGGCCTCGATGCCACGGGCATCGAGCAGTCGATACGGACGCGGTTCGACAGTGGGAGTTCCGCAGGGAAAACCCCCCCCGGCGGCTTGTAAGCGCTTTTTACAATCGCTGTCGACCCAAAAAGTCATTGACGCGGCCACAAGCCGCGTTGTCGTTTTTCCCATGCACTCGGAGTGAATTCAATGGATCGTCGTTCCCTCATCAAAAACGCTGGCATTGCCGGTGTCCTCGCCGCCGGCATCGCGCCTGCGGTCCATGCGCAGGCGGCCGTCCGCTGGCGCCTCGCGTCGAGCTTCCCCAAGTCCCTGGACACCATTTTCGGAACGGCCGAAACGTTTTCCAAGAGCGTGAGCGACATGACGGGCGGCAAGTTCCAGATCTCGGTGCATGCCGGTGGCGAACTGATGCCGGCTTTCGGCGTGGTCGACGGCGTGCAGAACGCGTCGGTCGAAATGGCGCACACCGCGCCCTACTACTTCTACGGCAAGGACCCGACCTTCTGTCTCGGTTGCGCGGTGCCCTTCGGCCTCAACACGCGCCAGATGAATGCCTGGATGTACGAAGGCAACGGCCTCAAGCTGATGCGCGAGTTCTACGCCAAGTACAACATCTACAACCTGCCGGGCGGCAACACCGGCGCTCAGATGGGCGGCTGGTTCCGCAAGGAGATCAAGTCGGTCGCCGACCTCAAGGGCCTGAAGTTCCGCACCAACCCGTTCGCCGGCCGCGTGCTCGAGCCCTTCGGCGTGATCCCGCAATCGATCCCCGGCGCCGACCTGTACCCGGCGCTCGAAAAGGGCACGCTGGACGCGCTCGAATGGGTCGGCCCGTATGACGACCAGAAGCTCGGCTTCAACAAGGTCGCGCCGTTCTACTACTACCCCGGCTGGTGGGAAGGCGGCCCGCAGCTCGACTTCTACATCAACACCAAGGCGTGGGAAGGCCTGTCGGCCGAATACAAGGCGATCGTCACCGCAGCGGCTGCACAGGCCAACATCGGCATGACGGCGAAGTACGACGCCCGCAATCCGGTCGCGCTCAAGCAGCTCGTCGGCTCCGGCACCAAGCTGCGTCCCTTCACCCAGGACGTCATGAACGCCGCCTTCAAGTCGGCCCAGCAGATCTACTCGGACCTCAACAGCAGCAATCCCGAGTGGAAGAAGGTCTACCCCGACTACTCGAAGTTCCTGGCCGACCAGAACGCCTGGTTCCGCTTCACCGAAGGCACCTTCGACCGCTTCATGCAGCAGCAGAAGCTGTCCTGAGCGGCCGGCCCGGTCGTCTTCCGAAGGCAAAAAGCCCCGCTGGCGACAGCGGGGCTTTTTTCATGGCGCCGGGCGCCGGAGGTTCAGCGCCGCGGCGGCGCCAGACCGCGTGCCGCGACACGCTCGGCGAAGCCCGTCAGCAGGCGCGCGTCGGCCGAGTGGAACCAGGTGACGGCGCCGTTGCGGCGGCGCACCAGCAGGCGCGGCGCCATCACGCGCTCGAGCCAGCGCCAGTGCACGAGCTTGAGCTGCGCCACGTCGGCCGCATCCTCGCGCTTGTTCCAGAGCCAGGTCTGGCTGAGCACGTCGCCTTCGAGGCGGGTGCGGCTGTTGACGATCCAGAAGCCCGTCCAGCCGATGCAGAGCGCCGCCAGCCCGAACAGGGCGAGGCTGCCCGCGGACCACGATTCGCCGCTCAGCGCGGGCATGCTCCAGATGCCGAAGCCGATCAGGTCGACCACCACGATGATCGCCAGGATACGTATGAAGCGCGGATAGGCCGGGCTCTCGAGAGCGGCTGCGGCCTCGGCCTCGCCCGGCGAACCGGGGTCTCCGGTCTCGATGGCACTCACTGCTTGGTATCGGCGTCCGGCGCCGGGCTGGCCGGCGCGGGCTCTTCCGGCGTGGACTGCTTCTGGGTCCCGAACGGATCTTCCATGTTGATGCCGCCGCTGTCCGAGCCCTGGGCCTCGGCCGGGATCTCGAGCTGCACCTTGTCGACGTCGACCACCACCTTCTTGTCGAGGAAGACGGTCACGGTCTGCGGGAAGAAGATCACGATCGCCACCAGCAGCAGCTGCAGCCCGACCCACGGGATGGCGCCCAGGTAGATGTCGCGCGATTCGATCTTGCGCGGCAGCGCGCCGGTCTTGAACAGCGTGTCGGCGATGCCCCGCAGGTAGAACAGCGCGAAGCCGAAGGGCGGGTGCATGAACGAGGTCTGCATGTTCACGCACAGCAGCACGCCGAACCAGACCATGTCGATGCCGAGTTTGGCCGCGACCGGCCCGAGCATCGGCAGGATGATGAAGGCGATCTCGAAGAAGTCGAGGAAGAAGGCCAGGAAGAAGATGAAGATGTTGACCGCGATCAGGAAGCCGATCTGGCCGCCCGGCAGGCCGGAGAGCATGTGCTCGATCCACTTCGCGCCGTCGACGCCCTGGAACACGAGCGAGAACACGCGCGAGCCGATCAGGATGAACACCACCATCGCGGTCAGGCGCATGGTGCCGTTCATCGCGTCCTTGAGCATCGGCCAGCTCAGGCGGCGGTGGATCGCGGCGAGGATCAGCGAACCCACGGCGCCCATCGCGCCGGCTTCGGTCGGCGTCGCGATCGCATGGTCCATGAAGGGCAGGCCGCCCATCGAGCCGAGCACCGCGAAGATCAGGATGGCCGATGGAATGATGCCGCGCAGGCACTTGCCCCACAGCGCCCAGCCGGTGAGGGTGCGGGCCGAGGCCGGAACGCCCGGCACGTAGCTCGGGCGGATGCGCGCGACCAGGAAGGTGTAGATCGCGAAGATCAGCACCTGCAGGATCGACGGACCCCAGGCGCCCTTGTACATCTGGCCGACGTCGGTGCCGAGCTGGTCGGCCATCACGATCAGCACCAGCGACGGCGGCACCAGCTGCGTGATGGTGCCGGAGGCTGCCAGCACGCCGGTCGAGTAGCGCATGTTGTAGCCGTAGCGCATCATCACGGGCAGCGAGATCATGGCCATCGCGATCACCTGGCCGGCCACGGTGCCGGTGATGGCGCCGAGGATGAAGCCGACGATGATGACCGAGTAGCCGAGGCCGCCGCGGATCGGGCCGAAGAGCTGGCCCATCGAGTCGAGCATGTCCTCGGCCAGCCCGCATTTCTCGAGCACCGCGCCCATCAGCGTGAAGAACGGGATCGCCAGCAGGGTCTCGTTGGACAGGATGCCGAACACGTTGAGCGGCAGGTTGGCCATGAAGCCGGCCGGGAACCAGCCCATCTCGATGGCGATGAAGCCGCTGAGCAGGCCGAGGGCGGACAGCGAGAACGCGACCGGAAACCCGATCAGCATGATCACGATCAGCCCCGCGAACATGATCGGGGCGAAATTCTCCATTTGCATTTTTTCTTATCCTGGGAAGCGATGCGAGAAGCGGGCGGCGCTCATTGCACGGGTTTCTCGTAGTGCGTGTCCATCTCGATGAGGCCGCGCAGATAGGCGATGCGCTTGATGATCTCGGCCACGCCCTGCAGGAACATGGCGCCGAATCCCAGGGGCATCATCAAGGCGGCGGGCCAGCGGATCAGGCCGCCGATGTTGCCGGAGATCTCCCCCGTGCGAAGCATGCCGAGGAAGAAGGGGAAGGTCAGCCAGAACAGCAGGCCCATCACCGGCAGCAGGAAGAACACCAGGCCGAACAGGTCGACGTAGACCGGACCGTTGCGCTTGAGCTTGCCGTAGATGATGTCGACGCGCACATGCTCGTTGAGCTTCAGCACCAGCGGAGCGCCGAGCAT
Source organism: Variovorax saccharolyticus (assembly GCF_030316765.1). GTDB lineage: Bacteria > Pseudomonadota > Gammaproteobacteria > Burkholderiales > Burkholderiaceae_C > Variovorax > Variovorax saccharolyticus. The sequence continues at coordinate 148,210 of NZ_JASZYT010000001.1, forward strand.
GACGGTGGCGGCGAACAGGTACCACTGGATCTCGAGCCAGGCGTTGTTGCTGAGGTCGAGGCCATAGCGGATCACCGCGTTGCCGGCGGAAATGAGCGCGGCCAAGAGCACGGCCCAGGCGGCCACCTTGCCGAGCTGGGCGCTGATCCAGTCCATGGCGAGGGTGAATTTGAGGAAAGCTGGCAACTCGTTGTCTCCCGGCGGGATGTAATGCTGTAACGCCGGTCGTGGGGCGCAAAGTTCTCAATGGTAACGCGGTGTTGCCATCGCTCTGGCTGCCCCAGCCCCTCGGGTTTACCCGATGGGGAGTTACCGCGCGAACCCCGCGCCCGCGCCTCGCGATAATGGTCCATGCCTTCAAGCTCGTCGTCTTCGACGCCGTTCAGCACGCCCGGCCGGCCGCATTCGATCGACTCCCCGGACATGCGCCGGGCCGGCCGCGAACTGCTCTCGCTGGCGCTGATCGACGCCCGCAACCACACGCTCCACCTGTTGTCGCTCTACGAGCAGGCGCTGGGCTCTCCCACGCTGGCGCTGCCCCGCACCGAAGGCCTGGACCCGCCGGTCTGGCTGGCCGGGCACATCGGCTGGTTCGCCGAATGGTGGATCGGACGCAACACGCAGCGGGCCTTCGGCGCCGATTGCCCGGTGCGGCCGACGCGGCTGTCCGCCATCGAGCCGGAGGCCGACGACTGGTGGAATCCTGCCCAGTGCGCGCCGGCCGACCGCGCCGCGCCCGGCCTGCCGGACCTCGCGCAGACCAAGGCCTACCTGCTCGACACGCTCGAGAGCACGCTCGAACTGCTCGAGCATGCGGCCGAGACCGACGCCGGCCTGTACTTCTATCGGCTCGCGCTGTTCCACGAGGACCTGCGCGGCGAGCAGCTGCTGGTGATGGCGCAGACCCTCGGCCTGCCGCTGACGGTCGAGCTGCCGCCGGCCGCCGTGACGCGGCCGCCACTCGACCTGCCGGCTGTCGACTGGGAGCTCGGCCTCGCCGACGCCGGCTTCGCCTTCGCGCAGGAGCGCGGCCTCGAGCGCATCCGGGTGCCCGAGTTCGAGATCGATGCCCAGCCGGTCACCTGGAGCCAGTACGTGGAGTTCGTCGACGACGGCGGCTACGATCGGCCCGAACTCTGGCGTCCCGAAGGGCTGGCTTGGCTGGCGCAGCAGGCCGAGGGCCGCCGCGGACCGCGGCACGTGGAACAGATCGGCGCGGCCCGCCACGGCACCGGCGGCTCGGTGCTGCAGCAGCAGTTCGGACGCACGGTGCGGGCCGCCGGCAACCGCAGCGCGGTCCATGTCGCCTGGTGGGAGGCCGACGCCTGGGCGCGCTGGGCCGGCCGCCGCGTGGCGACCGAGGTCGAATGGGAGGTCGCGGCCCACACCGCCGGCCGCCGCGGCTTCCGCTGGGCCGACGTGCACGAATGGACCTCCGGAACGCTGCAGCCCTGGACGGGCTTCCGTGTCGACCCCTGGAGCCAGGGCGCCGAGTTCGATCCGGTGCCCGCCTTCGGCCAGGCCCGCGTGCTGCGCGGCGCCTCGTTCGCCACCCGTGCGCGGCTGCGATCGGCCAAGCGCCGCGGCTTCGCGCTGCCCGGCCGCGACGACGGCTTCTTCGGCTTTCGGACCTGCGCGACCTGATCAGTCGAGGACAGACCAAGGTCTCAGGTGTTCTTCTTCGGCTTGAAGTTCCACCACGGCAGCAGCGAGCGCAGCGACTCCACTTCGCCGCTGCTGGCGCTCTCGTAGCCCGGCAGCGTGCCGAGCTGGTGCTGCCAGGCGGCGCCGCGCAGCAGCACCAGCAGGGCCTCGATGGCCGGCTGCGCCAGCGCCGACTTGAGGCAGGCGAGGTGATAGCGCTCCTGCACCAGCGGCACGAAGCCCAGGCCGGCACCGAGCGCCGCCGACTCGATCCCGAGCGCGGCGTCGGCCTCGCCGGCCGCCACCGCGTGTGCCGCGGCCGCGTGCGAGGGCTCGTCGCGCGCATAGCCGTCGATGGCGTCGGCCGACAGGCCGTCGCGCTCCAGCAGTTCGTCGAACAGCACCCTGGTGCCGGTGCCGATGGACCGGTTCACGTAGCGGGCGTGGCGGCCCGCCACGTCCGACAGCTTCTTCAGCCCGAGCGGATTTCCCGGCGCGACGATCAGGCCCTGGGTGCGGCGCGCGAAGCCGATGATCTTGTGCAGTCCGGGCTTGAGCAGCGGCTTGTAGGTGCGTTGCGCGAGCGATCCGGACGGCGGCCGCTCCAGCGTGTGGAAGCCCGCCATCACGCAGCGCCCCTGGTTCAGCGCACTGATCGCATCCACGCTGCCGGTGAAGCGGATGTCGAGCTGCAGCCGTGCCGTGGCCGCCGCGTGCGCGCGCAGCAGCACCAGCGCATCGTCGTGGCTGGCGTGCAGGCTCAGCACGTGCGTGCTGTCGTCGAAGGCGAGCGCGAAGGCGCGTTCGAGGTCGGCATGCAGCGCCTCGATCTGCGGCGCCAGGCGGGCCTGGGCCTGGCGTTCGGCCCACAGCAGCTTGTCCCCGAACTCCGACAGCTGGGCCGAGCGGCCCTGGTCGCCGGTCACCAGCGGATGGCCGAGCGTCTGCTCCCAGCGCTTGAGTTCGCCCCACACGTGGCGGTACGAATAGCCCACGGCCCGCGCCGCCGCCGAGATCGAGCCGTGCTCGCGCACCGCGTGCAGCAGTTCCATCAGCGGGTTGCGGATCAGGGCGCGGCCCTGGCGGCGCGGTGCGATGGCGTAGGAGAGTTCGATCTGTTGCACGGGGAAGCGAAAGGAGAGAGGGGAGCGCCGGGGAGATTATGCAGAGCCGGCCCCTCACTTATGCAAGTGATTGCATAGGTCCACTGTGCCGTCTTGACCATACTGCACGCTCCCCGTTTCACGCCCACATGAACACCTTCGCCGACAGCACCGCTGCCGCCTGGCACCTTGTCGTCTCCGCCGACCCCCTGCTGCTCTCCATCGTCGGGCGATCGCTGGCGGTCAGCGCGACGGCCTGCCTGCTGGCCTGCGGCTTCGGCCTGCTGCTGGGGGCCTGGCTGGCGGTGGCCCGCTTCCCGGCACGGGGCCTGCTGCTGACCGTGCTCAACACGCTGCTGGCGCTGCCGTCGGTGGTGGTGGGCCTGGTGATCTACCTGCTGCTGTCGCGCTCGGGTCCGCTGGGCTTCCTGGGCTGGCTGTTTTCTTTCAAGGCCATGGTGCTGGCCCAGACCGTTCTCGTGCTGCCGGTGGTCACGGCATTGACGCGGCAGGCGATCGAGGACGCCGACCGCGCCCACGGCGAGCAACTGCGCTCGCTCGGTGCCGGCAGCTTCACGCGCGGCCTGCTGCTGGTGGCGGACGAGCGCTACGCGCTGCTCACGGTCGTGATCACCGCCTTCGGCCGTGCCGTGTCGGAGGTCGGCGCCGTGATGATCGTCGGCGGCAACATCGACGGCTTCACGCGCGTGATGACCACCGCGATCGCGCTCGAGACCAGCAAGGGCGACCTGCCGCTGGCCTTGGCGCTGGGCCTGGTGCTGCTGGCCGTGGTGCTGCTGCTGAACCTGGGGATCGCGGCCTTGCGCGCCTGGCGCGAGCGGATCGACGGCGGCGCAGCGGATGCGCTGCGCGCGCGGATGCTGGAGGCTGCGCCATGAAGTCGGCCGCGCTGCCGGAAGTGGGTGCGCCCCTGTTCAGCCTGCACGGCGTGGCACTGCGCTTCGGCAAGGTCCAGGCGCTGGCCGGCATCAACCTCGAGATCGCGACCGGCGAGCGGGTGGCGCTGATCGGCGCCAACGGCAGCGGCAAGAGCAGCCTGCTGCGTTTGCTGCATGGGCTGGTTCCGCATTCCGCGGGCGTCTTTCTCAGCAGCGTGTCGGCGGCCTCGCAAGCCATGTTGTTCCAGCGTCCCCACATGTTGCGCGCCAGCGTCCGCAACAACGTGGCGCTGGCCCTGTGGCTGCAGGGCGCGTCGTGGCGCAATGCGAAGCACGAGGCCACGATCGCGCTCGGACGGGTCGGCCTGGCCGATCTCGCGGGCCGCAACGCGCGCACGCTGTCGGGCGGCCAGCAGCAGCGCATGGCGCTGGCGCGGGCCTGGGCCCTGCATCCGGACGTGATGCTGCTGGACGAGCCCACCGCCAGCCTGGACCCGACCGCCAAGCGCGATGTCGAGGCATTGATCGCGGAGGCTGCGCGGGGACGCACGCTGGTCTTCGCGAGCCACAACCTGGGGCAGGTCAAGCGGCTCGCGAGCCGCGTCGTCTACCTCGAGCACGGCAGGGTGGTGGCCGACCTGCCGGTGCACGAATTCTTCCGCGGGCCCCTGCCCGAGGAAGCCCGTCTGTTTGTCAAAGGAGAACTGGTATGAAGCTGTTCAATCTGTCCAAGGGCCTGGTGTCCAACTTCGGTGCCGTCGTGCTGGCGGCGAGCGCGCTGGCCGCGCATGCCGAGACCCTCACCATGGCCTCGACCACCTCGACCGAGCAGTCGGGCCTGTTCTCGCACCTGCTGCCGGCCTTCAAGCAGGCCAGCGGGATCGACATCAAGGTGGTCGCGGTCGGCACCGGGCAGGCGATCGACATGGCCAAGCGCGGCGATGCCGACGTGCTGTTCGTGCACGACACCGCGGCCGAGGAGAAATTCGTCACCGAAGGCTTCGCCGCCAAGCGCTTCCCGGTGATGTACAACGACTTCGTGCTGGTCGGGCCGAAGACCGATCCGGCGGGCGTCAAGGGCCAGGACATCGTGGCCGCCTTGAAGAAGATCGCGGCCGCCAACGCGCCCTTCGTCTCGCGCGGCGACAAGAGCGGCACCGACGCCGCCGAGCGCCGGCTGTGGGCGCAGACCGGGATCGGCGAGGCGGGCCAGCCGGTGCCGAACGACAAGAAGGGCACGGGCTACAAGGAGTGCGGCTGCGGCATGGGGCCGGCGCTCAACATCGCGGCGTCGAGCGGCGCCTACGTGCTGGCCGATCGCGGCACCTGGCTCAGCTTCAAGAACCGCGCCGAGCTCGCGGTGCTGGTGGAGGGCGACAAGCGGCTGTTCAACCAGTACGGCGTGATGGTCGTGAGCCCGAGCAAGTTCCCGAACCTCAACAGCGCGGGCGCGCAGAAGTTCGTCGACTGGGTCATCTCGCCGGCCGGGCAGTCGACCATCGCGGCCTACAAGATCGGCGGCGAGCAGCTCTTCTTCCCGAATGCGAACCCCTGACGGGCTGCGTGTCGTGGCGCTGGCATCGAGCCTGGCAATTGCCCCTTCTGCGCGGGCTGGCGAGCCGCTGTCGGTCTACGCGGCGGGCAGCCTGCGCGGCCCGATCACGCAGGCCGCACGGGCCTTCGAAGCGGTTCATCCCGGCACGCGCATCACATTGATCTTCGGCGCCTCGGGCCTGCTGCGCGACCGCATTGCGGCGGGCGAACAAGCCGACGTGTTCGCCTCGGCCAACATGGCGCATCCGCAGTCGCTCGGTGCCGGCTGGACGCCGACGCAGGCCTTCGCGCGCAATGCCCTGTGCGCGCTGGTGCGGCCCGGACTGGCGGTGACGCCCGACACGCTGGTCGGGACGATGCTCGATCCGGCGGTCAAGCTCGGCACCTCGACGCCCAGGGCCGATCCGTCGGGCGACTATGCCTTCGAGCTGTTCGAGCGCGTGGAGCGCAGCGGCGCGGCGGCCGCGGGCTCGGCCCGCGTGCTGGCGGCCAAGCCCTGCAATTGACCGGCGGGCCCGGTTCGCCACCGCCGCCTGCAGGGCGCAACGTGTACGGCATGCTGGTCGCGAGCGGACAGGCCGACCTGTTCCTGACCTACTGCACCAACGCCGTGATCGCCATCGCCGAAGAGCCGAAGCTGCAGCGCATCGAACTGCCCGCGGCGATCAACGTCAGCGCCGAGTACGGACTCGCGGTGCGCAGGGATGCGCCCCCTGCGGCGCAGGCGTTCGCGGACGACCTGCGCAGCGGCACCGGACAGCGCGCGCTGCGCGGGGCGGGCTTTCTCGCGCCTTAGGGCGCGCCGACCGGTGTGACTTTGCGGATCCGGTTGCCCAGGGTATCGGCCACGTAGACCGTGCCGTCGGCGCCGACCGCCACGCCGGACGGTTGACTGAACCTTGCAGCCGACCCGATGCCGTTCTGGCCCCCGGTCACGCCGGCCTGGCCTGCGAGCGTGGACACCACGCCCGCCGGCGTGATCTTGCGCAGCAGGCTGTTGCCCGTGTCAGCCACGTAGAGGTTGCCGGTGGCGTCGAAGGCCACGCCGCCCGGGCGTTGGAAGCTCGCGCTGGCGGCCACGCCGTCCGCGGAGCCCGGCGCTCCCGAGCCCGCGAAGGTCGTGACCACGCCGCCTGGTGTCACCTTGCGGATCCTGTTGTTTTCGCTGTCGGCCACGAAGAGGTTGCCCGCGGCGTCGATGGCGATGCCGTAGGGCCGGTAGAATGATGCCGCGCCGCCGGTGCCGTCGGCAAAGCCGAACCCGCCGGAGCCGGCCAGCGTGATCACGTCGCCCGCCGGCGTGATCTTGCGGATGAGGGAGGTGTTGAGTTCGGCCAGGTAGATGTTGCCGGCACTGTCGACCGTCATCGCGATGGGGCCGGTGAACGTGGCGTTGGTGGCGTTGCCGTCGACCGACGTGCCCGCACCGGTGCCCACGAACGAGGTCACGTCGGCTGCGGGTGAGATCTTGCGAATGCGGTTGCCGCTGAATTCCGCAGCGTAGATATCGCCCGCGGGCGCGAGGGCGATGGCGCTCAGATTGTTGAACGATGCCGCGGTGCCGTGGCCGTCGACCGTGGCGGTCGTGTTGTTGCCGGCAAAGGTGGTGACGTCGCCGTTGGCCGTGATCTTGCGCACGCGGTTGCCGCCCACGTCCGACACGATCAGCCCGCCATTCTTGTCGATGACGATGCCGTAGGGGTCGGCGAAGGTTGCGGCGGTGCCGTTGCCATCGAGTGCACCGAAATTGCCCGATCCGGCCAGCGTCGAGACCTGTGCCAAGGCCGCCGAGCAGGTCACGGCCACGTCACCGACGTCGGCCGTGACGGTGCCGCTGCCTTGGGTCACGGTGCAGAACTGCCAGAAGGGCTGGGTGCGCACGCTGACTTCGTAGGTCGAGCCTTCGGCAATCGCGGTCGAAAAGGTGAACTTGCCGTCGGCTGTCAGCTGGAGGTCGTCACCCGCGCTGCTCTGCAGCGCCAGGCTGCCGACCAGGCCAGTCACGGTACCGCCAACAGCATGCTTCTTGACGACCGGGGTCGCGGGCGCCAGTTCCGTCTGCGCCGGGGTCGATGCTGGCGCAACGAAGCCAGCTGCGTTGCTTCCGCCCCCACCACAAGAAGCCAGCAGCGCGATCGCGCCTGCCACCGCGCCGCAGCGCCCGTAGAAACTCAATTGACTCAACGTCATCCTCGGCCCTCATTCAATTTATAGGTGAACGCAAAGAAGCCCCTCAGGCTGAAGGCCTGAGGGGCTTCTGATGGATATTCTTGGAGGCCGGACACCTCTTGTCCATCACCGAGAACCGGTATTTTGGGAGGGCGCATGCTCCGGCCGGGAACTCGGCCGGGACCACCGAAAGCGCGTCAGGCTTCGGCCGCCAGCAGCGCGTGCAGCGAGGCCACCTGGCGGCGCAGGTCCGCGTTCTCGGCCGTCAGTTCGGCGACGCGTTGCGTCAGGCGCTGAACCTCGTCCGGCTCATCCGAAGCTCCGGCCTGGGCAGCTTCCGCGCGCGCCGGCCGCTTGGCCTCGCGCACGCGCTTGGCCGCCTGCTTGAGTTCGTCCTTGCCGCCGTGGGCCGCGGCGACCTGTTCCTCGGCCGGCAGGCTCGCAACCGCGGCCGCCGCATTGATCGAGATCGTGCCGGACTTGAGCGCGGCCACCACTTCGGGCGCCGCCTGCTTCTGGATCTTCTCGATCATCACGACCTGGCTGCTGCTCAGGCGCGCCGCCTTGGCGATCGCCTCGCGGCTGTTGAGCGGCGCCGGCGGCGGCACGGCGGGATCGGCATCGAAGGGCGGATCGTCCGCGGCATCGGCCGGCGCGGCGGCGGCACGGGCCTGCCGCCCGGCGACGATCTCCTTCTTGCGCAAGGCCAGCACGCCGCGCAGGAAGTCCGACACGCTGCGCCGGCCCAGGTGCTGGTCGATCATCCACAGGTGCACGTCCTCGAGCGACTTGAAGCGCGTGTTCTGCACCGTCTGGAAGGGCAGGCCGTGCTTCTGGCAGATGCCGTAGCGGTTGTGGCCGTCGACCAGCACCTCGCCCCACAGCACCAGCGCATCGCGGCAGCCTTCGGCGAGGATGCTGCGTTCGAGGGATTCGTATTCGTCCGGAGTCAACGGGTCGATATAGGATTTCAGGTCTTCGTTGACGACGATGTTCATGGAGCGCGATGCGGATGCGGGACAAGGGGCGGGATTCTAGCGAGCCCCATGCCCGCCGCCGTCATGCACCCAGCTTCCGCGCGATCAGGTCCTTCATGATTTCGCTGGTGCCGCCGTAGATGCGCTGGATGCGGGCGTCCGCATAGAGCCGGGCGATCGGATACTCGACCATGTAGCCATAGCCGCCGAACAACTGCAGGCATTCGTCGGTGACCTTGCCCTGCTGCTCGGTGCACCACCACTTGGCCATGTAGGCGGCTTCGGGGTCGAGGCTGCCGTCGACAAGGCGCTGGATGCAGTCGTTGACGAAGCTGCGCACCACGTGCGCGATGGTCGCGCACTCCGCCAGCTTGAAGCGGGTGTTCTGGAAGTCGAACACGGTCTGGCCAAAGGCCTTTCGCTGCTGCGTGTAGGCCAGCGTGAGCTCGACCGCCCGCTCGATCACGGCGGCCGCCGGCACACACAGGAAAAGGCGCTCGTAGGGCAGCTGGCTCATCAGCTGCACGAAGCCCTTGCCTTCCTGCGCGCCCAGCAGGTGGTCGGCGGGCACGCGCACGCCATCGAAGAACAGCTCGGCCGTGTCCGAGGCGTGCTGGCCCAGCTTCTCGAGCCTGCGGCCGACCCGGAAGCCCGGCAGGTCCTCGGTCTCGAGCACGATCAGCGAGACCCCGCGGCTGCCGGCGTCGCCGGTGCGCACCGCGACCACCAGCAGGTTGGCGGTGAATCCGTTGGTGATGAAGGTCTTGGCGCCATCGATGACGTAGGCGTCGCCGTCGCGCCGGGCGCGCGTTCGCAGGGCCTTCAGGTCCGAGCCGCAGCCGGGTTCGGTGAGCGCGATGCCAGCCAGCATCTCGCCGCTCGCGAGCCGGGGCAGCCAGCGCTGCTTCTGGGCCTCGGTGCCGTAGTCGAGGATGTAGTGCGCGGCCAGGTTGTGGACGCCGGTGTTGGCCGGGACTTCGGCCCGGGCGAGCTCGTCCTGCACCACCATCTGGTAGGCCGGCGAGGCGCCCGCACCCCCGTAGGCTTCGTCCAGTTCGGGCAGCAGGAAGCCCATCCGTCCGAAGGGGCGCCAGACCTCGCGCGGGATGTAGCCCTGGCGGCGCCAGCCGTCGAGCCGGGGCGACAACTCGGCGCCGACGTAGCGCCGGACCTGCTCGCGAAACAGCTCGATGTCGTCGTCCATCCATGGATGGCGCAGCAGTCGGGGCAGCAGCATGCTCGTTCCGTCCTCAGTCGTGGCTTGCCGGGCGGGCCAGGAAGCGCGCGCAGGCGTCGTTGAAGAAATCGCCGGCCACGTGCTCGCGCTGGGCCGCGCATTCGTCCGCGAGCTGCCGCTCGAGGGTGTTGGCGGTCGCCGCATCGACCAGCCGCCGCGTGTCGCGCAGCGCGGCGGGCGATGCGCCGCCCAGGCGCCGGGCCAGCGCGAAAGCCTGCGCCTGCAGCTCGTCATCGGCGCAGCAGCGCCAGATCAGCCCCCACTGCTGCGCCTGCGCCGCCCCGACGCGCTCGCCGGTCAGCGCGATGCCCAGGGCCCGGCTGCGTCCGAGCAGCCGCGCCAGCATCCAGGTGGCGCCGAGGTCGGGCACCGCGCCGAGCTGCGGCAGCTGCGGCACGAGAAAGTAGGCCGAGCTCGCGGCCAGCACGATGTCGGCCGCCAACGCAATGCCGACCGCGCCGCCGACGCAGGGTCCGTTGACCGCCGCGACCACCGGCAGCGGGCATTCGGCGATCGCCCGGGTCAGCGGATTGCCGACCTCTTCCATGTAGCCGCCGATCTCGGCCCGCGCATGCTGCGCGCCGCCGGCCAGCACTTCGCCGAACCAGCCGATGTCGCCGCCGGCCGAGAAGGCGCGGCCGGCGCCGGTCAGCACCACGGCCTGCGTGCCGCGGTCGGCGATGCAGGCCTGCAGCGCTGCCGCGAGCTCGACCATCAGCCCCGGCGAAAGCGCATTGAGCGCCTGGGGCCGGTCGAGCGTGAGGGTGGCGACCCCGTCCTGCAGCGTGCTGCGCACCAAGGTGGCCATCGGCTAGATCCCGGTCAGCCCGCCGCTGCACATCAGCGTCTGGCCGCTCACGTAGTCCGACTCGGGGATGCACAGCAGGTACACCGCGCCGGCCGCCTCGTCGGGCGTGCCGCCGCGGCCGAGCGGGATGCTGCGTTCCATCGCGGCCATCAGCTCGGGGTTGACGCCGACCTTGATGTCGCGGCCGTCGATGCGGGCGGTGCCGCCGTCGGCGGCGTTGCCGGTCAGCCGGGTCTTGATGAAGCCGTAGGCGACGCAGTTGACCGTGACGTTCATGCGGCCCCATTCCTTGGCCAGTGTCTGCGTCATGCCGACGATGCCGGCCTTGGCGGCCGAGTAGTTGGCCTGCCCTGCATTGCCGAACAGGCCGGCCACCGAGGAGATGTTGACCACCTTGCGCATCACGCGCCGGCCGGCTTCGCCTTCGGACTTGGCGAGCGCGCGGATCACCGGCTGCGCCGCGCGCAGGATCCTGAACGGCGCCGTCAGGTGGCAGTCGAGCATCGCGTACCACTGCTCGTCGGTCATCTTCTGGATCACGTTGTCCCAGGTGTAGCCGGCGTTGTTGACGACGATGTCCAGGCCCTTGTATTCGCTCACCGCGGTGCCGACGAAGCGCTCGGCGAAATCCGGCGCCGTGACGTTGCCGACGCAGGCGACCGCCTGGCCGCCGGCCTCGCGGATCGCCTGCACCGCTTCCTGCGCCGGCTCGGCATCGAGATCGTTGACGACGATGCGCGCGCCTTCGCCGGCCAGCTTGAGGGCGATCGAGCGCCCGATGCCGCGGCCCGAGCCGGTGATGAGGGCGACCTTGCCTTCGAGTTTGCGTGTCATGGTTCTTTCCTTTGCTTGTGTTCAGGGCAGGGCGACCAGCGCCTCGCCGACGATCTTGGTCTGGCCGAACTGGTTGGCGCTCTGCAGTTCGATGCGCACGCAGCGTTCGCCCTCGTGCTCGAGCTTCTCGGCCACGGTGCCGCTGCAGCGCATCGCGTTGCCCAGGTGGGTGATGCCCTGGAAGCGCGCGTCGAAGCGGCGCAGCCGGCCCTGCGGCGCCCAGCCGGTGAGCACGCGGCCGAGCCAGGCCATCCCGAGCATGCCCTGCGCGAACACGTCGGGCATGCCGGCGCGGCGCGCCACGTCGGTGTCGATGTGGATCGGGTTGTGGTCGCCCGAGGCGCCGGCGAACAGGGCCAGCGCGGTCCGGGTCACCGCAGGCAGCTGCAGCGGCGGCAGTGCGTCGCCGACCTGCACGCTGTCGAAAGTGGGAGAGGTCATGCGGCTGGCTCCTTCAGTTCCTGCAGACGATCACGGTGCGCAGTTCGGCCACCAGTTCGTCGCGCTGGTTGGTCGCTCGCGCGGTCTTGACGACGAACTCGAGGGCGCCGTTCTTCTTGTCGTAGATGTCGCTGATCGTGCTGCGCACGGTCACGGTGTCGCCGACGCAGGCCGGCAGGTGGTAGCTGAATCCCTGCTCGCCGTGCAGCAGCCTGGCGATCGGGATCTGCAGGTCGGCGAGCAGCCGTTCGGAGGCGCCAGAGTCCAGCTCCGCCGCGAACAGGAAGGTCGGCGGCGCCGGCAGGTCGGGGTAGCCGGCATCGCGCGCGGCGGCGGCGTCGGTGTAGACCGGGTCGGTCTCGCCGATCGCCTTCGCGAAGAACTGCAGCCGGCTGCGCTCGATCGGCAGCACCGACGCGGGCAGTTCGTGGCCGATCCATTTCTTGTCGATCATGGGAGCTTTCCTTTTTTTCAGACGCGTTCGTACAGGGTGACCACGCAGGCGCCGCCGAGCCCGAGGTTGTGCTGCAGCGCCAGCCGCGCGCCCTCGACCTGGCGCTGCTCGGCCGTACCGCGCAACTGGTGGGTGAGTTCGTAGCACTGGGCCAGGCCGGTGGCGCCCAGCGGATGGCCCTTGCTCAGCAGTCCGCCCGAGGGGTTGGTGACGACCTTCCCGCCATAGCTGTTGTCGCCGTCGCAGATGAACTGCTCGGCGCCGCCCGGCGCGCACAGGCCGAGCGCCTCGTAGCTGATCAGCTCGTTCTGCGCGAAGCAGTCGTGCAGCTCGACCACGTCGAGATCCTGCGGACCGATGCCCGCTGCCTCGTAGACCTGCTGCGCGGCCGCCTGCGCCATGCCGAAGCCGACCACCTCGCGCATGTCGCGGGCCTCGAAGGTGGCCGGGCGGTCGGTGGTCATCGCCTGCGCCCGGATGCGCACGCCGCGATGCAGGCCGTGCCGCCCGGCGAAGGCCTCCGAGCAGACGATGGCCGCCGCGGCGCCGCAGGTCGGCGGGCAGGCCATGAGGCGGGTCATCACGCCGGGCCACATCACGGGCGTGTTCATGACGTCTTCTTCGCTGACCACGTTGCGGAACAAGGCCAGCGGGTTGTTCGCCGCATGGCGGCTGGCCTTGGCGCGGACCTTGGCGAAGGTCGACAGCAGGGTGCCGTACTGCTGCATGTGCGCGAGGCCGGCACCGCCGAAGTAGCGCAGGGCCAGCGGAATCTCCTCGTGCCCGACCAGCTCGGCGGTGGCGCGGTCGAAGTGCTCGAAGGGGCTGGGCCGGTCGGCGAAGACGGCCCCGAGGGCGCCGGGGCTCATCTGCTCGAATCCGAGCGCGAGCACGCAGTCGGCGGCGCCGCTGGCCACCGCCTGGCGGGCTAGGAACAGCGCGGTCGAGCCGGTGGAGCAGTTGTTGTTGACGTTGACGATCGGGATGCCGCTCATGCCGACTTCGTAGAGCGCGCGCTGGCCCGCGGTGGAGTCGCCGTAGACATAGCCGACATAGGCTTGCTGCACGGCTTCGTAGCCGATGCCGGCGTCGGCCAGCGCCGCGCGCGCGGCTGTCGCGGCCATCTGGGGATAGGGCTCGCCGGCCCCGGGCTTGGTGAAGGGGATCATGCCGACCCCGGCGACAAAGACGTCATGGCTCATGGTGCTTCTCCTTGGTTGTTCAGGCGACGCTGCGTTCGCGGCCGCGCCAGAAGGGTTCGCGCAACTTCGTCTTGAGCACCTTGCCGGCGCCCGACAGCGGCAGCGCTTCGACGAAGTCCACGCTGCGCGGGCACTTGTAGCCCGCGATCAGCGGCCTGCAGTGGGCCATCAGCGCATCGGCCGCGACCTCGTGCTGCGGATGGCGCACGACCACCGCGTGCACGCTCTCGCCCCACTCGTCGCTGGGGATGCCGATGACCGCGCAGGCGGCGACCGCCGGGTGCTGGGCGAGGGCGTTCTCGACCTCCGCCGAGTAGACGTTCTCGCCGCCGGTGATGATCATGTCCTTGAGCCGGTCGGCGATGAAGATGAAGCCGTCCTCGTCCATCCAGGCGCCGTCGCCGGTGTGCATCCAGCCGTCGCGCAGGGCGGCGGCCGTCAACGCCGGCTGGTTCCAGTAGCCCTGCATCACATTGGGCCCGCGCACCACCACTTCGCCGACCGTGCCGCGCGGCACTTCCCGGTCCTGCGGATCGACGATGCGGACTTCGGTGCAGTGGCTGGCCCGTCCGGCCGAACGCAGCTTGCCGAGCCGGCGCCCTTCGGCCGTGTGGTACCAGGCCGGGTTCAGGGTGGCCAGCGGCGACAGCTCGGTCATGCCGTAGGCCTGCACGAAACCGACGCCCGGCAGCGCGGCCATGGCGCGCTCGAGCACCGCCTCCGAGATCGGCGAGGCGCCATAGGCGATGGTGCGCAGCGCGCCGAGGTCGCGCGGCTTCTTCATGGCCGGATGGTCGACCAGCATCTGGATCATCGTCGGCACCAGCAGCAGGTGGGTGACGCGGTCGCGCTCCAGCGTGTCGAGCACCACTTCGGGATTGAAGGCCGCCACGATGGCGTGCGTGTTGCCTTCGATCCAGTGCGGCATCGACAGCCCCATGTCCGCCAGATGGAACATCGGCGCGCAGTGCAGGTAGATGCCGTCCGGCTCGGCCAGGCCCTCCGAGCGCAGGGCCATGCCCGAGCTGCACAGGTTGGCGTGGCTCAGCATCACGCCCTTGGGGAAGCCGGTGGTGCCGCCGGTGTAGAAGATGCCGGCCAGGTCCTCGTCGCGGCGCAGGGCGTCGGGCACCGGCGCGGCAGCTTCCAGCAGGGCCTCGTAGGAATGCATGCCGGCGGGCACGTCGCCCTCGCCGCAGTAGACCACCTCGCGCAGGCTGGTCGCCTCGCGCCGGAACTGCTCGACCAGCGGGCCGAAGGTCTGGTCGACCAGCAGCAGGGTCGAGCCGGAGTCGTTCAGCGAGTAGAGGATCTCCGCCGGCGACCAGCGGATGTTGCACGGGTTCAGCACGCCGCCGCCCCAGGGCACGGCCATCTGGTACTCGAGGTAGCGGTCGGAGTTGAGCGCCAGCATCGCCACCCGGTCGCCGGTGCGCATGCCCAGCCCCTGGAGCGCGCCGGCCAGCCGCGCGACGCGGTCGCCGAATTCGCGGAAGCTGCGTTGCCGCGGGCCGTATCGCACGGCAACGCGATCCGGATGCTGCTGCATCGCGCGATGCAAGCCCTGGGTCATGTACATGCTGTCTGTCTCCTTGCGACCGCGGGAATCCGAGGCCTTGTTCGTCGTCGGGCTCATGGTAGAAACCGGCGGCCGCCCGGGCCATTGCGCTTCGTCTCGAACCGATGGCAAAACACCTCAACCCTCCAGCTTCGATGCGTCCACCGGTCACGATCTCGATCGCCTTCGTCAAGGGCATGCTGGGCGGGGTGAGTGCGCGCGGGCACGACTGCGAGCCGCTGCTGGCCGAGGCCGGCATTCCGCCCGCGCTGCTGCAGCAGCCCGCTGCCCGCGTGACCGCCGACCAGTACGTGGCGCTGTTCGGGCTCCTGATCGAACGCTTCGACGACGAGTGCCTCGGCTTCCTGTCGCGGCCGATCCGGCGCGGCAGCCTGGCGCTCATGACCCGCTGCGCGATCGACGCGCCGAGCCTGGAGGCCGCGGCCCGCCGCGTCGCCCGTGTCTTCCGCCTGCTGCAGGACGACGTGCTGCTGGAGCCGGTGCGCGACGGCGCGCTTGCCGGCATCGCGCTGCGCCTCACCGGCGCTGCGGCCAACGGGCCGGTCTTCCTGCATGAACTGCTGCTGCGTGTGGTCTGGCGCCTGCTGGCCTGGCTCGCGGGCGGCGCGCTGCCGGCCGCCCGATTCGATTTCGCCTTCGACTGCCCGGCCTACGCCGACAGCTACGGCAAGGTGTTTCCGGCGCCGCTGCGCTTCGGCTGCGCGCAGTCGGCGTTCTGGTTCGATGCCGCGCGGCTGCGCGAGCCGGTGCGCCGCGACGAGGCCGCGCTGCGTGCCTTCCTGGCCAGTGCCCAGGCCCAGATCATCGTGCCGAGGCGCGGCAACGAGCTCTGCGGTGCGCGCGTGCGCAGCCATTTGCAGCACACCCAGCCTGCGTGGCCCGACCTGGCCGCGACCGCCGAAGCGCTGCACATGTCGACCTCGACGCTGCAGCGGCACCTGGCCGCGGAAGGAACATCGTTCCAGTCGCTCAAGGACGAGCTTCGGCGCGACACGGCGATCGTGCGCCTGATCGGCGGCAGCGTGCCGCTGGCGACACTGGCCTTCGAACTCGGATTCGCCGACAGCGCGGCCTTCCAGCGCGCCTTCAAGGTCTGGACCGGCAGCGCGCCGGGCGCCTATCGCCGCAGCGGACCCTGACTAGCGGTCCATCGGCAGGTACAAGCTCTCCTTGATCTCTTCCATCACGACGTAGCTGTTCGATTCGGCCGGCACCGGCAGCTTCTTCAGCAGGTCGCCGAGCAGGTTGCGGTAGTCGCTCATCGCGCGCAGGCGCGCCTTCACGAGGTAGTCGAAGCCGCCCGACACGAGGTGGCATTCCATCACCTCGGGCACGTGCATCAGTTCCTTGCGCACCTTGTCGAACACATCGGCCGACTTCGAGGACAACGTGATCTCGACGAACACCAGCAGCGTCTTGCCGATGGCCTGCGGATCGATGCGCGCGTGGTAGCCGGAGATCACGCCCTCGCGCTCCATGCGCCGCACGCGCTCGGAACAGGGCGAGGTCGACAGGCCGATCTGCTCGGCCAGGTCGGTCATCGAAATGCGTCCCTGGCGCTGCAGGATGTCGAGGATCTTGCGGTCGGTGCGGTCGAGGTCGGTCATTTCACTCCTTGGGGCCCGCTGGAGGCTTGGCGGCAGCTGAAAACACTGCCAAACGGCATTAATTCAGTGGAGTTTATCGATGATCAATTCATAACATTGACTCCTTTCCTGCTTTCTTGGAGTTCCGCGATGAAAGTGATCGTTCTGGGTGGTGGCGTGATCGGCGTGACCACCGCGTACTACCTGGCGCGCAGCGGCGCCGAGGTGACCCTGATCGATCGCCAGGGCGGCCCGGCGCAGGAAACCAGCTTCGCCAATGCCGGCCAGGTGTCGCCCGGCTATTCGACGCCGTGGGCGGCGCCCGGCATCCCGCTCAAGGCCCTGAAGTGGATGTTCCAGAAGCACGCGCCGCTCGCGATCCGGCCGGACGGCTCGCTGTTCCAGCTGCGCTGGATGGCGCAGATGCTGAAGAACTGCTCGCCCGAGCGCTACGCCCTCAACAAGGAGCGGATGATGCGCGTCGCCGAGTACAGCCGCGACTGCCTGCGCGCGCTGCGCGCCGACACCGGCATCCAGTACGAGCAGCGCACGCAGGGCACGCTGCAGCTGTTCCGCACGCAGGCGCAGCTCGATGCGGTCCAGCGCGACCTCGCCGTGCTCGAGGAATGCGGCGTGCCCTACACGCTGCTCGACCGCAGCCGTCTGGCGAGCGTCGAGCCGGCGCTGGCCCGCACCGGCGACCTGCTGGCCGGCGGCCTGCACCTGCCGAACGACGAGACCGGCGACTGCAACCTGTTCACGCGCGGCCTGGCCGCGATCGCGCGCGGGCTGGGCGTCGACTTCCGCTTCCAGCAGTCCGTTGAAGGCCTGGTCACCGAAGGCGGCCGCATCACGGGTGTGCGCCTGGGCGGCGCCACCCCCGAGGTGCTCACCGCCGACCGCTACGTGCTGGCTTTCGGCAGCTACTCACGCGACTTCATCGCGCCGCTGGGGCTCGACATCCCGGTCTATCCGGTCAAGGGCTATTCGCTGACGGTGCCGCTGGTCGATCCCTCGCTGGCGCCGCAGTCGACGGTGCTCGACGAGACCTACAAGGTCGCGGTCACGCGCTTCAACGACCGCATCCGGGTCGGCGGCATGGCCGAACTCGGCGGCTACGACCTGCGCCTGAATCCGCGCCGGCGCGAGACGCTGGAGCGCGTCATCGGCGACCTGTTCCCGTGCGGCGACCTGCCGCGCGCGACCTTCTGGACCGGCCTCAGGCCGATGACGCCCGACAGCACGCCGATCGTCGGCCCCACCGCCTACGGCAACCTGTTCCTCAACACCGGCCACGGCACGCTCGGCTGGACCATGGCCTGCGGCTCGGGCAAGCTGGTGGCCGACCAGGTGATGGGGCGGCGCCCCGACATCCGCACCGATGGCTTGTCGGTCGACCGCTACGCCACGCCCGACCGCCTGCGGCCCGGCGCGCCCCGTCCGCTCGGCGCGGCGACTTGACCTCCGGGGTCATCGACCGGCGGCGGCTTCGCGGCGACCATGGATCCGGCCCGCGCTGTTGCGGGTCGTGACCAACCCGAGGATTCGCCATGAACACCGCCACTCCCGACGCCCTGCGCGTCGCCGAACACTACATCGCCGTCTGGAACGAAACCGATGCCGGGCGCCGGCTCGCGCTGCTCGAAACCCACTGGACCGACGACGCGCGCTATGTCGATCCGCTGGCGCAGGCCCATGGCCGCACGCAGATCAGCGCCCTGGTCGGCGGTGTGCAGCAGCGTTTTCCGGGCTTTCGCTTCGCGCTCAAGGGGCAGCCCGACGCGCACGGCGACCAGCTGCGCTTTTCGTGGACCCTGGGCCCGAGCGGCGCCGAGGATCTGATCGTGGGCACCGACTTCGCGCAGCTCGAGGCTGGCCGGCTGCGTTCGGTCACCGGCTTCCTGGACAAGGTGCCGGCCGGGGCTTGACGGCCACGGTCCACGCGCCGGCGCCGGCCTGCGCGCGGGGCCCCGGCACAATGCCGGCCATGGCGAAAGCAAAGGCATTGGCATCTCCCCGCTTCGGCGACGCGCTCGGCCACGGCATGAGCGACAAGCGCATCGACATCCTGCGCGGCATCGGCCGCACCGGCAGCATCTCGCAGGCCGCCCGCGACGCCGGCATCAGCTACAAGGCGGCCTGGCAGGCGGTCGCGACATTGACCAACCTGGCCGGGGTGCAACTGGTGGAACGCGCGGTCGGCGGCGCCGGCGGCGGCGGCGCCTCGCTGACGCCGCACGGGACGCAACTGCTCGAACTCGCGCAGACCCTGGACGCGGCCCGCCGCGCGGTGCAGCTGCAGGCCGGGGCCGCCGGCTCGCCAGGCGCCGGAGCCGGCACCGCGGTGGCCCGCCTGTCGATCCGCACCAGCATGCGCAACCAGTTGCCGGCCACGGTGGAGGCGGTCGAGGCCACCGGGCGAACCGTCCGGGTTCGCATGGCACTGGGCAGCACGCAGCGGATTTCGTCCCGCATCACGCTGGAGAGTGCCGAGCTGCTCGGGCTGGCCGGCGGCATGGAGGCGATCGCGCTGTGCAAGGCGACCGCGGTGCGGGTCGAGCGGGCCGCGACGGAGGGCCGCGCCAAGGGCAATCAACTGGCCGGCGTGGTGGCCGGCGTGGCCCGCGGCGAGGACGGCGACGAGATCTCGGTGGCGCTCGAAGGCGGCCTGCAGCTGGTCGGATTCGCCGCCAGCGGCAGCGGACTGCGCGTGCGCCAGCGCGTGACCGCGGTGGTCGACGAAGCGGCCGTGGTGGTGGCGCTGCCGGGCTGAGCCGCGCTCAGCCCGCGCTGCCGAGGCGGGCGAGTTCCTGCCGGATCGACGCCGCGCTGCCGGGCCTCACCAGCCGCCCGATCTCCTGGCCGTCGCGCATGAAGACCAATGTCGGCCACAGCTTGACCTTGAACGAACGGCCGAGCGCCCGCCCGCTGCCATCCTCGATCTTCAGATGCCTGAGCGAAGGAGCGTCGGCCAGCGCCTCGGCCAGCAGCGGCTGCGCCGCCTTGCAGAAGCCGCACCAGTCGGTGCCGAACTCGACCAGCGTGGAACCCGGTAGCGCATCGACCTCCGCGCGGGAAGGCCCGACAGTTTCATAGCTTGAATTCATCTGTCGATTCTGCTTGAGCCGCGCGGCCGGCGCAGCCAGGCCCGTTGGTGAAACACCGCGGAACTGGCTCTGCCAGGCCGCTGGTGTTGTCCCCGGCAGGGGGTGGGCGCCCGGACACGAAGTGCCGGGCAACCTGGGGGCGAGCGTTAGCTTATCAACCGCCCGTTCGAGCTGATGACGGCGACGTCCACGAACTGGTTCCCTTCGCGGTTGCCGCGGCCGTAGTTGATCTTCACGCCGCCAAGGTCGTAGGCCTCGATGTGCTCGAGCCCGGCGATCACGCCGGCACGCGTCGGCGAGGGGCCGGCGCGGCGCAGGCCTTCGACCAGCACGCAGGCATCCAGATAGCCTTCGAGGCTGGGCAGCGAGAACTCCTTGTTGCCGCTGGCCAGCATGTCGGCCTGGTAGCGCCGCACGATCTCGTACTTGGTCGCGAAGGGCGAGGGCACGACGATCGCGAAGCCCAGGCCATGCGCCAGTTCGCCCATGGCGCCGAGCGCGCTGGCCGTGATCGACAGGCCGTAGGCGCTGCTCTTGCCGCCGGCTTTGCGCAGCGCGCGCACGAAGGCCGGCGCGGTGCCGGCCAGGCCGATGATGACGATCTGCGGTGCGGCCGCGGCGATCTTCGCGGCCGCCGGATCGACTTCCATGCTGGTCGTGCCCGGGGTGCTCGCGATCACCGCCGGCTCGAGCTTGGCCTTGGTCAAGGCGGCCTTGAAGCCCGCCAGCAGCGACTGGCCGAGCGGATCTTCCGAATAGACGATGCCGATGCGCAACTGGCCCAGCACGGCCGCGGTGGCGATCAGGCGGTCGAGTTCCTGGTCGTAGTTGGCGCGCACCCAGAAGGCGTTCGGCGCTGCCTTCTTGCGCAGCGAGACGGTGCCGGTGTTCGGCCCGACCACGGCCATGCCCGGCACCGCATCGATGATCTCGGCCGTCTGCCGCGTGCCCAGCGGATGCAGCATGGCCAGCACCGAGCTGTCGGCGGCGAAGGCCAGGGCGTTCGACTTGGCGATGTCGGGCTTGAACTGGTCGTCGGCCATCACCAGCTCGAGCTTGGTGCCGTTGAGGCCGCCGGCCCGGTTCAGCGCGGCGAAGTAGGCCGACGAACCGGTGAACAGTCCGATGCCGTTGGCTTTCTCGACGCTGCTGTTGTCGAAGGAGGCGCCGATCCGGATCGTCCGGGCCTGGGCGAAGGCCGGCAGTCCGAAGCCGGCTGCGGCGCCGAGGCCGGCGACGCCGGCCAGTCGGGTGATGACCTGGCGCCGATTGGGTTTCGACGGCAGGGAAAAGCTATTGGCCTCGGATTCGCGCATGGTCAACGTCCAATCAAGCCGCCGGGGTCGGCGCGCTGGTTTTAACAGACGCTGACAATAGCAACAATTTGTAAAGAAGTCACTAGCGCGCTCCCCGAACCAGCTTTCGGTACACGGTTGCCCTGCTGATTCCGAGCGTCCGTGCGGCTTCTGCCACATTTCCGCGGGCATCGTCCACCGCCTTGCGGATCAGTGCCGACTCCAGATCGCGCAGCCGCGGCGGGCTGGCGGCTGCGGTCGAAGCGGGGCGTGAAGGCCGGGCCAGCCGGGGCCGGGCCTGCACCCGCAGCCCGGACCACAGCGGCACTTCGAGCACCGCATCGTCGCGCCGAGCGGCATCGAACAGCATCTGCGGCGGCAGCGCGAAGAGGTCGTTGCAGTGCAGTGCCGGCCGGTTGGCCAGCGGCTGGTGCAGCATGTGCCGCGCCGCCGCATTGGCGCCCGTGACGTTGCCGTCGGCGTCGATGCACAGCAGGCCTTCGGCGTCGGTTCCCGCGACGCTGCCCGGCCAGCCGATCTGCAGCAGCAGTTCGCACGGGTGACCCAGCACCAGGGCGTTCTCGATGCTGCGGGCCGACGAGGCCGCGAGATGGCGCAGCTCCGGCCGCTCGACCACCTGCACGCCGGTCAGGTCGAGCATGCCGATGCAGTCGCCCTGCGGGCCGAACAGCGGCGCGCCGGCGCAGCTGTAGATGCTGGTGTCGTCAAAGAAGTGTTCGCCGCGATGCAGCCAGACCGATTCGCGCTCGGCCAGCGCGGCGCCGATCGCGGTCGTGCCGACCGCGCGTTCCGACAGGTCGACGCCGATGCGCGCGATGTCGCGCGCATGCCGCGCGGCCGGGTCGCTGCCCGAGGGCAGGGCGCCGACATCCACCACGATGCCGTCGGCGTCGGTCAGGATCGCGAAGTAGCGGGTGTCGGCGATCGCCCGGGACAGCCGCTCGAGCACCGGCCGCGCCGCTGTGACGAGCGCGCGGTTGCGCTCGGTCGCCCGCCGCATGCCCTGGGCCGACACCGGATCGAAGCTGACGCGCTGCTGCGGCCGGTGTCCCGCCGCCAGGCAGCGCTGCCAGGAGCGCACCAGCCAGGGCTCGACGCGTGCGGCCAGCGGATCGGCGGCGCGCTCGCCGTCGATCCACTCGCGGCGCGCCTGCAAGATGGAGAGTGAGCGCTCGGGCAGGGGCGAGGCGGAGGGATGCGTCATCGTGTGGGACATCGGGCCTGAAGCGGCACCTGTTCGGACTTCGCCGGAAGGCGAGCTGTTTCATTTTGAGAATTTCAAGGGCAACGCGCAAGCGCCTAGGGTTTTGCCTAGGATGGTGCCCCCTACGCACGGCCAAGATTCAATCCGCCGATTCAGCCATCACCTATAACGGAGACAGCCACATGCAGGTTCCATTCACGGTCAACGGCCGCGAGGTCACGGTCGACGCACCCCCCAACACATTCCTGGTGCAAGCGATTCGCGAGCATCTTCACCTGACCGGAACCCATGTCGGCTGCGACACCGCGCAGTGCGGCGCCTGCACCGTCCACGTCAACGGCCGCGCGGTCAAGTCGTGCAACGTGCTGGTCGCGCAGGTGGCCGGCGCCGAGATCACCACCATCGAAGGCATCGCCCAGCCCGACGGCACCATGCATCCGATGCAGGCCGCGTTCAAGGAGTGCCACGGCCTGCAATGCGGCTTCTGCACGCCGGGCATGGTGATGAGCGCCATCGACCTGTGCAGCCACCATCCGAAGTCGAGCGAGACCGAGATCCGCGAACTGCTCGACGGCAACCTCTGCCGCTGCACCGGCTACCAGAACATCGTCAAGGCCGTCCAGATGGGTGGCGAGGCGATGTCCGCCGCGCCCGCCAAGACCACGGCCACCGTCTGAGGAGCACACCATGGGCGCACCCGACTTCGCAGGCCTGCCGCACATCGGCGAGGCTCTCAAGCGCAAGGAAGACTACCGCTTCCTGACTGGCGCCGGCCAGTACACCGACGACATCGACCTGGCCAACCAGACCCACTGCATCTTCGTGCGTTCGCCGCACGCGCATGCCACGATCAAGTCCGTCGACATCGCCGCGGCATCGAAGATGCCCGGCGTGGTCGGCATCTTCAGCGGCAAGGACATCGAGGGAAAGATGGGCGGTCTGCCTTGCGGCTGGCTGATCAACAACCCCGACGGCACCCCGATGAAGGAGCCGATGCACCCGATCCTCGCGATCAACAAGGTGCGCTATGTCGGCGACCACGTCGCGATGGTGGTGGCCGAGACGGTCGAGCAGGCCAAGAACGCGGCCGAGGCGGTGGTGGTCGACTACGACGTGCACCCCGCGCTGGTCAGCGTCGCCGATGCCGCGAAGAAGCAGAGCGGCGTCACGCTCCATGCCGAGGCGCCTGACAACCAGTGCTACAAGTGGGCGATCGGCGACAAGGCGGCGGTCGACGCCGCCTTCCAGAACGCGGCCCATGTCACCAAGCTCGACCTGGTCAACAACCGGCTGGTGCCGAACCCGATGGAGCCCCGGGTGGCGATCGGCAGCTACAGCCGCGCCAACGAGGAGTACGTGCTCTACGTGTCGAACCAGAACCCGCACGTCGAGCGGCTGCTCATGACCGCCTTCGTGCTCGGCCTGCCCGAGCACAAGGTGCGCGTGATCGCGCCCGATGTCGGTGGCGGCTTCGGCTCGAAGATCTACCTGTACGCCGAGGACGTCTGCCTGACCTGGGCCTCGAAGCAGCTCAACCGCAGCATCAAGTGGACCGGCGAGCGCTCCGAGTGCTTCCTGTCCGATGCCCATGGCCGCGACCACGTGAGCCACGCCGAGATGGCGATGGACGCGCAGGGCAAGTTCCTGGCGCTGCGCGTGCATACCGACGCCAACCTCGGTGCCTACCTGTCGACCTTCTCGACCGCGGTGCCGACCATCCTCTATGCGACCCTGCTCGCGGGCCAGTACACGACGCCGCAGATCTACGTCGAGGTCGACGCCTGGTTCACCAACACCGCGCCGGTCGACGCCTACCGCGGCGCCGGCCGGCCCGAGGCCACCTACCTGCTCGAGCGGCTGGTGTCGCGCTGCGCCTGGGAGATGAACCTGGGCCAGGACGAGATCCGCAAGCGCAACTTCATCACCGCCTTCCCCTACCAGACGCCGGTGGCGCTGCAGTACGACACGGGCGACTTCCACGCCTGCATGGACAAGTCCAAGCAGCTGGCCGACGTCGCCGGCTTCGCTGCCCGCAAGTCGGCCAGCGAGGCGCAGGGCAAGCTGCGCGGCATGGGCTACTCGAGCTACATCGAGGCCTGCGGCATCGCGCCGTCGAACATCGCGGGCGCGCTCGGCGCACGCGCCGGCCTGTTCGAATGCGGCGAGATCCGGGTCCATCCGACCGGCAGCGTGACCGTGTTCACGGGCTCCCACAGCCATGGCCAGGGCCACGAGACGACCTTCGCACAGGTGGTCGCGGCACGCCTGGGCATCGCGGTCGAGGCGGTCGACGTGGTCCACGGCGACACCGGCCGCGTGCCTTTCGGCATGGGCACCTACGGCTCGCGCTCGATCTCGGTGGGCGGCGCGGCGATCATGAAGGCACTCGACAAGATCGAGGCCAAGGCCAAGAAGATCGCGGCCCACCTGCTGGAAGCCAGCGACGCCGACATCGAGTTCGCCAACGGCGAGTTCACGGTCAAGGGCACCGACAAGAAGATCCCCTTCGGCCAGGTGGCGCTGACGGCCTACGTGCCGCACAACTACCCGCTCGACAAGCTCGAGCCCGGGCTCAACGAAACCGCCTTCTACGACCCGACCAACTTCACCTTCCCGGGCGGCACCTACATCTGCGAGGTCGAGATCGACAAGCAGACCGGCGAGGTCAGG
This sequence comes from Variovorax saccharolyticus, assembly GCF_030316765.1. Lineage (GTDB taxonomy): Bacteria > Pseudomonadota > Gammaproteobacteria > Burkholderiales > Burkholderiaceae_C > Variovorax > Variovorax saccharolyticus. Next base: position 172,994 of record NZ_JASZYT010000001.1, read on the forward strand.
GTCGACCGCTTCACCGCGGTCGACGACTTCGGCACCATCATCAACCCGATGATCGTCGAGGGCCAGGTGCATGGCGGGCTGGTGCAGGGCATCGGCCAGGCGCTGATGGAAAACTGCGTCTACGACAGCGAGGGCCAGCTGCTCACCGGCAGCTTCATGGACTACGCGATGCCGCGCGCCGAAGACTTCCCGATGTTCAAGCTCGACACGGTCTGCACGCCCTGCACCCACAACCCGCTGGGCACCAAGGGCTGCGGCGAGGCCGGCGCGATCGGTTCGCCGCCGGCCGTGATCAACGCCGTGCTCGACGCGCTGGCGCCGCTGGGCGTCAAGGACTTCGACATGCCCGCCTCGCCGCACCGCGTCTGGGAAGCGATGCAGAAAGGCAGCGCCAGCACGATCCCGCAGCCGTCCCTGGCCGCCAGCACCCAAGGCCGCCCGGCTCCCTGAACACCGAAGGAAAAAACACCATGTACGCCTTCACCCTCGAACGTCCCACCACCCTGGCCGATGCGGTCAAGCTGGCCGCTGCGGGCGCCAAGCCGCTGGCCGGCGGCCAGACCCTGCTGGCCTCGATGAAGCTGCGGCTGTCCGCGCCCGAGCAGCTCGCCGACCTCGCCGGCATCAAGGAGCTCACCGGCATCAGCAAGGCCGGCGATGCCTTCGTGATCGGCGCCATGTCGCGCCACCTCGAGGTCGCCAACAACGCCGAGATCAAGGCCGCCTACCCGGCGCTGGCCGACCTGGCCTCGCGCATCGGCGACCGCCAGGTGCGCGCCATGGGCACGCTGGGCGGATCGGTCGCCAACAACGACCCGGCCGCCTGCTATCCCAGCGCAGTGCTCGGCTCGGGCGCGACCATCGTCACGAACAAGCGCGAGATCGCGGCCGACGATTTCTTCCTGGGCCTCTTCACCACCGCGCTCGAGGACGGCGAGCTGATCAAGGCGATCCGCTTCCCCGTCCCGCAGCGCGCCGCCTACGTCAAGCTGCGGCAGAAGGCGTCGAACTTTCCGCTGGTCGGCGTGTTCCTCGCGCAGTACGCGAGCGGCGTGCGGGTGGCGATCACGGGCGCGGGCAACGGCGTGTTCCGGCACAAGGGGCTGGAGGACGCGCTGAACAAGGCCTTCACGCCCGAGTCCGCGGCCGGCGTCAAGATCGACGCCTCCGATCTCAACAGCGACCTGCATGCCTCGGCCGACTACCGGGCCAACCTGATCAGCGTGCTAACCCAGCGCGCGGTCGCCAAGGCCCTCGGCTAAGCTTTCGGGATGACCGACACCACGCCTGCCACGACCTCGCCTTTCTCCTCCATCGATGCGGTCGTGCAGGCGCTGCAAGGCGTCGGCTACTACGCCGATCGACGGCTTGCGACCGCGGTGTTCCTGGCCCTCAAGCTGCAGCGTCCGCTGCTGCTCGAGGGCGAGCCGGGGGTCGGCAAGACCGAGCTGGCGAAGGCGCTGTCGGCCGCGCTCGGTCGCGAGCTGCTGCGCCTGCAGTGCTACGACGGCCTCGAGCAGCGCGAGGCGCTCTACGAATGGAACTACGCGGCGCAGCTGCTGCACATGCGCGCCGCCGAGGCCCATGGCGCATCGAGCGACATCGAGTCCGAGGTCTACCAGCCGCGCTACCTGATCCGCCGGCCGCTGCTGCAGGCGCTGCAGGCGCCGCCGCCGGGCGCGGTGCTGCTGGTCGACGAGGTCGACAGGGCCGACGAGCCCTTCGAGGCCTTCCTGCTCGAATACCTCGGCGAGTACCAGGTCAGCATCCCCGAGCTCGGGACGGTGCGGGCGCTGGTGCCGCCGGTCACGCTGCTCACCAGCAACCGCACGCGCGAGCTCAACGACGCGGTCAAGCGGCGCTGCCTCTACCACTGGCTCGACTACCCGGAGCGCGAGCGCGAACTGGCCATCGTGCGCTCCCAGGTGCCCGAAGCCGGCGCAGTGCTGTCGCAGCAGGTCGCCGCCTTCGTCGGCCGGCTGCGCAGCGCGCCGTTCGCGAGCGCCTTCCAGCGCGCGCCGGGCATCGCGGAGAGCGTCGAATGGGCCAAGGCCCTGATCGCGCTCGACACCGTCGAACTCGACCCCGAGGTGGTGGTCGACACCGCCGGCATCCTGTTCAAGCAGCGCGACGATGTCGCTGCGCTGACGCACGAACTGGCCTCGGACCTGCTCAAGCCCGAGGAGGAGGCCGCGCCTTGACCGAGCGCGTGCAGCAGCTCGGCGATGCCCGTCGCGGCAAGCTGGCCGGCAACCTCGCGGGTTTCGGCCGGGCCTTGCGGCGCGCCGGCGTGCGCACCGACGCGATGCGCATCGGGCTGGCGGCCGAGGCCGCGATGCTGGTCGGCGTCGACAGCCGCATCGACCTGGCTGCGGCGATGGAGGCCGTGATGATCAGCCGCGAGGAAGACCGGCTGGTGTTCCGCGAGCTCTTCGACGCCTGGTTCCGCGACCCCGAGCTGGCCAACAAGCTGCTGGCCCAGATGCTGCCGAGCGCCGAAGGCAAGGCCGAGCCCTCCAAGCGCCGGCCGCGCGTGCGCGAGGCGCTGGCGGCCCCGCGCGATGCGGTGAAGCCGGCGCAGACCGAGCGCGAGATCGACTTCGATGCGGCGATGACCGCCAGCGACCGGCAGCGGGTCCACCACGCCGACTTCAACGCGCTCGGCGCCGCCGAGTACCGGCTGGTCGAGCGGCTGGCGCGCGACATCGCGCTGCCGGTGCCGACCTTGCCCTCGCGCCGGCTGCGGGTCGCCGGCGACGGCGCCGTGCATTCGCGCATGCACTGGCCCGGCGTGCTGCACGAGGCGGCGCGCACCGGCGGCGAGATGCTGCGGCTGCCAAAGCTCTCGCGCCGCCGCCAGCCGCTGCCGCTGCTGGTGCTGGTCGATGTCTCGGGGTCGATGGAGCGCTATGCGCGCCTGTTGCTGGCCTTCCTGCATGCATCGACCCGGCGTGCCGGCCGGCGCGACGTGTTCGCCTTCGGCACCCACCTGACCGACCTGACGCCGGCCTTCCGCATCGCCGACACCGACGCGATGCTGGCCGCGGCCAGTGCCGAGATCGACGATTTCGCCGGCGGCACGCGCCTGGGCGAGTCGCTGGCCCAGCTGCGCCGTCGCCATGCACGGCGCCTGACCGGCCGCCGCACGCTGGTCCTGGTGATCAGCGACGGACTCGACACCGGCGAGCCCGAGGCGCTGGAGGGCGAGCTGCTGTGGCTCAAGCGCCATTCGCGCCGATTGCTGTGGCTCAACCCGCTGCTGCGCTACGAGGGCTATGCGCCCCTGGCGCGCGGCGCGGCGGTGCTGCACCGCCATGCAGACGCGATGCTGGCGGTTCACAATCTCAGCGCACTCGAACAACTGGCCGCCAGCCTGGCGGCCCTGATGCGCGCCGGTCGATAGCGCCGCAACCCGATCCCAACGACCACAAGGAAACCCACCATGGAAATGCTCGGCAACCGCCGTCTCGGCGTCACGCAGCAACAGGCCTGGGACGCGCTCAACGATCCCGAGACGCTCAAGAAATGCATCCCCGGCTGCGACCGCTTCGAGCTCACCGGCGACAACCAGTACACGGTCGGGCTGGCGCTCAAGATCGGCCCGGTGTCGGCCAAGTTCGCCGGCAAGGTCACGCTGGCCGACATCCAGGCGCCCGACAGCTACAAGCTGTCCTTCGAGGGCCAGGGCGGCGTGGCGGGTTTCGCCAAGGGCGCGTCGAGCGTCTCGCTGAAGCCGGTGACCGACGGCGGCGAGGGCTGCGAGCTCGACTACACGGTACAGGCCCAGGTCGGCGGCAAGATCGCGCAGATGGGCCAGCGCCTGATCGACGGCGCCGCCAAGTCGACCGCCGACGATTTCTTCAAGCGCTTCGACGCCGAGATGCAGAGCCGCTACGGCCCGCCGCCCGAGGCCGCCGACGAAGCCGCGGCGCCGGTCGAAAAAACCGGCGCGGTCGCGGGCTTCATGCAGAAGCTGGGCATCGGGAAGAAGTCCGGTGCAGACTCCGACAAGGACGCCGACTGAACGCAGCGGCGCGAAAGAAACCGAAGACAGAAGCGATATGGAAAACCTCGACGTCATGGTGCTGCGCACCCTGCGCGACTGGCGGCTGGCCGGCCGCCGCGCGCTGCTCTCCACCGTGGTGCGCACCTGGGGCTCGTCGCCGCGCCCGGTCGGCTCGATCATGGCGCTGGCCGAGGATGGCGCGGTGGTCGGCTCGGTCTCCGGCGGCTGCATCGAGGACGACCTGATCGCGCGCTACAGCCGCGCCCACGGCGACGGCGCGATGCCGACCGGCGCGCCCGCATTGGTCAAGTACGGCATCACGGCCGACGAGGCGCATCGTTTCGGGCTGCCCTGCGGCGGCACGCTCGAGCTCTTGCTCGAATACGACCCCGATGCCCAAGCGCTGCAGACGCTGGTCGCGGCGCTCGAACAGGGGCGCCTGATGCAGCGCACGGTGAAGCTGGCGGACGGCGCGGTCGCGTTGGCCGAGGCCGCTTCGCCGGCCGAGCTGTCGGTCGACGACGACGAACTGGTCAACACCTTCGGCCCCGAGTACCGCATGCTGCTGATCGGCGCCGGCCAACTGGCCGAGTACCTGGCCACGATGGCCAAGTTCAGCGGCTTCGCGGTGACCTTGTGCGATCCGCGGACCGAGTACCACACGGCCTGGACCCTGCCGGGCGTGGCCATCACCACCGAGATGCCGGACGACGCGGTGACCGCCTTCAAGCCCGATCGCCGGACCTGCGTGGTGGCCCTCACGCACGACCCCAAGCTCGACGACCTGGCGCTGCTCGAGGCCCTGCAGAGCGAGGCCTTCTATGTCGGCGCGATCGGCTCGCGCCGCAATGCCGAGGCCCGGCGCGACCGCATGATCGAGCACTTCGAGCAGACCGAGCAATCGCTTGCGCGGCTGCGCGGCCCGATCGGCATCTACATCGGCAGCAAGACGCCGCCCGAGATCGCGGTCAGCGTGATGGCCGAGATCCTGGCCGTGAAGAATGCGGTGAGGCTGCCGCGCGAGGCCGCGGTGGCCGTGGCCAAGTCGGCGGCGTAGGCGCCGGCTGGGCTCAGCGCTCTCGCCGGCCGAGGAGTTCGGCGAGGAAGGTGGTGTTGCGGCCCATCGCCCGCTGCATCTCGCGCGATTCGCGTGCCTCCGTCCTGGCCATGGAGAACGCGAAGGCGCCGGCGATGAGCACGAAGCAGGCGATCGCCGCGATCAGCAGTCCGATCGGACCGGTCAGATACCAGGCCAGGGCGATGACCGCGAGATGGGTCAGGAGGAGGAGGGCGCGCATGCGCAAAAGGCTATCAGAGAAGGGTCGCCCGGCGCGTGAAATAGTTCCGGAATTCGCGCTGCTCCTCGCTCGCCCGTTTCACCGCGCCGCGAAGGCGGACAGCAGCAGGGGCGTGAGGGCCTGCATGCTCAGCGTCGAGGCCTGCATCGGCAACAGGCCCGGGCTGAAGCCGGCGGCCTGGAGGCGCGCCAGCAGCCGGACGTCGCTGCTGATGACGTGGACCGGCACGTCCCAGGAGGCGTTCGCACCGCTCACGGCAGCCCACGGCTGGTGGTCGCCGATCACGATGGTGAGCAGCTTCGGCGGCGCGGGGCCGGCGAGGTAGTCGCCCAGCCAGTGAAAGGTGTAGTCCAGCGATTCGACATAGGCGGGCACCGCTTCCAGCCACGAGACCGGCCGGGCCAGCGCCGCGCCCAGTTCGGCCGGGGTGTAGGCATCGGCGCGCAGCAGCCGCTGCCAGTCGGCCACGTAGGGCGGCAGCGGCCGGAACGGCGCATGGCTGGCCAGGGTCGGAAAGACCACCAGGCGCGGCGGCCGGCTGGCGGGCGGCGCGGCCAGCTCCTGGTCATGCAGCAGCGCCATCGACGCCTGGTCCGGCACGCGCCAGTGGCCGAAGGCGGCACCGCGGTAGCCGATGCCGTCGGCATCGGCATAGCGATCGAAGCCGTAGAAGCGGCCTTCGGGCCAGGGCTTCTGCAGCCCCGGCGCCCAGTTCACGGTGCGATAGCCGTGGTCCTTGAAATACCGCACCAGCGTCGGCCGCTCGCTGGCCAGCAGCAGGGCGTAGTCGCCCGGGTCCCGCGTATCGATGCCGCTCAGCAGCGCCGCGTGAGCCAGCCAGGACCCGCCGCCGTAGGTGGGCGAGCGCACCCGCATCGAGACCACCTGGCGCCCGCCTTCGTCCAGGGCCTGGGCCAGCCGCTGGCGCGCGGCGGCCAGCCCGGCCGCCTGCCGCGGATCGTCGAGCGCCGTTACGCCATAGGATTCGACGAACAGCAGCAGCACGTCGGCGCCGCCGAGGCCGTCGAGCGGCACGTCGAAGGCGGGGCCCGCCGTCAGCCGCGCGGCCGAGCGCCCCGGCGTCCACAGGCCCGCGAGCAGGCGGGCCTGGGCGGCGATGACCGGCGCAACGGGTGTGGAGAAGATCCGGCGCGCGTCGATGCCGCCCACCTCCGGCAGCGCGAATGCGGCGAGCAGGGCGGCACCGGCCAGGCCGATGGCCGGCAGCGGCCGCCGCCAGGCCAGAGTCCGCGCCAGGCTCGACCAGCAGCGGTGCGCGATCGCGTACAGCCCGGCCAGGACGGCCAGCACGGCGATCGCGCCCAGTGCGATCTGCCAGCCGGCGGCATTGCCCATCTTCAGCACCTCGAACAGGTGCCGTCCGTCCCAGTACAGGTTGATCTGGCGGCCGAAGACCGCCGAGGCGGCGACCTCGGCGAAGCGGGTGGCCACCCACAACGCCGTGAGCAGCGACAGCACGCGCAGCAGCCCCGCACCCGCGGTGCCGCGCACGCGGATCCAGAGTGCCAGCGCCAGCGTCGCCAGGCAGAGCTCGAAGGACAGGCGCAGGCCCGGCAGGATCCACCAGGTCGGGCGGAGGTTCTCCAGCGTCAGCAGCGCGTTGAGCAGCACGAAGGGCAGGCCGAAGCGCAGCAGCCAGCCGCGCCATCCGGGCCAGCGCGTCGCGGGTCTCACTTGCGCTGGGCCTCGAACTCGATCAGCAGCGGCACCTCGTCGCCGACCCATTCGTTGGCGACGCCGTAGTTCATGCCGTGGCTGCTGCGCTTGATCGTGCCGCGCGCCGAGACGCCCATGGTGTAGACCTTGTCGATCGGCGAGGGTCCGCTCTTGTTCCAGGTGGCGGTGAGCGTGAGCGGCTGCACCCGCCCCAGCAGTTCGAGCTGGCCGGGGATCTCGAAGCTGCGCTCGCCGGTGCGCCGGGCGCTGTCGGCCGTGAACACCATGCGCGGAAACTGCGCCGTGTTGAGGAAGTCCGCGCTCTTCAGGTGCCGGTCGCGCTGGGCGTAGTTGCTGAACACGCTCTGGGTGTCGACTTCGATGCGCACCTTGGTGAGCGCGCCGGTGGCTTCGTCGAACTGGTAGCTGCCGCGCGCGGCGCGGAACATGCCGAGCACCTTCGCGTAGCCCAGGTGGTCGACCATGAAGGCGACCGTGAGGTGGTTGGGGTCGAGCTCGTAGTGGGCCGCCTCGGCCGCCGCCGGCATCGCCCAGTTCGACAGGCACAGCAGCAGGGATGCGCCGGCGGCGCGGGTGCGGGAAAGCTTCATGGCGCAGGCTCCGGCCGCTTGCGGCGGTGGGTCGATGTCGCACGCCGGCGCTGGCAGGCCAGCCAGGCCAGGTCGGTGCCGAAGGAGACCGTCAGCGCGGCGAGACCGGCGGCGGCCATCGCGTCGCTCCACGGCCGCGTGACGATCGGGACCAGGCAGGCGATCAGGCTGGCGATCTGCACCACGCAGATCGACTTGCGCCGCTGGCTCGGCGGCAGCGGATGCGCCAGCCAGGGCACGAAGAACGCAAGCAGCACGAAGGCATAGCGCATCAGCCCCGCGGCCAGGATCCAGGCGCCGGCCTTGCCGAAGTGGATGACCAGCAGCGACAGCACCAGCACCAGCAGCGCGTCGGTCTCCATGTCGAAACGGGCGCCGAAGTCGCTCGCCAGGCCCTGGGTGCGCGCCAGCGGGCCGTCGAGAGCGTCCATCAGTGCCGCGGTGGCGGCGACCGCGATGACGATCCACGCCATGGCCACCGGATCGTCCAGGCGCTCGCCGACGCCGGCTGCGAGCAGAGCGACCAGCGCCAGCCGCGCCAGCGTCAAACGGTTCGCGCTGCCGAAGCGCGCGTGCGGTGCATGGGCCGGCAAGGCGCGCAGCAGCAGGACGAAGGCCAGCCCGAAGACGCCGAACGCGCGCACGGCGAACCACGGCCCGAAGCCGGCACCGGCCATCGCGCCGGCCGACATCAGGGCCATCCAGGCGAGGCAGGGGAGCGCACCGCGCCAGGCGTCGCGGCGCAACGCCACCGCCTGGGCGCTGGCCGAGGATCGAACGTCAGCGGAAGTCTGCAAGGGCATCGCCTTAAGATGGCTCTCCATCGGTTCGAACTTGGTTTCGCATGCCAGCATATCCCTCTCGCGCCATGTCCGTCGAATCCCGCGCCTGCTGGATCGAGGCGCCCGGCCGGGCCGCGATCCGCTTCGAGGCCGGCGCTTCGGCCGGGCCCGGCGAGGTCGAGGTCCGGGCCCTTCACAGCGCGGTCAGCCGCGGCACCGAATCGCTGGTGTTCCGCGGCGAGGTGCCGGAGAGCGAATTCGAGCGGATGCGCGCGCCTTTCCAGCAAGGCAACTTCCCCGGCCCGCTCAAGTACGGCTACGCGAGTGTCGGCGTGGTCGAGAAAGGCCCCGAGGCCTTGCGCGGCCGCGCCGTTTTTTGCCTGCATCCCCACCAGACCCGCTACGTGGTGCCGGCCGAGGCCGTGCATCCGTTGCCCGACGGCCTGCCGCCGGCACGCGCGGTGCTCGCCGCCAACATGGAGACCGCGGTGAACGCGCTCTGGGATGCGGCGCCGCGGCTGGGCGACCGCATCGCGGTGGTGGGCGGCGGCGTCGTCGGCCTGCTGGTGGCCTGGCTGGCGGCGCGCCTGCCGGGCTGCGAAGTCGAACTGGTCGACGTGCGGACTCAGCGCCAGGCGGTGGCCGAGCGGCTCGGGGTGGCGTTCGCGCAGCCCGGCGGCGCGAGTCCCGATGCCGACCTCGTGCTGCATGCGAGCGGCCAGCCCGAGGGCCTGGCCACGGCGCTGCGGCTGGCGGCCTTCGAAGCCGCCGTGATCGAGCTCAGCTGGTATGGCGGGCGGGTCGTGCCGCTGCCGCTCGGCGAGGCCTTTCATTCGCGGCGGCTGGTGCTGCGCAGTTCGCAGGTCGGCCAGGTTGCGGCGCCGCAGCGCAGCCGCTGGTCGCACCGCCGGCGCCTGGCGCTGGCCCTGTCGCTGCTGCGCGATCCGGTGCTCGACCTGCTGGTCACCGACAGCGCGCCCTTCGAGCAGTTGCCCGAGGTGCTGGCCCGCCTCGCCACCGGTGCGCCGGACACGCTGTGCCAGCGCATCGACTATCCCTGAAACCGGAACCGATTGGAGTCCAGGCATGTACAGCGTCAACGTCCGCGACCACTTCATGATCGCCCACAGCTTTCGCGGCGAGGCCTTCGGGCCGGCCCAGCGCCTGCACGGTGCGACCTACGTGGTCGACCTCGAATTCCGCCGCGCCGCGCTCGATGCCGACGGCATGGTGGTCGACATCGCGCTGGCCACCGAGGTGCTGCGCACCGTCCTGGGCGAATTCAACCTGCGCAACCTCGACGACGATCCCGAGTTCGAAGGCCGCAACACGACCACCGAATTCATGGCCCGCGTGATCTTCGACCGCGTGGCCTCGCGCATCGCTGCCGGCGATCTCGGGCCGCACGCGGGCGGCCTGTCGGGCCTGCGCGTGCGGCTCAACGAATCGCACGTGGCCTGGGCTGCGTACGAGGCCGCGCTGCCGGCGGGCGCCGCTTGAACGCGCGCTGCAGCTTCCTGGTGCCGGGCGACCTCGGCACCCGCACCGGCGGCTATGGCTATGACCGGCGGATCATCGAGGGCCTGCGCGCCGCCGGCTGGCAGGTCGAGGTGCAGTCGCTCGGGCCCGGCTATCCGGATCCCGGCCAATCGGCATTGGCCAGCACGCGCCGCGTGGTCGAGGCGCTGGCCGACGACACGCTGGTGGTGGTCGATGGCCTGGCCTTCGGCGTCATGGCCGAGGTGGCGGCTGCGCACGCGCGGAGGCTGCGCTGGGTGGCGCTGGTCCATCACCCGCTGTCGCTCGAAACCGGCCTGGCGCCCGAGCGGCAGCGCGCGCTGTTCGAGAGCGAGCGGCAGGCGCTGGCCACGGCGCGCGGCGTGATCGTCACCAGCCCGGCCACCGCGCGCGCGCTGGCCGCCTTCGATGTCGCTGCCGCGCGCATCGCCGTGGTCGAGCCCGGCACCGACCCCGCCGCGCTGGCGCAGGGTTCGGGCTCGGCCGGCCTTGTGTTGCTGTGCATCGCCACGGTCACGCCGCGCAAGGGGCACGCCGTGCTGGTCGAGGCCCTGGCCGGCTTGCGGGATCGGCCGTGGACGCTTCTTTGTGCCGGCAGTCTCACGATGGATGCGGCCTGTTCGGCGAGCTTGGCGGCGTCGATCGAAGCCCATGGCTTGAAGGAGCGGGTGCGGCTCCTGGGCGAGTGCGACGAGCCCGGCTTGCGTGCGCTCTACGCCGCTGCCGATGTCTTCGTGCTGCCGTCGTTCCACGAGGGCTACGGCATGGCGCTGGCCGAGGCGCTGGCGCACGGCCTGCCGGTGGTCAGCACGCGGGCGGGCGCCATTCCGGACACCGTTCCGGCCACGGCGGGCCTGCTGGTCGCGCCGGGCGATGTCGATGCGCTGCGGGGCGCGTTGCAGCAGGTGCTGGACGATGCCGGCCTGCGGGCGCGTCTGGCCGAAGGCGCGCGCGAAGCCCGGCGCAGCCTGCCGACCTGGGACGACAGCGCGGCGCGCTTCGCCGCCGCGCTGCGGGCGGCCCGACAGGCGCCGCTCGCATGACCGGCTTCAGCGCGGACTGGCTGGCGCTGCGCGAGCCCTTCGATCGATCGGCGCGCTGCGCGTCGGCCGCCGCCCTCGACCCGAAGGCGCTGGCGCAAGGCCTGCGCGGCGCTGCGCCCGACCTCGGCGTGCTCGACCTGGCTTGCGGCACCGGCGCCAACCTGCGCGAGTTGGCGCCGCGGCTCGGTGGTTCGCAGCGCTGGCTGTTGGTCGATCACGACCCGCTGCTGCTGGCTGCGCTGCCCGATGTGCTCCGGGCCTGGGCCGGGGCGCAGGGTTTGGCGTTCAGCGCCGACGGGCTTCGGCTGCGCATCGAGGGACCGGGCTGGCTCGCCGAGGTGCAGCCGCTGCGGATCGACCTCGCGCGGGGCCTGGATCAACTGCCCCTGTCGGAGGTCGGGCTGGTCACGGCGTCGGCGCTGCTCGACCTCGTGTCGGCTGCCTGGCTCGACGACCTGCTGGTCCGTGCCCGCGCGGCCGGAGCGGCGCTGTGGTTTGCGCTGACGGTCGTCGGCCGGGTGGACTGGACGCCCGAAGCGGCGGGCGACGCCCTGCTGGCGCGGCTGTTCGAGGCGCACCAGCGGCGCGACAAGGGATTCGGCGCGGCACTCGGCGCTGCGGCAGCGGATCGGGCGGCCGAGCGCATGGGCGCGCTGGGCTACCGGGTGCTTCGCGCGGACAGCGACTGGGACATCGACGCCAGCCTGGGCGCGCCGGCGCAAGCCCTGCTGGCGGCGCTGATCGAAGGCACTGCCGATGCCGCCCGCGAGCAGGACCCGGAAGCCGCGGCGGCGGTGGCCGGCTGGGCCGCCGAGCGCAGGCGCCTGCTCGGTCGCACCCGGCTTCGCATCGGCCATCGCGAGCTGCTCGCGACCTTGCCCGAGGGTTCGTGAACCGCTCCTAGCAGGTGGCCGCCGGTGCGCGCAGGTCGAGGTCCCACAGCACGTCGGCGCCCATGCGGTAGACCCGGCTCGGCGGCCGCATGCAGTCGCGCATCGCGGTGCTGCGAGGCAGCTGCAGGCCGGGCCGGCCGGCGCCGATGATCACCGGCGCAATGCACAGGTGCAGCCGGTCGAGGCAGCCTTGTTCGATGAAGCGCGACACCGTGATCCCGCCGCCCTCGACGAACAGCATGCCGAGCCCGCGCTCCAGCAGGGCCGCTCGCAATGCGCGCAGGTCGGTGCTGCCGTCGGGGCGGGCGAGGCCGCGCACGCCGAGCACCTGGTCGGCACCGACACGCCGCGCCGCTTCGTGCGCGCGGCTGGCATCGCAGGCGAGCAGGGTGGGCGCCTGGCCGTCGCAGAAGACGCGCAGGGTTGCCGGCAGGCGCAGCGCCGGGTCGAGCAGCACGCGCACCGGATGCGGCCCGTCCACACGCCGGGTCGTCAGCTGGGGGTTGTCGAGGGCCGCGGTGCCGGCACCCACGATGACCGCGTCGCACAAGGCGCGCAGGCGATGCAGGTGCACCAGCATCTCGGGTCCGTTGACGTAGTTCGAGTCGCCGCCGTAGGTGGCGACGCAGCCGTCCAGGCTCTGTCCGAGCTGGCCGACCGCCCAGGGCGTCCCTGCGTGCCGGGCGTCGAGCAGGGGCTTGAGCAACTCGAACAGCTCGAGCGCCTCCCCGTCCCACAGGCCCTGCAGCGAGCAGCCCTGCGCTGCATTCCACGCGATCGGGGACTGGGTGTCCGCGGGCGATGGCGCGCCTCGTGCCGCGATTTTCAGGCACAGGGGCCACAGCGCATCGACGCCGGGCAGGGTGGAAGCAGGAGGCATCATGGGCGTCGAGGGGGTGGGCCTACCAGCGAGGCGTGTAGTAGAGGTCGTCCTGCTTGCCGCCCGGGGCCTGGCTGCCCTGGTGGAACGCGAGCATCACCGCGGCGGCGACCCAGAGGGCCGCCAAGGCCGCGACGATCAGTGCATGCATCGCAGGGCGCAGGCTGCCGGGCAGCCACCGCAGCATCGGCCCGGACAGCAGGGCGCCGGCCAGCAGCAGCAGGACTCCGGAGTGCACGGGCGTGAGCAGGGCCACGCCCTGTGCCATCGCCAGCCAGGCGATGACGGAAACCACCGCGCCGCAGGCACCGAAGCCGATGCGGGCGACGGGCCAGAGCCACAGGGCGCAGCCGGCGATGGCGGCCGCGATCGACAGGCCCAGTTCGAACAGCAGCGCCGATCCCGACAGGAAGGCCACGGCGGCCAGGCCGATGCCGGCGACCACCAGGCTGGCCGGCGCGTCGGCCCGCTCGGGCGGAGCGCTCAGCACGGCGGCGATCGCCAGCGCGCCGACCATCCAGGTGACGGCCTGCAGCGCCAGCGGCTGGTCGCTGAGTCCGACCAGCACCAGCGCCCACAGCACGCAGCTGGCGAGCCAGGTGGTTCGCCGCAGCGCGCGCATGCCTTCGAGCCCGACGCCCAGCAGCGCGGCGGCGGCGTAGATCCAGGGCAGTTCCTCGGTCAGCGAGCCGGGCCATTGCTGCCAGCCGATCACCCAGGCGGAGGCAACGAGGATCGCCGGTGCCACGCCGGTCGCGGCCCAGCGCCGGCCGTGTACCGCACCCAGCCCGGCGCGCAGCAGGCCGGTCGCCGCGAACGAGAGCACGAGCGGCAGCGCCAGACTCTCGAACAGCGGGTGGTGGAAGTCCATGCCGGTTCAGGAACTGCTCATGCCGGTCCGGTCGAGGTCGACGGCGAGATGCCTTGCGCCACGGCCGCTTCACGCTGCGCGGCCAGTGCGCGCCTGAATCCGTCGCGCTGCTGCAGCCGCTCGGCATAGGCGGCCACCGCGGGCGGGAAGCGCGACACCAGGTCGATCTCGCGGGCCAGCATCAGCGCGTAGCCGACCGAGACATCGGCCACGGTGAAGCGGTCGGCGGCAACGAAGGCATGCTGCTGCAGCACCGTGTCGATGCCGCGCAGCCGCGCGATGAACCACTTGGCGTAGTCGTCCGCCGCTTGCGGCAGCTTGCGCTCGTCGGGCTCGAAGCGGCCGTAGCGCAGCACGATGGTCTGCGGGAAGGTCAGCGTGGCTTCGCCGTGATGCAGGAAGTTGAGCCAGGCGCCGTAGCCGGGTTCGTCCGGCAGCACGGCGAGGCCGCGCTGGTTGGCGGGGTCGCAGCGCTGCGCCAGGTACTGGCAGATCGCGGCCGACTCGGTCATGCGGGTGTCGCCGTCGACCAGCAGCGGGATCGTGCCCAGCGGATTGAGCTCGAGGTAGCTGCGCTGCAATGCCCGCGGCGGAAAGGGCAGCATGTGCAGCTGGTAGGGCGCACCGAGCTCCTCGAGCGTCCAGAGCGGACGGAAGGACCTGGCGTTGACGCAGTGATAGAGCTCGATCATCCCAATACCTTTTCTCGCAGTTCGCGCTTGAGTATCTTGCCGACCGGACTGACCGGGAATTCCGCCATGATCTCGAGCCGCTCGGGCAACTTGAAGGAAGCGATCTTCTGCTCCCGCAGGTAGGCGATCAGCTCGTCGAAGGCTAGCGTCGTGCCGGGCTGCAGGATGATGCAGGCGCAGGCCCTCTCGCCGAACACCGGGTCGGGCAGGCCGACCAGCGCCACGCTCTTGACCTGCGGCAGGCCGAAGATCAGGTTCTCGATCTCGTCGCAGCTGATCTTCTCGCCGCCGCGGTTGATCAGGTCCTTGCGCCGGCCCTCGGTGAAGACGTGGCGCCCGCGCTTGCGCACGATGTCGCCCATGCGGTAGAAGCCGTCGGCCGTGAAGGCCTCGGCGTTCTTCTCGGGCGCGTTGTAGTAGCCGCGGATCGTGTAGGGCCCGCGCGTCACCAGCTCGCCGGTCTGGCCGTCGGGCACCTCGCGGTCGTCGTCGTCGAGCACCTTGATCTCGTCGTGGTCGCTGACCGGCGCGCCCGAGCTCTCGAGCAGCAGGTCGCGGGGGTCGTCGAGCCGGGTCATGTTGATCAGGCCCTCGGCGGTGCCGTAGATCTCCTGCGGCGTGCAGCCGAAGCGGCTGGCCAGGCGCGCGCGCAGCTCGGGCGCGAGCCTCGCGCCGCCGTTCTGGACCACCTTCAGCGAGGAGAGGTCGAAGCGCTTGGGCACCTCGCTGTCGAGCCAGCCCGAGATCAGCGGCACCACGCTGGCGATCACCGAGACGCGCTCGCGCTCGACCGTGGCGAAGATGGCCTCGGTGTCGGTGCCGCTCGCGATCACCGCCGTGCCGCCGGCCGCGAAGGTGCCGAGCAGGCCCGGCGAGGCCAGGTTGTAGTTGTGGCCCAGCGGCAGGATCGCCATGAAGACCGTGTCGCGGTCGAAGCCGGCGGCGCGGGCGCAGAGCCGGGCATTGAGCACGTAGTCGTTGTGGGTGCGCGGGATCAGCTTCGACATCGAGGTGGTGCCGCCCGACAGCAGCATGGTCGAGACCTCGTCGGGCGCTGGCCGCACGGCGGCCAGCCGCGCCACCGATTCGCGGTCGGTCACCGAATCGCCCGCGATCAGCGGGTCGAGGGCGCGCTGCCCCGGCGCCGGCTCGCCGGCCACGATCAGGTGGCGCAGCGACGGGAACTCGGCCGCCATCTCGGCGGCCATCGGTCGGTAGTCGAAGCTGCCGACCACGTCGGGCAGCAGGTAGGCGCTGGCGCCCGAGGCGCGGATGAAGTGGCGCACTTCGGCATGCCGGTGGGCCCGCAGCGCCATCACCGGAATCGCGCCCATCCAGTTGAGCGCCAGGTAGGCGATGACGAACTCCGGCAGGTTCGGCAACTGCACCACCACGCGCTCGCCCGGCTTGAGCCCGAGATCGAGCAGGGCCACCGCGAGGCGGCGTGAATCGCGCACCAGTTCCTCGTAGCTGATGCGCCGGTCGCCGAAGACCAGCGCGGTCTTGTCGGGCACCGAGCGCATCGTGCGCTCGACCATCTCGGCCACCGTGAGGTCTTCCCACAGGCCGAGCCGGCGGTATTCGGCCGCCGCCTCGGCGGGCCAGGGGACGCAGCCTTCGAGCATCGTGGGTTCCTCCGCTTCAGAAGACGAGTTCGGGGTGCAGCTTCTCGTAGGCCGCGGCGAGTTCCGGGTCGCGCTGCCGCACGTCCGCGTGGTCGACCCGGCCGCTGCGCGTGACGTAGTCGTAAGCGAAGGAGACCGGGTCGAGCGGCAGCTTGGGGCCGAGCTTCTCATACCATTCGCAGCTCTTGATGGCGGCCTTCTGCAGCGTGTCGGAGCCGGGCTGGCGGATCCGCACGAACTCCTCGAGCATCTTCGGAACATCCGGCCCGCAGGCCTTGAAGGCATCGAAGAGCGCGATCGAATCCTGCATCGCGAGCCGGGTGCCCGAGCCGACCGAAGGATGGCCGGTGCGCAGCGCATCGCCGATCAGCACGATGTTGTTCCAGTGCCAGCGGCGGTTCTTGACGATCGTGTAGCGGAACCAGTTCGACTTGTTGGACAGCAGCCTGTGGCCCTGCAGGTCGTCGGCGAAGACCCGCTCGCACCAGGCCAGGCTGTGCGCCTCGTCCATGCGGTCGAGCCCGGCCTTGCGGAAGGTGTCCGGGTCGACCTCGACCAGGAAGGTGCTGTGCGTGCGGCTGTAGCGGTAGGTGTGGGCGATCGCGAGGCCGTCGGGGTTCTGCCGGAAGATCAGCGACAGCGGATCGAAAAGCTGCGTCGTGCCGTACCAGGCGAGCAGGTTCGGCCGCTCGTCGAGCGTCGGGCCGAAGTGCTCGACGAAGCGGGTGCGGATCGCGCTGTTGGCGCCATCGGCCGCGACGATCAGGTCGGCATCGGCGAACTCCGCGACGTCGTCGAGCCGGCGCTCGAATTCGATCTGGACCCCGACCTCGCGGCAATGCGCATGCAGCGCCTCGAGCAGGTCGATGCGGGCCATGCGGTGGAAGGTGTTGTGCGCCAGCCTGACCTGCACACCCTGGTGCACCACCGCCATCTCGTCGAACACCTCCTGGTTCAGGGTCATCGAGCGGTAGAGCTCGGGCGCCTGCTCGCGCACGAAGGCCAGCGCGACATCGGAGAACACCACGCCCCAGCCGTAGGTGGCGTGCTCGGCATCGCGCTCGACCACGCGGATGTCGTGCGACGGGTCGTCGCGCTTCATGAGGTAGGCGTAGAACAGGCCCGCGGGGCCGCCGCCGATGATGCGAATCTTCATCGTCTTGTCTCGTCTCGTTGGTTGGAGTTCCTGCCTGCATCCTAAGGCTACAGTCATGGGCACGACCGCGACATTGTGCGGATCGACGACAGGAACAGCGAATGACTTCAAATATCGTGATCATCGGCGGCGGCCATGCGGCCGCCCAGTTGTGCGCCGGCCTCGCCGAGGCAGGGCAGGGCGCGCGCGTCCACCTGGTCTGCGAGGAGGCGGCGATCCCGTACCACCGGCCGCCGCTGTCCAAGACCTTCCTGAAGGGGCCGGACGAGCAGCTGCAGCAGCATCGGGCCGAGGCCTGGTATGCCGAAGCCGGCATCACGCTGCACCTCGGCGACGCGGCGCTGGCGATCGACCGCGGCGCGCGCACGGTCACGCTGCGTTCCGGCGCGGTGCTCGGCTGGGAGCGGCTGGTGCTTGCGACCGGCACGCGCGCGCGCCGGCTGTCGACCCTGGCCGGCCTGTCCAACGTCGCCCTGCTGCGCGCCGCCGACGAAGCCGCGCAGCTGCGCACGCTGCTCGCGGCGGCGCAGCATGTGACGGTGCTCGGGGGCGGCTTCATCGGGCTCGAGGTGGCGGCCACCGCGCTGGCGCTGGGCAAGCAGGTGCTGGTGCTCGAGAGCGCGCCCCGGCTGCTGAGCCGGGCGGTGTCGCCGGAGCTGTCGGCGCATGTGCTGGCCACGCACCGCGCGGCCGGCATGGACGTGCGCGTCGGCGTGCAGTGCGGGGTCATGGAGGTCGACGGGCCGCGGCTGGCCTTCGTCGAGGTCGATGGCGTGCCGCAGGCCATCGACCTGCTGCTGCTCGGCATCGGCGCGGTGCCCGAGACTTCGCTGGCGGAAGCGGCCGGCCTGGAGTGCGCCGACGGCATCGTGGTCGACGCCTACATGCAGACCAGCGACGAGGCCGTGCTGGCGGTCGGCGACTGCACGCGCTTCCCCGATCGGCGAGCCGGCCGGGCGTTGCGGCTGGAGTCCGTGCAGAACGCGAACGACCAGGCCCGCACGGCCGTCGCGACCCTGACCGGCGCGCCCAGGCCGCACGATGCCGTGCCGTGGTTCTGGTCGGACCAGGGCAGCCTGCGGCTGCAGATGGCGGGCCTGGTTCCGGCGCCTGGCACGCCGGCCCACAGCACGGTGCGACGACCCGGGGCCAACCCGGCTTCGTTCTCGCTGCTGCACTACGTGGATGGCGTGCTGAGTTGCGTCGAATCGGTGAATGCGCCGATGGACCACATGATGAGCCGCAAGATCCTGGAAGCGGGCCGCAGCCCGGACCCGGCGGTCGCGGCCGATCCGGCCGTGCCGCTCAAATCGCACCTGGCCTGAAAAGGCCCGCGCTGCTTCAGGAAACGCCTGCCGGACGCGGCGCCATGTTCTTTCGAATCTCGGCGTCCATCATGCGGGTGCCGGCCGCCAGCGCGGCCTCATAGGTGTCGGCACCGTATTCCGCGGAGCGGACCACCTTGTGGGGGACGCCACCGGCGTCGCATTCGAGCAGTGTCCAGAGAAAAGACCCGGGCGCCGGCTCGTCGATAACGAGTTTGATCGGATTCTTCATGCCTTGATGGTGGGCGTTTGCGCGTCCGATTTCTGTAGGCGGAAGCCTACGTTACGTCGGAATTGGATGCTCAATCGACCAGGAAGCCGCAACTCAGATTGGCGACCGTGCCGGTGATGGCGCCGGCCTGCCGCGAGGCCAGGAAGACGGCGGTGCCGGCGACCTCGTCGAGCGTGGGCAAGCGCTTCAGCAAGGTGCCGCCGGCGGCGCCTGCCAGCATCTGCTCGATGCCGAGGCCGGCCCGTTCGGCCATGGGCCGGAACACGTCGCGGGTGTGGGAGCCCAGGCCCAACGCCTCGGGAATCGCGTGCGGGCGGATGCAGACCACCCGGATGCCCTGGGCGCCGAGTTCGCCCGCGAGATGCCGCGACAGCGCTTCGACCGCGGCGCTGGCGACGCAGTTGCCCAGATAGCCCGGCCCCGGCAGCCTGGCCCCGGGCGTCGACAGCGTGAGGATCACGCCCGAGCCCTTGCGGGCCATGTGGCGCGCGGCCGCCTTCGCGGTGATGAAGTTGGTCCGGGTGCAGGTGCGGATCGGATACTCGTAGTCGGCGAGCGAGAGCACGGCCAGCGGCGTCCCCTGCACATGCGCGACGCCGATCGCATTCAGGGCGATGTCGATGCCCCCGGCCTGTTCGGCGACGGCGTCGGCGTGGCGTTCGACCGCCTCGGCGTCGAGGGCATCGAGCTGGGCGGTTTCGGCCCGGCCGCCGGCCGCGCGGATTTCGGCGGCCACGGCATCCAGCCGGGCCTGCGTGCGTCCGGCCAGGAAGACCCGCGCACCTTCACGGGCGAAGGCGCGCGCCACCGCGCCGCCGATCGCGCCGCCCGCCCCATGGATCACCGCGGACTGGTTGTCGAGCAGCATGCGAATCTCCTGTTTGTGTACGGCATCCACAAACACTATCAGAGATTCTGGACGGCGTCCACATCGGGCGCCGCCCGGCCATTCGCCCGCTCAGTAGCGGTAGGGGTTGTCGGGGCGGCGGTCGTAGCGGTTGGGCACGCCGTCGCCGTCTCGATCGCGGTCGTAGCGGTTCGGGACGCCGTCATGGTCGCGATCGCCCCAGCCGCGCCGGTACTCGCGGCGCTCTCCACCCTGCGCGTACCAGCCGTAGGAAGGCTGGACCGGCCGCGGCACCACGACATAGCCGCGCGGCGGGGGCGGCGGCGCCGGGATCACCATGACGCGGTTGTCGTAGGGCTGGGCCTGGGCCGGGGCGGCGAGCAGGGTCAGCGACATCAGGGCGGCGGCGCCGACGGCGGCAAGGAGCTTGTTCATCGCGGTCTCTCTCTCGTGGCTTCGAAGACTTCATGCTGCGCGCCGCGTGTGAAGCGGGCGTAAGGCGGGCGCGAAGTCTTGTGTCGTGTTGAATCGCCTGCGTCTTCAACGCGACGGCGCCGTGTTACGCCGACTGATCGTGGGGCTTGCGTCGAAACATGTAATGTTAGTTAAAATGTATTACATGAACACCGACAGAGATAACTTCCACGACTGGGCCCGGGACAAGCCCGATTCGACCTCTTTTTCCGGCCTGCATCGTTCGGAACTGCACGATCTGTCGAGCCAGCCGCGCGTGCGATGGGGGCGCATGGCTTTCCTGGTCGTGTTGGCGGTGGCGCTCGGCGTCGGCTTCAAGTACGCCGCAGGGCTCTGAAAGCGCCGACCGGCCGGTGTTCATCCAGCTCCGGGACCAAAGCTTGTCCCCCGGGCGCCGAGCTGCCTGTTTTGCGGGCAATGCACTGGCAGCCCGCATGGAATCAGGCTTCCTGCGCCGGCCTCCACGCACTTCGCACAGTGTTATCCACAGAAGGGCGGCACAACTCGGCGCCCCCGGCGCGTCCTACTTGACCTGCTGCTTGACCAGTTTTCGCGCCAGCGTGCGGCGATGCATGCCGAGCCGCCTGGCGGTCTCGGAGATATTGAAGCCGGTTTCCGCCAGGGTCTCGTGGATGCGCTCCCATTCGAGCGTCTTGATCGAGGTCGAGCGGTTGGTCAGCTCGATGTCGGTGTCGCCCTCGGCGCGGCCGAAGGCGGCCTCGATGTCGTCGGTGTTGGAGGGCTTGGCCAGGTAGTGGCAGGCGCCCAGCTTGATCGCCTCGACCGCGGTGGCGATGCTGGCGAAGCCGGTCAGCACCACGATCAGCATCGCCGGATCGTGCCGGTTCAGGAGTTGCACGCAAGCCAGCCCGGAGGCTTCGCCGCTGAGCTTGAGGTCGACAACCGCATAGCGCGGCGAGCGGGTCTGGAGCAGGGTGGCGACTTCGTCGCGGTTGGCCGCCAGCAGCACGGTGTAGCCGCGCCGCTCGAAGGAGCGGCCCAGCGTGCGGGCGAAGGCCGCATCGTCCTCGACGATCAGCAGCAGGCGTTCAGCTTCCATTTCCCTCGTCTTCCTCCTCTTCGAGAATGATCGACGCCAGCGGCAGGGTCAGGGTCACTTCGGCGCCGCCTTCCGGACGGTTGCGCGCGCTGACCTTGCCGCCCAGAGTGCGCGCCACGTTGACGACCAGGAACAGCCCCAGGCCGCCTTCGGGACGGCCCTTGGTCGACAGGTAGGGCTTGCCGAAGTCGGCCAGCATGCCGGGCGCGAAACCGGGGCCGGCATCGGTGACCGTGAGCCGAAGGGTGTCGCCGTCGTGGGCTGCTTCGAGCCGCACCCAGTCGGGCGAGGCCTGGAGCGCATTGTCGAGCACGTTGCACAGGGTCTGCTTGAGGGCCGAGTCGGAGACCATCGGCAGGTCGTGGCCGAAGCGGTTCTCGTACTCGAAAGCCAGCACCGGCCGCGTCGTGCGCCACTCCTCGGCCGTGTCGTCGAGGAAGGTGCTGACCGTGGTCTCGAGCGAGGATTCGCCGCGCGCCTCGCCGGCCGACAGCAGGATGCCGCTCAGGGTGGTCTTGCAGCGCTGAACCTGCGCCTGCATCTCGTCGATCTCGGCGAGCAGTTCGGGGTCGGAGGTGAAATGCGGCAGGTGGCGCCAGTCGCCGAGGATCACCGACAGCGTCGCCAGCGGCGTGCCCAGGTCGTGGGCGGCGCCCGAGGCCAGCAGACCCATCCGCACGATGTGCTCTTCTTCGGCGGCGCGCTCGCGCAGCGCCGCCAGCCGGGCGTCGCGGGCGCGCAGATTGCGGCTGATGCGGCTGATGAAGACCACCAGCAGCGCCGCGTTGAGCGCGAAGCAGATCAGCATGCCCAGGATGTAGGGGCTCAGCAGTCCGCGCCCGTGGTCGATCGGCAGCTCGAGCGGGCCGCTGAAGATCGCCAGCCCCGCGAAGCAGGCGCTGGTGATGCCGACGATGGTCCAGGTCGACCAGGCTTCCAGCAGCACCGCGCCCAGGATCACCTGCAGCAGGTACAGGAAGACGAAGGGATTGGCCGCGCCGCCGCTCAGGTAGAGCTGCGCGGTCAGCATCGCGACGTCGACCAGCAGCGCGACGAACAGTTCGCCGTTGCTGACGTCGCGGTGGATGCGCCAGCGCAGCTGGCTGGCGGCGTTGAAGGCCGCCAGGAAGGCCAGCACCGCCAGCATCTGGTCGAGCGGCAGGCGGATGCCGAAGCCGTAGTGCACCACCGCGATGGTGGCGACCTGGCCGACCACGGCCATCCAGCGCAGCTGGATCAGCTGCTGCATGTTCTCCAGGCCGGTGGCGTCGCCGCCTTCAGTCTCGCGCGCCATCGCGTGCCTCCTCGCCGTCATTCTGCGGCCGGCGGCGCTCGCGGACGACGTACCAGGCTGCGCCGGCGACCATCAGCGCCAGCGCGTACCAGGTGAGGGCGTAGACCAGGTGGTTGTTCGGGAACGCGATCACGGTCATGCCGCCGCGCGGCGGCGCCGGTGCGGCCGCGTCGGCATCGACGAAGTAGGGCGCGACCTCGCCGAGGCCGCGCGCCCGGGCGATCGCCTGGACGTCGCGCGAGTACCAGCGCTGGGCGTCGGGATCGTTCTGGCGCAGGAACGCGCCGTGCGGCTCGGTGATGCGCAGCAGGCCGGTCACGGTGACCGGGCCCGCCGGCTCCTGGACGCCGCGGGCGGCGCGCTCTCTTTGCTGCGGCGAGACGAAGCCGCGGTTGACCAGCAGCAGGGCGCCGCCCTCCGTGCGAAGGGGCGTCAGCACCCAGTAGCCGCTGCCGAGCTCGGTGGTCGCCTGGACCAGGGTCTCGCGCTCGTGCAGGAAGGTGCCGGTGGCGCGCACGCGGCGGTATTCGTCGCGCGTCCGGTCGACGCCGGCCCACTCGCCGGGGCCGGGCGCCTCGGTGGGCGCGGCGTGCACGCGCTGGTCGATGCGCTCGATCAGCGCCAGCTTCCAGGCCCGGCGCTCCAGCTGCCAGGTGCCGAGCGCAAACAAACCCGAGAAGGCCAGCAGCGCGCACAGGGCCAGTGCGAGCCGCGGAAGAAGTCTCCTCACCGAAGCGCCGCGTCCTGGCTCATTCAGGGCATCTTGTGCGTCTCGTGCATCAGGCCCGGCATCATGTTGTGGTTCAGGTGGTACATCACCCACAGCGAGCCGCTCAGCGTGATTACGACGATCACCACCGTGAAGATCAGGGCCAGCATGGTCCAGCCGTGCTCCGACCTGGCGTTCATGTGCAGGAAGTAGATCATGTGGACCACGATCTGCACCGCCGCGAAGGCGAGGATCACGAAGGCCGTGGTGCTGCTCTTGTCGAACACGTTGCCCATCACGAGCCAGAAGGGGATCGCGGTCAGGATCACCGACAGGATGAAGCCCGTCACGTAGCCCTTGACGGTGGCGTGGGCGGCACCGTCGTGCTCGTGATCGTGGTCGTCATGGCCGCCATGCGCGGCGTGGTCGTTGTGCGTGCTCATGGCAACACTCCCATCAGGTACACGAAGGTGAAGACGCCGATCCAGACCACGTCCAGGAAGTGCCAGAACATCGACAGGCACATCAGGCGGCGGCGGTTCTCGGCGATGAAGCCGCGCTGCGCCACTTGCACCATCAGCACCACCAGCCAGACCAGGCCGAAGGTCACGTGCAGGCCGTGGGTGCCGACCAGCGCGAAGAAGGACGACAGGAAGGCGCTGCGCTGCGGCACCGCGCCTTCGTGGATCAGGTGCGCGAACTCGTAGAGCTCGATGGCGATGAAGCTGGCGCCGAACAGGCCGGTGATCGCCAGCCAGACCAGCGTCGCGCGCATGCGCTTGCGCTGCATCTCGATCATCGCGAAGCCGTAGGTGATCGAGGACAGCAGCAGGAAGGCCGTGTTGAGCGCCACCAGCTTGAGGTCGAACAGGTCGGCGCCCGAGGGGCCGGCCGCGAAGTTGCGGCCCACCACCGCGTAGATCGCGAACAGGCAGGCGAACACCAGGCAGTCGCTCATCAGGTAGAGCCAGAACCCGAGCAGGGTGCCGTTCTCGGGGTGATGCTCGCCCTGCACGTGGAAGCGCGGGTCGGGATGGCCGGTCATGGTGCCGGCAGGGGAAAGTACGGTGGTATCAGACATGGCCGGCGAGCAGGCGGGTACGGGCGCCTTCGGTGCGGACGACTTCCTCCGTGGGGATGTGGTAGTCGCGCTTGTAGTTGAAGGTGTGGACGATGATGGCGAGCAGCATGACGGCGAAGGAGACGCCGGCCACCAGCCACATCTGCCAGATCAGCGCGAAGCCGCAGGCAGCGGACAGCGCCGCGATGATGAAGCCGGCACCGGTGTTCTTCGGCATGTGGATCGGAATGAAGCCCGCCAGCGGCCGCACGTAGCCGTGCGTCTTCATGTAGGTCCAGGCGTCGTTGTCGTGCACGCGCGGCGTGAAGGCGAAGTTGTAGGCCGGGGGCGGCGAGGAGGTCGACCACTCCAGGGTGCGGCCGTTCCACGGGTCGCCGGTCTCGTCGCGCAGCGAATCGCGGCGCAGGAAGCTCACGAACAGCTGGATCAGGAACGAGCCGATGCCCAGCGCGATCAGCACCGCGCCGAAGGCCGCGATCTGGAACCAGATCTGGTAGGAGGAGTCCTCGAAGTGGCTCACGCGGCGGGTCACGCCCATCAGGCCGAGCACGTAGAGCGGCATGAAGGCGAAGTAGAAGCCGACCACCCAGAACCAGAACGAGCACTTGCCCCAGAACGGATCGAGCTTGTAGCCGAAGGCCTTCGGGTACCAGTAGGTGATGCCGGCCATGAGGCCGAACAGCACGCCGCCGATGATCACGTTGTGGAAGTGGGCGATCAGGAACAGGCTGTTGTGCAGCACGAAGTCGGCCGGCGGAACCGCCAGCAGCACGCCGGTCATGCCGCCGATCACGAAGGTGATCATGAAGGCGATGGTCCACATCATGGGCAGCTCGAAGCGGATGCGGCCCTTGTACATCGTGAACAGCCAGTTGAAGATCTTCGCCCCGGTCGGGATCGAGATGATCATCGTCGTGATGCCGAAGAACGAGTTCACGCTGGCACCCGAGCCCATCGTGAAGAAGTGGTGCAGCCAGACGAGGTACGACAGGATGGTGATCACCAGCGTCGCGTAGACCATCGAGGCGTAGCCGAACAGGCGCTTGCCGCTGAAGGTGGCGACCACCTCGGAGAACACGCCGAACAGCGGCAGGATCAGGATGTAGACCTCGGGGTGGCCCCAGATCCAGATCAGGTTCACGTACATCATGGCGTTGCCGCCGAAGTCGTTCGTGAAGAAGTTGGTGCCGACGTAGCGGTCGAGCGACAGCAGGGCCAGCACCGCGGTCAGCACCGGGAAGGCGGCGACGATCAGGATGTTGGTGGCCAGCGCGGTCCAGGTGAAGACCGGCATCTTCATGAGCGTCATGCCCGGCGCGCGCATCTTGACGATGGTCGCGATCAGGTTGATGCCCGACAGCAACGTGCCGACCCCCGCGATCTGCAGGGACCATATGTAGTAGTCCACCCCGACGTCGGGACTGAACTCGATCCCCGACAGCGGCGGGTAGGCCAGCCAGCCGGTGCGAGCGAACTCGCCGACGAACAGCGAGGCCATCACCAGGCCGGCGCCGAAGGTGGTCATCCAGAAGCTGAAGTTGTTCAGGAACGGGAAGGCGACGTCGCGGGCGCCGATCTGCAGCGGCACGACGAAGTTCATCAGGCCCGTGACCAGCGGCATGGCGACGAAGAAGATCATGATCACGCCGTGGGCCGTGAAGATCTGGTCGTAGTGGTGCGGCGGCAGGAAGCCGGCGTTGTCACCGAAGGCGAAGGCCTGCTGGGCCCGCATCATGATCGCGTCGGAGAAGCCGCGCAGCAGCATCACCAGACCGAGGATGATGTACATGATGCCGATCTTCTTGTGGTCGATGCTGGTGATCCAGTCGCGCCACAAGGTGCCCCAGACCTTGAAATAGGTGATCGCGCCGAGGATCGCGATGCCGCCGAGGGCGACCGCGATGAAGGTTGCCAGCAGGATGGGTTCGTGGAAGGGAATGGCTTCCCAGGAGAGGCGGCCGAAGATGAGCTTCGTCAGGTCGAAATGTTCGGGCATCTTTATTCTTCTCGGATGCGGGCGGTGGAAAGCGGAAGCGAAAGTCCGGCGGGATCGTTGACGCTGCACATGGCCGTCACATAGGTACGGGGCGGAATGCTGGCCTCGGGCTGCCAGGCCCGCGGCGAGACGTTGTAGGAGCCGACCTTGCCCAGGCCGCCTTCGGCGTCGATGGCCATCATCTGGTCCATGCACATCTTGTTGCGGTCGACGCAGCGGTTGACGATGGCCTTGTAGAGGTCGGGGGCGACCGTGCCGAAGCGGCGCACCGGGTCGCGTTCACTGGGGCGCTCGAGCTCCATGTAGGCGGCGCGGCTGAGCTCGCCGCCGGCCGACTTGGCCTTCTGCACCCAGGTCGCGAAGTCGGCATCGCTCACGCCGTGGAACCTGAAGCGCATGCCCGAGAAGCCGGCGCCGCTGTAGTTGGCCGAGAAGCCTTCGAAGTCGCCGGGCTTGTTGATGACCGCGTTGAGCTTGGTCTCCATGCCGGGCATGGCGTAGATCTGGCCGGCCAGCGCCGGGATGAAGAAGGAGTTCATCACCGAGGAGGCGGTGATCTTGAACAGGATCGGGCGATCCACCGGCGCCGCCAGCTCGTTCACCGTGGCGATGCCCTGCTCGGGGTAGATGAAGAGCCACTTCCAGTCGAGCGCCACCACTTCGACCGTCAGCGGCTTGACTTCGGCCGGGACCGGGCGGCCCGGCTCGATGCGGCGCAGCGGACGGTAGGGGTCCAGCGTGTGGGTGCTGATCCAGGTGATCGCGCCGAGGGCGATGATGATCAGCAGCGGCGCGCCCCAGATGGCGAGCTCGAGCTCGGTGGAGTGGTCCCAGTCGGGCGAATAGTTCGCCTCCTTGTTGTTCTGGCGGTAGCGCCAGGCGAACAGGATGGTGAGGGCGATCACCGGCACGATGATCAGCAGCATCAAGATCGTGGAAACCACGATCAGCTGGCCTTGCTGGCGGGCGATGTCGCCCGATGCGTTCAACAGCACCATGTCGCAGCCCGCCAACAGGGCGAGCGGGAGCAGGAGCAGTCCGCGAAAGTTCTTGAGGGGAGGCATGCCGGGAAATGAGCGGTGGGTGCGCAAAAGGGACCACAATCTACTTCGTTTGGCGACTGCGGGATATTGGACGTTTTGTCCTATGGCGGCAATCTCGATTCGGTGAGACCCTCGGAGTATCCAGTTGAACACGACCCCCAAGCAGAAATGACGACGTCCAGCATCAGTCCTCCCAGCGGCTCCTCGCCGCTGCACGACACCCAGCACGACAGCCCCGACGCCGCCTCGGACCATTCGCCGATCGCCCCGGGCGAGATCGCCGTCGGCGTGATCATCGGCCGCGCCTCCGAGTATTTCGACTTCTTCGTCTACGGCATTGCCTCGGTGCTGGTGTTCCCGGCGGTCTTCTTCCCGATGGAAAACCGCCTCGAGGGCACGCTCTACGCCTTCGTGATCTTTTCCTTCGCCTTCATCGCCCGGCCCTTCGGCACCGTGGCCTCGATGGCGATCCAGCGCCGCTTCGGCCGCGAGGCCAAACTGACGACGGCGCTGTTCCTGCTCGGCATCTCGACCGCCGGCATCGCCTTCCTGCCGGGCTACGCGAGCATGGGCTTCGCCTCGATCGTGGTGCTGTCGATCCTGCGGGTCGGCCAGGGCATCGCGCTGGGCGGCTCCTGGGACGGCCTGCCCTCGCTGCTGGCGCTCAATGCGCCGCCGAACCGCCGCGGCTGGTACGCCATGCTGGGCCAGCTCGGTGCGCCGGTGGGCTTTTTCATCGCCAGTGCCCTGTTCGCCTTCCTGTACTCCAGCCTGTCGACCGAGGACTTCCTCGATTGGGGATGGCGTTACACCTTTTACGTTGCGTTTGCGATCAATGTGGTCGCGCTGTTCGCCCGGCTGCGGCTGGTGGCCACCAACGAATACGACCGCCTGCTCGAAGAGCGGGAGCTCGAACCTGCCAGCGTCATCGAGATCACCCGTTCGCAGGGCTCCAACCTGGTGATCGGCGCCTTCGCCGCGCTGGCGAGCTATGCGCTGTTCCACCTGATCACGGTGTTCCCGCTGTCCTGGATCACGCTGTACTCGACCCAGTCGATCAGCGAGTTCCTGGTCATCCAGATGATCGGCGCGGTGCTCGGCGCCGGCGGCATCGTGGCCTCGGGCGTCATCGCCGACCGCATCGGACGGCGCAACACGCTGGGCAGCCTGGCGCTGGCGATCGCCGTCTTCAGCGGCTTCGCGCCGACCCTGCTGGACGGCGGCAAGCTCGGCCAGGACGTCTTCATCCTGCTGGGCTTCGTGATCCTGGGCCTGTCGTACGGCCAGGCAGCCGGCGCCGTGACAGCCAACTTCGAGACCCGGTACCGCTACACCGGCGCCGCGCTCACGGCCGACCTGGCCTGGCTCATCGGCGCCGCCTTCGCGCCGCTGGTGGCGCTGGGACTGTCGGCCAATTTCGGCCTCGGCTATGTCAGCGTCTACCTGCTGTCGGGCGCGCTCTGCACGCTGGCTGCGCTGCGAGTCAACCGCGCGCTCGAAATCAAAGACTGAGACCTTGCGGGACAGACCAAGAAACTGCGCAGCAGTTTTTGCCCTGTCCCCAACTGATCGAACCCCGGGGGCGCGCCGGCGTTCAGCGCCGAGCGCGCCATTGGCGGAAGAGCGCCACCGCCAGCGCGATCACCAGCGCGCCGGCGATCAGCGGATGCTCGTAGGGCTTCAGGTGGCCGATCGACGCATGCACCCAGGCCGTGAGCTTGAGGCCGAACAGGCTGATGACCGTCGCCCACAGCAAAGCCGCCAGCGCGTCGAGCGCCGCGTAGGGCGCCGGGCGCATCGGGCCCATGCCCAGCGTGGCCGGCAGCGCGATGCGCAAGCCCCAGGCGAAGCGCATCAGGAAGATCGTCGCCACGGGATGCCGGCCGACGAAGCCGTTGACCCGCTCGACATGGGCCCGCAGCCCGGGCCGCTTCGCCAGCAGTTCGGCCCCCTTGCGGCGGCTCAGATGGAAGTAGAACTGGTCGGTCAGGAAGGCCGCCGCCGCACCGCAGGCGATCAGCGGCAACAGCGACAGGTAGCCCTGGTGGACCGCGAAGGCGCCCAGCATGAGGATCGTCTCGCCCTCGAACAGGCCGGCGACGAACACCGCGATGTAGCCGTATTGCTGGAGCAAGTCGGTCAACATCTGCGAAACGTCCCCTTAGCGCGGCGGCGGAACGTCGCCCTTCTTCTGGCGCTCGCGGAACAGTGCCGCGCGCATCAGGAAGATGGTGGTGACCGGCGCCGTGAGGGCGACGAAGAGGGCGATTAGCACCGCATGCAGGAACAGGCTGCGCCCTTGCACCGAGAAATAGACGATCGTGGCCAGCGTCATGCACCAGACGCCCAGCGTGGCACCGAGCGTCGGCGCATGGATGCGGCGGAAGAAAGTCGGCACCCGCACCAGCCCGAAGGAGCCGATGGCGGCGAAGGCGGCGCCGACCACCGCGAACACGGCGGTCAGGATCTCGGCCCACAGCGGCAGGGCTTCGGTCATCGGCGCCCCCTTGCGCGACGCCCCGGCGCGGCGCTCATTCGATCACCTCCCCGCGCAGCAGGAACTTGGCGATCGCGGTCGAGCCGACGAAGCCGAACAGGGCGATCAGCATCGCGGCCTCGAAGTAGACGTTGCTCGCATAGATGATGCCGAGCACCAGCATCATCAGCATGCCGTTGATGTAGAGGCAGTCGAGTGCCATCACGCGGTCCTGCGCGGTGGGCCCGACCAGCAGGCGGTAGAGCGCGCACAGCATCGCCACCGCCAGCAGCAGCAGGGCGAGCTTGAGCGCCCACAGGAGCACGGGTGTCATGATTCGAAGATCTCCATCAGCGGGACTTCATAGCGTGCCTTGACCATGGCGATGAAGGCCGGCACGTCGTCGACATCGAACACATGGATCAGCAGCGTCGAGCGGTCGAGCGAGATCTCGCCCCACGCGGTGCCGGGCGTCAGGCAGATGATCATCGCCAGCACGGCGAGCGCATTCGGGTCCCGCATTTCCAGCGGCACGCGCACGAAGCCGGGCGCCATCTGGTCGTTGCGGCGGGTCAGCAGCAGGCGCGCCACGGTCAGCGCCGAATGGACCAGGTCGTAGGCGACCACCCCCGACAGCCGCAGCGCCACGCCCGGCCGGCGCATGCGGACCCGGGCCGGGCGCAGCGACTGGGTCAGCACCGGCACCGCGATCGCCAGCACCGCCGCCAGCAGCAGCGTGGCCGCATCGAGCGACTGGTTCAGCAGCAGCCAGACGACGAACAGCGCCATCGACAGCGCGGGCGAGGGCAGCCAGCGCCTGATCATTTCGCGGCCTCCTTGGGGGCGACCGGGTTCGGCACCTGGGTCGCGCCGAGCACCGCTTGGCGGTAGGCGGTCGGCGAGAAGAGGCCCTCGGCGGTCGCGGCCGCGTGATGCATCACCGGCCCGCCGCCGATGGTCAGCGCGAGGCAGGCGGCCAGCAGCGCGGCGACCGGCAGCACCTCGAGTGCGGGCAGTGCCGGCAAGGTGGCGTGGGCCTGGGTCCAGAAGTGGCGGATGCCGGTCCGGCCGAGCGCCAGCAGCGAGAAGAAGCCCGAGAGCATCAGCAGGCCGAGGAAGACCCAGGCCGCCGGCGACACGCGCGCGCTGTCGAGCAGGGCCGACAGCATGGCGAACTTGCCGACGAATCCCGACAGCGGCGGCATGCCCGCAATCAACAAGGTGCAGCAGACGAAGCTGAGTCCGAGGAAGGCGACCCCGGCCGGGATGGCACGGCCGTAGAGCGCCTGCGCGTCGTCGTCGAGGTTGACGTCGTCGAGGCGGCGCAGGTCGCGGGACAGGAAGGGCGCGTCCCCCGCCGCCTCGTGCGGCGCGATGCTCATGCCGGCATTGCGCCAGCGCTCGATCATGTCGATCAGCATGAAGAAGGCCGCCGCCGCCAGGGTCGAGGTCAGCAGGTAGTAGAGCGCGCCGGCCCAGACCGCGGGCTGGCCGAAGCCGATCGCCGCCAGCAGCGTGCCGGCCGACACCAGCACGCTGAAGCCGGCCAGGTTCGACAGGCGCTGGGTGCCGACGATGCCCAGGGCGCCGCAGAACAGCGTCGCCATCCCGATCGTGATCAGCACCCCTTGGCCGAACTGGGCCGAGGCGCCGGTGTCGGGCGCGAACAGCACGGTCCAGAGCCGCAGGATGGTGTAGATGCCGAGCTTGGTCAGCAGCGAGAACACGGCGCCGACCGGCGACACCGCCGCGCTGTAGGCCGGCACCAGCCAGAAGTTGAGCGGCCAGGCGCCGGCCTTGGCGAAGAAGGCGGTCGCGAGGATGGCGGCGGCCGCGTGCACCAGGCCGCGGTCGGCGGGCGCCAGCTGCGCGATGCGCACGCCCAGGTCGGCCATGTTGAGCGTGCCGGTCACGCCATAGAGCAGCGAGGCGCCGATCAGGAACAGCGACGAGGCCGCGAGATTGATCGCCACGTAGTGCAGCCCGGCCTGCACGCGCAGCCGCCCCGAGCCGTGCAGCAGCAGGCCGTACGAGGCCGCCAGCATCACCTCGAAGAAGACGAACAGGTTGAACAGGTCGCCGGTCAGGAAGGCGCCGTTGAGCCCCATCAGCTGCAGCTGCAGCAGCGGATGGAAGTGCACGCCCGCGCGGTCCCAGCGCGAGGTCGAGTAGATCGAGGCGGCGAAGGCGACGACGCCGGTCAGCGCGACCATCATGGTCGACAGCCGGTCGGCCACCAGCACGATGCCGAACGGCGCGCGCCAGTTGCCGGGCAGGTAGACGCCGATCGAGCCGGGGCCGCCGCCGGTGTCCGGCGCATTGACCCAGCGCAGCAGCGCCAGCGCGGTCAGCAGGCCGATCAGCCCGGAGACCACGCTGAGCGCGGATTTGCTGCGGCGGTGTTCCTCGCCGAGCAGCAGCATCAGCGCGGCGGTCAGCATCGGCACCAGGATCGGCACCGCGATCAGGTGCGGCATGCTGAACTCGAGCAGCCGGTCGAGGAAGGCGAAGAGCTCGTTCATTCGTTCGGCTCCTCGCGTTCCCTGCCGTCCACGTGGTCGGTGCCGGTGAGCCCGCGCGAGGCCAGCAGCACCACCAGGAACAGCGCGGTCATCGCGAAGCCGATCACGATCGCGGTCAGCACCAGGGCCTGCGGCATCGGATCGGCGGTGTTCGCGAGCGTCGCCACCAGCCCGGGCTCGAGCACCGGCTCGCTGTCGACCTTGAGCCGCCCCATGCTGAAGATGAACAGATTGACCGCATAGGAGATCAGCGTGAGTCCCATGATCACCTGGAAGGTGCGCGGGCGCAGCAGCAGGTAGACGCCCGAGCCCGTGAGGATGCCGATCGCGATGGCGAGCACGACTTCCATCAGGCGGCCGCCTCTGCTTCTGCCGCAGCGCGCGCGGCTTCTTTTTCGGCCTGCTCGTCCGACCAGCGATGGCTGCGCACCGATTGGTGGGCCAGCGCGGTCAGGATCAGCATGGTGGCGCCGAGCACCAGCGAGAACACGCCCATGTCGAAGAACAGCGCGCTCGGCACGTGAACCTCGCCGAGAAGCGGCAGGTGCAGGTGAGCGGTGTGCGTGGTGAGGAACGGATAGCCGAGCACCACCGCGCCGCCGCCGGTGGCCAGTGCCAGCAGCAGGCCGACCGCGATCCAGCGCCGCGGATAGATCCGCAGGTGCTCCTCGACCCACTCGGTGCCCGAGACGATGAACTGCAGCAGCAGCGCCACCGACATCACCAGCCCGGCGACGAAGCCGCCGCCCGGCTGGTTGTGGCCGCGCATGAAGAAATAGACCGATACCAGCACCGACAGCGGCAGCAGCAGGCGCACCAGCACGGCCGGCACCATCAGGTAGCCGATCGCGGTGTCCTTGGCGCGGCGCGGGTTCAGCAGGTCGCTGCTGCCGTCGTCGGGCTGCAAGCGCTGCTGGATCGGCAGCGCCATCGATTCGGGTGCCGGGCGGAAGCGGCGCAGCAGCGCGTAGACCGTCAGCGCGACGACGCCGAGCACGGTGATCTCGCCGAAGGTGTCGAAGCCGCGGAAGTCGACCAGCATCACGTTGACGACGTTGCTGCCGCCGCCCTCGGACAAGGCGTTGTCGAGGAAGAAGGGCGAGATGCTGAGCGGGAACTGCCGCGTCATGACGCTCCAGGCGATGGCCGACATGCCGGTGCCGGCGGCGATCGCGATCGCGATGTCGCGGCTGCGCCGGATCCAGGGCCGCAGCCGGGCGCTGATCGGCTCCCGCTTCGCGGTGCGCATCGGCAGCCAGCGCAGGCCGAGCAGGATCAGCACCGTGGTGACCGCTTCGACCACCAGCTGCGTCAGTGCCAGGTCGGGCGCCGAGAACCAGATGTAGGTGATGCAGCAGACCAGCCCCGCGCCCGAGGCCAGCATCAGCGAGGCCAGGCGGTGGAACTTCGCCTGCCAGGCGGCAGCTACCGCGCAGGTGGCGCCGATCAGCCAGGTCATCGCGAACATCGGCGAGAAGGGCAGGGTCGGGCGCGTGCCGCGCGCCACCGGCGTGAACCACAGCGCCGCGCCGGCGCCGGCCACCGCGACCGCGACCAGCAGCAGCAGCTGCTTTTGCAGCCGGCGCGTGCCGAGCAGGCGCCGGCTGCGCCGGCCGGCTTCGCTGAGCCGCGCCATCAGGTTCTCGAAGATGCGCTGGCCGTCGAAGCGATGCAGCAGCGGCGTGGTCGAGAGCACGCCGCGTTCGCGGCCGCGCCGCTGCAGCAGGTAGAGCAGGCCGCCGCCCGCCAGCGCGATCAGGCTCATGATGAGCGGCAGGTTGAAGCCGTGCCACAGCGCGAGGCTGTAGGCCGGCAGTTCGCCGCCGACCACCGGCGTCGCCGCCGTCGCCAGGAAGGCGCCCACCGACCAGGCCGGCGCCACGCCGACCACCAGGCAGATCAGCACCAGCAGTTCGACCGGCACCCGCATCCAGTGCGGCGGCTCGTGCGGGGTCTTCGGGACATCGGCGCCGCACGGCGGCCCGAAGAACACATCGAACACGAAGCGCGCCGAATAGGCCACGCTGAAGATGCCGGCGATGGTGGCGATCACCGGGAGGCCGCGGTCGACCCAGGGGTTCGACTGGATGAAAACGGTCTCGGCGAAGAACATCTCCTTCGACAGGAAGCCGTTGAGCAGGGGCACGCCGGCCATCGAGGCGCTGGCGATGATCGCCAGGGTGCCGGTGATCGGCATCAGCTTGAGCAGTCCGCTGAGCCTGCTGATGTCGCGCGTGCCGCTCTCGTGGTCGATGATGCCGGCGGCCATGAACAGCGAAGCCTTGAAGGTCGCGTGGTTCATGATGTGGAACACCGCCGCGACCGCCGCCAGCGGGCTGTTGAGCCCGAGCAGCAGCGTGATCAGCCCCAGATGCGAGATCGTCGAATAGGCCAGCAGCGCCTTCAGGTCGCGCTGGAACATCGCCACGTAGCCGCCCAGCAGCAGCGTGATCGCGCCGGCGCCGCCGACCAGCCAGAACCATTGCTCGGTGCCGGAAAGCACCGGCCACAGCCGGGCCATGAGGAAGACGCCGAGCTTCACCATGGTGGCCGAATGCAGGTAGGCCGAGACCGGTGTTGGCGCCGCCATCGCGCGCGGCAGCCAGAAATGGAACGGGAACTGCGCGCTCTTGGTGAAGGCGCCCAGCAGCACCAGCACCAGCACCGCGGGATAGAGCGGGCTGGCGCGGATCAGGTCGCCCGAGGCCAGCACCATGTCGAGGTCGTAGCTGCCGACGATGCGGCCCAGGATCAGCACGCCGGCCAGCAGGCACAGGCCGCCCGCGGCAGTGACCGTGAGCGCCATGCTGGCACCGCGCCGCGCATCGCGCCGATGGTGCCAGTAGCCGATCAGCAGGAACGAGAACAGGCTGGTGAGCTCCCAGAACATCACCATCTGGATCAGGTTGCCCGACAGCACCACGCCCATCATCGCGCCCATGAAGGCGAGGAAGAACGAGAAGAAGCGCGGCACCGGGTCCGAGGCCGACATGTAGTAGCGCGCGTACAGCACCACCAGCGCGCCGATGCCGAGCACCAGCATGCAGAACAGCCAGGCGAATCCGTCCATGCGGAAGGACAGGTCGAGCCCGAGTACCGGCAGCCACTCGATCCGCTGGCGGATCACGTTGCCGTTGGCCAGGTCCGGAAAGAACCACGCCGCCTGCAGCGCGCAGCCCAGCGCGACCAGGCCGGCCAGCGTCGATTCCCGGTTGCGCGCATCCGAAGGCAGCAGTGCGGCGAGCACGCTGGCGACGAAGGGGAGTGCAACGAGGAAGACAAGGGGCATCGCGGTCGATTCTATCGACCGCCCTTGCGGCATATCCCCTGATCAGGCCATGAAATGCTGCACTGTTCGAAAGCCGAGCCAGGTCAGGAACAGCGAGCCGCCCAGGTGCAGGGCCACCGTGCCCAGCGCCAGCCCCGGACGGCCGCCGACCAGCATGCCGACGACCTCGGCCGAGAAGCTGGAGAAAGTGGTCAGCGAGCCCAGGAAACCGGTGATGACGACCAGCCGCCAGGCCGGGTCGATGTCGGGCAGCGCACTGAAGCCGGCGATCGCCAGGCCGACGATGTAGCCGCCGATCAGGTTCACCGCCAGCGTGCCCCAGGGCAGCAGGCCGCCCGGGTTGAGCCACACCTGGAAACCCCAGCGCATCAAGGCGCCGATGCAGGCGGAGACGCAGATGACGATGACGTTCAGCAGCATCGGTCGATGATATTCGCGGCGGCTACTTCTCGACGCCCATCACCAGGTTCGGCAGCACGGTCACGATGCTCGGGAACACCGTGATCAGCACGATGCACAGCACCAGGCAGAAGAAGAAGGGGATCGCCGCCCTGGCGATCACGTTGCTGTCCTTGCCGGTCATGTTCTGCAGCACGAAGAGATTGAAGCCCACCGGCGGCGTGACCTCGGCGATCTCGACCAGCAGCACGACGAAGATGCCGAACCACACCAGGTCGAAGCCGGCCTTCTGGATCATCGGCAGCACGACGGCGCTGGTCAGCACGATCATCGAGATGCCGTCGAGCGCGGTGCCGAGCACCAGGTACACCAGCACCAGCGCAGTGATCAGCGCATAGGGCGACAGGTGCATCGAGTCGACCCACTCGGCAAGCTCTCGCGGGATGCCGGTGAAGGCCATGGTCTTGGTCAGGAAGGCGGCGCCGGCCAGGATGAACATGATCATGCAGCTGGTGCGCGTGGCACCCATGATCCCGTCCTTGAAGTTCTTCCAGGTTAGGCTCCGGCCCCAGGCCGCGATCGCCAGCGATCCGAGCACGCCGAAGGCCGCGCATTCGGTCGCCGTGGCCCAGCCCGCGACCAGCACCCAGACGATGAAGACGATCAGCAGCGCGCATGGGATCAGGTTGCCCGAGAGCCGGATCTTCTCCATGAAGCTGGTCGGCGGATCGGCCGGCGGCACCTGGTCGGGGTGGCGCAGGCTCCACCAGCCGATGTAGCCCGAGAACAGCACCATCAGCAGCAGCCCCGGCAGGAAGCCGGCCAGGAAGATGCGGATGATCGACGCATCGGCCGCCACCGCGTAGACCACCATCGTGATCGACGGCGGGATCAGGATGCCGAGCGTGCCCGCGGTGGCCAGCGAGCCGATCGCGAGCTTCTCGTTGTAGCCGCGGCGCACCAGTTCGGGCAGCGCCACCTTGGCGATCGTGGCGCAGGTCGCGGCCGACGAGCCCGACACTGATCCGAACACGCCGCAGCCGAGGATGGTGGTGTGCATCAGCCGGCCCGGCACGCGATTGAGCCAGGGCCGCAGGCCCTCGAACATTTCCTCGCTGAGCTTGGTTCGGAACAGGATCTCGCCCATCCAGATGAAGAGCGGCAGCGCGGCCAGCTCCCACGAAGCATTCGACTCCCAGAAGGAAGAGAAGAGATTCTTCGCCGGCAGCGTGTTGGTGAAGAAGGCCTGGCCGACCCAGCCGACGATCGCCAGGGTCATCGCGATCCAGACGCCGCCGGCGAGCAGCACCAGCATGATGGCGAGCAGCAGCGCGCCCATCAGAAGAGTTTCGAGCATGGATGCCTTAGACGTCGGAGGAGAAGTCGCCGGCCGCGTGCCGCTCTTCGACCGCGCGCTGGTAGCTCGGCTTCTCGCCTCGCACCACGCCGACGAGTTCGTCGACCATCGCGATCAGCAGCAGCCAGCAGCCGAGCACGAAGGTCGATTGCGGAATCCAGATCGGGATCACGACCAGGCCGGTGGCCATCTCGGCGAACTCGTAGCTTTCCCAGGTGAAGCTGGTCGCCGACCAGGTGAGATAGGCCACCGCGACCGCAGCGATCAGCAGGCAGCCGACATCGAGCACGCGCCGGGCTTTCGGCGACACGGCCTCGAGCAGCAGCGTGACGCGCACGAAGTCGCCATGGCGGAAGGCGTGGGCCATCGCGAAGAAGGCCGCGGCGGCGCAGAGCCAGGCGACCACGTCGTTGAGGCCGCTGACGTGCCAGTTCATCTGCCGGCCGACGCCGGCCAGCACCATCAGCACGAAGATCAGGAACACGCAGAAGGCGCCCAGCGCCCCTGCGCCGTCGTACAGGCGGTCGAGCCAGCGACGCATCGCTCAGGCCCCCCGCCGGGCCGCCGATGAGCGTGGGGGCGTCATCATTTCTTCTTGTAGGTGTCGACGATCGCAGCGCCATCGGCGCCGGCTGCCTTGAGCCAGTCGGCCTGCATGATGCCGCCGACCTGCCGCATGTCGGCGTCGAGCTTCGGCGAGGGCTTGTGGATCTTCATGCCGCGTTCGGCCAGCAGGCGCTTGTATTCGTCGTTCTTCTCCTGCGCGACCTTCCAGCCGCGGGCCTCGGCATCGGCGGCGGCCTTGGTGACCGCGGCCTTGGTGGCCGGGTCGAGCGCCTCGAAGGACTTCAGGTTCACGAGTACGGCGTTCTTGGGAATCCAGGCCTGCGTGTCGTAGAAGTTCTTGAGGTTCTCGTAGGTCTTGGTGTCGTAGCCGGTCGAACCCGAGCTCATGTAGCTCTCGATCACGCCGGTGGCCATCGCGGCGCTCAGTTCGGCCTGCTGGATCTGCACCGGCTGGGCGCCGATCAGCTCCGCGATCTTGGCCGTGGCCGGGCTGTAGGCGCGCCACTTGATGCCGCGCAGGTCGGCCACCGAGCCGATCTCCTTCTTGGAGTAGATGCCCTGCGGTGCCCACGGCACCATGAACAGCACCTTGATTCCTTGTGCAGCGAGAAGCTTTTCCATGGCCGGCTTGGAAGCGTCGTACAGCTTTTTCGCCTCGGGATAGGTCGTCGCCAGGAAGGGCACGCCGTCGAGCGCATAGATCGGGTTCTCGTTGGCGAAGTTGGCCAGCAGGATCTCGCCGGCCTGGGCCTGGCCGCTCTGCACCGCGCGCTTGATCTCGGGGGCCTTGAAGAGCGACGCATTGGCATGCACCGTGACCTTGAGCTTGCCGCCGGTCGCCGCATCCACGTCCTTCGAGAACTGGGTGATGTTCTCGGTGTGGTAGTTGGTGGCGGGGTAGGCCGTGGGCAGGTCCCATTTGGTTTGCGCGAATGCTGCTGCGCCAAGGGTGAGGCCTGCGAGCGCAATGCCGAACTTGTGATTCATGGACTCTCCAGAACGTGCGGAAATGAAAAAGGCGATCGGCAGCATACGTGCAAATATCGGGCCACCGCTTGGGGCTTTTCCCTGCCATCCGAGGCGCAGCGGCCAGTGGGCGCACCATGAGAAAAGCCGCCCGCAGGCGGCTTGGAATCAGCGGCGGCGCCCTTGCGCCGCGCCTCGCGTCAGGGCTTGGGCGCCGGCTTGGCGGTGCCGGCGGCGGCCGCCTTCTTCGGCTCGGCCCTGGCCTCCGTCTTGGTCTCCGCCTTGACCTCGGCCTTGGTCGCCTGGACTGGCGTGGGGGCGGCCCCGAAGGCCTGGCCGTTCACCGTCAGGCCCTCGGCCGACAGCTTGGTCGCCGCCTTCTCCTTCACGCCCTTGACCCGGCTCATGAGGTCCGGCCAGTCCTTGAACGGCGCTTCCTTGCGCGCCTCGATGAGGCGTTTGGAGAGCGCGGGGCCCACGCCCTTGACGCCATCGAGCTCCGCTTCGGAGGCTTTGTTGACATCGACGGCCGCAATGGAGGCGGCCGCGAACAGCATGGCCGCGATGGCCACGATCTTCTTCATCATTTTTCTCTCCCTGACATGGTGTGAGAAGCGCCGGGACGCCCCACCGCGCGCCGAGTGCGCCCGGCGCGAAAGATGATAGCGGCGAAGGCGCGCCGCGGGGGGGTCAGAGTTCTTCGACTCGCCGCGGCGGATAGCTGTCCCAGGCCTGGCAGCCCGGGCAATGCCAGAAATACTGGTGGGCCTCGAAGCCGCAGGCGGCGCAGCGATAGCGCATCAGCGGCCGGGTGGCCTGGTCGAGCGAGCGCTGCACCTGGGGGTGGAACTGCTCGTGCTCGAAGCGCTCGCCCGCGAGCCAGCGCGAGGCCGCCACCAGCGAGGGATGATGCGCCAGGTGGGCGATATAGCCGTCGCGCGGTTCGGGTGCGATGGTGGCGTCCGACGGCGAGTCGTCCGGCAGTGCCGGCGTGCCGCCGAGCGCGATGATCGCCTCCAGCACATCGATCGAGGGCGACGCCACATAGCGTCGCTGCAGCAGGGCGAGCGCTTCTCCCGAGCGCTGCGAGGCGACCGCGGCCTGCTGCAACGCCGCGGCATACAGCGGCAGCGCCATCGGCGCGGTTTCGCTCAGTGCCGCCAGCGTGTCGAAGGCGGCCGCCGCGTCGCCGCTGCGCAACTGCAGCGTCGCGCGGTCGATCGCCGGCCGCGGCGCTTCCGGCGCCAGCAGCACGGCCTGCTGGAGCAGCCGCGCCGCGGCCGCCAAGTCGCCGGCAGCCACGCGTTCGGCCGCCTGCTCGCACAGGTGGTGCGCCCGGCGCGTGCCGTAGCTGGCCTGGTCGGATTCGTCGAGCTTCTGCGCCACGTCCTCGGCCTGGGCCCATTCCCGCGAGCGCTCGTAGATCGCCAGCAGCGACAGCCGGGCCTCGTTCTCGTAGCGCGTGCCTTCCAGCTTCTGCAGCGCGGCTTCGGCGCGGTCGAGCAGGCCGGCGCGCAGGAAGTCCTGCGCCAGAGCGTGCTGCGCGCGGTCGCGGTCGGCGCGG
This sequence comes from Variovorax saccharolyticus, assembly GCF_030316765.1. GTDB lineage: Bacteria > Pseudomonadota > Gammaproteobacteria > Burkholderiales > Burkholderiaceae_C > Variovorax > Variovorax saccharolyticus. The sequence continues at coordinate 213,247 of NZ_JASZYT010000001.1, forward strand.
CTCAGGTCGCCGCGGCCCAGCAGGTGCTCGTGCACGCGCACCGCGCGCTGGTACTCGCCGCGGCGCCGGAACAGGTTGCCGAGCGCGAAGTGCAGTTCCTGGGTGTCGGGGTCGTTCTGGACCGCCTCGATGAAGGCGTCGATGGCCTGGTCCTGCTGCTCGTTGAGCAGGAAATTCAGGCCGCGGAAGTAGGCTTTGGGGGCCTGGCGGTTCTCGATCTTGAGCTGCCGGAGGTCGAAGCGCGATGCCAGCCAGCCGAGCACGAAGGCGATCGGCAGGCCGAGCAGCAGCCAGCTGAAATCAAAGTCCATGTTGGCGTACGGCGGGCAGGTCGGTGGGGGCCGCGGCCGGCGTCGGGGGCGCCGCCACGGAAGAATTCGCCGCCGGCGCGTTCGTCGCTCCGGGCAGCTGCGCCGCCGCGCTGCGGTGCTTCCACCAGCCCGGCAGCATGCCGAGCGCGCCGACCACGAGTCCGCCCGTGAAGGCGGCCAGCACCACCAGCACCAGCGGCGCGCGCCACGAGGTGCCGAAGAAGAAGTAGACGGTGGCGTCGTGCTGGTTGTTCAGCGCGAAGGCGAAGAGGGTAAAAAAAATGGCTGCCTTGAGCAGCCACAGGAGGTATTTCATGCGGGTCCCCGATGGCCGGGGAATTCTATGCCGGGGCCGGCGTGTCAGCCGCGCTTGTGCTTCTCGGCGTCGAGCAACGCCGTCTTGGCGTCGACCGCTTCGCGCAGGGCCTTGCCCGGCTTGAAGTGCGGTACGCGCTTCTCGGGAATCTGCACGCTCTCGCCGGAACGCGGATTGCGCCCGATGCGGGGCGGGCGGCGGTTGACCGTGAAGCTGCCGAAGCCGCGGATCTCGATGCGGTGCCCGCGCACCAGTGCGTCGCTCATCGCATCAAGAATGGTCTTGACGGCGTATTCGGCATCGCGATGCGTCAGCTGCGCAAAGCGGGCCGCGAGTTCCTCGACGAGATCGGAGCGGGTCATGGCAAGAGAAAAATGTAGACGAAAAAAAAGGACAGAGCGGCGCCAGGCGCCAGCCCTGTCCTCGGACTCAGCTTACTTGTCGCTGTTGTCCAGCTTGGCGCGCAGCAGGGCGCCCAGGCTGGTCGTGCCCGCATTCTCGCGTGCCGACTGCTGGCTCAGGCTGGCCATGGCGCCTTGTTCGTCGACCATGTCCTTCTGCTTGATCGACAGCTGGATGTTGCGGGTCTTGCGATCCACATTCACCACCACGGCCGTGACTTCGTCGCCTTCCTTGAGCACGTTGCGTGCATCTTCCACGCGGTCGCGGGAGATTTCGCTGGCGCGCAGGTAGCCGATGATGTCTTCGCCGAGGTCGATTTCAGCGCCGCGGGCGTCCACGGTCTTGACCTTGCCGGTCACGATCTGGCCCTTGTCGTTCACGGTCGTGAACGTGGTGAACGGATCGCTGTCGAGCTGCTTGATGCCCAGCGAGATGCGCTCGCGGTCGACATCGACAGCCAGCACGATCGCTTCGACTTCCTGGCCCTTCTTGTAGTTGCGAACGGCGGTTTCGCCGGTTTCGTTCCACGAGAGGTCCGACAGGTGAACCAGGCCGTCGATGCCGGCAGCCAGACCCACGAAGACGCCGAAGTCGGTGATCGACTTGATCGGGCCCTTGACGCGGTCGCCGCGCTTGGTGTTCTGCGCGAATTCCTGCCACGGGTTGGCCTTGCACTGCTTCATGCCCAGGCTGATGCGGCGCTTGTCTTCGTCGATCTCGAGGACCATGACTTCGACTTCGTCGCCGAGCGAGACGATCTTGTTCGGCGCGATGTTCTTGTTGGTCCAGTCCATTTCGGAGACGTGCACCAGGCCTTCGATGCCGGGTTCGAGTTCGACGAACGCGCCGTAGTCGGCGATGTTCGTGACCTTGCCGAACAGGCGGGTCGATTGCGGGTAGCGGCGCGAAACACCCATCCACGGGTCGTCGCCCATTTGCTTCAGACCCAGCGAGACACGGTTCTTCTCGGTGTCGAACTTGAGGATCTTGGCGGTGATTTCCTGGCCGGCCTGCACCACTTCGCTCGGGTGGCGGACGCGGCGCCATGCCATGTCGGTGATGTGCAGCAGACCGTCGATGCCGCCGAGGTCGACGAACGCACCGTATTCGGTGATGTTCTTGACCACGCCGCGCACGACTGCGCCTTCCTTCAGGGTTTCCATCAGCTTGGCGCGTTCTTCGCCCATGCTGGCTTCGACCACGGCACGGCGCGACAGCACGACGTTGTTGCGCTTGCGGTCGAGCTTGATGACCTTGAATTCGAGGGTCTTGTTCTCGTACGGGGTCAGGTCCTTGATCGGACGGGTGTCGATCAGCGAACCCGGCAGGAAGGCGCGGATGCCGTTGACCAGCACCGTGAGGCCGCCCTTGACCTTGCCGCTCGTGGTGCCGGTGACGAAGTCGCCGGATTCGAGGGCCTTCTCGAGCGCGAGCCACGAAGCCAGACGCTTGGCGGTGTCGCGCGAGAGGATGGTGTCGCCGTAGCCGTTTTCGACGGAGCCGATGGCCACGGAAACGAAATCGCCGGCCTGGACTTCGAGCTCGCCCTTGTCGTTCTTGAACTCTTCGATCGGCACGTAGGCTTCGGACTTGAGGCCTGCGTTGACGACGACGTGGTTGTGTTCGACACGCACGACTTCGGCGGTGATGACCTCACCGGTGCGCATCTCCGAACGCTTCAGGGATTCTTCGAATAGGTCGGCAAAAGATTCAGACATGTGTTTTTCCTTCCGTCACGCAGGGTTTGCAACTGCACCATTGCAGCTGGCTTGGATCTGGCGACGGCGGTTGTGTGGGCATGAAGCCCGGTTAGGGTTGAACAACCAGCAGGGCCGATGCGCTGTCGCGCGGCGGGGACCCTGCTGGATCGAAATACCGTTCAAGAGGACTCGAACGGCTGTACTTCCTGCCACCAGGCAAGCACCTGCACGACCGATTGCTCGATCGTCTGGTGCGAGTTGTCCAGGAGGCGGGCATCAGGCGCCGGCTTGAGTGGCGCGACGCTGCGGGAGGAGTCCCGAAGGTCACGCGCTTCCAGGTCGGCGCGAAGACTGTCGATTGTAGTCGAAATACCCTTTGAAATCAACTGCTTATAGCGCCGTTCGGCCCGGTGGGCGGCGCTCGCCGTGAGGTAGACCTTGAGCTCGGCGTCCGGGAAGATCACGGTGCCCATGTCGCGGCCGTCGGCGACCAGGCCGGGCAGGCGCCGGAAGCTGCGCTGCAGTGCCAGCAGGGCGACACGCACCGCCGGCAGCGCCGAGACGCGCGAGGCGTCCATGCCCGCGGCCTCGGTTCGCAAGTCCTCGCTCACATCCTCGCCTTCCAGCAGGACCTTGCCCTCGCTGAACACCAGGGGGAGGGCGCGCGCCAGGTCGGCGATGCGGGTCTCGTGGGCGGGCCCGGCGTCGAGCCCGGCGCGGCGCATCACCAGGCCGGTCACGCGGTAGAGCGTGCCCGAGTCCAGGTAGTGGTAGCCCAGCCGCCGCGCCACCTCGACCGTCAGCGTGCCCTTGCCCGAGGCGGTCGGGCCATCGATGCAGATCACCGGCACCTCGGGCGCATGGGCGACCGAGAACAGGGTCTCGAAGTAGTCGGGGAAGGTCTTGGCGACGCAGTGCGGCTCGAGGATGCGCACTGCGACGCCGTCCGGATTGAAGGCCGCCAGCGAGAAGCACATCGCCACCCGGTGGTCGTCGTAGGTCTTGATGCTGGCCGCTCGCCAGCCGGTCGCCGGCAGCGGGTGGATGCGGATGAAATCCGGGCCGTCCTCGACCGTCGCGCCGAGCTTGCGCAGCTCGTTGGCCATGGCGTCGATGCGATCGGTCTCCTTCACGCGCCAGCTGGCGATGTTGCGCAGCGTGCTCGGACCGTCGGCGTAGAGCGCCATCACGGCCAGCGTCATGGCGGCATCGGGGATGTGGTTGGCGTCGATGTCGATGGCCTTCAGGGGCCAGGCGGCGCGCGACACGGCCAGCCAGTTCGGCCCGCTGTCGACGGCGGCGCCCATCTGACGAGCGGCATCGATGAATCGGATGTCGCCCTGGATCGATTCGGCGCCGACGCCCTCGATGCGGATGCCGGAGCCCTCGGCGATGGCGCCGAGCGCGATGAAGTAGCTGGCCGACGAGGCATCGGCCTCGACGTGGATGTCGCCCGGCGAGCGGTACTGGCTGCCGGCCGGAATGGTGAAGCGCTGCCAGCCCTCGCGCTGGACCGTGATCCCGAAGCGCGCCAGCAGGTTGAGCGTGATCTCGATGTAGGGCTTGGAGATCAGCTCGCCGACCACGTCGATCACGATGTCGCGCCGGGCGGCCAGGGGCAGCGCCAGCAGCAGCGCGGTCAGGAACTGGCTGGAGACGTCGCCGCGCACGCGGATCGGGGCGTCGAGCTGCAGCGAGTCGAGCGCGACCGGATGGATCTGCAGCGGCGGATAGCCCGGGTTGCCCAGATAGTCGACGCGGCAGCCGAGCTGGGTCAGGGCGTCGACCAGGTCGCCGATCGGGCGTTCGTGCATGCGCGGCACGCCGCGCAATTCGAACTCGCCGCCCAGCAGCGCCAGCGCGGCGGTCAGCGGCCGCATCGCGGTGCCGGCGTTGCCGAGGAACAGGGACGCTCGCGGGGTCTTGAGCCTGCCGCCCAGGCCTTCGATGCGCAGGGTGCCGTCGTCCGAGCGTTCGATCGAGCAGCCGAGCGCGGCCAGCGCATCGAGCATGACCCGGGTGTCGTCCGAATCGAGCAGGTCGTGCACGGTGGTGGTGCTGCTGGCCAGCGCCGCCAGCAGCAGCACGCGGTTGGAGATGCTCTTGGAACCCGGCAGGCGCACCGTGCCGGCGGCGCCCGAAAGTGCCGGGATATCGAGAAAGGGGGTCGAGAACATCGTCAGTCCGGCGAAGCGGCGGCCCCGGGCTGCCATTGGGAGCGAATGCCGCTCGCGGCCGCGATCGCGTCCTCGAGCTCTTGGGCGTTGCCCGTGCGCACCAGCGCCTCGAGGTGCGCGAGGGCCTCGCGGAAGCCTTGCGCCTGCAGCAGCACCTGGTCGCGGTTGGCCAGCAGGACGTCGCGCCACATGGTCGGGTCGCTGGCCGCGATGCGCGTGAAGTCGCGGAAACCGGGGCCGGCCAGTTCGAGGAAGCGTCCGCCTTGCGGATGGGCGGCCATCGCGTTGATGTACGCGAAAGCCAGCAGATGGGGCAGGTGGCTCACCGCCGCGAAGGCGCTGTCATGGGCCTCCGGGGTCATCGTCACCACCTTGGCGCCGATGGCGGTCCAGAGCTTGGTGGCCCGCTGCACGTTGGAGCGCAGCGTGGCCTTGACCGGGGTCAGGACCACCTGGCGGCCCTTGTAGAGATCGGCATCCGCGTGCTCGACGCCGGCGAGCTCCTTGCCGGCGATCGGATGGGCCGGGACGAAGGCGCCGATCTGGTCCTGCAGCCCGCGCCGCGCCGCCTCGATGACGTCGCCCTTGGTCGAGCCCACGTCCATCACGAACATCTTGTCGTTGATGCCGTGGCGGATGGCCTTGAAGGTCTGCTCGGAGGCGCCGACCGGCACCGCGATCAGCACCAGGTCGGCCCCCGACATCGCCAGCAGCGCCGACGGCGCCGCGACGTCGATCACGCCGAGCTGCCGGGCACGTTCGGTGGTCGAGGGCGACTTGCTGTAGCCGACCACCCGCTTCACCAGCTTCGCGCGCTTGAGCGCCAGCGCGAACGAGCCGCCCATCAATCCGCAGCCGATCAGGCCCAGCTGTTCGATCATCGTCAGTGCCCGCCCGGCCGCCCGAAGGGCACTGAGCGCCCCCTCGGGGGGCAGCGATACGCGAAGCGATGAGCGTGGGGGCTTGTCATGCCGTGATCGGGTAGGCGCCCAAAACCTTGTAGAACGCGCAGAGCTTGCGCAGTTCGACGAGCGCGGCGGCCACGTTGGGTTGCGAGGGATGGCCGTCGAGGTCGATGTAGAAGTAGTACTCCCACTGGCCGGTGCGCGCCGGCCGCGACTCGAAGCGGGTCATCGAGACGTTGTTGACCTTGAGCGGCACCAGCAGGTCGTGCACCGCGCCGGGCTGGTTCGGCACCGACACCACGAGGCTGGTGCAATCGCGGCCGGTCGCCGGCGGCATTGCCAGGGTCTGCGGCAGGCAGATGATGGCAAAGCGGGTGCGGTTGTAGGAGTCGTCCTGGATCGCGTGGGCGACGATGTGCAAACCGAAGCGGGTGGCAGCGCGCTCGCTGGCCAAGCCGGCCCAGGCCGGATTGCCGGCCGCCAGGCGGGCCCCTTCGGCGTTGCTGGAGACCGCGCGCCGCTCGGCGTTCGGCAGGTGCTTGGCGAGCCAGGTCTGGCACTGGGCCAGCGCCTGCGGATGGGCCAGCACGGCTTCGATGCCCTCGAGCGAGTTGCTCGAACGCAGCAGGTGATGGCGCACCAGAAGGCTGACTTCGCCGACCACGTGGGTGGGCGAGTGCAGGAACAGGTCGAGCGAGCGCGTCACCACGCCCTCGGTAGAGTTCTCGACGCCGACCACGCCGTACTGGGCGCTGCCGGCGGCGGTGGCGTGGAAGACCTCGTCGAAGCTGGCGCAATAGACCAGGTCGGCGGCGCCGCCGAAGTACTCGACCGCCGCCTGCTCGCAGAAGGTGCCTTCGGGGCCGAGCACGGCGACGCGCTGAGGCGATTCGAGTGCCAGGCAGGCCGACATGATCTCGCGCCAGATGGCGGCCACGTGCAGCGCCTTCAGCGGGCCGCCGTTGCTCTGCTGCATCTTCTCGATCACCTGGGCGACGCGATCGGGCCGGAAAAAGGGCGTTCCCTCGCGCTTCTTGACCTCGCCGACCTGCTCGGCCACGCGGGCGCGCTGGTTCAGGAGGGACAGGAGCTGCTGGTCGAGCGAGTCGATCTGCACGCGCAGATCGGCCAGGCCGGGGGAAGTTTCGGGGGCGGAGGGCGGTGTGGCTGGTGCGGTCATTGGTCAAGTGCTCGGTGTCTGCAGGGCCCTAGGCCGGCGCCGGGCCGCCCCAAGGCGGCCTGCGGCCCCCTCGGGGGGCAGCGACACACGCAGTGAGGAGCGTGGGGGCCAGATCAGGCACGCGACCGTTCGAATTCTCGCATGTAGCCCACCAGCGCCTGCACGCCGGCCAAAGGCATGGCGTTGTAGATGCTCGCGCGCATGCCGCCGACCGACTTGTGGCCCTTGAGTTGCAGCAGTCCGGCCTCTCGGGCGCCGGCCAGAAAAGCCTCGTTGCGACTCTCGTCGGCCAGGAAGAAGGGGATGTTCATGCGCGAGCGGCAGCCGGGGTCGACCTTGTTGGCGTAGAAGTCCGAGCCGTCGATGAAGTCATACAGCAGCCGTGCCTTGGCGATGTTGCGCGCCTCCATGGCGGCGACGCCGGTCAGTTCGCCTTCGGTCTGCTGCGAGAGCCACTGGAAGGTCAGGCCGGCGATGTAGATGCCCCAGGTCGGCGGCGTGTTGTACATCGACTGGTTGTCGGCCACGGTCTTGTAGTTGAAGGCGCTCGGGCAGATCTCGAGCGCATGGCCGAGCAGGTCGTCGCGCACGATCACGATCGTCAGGCCGGCCGGGCCGAGGTTCTTCTGGGCGCCGCCGAAGGCCAGGCCCACGCGCGACCAGTCGACCGGGCGCGAGGCCACGTGCGACGAGAAATCGATCACCAGCGGCGCCTTGCTGCCGAGTGCGGCCAGATCGGGCAGCTGCTGGAATTCGATGCCGTTGATGGTCTCGTTGGTGCAGACGTGCACGTACGAGGCATCGGCCGAGAGCTGCCAGCCGGCCGGATCCGGCAGGCCGGTGTGTCCGTCCGCCGCGTTGCTCGCCACCACCCTGGCTTCGCAGTAGCGCTGGGCTTCCTTGTGCGACTTGGTGCTCCAGCTGCCCGTGATGACGAAGTCGGCGCGGGTTCCGCGCGACAGGTTCATCGGCACGATCGCGTTCTCGCCCAGGCCGCCGCCCTGCATGAACAGGATGTGGAACTGCGCCGGGACCGCGAGCAGGGCGCGGATGTCGGCCTCGGTCTGCGTGCAGATCGCGCCGAACTCCTTGCCGCGATGGCTCATCTCCATCACGCCCATGCCGCTGCCGTGCCAGTCCAGCATCTCGGAGGCGGCCTGCCGCAGCACCGCCTCCGGCATCGCGGCCGGTCCGGCGGAGAAGTTGTACGGGCGCGGACCCGCCGGCTTCGTCACTTCTTGGCGGGCGCCTTGGCCGGCGCTTTGCCTGCCGGCGCTCCGCCCTGTGCACCCGGGGCGCCCAGCGCCTTGGCGACGCTGGCGTCGAGTGCGACCATCTTCGGCTCGATCGTGGCGCGCGTTTCAGCCACCAGCTTTTCGGTCAGGGCGGTCTGCAGCTTGGGGTTGATTTCCTGGTATTTCTTGCTCAGCGGCGAGCTGATCCAGGCCAGCAGCTGGCGCATTTCTTCTTCGCTGAAGTTCTGCTCCATGAGCGGCGCCAGGGCGCCCGGTGCCAGCTGCACCGCCTTGTCGCGCACGATCGGATAGGCCTCGTCGAAGTACTTCTTGAGCTCGACGTCGGCCGCCTTGGCGGCGGCTTCGCGCTTCTCGGCCGGCACCTGCGTCTGCAGGTACTGCGAGCCGGCCTGCGCGATCGGGGCGCTCGACTGCTCGACCAGCCCACGCGCCAGCGACTCCACGCCGGGGCGCTGCAGTTCGATGAACTGCTTGATCATGGCCGCCTTGTCCTGGGCCATGGCCAGCGAGCTGCCGGCGAGCGCCGCGGTCACGAGCGCAAGTTTGAATTTATTCACTGGGATTCTCCGTTGAAGATGGGGTGGAAGGATCGTCGGCACCGGGTTCATTCTCGATATTCGCGTCATTCTCGACGATGCGCTGCAGCCCGCTGAGCTTGGCGCCTTCGTCGAGACCGATCAGGGTGACGCCTTGCGTCGCTCGCCCCAGTTCGCGGATTTCGGAGACTCGGGTGCGCACTAGGACACCCTTGTCGGTGATGAGCATGATCTCGTCGTCGGCATGCACGAGAGTCGCGGCCACCACCTTGCCGTTACGTTCACTCTGTTGAATCGCAATCATGCCCTTGGTTCCCCGGCCATGACGCGTGTACTCGGTAATGCTTGTGCGTTTTCCGTAACCGTTTTCGGTCGCGGTCAGCACGCTCTGCTCCTCGTCCTCGGCCACCAGCATGGCGATCACGCCCTGGCCGTCTTCCAGGGTCATGCCGCGCACGCCGCGGGCGTTGCGGCCCATCGGGCGGACGTCGTTCTCGTCGAAGCGCACCGCCTTGCCGCCGTCGGAGAACAGCATCACGTCGTGCGCGCCATCGGTCAGGGCGGCGCCGATCAGGTAGTCGCCCGGATCGAGGTCGACCGCGATGATGCCGGCCTTGCGCGGGTTGCTGAACTCGTCCAGCGTGGTCTTCTTGACCGTGCCCATCGAGGTCGCCATGAAGACGTACTGGTTGGCCGGGAAGGTGCGCTTCTCGCCCGTGAGCGCCAGCACGACGTTGATCTTCTCGCCTTCCTGCAGCGGGAACATGTTGACGATCGGCCGTCCGCGCGAGCCGCGCGAGCCCGCCGGCACCTCCCAGACCTTGAGCCAGTAGAGCCGGCCGCGGTTCGAGAAGCACAGGATGTAGTCGTGCGTGTTGGCGATGAAGAGCTGGTCGATCCAGTCGTCCTCTTTGGTCGCCGTGGCCTGCTTGCCGCGGCCGCCGCGCTTCTGCGCCCGGTACTCGCCCAGCGGCTGGCTCTTGATGTAGCCGCTGTGGGAGAGCGTCACGACCATGTCGGTGGGCGTGATCAGGTCCTCGGTCGAGAGGTCGAAGGCGCTGTGCTCGACCAGGCTGCGGCGCACGCCGAGCTTGCTCTGGCCGAACTCCTGCTTGATGGCCGTGAGTTCGTCGCCGATGATCACCGAGACCCGTTCCGGCTTGGCCAGGATGTCGAGCAGATCGTCGATCTCGGCCATCACGTCCTTGTACTCGGCGACGATCTTGTCCTGTTCGAGGCCGGTCAGGCGCTGCAGGCGCATCTGCAGGATTTCCTGGGCCTGGGTGTCCGACAGCTTGTAGAGGCCGTCGGCGTGCATCCCGAACTCGCGCTCCAGGCCGTCCGGGCGGTAGTCGTCAGCGTTGATCACGCCGCCGTCGGCGCGCGTTCGGGTCAGCATCTCGCGCACCAGCTTGCTGTCCCAGGCCCGGCTCATGAGCTCGGCCTTGGCGACCGGCGGGGTCGGTGCGTTGCGGATGATCGCGATGAACTCGTCGATGTTGGCCAGCGCCACCGCCAGGCCTTCGAGCACATGGCCGCGCTCGCGCGCCTTGCGCAGGGTGAACACGGTGCGGCGAGTGACCACTTCGCGGCGATGCTGCAGGAAGACCTCGATCAGGTCCTTCAGGTTGCACAGCTTCGGCTGGCCGTCGACCAGCGCCACCATGTTGATGCCGAAGGTGTCCTGCAGCTGGGTCTGCTTGTAGAGGTTGTTGAGCACCACCTCGGGCACTTCGCCGCGCTTGAGCTCGATCACCAGCCGCATGCCCGACTTGTCGGACTCGTCCTGGATGTGGCTGATGCCCTCGATCTTCTTCTCGTGCACCAGCTCGGCCATGCGCTCCTGGAGCGTCTTCTTGTTGACCTGGTAGGGCAGCTCGTCGACGATGATCGCCTGCCGCTGGCCACGGTCGATGTCCTCGAAGTGGCACTTGGCGCGCATCACGACCTTGCCGCGGCCGGTCCGGTAGCCGTCCTTGATGCCGTTGATGCCGTAGATGATGCCGGCGGTGGGGAAGTCGGGTGCCGGCACGATCTCCATCAGGTCGTCGATGCTGGCGTCCGGGTGGCGCAGCAGGTGCAGGCAGGCGTCGACCACCTCGTTCAGGTTGTGCGGCGGAATATTGGTCGCCATGCCCACCGCGATGCCGCCGGCGCCATTGACCAGCAGATTCGGCAGTTTGCTCGGCAATACGGCGGGTTCTTTTTCGGAGCCGTCGTAATTGTCCTGAAAGTCGACGGTTTCCTTGTCGATATCGCCCAGCATTTCATGAGCGATCTTGGCCAGCCTAATTTCGGTATAGCGCATCGCGGCAGCCATATCGCCGTCGACAGAGCCGAAATTGCCTTGCCCGTCAACCAGCATGTGGCGCATCGAGAAGTTCTGCGCCATCCGCACGATGGTGTCGTAGACCGACTGGTCGCCGTGCGGGTGATATTTACCGATCACGTCGCCGACGATACGGGCCGACTTCTTGTAGGGCCGGTTCCAGTCGTTGTTGAGCTCGTGCATGGCGTACAGCACGCGCCGATGCACCGGCTTGAGGCCGTCCCGGGCGTCCGGGAGGGCGCGCCCGACGATCACGCTCATGGCGTAATCCAGGTAGCTGCGGCGCATTTCCTCTTCGAGGCTGATGGGCAGTGTTTCTTTGGCGAACGAGGTCATGGGCGGCACGCAGACGGCAAGGGAGGCGGAATTTTACGCTGTGGACGGTGTCGCACCGCCGCAACACAAGGCCGGTATTCCGCCTCCGTCCTACGTTTCCGGGGCGTCCGCGGGGGGGTTTGCCAAAGACCCTATGGCACAATCGCCTCAACGTTTTGGGTGGTGGTCACTTAAAGCGTCCTTGATTCGCAGCGCGGCTGCGGCTTTTTCCCCAAGAGGAGAACCATGAAGAAACTGAATAAAGTGGCGATGATGTTTGCAGTCGCTGCGCTCGCCACTGCCGCCGGCGCGCAGACCCGTGTCACCGCTGCGGATGGTGGCAAGACGATCGACAACTGGCAAAACGGCACCGGCGAACTGGTCTGGAAGAACGGCACCAATGAACTGTGCTGGCGCGATGCCAACTGGACGCCTGCAACGGCTGCCGTTGGTTGCGACGGTGCTCTGGTTCCCGCACCTCCTGTGGCTGCTGCGCCCGCCCCGGCACCGGCTCCGGTCCCGCCGGCAGTCGCTGCTTCGAAGGTTACCTTCGCTGCCGACGCATTCTTCGACTTCGACAAGTACGTCCTGAAGCCCGAAGGCCGCGCCAAGCTTGACGACCTGGTCTCGAAGATCAAGGACGTGAACCTGGAAGTCATCATCGCCGTGGGTCACACCGACTGGATCGGTACCGTGGCGTACAACCAGAAGCTGTCGGTCCGCCGCGCTGAAGCCGTCAAGGCCTACCTCGTGTCCAAGGGCATCGAGAAGAACCGCGTGTACACCGAAGGCAAGGGCAAGAGCCAGCCGATCGCTGACAACCGCACTGCCGAAGGCCGCGCCAAGAACCGCCGCGTGGAAATCGAAGTGGTCGGTACCCGCCCCAACAAGTGATTCCCAGGAATCGCTGATGAAACCCCGCCTCGGCGGGGTTTTTTTATGGCCGATCGCGTCTCGGCATTTGAATTTGCGACGACGTTTCATAATCGCTGCATGACCGATACCGTGAATGCCGATCCGGCAGAACTCGCCAAATTCTCCGAACTCGCCCACCGCTGGTGGGATCTCGAAAGCGAATTCCGACCGCTGCACGAAATCAATCCTCTGCGCCTCGACTGGATCGACGGCATTGCACCGATTGCCGGGCGCCGGGTGCTCGACGTCGGCTGCGGCGGCGGCATCCTGGCCGACTCGATGGCGCGCAAGGGCGCCGAGGTGCTGGGCGTCGACCTGGCCGACAAGGCGCTCAAGGTGGCGCAGCTGCATGCCCTGGAGGCCGGTACCCGCGGCGTCAAGTACCGTTCGGTCAGCGCCGAGGCGCTGGCGGCCGAGCAGCCGGGCAGCTTCGACGTCGTGACTTGCATGGAGATGCTCGAACACGTGCCCGATCCGGCCTCCGTCGTCAAGGCCTGCGCCGACTTGGCCAAGCCCGGCGGCTGGGTTTTCTTCTCGACCATCAACCGCAACCTGAAGTCCTTCATGCTGGCGATCGTCGGCGCCGAGTACGTGCTCGGCATGCTGCCGCGCGGCACGCACGAATACCAGAAGCTGATCCGCCCGAGCGAACTGGCCGCCCATTGCCGTGCCGCCGGACTCGACCTGCGCCACACCTGCGGCCTGGAGCACAACCCGCTGACCCGGCGCTACTGGCTCAGCGGCGACACCAGCGTCAACTACATGTTCGCGACCCGCAAGCCGGCGGCTCCCCTGTGAGCACGCGCCGCACCGAAGCCGTCCTGTTCGACCTCGACGGCACCCTGATCGACAGCGCCCCCGACCTGGGCGCCGCGGCCGACCAGATGCGGACCGAGCGCGGCCTGCCTTCGCTGCCGCTCGCGCGCTATCGCCCGATGGCGGGCGCCGGTGCGAGGGGCATGCTGGGCGTGGCGTTCGGCATCACGCCCGAGGCGCCCGATTTCCCGCTACTGCGGGAAGAGTTCTTCGTCAAGTACGAATCGCGGATGCTGCTCAACACGCAGGTCTTCGAAGGCGTGGCCGAGCTGGTCGAGGCGCTGAAGGCATCGGGCCTGCAGTGGGGCGTCGTCACCAACAAGTCCGAGCGCTTCACGGTGCCGTTGACCCGCGCGATGGCGCTGTTCGAGAGTGCGCGCGCGATCGTCAGCGGCGACACCACGCCGCATGCGAAGCCGCATCCGGAGCCGCTGTTCGAGGCCGCGCGCCGGCTGGGCGTGGCGCCGGAGCACTGTGTCTACGTGGGCGACGACGAGCGCGACATGATGGCCGGCCGGGCCGCCGGCATGCGGACCGTGGCTGCGACCTATGGCTACATGGGCGAGCAGGCGGAAGTCGCGCGCTGGGAGGCCGACGCCGCCATCGCTTCGCCGATGGAACTCTTGCAATGGCTGAAACAGGCCTAAAATGCGAGGCTTGGGGCTGCACTGGTTTCGACGTGGGTTCGGAATCGCAGCGGGGCATGTCGAGCTGAATGCGCTCGTAAAACAGATTCAAACAAACTAACTGCAAACGACGAACGTTTCGCACTCGCCGCTTAATTGCCGGTGAGCTTTGCAACAGCAGGCCGATGGGCTGGGCAAGGGGGCGCTAGAGCAATCTGACGCCTCCCGGCTGCAAAGATAATCTACATGGGCTGGTCCTGATCCGGGTACCTTGGGTCGGGACGAGAAAATAGGGTGCTGGCGGCCGGTGTAGCGTGCGACTGCGCGACACCGGTGGCGAGACTCAAATCAGATCGCTAAACATGTAGATCTGCGCGACGAAGGCTTGCGGACGGGGGTTCAAATCCCCCCAGCTCCACCACTCAAGAAGGCGGCGCCGATGCGTTTTGCATCGGCGCCGCTTCTGCGATCCAATCCCTCCACGGAAAAAAACGGTCCCGTGCAAAGAGGCCCATGGATTCATCTGCGACGACATTGACGAGTTCCGGCGACGTGCCTGCGCACGATTCGCCTCCCTTCCCGCCTTCGGCCCGCCCGCTCGTGAACGTCCACTGGGCCAAGGCGCTGCGCCTGGGCGCCGCTGCGGCCTTCGCCTGCGCTGGTGTGCTCGCCCAGGCGGCCTCGCAGGCGCCTGTCGCGGCCGAGAACGGCATGGTCGTGAGCGCCCAGCACCTGGCCACGCAGGTGGGCGTCAACGTGCTGAAACGCGGCGGCAATGCGATCGACGCGGCGGTGGCGGTGGGCTATGCGCTCGCGGTGGTCTACCCGGCGGCCGGGAACCTCGGCGGCGGCGGCTTCATGACCGTGCAGCTGGCCGATGGCCGCAAGACCTTCCTGGACTTCCGCGAGAAGGCGCCGCTCGCCGCAACGCCCGGCATGTACCTCGACAAGGACGGCAATCTGGTCCCGGGCCTGAGCACCCGGGGCCACCTCGCGGTGGGCGTGCCCGGCACGGTCGCCGGCCTCGAGCGGGCGCGCGAGCAGTACGGCACCATGAAGCGCAGCGCGCTGCTGGCGCCATCGATCGCTCTGGCGGAGCGCGGCTTCGTGCTGCAGCAGGGCGACGTCGACCTGCTGGCGACCGCCAGCGCCGATTTCAGCAGCGATCCGGCGTCGGCCGCGATCTTCCTGAACAAGGGCGAACCTTTCTCGGTCGGCCAGAAGCTGGTCCAGAAGGACCTGGCGAAGACCCTGAAGGCGATCAGCCGCCATGGGCCTGGCGGCTTCTACAAGGGGCCGGTGGCCCACGCGATCGTGGCTTCGAGCCAAGCGGGCGGCGGGCTGATCGCCCAGGACGATCTCGACCAGTACCAGGCGCGCGAACTGCTGCCGGTCGAATGCAGCTACCGGGGCTATCGCGTGATCTCGGCGCCGCCGCCGAGTTCGGGCGGCGTCGTGCTCTGCGAGATGCTGAACATCCTCGAGGGCTATCCGCTCAAGGATCTGGGCTACCGGTCGGCACAGGGCGTGCACTACCAGATCGAAGCCATGCGCCACGCCTACGTCGACCGCAACAGCGCCCTGGGCGACCCGGACTTCGTGAAGAACCCGGTCGACCGCCTGATCGACAAGCGCTATGCCGAGAAGGTCCGGGCCGCCATCCATCCGGAGCGGGCCGGCGTCTCCGAGGACATCAAGTCCGGGGTTCCGCCGCACGAAGGCAGCAACACCACGCACTATTCGATCCTCGACCAGTGGGGCAATGCGGTGGCCGTGACCTACACCCTCAACGACTGGTTCGGCGCCAAGGTGACGGCGGCGGGCACGGGCGTGTTGCTCAACAACGAGATGGACGACTTCAGCTCGAAGGCGGGCGAGCCCAACATGTACGGGCTGGTCCAGGGCGAGGCCAATGCCATCGCGCCGGGCAAGCGGCCCTTGAGCTCGATGACGCCGACCATCGTCGCCAAGGATGGCCGGCCGGTGCTGGTGCTCGGCACGCCGGGCGGCAGCCGCATCATCACGACGGTGCTGCACAGCATCCTGAACATGGTCGACTACGGCATGAACGTGCAGGAGGCGGTGGACGCGCCGCGCTTCCACCAGCAGTGGCTGCCGGACCTGACCAACGTCGAGCCCTTCGCGCTGTCGCCGGACACCCGCAAGATACTGGTCGGCATGGGGCACAAGCTCGGCGAGGCGCAGCCCGCCAATCATGTCGCGGCGATCCTGGTCGGCGCGCCGGCGCTGGGCGGCAAGCCGGTCGGCAGCAACCGCTTCTATGGCGCCAATGATCCGCGCCGCAACACGGGCCTGGCGCTCGGCTACTGAATGCACATCGAGGAAATTCTCTACACCCAGGGTTTCGGCACCCGCCGCGTCTGCGCCGGGCTGGTCCAGCAGGGCTTCGTCACGGTCGAAGGCCAGTCCGTCGTCGACCCCGGCGAGGACTTCGCGGCCGGTGGCCTGCGCTTCACCGTCCAGGGCACGCCCTGGGAGTACCACGAGAAGGCCTACCTGATGCTGCACAAGCCGAGCGGCACCGAGTGCTCCCAGAAGCCCTCGACCTACCCCAGCATCTATACGCTGCTGCCGTCGCCCCTGCGGCTGCGGCCGAACAAGGGCGCGGTGCAGGGCGTGCAGGCGATCGGCCGGCTCGACCAGGACACCACCGGGCTGCTGCTGCTGACCGACGACGGCCAGTTCATCCACCGGATGGGGTCGCCGAAGCACCACGTGCCGAAGGTCTACGAGGTGACGACCAAGCATCCGGTCGATCAGTCCCAGGTCGACCGGCTGCTGGCCGGCGTGGTGCTCGACGACGATCCGAAGCCGGTGCGGGCCGCGGCCTGCGAGCTGGCCGGACCGCTGCACCTGAGCCTGACCCTGACGGAGGGCAAGTACCACCAGGTCAAGCGCATGCTGGCGGCGGTGGGCAACCGGGTCGAGGCGCTGCACCGCTCGCGCATCGGCGCCCTGGCGTTGCCGGCCGACCTGGCGCCGGGCCAGTGGCGCTGGCTGCGCGCCGAGGAGGTCGACGGACTGAGAACCGCGCGCGCCGGTCAGCCAGCGGTAGGGGTCGATCGTTAAGATTCGAGTTCATCGTCCGGAATCTCCCCCTTGCGCTCCATTTCCTCTCTGACGGGCCGACTCGCGGCCTTCGTGCTCGCTTGCGCTTCGCTTCCGGCCCTCGCCGCCGAACCGCCGCCGATCTTCGTCCTCAACTCCCTGGACGCCACCGTGAGCGTGATCGAGCCCGTGGGCTGGACCGAAAAGACGCGCATTCCGACCGGCAAGGAGCCGCACCACCTGTATCTCACGCCGGACGAGCATTCGCTGATCGTCGCCAATTCGGCCGGTGACTCGCTGACCTTCCTCGACCCGCGCACGGCCGAGGTGCAGCGCGTGGTCTACGGGATCATCGACCCCTACCACCTTCGCTTCTCGCCGGACATGAAGTGGTTCGTCACGGCGGGCAACCGGCTGAATCACGTCGACCTCTACCGCTGGGACGGCAAGGAGCCCAAGCTGGTCAAGCGCATTCCGACCGGCAAGACGCCCAGCCATATCTGGATCGACGGCAAGAGCACGACGGCCTACGTCACGATGCAGGACAGCGACGAGTTGATCGCGGTCGACCTGGCGACGCAGACCATCCGCTGGCGCACTCCCACCGGCCCGATGCCGGCGGACATCTTCGGCATCCACGACGGCAAGACGCTGCTGGTCGGGCTGACCGGCAGCGATGGCGTGCAGGTATTCGACGTCGCCGGCGCCCAGCCCAAGCTGGTCGGCAAGATCGCGACCGGCAAGGGGGCGCATGCCTTCCGCGCCGGTGGCGACGGCGGCCGCAGCGTCTTCGTGAGCAACCGGGTGGCCAACACGATCAGCCGCATCGACCTGCGCACGCTGCAGGTCACCGACACCTACCCGGTGCCGGGCGGGCCGGACTGCATGGACGTCTCGGCCGATGGCAAGACCCTCTACGTGACCTCGCGCTGGGCCAAGAAGCTCAGCGTGATCGACCTGGCGAGCCGCAAGGTGGTGCGCCAAGTCAATGTCGGCCGTTCGCCGCATGGGGTCTGGACCTTGGACCATGCGAAATCCTGAGTCCGCGGCCGCGGGGTTCTTGCTGGCCGCCTGTGCCGCCGTCTCGGGCAACGCACTGGCCCAGGGCTGCGGTAAGCCCGTGTACCTCACTTTCGACACCGGCCACATGGGCATCGCGCCGCTGGTGGCCGATGTGCTGAAGCGCCAGGACGTGCGCGTGACCTTCTTCGCGGCGGCCGAGCGCACGCAGACCGACGGCGACAGCCTCGACAACCATTGGGCGCCGTGGTGGAAGGCGAGGGCGGCCGAAGGACACGAGTTCGCATCCCACACCTACGATCACGCCTACTGGCGCGGCGACATCAAGGGCGTCGAGCCGAAGTTCCGCATCCGGCCGACCGCAGGAGCCTTCGCGGGCCGGGAGTTCACCTGGGACGCGACGCAGTACTGCGCCAACGTCACCAAGGCGGCAGACCGGCTGCAGCTCGTCACCGGCAAGAAACCCCTGCCGCTCTTCCGGGCGCCCGGCGGCAAGACCTCGCCGCGGCTGCTGGCGGCGGCCAAGGCCTGCGGCTATGCCCACGTGGCCTGGGCGCCAGCGGGCTTCCTGGGCGACGAACTGCCGAGCGAGAAGTTCAGCAACGAACTGCTGCTGGCCCAGGCGCTGGAGAAGATCCAGCCCGGCGACATCCTGCTGGCCCACCTGGGCATCTGGTCGCGCAAGGATCCGTGGGCGCCGGCCGATCTCGAGCCGCTGATCGTCGGCCTCAAGGCCAAGGGCTTCTGCTTCCAGACGCTGCGCCAGCATCCGGCCTACCGCGAGTGGATCGCGGCCCATCCCTGAACCTCCGGCCCGGCTCTTGGATCGCACGCTGATGGATGCGTTGACCGACCTTTTCGCTGCCGTGCAGCAGTGGCTGTTCGAGAGCGCCGTGCAGCCGCTGGTCTACGCCATCGGCCTCGGCGGCTGGGTCGAGGACGCCTTCGACGCCACCGGCTGGCTGCTGGTCGGCCTGATCCAGATCGCGGTGCTGGTCGCGGTGATCGGGCCGCTGCAGCGCTGGCGGCCGGTCGAACCGGTGGCCGACCGGCGTGCGATCCGGGTCGACATCCTCTACACGCTGATCCACCGGCTCGGGCTGTTTCGCCTCGCGATGTTCTTCGCCGTCGAGCCCCTGTTCGACGAACTGCTCGGCATGGCGCGCGCGGCCGGCTGGGGCAGCATGCACCTGGACGAGCTCTGGCCCGGCATCACCGATGTGCCCTGGGTCGCGTTCGCGATCTACCTGGTGGTGCTGGACGGGGTCGAGTACCTGATCCATCGCGGGCAGCATCGCTTCGGCTGGTGGTGGGCGCTGCATTCGCTGCACCACTCGCAGCGCCAGATGACGATGTGGAGCGACAACCGCAACCACCTGCTGGACGACCTGATCCACGACACGATCATCGTCGTCGTCGCGCAGCTGATCGGTGTCGCGCCGGGACAGTTCATCGCCATCGTCGCCTTCACGCAGCTCAGCGAGAGCCTGCAGCATGCGAACCTTCGCCTCGGCTTCGGCGCGCTCGGGGAGCGGCTTTGGATCAGCCCCCGCTTCCACCGCGTGCATCACGCGATCGGCATCGGGCACGAGTCGGCGGGCCCGAAGACGCTCGGCGGCCACAACTTCGGCGTGCTGCTGCCCTGGTGGGACATGTTGTTCAGGACCGTGAATTTCGAAGACCGCTACGACGCCACCGGCATCCGAGACCAGGTCGAGCCCGACGAGCGCGGCCGGGTGCGCGACTACGGCAGCGGTTTCTGGGCCCAGCAGTGGCTGGGCCTGCGGCGCTTGTTCGGCAGGGATTGAAAGAGGCCGCGCCACCCGCTGGCGTTATCCTCGGCACCCGATGCGTCTTCTCCTCGATTCCTTCTGGCGGTCGGTCGCCTACTGCCTGCACCCGCGAGTGATCGTGCTGTCGCTGCTGCCGCTCGGCCTGATGATCGCGCTGGCGGCGGTGTTCGGCTATTTCTACTGGGATGCCGCGGTCGCCTGGACCCGCGGGGCGCTCGATGCCTGGCCCTTGCTGGCCAGCTTCTGGAGCTGGATCGGGCACTTCTTCTCGGGCGACGTGACGGCCGCGCTGGCGCCGCTGGTGGTGGTCTTCGCCGCCACGCCGCTGATCGTGCTGGTGTCGCTGCTGGTTGTGGCCGGCATCATGGCGCCGGCGCTCACGCGGCTGGTGGCCGAGCGGCGCTTCGCGAGCCTGGAACAGAAGAAGGGCGCCTCCTTCCTCGGCAGCATGGCTCGTTCGATCGGCCTGACCGTGCTGGCGCTGCTGGCACTGGTGGTGTCGATGCCGCTGTGGCTGATCCCGCCGCTGGTGCTCATCCTCCCGCCGCTGATCTGGGGTTGGCTGACCTACCGCGTGATGAGCTTCGACGCCCTGTCCGAGCATGCCAGTCCGGAGGAGCGCGACACCCTGCTGCGCACCCACCGGCTGCCGCTGCTGGGCATCGGCGTGCTGTGCGGCTACCTCGGCGCGGCGCCCAGCATCGTCTGGGCCTCGGGCCTGCTGTTCGCGGCCGCCTTCTTCGTGCTGGCGCCGCTGGCGATCTGGATCTATACCCTGGTGTTCGCCTTCTCGGCGCTGTGGTTCGCCCACTATTGCCTCGATGCGCTGGCCCAGCTGCGGGCGCAGCGTGCCGCAGCTGCCGTTTCCTCTTCCGCGGTCGAAGTGCTGGATGCCAGCGCGGCCGCGAGCCAATGGAGTGCCCCATGAGCCGTTCGTTCGGTCTGATCGTCGTCGGCGACGAAATCCTGTCGGGCAAGCGCGTCGACAAGCACATGCCCAAGGTGATCGAGCTGCTCGCCGCGCGCGGGCTCGAGCTCGGCTGGGCAGAGTACGTGGGCGACGTGCCGGTGCGCATCACGGCGGCGCTGGGCCGCGCCTTCGCTTCGGGCGACATCGTCTTCTCCACCGGCGGCATCGGGGCCACGCCCGACGACCATACGCGCCAGTGCGCCGCGGCGGCCCTGGGCGTGCCGCTGGCGCTGCACCCCGAGGCCGAGGCCCTGATCCGCGAACGGATGCAGGACACGGCGCGCGAGCAGGGCACGGTCTACGAGCCCGATCGCCCGGACAACATCCACCGCCTCAACATGGGCGTGTTCCCGCTCGGCGCCAAGATCATTCCCAACACCTACAACAAGATCCCGGGCTTCAGCGTCGGCGACGTGCACTTCGTGCCCGGCTTCCCCGTGATGGCCTGGCCGATGATCGAGTCGGTGCTCGACAGGCGCTACACCGGGCTGTTCGCGCGCGGCCGGGCGGCCGAGAAGTCGGTGATCGTCTACGGCGCCATGGAAGCCACGCTGACGCCGCTCATGCAGGCGGTCGAGCGCGACCATCCGGGCATCAAGGTGTTCAGCCTGCCGAGCGTCGACCACCCGCAGCACGGCCGCCACATCGAGCTCGGCGTCAAGGGCGACACGGACCGCATCGAGGCGGCCTACGCCCAGCTGCTGGCAGGCCTGCACGGCTTTGATGCACGCCTTGGCCCCGAAATGGTGCGCTGAAAGAACACGCACCAAACTGGTTACAAATTGCCTTGTTTTGGGTGGCGCCCGGTGTGCCGCTGCCGCTCTCGCGGCAGTGACAATGGGCACAGAAACTGCATTACAGATCCCCGTACTTCCAACCACTGTCCATATCAAGGAGAACCTGATGGCCAAGACCGTCGCCGACGTACTTAAACTCGTGAAGGAAAACGAGGTCAAGTTCGTCGATTTCCGCTTCACCGACACCCGCGGCAAAGAGCAGCACGTGACCGTGCCCGTTTCGCATTTCGACGAAGACAAGTTCACGTCGGGCCACGCTTTCGATGGTTCCTCGATCGCCGGTTGGAAGGGCATCGAAGCGTCGGACATGCAGCTCATGCCCGATCCGAACACGGCCAACATCGATCCGTTCTTCGAAGAGACGACGATGATCCTGACCTGCGACGTGGTCGATCCCTCGGACGGCAAGCCCTACGAACGCGACCCGCGCTCGCTGGCCAAGCGCGCCGAGGCTTACATGAAGGCCTCGGGCCTGGGCGACACCGCCTACTTCGGACCGGAACCCGAGTTCTTCGTCTTCGACGGCGTGCGCTGGCAGAACGACATGTCGGGCTGCTCGGTCAAGATCGAGTCGGAAGAAGCGGCCTGGAACACCGGCAAGGAATTCGAGCACGGCAACACGGGCCATCGCCCGGCGGTCAAGGGCGGCTACTTCCCGGTGCCCCCGGTCGACAGCTTCCAGGACATGCGCTCGGAAATGTGCCTGGTGCTCGAGTCGCTGGGCATCCCGGTCGAAGTGCATCACCATGAAGTGGCCAACGCCGGCCAGATGGAGCTCGGCACCAAGTTCAGCACGCTGATCCAGCGCGCCGACTGGGTCCAGCTGCAGAAGTACGTGATCCACAACGTGGCCCACGCCTACGGCAAGACCGCCACCTTCATGCCCAAGCCGATCGTCGGCGACAACGGCTCGGGCATGCACGTGCACCAGTCGGTCTGGAAAGACGGCAAGAACCTGTTCGCGGGCGACGGCTACGCTGGTCTGAGCGACTTCGCGCTGCACTACATCGGCGGCATCATCAAGCACGCCCGTGCGCTGAACGCCATCACGAACCCCGGTACCAACAGCTACAAGCGCCTGGTGCCCGGCTTCGAAGCCCCGGTGAAGCTGGCCTACTCGGCCAAGAACCGCTCGGCCTCGATCCGCATCCCGTTCGTGGCGAACCCGAAGGGCCGCCGCGTCGAAGCGCGCTTCCCGGATCCGCTGATGAACCCGTACCTCGGTTTCGCGGCGCTGCTGATGGCCGGCCTCGACGGCGTCGAGAACAAGATCCATCCGGGCGAAGCCGCCAGCAAGGACCTGTACCACCTGCCGCCGGAAGAAGACGCGCTGATCCCGACCGTCTGCCACAGCCTCGACCAGGCGCTCGAGTACCTCGACAAGGACCGTGCCTTCCTGACCAAGGGCGGCGTGTTCACCGACTCGTACATCGATGCCTACATCGACCTCAAGATGCAGGAAGTCACGCGTTTCCGCATGGCGACGCACCCGGTCGAGTTCGACATGTACTACTCCCTGTGAGGCTTTGCGGGGCCAGGTTCGCGCCGGGCCCCGAGCGTTAAAAAAGGACGGCTGCGGCCGTCCTTTTTCTTTGGAGGGGAACATCCGTACCGGATCTGTTTCGAATTGCATGAAAATGCCGGTTTGCGGCGTACTCCACCCAAGACCATGAAGACTCTTTCCGTTTTCCTGCTGACTGCCGTAGCGGCGGCCGGCATGCCGTTGCAGGCCCAGGCGCAGCAAGAGCGCGTCTGGCGCTGCGGCAACGAATACACCAACAACGCCACGGTCGCGCAGCAGCGCGGCTGCAAGGTGATGGAAGGCGGCAACCTGACCATCGTGCAGGGCACGCGGCCGGTCGCCTCGGCGGCGCCCTCGGCGGCAGCCGCCCCCGGGGCCGCAGCGCGGTCGCCTGCGGGCAGTCCGCGGGTCGAGGGCGTCGACCAGCGCGCGCGCGACGGCGAGGCCCGCTCGGTGCTCGAGGCCGAACTACGCAAGGCGCAGGAGCGGCAGACCCAGCTGCTGCGGGAGTACAACAACGGCGAGCCCGAGAAGCAGGGCAGCGAAAGCAAGAACTACCAGAAGTACCTCGACCGGGTCTCGGACATGAAGGCCGAGCTCGCGCGCAACGAGGCCGACATCGCAGGCCTTCAGCGCGAGATCGGCCGTCTTCCCTCGGTGAATCGCTGAGCGGATGGCTTTCGGAAAATCGGCGGGACCGGCCAAGCGCTTCCAGGCTTTCGACCTGCTGTCGACACTGATAGCGGTGGTGCGGGTCGACGGTTCGGTGCTGTTCGCCAACTCCGGCCTGGAGGACGCGCTGGGCACTTCGCGCCGCACGCTCGAAGGCTCGCAGTTCGGGGCCTGCTTCCAGGAGCCCCAGGTGCTGCGCACGGCCATCGAAGGTGCCCGCAGCAACGATTTCGCGACGCTGCGCTACGAGGCCTTGCTGCGCCGCGTCAACCACGAGCTGATGCCGGTGCAGGTCACGCTGGCGCAGAGCGACAAGGCCGGCGAACTGATCATCGAGATGTCGCCGCTCGAGCAGCAGGTGCGCCAGGACCGCGAGGAGCGGCTGCTCGACCAGGCGCAGGCCAACAAGGAGCTGATCCGCAACCTCGCGCACGAGATCAAGAATCCCCTCGGCGGCATTCGCGGTGCGGCGCAGCTGCTGCAGATGGAGGTCGAATCGCGCGACCTCATCGAGTACACGCAGGTCATCATCCACGAGGCCGACCGGCTGCAGACGCTGGTCGATCGCCTGCTGGCGCCGCACCGGCGCCCGCACGTGGTGGGCGACGTCAACATCCACGAAGTCTGCGAGCGCGTGCGATCGGTGATCTTGGCGGAATTTCCGCGCGACCTGCACATCGAGCGCGACTTCGACGTCTCGATCCCCGAGTTCCGCGGCGACCGCGAGCAGCTGATCCAGGCCACCCTCAACATCGTTCACAACGCCGCTCAGGCGCTGGCCGAACGGCGTGCCGCCGGCGACGCGCAGATCACGTTCAAGACCCGCATCGCGCGTCAGGTTATCTTCAATAAGCAGTGGTATCGACTGGCACTGGAATTGCATGTCATCGACAACGGACCGGGCGTGCCGGACGCGATCAAGGACCGCATTTTTTACCCGCTGGTGTCGGGCAGGGAAGGCGGGACAGGCTTGGGATTGACGCTTGCGCAAACTTTTGTGCAACAGCATCACGGCGTGATC
The DNA here is from genome assembly GCF_030316765.1 of Variovorax saccharolyticus. Classification (GTDB taxonomy): domain Bacteria; phylum Pseudomonadota; class Gammaproteobacteria; order Burkholderiales; family Burkholderiaceae_C; genus Variovorax; species Variovorax saccharolyticus. Next base: position 237,895 of record NZ_JASZYT010000001.1, read on the forward strand.
GAGTGCGACAGCGTCCCGGGACGGACCGATTTCAAGATACTGATACCGCTGCCCTAGCAGCCAAGCAACAAGGAGCTGCATGAAGCCGATCTGGATAGTGGATGATGATCAATCAATCCGCTTCGTGCTGGAAAAAGCGCTGCTGCGCGAAGACCTGCCGACCCGAAGCTTCACGAATACGCGCGAAGTTCTTGCCGCACTCGACGCCGCGGCCGACGACGAAATGCAGGGCCCGCAGGTCCTGGTGAGCGACATCCGCATGCCCGGCGGTTCGGGCCTCGACCTGCTCGACAAGATCAAGGCCAAGCATCCCGGCCTGCCGGTCATCATCATGACGGCCTTCTCCGACCTCGACAGCGCCGTCTCGGCCTTCCAGGGCGGCGCCTTCGAATACCTGCCGAAGCCTTTCGACCTGCCGCGCGCGGTCGAGCTGATCCGCCGCGCTGTCGACGAGAGCCAGCGCGAGGAAGTGGCCGAGGAGCGCATGGCGGCCGCGCCCGAGATGCTCGGCCAGGCGCCGGCGATGCAGGACGTGTTCCGCGCCATCGGCCGGCTGTCGCAAAGCAATGTCACGGTGCTGATCACCGGCGAGTCGGGTTCGGGCAAGGAGCTGGTGGCGCGTGCGCTGCACAAGCATTCGCCGCGCGCCTCCGGCCCCTTCGTCGCGATCAACACGGCGGCGATCCCCAAGGACCTGCTGGAGAGCGAACTGTTCGGCCACGAGCGCGGCGCCTTCACCGGCGCGCAGACGATGCGGCGCGGCCGCTTCGAGCAGGCCGAGGGCGGCACGCTGTTCCTCGACGAAATCGGCGACATGCCCTTCGACCTGCAGACGCGCCTGCTGCGCGTGCTGAGCGACGGCCATTTCTATCGCGTCGGCGGCCACAACTCGGTCAAGGCCAACGTGCGCGTGATCGCGGCCACCCACCAGGACCTCGAGCAACGCGTGAAGCTCGGAGGCTTCCGTGAAGACTTGTTCCACCGCCTCAACGTGATCCGGCTGCGGCTGCCCGCGCTGCGCGAGCGCGGCGAGGACGTGCCGGCGCTGACCCGGCACTTCCTGCAGCAAAGCGCCAAGCAGCTCGGCGTCGAGCCCAAGCGCATTTCCGATGCGGCGCTGGCGCAGCTGGCGACCTTCGGCTTTCCCGGCAACGTGCGCCAGCTCGAGAACATCTGCCACTGGCTCACCGTGATGGCGCCGGCGCAGCTGATCGAGGCCAAGGATCTGCCGCCCGAGGTCATGGCGAACGTGGTCACCGAGCCCCATGCGGCAGCCGCTCCGGCCGCGCCGATCGCCGAGCGCGACAGTTCGGCGCTGGCCGCCGCACCGGTCGGCCCGTCGCCGCTGGCCGCGTCGGCGCCGGTGGCCGGCACGGCCGCGCTGGCGTGGGAAAGCGGCCTGGAGCTCGAGGCGCAGAGCATGCTCGCAGAGGGCCGCACCGACGTCTGGGACGCCCTGTCGCGCCGCTTCGAGTCGCGGCTGATCCTGACGGCGCTGGCCAGCACGCGCGGCCGCCGCATCGAAGCGGCCCAGAAGCTGGGCATCGGCCGCAACACGATCACGCGCAAGATCCAGGAGCTGGGCCTGGAGTAGTCGCCGGCCGGTGGGTCAGCGGTTGCGCTGGCCCAGGGTCAGCGTGTCGAGCTGGAACTGGCCGCTGCGGTCCCACAGCCAGGTGTCGACATAGGTGTGGGCGCCGATCTTGCCCGGGCTCGGCAGCGGCGATGCACCCTTGATGAGTTCCTCGATCATTCCGCTGACCTCGGGCGCATGGCTGGGCGTGCGGCTGAAGTGCACCGCGACGACCCGGCCGGTGGCATCGACATCGGTCTCGGTCACGACCACGGCATACACCAGCGGCGGGATCTTGCCCTTGTAGATCCGCTGCGGATACTTCTTGTAGATGGCCCCTGCGCCCACCTTGCGGTAGGCGCGGACCGCGGGCGTCTGGGCGGTGATCTGCCGCTCCGGAGTCGCCTGGGCCGCCGACCCGGCGTCCGCGCCTTGCGTGGCGGCGGGGGCGTCCGGCTTCGCGTCCGGCTTCAGCACGCTGCAGCCGCCGATCGCGAGGGCCGCCGCCAGTCCGGCCAGGAGTGCTGCGCTTCTCATGGTTCGAGCTCGAGGATCACGGGCGCGTGGTCGCTGGGCTTTTCCCACTTGCGCGGCACGCGGTCGATCACGCAGCCCTTGACGCGCGGCACCAGCGGCTGGCTGACCAGGATGTGGTCGATGCGCAGGCCGCGGTTCTTCTGGTAGCCGAGCATGCGGTAGTCCCACCAGGAGTAGCTCTTGGGCGGCTGGTCGAACAGGCGGAAGCTGTCGGTCAGCCCGAGCTGGAGCAGGGCCTTGAAGTGCTCCCGCTCCTGGGTCGTGTGGTGGATGGTCTCGGCGAGGCCTGCGGGGTCGTAGCTGTCGCGGTCTTCGGGGGCGACGTTGAAATCGCCGAGCAGGACCAGGTCCGGATGGGCGGCGAGTTCCTGCTTCAGCCAGCTGTGGAGGCCGTCGAGCCACTTCATCTTGTAGACGAACTTCTCGCTGTCGGGCGCCTGGCCGTTGACGAAGTAGCCGTTGACGATGCGCAGTTCGCCGGCCGGCGTGTCGATGGTGGCACTGATGACACGCGAGTGCTCGTCGGCGAAGCCGCCGATGTTCTTCAGGACGTCGCGCACCGGCGCAAGGCTCAGGATCGCGACTCCGTTGTAGGTTTTCTGGCCGAACACGGCCGCATCGTAGCCGGCCGATTTGAGCACTTCAAGCGGGAACTTGTCGTCGCTCATCTTGAGTTCCTGTAGGCACAGGACGTCGACCGGATTGGCGATCAGCCAGTCGAGCACATGCTGCAGACGGGCGGTGAGGGAATTGACGTTCCAGGTGGCGATTTTCATTGTTGGGGGCAAGCGGATGGCCTGGTGAGGAAAACTGGTGCGCCGAGTCTGTCGTACCGTACGATGCGCCGCAAGTCTTGCGGCAGCGGCGTCTGCCAGACCCAGAATTCCAACCATAGGAGGGCTTCCTGATGATGCGACGAGTCCTGGCTTCGAGCCGCTACATCATGATTATTCCCGTGATCGGGACGTTCCTGGGCTCCGTGGCATTGATCCTCTACGAAGCGATCGCGCTGTGCTCGAGTTTCATCGACACGATCCGCGATGGCTCGGTCTCGGCCAAGTCGGTCAAGATATTCGCGGTCGGCATCGTCGAGGCCGTCGATGTGTTCCTGATCGGCATCGCGGTCTACATCATCAGCATCGGGCTCTATTCGCTGTTCATCGACGACAAGCTCCCGCTGCCCAAGTGGCTGGAGGTCCACAACCTCGAGGACCTCAAAGGCAACCTGGTCAGCGTCGTCATCGCGGTTCTGGCCGTGCTGTTCCTGCGCGAGGTCGTCGCCTGGGAGGGCAGCAGCGATATCGCCGCGTTCGGTGCCGGACTGGCGCTGGTGGTGGCGGCGCTGACCTTCTTCCTGATGAAGAACAACGCGCGCCGGCGCTAGCCGCGCTTCAGCCTCGTTCGAGCGTGACGAAGCTGAAGGGAATCCCGTTGGCCGCCACCTGCGACGCGCGCGCGGTCCGACGCCAGCCGGCGCCGAATTCGGGCGCCCAGGCGTCGCCGTCGTAGTTCTTCTCGATCTCGGTCAGCAGCACCCGCTGCGCCAGCGGCTCGGCCTCGGCGTAGATCTGTGCGCCACCGATGACCCAGGCCTCGGCCGCTGCGGCCTGCTGGCAGAGGGCGATGGCCTCTTCGAGGCTGCCCGCACGCTCGGCGCCCTCGGCCTGCCAGCCGTCGTTGCGGGTGACCACGATGTTGCGGCGGCCGGGCAGGGGACGGAAGCGCGGCGGGATCGAGTCCCAGGTCTTGCGGCCCATGATCACCGGCGCGCCCATGGTCTGCTGCTTGAAGTGCGCCATGTCCTCGGGCAGGTGCCAGGGCATCACGCCGTCGAGGCCGATCACGCCGTTGGCGGCGCGCGCGAGGATGAGGTTGATGCGCATCGCTTCAGACCGCCACGGGTGCCTTGATCGCGGGGTGCGGGTCGTAGCCTTCGATCTCGAAGTCTTCGTACTGGTAGTCGAAGATCGAGGCCGGCTTGCGCTTGATGACCAGGGTCGGGTAGGGCCGCGGTTCGCGGCTCAACTGCAGCGCCACCTGCTCGGCATGGTTGCTGTAGATATGGCAGTCGCCACCGGTCCAGATGAAGTCGCCGACATCCAGCTCGCACTGCTGCGCGATCATGTGCGTGAGCAGCGCGTAGCTGGCGATGTTGAAGGGCACGCCGAGGAAGATGTCGGCGCTGCGCTGGTAGAGCTGGCAGCTGAGCTTGCCGCGCTCGCCGGGTGCCTGCGGCGGCGCCACGTAGAACTGGAAGAAGGCGTGGCAGGGCATCAGCGCCATCTTCGACAGCTCGGCCACGTTCCAGGCGCTGACGATGATGCGGCGCGAGTCGGGATTGCTCCTGAGCGTGTCGATCACCTGCTGGATCTGGTCGATGTGGCCGCCGTCGGGCGTCGGCCAGCTGCGCCACTGCACGCCGTAGACCGGGCCCAGGTCGCCGTCCTCGCGCGCCCACTCGTCCCAGATCGTGACGCCGCGCTCCTTGAGCCAGTTGTTGTTGCTGGAGCCGGTCAGGAACCACAGCAGTTCCTGGATGATGGACTTCAGGTGCACCTTCTTCGTGGTGACCAGCGGGAAGCCCTCGTTGAGGTCGAAGCGCATCTGGTGGCCGAACACGCTCTTGGTGCCGGTGCCCGTGCGGTCGCTCTTGTGCACGCCGGCCGTGTCGACGTGGCGCATGAAGTCTTCGTATTGGGAGCGGATGGGGCGGGGGGTCATGTCAGTACGAACCGAAGAGGGTGTCGAGGGCGTCGGCGATGAGGCCGCTCTGGGGCTGCAGGCTGGTGATCGGCGTGCGCAGCTCCGCGGCCGGAAAGGCGGCCAGCGCGGCGGTGTCGAGGATCACTTCCAGCCCGTCGATGACGAACGCCGGATTCAGGTCGCGCATCGGGCGCCCGAAGGTCCTGGCGGGGCGCAGCGGCACCACGACCCGGGTGTCGACCGCGCTGATGTAGTTGTTCTGCAGGTCGAGCAGATAGGGCGTTCTGTTGCGCAGCTCGGCATCGGGATGCCGGTAGACCTCGTAGCGGGCCATGGGCTCAGAAGGTCCGGTATTTGGCGAGCGGCAGGCCTTCCTCGGCGATGCGCGCGTTGTAGGCAGCGATGCCTTCCTTGTTGTCCTCGTTCCACTTTTCCCAGTAGCGGCGCTTCACTTCCTCGGCCAGCAGGCCGTCGACCGTCTGCGAGACGTTCATGCCGAGCTCGCGCGCCATTTCAAGCACCTTGCTGTTGAGCGACAGGTTGGTCGGCTTCTTGGGTGCGTGAGGATCGAATCGAAGCATGGGAATTCCTTGTGCACGAAGAATGCGCATAGTTTACGCGCATCCGAACTTCAGGCTGAACGAAGCACCCGGCCCGGATTCAGGATGTTCTGCGGGTCCAGCCCGCGCTTGATGGCGCGCATCATCTCGAGCGCGACCGGCGACTTGTGCTTCTCGAGCTTGTCGACCTTGAGCGAGCCGACGCCGTGCTCGGCCGAGAACGAGCCCTCGAATTTCTCCACGGCGTCGTAGACCAGCGTGTTGATCCGGTCCTCGTGGTCGCGCAGGAAGGCCTTGTTGTCGCCGCCGTCCGGCGCCTGCACGTTGTAGTGCAGGTTGCCGTCGCCGAGGTGGCCGAAGTTCACCAGCCGCACGCCCGGGATCTCGCGCGCCAGCAGCGCGTCGGTCTCGGCCACGAAGGCCGGGATGCGCGACACCGCGATCGAGATGTCGTGCTTGATGTTGAGGCCTTCCTCGGCCTGCGCCAGCGGGATGCTCTCGCGCACGTGCCACAGCTGGTGCGCCTGCGTGAGGTTCTCCGCGACCACCGCGTCGGTCACGCAGCCGTCTTCGAAGGCGGTTTCCAGCAGCGCTTCGAAGCGCGCGCGGGCATGGTCCTCGGATTCGCTGTCGGAGTTCTCGAGCAGCACGCAGTAGGGCACGGCATCGTCATCGGCGAAGGGCACGCGCAGGGCAGGAAAGTGCTTGGCGACCAGGCTCAGCGCAAACTTGCCCATGACCTCGAAGCCGGTCAGGCCCGGGCCGAGGCGCCGGTGCGCTAGGCCCAGCAGCGTGACCGCGTGCTCCAGCGACGGCACCGCCGCCCAGGCCGTGAGCTGCGCCGCCGGCAGCGGGTAGAGCTTCATGGTCGCGGCCGTGATGACGCCCAGCGTGCCCTCGCTGCCGATCATGAGATCGCGCAGGTCGTAGCCGGTGTTGTCCTTGCGCAGGCCGCTGGTGCCTTCCCAGACCGTACCCTGCGGCGTCACGACCTCCAGCCCCAGGCAGAGGTCGCGCGTGTTGCCGTAGCGCACGACCTGCGTGCCGCCCGCATTGGTCGCCAGGTTGCCGCCGATGGTGCAGCTGCCCTCCGCCGCCAGGCTCAGCGGAAACAGGAAGCCGGCGTTGCGCGCCGTCTCCTGCAGCGTCTGCAGCACGCAGCCGGCCTCGACTGTCATCGTGAGGTTGGCGGCGTCGATGCTGCGGATCCTGTTCAGCCGCTGCAGGCTCAGCAGCACCTGGCTGCCGCTCTCGTCGGGAATGGAGCCGACCGCCAGGCCGGTGTTGCCGCCTTGCGGCACGAGGGAGGTGCCGGCCGCGGCGCAGGCCTGGACCACCGCCGCCACCTGCTGCGTGTCGCCGGGCCGCACCACGGCCAGCGCCTTGCCGCGCGAGCGTTTGCGCCAGTCCTGCTCCCAGGCGCTCAGATCGCCTTCGGTGAGCACGTTCGCCGCGCCGACGATCGCGCGCAGCCTGTCCAACAAAACGCTCATGGCGTCGCCCCTTCGAGTTTGCGAGCCTCGGCGGCGTTGCGCAGCCGCAGCCGCACATGCCACGCACAGGCCGTGAAAAGCGCCAGGCACAAGAGCACCTGGATCAGCGCCAGCACCTGGCCGACGCCGTTGGTGTCGCTCCAGGCGCGCACCACGCCTTCGGTGAAATAGAGCCAGACCATCAGGCTGACCCAGCGGTAGGTGTACATGCGGTTCTTCAGCAGGCCGGCCAGCGGCACCACCAGCGGCAGCACCTTGAGCGCCAGCCATGAACCGCCCGGGCGCAGCGGCGCCAGCCAGAGCTCCCAGGCCAGGCCGAGCACGATCAGCCCGACGAGGCTGCCGACGGCAAGCCATCGGGTGGCGGAAACGGAGGCGGTGGGGAGGGTGGAGACGGTCACGGCGGGGGCAATTCGGGCGGGCTGCGCCGGAGCGGCGAAAGACCCGGTGGCATGATAACGGCCATGAATCGCCGGCAACTGTGGAGGGATCTTTCGCACTTTCCATGGGGCAACACCGCCGCCGTGCTGGGCGAGCGTTTTCGCGAGGACCGGCTGGGACTCACCGCCAGCAGCCTGACCTTCACCACCACCATCGCGATGGTGCCCTTCTTCACCGTGGCGGCGGCGCTGTTCACGGTGTTCCCGATGTTCAGCACGATGCAGGGCCGGGTCCAGCGCTGGCTGATCGACAGCCTGATCCCGGACAACATCGCGCGCCAGGTGCTGGGCTACGTGAACCAGTTCGCCAGCAAGGCCAGCGGCCTCGGCGTGGCGGGCCTGGTGGTGCTGCTGATCACGGCGGTGGCGCTGATCCTCACGATGGACAAGGCGCTCAACAACATCTGGCGGGTGCGCAAGCCGAGGCCGCTGGCGCAGCGGGTGCTGATCTACTGGGGCACGATCACGCTGGGGCCGCTGGTGCTGGCGCTGAGCCTCAGCACCACGGCGTCGTTCTTCTCGGCCTCGCGCGAGTTCGTGGGCGGCGCCGTCGTCAAGCTGCTGTTCGACAGCTTCGAATTCGTGTTGCTGGCCGGCGGCGTGGCGGCGCTCTACCGCTTCGTGCCGAACACCCACGTCAAGTGGACGCATGCCTGGGCCGGCGGCGTCTTCGTCGCCGCCGCGATCGAGGTCGCCAAGCGCGTGCTGGCCTACTACCTGAGTCTGGTGCCGACCTATTCGGTGCTCTACGGGGCCTTCGCGACGGTGCCGATCCTGCTGGTCTGGATCTACGTGGCCTGGGTGCTGGTGCTGCTCGGCGCGGTGATCGCGGCCTACCTGCCGAGCCTGCTGGCAGGCGTGGCCCGCCGCGGCGGCGCCGCCGGCTGGTCGATGCAGCTGGCGGCCGAGGTGCTGCAGTTGCTGCATGCCGCCCGGTCCACGCCGGCCAGTGGCCTGGGCGCGGGCGAGCTGGTCAGCCGGATGAAGGTCGACGCGCTGCAGCTCGTGCCGGTGCTCGAGACCCTGGTGGCACTCGACTGGATCGCGCCGCTGGCGGAGGAGCGGCGCAACGACGACCCGCGATTCGTGCTGCTGGCCGACCCTGCGACGCCGCTCGAGCCGCTGCTGCGCGAACTGCTCATGCCGCAGGCGCCGCCGCTGCGCAACCTGTGGAGCCGGGGTCCATTGGAGGACCTGCGGCTGCAGGATCTGCTGGCGACTCGATAATGGCGCCGGAAACCTCCCTGCCCCTTTCTCTTTCGCCATCGCCTTGACCGACTTCGCAACCACCGTCCCCGACGACCGCCTCTGGGTCGTCTGCCTGTGCGCCGAATGGTGCGGCGCCTGCCGCGAGTACCGGCCCCTGTTCGAGCAGGTGGCGCGCGAGCATCCGGATTTCCGCTTCGCCTGGGTCGACATCGAGGACCACGCGGACATCGCGGACGACTTCGACGTCGAGACCTTTCCCACGATCCTGATCGCCGACGATGCCGGCACCCGCTTCCTGGGGCCTCTGCTGCCGCATGCCGAGACGCTCGCGCGCCTGCTCGACGCGCTGCAGCCGGCCCAGGCCCTGGTTCCCGAGGTGGCGACCCTGCTCGGGGCGCTGCAGCGCGAGCCCTTGACCTTCTCGGTCCGATGAAGATCCTTCTCTTCGGCGCCACCGGGATGGTCGGGCAGGGCGTGCTGCGCGAATGCCTGCTGGACCGCGAGGTGAGCGAAGTCGTGTGCGTCGGCCGACGCCCGAGCGGCGAGACGCACCCGAAGCTGCGCGACCTGGTGGTGGCCGACCCGGGCCAGCTGGCATCGGTGGAAGCCCAGGTGTCCGGCTTCGACGCCTGCTTCTTCTGCCTCGGCGTCTCCTCGGTCGGGATGAGCGAAGACGACTACAGGCGGGTGACCTACGACCTGACGCTCGGGGCGGCGCGCACCCTGGCCCGGCTCAATCCCCAGATGACCTTCGTCTACGTGACGGGCGCCGGCACCGACAGCACCGAGCGTGGGTCCAGCATGTGGGCTCGCGTCAAGGGCGCGACCGAGAACGCGCTGATGCGGCTGCCGTTCAAGGCCGCCTACATGTTCCGCCCGGGCATGATCCAGCCGATGCACGGCGTGCGCTCGAAGACCGCGCTATACCGATGGGCCTACGTGGTCGCCAACCCGGTCTTCGGGCTGGTGCGCCGATGGCGACCCGATGCGGTCACGACCAGCGAGCAGGTCGGGCGCGCCATGCTGGTGGTCGCCAAGCGCGGCGCGCCGAATCCGCTGGTCGAGATGGCGGACATCAACGCATTGCGTTGAGGCCGGGCGCCGGAGGATGAGTCACAACGAGATCGCCATCGGTGTGGCGGCACTGGCATTGCAGCGATCTGGCCGCTTGGCAGGTGCTGCGCTTCGCCAGCTTCTTGACGAACTGCGGGCGGACGAGGGGGCCGGATCCCTTTCCATCAACGAGGTGCTCGAGCGCGTCGGTGTTTCCAGGCCGTCCGTGAACAAGTCGGTGGGAGACGCACAGCGCGACATCGAGAGGGGCCTGGCGCTCGGCATTGCACCGGTGCCGATGTCGTCCGATCGATACCCCGTCGGCTTGCGGCGGATCGCCGATGCGCCACCCGTGTTGTTCGTGCGCGGCGACATGGCGGTGCTGGACAAGCTTCCGGGTGTGGCCGTGGCCGGCACACGCAGGGCAACGCCGCATGGCCTGATGATCGCGGAGCGGATTTCCCAGTACCTGTCCGACGAGGGCTGGCCGATCGTGAACGAGCTGGCCATCGGAATCAATGCCGCAGCGCACGCCGGCGCGCTGAAAGGCAAGAGCTTGCCGATCGCGGTGCTTGCACATGGGCTCGAGCGGGCCGGCCCGGCCAAGCTTCGGCCGCTGGCGGATCGCATTCTGGAAGATGGCGGGGCATGGGTTTCAGAGCATCCGGTGGGCGTGGCGGCCACTTCGGACAGCCTCGTCGCGTGCCACCGCATACAGGTGGGCCTGACCTGCGCCTCCATCTTCGTGGAGGGCACCGAGAAGAGCGCCTCGGCCGTCCATGCGGAGTTTTGCCATCGCGACGCGCAGACGGTGTTCGCCATACTTCCCGAAGCTGGCTCCAAGGTCAGCACGGCGAGCGCACTGCCGAAGATGCTTGTCGATCGGCATGGCGCGACGCCGATTTTTTCGCGCGCGGACTACCCGGCAATGCTGGAAGCCGTCGCAAGGCGAGCAGCTCAACTGCGCGCCGTGCCATAGGGGGCGGCTCAGGCCAGGAAGTCGCGCAGCGCGAACAGCACTTCGTCGGGCGCCTCGCCCATCAGCGCGTGGCCGGCCTTGACCGTGACGACCTTGGCGCCGGGCGACTTCTGCGCCAGCGTGCGGGCAGCCCGCGGCGGCGTCATCTGGTCCGCCTCGCCGAGCAGGAACAGCGCCGGGCACTGCACCTTGGCCAACGCCTGTTCGCCGTTGGCGTAGTCGTTGCACGCCTTGAAGCCGATGTGGAACACGTTGGCGTCGCGGTTGCTCGCCAGCACGCGCCGCATCAGCGCGCGCGAACTGCCATACAGCCAGCTGCCCGGACCGAGCGGCGGTGCCAGCATCGAATGCGAGAAGGTGGTGACCATCGCGATGGTGCGCTGCGGGTCGTTCAGAGCGCCATCGAGCAATGCTGGCGACACGGTCATCGGATAGGCGGTGCCGACCAGCGCCAGGCGCGTGACCCGATCGGGCGCACTCGCCGCGGTCTCCAGCGCGATCAGCGAGCCGAAGCTGTGGCCGACCAGCGCGGCCTTGGCCACGCCTGCGGCATCGAGCAGGGCAACGACGAACGCAGCCGCCTCCTCGACCGTGGCGGGCGGTGCGCCTTCGCTCCTGCAATGCCCCGGCAGGTCGACCGCCAGCACGTTCCAGCCGTGGTTGGCGAACCATCGGCTCTGCAGGATCCAGACGCTGTGGTCGTTGAGCACGCCGTGGATGAAGACCACGGTCGGCTTGGCGGCGTCGAGCGGCTTGCCGCCGGTGTAGCAGTAGGTGGGGTGGCCGTTGACGATCAGCTCCATCACGCACCTGCCTTTTCCGCCGCCTTCAGCGCGCGCTTGAGGTCGTCGATCAGGTCGGCCGGATCCTCGAGCCCGATCGACAGGCGGATCGTGCCTTGCGAGATGCCGGCGCCGGCCAGGGCCTCGTCGGTCATGCGGAAGTGCGTGGTGCTGGCCGGATGGATCACCAGGCTGCGGCAGTCGCCGACGTTCGCGAGATGGCTGAAGAGCTTGAGCGCCTCGATGAATTTCTTGCCTTGCTCGCGGTTGCCCTTGAGGTCGAAGCTGAACACCGCGCCCGCGCCCTTGGCGCCATGGCGCAGCAGCTTGCTGGCCAGCGCATGGCTGGGATGCGATTCGAGCAGCGGATGCCCGACACGCGACACGAAGGGATGCGCCGCCAGGAACTCGACCACCTTCTGCGTGTTGTCGATGTGGCGCTCCATGCGCAGCGGCAGCGTCTCGATGCCCTGCAGGATCAGCCAGGCCGTGTGCGGGCTCATCGAGGCGCCGAAGTCGCGCAGCCCTTCGCGGCGCGCCCGCAGCAGGAAGGCGCCGACCGTGCTCTCTTCGCTGAACACCATGTTGTGGAAGCCGTCGTACGCCTCGGTCAGCTCGGCGAACTTGCCCGAGCGTTCCCAGTCGAAGCTGCCGCCGTCGACCACCACGCCGCCGATCACGGTGCCGTGGCCGGAGAGGAACTTGGTGGCCGAGTGGTAGACCAGATCGGCGCCCCAGTCGAAGGGCTTGATCAGGTAGGGCGAGGTCAAGGTGGAGTCGACCAGCAGCGGCACCTTGGCCGCGTGCGCGATCTCGCTGACCGCGGGGATGTCCAGCACGTCGAGGCCCGGGTTGCCCACGGTCTCGCCGAACAGCAGCTTGGTCTCGGGCCGGATCGCGGCGCGCCAGCCATCGAGGTCGCCGGGCTTGACGAAGGTGGTCGAGATGCCGAAGCGGCGCATCGTGTAGTGCAGCAGGTTCTGCGAACCGCCGTAGAGCGCGGTGCTGGCGACGATGTGCGAGCCGGCGCCCATGAGGGTGGCGATCGACAGGTGCAGCGCCGCCTGGCCGCTGGCGGTCGCGATCGCGCCGATGCCGCCTTCGAGCGCGGCCACGCGCTGCTCGAGCACCGCGTTGGTCGGGTTGCTGATGCGCGAGTAGACGTGGCCCGCGCGCTCGAGGTTGAACAGCGCCGCGGCGTGGTCGCTGGACTCGAAGACGAAGGAGGTCGTGAGGTGGATCGGCACCGCCCGCGCGCCGGTGGCGGGGTCGGGTGCGGCGCCGGCATGCAATGCCAGCGTGTCGAAGCCGGGGTCTGAGTAGCCGGACATGAGCGCCTTTCGAGATTCGTTTCTGCAATGCCCGGTTACCGCTGCGGATGGCGCGGCGGTCGCGGGTCGTGGACGGGCGGCCATTGTGGGCTATATTCAAATCGGCACGCCGCCAGCAAGAGAGGAGCAAGTTACATGAAAGTCAGCGACATCCTGCGCGTGAAGGGCAACACGCTTTTCACGGTCACGCCCGACGAACCCCTGGCCAACGCGGTCAACGTCATGGCCGAGAAGGACATCGGCTCGCTGGTGGTCATGGAGCACGGCGACCTGGTCGGCATGCTGACCTTCCGTGAAGTGATCGTCGCCATCGTCGCCAACGGCGGACAGATCGGCGGCACTCTGGTGCGCAAGGCGATGGACGACCATCCGGTCACCTGCACCCTCGAAACCGATCTCGACGAGATCCGCCGCATCATGCTGGAGCGCCACGCGCGCTACATGCCCGTGATGGACAAGCGCATGCTGATGGGTGTGATCAGCTTCTACGACGTCGCCAAGGCGGTGGTCGACAGCCAGAATTTCGAGAACAAGATGCTCAAGGCCTACATCCGCGACTGGCCCGAAGAGCAATAGCTCGCAACACGGCCTGGCTGCGCCGGCCGGGTCGGAACCTACTCCTTGATGTTCGCGGCCTGCACGATCTTCTGGTTGCGGGCGTATTCGGCTTTCACGAACTGGCCCAGTTGCTCGGGCGAGCCGCTGCCGGGGACCGCGCCTTGCTCCTGCAGCTTGGCACGCACCTCAGGGTCGTTGAGGACGGCGTTGAGTTCCTGGTTCAGGCGGCTCACGATCGGCGCCGGGGTGTTGGCGGGCGCGAAGATGCCGGTCCAGCTCACCATCTCGAAGCCCTTCAGCCCCGCCATCTCGCCGAAGGCAGGGACCTGCGGCAGCGCGTCGAGGCGCCGGGCGCTGGTGACGCCGAGCGGCTTCAGCCGGTTGCCGCTCACATGCGGGATCGCACTGGTGCTGACCAGCATCGCGAGGTCGACCTGGTTGCCGATCACGTCGGTCGCGATCTGGGCGCCGCCGCGATAGGGCACGTGGGTGACGAAGATGCCGGTGCGCTCCTTCAGCAGTTCCATCGCCAGCTGCAGCACGGTGCCGACGCCCGAGGTGGCGTAGTTGTACTTGCCGGGCGAGGCCTTCGCGAGTTTCACGAAGTCGGCGAAATCCTTGACCGGCAGCCCCGGGCGCGCGACCAGCACCAGCGGGGCGGTGTTCAGCATGCCGACCGGCGCCAGGTCCTTCAGCGGATCGAACTTGAAGGCGGCGGGGTTGATCAGCCGCCCGATCGCGATCGCGCTGTCGGGGCCGGCCACCAGGGTGTAGCCGTCGGGCGCCGCGTTGACCGCCTTTCCGACGCCGATGGCGCCTCCAGCGCCGGTCACGTTCTCGATCACGACCGACTGCTTGAGGCGTTCGCCGAGCCGGGTGGCGACCAGGCGGGCGTTGAAATCCACGCTGCCGCCGGCCGAATACGGGACGATCAGCGTGATCGGCTTGGCGCCGGGCCAGGACGGCGACTGGGCCTGGGCCTGGGCGGCGCCGGGCAGCGCGGCCAGCAGCAGGGCGGCGAGGAGCAGGGGCTTGGCGATGGGGTCTTTCATGGGGTCGGCGGCGATGAAGGGTCTTGGGAGAGAGCGGCACGGAGCTGGTCGAATTCGGCGTTCCAGGCGGCCTGCCACTGGCGGCGCTGGGCGTCGTCGATCCAGGCGCCGTCCAGGCCGTTGCGCATGAAGCCGCGCAGGTCGTCGAGGCCGAAGCCGAAGTCGCGAACCATCATCAGCCAGGCCCCGGTGGGCGTGACCTGGTGCAGGGTCGGATCGTCGGTGTTCGGGTGGATCCGCAGGCCCAGGCCCGGCATGCGGCGGATCGGATGGTCGAGCGCCCAGCGCTCCGGCGGGAGGGTGCGCAGGTAGTAGGAGTTGGTCGGCACGACCGTGAAGATCACGCCGCGTTCGGCGCATTCGCGCGCGAATTCCGGCCGGTCGACCACCGTGTAGCCGTGGTCGATGCGGTCGACCTGCAGCAGTTCGAGTGCGGTGCGCACGTTGGTCCAGGGCATGCCGAACTCGCCGGCGTGCGCGGTGGTCTTGAGGCCGGCGCGCCGGGCGTCGCGATAGGCCTCGGCAAAGAGCTCGGGCGGCCGGTCGTTCTCGCGGTAGTCGATGCCGATGCCGATCACTTCGTCGCACCGGTGCCGGGTCACCCACTGCACCATCTCGACAGCCGCCTCGGGGCTGGCTTCGCGGTCGATGGCCGCGATCAGCCGGCCGACGATGCCGAACTCCCGCTGCGCATCGTGGATCGCGTTGACGATCGCATCCTGCGCCTGGCGGTAGCCGATGCCGGAGGCATGCACGGTGCCGGTGGGGTTCCAGAAGAACTCGCTGTAGCGCACCTGGTGCGAGGCCGCGTCCTGCAGGTATTCGAAGGCGAGCCGGTGCAGGTCGTCGGCGCTGCGGACCAGCTGGGCGTCGAGCGCGCGCAGCACCCGCAGCACGCCGACCGGCTTCTCGCCACGGGTGTAGAAGCTCTCGATCTCGTCGTTGGCCAGCGGCGAACCGGCGCGCCGGTTGAGATCGGCGAAGGTGCCGTGCCGGACCGTGCCGAACAGGTGGCAGTGCAGCTCGACCTTCGGGATCGCCCGCAGAAAGGCTTCGAGGGAGCCCGGGACGGGGATGTCGGCAGTGCGCATGCCGGCAGTCTAGGGAGTGCGGTGAAATAAGGAAAATTTTGAATTTCTATAATTTCATTCATTCGATCGATAACCAAGGCCCATGCCTTCCATGCCCCTTCGTGCCCTGACGCTGCGCCAGCTCCAGTGCTTCTCGGTGCTGGTGCAGGAGGGCCAGTTCGGCCGCGCCGCGCGGCGGTTGTCGATCACCCAGCCGGCGCTGAGCAACGCGATCAAGCAGATGGAAAAACTGCTGGGCGCCGAATTGCTGACCCGCTCGACCCATCGGCTCGAGCTCACGCCCATCGGTGCCGAGGTGCTGGCGCGCACCGACTACCTGGTCAACACCTTCGAGGTCGCCCTGCGCGACATCGAGAGCACGGTGCAGCGCGGGCGGGCGTTCGTGCGCATCGGCGTGATTCCTTCGGCCAGTGCCCGGGTCGCGGCGGCGGTGGCCGAATTCATCGGCGGCGACGCCCCGCCCGGCATCGAGTTCGCCTGGCGCGATGCACCGTCGAACACACTGCTGGCCGAAGTGCGCAGCGGCCAGCTCGACCTGGCGGTTGCGGCCATCACCGAGCCGCCCGGCGGGCTGGCCTGCGTCGACCTGTTCCGCGATCCGCTGGTGCTGGTGGTGCGGCGCGACCATCCGCTGGCCGCGGCCGGCGCTGCGGATTGGGAGGCCATCGGCGGCGAGCGCCTGGTGCTGTTCGAGAGCGGCAGCATGCCGGCCCTCGGCGATCCGGCCCGCGCCCAGTTCGCGCAGGGCGCCGAGCCCTACCGCGTGAGCTATGCGGAAACGCTCTATGCCCTGGTGCGCGGCGGGCTCGCGCTCGGGCTGATGCCGAAGCTCTACACCTCCTCGCTGCGCGACGACGACCTGGCGGTTCTGCCGCTGACCCGGCCCGCCATCGAGCGCCGCGTCGTGCTGGTCTACCTGCCGGGGCCGATGCGCAACGTGGTGTCGCAGGCGCTGATCGGGCATCTGCGGCAGGCGCTGGTGCCGCCCGTGGCCTAGTGCAGTTCCTGCGCCGTGTGGATCATCTCCCGCACCCGCGGGTAGATCTGCGTGTTCCACTTGCTGCCGCTGAAGACGCCGTAGTGGCCGACGCCGGCCTGCAGGTGGTGGGTCTTGAGGTAGGGGCGCACGCTGGTGCACAGGTCCTGCGCCGCCACGGTCTGGCCGACCGCGCAGATGTCGTCGCGTTCGCCTTCGACCGTCATCAGCGCGGTGCGGCGGATCGCGGCGGGGTTCACCCTGCGCTCGCCGACGGTGAGCTCGCCGCGCGGCAGGTCGTAGGTCTGGAACACGCGTTCCACCGTCTCCAGGTAGAACTCCGCCGGCAGGTCGTTGACCGCCAGGTATTCGTCGTAGAAGTTGCGGATCGTCGCCGCCTGCTCGAACTCGCCCTCGACCAGATGGCGGTAGAGCTTCTTGAACTGCTCCTTGTGGCGGTCCGGGTTCATGCTCATGAAGGCGCTGAGCTGCAGGAAGCCCGGGTACACGCGCCGCATCATCCCGGCATGCGGCCAGGGCACCCGGCTGATCAGGTTGCGCTCGAACCAGCCGATCGGGCGATCGGTGGCGAGCTTGTTCACCGCCGTCGGATTGATGCGGCAGTCGACCGGGCCGGCCATCAGGGTCAGGCTCAGTGGCGCCGCGGGGTTGTCGTCCTCGGCCATCAGCGCGGTCGCCGCCAGCGCGGCGACGCAGGGCTGGCAGACCGCGACCATGTGGGCGCCCGGGCCCATCGCCTCGAGGAAGCTCACGATCTGCAGCGTGTAGTCGTCGAGGCCGAAGCCGCCGTTCCACAGCGGCACGTCGCGGGCGTTGTGCCAGTCCGTCAGGTAGACGTCGTGGTCGCGCAGCAGGGTGCGCACCGTTTCGCGCAGCAGGGTCGCGAAATGGCCCGACAGTGGTGCGGCCAGCAGCACCTTGGGCTGCACCGTCCTGGTGTTCTTGCTGAAGTGCAGCAGGGTGCCGAAGGGCGCGACCAGCGCCACTTCTTCCCGCACCGCCACTTCCTCGCCCTCGCTCATGACGCTCTCGATGCCGTAGTCGGGCCGCGTGTGGGTCAGCCGCATGTGGGCATAGACATCGAGCGCGGCCGCGATGCGGCGCCCGGCGCTGCGGTCCGGCCTGGTGGCCTGCCACGCGCCGCTGCCGAGGAACTGGGCAGCGAGCCGGGACGGCGAAAGCAGGTCGGTGTTGGTTTGATAGGCCCGGTACAGCATTCGCTGTCTGCAGGCAAGTTGCGGGCCAAGGCGGGGGCGGCGCACTGTTCTGGCACAGGGCTTGCACGGATCCAGAGCCGATCCGGCAGCCCAGGAGCGTTTCCATGCCCAAACCCGTCCTCACCATCAGCAGCAAGAACTACGGCGCCTGGTCGTTGCGCGGCTGGCTGATGTGCAGGCTCGCGGGGCTGGATTTCAGCGAGAAGGTGATCCCGCCCGACGATCCGGCGATGAAGGCCGAGATGCTGCTGCTGTCGTCCTCGATGCTGGTGCCTTCACTGGAGAACGCCGGCGTGAAGGTCTGGGACACGCTCGCGATCGGCGAGTACCTCAACGAGATCAAGCCCAAGGCCGGCCTGCTGCCAGCCGACGCCAAGGCCCGGGCCCATTGCCGGGCGATCTGCGGCGAGATGCACTCGGGTTTCAGCTCGATGCGCAGTTCGCTGCCGATGAACGTCAAGGCCAGGTTCCCGAACTTTAAGATCTGGTCGCGCGCCCAGACCGACATCGACCGCGTGGTCGCGATCTGGCGCGAATGCCTGAAGGCCTATGGCGGGCCCTATCTGTTCGGCAAGCAGCCCTGCATCGCGGATGCGATGTATGCACCGGTGGTGACGCGCTTCATCACCTACGACGTGACGCTCGACACGGTCTGCGCCGCCTATTGCAAGCGCATCATCGAACTGCCGGCGATGCAGGAGTGGATCAAGGCGGCCAAGCAGGAGCCCGAGGAGATCGACGAACTGGATGCGGAGTTCTGAGGCCGCCGGCGGCTCACTGGGCGGGCCGCTGGAACATGCCCAGTTCGAGCGGCCACTCGTTGCCCAGCCACATCGCGTGCGCGGTGTGGTCCTTGTAGTCGTCGCCCGTGAGGCCGTGCACGAAGACGTCGAGCCCGCCGCGATGGGCCTCCAGCCACGCGATCACCTCGTCGAACTCGGCGGCGTCGAAGGCGATCTGGCAGCTCCAGCGCGGATGCGGACCCACCGGCTTCTCGTGCACCCGTCCGACCACGACCAGCAGTTCGCGCCCGGCTTCTTCGGCGATGCGGCGCGCCTGGGCGAGCGTGTCGGGGCCGAAGTAGAGGTGGGCGTGGTACTGGGGGTAGAGGTTCTCGGGGCGGCGGGGCATGGCGGGTTGGCTCGAAAGGCTGCAGCTTAGCTCGGGGCCTGAGAGCGTCAAGCGAGTTCGCGGCGTCAGTTGAAGTCGAAGGCCAGGAACAGCAAGTAGGCAAGTCCGCAAAGCACCCACGGCCACAGGATCGCGCCCGCGCATTCGAGCGCATCGAGCAGGGCGCGACGCGTGTTCAAGACAAGCCTCCGGCGGCATGGCGAGGTGGCCCCGACTGCGCTCCGCGCCGCTGCCGGGTCCTTGCGGGTGGTTCCGCCGCGGTCTTGGTCGCTTTCCGAAGCTGCATCCGGCGCGCCGCGATGGCCAGCGCCTTCGCTTCGGCATCCCCATGTTTCGCGACCGAAAACGACTGGTGGAAGGAAGGCCCTTTCTTCGACCGGGTCGAGGCGATCCATCGACCCGGGTCCGTCGGCCCGGACCGGCGATGGAAGACGCCGGGAATGCCGCTGCTGTTCGTGCTGCGCAGTAGCTCTCTGGCTGTCTTGGGTGCGGGGCAGTCCGGCGGCAGCGGCCGTCGTGGCGCTGCACGCAGCCAGGCTTCATCCGGATGCACCCGTGCCAGCCCGGCCATCTGCCGCAGGTGCAACTGGCGCTCGGCGATCGCCAGCCGCTTGGCGTCCGGGCCGTAGCGCCCGACGCTGAAGCACTTGCGCAGCACTGCGCCTGGTCCGATGTAGGTCTGGACGATCCAGTAACGGGGCTCGCCTTCGGTGCCGGTGCGGCAGGTCACGCCCGGAATGCCCGAGCTGTTGTTGCGGCGGAGCATGTCGGCCCTCTGGCGCCGCGGCACGGGGGGATGCTTCTTGATCATCTGATCGCGCCAGACCCGGGCCCGCAGCAGCGCAGCCTCCTCGCCCTGGTGCATCTTGAAGGTGAAGCGCTTGAACAGCGTGACGCCGCCTCGCTTCAGCTCGACCCTCCAGCCGCGGCCGCCGCGCGTGATTCCATACATCGACCGCATGGGACTCTCCTCCTGAAATTCTTGTGCGCTCGAATCTTCAGAGGGCGGTCGCCAGGGTGTCTGCGGGCACGCGCTGAATCACGCGGGAGAAACTTCCAGTGAACGTTGCAGTTGGTTGCTGCCAGATCCGCAAAACATGAAATACTGTTGTTTTATCCAGTATCGGAGTCGCCATGGCCGACACCTTCATCCCCGTCCACGCCCTCAAGGGCCGCGGCGCCGCGACGCGCCTGCCGCATCGCTTCGAGCGCGATGTCCGCGACGCCTTCGACGACGGCTGGGGCACGCTGGAAGAGGGCGAGGCCGAAGCCGAGGGCCTCCAGCCGCTGCAGACCGAGGTCCGCTTCGAGGACGTGAAATCGGTGCTGAGCGAGAACGACTCGCCCGACATTCCCTTCGACCGTTCATTGAATCCGTATCGGGGCTGCGAGCACGGCTGCATCTACTGCTTCGCCCGGCCCACCCACAGCTACCTCAACCTGTCGCCGGGCCTGGACTTCGAGACCAAGCTGATCGCCAAGCGCAACATCGCCGACGTGCTGCGCACCGAACTGGGCCGCAAGGCCTACCGGCCGAGCCAGATCGCGATCGGCACCGCGACCGATTGCTACCAGCCGATCGAGCGCGAGCTGCGGCTCACGCGCTCGGTGATCGAAGTGCTGCAGGAGACCCGCCATCCCTTCGGCCTCGTGACCAAGTCCAGCGCGGTCGAGCGCGACCTCGACCTGATCGCGCCGATGGCGGCCGACCGGCTGGCGGCGGTCTACGTCACGATCACCACGCTCGACGGCGATCTCGCGCGCAAGCTCGAGCCGCGCGCCGCCGCGCCGCACCGCCGGCTGCGGACGCTGCGAACCCTGGCCGATGCCGGCGTGCCGGTGGGCGTCAGCGTGGCGCCGCAGATTCCCTTCGTCACCGAGGACATGGAGCAGGTGCTCGAAGCCGCCTGGGAGGCTGGCGCGCGCTGCGCCTTCTATACCGTGATCCGGCTGCCGTGGGAGGTGGCGCCGCTGTTCAAGCAGTGGCTCGAGCTGCACTATCCGCAGCGGGCCGATCGCATCATGGCGCGCATCCGCGAGATGCGCGGGGGCAAGGACTACGACGCCGACTTCGCGACCCGCATGAAGGGAAGCGGCCTGTGGGCCGAACTGATCCGCCAGCGCTTCGAGAAGGCGACGCGCCGCATCGGCTTCAACCGCGAGCGGATCGCGCTCGATCTCAGCGCGTTCCGGCCACCTGGCGCAGCGGGGCAGGGCAGCCTGTTCTAGCGTCCTCGTTGCCCGCGCCGCCACGCGGCTCGACGCCGCACCAGTCGCCGCCCAGCGCCTTCACCAGGAACACCGATCCGAGCATGCGCTGGCCCGACAACTGCGCCGACTGGCGCTCGATGTTGAGCAGCGCCTGCTGGGCCGTGATGACGTCGAGGAAGGTGGTGGCGCCGCCCTCGTAGCGGCTGGCCGACATCTCGAGCACCCGGCGCGCGCTGGCCACCGCGGTCTGCGACTGCGCCGCCGCGCGCTCCAGCGCCGCCAGGCCGGTGATGCCGTCCTCGGCCTCCTGCATCGCGGTCAGCACCACGCGGCGGTAGCTGGCCACGGTCGCCTCGTAGCCGGCGCGCGTGAAGTCGACATTGGCGCGGATACGGCCGCCGTCGAAGAGGGTCTGCGTCGCCGAGACGCCGATCGACCACAGCACGCTCTGGGCATCGAACAGGGTCGACAGGCTGCGGCTGTCGACGCCGCCGGTCGGAAGCAGGCTGACGCTCGGGTAGAAGGCCGCGGTGGCGACGCCGATCTGCGCATTGGCCGCGGCCATCGCGCGTTCGGCGGCCGCGACATCGGGCCGGCGCTCGAGCGCGTCGGAGGGAACGCCGAGCGGAATCGGCGGCGGCAACAGCGGTCTGATGTCCGGCGCCAGCGAGAAGTTCGGCGCCGGCGTGCCGGTCAGGGTCGCGATCGCATGCTCGAATTGCGAGCGCAGCCGCTTCAGCAGGTCGACCTGGGTCAGCGTGTTGTCGAGCAGCGCCTGCTGCTGCGCGACGTCCAGGCCCGACACCGCGCCGCCTTCGTGGCGGTCGGTGACGAACTGCAGCGCCCGGCGCTGCACCTCGATCGAGCGGGCAACGACATCGAGCTCGAGATCGGTCGCGCGAAGGCTGAAGTACGCCGTGGCCAGGTCCGCGGTCAGCAGCAGCCGGGTGTTCTCGAGGTCGGCCGCCGACTGAGCGGCGGAAGCGGTCGCGCCTTCCACCGAACGCTGCACCCGGCCCGCGAGGTCGAGTTCGTAGCTGGCGATCAAAGTCAGCGCGAAGTCGTTCTGAACCGTCGAGAAATTGTTGGTCGCGTAGTTGGTGAGCGGCCGGTTGGCCGAGATCTTGAAGCGCGAGGCGCGCGTGCCGAGGCCCACCTGCGGGTAGCGGCCGGCTTCGCTGCCCGCCAGCGTGGCGCGCGCCTGCGCCAGCCGGGCGCTCGCGAGGTCCAGCGTCGGGCTGTTGGCCAGCGCCTTCTGCTGCAGCGCGTCGAGCTGCGGATCGCCGAAGCGCAGCCACCACGGGCCCTTGGGTTCGGCGTCGCTGGGGGCGGCCTGGCGCCAGGGCTGCTCCAGTTGCCAGCTGACCGGCACCTCGACCTCCGGCTTGCGGTAGTCGGGCCCGGCCACGCAGCCGGCCAGCAGCAGCACCGCGCCGGCGATAGACAGCCTGCAGAGGCTCACGCCGGCTCCTTCGCGACCGTGACCACGTCGCCTTCGGCCAGCGAGTCCGAGGGGTTGAGCACCAGCCGGTCGGCGGCCGTGATGCCGTCGATCACCTCGACGGTCTCGCCGTAGTTGCGGCCGAGGCTGATGCCGCGCAGCCTGACCTTGCCCTCGGCGTCGACCACCGCGACCCGCGTGCCTTCGGCGCGGAACAGCAGCGCATTGGCAGGGATCGTGAGCGCCCGGCTCGGCGTCAGCGGCAGCGAGACCTGCACGTACGCGCCCGGCAGCAGGACGCCGTCGCGGTTCGGCAGCGCCACCTCGACCTGCATCATGCGGGTGCTCGCGTCGATCGCGCCCGAGGTCCGCGCCACCTGGCCCTTGAAGCTCTGGCCGCGCAGTTCGGATTGGGTCACCACCACCGGCTGGCCTTCCTTCACGAGCTGGGCGTAAGCCTGCGGCACGTTGATGTAGACCCGCAGCGGATCGGTCTGGGCGAGCTGGAAAAGAGACCGCCCGCCATTGCCGGCACCGGCGTCGATCAGGTCGCCGACATCGACATTGCGGCGCGTGATCACGCCCGCGAAGGGCGCCAGCACGCGCTTGAAGCCCTCGGTCTGGCGCAGCCGCTGCACGTTGGCGTCCGCCGCCGCGAGGTTGGCCGTGGCCTGGGCCAGCGCACCCCGGCGCTCGTCCAGGTCCTGCTGCGAGACCACGTCCTTCTTGCGCAGCCCCTCCCAGCGGGCCACCGTGCTCTTCGCGAGCTCGAGCGCAGCGGCCGCCTGCTGGCGGGCCGCGATCGCCTGCGACAGCTGCTGGTCGATCTCGGGCGTCTCGATCTCGGCCAGCAGTTCGCCCTTCTCGACGCGGCTGCCGATGTCCTTGGTCCAGCGCTTCAGGTAGCCGCTGGCACGGGCCGAGATCGGCGACTGCGTGAAGCCCTGCAAGGTGCCCGGCAAGGCCAGCGTCTGGCCGCTGCCCGCGGTCTGCGGCAGGGCGGTCTTGACATACTGGGTGGCGCGCTCGGCGGTGCCGGCTTCCAGCGCGCGGGCATTGGCGGTGCGTACATAGACGGTGCGGGCGGCGCCGATCGCCAGCAGGGCCAGCACGACCAGTACCGCGATGCGGGTGCTGCGCACGATCTGGCGACGGCGGGGCAGGTCGTCGTGGCCCCCATCTTCATCGGCGGCGATCGGGTGGATGCCCAGCGCCGCGTGGCGTTGCTCGGTCATGGGTTGACCTCCGTGCTCCGCACTGCGGTGCGAACTTGCTTGGGGCGGCCCAGCGCTGCATTCATGGACTCAGGTCTCCTGGGGCGCGGCCCCGAGCGAATGGGATGCGGCCGCATCGCGCGCCGCCTGGCGGTGCGCGCGGCGGCTGTGGATCTCGGCGTAGACGGCCGGAACGAAGAACAGTGTCGAGACGGTCGCGAACAGCAGGCCGCCGATCACCGCGCGTCCCAGGGGCGCGTTCTGCTCGGCGCCTTCGCCGATGCCCAGCGCCATCGGGATCATGCCGATGATCATCGCCAGCGCGGTCATCAGCACCGGGCGGATGCGGGTGGCGCCGGCTTCTAGCGCGGCCGACAGCGGCGGAATGCCGGCCGCCAGCCGCTCGCGCGCGAAGGCCGCCAGCAGGATGCTGTTGGCGGTCGCCACGCCCATGGTCATGATGGCGCCGGTCAGCGCCGGCACGCTCAGCGTGGTGCCGGTGAGGAACAGCATCCAGGCGATGCCCGCCAGCGCCGCGGGCAGCGCGGTGATGATGATCGCGGCATCGAGCCAGGACTGGAAGGTGACCACGATCAGCAGGTACACCAGCACGATCGCCATCGCCAGCCCGACGCCCAGTCCGATGAAGGAGCTCTGCATGGTCTGGACCTGGCCGCGGATCGTCACCTGGCTGCCGCGCGAGAGCTTCGGCCGCATCTCGTCGACCAGCACCTGCACCTTCGATGCCACGCTCGCGAGGTCGGTGCCCTGCACGCTGACATAGACATCGACCACCGGCTGGATGTTGTAGCGCGAGACCACGGCGGGCTGCCGGCCCTGCTGCGCTTCCACCAGGTTGCCGAGCAGCTGCGGCGGCGCGCCGGCGCTGCCGCTGCCGCCGGCGCCGATGGGCAGGTTGAGCAGCGAATCGAGCGAGTCGACCGCGTACTGCGGCGTCTGCACCGCGATGTTGTAGACCACGCCGTTCTGCGGGTTGAGCCAGAAGGCCGGCTGCGTCTGCGAGCTGCCCGACAGCGCGATCAGCACGTTCTGGCCGACGTTCTGCGCGGTCAATCCGAACTGCTGCAGCCGCGTGCGGTCCATCTGCAGGTTGAGGCCGGGACCGTCGAGCCGCTGGTGCACATGCGCATCGACCGCGCCCGGGATCTTGCGGATCTCCTTCACCAGCTCGGCCGCGCGCGCCGCGTTGCCGGCGACGTCGTTGCCGCCGAACTGCACGTCGATCGCGGCCGGCAGGCCGAAGTTGAGGATCTGGGTGACGATGTCGGCCGGCTGGAAGAAGAATTCGGTGCCCGGGAAGCGCCTGGGCAGTTCGGCCCGCAGCAGCGAGACGAACTCCTCGGTCGGCCGGTGGCCGTCGCGCAGCGACAGCAGGATCTCGCCGTCGAGCGTGCCGATGGTGCCGGCGTTGCTGTACGACAGGTTGATGCCGCTGTTCGGCACGCCCAGGTTGTCGAGGATGGTCTCGAGCTGGTCCTTGGGGATCAGCTCGCGGATCGCCGCCTCGACCTCGTCGGCCAGCCGCGCGGTCTCCTCGATGCGGGTGCCGGTGGGTGCGCGCATGTGCAGCCGGATCTGGCCCGCGTCCACGCCGGGGAAGAAGTCGCGCCCGAGCACCGGATACAGCAGGCACGACAGGAGGCAGAAGCCC
Source organism: Variovorax saccharolyticus (assembly GCF_030316765.1). Taxonomy (GTDB): domain Bacteria; phylum Pseudomonadota; class Gammaproteobacteria; order Burkholderiales; family Burkholderiaceae_C; genus Variovorax; species Variovorax saccharolyticus. The sequence continues at coordinate 263,139 of NZ_JASZYT010000001.1, forward strand.
AGGAACAGCGCGATGAAGCGGCCCCGTTTCGCCAGCAGTGCCGACAGCACCAGCGTGTAGGCCCGCCGCACGCGCTCGAAGCGGCGGTCGAAGCGGCGGTAGACGCGCTGCAGCAGGCTGGGCCTCGGATCGGCTGCGGCCTTGCCATGGTCGCCCATCAGCAGCATCACCAGGGTCGGCACCAGCGTGCGCGACAGCAGGTAGGAGGCCAGCATCGCGAAGACCACGGCCATCGCGAGCGGCACGAACAGGAACTTGGCCACGCCCGAGAGGAAGAACATCGGCACGAACACGATGCAGATGCACAAGGTCGAGACGAAGGCGGCGGGCCCGATCTCGCCGGCGCCGACCAGGATCGCCTGGTTCAGCTCGGTGCCCATGTGCAGGTGCCGCTCGATGTTCTCGATCGTCACGATCGCCTGGTCGACCAGGATGCCGACCGACAGCGCCAGCCCGCCCAGCGTCATGAGGTTCAGGGTCTGGCCGAAGGCGTAGAGCACCAGGATCGAGGCCAGGATCGACAGCGGAATCGTCAGCGCGATGATCAACGTGCTGCGCCAGTTGCCGAGGAACAGCAGCACCATCGCGGCGGTCAGCGCGGCGGCCAGCACGGCCTCGGCCACCACGCCGGTCACCGCGGCCTTGACGAACACCGACTGGTCGAACAGCGGCGTCACCTTGATGTCCGACGGCATGCCCTGGGCCGCCACCGGCAGCATCGCGCGCAGGTTCGAGACGATGTCCAGCGTCGAGGCGCCGCCGTTCTTGAGCACCGACAGCAGCACGCCGCGCACGCCGTCCTGGCGCACCACGTTGGTCTGCGGCGAGAAGCCGTCGCGCACGTTGGCGACGTCGCGCAGGTAGATGGTGGCGCCGGCCGCGGTGCGCACCGGCAGGTCATTGAGCCCGGCCAGCACCTCGGGCGAGCCGTTCAGGCGCACGCTGTATTCGGTGGCGCCGAACTTGGCCGTGCCCGAGGGCAGGATCAGGTTCTGCGCATTGACCGCATTCACCACGTCGGCCGGCGACAGCCCGCGCGCCTGCAGCGCCTGGGTGTCGAGGTCGACCGAGATCAACCGGTTCTTGCCGCCGTAGGGGAAGGGCACCGCCACCCCGGGGATCGTGATGAGCTGCGGCCGCAGCTGGTTGATCGCGGCGTCGAACAGCGCGTTTTCGGGCCGGGTCGGGCTCGACAGCGCGAGCTGGATCACCGGGATGCTCGAGGCCGAGTACTTGATCACCAGCGGCGGCGTGATGCCCGGCGGCAGCTGCCGCACCTGGGTCTGCATCGAGGCCACCACCTGGGCGATCGCGGTCTCGATGTTGGCGGTCGGCTGGAAGAAGACCTTGATCACGGTCACGCCGGCCAGCGACTGCGACTCGATGTGCTCGATGTCGCTCACCGTGGTGGTCAGGCTGCGCTCGGTCTGGCCGGCGATGCGCTGGCCCATCTCCTGCGCCGGCAGGCCGCCGTAATTCCAGATGATGCTGATCACCGGAATGTTGATTTCCGGAAAGATGTCGGTCGCCATCCGCAGCAGCACGAAGGGCGTGGCCAGCACGATCAGCATCGCCATCACGATGAAGGTGTACGGACGACGCAGGGCGAGCTGTACCATGGAAACGACTTGTTACTTTTGAGCGAAGTCCGCCATCATAAGTAGAGATGGACACACAATGGAGTGAATGCCTAAGCTTTACGTTCCCTCAATGACGACGATGGTCTGGATGGTGGTGATGGGTGTTTCCGGCTGCGGAAAGTCGAGCCTCGGCGCCGCGCTGGCGCAGGCCTGCGCGCTGCCGCTGATCGAGGGCGACGACTTTCACCCGGCCGAAAATGTCAGCAAGATGCGCGCCGGCATCCCGCTCACCGACGCCGACCGCGCGGACTGGCTGGCGACCCTGGGCCGGGAACTGGCCGCCCGGCCCCAGGGCGCGGTCCTGACCTGCTCGGCCCTGAAGCGCGACTACCGCGAGCGCCTGCGCTCGGCGGTGCCGGGCCTGCGCTTCGTCTTCATGGAACTGACCCGCGAGGAGTCCGAACGCCGCGTGGCCTCGCGCGCCGGCGCGCACATGTTCCCGGCCAGCCTGGTCGCCAACCAGTTCGCAACGCTGGAGTCGCCGGTCGGCGAAGCGGGCGTGCTGGCGGTCGATGCCACCGCCCCGATGGCCGAACTGGTGGCCCAGGTGCGAGCCTGGCTTCCGAAGGCCTGAATCAGGTGCTGGCGTCCAGTCCCAAAGCGTCGAAGACGCGGATCGCCGCGTAGGCATCGTTGGCCGCGTAGCGCAGCTGGGCGTCGGTCAGCTGCCGGTTGGCCCAGTTCGAAGTCGTCGCCTTGCGCGACTTGACGAAGCGGCGCTCGAACACCAGCGCCACCGCGGTCTTCACGCCGACCGAACGGCGGTAGCCGCGGCGGCGGAATTCGCTGTCGAGGTCGAGCACGCCCTGGGGCTCGATGCCGAAGCGCTGGCGGATCAGGCTCAGGTCGCTCGCCAGGCCGAATCCGGCCTTGACCAGTTCGGCACTGCCGAGCAGCGCCGCCAGCGTGTCGTGGAATTCGCTGCGGTGCAACTGGAACAGCCAGGCCTGGTCGCGGGTGGCGAACTGGAGCACGTGCGGTCCGCCCGAGACTTCGTTCTTGGCGAAGGTCGGCTTCGATTCGGTGTCGAAGCCGACCACGCGGCTGGCCCGCAGCGCCGCCTCGGCGTCCGCCGCGTCCTGCGCCGTGGCGACCACCCGGATGGCATCCAGGCCCAGGCCTTCGAAGGGTTCGAGCTGGGCGATGTCTTCGCGTTCGGGCAGGGGCGGGAGGGTGTTCTTCATTCGGATGGCCGGTCGGGGGAGTCGATTGTGCTTCGTTGACGTTCCCCGATATCGTTGATAGCATCAACAATATAAGAACCCACGGAGACAGACGCGATGCACCACACATTCGACGGCGGACGCAGGGATGCGCTCCGCCTGCTCTCGGCGGCGATGGCGGCCGGCGCCTGGCCGGCGTCCTGGGCCCAGGAGCCCTTTCCGGCCAAGCCGATCCGCGTGATCGTTCCGTTCTCGCCGGGCGGCGCGATCGACGTCGCGGTGCGCGCGATGACCGACCGGGTGGCGGTCGAGGTCGGCCAGCCGGTGGTGGTGGACGCCAAGCCCGGCGCCGCGACCATCGTCGGCGCCGATGCCGCCGCCAAGTCGGCGCCCGACGGCTACACGGTGCTGGTCACCACAAGCAGCACCACCATCAACAATGCCGGCGCCTACAAGAAGCTGCCCTACGACCCGGTGGCCGGCTTCGCCCCGGTGACGCTGGTCTCGCTCGGCAGCGTGATGTTCGCCGGGCCCGCCACGGCGCCCTACAACAACCTGAAGGAGTTCGCCGAATGGGCCAGGGCGCAGAAGCGCCCGATCTCCTACGGCACCTGGGGCAAGGGCTCGTCGGCGCATCTTTTCGGCGAGCTGCTGCGCACCCGCTACGGGCTCGAGATGCAGCACGTGCCCTACAAGGGCGACGTGGCCGCGCTCAGCGACGTGCGCGGCGGCGTGCTCGACACCACCTTCTCGAGTCCGGTCAGTGCCCGGCCGCTGGTGCGCGCCAATGCGATCAAGGCGCTCGGCATGACCGGTCCGCGCCGCTCGGGCGGCCTGCCCGAGCTGCCCACCTTCGGCGAACAGGGTTTCGCGGGCTTCGAACTCGCGGGTTACGTGGCCGTGTACGTGCCCGTCGGCACGCCCAAGCCGGTGATCGATCGCCTCAACAAGGCCTTCGTCGCGGCAATCCGCACGCCGGATGTCTCGCAGCGCCTGCTCGACCAGGGCCAGGACCCGATCGCCAGCACGCCGGAGGAACTGGCCGAGGTCTACAAGCGCGATGCGCCGCAATGGCTGGCGCTGATGAAGGCCGCCGGCGTCGAGCCGGAGTGAAGCACCCGAAGGAATCCCCCATGAACGCACCGCAAGAACCATTGCGCATCATTCCGATCCGCAGCGCCTATGAGCTGCCGGAGCCCGTCATTCGCGACGAACTCGTGCGCACCGGTCGCGGCACCGCGATGGGCGAGTTGCTGCGCCGCTACTGGCATCCGGTCGGCCTGGCCGGCGATGCCGGCGACACGCCGCGCCAGATCCGTGTGCTCGGCGAGGACCTGATCCTGTTCCGGGCCGGCAACGGCGAGCCCGGCCTGCTGCACCCGCGCTGCGCCCACCGGGGCGCCTCCCTGCTCTACGGCAAGGTCGAGGACGACGGCATCCGCTGCTGCTACCACGGCTGGAAGTTCGGCCCCGGCGGCCAGTGCCTGGAACAGCCCTGCGAGCCCGATGGCGGCACCCGCGTGGGCCGCATGCTGCAGCCGGCCTATCCGGTGGCCGAGCGCTACGGATTGATCTGGGCCTACATGGGCCCGCCGGAGCGCCAGCCGGTATTGCCGCGTTTCGAGCCCTTCGAAAACCTGGAGGAGGGCGAGTTCCTGGAGGCAGACGACCAGAGCATCGGCGGTGGCGGCCCGGTGATCGTCGATTGCAACTGGTTCCAGCACTACGAGAACGTGGTCGATCCGTGGCATGTGATGGTGCTGCACGGCAGCTTCTCGGGCGCGCAGTTCACCGACGCGATGCTGCGGGCGCCGACGATCCGCTTCGACACCACGCCGCGCGGCGTCAAGGTGACCTCGCTGCGCACGCTCGACGACGGCTCGGTCTTCCGCCGCGTGACCGAGGCCTGCGTGCCGACCTGGCGGGTGGTGCCGAATCCGCGCGTGGGGCAGTACGCGCGGGTCGAGTCGCTCGGCTTCGTGCTGCCGATCGACGACACGAACTTCCGCATCTACACCGTGGCGCGCGTGCGCACGGCCGGCGAGCTCAAGGGATTCCGGTCGCGCCAGGGCGGCAAGCTCTGGAGCGAACTCACGCCGCAGGAGCACCGCAGCTTCCCGGGCGACTACGAGGCGCAGAAGAGCCAGGGCGACATCACCTGGCACTCGCACGAGAACCTCGCGACCAGCGATCGCGGCATCGCGCTGCTGCGGCGACTGGTCGCAGAGCAGGTGAAGGTGGTGGCCGAAGGCGGCGACCCGGCCGGCGTCGGCTTCGATCCCGCAGACGACCTGGTGCGCTTCGAGGCCGGCAACTTCCACGATCCGCGGCCGGCGGAACCGGGCCGCTGAGCGGCAGTGCGCCGTCGCGCTAGGCCTGGGCCTGCGCCTGATCCTCTTCCTCGATCATCGCGATCGCCTTGGCCTTGAGCTTGCGGAGCATGGCGACCAGCTGGTCGGCCTCCTGCGCGTTCAGCTCGCCGCGGAAGCTGCGGTCGCGCAGCTGCGCGGTGCGGGCCAGCCCCTTGACCTTCTTGCGGCCCGCCGCGGTGAGCACGAGCTCGGCCGACCGGGCATCGGTGCTGTGGGCGCGCCGCTCGACCAGGCCGCGCTCCACCAGCGCGCTCACGATGCGGCTGATCTGGGCCTTGTCGGTGCTCGAATAGTCGGTCAGGGCACGCAGCGTGACCGGCTGCAGATGCTCGATCAGCGCGAGCGTGCGCCATTCCATCAGGCTCACGTCGTGTTCGCGGCGGAAGCGAAGGGCTGCGCTGCGGCGCAGCGCGTCCGAGGCGCTGTTGACCTCGTAGCTCAGCAAGGAGAGGAAGGCGGGGGTGGCGGTCATCGCGCGTTCAGGCGTTCGCGGTGATGCGCAAGATGGTCCGCCACGAAGCTCTGGATGAAGTAGTAGCCGTGGTCGTAGCCCGCATGGCGGCGCAGCGTGAGCGGCTGGCCGGCGGCGGCGCAGGCGGCCTCGAACAGCTGCGGGTGCAACTGCTCGGCGAGGAACTTGTCGCCCAGGCCCTGGTCGATGAGGATGCCCTGCGGGTAGGGCGCCGAGGCCTGGGCCTGCATCAATGCGCTGGCGTCGTGCGACAGCCAGCCGGCACGGTCGGCGCCGAGATAGCCGCCGAAGGCCTTCTCGCCCCACGGGCATTGCGTCGGCGCGCAGATCGGCGCCAGCGCCGACAGCGACTTGAACCGGCCCGGGTGGCGCAGCGCGAGGGTCAGCGCGCCGTGGCCGCCCATCGAATGGCCGAAGATGCCGATGCGCTCGGCATCGATCGGCAGCTGCTGCGCGATCAGCGGCAGCAGCTCCTGGACGATCCAGCTTTCCATGCGCCAGTGCGCGGCCCAGGGCGAGGCGGTGGCATCCAGGTAGAAGCCGGCGCCGATGCCGAAATCCCAGCTCGCGGTCGCGCCTTCGATCTCTTCGACCGCCGGGCCGCGCGGGCTGGTGTCGGGCGCGATCAGCGCCAGGCCGAGTTCGGCCGCCAGCCGCTGGGCGCCGGCCTTGACCATGAAGGTCTCTTCGTTGCAGGTCAGGCCGGCAAGGTAGAGCACGGCCGGCACCGGGCCGTGCGCCGCCTGCGGCGGCAGGAAGACCGAGAAGCGCATCGGCAGCCCGATCTCGCGCGACTCGTGTTCGAGGAAGCGCAGCGTGCCGCCAAAGCAGCGGTGCTCGGAAAGTGTCTTGAGGCTGTCTGTCATGGGTTCGATGCAAGGATGAGTTCGAGCACGGCGTCGGCGAACACGCGCGGCACTTCTTGCGGCATGTTGTGGCCGACGCCGGGCACGACGCGGTGCGAGCGCCGGCCGGTGAAGCGGTGGGCATGGGCCGACGCGTCGCTCACGGGGCGCACGCCGTCGTCGGCGCCGTCGAAGCTGATGGTGGGGACGCCGATCGGCGGCTGAGCGGCGAGCCGCGCCTCGATGTCGGCATAGGCCGGGTCGCCGGGTACGAGGCCGAAGCGGTGGCGGTACGACTGGATCACCACCTCGACGAAATCGGGATGGTCGAAGGCTGCCGCGCTGCGCTCGAAGGTCGCTTCGTCGAAGGCCCAGGTCGGCGACCAGAGCCGCCACAGCAGGCGCGTGATGCCGCGCCGATCGGAGGCGAGCCCGGCTCGCCCGCGCTCGCTGTGGAAGTAGTACTGGTACCACAGCCGGTGCTCGTTCTCGGCCGGCTCCGGGCGCATCGCCTTCGCGATGTCCTGGATGTTGTAGCTGTTGAACGAGACCAGTCCGGCGCAGCGTCCGGGCCACAGCGCCGCCACCACGCAGGCCGCGCGCCCGCCCCAGTCGTAGCCCGCGAGCACGGCGCGCGGGATCGCCAGCGCGTCGAGCAGCGCCAGCAGGTCGGCGCCGAGCGCCGCCTGCTCGCCCGAGCGCGGCGTCGCGGCGTCCAGGAAGCGCGTGGCGCCGTAGCCGCGCAGGTAGGGCACGATCACCCTGCAGCCTGCGGCGGCCAGCATCGGCGCCACTTCGGCGTAGCTGTGGATGTCGTACGGGAAGCCGTGCATCAGCAGCACCGGCGGGCCGTCGGCGGGGCCGGTCTCGAAATAGGCGATCTCGAGCACGCCGGCCCGGATCGTTCGCAGCGGCTCCATGCGCGTCATGGCGGCACTAGTAGAGAACGACCCCACGAATCGACTCGCCGCGCTTCATGAGGTCGAAGCCCTTGTTGATGTCCTCCAGCGGCATCGTGTGCGTGATCAGGTCGTCGATGTTGATCTTGTTCTCCATGTACCAGTCGACGATCTTCGGCACGTCGGTGCGGCCGCGGGCGCCGCCGAAGGCCGAGCCTTCCCACTTGCGGCCGGTGACCAGCTGGAACGGCCGCGTGCTGATCTCGGCGCCGGCCTCGGCCACGCCGATGATGATGCTGCGGCCCCAGCCCTTGTGCGTGCATTCGAGCGCCTGGCGCATCACCTGCGTGTTGCCGATGCACTCGAAGCTGTAGTCGGCGCCGCCGTCGGTCAGCTGCACGATGGCATCGACCACGTTCGGCGTGTCTTTCGGGTTGATGAAGTGCGTCATGCCGAACTTGCGTGCCATCGCCTCGCGCGCCGGGTTCAGGTCGACGCCGATGATCTTGTCGGCGCCCACCATCTTCGCGCCCTGGATCACGTTGAGGCCGATGCCGCCGAGACCGAAGACGACCACGTTGGCGCCGGCTTCCACCTTGGCCGTGAAGATCACGGCGCCGATGCCGGTGGTCACGCCGCAGCCGATGTAGCAGACCTTGTCGAAGGGCGCGTCCTCGCGGATCTTGGCCAGCGAGATCTCGGGCGCCACCGTGTAGTTGCTGAAGGTGCTGGTGCCCATGTAGTGGAAGATCGGCTTGCCGTCGAGGCTGAAGCGGCTGGTGGCGTCGGGCATCAGGCCCTTGCCCTGGGTGCCGCGGATCAGCTGGCACAGGTTGGTCTTGCGGCTCAGGCAGAACTTGCACTGGCGGCATTCGGGCGTGTAGAGCGGAATGACGTGGTCGCCCTTCTTGAGCGAGGTGACACCGGGGCCGACGTCGACCACGATGCCGGCGCCCTCATGGCCGAGGATGGCCGGGAAGATGCCTTCGGGGTCGGCGCCCGAGAGGGTGTAGTAGTCGGTGTGGCAGATGCCCGTGGCCTTGATCTCGACCAGCACCTCGCCGAACTTCGGGCCCTCCAGGTCGACGGTTTCGATGGTCAGGGGCTGGCCCGATTGCCAGGCGACGGCGGCTTTGGTTTTCATGGGTTGTGCGGTTTCGGTTCTGGAATCGGGCACTATAAGATGCCCGGCACTCGGAGACCCAAGTCATGAAGAAAATCCTCGTCCTCAACGGCCCGAACCTGAACCTCCTCGGAACGCGCGAGCCCGCGCAGTACGGCTACGAAACGCTGGCCGACGTCGAGCGCATGTGCCTGGAGACCGGCGCCGCGCTCGGCATCGAGATCGAATGCCGGCAGTCCAACCACGAAGGCCAGCTGATCGACTGGATCCACGAGGCCGGGCGCGAGGTCGCCGCCGGCCGCATGCTCGGCGTGGTGATGAACCCCGGCGCCTACACCCACACCTCGATCGCGCTGCACGACGCCATCAAGGGCGCCAGCGTGCCGCTGGTCGAGCTGCACATCTCCAACGTGCATGCGCGCGAGGAGTTCCGCCACCATTCGTACGTCTCGCCGGCGGCGCGCGGGATCATCGTCGGCTTCGGCGTCAAGGGCTATCCGCTCGCGATCGAGGCGCTGGTGCGCGTGAGCGACATCAAATGAAGATCGTCTCGGTCGAGCCTTTCATCCTGCACGTGCCGGTCACCGGCAGCCAGATCGCCGACAGCACGCACACCCTGACGCACTGGGGCGTCGTCGGTGCCAGGATCGAGACCGAGGACGGCCTCGTCGGCCACGGCTTCACCGGCACCCACGCCGATCTGCCGGGCGACCAGCTGATCACCCGCTGCATCGCGACCTGCCATGCCCCGCTGCTGCTCGGCGAGGACGCGCGCGAAGTGCGCCGCCTCTGGCAGAAACTGGCGCGCAACCCCGCGCTGCAATGGATCGGCCGGGCCGGCATCACGACGCTGTCGCTGGCGGCGATCGACATCGCCCTGTGGGACCTCAAAGCCAAGGCGGCCGGCGTGCCGTTGTGGAAGCTGCTGGGCGGCCAGGTGCGGCCGCGCGTGCGGGCCTACAACACCGACATCGGCTGGCTCAGCATCGGCGACGAACAACTGATCGACGGCGCACGGCGTGCGGTCGACGACGGTTTCACGGGCATCAAGATCAAGGTCGGCTCGAGCGTGGACCGCGACCTGCGGCGCATCGAGGCCGTGCGCGAAGCCATCGGGCCGTCCGTCACGCTGGCGATCGACGGCAACGGCAAGTGGGATCTCGCCACCTGCCTGCGCTTTTGCCGCGGCGCCGAGCCCTTCGACCTGCTCTGGTTCGAGGAGCCACTGTGGTACGACGATGTCAAGGGCCACGCGGCGCTGGCCCGCGCCACCCGCATTCCGGTCGCGCTCGGCGAGCAGCTCTACACCGCCGACGCCTTCTCCGAATTCTTCGCCCAGCAGGCGATCCACTGGGTGCAGCCCGACGTGACCCGCATGGGCGGCATCACCGAGGTGCTCCAGGTGTGCGAGGCCGCCCATGCCTTCCGCCTGCCGGTGGCGCCGCACGCAGGCGACATGAGCCAGGTCCACGTGCACCTGAGCTACGCGCATCCGGCCTGCGAAGTGCTCGAGTACATCCCGTGGATCAAGGACTGCTTCACCGAGCCGGCCGAGGTGGTCGACGGGCATTTCCGCCTGCCCGAGCAGCCCGGCGCCGGCACCACGCCGACCGCCGCCGCCTGGCAGTCGTTCCGGAAGCCTGCGGCATGAGCCCCCGCCCGGCCGCTCCGAAGGGGGCTCGCACCGCAGTGCGTAGCACGGAGGTCGCCTTATGAGCGTCGAGCGAGCCGGCCTTTTCGAAGGCGAGGACGGCGCCTGGCGCTGCCGCTGGTGCGCCGCGACGCCGGTCTACCAGGCCTATCACGACAGCGAATGGGGATTTCCGGTCACGGACGACCGGCGCCTGTTCGAGAAGCTGTGCCTCGAGGGCTTCCAGGCCGGCCTGAGCTGGCTCACGATCCTCAACAAGCGCGAGGCTTTCCGCCGCGGCTTCGCCGACTTCGATGCCGAGCGCATGGCGCGTTTCGGCCCGAAGGACGTCGAGCGGCTGCTGGCCGACGCCGGCATCGTGCGCCATCGCGGCAAGATCGAGTCGGCGATCAACAACGCCGGGCGCGTGATCGAACTGCGCCGCGAGTTCGGTTCGCTGGCTGCCTACGCCTGGGGTTTCGAGCCCGATCCGGCTTCGCGGCCGAAGCGCATCACCCATGCGGCCCTGCAGACCTTCACGACCTCGGCCGAGTCGATCGCGATGTCCAAGGACCTGAAGAAGCGCGGCTGGAGCTTCGTCGGCCCGACCACGGTCTATGCCTTCATGCAGGCCATGGGCCTGGTCAACGACCACGTCGAAGGTTGCCACGCACGCAAGGGCGCCCTCGAGGCGCGCGTCGGCCTGAAGCTGCCGCGCTGACGCTGAAGCGGGTCAGGCGGTCTGGGGCCCGGCCACCTTGCGATGGCTGATCCGGCCCTGGCTGTCGACGCTCTCCAGGTGGACGTCGAAGCCCCACAGCCGCGCCACATGCTTGAGCACCTCGGAGGCGTTGTCGTGCAGCGGGCGGTTGTTGTGCTGGGTGTGGCGCAGCGTGAGCGCGCGGTCGCCGCGCAGGTTCACGCTCCAGACCTGGATGTTGGGCTCGCGGTGGTTCAGGTCGTACTGGCGCGACAGGGATTCGCGCAGCTGCCGGTAGCCGCTGTCGTCGTGGATGGCGGAAACCTCGAGCTCGGGCTCGCTTTCCTGGTCGCGGACCGTGAAGAATCGGAAATCACGCATCAGTTTCGGCGACAGGAATTGCCCGATGAAGCTCTCGTCCTTGAAATTGCGCATCGCGTAATCGAGCGAGGTCAGCCAGTCGGAACCCGCCATGTCGGGGAACCAGCGCCGGTCTTCCTCGGTCGGCTTTTCGCAGATGCGTCGCAGGTCGGTGAACATCGCGAAACCCAGCGCATAGGGATTGATCCCGCTGTAGGCGCGATGGCCGATCGGCGGCTGGAACACCACGTTGGTGTGCGACTGCAGCCATTCCATCATGAAGCCGTCGGCCAGCAGGCCTTCGTCGTAGAGCGTGTTGAGCAGCGTGTAGTGCCAGAAGGTGGCCCAGCCCTCGTTCATGACCTGGGTCTGGCGCTGCGGATAGAAGTACTGCCCGATTTTGCGCACGATGCGCACCACTTCGCGTTGCCAGGGGTCCAACAATGGTGCATTTTTCTCGATGAAGTAGAGCAGGTTCTCCTGGGGCTCGGCCGGGAAGCGCTTCGATGCCTCCTCGTCCTCCGCCGTCCGACCGCTCTTGCGCGGCAGGGTGCGCCACAGGTCGTTGACCTGTTGCTGCAGATGGTGCTCGCGCTCTTCGCGCCGGGCCTGCTCCTGGCTCAGCGACAACCGCTGCGGCCGGCGGTAGCGGTCGACGCCGTGGTTCATGAGCGCGTGGCAGGAGTCAAGCAGGTCCTCGACCGCGCCGACGCCATGGCGCTCCTCGCACTCGCTGATGTAGTTCCGCGCATAGACCAGGTAGTCGATGATCGACGACGCATCGGTCCACATCTTGAACAGGTAGTTGCCCTTGAAGAAGCTGTTGTGGCCGTAGGCCGCATGGGCGATCACCAGGGCCTGCATGGCCATGGTGTTCTCTTCCATCAGGTAGGCGATGCAGGGATCGGAGTTGATCACGATCTCGTAGGCCAGCCCCATGTGGCCGCGGCGGTAGTTCTTCTCGGTGGCGATGAACTGCTTGCCGTAGGACCAGTGGCGGTAAATGACGGGCATGCCGACCGACGCATAGGCGTCCATCATCTGTTCGGCCGTGATGATCTCGAGCTGGTTGGCGTAGGTGTCGAGCTTGTAGCCCCTGGCCACCCGGGCGATCTCGGTGTGGTACTGCTCGATCAGCTCGAAGGTCCAGTCGGAGGGACTGGGCAATGGCGTCCGTGTCTTCGTGGTCTCGTTCACGCCGGTCCCCTCTCTTTCTTGAACAGGTCGCGGAACACCGGATAGATGTCCTGCGCGGAGCTGACCTTGCGCATCGCGAAATTCTTGTGGGAGTCGGCCAGCTGGGTGTATTCCTCCCACATGTTCTGCTCGGCCTCGGCCACCTGCACGTAGGCGTAGTAGCGCACCAGCGGCAGCAGGTGGTCGGCCAGCAGCTCGCGGCATCGGCCCGAGTCCTGGTGCCAGTTGTCGCCGTCGCTGGCCTGGGCGCCGTAGATGTTCCACTCGCCGCTGGGGTAGCGGGCACGCACGATGTCGAGCATCAGCGTGAGGGCGCTGGAGACCACGGTGCCGCCGGTTTCGGTGGCATGGAAGAACTCTTCCTCGGTGACCTCGGAGGCCTGCGTGTGGTGGCGGATGAAGACCAGGTCGATCTTCTCGTAGTGCCGCGTCAGGAACATGTAGAGCAGCATGAAGAAGCGCTTGGACATGTCCTTGCGCGCCTCGTCCATCGAGCCCGAGACGTCCATCACGCAGAACATCACGGCCTTGGCCGACGGCACCGGCACCTTGACCCGGTTGCGGTAGCGCAGGTCGATCGGATCGAGGAAGGGCACGTGCCTGGCCTTGCTGCGCAGCTCCTCGAGCCTGGCCTCGGTCTCGCGGATCTCGCGCTGCACCAGCGCATCGGACACGCGCGGGCTGCGCTGCAGGTGCAACAGGTGCGCCTCGAGCTCGCGGATCTCGCGCCGCGAGTCGCCGCCGAGCGCGATGCGCCTGGCGAGCGCTCCGCGCATCGAGCGCACCACGTGCAGGTTGCTCGGATTGCCGTCGCTCACGAATCCGGCGCGGTGGCTCTTCCACTCGGGCACTTCGGCCAGCTGGGTGCGGATCAGGTGGGGCAGGGCGAGGTCCTCGAAGAAGACCCGCATGAACTCTTCCTTGGTCAGGCTGAAGACGAAGTCGTCCTCGCCGCCTTCGCCGTCGCCGGCCTGCGAGCCGCTGCCCGAGCCGCCGCCGCCCTGCGGCCGCTCGATGCGGTCGCCCTTGACGTACTCCTTGTTGCCCGGATGCACGTACTCGCGGTCGCCGCCCTGGCCGTGGCCGAACACGGGCTCGGAGACATCGCGCTTGGGCAGCGTGATGTCCTCGCCCTGTTCGAGGTCGCGGATGCCGCGGCCGCTGACCGCGCGCCGCACCGCTTCGCCGATCTGCTCGCGGTAGCGCCGCAGGAAACGTTCGCGGTTGCCGATGGACTTGTTCTTGCCCGACAACCGGCGGTCGATGATCTGCTGCAGCATGGCCACGGACAGAACTCCTTCAGTTCATCATGAACTCTTGCGAACCCGCAAATACCACTCGCACAGCAGGCGGACCTGCTTGGCCGTATAGCCCTTCTGGACCATGCGGTTGACGAAGTCCTCGTGCTTCTTCATCTCGTCGGCGCTGCTCTTGGCGTTGAAGCTGATGACCGGCAGCAGCTCCTCGGTGTTCGAGAACATCTTCTTCTCGATCACGGTGCGCAGCTTCTCGTAGCTGGTCCACAGCGGGTTCTTGCCTGCGTTGCCGGCCCGCGCGCGCAGCACGAAGTTGACGATCTCGTTGCGGAAGTCCTTCGGGTTGCTGATGCCCGCGGGCTTCTCGATCTTCTCGAGCTCGGCGTTGAGCGAGCCGCGGTCGAAGACCTCGCCGGTGTCCTGGTCGCGGTACTCCTGGTCCTGGATCCAGTAGTCGGCGTAGGTGACGTAGCGGTCGAAGATGTTCTGGCCGTACTCCGAGTAGCTCTCCAGGTACGCGGTCTGGATCTCCTTGCCGATGAATTCCGCATAGCGCGGCGCCATCAGCTCCTTGATGTACGAGAGGTACTTCTGCTCGGTCTCGGGCGCGAACTGCTCGCGCTCGATCTGCTGCTCAAGCACATACATCAGGTGCACCGGATTCGCCGCCACCTCGCTGCTGTCGAAGTTGAAGACCTTCGAGATGATCTTGAAGGCGAAGCGGGTCGAGGTGCCGCTCATGCCTTCGTCGACACCCGCGTAGTCGCGGTACTCCTGCATCGACTTGGCCTTCGGGTCGGTGTCCTTGAGGTTGTCGCCGTCATAGATCTGCATCTTGCTGAAGATGCTGGAGTTCTCGGGCTCCTTGAGCCGTGTCAGCACCGAGAACTGCGCCATCATGCGCAAGGTGCCCGGGGCGCAGGGCGCCGCCGACAGCGACGAGTTGCGCACCAGCTTCTCGTAGATCTTGATCTCTTCCGACACGCGCAGGCAGTAGGGCACCTTGACGATGTAGATGCGGTCGAGGAAGGCCTCGTTGTTCTTGTTGTTGCGGAAGGCCTTCCACTCGCTCTCGTTGCTGTGGGCCAGCACGATGCCGTCGAAGGGGATGGCGCCGAAGCCCTCGGTGCCCTTGAAGTTGCCTTCCTGGGTGGCCGTCAGCAGCGGGTGCAGCACCTTGATCGGGGCCTTGAACATCTCGACGAACTCGAGCAGGCCCTGGTTCGCCAGGCACAGGCCGCCGGAATAGGCGTAGGCGTCCGGGTCGTCCTGGGCGTAGTCCTCGAGCTTGCGGATGTCGATCTTGCCGACCAGCGAGGAGATGTCCTGGTTGTTCTCGTCGCCCGGTTCGGTCTTGGCGACCGCGATCTGGCGCAGCACCGAGGGGTAGCGCTTGACCACCTGGAACTTGCGGATGTCGCCGCCGAACTCCTCGAGCCGCTTGACGGCCCAGGGCGACAGGATGCGCTGCAGGTAGCGGCGCGGGATGCCGTATTCCTTTTCGAGGATCTCGCCGTCCTCGGCGGCGTCGAACAGGCCCAGCGGCGTCTCGTTGACCGGCGAACCCTTGATCGAATAGAAGGGCACGTGCTCCATGAGCTGCTTCAGGCGCTCGGCGATCGAGCTCTTGCCGCCGCCGACCGGACCCAGCAGATACAGGATCTGCTTCTTTTCTTCCAGGCCCTGGGCGCCGTGCCGGAAGTACGACACCACCTGTTCGATGGCGTCTTCCATGCCGTAGAACTCGCGGAAGGCCGGGTAGATCTTGATGACCTTGTTGGCGAAGATCCGGGACAGGCGGGAGTCGTTGCGCGTGTCGACCAGTTCGGGCTCCCCGATGGCCTTGAGCATGCGTTCGGCAGCGGTGGCGTAGGCCATCGGCTCCCGTTTGCAGATCTCCAGGTATTCCTGAAGGGACAAGACCTCTTCGCGAGTGCGCTCATATCGCGCTGCGAAGTTGCTGATGACATCCACCATAGACACCTCCATCGAGTCAGCCGGGCGCTGCCCGGGAAATCCGTGCCGCACACGTCGCATCGTTCTTCGCAGGAATGGTGCCAGGTGATGTGTGCACGCTTTGGAAAAAACCCTCGGGCATGAACTTGTTCAAAGCATAGAACAAAGAGCGCTTCGAGCAAATTGCTTTTCGGATAAGAATTTCATGCGCGTCTAAAAGTTCCAACGGAAAGCGGCAGCAATTGGCGAAATCGGCTCTCATCGTGCGCCTCCATGCGCCCATCCTACGAGCATGCTGAGCTTCCTGCACGGCGCGCGCCTGTCGGCGTGAATCGCCGGCGAATGTAGGTTCTATTCATATGACGCGTTGATCTGTTCAGGGACCAACGCGCGTGCGGCTCGCGCCGCCTACGGGAAAGCGACAACAACGAAAAAGCGGCCCGCAGGCCGCTCCTCGAATTCGCCGGCACAAGCCCGGCGGCCGCCTTCCGGCGGCGCTCAGCTGAAGAATTCCTTCGCCTTGTCGAACCAGCCCTTGTCGGTCGGGCTGTGCTTCTCGCCGCCCTTGCGCAGCGATTCGTCGAGCTCCTTCATGAGCTTGCGCTGGTGCTCGGTCAGCTTGACCGGGGTCTCGACCCGGACATGGCAGTACAGGTCGCCCGGATAGCTCGAGCGCACGCCCTTGATGCCCTTGCCGCGGAGCCGGAACTGCTTGCCGCTCTGGGTGCCGTCGGGGATGTCGATGGCCGCCGCGCCCTTCAGGGTCGGCACGTTGATCTCGCCGCCCAGCGCCGCCGTCGTGATGCTGACCGGCACCACGCAGTGCAGGTCGTCGCCGTCGCGCTCGAACAGTTCGTGCTTCTTGAGCCGGATCTCGATGTAAAGATCGCCCGGCGGGCCTCCGTTGGTGCCCGGCTCGCCGTTGCCGGTGCTGCGGATGCGCATGCCGTCGTCGATGCCGGCCGGGATCTTGACTTCGAGCGTCTTGTTGTTCTTGATCTTTCCCTGGCCGTGGCAGGTGGCGCAGGGCTCGGGGATGATCTTGCCCGAGCCGTGGCAGGTCGGGCAGGTCTGCTGGACGCTGAAGAAGCCCTGGCGCATCTGGACCGCGCCCTGGCCGTGGCAGGTGGTGCAGGTGATCGGCTTGGTGCCGGGCTTGGCGCCGCTGCCCTTGCAGGTGTCGCAGTCGTCCCAGCTGGGGATCCGGATCTGGGCGTCCTTGCCGTCGGCGGCTTCCTCGAGCGTGATTTCCATCGCGTAGCTCAGGTCGCTGCCGCGGAACACCTGGCGCCCGCTGCCCTGGCGGCCGCCGCGGGCGCCGCCGAAGACGTCGCCGAAGATGTCGCCGAAGGCCTCGGCGAAGCCGCCGAAGCCTTCCGCGCCCGGGCCGCCGCGCATGTTCGGGTCGACGCCGGCGTGTCCGTATTGGTCGTAGGCAGCCCGCTTCTGGCTGTCCGACAGCATCTCATAGGCTTCCTTGACTTCCTTGAACTTGGCCTCGGATTCCTTGCCGGCGTCGCCGTGGTTGCGGTCGGGGTGGTGCTTCATCGCGAGCTTGCGATAAGCCTTCTTGATTTCGTCCTCGCTGGCGTTCTTGGGGACGCCGAGGGTTTCGTAGTAGTCGCGTTTGGTGGCCATGGTCGGGGGGCGATTTCGGGGTGATCAGAAAGCGGAAAAGGCCGGACCGCCTTGCCAGGGGGTCCAGCCTCGTTCAGGGTGGGGAGATCAGCCCTTCTTGACTTCCTTGACCTCGGCGTCGACCACGTTGTCGTCCGCCGGGGCGCTTGCAGCTTCCGGGCCAGCGCCCGGGCCGCCGGCGGCGCCCGCGGCCGCCTGGGCGTCGGCGTACATCTTCTCGCCGAGCTTCTGGCTGGCGCTCATCAGCGTGTTGGTCTTGTCGTCGATCGCGGCCTTGTCCTCGCCCTTGAGGGCTTCTTCGACGTCCTTGATCGCGGCTTCGATCTTTTCCTTTTCGCCGGCGTCCAGGCTGGCGCCGTGCTCGCCAAGCGACTTCTTGACGCTGTGCACCATGGCTTCGCCCTGGTTGCGGGCCTGGGCCAGCTCGACCTTCTTCTTGTCCTCGGCGGCGTTGAGCTCGGCGTCCTTCACCATCTTCTGGATCTCGTCCTCCGACAGGCCCGAGTTGGCCTTGATGGTGATCTTGTTTTCCTTGCCGGTGCCCTTGTCCTTGGCGCCGACGTGCAGGATGCCGTTGGCGTCGATGTCGAAGCTGACCTCGATCTGGGGCGTGCCGCGCGAGGCCGGCGGGATGCCCTCGAGGTTGAACTCGCCGAGCAGCTTGTTGCCCGAGGCGATCTCGCGCTCGCCTTGGAACACCTTGATCGTCACGGCCGGCTGGTTGTCCTCGGCGGTCGAGAAGGTCTGGGCGAACTTGGTCGGGATCGTGGTGTTCTTCGTGATCATCTTGGTCATCACGCCGCCCATGGTCTCGATGCCGAGGGACAGCGGGGTGACGTCCAGCAGCAGCACGTCCTTGCGGTCGCCCGACAGCACCTGGCCCTGGATGGCGGCGCCGACGGCCACGGCTTCATCGGGGTTCACGTCCTTGCGCGGCTCCTTGCCGAAGAACTCCTTGACCTTCTCCTGCACCTTGGGCATGCGGGTCATGCCGCCGACCAGGATCACGTCGCTGATGTCGGTCACGCTGACGCCGGCATCCTTGATGGCGGTGCGGCAGGGGGCGATGGTGCGCTCGATCAGCTCGTCGACCAGGCTTTCGAGCTTGGCGCGCGACAGCTTGATGTTCAGGTGCTTCGGACCCGAGGCATCGGCCGTCACGTAGGGCAGGTTGATGTCGGTGGCGGCACCGTTCGACAGTTCGATCTTGGCCTTTTCGGCCGCTTCCTTGAGGCGCTGCAGAGCCAGCACGTCCTTGCTGAGGTCGACGCCCTGTTCCTTCTTGAACTCGGAAATGATGTAGTCGATGATGCGCTGGTCGAAGTCCTCGCCGCCCAAGAAGGTGTCGCCGTTGGTCGACAGCACTTCGAACTGCTTCTCGCCGTCGACGTCCGCGATCTCGATGATCGAGATGTCGAAGGTGCCGCCGCCGAGGTCATAGACGGCGATCTTGCGGTCGGCCTTGTCGTGCTTGTCGAGGCCGAACGCCAGCGCTGCGGCGGTCGGCTCGTTGATGATGCGCTTGACGTCGAGGCCGGCGATGCGGCCGGCGTCCTTGGTGGCCTGGCGCTGGCTGTCGTTGAAGTAGGCGGGCACCGTGATCACGGCCTCGGTGACCGGCTCGCCGAGGTAGTCTTCGGCGGTCTTCTTCATCTTGCGCAGGATTTCGGCGCTGATCTGCTGCGGCGCGAGCTTCTTGCCGCGCACTTCGACCCAGGCGTCGCCGTTGTCGGCCTTGGTGATGCTGTAGGGCATCAGGTCGATGTCCTTCTGGACTTCCTTCTCTTCGAACTTGCGGCCGATCAGGCGCTTGACGGCGTAGATCGTGTTCTTGGGGTTGGTGACCGCCTGGCGCTTGGCCGAGGCTCCGACCAGCACTTCGCCGTCTTCCTGGTAAGCCACGATGGAGGGGGTCGTGCGGGCGCCTTCCGAGTTCTCGATCACACGCGTGGTGTTGCCTTCCATGATCGACACGCACGAGTTGGTGGTGCCGAGGTCGATACCGATGATTTTGGCCATGTTTTTTCTCCTGGACTCTGAAATTAGGTTGTTGTGAACTTGTGGATAACCCGCTGCGATTCAAGGGACGGAGCGGGGATTTCCTGTGGGTTTCTTGTTGGTTCTCAGCTCGGGCTGCTGACGGTGACGAGGGCCGGGCGCAGCACGCGATCGGCGATCGTGTAGCCCTTCTGGAGCACGCTGGCGATGGTGTTGGGCTCCTGGCCCGGCGCCGGCACGACCGAGATCGCCTGGTGCTGGTGCGGATCGAACTTGCTGCCGGCCGGCGGCGCGATCTCGATCACCTTGTTGCGCTCGAGCGCGCTCTTGAGCTGGCGCAGCGTGGCTTCGGTGCCCTCGCGCAGCTGCTCGGTGGTGGCGTCGGGGATCGCCAGGCCGGCTTCGAGGCTGTCGAGCACCGGCAGCAGGCTCTCGGCGAAGCCCTCGATCGCGAACTTGCGGCCCTTGGTGATCTCTTCGTCGGCGCGGCGGCGGGCGTTCTGGACGTCGGCCTGGGCGCGCAGGAACTGGTCGGCGAGCTCGGCATTCTTGGCCTGCAGCGCGGCGATCTCGGCCTGGGCTGCCGCCAGTGCGTCGGCTTCGTTCGCTGCCTGGGCGGCCTCGAGCTCTTCGGGGCTGGGCTCGCCTTGCAGGGTGTCGGGATGAATGGGGGTGTTTTGCGGGTCAGACATGCTCAAAAAGCCGGGCCATGCCGGAATTCAATGAAAAACGAACAATAGCCAGCCATTTGGGGCTGTCCAGGCAGTTTTCAAGACAAAAAATGCGCCCGAAGGCGCATTCTGGGGACTGGGAAGCGCCGGGAACCAAGCCGGCGCCGGGCCGCCCCAAGGCGGCTTGCGGCCCCCTCGGGGGGCAGCGACACACGCAGTGAGGAGCGTGGGGGCCAATCAGTGCGCGTCTAGCAGTTCGACGTCGAACTTGAGGGTGGCGTTGGGGGGGATCACGCCGCCGGCGCCGCGGGCGCCGTAGCCGAGGGCGGCCGGGATGATCAGGGTGCGCTGGCCGCCGATCTTCATGCCGGCGACGCCTTCGTCCCAGCCCTTGATGACCTGGCCGGCGCCGAGCGAGAAGGCGAAGGGGTCGTTGCGGTCGCGGCTGGAGTCGAACTTGGCGCCCTGGACGCCGTCGTTGTAGAGCCAGCCGGTGTAGTGCACGTGCACGTGGTGGCCGGCCTTGGCTTCGGCGCCGTCGCCGACCGTGGTGTCTTCGTATTGCAGGCCGGAGGGAGTGGTGGGCATGGTGCGCTCCTTGGGAATTTGGAAAAAGGGGTGGAAAACCGGGCAGTTTAACGACCCGGCAAGCCGCTACGGCGCCGGTGGCGCCGCCGTCTTCTTGACCTGGGTCTGCTGCCACTTGCCCGCGAAGGCCTGCAGGTCCGACAGGCGCTTGAGCAGGTCCTGGCCGCTCAGCGTCAGGCTGTAGCCCTCGCTGCCGTGGTTCACGAGGCCGGCTTCGCGGAGTTCCTTGATGCGGGTGTTCAGGGTGTTCGGCGTGATGCTGCCGACGCTGTCCTGGAGCAGGCGGAAGGTCTGGGCGTGGCCGTCCCGCAGGGCCCAGAGGACGCGCAGCGCGTAACGGGCCTCCAGCAGCGCCAGCAGTTGACTGACCGCCGCGTTTTCCTTGCTGCTCATCGACTTCATCTCCTCGGGGTGCCGCAGTTTTTATAGTCGGTGGGGGACCACCCGGAATCGGCCGGCGACTATAGCCCAGATGGCTGGTTGCTACAAGTTTTATAGCTATGGCGGCAAGCAGGCTGCGGCCCGTGGGATCACGGCCTCAGGCGGAGGGGTAGTTGGCCATCGCTTCGCCGAGTCGCACGGGGCGTGCCGGCGCCCAGTCGGGCGTGAAGTCCAGCGGCGGCGCCTGGAACAGCATCACGACCGTGGAGCCGAGCAGGAAGCGACCCATTTCCTCGCCTTGGCGCAGCACCACCTGCTGGTCTTCGTAGCGCCATTCGCGGATCTCGCCGCCGCGCGGCGGATTCACCACGCCGTGCCAGACGGTGGCCATGCTGCCGACGATGGTCGCGCCGACCAGCACCAGCACAAAGGGGCCGCGCGCCGACTCGAAGACGCAGACCACGCGCTCGTTGCGGGCGAACAGGCCGGGCACGCCGCGCGCGGTGGTCGGGTTGACCGAGAACAGATCGCCGGGCACGTAGGTCATGCGCAGCAGCCGGCCGTCGCAGGGCATGTGGATGCGGTGGTAGTCCTTCGGGCTCAGGTAGAGCGTGGCGAAGCTGCCGTGCTCGAACTGCGCGGCCAGCGCAGCGTCGCCGCCGACCAGTGCGGTGGTCGAATAGCGGTGGCCCTTGGCCTGGAAGATCTGGTCGCCCTCGATCGCGCCGAACTGGCTGATCGCGCCGTCCACCGGCGAGATCAGGTCGGCCTGCGCCAGCGGACGCGCGCCGGGTTTGAGGGCCCGGGTGAAGAAGGCATTGAAGCTGGCGTAGCTGGCGATGTCGCTGTCGAGCGCCTCGCTCATGTCGACCCCGTACTTGGCGACGAAGCGGCGGATGATCCACGTCGTGACCGACCCGCGCTCCTTGCCCGCAACCCAGCCGGCGAAAGAGGTCAGTGCCTGCTTGGGAAACAGGTACTGCGGCAGGACGGGGAGGCGATCGGACAAAGGGTGTTCCCAGGAGAGAGGAAGGCGATTCTATAGACCGCTCCGCACGCGTTTCGCAGGACGAAGCCGACGCCGGGCCTGCGGCCCCCTCGGGGGGCAGCGACCCCGCGCAGTGCGGAAGCGTGGGGGCCCAGGCCGGCGCCGGGCCGCCCCAAGGCGGCCTGCGGCCCCCTCGGGGGGCAGCGACCCACACGAAGTGGGGGAGCGTGGGGGCCACACAGGCCGGCGCCGGGCCGCCCCAAGGCGGCCTGCGGCCCCCTCGGGGGGCAGCGACCACACGAAGTGGGGAGCGTGGGGGCAACACTACTCAGGCTTGATGTTCGCCGCCTTGATGACCTGCGCCCATTTCTCGACCTCGGCCTTCTGGAAGGCCGCGATCTGGGCTGTCGTCAGGTCGGCCGGCTCCATGCCGAAGCCCTTGAGCTTCTCCTGCATCTCGGGCGTCGCCAGGATCTTGCGGATCTCGGTGTGGAGGCGGTCGACGATCGGCGCCGGCGTGCCGGCCGGCACGAAGATCGCCTGCCACGACGCCACCTGGAAATCGGCCAGGCCGGCAATGCCCGACTCGGCGACCGTCGGCACGTCGGGCATCGAGGCCAGGCGCCGGGGCGAGGTCACGGCCAGGGCGCGCAGCTTGCCGCTCTGGATGTGCGGACCGGCGACCACGGTGGTGTCGAACATCATGTCGACCTGGCCGCCGATCACGTCCTGGATCGCCGGGCCGCTGCCCTTGTAAGGGACGTGCGTGAACTTCACGCCCGACTTGTAGGCCAGCAGTTCGAGCGCCAGGTGCTGCGAGGTGCCAGTGCCGGCCGATGCCGAGGACAGCCCGCCCGGCTTGGCGCGGCTGGCCTCGAGCAGGTCCTTGAGCGTCTTGTAGGGGCTGGCGTGGTTCACCACCAGCACCACCGGATTGGTGCCGATCAGCGTGACCGGCATGAAGGACTTCTGCGGGTCGTAGCCGAGCTTGGGATAGAGGCTGATGTTGATCGCGTGCGAGCTGACCGTGCCGCCCAGCAGCGTGAAGCCGTCGGGCGCCGCGCGTGCCGCGATCTCCGAGCCGACGCTGCCGCCGGCGCCGCCCTTGTTGTCGATGATGATGCTGGTGCCCAGTGCCGGTCCGAGCTTCTGGCCGATCAATCGGGCCAGCACGTCGGTCGTGCCGCCGGCAGGGAAGGGCACCAGGTAGGTGATCGCCTTGCCCGTCGGCCAGGAGGGGGCCTGGGCGAAGGCTGGCATGGCGGGCAGGCCGGCTGCCAGCGTGGCTAGGGCGGTGTGGATGAGGGTGCGGCGTTGCATGGGGGTTCTTCCTAGTCAGTTGAGGACAGAGCAAAAACCGCTGCGCGGTTTGTGGGTCTGTCCCGCAAGGTCTCAGGGCTGGTCTTAGGGCTTGATGTTCAGCTTGGTGATCAGCGCCTTGTAGTAGGCGTTGTCCTTGGCCAGGGTTTCCTTGAACACGGCGCCGTCGGTGTAGACGTAACCCAGGTTCTGCTTGTCCATGGCTTCGCGCATCATCGGCTCGGCCGCCGTCTTGGCGGTGATCTCGCGCAGCTTGGCCATGACCTCGGGCGGCGTGTTCTTCGGTGCGCCGAGCCCGCGCCAGGTGCCGATCGACAGATCGATGCCGCGCTCCTTGGCGGTCGGCACCTTCTCGAAGCCCTTGACGCGCTGGTCGGCCATCACCGCCAGCATCTTGAGCTTGCCCGATTGCACATGGGTCGTGACCTCGGCCGGGCTCACCGCCACGGCCTCGATGTGGCCGCCGAGCAGGGCCAGCACCGCGGGTGCGGCGCCCTGGAACGGGATGTGGCCGAACTTGGCGCCGGTCTTGTCCTCCAGCGCGGCCGCGGCCAGGTGCCAGATCGAACCGTTGCCCGAATTGCCCACGCGCACGCTCTCGGGAGACTTCTTCGCGGCGGCCAGGAATTCCTCGATCGTGTTCCAGGGCGCGTCGGCCTTGACCGTGATCGCGGCCGGGTCGGCGTTGAGCTGCGCGATCGGCTGGAAGTCGTCGTAGTTGAACTTGGCCAGGCCCAGGTGCGGCAGCGTCAGCAGTTCCACCGTGAGCACCGCGAGCTTGTAGCCGTCGGGCTTGGCATTGATCACCTCGGTCCAGCCGATCGCGCCGCCGGCGCCGGGCCGGTTGACGATCACCATGCTCTGCGACATGTGCTTGCGGCTGGCGTCGGCGAAGGTGCGCGCGAGGCCATCGGTGCCGCCGCCGGGCTGGTAGGGCACCAGCAGCTCGATGGTGCGGTTCGGGAAGTCGGTGTCGGCAGCGGCGGCAGGTGCGCCAAGGCCGAGCGACAGGAGGGTGGCCGACGAGATCGCGGCCAGGCTGCGCAGGAAGTTCGATTTGTTTTTCAAGATGCTTTGTCTCCGTTGTTGTCGATGGAATGCGCGGGTGCGCGAGTGAAAGTGTGCGCGGGGTTCAGGGCATGTACTGGCCGCCGTTCACTTCGAGGATCTGGCCGGTCACGTAGCCGGAGAGTTGCGGCGACGCCAGGTACAGGAAGGCGCCGACGCAGTCGTCCGGCTCGCCGAGGCGGGCCATCGGGATCCCGGCCTTGAACGATTCGAGCAGTTGCGGGGTCGAGAAGCGGTCCTGGAACGGCGTCAGGATGACGCCCGGCGACACCGCGTTGACGCGGATCCCGTCGGGCGCGAGTTCCTTGGCCAGGCCGTGCGTGGCGGTGCTGACGAATCCCTTGGCGCCGGCATAGAGGTAGGCGCCCGGGCCGCCGCCGTTGCGCGCCGCGATCGACGACACGTTGATGATGCTGCCGCCGCGGCCCTGGGCACGCATCCGCGGCACCACCTCGCGGCAGCAGGCCAGCACCGAGCGGGCGTTGATGTGCAGCACTTCGTCGAACAGGGCGTCGTCGAAGTCGGCGATCGGCACCCGCTTGACCAGGCTGCCGGCGTTGTTGACCAGCACGTCGATACCGCCGAGCCGCTCGTCGGCCTGCGCGACCAGGCGCCGGATCGCGGCACTGTCGCGGACGTCGCCCTGCAGCGCGAAGGCTTCGCCACCGGCCGCCTGGATGGTGGCGACGACCTGTTCGGCGGCCGCGGTCGAGCTGTTGTAGTGGACGGCCACGCGCATGCCGCGCGCGGCGTAGGCGATGGCGACGGCGGCGCCGATGCCGGTGCTGGCGCCGGTGATCAGGGCGCTGCGGTTCTTGAGGTCTTCCATGGTTGTGCTTTCTTTTCTAGTCAGTTGGGGACAGAGCAAGGCACGGCTGTCTCGGTTTTTTGGGCTGTCGCTTTCTAGTCAGTTGAGGACAGAGCAAAAACTGCTGCGCAGTTTCTTGGTCTGTCCCGCAAGATCTCAGGTGACCGGTGCCGGGTTGAACAGCACCAGTGCGTTGTGCAGCTTCCACTGCTCGGCCCAGGTCTTGCGGCGGCCGCTGGCGACTTCGAGCATCAGTCGGAACATCTCCCAGCCGATGTCCTCGATGGTGGCGTCTCCGTCGGCGATGCGCCCGGCGTTGACGTCCATCAGGTCGTGCCAGCGGCGCGCCAGGTCGCTGCGGGTGGCGACCTTGATCACCGGCACCTCGGCCAGGCCGTAGGGCGTGCCGCGGCCGGTGGTGAAGACGTGCAGGTTCATGCCCGCGGCCAGCTGCAAGGTGCCACAGATGAAGTCGCTCGCCGGCGTGGCGGCGTACAGCAGCCCCTTCTGGCGTGCCTTCTCGCCCGGCGCGACCACGCCCGAGATCGGCGCGCTGCCGCTCTTGACGATCGAGCCCATCGCCTTCTCCACGATGTTGGAGAGCCCGCCCTTCTTGTTGCCGGGCGTGGTGTTGGCGCTGCGGTCCACGCGCCCGCGGTCCAGGTAGGCGTCGTACCAGGCCATCTCGCGGATCATCGCCTCGGCCACCTCGGGCGTGCTGGCGCGCGAGGTCAGCTGGTCGATGCCGTCGCGCACCTCGGTCACCTCGGAGAACATCACGGTGGCACCGGCGCGCACCAGCAAGTCGGTGCAGAAACCCACCGCCGGGTTGGCCGTCACGCCCGAGAAGGCGTCGCTGCCGCCGCACTGCACGCCCACCACCAGCTCGCTGGCGGGCACGGTCTCGCGCCGGCGGGCGTTCAGGCGCTCCAGGTGCTCCTCGGCCTGGCGCAGGATCGAGTCGACCATCGACATGAAGCCCACGTGGGCCTCGTCCTGCAGGCAGACCACGTCGAGCTTGGCGTCGGCGCTGTCGCCGACGTCGGCCACATTGCGCTCGTCCACCAGCGCGATGCTGCCCGGGGGCAGCAGGCGCTCGGGCTGCAGCTTCTCGCAGCCCAGGCTGACCACCATCACCTCGCCGCCGAAGTTCGGATTGAGGCTGATGTTGCGCAGCGTGCGGATCGGGATGACGGCGTCGGGGGCGTCGATCGCCACGCCGCAGCCGTAGCCGTGGGCGAGGGCGACGACGTCGTCGACGTTGGGGAACCGGGGCAGCAGCTCGGCCTTGATGCGCTGGACCGCGAAATCGGTGACGCCGGCCACGCACTGCACGGTCTGGGTGATGGCCAGGATGTTGCGGGTGCCGACGGAGCCGTCGGGGTTGCGAAAGCCCTCGAAGGTGTAGCCCTCTAGCGCCGCCGCCGCGGGCGGCCTGACGGTGGAGATGGGCAGGCCCTGGAGCTCGCGCGCGGCGGGCATCTTCAGGAGCCGCTCGTGCACCCAGCTGCCGGCCGGGATGTCCTTGAGCGCGTAGCCGATCGGCACGTCGTAGCGGCGCACCACGCCGCCCTCGGGGATGTCGATCAGCGCCACCTTGTGCGCCTGGGGCACCTTCTCGCGCAGCACCAGGCCCGAGGGGAACACCGTGCCGCCCGCCAGGCCGCCGTCGTTGGCCACGATCGCGACGTTGTCGTTCTCGTGCATGCGGATGGTGAGCGGCGGCTTGACGGCTTCGGACATGTGCGCTCCCTTACTTGACCACCATGAACAGGCCCGGCAGCCAGGTCGAGAAGGCCGGCACGAAGGTGACGACGCCGAGCGCGAAGATCAGCGCGCCATAGAAGGGCCAGATGGTCTTCATCACGGTGCCGACCGAGACCCCCCCGATCGCGCAGCCGACGAACTGGGTCGTGCCCACCGGCGGGGTGTTGAGGCCCAGGGCGCAATTGATCAGCATCACGACGCCGAATTGCACCGAAGTCATGCCGTACTGCTGCGCGATCGGCAGGAAGATCGGCGTGCACAGCAGGATGGTCGCCGCCATGTCCAGGAAGGTGCCCAGCACGAACAGGATGACGTTGATCAGCAGGAAGATCATCCACGGCGTGGTCGTGATCTGCGACAGCATCTGCCCGGTGAGTTCGGCCACGCCGTAGAGGCTGATCAGATAGCCGAAGGTGCTCGAGATGCCGATCAGCAGCAGGATCACGCCCGTGGTGCGGACCGCCTTCGCCGCCGCCTTGATGAAGTGCTCCCACTTCAGCGTGCGGTAGACCAGGATCGTCAGCGCCAGCGCATAGAGCACGGCCACGGCGGCCGATTCGGTCGCGGTGAAGACGCCCGACAGGATGCCGCCGAGGATCAGCACGACGATGAACAGGCCCGGCAGTGCGGCCGCGAACGAGCGGGCCACGATCTGCCAGCCCGGGAAGGTGCCGGCCGGATAGCCGCGCTTGACCGCCACCAGGTAGGCCGCCGCCAGGTTGCTGATGGTCAGCACCGCCGCGGGCAGCAGTGCCGCGAGGATCAGCGCCGCGATCGACACCTTGCCGCCCGCCGCGAGCGAATAGATGATCAGGTTGTGGCTGGTCGGCATCAGCGCGCCGACCAGGGCCGCGTGGGTCGTCACGTTGACCGCGTAGTCGGCGTGATAGCCCTCCTTCTTCATCATCGGGATCATCACGGCGCCCATGGCCGAGACGTCGGCCACGGGCGAGCCCGAGACGCCGCCGAACAAGGTGCAGGCCACCACGTTCGACATGCCCAGGCCGCCGCGCACGTGGCCCACGAGGTTGCGCGCGAAGTTGACGATGCGGTCGGCGATGCCGCCGTAGAGCATCAGCTCGCCGGCGAAGATGAAGAACGGGATCGCGAGGAACGAGAAGATCCCCATGCCGGAGGTCATCTGCTGGAAGCCGACTTCCAGCGGCAGGCCTTCGTAGAGCAGGGTGGACAGGGCCGACAGGCCGATGGAGAACGCCACCGGCACGCCCAGCAGCAGGAAGACCGTGAAGGAGATGCAGAGGATCAGGAGAGGAATGGTCATGGCTCAGCCCCAGGCGGGTTCGACTTCGCGGCCTTGGGCGAGCGCGATGATGTGTTCGATCGAGAACATCACGATGAGGACGCCGGACACTGCGGCCGGCACGTATTTCCAGCCTTCGGAGATCCACAGCGTGGGAAGGCGGTAGCCCCAGACCGATTCGGCCAGCGAGGCGCAGTTCCAGGCCATCGCGGCGCCGAACAGCAGGATCAGGAAGTGGATCAGGAATTCCATCTTGAGGCGCAGCCAGTCGGGCGCCAGCACCAGGAAGGACTCGAGGCCGATGTGGCCCGCATCGCGCACGCCGACGGCGACGCCGAGCATGGTGACGTAGAGCACCAGCAGCAGCGCCAAGCTCTCGGCCCAGGTGGGGGTGTTGTTGAGGACGTAGCGGCCGAACACCTGCCAGCTCACGGCGCAGATCACCGCGACGAGGCCGAAGATGCCCAGCCACATGCAGGCGCGAGCCAGCGTGCGGCAGATTTTCGTGTACATGATGATGTGGGTTGGCGACGCCCTCCCGCGTGCGGGGAGGGCGGCCGGGCTCAGACGATTACTTCGTTTCCTGCACGCGCTTGACGAGGTCCTTGAGCTTGGCGTCGACGATGAACTTGTCGTACACCGGCTTCATCGCGGCCTGGAACGGGGCCTTGTCGATGTCGATGATCTCGGCGCCGCCGGCCTTCACGGTCGCGAGCGACTTCACTTCGCGCTCCTGCCATTGCTTGCGCATGTAGGGCACCGACTCCTTGGCGGCCTGGCGCAGCCAGCCCTGCTCCTGCGGCGTCAGCTTGTCCCACGCGCGCTTGGAGAACAGCAGCATCTCGGGGGCCATCGAGTGCTCGGTCTTGGTGTAGTACTTGGCGACCTCGAAGGCGCGCGAGCTTTCATAGGTCGGGTAGTTGTTCTCGGCGGCGTCGATCAGGCCGGTCTTGAGGCCGGTGTAGACCTCGCCCATCGGCATCGGCGTGGCGTTGGCGCCCATCGCCTCGAGCATCGAGACCCACAGGTCGGACTGCTGCACGCGGACCTTCTGGCCCTTCATGTCGGCGAAGCTGCGCACCGGCTTCTTGGCCGTGAACATCGAGCGCGCACCGCTGTCGTAGTAGGCCAGGCCGATGAAGCCCTGCTTCTCGCAGGACTTGAGGATTTCCTCGCCGATCGGGCCGTCCAGCACCTTGTGCAGATGGTCGACCGAGCGGAACAGGAAGGGCATCGTCGGCACCTGCGTCTCGGGGCAGATGTTGTTCATCGGCGCGATGTTCACGCGCACCATCTGCAGCGCGCCGATCTTGGTCTGCTCGATGGTGTCCTTCTCGCTGCCCAGGGCGCTGTTGTTGAACACCTTGATGGTGTCCTTGCCGCCGGACAGCTCCTTGAGCCGTTCGCCCATGAACTTGACCGCGGTCACGGTCGGGTAGTCGTCGGGGTGGATGTCGGCCGACCGGAACTCGGTGGCCTGTGCGGCCATCGCGGTCATGCCGGCCGCGATGGCGACGATGAGTGCGTGCTTGTTGAACTTCATTTGTCTTCCTCTTGCTGGTGGTTGTCGTGAAAAATTGAAATCGATCGCTTCAGGCGCCGAAGGCCGGCTCCGGAATGCCCTGCGTGCCCGGCCGCAGCGCGAACACGCCACCGGCCAGGGGCTGGTCCGACAGGTCGCCGCCCGGGCGGATCGAGGTGACGAACAGGGTGTCGAGCTTGGGGCCGCCGAAGGCGCACATCGCCGGCTTCTTGACCGGGACCTCGAGCGAACGGTCGAGCCGTCCCTCGGGCGTGAAGCGGTGCACCTGGCCGGCGTCGTTGCCGCAGATCCAGTAGCAGCCGTCGGCATCGACAGCGGCGCCGTCGGGACGGCCGGGCAGGGGGTTCATGTCCACGAACACGCGGCGCTTCGATGGCGTGCCGGTGGCGGTGTCGTAGTCGAAGGCCCAGATCGTCTGCACGCTGGGATGCGAGTCCGACAGGTACATCGTGCGGCCGTCGGGGCTGAAGGCGAGTCCGTTCGGCACGATCAGGTCATCGAGCTGCAGCGACGCTGCGAGGCTGCCCTTGTCGTGGCGGTAGAGCCGGCCGACGCGGGCGCCGGCAGCCATGTCCATCAGCATCGTGCCGGCCCAGAAGCGGCCTTGGCGGTCGCAGCGGCCGTCGTTGAAGCGCATGCCGGGCCGCGCGTGCGACACCTCGGCGAGCCGGGTGGCCGCGAGCGTGCCGCCGTCCTGCGGCGTGAGCGAGAACAGGCCGCTTTCCATGCCGGCGATCCAGCTGCCCGGCAGGTCGGCGCGCGGCGCGATGCAGGCCGGCATTTCGTCGCTGGCCCACTGCGTGTGGCCGGCCGCCGACCAGCGGTGCAGCGCGCGGCCGGGAATGTCGACCCAGTACAAGGCGGACTCCGCCACCGACCACACCGGGCTCTCGCCCGTGCCGCAGCGCGCGTCGACCACGAGTTCGGCTTGGCTCCCCATGGCGCTCAGTCTCCGAACGGACCCTGGGCGGTGAAGGCGCCGCCCTGGTAGATGGCGTTGGGGTCGGTGGAAGCGACCGGTGGCTGCTGCTCGACCTTGTCGCGAAAGACTTCGGACGTGTCTTGCGGCGCGTAGCCGAGGATGGCGGCGCCCGAGTTGTCCCACCAGACGTCGCGGTTGGCCGACACGCCATAGACCACCGTGTGCCTGACGCCCGGCGTGAACAGCGACTTCTCGATCAACGTGGTCAGGTCGCGGTAGCTGAGCCAGGTGCTCATCATGCGGCGGTTGAGGGGCTCGGGGAACGAGGAGCCGATGCGGATGCTCACGGTCTCGATGCCCCAGCGGTCGAAGTAGAACTGGGCCACGTCCTCGCCGAAGGATTTCGACAGGCCGTAGTAGCCGTCGGGCCGGCGCGTGTTGCGGGCGTCCAGGGGCTCGGTCTGCTTGTAGAAGCCGATCACGTGGTTGGAACTGGCGAACACCACGCGCTTCACGCCGTGCCGGCGGGCGGCTTCGTAGATATGGAACACGCCCTTGATGTTGGCCTCGAGGATCTCCTCGAAGGGCCGCTCCACCGACACGCCGCCCAGATGCACGATGGCGTCGCAGCCGGCCACCAGCGCATCGACCGCCTGCTTGTCGGACAGGTCGCAGGCGACGACTTCCTCGTGCGGGCCTTCGGCCGCTGACAGCGATGCGATGTCGGAGAGGCGCAGCACGCCCGCGTAGGGGCGCAGGCGTTCGCGCAGGACCTTGCCCAGGCCGCCGGCGGCGCCGGTCAGGAGGAGGCGGCCGACTTGGGGGGCGGGGGAGGAAGGGGTAGCGGAAGCGGCGCTCATTCGTGTCTCTGTCGGATGACGTAAGTTATCGGTTGTCGTACAACGTAGAGGCGATTATCATCACGCCATGTCGAACCTGTCAACGGGGTCTACCGCAACCACCGAAGCTGCCGCCGGCGGCGCTCCTCCGCGCCGCAGGGTGCGGGGCCTGGCGCATGGCCTGGTCGACGACCTCGGCGACAAGATCCGCAGCCAGCAGTTGCGCCCGGGCGACAAGCTGCCGACTGAGTCGGCCATCATGCAGACCTACGGCGTGAGCCGCACCGTGGTGCGCGAGGCGCTCTCCAAGCTGCAGGCCGGCGGGCTGGTCGAGACCCACCATGGCATCGGCACCTTCGTGCTGCAGCCGCGCGCGGCCGGCATGTTCCGGCTCGAGGCCTCGGACATCGCGACCTCGGTCGACGTGCTCGCGGTGCTCGAACTGCGCATCAGCCTGGAGACCGAGTCCGCAGGCCTGGCCGCGACCCGCCGCACCGAGGAGCAGCTGGCCGCCATGCGGCAGGCGCTCGACGACTTCGAACACAACGTGACGACCGCCGGCGACACCGTGGCGCCCGATTTCCGCTTCCACCTGCAGATCGCGCAGGCAACCGGCAATCCCTACTTCGCGGACATCATGAGCCACCTCGGCACCACGATCATTCCGCGCACCCGGATCACCGCCATCCGCAATCACGACCGGCGCGGCGAATACCTGAGCCGCGTGAACCGCGAGCACGAGGAAATCTACGCGGCGATCGCGCGCCGCGACGCCGAGTCGGCGCGCGCGGCGATGCGCATCCATCTCACCAACAGCCGCGAACGGCTTCGGCTCGCCCAGGAAGCGGCCCGGCTCGACGCCGAGCAGACCGCGGCCGCAGGGCAGGGGCCGGCGGCCTGAGCGGCGCGCAGGTCTTTTGCTGGACATCTGCCGGATCTAGTTGTACGATGACTGACGACATCGCTACCATGCGATTCTCATTCCTCAACGAACCTGGAGACAAACCCATGCGCTTGAATCGCCGCCATCTGGTCCTAGGTGCACTCGGCAGCGGACTGCTGGCCGCCGGTGGTGCCGCACAGGCCGCCGACGCCTGGCCTTCGAAGCCGATCCGCATCGTCGTGCCGTACCCGCCCGGCGGGTCGTCCGACATCATCGCCCGCTCGATCAGCGTGCCGCTGTCGGAGGCACTCAAGCAATCCGTGATCGTCGAGAACCGCGCCGGCGCGAATGGCAATCTCGGCGCCGATCTGGTGTCCAAGGCCCAGCCCGACGGCTACACGCTGCTGCTTTGCGACGTCGGCGCGCTGGCGATCAGCCCCTCGGTCTACACCAAGCTGTCCTTCGATCCCGCCAAGGACCTGCGCGGCGTGACCATGCTGGCCTACTCGCCGCACCTGCTGGTGGTGCATCCGTCGGTGCCGGCCAACAACCTGAAGGAACTGGTCGCGCTGTCGAAGAAGTCCGACCTCAATTTCGCGGTCACCGCCACCGGCAGCGCGCCGCACCTGGCCGGCGTCGCGCTCGAGCGCGCGAGCGGCGCGCGCTGGGTCTACGTGCCCTACAAGGGCGGCGTGCAGGCGGTGCAGGACACGGTGGCCGGCCAGACCCAGGTGCTGATGAACGGCATGCTGGCGACGCTGCCGCATGTGCAGAGCGGCAAGCTCAAGGTGCTGGGCGTGTCCAAGGGCACGCGCATGCCGCTGATCGGCGAAGTGCCGACCATTGCGGAGCAGGGCGTGCCCGGCTTCGAATCCGGCACCTGGCAAGGCGTGCTGGCGCCGCGCGGCACCCCCGAGGCGCTGGTGCAGCGCCTCAACAAGGAACTGATCGCCATCATCCGCTCGCCCGACATCCGCTCGCGGCTGGCCGGCCAGGGCGCCGAGGTCGTGACCATGACGCCCACCGAGCAGGACCAGTTCTTCGAGAAGGAACGCGCCCGCTGGGCCAAGGTCGTGAACGCCGCCCAGATCAAGCTGGACTAGTCAGAGCCTTTCATCCACCCCTCTCCACCACCCTGTTCTTCAAAATGAATCCCCAAGAACTCAAGACCATCATGGGCTCCGGCCTGCTGTCCTTCCCGCTCACCGATTTCGACCGCGACGGCGACTTCGACAAGAAGAGCTACGAGAAGCGGCTCGAATGGCTCGCGCCCTATGGCGCCAGCGCGCTGTTCGCGGCCGGCGGCACCGGTGAATTCTTCTCCCTGACCGCCGACGAATACCCGGCCATCATCGAGACCGCGGTCCAGACCTGCCGCGGCGTGGTGCCGATCATCGCTGGCGCCGGCGGCCCGACGCGCTTCGCGATCCAGTGCGCACAGGCGGCCGAGAAGGCCGGCGCCCATGGCGTGCTGCTGCTGCCGCACTACCTCACCGAAGCCGGCCAGGAAGGCCTGGCGGCGCATGTCGAGGCGGTCTGCAAGAGCGTGAAGTTCGGCGTCATCGTCTACAACCGCGGCCAGAGCAAGCTCTACCCCGACACGCTCGAGAAGCTGGCCGAGCGCTGCCCGAACCTGGTCGGCTTCAAGGACGGCATCGGCGACATCGAACTCATGAGCGCGATCCACCTGCGCATGGGCGACCGCTTCGCCTACCTCGGCGGCCTGCCGACGGCAGAGGTCTATGCCGCGGCCTACAAGGCGCTCGGCACGCCGGTGTATTCGTCGGCGGTGTTCAACTTCATTCCGAAGACCGCGATGGACTTCTACCATGCGGTCGCCAAGGACGACATCTCGACGCAGCACCGCCTGCTGAAGGACTTCTTCATGCCCTACCTGGACATCCGCAACAAGGGCCAGGGCTACGCCGTGAGCATCGTGAAGGCCGGCGCGAAGATCGTCGGCCACGATGCCGGTCCGGTGCGCACGCCGCTGACCGAGCTCAAGGCCGACGAATACCAGGCCCTGGCCGCGCTGATCGACAAGCTCGGCCCGCAGTAATTTCCCAAGCGCTTTCAATCACAACAACAGGAGACAAAAAAATGCTGAAGAAACTGGTCTTGATCGCTGCCGCCACCGCGGCTTTCGCCGGCTGCACCACGATGCGCGGCAACGAGGCGGCCAAGTCGCCGGCAGTCGCCGCCGCGGCAGAGAAGCTGCGCGTGGCGATGATCGACCCGACGCCTGCAGCGCTCAATGCGCTGGTGGCCGACGACCTGAGCTACGGCCACTCGGGCGGCAAGGTCGACACCAAGACCAGCTTCATCAGCGACCTGATGGACGGCAAGTCTGACTTCGTGACCATCGCGATCACCGAGCAGACCATCAAGGTCATCGACAACGTCGCGATCGTGCGCCATACGCTCACGGCCGACACCAACGACTCCGGCAAGCCCGGCAAGGTCAGCATCAAGATCCTCGGCGTCTGGCAGCAACAGGGCCCGGGCGGCGACTGGAAGCTGCTGGCCCGCCAGGCGGTGCGCCCGCCACAGTAAGCTGCCTATCTCCACCCCGATTCCCAAGGACCCTGCCATGCAGAACTTCGACAACCTCATCAACGGCGAATGGCGTGCGGCTGCCAGCTACAGCCCGAACGTCAACCCGAGCAATCTCGGCGACGTGCTGGGCCAGTACGCGCAGGGCGACGCGGCCCAGGTCGACGCCGCCGTGGCGGCCGCCACCGCCGCCTTCCCGGCCTGGTCGACCGGCGGCATCCAGGCGCGCTCCGAGGCGCTGGACAAGATCGGCAACGAGATCCTGGCGCGCAAGGAAGAGCTCGGCACGCTGCTGGCCCGCGAAGAGGGCAAGACCAAGGCCGAAGGCATCGGCGAAGCCACCCGCGCGGCGCAGATCTTCAAGTTCTTCGCCGGCGAATGCCTGCGCCTGTCGGGCGAGGTGCTGCCGTCGGTGCGCCCGGGCATCGGCATCGAGATCACGCGCGAGCCGGTCGGCGTGGTCGGCCTGATCACGCCGTGGAACTTCCCGATTGCCATCCCGGCCTGGAAGATCGCCCCGGCGCTGGCCTTCGGCAACTGCGTGGTGATGAAGCCGGCCGACCTAGTGCCGGGCTGCGCCTGGGCGCTGGCCGAGATCATCAGCCGTTCGGGCATCCCGGCGGGCGTGTTCAACCTCGTGATGGGCCGCGGCAGCGTGATCGGCGATGCGCTGGTCAACCACCCGGGCATCCACGCGATCAGCTTCACCGGCTCGGTCGGCGTGGGCCGCAACATCGCGGTGCAGTGCGCAACGAACCACAAGAAGGTGCAGCTCGAGATGGGCGGCAAGAACCCGCAGGTGGTGCTGGACGACGCCGACCTGAACCAGGCGGTGGAGCTCAGCGTGCAGAGCGCCTTCTATTCGACCGGCCAGCGCTGCACCGCGTCGAGCCGGCTGATCGTGACCGAAGGGATCTATCCGAAGTTCATCGAGGCGATGAAGGCCCGCATGGCGAAGATCAAGGTCGGCGATGCACTGGCGCAGGGCACCGACATCGGTCCGGTGTCCTCGAAGTCGCAGCTCGACCAGGACCTGGAATACGTCGCGATCGGCAAGGGCGAGGGCGCCACGCTGGCCGCGGGCGGCGAGCGGCTCAAGCTCGACACCGACGGCTACTACATGTCGCCGGCGCTGTTCAGCGAGTCGGCGGCGTCGATGCGCATCAACAAGGAAGAGATCTTCGGGCCGGTGGCGAGCGTGATCCGGGTGAAGAACTACGAGGAGGCGCTGGCCACGGCCAACGACACCGAGTTCGGCCTGTCGGCCGGCATCGCCACCACCTCGCTGAACCACGCGACGCACTTCAAGCGCCACAGCCAGGCCGGCATGGTGATGGTCAACCTGCCGACGGCGGGGGTGGATTACCACGTGCCCTTCGGCGGCCGCAAGGGATCGAGCTACGGGCCGCGCGAGCAGGGCAGGTATGCGCAGGAGTTCTTCACGGTGGTGAAGACGGCCTACACGCTGGCCTGACCCTGCGGCCTCAAGCTGCTCGATGCCGAGCCAGGCGGCTGGCCAGCACCGCCAGCGGGTGGCGCAGGTCGATCATCTCGACCAGCCGGGGGCGGAAGAAATCGGGAGAGTCGGCAGACTCGGGCGTGCGGAAAATCTCCCAGGAATCAGCACCCCCGGCAGATCGTTTCCGCCGCCCGCACCGGATACAACCGCGGCAGCCACACAAAGGCGATCATTACCAGCACAACGCCCGCCAGCGCCATGGGCAACACCATCGGCCAGGCACCGTGGCGCATCGTCGGGTCGACAAAGCCCGCCGCCAACTGGCCGGCGCAGAAGGCCACGCACATCATCACGAAGCCCGAAAACGACACGGCCCGCCCGGCCAGCTGCGGCGGCAGGTCACCCACCGCGCCCGCTTGGCCGCAGGGCTGGTGAATGCCATTGCCCAGTGCGTACACCGCGTGCCCTACCAACAATGGAACGGGCGAGGTCGGCGCCAGCACGCAGCCAGCAATCTGGATGCACGGCCCCAGCAGACTGAGCGAGGCGCCCAACTGCACCGTGCGCACCGGCCCGCGCTGCGATAGCAAACGCCGGCACCATGTGATGCTGAGGATGTAGACCAGCGAGCCGCCCGCTGGAATCCAGCCGTAGAGCGCAGGCGACAGGCCAAACAGGTCGACGTACACCATCGGCGACAGCAGCAAAAAGCAAAAGATGCCGCCGTAGGTGGTCGCGGTCAGCGCTGTCCAGGCGCGAAAGCTGGGGCTGGCGAACACCTGGCGCATACCGCCAGTGGATACGGATGCGAGGACCGGGGCCGGCCTCGCCGCCACTTGCCGCGTCTCGCCGAAAGTGCGCCAGCACAACGCCAGCAACGTGAGCGAGTAGACGCCCATCGCCGCCAGCACCCAGCGCCAGCCTGCGGTCTGGACTCCCCATGCACCGGCTATCGGCCCCACCAGGGCCACGATGCCCAAGCCCCTCAGGCCGTGAGCCATGACGTGCGGCCCTTCATGGGCCGGATACAGGTCGCGCACCGCGGCCCGAGCGCACACCAGGATGGACGCCATGGCCGCGCCCTGCACGGCGCGCCAGGCCACCAGAGCGTCCGCGCTGCCCGCCAGCGCGCAGCCGGCCGCCGCTACCGTATAGCAGGCCAGCCCCGTCAGCAGCACCGGCCGGCGTCCGAAGCGGTCGGCCAGGGGCCCGCACACGAGCTGGGCGACGCCGAAGGCCAGCACGAACACGGTCAGGCTGCTGCTGGCCGAGCCGAGGTCGCGGGCGATCTCAGGCAGCGCCGGCAGATAACTATCGGTGGCGACCGGCTGTGCGGCCAGTAGCAGCGGCAGCAGCAGAGCGAAGGAGACGGCGCGGCGCGGGCCTTGATCGGAGCAGCTCATCTCAATGGAGCTTGGCCAGCACCGCCAGCGGGTGGCGCAGTTCGATCATCTCGACCAGGCGGGGGCAGAAGAAATCGGGAGTGTCGGCAGACTCGGGCATGCGGGAATCTCCCAGGAATCAGCACCCCGGGCAATCAGATCTGGGAGACTTAGGCGGCGGAAATGTCGCTCGGATCGAGCGTTCATGCGGGAGGGGAGCGATTTGCAGGGGCGACTACTACATGTCGCCGGCGCTGTTCAGCGAGTCGGCGGCGTCGATGCGCATCAACAAGGAAGAGATCTTCGGGCCGGTGGCGAGCGTGATCCGGGTGAAGAACTACGAGGAGGCGCTGGCCACAGCCAACGACACCTGCGCAGCAGATTTGCTCTGTCCTCATCTGACTTGTCGATGCAGCTCGATTCGATCGACTACTTCTTGCTGCACGCCTTCGGTGTCTTCTTCTCTTCGAGCGGCACGAACCCGATAGGCCGTTTGGGCGGATCGGGAGGCACCGTCAGAGCACGCATGGCCTCGAACAATTGGCGCAGTTGATTGCGCGTGTTGCGGCTGAACATGTCGTGCGATAGCTCCAGCCGCTCTGTCTTCTCCTCGATCTCGGCCAGTCGCCTAGCCAAATCCTCATGCAAGCTGGCCGCTTGCCGCAGCCGCACGAAAGCGCGCACCACGTAGATGCCCATCTCTACAGCCTGTGCCGAGGCCAACACGTTGGCCAGGGCCACCGCGCCGAACTCCGTGAACGCGAATGGCAGCGTCCTCGAGAACTTCAATTTCGAGAGGTGGTCACAGTTTGTGACCACCTCGGCCTTTTCTGCGGCGTCGAGTTGGAACATGAAATCCGGCGGAAAGCGTGCTGCATTGCGCTTGACGGCTTGGTTCAGCGCCTTGGTCGGCACGCCGTAGAGCTCGGCCAGGTCGGCGTCGATCATCACCTTCAGCC
The DNA here is from genome assembly GCF_030316765.1 of Variovorax saccharolyticus. Taxonomy (GTDB): domain Bacteria; phylum Pseudomonadota; class Gammaproteobacteria; order Burkholderiales; family Burkholderiaceae_C; genus Variovorax; species Variovorax saccharolyticus. The sequence continues at coordinate 301,780 of NZ_JASZYT010000001.1, forward strand.
CGCGCAGCACTTGGATGCGCCCCTCGATGCGCGGCAGCAGCGCGCTGTCCGTCGTTGTTGTAGTGGTTGTAGCCATGCCTCCCGCCTCCCCGTCCTTTGGGTCACCGGCTCGCGCCAACACCGTCATTGGACTGGATCAAGAACCTGCGCAGCAGTACTCATCCTGTCCTCGACCTGCTGAGTCCTTGCAGGACAGACCAAGAAACCGCGCAGCGGTTTTTGCTCTGTCCTCAACTGACTAGCTGGACCGAATCGCGGACTTCGGCCGAAACGCCTTGCAGACCGCGTCGTCGGTCTCCAGGTAGGGCCCGCCGATCAGGTCAATGCAGTACGGCACCGCCGCGAAGATGCCCGGCACCGCCTGCGTGCCGTCGGCATTGCGCAGTCCTTCGAGCGTCTCGGCAATCGCCTTCGGCTGCCCCGGCAGGTTGATGATCAGGCTGCGTTCGCGGATCACCGCGACCTGGCGCGACAGGATCGCGGTCGGCACGAAGGCGAGGCTGATCTGCCGCATCTGCTCGCCGAAACCCGGCATTTCCTTGTGGGCCACGGCCAGCGTGGCCTCGGGCGTGACGTCGCGCAGGGCCGGGCCGGTGCCGCCGGTGGTCAGCACCAGCGAGCAGCCGGCGTCGACCAGTTCGATCAGTGCCGCGCTGATGCCGGCCTGCTCGTCGGGGATCAGGCGCGATTCGAAAGTGAGCGGATTGCGCAGCGCGCGCTGCAGCCATTCCTTGAGCGCCGGCAGGCCCTTGTCTTCGTAGACGCCGCTGGAAGCGCGGTCGCTGACCGAGACGATGCCGATGCGGACCGGATCGAGCGCCGTCATGCGTCGTCCTCGCGCGCCTGTTCGGCGGCCTCGTCGGCGAGGTCGGCCGTGCCGTGCACCCGCAGCTGGGCCCGCACGATCTGGAACACCTCGCGGTAGGCCTTGCCCTGGCGCGGTGCCTCGCCGGGCGGGCCGGCCTTGATGTCCTTGCGGGCCTGGCGCACCAGCGCGCGCAGCTGCTGGGAATCGGTGGCCGGGTGGGTCTCGATCCAGCCGCCCAGCGCGTCGTCGTCGGCGATCAGGCGGTCACGCCAGCGCTCGGCCTCGTGCAGCGCCGCGGTTTCCTCGGCCGGCAGGCGGTCCTGCTCGGCCAGGGCGGCGCGGACAGTGTCGAGCACCTCGGCATCGAGGCCGCGCATCAGCTTGCCGATGAACTGCATCTGGCGCCGTTTGCCCTCGAAGTTGGTGATGCGCTTGGCGTCGGCGATCGCGTCCTTGAGCTTGTCGCCCAGGTCGAGCGTGTCGAACAGGCCGGCGCGCAGGCCGAGCAGGGCTTCGCCCAGCGCCTGCAGTTCGGCGCTCTCGCGTTTGAGGTCGGTCTTGCTGGCGGCGTCGGTGCCCTTGAGCTCGCGCTTGAGCTCCAGATCGAGTTCGCTGCCTTCGGCCACGAACTCGCCACGGACGAAGTAGCCTTTTTTGGGTTTGCGGGACATAGATGCAATCGTTGGCCGCACCATCGGGAACAGGGGGCGCAAGTATCATAGCCAACACATGACCACAACTTCCTCGCGCGCCGACTCCGGCTTCGCCTACAGCCGTCCTTTCTTCGAAAACCTGGTCGACTCGGCCTTGGCCCACGCCAAGAAGCTCGGAGCGACCGATGCCGGCGCCGAGGCGTCCGAGGGCTGCGGCCTGAGCGTCTCGGTGCGCAAGGGCGAGCTCGAGAACGTCGAGCGCAACCGCGACAAGTCGCTGGGCGTCACGGTCTACGTGGGCCACCGCCGCGGCAATGCCAGCACCTCCGATTTCTCCGAGGCAGCCATCGCCCAGACCGTGCAGGCGGCCTACGACATCGCCCGCTTCACGGCCGAGGACCCGGTCAGCGGCCTGCCCGACGAGGCCGACATCGCCAAGGAGCGGCCCGATCTCGACCTGTTCCACCCCTGGGATGTCACGAGCGAACAGGCCGCCCAGCTGGCGCTGGAGTGCGAGGCCGCGGCCCTGTCGACCGACAAGCGCATCACCAACAGCGAAGGTGCCGGGGTCTCGGCGCAGCAAAGCCATTTCTTCAGTGCCCATACCCGCGGCTTCCGCGGCGGCTATGCCAGCTCGCGCCATTCGATCTCGGTGGCGCCGATCGCCGGCAAGGGCGACGACATGCAGCGCGACGCCTGGTACAGCTCGATGCGCTCGGCCGACGAGCTGGCGAGCCCCGTGGCCGTGGGCCGCTACGCCGCCGAGCGGGCCCTGAGCCGCCTCAAGTCGCGCAAGATCAAGACCACCGAATGCCCGGTGCTGTTCGAGTCGCCGCTGGCGGCCGGGCTGCTGGGCGGGCTGGTGCAGGCCACCAGCGGCGGTGCGCTGTATCGCAAAAGCAGCTTCCTGCTCGATTCGCTCGGCAAGAAGGTGTTGCCCAAGCACATCGACGTGGTCGAGGACCCGCATCTCTTGCGCGGCAAGGGCAGCTCGCCCTTCGATGACGAAGGCGTCGTGACGCGCAAGCGCAAGGTGGTCGACGGCGGGCGGCTCGAGGGCTACTTCCTCAGCACCTACTCGGCGCGCAAGCTGGGCATGAAGACCACCGGCAACGCCGGCGGCTCGCACAACCTGACCTTGACCTCGCGGCTGACGAAGAAGGGCGACGACCTCGGCGCCATGCTCGAGAAGCTGGGCACCGGCCTGCTGGTGATCGAGCTGATGGGGCAGGGCGTGAACTACGTCACCGGCGACTATTCGCGTGGCGCCAGCGGTTTCTGGGTCGAGAAGGGCCGTATCGCCTTCCCCGTCCAGGAGATTACGATCGCGGGCAATCTCAAGCAGATGCTGCTCGGCATCGAGGCGGTGGGCGCGGATGCCTACAACTACGGGGCGAAGACCACCGGTTCACTGCTGATCAACCGGATGAAGGTGGCGGGCTCTTGATCTCTTTGCTAGACTGGTCATCTGACTAGTCTGATGGGGTGAACATGAAAGCTTGGCCGGTCCAGGACGCGAAGGCGCGGTTCAGCGAGTTCCTCGAAACCTGCCTGGCCGAGGGGCCGCAAATGGTGACGCGCCGCGGTGCGGAGGCGGCGGTGCTGGTTCCCGCGGCGGAATGGAGGCGGCTTCAAGCGGCGGCCCGACCCTCGCTGAAGGCACTGCTGTTGGCCGATTCCGCGCGCACCGAGGCGCTGGTGCCTCCGAGTGGCGGGGCGCGCCGGCGCAAGACCGAGGCGTTGGACTGACGTTGCTGCATGTACTTGCTCGACACGAACGTGATTTCAGAGTTGCGGCGCCCGCGCCCGCATGGGGCAGTGCTGGCGTGGCTGCAATCCGTGCCCGACAGCGACCTGCATGTGTCCGCCGTGTCGCTGGGCGAGATCCAGGGGGGATCGAGATCACCCGTGAGCAGGACGAGGCCAAGGCGGCGGAGATCGAGCAGTGGGCCGATGCAGTGGCTTCGTCGTACAACGCGCTGCCGATGGATGCCGAGACTTTCCGCCTGTGGGCACGCCTGATGCATCAGCGCTCCGACGCCCTGTACGAGGACGCCATGATCGCGGCAACCGCGATGCGCCATCAACTGAAGGTGGTGACCCGCAATACCGCGGATTTCAGCGGCTTCGGGGTCGAACTGTTCAACCCCTTCGGCTAGCTCGACAAGGCCTCGCGCACCTTCGCGATCACCCGCACATAGGGCGCCGCGAAGCCTTCGACCGGCGCATCAGGCGCCAGCCAGCTGAAGCTGAACACCAGGCCATCCTCTTCCGGGCTGCCCATCGCGACATGGTCGAAGGTCTCGGGCAGGGCCTCTTCGGTGCGCATCAGGAACAGGTGCCACAGCTGCGGATGGCGGTGCTTGTTGCCTTCGACGCCGGCCTCGCAGTAGCGGTCGATGGTCCCCAGCGGCTGCAGCGGGCCCTGGTAGTCGATGCCCGACTCTTCCAGCAGCTCGCGCCGCACCGCGTCCTCGGGCGGCTCGCCGGGCTCGACGGTGCCTTTGGGCAGTTGCATGCCCATGTCCTCGGGATGGTGGAACACCAGCAGCCGGCCCTGGGCATCGACCAGGCAGGCGCAGGCCTTGAGGACCGGGCGCGCCTTCACCACCTCAGGCGCCCGACAGCGCGGCCTTGACCGCGGCGCTGACCTGACCCATGTCGGCCTTGCCGGCCAGGCGGGTCTTGACCGCGCCCATCACCTTGCCCATGTCGCCCGGGCCCTTGGCACCGAGTTCGGCGACGATCGCCTTGACCTCGACCGCGACCTCGTCGGCGCTCATGCGCTGCGGCAGGTAGACCTCGAGCACCTTGATCTCGGCTGCTTCCTTGTCCGCCAGGTCGGTGCGGCCGCCCTGGGTGAAGGCGGCGACCGAATCCTTGCGCTGCTTGACCAGCTTGTCGACGATCGCGACGACCATCGCGTCATCGAGCTCGATCCGCTCGTCGACTTCCTTTTGCTTGAGCGCCGCGAGCAGCAGGCGGATGGTGCCCAGGCGCTCGGAGTCCTTGGCGCGCATCGCGGTCTTCATGTCTTCGGTGATCTGGTCCTTGAGGCTCATGGCGGGCTTTCGTTGATGGGGCGAGAAAAACAAAAGCCGCGGCAGGTATCCCTGGCGCGGCTCGATCCGGGCTGAACCGGGCGATGGCCCTGAAGCCAACGCTGCGAAGTGCTTAGTACAGCTTCTTCGGGAGCTGCATGCTGCGCACGCGCTTGTAGTGGCGCTTGACGGCCGCAGCCTTCTTGCGCTTGCGCTCGGCAGTCGGCTTCTCGTAGAACTCGCGGGCACGCAGGTCGGTCAGCAGGCCGAGCTTTTCGATGGTGCGCTTGAAGCGGCGCAGTGCAACGTCGAAAGGCTCGTTTTCTTTTACGCGGATGGTGGTCATTGAAGGATCGGTTGGTTCAATTTGGCCTGGGGAGATCGAGGCCCCGGGCCGGGGTTCCTCAACTGAAAAAGGGGTGGGCCGTTGAGGGGAGGCCGAAGTTAGCCCGACATTATAGCGTCAGCTTTGGCTTCCGGTGCCAGTGCCTGTGCACAGGCGTGGGCACTGGCCCAGGCCCACTGGAAGTTGTAGCCGCCCAGCCAGCCGGTGACGTCCACCACTTCGCCGATGAAGTAGAGCCCGGGCTGCTTCGATTCCAGCGTCTGCGACGACAGGTCGCGGGTGTCGACGCCGCCGGCCGTCACTTCGGCCTTCTTGTAGCCCTCCGTGCCGCTGGGCGTGATCTGCCAGCGCGCGATGCGCTCCGCCAGGCCGGCCAGCGCCCGGTCGGCGGCTTCGTTGATCGGGCGCTGCAGGGCGGCGTCCTGCCCGACCCAGGCGTCGGCCAGCCGGGACGGGACCCAGGCCGCCAGCTCATTGCCGATCCGCTTGCGGGAGCGCTGCTTGGCCTCGGAGAGCGCGGCCGCGACGTCGGTGCCGGGGGCGAAGTCGAGGGTCAGCGGCGCGCCGGGCTTCCAGTAGCTCGAGATCTGCAGCACCGCCGGCCCCGACAGTCCGCGGTGGGTGAACAGCAGGTCTTCGTGGAAGGTCATGCGCTCCTTCTTGCTGCCGGTCTCGATCTGCACCGGCAGCGCGAGCCCGGCCAGGCCCGCGTAGGGCTCCCAGGCCTCGCCGCCGAAAGTCAGCGGCACCAGCGCCGGCCGCGGTGCGACCACGCGCAGGCCGAACTGGGCGGCGATGCGGTAGCCGAAGTCGCTGGCGCCGATCTGCGGGATCGAAAGGCCGCCGGTGGCGATCACGAGCCGGGGCGAGCGCACCGCGCCGCGGCGGGTCTGGATCTCGTAGCCGCCCTCGGCCGACCAGGCGATCTCGCCGACGCCGCAGGGCTGCCAGTGCGTCACGCCGCCGGCGGCGCATTCGGCCAGCAGCATGTCGATGATCTGCTGCGAGGGGCCGTCGCAGAACAGCTGGCCCTTGTGCTTCTCGTGGAAGGCGATGCCGTGGCGCTGCACCAGCGCGATGAACTGCTGCGGCGTGTAGCGCGACAGCGCCGAGCGGCAGAAGTTCGGGTTGTCGCCGATGAAGTGGCGCTGCGGCGCGCGCACGTCGAGGTCGCGGTTGGTGAAATTGGCGCGGCCGCCGCCCGAGATGCGGATCTTCTCGGCGATGCGCTCGCCGTGGTCGAGCAGCAGCACCTTCAGGCCGCGCTGGCCCGCCAGGCCGGCGCAGAAGAGGCCGGCGGCACCGGCGCCGATGACGACGACGTCGAAGGGGTTCAAGAAATCTGGCTCATGTGCCGAAGCGGGTCGAGGGCAGGCCGGCCGCGGCCAGGCCGCGCAGCACGTCGCCGACCACGATCACCGACGGGCTGGCCATGGCCGCGCTCGCGATGTCGGCGCGCAGCCGCGCCAGCGTGGTCGCGATATGGCGCTGCTGCGGCAGGCTGGCGTGCTGGATCACGGCGACCGGGGTGTCGCCGGACAGGCCGTGCAGCAGCTCGTCCTGGATGTGGGCGACGCCGGCGACGCCCATGTAGATCACCAGCGTCAGGCGGGCGTCGCGCGCGGTGGCGGCCAGCTGCCGCCAGTCGGTCGGGTGCTCGCCGGCGGCGTAGCCGGTCTTTGCATGGCCGGTGACGAACACCACGCCCTGCGCATGGTCGCGATGGGTCAGCGGCACGCCCAGCGCCGTGACCGCGGCCAGCCCGGCCGTGATGCCGTTGACCACCCGGACCTCGATGCCGGCCTCGCGCAGATGCTCGACCTCCTCGCCGCCGCGGCCGAAGATGAAGGGATCGCCGCCTTTGAGGCGCACCACGGTCTCGCCTTCCTGCACCGCCGTGATCATGAGCCGCTCGATGAAGGCTTGCGGCGTGCTGCGGCAGCCGCCGCGCTTGCCGACGTGGACGATGCGGGCGCCGGGGCGCGCATAGGCCAGGATCTCGTCATTGACCAGGTCGTCGACCAGCAGCACGGTCGCGGCCTGGATCGCCTTGACCGCCTTGAGCGTCAGCAGTTCGGGGTCGCCGGGGCCGGCGCCGACCAGGGTGCAGCTGCCTTGGAGTGAAGGGGGGGTCATGGGGTCTCCGCGGGTTGCGTTTCTTGGGCGCGCTGCGCCAGTTGAAGGATGTGGCCGACCTGCTGGGCGATGGCGCCCGGCACGGGCAGTTCGCCGGCCAGCACCTGCCGCGTATAGAGGGCCGTGGTGTCGACGTCGATCTCGGCCGGCAGGCCGGGCACCTCGGCCTGGGTGCCGGGCTGTTGCGCCTGCAGCGCGATGCGCTCGCCGCGCACGAAGCCGTCGACCTGCGCGGTGCGGCGCGGGTCGGCCGCGCTCTCGCCCTCGAGGCCGCGCGAGAGCAGGGCGGTCATGCCGGTCAGCTCGAAGGTGGCGGCCATCGAGCGTGCGTATTCGGGGTGGGTGTAGCTGCCGACCACCACGCAGTCGCCCAGGCCGGGCTGCATCAGCTTGACCACGCTGTGGCCGGGATTGCGCAGGCCGACCACGCGGCGCACGTCGAGCAGGCGCTTGAGCCCGGGGCTCAGCAGCGCGGTGGGCGCGAACACGGCCTCGCCGCCGGCGATCGGGCGGATCGCCGCCAGCGCCGGCACGTCGAGCGCGGCCAGCACGCTGGAGGCCAGCACCCGGGCCGACTCGGTGGCGGCGCCGTGCACCAGCACCGGCAGGCCCTCGCGCGCCAGCAGCAGCGCCAGCAGCGGCGTCAGCACCGGCAGTCGGCGGGCGCCGTTGTAGCTCGGCAGCACCACCAGCGGCCGGTCGGTGGCTGGGAAGCGGGCCAGCCGGGCGTGGGTGGCGTCGAGGAAGCCGGCCAGCTCCTCGGGCGTCTCGCCCTTGATGCGCATCGCCAGGCAGAAGGCGCCCATCTCGAGGTCGGAGATGCTGCCGTCGAGCACCTGGCCGAACAGGTCCGAGGCCTGCTCGCGCGCGAGCGGCTTCGCACCGCGCGCGCCGCGGCCGATTTCCTTGATGTAGTGACTGATTCCCATGGGTGCCGGATTGTCCCGCATGCCTTATGCCGGTTGGGCAGTGTGCTTATGCACTGCGACCGCGCGCACCATCCGCTTGAGCTCGGGCAGGCAGGAACCGCAGTTGGTGCCGCATTTGAGCGCACCCTGCAGCGAGGCCAGGCGCTCAGCCTCGTCGCCCGAGCCGGTCGCCAGCTGCGCCTCGATGGCGGTCTGCGTGATGCCGAAGCAGCTGCAGATCACCTTGCCGCGCGCCGCCACCCCGACCGGTGCGGCGGCGCCGGGGCGCAGCAGCTGGCGGCCGTAGGCCTGGGCCGGCAGGCGGTCCTGGAGCAGGGCCTTGATCCAGGCCTCGGCGCGGGTGTCGCCGCCGAGCAGGAAGCCCTCGAGCCGGGCCTCCTCGCCGTCGCGCACCAGGCGCACGGCGCGCCGCTGGCCGCGCCGGACATCGGCGTAGCGCAGGGTGTCGATGCCGCCCAGCGCCAGCAGGGCCTCGATGCGGGCCAGCACGGCGTCGGGCGGGGCCTCGTAGGCTGCGGCGCGAAACAGGATGCCGGTACGCTCGGCGCCGCCGCCTTCGAGTGCGCCGCCGGTCCCGAAGGGCACGCAGCTGGCGAAAGGAAAGGTCTGCATCAGGCCGCGCAGCTCGCTGGCGACGCCCAGCGCCGCATCCTGCGGCAGCCAGGCGGCGGCGAGCAGCGACCAGGGCAGCTCGGCCTTGAGGATCTTGACCGCCGCGTGCTTGAGTTCGGGCTGCTTCGAGTCGGGGCAGTAGCTCGGCGTGGTGAGCGCGTTGATGCCCGCCAGCCGCTCGCCGGTGCTCGAGCTGCCGCTCAGGTACTCGCCGCCCCAGTGCATCGCGATGAAAGCCTGCGACAGGCCGACTTCCGCGCTGGCAGCCAGCGGCAGCACGATCGAGCCGCGGCGCGAAGTCACGTGCACCAGGTCGCCTTCCGCCAACTGGCGGCGCGCCATGTCCTGCGGATGCATCTGCACGCTCGGCTCGGCCACGTGGCCGAACAGCCGGCCCAGCGTGCCGGTGCGGCTCATGCCATGCCACTGGTCGCGCAGCCGGCCGGTGTTGAGGGAGAAGGGATAGCGGGCCTCGCGGGCCTCGGCCACCGGCTTGTAGACCGTGTCGACGAAGCGGGCGCGGCCGTCCGGCGTCGGGAACACGCCGTCTTCATAGAGCCGTGCGAGGCCCGTGGTCTCGCCCTCGCGCAGCGGCCATTGCTGCGGCGCCGCCTCCAGCATCGCGTAGCTCATGCCGGTGATGTCGAGGTCGCGGCCGCGGGTGCTTTCGCGGTGCTCGTTCCAGACCGATTCGGCATTGCCGTAGGGGAACAGCGTGCTCGGGTTGGCGGGGCGCGCGAGCCGGGCCTCGAGCTTGCGCGCGAAGGCCACGCCGATCGCCCAGTCGTCGCGGGTCTGGCCCGGCGCCGGCACGGCCGGGCGCACCCGGGAGATGCGGCGCTCGCTGTTGGTGACCGTGCCTTCCTTCTCGCCCCAGGTGGTGGCCGGCAGCAAGAGGTCGGCGAAGTCGCAGGTCGAGGTGGTCGAGAAAGCCTCCTGCACCACCACGAACTCGCAGCGCTCGAGCGCGCGGCGCACGGTGGCCTGGTCCGGCATCGATTGCGCCGGATTGGTGCAGGCGATCCACAGCGCGCGGATCTCGCCGTCGGCGGCGGCCTGGAACATCTCGACCGCGGTCTTGCCGGGCTTTTCGGGGACCTCCGGCACGCCCCACAGGGCGGCAACTTCGGCGCGGTGCTCGGGGTTCGCGAGATCGCGGTGCGCCGACAGCAGGTTGGCCAGCCCGCCGACCTCGCGGCCGCCCATCGCGTTGGGCTGACCGGTGAGCGAGAACGGGCCGGCCCCGGGCTTGCCGATCTGCGCCGTCGCCAGGTGCAGGTTGATCAGCGCGGCATTCTTGGCGGTGCCGGAGGAGGACTGGTTGAGGCCCTGGCAGTACAGGCTCAATGTGGCCGCGGAGGTCGCGAACAGGCGCGCGGCCTGCAGCAGGTCGTCCTGGGCGATGCCGCAGACCTGCGCCACGCGCTCGGGCGTGCAGTCGCGCACCGTGGCCTTGAGCGCGTCGAAGCCGCTGGTGTGCTCGGCGATGTAGCGGGCGTCGGTCCAGCCTTCCCACAGCATCAGGTGCAGCATGCCGTTGAACAGCATGACGTCGGTGCCGGGCTGGATGGGCAGGAACAGGTCGGCGATCTCGACCGTGTCGGTGCGGCGCGGGTCGGCCACGATGATCTTCAGCGCCGGGTTGGCGGCCTTGGCGTCCTCGATGCGCCGGAACAGGATCGGGTGCGCCCAGGCCGTGTTGCTGCCGACGATGAACAGGCAGTCGGCGGACTTGAGGTCGTCATAGCAGGCCGGCGGCGCGTCGGCGCCCAGCGTCTTCTTGTAGCCGGCCACCGCGCTGCTCATGCACAGGCGCGAGTTGGTGTCGATGTTGTTGGTGCCGATCAGGCCCTTGGCCAGCTTGTTGAAGACGTAGTAGTCCTCGGTCAGCAGCTGGCCCGAGACATAGAAGCCCACGGCGTCCGGCCCGTGGTCGCGGATCACCTGGGCGAACTTCTCGACCGCGAGGTCGAGCGCGCCGTCCCAGCCGATCGGCTCGGGCGCCGAGCCTCGCGTGGCGCGCTGCATGGGCCGCAAGAGGCGCGTCTGCACCGTGACCGCGGCGCTGGCCGTGAGGTGCAGGGTCGAGCCCTTGGTGCACAGGCGGCCGAAGTTGGCCGGATGGTCGGGATCGCCGCGAACACCCGTGATCTGCGCGCCATCGGATTCGATGATCACGCCGCAACCCACTCCGCAATAGGGGCAGGTGGAGCGTGTTTGCTTCACGATGCCAAGCCCCTATTGCGGAGTTTTCCGTTGCTCGCAAAGCGATTCGCCGCACCAGCGGCGAGATCGCAGTACGGGCAGGTGGAGCGTGTTTCGTTCATGGTGTTCCTGAGTTCAAGCTGTGACCGACCGCTTCGGGCCGGCCACCGGCCGCACGAGATCGGTGGCGTGGTTCGCCAGTTCCTCGCTGTCGAGGTGCACCACGCCATCCGCCACCTTGACCGCGAAGCGCGGCGTGCAGCCCTCGTCGGGCGACTTCGCGCAGCCGTCGTCGAGTCCGATCGTCCAGTTGTGCAGCGGGCAGGCCACGCTGGTGCCGAAGACGATGCCCTGGCTCAGCGGGCCGCCCTTGTGCGGGCAGCGGTCGAGCAGCGCGAAGACCTGGTTGTCGGCGTTGCGGAACACCGCGACATCGACGCCCGCGGGCCGGGCCACGCGGCGCGCGCCCAGCACCGGAATGTCCTCGACGCGGCAGATGGGTTTCCATTGGCTCATGGCGGTGTGCTCCTCAAACGGTTTGCGCAGGCGCGGCGACCACCGCCACCGGCGTGAACTGGCGGACGTCGACCGCTGCCTGGCTCGACTCGAACCACGGATCGGGCTCGCCGTCGAGCGCGAACTGCAGCCGCTCCCACAGGGCCTTGCGGCCCTCGGCGTCCTCGAGGATCTTCTTCTTGACATGGTCGAGCCCGGCGCGGCCGATGTAGTGCACCGTGCGCTCGAGATACCAGCCTTCCTCACGGTAGAGCTGCAGGAAGGCGCCGGCGTACTCCATCACCTCCTCGGCGCTCTTCACCTTGACCAGGAAGTGCGCCACCTCGGTCTTGATGCCGCCATTGCCGCCGATGTAGATCTCCCAGCCCGAGTCGACGCCGATCACGCCGACGTCCTTGATGCCCGATTCGGCGCAGTTGCGCGGGCAGCCCGAGACCGCCAGCTTGACCTTGTGCGGCGAATACATCGCCCAGAGCGCGCGTTCGAGGTCCTTGCCCATCTGCGTCGAGTCCTGGGTGCCGAAGCGGCACCACTCGCTGCCGACGCAGGTCTTCACGGTGCGCAGCGACTTGGCATAGGCAAAGCCCGAGGGCATGCCGATGTCCTTCCAGACGTTCTCCAGGTCTTCCTTCTTCACGCCCAGCAGGTCGATGCGCTGGCCGCCCGTGACCTTGACGGTGGGGATCTTGTACTTGTCGGCCGCGTCCGCGATGCGCCGCAGCTCGTCGGGCGTGGTGTGGCCGCCCCACATGCGCGGGATCACCGAGTAGGTGCCGTCCTTCTGGATGTTGGCGTGGCTGCGCTCGTTGATGAAGCGGCTCTGCGGATCGTCCTTCGCCTCCTTGGGCCAGGTCGAGATCAGGTAGTAGTTGATCGCCGGACGGCAGCTCGCGCAGCCGTTGGGCGTGCGCCAGCCGAGGTTGCGGTACACCTCGTCGTGCGTGAGGTAGTGGTCCCTGCGGATCGCGTCGCGCACGTCCTGGTGGCTGACGTCGGTGCAGCCGCAGATCGCCTTCTTCTTCGGCGTCGCGGAGTAGTCGCCACCGGCGGTGAACATCAGGATCTGCTCGACCAGCCCGGTGCACGAGCCGCAGGAGGCGCTGGCCTTGGTGTGCTTCTTGACTTCCTCCAGCGTGAACAGGCCCTTGTCCTTGATCGCCTTGCAGATGGTGCCCTTGTTGACGCCGTTGCAGCCGCAGACCTCGGCGTCGTCGGGCATCGTGGCGGCCTTGCTGTGGCCTTCGTGCCCGGTGTCGCCGATGTTCGACTCGCCGAACATCAGCTTGTCGCGGATGTCGTGCACGCTGCGGCCGTCGCGCAACAGCTTGAAGTACCAGCTGCCGTCGACCGTGTCGCCGTAGAGGCAGGCGCCGACCAGCTTGTCGTCCTTGATCACCAGCTTCTTGTAGACGCCGCCGAAGGGGTCGCTCATCACGATCTCTTCCGTGCCTTCGCCGCCCATGAACTCGCCGGCCGAGAACAGGTCGATGCCCGTCACCTTGAGCTTGGTCGAAGTCAGCGAGCCGAGGTAGCGGCCGATGCCGAACTGCGCCAGGTGGTTGGCCGCCACCTTGGCCTGCTCGAACAGCGGCGCCACCAGGCCGTAGGCGATGCCGCGGTGCGCCGCGCACTCGCCGACCGAATAGATCCGGGCGTCGGTCACGGTCTGCATCGTGTCGCTCACCACGATGCCGCGGTTGACGTGCAGCCGGGCGCGCTCGGCCAGCTCGGTGTTGGGCCGGATGCCGACCGCCATCACCACCAGGTCGGCCGCCACTTCGGTGCCGTCCTTGAAGCGGATCGCGCTGACCCGGCCCTCGGGTCCGCCGACCAGCTCCTGCGTCTGCGCGCCCATCATGAACTTCAGTCCACGGTCTTCCAGCGACTTCTGCAGCAGCTTGCCCGCCACGTCGTCCAGCTGGCGCTCCATCAGCCAGGGCATCACGTGGACCACGGTCACGGTCATGCCGCGCAGCATCAGGCCGTTGGCCGCTTCCAGGCCCAGCAGGCCGCCGCCGATCACCACCGCGTTCTTGTGCGTGCGCGCGGTCTCGATCATGTAGTCGGTGTCGGCGATGTCGCGGTAGGCGATCACGCCTTTCAGGTCGCGGCCGGGCACCGGCAGCATGAAGGGGTTGGAGCCGGTGCACAGCAGCAGCCGGTCGTACGCGGCCTCGGTGCCGTCATCGGCGCGCACCACGCGCTTCACGCGGTCGATCTCGACCACCTTCTTGCCGGCGTGCAGCGTGATGTGGTTCTCGGTGTACCACTCCCAGCTGTTGAGCACGATCTCGTCCACCGTCTGCTCGCCGGCCAGCACCGGCGACAGCAGGATCCGGTTGTAGTTGGGATGCGGCTCGGCGCCGAACACGGTGATCTCGTAGAGATCGGGTTCGATCTTCAGCAGCTCTTCGAGCGTGCGCACGCCGGCCATGCCGTTGCCGACCATCACGAGTTTCATCTTCTTCATGGGGCTGGACCTTTCGTGGAATCAAATCAGGCGGAGCGGCTCGCGATGCGCGTGGAGAATCGCGCCATGAGCTTTGAAGTGGACATCGGCTACAGCAGCCAGCGCGGGCCGCGCGAGGTCAACGAGGATTTCGCCGGCACCGTGCGTGCGCCTGCCGGCGACGAGGCGCGCGGCTTGATCGCCGCCATCGCCGACGGCGTGTCCACCGGCGGCCGCGGACTGGAGGCCGCGCAGACCACCGTCATGGGCCTCCTGGCCGACTACTTCGCGACCCCCGACACCTGGGAACCGACCGCCGCGCTGGACCGCCTCATCGGCGCCCAGAACGCCTGGCTGGCCGACCACAACCGGCGCCGGCAGGGCGGCGGCGGCACCGCGCTCACCACGCTGACCGCGCTGGTGCTGCATGGCCAGAGCTACACGCTGGCCCATGTCGGCGATACCCGCGGCTGGCGCGTGCGGGACGACGACGAGCCGGCCGCGGCACTGACCCAGGACCACGCCTTCGAGCACCCCGACCTGCGCAGCCGGCTGACCCGCGCGATCGGCCTCGACGACCAGGTCCGGGTCGACTACGCGCAGGGCGACGTGCGCGTCGGCGACTGTTTCGTGCTCACTTCCGACGGCGTGCATGGCGTGCTCAAGGCGCAGCAGCTGGCGCGCTTCGCGCTCCAGGGCACGGCGCGCGAAGGCAGCGAGGCGCTGGTGCGGGCGGCGCTCGCCGCCGGCACGCGCGACAACGCCACCGCGCTGGTGATCCGCGTGATCGGCCTCGACGCGCGCCAGCTCGACGACGAGCTCGGCGACGTCCGCCGTCTGGCACCGCCGCCGGCGCTGAAGGTGGGCGACACGCTCGACGGCTACACCATCACGGCGCGGGTCGCCGACACCGGCGTGCATCTGCTCTACCAGGCGCGCCACCCCGTGACGCGAGAACTGGTCGCGATCAAGACGCTGCATCCCTCGCGCGCCGGCGACCCTGAAGAGCGCGCCATGCTGGCGCACGAGGCCTGGCTGGGGCTGCGCGTCAGCACGCGTGCCGACAGCGGCTTCGTGCGCGTGCACGAACGCGCCGAGAACGCCAGCGCGCTCTACATCGTGTTCGACTGGCATGGCGGCCGCACGCTCGAGCAGCTGCAGAAGTCCGGCCCGCGCGGCAGCGCGGCCGAGGCGGTCGCCGCGGCCATCGCGGTCGCCAAGGCCCTGGGGCGGCTGCACCGGCATGGCGTGGTGCATCGCGACATCAAGCCCGGCAACCTGCACCTGGGCGATGACGGCCGCTGGCGCATCCTCGACCTCGGCGTCGCGCTGTCCGGCCGCGAGGGCACGGCACAGCGCGAGCTGCATGCCGGCACGCCGAGCTACATCAATCCCGAGCAATGGGAGGGCGCCGGAGCCGATGCGGGCAGCGACCTGTTCGCGCTCGGCGTCACGCTCTACCAATGGCTGGCGGGACGCCTGCCCTACGGCGAGATCGAGCCCTACCAGCTGGCGCGCTACCGGCGCGATCCGGGAGCGCTGTCGCGCATCCGGCCCGACGTGCCGGTCTGGCTCGACCACCTGGTGTGCAAGGCGGTGGCGCGCGATCCTCGGCTTCGCTTCGAGACCGCCGAGGAACTGCTGCTGGCGCTCGAGCGCGGGGCCTCGCGTCCCGTCGGTCCGCCCGGCCACACGCCGCTGATCCGCCGCGATCCGGCCGCCCTGGTCAAGATCGCGCTGGCCGTTTCGCTGCTCTTCAACGCACTGCTCGTGCTGTGGCTGCTGTTCCTGCCCCGTTGACATGATGGCTTGCCTCTTCAGCGCTGGCGCGCCGTCTTGCGCGGGGCGACGTACTTCGCCGCCGCGGGGGCGCCCGCGACCCGCGCGCGCCCGCCTTTCTCGGCCCAGGTGCGGGTCCAGCGGATCTGCATCACGCGCATCACGCCGAGCATCACCACCGACAGCAGCGCGAAGAAGACGAAGCCCCAGGTGTAGCTGCCGAGGTACTGCTTGGACAGGCCCATCGCATTGGGCACCAGGCCGCCGCCAAGCGCGCCGATTTCGCCGATCATCGAGCCCGCCACCGCGGTGCTGGCCGGCCAGCGCAGCGGCACCAGCTGGAACAGGGCGCCGTTGCCCGCGCCGAGGGCCGCGAAGCAGACGATCAGCAGCAGCGTCGTGAGCACCAGCGACGACGACGAGATGCCCACCAGCACCAGGCCGACGGCCACCACGGTGAGCACCAGGGTCAGCGTGTTGACGCCGCCCCAGCGGTCGGAGATCCAGCCGCCGACGATGCGCACCGCGGCGCCCATGAAGGCGGCCAGCATGGTCAGCTGGCCGGCCTGCACCTTGCTCACGCCGAACTGGTCGTAGTAGTAGGACGGCAGAAAGGTGGTGAGGCCGATGAAGCCGCCGAAGGTCACGCCGTAGATCAGGCTGAAGACCCAGCCGTCCTTCTCGAACAGGCAGGCGATGTGCTCGCGGAAGCTGGCGTGGCTGTCGATGTCCGGCGGCTCCTTGGCGAACACGATCATCACGACCATCGGCAGCAGGATCGCGCCGGCGGCGACGCCGTACACCGCCTGCCAGCCCAGCCATTGCGCCAGCGGCGGCGCCACCAGCACCGACACCGCGGTGCCGACGTTGCCGGCGCCCACCAGGCCCATCGCCAGGCCCTTGTGCTGCGGCGGGAACCAGCCCGAGCCCAGCGACAGCGCGACGCCGAAGCTGGCGCCCGCGATGCCCAGCAGCACGCCCATCGCGAGCAGGTCGTTGAAGCTCTTCACGAAGAAGAAGCCGAACAGCATCGCCACCGCGATCAGGCCCATCTCGACCAGCGTCGCGTTCTTGCGGCCGATGTACTGCGACAGGATGCCGAGCGGAAAGCGCATCAGCGCGCCGGCGATGATCGGCACCGACAGCATCAGCCCCTTCTGCGCCGGCGAGAGGTCGAAGGTCTCGCCGATGAAAGGCGCCATGGCGCCGTTGAGCACCCAGATGCAGCACGAGAACGAGAAGTACAGGAAGGCCGAGAACAGCGTCGGGCCGTGGCCTGATTGCAGAAACGTCTTGAAGCTGGACATGGCGGTCAATGCGAAATGCCGCGGCCCGGCCGGGAGCAGGCCGTGTCGTCGGACGGGGTTGGGGAGATGTGGCAGCGGCGCAAGCCGGCGGCCTGACGGGTGGCTCCGGCCGTGGCGCTGCCGGAGAGCGGCGAGGAACCTGCCGCTTCACCAATGCGGTGCTTCGTTACACCGCGCCCTAAACGACGCAAAAGACGTGCCAGTAACTTGAGGCCCGCCTCGCCTATGCTTTGCGTCACTCTCCAGACTTTGCCGTGACCTCTCTTCTCGTCGTTCTTCCCCCTGAACACGCCGGGGCTGCGCTGCCCGCCGAGCTGACGCGCGCGCTGGCCGGCCGCGGCATCGACGCGATCCCCTGCAGCGATCTGGTGCGCCAGGTCGAGATTTCTGCAGCACCACAGGTGCTTCTGTGGCAGCCCGTTCCGGTGCCCGGATCGCTCCTCGAGGCGCTGCAGACCTGGGCCGGCGCGCCGCCGTGCGCGCTGAGCCTGGCCAGCGGGCCGCTCGATGCCGACACGCACGCCCGACTGGTGGCGCTGGGCGTGCATGCCTGGGCGCCCATGGATGCGCTCGATGCGCCGTCGCTCGATGCGTTGCTGGCCCGGGCCCGCGCGCGCTGGCAGCGCGAGGCCGCGCTGCGCACCGAACTGGAGGCTTTTCGCACCCGCCTGGACGAGCGCAAGTGGATCGATCGCGCCAAGGGGCTGCTGATGTCGGCGCGCGGCATCGACGAGGACCAGGCCTTCGGCCTGCTGCGCGGCGCTGCGATGCATGCCAACCTGCGGCTCGGCGAGGTCTCGCGCTCGGTGCTCGAGGCCGCGCAGTGGGCCGATGCGATCAATCGCGCCGGCCAGCTTCGCATGCTGTCGCAGCGGCTGGTGCGGGTGGCCGCGCAAGGCCTGGCCGGCATCGACGCGCGGCGCGCGCGGGTGCTGCGCACGCAGTCCGCAGAGCGGGTGCAGCACAACCTCGATCATCTGGCGACCCTGGCGCTGGGCCAGGCCGGCAATGCAGCCCTGGCCCGGGTTCGCAGTGCATGGCAGGACCTGGAGAAGGCACTGTCGGCGCGGCCGGCGGCGCTGGCCGCGATCGATGCCCGGGCCGAAGCCCTGCTGGCCGCTGCCGAGGTGCTGACCGAGACGCTCGAAGCTTCCGGCGCCCGCCGGGCGCTGCGCATCGTCAACATCTGCGGCCGGCAGCGCATGCGGGCCCAGCGGCTGGCCAAGGATGCGCTGCTGGCCTCGATGCTGCCGTCGGCCGACTCGCAGCAGCGCCTGGCGGCCACCATGGACGAGTTCGAGGCAGCGCTGCGCGAGCTCGAGGCGGCGCCGCTGAGTTCGCCCGAGATCCGGGCCGCGCTGGCGATCGCGCGCGACGAATGGCTGCACCTGATGGGCGGCGTGCGCGGCCTCGACAGCGCCGAGGGCCGTGCCTCGCTGGTGCGCGCCAGCGATGCGCTGGTCGACACCTTCGAGCGCCTCACCGCCTCGTACGAACACAGCCTGCAGGTCATCATGTCCTGACTCCCGATGCGCGACGCAGGCCGTGCTTCAAGCCGCGGACTTCTCCACGTGCGCCTGGCGCGTGTAGAGAAAATCGATCACGGCCTTGCGGGCGTGCACGTAGACCGGGTCCTCGGCCAGCTCGACGCGGTTGCGCGGCCGCGGGATGTCGACCGCCAGCACCTCGCCGATGGTGGCTGCCGGGCCGTTGGTCAGCATCACGATGCGGTCCGACAGCAGCACCGCCTCGTCGACGTCGTGCGTCACCATGACCACCGTGCTGCGGGTCTTCTGCACGATCGCGAGCAACTCGTCCTGCAGCTTGGCGCGGGTCAGCGCATCGAGGGCGCCGAAGGGCTCGTCCATCAGCAGCACCTTGGGTTCCATCGACAGCGCGCGCGCGATGCCCACGCGCTGCTTCATGCCGCCCGAGATCTCGCCGGGCCGCTTCTGCGCCGCCGGCGTGAGGCCCACCAGCGCCAGCGCCGCCTCGGTGCGGGCCTTGAGCTGCGACTTGCTCTCGGTCGCCGCGAACACCCGCTCGACCGCCAGGTAGACGTTCTCGTAGCAGGTCAGCCAGGGCAGCAGCGAGTGGTTCTGGAACACCACCGCGCGCTCCGGCCCCGGGCCCCTGATCTCGCGGTTGGCGCACAACAGCACGCCCTGCGTCGGCGTGGTCAGGCCGGCGATCAGGTTCAGCAGCGTCGACTTGCCGCAGCCCGAGTGGCCGATCAGCGTGATGAACTCGCCCTTGGCGACGTTCAGGTTCACCTCGCGCAGCGCCAGGAAGCTGCCCTTGGCGGTCTTGAAGCGCTGTTCGACGCCTTCGATGCTGATGTACTTGTTGTCATCATTCATGACTTCACCTCTTCGAACGTGAACGCGGTGGCGATCCTGACGAGCGCGAACTCGAGCACCAGGCCGACGATGCCGATGACGAAGATCGCGATGATGATGTTGGCGACGTTGAGGTTGTTCCACTCGTCCCAGACCCAGAAGCCGATGCCGACGCCGCCGGTCAGCATCTCGGCCGCGACGATCACCAGCCAGGCGGTGCCGACCGCCAGCCGCACGCCGGTCAGCATGTAGGGCAGCACGGCGGGGAACAGGATCTTGGTGAAGATCTTCCATTCGCTGAGGTTCAGCACGCGGGCGACGTTCATGTAGTCGCTCGGCACGCGCTGCACGCCGACCGCGGTGTTGATGATCATCGGCCAGATCGAGCAGATGAAGATGGTCCAGATGGCGGCCGGGTTGGCGCCCTTGAACACCAGCAGGCCGATCGGCAGCCAGGCCAGCGGCGACACCGGCCGCAGCAGGCTGATCAGCGGATTGAACATCCGCGACAGGAACTCGAAGCGCCCGATCGCGAAGCCGGCCGGGATGCCGACCGCGGCCGCCAGGCCGAAGCCCAGCGCCACGCGCTGCAGCGACGAGAGCACGTTCCAGCCCACGCCCTGGTCGTTCGGACCCTTGCTGTAGAACGGATCGCTGAACACCGAGAGCGCCTGCTGCCAGGTCGCGAGCGGCGAGGGGAAGCCGGTGGTGCTCTTGAGCGCCACCAGTTCCCAGACCAGCACCAGCAGCGCGAAGCCGAGCACCGGCGGCAGCACGCGCAGCCACACGGCGCGGAAATCGCGCGGCACGCGCGGCGCCGGTTCGACCGCGGCCGGCGCGGCTGCCGGCCGCGCGGCCTGGGGATGGGCCTTGGCGGCCGGCATCGCCGGTTTGGCCTCGATGGGGGAGTGGAAGACTGCACTGACCATGGCGGGCTCCTCAGGCGTTGACCTTGAACGACTCGGCGTACTGCTTCGGGTTCTTGCCGTCCCAGACCACGCCGTCGAACAGCTTGCTGCTGCGCATCGTGTCCTTCGGAACCGGCGTCTTGGTGGCGGCGGCGGCCTGCTTGTAGATGTCGAGCTGGTTGATCTGCGTGGCCACCTGCAGGTAGTCCGGGTGCTCCTTCAGCAGGCCCCAGCGCTTGTGCTGCGTGAGGAACCACATGCCGTCCGACAGGTACGGGTAGGTGACCGCGCCGTCGCCGTAGAACTTCATGTGGTTGGGGTCGTCCCAGTTCTTGCCGAGGCCGTTGGTGTAGCGGCCCAGGATGCGCTGGTTGATCGCGTCCACGCTGGTGTTGACGTAGCTCTTGTCGGCGATGGTCTCGGCCATCTTGTTCTTGTTCTGCAGGCCGGTGTCGATCCACTTGCCGGCCTCGATGATCGCGGCGGTCACGGCGCGCGCCGTGTTCGGATACTTCTTCACGAAGTCGCCGGTGGTGCCGAGCACCTTCTCCGGGTGGTCCTTCCAGATGTCCTGGGTGGTGATCGCGGTGATGCCGATGCCGTCCATGATCGCGCGCTGGCCCCAGGGCTCGCCGACGCAGTAGCCGTCCATGTTGCCCACCCGCATGTTGGCCACCATCTGCGGCGGCGGCACGGTGATGACCTTGGCGTCCTTCAGCGGGTTGATGCCGTTGGCGGCCATCCAGTAGTACAGCCACATCGCGTGGGTGCCGGTGGGGAAGGTCTGGGCGAAGGTGTATTCGGCCTTCTCCTTGCCCATCACCTTGGCCAGCGATGCGCCGTCGACCGCGCCCTTGTCGGCCAGCTTCTTCGACAGCGTGATGGCCTGGCCGTTGTTGTTGAGGGTCATCAGCACCGCCATGTCCTTCTTCGGGCCGCCGATGCCCAGGTGCACGCCGTAGACGAGGCCATACAGCACATGGGCGAAGTCGAGCTCGCCGTTGACCAGCTTGTCGCGCACGCCGGCCCAGCTGGCCTCCTTGCTCGGCACGATCTTGACGCCGTATTTCTTGTCGATGCCGAGCACCGAAGCCATCACGACGCTGGCGCAGTCGGTGAGCGGGATGAAGCCGATCTTGACTTCCTCCTTCTCGGGCTTGTCCGAGCCCTGGGCCCAGACGGCGGCGCGCAGCGCGGGGTCGAGCCCGACCACGCCGGCGGCAGCGGCCTGCAGCACTCGGCGACGACTCAGTGGGTGTTTCAGTGCATCGGTCATGGGGCGTACTCCGGAAATGAAAAACGAAATCGGGAAAACAAAACAAAAAAGGCGTCCTCATCGCGCACTGGCTGCTCTGAGTCGAGCCCCTGCGGGATAAGGACGCCTTTGTCCGGTTCGGTGAGCGGCACCCGCCGTTGGATGCCGCCTGCCTGAAGACCTTCGTCGGTCTATGCCTGGGAGAAAAGCAAGCAGCGTGCCAATCTTGTATTGCTATCAATAAGGGAGCATCCACATCGCTCTGGCGCTCGCAAGCGATAGGATTTCGGGATGAACGCCTGCGCGCTGCCCTGCTTGTGCGGTGCACCATTCCGGGTGCTCGGCGCACCCATCAGGAAGCCTTGTCGGCAGGCAGGTACTCGGCCATCGCGAGCACCGATTCGGCGACCTCGACCAGCCGCCGTCCCTGGTTCATCGCCGTCTGGCGCAGCATCTTGTGGGCCTCTTCCTCGCTGATGCGGCGGTGCGCCATCAGCAGGCCCTTGGCGCGCTCCACCAGCTTGCGCTCGTTGAGCGCGGCGCGCACGGTGGCCAGCTCGTCGCCCATGGCCTGCAGCCTGCGCGACTGCTCCTGCACCATGTCGAGGATCGAACGTTCGAGCTGGCGGCCGTAAGGCGCGCCGGCAGCCAGCGAGGACGGGCCGGGCGCTGCGTCCGTCGCCGCGACCGCATCGAGAAAGAAGTCCGCCGTGCCACCGTCGTCGTCCTGCAGGCTGGCGAGCAGGGCTTCGTGGGCCTGCAGCTCGGTGCGGGCCTGGGCGGTCTTCTGCATGCACAGTTGCCGCAGGTCTTCGGCCAGTCGCTCCTCGACCGATTGCATGGCGTCGATGCGGCGCGAGCAGCAGTCGAACCAGGCCTGGCTCAGCTCGCTGTCGAGCGCCACGCCGGCCGGCGCAGCGCAGGCGACGCGGCGCAGCCGCTCCTGTTCGGCCAGCTGGGCAGGGGACTGCAGCGCGCCCCAGGCTTCAGCCAGGCCGGGCGCGGCGAACTCCGTGAATAGCTGGAAGCAATGCTCCTGCGAGGCGATCAGGTGCAGCCACTGCTGCTGGCGCGCCGCCTCGTTGCGGCCCGAAGCGAAGGCGGCGGCGCCGCAGGCCCGCTCCTGGCCCGCGAACTCCTTGCCCTGCATGAAATTGAACAGCGCCACCAGCCGGCGCGAGATCTCCGGGTCGGTCGCGCCGTCGGCGGCCTCGAACACCACCGTGATCAGGCCGGCGACCAACTTGACGAAGGCCGCGGTCGACCGGCCGGCATCGAGCTCGAGCGCGCCGATGCGCCGGCGCAGCTCGGGCAGGGCGGCCAGCCCCGGCAGCACCCAGGCGATGCGGCTGAACAGCCGCGCGCCGTTGCCGACGACCCGGCCCTCGGCATCGAGCTGATCGAAGGCCAGGCGCACGGCTTCCTCCAGCTGCCGGCATTCGGCGATCTGTTCGTCGCGCTGGCGGGCGAAGCGCTGGCCGCGCGAGGCCAGCAGCACATTCGAAATGCCGCGTTCGCGCTGCAGGGCATGCACCAGCCGGCCGATGGTCGCCACCAGCTCGCTGGTGCGCGCGAGCTGCTCCAGCTCGTCGATCTCGCAACGCAGCGCGCCGACCAGGAAGCTCAAACCGGATTTCATCGTGATGCTCTCGAGGCCCGAAGGCCGTTTCAGGGGATTGGAGCAACATCCGTGCCCCGACGACTGGCGCCGCCTACACTCGCCCTCATGCTTGTATTGGGAATCGAATCCTCCTGCGACGAAACGGGCGTGGCGCTGGTCGATGCCGGCGCCGGCGGCTTGCCGCGCCTCGCCGCGCATGCGCTCCACAGCCAGATCACCATGCACCAGGCCTACGGCGGCGTGGTGCCCGAGCTCGCGAGCCGGGACCACATCCGGCGCGTGCTGCCGCTCACCGAGACGGTGTTCGCGGAGGCCGGCCGGCAACTGTCCGAGGTCGACGTGGTCGCCTACACGCGCGGGCCCGGCCTCGCGGGCGCGCTGCTGGTCGGCGCCGGCGTGGCCTGCGCGCTGGCGGCGGCGATCGGCAAGCCGGTGCTCGGCGTGCACCACCTCGAAGGCCACCTGCTGTCGCCCTTCCTGAGCGCCGACCCGCCCGAGTTCCCCTTCGTCGCGCTGCTGGTGTCGGGTGGCCACACGCAGCTGATGAAGGTCGAGGGGGTCGGGCGCTACGAGCTGCTCGGCGAGACCATCGACGATGCCGCCGGCGAGGCCTTCGACAAGAGCGCCAAGCTGATGGGCCTGCCGTACCCCGGCGGTCCCTGGCTCGCCAAGCTGGCGGAGGCGGGCGACGCCGAGGCCTTCAAGCTGCCGCGGCCGCTGCTGCACAGCGGCAACCTGGATTTTTCCTTCGCCGGACTGAAGACCGCGGTGCTGACTCAGGCCAGGAAGCTGGGCGACCAGCTCGAGGCCCGCAAGGCCGATCTCGCGGCCTCGACGCAGGCAGCGATCGTCGAAGTGCTGTTGAAGAAGTCGATGGCGGCCATCGAGCAGACCGGACTCGATCGATTCGTGGTCGCGGGCGGCGTGGGTGCCAACCGCATGCTGCGCCAGCAACTCGATGCGGCCTGCGCGAAGCGGGGCGTGCGGGTGCACTACCCGGAGCTTCACCTGTGCACCGACAACGGCGCGATGATTGCGATGGCGGCGGCGATGCGGCTCGCGGCCGGCGTGCAGCCGCCGACCGAGCGCTACGCCTTCGACGTCAAGCCGCGATGGCCATTGGCATCGCTGGACTCGTCGCTGCTGGCCGCCTGAGGTCTTCCCGGGCCCGCGCAGGCAGCGGCAGCACATCGAGCATCTTGCGCCAGAGGCTGGACCATTGCGGCCAGTCGTGGCCGCCTTCCGTGGTGAACACATGGCCGGGCGGAAGCGCGTCGGCCAGCAGTTGATGGTTGGAGGCGAAACGGTCGCTGAGCCCGAAGCCCAGGTACAGCGGCGGCAGGTGCTTTGCGCGCTGCGGCGAGGCGTACTGCTGCAGCCACGGCCACAGCTTGCGATCCACTTCCTCGTCCGGCGGCGGTCCTTCGGGCGCCTTCCAGGCGCGCAGCCCGCCGGCCTTGTGGATCTCGGCGCCGATCGGCCGCCGGCCCAGATAGGGCGCCAGCGCAACGATGCCGTCGACCGCGCCGGGCCTTGCCAGTTCGTGGATCAAGGCGCCGAAACCGCCGATCGAGATGCCCACCAGCCAGATCGACCGGTAGCCGGCCGCACGCTGCGGCTGCAAGACGTCCTGATGCAGCCGCTCGATGAAAGTCTGGTCGTAGTAGTAGGAGACGTCGGCGTCGACCAGCAGGGAGTCGGCCTCGAACTCGCGTTCCCGCACGGCGTTCACGAAACCCTCGCGCTCGAACTCCTCCGGCTTCAGGAAAGCACCCGGAAGGAATACCAGCAGCGTGTCGGATCGGACGTCGTTTTTCGCGAACTTCAAGTGCGTTTTCATGTTGCTTCAATCGGGTGCCTGCCGTCTGCGGCCATCGCATTTCGGCGATTCCGGGCACTAGTTAAGAAGAAAGCATTGAAAAATTCGTCACAGAACGTGACGAATTTCGCACTTATTGTGAGCTACAAACTTGACTGTTAAAGCAACAGAAAGTTACAGCACCGGCCATTTGGGGGAATTGCGCCCGGGCCGATCCGGGCGCATAGCGTTTTCTATCAGTTGATCGCGAGTTGCGCGACGTTGCTGACCGGCACCAGCTTGCCGAGCTTCAGGCTCAGCACGCCATTTTCGAGCTTGGCTTCGCTGGCCGCGACGTCGATGTCCTGCGGCAGCTCGTAGGCGGCCTTGATCTGGCGCTTGGCTTCGGCCTTGCTCTCGATGCGGACCACGGCGCCTTCGATGCCGATCGTCAGGTCGTCGCGCGACAGGCCGGGCACGTCGAGCGTGAGGGTCCAGGTCTTGTCGTCCTGCTCGACGTTGAGCGAACGCTGCGCACCCGAGAAGGCCTGGTTGACGAAGCGCTCGAGGCTGCGGTCATAGGTGCGCGGAACGAAGCGGGCGGTGCGGACTGCGGGGGCGAAAAACATGGTGAGACTCCTGGGCTGAGTGATGACTTCCGGGACAAGAATGTGTGTCCCTTACACTGCGCGGCGTTCAACAAGACAAGTGCCGCATGCCAACGCATCTAGGCGCTGCAACAGGGGATTCAAGACAATGCCTTCCAACTTTATTTGGCGTCGACGCGCCTTGAAATTGGCCGCTCTGGCGCTATGCGCGCCGGCGCTCCCCGCCGCCCTGGCGCAGTCGGCGCCACCGATCCGGCTGGCCCTGATCGAGAGCATGAGCGGGCCTTTCGCCAACACCGGCGAGGCGGTGTTCCGCAATCTTCTGTGGGCGGTCGAGCGGGTCAACGCCCGTGGCGGCGTCAAGCTGCCGGGCGGTGCCCGCATGCTGCAACTCGATCGCTACGACAGCAAGGGACAGAACGAAGAGGCGCTGTCGGCGCTGCGCGCGGCGATGGACGACGGCGCGCGCATCGTGCTGCAGGGCAACTCCTCGGCCACCGCGGCGGCGCTGATCGACGCCATCGACAAGAACAACGAGCGCGACCCTTCGCGGCGCGTGCTGTTCCTCAACTACTCGGCGGTCGATCCGGCGCTGACCAACGAGCGCTGCAGCTTCTGGCATTTCCGCTTCGATGCCCATGCCGACATGCGCGTCACGGCGCTGATGCAGGTGTTGCAGGAGGACAAGGCGCTGCAGCGCGTCTACCTCATCGGGCAGGACTACAGCTTCGGCCAGTCGGTGCTGCGCGAATCGCGCCGCCAGCTGGCCGGGCTGCGCCCCGACGTGCAGATCGTCGGCGACGAGCTGCACCCGATGGGCCGCGTCAAGGACTTCTCGCCCTATGCGACGAAGATCATGGCCAGCGGTGCGCAGGGCGTGATCACCGGCAACTGGGGCAACGACCTCACGCTGCTGGTCAAGGCGGCGCGCGAGGCCGGCTTCAACGGCAGCTTCTACACCTTCTACGGCAACGCACTGGGCGCGCCGGCGGCCATCGGCGACGCCGGCATCGGCCGCGTGGTGGCGGTGGCGGACTGGCTGCCGAACGTGCAGACACCGCAGAGCGAGGCCTTCTATCGCGACTTCCGCACCCGCTTTCCGAAGGCCTCCGACGACTACGTCCACATGCGCATGCAGCTGCTGATCGAGGCGCTGGCGCAGGCCATCGAGCGGGCCGGCAGCGTCGACACCGTGGCCGTCGCGCGCGCCCTCGAGAAGGCCGACGTCTCGCTGGCCGGCCAGCGCGGCCACATGCGCGCCGAGGATCATCAGTTCCAGCAGCAGCTGGTGGTCGGCGTCATGGACCGGCAGGGTGCGCCCGGCGTCAAGTTCGATGTCGAGGGCTCGGGCTACG
This sequence comes from Variovorax saccharolyticus, assembly GCF_030316765.1. Taxonomy (GTDB): domain Bacteria; phylum Pseudomonadota; class Gammaproteobacteria; order Burkholderiales; family Burkholderiaceae_C; genus Variovorax; species Variovorax saccharolyticus. Next base: position 328,445 of record NZ_JASZYT010000001.1, read on the forward strand.
GCTTCCGGGTCATCAAGACCATCCCCGCCAGCCGCGCCGAAATGCCGACCAGCTGCAAGATGCAGCGCCCCTGAACCCGAAAGACAAGCCATGCGTCAAGCGATCCACGACCTCGAAGCCTCCAAGATCCGCGAGGTGGCCAATGCCGGCCTCGGCCGCAGCGACGTGCTGGCCTTCTGGTTCGGAGAAAGCGACGAGGTCACGCCCGATGTGGTCCGCCAGGCCGCCATCGATTCGCTGCAGCGCGGCGAGACCTTCTATGCCCACAACCTGGGCCTGCCCGAGCTGCGGGAGGCGGTGGCCGCCTACATGAGCGGGCTGCATCCGAAGATCGAGGCCTCGCGCATCGCGATCACCTCGGGCGGCGTCAGCGCGCTGATGCTGGCGGTGCAGGCGCTGGTCGATGCCGGCGACGAGGTGGTGGCGGTCACGCCGGTCTGGCCGAACCTCACGGCGCAGCCCGCGATCCTCGGCGCCCGCGTGCGCTGCGTTGCGCTGGTGCCGAGGGCAGGGCAGTGGACGCTCGACCTGGACGCGCTACGCGCGGCCGTCACGCCGGCCACCAAGCTCTTGATCGTCAACGCACCGAACAATCCGACCGGCTGGACGCTCACGCGCGCCGAGCAGCAGGCGATCCTCGACCACTGCCGCGGCACCGGCACCTGGATCCTGGCCGATGAGGTCTACGAGCGGCTCTACTACGAGCCGACGCCCAACGGCTGCGCGCCGAGCTTCCTCGACATCGCGGGCGCCGACGACCGGCTGGTGGTCGCCCACAGCTTCAGCAAGAGCTTCCTGATGACCGGCTGGCGCCTCGGCTGGCTGGTGCTGCCGCCGGCCCTGATGGACGGCATGGGCAAGCTGATCGAGTTCAACACCTCCTGCGCCAGCGTCTTCACGCAGCGCGCAGGCATCGCGGCGCTGGCGCATGGCGACGAGATCACGCCGAAGATCGTGGCCCATCTCAAGGCCTGCCGCGACACGCTGCTGCCCTTGCTGGCCGACGTGCCCGGCGTCAAGGTCGCGCCGGCGCGCGGCGGCATGTACGCCTTCTTCCAGCTCGAGGGCTTCGGCGATTCGCTCGAGGTCGCCAAGCGCCTGGTGGTCGAGGCCGGCCTCGGCCTGGCCCCCGGCAACGCCTTCGCCCCCGAAGCCCAGGGCTGGCTGCGCTGGTGCTTCGCGTCGAAGGACCCCGGCCGGCTGGTCGAGGGGGTCGACCGCCTCAAGCGCTGGCTGGCGGCGCAATAGGGCGGGTTGCGCTTTCGGTATATAATCCCAAAGCTTTGCATGTTGCAAGCGCACGGTGGGTGCAGTTCCAGCGCACACCGCAAGTCAAACATCCCGGCGGTTCGCCCCCCGGGATCGGAACGAAGGAAACACAATGATCGCAGCCTCCATCAAGGCCGAAGTTGTCAAGGACAACGCCCGCGCCGCCAACGACACCGGCAGCCCGGAAGTGCAAGTCGCACTGCTGACCGCCCGCATCAACGAGCTCACGCCTCACTTCAAGACGCACGCCAAGGACCACCACGGTCGCCGCGGCCTGCTGCGCATGGTGAGCCGCCGCCGCAAGCTGCTGGACTACCTCAAGTCCAAGGACGCCGACCGCTACACCGCGCTGATCGCCAAGCTGGGCCTGCGCAAGTAAGTCGAATCGCATGCAAAAACGCCTGGGTTAGTCCGCTAGCTCAGGCGTTTTTTACTTCGGAGCCGCAAAAACAGAGCGAAGCTGTGTCATTCCAGAGAGGTTCTCACCGAGCTTCCCTGGAATGGCATCGTGTTCTGACAAGCGCTCCGGCCCCCGCGGGACCCGTGGTCGTCACAGGTCGCCGCCATCCAAACAGGAGCACAACATGAGCCTCTTCAACAAAGTCACCAAGTCCTTCCAATGGGGCGGCAAGACCGTCGTTCTGGAAACCGGCGAGATCGCCCGGCAGGCCAGCGGTGCCGTGACCGTGGACATCGAAGGCACCGTGGTGCTGGCCACCGTGGTCGCCTCCAAGTCGGCCAAGCCCGGCCAGGACTTCTTCCCGCTGACCGTCGACTACATCGAGAAGACCTACGCCGCCGGCAAGATCCCCGGCAGCTTCTTCAAGCGCGAAGCCAAGCCCAGCGAACACGAAACGTTGACCAGCCGCCTGATCGACCGCCCGATCCGCCCGCTGTTCCCCGAAGGCTTCCTGAACGAAGTGCACGTGGTCATCCACACGCTGTCGCTCAACCCCGAAGTCGACGCCGACATCGCCGCCATGATCGGCGTCAGCGCCGCGCTGTCGATCTCCGGCATCCCGTTCAGCGGCCCGATCGGTGCCGCCCGCGTGGGCTACATCAACGGCCAGTACGTGCTGAACCCGGGCCAGACGGCCCGCAAGGATTCGCAGATGGACCTGGTCGTCGCCGGCACCGAAGCCGCCGTGCTGATGGTCGAGTCCGAAGCCCTGCAACTGAGCGAAGAAATCATGCTCGGCGGCGTGGTGTTCGGCCATGAACAAGCCAACATCGCGATCAACGCGATCCACGAACTGGTGCGCGACGCCGGCAAGCCGGTCTGGGACTGGCAGCCGCCGGCCGAAGACGAAGCCTTCGTCGCCAAGGTCAAGGGCCTGGCCGAAGAGAAGCTGCGCGCGGTCTACCAGATCCGCAGCAAGCAGGCCCGCACGCAGGCCCTGCGCGAAGCCAACGCCAGCGTGATGAACGCGCTGAAGGAAAGCGGCGAACCCTTCGACGCCGGCAAGGTCAGCGACCTGCTGTTCTCGATCGAGTCGAAGATCGTCCGCGGCCAGATCCTGTCGGGCGAACCCCGCATCGACGGCCGCGACACCCGCACCGTGCGCCCGATCGAGATCCGCAACGGCGTGCTGCCGCGCACCCACGGCTCGGCGCTGTTCACCCGCGGCGAGACCCAGGCGCTGGTGGTCACCACGCTCGGCACCGAACGTGACGCACAGCGCATCGACGCGCTGATGGGCGAGTACGAAGACCGCTTCCTGTTCCACTACAACATGCCTCCCTTCGCCACCGGCGAAGTCGGCCGCATGGGCTCGACCAAGCGCCGCGAAGTCGGCCACGGCCGCCTCGCCAAGCGCGCGCTGGTCGCGGTGCTGCCGAACAAGGAAGAGTTCCCCTACACGATCCGCGTGGTGTCCGAGATCACCGAATCGAACGGCTCCTCGTCGATGGCTTCGGTCTGCGGCGGCTGCCTGTCGATGATGGACGCCGGCGTGCCGATGAAGGCCCACGTGGCCGGCATCGCCATGGGCCTGATCAAGGAAGACAACCGCTTCGCCGTGCTGACCGACATCCTGGGCGACGAAGATCACCTGGGCGACATGGACTTCAAGGTGGCCGGCACGACCAACGGCATCACCGCGCTGCAGATGGACATCAAGATCCAGGGCATCACCAAGGAAATCATGCAGGTCGCCCTGGCCCAGGCCAAGGAAGCGCGCATGCACATCCTGGGCAAGATGCAAGAGGCGATGGGCGAAGCCAAGGCCGAGGTGTCGACCTTCGCCCCGCGCCTGACCACGCTCAAGATCAACCCCGAGAAGATCCGCGACGTGATCGGCAAGGGCGGCTCGGTGATCCGTGGCCTGCAGGAAGAAACCGGCACCACGATCAACATCGACGAAGACGGCACCATCACGATCGCCTCGACCGACCCGGAAAAGGCCGAAGCCGCCAAGAAGCGCATCGAGCAGATCACCGCCGAAGTCGAAATCGGCAAGGTCTACGAAGGCCCGGTCACCAAGATCCTGGACTTCGGCGCGCTGATCAACCTGCTGCCCGGCAAGGACGGCCTGCTGCACATCAGCCAGATCGCGCACGAGCGCGTCGAGAAGGTCACGGACTACCTGAGCGAAGGCCAGATCGTCAAGGTCAAGGTGCTCGAGACCGACGAGAAGGGCCGCGTCAAGCTGTCCATGAAGGCGCTGACCGAGCGTCCGGCCGGCATGGAATTCAGCGAGCGCCCGCCGCGTGAAGACCGCGGCGACCGTGGCGACCGCGGTGGCGAGCGCCGCGAGCGTTCGGACCGTGGCGACCGCGGCGGCGATCGTCCGCCGCGCGCCGAGCGCGCACCGCGCTTCGAGAACAACGAGCGTGGCGGCGAGCAGGCCGTGGAGCAGGTGGCCGAGCAGCAGCCGGTTCAGGAATCGAACCGCGGCGACGGCCAGGCCTGATGAGCCGCGATGGCGGCGACGCCATCGCGCTGGACCGCGTGCCGCCCGCATTGTGCGCGGCGGCCGCTACCCGGAAAGAGACCATGAAAGCCATTGAGATCACATCGTTCGGCGCCCCCGAGGTGCTGCGCATGGTGGAACGTCCTGCGCCCGTTGCCGGCGCGGGCGAATTGCTGATCCGTGTGGCCGCGAGCGGTGTCAACCGCCCCGACGTGCTGCAGCGGACCGGGAACTACCCGGTGCCGCCGGGCGCCTCCGACCTGCCCGGACTCGAAGTCGCGGGCGAAATCGTCGCCGGCGACGACAAGGCGCTGGCCGAGGCCGGCTTCAAGATCGGCGACCACGTCTGCGCCCTGGTGGCCGGCGGCGGCTATGCCGAGCTTTGCGTCGCACCGGTGGCCCAGTGCCTGCCTGTGCCCAAGGGCTGGAGCGACGTCGAGGCAGCCACGCTGCCCGAGACCTTCTTCACCGTCTGGAGCAACGTCTTCGAGCGCGGCCGCCTGCAGAAGGGCGAGACCCTGCTGATCCAGGGCGGCACCAGCGGCATCGGCGTCACCGCGATCCAGCTCGGCAAGGCGCTCGGCGCCACCGTGATCGCGACCGCCGGCAGCGACGACAAGTGCGAGGCCTGCCTGAAGCTCGGCGCCGACCACGCGATCAACTACAAGACGGCCGATTTCGCCGAAGAGGCCAAGCGCCTCACCGGCGGCAAGGGCGTCGACGTCATTCTCGACATGGTGGCCGGCGGCTACGTGGCGCGGGAGATCGACTGCCTGGCCGAAGACGGCCGGCTGGTGATCATCGCGGTGCAGGGCGGCGTCAAGGCCGAGGTCAACGCCGGCCTGGTGCTGCGCCGCCGGCTCACGATCACCGGCTCGACCCTGCGGCCGCGGCCGGTCGCGTTCAAGGGCGCGATCGCCAAGGCCCTGCGCGAGCGCGTCTGGCCGCTGCTCGAGAGCGGTGCGGTCAAGCCGATCATCCACAGCCGCTACGCAGCGGCCGGGGAGCCCAGCGGCGCCGCGCAGGCCCACGTCCTGATGGAATCGAACCAGCACATCGGCAAGATCGTGCTGACCTGGTGAACTAGACAGACATGACGACCAAGAAGAACCTGATCGCGGGCAACTGGAAGATGAACGGCAGCCTGGCTGCCAACGAGGCGCTCGTGAAGGCCTTGCTCGCCGGGGTGGGCGCGCCCGCCTGCGAAGTCGCGGTCTGCGTGCCGGCGCCGTATCTCTCGCAGGTGCAGTCGCTGGTGGCAGGCTCGCCGATCGCGCTCGGTGCGCAGGACCTCTCGGCCCAGCCGCAGGGTGCCTTCACGGGCGAGCAATCGGCGGCGATGCTCAAGGACTTCGGCGTGCGCTACGCGATCGTCGGGCACTCCGAGCGGCGCCAGTACCACGGCGAGACGGATGAGCTCGTGGCGGCCAAGACCGCCGCCGCGCTGGCCAACGGCATCACGCCGATCGTCTGCGTCGGCGAGACGCTGGCCGAGCGGGAAGCAGGGCGCACCGAGGAGGTCGTCAAGCGCCAGCTGGCCGCGGTGATCCATGTCAACGGCCATTGCATCAGCGAGATCGTCGTCGCCTACGAACCGGTCTGGGCCATCGGCACCGGCAAGACGGCGACGCCGGCACAGGCCCAGTCGGTGCATGCCGTGCTGCGTGCGCAGCTGCACCACGCGGCCAGCGAGCATGCCGCCGGCATCCGCATCCTCTACGGCGGCAGCATGAACGCGGCCAACGCGGCCGAACTGCTGGCCGAAGCCGACATCGACGGCGGCCTGATCGGCGGCGCGTCGCTCAAGGCCCCCGATTTCCTGCAGATCATTGCAGCGGCCCGCTGAAGCGCGGCCGACGACAAAAATTTAGGAGTTAGAACGAATGAATGTGGTCCTCAACATCCTGGTGGGCGTGCAGATGCTCACCGCGCTCGCCATGATCGGGCTGATCCTGATCCAGCACGGGAAGGGCGCCGACATGGGCGCCGCCTTCGGCAGCGGCAGCGCCGGCAGCCTGTTCGGCGCCAGCGGCAGCGCGAACTTCCTGTCGCGCACCACCGCGGTGCTGGCGGCCGTGTTCTTCGCCTGCACCCTGATGCTGGCCTATTTCGGCCACGCCCGGCCGGCCGGCGGCGGCAACAGCCTGCTCGAACGCGCGACCACCGGTACCCCGGCGCCGGCGCCCGCACCTGCCGCGGCCCCCGAATCGGCGACCCAGATCCCGAGCAGCGGCGGCGCTTCCACGCCGGCGGCCCCGGCCTCGGCACCGGCCGCGCCCGCCCCGGGCGCGGGCCAGATCCCGGGCAAGTGATCCGTTAGCGAACTTGTTGGCCGTCGAGTGAAATCGGCCAAATTTCAGGGTAAACTCTAAAGCTGTTCCGGAAAGCCAAAACCTTACAAGGTTCCTCATGCCATCCGGGCAGCAAAAACCGCGGTCGTGGTGAAATTGGTAGACACGCTATCTTGAGGGGGTAGTGGCGAAAGCTGTGCGAGTTCGAGTCTCGCCGACCGCACCAAATCTCACTGGCAGGAAATGTGCTTCCTGCCAGTGTCAAGCGGTGATAGAACCCCCTGATGAACCTCGATTCCTACCTCCCCGTCCTGTTGTTCATCCTGGTCGGCGTCGGAGTCGGCGTTGCTCCTCAGGTTCTGGGTTACATCCTCGGCCCCAATCGGCCGGACGCTGCCAAGAATTCCCCCTACGAATGCGGCTTCGAGGCCTTCGAAGACGCGCGCATGAAGTTCGACGTCCGGTACTACCTGGTCGCGATCCTCTTCATCCTCTTCGATCTCGAAATCGCTTTTCTCTTTCCCTGGGCCATCGCGCTCAAGGAGATCGGTGTCGTCGGCTTCTGGGCCATGATGATTTTCCTGGCCATCCTCGTCGTGGGTTTCATCTACGAGTGGAAAAAAGGCGCGCTCGATTGGGAATGACAAGGAATCCGCAAAATGGCCATTGAAGGCGTCATGAAGGAAGGCTTCGTCACCACCACCTACGACTCGGTGGTGAACTGGGCCAAGACCGGATCACTGTGGCCCATGACCTTCGGTCTGGCCTGCTGTGCCGTGGAGATGATGCATGCGGGCGCTGCCCGCTATGACATCGACCGCTTCGGCATGCTGTTCCGCCCCAGCCCGCGCCAGTCCGATCTGATGATCGTGGCCGGCACGCTGTGCAACAAGATGGCGCCGGCGCTGCGCAAGGTCTACGACCAGATGCCCGAGCCGCGCTGGGTGCTCTCGATGGGCTCCTGCGCCAATGGCGGCGGCTACTACCACTACAGCTATTCGGTCGTGCGCGGCTGCGACCGCATCGTGCCGGTCGATGTCTACGTGCCGGGCTGCCCGCCGACCGCCGAGGCGCTTTTGTACGGGGTGATCCAGCTCCAGCAGAAGATCCGCCGCACCAACACGATCGCGCGCGCCTGAAGAGCGAGAGACATGACCGACTTTGCCATTTCTCCCGAGGCGCTGCAGACCCAGATCATCGAAACACTTGGCTCCAAGGCGAAGAGCGTCACGCTCGCGCTGGGCGAGGTGACGGTGGTCGTCGGCGCCGCCGACTACCTCGAAGCTGCCATCCTGCTGCGTGACGCGCCGGGCTGCCGTTTCGAGCAGCTGATCGATCTCTGCGGCATGGACTACTCCGACTACCGCGAAGGCGAGTGGCAGGGCGAGCGCTTCGGCGTCGTCTCGCACCTGCTGTCGGTGAGTCTCAACCAGCGCGTGCGCCTGCGGGTGTTCGTGCCCAACGAAGACCTGCCGGTCATCGATTCCCTGACCCCTGTCTGGAACGCTGCCGGCTGGTTCGAGCGCGAGGCCTTCGATCTCTACGGCATCGTGTTCGAAGGCCATGACGACCTGCGCCGCATCCTGACCGACTACGGCTTCATCGGCCACCCGTTCCGCAAGGATTTCCCGGTGTCGGGCCATGTCGAGATGCGCTATGACGCGGAACAGAAGCGCGTGATCTACCAGCCGGTCTCGATCGAGCCGCGCGAGATCACGCCGCGCGTGATCCGCGAAGACAACTACGGTGGCTTGCACTGATGGCTGAAATCAAGAACTACACGCTCAACTTCGGCCCGCAGCATCCCGCAGCACACGGCGTGCTGCGGCTCGTGCTCGAGCTCGATGGCGAAGTGATCCAGCGCGCCGACCCGCACATCGGCCTGCTGCACCGCGCCACCGAAAAGCTGGCCGAGTCGCGCACCTTCATCCAGTCGCTGCCCTACATGGACCGTCTCGACTACGTGTCGATGATGAGCAACGAGCATGCGTACTGCCTCGCGATCGAGCGCCTCATGGGCCTCGACGTGCCGCTGCGGGCGCAATACATCCGCGTCATGTTCGCCGAGATCACGCGGCTGCTGAACCACCTGCTGTGGCTCGGCGCGCACGGCCTGGACTGCGGCGCGATGAACATGCTCATCTACTGCTTCCGCGAGCGCGAAGACCTGTTCGACATGTACGAGGCGGTGTCGGGTGCGCGCATGCACGCGGCCTATTTCCGTCCGGGCGGCGTCTACCGCGACCTGCCGGACGCGATGCCGCAGTACAAGGTCAGCAAGATCAAGAACGCGAAGGCGATCGAGCGGCTCAACGAGAATCGCCAGGGTTCGCTGCTCGACTTCGTCGACGACTTCTGCAAGCGCTTCCCGAAGATGGTCGACGAGTACGAGACGCTGCTCACCGACAACCGCATCTGGAAGCAGCGCACCGTGGGCATCGGCGTGGTTACGCCCGAGCGCGCGCTCAATCTCGGCTTCACCGGCCCGATGCTGCGGGGCTCGGGCATCGCCTGGGACCTGCGCAAGAAGCAGCCCTACGACGTCTACGACCGCATGGAGTTCGACGTCCCGGTGGGCGTCACCGGCGACTGCTACGACCGCTACCTGGTGCGCGTCGAGGAGATGCGCCAGGCCAACAAGATCATCCAGCAATGCTCGGCCTGGCTGCGTGCCAACCCGGGCCCGGTGATCACGGCCAACCACAAGGTGGCGGCGCCGGCGCGCGAGTCCATGAAGGCCAACATGGAAGAGCTGATCCATCACTTCAAGCTCTTCACCGAAGGTTTCCACGTGCCCGAAGGCGAGGCCTATGCCGCCGTCGAGCATCCCAAGGGCGAGTTCGGCATCTACCTCGTGAGCGACGGTGCCAACAAGCCCTACCGCCTGAAGATCCGCGCACCGGGCTTCCCGCATCTGGCGGCCCTGGACGAAATGGCGCGCGGCCACATGATTGCCGACGCTGTCGCCGTGATCGGCACCATGGACATCGTGTTCGGCGAGATCGATCGATGAGCCATCCCATGCATTCCGACTCTTCTTCCCACGGCAGCCAAGCGGCGCTGTCGGCCGCCACGCTGGAGCGTTTTGCCCGCGAGGTCGCCAAGTACCCGCCGGCCGGCAAGCAGTCGGCCGTGATGGCCTGCCTGGCGATCGTGCAGCAGGACGAGGGCTTCGTGAGCGAACAGCGCGAGCGCGAGATCGCCGCCTACCTCGGCATGGCGCCGATCGCGGTGCACGAGGTCACGACCTTCTACAACATGTACAACCAGCGGCCGCTGGGCGCCTACAAGCTCAACGTCTGCACCAACCTGCCGTGCCAGCTGCGCGACGGCGCGAAGGCGCTGGCCCATCTCGAGCAGAAGCTCGGCATCCGCATGGGCGAGACCACGCCCGACGGCATGTTCACCTTGCAGCAGAGCGAGTGCCTCGGCGCCTGCGCCGATTCGCCGGTGATGCTGGTCAACGACCGCACCATGTGCAGCTTCATGAGCAACGAGAAGCTCGACCAGCTGATCGACGGCTTGCGCGGCGCGACCGCGAAGGGAGCCCAATGATGTCGCCCGAGCAAGTACTCCAGCAGTTCCAGGCCACTGGCGTCCAGACCTGCTTCCACGACCGCCACATCGAGCCGCAGATCTATGCCGGCCTGAACGGCACCAACTGGCGCCTGGCCGACTACGAGGCGCGCGGTGGCTACAAGGCGCTGCGCAAGATCCTCAGCGAGGGCCTGACGCCCGACCAGGTGATCGCCGAAGTCAAGGCCTCGGGCCTGCGCGGCCGCGGCGGCGCCGGTTTCCCGACCGGCCTCAAGTGGAGCTTCATGCCGCGCCAGTTCCCGGGTCAGAAGTACCTGGTCTGCAACTCGGACGAGGGCGAGCCGGGCACCTGCAAGGACCGCGACATCCTGCAGTTCAATCCGCACATCGTGATCGAGGGCATGGCCATCGCCGCCTATGCGATGGGCATCAGCGTGGGCTACAACTACATCCACGGCGAGATCTTCCAGACCTACGACCGCTTTGAAGAGGCGCTCGAGGAAGCCCGTGCGGCCGGCTATCTCGGCGACGGCATCATGGGCAGCACCTACAACTTCCAGCTGCATGCGGCGCACGGCTTCGGCGCCTACATCTGCGGCGAAGAGACGGCGCTGCTCGAATCGCTCGAAGGCAAGAAGGGCCAGCCGCGCTTCAAGCCGCCGTTCCCGGCCAGCTTCGGCCTCTACGGCAAGCCGACCACGATCAACAACACCGAGACCTTCGCCGCGGTGCCTTGGATCATCAACAACGGCGGCGTGGCGTACCTCGAGTGCGGCAAGCCGAACAACGGCGGCACCAAGATCTATTCGGTCAGCGGCGACGTCGAGCTCCCCGGCAACTACGAAGTGCCGATGGGCACGCCATTCTCGAAGCTGCTCGAACTCGCCGGCGGCGTGCGCAAGGGCCGCCAGCTCAAGGCCGTGATCCCCGGCGGCTCGTCGGCGCCGGTGCTGCCGGCCGACATCATGATGCAGTGCACGATGGACTACGACTCCATCGCCAAGGCCGGCTCGATGCTGGGCTCGGGCGCGGTCATCGTGATGGACGACAGCCGCTCGATGGTCGAGTCGCTCAAGCGCCTCTCGTACTTCTACATGCATGAATCCTGCGGCCAGTGCACGCCTTGCCGCGAAGGCACCGGCTGGCTCTGGCGCGTGGTGGATCGCATCCACAACGGCCATGGCAAAGCCACCGACATGGACCTGCTGAACTCGGTCGCCGACAACATCCAGGGCCGCACCATCTGCGCGCTGGGCGATGCCGCCGCGATGCCGGTGCGGGCCATGATCAAGCACTTCCGTCACGAATTCGAGGCACTGATCCCGGGCTACGTCCCGAAGACGGCCGCCCGGGCCTGACGAGCGCGAGAAGAAAAACATATGGTTGAAATCGAACTCGACGGCAAGAAGGTCGACATCGTCGAAGGCAGCATGATCATGCATGCGGCCGACAAGGCGGGTACCTATATCCCGCACTTCTGCTATCACAAGAAGCTCAGCATCGCGGCCAACTGCCGCATGTGCCTGGTCGACGTCGAAAAGGCGCCCAAGCCGATGCCGGCCTGCGCCACGCCCGTGACGCAGGGCATGATCGTCCGCACCAAGAGCGACAAGGCCATCAAGGCCCAGCAGTCGGTGATGGAGTTCCTGCTCATCAACCACCCGCTCGATTGCCCGATCTGCGACCAGGGCGGCGAATGCCAGCTGCAAGACCTGGCCGTGGGCTACGGCGGCTCTTCCTCGCGCTACGAGGAAGAAAAGCGCGTCGTCTTCCACAAGGATGTCGGCCCGCTGATCAGCATGGAAGAGATGAGCCGCTGCATCCACTGCACGCGCTGCGTCCGCTTCGGCCAGGAAGTGGCCGGCGTGATGGAGCTCGGCATGTCGCACCGCGGCGAGCACTCCGAGATCGAGACCTTCCTCGGCGACTCGGTCGACTCCGAGCTGTCGGGCAACATGATCGACATCTGCCCGGTGGGCGCGCTCACGAGCAAGCCCTTCCGCTACAGCGCCCGGACCTGGGAGCTGTCGCGCCGCAAGTCGGTCAGCCCGCACGACTCCACCGGCGCCAACCTGATCGTCCAGGTCAAGAACAACCGCGTGATGCGCGTGGTGCCGCTCGAGAACGAAGACGTCAACGAATGCTGGATCGCCGACCGCGACCGCTTCTCGTACGAGGCCCTCAACGGCCCCGAGCGCCTGACGCAGCCGATGCTCAAGCAGGGCGGTCAGTGGCAGCAGGTCGACTGGCAGACCGCGCTCGAATACGTCGCCAATGGCCTGAAGCAGATCAAGGCCGACCACGGTGCCCAGAGCATCGGCACGCTGGTCAGCCCGCACAGCACGCTCGAGGAGTTGCAGCTGGCCAAGCTGCTGACCCACGGCCTGGGCAGCGGCAACATCGACTACCGCCTGCGCAACGCCGAATTCGGCGCCGCCGAAGGCATCCGCTGGCTCGGCACTTCGGTGGCTTCGCTGACGCAGCTGCAGCGCACGCTGGTGATCGGCTCGAACCTGCGCAAGGACCATCCGCTGTTCGCGCAGCGCATCCGCCAATCGGTGCGCAAGGGTGGGGCGCTGAGCGCCATCACCTCGGCCGAACTGCTGGCCGATGCCGATGCGTGGGCCATGCCGATCGCGAACGCCGCCATCCTGCCGGCCGACCAGTGGGTGGCCGCGCTGGTCGAACTCGCCGGCGCGATCGCCGAAAGCACCGGCGCCACCGCGCCCGTGGCACTCGATGGCGCCGCCAGCGACGCCGCCAAGGCCCTGGCCGCATCGCTGCTCGGCGGCGAGCGCAAGGCCATCCTGCTCGGCAATGCCGCAGCCCACCATCCGCGCGCCAGCAGCCTGCTGGCGCTCGCCAACTGGATCGGCGCCCAGACCGGCGCCAGCGTCGGCTACCTGACCGAAGCCGCCAACACGGTCGGCGCGCAGCTGGTCGGCGCGCTGCCCAGGGATGGCGCGCTGAATGCCGGCCAGATGCTCGCAGGTGGGCTGAAGGCCGCGCTGCTGCTCAACACCGAGCCGGTGTTCGACTCGGCCGCCGGCGAAGCCGCGGTCGAAGGCCTCGCGCATGCGCAGATGGTCGTCACGCTGAGCCCCTTCAAGGCCAACCTCGAATTCAGCGACGTGCTGCTGCCGATCGCTCCCTTCACCGAAACCCCGGGCACCTTCGTCAATGCCGAAGGCCGCCTGCAGAGCTTCCATGCGGTCGTCAAGCCGCAGGGCGAAGCGCGTCCGGCCTGGAAGGTGCTGCGCGTGCTGGCGAACCTGCTCGGCCTGCCGGGCTTCGCCTTCGAATCCACCGCCGACGTGCTGGCTGACATCGATTCACCGGCCCAGGTGCCCGCCGGCAAGCTGGCCAACGCCACGGCCGCCGCCGTCGACACCAGCGCCGCTCAGGCGGTGCCGGTGGTCGCGAGCATCTACCAGCTCGACTCGATCGTGCGCCGCGCGCCTTCGCTGCAACTCACCGCCGATGCCCGCCAGGCAGCGGCCGCCCAGGAGGTGTCGGCATGATCGACGCACTGCACGGCTTCGGCATGGGCCTGGTTTCCGCCGGCTGGTGGACCGGCGTGGTCTGGCCCGTGATCTGGACCCTGATCAAGATCATCGTGGTGGTGCTCCCGCTGATGGGCGCGGTCGCCTACCTCACGCTGTGGGAACGCAAGGCCATCGGCTTCACGCAGATCCGCATCGGCCCCAACCGCATCGGCCCGCTGGGCCTGCTGCAGCCGATCGCCGACGCGCTCAAGCTCCTGACCAAGGAAATCATCCTGCCGTCGGCGGCCAACAAGGGCCTGTTCCTGTTGGGCCCGATCATGACCATCATGCCGGCGCTGGCCGCCTGGGCCGTGATCCCCTTCGGTCCCGACGTGGCGCTGGCGAACATCAACGCCGGCCTGCTGTTCGTGATGGCCATCACCTCGCTCGAAGTCTACGGCGTGATCATCGCCGGCTGGGCCTCGAACTCGAAGTACGCCTTCCTGGGCGCGCTGCGTGCCTCGGCCCAGATGGTCAGCTACGAAATCGCGATGGGCTTCTGCTTCGTCGTCGTGCTGATGGTCTCCGCCAGCCTCAACATGACCGACATCGTGACCGGGCAGGGCAAGGGCCACTTCGCCTCGATGGGCATCGGCTTCCTGTCGTGGAACTGGCTGTCGCTGCTGCCGATCTTCGTCGTCTACTTCATCTCGGGCCTGGCCGAGACCAACCGCCACCCCTTCGACGTCGTCGAAGGCGAATCGGAAATCGTCGCCGGCCACATGATCGAGTACTCGGGCATGAGCTTCGCGATGTTCTTCCTGGCCGAGTACGCCAACATGTGGCTGGTCTCGATCCTGTGCGCGGTGCTGTTCCTCGGCGGCTGGCTGCCCCCGTTCGACTTCCTGGCCTTCATCCCGGGCTGGATCTGGCTCGGCATCAAGACCTTCTGCGTGGTCACCATGTTCCTCTGGGTCCGCTCGACCTTCCCGCGCTTCCGCTATGACCAGATCATGCGGCTGGGCTGGAAGATCTTCATTCCGGTCACCTTGGTGTGGCTGGTGGTGGTCGGCGCCTGGATGCAGACCCCCTTCAACATCTGGAAATAACTGGAACTGCCATGACTGCGCCCTCCGCCAGCGCGCTTGCGCGCTCCTCCACCACTGCGTCCGCGCCGTTCTCGCTCAAGGACTTCCTGTCCAGCTTCATGCTGGTGGAATTGTTCAAGGGCCTGGCGCTGACCGGCAAGTACGCCTTCAGCCGCAAGATCACCGTCCAGTTCCCTGAAGAGAAGACGCCGCTGTCGCCGCGCTTCCGGGGCCTGCACGCGCTGCGCCGCTACGAGAACGGCGAAGAGCGCTGCATCGCCTGCAAGCTCTGCGAGGCCGTCTGCCCGGCGCTCGCGATCACGATCGAATCCGACGTGCGCGACGACGGCTCGCGCCGCACCACGCGCTACGACATCGACCTGACCAAGTGCATCTTCTGCGGCTTCTGCGAAGAAAGCTGCCCGGTCGACTCGATCGTCGAGACCCACATCTTCGAATACCACGGCGAGAAGCGGGGCGACCTGTACTTCACCAAGGACATGCTGCTCGCCGTCGGCGACCGCTACGAAAAAGAGATCGCCGCCAACAAGGCGGCCGACGCCAAGTACCGCTGAAGCCTGAGCCCGAAGCTCGAAGAAAACGAAGTCGATCCATGGACGTCAAGACCGGTCTGTTCTATCTGTTTGCCGCGGTGCTGCTGTTCGCAGCCTTCCGCGTCATCACCGCGCGCAACCCCGTGTATGCGGCGCTCTACCTGGTGCTGGCGTTCTTCCAGGCATCGGCCATCTGGCTCCTGCTGCGCGCGGAATTCCTCGCGATCTCGCTGGTGCTGGTCTACGTCGGGGCGGTGATGGTGCTGTTCCTGTTCGTCGTCATGATGCTGGACATCAATGTCGAGGGCCTGCGCGAGGGCTTCTGGAAGCACTTCCCGCTGGCCGCCGGCGTCGGCGCGCTGATCGCGCTCGAGATGGCCGCGGTGCTGATGGGCGGCTTCCGCCTGAGCGCGCCCAAGAGCCCGCTGGCTTCCGGCCCGGACACCTCGAACACGCTCGAACTCGGCAAGCTGCTCTATACGGAATATCTCTACCCGCTGGAGATCGCCGCCGTGATCCTGCTGGTGGCGATCATCGCCGCCATCGCGCTGACCCTGCGCCGCCGCAAGGACAGCAAGTACGTGAACCCGGCCGACCAGGTCCGCGTGAAGGCGCGCGACCGCGTGCGCATCGTGCAGGTGCCCGTCACGCGCCAGGCTGAACCGGTTGCGGAACAACCCGCGGCCGCAGCGGAGACCAAGGCATGACGCTCACGCTCGGACATTTCCTCTCGCTCGGCGCGATGCTGTTCGCGCTGTCGGTGATCGGCATCTTCCTGAACCGCAAGAACCTGATCGTGCTGCTGATGTGCGTGGAGCTGATGCTGCTCGCGGTCAACATGAACTTCGTCGCCTTCTCGTATTTCCTCGGCGACATGCACGGCCAGATCTTCGTCTTCTTCATCCTGACGGTCGCGGCGGCCGAGTCGGCCATCGGGCTGGCGCTGCTGGTGCTGCTGTTCCGCAACAAGTCGAACATCAACGTCGACGAGCTCAACGCGCTCAAGGGCTGAAGAAGGTTTACTCATGAGCGCTACTCTTTCCGCATCCACCCTGCTGGCCGTTCCGCTGGCGCCGCTGGTCGGCGCCGTCGTCGCCGGCCTGTTCGGCACCAAGTTCGGCGGCAACCACATCGGCCGCCGCGTCACCCATTCGCTGACCATCCTCGGCGTGCTGGTGTCCTTCATCATCTCCGCCATGACGCTCAAGAGCGTGGTGAGCGACGGCGCGCATTTCAATGCCACCATCTACGAGTGGATGATGGTCGGCGGCCTGCGCATGGAAGTCGGCTTCCTGGTCGACGGCCTGACCGCGATGATGATGTGCGTCGTGACCTTCGTGTCGCTGATGGTGCACATCTACACCATCGGCTACATGGAAGAAGACGAGGGCTACAACCGCTTCTTCGCCTACATCTCGCTGTTCACCTTCTCGATGCTGATGCTCGTCATGAGCAACAACATGCTCCAGCTGTTCTTCGGCTGGGAGGCGGTGGGCCTGGTGTCCTACCTGCTGATCGGCTTCTGGTACAACCGGCCGACCGCGATCTTCGCCAACATGAAGGCCTTCCTGGTCAACCGCGTGGGCGACTTCGGCTTCATCCTCGGCATCGGCCTGATCGCCGCCTATGCCGGCACGCTGAACTACGGCGAAGCCTTCGCCAAGGCCGATGCGCTGGCCAAGATCACGTTCCCGGGCACCGAGTGGATGCTGATCACGGTGATCTGCATCTGCCTGTTCATCGGCGCGATGGGCAAGAGCGCGCAGTTCCCGCTGCACGTCTGGCTGCCCGATTCGATGGAAGGCCCGACCCCGATCTCGGCGCTGATCCACGCGGCGACCATGGTCACGGCCGGCATCTTCATGGTGGCGCGCATGTCGCCGCTGTTCGAGCTGAGCGACACCGCACTGAGCTTCATCCTCGTGATCGGCGCCATCACCGCGCTGTTCATGGGCTTCCTGGGCGTCATCCAGAACGACATCAAGCGCGTGGTGGCCTATTCCACGCTGTCGCAGCTCGGCTACATGACGGTGGCGCTCGGCGCCTCGGCCTACTCGGTCGCCGTGTTCCACCTGATGACCCACGCCTTCTTCAAGGCGCTGCTGTTCCTCGGCGCCGGCTCGGTGATCATCGGCATGCACCACAACCAGGACATGCGCTGGATGGGCAACGTGCGCAAGTACATGCCGATCACCTGGATCACCTCGCTGGTGGGCTCGCTGGCGCTGATCGGTACGCCGTTCTTCTCGGGCTTCTATTCGAAGGACAGCATCATCGAGGCGGTGCACGAGAGCCACCTGTGGGGTTCGGGCTTCGCCTACTTCGCAGTGCTGGCGAGCGTGTTCGTCACCGCCCTGTATTCGTTCCGCATGTATTTCATGGTCTTCCACGGCAAGGAGCGCTTTGACCAGAACCCGGACGCGCACCACGACGACCATGGCCACGGCCACGACGACCATCACGAACCGCACGAGTCGCCGTGGGTGGTCTGGGTGCCGCTGGTGGCGCTGGCGATCCCGTCGGTCGTGATCGGCTTCATGACCATCGGGCCGATGCTCTACGGCGATTTCTTCAAGGGCGCGATCTTCGTCGACGCCGGCAAGCACGAAGCCATGAAGGAGCTGGCCGAGGCCTTCCACGGCCCGGTGGCGATGGCCATCCACGGCCTGACGGCAGCGCCGTTCTGGCTCGCGCTCTCCGGCGTGGTGGTGGCCTGGTACCTGTACCTGATCAATCCGGCAGTGCCGGCCGCGATCAAGCGCGCCTTCGGCCCGATCTACACCCTGCTCGAGAACAAGTACTACATGGACTGGTTCAACGAGAACGTCATCGCACGCGCCACCCGCGCCCTGGGCACCGGGCTCTGGAAGGGCGGCGACCAGGGGATCATCGACGGCGGCATCGTCAACGGCTCCTGGAAGCTGGTCGGCCGCATCGCCGGCGCGGTGCGCTGGCTGCAGTCGGGCTATATCTATCACTACGCCTTCTCGATGTTGATCGGCATCTTCATCCTGATGTCGTACTTCGTCTGGTTCAAGCGCTAAGCGGCTCTCTGGAGAAAAACAAAAATGGGTTTGTTGAGCCTTGCCATCTGGATGCCGATCGTCATCGGCGCCGTGCTGTTGGCCTTCGGTCGGGATGAGCACGCCAGGGGCGTCCGCTGGGTCGCGCTCGTCGGCTCGATCGCGAGCTTCCTGGTCACGCTGCCGCTCTGGTCGCGCTTCCAGAACGGCACCGCAGCGATGCAGTTCGTCGAGAAGGCGCCCTGGATCCAGCGCTTCAATATCAGCTACCACATCGGCCTGGACGGCATCTCGTTCTGGCTGGTGCTGCTGACCGCCTTCATCACCGTGATCGTCGTGATCTCGGCCTGGCAGGTGATCACCGAGCGCGTGAACCAGTACATGGGCGCCTTCCTGATCCTCTCGGGCTTCATGATCGGCACCTTCTCGGCGCTCGACGGCCTGCTGTTCTACGTCTTCTTCGAAGCCACGCTGATCCCGATGTACCTGATCATCGGCATCTGGGGCGGCCCGAACAAGATCTACGCGGCCTTCAAGTTCTTCCTCTACACGCTGCTCGGCTCGCTCCTGATGCTGGTCGCGCTGATCTACCTGTACAACCAGTCGGGCGGCAGCTTCGACATCCTGACCTGGCACAAGCTGCCGCTGTCGGGCACCGCGCAGACCTTCCTGTTCTTCGCCTTCTTCGCGGCCTTCGCGGTCAAGGTGCCGATGTGGCCGGTCCACACGTGGTTGCCGGACGTGCACGTCGAGGCTCCCACGGGCGGTTCCGCGGTGCTGGCGGCGATCATGCTGAAGCTCGGCGCCTACGGCTTCCTGCGCTTCTCGATGCCGATCGCACCCGATGCCTCGCACGAATGGGCCTGGCTCATGATCGCGCTGTCGCTGATCGCGGTGATCTACGTCGGCCTGGTGGCGCTGGTCCAGCAGGACATGAAGAAGCTGGTGGCCTATTCGTCGGTCGCCCACATGGGCTTCGTGACGCTCGGCTTCTTCATCTTCAACGAACTCGGCGTGGCCGGCGGCATCGTCCAGATGATCGCCCACGGTTTCGTCTCGGGCGCGATGTTCCTGTGCATCGGCGTGCTCTACGACCGCGTGCACTCGCGCCAGATCGCCGACTACGGCGGCGTGGTCAACACCATGCCCAAGTTCGCCGCCTTCGCGCTGCTGTTCGCGATGGCCAACTGCGGCCTGCCCGCGACCGCCGGCTTCGTCGGCGAATGGATGGTGATCCTCGGCGCGGTCAAGGCCAACTTCTGGCTCGGCTTCGGTGCCGCCACGGCACTGATCTTCGGCGCCGCCTACACGCTGTGGATGTACAAGCGGGTCTACCTGGGACCGGTCGCCAACGACCATGTCAAGGAACTCTCCGACATCGATGCACGCGAGTTCCTGATGCTGGCACTGCTCGCTGCGGCGGTGCTGTGGATGGGCCTCTATCCGAAGCCCTTCACCGATGTGATGAATGCCTCCGTGGATGGGTTGCTGCAGCACATGTCCATCTCCAAGCTGCCGTAAGAGAAAAAGATGATTGACAAACTCAGCTGGATGACGATCTACCCCGAGGTGGTATTGCTGATCATGGCCTGCGTCATTGCGCTGGTCGATCTCGCCTCGACCAGCCCGCGCCGCACCGGCACCTACGTGCTGACCCTGCTCACGCTCGCGATCATCGCGGTGCTGACCGGCTTCAACGCCTCCCTGGGCAAGACGATCTACGGCTTCGGCGGCATGGTGGTCAGCGACCCGATGGGCAACTGGCTCAAGTGCTTCTCGACCCTTGCGCTGATGGTCACGCTGGTCTACGGCCGGCCCTATGCGGCCGACCGCGGCATGCTGCGCGGCGGCGAGATGTTCACGCTCAGCCTGTTCTCGCTGCTGGGCATGTTCGTGATGATCTCGGGCAGCAACTTCCTGCTGATCTACCTCGGCCTCGAATTGCTGACGCTCTCCAGCTACGCGCTGGTGGCGCTGCGCCGCGACAACGCGGTCGCCAGCGAAGCCGCGATGAAGTACTTCGTGCTCGGCGCGATGGCCAGCGGCTTCCTGCTGTACGGCCTGTCGATGATGTACGGCGCCACCGGCTCGCTCGACATCAACCAGGTGGTCAAGGCGATCGCCAGCCGCCAGGTGAACCACCAGGTGCTGGTGTTCGGCCTGGTCTTCATCGTCGCCGGCCTGGCCTTCAAGGTCGGGGCTGCCCCGTTCCACATGTGGGTGCCCGACGTCTACCAGGGCGCGCCGACCGCGGTCACGCTGATGATCGGTGCCGCGCCCGAACTGGCCGCCTTCGCGATCATCATCCGCCTGCTGGTCGAAGGCCTGCTGCCGCTGGCGTTCGACTGGCAGCAGATGCTGGCGCTGCTGGCGATCGCCTCGCTGCTCGTGGGCAACCTGGCGGCCATCGCGCAGACCAACCTCAAGCGGATGCTGGCCTACTCGACCATCGCGCAGATGGGCTTCATGCTGCTCGGCCTGGTGGCGGGCGTGGTCAACGGCAACACCTACAACGCCCAGTTCGCCTACAGCGCCGCGATGTTCTACATCGTGACCTACGTGCTGACCACGCTGGCGAGCTTCGGCATCATCCTGCTGCTGGCGCGCGAAGGCTTCGAGAGCGAGGAGATCACCGATCTCGCCGGCCTCAACCAGCGCAGCCCGCTGTACGCCGGCGTGATGGCGATCGCCATGTTCTCCCTGGCCGGGATTCCCCCGCTGGTCGGCTTCTACGCCAAGCTGGCGGTGCTGCAGGCGCTGATCGCCTCGGGCCAGGCGATCTACATCGGCCTCGCGGTGTTCGCGGTCGTGATGTCGCTGATCGGCGCCTTCTACTACCTGCGGGTCGTCAAGGTGATGTACTTCGACGCCCCGGTGACGGCGAGCACGGTGTCGGCACCGGGCGACGTGCGCACCGTGCTGACGCTCAACGGCGCCCTGATCCTGATCCTCGGGATCGTGCCTGGCGGCCTCATGACGCTGTGCGCGAACGCGATCGTGGCCACTCTGGCCACCTGAGCGCCACGTGTCGCAGAGCGCGTCGGTCTGGATGGTGCTGGGCGTCGCGCTGCTGGCGGCCAACCTGCCTTTCCTCAACGAGCGCCTGTTCGCGCTGGTGCCGCTCGCGGCGCACCGCAAGTCGCTGGCCATCCGGCTGGGCGAACTGGTGATCCTCTATTTCGCCGCCGGCGGCATCGGACTGCTGTTCGAGCGCCGGGTCGGGCAGATCGCATCTCAGGGCTGGGAGTTCTATGCGGTCACGGGCGCGCTCTTCGTGGTGCTCGCCTTTCCCGGCTTCACCTGGCGCTATCTCATGAAGCACCGACACGCTGGGCACTGACATGACCGACAAGCACCTCAAGGAAGAACTCACGGCCAGCGAACTGCTGTTCAAGGGCAGCTTCCTGCATGCCAAGCGCGACACGGTGCGCCTGCCCGACGGCCACAGCGCGACGCGGGAGTACGTGGTGCACCCGGGCGCCGTCGTGGTGGTGCCGCTGCTCGACGACGGCCGCGTGGTGCTGGAGCGCCAGTTCCGCTACCCGGTCGGCCATGTGATGACCGAGTTCCCGGCGGGCAAGCTCGACGCCGGCGAGGAGCCGCTGTCGTGCGGCCAACGCGAACTGCTCGAGGAAACCGGCTACACGGCCCGCGAGTGGGCGCGCGCCGGCGCGATGCACCTGGCGGTCGCCTATTCGACCGAGATCATCCATGTCTATTTCGCCCGCGGCCTGACGCTGGGCGACCGGCAGCTCGACCACGGCGAGTTCCTCGACGTGATCGCGGCCACGCCCGAGGAACTGATGGCCTGGTGCCGCGACGGCACGGTGTCGGACGCCAAGACCCTGACCTGCACCCTGTGGCTGCAAAACGTGCTGTCGGGCGCATGGGTGCTCGACTGGCACGACGCGTCTTCGCCCGTCGGCAGATAATCGGGGCATGAAGGTCCTCAACCTCCAGTGCGCCCATGGCCACGGTTTCGAGGGGTGGTTTGCGTCGCAGGACGCATTCGACACCCAGCTTGCCGACGGCCTGGTCGAGTGTCCGATGTGCGGTGACACCGCCATCACCAAGCTGCTGGCCGCGCCGCGGCTGAACCTCGGCAGCTCGAAGCCGCCGGCCGAGAAGCCGGCGCAGCCCGTGGCCGTCGATTCGCCCGAGGCCCGCTGGATGCGCGCGGTGCGCGAGGTCATGGCCCGGACCGAGGACGTCGGCGAGCGCTTCGCCGACGAGGCGCGCAAGATGCACTACGGCGAAGCCGAGGAGCGCGGCATCCGCGGCAAGGCCACGCCCGAACAGGCGCAGAGCCTGGCCGACGAGGGCATCCCGGTGTTTTCGCTGCCGCTGCCGGCGGCGTTGAAGGAAACGCTGCAGTAGTAGCCGGGCGGCCGCTCAGGCAGCCACGGCCGCCGCCTGCGGCGCCGCGAACTGCAGGGCGGCCAGCCTTGCGTACACCCCGTCCTGCGCCACCAGCGCCGCGTGGGTTCCCTGTTCGACGATGCCGCCGTGGTCGAGCACCACGATGCGATCGGCTTTCTGCACGGTGGCCAGGCGGTGCGCGATGACCAGCGTGGTGCGTCCCGCCATGGCCGATTCGAGCGCCGCCTGCACCATCCGCTCGCTCTCGGCGTCGAGCGCGCTGGTGGCTTCGTCGAGCAGCAGCAGCGGCGGGTTCTTGAGCATCGCGCGCGCGATCGCGATGCGCTGGCGCTGGCCGCCCGACAGGCGCACGCCGCGCTCCCCCAGGAAGGTGTCGTAGCCCTCGGGCAAGGCCCGCAGGAAACCGTCCGCGAAGGCGGCGCGGGCCGCCGCATGGACCTCTTCGACGCTGGCGTCGGGCCGGCCGTAGCGAATGTTCTCGAGCGCGCTGGCCGAGAAGATCACGGCGTCCTGGGGCACCAGGCCGATGCGCTGGCGCAGCGCCTCGAGCGACAGCGCCGCGAGCGGCGTGCCGTCGAGCGTGATGCGGCCCGACTGGGGGTCGTAGTAGCGCAGCAGCAGCTGGAACACGGTGCTCTTGCCGGCGCCGCTCGATCCGACCAGCGCCACGGTCTCGCCGGGCGCGACATCGAGACTGAAATCGCGCAGGGCAGGGGTTCCGGGGCGAGAGGGATAGTGGAAGCCCACGCCTTCCAGGCGCAGGGCGCTGCCGGCCGCTGGCACCGGCGCCTGGGCCGGCTGCTCGGGCGACAGGATCACGGGCCGCGCATGCAGCAGCTCCATCAGGCGCTCGGTGGCGCCAGCGGCGCGCAGCAGGTCGCCGTAGACCTCGCCGAGCACCGCGGCGGCGCTGGCCAGGATGATCACGTAGACCACGGTCTGGCCCAGGTGGCCGGCCGTGATGTCGCCGCGCAGCACCGCCTGCGTGCCCTGGTAGAGGCCCCACAGCAAGGCGGCCGAGGTGGCGATGATGATGAAGGCCACCAGCACCGAGCGCGCCCGCGTGCGGCGCACCGCGGTGCGGAAGGCGCTGTCGGTCGAGGCGTCGAAGCGCGCGGACTCCCGGGCCTCCGCGGTGTAGCTCTGCACCACCGGAATCGCGTTCAGCACCTCGGCCGCGATCGCGCTGGAGTCGGCCACGCGGTCCTGGCTGGCGCGCGAGAGCTTGCGCACCCGGCGGCCGAACCACATGCTGGGCAGCACCACCAGCACCAGGATGCCGAGCACCTGGACCATCACGTAGGGATTGGTCCAGACCAGGATCGCCAGCGCGCCGACGCCCATGACCGCGTTGCGCAGCCCCATGCTCAGCGAGGAACCGACCACCGTCTGGACCAGCGTGGTGTCGGCGGTCAGGCGCGACAGCACCTCTCCGGTCTGGGTGGTCTCGAAGAATTCGGGGCTCTGGCGCAGCACATGGGCGTAGACCGCGTTGCGCAGGTCGGCCGTGACGCGCTCGCCGAGCCAGCTGACCGTATAGAAGCGCGCCGCCGAGAACAGCCCCAGCGCCACCGCGACTGCGAACAGGGCGACGAAATGCTCGCGCAGCGCCATGGTCTGCGCGCCCTTGTCGTTGCTGACGAGGCCGCCGTCGATCAGGCTGCGCAAGGCGATCGGGAACACCAGCGTGGTCGCCGCCGCCATGACCAGGAAGACGATCGCGAGCACGATCTGCGTGCGATAGGGGCGCAGGAAAGGCGCCAGACCCGACAAGGATTTCGGCGATCCCTTGGCGGGCGAGG
This sequence comes from Variovorax saccharolyticus, assembly GCF_030316765.1. Classification (GTDB taxonomy): domain Bacteria; phylum Pseudomonadota; class Gammaproteobacteria; order Burkholderiales; family Burkholderiaceae_C; genus Variovorax; species Variovorax saccharolyticus. The sequence goes on from NZ_JASZYT010000001.1 coordinate 352,786, forward strand.
GGGAAGAGGAGGCCATAGCGCGGTCATTCTAGCTAAACGCTTGCCCCACCAAAGGCAGCCTTGACAGTAATTGCCGAGGCAACTAATATTCGGGTATGTCCGAATCCCAGACCCCCGAAGTGCGCCCCGAGCCGGCTGCGCCCAGCCAGCTGCCGGCGGTCGAGGCCTTCTACAAGGCCGAGAACTATCGCGCCGAGGAGAGCATCGGCTACATGATGCGCCGCATCCTGAGCGCGGTGGCCCAGGCGGTCGAGCTCAACATGTGCGAGCCCGGCGGTCCGACCTACCCGCAGTGGGTGCCGCTGCACAAGCTGCACATGGGCAAGGTCACGACGGTGGCCGAACTGGCGCGCGAATGCGAGCTCGACACCGGCGCCATGACCCGCCTGCTCGACCGCCTCGAGGCCAAGGGCCTGTGCCGCCGCGTGCGCTCGGTCGCCGACCGGCGCGTGGTCCACATCGAACTCACCGACGAGGGCCGTGCCGCGGCCCGCGAGGTGCCCGAGATTCTCAGCCGCGTGCAGAACGAGCACCTGGCCGGCTTCAGCCATGAGGAGTGGGAACAGCTCAAGGGCTACCTGCGCCGCATCCTCGACAACGCACAGGCCCTGTCGGCCCGTGGAGAAAAAAAAGATGAAACGACTTCTTCCTGAGCGTGCCTTGCGCCGTGCCGCGCCTGTCGCCGCCGCCGTGCTGGCACTGGCCATCGCGGGATGCGCCGACATGGGCGCGATCAACGCGAACCCGAAGATGCAGACCGCCGAGAGCCTCGGCCTCGGTGCCGCAGCGGCGACGCCGGCGCTCGACAGCCAATGGTGGCTGGCTTTCGGCGACCCGCAGCTCGATGCGCTGGTCGACCAGGCCATCGCGGGCAACCCCAACCTGCAGGTCGCCCAGGCCCGTCTTGCGCGCGCCCGGGCCTCGGTGATGAGCGCCGAGGCGGCCGACAAGCCGCAGATCAACGGCGGGCTCGACCTCACGCGGCAGAAGTTCAGCGAGAACTACATCTACCCGGCGCCGCTCGGCGGCTCGGTCCAGGAAACCGGCACGCTGCAGTTCAGCGCCGGCTGGGAGATCGACTTCTTCGGCAAGAACCGCACTGCGATCGAGGCCGCGCTGGGCACCGCCAATTCGGCCGCGGCCGAAGCCGATGCCGCACGCGTGCTGCTGGCCAGCAACGTGGCCCGCGGCTACGTCCAGTGGGCGCGGCTGAACGATCGGCTGGTGGTCGCCGAGCGCGCACTGGCGCAGCGCGAAGAGCTGCTCAGGCTGGTGCGCGACCGCGTCTCGGCCGGTCTCGACACGCGCCTGCAGCTGAAGCAGAGCGAAAGCAGCGTGCCCGAGGCACGCCAGCAGATCGAGGCGATCAACGAGCAGATCGCGATCGCGCGGCATGCGCTCGACGCCCTGGTCGCCAAGCCCAACGCGACGCAGTCGCTGACGCCGCCGAGGCTGGCCAATCTCAAGGCGATGGCCTTGCAGCAGACCATCCCGGCCGACCTGCTGGGCCGGCGCGCCGACATCGCCGCCGCCCGCTGGCGCGTCGAGGCCGCCACCAGCGATGTCGCCAACGCGAAGACGCAGTTCTATCCGAACGTCAACCTGGTGGCCTTCGCGGGCTTCCAGAGCATCGGCTTCGACAACCTGCTGAAGTCGAGCAGCCAGCAGTGGGGCGTGGGTCCCGCGATCCGGCTGCCGATCTTCGAAGGCGGCCGCCTGCGCGCCAACCTGCGCGGCAAGTCGGCCGATCTCGACGCCGCGATCGACAGCTACAACGCCACCGTCATCGATGCGGTGCGCGATGTCGCCGACCAGGTGACGAGCGTGCAGTCGGTGGCGCGCCAGCAGGTGCAGCAGAAAGAGGCGCAGGAAGCGGCCGAGGCTGCGTACGACATCGGCCTGCAGCGCTACAGCGCCGGCCTCGGCAACTACCTGGACGTGCTGACCGCCGAAGTCACGGTGCTGGCGCAGCGCCGCGATGGCGTCGACCTCGCCGGCCGTGCGCTCGAGAGCCAGGTCGGCCTGGCGCGCGCGCTGGGTGGCGGCTGGCAGCCGACGGACGCCAACCACGCCGCCGCCGAGCCCGCGCCCCGGCACCCCTGATACCTCCGAACATCGCTCCGAATCCGAAAGACACTGTCATGGAAAACAGCAACAACACCCAAGCCGCTGCGTCTGTCGAACCCGTCACCCAGGCGCCCGCGGCGAGCAGCAAGCGCCGCCGCGCGCTGACCGCGCTGGCCTCGGTCGTGGTCCTCGCCGGCGCCGGCTGGGCCGCCTACGAATGGCTGGTCGCCAGCCACTACGAATCGACCGACAACGCCTACGTGCAGGGCAACGTGATCCAGATCACGCCGCAGATCGGCGGCACCGTGATGGCGATCATGGCCGACGACACCGACCTGGTGAAGGCCGGCCAGCCGCTGGTGCAGCTCGACCCCTCGGACGCCAAGGTGGCGCTCGAGCAGGCCGAGGCGGCGCTGGCGCAGGCGGTGCGCCAGGCGCGCACGCTCTATGTCAACAACGGTTCGCTGGCGGCCCAGGTCACGCTGCGGCAGGCCGACATCGTGCGCGCGCAGAGCGACATCGCGCGGGCCCAGGACGACCTCAAGCGCCGCCAGGCCCTGGCCGGCAACGGCGCGGTGTCGAAGGAAGAACTGAACCACTCCGAGACCGCGCTCGCCAACGCCAGGAGCCAGCTGGCCGCGGCGCAGGCAGGCGTGCTGTCGGCCCGCGAGCAGCTCGCCAGCAACCAGTCGCTGACCGAAGGCACCAGCGTCGAGCAGCATCCCAGCGTGCTGGCCGCCGCGGCCAGGGTGCGCGAGGCCTATCTCGCGACCCAGCGCGTGGCGATGCCGGCGCCGGTCGAGGGCTACGTGGCCAAGCGCACCGTGCAGCTCGGCCAGCGCGTGGCCGCCGGCACGCCGATGATGTCGATCGTGCCGCTGAACCAGCTGTGGGTCGATGCCAACTTCAAGGAAGTGCAGCTGCGCAACATCCGCATCGACCAGCCCGTGAAGCTCACGGCCGACCTGTACGGCAAGAAGGTCGAGTACGACGGCCGGGTGGCCGGCCTCGGCGTCGGCACCGGCGCCGCCTTCGCGCTGCTGCCGGCGCAGAACGCCACCGGCAACTGGATCAAGGTGGTGCAGCGGGTGCCGGTGCGCATCGCGCTCGACGCCGAGCAGCTCAAGGCCAACCCGCTGCGCGTCGGCCTCTCGATGGACGCCGAGATCGACGTCTCCAAGAAAGACGGCAAGGCGCTCGCCGATGCACCGCGCGGCAGCGCGCTGATCCAGACGCAGGTCTACAGCCAGCTCGACAGCGGCGCGGACGCCGAGGTCGCGCGCATCATCGCCGCCAACCTGGGCCGTGACGCGCAGCGCAAGGCGCCAGGCCCGAACGTCGCACCGGCCGCACCGGCTGCGTCGCCAGCCCATCCGGGCTGATCGGGCGACCGCGCGCGATGTCGAACGCCACCGCTCCCACGCCGATCCAGCCGCTCGAGGGCTCCGCCCGCGTCTGGGGCACGATCGCGCTGTCGGCCGCGACCTTCATGAACGTGCTCGACACGTCGATCGCCAACGTCTCGCTGCCGGCCATCGCCGGCGACCTCGGCGTCAGCTCGACGCAGGGCACCTGGGTCATCACGAGCTTCGCGGTGGCCAACGCCATCGCGGTGCCGCTGACCGGCTGGCTGACGCAGCGCTTCGGCCAGGTACGCCTGTTCATGACCAGCGTGCTGCTGTTCATCATCAGCTCGTGGCTCTGCGGGCTGGCGCCCAACATGACGACGCTGATCGCCTTCCGGGCGTTGCAGGGCTTCGTCGCCGGGCCGATGATCCCGCTGTCGCAGACGCTGCTGCTGTCGAGCTATCCGCGCGCCAAGGCGGGGCTGGCGATGGCGATGTGGTCCATGACCACGCTGGTGGCGCCGGTGATGGGGCCGCTGCTCGGCGGCTGGATCACCGACAACATCTCCTGGCCCTGGATCTTCTACATCAACATCCCGGTCGGCCTGATCGCCGCGGGCATCACCTGGGCCATCTACCGCAAGCGGGAGAGCGCGACGCGCAAGGTGCCGATCGACGGCATCGGGCTGGCGCTGCTGGTGATCTGGGTCGGCGCGATGCAGCTGATGCTCGACAAGGGCAAGGAGCTCGACTGGTTCCATTCGGCCGTGATCCTGACACTGGCCGTGGTGGCGCTGGTCGGCTTCGCCTTCTTCCTGATCTGGGAGCTGACCGACAAGCATCCGGTGGTGGACCTGTCGCTGTTCAAGCGGCGCAACTTCTGGTCGGGCGCGTTCGCCACCGCGGTGGCCTACGGCCTGTTCTTCGGCAACGTCGTGATCCTGCCGCTGTGGCTGCAGCAGTTCATGGGCTACACCGCGACCCAGGCCGGCATGATCATGGCGCCGGTCGGGATGCTGGCGATCATCTTCTCGCCGATCGTCGGACTCACGGTCGGCAAGGTCGACCCGCGCCGCTACGCGACCTTCTCGTTCCTGGTGTTCGCGCTGGTGCTGTGGATGCGCTCCAACTTCAACACCCAGGCCGACTTCTGGACGATCATGATCCCGACCATCATCCAGGGCGTGGCGATGGCCTTCTTCTTCATCCCGCTGGTGACCATCACCTTGTCGGGCCTGCCGCCCGATCGCATTCCTGCGGCTTCCGGCCTGTCGAATTTCCTGCGCATCACCGCGGGCGCGATCGGCACTTCGGCCGCGACCACGCTGTGGGAGAACCGGGCCGCCCTGCACCATGCGCAACTGGTCGAGTCGGTCAACAGCGGCAGCACCGCGGCCAACAGTGCGATCGCGAACTTCGGCGCCAGCGGCTTCAGTCCGGAGCAGGTGCTGGGCCAGATCAATCGGCTGGTCGACCAGCAATCCTTCATGCTGGCCTCCAACGACGTGTTCTACGGCTCGGCGATCCTGTTCCTGTTCCTGATTCCGCTGGTCTGGCTGGCGAAACCCGCCAAGGGCCCCGGAGCCTCCGACGCCGCAGCCGGCGCGCACTGATCTTCGGCCGGGCAACCTGGGCGCGAGTTCAGGTTGCATTGCAGCATAGGCATTTGCCCCAGTAGGAAATTCTTTCCACCCCCGCAAACAATGCGGTCCGCGTTTCGAAGTACGCATAAATGGACCGCATGACTGATCTTTCCTGCCAGCAATCGGGTGACCGCGCGAGATGAGCGACATCATTCTCGAAACACGCCAGCTCACCAAGGAATTCAAGGGTTTTACCGCGGTCAGCAAGGTCGATCTCTCGGTCGTGCGCGGCTCGATCCATGCGCTGATCGGCCCCAACGGTGCGGGCAAGACCACCTGCTTCAACCTGCTCACGAAGTTCCTCGAGCCGACCTCCGGCACCATTCTCTTCAACGGGATGGACATCACGAAAGAGCGGCCGGCGCAGATCGCGCGGCGCGGCATCATCCGCTCGTTCCAGATCTCCGCGGTGTTCCCGCACCTGACCCTGCTTGAGAACGTGCGGCTCGGCTTGCAGCGCGCACTCGGCACCTCCTATCACTTCTGGAAGAGCGAGAAGTCGCTCAAGCCGCTCGATGCGCGCGCGCGGGCGCTGCTGGCCGAAGTCGGCCTCGAGGACCTGGCCGACGAGCTGACCGTGAACCTGCCGTACGGCCGCAAGCGCGCCCTCGAGATCGCGACCACGCTGGCGATGGAGCCCGAACTGATGCTGCTCGACGAACCGACGCAGGGCATGGGCCACGAGGACGTGCACCGCGTCGCCGAACTGATCAAGCGCGTGTCGGCCGGCCGCACGATCCTGATGGTGGAGCACAACATGAGCGTGGTCTCGACCATCGCCGACACGATCACGGTGCTGCAGCGCGGCGCCGTGCTGGCCGAAGGCCCCTATGCCGAGGTCTCGAAGAATCCGCAGGTGATGGAGGCCTACATGGGCACCACCGACGGCGCACTCCAAGGGGCGCATTGATGGCCGTCCCCGCACTCGAAATCAAGGACCTGCAGGCCTGGTACGGCGAATCGCACGTGCTGCACGGCGTCGACATGGTGGTGCAGCCCGGCGAGGTGGTCACCCTGCTGGGCCGCAACGGCGCCGGCCGAACGACCACCATGCGCGCCGTGCTCGGCCTGACCGGCGCCCGCAAGGGCAGCATCAAGGTCAACGGCACCGAGACGATCCACATGCCGACCCACCGCATCGCACACCAGGGCATCGGCTACTGCCCGGAGGAGCGCGGCATCTTCGCCAGCCTCTCGTGCGAGGAAAACCTGCTGCTGCCGCCGCCGCTGAAGGGCGCCGGCAAGGGCATGTCGGTCGACGAGATCTACGCCATGTTCCCGAACCTCGCCGAGCGCCGCAACAGCCAGGGCACGCGGCTGTCGGGCGGCGAGCAGCAGATGCTGGCGGTGGCGCGCATCCTGCGCACCGGCGCGCGGCTGCTGCTGCTCGACGAGATCTCCGAAGGCCTGGCGCCGGTGATCGTGCAGGCGCTGGCCCGGATGATCCACACGCTGCGCGGCAAGGGCTACACGGTGGTCATGGTGGAGCAGAACTTCCGCTTCGCCGCACCGCTGGCCGATCGTTTCTACGTGATGGAGCACGGCCGCATCGTCGAGAAGTTCGCCGCCTCCGAGCTCGAAGCCAAGATGCCGGTGCTCAACGAACTGCTCGGTGTCTGATTTTCTGCAACCCCCAGATCGGAAGGAGACAACCATGAAGAACCAGTTCACTGCGCTGACCCTCGCCATCGCGGCCCTGGCGCTCGCCTCGGGCGCAGCGCAGGCGCAGGAAAAGGTGAAGATCGGCTTCGTCACCGACATGTCCAGCCTGTACGCCGACCTCGAAGGCAAGAACGGCGCGCTCGCCATCCAGATGGCGATCGACGACTTCGGCGGCAAGGTGCTGGGCCAGCCGATCGAGCTGCTGACCGCCGACCACCAGAACAAGGCCGACATCTCGGCCTCGAAGGCGCGCGAGTGGATCGACACCGACGGCGTGACCATGATCTTCGGCGGCACCAACTCCGGCACGGCGCTGGCCACCGCGAAGGTGGCGCAGGAAAAGAAGCGCGTTTACTTCAACAACGGCGCCGCATCCTCGGCGCTCACCAACGAGCAGTGCAGCCCGTACACGGTGCACTACGCCTACGACACGGTGGCGCTCGCCAAGGGCACCGGCGCAGCGGTGGTCGATCGCGGCGGCAAGTCGTGGTTCTTCCTGACCGCCGACTACGCCTTCGGCCATGCCCTCGAGGCCGACACCACGGCGGTGGTCAAGGCCAAGGGCGGCACGGTGGTCGGCGCGGTGCGCCATCCGCTCAACGCCTCGGACTTCTCGTCCTTCCTGCTGCAGGCGCAGAACTCCAAGGCGCAGATCCTGGGCCTGGCCAACGCCGGCGGCGACACCATCAACTCGATCAAGGCGTCGAAGGAATTCGGCATCGGCAAGACCATGAAGACGGCGGGTCTGCTGATCTTCCTGAGCGATGTCCACAGCCTGGGCCTCAAGAACACCGAAGGCCTGCTGCACACCACCAGCTGGTACTGGGACCTGAACGACGACACCCGGAAGTTCGCCAAGCGCTTCTTCGACAAGACCAAGCGCATGCCGACCGATATCCAGGCGGCCGACTACTCGGCCACGACGACCTACCTGAAGGCGGTGCAGGCAGCCAAGACCACCGACTCCGACAAGGTGATGGCCGAGCTCAAGAAGACGCCGATCAACGACTTCTACGCCAAGGGCGTGATCCGCGCCGACGGCCGCATGGTGCACGACATGTACCTGGTCGAGGTGAAGTCGCCGGCCGACTCCAAGCAGCCCTGGGACTACCTCAAGGTGAACGCCACGCTGCCGGGCGACCAGGTCTTCACGACCAAGGCCGACTCCAAGTGCGCGCTCTGGAAATGACGCGCCGACTCCCCGTTTTTCTCTCACTCACCCAATCGATCCGACCATGAAAAAAACAATCGCGCTTTCTGCTGTCTCCCTGGCCGTCGCCTTCGCGACCGGCGCTGTCCAAGCACAGGAGAAGGTCAAGATCGGCTTCATCACCGACATGTCGAGCCTGTACGCCGACGTCGAAGGCAAGAACGGCGCCACCGCGATCCAGATGGCCATCGACGACTTCGGCGGCAAGGTCAACGGCCTGCCGATCGAACTGGTCACGGCCGACCACCAGAACAAGGCCGACATCGCCGCCTCCAAGGCGCGCGAGTGGATCGACACCGACAACCTGACGATGCTGTTCGGCGGCACCAACTCGGGCACCGGCCTGGCGATGGCCAAGGTGGCGCAGGAGAAGAAGCGCGTCTTCATCGTCAACGGCGCCGGCACCTCGGCCCTGACCAACGAGCAGTGCAGCCCCTACACGGTCCACTATGCGTACGACACCGTCGCGCTGGCCAAGGGCACGGGCGGCGCGGTGGTCGCGAACGGCGGCAAGAACTGGTTCTTCCTGACGGCCGACTATGCCTTCGGCGCGGCGCTCGAAGGCGACACCGCCAAGGTCGTGAAGGAGAAGGGCGGCACGGTGGTCGGCGGCGTCAAGCATCCGCTGAACGCGTCCGACTTCTCGTCCTTCCTGCTGCAGGCGCAGAACTCCAAGGCGCAGATCCTGGGCCTCGCCAACGCCGGCGGCGACACCATCAACGCGATCAAGGCGGCCAAGGAATTCGGCATCACGAAGACCATGAAGATGGCCGGCCTGCTGGTCTTCATCACCGACATCCACAGCCTGGGCCTCAAGAACACTGAAGGCCTGCTGCTGACCACCAGCTGGGACTGGAACCTCAACGAGCAGACGCGCGCCTTCGGCAAGAAGTTCTTCGACAGGACCAAGCGCATGCCGACCGACATCCAGGCCGCCGACTACTCGGCCACGACGACCTACCTGAAGGCCGTGCAGGCAGCCAAGAGCACCGATGCCGACAAGGTGATGGCCGAGCTCAAGAAGATGCCGATCAACGACTTCTACGCCAAGGGCTCGATCCGTGCCGACGGCCGCATGGTGCACGACATGTACCTGATGCAGGTCAAGTCCCCGAGCGAGTCGACCCAGCCCTGGGACTACTACAAGGTGGTTGCCAAGCTGCCCGGCGAAGAGGTCTTCACGACCAAGGCCGAGAGCAAGTGCGCCATCTGGAAATAAGCTGACCTCCTGACCTTTTCATCGCGATCCCTTCCGTCATGCAAATATCACTGCCTGCCTTGTTGAGCCAGCTCCTCCTGGGGCTGGTCAACGGGTCGTTCTACGCGATCCTGAGCCTCGGGCTCGCAGTGATCTTCGGCCTGCTCAACGTCATCAACTTCGCGCATGGCGCGCTGTTCATGCTGGGCGCGGTGCTGACCTGGATGGCGATGAACTATTTCAACGTCAACTACTGGGTCATGCTGGCGGTGGCGCCGGTCATCGTGGGGCTGTTCGGCATCCTGATCGAGCGCCTGCTGCTGCGCTGGATCTACAAGCTCGACCATCTCTACGGACTGCTGCTGACGCTCGGCCTGACCTTGCTGATCGAAGGCGTGTTCCGTTCGATCTACGGCGTCTCGGGCCTGGCCTACGACACGCCCGACGCGCTCGCCAGCGCCACCGATCTGGGCTTCATGATCCTGCCCAACTACCGCGCCTGGGTGGTGGTGGCCTCGCTGGTGGTCTGCTTCGCGACCTGGTTCGTGATCGAGAAGACCCGGCTCGGCGCCTACCTGCGCGCCGGCACTGAGAACCCGCGGCTGGTGGAGGCCTTCGGCGTCAACGTGCCGCTGATGATCACGCTGACCTACGGCTTCGGCGTCGCGCTGGCTGCCTTCGCGGGCGTGCTGGCGGCGCCGGTGATCCAGGTTTCGCCGCTGATGGGGCAGAACCTCATCATCGTCGTCTTCGCGGTCGTGGTGATCGGCGGCATGGGCTCGATCATGGGCGCCATCCTGACCGGGCTCGGGCTCGGTGTCATCGAAGGCCTGACCAAGGTGTTCTATCCCGAGGCTTCCTCGACCGTGGTGTTCGTGATCATGGTGATCGTGCTGCTCATCCGTCCGGCCGGCCTGTTCGGCAAAGAGAAATGACGCGGCCCCAACGCATAGAGCCATGAGAAAAATCACCCCTGTCGTCTACGCGCTGCTGCTGATCGCGCTGCTCGTCGCTCCCTTCGCCGGCGCCTATCCGGTGTTCGTGATGAAGCTGATGTGCTTCGCACTTTTCGCTTCTGCCTTCAACCTGCTGCTCGGCTATACCGGCCTGCTGTCCTTCGGCCATGCGGCCTTCCTCGGCGGCTCGGCCTATGTGGCCGGCCATGCGATGAAGGTCTGGGGCCTGACGCCCGAACTGGGCCTGATCGCCGGCACCGCGGCCGGCGCCTTCCTCGGCTGGATCTTCGGGATGCTCGCGATCCGCCGCCAGGGCATCTACTTCGCGATGATCACGCTGGCGCTTGCCCAGATGGTGTTCTTCGTCGCGCTGCAGGCCAAGTTCACCGGCGGCGAGGACGGCCTGCAAGGCGTGCCGCGCGGCAAGCTGTTCGGCGTCGTCGACCTGCAGAGCGACCTCACGATGTACTACGTCACGCTGGTGATCGTGGTCGCCGCCTTCCTGCTGATCGTGCGCACCATCCATTCGCCCTTCGGCCAAGTGCTCAAGGGCATCAAGGAGAACGAGCCGCGCGCGCTCTCGCTGGGCTATGACGTCAGCCGCTTCAAGCTGCTGGCCTTCGTGATCTCGGCCGCGCTGTCGGGCCTCGCGGGCTCTCTCAAGACGCTGGTGCTGGGCTTCGCGACGCTGTCGGACGTGCACTGGAGCGCGTCGGGCCAGGTCATCCTGATGACGCTGGTCGGCGGCCTCGGCACCTTGTCGGGCCCGCTGGTCGGCTCGGCCGTGGTGGTGCTGCTCGAGAACAAGATCGGCGAACTGGGCCACCTGCTGGCCCGCATCACGACCGTCGACTGGTTCAACACGCTGGGCGAGTCGGTGACCATGGTCACGGGCCTGATCTTCGTGATCTGCGTGCTGGCCTTCCGCCGCGGGATCATGGGCGAGATCATCGCCTTCATCGATCGGCGGCGCGGCGCCGCCAGGGGCTAGGCAGGGCCTGCCTGCAGGCCCGCTTCAGACCCCCAGGTAGTCGCGCCAGACCGTGCGGTCGCCGTCCAGCGCCGCCGAGTCGCCCCGCCACACGACGCGGCCGCGTTCCAGCACCACGTGGTGGTCGGCCAGGGCCAGCAGCCGGTCGATGTACTTGTCGACCACCAGGATCGTCTGGCCGGCTTCCTTCAACTGGCGCAGGCAGCGCCAGATCTCTTCGCGGATCACCGGGGCCAGGCCTTCGGTGGCCTCGTCGAGGATCAGCAGGCGCGGGTTGGTCGACAGCGCGCGCGCGATCGCCAGCATCTGCTGCTCGCCGCCCGACAGCTGGTTGCCCATGTGGCCGGCGCGCTCGCGCAGGCGCGGGAACAGCGTCCACAGCCGCTCCAGCGTCCAGTGGTCGCGCAGGCCGTTGCGGTTGTCCGCGAAGGCCACCAGGTGCTCCCGCACGCTGAGGTTCGGGAAGCACTGGCGGCCCTCGGGCACGATCGCGACGCCCAGCCGCGCGATCGCATCGGGCGCCATGCCGCGGGTCGGCTGGCCGCCGAATTGGATGTCGCCGGCGCGCAGCGCGAGGGCGCCGATCAGCGTCTTGATCGTCGTGCTCTTGCCCATGCCGTTGCGCCCGAGCAGCGTGGTCACGGTGCCGGGCAGGATGTCGAGGTCGATGCCGAACAGCACCTGGCTGGCGCCGTAGCCGGCCTCCAGACCGCGGGCCGCCAGCAGTGCGCGTGGTGAAGAGTCGCTCATGCCGTTGCCTCGACCGCTTCGTCCTCGGTGCCCAGGTACACCGCCTGCACTTGAGGATGCCCCTTGATCGTGGCCGCGTCGCCGGCCACCAGCACGCGGCCGTAGACCAGCACGGAGATCCGGTCGGCCAGCGCGAACACGGCCTTCATGTCGTGCTCGATCAGCAGGATCGCCATGTCGCCGCGCAGGCTGTGGATCAACTCGGTCATGCGCTCCGAATCTTCCGGCCCCATGCCGGCCATCGGCTCGTCGAGCAGCAGCAGCTTCGGGCGTGCGGCCAGGGCCAAGGCGACGTCGAGCTTGCGCTGGGCGCCGTGGGGCAGGGCGCCCGCGATGCGCTCGAGCTGGCCTGCGAGGCCGACGCGCTCGGCCAGCGCCCGGGCCACCTCGAACAAGGCCGGCTCGGCATCGCGCGGGCGCAGGAAGCGCAGCGAACTGCCCGCATGCGCCTGCGCCGCGAGCAGCAGGTTGTCGCGCACCGTGGCGTCGCGGAAGATGCTCGTGATCTGGAAGCAGCGCGAGAGCCCGGCCTCGACGCGCTTGTGCATCGGCAGCCCGGCGAGTGCCACGCCGTCGAGCACGATGCTGCCGGCGTCGGGCGCATGCAGGCCGGAGATCAGGTTGACCAGGGTCGACTTGCCGGCGCCATTGGGGCCGATGAGGGCATGGATTTCGCCGGCCTGCACCTCGAGGTCCACGTGGTCGGTCGCCAGCAGCGCGCCGAAGCGCTTGACCAGGCCTGCTACCTTGAAGAGGCTCATTCGGTTGCTCCTGCGGGGGTTGCAGCGAGTGCCGCGCGCGGCTTGCGCTGCAGCACCGCGACCAGGCCGCGCGGCGCCAGGAAGACGATCAGCAGCAGCAGCACGCCCAGCGGCAGGTGCCAGTAGTCGGTGTGCTGCCGGGTGATCTCCTCCAGCAGGATCCAGACGCCGGCGCCAACCGGTCCGCCCCAGCGGCGGCCGACGCCGCCGATGACGACCATCACGATCAGCGTGGCCGATTGCGTCCAGTGCATCACGGCCGGGCTCACAAAGCTGTTGTTCGTGACCAGCAGCGCGCCGGCCAGTCCGGCGATCGCGCCGGCGATCGCGAAGGCCGCCAGGCGCAGCCGGAACACCGGGTAGCCCATGGCTTGCATGCGGGTCTCGTTGTCGCGGATGCCGGTCAGCGCGTGGCCGAAGCGGGACAAGGTGGCACGGTTCAGCAGGGCCATGATGCCGGCGAACAGGGCCAGCACCACCCAGTAGAGCGTGGGCTCGTGCGCGAGGTCGAGGCCCAGGCCCAGGGTCGGGCGCGCCGGCAGGTTGTAGCCGTCGTCGCCGCCGTAGACCCGCAGCGAGACCGCGATGAAGTAGAGCATCTGCGCGAAGGCCAGCGTGATCATGATGAAGTAGACGCCGCGCGTGCGCAGCGCCACCAGGCCGATCAGGGCCGCCGCGCCGGCGGCGACCGCGACCGCGGCCGGCCAAAGGATCCAGGCCGAATGCACGCCAGACTCGGCCAGCGCCACCAGCGCATAGGCGCCGACGCCGATGAAGCCGGCATGGCCCAGCGCCGCCATGCCGCCGAAGCCGAGGATGAAGTTGAGCCCTGCGGCGGCCAGCGCGAAGATCAGCGCGCGGCGCACGAAGCCGACATAGAAGTCCAGGCCGAGGGCGGGCGCCAGCAGCGGAAAGGCCGCCAGCAGCGCCAGGGCAAGCCACGGCGCCCAGCGCGCGGCGGTCGATGCGAGTTTGTCTTGGGTCATGGGATCAGCCCCGTGCCGGGAACAGCCCGGCCGGCTTGAAGACCAGCACGCCGGCCATCAGGGCGTAGGTCGCGAGGCCTGCGATGGCCGGTGCGAGGTCGGAGACCACGGTCGGCGGCAGCGCGGTCGCCAGCAGCATCGGCACGAAGGCCCGGCCGATGGTGTCGACCAGGCCGACCAGCAGCGCCGCGACCAGGGCGCCGCGGATCGAGCCGATGCCGCCGATCACCAGCACCACCAGCGACGGGATCAGGATGTCCTCGCCCATGCCGATCTGCACGGCCGTGATCGGCCCCATCAGCGCGCCCGCCAGCGCCGCCAGCGCCGCCCCGAGCAGGAACACCAGCGAGAACACGCGGCCGACGCGCACGCCCATGAACTCGGCCATCGCGCGGTTCGACGCCCCGGCGCGCACCACCATCCCGATGCGCGTGCGGTTGACCAGCAGGTAAAGGCCCAGCGCCACCGCCACGCCGGCGGCCAGCAGCACGATGCGGTAGGCCGGGTAGAAGAGGCCGGGCAGCAGCTCGACCGGCCCCGACAGCGCGGCCGGCGCCGAGGCCATCACCGGCGAAGGTCCCCAGATCATCTTCACGAGGTCGTCGGCGATCAGGATCAGGCCGAAGGTCGCGAGCACCTGCGACAGGTGGTCGCGGCCATACAGCCGGCGCACCAGGAACACCTCGAGCAGCAGCGCGACCATCACCACCACCGCGATCGCCACCAGCACCGCCGCCACGAAGGAGCCGTTGTGCGTGTGCACCTCGGCCGCGACGTAGGCGCCGCCCATGAACAGCGAGCCGTGCGCGAGGTTCATCACGTCCATGATGCCGAACACCAGCGTCAGGCCGGCGGCGAGCAGGAACAGCATCAGGCCGTAGCCGAGGCCGTTGAGCAGCTGCTCGATGAGGAGGGTCGCCGTCATGCGCTCAGGACTTCAGCGGGCACTGTTCGAAGTAGGCATCGCGATAGGCCTTGAGCGGCGTCGAGAGCGTGCGGTTGGTGATCTTGCCTTCGCTGTTCTTGCCGATCACGCGCAGGTAGTAGTCCTGCACCGGGAAGTTGTTGTTGCCGTACTTGAAGGGGCCGCGCACGGAGTCGAATTTGGCCGCCTTCAGCGCCTTGAGCACCGCCGGCTTGTCCTGCACCTTGCCGCCGACGTCGCGCACCGCGGCGTCGAGCGCCATGATCACGTCGTAGGCCTGCGCCGCGTAGAAGGTCGGGTAGCGGTTGTAGGCGCGGCGGAACTCGGCCACGAACTTCTCGTTGGCTGCGTTCGGCAGGTCATGCGACCACTGCGAGGTGCTGAACAGGCCGAGCATCGGCTCGCCGACGGCGGCGATCGTGTCCTCGTCGGCGGAGGCCGGCGTGGTCACCAGCGTGATGTCCTTGGACAGGCCCGAGGCCACGAACTGCTTGATGAAGTTGATGCCCATCGCACCGGGCAGGAAGAAGAACACCGCCTCGGGCTTGGCCGCGCGCATCTGCGCCAGCTCGGCCGCGTAGTCGAGCTGGCCGACCTTGCTGTAGATCTCGCCGGCCACGTTGCCGGTGAAGCGGCGCTTGAAGCCCGTCAGGTGGTCGCGGCCGGCCGGGTAGTTGGGCGCGATCAGCACGGCGCTCTTGAAGCCTTTCTCGGTCGCGTACTTGCCGGCGGCCTCGTCCCAGGTGTCGTTCTGGTAGGCGGAGCCGAAGAAGTAGGGGTTGCATTGCGCGCCCGCGTACTGGCTCGGTCCCGGGTTGCTGGTGACGAAAGGCACCTTGGCCGCGAACAGTGTCGGGCCCACGGCGAGCGCCACGTTCGACGGCGTCGGGCCGGTGAAGAAGTCGATCTTGTCGCGCTGGATGAAGCGATCCACGACCTGCTTGGCCTGGTCGGGGCTGCCCGCCGTGTCGGCCTGCAGGAACTCCGCGGGCTGGCCGCCGAGCTTGTTGCCCAGCAGCTTGACCGCCAGGTTGATGCCGTCGCGCGCCTCGGCGCCGCCGGTCGCGAAAGGGCCCGAGATGTCGAGTGCGAGGCCGACCTTGATCGGGTCGGCGGCGAGCGCGCCGGCGCTCAGCGCGAAGGCTGCGAGCGCGGCCGCGCTGCGACGGAGGGAGGGCATCGGGAGTGTGGCGTTCATGGCGATGGTGGTTTGATGAAAGGAAGAGAAGGGATCAATCGGCAGCGGGCACGCCGACCTCGACGCGGCCCGCGCGCACCTGCACCGGAAAGCTGCGCACCGCTTCGGTCACCGGGCCGCCGCGCGTCTCGCCGGTGCAGATGTCGAACAGGCCCTGGTGCAGCGGGCACTCGATGCAGCCGTTCTCGACGTAGCCGTCGGACAGCCGCGCGTTGCCGTGCGTGCACAGGTCGTGCAGCGCATGCAGCGCTTCGCCCTGGCGGAACACAGCAATCGGCGTGCCTGCGGCGATCACGGGCCAGACCGCGCCATCGGGGAAGTCGTCGGGCTCGCCGACGTCGTGCCAGTCGAGCGCCTGGGCGGCCGCGAGTGCGGAGGTGTCGTTCATCGTGTTCTTTCCCGTCTTCAGATCGGCGTCGCGAGCAGGGTCTGCACGCGGGAGGTGTCGTAGATGGCGCGCCGCTTCTGGTAGCGCCAGCCCTCGGGCGTGCGCACCACGCGGTCGAGGTAGCGGCCGGCCTGGTAGACGAAGGACTCGCCGTTGGTGCGCGTCTGCACCACCACGTAGCTCGACTCGGCATCGACCGTGTCGTCGTCGACGCGGCTCAGCCGCAGGCCTGAAGTCAGGTGGCGCGAGGCGTGTTCCTCGTAGATGTTGGCGTGGCGCAGCGACAGCACGCGGTCGCGCAGCATGCGCTGGTTGTCGCAGTGGATGACACCGATCGGCAGCCCCATGTCGGCGTTTTCCTTCGGCACGATCTCGTACAGGCAGTCCTCGGTGAAGAGCGTGGCCCACTCCTCGAGGCGGTCGTTGTCGAGAGCGGCGCAGTAGCGCTCCTGCAGCTGCTGGATCTCGAACCACAGCACGATCGATTCGATCGCGGTGGGGGCGGCTTGTTCGATGGTCATCATGTTCATGGCGTGCCTTCAGTAGTCCATGAGCTTTTGATAGCCCATCCAGAACTTGCGGATCAGGCTCTCGGTGATCAGCGTGTCGATCTGGTCGGGCTTGGCCAGGCCCATGTCCATCACCGAGGTGGTCTCGCCGTCGCGCACCGTGCCGCGCTGCACCATCTCGGTGGCCTCGGTGTCTTCCATCGAGATGTAGCCGGCCGGGCCGACCAGGTTGGCCTGTTTGATGCGCAGCGCGCGCAGCTCGGGCGTGTCGTCCTCGTAGCCGAAGAAATGGAACACCAGCTCGAACTGGTCCGGCCCCTTGGGCAGCACCTGGCGCGCCACCAGCGTGTTGTGGATCTGCTGGATCACCAGCTGCGGGAAGAGGGTCTGGATGTGGTTGGTGCAGTCTTCCTCGAACTCCTTCACGAAGCCGAGCACCGAGTCGTCCTCGAGGTGGAAGCCGTCGTCCATCGAGCGGATGGTCTGCTGCTTGTAGGCGCTCGCGGTGTCGCTGTCGTCCTTCTTGGTCGCGGTGATGATGCTGTGCAGCCCGTGCGTCGCATCGGGCAGCGAGCGCGCCTGCATGCCGACGCGGAAGATGTTGAAGGTCGTGTGGAACAGGTGCAGCATGCTCGCGTGGTACGGGTCCTTCACGTTCTCGTAGTAGAGCTTCCAGTTCGAGTGCGCGTACTGGCGCGTGCAGCCCAGGTAGACGATCGGCTTGTGGAAGATGCGGTCGACCCAGGGGCGCATCTGCTCGCCGATGTAGTCGAAGAGCGGCGGCGTGCGGTCGCTGAAGCTCGCGAACACCAGGCCCTTGTAGCTGTCCACGCGCAGCTGGCGCAGGCTGTGGTTCTTCGGGTCGAAGTCGGCCGGCATGCCGGCCACGTCCTTCTGGCCGCGCCGGAAGGGCACGCCTTCGAGCTTGCCGGCGGCGTCGTAGCTCCACTGGTGGTAGACGCAGGTGTGCGACTTCGCGTTGCCGCGCGCGTGGCGGCAGACGGTGGCGCCGCGGTGCGCGCAGCGGTTGACCCAGGCCGCCAGCGTGCCTTCGGGCGTGCGCGTGACGACCACCGGCGTGTCGCCGACGAAGGTGCTCTTGTAGTCGCCGGGCTTCGGGATCTCGGCCTCGAGGGCGACGAAGTTCCACACCGGCCCGCGGAAGATGCGCTCCTGCTCGCGCTCGTAGACCTCCTGCGAGCTGAAGACCTTGTAGGGCACGCGGGAACCATCCGCGCGCGGGAAATGCACCGAACTGGCCGCTGGCAGCCGGTCGGGCGAGGGGCGCAGTGCGCTGGTGTCGACGATCTGATTCATGGTGGGGCTCCGGGTCGGGTGCTGTGCCTTGCAGCGTGCAGTCCATTCTTCGGAAGCCATCGGCGGCCGGCTATCCGATTCGCGCAGCATCGGCGGTGGCCTGTCCGGATCGCGCGAGAACCGTGCGGCGCTTTGGCTCGCTTCTTGCTGAAATCGGTTCATGACTCCCGCCATCGCCGCCGCTCCCGCCCTGTCGGCGCACCGGATGGGCGCCTTCGAGCCCAGCGTGCTGCGATCGAACCGGCTGTTCGAGTCGCGCGACCTCGACGAGGCGCGCGAGCGCATCTCGCGCGTGATGCAGCCGCACGAGGTGTGGCGCGTCGGCGGCCGTGCCGATGGCGGCGCGAGCTCGCACATGGATTTCGTCCGCGTCGGCGGCATCGGCCTCGGCACCATCGATTTCGGCGAGGCCGTGCAGCTCGAAGTCGATGCGATCGACGACTACCACCTGCTGATGTTCTGCCTGCGCGGCCGGGCCGAGACGCGGGTCGACGGCCGCGCGATCGCGGCCAGCACGCACGAAGGCATCGTCTGCGCCCCGGGCCGCGATTTCAGCGCGGCGCTGTCACCGGACTGCGAGCAGTTCGTGGTGCGGCTGGACCGCGCGATGGTGCAGGGCCACGCCGGCGGCGAGCTGCACTTCAACGAGGAGCTCGACCTGCGCCGGCCCGAGCTGCAGCCCTGGCTCGAGCAGCTGCGCGCGATGGCGACCTCGCCCTTCCTGCTGGCATCGGCGCAGCGCAATCCGCTGATCGCGGTCGAGCTCGAACGGCTGCTGGTGCTGCTGCTGCTCGAAGGCCAGGGCCGTCGCGCGGCCGCGCCGGAGCCACGCGCGGCGCGCGGCATCGCATCGGCCTGCGTGCACCGTGCCGAAGCCTACATGCAATCGCATGTCGAGGAGCCGATGTGCCTGGCCGACATCGCGCAGGCGGCCCAGGTGCCGGTGCGCACGCTGCTCGATTCCTTCAAGCGCTTTCGGGACCACTCGCCGATGCAGTACCTGAAAGAGATGCGGCTCGAACTCGCGCACCGGCGGCTGCAGCGGCCGGATGCGGCGACGCGCGTATCGGCCGTGGCGCTGGACTGCGGCTTCGTGCACCTGGGGCGCTTCTCGCAGGCCTACAGCCGGCGCTTCGGCGAGTCGCCGTCGGTCACGCTGCAGGCGAATCTCTGAACGCCTACAGCTTCAATGCCTGCGCGTAGCCGGTGAGTTCGAGGTAGCCGCGGCCCACCGGCTTGCCGTTCGCATCCAGCAGCTCACTGAGGCCTTCCCAGTACACGGTACCGGTCGAGCCCTGGCCGTCGAGTTCCTGGTCGTCGAGCAGGGCCCGCACGCCGAAGCTTCCGGCGGGCGTGTCGATGCGCCATCGCGTCGGATAGACGGCGCGGGTTCGCGGGCTGGTCCAGCGGTGCTCGGCCTCGAAGCGCAGCGCCTCGGGCCCGAACACCTGCAGCCGGCCGTCGGCGCTGCGCAGCGAGCCGCCGTGCCACAGCGCGCTGCCGTCGCGGCGCCTGAGCCTGAAGGCCGTCAGGGCGCCGCCGTCGAACAGGTTCATGCCGATCCAGTCCCAGCCCACGGCTTCGGGATGCATCAGCGCCTCGCTCCATTCGTGGTCGAGCCAGGCGCGGCCCTGGACCTCGAAGCGCTTCCCCTGCACCGTCAGGCTGCCCGAGGCCGCGAGCTGCGGCTCGCTGTAGTAGTAGCTGGCCTGCTCGGGCTCGGGGCCCTTGCGCGAGAGGCCGGCGCTGCCTTGCAGCAGCAGCGGCTGGGTCGGCGCGAAGCGCAGGTCGATCGCGAAGCCCGAGGCCGGCAGCCGCGCCGCATAGCCGCTGCCGTCGCGCACGAGCGACCAGTCGCGCAGGCGGACGTCGGTGTCGGCTTCCGATGCCGACGCGATGCCGAAGCCGGCGCGCGCGATGCGCTGGTCGTGCCACAGCTTGCGGCCTTCGAGGTCGGTGATTGCCGCATGCGCGAAGATCAGCTGCTTCGCCGCGAACTCCGACTTCATGGCCTGCGTGGCATCGATGCGCGAGCGGAAGAAGGTCAGCTGGAAGCCGAATGCGCGTGCACCGGCATCGGCATGGCCCGTGATGTACCACCATTCGGTGCGCAGTTCGGGGTGGCTGCCGCAGTCGCGCGGGAACTGCAGCGTGCGCGGCGGCAGCGCCCAGGCCGCCGGGGCCGTCAATGCCGACAGCAGCAGCAGGCGGCGCGACAGGCCGATCGGCAGCATGCTCAACCCGCCAGCGCGGCGTCGATGCGCCGTTGCGCTTCGTCGATGTCGCCGAAAGTACGGCGGACCCATTCGGCATCGTGGTAGCTCGGCAGGTAGCGCTCGCCCGCATCGCACAGCAGCGACAGGATCGAACCCTGCTGGCCGCTGGCCCGCATTTCGCCGGCCAGAGCCAGCATGCCGACGAAGTTGGTGCCGGTCGACGGGCCGACCTTGCGCCCCAGCAGCGCCGAGAGCGAGCGCATCGCGGCGATCGACTCCAGGTCGGGCACTTCGATCATGCGGTCGACCAGCGTGCGCACGAAGCTTGGCTCCACGCGCGGCCGGCCGATGCCTTCGATGCGTGAGCCGGGTGCCGTCAGCGTGGCGTCGCCGCTGGCGTGGAAGGCGGAGAACACCGAGCCCTCGGGGTCGGCCACGCACACCTGCGTGGCGTGGCGGCGAAAGCGCAGGTAGCGCCCGATCGTCGCGCTGGTGCCGCCGGTGCCGGCGCCGACCACGATCCAGGACGGCACCGGATGCCTTTCGCGCGCCATCTGCTGGAACATGCTCTCGGCGATGTTGTTGTTGCCGCGCCAGTCGGTGGCGCGCTCGGCGTAGGTGAACTGGTCCATGTAGTGGCCGCCGCACTGCTCGGCCAGCGTGCGCGCCTCGTCGTAGACCTGGCCCGCGTGCGCGACGAAATGGCAGCGCCCGCCGTGGAAGGCGATCTGCGCCGCCTTCTCGGGCGAGGTGCTGCGCGGCATCACGGCAACGAAGGGCAGGCCGAGCAGCCGCGCGAAGTAGGCCTCGCTGACCGCGGTCGAACCGCTCGAGGCTTCGACGATCGTCGTGCCCTCGGCGATCCATCCGTTGCACAGTGCATAGAGGAACAGCGAGCGCGCGAGCCGATGCTTGAGGCTGCCGGTCGGGTGCGTCGATTCGTCCTTGAGGTAGAGGTCGATGCCGTCGGCGGCGAAGACCGGCAGGCGCAGCGGGATCAGGTGGGTGTCGGCGCTGCGCAGGTAGTCGGCCTCGATGCGCAGGATCGCCTGGCTCAGCCAGCCGCTGGCGGAAAGTGGGGCGTTCATCGGCTGCATTGTCGCCGTTGACCCGTCTCCAGGCAGCTCGAGCACGCGTAGCCCGCGTGCTCGACGTTCTCGATGCCGTGATCAGTTGGTTTCGGCCAGGGCGTCGGCCAGCGCGTTGACCATGCGGTCGATCTCGGCCTTCTCGGCAATGAAGGGCGGTGCGAGCTGAATCGTGTCGCCGCCAAAGCGCACGTAGAAGCCCTTCTTCCAGCAGTTCATTGCGATTTCGTAGGGCCGCCGTGCGGGTTCGCCAGGCAAGGCGGCGATCGTGAGACCGGCGGCCAGACCGTAGTTGCGGATGTCGGTCACGTGCTTGCTGCCTCTGAGGCTGTGCACCGCATTCTCGAAGTGCGGGGCCAGCGCCTGCACGCGGCCGATCATGTCTTCCTTCTGCAGCACGTCGAGTGCGGCGATGCCCGCTGCGCAGGCCACCGGATGCGCGCCGTAGGTGTAGCCGTGCGGGAACTCGAGCATGTAGTCCGGACCGCCTGCGGCCATGAAAGTGTCATGGATGTCCTTGCTGGCGACCACGGCACCCAGCGGTTGCGCGCCGTTGGTGACCTGCTTGGCGATGTTCATGATGTCGGGCGTCACGCCGAAGGCATCGGCGCCCGTGAGCGCGCCGCAACGTCCGAAACCGGTGATCACTTCGTCGAAGATCAGCAGGATGTTGTTCGCCGTGCAGATGTCGCGCAGGCGCTTCAGATAGCCCTTGGGCGGAATCACCACACCGGCCGAACCCGCGAAGGGTTCCACGATCACGGCCGCGATGTTCGAGGCGTCGTGCAAGGCGATCAGGTCGAGCAGGCGGTCGGCCAACTCGGCGCCACTGTCGGCCATGCCGCGCGTGAAGGCGTTCGATGCGAGCTGTGTGTGCGGCAGGTGGTCGGCTTCGACGCCCTGGCCGAACAGCTTGCGGTTGGCGGCGATGCCACCGACCGAGATGCCGCCGAAGTTGACGCCGTGGTAACCCTTCTCGCGGCCGATCAGTCGCGTCTTGCTCGCCAGGCCCTTGGTGCGCCAGTAGGCGCGCGCCATCTTCAGCGAGGTGTCGGCGGCTTCGGAGCCCGAGCCGGTGAAGAACACGTAGTCGAGGCCCGCGGGCGTCAGTTCCTTGATCTTGTTGGCCAGTTCGAACGATAGCGGGTGGCCGAACTGGAAGGCAGGCGAGTAGTCGAGCCTGGCGATCTGGCGGCTCACCGCTTCGGTGATTTCGGGGCGGCCATGGCCCAGGCCCGAGCACCACAGGCCCGACAGGCCATCGAAGATCTTGCGACCGTCGCTGTCGGTGAAGTAGGCGCCCTTGGCCTCCACGATGATCCGCGGATCGGCCTTGAAGTTGCGGTTGCCGGTGTAGGGCATCCAGTGCGCGTCGAGCCAGGCGGCGTCGGTGCGAAGAGCGGGCGTCGGTTCGATGGCGGGTGCTGCAAGGGTCATGGCGCTTCCCGCGCTGGGCGGGCTCCGGGGGTGATGGGATGCGCCGATTGTTCGCAGAGCCTTCAGTGTGGAGAATGGCGCGATATCAATGTTCACTTGACAATTCATGCAAGTAAAAGCCGAAGGCGAAATCGCTGCCCCTGGCACCCGCAGCCGCGCGGTGCTGGGGCAGCTCAGTGACATGGACCTGCGCCTGCTCAAGGTGTTCAAGAGCGTGGTCGACTGCGGCGGGATGGCGGCCGCCGAGCTGGAATTGAACATCGGCACCTCCACCGTCAGCCGGCACGTGAAGGACCTGGAAACGCGGCTCGGCCTGGTGCTGTGCCGGCGCGGCCGGGCCGGCTTCGCGCTCACCGCAGAAGGGCAGCGCGTGTACGACGAGACCCTTCGGCTGCTGGCCTCGGTCGACGCCTTTCGCGGGAGCATCGACGACATCCACAACCGCATGGGCGGACAGTTGGAGGTGGCGCTGTTCGACAAGACGGCGACCAACCCGAAGGCGCGCATCGGCGAGGCCATCGCGCGCTTCACCGAGATGGCGCCCGAGGTGAACCTGGCGGTGCACGTGGGCTCGATCAACGCGATCGAGCAGGGCGTGCTGGAGGGCAACTTCCAGATCGGCATCATTCCTGCGCACCGCGCCTCGAAGAGCCTGGTGTACGCCGACTTGTTCGACGAGACGATGCTGCTGTACTGCGGCAAGGGCCATCCGCTGTTCGACCGCCCCCATGCGAAGCTCAGCTGGTCGAAGCTTGGCGAGCACCATTTCGCGGGACTCGGGTATCACTCGCCGAACATGGAGCTGAGCCACCGGGCTCGGCTGTCGCGCAACGCCACGGGTTTCGACCAGGAGGCGATCGCGACGCTGATCCTGTCGGGGCGTTTCCTGGGCTTCCTGCCGGACCACTACGCGCAAGTGTTCGAGCAGCGGGGACTGATGAAGGCCGTACTGCCGGCACGCTTCAACTACGCGTGCAAGTTCGTGAGCTTGCTGCGGCGGTCGCCGAAGCCTTCACGGGCGGTGTTGGCGTTTCAGGCTTGTCTGGAGCAAGCCCACGCTTGACGATCGACCGTGCCCGCTGCCTAGCGCTGTCCGCTGGGAAGCAACAGGTGCCGGGCCCCGATGTGCGCCTCCATCTCGTGCATGTGCGCCTCCGCATCGACCATGTGCTCGGCCATCAAGCGGCGCACTTCGTCCGCATCTTCCTTGCGATAGGCCGCCAGAAGTTGCGTGTGGTAGTCCACGTTGGTTTCTCCGAAGTGGTGATGGTCCAGTGCCTTCTTGTAGACCACGAGGTCGCGCAGCAGGTCGTTGAGAAAGCGGCACATGAAGGAGAGCACCGGATTGGGGCAGGCTTCGGCCAACAGGGTGTGAAAAGCGAGTTCGGCCTCGCGCTGCGTGCGCAGTTCGTCCTCGTTGCCCGGCTCGATCGTGCACAGGCGCACGTTGTCTTCGAGCCGTTCGAACTGTTCGGGCGTCAGACGCCCGACCACGCTCGCGGCCAATTCGGGTTCCAGCACCTTGCGCAATTGGTAGATGTGGTGCCCGTCCAGATGATGGAAGTGCAGGAAGTTGCGCAGCGGCTCCGACGCATGGTCGACCGACACCTGCTGCAGGTACGCCCCTCCGCCAGGGCCGGTGCGAATGGCGATGAGGCCCCGGACTTCCAGCGCCTTCAATGCCTCGCGCACCGTGCTCTTCGAGTAGCCGAAAAGCTCGATCAGTTCCTTCTCGTTCGGTAGCCGGTCGCCGGGCTGCTTGCGCTCCGCCACGATCCAGCGCTTGACGTCTTCGACGATGACGTCCGAGAGCTTTTGCCGCTTTGGGCGGTGTTGCCCCACTGTCATGCACACGCTCCATGCCCATCGGGAGATGCGCGGGATGCGCAACAGCGCGCGATCTTAAACGGGGTCATCGAAGAGGCGAGCTTGGTTTTGGGCACGGCGATTGCTAGCGGGTTTTTACCAGCATATTAATCCTATTTATCCGCTTAAATTCGCCAGCAATCGCCGGCAGCCCTTTTCCTTGCATCACCACCACGAACGGAGTTTCCCCATGCAACGCAGACACCTTCTCCAGCTCGCCGCCCTGTCGGCCGCACCCGCTTCCTTGCTGACCGGCCGCGCCGCCGTTGCCCAGTCGGCCGATGCGATCCGCTTCGGCTGCCCGGTTCCGATGTCCGGCGCGTTCGCGGCCAACGGCAAGTACGCCGACCTGGGCATGAAGCTGGCCATCGAGCAGTACGGCAGCGTGCTCAAGCGCCCGCTGGCCTACACGGTGCTCGACACCGAGGGCAAGCCCGCGACCGCCGTGCGCAAGGTGCAGGAAGCCTTGCAGCAGCAGGGCACCAGGTTCTTCGCGGGCGGCATCCTGTCGTCGGAAGCGCTGGCCATGGGCAAGGAGGCCGAGAAGGCGGGCGGCCTGTTCATCACCACCGCCGGCGCCGATGAAATCACGGGCAAGGACTGCAACCCCGCCACCTTCCGCTGGTCGGTGCCCACCTTCGGCGCCATCGAGCAGACGGTGCGCCCGCTGATCGCCACCCTGCCCAATGCCAAGCGCTGGTACACGATCACGCCGCAGTACGTGTTCGGCGACGGCCTGCTGAGCGCGGCCAAGAACATCTTCCAGGAGAAGGGCATCGAGCATGTGGGCAACAGCTACCACTCGCTCAACGAGAAGGAATTCAGCGGCTATCTCACCAACGCCATGGCGGCCAAGCCCGACGTGCTGCTGCTGCTGAACTTCGGCGCCCAGTCCTCGGCCGCGCTGCGCCAGGCGGTGAGCTTCGGCATGCACAAGAACATGACGATCCTGATGGCCTGGGCTTCGGGGCTGGAGCAGTTCGACGAACTGGGCGCCGACCTCTGCGAAGACGTCTACTTCGGTGCGCAGTACTGGCACACGGCCGACTCCACGCTGAACAAGGACCTCGTGAAGCGCACCGCCGACAAACTCAAGATCGTGCCCAACTACAGCCTGGCCGGCTCGTACATCTGCACCAAGATCCTGATCGACGGCATCGTCAAGGCGGGCACGGTCGACCAGAAGGCCGTCATCGCGGCCCTCGAGGGCATGAAGTACGAAGGGCTCACGGGCATCGAGGAAATCCGCAAGGCCGACCACCAGGTGATCAAGGACTACTACCTGCTCAAGGGCAAGGCCAAGTCGAAGATGAAGAACCCCGCCGACTTCGTCGATGTCGTGAGTTCCGGCAAGTCGTTCCTCCCGGTCGACAAGACCGGCTGCAAGCCGGCCTGAGGCCCTCCCTGGTTCTGCCGTCGCTCGCACTGTTCCTCCCGGTGCGGCGAGGGCGGCTGCCACCCGACCGCCACCCACGACCCCTATGACCGTCTACCTGCTCCAGACCATCAACGGAATCGGCATCGGCATGCTGTACTTCCTGCTGGCCGTTGGCCTGTCCATCGTGTTCGGCCTGCTGCGCTTCGTGAATTTCGCGCACGGCGCGTTCTATCTGCTGGGCGCCTACCTGTGCTTCCAGGCCATGCAGTGGGGCCTGAACTTCTGGGTCGCGCTGGTGCTGGTGCCGCTGTTCGTCGGTGCGCTCGGCTGGCTGGCTGAAAAGCTGCTGCTGCGCCGCGTGTACGCCAAGGCGCATGAGTTCCACATCCTCGTGACGGTGGGCCTTGCGCTCGCGGTGCAGGAAATCGTCATCGTGTTCTGGGGCCCGCTCGGCAACAGCGTGCCGACGCCCGACCTGCTGCAGGGCGTGGTCATGTGGGGCGCCTTCGTCTACCCCAAGTACCGGCTGTTCGTGATCGGCTTCACCGCCTTGCTGGCCGTGCTTCTTTGGTGGGTGCTCGAAGGCACGCGCCTGGGCAGCGCCGTGCGCGCGGGCAGCGAATCGACGGAGATGGTGTCGCTGCTCGGCATCAACGTGTTCCGCGTGTTCAGCCTGGTGTTCGCGCTCGGCGCGGCGACAGCGGCGCTGGCCGGCGTTCTGGCCGCTCCGATCCGCGGAGCCGAGCCCTTCATGGGCGTCGAGGCGTTGGGCGTGGCCTTCGTGGTGGTGGTGATCGGCGGGCTCGGCAGCTTCGGCGGCGCGCTCGTCGGCGGCCTGCTCATCGGCATCGTGCAGAGCCTCATGAGCACCATCTGGCCGCCGGGGGCGAGCCTGATGATCTACATCGCGATGGCCGCCGTGCTGCTGTTGCGCCCGCATGGCCTGCTCGGCCGCAAAGGATGATGGTCATGCCGAGAAAATACACATTCCTGCTGGCGCTGATCGTCGCGCTGGGACTGCCGCTGGTGCTGCGCTCGGGTTCGCTCGCCAGCGAGGTGCTGATCTACGCGCTTGCCGCGCTGGGCTGCAACCTGCTGCTGGGCTACACCGGCCTGCTGTCGTTCGGGCAGGGCATCTTCTTCGGGCTGGGCAGCTACACCATCGCGATCCTGCTCACGCGGCTGCAATTGCCGATGCCGCTTGCTCTGCTGGCGGCCATTGCCATGGGCGCGTTGGGCGCGGCGGTGGTCGGTTGGGTTGCGATCCGGCAGCGTGGCACGTACTTCGTGATGCTCACGCTGGCCTTCGCGCAGATGTTCTATTTCGTGGCTTACACGGCGTCGGGCCTCACCGGCGGCGACAACGGGCTGCTCGACGTGCCGCGCCCCGCGTTCATGGACACGCCGTGGGGGTACTACGCCTTCGTGGCCGTCATCTTCCTGATCGCCTTCGCGCTGCTGCTCAAGGTGACCGACTCGGTCTTCGGCCGCACGCTGCTCGCCATTCGCGACAACGAGGACCGTGCCGCCGCGGTGGGCTACAACCTCAAGCGCTTCAAGCTGCTGGCCTTCGTGATCTCCGGCGCGGTCACCGGCCTGGCGGGCGGGCTGCACGCGATGATGACCGGCATCGCACCGTTGTCGAACGCCGAGTACCACACCAGCGAGATGATCCTGGTCATCACCGTGATCGGCGGCACCGGGAATCTCTTCGCCTCGGTGCTGGGCTCGGCCTTCTATGTGCTGCTGGCCGACTGGCTGTCCACGCTGTGGCCACGATGGCTGCTGCTGCTGGGCTTGCTGCTGATCGGGGTGAGCGTCGGCATGCAGCGCGGCCTCTGGGGGCTGGGCGAGGCCGCATGGCGGCGCGTGTTCCGCAAGGCATCGGCACTGCCCGCGGTCAAGGCGCCTGAAGCGCAGGGAGAAAAGGCATGACGCAATCCGCACTCATCGAAGCCATCGGCGTCACCAAGCACTACGGCAAGTTCGCCGCGCTCGGCGGCGTCGACCTGAGGATACTGCCCAACACCGTGCACTCGGTGATTGGCCCCAACGGCGCGGGCAAGACCACGCTGTTCCACATGCTCACGGGCACCGGCACCACCACGGGCGGCCGCATCCTGTTCGACGGCCACGACGTGACTGCCGAGCCCGACTACAAGCGCGTGCAGCGCGGCATGGCGCGCTCGTTCCAGGTGACCAGCTTGTTTGCCAGCCTGTCGGTGCGCGAGAACCTGCGCGTGGCGGCGCAGGGCATCGCGCCGCGGCAGGCCATGAACTGCTGGCGCGAGCCGGTCGGCGGCCGTGCCTGCGCCGAGACGGTGGCGCAGGTGCTGGCGCGCGTCGGCCTCGAGCGGCTGGCCGACACGCCGGCCAATGTGCTGTCGCACGGCCAGCAGCGCCGGCTCGAAGTGGGCATGGCGCTGGCCGCGAAGCCCAAGGCGATCTTCCTGGACGAGCCGACTTCGGGCATGGGCATCGACGACCTCGATGACATGAAGCGGCTGATCCGCAGCCTGCGCGACGCCCACACCGTGGTGCTGATCGAGCACAACATGAACATCGTGATGGACATCTCCGACACCGTGACAGTCATGCAACTGGGCCGCGTGCTGGCGGAAGGCCTGCCGGGCGACATTCGCGCCGACGCGCGCGTGCGCACGGCGTATCTGGGCAACATGATCACCGGGGGGAAGGCATGAGCGGGAACATCCTCGAAGTCGAGGCGCTGCACGCGCACTACGGCAAGAGCCATGTGCTGCAGGGCGTGTCGATGACCGTGGGCGAGGCCGAGCTCGTCACGCTGCTGGGGCGCAATGGTGCGGGCAAGTCGACCACGCTCAAGAGCATTGCCGGCGCGGTCGCGCCCACCAGCGGGCGCGTGCGCTTCCAGGGCGCGGACGTGGCGGGCATGCCGCCGCACCGCATCGCCACGCGCGGCGTGTGCCTGGTGCCCGAGCACCGCGGCATCTTCAAGCTGCTGACGGTGGAAGAAAACCTGATGCTCGGCCAGCGGCGCGATTCGCCCTGGCAGCTCGAGGATATCTACCGCATCTTCCCGCGCCTGAAGGAGCGTCGCCGCAACGGCGGCGGGCAACTCTCGGGCGGCGAGCAGCAGATGCTGGCCATCGGCCGCGCGCTGATGAACCATCCGCGGCTGCTGATCCTCGACGAGCCCGTGGAAGGCCTGGCACCGGTGATCGTCGAGGAGATCGTGGCGCAGCTCAAGACCATCAAGGCGGCCGGCGTCGCCATCCTGCTGGTCGAACAGAACCTCGAGGTGTGCGTGCAGCTCGCCGACCGCCACTACATCGTGGAGCAGGGCGTGATCGTGCACGAGGCCGGTAACGCCGCCTTCATGGCCGACCATGAAGTGAAGGACCGTTTCCTCGGCGTGGGCCTCGCCTGAACGCGCTCCCGCCTTTCGCACCTCTTCGTCAAAAGCATGAAAACACAAAACGAAACCCCCACCGCACCGGATGTGCGCGACCTTCGCATCGACGGCCAGCGCCTCTGGGATTCGCTGATGCAGCTGGCTCAGGTCGGCGCCACCCCGAAGGGTGGCGTCTGCCGCCTTGCGCTGACCGATCTCGACCGCCAGGGCCGCGACCTCTTCACGCGCTGGGCGCGGGAGGCTGGCTGCGAGGTGCGCGTGGACGCCATCGGCAACATCTTCGCGCGCCGCCGGGGCCGTGACAACGCGCTACCGCCCGTCACCACCGGCAGCCACATCGACACCCAGCCGACCGGCGGAAAGTTCGACGGCAACTATGGCGTGCTCGCAGGGCTCGAAGTGGTGCGCGCCCTCAACGATGCGGGCGTCGTCACGGAGGCACCGCTCGAAGTGGCGGTGTGGACCAACGAGGAAGGATCGCGCTTCGTGCCCGTGATGATGGGCTCGGGCGTCTTCGCCGATGCCTTCACGCTCGAACACGCGCTGGCGCAGCGCGACAACGACGGCGTCAGCGTGTCCGATGCGCTGGCGGCCATCGGCTACGCCGGTAGCGCGCCCGCCTCGGCGGCTGCGTCGCCGGTGGGTGCGTACTTCGAGGCGCACATCGAACAGGGCCCGGTGCTCGAAGCCAACGAACGCGTGATCGGCGTGGTCGAGGGCGCCTTGGGCCAGCGCTGGTATGACGTGGTGGTGCAGGGCATGGAAGCGCATGCCGGCCCGACCCCGATGGAACTGCGCAAGGATGCGCTGCTGCCGGCTTCCGAACTGGTGATCGAGGTCAACCGCATCGCGCTGGCCCATGCGCCGCACGCGCGCGGCACGGTCGGCTGGATCGAGAACTATCCGAACTCGCGCAATGTGATTCCGGGCCGCGTGCGGCTCAGCGTCGACCTGCGCGCGGCGGACGACGTGGTGCTGTCCGCCATGGACGCCGCGCTGAAGGAGGCCGTGCAGCGCATCGCTGCCAAGGCCAAGGTCGAGATGACGGTGGAGCAGGTCGTGTACTTCCCGCCGCAGCCTTTCACGCCGAAGCTCGTGTCGGCGGTTCGCGATGCGGCGCAGGCGCAGGGCCTGACATGGATGAACGTGATCAGTGGCGCCGGTCACGACGCGGTGTATCTCGCGCGCGTCTGCCCCGCGGCGATGATCTTCGTGCCCTGTCTCGACGGCATCAGCCACAATGAGATCGAGGACGCGCAGCCCGAGCACCTGGAAGCCGGCTGCAACATTCTGCTGCAGGCGATGCTGCAAAGCGCCGGTGTCGCGGCAGTCTCGGGAGTGACGGCATGAAGATCCTGATCGCACGTCTCAACCACGAGACCAACACCTTCTCGCCCGTGCCCACGCCACTCGCGGCCTTCGGCGCCAATGGCCCTGCCTTCGGCGAGCGGGCTTACCGCGACAACAAGGGCATGCGCACCGCCATGTCGGCCTTCATCGACCTGGCCGAAGAGGCCGGCGCCACGCTGGTGACGCCGGTATCGGCGTCGGCCAACCCGAGCGGACCCGTCGATGAGCAGGCCTACATCCTGCTGACCCAGTGCATCGTCGATGCGGCACCGGGCTGCGACGCCATCCTGCTCGACCTGCACGGCGCGATGGTGGCGCACAACAGCGTGGACGGCGAAGGCGACCTGCTCGCGCGGCTGCGTGCCGCAGCACCCGGCGTGCCGATCGGCGTGGCGCTCGACCTGCACGCCAACGTCACGTCCGCGATGGTCCGAAACGCCGATGTGATCGTCGGTTTCAAGACCTATCCCCACATCGACATGTACGAGACCGGCGCGCATGCCGGGCGCCTGCTGCTCGACATGCTGGCGGGCCGCAGCAGGCCCGCGATGCGCTGGCACCAGCTGCCCCTGATGGCGCATACGCTGCGCAGCGCCTCCTTTACCGGCGCGATGCAGCGGGCCATCGAGGCCGCGCGCGAGGCCGAGAAATCGGAATCGCTGGCGGTGTCGATATTGGCGGGCTTCTCGCTGTCCGACATCGAGGCTCCGTGCATGAGCGTGATCGTGGTCGATGCGCAATCGCCCGAGCGCGCGCAGGCGACGGCCGACCGCATCGCCGCGCAGATCTGGAACGAGCGCGAGGCCTTCGTCTACCGCAGTGAACCCCTGGTCGAATCGATCGCGCGCGCCAAGCGGATCGCCAGCGACGCCACTCGCCCGGTGCTGTTGCTCGACCATGGCGACAACTGCATGTCGGGCGGCAGCTGCGACACCATGGACGTGCTGCAGGAGGCGCTGGCGCAGGGTCTGCACGGCATCGGCGCGGGCCCGCTGTGCGACCCCGAGGCGGTTCGGGAGCTGATCTCTGCAGGCGAGGGTGCCCGTGTGACGGTCGCGCTCGGCAACAAGGTCTCGCTCGAAGGCATCGGCTTGAAGAAGACGCCGGTACGCTTCACCGGCACTGTGCGCTGCATCAGCGATGGCGAGTACGTGATCACCGGCCCCACCTACACAGGCCAGCGCTGCAGCATGGGACGCACGGTGCTGTTCGACATCGGCGCGGCACGCATCGTGATCACCGAGCGCACGCAGGAGCCGTGGGATATCGGCGTGTTCGAGTGCGCTGGGCTCGATCCACGAACGGAGCGCTTTCTTCTGCTCAAATCGCGCATGTACTGCCGGCCGGTGTTCGAGCCACTGTCGGCTGCATTGGTGGAGTGCGACAGCCCCGGCGTCACCAGCTCGGACTACAGCCTGTTCCCTTTCAGCAAAGTGCGACGTCCGGTCTTTCCGCTCGATCCGGTTTCTTTCACCAGTCCTCCTTGACCGCCATCACGGCGTCGCGGCCCGCGGCGGCGCGGCCTGCCAGCCAGGCCGTGACGGTGCCGGCCGCGACCACAGCGGCGCACAGCGCGGCCAGCCGCGCCCAGGGCACCAGCAGGTCCATGGTCCAGTGGAAGCTCTGCGGGTTCACCACATGCACCAGCACCGCCGACACCGCGAGCCCGAGTCCCAGGCCCGCGATGGCGCCGATCGCGGTCCAGGCCGCGCCTTCGCCGGCCACGATCGCCAGCACCTGGCCGCGCGTGAAGCCCAGGTGCGCGAGCAATCCGAACTCCTTGCGCCGCGCCAGCACCTGGGCGCTGAAGCTGGCGGCGATGCCGAACAGGCCGATCGCGATCGCCACCGCCTGCAGCCAGTAGGTGACCGCGAAGCTGCGGTCGAAGATGCGCAGCGAGGTGGCACGGATCTGCGCCACCGAGGCGATCTCGACCGGCTCTGCCGCCGCCGCCTCGCGCGCCGCCAGCGCCTGCACGGCTTGCTGCACCGTGCTCTCGGCCGCGCCCGGCGCCAGCCACAACCCGATGTCGCTGGCGCCGCCTTCGCCCGTGAGGCGTTCGAAGTCGCGCGCGTCCATCGTGATGGCGCCGAACTGCCGCACATAGTCGCGCCAGACGCCGGCGACGAAGAAGACAGGCGCCGGCAGGCCGCCGCGCACCGGTCCCCAGGCGCCTGCCAGAGGCTCGAAGGCGCTGCCGGGGCGGGCGCCGTAGAGCTCGACCACGGCCTCGCTGACAAAGATGCCGATCTGCCCCGCCGGCACCGGCAGCGCCGGGCCCAGCAAGGGCAGCGACCGGCCGACCTCCTCGTCGAGGCTGCGCGCGATCAGCGTCACCGAAGGCCGCGCCGGATCGATCAGGAGCGCGCGCGTGCGCAGCGTGCCGGTGCGCGCCACGCCGGGCAGGCGACCGAGCGCCTGCACGAAGGCCGGCGGGAAGAGCGCCTGTTCGCCGCCCGGGCCGGCGGCGCTGCGCAGGTACAGGTCGGCCGGCAGCACGATGTCGAGCCAGCGCGTGACCGAGTCGCGGAAGCTCGCCACCATCACGGTCAGCGCCACCGCGAGGCTCAGGCTCGCGACCACGCCGCTGACCGCCACCGCGGCGGTGCCGCGCATGCGCCGGGCGCGCTCGATCGCCAGCAGCGGCAGCAGGCGCTGCGCGGCCAGCGGCGCGAGGCGGTCGTAGACGCCGGCGATCAGCCAGGGCAGTGCCGTGATGCCGCCCACCAGCAGGAAACCCACCGACAGATAGGCGGCGATCGGTATGCCGTGGATGGCTGGCGCCAGCGCCAGGGCGCCGCCGGCCGCGATCAGCAGCAAGGCGACGAAGTGCCTGCCGCCGCCGGCCGGCGCGGCACCCAGGCCCTTGAGCGTCTGGGCCTCGGGCAGCGCCTGGGCGGCCCGTGCCGGCCACCAGCCGCCGACCCCGGCCGCGAGCACGCCGAGGGCGCCGTAGGCGAGGGCGGCGCCGCTGCTCCAGCGCAGGGTCGGCGCCACGCCGTCGAAGTAGCCGCCGCCGAGGTCGCCGCCCAGCAGCTTGAGCGCCAGCTGCGCCAGCGCGGTGCCGAGCGCGATGCCGGCCGCGCTGCCGACCAGCCCGAGCAGCAGCGACTCGGCCAGCACCAGCCGCAGCCGCTCGCGCGGCGTCAGCCCCAGCACGCCGAGCAGGGCGAACTGCTGCGCCCGCTTGGCGACGCTCAGCGCCAGCACCGAGAACACCAGGAAGGCGCCGGTGAAGAGGGCCACCAGGGCCAGAACCGTGAGGTTCACGCGGTAGGCGCGCGACAGGTTGCTGACCCGTTCGGCGGCGTCGCCCGGTTCGGCGATCTGGATGCCCGTCGGCCAGCCGGGCGACTGCTGCAGCGCGCGAATGAAGTCCGTGTGCCCGGTGCCCGGCGCCAGCCGCAGGTCGATGCGCGTGAGCTGGCCGCCACGGC
Source organism: Variovorax saccharolyticus (assembly GCF_030316765.1). Classification (GTDB taxonomy): domain Bacteria; phylum Pseudomonadota; class Gammaproteobacteria; order Burkholderiales; family Burkholderiaceae_C; genus Variovorax; species Variovorax saccharolyticus. The sequence goes on from NZ_JASZYT010000001.1 coordinate 386,859, forward strand.
CGAACAGGTCTTGCGCCGCACCGATGTCCATCACCGCCAGCGCCGCCCCGCCGGCCGCGACCTGGCCGGCGATCTGCAGCGACCGCCATTGCGCGCCGACGCGCAGCTGCAGCCGGGTGGCCTCGTCGCCGAGCGCCTTGCGTGCGGCGGCGTTCAGGAACACCTGGCCCGGCGCGAACAGCGCGTAGCGGTCGGCGCCATCGGCCGGCCGCGGCATCAGGGCCGGTGCGATGGTCGGCAGCGCGAGGGCGTCGACGCCGACCACGCGCAGGGGCAGTCGGCGCTCGCCGACCTGCACGACGCTCGGCAGTTCGAGCACCGGGCTCGCGAGCGCGACCTGCGGATGCCGCGCCACCTGGGCGAACACCGCCTCGTCGAAGCTGCCCTGCGCGGCCCGCAGTTCGAGGTCGGGCTGGCCGTTGACCGAGCGCACGGCGCTCGAGAACTCGTCGAGCGCGGACGCATTGATGAGCTGCACCGAAAAGGCCAGCGCGACACCCAGCATCACGGCCACGACCGCGGCCGCGCTGCGCCACGGGTGGTGGCGCAGTTCCTGCCAGGAGAAGCTGAACAACAGGGCCTTCATCGCATCCCATTCTGCGCGAAGCGCCGCTGCGGCAGCGGCGCGCTCAGAGCCTGTCCGACGCGGCGGCCAGCCATGCGCGCACCGCCGGGCTGGTGCTCAGGCCGGCCGCGCGGGCATAGGCCTGGCGCGCGGCGCAGGCCTGGCCGTCGCGGCCCAGGAGATGGGCGCGGGCGGCCCAGAAGGCCTGGTAGCTGGCGACCTCGCCGCCCGGGATCGCGTCGAGCGCGCGCAGGCCCGCGGCCGGCCCGTCGGCCTCGGCCACCGCGCAGGCCCGGCTCACCCGCGCGCCGATGCTGGGGCGAAGCGCCACCAGGCCGTCATAGAGCGCCACCAGCGCGCCGGCGGGCACCTGCGCGCCGAGCCGGCGTGCGCAGTGCGCCGACTGGATCGCGGCCTCGATCTGGAAGGGGCCGAGCGCATCCAGGCTGGCGGCGTGCTGCAAGGCCTGTTCGGCCTGCTCGCGAAGGGACGGGTCCCAGCGGGCGACCTCCTGTTCGTCGAGCGGCACGTAGCCGCCTTCGCTGCTGCGCCGGGCCAGGGCGCGGCTTTCGCAGAACAGCATCAGCGCCAGCAGGCCCAGCGGCTCGGCTTGCGCGGGCATCAGTCCGCAGAGGATGCGGCACAGCTCGATCGCCTCGGCCGTGAGGCCTCGCTGGGCCGCGTCGGCGCCGTCGACATCGTCCCAGCCGGTGCCGTAGGCGGCGTAGATGCCGTCGAGCACATCCTGCAGCCGCCCGGCAAGGTCGACGGCGCGCGGGAACTCGAAGGGAATGCCGGCGGCCCGGATGCGCGCCTTGGCCCGCACCAGGCGCTGGCCCAGCGTGGCCGGTGCACTGAGAAAGGCGCCGGCCATGCGGACGGCATCGAGTCCCAGGACGGTCTGCAGCATCAGCGGCGCGCGCGCGGCGGCATCGATGGCCGGATGGGCGCACACGAAGAGCAGGCGCAGCCGTTCGTCGGGCACCGCTTCGGCGGATTCGTTCCCGGCGTCGCCGATCTCGTCGGCCAGCAGCAGCAGCGTCTGCGCCGCTTCGTCCCGCACGCGCTCGTGCCGCCAGGCATCGAGCGTGCGGCGCCGCGCCACCTGCAGCAGCCAGGCTTCCGGCTGCATCGGCACGCCGTCCACGGGCCAGCGCTCGAGCGCCCGCGCGAAGGCGTCGGCCAGCGCGTCTTCGGAGGCCGCGATGTCGCGCGTGCGCGCCGACAGGATCGCGACCAGCCGGCCGTAGGACCGGCGCGCCGCGCGCTCGGCGGCCGCGTGCGCGCACTGCGCGGGGTCTTGCGTCACATCGTCGGGGCCGTGAACACCGGCCGGACCTCGACGCCGCCGGTGCTGGCGCAAGGCGCGCGCGCCGCCCATTCGAGCGCCGCGTCGAGGTCCGCGACCTCGATCACGAAGTAGCCCCCGAGCTGCTCCTTGCTGTCGGCGAAGGGCCCGTCCTGCACCTGGCGCTTGTCGCCGCGCACGCGCAGCGTGGTGCCGGTCAGCGGCGGCTGCAGGCCGTGGCCGTTCTGAACCACGCCCGACTGGCGGATCGCGCCCACATAGTCCATCCAGCCGGCGCGGTATGCCTGGGCCGCGGCCTCGTCGCGCTGGTCGAATTCGGACTGGGGTTGGTAGAACATCAGCATGTATTGCATGGGACCTCCGGGATAGAAGCTCACGAGCAGGATCGCTCGCTGCAATGACGGCCCGGCCGGGCGCGTTTCGACAGTGTGCGTCAATGCGGCGGGATTTTTGTTCGTGTCGCTCTCGCGGTAAGCTCGTCGCGATGAACACACTCCCGACCTACGACGACGTCATCGCCGCCGCCGCGCGGCTCGAAGGACAGGCCCATCGCACGCCGGTGCTGCGCTCCCGCACCGCCGATGCGCGCTGGGGCGCGCAGTTCTTCTTCAAGTGCGAGAACTTCCAGCGCATGGGCGCCTTCAAGTTCCGCGGCGCATTCAATGCGCTGTCGAAGTTCGATGCCGCGCAGCGCCGCGCCGGCGCCATCGCGTTTTCATCGGGCAACCATGCGCAGGCGGTGGCGCTGTCGGCGCGCCTGCTCGGCATGCCGGCCGTGATCGTGATGCCGAACGACGCGCCGGTCGCCAAGCTCGCGGCCACCCGCGAGTACGGCGCCGAGGTCGTCCAGTACGACCGCTTCACCGAGGACCGCGAGGCGCTGACGCGGCGGCTGGCGGCGGAGCGCGGCATGACGTTGATCCCGCCCTACGACCATCCGGACGTGATCGCCGGCCAGGGCACGGCGGCCAAGGAACTGATCGAGGAGGTCGGCGCGCTCGATGCGCTCTACGTCTGCCTCGGCGGCGGTGGCCTGACCAGCGGCTCGGCCCTGTCGGCACGCGCGCTGTCGCCCGGCTGCAAGGTCTTCGGGGTCGAGCCCGAGGCCGGCAACGACGGCCAGCAGTCGCTGCGGGCCGGCCGCATCGTCACCATCGAGACGCCGAAGACCATCGCCGACGGCGCCCAGACGCAGCACCTGGGCGAATACACCTTCGGCATCATCCGCCGCGACGTCGCCGACATCCTCACGGTCAGCGATGCGCAACTGGTGGCGGGCATGCGCTTCTTCGCCGAGCGCATGAAGATTGTGGTCGAGCCGACCGGCTGCCTGGCTTTCGCCGCCGCCTGCGAGGCGGGCGCCGCGATCCGCGGCCAGCGGGTCGGCGTGATCGTCAGCGGCGGCAATGTCGACCTGGCGCGCTATGCCGCGCTGCTGTCGGGCGCCCAGGGCTGAACACGCCCTAGACCCGGATCCCTTCGGCGCTCAGGTGCAGCACGCGGTCGGCGCGTGCCGCCGCGGCTTCCGAATGCGTGACCAGCACCAGCGAGGCGCCGTGCGCGCGGGTCTGCGCCAGCAGCACGTCCATCACGCGCGCGGCGGTGGCCGGGTCGAGATTGCCGGTCGGCTCGTCGGCCAGCAGCAGCGCAGGCGCATGGACCAGGGCGCGGGCGATCGCGACCCGCTGCAGCTGGCCGCCGCTGAGCTGCTGCGGCAGGCGCGGCCCGAGGCCCCCGAGGCCGACGGCGTCGAGCATCCGCGCCACGCGCCCGTCGTCGCGCTGCCCCAGCAGCATCAGCGGCAGCGCGACGTTCTGCGCCACGTCCAGGTGCGGCAGCACATGGAAGGCCTGGAACACGAAGCCGACATTCTTGCGGCGCCACAGCGCGCGGGCCTCGGCGTCGAGCCTGCCGATGTCGGTGCCGTCGTGCAGCACCGTGCCGGCATCCCAGCTGTCGAGGACGGCCATGCAGTTCAGCAGCGTCGACTTGCCGACGCCCGATTCGCCCACGATCGCGACGAACTCGCCGTCCGCGACCTCGAGCGTGACGTGCTCGAACACCGGCACATCGCCGTAGTGCTTGCCGAGGTCGCTGATGCGCAGCGTCATGCCAGCGTTGCCACCTGGCGCAGCACCTGCGCGGTCGCATCGGCGGCTTCGGCCGGGATCACGCGGCGCCCGGGCATGCTGCGCAGCCAGGTCATCTGGCGCTTGGCGAGCTGGCGGGTGGCGGCGATGCCGCGTTCGCGCAGTTCGGTGATCGGCCAGGCGCCGTCGAGCGCCTCCCAGGTCTGCCGGTAGCCGACGCAGCGCATCGAGGGCAGGTCGGCCACCAGGTCGCCGCGCGCGCGCAGCGCCTGCACTTCGGCGATCAGGCCGGCCGAGAGCATGGTGTCGAAGCGCTGCTCGATGCGCGCGTGCAGCCAGCTGCGCTCGGTGGGCTCGAGCGACAGCAAGGCCGCGGCAGGCGCGCCGTTGCCGGATTGCGCGGCCGCGTGGAAGCTGGACAGCGGCCGCCCGCTCGCATGCCAGACCTCGAGCGCGCGCTGAACGCGCTGGCTGTCGTTCGGCGCCAGCCGCGCGGCGGTGGCGGGATCGACCGCGGCCAGCCGGGCGTGCATCGCCGGCCAGCCGAGCGCGGCCGCATCGGCTTCGAGCTGTCGGCGCAGCGCCGGGTCGGCCGCGGGCATGGCATCGATGCCTTCGGCCAGCGCCTTGAAGTAGAGCATCGTGCCGCCGACCAGCAGTGCCAGCTTGCCGCGCGCCGTGATGTCGCCGATCAGGCGCCGGGCGTCTTCGACGAAGGCGGCCGCGCTGTAGGCTTCGAGCGGGTCCCGGATGTCGATCAGGTGGTGCGGCACTTCGGCCTGCTCGGCGGCGCTGGGCTTGGCGGTGCCGATGTCCATGCCGCGGTAGACCAGGGCCGAATCGACGCTGACGATCTCGACCGGGCGCTCGCGCGCGATGGCCAGTGCCGCCGCGGTCTTGCCCGAGGCGGTCGGGCCGGCGAGCGCGACGTAGCGCAAGGGTCCCGCTGTCATTTCAGTGCGGCTCCGGCACGCGGTTCCCCATGCCTGCGCACCAGGGTCCAGGCGATCAGCGCGATGCAGACGCTCCAGAACCACATGCCGAGCGCCAGCGGCATCACGGTGCCGTCCATGCGCGCGCCCAGCCAGCCGCCGATGCCGAAGGCGGCCAGCATCATGATGAAGCCATTGAGTGCCGATGCGGCGCCTGCGGCCTGCGGGAACGGCCCGACCGCGCCGCTCTGGCCGCAGGGCTGGTGCACGCCGTGCGCCAGCATCACGAGCGTCAGCGGACCGACGATGGCGGCGACCGACACCACCCCGGCCAGCGCCAGCAGCCCCATCGCGCTGCCGCCGGCCAGCGTCAGCCCCGCGGCCCGCGCCACGCTGCCGCGCACGCCATGGCGCGGCAGCCATCGCCGGCAGACGAAGGTGCCTGCGATGTAGGCCAGCGAGCTCCAGAGCATCACCAGACCGTACTGCGTCTTGCCGAGGCCGAGCACCTGGATGAAGACGAAGGACGACGAGGCCAGGAAGGTGAACAGCATCCCGTACGACGCCGTGGTCAGCGCACTGAAGGACAGGAAGACCGGGTTGCGCAGCACCATCGCCCAGGTGGCGATCAGCGTGCCGGCACGCAGTGCGTCGGGGTTCCGGCGCGGCAGCGTCTCGTCGAAGCGCAGAGCGATCAGCGCCAGCGTGAAGGCGCCGAACAGCGCGGGCACGAGCAAGGCCAGGCGCCAATTGAACAAGTCGGACACCAGGCCGCCGAGCGGCGCGCAGAGGCAGGCGATGACACCCAGGCCGGTGAGGGCGCGCGACATCACGCGGGCACCGTCGGCCGGCTGGTAGAGGTCGCGCACGATCGCCCGGGCCGCCATCACGGCCGCGCCCATCGCGGCGCCCTGCAGCGTGCGCCAGACGATCAGGATCTCGATGGTCGGCGCCACCGCCCCGCCGATGCTGGCGAGCACGTAGGCGCCCAGGCCCCACAGCAGCACCGGCCGGCGCCCGAAGCGGTCGGACAAGGGGCCGAACACGAGCTGCGAGCAGCCGAAGGCCAGCAGCAGCGCGCTCAGCGTCAGCTGCGCATGCGCCATGCGGGCGCCGAAGCCGGCGGTCAGCGCCGGCAGGGCGGGCAGGTAGAGATCGGTCGTGACCGGCTGGATGCCCAGCAGCAGGGCCAGTGTGAGGACGACCAGCGCCGGCGACATGCCCGAAGCAGGCGGCGCGGTGCGAGAAAGGGCCGGTGCGACGGGAGGCGGCATGCACCCGAGGTTAACAAAGGCGGCGCGGCGAGGCGCCGCGGGCGCTCAGATCGCCGGGCTGGACAGGCGGATCGGGCGCAGGGCGGTGGTTTCGGAGGGCGTGGACGGTGCCGCCGGGGAGGCCGGCTGCGCCGGTTGCAGGTCGGCGCCGGTCGCGGTCTCGGTCGTCGGCTCCTTCATGCGGAACAGCTGCGACAGCGCGGCGCGGTATTGCGCCTGGCCGATCGAATTGGCGTTGTGGTGCGAGCCGCCCTCGACCAGCACGAACATCTTCGGCACGGTCGCGGCGTCGTAGAGCTTGCGCCCCAGGGTCGGGTTGATCAGGCTGTCGGCCGCGCCGTGCACCACCAGCAGCGGGGCGCCGATATCCTTGACCTTGCTGATGGCCTCGAAGCGCTGGGTGATGAAGGGGCCGAAGGGCAGCCAGCCCCACTTGAAGCTGCTCGCCACGTCGGCGATCGAGGTGAAGGTGCTCTCGACGATGGTGCCGCTCTCGTCGTTCACGCGCGAGGCCAGGTCGATGCCGATGGCGCCGCCGAGCGAGTGGCCGAAGATGTAGCGCGGCTGCTTGGGATGACGGGCGGCCAGCCAGGTCCAGGCGGCGCGGGCATCTTCGCGCGCCGAGTCCTCGGAAGGCAGACCCTTCGAGCTCTTTCCGAAGCCGCGGTAGTCGATGGCCAGCACCGAGAAGCCCAGCTCGTGCATGCGGCGCATGCGCGGTGCCGAGCCGGCGACGTTGTAGCGGGCGCCGTGCAGGTACAGCAGCACCGGGGTGTCGGCCGATTCCGGCGCTCCGCCGAGCCAGAGGCCGTGCAGCCGCGCCGGCTCGCCGGTGAGCGATGACTTGAAATCGATCCAGACGTCGTCCATGCCCTGGCTCATGGCTTCCGAATTGCCCCAGCTGCGGTCGCTGGGCTGGAAGATCCACTCGCGCTGGCGTTCGTCGAGCGTGGAGCAGCCTCCGGCCATCAGGGCGACCAGGGCAGTGGCGGATGCGAACAGTGACCAGGATTTCATGGAAGGCTGAAGGACAGGCCGGAGGGCCGGAAAGTTCAACGACAGACCCCATGCAACGGGCGTGCCGACCCGCCCGATGACCCGGTAAACCCTTAGATTTGTAACGCTTTTGGCTGCGTTTCGGCCGATTTTCGCGTTTTGTAAGCGAAGGAAAAAGCCGGTCAGCGCCCGCGCATGAACAGCGCGTCGAGTTCCCGGACCGACAGCTGGCGCCAGGTCGGCCGCCCGTGGTTGCACTGGTCGGAGCGCTCCGTGGCCTCCATCTGGCGCAGCAGGGCGTTCATCTCGTCGAGGGTCAGCTTGCGGTTGGCCCGCACCGCGCCGTGGCAGGCCATGGTCGACAGGAGCTCGTTCTGGGCCCGCTGCACCACGGTGCTGGCGTCGTGCAGGGCCAGTTCGGCCAGCACGCTGCGCGCCAGCTCCACCGGGTCCCCGTCGGCCAGGGTTCCGGGCACGGCGCGCACCGCCAAGGTGCGCGGCGAGAACGGCGTGATCTCGAGGCCGAGCGCGGGCAGCACGGCGGCGCAGGCCTCGGCGGTAGCGACCTCCTGGGGGGTGGCGGCAAAGGTCGCCGGAATCAGCAGCGGCTGGCTGCTGATGGCGGCACCATCGAGCTGGGTCTTCAGGCGTTCGTAGACGATCCGCTCGTGCGCGGCATGCATGTCGACGATCACCAGGCCCTGGCTGTTCTCGGCCAGGATGTAGATGCCCTGCAACTGGGCGAGCGCGCGGCCCAGCGGCCAGGCTTCGGCATTGCCAGGGGCGACCGGCTCGGCCGCGGCGCCGGCAGCGATGCCGGCGGCCGGGATCGAGAAGGAGGAAGGTCCGGGTTCGGCGGCGAAGGCCGGCGCCGCATCCCGGGCCGGCGCCGCACGGGCTGCGGTGGGCCACATGGCCGCCGCATCGCCGAGTCCGCGCTCGGCGCCGAAGTGCATCGCCGGCTGGGTCCAGGAAGCCGAGGCCGGCGCCAGCCTGGGCTTGAAGAAGGGCTCTGCCGCCGCCGCGGCCGCCTCGCCGGCCCGGGGCGCGGCCAACGCGTCCTCGATCGCGTGGCGCACCGCCTGGTGCACCTCGCGGCCATCGCGGAAGCGGACCTCGATCTTGGTCGGATGCACGTTGACATCCACCCGCGCCGGATCGATCTCGAGGTAGAGCGCGTAGACGGGCTGGCGCTGGCCATGCAGCACGTCCTCGTAGGCGCTGCGAACCGCGTGGGCCAGCACCTTGTCGCGCACGAAGCGGCCGTTGACATAGAAGAACTGCTGGTCGGCGCGCGAACGGGCCGCGTCGGGGATGCCCGCGCGGCCGGTCACTCGCACCGGGCCGGCCTGCCGGTCGACCGCCACGCTGTGCTTCACGAAGTCTTCCCCCAGCGCATCGGCCAGCCGCTGGTCGCGCTCGGCGGCGGCGCGCCACTGCTCGACCAGCCGGCCGTCGTGCCAGACCGAGAAGCCGACCTCGGGGCGCGCCAGCGCGTGGCGCCGCACCGCCTCGATGCAATGCGCGAGTTCGGTGGCGTCGGTCTTCAGGAACTTGCGCCGCGCCGGCGTGGCGAAGAACAGCTCGCGCACCTCGACCGTGGTGCCGGTGGCGCGCGCCACCGGCCGCAACTCGCCGGTGCGGCCGTCGAGCGCGAAGGCGCTGTCGGCCCCCTCGAAGCGCGACTGCACGCTGAGTTCTGCGATGGCGTTGATGGCGGCCAGCGCCTCGCCGCGGAAGCCCATCGTGCCGACGGTCTCGAGTTCGAGCAGGCTGGCGATCTTGCTGGTGGCATGGCGGCGCAGGGCCAGCGGCAGTTCCTCGCGCGGCAGGCCCAGGCCGTCGTCCTCGACCGAGATCAGCCGCACCCCGCCGGCCGAGAGCCGCACGGTGATCTGCCGGGCGCCGGCGTCGAGGGCGTTGTCGAGCAGCTCCCGCACCACCGAGGCCGGCCGCTCGACCACCTCGCCGGCCGCGATCTGGCTGATCAGTTCGTCGGGAAGCTCGCGGATCGGACGCCGCGCCGCGGCGGCGATGGAGGAGGAAAGGGCGCTCACGGGGACATTCTAGAAGGGCGTCTGGCGCCGACCGGGATAATGCGCGCCATGGAAATCATCGCCTTTCTGATCGACTTCATCCTGCATGTCGACAAGCACCTCGAAGCCTTCGTCATCGCCTACGGACCCTGGGTGTACGCGTTGCTGTTCCTGATCGTTTTCGTCGAGACCGGGCTGGTCGTGATGCCCTTCCTGCCGGGCGACTCGCTGCTGTTCATCGTCGGGGCGCTCTGCGGCGCGGGCCTCATGAGCTTCGGGCTGGCCGTGCCGATCCTGCTGGTCGCGGCGATCCTGGGCGACCAGTGCAACTTCACCATCGGGCGCTACTTCGGGCCCAAGGTGTTCCAGTGGGAGAACTCGCGCTTCTTCAACCGCAACGCCTTCGACCAGGCGCACGCCTTCTACGAGCGCTACGGCGGCGCCACGATCATCGCGGCGCGCTTCCTGCCCTTCATCCGCACCTTCGCGCCCTTCGTGGCGGGCGTGGCCGACATGACCCGGACCAAGTTCACGCTGTTCAACGTCGTCGGCGCGCTGCTGTGGGTGGTCGGCCTGTGCACCATCGGCTATTTCTTCGGCAACCTGCCGATCGTCAAGGAAAACCTCGAGAAGGTGATCTGGGCCCTGATCCTGGTGCCGGGCCTGATCGCCATGTTCGGCGCCTGGCGCGCGCGCCGTACCTCGACCGCCAAGCTTCGCTAGCCGGTCGGCGTTCAGGGCCGCTGCCGCACCGGCACGCGAGCCGACAGCGGCCGCGGCTGGTAATCCGGGTCGATGTGACAGCCCTTGCCGAAGTCCGGCTCGAAGGCCTTGCAGCGGGCCATGACCTCGATCGGCGTCGGCTTCCTGCCATGGTCGATCCAGTCGAGCAGCGCGGCGAAGAGGGCCGGGTATTCGGCATCGCTCAGGTAGCTGTGCTCCGATTCGCGGCTGAAGGTCTGGACCAGCAGGCCGGCCGTGCCGGCGCGTTCGCGCGCGCCGCGATAGACCGTCTCGAGTTCGACGAAGGCTGTCGGGTCGTCGATCGCATGCAGGCTCAGCGTCGGCAGGTCGACGTCGCCGGTGGGGTCGCTGTCGGCCGCCAGCCTGGCCACCGCGGCGGGGTCGGCGCGGTAGCGCAGCACTTGCGCGTTGAGCACGGCGTCGTCGCGCGAGCCGCTGTAGCGCACGCCGATGTTGCCGAAAGGATTGCCGCCGTCGAGCCGCTCGAGCACCAGGTCGCGGAACAGGAAGGTCGACCAGTTCATGTTGCCGACCAGCGAGCGCTCCGGGATCCTGATCGTCTCGAGGATGGCATCCAGGTTCTCGCGCTGCTGGGCGCTGCGTTCGGCCGCCGGCTTGCGCACACCGGTGCAGTCGTCGATGCGCCGCGCCAGTTCCGCGGTGCTGAGCTTGGAATCGCGCGGCAAGCCCTGCCACAGCGGGTAGGCAGGCTCGGAAGGCAGCGGGTGGTTCTTGCAGATGGACTGGTAGACCACGCGCAGGTCGAGCCGGTAGTCGTAGGACCGGGTGCCGCCGCCGAGCACGCCGCTGGTCAGCAGCAGGCCGTCGTAGGGGCCCTTGCGGCCGTCGACCCGTGCGTACATCTCGGCGGTCTTGGCGGCCACGCCGGCGCCATAGCTCTGGCCGTGCAGCACCGTGCGCCGCGGCGCTCCGAAGTTCTGCACGAACCAGGCCCGCAGGCGCTCGGTGTCCTCGGCGGCCATCGTGACGCCATAGCCGCCGCGCCGGTAGCTCGACCCGGCCCAGGCGTAGCCGGCCTTCACCGTCACCGCCCAGCGCTGCAGGTCCTCGGTGGTGCGCGCCAGGGTCGGCGCGCCGAGCTCGGGGCCGCCGTGCGCATGCATCACGAGCACGCGGTTCCAGTCGGCCGGGATCGCGACCCAGAAGAAGGCACCGGCGCTGTCCTGGCCGCTGTAGCAACGGGTGCCTGCCGGAATGCCCCTGGGGCAGGCGCTGCTCGCAGGCCCGTCCGCGGCCGCTTGGGGCGGGCTGCGATGCGTCGATGCGCATGCGCCCAGCAGGAGGGCCGAGGCGAGGGCCAGGAGGCTTGTGATGTGTCTCATGCCGCATTTATACGTGGCGCTCGCCTGCCCACGAAAAAGCGCGCCCGCGGGCGCGCTTTTCACTCGTTCCATGTTGCTCAGTAGCTTGGGCCGTTGTTCGGGTAGTAGCTGTTCGACGGGTAGTAGCGGCGCTGGTTGCGCTCGTCGACGCTCTTGCCGACCTGGTTGCCGATCAGGCCGCCGACCGCTGCGCCGCCCACCGTCGCCGCGGTGTTGCCGCCGATGGCGTTGCCGATCAGCGCGCCGCCGACCGCGCCGCCCGCGGTGCCGAGGTTTTGATTCGGGCCGCTGGCACAGCCGGCCAGGGTCATGATGCCCGTGGCCGCCGCGGCCACGATCCAGAGTCTCGTCTTCATGGTGTCCACCTTTCAGTGATTGGATGAACCCATTGTTCGGAAACCCCTCGCCGTGCATGTAGGAGCGCGCCCCGGCATCCTGAGCGAATGCAGGATCGTTGCGTGAGCGGCAATCCCGCCGCTCACGTCAGCTTCAGGCTGCCCAGCCGCGCGACCACCAGCGTGTGCAGCGCCTGCGCCGCCACCGACAGGCTGCCTTCGCGCCGCTGCACGACGTAGACCGTGCGCTGGAGTGCCGCATGCACCAGCGGCCGCGTCACCAGCGACTCGCGCTTGAAATGAAACAGCGTCAGCGCCGGGACCGCGCTGATGCCGAGACCGGCCTCGACCAGCCCCATCACGGTCGCGAGATGCTCGACCTCGAAGGTGGTCTGCAGCCGCAGCGGGTGCAGCACGGCGTCGATCGATTGCCGCACGCTGCTGTTGCGCGTCATCTGGATGAAGGGCCAGGGCGCGAGTTTCTTCAGCGTCAGCCGCGGCTCCGTGGCCAGCGGATGGTCGGCGCGGCAGACCAGGTGGAAGCGATCGCTGCAGAGCCGGCGGGCGACCAGATCGCTGGCCGAGGCCGTTCCCGCATCCGACGCGGCGAGCGCGAAGTCGACCCGGCCGCCGCGCAGCAGCGCGATGCAGGCGTCCGACAGTGCATCGTCGAGTTCGAGCGTGATCCCTGGCCACTGCTGCTGGAACTCCTTGAAGATCGCCGGCAGCCAGCCCGCCGCCAGCGAGGGCAGGGCCGCCACGCGCACCCGGCCGGTGCGCCGCTCCACGTGGTCGGCCAGGTCGGCCAGCGCGCTGCCCATGTCGTCCAGCAGGCGCCGCGCCGGACCCTCGAACAGGCGGCCCTCGGGCGTCAGTTGCACGCTGCGGGTGTCGCGGTCGAAGAGCCGCGCGCCCAGCGTTTCCTCCAGCGCGCGGATCAAGGCGCTGAACGCGGGCTGCGACAGATGGCAGGTCTGCGCCGCGCGCGTGAAGTTGCGCTGCTCGGCAAGCGCGAGGAAGGCGCGCAGCTGCCGGCTGGAGAGATCCGGGTGATTCATGTCTTATTTGAATTGCGGATCAATCGATCCGAACTTTCGATTTCACGGATGATATGGCGGGACCTACAGTGCAGCGCATATGAGCTCCACCGAACGTCCTGCGCTTCTCATCGGCTGCGCTGCCGGCTTCTCGGGCGACCGCACCGATGCGGCCGGTCCGGTGGTCGACACGCTGATCGAGCGGCTGGCCCGGGGGCCCGCCGGCCAGCGCGCCTTCCTGATCTTCGAAACGCTCGCCGAGCGCACGCTGGCGCTGGCGCAGCTGCGCCGCCGTGCCGATCCCGAGGCCGGCTACGAACCGCTGCTGGACGCGATGCTGCGCCCGGTGCTGGCGCGCTGCCTGGCGCACGGCATCCGCATCGTGAGCAATTTCGGCGCCGCGAATCCGCGCGCCGCAGCCAGGCACATCGCTCGCATGGCGCGCGAACTGGGCGCCGAGCCGCCCGGCGTCGCGGTGGTGCAGGGCGACGACCTCTCGGCGCCCGCCCAGCTGGCGCTGCTGCGGCGCGAACTCGGCGCGCAGATGGACGGCATCCGGCTGGTCAGCGCCAACGCCTACATCGGTGCCGAGCCGATCGCCGCGGCGCTCGATGCGGGCGCGCAGATCGTGGTCTGCGGCCGCGTCGCCGATCCTTCCCTCGCGGTCGGCCCGGCGCTCTCGCATTTCGGCTGGCGCGCCGACGACTGGGAGAAGCTGGGCCGGGCCACGATGGCGGGGCACCTGCTCGAATGCGGCGCCCAGGTCTGCGGCGGCTACTTCGCCGATCCGGGCTTCAAGGAAGTTCCCGGCCTGGCGCGGGTCGGCTTTCCGATCGCCGAGATCGCGGCCGACGGCAGCTGCACCATCGGCAAGGCCGACGGCACGGGCGGCCTCGTGACCGAGGCGACCGTGAAGGAGCAGCTGATCTACGAAGTGCACGACCCCGCCGCCTATCTCACGCCGGACGTCGTCGCCGACATCTCGCAGGCCGAGGTCGAAGGGCTGGGCGCCGACCGGGTCGCGCTGCGCGGCGTGCGCGGCCATGCGCGGCCGTCGCACTACAAGGTCAACGTGTGCCATGAAGGCGGCTGGCTGGCCGAGGGCGAGATCTCCTATGCCGGCCCGCGCGCCGAAGCGCGCGCCCGGCTGGCGGCAGAGGTGCTGAGCGCGCGTCTGGACGGCCTGAAGCTGCGCGTCGACCTGATCGGCGCGCTCAGCATCCTCGGCGACGATGCCGGCCGCGCACTGGCCGCCACGCCCGACACCGGCTTGCGCGATGTCCGCCTGCGCGTGGCCGCGACCCATGCCGAGCGCGCCCAGGCCGAACGGCTGGCGCGCGAGGTGATGGCGCTCTACACCTGCGGTCCGGCCGGCGGCGGTGGCGTGCGCACCGCGTTGACGCCGCGGCTCAATACCTTGTCGTGCCTGCTGCCGCGTGCTGCGGTGCCGGTGGGTTTCGAGATGATCGAGGAGGCTGCCGCATGACCACCGACACCACGGTCGCGCTCTATCGCGCGGCGCACGGCCGCACCGGCGACAAGGGCGACCGATCCAACATCAGCGTGATCGCATGGCATCCGGCGCTCTATCCGCTGCTGGTGGCGCAGCTCACGCCCGAGCGCGTGGCCGACCAGTTCCGCCATCGCTCGCCGAACCGGGTCCAGCGCTTCCTGCTGCCGAAGCTGCAGGCGATGAACTTCGTGCTCGACGGCGTGCTCGACGGCGGCGTCAACGATGCACTGAACCTCGACACGCACGGCAAGGCGCTTTCCTTCCTGCTGATGGAGATGCCGATCGAGGTGCCGCAGGCGCTGCTGCGGCATCTTGCGGGCAGCGATTCGCCCTGAGTTCCCGTCCTTTGCTTTGAAACCTTCCAACTTCCCGGAGACAACAATGAAAAGCTTCCACCTCGGCCTGATCGCCGCCGCCGTTCTGGCTGTTGCACCGCTGTCGGGCCTGGCCCAGTCCTTTCCCGAAAAGCCGATCACCTTCGTCGTTCCGTTCGCGGCCGGCACCGCGACCGACCAGATCGCACGGGCGCTGGGCAACGCCATCACGGCCGAAACGAAGCAGCCGGTGGTGATCGACAACAAGGCCGGCGCCAGCGGCTTCATCGCCTCGCAGCAGGTCGCCAAGGCCGCCGCCGACGGCTACACCGTGCTGATCACCACCAACACCACGCACGCGGCCAACGAACATCTTTTCAAGAAGCTGCCCTACGACCCGGTGAATGACTACGCGCCGGTCGCCGCGCTGGGCAAGGGGGGGCAGATCATGGTGGTGAACCCGGCCTTCCCGGCCAAGACCGTGGCCGAGTTCGTCGCGCTGGCCAAGAAGGAGCCGGGCAAGTACAGCTTCGGCAGCGGCAGTTCGTCGAGCCGCATGGCCGGCGAACTGCTGCAGCAGATGGCCGGCATCCAGCTGCTGCACGTGCCCTACAAGAGCAACACGCTGGCCGTGACCGACCTGCTGGGCGGCCAGATCCACATGATGATCACCGACACCGCCACCGGCCTGCCGCAGGTCAAGGCCGGCAAGCTGCGTGCGCTCGGGGTCTCGAGCGCCAAGCGCTCGCCGCTGGCGCCCGATGTGCCGACCATCGCGGAGGCCGGCGTCAAGGGCTACGAGATGGGCTATTGGTTCGCCGCCTATGCACCGGCGAAGACCTCGCCCGCCGTGGTCAAGCGGCTCAACGAACTGCTCGTGAAGGCCGCCAGGAGCGATGCCGCGAAGGCCGCGTTCTACGAGCCCACCGGCACCGAGGTCTTCACCAGCTCGCCCGAGGAGCTGGCGAAGTTCCAGGCCGGCGAATCGCAGAAATGGGGCCGCATCGTGAAGGCGGCCGGGATCGAGGCCGAGTAGCCTACAGCTGCCGGCTGCGCGCCAGCGGCGGGTTCTGCGCGAAGTAGCGCTCGATGCCGCGCATCAGCGCGTCTGCCAGGTCTTCCTGGTAGGCGACGCTGCGCAGCTTGGCTTCTTCTTCGGGATTGCTGATGAAAGCGGTCTCGACCAGCACGCTCGGGATGTCCGGTGCCTTCAGCACCGCGAAGCCGGCCTGTTCGACGTTCGGCTTGTGCAGGCGCGCGCCGATGCCGCGGATCTCGCCGAGCATCGCGCCGCCGAGCTTCATGCTGTCGTTGATCTGCGCGGTCGTGCTCATGTCGAGCAGCGCGCGCTGCACCTGCACCTCGTGGTTGCCGACATTCACGCCGCCGACCTTGTCGGCCTGGTTCTCCTTGTTGGCGAGCCATCTCGCGGCGCTGCTCGAGGCGCCGCCCTGGCTCAGCGCGAAGACGCTCGCACCGCGGGCGGCGGGCGTGGTGAAGGCATCGGCGTGGATGCTGATGAACAGGTCGGCCTGCACGCGGCGCGCCTTCTGCACGCGCACGCCCAGCGGCACGAAGAAGTCGGCGTCGCGCGTGAGGTAGGCGCGCATCGGGTTGCCGTTGACGCTGCTGGCGTTGATGCGGGTGCGCAGGCGGTGCGCGATCTGAAGCACGATGTCTTTCTCGCGCGTGCCGTTCGAGCCGATCGCGCCGGGGTCCTCGCCGCCGTGGCCCGGATCGAGGGCGACGATGATGATGCGGTCGGTCTGGCTCGGCGTCGCGCCGCGGCTGGCCACGGCGGGCGCAGTCGGCGGCGGGCCGGCCGGCGGCGGTGCCGGCATCGGCAGCGGCCCCACCGGGGCCGATGGCCGGTTGGCCTGGCTGACCGAGACCGGCGGCGTGCCTCCGGCCGGTGGCCGCGCGGCCTGCTGCGCCATCAGGTCGCCGAGCGGATCGGTCGCCCCTGCGGCCGGCGCGGCTGCCGAAGCGGCCGGCGCCCTGGGCGCCTCGCGCATGCGTTCGGAGATCAGGGCCTCGAGCGGGTCGATGGCCTGCTGCGGATACAGGTCGAGCACCAGCCGGTCGCGGTAGGCCGCCACCGGCGCCAGCGAGAACACCTGCGGCGCCACCGCCTGCTTGAGGTCGAACACGATGCGCACCACGCCGGGCGCGAACTGGCCCACGCGCAGCCCGTTGATGAAAGGGTCGTCGGGCTTGATCTTGCCGACCAGCTCGCGCAGCGCCGGGTTGAGGTCGATGCCGGTGATGTCCACCGCCAGCCGCGGCGGGCTGCCGACCACCAGCTGCTGCGAGGCGAGCCGGCCGTCGGACTCGATCGTGACGCGGGTGTAGTCGGCCGCCGGCCACACGCGCACCGCCATGATGGTGGCGCCACGGGCGATCTCGTGCAGGCCCAGCAGCAACGCGACGCTGCCGCCCTGCAGCAGCACGCGGCGCTTCAGTCCGGTCGCCTTCATCCTGCGGCGGCGAGCAGGCGCGCGCCTCGCTCGGTAGGGGCACGCAGCGTCACGGTGCGGGTGTCGTCGGTCATTGCTTCGATTTTAATAGCGAGGTCGGCAAGCGGAATGCGCCCTGCGGCGTTTTCGGGCCACTCGGCCAACTTGAGGCCCGGACCCGCGAAGATGTCACGAAATCCGGCATCCTCCCATTCGCGCGGATCGCTGAAGCGATAGAAGTCGAAGTGGAAGATCGCCAGTCCGTCGGGCGCCTCGTGCGGCTCGACGACCGCGTAGGTCGGGCTCTTGATGCGCCCTGCGATGCCGAGCGCGCGCAGCAGGTGGCGAACGAAGGTGGTCTTGCCGGCGCCGAGGTCGCCCTGCAGCGCGATGAAGGCATCGCGCAGCGCCGGCGAGCGCGCCAGCGCCTGCGCCAGGGCCTCGCAATCGGCCTCGTCGCGCCAGACTTGGGTCGCACTGTGCGTTTCTACAATCGGCAGGTGATCGGCAGCCATCAAATCGTCAACAGGATTCAGGCCTTGGCCCGGGAGCTCGGATTCTCCCAAATCGGCATCGCCGGTGTCGACCTGTCCAGCGCAGAGGCCGGATTGATGCAATGGCTGGCCGAAGGCTTCCATGGCGAGATGCACTACATGGCCGCGCATGGCACGCGCCGCGCGCGGCCGGCCGAGCTGGTGCCGGGCACGGTCTCGGTGATCACGGCGCGCATGGACTACCTGCCCCGCGCCACGCCGGACGACTGGCAGGCGGTCGAGTTCGCGCGGCTCGAGCGGCCCGGCGAGGGCATCGTCTCGCTCTATGCCCGCGGCAGGGACTATCACAAGGTGCTGCGCTCGCGGCTGGCGAAGCTGGCCGAACGCATCGCCGCCGAGGTCGGGCCCTTCGGCCATCGCGCCTTCACCGATTCGGCGCCGGTGCTCGAGGCCGAGCTGGCTTCGCGCAGCGGCCAGGGCTGGCGCGGCAAGCACACGCTGGTGCTCGATCGCGAGGCCGGCTCGATGTTCTTCCTCGGCGAGATTTATGTCGACATGGCGCTGCCGCCCAGCGAGCCGGTGACGCCGCACTGCGGCAGCTGCAGCGCCTGCATCGACATCTGCCCGACGCGCGCGATCATCGCCCCGCATCGGCTCGATGCGCGGCGCTGCATCTCCTACCTGACGATCGAGCATGCCGGCGCGATCCCGCTGGACCTGCGCCCGCTGATCGGCAACCGCATCTATGGCTGCGACGACTGCCAGCTCGCGTGCCCCTGGAACAAGTTCGCCAAGAAGAGCGCGCTGCCCGACTTCGATGCCCGCGACGGGCTCACGGGCCGCCAGCTGGGCGAGCTGTTCGCCTGGACCGAAGCCGACTTCCTGCGCTTCACCGAGGGCAGCCCGATCCGCCGCATCGGCCACGAGCGCTGGCTGCGCAACGTGGCGGTGGCGCTGGGCAATGCGCTGCGCGCGGGCGATCCGGGTGCTCGCGCGGCGCTGGCCACGCGCCGGGCCGACGCCAGTGCGCTGGTGCGCGAGCATGTCGAATGGGCGCTGGCCGTCAGCGCCGGATGATGGCCGAGATCTGGGCCGTGCCGGTGTCCAGTGAGCGCATCGAGCTGAGCCGGATCGATGCGTACTTCAAGACCGGGTTGTTGATCAGCTTGCCGACGAAGTGGCCGTTGAAGCGGGCGTCCCGGCAGCCCCGCGCCACCAGGTCGATCGAGGCGTTGGCCGGCGTGATGTAGTCCATGCTCGAACCGGTCAGCGTGCAGGCCGCCTCGGGCACCGCGCCTCGGACGGCGCCATCGAATTCGATCTGCAAGGTGCCGGCGAACACCTCGGGGGGGCCCTGGGCGCCGGTGTCCTGCTGGGTGACGAAGAACAGGAACGAGCCGCTCCAGGCGCCCTGGTAGTGCAAGTACTCCTGTGCCTGCGACTGCGCGACCATCGTCGATGACGATACGGCGGCAGCGACCAGCAGGGAAAAGCGCATCGGTGGATCCTAGCGGGTCCTAGCGAATCAAGGCCAGCGCGAAGGGCAGGCTGGCGACGCCCAGCAGCGTCGACAGCGTCACAAGTCCCGCGACATAGGGTCCGTTGTAGCCCATGCGGGCCGCCAGCACGTAGGCGCTGGACGCGGTCGGGACCGCCGCGAAGGTCAGCAGCACCGCGGCCTGGGCCGGGTGCAGCTGCAGCACCACCGCGAGGCCCCATCCGATCAGCGGCAGCAGCAGGTGCCTGATCGTCAGCACCGACACCGCCAGCACCTTGCCGCGTGCGATGGTCGCGAACTGCATGCCGGCACCTGCAGCCATCAGGCCGAGCGCCAGCGATGCGGCGCCGATGCGGATCAGCGTCGGCTCGAGCCAGCCCGGCACGCGGAGGCCGAGCAGGTTGGCGACGAGGCCGGACACGGTGGCGATGATCAGCGGATTGCGCAGCAGCTGGCGCGCCAGGCCGGTCTGCGCGTGGCGCGTCATGGGCCAGACCGCGGCGATGTTGAACATCGGCACGCAGACGCCGATCAGCACCGCGATCATCAGCAGGCCCTCGGGCCCGGCGACCCGGTCGGCCAGCGCCAGGCAGATGAAGGAGTTGAAGCGGAACGCGATCTGCGCGCTGGCCGCGTGGTCCCGGCGATCGATGTGCGGCCCGACGAGCGGCAGGAAGGGCAGGGCGTAGGCCAGCGCGATGCCGCACAGCCCGACGCCGACACCCGCGGTCAGCAGGTTCGAGGTCGCGCCGAAGTCGAGCGGGCTGCGCACGATCGAGTGGAACAGCAGCACCGGAAAAAGGAAGTAGTACACCAGGCTCTCGACCTGGTCCCAGACCCGGCGGTCCAGTGGGGTGTAGCGGCATAGCAGCCAGCCGCAGGCGATGAGGGAGAAGTCGGGGAAGAGGAGCTGGGCATAGTTCACGCGTCGAGGATATCCGTCCCCGACATGGGTTATCCACGTGGTCGCGACCGGCGCCAGCCGTTAGCATCCGCACTTTTGACAATCGGCCCAAGGAGGCTATCAATGCATCGTCGTCAATGGAGTGCGCTCGCAGGCGCTGCCGCGCTGTGTGCGGTCGCAGGTTCCAGCTGGGCGCAGGCTTACCCCAACAGGCCGGTGGAACTGCAGGTGCCGTTCGCACCCGGCGGTACCACGGACATCGTCGCGCGCGTCATTTCCGAGCCGCTCGGCAAGGCGCTGGGGCAGAGCGTGGTCGTGATCAACAAGGCCGGCGGCGGCGGCATCGTCGGCGCCGCCGAGACCGCGCGGGCCGCACCCGACGGCTACAAGCTCGGCGTCGCCACGGTGTCGAGCACCGCCGCCAACCCGGCCATCAACCCCAAGGTGCCCTACGATCCGATCAACGACTTCACGCCGATCGTGAACATCGCGGCGACGCCGAACATCATCGCGGTGCACCCGAGCTTCCCGGCCAAGAACTACGCCGAGTTCGTCGCCGAACTCAAGAAGAACCCGGGCAAGTACTCGTACGCCTCTTCGGGCACCGGCGGCATCGGCCACCTGCTGATGGAGCTGTACAAGAGCCTGACCAACACCTTCGTGACCCACATCCCGTACCGCGGCGCCGGACCGGCGCTCAACGACGTGGTGGCCGGACAGGTGGCGATCATGTTCGACAACATCCCGTCGGCGCTGCCCTTCATCCAGACCGGCAAGCTGGTGCCGATCGTGGTGTCGGCGCCGCAGCGCCTGGCCGCGCTGCCGAACGTGCCGACCTTCAAGGAGGTCGGCCTGGAACCGGTCAACCGCATGGCCTACTACGGCATCCTGGGCCCCAAGGGCCTGCCGAAGGAAGTGGTCGACAAGGTCAACGCCGGCGTCAAGAAGTCGGTCGAGGACCCGGCGGTGCGCAAGCGCATCGAGGACACCGGTTCGCTGGTCGTGGCCAACACGCCCGAGCAGTTCGCGGCCCAGATCAAGGCCGAGTACGAGGTCTACAAGCAGGTCGTGGCGAAGCAGAAGCTGAAGCTGGACTGAACACGTTCAAGCGAGCGAGCAGCCGCCCCGGTTCGGGGCGGCTTTTCTTTTTGCTATCTTGCAAGGCATGACAGAGGCCACCGACGCTCCACCCGAGACTCCCGAGATCGACGATTTCGTCGACGCGCTGTGGCTCGAGGACGGCCTGTCGAAGAACACGCTGGCGGCCTACCGCCGCGATCTCGCGCTGTTCGCCCAGTGGCTGCACGCCAAGCGCAGCAAGCCGCTGAACGCCGCGCTCGAGAGCGACCTGCAGGCCTACATGGGCGCGCGCCTGTCGGACAAGGGCAAGGCGACCTCGGCCAACCGCCGGCTCACGGTGTTCAAGCGCTACTACCGCTGGGCCCTGCGCGAGCACCGCATCGCCGCCGACCCGAGCCTGCGCCTGGCGCCGGCGCGGCAGATGCCGCGCGCGATCAAGACCCTGTCGGAGAAGCAGGTCGACGACCTGCTGGGTGCGCCCGAGGTCGAGACGCCGCTGGGCCTGCGCGACCGCGCGATGCTCGAGCTGATGTATGCGAGCGGCCTGCGGGTCAGCGAACTGGTCGCGCTCAAGGTCTTCGACATGAGCCTCAACGACGGCGTGCTGCGGGTGCTCGGCAAGGGCAGCAAGGAGCGGCTGGTCCCTTTCGGCGGCGAGGCGCGGCGCTGGATCGAGCGCTACCTCGAGGAGGCCCGCCCGCTGATCCTCGATGGCCAGCAGACGCCCGACCTGTTCGTGACCGCGCGCGGCGCCGGCATGACCCGCGTGATGTTCTGGATCATCGTCAAGAAGAACGCGCTGGCGGCGGGCATCCACGTGCCGCTGTCGCCGCACACGCTGCGCCACGCCTTCGCGACCCATCTGCTGAACCATGGCGCCGACCTGCGCGCGGTGCAGTTGCTGCTGGGCCATGCCGACATCTCGACCACCACGATCTACACCCATGTGGCCCGCGAGCGGCTCAAGCAGATGCACGCCAAGCATCATCCCAGGGGCTGAACTCCCCGCGAGGCGCCGGCGGCGGCAGAATGCCCGCATCGACATTTCAAAGCACAAAGCAGGAGCCGCATCGATGCCCTTGACCGTCCGCCCCCGTTCCCTTGCCGCCGCGCTCGGCCTCGTCCTGCTGAGCGCCACCGCGTCGGCGCAGGTGGTGCCCAAGACCATCCGCCTCGTGGTGGCCTATCCGTCCGGCGGTGTCAGCGACGTGGTGGCGCGGGCGCTGGCCGACAAGCTGGCCGCGCAGCTGGGCAGCACGCTGGTGGTCGAGAACAAGGCCGGCGCGAGCGGCACCATCGGCATGGACGCGGTGGCCAAGGCGGCGCCCGACGGCGCCACGCTGGGCTTCTCGGCCAGCCCGCTGGTGCTGAATCCGCATCTGGGGCGTTCGCCCTTCGATCCCTTGAAGGACATCGCGCCGGTCGCCAGCGTGATGTATTCGCCGGTGCTGCTGATGGCAACGCCGGCGACCGGCACGCGCGACCTGCGCAGCCTGCTCGACGATGCCCGCGCCCGCCCCGGCGCGGTGCGCTGGGCCACCTCGGGCCAGGCCTCGCTCGGCCACATCGTGCTCGAGGAGCTGCGTTCCGCCGCCAAGGTCGACATCACGCACATCCCGTACAAGGGCGGCGGCCAGCAGCTCAACGACGCGCTCGGCGGCCAGTTCGAGGTGCTGTCCACCAACGCGGGGCCGACCGTCTCGGCCCAGATCCAGGCCGGCAAGCTGCGGCCGCTGGCGGTCGGGGCGCCGGCGCGCCTCGAGAGCCTGCCCAAGGTCGCCACGCTGGCCGAACTCGGTTTCCCGGCGGCCAACCTGTCGTCGCAGTTCGGCGTCTTCGCGCCGGCCGGCACGCCGGCGATCCTGATCGAGAAGTACAACGTCGAGATCAACAAGGCGCTGGCCAGTCCCGACCTGCGCGCCAAGCTGCTGGCCACCGACAACGTGCCGACCGGAGGCAAGGCCGATGCCTTCGCCGCCGAGATCGCGAGCGAGTATGAGAACAATGGGCGGATCGTGAAGGCGGCCGGCATCAAGGCCGATTGATGTCGGCTTGATTTCCGGATCACCCTACCTTATAGTAGGTAGATGATTGCAGCCAACACCCTGGCCGGCGCCACCACCCGCGAGCAGATCCTGCGGGTGGCGCGCGAACTGATCCAGACCCGTTCCTATCTGGGCTTCAGCTTCCAGGACGTGGCCGACCAGGTCGGCATCCGCAAGGCCAGCCTCTATCACCACTTCCCGACCAAGGAAGCGCTCGGCATCGAAGTGCTGCGCGAGGCGACCCAGGCCTTCAAGGACTGGACCGCTGCCAAGCCGCGGGCGCCCGGGGCCGCGCTCGAGTCCTACTTCCGGATGTACCGCAACGGCTTGCATGCGGGTGCCGGCGTCTGCCCCGCGGGCGCACTGGCGCCAGGCTGGGATTGCATCGACGAGGACCTGCGGCGCGCCGTGCGCGACCTGCGAAACACGCAGATCCTGTGGCTGGGCGGCGTGCTCGGCGCCCTGATGCCCGCTGGCGAGGTCGGTGCGAGCGCCGCCTATGTCTTCGCCGCCTGCCAGGGCGCGCTGCTGTCGGCGCGCATGACCGGGCAGGTCGAGGATTTCGACGAGGCCATCGAGCAACTGAATCTTTCGCTCGCGCGCTGAGTCGCGCAGCTTTCCGCGGCACGCCTGGCGTGCCATTTTTTGGCAAACTAAAACTACCTATTGGTTGGTAGTCAATTGGAGCAAGACCCATGAAGGCCGTCATCACCGGATATGCACGTTCCCCGTTCCACTTCGCGAAGAAGGGCGCCTTGGCCGAGCTGCGCCCCGACACGCTGGCCGCGCAGGTGGTCGGCGGCCTGCTGAAGCGCAGCGACCTCGACCCGGCCCTGATCGAGGACCTGATCCTCGGCTGCGCCTACCCCGAGGCGGCGCAAGGCAACAACCTGGCGCGCATCGTGGGCCTGCTGGCGGGGCTGCCGCACGAGGTTGGCGGCATGACGGTGAACCGCTTCTGCGGCTCTTCGATGCAGGCGGTGCACATCGCGGCGGCGCAGATCGAGGCCGGCATGGGCGAGGCCTTCCTGTGCGTCGGCGTGGAATCGATGACCATGGTGCCGCAGGGCGGCTTCAACTTCTCGCCCAACCCCGAACTGCTGGCCGGCACTGACGCCTACATCTCGATGGGCGAGACCGCGGAGAACGTCGCCGCGCGCTGGAACGTGAGCCGCGCCGACCAGGAGGCCTTGGCGGTGCAGTCGCATCGCAAGGCGGCCGAGGCGCGCGAACAGGGCCGGCTGGCCGACGAGATCATCCCGGTCGCCTTGCCCGACGGCGGGCGCGTGAGCGCCGACGGCTGCATCCGCCCCGCCACGTCGGCCGACGCCCTGGCGGCGCTGCGGCCCGCGTTCCGGCCGGATGGTGTGGTGACTGCCGGCACCTCCTCGCCGCTGACGGACGGCGCCGCGGCGCTGCTGGTCACCAGCGATGCGTTTGCCGCCCGCCACGGCCTGCAGGCCCTGGCCCGCATCAAGTCTTTCGCCTCGGTGGGTGTCGATCCCGCCGTGATGGGCATCGGGCCGATCCCGGCCACGCGCAAGGCGCTGGCGCGCGCCAGCCTCACGGTGGCCGACCTCGACGTGATCGAGATCAACGAGGCCTTCTCGTCGCAGGCGCTGGCCTGCATCCGCGAGCTGGGGCTCGATCCGGCGAAGGTCAATCTCGATGGCGGCGGCCTGGCGATCGGCCATCCTCTGGGCGCCACCGGCGCGCGCATCACGGGCAAGGCGGCTTCCCTGCTGGTGCGCGAGAACGGACGTTATGCGCTTGCCACGCAGTGCATCGGCGGCGGACAGGGGATTGCGACGATCCTCGAGCGCGTCTGACAATGGCGCATTCAACCACCGCGGAAATCGCCATGCCCGAATCCAGCCCCTCGACGCCGAAGCTGTACCTCGAAGACCTCGCGCCCGGCGATCGCTTCACGAGCGGCGAGCATGCGCTGGACGCGGCGCAGATCATCGATTTCGCGACCCGCTTCGACCCCCAGCCCTTCCACCTGGACCCGGAGGCGGCGCAGCGCACCTTCTTCCAGGGCCTCGCGGCCAGCGGCTGGCACACGGCGGCGATCACCATGAAGCTGCTGGTCGAGAGCGGCATGCCGCTGGCCGACGGCGTGATCGGCTCGGGCGGGGAACTCAGCTGGCCGAAGCCGACCCGGCCGGGCGATGTGCTGCATGTGGAGAGCGAGGTGGTGGAAGTCGTTCCCTCGCGCTCGCGTCCGGAGCGCGGCATGGTGCTGATGCGCTGCGAGACCCTCAACCAGCGCGGCGAGGTGCTGCAGCGCTTCTCGCCGAAGCTGGTGGTGTCGAAGCGGCCTGCGTAGCGGGCGCTTCAGCCCTGCTGCAGGTTCAGCAGCTCCTCGGCGGTGAAGCCGGCCAGGGCGCGGGCCTCGAGGTTGAAGGGCGCCCGCAGGCGTGGCGCCTCGTGCCGGCGGTAGAGCACGCGGTAGTGGGCGATCGGATCGAGCCCGTCGCGCTCGCAGAGCCAGCGGTACCAGCGGTTGCCGATCGCCACGTGGCCGACCTCGTCGCGCAGGATGATGTCGAGGATGTCGCAGGCCGCCAGCGCATCGGGCGAGCCGACGCGGCGCAGCTTGGCCTGGATCAGCGGCGTCGCGTCGAGCCCGCGCGCCTCCAGCGTGCGCGGCACCAGCGCCATCCGGGCCACGATGTCGTCGCCGGTCTTCTCGCACATGGCCCACAGGCCGTCGTGGCCGCTGAAGTCGCCGTAGGCGTGGCCCATGCTGCGCAGGTGGGCGTGGAGCAGCGTGAAGTGCAGGGCTTCCTCGTCGGCCACGCGCAGCCAGTCGCGGTAGTAGGCCTCGGGCATGCCGTCGAAGCGCCAGGCGGCATCGAGCGCCAGGTTGATGGCGTTGAATTCGATGTGGCAGATCGAATGGATCAGCGCCGCCCGGCCTTCGGGCGTGAAGGGCGATCGCTTCTCGACCGCGGTCGCCGACACCCGCAGCGGTCGCTCGGGCCGGCCCGGCACGCCGTCGTCGTCGCCGGCCACGCGCAGCGTGGGGCCGGCGATCGCGTCCGGGCCGAGTTCCGCGACCAGCGTCCGGGTGGCGGCCACCTTGAGTTCGGGATCGGCGAGGCGCAGCGCGGCCAGGGCGCGAAGACGGGGATGCATCCCTACAATTCTAGTTTTCGTTCCTTTGGAGACACTGCGATGGCCCTCTATGAACTCGACGGCGTGGCGCCGCAACTCGGCGATGGCGCCTGGGTCGCCGACAGCGCACAGGTCATCGGCAACGTGGTGCTGGGCGAGAACGCCAGCGTCTGGTTCGGGGTCGTGCTGCGCGGTGACACCGACAAGCTCAGCATCGGCCGCAACACCAACATCCAGGATCTCTCGATGCTGCATGCCGATGCCGGCGTTCCGCTGACGATCGGCGACAACGTCACCATCGGCCACCAGGTCATGCTGCACGGCTGCACGATCGGCGACAACACGCTGATCGGAATCCAGGCGGTGGTCTTGAATAACGCCAGGATCGGCCGCAATTCGATCGTTGGCGCCGGCAGCGTCGTGACCGAGGGAAAGGAATTCCCCGACAACTCGCTGATCTTCGGCTCGCCGGCCAAGGTGGTGCGCACGCTCGACGAGGCGGCCGTCGCCAAGCTGCGGCTGAACGCCGATCACTATGTTGGAAACGCCCGTCGCTTTGCGAAGGGCCTGAAAAAGATCGCTTGAATGTCCGAGTTGCACAAGTTCCTGTTCGACGGCATGCCGGTGCGCGGCATGATCGTTCGCCTGACCGACGCCTGGCAGGAGATCCTCGCGCGGCGCGCGTCCAACACCGCCACCGGTGCCTATCCGCAACCAGTGGCCGAACTGCTGGGCGAGATGACGGCCGCGGCCACGCTGATGCAGGCCAACATCAAGTTCAATGGCGCGCTGATCCTGCAGATCTTCGGCGACGGGCCGGTCAAGATCGCGGTCGCCGAGGCCCGGCCCGACCTGAGCCTGCGCGCCACCGCCAAGGTGGCGGGCGAGCTGCCGGCCGATGCCCGGCTGCCGGAGATGGTCAATGTCGGCAACAAGGGCCGCTGCGCGATCACGCTCGATCCCAAGGACAAGCTGCCGGGCCAGCAGCCCTACCAGGGCGTGGTTCCGCTGTTCGGTGACCGCGGCGAGAAGCTCGAGCGCCTCAACGAGGTGCTGCAGCACTACATGCTGCAGAGCGAGCAGCTCGACACCACCCTGGTGCTGGCGGCCGACGACAAGGTGGCGGCGGGCCTGTTGATCCAGCGCCTGCCGGTGAAGGGCGAGGGCAATCTCGAGGGCAGCTCGGCCAGCGACCGCGACCAGGCCAACGAGGACCAGATCGGCCGCAACGAGGACTACAACCGGATCTCGATCCTGGCTTCGAGCCTCACCCGGGACGAGTTGCTGACGCTCGATGTCGACACCATCCTCAGGCGCCTGTTCTGGGAAGAGAAGCTGCTGCGCTTCGAGCCGCAGGCCGGCCTGCTGGGCCCGCAGTTCGCCTGCACCTGTGGCCGGAACCGCGTTGCGAACATGATTCGAGGCCTTGGCCAGGAGGAGGCCGAGGGCATCCTCGCCGAGCGCGGCGACATCGAGGTCGGCTGCGATTTCTGCGGCAAGCAGTACCGCTTCGATGCCGTCGATGCGGCGCAGATCTTCACCGCGCCGGGCGACCAGATGCCGGGCAGCGCGGTGGTCCAGTAGCGCGCGCTCAGCGCGTCGTCGACATCACCGTCGCGCGGCAGCGGCCTTGCTCGCGCGGCGCGAGCAGGCTGCAGTTGTCGAGGGCGCGCTGCTGCATGTCGCTCAGCCGCGGACGTCCCTGGGGCTGGCCCTGGTAGTAGTTCGGGCCGTAGCTGACCGGCGGCGGCGGCGGATAGTAGCCCGGCGCCGGACGGTAATAGACCGGCGGCGGTGGCGGCGCGTAGTAGACGGGTGGCGCCGGCTGGTAATACACGGGCGGTGCCGGCTGGTAATACACCGGCGGCGGGTTCACGTAGACCGGTTGCGGCTCTTCGTAGACGGGGCCGCCGACGCCGATCGAAAAGTTCACCTCGGCATGGGCGGCAGCGCCCAGCAAGAGGGCTGCTGCGGCGATGGCGGCCAAGCCGGACCGTTGGACGAACGCAGCGCGATGAAAGCTCAAGGATGTCTCCGGAAGATGGGCGAAAGCGCCTGAGACATTCTCAACGTTTCATGCACCGGCCCGGTGGACCCTGGTGACGTTTTGTGACCTGCCCGCAGGCGCGTCGCCGCGGTTAGTAGGGCGGCGACTTGCGCGCCCGCTGGGCTCGCGCCGCCTCGGTCCACCAGGCCAGGTCGTCGGCGAAGCGGCCGAAGGCACGGTCGAGCGCCTCGCCGGCGGCGCCGGTCGGCCTGGCGCCGGCGTCGAGCGTCTGCGAGATCGGGCCGACCGCCAGCGTGCTGGACACCACCACCATGCCCATCTCCGACAGGATGGAATGCCACACCGTGCCCGCGCGCACGCCGGAGAAACGGCCGGCCGAATAGCTGGCGATGGCGGCGGGACGCCAGAACCATTCCTCCAGGAAATGGTCGGTCAGGTTCTTCAGGCCGGGTTGCGGTCCCCAGTTGTATTCGCCGGTCACGAAGACGAAGGCGTCGGCGCCGCGGATTTTCTCCGCCAGGGCTTCCAGCCCGGCCGGCGCGCCGCCCTTGGGGTACTCCTTGTACATGCGGTCGAGCATCGGCAGGCCGATCGCCTTGGCGTCGATCAGTTCGGCGTCGGCGCCGCGCGCCCGGAGGCCGGCGACCAGGTAGTCGGCGAGGCGGATGCCCATCCGGTCCGACCGGTACGAGCCGTAGAACACCAGAATCCTGTCGCTCATCGAAGAGTCTCCTTGGGCCGTGGCCCCGAGTCCGTCTCGAACCCGCTGAACCGGATGTCCGGCGCGCTCGTGTTGTGCCGCGACGGCACGCTGCGCCCGAAGCGCAGCTGCGCCGCCTCGAGCCGGGCCACCGAAGGCAGGTCCCTGCGCTGCGGGGGCGAGGAGGGCGTGGCCCGCCAGCTCACTTCGGCGACGTCGGCATTGTCGGCGGCTACATACATCGAGCGCAGCACCGCGAAGGGCCGCTCGCCGCGCGTCGGAGGGCGCAGCCACACATCGAGCGCGGTGCGGGCCTCGCTGATCTCGGCGACTTTCACGTCGGCACGGCCGCCGGCTGCGAAGCGCAGGACCAAGGCGAGCGGATTCGTCCGGACCTCGATCGAGGCGATGTTCACCACCGGCCGGCCGTCCGTCTCCACCGGCCCCATGAGGACCGAAGAGCCGTACACGCCGTCGCCGAAGCGCGCCGGCGGCAAGGGCTTGAGCCGCCAGTAGCCGTCGGCCGGATACAGCACCAGCGCTTCGCGCGGCTTGGCGCCGGGCTTCCTGGCGAAGACCTGCAGCAGGTGGATGTCGTCCTCGGTGCGCGCGCCGACCTTGACCGGCACCCGGTGCGGACGCCAGAAGGTAGGCAGCGTGATGCCGACGATCAGCCAGTCCTTGCCCTCGTGCAGCACCACCCGGCGCGGCTCGAAGGCGTGGCTCGGATCGGTGGGGTGGCTGGCGCCGTCGAAATTGCAGCCCGAGAAATCGGGTGCGGTGTGGTCGACCTCTATGCGGCCGAGGTAGGTCGGCTGCAGCGCCTCGACGCGGAAGCGCGCGATGCCCCGGCCGCGCAGCACCATCGACACGTTGTCCTCCTCGGCGCAGGCGGTCGGCCGGGTCTGGTTCTCGACGCTGACGGTGGCCGGCCCCGCGGTGGCAGCGATGCCGAACCAGCAGGCCGCGGCGGCGCAGCAGGCCCGGCGCACGAAGGCGGGGCGGACCATCATGAAGCGCTGCCGGCGTCGACGCGCCGGCGCAGCAGATCGGTGAAGAGCCGGTGCTCGCAAACCGGGTCGGAGCACTTGTCGCAGTCGAAGGGCGCGATGCGGCGAGGAGCCTCGGGCGCTTCCAGGCCCAGCGCCCGCAGTGCGTTGGCCAGGCGCTCGTCGCCCTGGCCATGGATCACTGCGAAGGGAAGGCCGGCGCCTGCGAGCGCGGCGCGCAGCAGCGCGTCGGTGCGTTCGCACTGCGCGTCGGCACGCGCATCGAGCCCGACGAGCAGCGTGCAGGCGTGGCGTCGGTGCGCATTCAGTGCGTCGTCGTGCAGGGAGCGATCGCCCTGCCTCAGCTCGCGATCGATCGCGTGCCGCAGCGGGGTGTCGTCCAGCACGGTCACATGCCGGGCCTGCAGCCGGATCGCCAGCGCGCGGGCCAGTGTCGATGCGCCGCTGCCGTCGGCGCCGAGCACCGAGACCGTGCTGCCAGCGGGAAGGGCTTGCCTCATGGCCGCCCTCAGCGCGTGATCTGCACGAACACTTCGTTGGGCTTGACCATCCCGAGCTCCTGGCGGGCCCGTTCCTCGACCATCTCGAGTCCTTCCTTGAGGTCGTTGACCTCGGAGGACAGGCGCTCGTTGCCGATCGCCGCCTTGGCGTTGGCCTCCTTCTGGTCGGCCAGCTTCTCCTGGAGCTGCGCGACGTCGCGCACGCTGCCGCGCCCGGTCCAGAGCTGCCACTGGAGAATCAGCAGCAACAGGACCAGGATGATCGGGACGATGCGTGAGCGCATGGCGCCGGATCCGCGCGAGGACTAGCGCAGGTTGTAGAAGGCGCCGCGGCCCGGGTAGAAAGCGACGTCGCCGAGGTCTTCCTCGATGCGCAGCAGCTGGTTGTACTTGGCGATGCGGTCCGAGCGCGACAGCGAGCCGGTCTTGATCTGGCCGGCATTGGTGCCGACCGCGATGTCGGCGATGGTGCTGTCTTCGGTCTCGCCCGAGCGGTGGCTGATCACGGCGGTGTAGCCGGCGCGCTTGGCCATCTCGATCGCCGCGAAGGTCTCGGTCAGGGTGCCGATCTGGTTGATCTTGATCAGGATCGAGTTGGCGATGCCCTTGTCGATGCCCTCTTGCAGGATCTTGGTGTTGGTGACGAACAGGTCGTCGCCGACCAGCTGCACGCGCTTGCCGAGGCGCTCGGTCAGGTGCTTCCAGCCGTCCCAGTCGCCTTCGTGCATGCCGTCCTCGATGCTGATGATCGGGTACTTGTCGACCCAGCTCGCCAGCATGTCGGTCCAGCTCTCGGCCGTGAGGCTGAGGTTCTCGCCGGACAGCACGTACTTGCCGTCCTTGTAGAACTCGCTGGCGGCGCAGTCCAGGCCCAGGGCGATCTGCTCGCCGGCCACGTACCCGGCCTTGTCGATGGCCTCGAGGATCAGCTGGATGGCCGCCTCATGGCTCTCGACGCTGGGCGCGAAGCCGCCTTCGTCGCCCACGGCCGTGCTGATGCCGCGGTCGCCGAGGATCTTCTTGAGCGCATGGAACACCTCGGCGCCGTAGCGCACCGATTCGCGGAAGCTCTTGGCGCCCACGGGGATGATCATGAACTCCTGCAGGTCGAGGCTGTTGTTGGCGTGGGCGCCGCCGTTGATGACGTTCATCATCGGCACCGGCAGCTGCATGCCGCCCATGCCTCCGAAGTAGCGGTACAGCGGCAGGCCCGACTCTTCGGCCGCGGCGCGGGCCACGGCCATCGACACCGCGAGGGTGGCGTTGGCGCCCAGGCGGGCCTTGTTCTCGGTGCCGTCGAGGTCGAGCAGCGTGCGGTCCAGGAAGGCCTGCTCGCTGGCGTCGAGGCCGAGCACCGACTCGGAGATCTCGGTGTTGATGTTCTCGACCGCCTTGAGCACTCCCTTGCCCAGGTAGCGGCCCTTGTCGCCGTCGCGCAGCTCGATGGCTTCGCGCGAACCGGTCGAGGCGCCCGAGGGCACGGCGGCGCGGCCCATGGTGCCCGATTCGAGCAGCACGTCGCATTCGACGGTGGGATTGCCGCGGCTGTCGAGGATTTCGCGGCCGACGATGTCTACGATTGCACTCATCTTTGCTCTTTCTTCAGGATCAAATACCTTCGACGACGATCATTCGCATGACCGCCGCGCCCTGGCGCGCCGCGCGCGCCTTGCCGTACTCGGGCGAGTCGTTGAATTTCTTCGCTTGTTCCACGCTCGGGAACTTGAGGATCACGATGCGCTGGGGGTGCCAGTCGCCCTCGAGCACCTCGACCTGGCCGCCGCGCACGCAGACTTCGGCGCCATGGACCTTCATGGCTTCGGAGGACCACTTCTTGTAGTCCTCGTACTGCGCCGGGTTGGTGACCTCGACGTTGGCGATGATGTAGGCACTGGTCATTGGTTGAATACGTCTTCCAGGAAAGCGTTCTTCTTGGCGACCGTGTCGAGCGCCACCAGCGTCTCGAGCAGCGCCTTCATGTGCTTGAGCGGCACGGCGTTGGGGCCGTCGCTCAAGGCCTTGGCGGGATCCGGATGGGTTTCCATGAAGAGTCCCGCCACGCCGACCGCGACCGCGGCGCGCGACAGCACCGGCACCATCTCGCGCTGGCCGCCCGAGCTGGTGCCCTGGCCGCCCGGCAGCTGCACCGAGTGCGTGGCGTCGAACACCACGGGGGCGCCGGTCTCGCGCATGATCGCCAGCGAGCGCATGTCGGAGACCAGGTTGTTGTAGCCGAAGCTGGCGCCGCGTTCGCAGGCCATGAAGCTGTCTTCGGGCAGGCCCTTTTCCTTCGCCGCCGCGCGCGCCTTGTCGATCACGTTCTTCATGTCGTGCGGCGCGAGGAACTGGCCCTTCTTGATGTTGACCGGCTTGCCCGACTGCGCCACGGCGCGGATGAAGTCGGTCTGGCGGCACAGGAAGGCCGGCGTCTGAAGAACATCGACCACCTTCGCCGCCGCCGTGATGTCTTCTTCGTTGTGGACGTCGGTCAGCACCGGCAGGCCGAGCTCGCGCTTGACCTTGGCCAGAATCTCGAGGCCCTTGTCGCGGCCCGGGCCGCGGAAGCTGGTGCCCGACGAGCGGTTGGCCTTGTCGAAGCTGCTCTTGAAGATGAAGGGGATGCCGAGCGAGGAGGTGATCTCCTTCAGCGCGCCGGCGGTGTCCATCTGAAGCTGCTCGGACTCGACGACGCAGGGTCCCGCGATCAGGAAAAACGGTTGCTTCAGCCCGATGTCGAATCCGCAGAGTTTCATGCAACCACCTTCAATGCCTTCTTGTCCGCGCCCTGATGCTCGAGCGCCGCCTTGATGAATGCGTTGAACAACGGATGACCACTCCAAGGCGTGGACTTGAATTCGGGGTGGAACTGCACGCCCATGAACCACGGATGCACGCTCTGCGGCAGTTCGACGATCTCGGTCAGGTGCTCGCGCTGCGTCAGGGCCGAGATCACCAGGCCGGCACGGCGCAGTTCGTCCAGGTAGTTGACGTTGGCTTCGTAGCGATGGCGGTGCCGCTCGGTCACGACGTCGCCGTAGATGCTGTGAGCCAGCGTGCCGGGCGAGACATCGGAGCTCTGCGCGCCCAGGCGCATGGTGCCGCCGAGGTCGGACTTCTCGTCGCGGGTCTTGACCGTGCCGTCGGCGTCTTTCCACTCGGTGATCAGCGCGATCACGGGGGTCGGCGTCTCGGGATCGAACTCGGTGCTGTTGGCATTCTTGAGGCCGGCCACGTTGCGGGCGTACTCGATGGTCGCGACCTGCATGCCCAGGCAGATGCCGAGGTAGGGCACCTTGGTCTCGCGGGCGAAGCGCGCCGCCGCGATCTTGCCCTCGACGCCGCGCTGGCCGAAGCCGCCGGGAACCAGCACGGCGTCGTACTTGCCGAGCCGGGCCACGTCCTCGCGCGTGATGGTTTCGGAGTCGATGTAGTCGATCTTCACGCGCGCATGGTTCTTCATGCCGGCGTGACGCAGCGCCTCGTTGAGCGACTTGTAGCTGTCGGACAGGTCGACGTACTTGCCGACCATGGCGATCGTGACTTCCTTCTGGGGATGCTCGACCTCGTACACCAGGTCGTCCCAGCGGGTGAGCTTGGCCGGCGGCGTGTTGATGCGCAGCTTGTCGCAGATCAGCCCGTCGAGGCCCTGCTCGTGCAGCATGCGCGGCACCTTGTAGATGGTGTCGACGTCCCACATCGAGATCACGCCCCATTCGGGCACGTTCGAGAACAGCGAGATCTTGGCCCGCTCGTCGTCGGGGATCGGCCGGTCGGCGCGGCACAGCAGGGCGTCGGCCTGGATGCCGATGGCGCGCAGTTCCTTGGCCGTGTGCTGGGTCGGCTTGGTCTTGAGCTCGCCGGCCGCGGCGATCCACGGCACGTAGCTCAGGTGCACGAAGGCCGAGTTGTTCGGGCCCATGCGCAGGCTCATCTGGCGCACCGCCTCGAGGAAGGGCAGCGACTCGATGTCGCCGACCGTGCCGCCGATCTCGACGATCGCGACATCGACCTCGTGGGCGGTGCCGATGCCGGCGCCGCGCTTGACGTATTCCTGGATCTCGTTGGTGATGTGCGGGATCACCTGCACCGTCTTGCCGAGGTAGTCGCCGCGGCGCTCTTTCTCGAGCACGGACTTGTAGATCTGGCCGGTGGTGAAATTGTTGGCACGGCGCATGCGCGTCGTGATGAAGCGCTCGTAGTGGCCGAGGTCGAGGTCGGTCTCGGCACCGTCGTCGGTGACGAACACCTCGCCATGCTGGAACGGCGACATCGTGCCGGGGTCGACATTGATGTACGGATCGAGCTTGATGAGGGTGACTTTGAGGCCGCGGGATTCAAGGATGGCGGCGAGCGAGGCGGAGGCGATTCCCTTGCCCAGGGAAGACACCACACCGCCGGTGACGAAGACGAATTTGGTCATGCCAGTTCCGGACGCAGATCCGGGAAGTGGGAAATGTCGATTATAGGCGCGGCACTGCTCGCCCCCCGAAGGCTTGCCGCACTTCGTGTCGGCAAGCCCTCCCCCCGACCGGGGGGCGGGCCGGCCGCTTGGGGCGGCCCGGCGCGGCGGCCCTCTGGCCTTGAGCCTTGGCGCCTTAAACTCTGCCGATGCAACAAGAACTTGGCGGCAAACACATCGTCCTGGGCCTCACGGGGGGCATCGCCTGCTACAAGTCGGCCGAGTTGTGCCGGCTGCTGGTCAAGGCCGGCGCCACGGTGCAGGTGGTCATGACCGAGGCGGCCGAGCAGTTCATCACCCCGGTGACGATGCAGGCGCTCTCGGGCCGCCCGGTGTACGGCTCGCAGTGGGATGCGCGCGAGCCCAACAACATGCCGCACATCAACCTGAGCCGCGAGGCCGATGCGATCCTGCTGGCGCCGGCCAGTGCCGATTTCATCGCCCGGCTGGTGCAGGGCCGCTCCGACGAACTGCTGAGCCTGCTGTGCCTGGCGCGGCCGGCCGAGCGGGTGCCGCTCCTGATCGCGCCCGCCATGAACCGCGAGATGTGGATCCACCCGGCGACCCAGCGCAACCTGCGCCAGGTCGATGCCGACGGCGCCCGCGTGCTGGGCGTCGGCAACGGCTGGCAGGCCTGCGGCGAGACCGGCGACGGCCGCATGCTCGAGGCGCAGCAGCTGCTCGAGGAGGTGATCGCCCAGTTCCAGCCCAAGGTGCTGGCCGGCCGGCATGTGGTCGTGACGGCCGGGCCGACCTTCGAGGCACTCGATCCGATCCGCGGCATCACCAACCATTCGTCCGGCAAAATGGGCTTCTCGATCGCCCGCGCCGCGCGGGATGCCGGCGCCGAAGTCACGCTGGTGGCCGGGCCTGTGCACCTGCCGACGCCGCGCGGCGTCCGGCGGGTCGACGTGCTGTCGGCCCGGGACATGCTCGAAGCCACCCTGCAAGCCACCCGATCGGCTTCCATCTTCATCGCCACGGCGGCGGTCGCCGACTGGCGCCCGGCTTCGCACAGCGAGCAGAAGATCAAGAAGGACGGCAGCGGCAAGCCGCCGGTGCTGGAGTTCGTCGAGAACGACGACATCCTGCTGACCGTCGCCCAGGGCGCCCGCGCCAAGGCCGGCCAGCTGTTCTGCGTCGGCTTCGCGGCCGAGAGCGAGAATCTCGAAGCCCATGCCAAGGCCAAGCGCGAGCGCAAGGGCATTCCGCTCCTGGTCGGCAACATCGGCCCGCTGACCTTCGGCCAGGACGACAACAGCCTGCTGCTGGTCGATGCCCACGGCGTGCGCGAGCTGCCGCGCGCGCCCAAGCTCAGCCTGGCGCGCGACCTGGTGGCCGAGATCGCGGCCCGCATTCCTTCCGCCGGCTCGCGCTGAGCCGGCTCGTTTCCATCCCACGCAACAGGTCACACGAATTGAAAGTAGACGTTCGCATCCTCGATCCCCGCATGCAGGACCAACTGCCTGCCTATGCCACGCCCGGCAGCGCCGGACTGGACCTCCGGGCCTGCCTCGACGCACCCATCACGCTGGAGCCCAACGGCTGGCAGCTGGTGGGCACCGGCATCGCCATCCACCTGGCCGACCCGGGCTTCGCGGCGATGATCCTGCCGCGCTCGGGGCTGGGCCACAAGCACGGCATCGTGCTCGGCAACCTGGTCGGCCTGATCGATTCGGACTACCAGGGCGAGCTCAAGATCAGCGCCTGGAACCGCAGCGACACGCCCTTCGTGCTGCAGCCGATGGAGCGGCTGGCCCAGCTCGTGATCGTGCCGGTGGTGCAGGCGCGCTTCAACGTGGTGGCCGAGTTTCCGCCCAGCGAACGCGGCGAGGGCGGCTACGGCTCCACCGGCAAGCATTGATTCGCCTGCCGGACTGGCCGACCGGCCTGTAGGCCGGCGCCTTCAGCGATGTGAATATGTTGCTCACACGTAAAGACCGGAACCGGCGATGGTCTTTGCTGTCGAATCGACCACCATCGTTTCCAGGTCATCC
Organism: Variovorax saccharolyticus; assembly: GCF_030316765.1. Taxonomy (GTDB): domain Bacteria; phylum Pseudomonadota; class Gammaproteobacteria; order Burkholderiales; family Burkholderiaceae_C; genus Variovorax; species Variovorax saccharolyticus. The sequence continues at coordinate 423,618 of NZ_JASZYT010000001.1, forward strand.
AGCGCGCGTGTGCCGCGTTGAACACCTGTTCGGCGGCCAAAGGGCGCGCCGTCATTGAGGAGCAGAACACCATGAAGATCCCGACTCGTTTCGTTTCCGTCAGCGCCTGCGTGCTGGCACTTGCCGCGCTGACCGCCTGCGTCGCGCCCGCGCCGGTCTACCAGACCAGCCGCTATCCCTACCAGCCGGTACAGCCGATGCCGCAGCAGGGCGCCTATGTCGAATACGGCCGGGTGGCGAACATCGAGGTTCTGCGCAGCGAAAGCGCGGGCACCGGCACCAGCGGCGGCGGTGCCGTGGCCGGCGGCGTGGTGGGTGGCCTGCTGGGCAACCAGATCGGCGGCGGCAGCGGCCGCACGGCGGCCACCGTGGCCGGCGTGGTGGGCGGTGCGCTGCTGGGCAACGCCATCGAAGGCCGCAACAACGCGCCGCGCGTCTATGAGAGCTACCGGGTGTCGGTTCAGACCGACAACGGCGGCTACCGCGCCTTCGACGTGCCGAGCCCGGGCGACCTGCGCATCGGCGATCGCGTGCGCATCGACAACGGCCAGATCTCGCGCTTCTGATCCTTGCGCGACCCGTGAAAAAGCCGGGCGGGGCCCGGCTTTTTTTGGCCTGCGCGAAGCGCAGGGTCAGTGCAGCAGGTCGTTGCCCGGCGCGGTGGCCGGCACCTTGAAGAAACCCGTCCCCGCGGAACCGCGGCCGACCTCTTCCTCGGTCGCCTCGCGCACCGATTTCACCGTCATGTCGAGCCGGATCGCGATGCCCGCCAGCGGATGGTTGCCGTCCAGCACCAGGTGCTCGGGATAGATCTCGCTGACGGTGTAGAGCACATCCTTGGGCATGTCGGGGTTCACGCCATTGGGCAGTGCGGAGCCGTCGAAGGTCATGCCTTCCTCGGTCTCGGCCGGGAACAGCGAGCGCGGCTCGAGGAAGAGCAGCTGGTCGTTGAAGTCGCCGAAGGCCTGTTCGGGCTCGAGTTGCAGTTGCACGCGGGCGCCGGGCTCGTGGCCGAGCAGGACGGCCTCGATGGCATCGAAGAGGTCTTCGCCGCCGACCAGGAACTCCACCGGGTCGTCGAGTACGTCAAGGACCTCGCCCAACGTGTCTTTGATTGTCCAGGTCAGGCCGACCACGCATTGTTCAGTGATTTCCATCGCACAATTCTCCCATGGAGATTGATCGACCCTTGCCGCTGCTCGGCGGCCTCAGCGCCCGCCAGTTCATGCGCCGCCACTGGCAGAAGAAACCGCTTCTCGTTCGCCAGGCCGTGCCCGGCATGGTGCCACCGATCGCGCGGCCGGCGCTGTTCGACCTCGCTGCGCGCGAGGACGTCGAGTCGCGGCTGATCCGCCATCGCAAGTCCGGCTGGACCCTGAAGCACGGTCCCTTCGCGCGCCGCGCGCTGCCGGGCCTGCACCAGCCCGGCTGGACCCTGCTGGTGCAGGGCGTCGACCTGCATGATCAGGGCGTTCACGAACTGTTGCAACAGTTCCGTTTCGTGCCCGATGCACGGCTCGACGATCTCATGATCAGCTATGCCAGCGACAGCGGCGGTGTCGGCCCGCATTTCGACAGCTACGACGTCTTCCTGCTGCAGGCGCAGGGGCGGCGGCGCTGGTCGATCGGCAAGCAGCGCGACCTCAGCCTGCAGCCCGGCGTTCCGCTCAAGATCCTCGCGAACTTCGAGGCCGAGCAGAGCTTCGTGCTCGAACCTGGCGACATGCTCTATCTGCCGCCGCGCTATGCGCACGACGGCGTGGCGGTCGGCGGGGATTGCATGACCTGCTCGATCGGCCTGCGCTCTCCAGCGGCCGCGCCGCTCGGCGCCGACCTGCTGGCGCGCATCGCCGAGGCGCATGCCGATGCGCTCCAGGACGAACCGGTGCGCGCCGCGGTGCACTATCGCGACCCGGCCCAGGCGGCGCTCGCGACGCCGGCCGCGATGCCGCCGGCGCTGCAGGCCTTCGCGCGCGAAGCGGTGCTAGCCGCCGTGCGCGACGGCGAGGTGATCGACCGCGCGCTCGGCGAGTCGATGACCGAGCCCAAGCCGACGGTCTGGTTCGATGCCGGCGAAATGCCCGAGCGCTGGAACGAGGTGGCGCTGGATCGCCGCACGCGCATGCTCTACGACGCCCGCCACGTCTACATCAACGGCGAGAGTTTCCGCGCCGGCGGCCGCGACGCCACCTTGATGCGGCGGCTGGCGGACCAGCGCATGCTCGGCGCACGCGAACTCGCCGGCGCCAGCGAAGACGCGCTCGCGCTGCTGGCCGACTGGTGCGAAGCGGGGTGGCTGCATGCCGGATGACGCTGCAGCCGTCGGCCTGCCCGAGGGCGCTTTCGAGGGCCGCCAGGCCTTCCATGCGCACCTGCGTGCGGCGCTCGACGCCGCGGCGGCTCAGAACTGGCGCGAGATCGTGCTGTCGGATCCGGACTTCCTCGACTGGCCCCTGGGCGAGCGTGCGACCGTCGAGGCCCTGCAGGCCTGGTCAGCGGCCGGACGCAGCCTCGTGCTGCTGGCGCAGCGTTTCGATGTCTTCGCGCGTGAACACGCGCGCTTCGTGCACTGGCGCCGCATGTGGAGCCACATCGTCGATGCCCGTGCCTGCCACGGACCCGGCCTGCCGCAGGTGCCGAGCGCGATCTGGACGCCGGGCTGGTTCCTGCATCGCATCGACGTCGAGCATGGGCGAGGCGTTTGCGGCCGCGCCCCGGAAGGACGGCGTGCGTTGCGCGAGCGCATCGACGAATGCCTGCGCCATGCGCGGCCTGCATTTCCGGCCAGCACGCTGGGCTTGTAAGCCAATGCCGCGAATCGCACCGCGACAGTGCGCGAGATGGAAATGCGGGCCTAGAATTTTTTGCCTGCCATCTTCATCCAAAGGAGTTTCCCAATGAAGAAGTCCGTATTGCTCGCTTCGCTGATCGCAGTCGCCGCCCTGTCGGCCTGCGGAAAGAAGGAGGAGGCACCACCGGCCGTCGTCACGCCGCCACCGGCGCAGGTCGCGCCGCCCGCCGCGCCAGCGGCCACACCGGCGCCTTCACCAAGCGCATCTTCGGCGCTCGATGCCGCCAATGCGGCCACCGAGGCTGCGAAGAAGAACGCCGAGACGCCTCCGGCCAAGCCCTGAGGCGCGTTGCGTCACCGAAGGCCGCCTGCGGGCGGCCTTTTTCATGGCATCAGAGATCGAGCCAGGGCGAGCCGTCGGCGGCCGTCGCCGTGAGCATCTCGTCGGCGGCGCCGCCGAGGGCGTCGGCCATCATGCGCCGGACGATCTCGGGCCGGTTGTTCTGCTCGCTCAGGTGGGCCGCCACGACGTGGCGCAGGCCGTCATGCAGCACCGCGCGCGCGATCGCCGCGGCAGCCTCGTTCGACAGATGGCCGTAGTTGCCGCCGACCCGCTGCTTGAGAAAGGGCGGGTAGGAGGATCCGGCCAGCAACTCGCTGTCGTGGTTGAACTCCAGCAGCAGGGCGTCGAGGCCCATGAGGCGCGCCAGCACGTGCGGCGTCGCGTGGCCCAGGTCGGTCAGCACGCCGAGGTGGCGCGCGCCGTCGGTGCAGCGCAGCTGCAGCGGCTCGCGCGCGTCGTGCGGCACGGTGAAGGGCTGGACGCAGAGCTCGCCGACCTCGATGTCGACGCCGTCGCGCGCCAGCGTGAGCCGGCCTTCGAAATCGTGCCCGCCGGTCGCCAGCCAGGTGCCTTCGCTCATCCACACGGGGATCCGTTCGCGCCGCGACAGCGAACGCGCGCAGCCGATGTGATCGCCGTGCTCGTGGGTGATGAAGATGGCGTCGATGTCGCCGGCCGCGAGTCCGACGCGCGCCAGCCGGCTGTCGAGCTGCTTGAGCCCGAAGCCGCAGTCGATCAGCAGCCGCGAGCTGCGTCCTGCGCTGGTTGCCTCGACCAGCGTGGCGTTGCCGGTGCTGCCGCTGCCCAGACTGCGGAAGCGCAGCATCGGGGCGGGCGCCTTACTTCAGGTCGTCGGCGATGACCTGCACGATGCGCTGCGCATTGGCCGTGCTGTCGGCCGCGCCGCTCTCGTTCAGGACCGACACCGTGCTGGTCTCGCCCTGGCCCTTGACCAGAATGCGGAACTTGAGCGGTGCCTCGGTCTTGCTCGAACCGAAGCTGAACAGCTTGGCGAAGACGCCGGGTTCCGACTTGTTCGGGTTCGGCGGCACGTAGCGCACGAAGTAGGTGCCGGCGGCGCGGTCGCGGTCTTCGACCGTGAAGCCGGTGCGGTCGAGCGCCAGGCCGACGCGGCGCCATGCGCGCTCGAAGTTCTCGTTGATCTGCACCACCGGCTGGCCGCCGACGTTGGCGACCTTGGCCGTCTGCGGCGCGGCGCCGGCCGCGGCGATGACCTTCGATTGCTCTTGCGAAACGCCGAGCTTGACCATCAGGCGGCGCAGGAATTCGGCCTCGAGCTCGGGATCGCTGGCGCGAGGCTGCCAGGCGGTCTGGTCCTTGCGGGAGCTGCTGTAGACCTCTTCCATGCCGCGGTGGCTGATGAAGATCTCGGTGCCGTTGGGCGTGCGCTCCAGACGGGTGCGGAAGCGGTCGAGTTCACCGGTCGAATAGACCGAGTCCATGAACTTGCCGAGCGTGCCGCGGATGATGTCCTGCGGCAGCTTGGCGCGGTTCTCGGCCCAGTCGGTTTCCATGATGCCGAGATTGCGCTGGTCGGTGGTCAGCAGGAAGCCGCTCTCTTGCCAGAAATCGCGCACCGGCTCCCAGAGCTGGTCGGGCGAGCGGTTGACGATCAGCCAGCGCTGCGTGCCCGCGCGCTCCATCTTCACGTCGCCGACCGAGCTGACCGCCGTCGGCAGGCCCGGCGCGTTCGCGAGGCCGGCCTGGTAGGCGTTGGCCGTGACCGCGCCGCCCGGCACCGCATAGCGGTTCTCGCGCGTGAGCTGGGTCAGGTCGGGCGGCACTTCGAGGGTCGGGGCCTTGCCGGCGCTCTTGTAGTCGATCTTGTCGCTCTCGAGGGCCGAACAGGCGGCGAGACTGGCGACCAGGGCCAGCAATGCGAATCGCGAAATGGTTTTCAACGTCTACTTCCTTTTGGAATGTTGAGCTCAATCGGTGGGCGCGGTGCCCGCTCCTTCAGAGCGCGGCCCGGGCAAAAGGTTGCCGGCGTTCGCAAACGCCCGCTGTAAAGATGGGGTCAGTCCTTGAGGAGGCCGCTGGCGCGCAATGCGGATTCGACCACCGGCCGGCCGCTTTCGGCGAGTTCGGTGAGAGGCAGGCGCAGCGCGCCGCCGCACAGCCCGAGCCGTGCCATCGCCCATTTGAGCGGAATCGGATTCGGTTCGACGAACAGGTGGCGGTGCAGCGGCATCAGTTCGAACTGGATCTGCATGGCGCGCTTGACGTCGCCGGCGATCGCGGCGACGCACAGCTCGTGCATCTTTCGCGGCGCGATGTTGGCCGTGACGCTGATGTTGCCCTGGCCGCCGCACAGCATGAGCGCGACCGCGGTCGGGTCATCGCCGGAATAGACTGCGAAGCTCTTGGGCAGGTCGCGGATCAGCCACTGGGCGCGCTCGATGTTGCCGGTGGCTTCCTTGATGCCGATGATGCCGGGCACCTGGGCCAGGCGCAGCACGGTGTCGTGCGCCATGTCCGCCACCGTGCGGCCGGGCACGTTGTAGAGCACCGTCGGCAGGTCGCCCACCGCTTCGGCGATGGCCTTGAAGTGCTGGTACTGGCCTTCCTGGGTCGGCTTGTTGTAGTAGGGCACCACCTGGAGCTGGCAATCGGCGCCCACGCCGCGGGCGTATTTGGCGAGCTCGATCGCTTCCTTGGTGGAATTGGCGCCGCAACCGGCCATTACGGGCACGCGGCCGCGCGCCTGCTCGACCGAGACGCGGATGATCTCGCAGTGCTCTTCGACGTCGACCGTCGGCGACTCGCCGGTGGTGCCGACGACGCCGAGGCAATCGGTGCCTTCGTCGATGTGCCAGTCGATCAGCCGGCGCAGGGCGGGATAGTCGACACTGCCGTCGTCGTGCATCGGCGTGACGAGCGCAACGATGCTACCTGTCAGTTGCTCCAAGGGAATCTCTTTGTGGTTTGCCCGAAAAGCAGCCATTCTACTGATTGGGCCCGCCCCCCGGCACCGGACCGGCCCTGTCAGGGCGCCTGCAGGGGATGGCGGGGCGGCGAAGCGGCCGCGTCTTGCGGGCGCACGGCGGCGATTCGCTGGACGAAACGCTCGGGTTCCGCCAGGAAGCCGTCCTCGTAGGCCACCACCCGCAGGCCGGCGCAGGCGGCCAGCAGTTCGCCGGGCTGGAGCAGGAAATCGGGCCTGGAAGGCTTGCCCACGCTCTCGTTGCCGGCCGCGAAGGTTTCATAAAGCAAAACGCCACCGGGAGCCACCGCCTGGACGATGTCGGGCAGGCGCGGCCGCCAGAGGTAGTTGGTGACGACCACCAGGCCGAATTGCCGGCCTTCGAAGGGCCACGGGCCGCTCTCGATGTCGGCCAGGACGGCCTGGCCCCAGGACGCCGCGGCATCGACCGCCTCCTGCGAGCGATCGACGCCGGTGGCGGGATGGCCGCGCCCGGCGAACCAGCGCATGTGGCGGCCGCTGCCGCAGGCGACGTCCAGCACCGGGGCGCCGCACGCGGGCAGGTGGGACCAGCGCACGATCCAGGGCGAGGGCGCGAGCGTCGCGTGGTTCAAAAGCAGGCCCAGATCTGGTCGACCAGCGTGACGAGGAAGCCAGGCCGGGTGTAGAGGGCGAACACGCCCGCCAGCGCGAGCGCCGCCGCGGCCAGCCAGCCGGCACGGACGAGGCGATGGCGGGTGCTGGCGGACATGGCTCAGGCCGGTTGCAGCTTGGGCCGCAGGATCGCGCTTTCCTTGACCGGCAGGTTGACCAGCGCGGCCATCACCCCGAGCGCGATCGCGATGTACCAGACCAGGTTGTAGCTGCCCAGCCGGTCGTACAGGAAGCCGCCGAGCCAGACGCCGAGGAAGGAACCGACCTGGTGGCTCAGGAAGACGAAGCCGCCGAGCATCGAGAGGTGGGCGACGCCGAAGATCTGGGCCACGATGCCGCTGGTCAGCGGCACGGTGGACAGCCACAGGAAGCCCATCGCCGCGGCGAACACATAGACCGAGAGCGGCGACAGCGGCAGCAGCAGGAACAGCGCGATCGCGCCCGCGCGGCTCAGGTAGATCGCTGCCAGCAGCTTGCGCTTGGCCATCCGGGCGCCGAGCGCGCCGGCGGTGTAGGTGCCGAAGATGTTGAACAGGCCGATCAGCGCCAGCGCGTAGCTGGCGACCTCGGGCGAGAGGCCCTTGTCGCGCAGATAGCTGGGCATGTGGATGCCGATGAACGCGAGCTGGAAGCCGCAGACGAAGTAGCCCGCCATCAGCAGCACGAAGCTCGGGTACTTGAAGGCCTCCTGGACTGCCTGCAGGATGGTCTGCTCGCGTCTGCCGGCGACGGCGGCCATGCGCGGTTCGCGCAGCGCCGCGGCCATCGGGATGATCAGCAGCACCAGCGCCGCCAGGGCCAGCAGCGCGGTGTGCCAGCCGAAGCGGGCGATCAGCTGGCCCTCGACCGGCACCATGAGGAACTGTCCGAAGGAGCCGGCCGCGGCCGCCACGCCCATGGCCCAGGAGCGGCGTTCGGCCGGGATCTGGCGCCCGATCACGCCGTAGATCACCGCGTAGGTGGTGCCTGCCTGGGCGGCGCCGATCAGCACGCCGGCGGTCAGCGTGAACATCAGCGGCGTGGGCGACAGCGCCATGCCGGCCAGCCCCAGCGCATAGAAGATGGCGCCGGCCACCAGCACGCGGAGGGCGCCGAGCTTGTCGGCCAGCATGCCGGCGAAGACGCCGAACACGCCCCACGAGAGGTTCTGGATCGCCAGCGCGAACGAGAAGGTCTGCCGTGACCAGCCCTGCTCCTGGGTGATCGGCTGCAGCCAGAGTCCGAAGCCGTGGCGGATGCCCATCGACAGGGTGACGATCAGGGCGCCGCAGATGAGCACCCGCTGGATGCTGAGCGGCTGGTGGGAAGAAGTCATTCCGGAAAATGTACCCAAAAGCCGGCGAACGCGTCGGCGGCCGGTTGGCGGCGATTCTTGATATTTTTGCCGGTCTTTGATGCATGCAGCGCGCCCGTGCCCGGTGGCGGTGCCGGAACCGCACCCCCTCGGGGGGCAGCGACCCACACGAAGTGGAGGGAGCGGGGAGCCTAGAATCCGGCGCCATGGCAAGCAAGGAACCAGGCAGTTACGGCGAATCCTCGATTCGCGTCCTCAAGGGCCTCGAGCCCGTCAAGCAGCGGCCGGGGATGTACACCCGCACCGACAACCCGCTGCACATCATTCAGGAAGTGCTCGACAACGCGGCCGACGAGGCGCTCGCGGGCTATGGCAAGAAGATCAAGGTCATTCTCCACGCCGATGCGTCGGTCAGCGTCGAGGACGACGGCCGCGGCATTCCCTTCGGGCTGCATCCGGAAGAAAAAGCGCCGGTGGTCGAGCTGGTGTTCACGCGGCTGCACGCGGGCGGCAAGTTCGACAAGGGCTCGGGCGGCGCCTACAGCTTCTCGGGTGGCCTGCACGGCGTCGGCGTGTCGGTGACCAACGCGCTGTCGACCCGGCTCGAGGTGACTTCGTACCGCGAAGGCTCGGTGGCGCAGCTCGCGTTCTCGGCCGGCGACGTGGTCGAGAAGCTGAAGGTCCGGCCGCAGGAAAGCGCTGCGGCCTCGGCCAACGGCGAGGGCCCGCGCGACCGCAGGCAGGGCACCACGGTGCGCGCCTGGCCCGACCCCAAGTATTTCGAGTCGGCCGTGCTGCCGATCCACGAGCTCACCCACCTGCTGCGCAGCAAGGCGGTGCTGATGCCGGGCGTCACGGTCACGCTGGTGGTCGAGAAGACCAAGGAAACCCAGACCTGGCTCTACAAGGGCGGCCTGCGCGACTACCTGATGCAGACCCTCAACGGCGATCCGGTGATCCCGTTGTTCGAAGGCTCGGGCCATGCCGACAAGAACGCCGACAACTTCGCCGAAGGCGAGGGCGCCGAATGGTGCGTGGCCTTCACCGAGGACGGCCAGCCGGTGCGCGAGAGCTATGTCAACCTGATTCCGACCAGCGCCGGCGGCACGCATGAAAGCGGGCTGCGCGACGGCCTGTTCAACGCGGTCAAGAGTTTCATCGAGCTGCATTCGCTGCTGCCCAAGGGCGTGAAGCTGCTGCCCGAGGACGTGTTCGCGCGGGCCTCGTACGTGCTGTCGGCCAAGGTGCTCGACCCGCAGTTCCAGGGCCAGATCAAGGAGCGCCTCAACTCGCGCGATGCGGTTCGGCTGGTGTCGAGCTTCGTGCGGCCGGCGCTCGAGCTGTGGCTCAACCAGCATGTGGACTACGGCCGCAAGCTCGCTGAACTGGCGATCAAGGCCGCGCAGACGCGCCAGAGGGCCGGCCAGAAGGTCGAGAAGCGCAAGGGTTCCGGCGTCGCCGTGCTGCCCGGCAAGCTGACCGATTGCGAGAGCAAGGACACGGCGCACAACGAGGTCTTCCTGGTCGAGGGCGATTCGGCCGGCGGCAGCGCCAAGATGGGCCGCGACAAGGAAAGCCAGGCCATCCTGCCGCTGCGCGGCAAGGTGCTCAACACCTGGGAAGTGGAGCGCGACCGTCTCTTCGCCAACACCGAGATCCATGACATCTCGGTGGCCGTCGGCGTCGATCCGCACGGGCCCGATGACACGCCCGACATGACCGGCCTGCGCTACGGCAAGGTCTGCATCCTGAGCGATGCCGACGTCGACGGCTCGCACATCCAGGTGCTGCTGCTGACCTTGTTCTTCCGCCATTTCCCGAAGCTGATCGAGGCCGGCCATGTGTACGTGGCCAAGCCGCCCCTGTTCCGGGTCGATGCGCCGGCGCGCGGCAAGAAGCCGGCCGCCAAGTTCTATGCGCTCGACGAGGGCGAGCTCACGGCGACGCTCGACAAGCTGCGCAAGGACGGCGTGCGCGAAGGCGCCTGGAGCATCAGCCGATTCAAGGGGCTGGGCGAGATGAACGCTGAGCAGCTCTGGGAAACCACGCTCAACCCCGACACGCGCCGCCTGCTGCAGGTGCGGCTGGGACGCTTCGACACCCGCGGCACCGAGGGCGAGATCACCAAGCTCATGGGCAAGGGCGAAGCGGCGGCGCGGCGCGAACTGATGGAACTGCGCGCCGACGATGTGGAAATCGATGTGTGAGTGTTGCTCGCCCCCAGGTTGCCCGGCACTTCGTGTCCGGGCGCCCACCCCCTGCCGGGGGCAACACCAGCGGCCTGGCAAAGCCAGTTCCGCGGTGTTTCACCAACGGGCCGGGCTGCGCCGGCCTGGATGGGGAGGGGGCAAACATTTCGTGACGTTGTGCATGGCGGGGTCGGGCTGCGCGCCTGCATAGTGCCGGATGGTCAATCCGATGAAAGCCTGGCTTCTGACGATGCTGCTGGCGGTGCTTGCGCCGCTGGCCGGGGCCGCCGACATCTACGGCTACATCGACGAGAAGGGCGGCGCGCACTTCGCCTCCGAGAAGATCGACGAGCGCTACCAGCTGTTCTTCAGGGGCGGCCAGAGCTTCGACACGGCCGACGGCATCGCGCCGCTGCTGCGCGGACGCAAGGGCGCGGGCGACGGCAAGGTGTCGCGCGCCTCGCAGACCCTGCTGGCGCTGGTCGAGGCCTCGCCGGGCCACAAGGTCGCCAAATCGGCGCTGCGCGATGCGTCGCGCAAGCACGGCATCGACTACGAGCTGCTGCAGGCGCTGATCGCGACCGAGTCGGGCTTCGATGCGCAGGCGGTGTCGCCCAAGGGAGCGCTCGGCCTGATGCAGGTGATGCCGGCGACGGCGCAGCGCTACGGCGTGGCGGCGGACAAGCGGGCCTCGATCGAGGCCAAGCTCTTCGACCCGCGCATCAACATCGCCACCGGTTCGCGCTACCTGCGCGACCTGATCGCGATGTTCCCGGGCCGCATCGAGCTCGCGCTGGCAGCCTACAACGCCGGCGAGGGTGCGGTGCAGCGCGCCGGCAACCGCATTCCGAACTACCGCGAGACGCAGAACTACGTCACGACCGTGCTGCAGCTGTATGCCTACCTGAAACCCACCGCGGCCCTTGGCCACGGCAAGCCGGGCGGCCGCATCCGCATGGAGATGGTGCCGGCGGGCGGTGCCTTCGGTCGTGGCAACATGCCGTCCGGCGCGCGCCGCATGCCGCAGTTGCCCGAAGCCGCCGATCCGCCGTCCCCGGAAGCCACCGATTTCGCCGTGCCGGCGACGCCGTAGACCCGCCAACCTTTTTCTCTTTCTTCTCTTTCCATGGATTCCCAACCGACGCTCGATCTGCAGAGCCCCGAAGACGATGGCGCGCTGACGCTGGCCGACTACGCGCAGACCGCCTACCTCGAATACGCGCTGAGCGTGGTCAAGGGCCGCGCGCTGCCCGATGTCAGCGATGGGCAGAAACCGGTGCAGCGGCGCATCCTCTATTCGATGTCGCGCATGGGGCTCGGCTTCGGCGGTGCCAACGGCACCGTCGGCGCCAAGCCCGTGAAGAGCGCGCGCGTGGTCGGCGACGTGCTCGGCCGCTTCCACCCGCACAGCGACCAGGCCGCCTACGACGCGCTGGTGCGCATGGCGCAGGATTTCTCGCAGCGCTATCCGCTGGTCGATGGCCAGGGCAACTTCGGCAGCCGCGACGGCGATGGCGCCGCGGCCATGCGCTACACCGAGGCGCGCCTGGCCCGCATCACCAGCCTGCTGCTCGACGAGATCGACGAGGGCACGGTCGACTTCATCCCGAACTACGACGGCTCGACCGAGGAGCCGCGGCTGCTGCCGGCGCGGCTGCCCTTCGCGCTGCTCAACGGCGCCAGCGGCATCGCGGTCGGCCTGGCGACCGAGATCCCGAGCCACAACCTGCGCGAGGTCGCCGATGCCTGCGTGGCGCTGATCAAGGCCAACGGCAAGCTGACAGACGAGGAGCTGTTCACGATCGTGCCGGGTCCGGACTATCCGGGCGGCGCCCAGATCATCAGCAGTGCGGCCGACATCGCCGACGCCTACCGCAGCGGCCGCGGCTCGCTCAAGGTGCGCGCGCGCTGGAAGATCGAGGAGCTGGCGCGCGGGCAATGGCAGCTGGTGGTCAACGAGCTGCCGCCGGGAGTGAGTTCGCAGAAGGTGCTCGAAGAGATCGAGGAGCTCACCAACCCGAAGATCCGCGCCGGCAAGAAGGCGCTCTCGGCCGAGCAGACGCAGTTGAAGGCCGCGGTGCTGTCGCTGCTCGACGTGGTGCGCGACGAGTCGAGCAAGGACGCGCCGGTGCGGCTGGTGTTCGAGCCCAAGACCTCGCGCATCAGCCAGGACGAGTTCACCACGATGCTGCTCGCGCAGACCTCGCTGGAGAGCTCGTCGTCGATCAACCTGACGATGGTCGGCATCGACGGCAAGCCGACCCAGAAGTCGCTGCGCCAGATGCTCAACGAGTGGATCGCGTTCCGCGAGATCACGGTCGAGAAGCGCTCGCGGCACCGCCTCGGCAAGGTGCAGGACCGCATTCACATCCTCGAAGGCCGGCAGCTGGTGCTGCTCAACATCGACGAGGTGATCGCGATCATCCGTGCCGCCGAGGACCCGAAGGCGGCACTGATCGCGCGCTTCAACCTCAGCGATCGGCAGGCCGAGGACATCCTTGAAATCCGCCTGCGCCAGCTGGCGCGGCTGGAGGCGATCAAGATCGAGCAGGAGCTCAAGGGCCTGCGCGAGGAACAGAAGAAGCTCGAGGACATCCTCTCGAGCCCGGCCGCGCTGCGCCGCCTGCTGGTGAAGGAGATCGAGGCCGACGCCAAGAGCTTCGAAGACCCGCGCCGCACGCTGATCCAGGCCGAGAAGCGCGCGGTGGCCGAAGTGCGCGTGGTCGACGAACCCGTGACGGTGATCGTCTCGCAGAAGGGCTGGGTGCGCACGCAGAAGGGCTGGGCCAGCGAACGCGCCGCCGGCGCCGCGGCGCCCGAGTACAGCTTCAAGTCGGGCGATGCGCTGTACGGCGCCTTCGAATGCCGCTCGGTCGACACGCTGCTGGTCTTCGGCACCGCCAAGGACAAGGGCGTGCGCGTCTACAGCGTGCCGGTGGCCTCGCTGCCGGGTGGGCGCGGCGATGGCCAGCCGGTGACCACGCTGATCGACCTCGACAGCGGCACGCACGTGGCGCACTACTTCGCGGGCCCGGCGGGCGCCAGCCTGCTGCTCGCCAACACCGGCGGCTACGGCTTCATCGCGGCGGTCGAGAACATGATCTCGCGCCAGCGCGGCGGCAAGGCCTTCATCGATGTGGGCGAGGGCGAGCAGCTGTGCCGGCCTTCGCTGGTGGGCGGCGCCGGCGGTGCCGAGCCGCTGCCGGCGGCCACGCACGTGGCCTGCGCCTCGACCGGCGGCCGCATCCTGACCTTCGAGATCGGCGAGCTCAAGGCCTTGCCCAAGGGAGGCCGCGGCCTGACCCTGATCGACCTCGAGGCCAAGGACACGCTGGCCGGCGCGGCGGCCTACACGCGCAGCGTGAAGATCGAAGGCATCGGCCGCGGAGGCAAGGAACGCGAGGAGACGCTCGAGATCCGCACGCTCAACAACGCCCGCGGCAGCCGGGCCCGCAAGGGCAAGGCGGCCGATCTCGGCTTCAAGCCGACCGGCGTCTTGCGGGTGCTGTAGGAGTCGCGCATGGAAATCGGAATCATCGGGATCGTGATCGCGGTCGTGAGCGGCCTCGGCAGCTTCGTGCTGGGCCGCTGGCTGTCGACCCGCCGGCGGCAGAAGAAGGCCGCGCAGGCGCGGGCGGTGGCGGAGGCCGGGCAGAGCCGGCAGGTGCGGCGCGCGCGCGAGCGGGAACGTCAGCGCAAGGGCTGAGCCGCCGGGCCGTTCGCGGCCGGGCTACTTGAGCCCGGCCCACCAGCGCAAGTTGGTGCGCGGCTGGCCGATGGTCAGGACCTCGCCGATCACCGGCGTCGCGAGCGCGATCTTCTTGCCCTCCGACAGGTCGGCGATGCGGTCCAGCGGGTCGTGCCAGGTGTGGAAGGCCAGATCGAAGGTGCTGTTGTGCACCGAGTACAGCACCTTGCCGCGCAGCTCCTCGAAGGCCTGCACGCTCTGCTCGGGCGTCATGTGGACCGAAGGCCAGTAGGCGTCGTAGGCGCCGTTCTCGATCATGGCGAGGTCGAAGCCGCCGAAGCGTTCGCCGATGTCGCGAAAGCCCTTGAAGTAGCCGGAGTCGCCGCTGTAGAAGATGCGCTGCTCGCCGCTCTGGATCACCCAGGAGGCCCAGAGCGTGCGGTTGCGATCGTTCAGCGTGCGCCCCGAGAAATGCTGTGCGGGCGTGGCCACGAGCTGGATGCCGTCGTGCTGCGCCTTGTCCCACCAGTCGAGCTCCGCGACGCGTTCGGCCGGCACGCCGAACTCGACCAGCCGCGCCTTCACGCCCAGTGGCACGAAGTAGCGCTGGACCCGCTGCGACAGGTATTCGATGGTGGCGACATCGAGGTGGTCGTAGTGGTCGTGCGACAGGATCAAGCCCTCGATCGGCGGCAGCTGCTCGAGCGTGATCGGCGGCTGGTGGAAGCGCCGCGGGCCGAGCCACTGGAAAGGCGAGGCGCGTTCGCTGAACACCGGATCGATCAGCCAGTACTTGCCGCGCAGCTTGAGCAGGTGCGACGAATGCCCCAGCCGCACCATGTGGTTGGCCTGCGGGTCCAGCGCCTCGAGCTGCGCGGGGGTCAGCGGCTGCACCGGGATCGGGTCGGTCGGCACCGTGTCGGTCTTGGTGCCGACGAGGAAGCGCGACCAGATCTTCCAGCTGCCGGCCGAGGGCAGCGCCTCCGGATTGGGCGGGTTCTGGAAGCTGCAGTCCTTGAACTGGGGGGAGGCCGCATAGGGGCTCTCGCAGGCGCTGCTGGGGGAGCAGGCGCCCAGCAGTGCGCAGGCCGCGAAGGCCAGCACCGCGCGCAGGCGAGATGGGGCGTGCGGCCGGGAGGTGGAGCGGAGGCGGGCGGCGATCATGGGCAGGCTTTCCTGAGGTCGCGGCATCGGGCGCCGGGCGGCTGCGAGCTTAACCAATGCGGCGCGTCCGCGCCGCACCTGCGCTCCGGCATAGGCCGTTCGAGCCATTGATCGATCTCCTCGCGCATGAAATATTGCATCGAACGACGAGGAGCCGAATGGACGAGACCATCCAGAAGCTGGTCGCCGAACGTCGCTGCGCCCTGCATGGCGCCGACGATGGCCGACGGCCCTGGGGCCTGGCGTTGTCGGGTGGCGGCATCCGCAGCGCCACGTTCTGCCTGGGCCTGCTGAAGGCGCTGGCGGCGCGGCGGCAATTGCTCGAGTTCGACCTGGTGTCGACCGTCTCGGGCGGTGGCTACATCGGCGCGGCGCTCGGGCGGCTGTGCACCAACGCCCGCTCGGCCCAGGAGGTGCGCGACATCGAAAGCGCGCTGGGCGACGTGGATCGCGCACGCTTCGGCTGGTGGCTGCGCGCCAACGGCCGCTACCTGATCCCGGGCGGGCTGCGCGACACGCTGTTCGCCACCGCGCTGTACCTGCGCAATCTTCTGGCCACCCACATCGAACTGGCGATCGCCGCCAGCCTGATAGGCATGGTGCTGGCGGCCACCAATCTGCTGTTGTGGGACGCCGTCTTCCGCGCCGTCGACCTCAACAGCGTGCCGCCCGATGCGGTGGTGCGAACGCCCGAGATGTATGCGGCGCAGTACATGCGGCTGGTGGTCGAGTGGGCGACCCAGTGGCCGACGCTGTGGTTCACGCTGGTCGGGCCCTTTCTCGCCTCGGTGGTGCTCGCCTGCGCCTACTGGTCGGTGCACGACAAGCCGTCCAGGTCGTCGATGCTGCTGCAGGTCGCGATGTGGCTGGCGCTGGGCCTGGGCGCCGCCTTCGTCGCCCCGAGGCTGATGCAGCGCTACAGCGGCCCGCCGTGGCTGGCGCCGGCCTTCGAGGCTTTCGCGGCCTGCTGGGTGGTGGCGCTGCTGTGGGTGCTGCATCGCAGCCGCAAGCAGTCGGCCGGCGAGTTGCGCAACGAACTGACCGATCGGCTGGCCTCCGTCCTCAATTCGGCCTTGCTGATCGTCATGCTGGGCCTGCTCGATCGCAGCGCCTGGTGGCTGGCGGCGGAGAGCCAGGAGCAGCGGGTTTCGTATGGGGCGGTGCTGCTGGTGGCCGCGGCGGTGCTGCGCGGCGTGCTGCCGATGCTGCTGTCGCATCGGCAGGAACTGCCCGGCATCGGCAAGACGCTGATGATGACGCTGGTCAGCCTGCTCGGGCTGGTGCTGGCCTTCTGCCTCGCCGCCTGGTGGGTCGGCGTGGTGTATGCGGCCGTGCTGCTGCCGATCTTCACGCCGGCCGGGCTGGACTTCATGCGCGGCTGGGCCTGGCTCGGCACCATCGCCGTGATCATCGGCGTCTATGCCTTCGCGACCGGCCGCAACTTCGCCTTCCTGAACGCGTCCTCGCTGCACATGTTCTACAAGGCGCGCATCGTGCGCGGCTACCTCGGCGCCGCCAATGCGCGGCGGCTGGGGGCCCGGCCGACCGACAACGTCTCCGGGCTGGAGCCGCCGGAGGTGCCGGTGGGCGAGGTCGATGCGCACGACGACATCTCGCAGCTGCACTACGCACCGCACGCCCATGGCGGCCCGGTCCACCTGGCCAACGTCTGCGTCAACCAGACGCACGACACCAAGGAGCGGCTGTTCAACCGCGACCGCAAGAGCCAGCCGCTGACCATCGGCCCGCTGGGCTGGATGCAGGCCGGAGGCGCGCCCTGGGCGCAGGCCCGCGGCGATGGCGCGCTCACCTTGGGCGCCTGGATGGCGATCTCCGGCGCCGCCTTCGCACCGGGGCTGGGGCGGCTCACCAAGCGCGGCATCTCGGCGCTGTCGGTGTTCGCGGGCCTCCGGCTGGGCTACTGGTGGAACAGCGCGGGCGCGGGCATCAGCCAGCACGGCGCGGTGGTGCATGCGAGCCCGCTGCTGATGAAGAGCCGCTTCCTGCTGCTCGAGTGCTTCGGGGCCTTTCCTGGCAGCAGTTCGGCCAACTGGTACCTGAGCGACGGCGGCCACTTCGAGAACACCGGCGCCTACGCGCTGCTGCGGCAGGAGGCGGCGCTGATCGTGATCGCGGACTGCGGCGCCGATCCGGACTACCGCTTCTGCGACCTCGAGATCCTGATCCGCAGGGCCCGCATCGATCTCAATGCCGAGATCACCTTCATGAAACCGCGGCCCGATGCCGAATGGACCCATCTCGGTGCCTTCGGCTCGCTCAACGACCTGGCCTCGCCGAGCAGCCAGGCCTGCCTGGCGCTGGCCCAGGTGCGCTACGCGAGCGGTGCCACCGGCCAGATCGTGCTCGTGAAGCCCAACGTCTCGGCCTCGCTGCCGGTCGACCTGGTGAACTTCAAGGCCGCCAACCCGCTGTTCCCGCAGCAACCGACCACCGACCAGTTCTTCGACGAGGCGCAGTGGGAGAGCTACTTCCGGCTCGGCTCGGAGATCGGCTACAGGCTGGACGGGGAGCTGCTGGCCCACGTGGCGCAGGGCGCGCCGGGCCTGTTCGTGCTCGATGATGGCCAGCCGGATTCGAGCGCCCGCGGCGCCAAGCCGACCGACAAGGACAGCGCCGCGGCCGCCGCGGTGGGATCGATGAGCCGCTTGCAGGCCCGGGTGCTGAAGGCCGGCGCGGTGACGGCGTCGATCGGCATCGGCACCGCCGCGACCTTCGGCGTCGCCGCCTGGCAGGGCATCGACAGCTGGCGCACCCAGCGCGCCGAACAGGAGCGATCCGAGAACAGCGCCTTCAAGGACCTCACCGAACGCTGGGCCCACCTGCGCAACGGAGGCGGAGGAGGAGGAGGCGATGCGCCGGCGCTGCTGGCGGCCGAGCTGCTGCGCACCGGCGACCTGCTGTGCCGCGAGGGCAGCGACAACTTCATGACGAAGTTCCGTCTCTCGGTGCGGATGGTCGACGACGCCAAGCATGCCTGTGCGGACGAGCCGGCGCAGCAGCGCACGCCGGCCTGCGCGCGGCTGCTCGATCCCGGCAACGGCATCGACTGCCTGCAGCCGGCGCAGGCGCCGCCTTGCGCGCCGCGCTACTGGGCGCGCGACTACAGCGGCCAGACCGGCTCCAAGCAGAACTGCAGTGGCACGCTGCCGGAGCCCTTCAGGCTGGCCGTCTGGCTGCGCGACCGCCTCAGCGGATTCGGGGCCGGCGATCTGGTGGCGAGCGCGCCGCCGATGGCCGGCGCAGCGCCGCCGGCGTACCCGCCGTCACCCGACGGCACGGCCGCCCTGCCACCGATTGCGCCGAACGCCTGCGAAGGGGCGGTGGTCTACATCCTGACCTACGGCACCGGCCTGCGCGACAAGGCGCGCGCCTGGCGCGGTCCGTGGCGCGAGCTCGGGGCATCGGTGCCGCCGATCGAGGATGTGCTGAGCACCTCGCGCCGCGCCGGGCGCGCGCCGCCGGTGGGGCACCCGGTGCCGACCGTCGTCATCCGCGAGGAGTCCTCGCGTGCCTGTGCCCAGGCATTGACCCGGACCGCACAGTCGCCGACCGGGCAGCCATGGGCGATCCAGCTGCTGCCGCGCCCGATCGTCGCGGACCCGGGGGCGATCGAGGTCTGGCTGCCGCGGCCTCGGGATGCAGGAGGCAATTGATCCGTCGGCCCGGCCGGCTCAGGGCCGGATCGACAGCACCAGATCGAAGAACTCGCTGCTGCCGTCGTCGTTGTCGCTGACCAGGGCACCGGTCGCGCGGCGGCGGTCCGTGTGCGTCAGCGCGACCGATTCCACCTTGGTCCTGACGGGGGCGTTGTTTCTGGAGATGAGTCGCGCGCTGCGAGTCAGGTCCAGTGTCGCGCCGTCCTTCAGCGCCGTCAGCGGAATGAGGCCCAGGTAGCTGCCCAGCACCGCCCCGTCATCGTGGGCGTTGCCGGAATTCTCCACGGAGGCGCTGTAGACCAGGCTGTCGATCTCGGGCCAGAAGTCGGCGCCGGAGAATCCCGCCTCCACGCCCTGCAATCGCGGCAGCTGCGCTTCGTGCATCCGGATGCCGGCGATCCTGCGGGTCTTGCCGGTCATGTAGTCCATGAGATCGCCGAGCGCCACCTTGAACACCAGGTTGCGCACGGCGTTGCCGCGATTGAAGAAGAAGGCATCGCCGCGGGCGATCGCCAGGGCTTCGATGTTGACGGCCTGGCCGCCCTGGAAGCCCGCCAGGGCCGCGAAGTCCTGATAGAGGCCCCCCATGTCCTGCGCACGCACTTTGAACTTGCCGTCGGTGGAGACGAGCAGGCCCAGCTCCCGCGTCCCCTTCACGCCGCCCGAGCCCAGGATCAGGTTCCAGACCGACCCGTTCCAGGCCACGCTTGCCATGGCCTCGAAGTCCGGCTTGAGCTTCTTCGAGATGCGGCCGTCGGCCTGGACCGGGTAGTCCTTCAGCAGCACGCGATCGGTGATCGCGAACTTGCGGTCGAGCACGAACAGGTAGGGCGAGTCGTCGCCGACCACGAAGTAGCGGCCCTTGTGCCAGCTCATGCCGGAGCCCGACGGCAGCTTCTTCTCGACGACGGGCCCGCGGATGCGGATGTCCAGGTCGTGCGCCTGGGCGCACCATGCCAGCGTGGCGAGCAGCAACGAAGCGAACAGCTTTCTTGTCATGGGAACAGCCCGCTCCTTCAGCCCGAGCCCGCGCGCCAGACCCGCGCCAGCACGCCGAGCTTGCTGCGCAGCGTGTGGCGCTCGTCGGACAGCGCATCGATGAAGTCCGACAGCCGCTTCGACTTGACCATGGTGTAGACCGTGAGCCAAGTGGTGAACGCGAAGACGATGCCGAACCACAGCAACTTGCGCCACAGCGGCGAGTCGGCCTCGGCCAGCAGGTTCATGCCGAGGAAGCCGGTCGTGATGGTGCCGATCAGGCCGAACAGCGTCACCACCGTGAGCCGCACCACCGTGTTGGCCTGCCGGCGCAGGCTGTCGGCGTCGAGGTAGGTGTTCATGTCGGCGATGCGCTCCTTGACCTCGTCGTAGAGCGGATCGAGCCCGAGGTGCGTGGCGCACAGGTGCGACAGCGCGCGCACCTGCGCCTGCTCCGAGATCTCGTGGAACCAGTAGCGGTGCGTGAAGCGCAGGAAGCCCTCGAAGCTGGCGCGGATCGCGCGCTTGAAGCGCTTCACGCTGGCGACGTCGTGGATGTCGAGATTGCGCAGGGCCTCGACCAGCCGGTCGGAGTACATGAGCAGCGCCGCCTTCTGGAAATGCGCGATCAGGAACAGCAGGAAGTGCTGGTGGCGGAACTGCGCCAGCACGCCGCGGTCGCGGCAGCAGAAGTACTCGGCATGGGCGTCGCCGATCACGATCAGGGCGCGGCCGTTGCACAGGTAGCGCGTGCGCGGCGCGGCGCCGGCATCGGTCCAGAAGCGGTCGTAGCAATAGCGCTGCTCGAAATCGGCCACCTGCTCCTCGATGTAGGGCAGGGGGCCGGACGCGCCGGTGGCCGGCTCGGCCGTGCCGGTCACCATCGCGAGCCGGATGAAATCGCTGCGCGAGAGGCGGCGCGGGTCGTCGAGCGCCAGGTAGGCCATCACCGGCATCCGGTAGTACTCGATCTGGCGAAAGCGCAGCGCGCCGGCCTCGTCCGAATGGTCGCTGACCAGCGGCCTCATGAGCCAGGCCCAGTGGGCGGCGAGCCGCGGCGCGCGGTGCTCCGCCACGTGCGCGAGGAAGGCCTCGCGCTGCTGCGCATCGGAGGCGGCCAGCACGCTGCCGTCGGCGGCCAGCCATTCGACGCTGTGCATGCAGTGCAGCGCCTGCCCCTGCGCGTCCCAGCCGCCCGGATAGGCGCGGCCGAAGCGATACAGGATCTCCTGCGCCTGCGCGAGGCTCAGGTGGTCGACGCCGACCTCGAGGTTGAGCAGCACCACGTCGACGTCGAAGAAGAAGTAGAGATCGACATGCACCACCTGCAGCGTGATCGGCGCGTCGCCTTGCCGCGCCACCACGCGCACCGCGGCGATGTCGCTGCGGCGGAAGACCCGCATCGGGGAGTCGCCGCCGTTGGCGCCGCCGGCCGCGCGGCCCTTGCGGCCGTCGCCGTACAGGAAGCGCTGCACATAGGGCAGGAAGCTCACGAACTCGTTGTAGTGGCGCTCGTGGAAGCGGTCGCTGGCGCCGGTGTACTCGTCGATCTCCTCGCGCCAGGGGGAGGCGTCGCCGAGGTCGCGCAAGACCTGCCACGGGCCGCGATGCGCATGGCGCGGCTGGGTGGTCGGCATCAGGCGCAGGGGCCAAAGAAGGGTCTGGCGCAGGTGCTTCACGGGAGCTGCTGCAACTGCGCCGGAAAACTCTGCTTCGGCGTCCGCCGTTTCGGTGAAGGGCATCTCGCCAGTGTAGGCATGGCGCTGTCCTAGGGAAATCCCTAGGCTGGTGCTGAAACCGGTTTCACATACACTTCGGTGCCCTGCAATGAAGTGCTTTTGTTTGCACGGCGCACCAACACCGAACCTGTCACCGAACCGACGCCTCCCGTGAACTACCAATTCCAGTTCGACGCCGTCTTCGCCGCCTGGCCTCTGCTGCTCAAGGGCACCTGGATCACGATCCAGCTGTCGCTGGTGGCGACGCTGCTGGGCCTGGTGGTGGCGGTCTTCTGCGCCTGGGGCAAGACCTCCGGGCCCGCCTGGCTGCGCTTCATCGTCAATGCCTACATCGAGGTGATCCGCAACACGCCGTTCCTGGTGCAGTTGTTCTTCTTTTTCTTCGCGTTGCCGGCGATCGGGCTGCGCTGGTCGCCCTACACCGCGGCGCTGACCGCGATGGTGGTCAACCTCGGCGCCTACGCGGCCGAGATCGTGCGGGCCGGCATCGAGTCGATTCCCAAGGGACAGATCGAGGCCGGGCGGGCGCTCAACCTCAAGCCCTGGGAGATCTTCCGCTTCGTGATCATCAAGCCGGCGCTCAAGGCCATCTACCCGGCGCTCACGAGCCAGTTCATCCTGCTGATGCTGAGCTCCGCCGTGGTCTCGGTGATCTCGGCCGACGACCTGACCTCGGTGGCCGCCAACCTGCAGTCGCAGACCTTCCGCAGCTTCGAGATCTACATCGTCGTGGCCTGCATCTACCTGGCGCTGTCGCTGGCGTTCTCGGCGCTGTTCAAGTTGATCTACAAGCGCACCCTCAACTATCCGGATCGGCGCTGAACACCATGCGTACCTTCGGCTTTCCCGAATTCCTGTTCATCCTCGAAGCGGCCCAGTGGACGCTGGCGCTGTCGGCGATCGCCTTCGTCGGCGGCGCGATCCTCGGCCTCGCGATCGCGCTGGCGCGCACCTCCGACAACCAGGCGGCGCGCCTGCTGTCGACCGGCTTCATCCAGATCTTCCAGGGCACGCCGCTGCTGCTGCAGCTGTTCCTGATCTTCTTCGGCGCGCCGGTGCTGGGGCTCGATATCAATCCCTGGATCGCGGCGGGCATCGCGCTGGTGCTCAACAGCGCCGCCTTCCTCGGCGAGATCTGGCGCGGCTGCATCGAGGCGATCCCGCGCGGCCAGTGGGAGGCGGCCGAGGCGCTGAACCTCAACTACGGCGCACGGATGCGCGACGTGGTGCTGCCGCAGGCCTTCAAGATCGCGCTGCCGCCCACCGTGGGTTACCTGGTGCAGATCATCAAGGGCACTTCGCTGGCGGCCATCATCGGCTTCACCGAAATCACGCGCGCCGGCCAGATCATCAACAACGCCACCTTCCAGCCGCTGCATGTGTTCACCACCGTGGCCGCGATCTATTTCGCGATCTGCTGGCCGCTGTCGCTGCTGGCCGCGCGCATGGAGCGCAAGCGCGCCCGTGCATTGGCCCGCTGAGTTTTCCCGTTCTTCATCCAAGTCCTCAACCTAGGAGACCTTCGACATGATCCGTTCCACCACCCGCCGCGCTGCGATCGCAGCACTGGGCCTGGGCGCCGCGCTGACGGCGTTCGCCCCCTTCGCTTCGGCCCAGAGCGTGGCCGACATCAAGAAGAAGGGCGAGATCACGATCGGCATGCTGGTCGACTTCCCGCCCTACGGCACCACCGACGCGAAGAACCAGCCCGACGGCTACGACGCCGATGTCGCCAAGCTGCTGGCCAAGGAGTGGGGCGTCAAGGCCAACATCGTGCCGGTCACCGGCCCCAACCGCATCCCCTTCCTGCTGACCAACAAGGTCGACCTGCTGGTCGCCTCGCTGGCGATCACGCCCGAGCGCGCCAAGCAGGTGCAGTTCTCGCAGCCGTACGCGGCAGCGACCATCGTGCTGTACGGCAAGACCGGCACGCCGATCAAGAGCGCGGCCGACCTGAAGGGTCTGCGCGTGGGCGTGGCGCGTGCCAGCACGCAGGACGTGGCCGTGACCAAGGCGGCGCCCGAAGGCACCGAGATCCGTCGCTTCGACGACGACGCCTCGGCCATGCAGGCCCTGATGTCGGGCCAGGTCGACGCCATCGGCGCGTCGACCACGGTCGCGGCGCAGATCGCCAAGCGCGTGCCGCCGAACACCTTCGAGAACAAGTTCAACCTGGTGCAGCAGAACATGGGCATCGCGATGCGCCCCGGCCAGGACGAGCTGACGAAGGCGGTCAACGATTTCGTGGCCAAGAACTCGGCCAACGGCGAGCTGAACAAGCTCTACCAGAAGTGGCTGCAGACGGATCTTCCGAAGCTGCAGTAAGACGAACCGACCCCAGGGAACATCCATGAGCGACGCAGCCACGACCAACGCCGATCCGATCATCCGCATGGACGCGGTCAACAAGTGGTACGGCAGCTTCCAGGTGCTGACCGGCATCGACCTGTCGGTGCGCACCGGCGAGCGCATCGTGATCTGCGGACCCTCGGGCTCGGGCAAGTCGACCCTGATCCGCTGCATCAACCGGCTCGAGACGGTGCAGAAGGGCAGGATCGTGGTCGACGGCATCGACCTCACCGCCGGCGGCAAGAACGTCGACGCGGTGCGGGCCGAGGTCGGCATGGTGTTCCAGCAGTTCAACCTGTTCCCGCACCTGACGATCCTGCAGAACTGCACGCTGGCGCCGATGCGCTCGCGCGGCATGAGCAAGACCGAGGCCGAAGAGGTGGCGATGAAGTACCTGACGCGGGTGCGCATCCCGGAGCAGGCCCACAAGTACCCGAGCCAGCTCTCGGGCGGCCAGCAGCAGCGGGTGGCGATCGCGCGCGCGCTGTGCATGGCGCCCAAGATCATGCTGTTCGACGAGCCCACCTCGGCGCTCGATCCCGAGATGGTCAAGGAAGTGCTCGACACCATGATCGGGCTGGCCGAAGATGGCATGACCATGCTGTGCGTGACGCACGAGATGGGCTTCGCACGCAGCGTGGCCGATCGCGTGATCTTCATGGCCGACGGCCGGATCATCGAGCAGGGCCCGCCAACCGAGTTCTTCGGCAATCCGCAGCACGAGAAGACGCGCCAGTTTCTCGGCCAGATCCTCAGTTCACACCAGGCGCACTGACGCCGCGATCGACGACATGACGCCGGTTCTGATTTCTCTTTCATCTTTCGGCGCCGCGGAGATCGGGCGCCATGGCCAGCTCTGGTGCGCGCAGCTCGCGCGCGCCGCCGGTGCCGACAGCGTCGAGGTGCGCGGCGAACTGCTGCGCGACCCGGTCTCGGAACTGCCCGCGATGGCAGGCCTGGCCTCGGTCTATTCCAGCCCCGAGGGGCTGTGGGCCGAGGGCGGCTGGCTGGACAGCGCCGCGCTCGGCCGCGGCATCGCCGCGGCGACCACGCTGGGTGCCAGGCGGCTCAAGATGTCGATCGGCGACTTCGGCCCGGCCTCGCACGGTTCGCTGTGGGGCCTCAAGGTGCAGCTGGCCGAGACCCGGATCGAGCTCGTGATCGAGAACGACCAGACCGTCGCGGCCGGCACGCTGCCGGCGCTGCAAGCCTTCTTCGACGCCGCCGACCGCGCGGGCCTCGAGCTCGGCATGACCTTCGACATGGGCAACTGGCACTGGGTCGGCGAATGCCCGCTGCAGGCGGCCCAGGCGCTGGGCCGCCGCGTGCGCTATGTGCACTGCAAGGGCGCGCAGCGGCTGGCGGCCAAGTGGGTCGCGGTGCCGCTGGCCGACTCGGCCGCGCCATGGCGCGCCGTGCTGCGCGCGCTGCCGGCCGACGTGCCGCGCGCGATCGAATACCCGCTGGTCGGCGACGACCTGCATGCCGTCACGCGCGACCAGGTCGCGCTCATCCGGGCCCTGTGATGACGAACACTTCCGCTGCCGCCTTCGATGTCGCGCTGTTCGGCGAGGCCATGCTGCTGCTGGTGGCCGATCGACCCGGCCCGATCGAGAACGCCACCGCCTTCCACAAGCGCACCGCCGGTGCCGAGACCAACGTCGCGATCGGCCTGTCGCGCCTCGGCCTGAAGGTCGGCTGGGCCAGCCGGCTCGGCACCGACTCGATGGGCCGCGCGCTGCTGGCGGCGATGCAGGACGAGGGCATCGACTGCTCGCACGTGATCTGCGATGTGAGCCAGCGCACCGGCTTCCAGTTCAAGGGCCGGGTGACCGACGGCAGCGACCCGCCGGTCGAATACCACCGCAAGGGCTCGGCCGCCAGTCACATGGGCCCGTCCGATGTCGACGAGGCCTGGCTGCGTTCGGCGCGTCACCTGCACGCCACCGGCGTGTTCGCGGCGATTTCCGACACCAGCCTGCAGGCGGCCATCCGATGCATGGACGTGATGCGCGCGGCCGGCCGCACGATCTCCTTCGATCCCAACCTGCGGCCGACGCTGTGGTCGTCGCCGGAGACGATGCGGCACTGGATCAACGAACTGGCTTCGCGCGCCGACTGGGTGCTGCCCGGCATCGAGGAGGGCCTCATCCTCACCGGCGAGACGACGCCCGAGGGCGTGGCACGCTTCTATCGCCAGCTTGGCGCGAAGCTGGTGGTCGTGAAGCTCGGCGCCGAAGGCGCCTACTACGACAGCGATCTGGCCGGCACGGGGCGTGTCGAAGGATTCCCGGTCAAGGAGATCATCGACACCGTGGGTGCCGGCGACGGCTTCGCGGCCGGCGTGGTCAGTGCCTTGCTCGAAGGCCGGACGGTGCCCGAGGCGGTCCGCCGCGGCGCCTGGATCGGTGCCCGCGCGGTGCAGGTGCTCGGCGACACCGAAGGCCTGCCGACGCGCGTGCAGCTCGAGGAGGCCGGCCTGTGACACGCAAGAACGTCCTCGTGTTTCGCGAGTTGCCCGACGACCAGCTCGCGCGGCTGCAGGCCGCGCACGAAGTCACGGTCGCCAATCCGCGCCTGGACGCGCAGCGCGCCGCCTTCGACGCGGCGCTGCCGCTGGCCCATGGCCTGATCGGCTCCAGCTTTCCGGTCGACGATGCGCTGCTGGCGCGCGCGCCGCGGCTCGAAGTCGTGTCCAGCGTCTCGGTCGGCGTCGACAACTACGCGCTGGCCTCGCTGCATGCGCGCGGGATCCTGCTGTGCCACACGCCGGGCGTGCTCGA
This sequence comes from Variovorax saccharolyticus, assembly GCF_030316765.1. Lineage (GTDB taxonomy): Bacteria > Pseudomonadota > Gammaproteobacteria > Burkholderiales > Burkholderiaceae_C > Variovorax > Variovorax saccharolyticus. The sequence continues at coordinate 450,211 of NZ_JASZYT010000001.1, forward strand.
CGAGACCGTGGCCGACACGGTGTTCGCACTCCTGATGGCCACCAGCCGCCGGGTCGTCGAACTCTCCAATCTGGTGCGCGACGGCGCCTGGACGAAAAACATCGCCGAGGACCTGTTCGGCTTCGATGTCCATGGCAAGACGCTCGGCCTGCTGGGCTTCGGGCGCATCGGCCAGGCGATCGCCCGCCGCGCTGCGCTGGGCTTCGGCATGCCCGTGCTGTACCACGCACGCCGGCCGGTCGACCTCGCGTCGCAGGCGCCGGAGCTGCAGGGCCGCGCCGTCCACACGCCGCTCGCCGAACTGCTGGCGCGCGCCGACTTCGTGGTCGCGATGCTGCCGCTGTCCGACAGCACGCGCGGCATGATCGATGCGAGCGTCTTCGCCGCGATGAAGCCGGGCGCGGTCTTCATCAATGGCGGCCGCGGCGCCACGGTGCAGGAAGACGCGCTGCTGGCGGCGCTCGATCACGGCACGCTGCGGGCGGCCGGCCTCGATGTCTTCGCGACCGAGCCGCTGCCGGCGGCGTCGCCGCTGCGCACCCATCCGCGCGTGACGCCGCTGCCGCACATCGGCTCGGCCACGCACGAGACCCGGCACGCCATGGCCGAGCTGGCGACCACCAACCTGCTGCAGGCGCTCGCCGGCGAACGCCCCGCGGCGGTTTTCGACACCGCTTCCGCGTGAGCGCCGCAGCCCCAGCGCCGCGGCCGGCGCGCGCCACCATCGCCGACGTGGCCAAGGCGGCCGGCGTCTCGAAGGCCACGGTGTCGCGTTTCCTGAACCACCGCGAACGGCTGCTGAGTCCCGACATCGCAGCCCGGGTCGAAGCCGCAGTGGCGCAGCTGGCCTATACGCCGAGCCCGATGGCGCAGGCCCTGAGCCACGGCCGCTCGCGCCTGATCGGCCTGATCGTGGCCGACATCACCAATCCCTATTCGGTGGCCGTGCTGCGCGGCGCGGAGAAGGCCTGCCAGGATGCGGGCTACCTCGTGATGCTGTTCAACCTCGGCAACGACATCGACCGCGAGCGCGAGGCGATCAATGCGCTGGCCGGCTACCAGGTCGATGGCTTCATCCTGAACACGCTCGGGCGCGGCGCCGGCCTGGTCGATGCCGACGCGCTGCACGGCAAGCCGGCGGTGCTGGTCGACCGCCGCCATGCGGGCATGCACACCGACTTCGTCTCGCTGGACAACGCCGCCGCCATGAAGTCGGCCTGCAGCCATCTGGTCGACGGCGGCTACCGCGAGTTGCTCTACATCACCGAACCGCTGAAGGGCGTGAGCTCGCGGCGCGAGCGGACCGCGGCCTTCGGCGACTGCGTGACGGCCCACGAGCCACGCGTGGCCGGCGAGGTGTACGAATCCACGGGTGACGACGGCGATGGCCTCGACGCGGCGCTGCGCGCCCTGCACAAGCGGGCGAAGCGCGGCAAACGCGCGGCGGTGCTGGCGGGCAATGCGGTCGTGACCCTGCGCGTGGCAGCGGCGATGGCGCGGCTGGGCTTGCGCTTCGGCGAGGACATCGGCTTCGTGGGCTTCGACGACCCCGAATGGGCGCCGCTGATCGGGCCCGGCCTGAGTGCCATCGCGCAGCCGACCGAGGAAATCGGCCGGACCGCGGCGACCTGCCTGCTGGAGCGGCTGAAAGGGCTGGAAGGGCCGGCGCGGCAGCTGCTGCTGCCGGGGGAGCTGGTGGTGCGGGGGTCGTCGGGCGGGGGGTGAGGCCGGGGCTGTGGCGGGCGGTTGCCGCAGCCTTCTTCTTGACGTCAAATAAATAAAATGACATCATTGAATGCATATCTAAAGGGTGAAGTCAATGCCAGTCATCACCGTTCGAAATCTCCCCGACGAGGTACACCGCGCCATTCGCGTGCGTGCGGCCACGCATGGCCGCAGCACAGAGGCTGAAATCCGCTTCATCCTGGAGGCGGCGGTAACGCCTGAAGCACGAGTCAAACTTGGTTCCCTGCTGGCGGAAATCGGCCGCGAACTCGGAGGCATCGATCTGAAAATCAGCCGGGACAAGACGCCCGCGGAGCCTTTGAGATTTGAATGATCCTGCTCGACACCAACGTCATATCGGAACCCATGCGCGTCGCCGATGGCCGCGTGGTGGCATGGATCGATGCGCAGCGCATAGAAACGCTGTACATGGCCGCGATCACGGTTGCCGAGTTGCGCTTCGGCGTGGCGGCAATGCCGGCCGGGAAGCGCCGCGATGCCTTGCACGAGCACATTGAAAATCGGGTCCTTCCGTTGTTCAGCGGCCGCGTGCTGCCATTCGACCTGACCGCTTCGCAAGCCTATGCCGAACTGATGGCACGGGCGCGAAGCGACGGCTTGGCGATCGGGGTGGCAGATGGCTATATCGCGGCGATCGCGCGCGTTCACGCATTTTCGGTCGCGACCCGTGACACGAGTCCTTTCGAGGCAGCAGGGCTGGCGGTGATCAATCCCTGGGTTGGCTAGGCCCGCGTGCTGCCGAAACCGTCCTCGACCAGCGCCAGCACCCGCAGCGGACTCCCCGACCCCTCCTGGATCTTCAGCGGCGCCGACACGATCAGCGTCCCGGTCGGCGGCAGCTGGTCGAGGTTCTTCAGGCATTGCAGTCCGTAGCGGTTCGCGCCATGCATCAGCGTGTGGCAAGGGTAGGCGAGCGGCCATCCATGCGACTGTCCCGCATCGGTGTTGATCGTCTCGACGCCGAAGCCGTGCACCTTGCGCTCGCCGATCAGCCACTCGACCGCCTCCTGCGTCGGCCCCGGCGTATGGGCGCCGTCCTCGCGCATGTTGACGAAGGCGGCCGGATCGGCGATGCGCTTGGACCAGTCGGTGCGCAGCAGCACCCAGGCGGCTTCGGGGATGCGGCCGTGGCGCGCTTCCCAGGCCTGCAGGAAGTCCACCGTCAGCAGCCAGTCGTGATCCTCGGCCACCTCGGCGCTGGCATCGACCACCACCGCCGGCGCGATGAAGTTGCCGGCGTCGATGGTGTCGACCGTGTTGCCCGGATGGTCCTTGCCGGTCACCCAATGGGCGGGCGCGTCGAAGTGCGTGCCCGTGTGCTCGCCGCAGGTGAAGTTGTTCCAGTACCAGCCGGGACCGGCATCGTCGTAGCGCGAGATGCGCTCCATCTTGAATGCCGCGACCTGGCCGAATTGAGGCGGCAGCTGCAGCGGCGGGAAATCTTCGCTCAGGGTGTGGGTCAGGTCGATCGTGCGAACCGAGCGATCGCGCAGGGCCGCGGCCAGGTGGGTCAGGATGCTCATCGGGGATTCCTATGCGGGGGAAAAATTCGTTCGTTGCTTCGTTCAGGCCCGGCGCCGGGCTGTGACCTCGATCTCGACCTTGGCGCCTTCGACCGCCAGTGCGCTGCAGAGGGTCGTGTTGGCGGGCCGGTTGTCGCCCAGTCGGCGCTTGAGCACGCCGCTGACCGCGATCACGTCGCCGCGATCGGGCACGTAGACCCGTACCCGCACCACGTCGGCGAGGCTGGCCTGCGCCTGCGCCAGTGCGCCTTCGATGGTGTCGAGCGCCAGTTCGCATTGCTGCTCGGCCGTGTCGAGGAACTCGCCGCTGGCGAAGTCCTGGCCGACGGTGCCGGAGACGAAGATCCAGTCGCCGTCGACGACCGCGCGTGAATAGCCGGCCAGCTCTTCCCAGCGTGAACCGCTCTGGATGAAAGTGCGAGGGGCGGCGCTCATAGCTCAACCTCCGTGCTGCGCACTGCGGTGCGAGCGCCTTCGGGCGGCCGGGCGGCGCTCATTGCGCCTTGAATCCCGAATCGCGGATGACATTGCCCCAGCCGCGCGAGGCATCGACCACCCACTGTCCGACCTCCTTCGACGGAGCCGCCGTGACCTCGTTGCCCATCTTGGCCAGCTTCTCCTGCAGGTCGGGCTGGGCCAGGGCGGTCTTCATCGCGCGGTCGAACTGCTCGACGAATTCGACCGGCAGGCCCTTCGGTCCGAAGAAGGCCAGCCAGGGGTTCTTGTCGATGCCGCTGAAGCCGAGTTCGAGGAAGGTCGGGATCTCGGGCGCGGTCTTGCTGCGCTCCTGGCCCGAGCTCGCGAGGATGCGGACCTTGCCGGCGCGGTGGTACTCGATCAGCTCGGTCATCGACGCGATGCCGATCGGGATCTGCCCCGCGAGCAGGTCCTGCACCATCGGCGCGCCGCCCTTGTAGGGCACCGAGTTCATCGTGACGCCGAGCGACTTGCCGATGATGTGGCCGATGAACTGCGGCACGCTGCCGGCCGCCGGGATGCCGTAGTTGGCCTCGTTGGGATGGGCCTTGACCCAGGCGCCGAGCTCGGCCATGGTCTTGATGCCGGTGGCGGCGCTGACCGCCAGCACGTTGTAGTACGAGGCCACGCCCGCCAGCGCGGTGAAGTCGTTCACCGGGTCGTAGCCGGCCGCGGCGATGGTCAGCGGGATGATGACCTGCGTGTGGTCGATCGACAGCATGATCGTCGAGCCGTCGGCCGGTGCCGCCTTGAGGAGCTGGGCGGCGATCTGGCCGCCGGCGCCGGCCTTGTTGTCGATCACGAACACCTGGCCGTTCATGGCCTTGCCGAGCTTGTCGACCACGGCCCGCGCCACCACGTCGGTGGCCCCGCCCGGCGGGAAGCCCACCAAGACGCGGATCGGACCGCTGTAGGCCTTGGTGCTCGCGTGGGCGATCCAGGGCGACGAGAGTGCGGGTGCGAGCAGCGCGGCCGTGAAAGCCTGGCCGAGTCGGCGTCGGTTCATGATCATCTCTTCCTCATCGTGGTTTCAGAATCTGCGCCGCGTACGCGGTGGCGCTGCGTTCAAGGCGCGCCTGGATCAGCAGCACCTCGAGCTCGTGGCAGCGCACCAGCCGCAGCCAGCGGGCGTCGTCCATGTCGGCGCCGCGCGATGCATGCAGGGCGATGCGGCAGCCGCCCGTGGCCGCATCGGGCTCGACCGTGGCGTGGATGCGCGGGGCCAGCGCATCGGGCGCGCCGCCCACGTGATAGGTCACGGTCAGGCGCGCGCTGTCGACGACCGGGCGCACCCAGGTGGGCGTGTCGTCGAACAGCGAATGGCCGCGCACCACGCCGCCACCGATCGACTCGGTCTGCCAGCAGCCCAGGGCCCACTGGCCGAGGGCCAGGCCATCGCCGAGGAAGTCCAGGGCCTGCTGCGGGCTCGCGCGGCAGAGCACCGAAGCGCTGTGGGTGGCCGTCATCGTGTCAGGCGAGCCAGCTCGCGCAGGGCGCCCACCACATCGTCGGCCGTGTTGTAGAAGTGCGGCGCGATCCGGATCACGTCGTTGCGCGCCGAGACCACGTAGCCCGACTGCAGCATCCGCGCTTCGATCGCGGCGGCGTCGGCGATGCGGATCGCGGTGTTCGCGCCCTTGGCGGCGGGGTCCAGGGGGCTCGCGACTTCGAGGTCCAGGCGCGCCGCCTCCTCGATGGCCACGGCCGACAGCTGCTGCAGGTAGGCCTGGATCGCGGGCACCCCGATCTCGTTGAGCAGGGCCATGCTGGCGCGCGCGACGCTGGCGCACATCATCGGCGGCGTGCCGGTGTTGAAGCGCGTGGCGCTGTCGGCGAAATCGAGCTGCGCGGGATCGAAGGCGAACGGATTGACGCGGCCGAACCAGCCGGTGACCGTGGGCACGAGCTGCCGCGCCAGTGCCGGTCGCACATAGAGAAAGGCGATGCCCGGAATGCCCAGCAGGTACTTCTGGGCACCGGCCGCCAGGATGTCGACCTTCTGGGCCCGAACGTCGATCGCGATCGAGCCGGCCGACTGGTAGGCATCGACGAACTGGAGCGCACCTTGCGCGCGCGCCGCCTGCCCGGTGGCCGCGATGTCGACGATCTGGCCATCGTAGAAGCAGGCCTGCGACACCGACACCAGCGCCGTGCGGTCGTCGATGGCCGCGGCGATCCGCTGCGCGGTGTCGGTGCGGCCAGCCTCGGCTTCGACCAGGCGCACCTGCGCGCCGCGCGGCTGCTGCGCCAGCCAGACGTGGCAGATCGAGGGAAAGTCCAGCGTGCTGGTGACGACCTCGGGGCGTCCGGCGTCGAAGCGCAGCGCCGAGGCGATGGCCGACGCCGCATCCGACACGCTGCCCAGCACCGCGATGTCCTCGACGTTGGCGTGGATCATGCGAGCGAACTCGGCGCGGGCCAGGGCCACCTGGTCCATCCAGTAGCCCCAGTCGGCGCCGCGGCGCACCCAGACGTCGAGGTACTCGTCGATGGCCTGGCGCACCGGCAGGCTCAGCGCGCTTTGCGAGCAGCTGGACAGCTGAACCGCGTTGTCCAGGATGGGAAAGAGCTTTCGGTATGAGGAGAATGGATGTTTCATGAAACTGCCCGACGGACCGTGCGGGCTTCGAGGCGATGAACAAGAACGCAGAGACGACGGCTTCCCCTTCGGCGTGGATCGAGGTGCCGCACTTCCGCTGGGAGATGCTGATGGCGCAGGGCGCGCCGCGGGTGGATTTCCGCAAGGGCCAGACCCTGTTCTCGCAGGGCGACGCCGTGACCCATGTGCATGTCGTCGAGCAGGGCCGTGTCCGGCTGGTGCTGCTGTCGGAGGCCGGCCACGAGAAACACATGGCCATCGTCGGAGCGCAGGGGATGGTCGGCGAATGCAGCGCCTTCCTTGACGGCCGGCATTCGGTCACCGCGGTGGCTTCGTCGGACGTGGTCACGCGGCAGGTGGCGGTGGCGCTGCTGCAGCAGTGGATGGCGCGCGACGAGGCCTGCATGCGCCAGGTGCTCTGGCTCATGAACGTCAAGCTGCGCGTGCTGGCGCACCAGAACCTGCTGCTGAGCCAGGCGACGGCCGCGCAGCGCGTGATCCATCACCTGGTGCAGCTGGCCGGCACCTACGGCGAGGCGCAGGGACAGGGGCAGAGCGTCGCGATACGGATCTCGTTCACCCACCAGGAGATGGCCAACATCGCCGGCCTCAGCCGGGTCATGACTTCCAATGTGCTGATGCAGTTGCAGGAGCAGGGTCTGATCGAGATGGCGAGGTCGCATTGCGTGATTCGCGAGATGCAGGGGCTGAGACGGCTTGCCTTGGGGTCGTGAGGAAGATGGCAGGGACTGCAGCCCAGTGTAGGAACCGGTCCCGGTGCCGTATGTCAACGGCTTTACAAGCCGCCGCCTTTATTTGTCGACGCAGGGTTCGCTGCGGCACCTGACGCTTCGATCGTCCGGCCCGTCGTTTCGTCGGCAGCGGATGCTCCCTTCGACGAAATGGCCGCTTCCGCCTGACCGCCAGGCCTCCTACAGTTTCTTCATCCGCCCGATGGCCGGAAGGAGAAACCCGATGAGCCCGATCCTGATTCGCAACGTCCTCGTGCTGGGTGCCGGCAAGGTGGGCGGCACGGTGGCCGACATGCTGGCGGAATACCACCGCGTCCCGGTCACGCTGGCCGACCGCGAACCCTCGCGCAGCGAGCCCGGCGACCGGCTGGTGCGGCGCACGGTGGTCGATGTGGCGGACTCCGCGGCACTGGAGGCCGCGTTGGCGGGCCATGAACTGCTCGTCAATGCCTTGCCCTTTCAATTCGCCGCGGGCGTCGCGGCGGTGGCGCGCAAGCGCGGCGTGCACTACCTCGACCTCACCGAGGATGTCGCGGCCACCGCCGCCATCCGCGCATCGGCCGCCGGCGCCGAGTCGGTGCTCATGCCGCAGTGCGGACTCGCGCCCGGGGTGATCGGCATGCTCGGGGCGCACCTCGCCGGTCGCTTCGACGAGCTGCACGACCTGCACCTGCGCGTCGGCGCGCTCTCGCGCCACGCCACCAACGCGCTGCGCTACAACTTCACCTGGAGCGTCGACGGCCTCATCAACGAGTACTGCCATCCGTGCGCGGCCATCGTGCAGGGCCGGCCGGTGTCGGTGCAGCCGCTCGAAGGCCACGAGACGCTGGTGCTCGACGGCGACACCTACGAAGCCTTCAACACCTCGGGCGGGCTCGGCACCTTGTGCGAGACGCTGGCGGGCCGCGTGCGCAACCTCGACTACAAGACCCTGCGCTATCCGGGCCATCGCGATGCCATGGCCTTGCTGCTGCACGACCTGCGGCTGGTCGAACGGCGCGACCTGCTGCGACAGGTGCTCGAGCACGCGGTGCCGCACAGCCGGGAAGACACGGTGATCGTGTTCGCCTCGGCAACCGGGCTGCGCGGCGGCCGGCTCGAACAGGAGACGCGCATGGCCCGCATCCAGGGCGGCCGGCTGCGGGGCGTGGACCGCACGGCCATCGAGCTCGCGACCGCGGCCGGCGTGGTCGGCGTGTTCGAGCTGCTGCGTACCGGGCGCCTGCCGGCGCGCGGCTTCGTGGGGCAGGAGCGCGTCGCGCTCGAGGACTTTCTCGGCACGCGGGTCGGCAGCTGCTACGCCGCGCTCGGTGAGCCGGGTGGCGGTGCGGCGCCCGCCAGCGCCCATCGCGGCGCCACCTTCGCACATACTTGGCCACCCCAGGCGCGACGCCACGCACGCAAGGAGCCACGAGCATGAACGACCTGCGAAACATCCTCGAACGCTGCGGCATCGCCGCATCGGAACTGTCCGGCGGCACGCTGGGCGTGCGCTCGGCCGTCGACGGCACCGAACTCGCGCGCCTGCGCGAGGCGCCGATGACGTCGATGCCCGAGGTGGTCGCGCGCTCCGCGGCCGCCTTCCGCCACTGGCGAGAGGTACCGGCGCCCGCACGCGGCGAACTGGTACGCCTCTGGGGCGAAGAGCTGCGCAAGGCCAAGGCCGACATCGGCCACGTGGTGTCGATCGAGGTCGGAAAGATCGCGCAGGAAGGCCTGGGCGAGGTGCAGGAGGGCATCGACATCTGCGAATTCGCGCTCGGGCTGTCGCGCCAGCTGCATGGCCGGACCATCGTGTCGGAACGTCCCGGCCATCGGATCATGGAGCAGTACCACCCGCTCGGGCCGGTGGCGGTCATCACCGCCTTCAACTTTCCGAGTGCGGTGTTCGCGTGGAATGCGGCGATCGCGCTGGTGTGCGGCGACCCGGTCGTCTTCAAGCCGTCGGAGAAGGCGCCGTTGTCGGGCCTCGCCACCTTCAAGGCGCTGGAGCGTGCCATCGCGCGCTTCGGCGATCGCGCACCGGAAGGACTCGCGCAGATCGTCATCGGCCGCAAGGAACACGCCCAGGCACTGGTCGACAGCAGCGACATCGCGCTGGTCTCGGCCACCGGCTCCACGCGCATGGGGCGCGAGGTCGGCCCGCGCGTGGCGGCGCGCTTCGGCCGGCGCATCCTCGAGCTCGGCGGCAACAACGCGATGATCGTCACGCCGGCGGCAGATCTGGACATGGCGCTGCGGGCCATCCTGTTCAGCGCGGTGGGCACGGCGGGCCAGCGCTGCACCTCGCTGCGGCGGCTCATCGTGCATCGCACGGTCAAGGACGCGCTGGTCGCCAAGCTGCTGCCGGCCTACGAAAGCCTGCGCATCGGCCACCCGCTCGAACAGGGCACGCTGGTGGGGCCGCTGATCGACGAGGCCGCCTGCGACACGCTGCGGCATGCGGTCGCCGAGGTCGAACAACAGGGCGGGCGCATCCTCACGGGCGGCGAGCGCGTGCTGGCGGATCGCTTTCCGAACGCCTTCTACGTCCGCCCGGCCATCGCCGACATGCCCGCGCAGACCGAGCTGGTGCGCCGGGAAACCTTCGGTCCGCTGCTCTACGTGCTGGGCTATGACGATCTGGACCAGGCGATCGCGATGCACAACGACGTCCCGCAGGGCCTGTCGTCATGCATCTTCTCGAACGACCTGCGCGAGGTCGAGCGCTTCCTGTCGGCGGCGGGTTCCGACTGCGGCATGGCCAACGTCAACATCGGGCCGAGCGGCGCGGAGATCGGCGGTGCCTTCGGTGGCGAGAAGGAAACCGGCGGCGACCGCGAGAGCGGCTCCGACGCCTGGAAGCAGTACATGCGCCGCAGCACCAACACCATCAACTTCTCGACCGAACTGCCGCTGGCGCAGGGCATCGAGTTCGGTTGATTCGCGCCGCCTTCAGGCGAGCAGCGGGCTGCGCCTTGCCGTGTACCTGGATGCCTGTTCGTACGCATGGCCGAGCTGGAGCACCGCCAGGTCCGCCTGGGCGCGGCCCATCACCTGGAGGCCGATCGGCAGCCCGCCCGGACCGAAGCCGGCCGGCACGCTCAGCACCGGCACGCCGGCCAGCGTGCCGCCGACGACGACCTCCATCCAGCGGTGGTAGGTGTCCATCGTCCTGCCATTGACGCTCTTGGGCCAGTCCAGCTTGGCATCGAAGGGAAACACCTGCGCCGATGGCAGCACCAGGTAGTCATAACGCTGGAACAGCGTGTTGAGCGCCTGGTACCACGCGCTGCGATCGATGGAGGCGCGGTAGACGTCCACACCCGAGACCTTGAGGCCATTCTCGACTTCCCAGACGGCTTCGGGCTTCATCAGGGCCCGGGTCTTCGGATCGGCGTAGAGGCCGCCCGCGACGCCCGCCACGAGGAAGCCGCGCAGCGTGAGCCAGGTCTTCCACAGCCGCTCCATCGAGAAATCGGGCTGAACCGCTTCCACCGTGCAGCCGATGGTCTCGAAGTGCTTGAGCGCCCCGGTGCAGGTGTCGAGCACGCCGGGCTCCATCGGCAGGTAGCCGTTGTAGTCGCCCATCCAGCCGATGCGCGCGCCCTTGAAGTCCTTGGCCAGCGGCCTGGTGAAGATCGCCGGGTCTTGGTCGATCGACAGCGGCACGCGGGCGTCATGGCCGGCCTGCACCGACAACAGCATCGCGAGGTCAGCCACGCTGCGGCCCATCGGGCCTTCGTAGCCGAGCTGTTGCATGAAGACCTCGTTGGTCGGGCCGTAGGGCACCCGCCCGAACGAAGGGCGGAAGCCGAAGACGTTGTTCCACCCGGCCGGGTTGCGCAGCGATCCCATCATGTCGCTGCCGTCGGCCACGGGCAGCATGTTCAAGGCCAGAGACACGGCGGCGCCGCCGCTGCTGCCGCCCGCGCTCCTGGTCGGATCGAAGGCATTCAGCGTGGTGCCGAACACGGTGTTGTAGGTGTGCGAGCCGAGCCCGAACTCCGGCGTGTTGGTCTTGCCGATCAGGATCGCACCGGCCTTGCGCGCCCGCTCGACGACGATGGCATCGGTCTTCGGCACGTAGTCCTTGAGGATCGGCGAACCTTGCGTGGTGACGATGCCGGCCGTGGCCGCGAGGTCTTTCGGCGCTTGCGGAAAGCCGTGCATCCAGCCGACGCTGCGGCCTTCGGTCTTCGCTGCCGCGAACTGGGCATCGCGCTGCCCGGCCTGCGTGAGCAGCCCTTCGCGCGCCTGCAGCGAGACGATGGCGTTGACCTTGGGGTTGAAACGGTCGATCTGCGCGAGATAGGCGTTCATCACCTCCACGCACGAGACGCTGCGCGACTGGATCGCGCGCGACAGGGCGATGGCGGACCAGCCCGTGATCTCGGCGGCGGGCCGCTCGACCGGACCCGCTGCCTGGGCCAGCGCTCCCAGCGGTGCGGTCGCGAGCAGGGCGGCGCCGGTCTTGAGGAAGTCGCGGCGATCCGTGGTCGTGCCGTTGAGGGATGGCGTTGGGTCGAAGTCTTGCATGGATATCCTCGTGGTCTGGATGTTGGAGTCGAGGGGGAGCGGTCGGCTCACCTGGCCGGCCGGTTCAGCCCGAGCGTGGGCGTCTCGTCGAAGTAGTTCCAGGGCTTCAGCAGCGCGTGGACCCATTCGGTCGGCATGATCGGCCACTCCTCGGCGCGCGCGACGTGGGTGGTGCCGGTGGTCAGCCAGACCACGTTGTCGGTGTTCACGATCGGCTGGTCGTCGGCGGTGAACTGGCCGAGGCCGGTGTCCTTGCCCGAGCGGTTGGGGTACTTGCCTTCGGGGAACTTCTCCTCCGGGTCGTAGCGTGTGACCCAGATCTGGCGGTCCATGAAGCTCAGGCGGTGGTTGATCCACTCGTCCTTGGCAAAGTTGGCGCCCTTGGCGATCGGGTGCGTGCCGCCCGCGTACGGAACGAGCTGGTACGAGACCGGGTTGCCGACCTTGTTGAGGCGGTTCGGATTGCTCAGCAGGCGGATGGTCGACGCATCGAATTTCTGCGCCGCCGCCTTCTCGCTCGCCACCGTGCGCTGCACGGTCTGCATGGTGCTGGTGCGTGGCCCGGCGCGCGTGTTCTTCTCGACCACCGGGTCGATCTCGGTCAGCGAGTTGGCTTCGCCATCGACGTCGAGGTCGAGCCGGAAGTTGTAGATGTGCTGGTGCGTGGTGCCGACGATGTTGTGGTCGAGCAAGGTGCCGTAGCGCGTGTCTTCGGCGGCGGTCGGGTCCTGCATGGTGCGCGACTTGACACCCTTCACGGCTTCGATGCCGGTCGCGCCGGCGTTGATGCCGATGGTGCCGTTCTCGGCGAACACCCAGTCGAACAGGTAGTCGTAGTTGCCGACGGTGCTGATCCAGCGCACCACCAGTTCGCGCCGCTCGGTGCTGACGTTGGGCTTGCCCATCTCCTGGTGCTTGAATTCGGGGCCGGCATAGCGCTCGAACACCGCGATCGCGTTCGGCACCTTGGCCGGCGCGCCCGCGTAGTCGGCCAGGGTGGCATCGAGCAGCACCGCGTTGTCGGGCGCGTCGCGGCCGCGCTCGATCGGCGAGGTCAGCGTGCCCATGCCGTATTCGCCCGAATCGAGGTAGGCCTTGAAGTACCAGCCCACGTCGGGGTCGCCGTAGGGCACGATCATGCCGCCCAGCGAGCCCTCGTACATGATCTTGCGGCGGGTGCCGCGGTCGTTGTAGGTGACGGTCGAGAGCACCAGCCCGACGCGCGAATCGAGCCGCACATGGAAGTCCCAGTTGCGCCAGTGCAGGGTGTTGCCGCTGATGGTGTAGTTCTTGCCCTCGGGCTCGGTGATCTCCAGCGGCTTGGGCGCCGGGGTCGCGCTGCGGTCGCGGCCGTCGTAGGGCGTCGGCTTGAGCGGCACCGGGATCACGCCCTGGTCTTCGATCTTCACGACCTTCTTCTGTTCGAGGTCCACCACCGCGACCAGGTTCTCGATCGGGTGGGCCCAGTAGTTGCCGTCGCCCACGTCGAGGTAGCTCACGACCTTGAGCAGACGGTCCTCCTGCTTCAGTTCGTCCTTGCCGTCGAAGTAGCCGACCGTCAGCGGCGTTGCGACCACCTTCTTCACGTCATGGATGTCGCGCTTGCGCAGCGCCTGGGCGTACTCGGGGCTGCCTTCGATGGCCGATTGCACCGTGGCGAAGTCGTCGAGCAGGACCATGCCGTGCGCGCCCTCGATGGGCTTCCAGTTCGTGACGCTGCGCGCCGCGAGGTCGACCGTGCCTTCGATCAGCTTCTTGCCGTCGAGCACGACCACCGAGGCCTGGCGGGGCGCGCGCACGGGCTGGCCGGTGAGCGCGAAGTTCCACACCTCGTCTTTCGGCGGCGTCTTCAGGGTGATCTCGGTGAAGCGGTAGCCGGGCTGGTAGCGGCCGGAGGACTTCAGGATCGCGACCACCGCGAGGATCTCGTCGGCGGTCAGCGGGTTGAGCGGACTGGGGGTGCGCTCGACCGCGAAGGTCTTGTCCAGCCCCGGCTGGAAAACCTGGTTGATGAAGTCGTGCGACACATAGGCCGTGTTGCCCCGCATCGTCACCGGCACGTCGAGCTGCACCGGCTGTCCGTTCACCATGGCGGTACGCGAACCCGGCTTGACCCGCACCAGCATGCTGTTGCGCGAGATCGTGAAGACGTTGGCGAAGCCGTCCCAGCGCACCGCGGCGCCGAACTCCTCCAGCGTCTTCTTCAGCGGCACCATGTGCGCCGCGCCGCCGTGGGCGTGCGCCGGTGGCGCGAAGGCCGAAAGCGCGGCGCCGGCCGTGAGGGCCGCGACGGCCGTCAGTGCGGCGGCGCGCTGGCGGAAGGGGCGGGAAAATGAAAGCCGTGGGTGCTGCATCGAAGTCCTGCGTCGCTGTGGGAGTGGTTTCGACGGAGGTTACGGGGCAGTGCACGGGACCCGTTATCCCGATTCGGCAAGACTGCGCCCCGGGCCTCGAACGGCCTCGAGCGGGGCATCGAGCCGGTCAGTGGGCGGTCAGCATGCCGTTTGGCATGGCCCTGGCGGCACCGCGCGCGCGGGTCGCCGAGGGCAGTTCGCCGAAGTGCTGGCGGTAGTCCGCCGCGAAGCGCGACAGGTGCCAGAAGCCCCAGCGCGCCGCGACGTCGCCCACGGTCAGGTCGCTGTGCGCGAGCAACTCGCCGCGCACGCGGTTCAGGCGCATCACGCGCAGGTAGGTCACGGGGCTGAGGTGCAGGATCTCTTCGAACGCGTATTGCAGGGCGCGGCGCGAGGCGCAGGTGGCCTGGCACAGGTCGGGCACGCTGATCGCCTCGTCGGCATGGGCGTGCATGTAGTCGCGCGCGGCGTAGAGGATGCGCCGCCGGGCGGCGGCGCTGGGCCGCACGCTCGCTTCGTGGCGATCGCCGGCCACGCCGTCGAGCATCGCCTCCGAGAGCGAGAGCGCCAGCATGCGCTGGGCCGCGGCTTGCTGCAGCAGCGCAGGCTGCAGCCGCGCGAGCGCGAGCGCGGAATCGACGAGCTGCTTCATCCCGGCCTGGACGGCCGCGGAGGTTGCCAGCACGCACGGGTCTCGCAATGGCTGCGCGGCCTGCTCGCCGCCGCGCAGTTGGGTGGCCAGTGCCGACAGGTGCGCGGTGTCGATGGAGATGCCGATCACGTCCATGCCGGCGCCCGCGATCAGGTCGAATTCGGAACCCGAAGACACGGCGATCATGCGGTCGCGTTCGAGCGCATGGCCGCAGAACCAGCCGGCCTCGGCCACGGGGTGCATCAGGCCGACCGTGAGCGTCCCGGTGCGGGGCATGCCGCACTGGAAGACCGAGCGGCTCGCCGTCTCCACGAACACCTGCACCGGCCCGACACGCAGGTCCTCCACATGGCCGCTGAAACGGCCGGCGGAGATCTGCTCGTACTTCTGGTCCCAGGCGCTCAGCCCGGCGGCATGCTCGTCCGCATCGCGGGTGTCGAGGGTGGTGTAGCAGACGTCTTCCATGGCGGTATCCGGACGGATTCGGCGCAAGAAGCGTGCCGCAGACCTCGGCGCTTCGGAAGCCGGATTACCCTGATGGCCCGGCTTCCGCTGCCCGTTCGGCCCGCTGTTACTTCTTGATGCTGATGACGCGCGGCTGCGTGACCGACTTCAGTCCGTCGACGCCGAACTCCACCCCCCAGCCCGAGCGCTTGACGCCGCCGAAGGGCACCATGGGGTGGATCGCGCCGTGCTGGTTGATCCACACGGTGCCGGCCCGGATGCGCGAGGCGACTGCCCTGGCCTTGTCGATGTCGCCGGACCAGACGGAGGCGCCGAGCCCGGCGTCGAGCCGGTTGGCGCTCGCGATCGCGGACTCGAGGTCGCTGTAGCGGATGACCGGGAGCACGGGGCCGAACTGCTCCTCGTCCACCAGCCGGCTGCCGTCGGCGATGTCGGTGACCAGCGTCACGGGATAGAAGTGGCCCGGACCGGCGGGGGCCTCGCCGCCGCAGACGATGGTCGCGCCGCCGGCCCGGGCGTCCTCGACCAGCGCCACCACCTTGTCGTACTGCATGCGGTTCTGGATCGGGCCGATCACGGTGCCGGCCGCCGTGCCGTCGCCCATCGGCATGGTCTCGGCGAGCGCCTTGAGTTCGGCGACCACGGCGTCGTGCAGGTTGTCGGGCACGTACAGCCGCTTGGCGCAGGCGCAGGTCTGTCCCATGTTGAGGAAGGCGCCCCAGAAGAGCCCCATCGCAATCGCCTTCGGATCGGCATCGGGCAGCACGATCGCGGCGTCGTTGCCGCCCAGTTCCATCGTCGTGGGCGTGAGGTTGCGCGCCGCCGCCGCCGCGATGCGCGCGCCGGTCGCGTTCGAGCCGGTGAACATGATCTTGTCGATGCCACTGTTTTCCACCAGGGCCGCGCCGACGTCGCCGCCTCCGCTCACGGTGTTGAGCACGCCGGGCGGCAGCAGCTCGGCCATGATGCGGACCATCTCCAGCGTGCCGATGCTGGTGTATTCGGAAGGCTTGAGCACCACCGTGTTGCCGGCGCGCAGGGACGGCACGATCTGCCAGATCGCAATCAGCAGCGGCCAGTTCCAGGGCGCGATCGCGGCGACCACGCCGAAGGGCTGGCGGTGCATCTCGTCGCGCCGCGTGTCGTCCTCGAAGACGACTTCCACCGGCAGCTCGAGGCTCGCGGGCACCTGTGTCCAGACTTCGCAGCCCCAGAGCTCGAAGCGCGCGCCGGGCACCTGGTCGGGACCGACGCCGCCGAGCGGTTTTCCCTGTTCGCGCGTCACCCACTCGGCGAGGTACTCGGAGTTGGCCTTGATGGCTTGCGCGACCTCCATCAGCAGTGCCTGGCGTTCGGCGTCGGGACGTGCGGCCCATGCGGGCTGCGCGGCGCGCGCCGCGGCGACGGCCTCGGCCACCTGCTCCGGCGTGGCGTGCGGCACCAGGCCCAGCGTTTCGCCGGTGGCGGGGTTCTTCGATTCGAAGCTGCGGGCGACGGCGGCGGGGCGGCCGTTCACGGTGTTCTGGAACGTTCTCACGGGGTATCTCCGGAAGGTGGAAAGTGGCCCGCGCAGTCTAGGGAGCACGCCCGCGCGGCTCCATCGCGAAGATTCGCGATAGGGTTCACCCCGATGGGGGCACCGTCAATGGGGCAGGTGGATCGAGAGGGCGCCCGCGAGGCGGGCGGTCGAGGACACGCCCAGCTTGTCGCGCGCGCTGCGCAGCTGGTGGTCGACGGTCGAGAAGGAGCGCTTGAGTTCGCGCGCGATCTCCTTGTAGCTCATCCCGGTGGCGGCCATGCGTGCGACCTTCAGCTCGGCCGGCGTGAGTCCGGCGAGGGCCGCAGGGTCGGGCGCGGCCCGTGCATCGTCGCGCGCATCGTCGAGCGAGCGTGCTGCCGTCAGCACCGGCGTGAGCACGGCGCGAGCGAGCAGGGGAAGGTGGGTGCAGGCCTCGGAACGCCAGACCGTGCGGGGCTCGATCCAGTCGGCGCACAGCAGGCCCAGCGAGCGGCGGCCGTCGTGCAGCGACACGGCCAGCTTGGTGCGGGTGCCGATGGCGCCGAGCTGCGCGCGCATCTGCGGCCCGAAGCGCGCATCGCTCGCGACGTCGCCGAACACCACCAGGCCCTCGGTGGCCCAGACGGCGGCCAGGCTCGGGTCGCGCGCATCCATCGCGAAGCCGACCACCGAGGGGACGGCGCGGCCGGGGCGCAGTGATTCGGCCAGCGGCGCATACAGTGCCTGCCCGGGTTCGGCGAAGCCGCCATCGACCCGATCGGCATCGAGCAGCTCGCGCAGACATTCCACGCCCACCCGCCAGCACTGGAGCGGGTCCTCGACGTACAGCAGCATCTGCGCCGCGAACTCTCGGGCCGGGCGCCAGGGAAGCGCGCTGCGGTCGTCGAGCAGACTGCAGCGCAGTCGGCGTTGGGTCTGGAGCACGTCGTCGCTGTGCATCGGATGGGTTCCCCGGGGTCCGGGATTATGGCGGAACCGCGCTGCGGCGGTCGACCTTGCGGCTCAGCACCACCGAGGTGTGCGTTTGCTGGATGCCTTCGATCAGGCCGATGCGGTCGAGCAGCGCGTCGAGCTGCTCGTTGGTCTCGCAGCGCAGGGCCAGCATGTAGTCGTACTGGCCGCTGACGGCCGAGAGTTCCTCGACCTCGGGCAGCCGCGTGAGCGCCCGCACCACCGCGGCGCCGGTCTTGGGCGCGACGCTGAGGCCGCAGTACGCGCGCACCGCGGCTTCCTCGAGGCGCTGGCCGAGCCGCACGCCATAGCCGGCGATCACGCCCTCGCGTTCCAGCCGCGCGATGCGGGCGACGACTGTCGTGCGCGCCACCCCGAGCTTGCGGGCCAGCAGCGCGGCGGGCGCGCGGGCGTCGGCCTGGAGCAGGCTCAGCAGGTGGCGGTCGGTGTCGTCCAATGAATCACTTATTGGACTTCGGCGATCAGCTCGATCTCTACGCAGGCGCCGAACGGAATCTGCGCGACGCCGAAGGCGCTGCGCGCATGGGCACCTTTCTCGCTGCCGAAGACCTCGGCCATCAGTTCGCTGGCGCCGTTGGTCACCAGGTGCTGCTCGGTGAAGGTGGACGTGGAATTGACCAGGCTCATGAGCTTGACGATGCGCTTGACCTTGTTCAGGTCGCCGACCGCCGCATGCAAGGTGCCGAGCAGGTCGATCGCGATCGCGCGCGCGGCCTGCTTGCCTTCGTCGGTGCCGAGCGCGCCGCCGAGCTGCCCGACCCAGGGCTTGCCGTCCTTGCGGGCGATGTGGCCGGAGAGGAAGACCAGGTTGCCGGTGCGCGCGAAGGGCACGTAGGCCGCGGCGGGCGTGGCCACCGGGGGCAGGGTGATGCCGAGGCTGGACAGCTTGTCGTAGACGCTCATGAAGACTCCTTGTTCTGGGTTGGGGGCTGGGATTGGGTTTGGCTTTGGGACTGGTTCTGCGACTGCGACTGCGACTGCGATTGCGACTGCGATTGGGACCGCGATTGGGACCGCGCGATGGCCGCCGCTTCTTCCTTCAGTTCCTCGAGCGGTCGCACCGTGACGCTGACGCCCAGCGTGTGGCGGGCACCCCCATGCAGCACGCCGCGCATCGGCGAGACGTCGGAGTAGTCGCGGCCGATGGCCAGCGTCACGTAGTCTTCGCCGGGCTGGCGGCCGTTGGTGGGGTCGAAGTCGGCCCAGTCGCCGGGGCCGTCGGCGCCGGGCAGGTAGACCGACACCCAGGCGTGCGAGGCATCGGCGCCGACCAGGCGCGGCTTGCCCGGCGGCGGCTGGGTCAGCAGGTAGCCGCTGACGTAGCGCGCCGGCAGGCCGATGGTGCGCAGGCAGGCGATCATGATGTGGGCGAAATCCTGGCAGACGCCCTTGCGCTGGGCCAGGGCCTCGATCGCCGGCGTGCTGATCTCGGTGCTGCCGGAGTCGTACTCGAAGTCCCGGTACATGCGCAGCGTGAGGTCCATCGCGGCGTCGAAAGCGGGGCGGCCGGGCGCGAAGCTGGGCCGGGCATAGGCCGCGAAGTCGTCGTGGCGCGGCACGTAGCGCGAGGGAAAGACGAAGTCGGAGGCCGGGTCGTAGCGGGCGTCCTTGACGTAGCGAAAGCGCTCGCGCACTTCTTCCCAGGGCAATGCGCGCGCGATGGCCGGCGACAGCACCGGCTGCGCGGTCTCGACCACGCTCTCGGCGGTGACCACCAGATCCTCGTGCGTGGACTCCAGCGCGAAGAAGGCGCGCGCGTTGCCGTAGACGTCGGCCGACTCCTCGTGCAGCGCCGGCGTCGGGCTGATCGTCAGTGCATGGCTCACCAGCCGCTGCGACACGGTCGTCATCGGCTTCAGGTGCGCCAGGTGCTGCGCGGTCTCGACCGGCGGCGTGTAGTCGTAGCGCGTGGCGTGGGTGACGTGGAGCAGCATGTGCGGACTTTACTCGCCCGGCATGCGGGCCGAGCTCAGGCGCCGACCGAGCGCAGCGATTCGGAGGTCAGGGTGAAGTAGCGCGTTCCGATGGCATCGGAGACGTGGTAGGCCGCGGTCTCGCAGGCGTCGAACACCCGGACCAGCGTCGGGTACTGCTGGTCGGGCCCGGGTTCGCACAGGCCTTCCAGTGTCCAGGTGTCGGGATCCGGCAGGTCGTACGACAGGGCGGTCAGCTTGCCGGGGGCGCTGCCGGCAAGCCTGGCGATGCGCTTGCGCAGCGTGTGCGTGACCCAGGCCAGCGAGCGCGGGTTGTCGCCGTCCTGCACCAGCAGGTCGACCAGCGTGGCGACGTCGCGCCGCTGCTGGTAGCGGGCATGGAAGGTGATGGTGCTGTCGAACAGCGCCACCATGGCCTCGAAGCCGCTGACCTCGTGCACCGAGCCGTTCTCGAAGCCGGCCGACAGCGCGCTCGAGAGGAAGGCCAGGCGCTCGATGTGGCGGCCGATCGACAGCAGCCGCCAGGCGTCGTCGCGGGTCATGCGGTCGGTCTGGGCGCCGGTCATGGCCGACAGCGCGCTGCTGGCCGACTCGAGCAGGCGCAAGGCGGCGCCGCTGGCATAGCCGCCTTCGACCTTCTCGCCGGCCTGTTCGGCACTGCGCCGCAGGAAGTCGGTTTCGGCGCGCACGATCTGGTTCCAGTGGTCCTGCGACAGCCGCTCGCGCACCGCGGCGGCCGACTGGCGGATGGCGCGCAGGCTCCAGCCGACGCTGCCGCCGGTGTCGACGTTGCCGAGCTCGGCGATCAGCGCACGCTCGAACACGCGGCGCGACTTCGGCAGGCTCGGCACCTCGGCCGGCACCAGCGCATTGCGCAGCGCCAGCCGGTGCAGCCATTCGAGCAGGGTGCGCGAAGAATGGTCTTCGCCGCTCAGCAGGTCGATCGTGAGGCGCGCGAGGCGCACGGCGTTCTCGGCCCGCTCGGTGTAGCGGCCGAGCCAGAACATGTTCTCGGCCGCCCGGCTCGTGACCGGAGCGCGATGCCGGGCCAGCGAAGCCGGGGTGGCGTGCGGCTGCAGCAGCGTCGTGCGATCGACTTCGCCCTCGGTGCGGACCCAGACGTCGGCGCTGCTGCCGCCGCGCTGCATCGAGGCGATCTGGGCGTCGCGCCCCGCCAGCCGAGCCAGGCCGCCCGGCAGCACCCGCCACGAACGCGGACCGTCGCTGACCGCGAACACGCGCAGCAGCACCGAGCGCTGCGCGATGTGGCCGCGGCCGAGATCCTGGGTCCAGGTCGGCATCTGCGACAGCGGCAGGTAGCTCTGCACCGTGTGGGCCTCGCCCTGGCGCACGATGCGGCCGGCCCATTCGTCGAGCTCGCGGCGGCCCATGTGGCGCCCGAGCACGGCCTCGAAGCTGGTGTGGGCGTCGATGTCGGGGTAGGTCGCCTTGATCGCGCAATCGCCCAGCTGCGGCAGCACGGCTTCCATCGCGGCGCGTTCGCCGCACCACCAGGTCGGCAGCGCCGGCAACTGCAGCTTCTCGCCGATCAGCCGGCGTGCCAGCGCGGGCAGGAAGCCCAGCAGCGCGGGCGATTCGAGGAAGGCCGATCCGGGCATGTTGGCGACCAGCACGTTGCCGGCGCGGATCGCCTGCAGCAGCCCCGGCACGCCGAGCGTGGAGTCGGGCCGCAGCTCGAGCGGATCGAGGAACTGGTCGTCGAGCCGCTTGACCAGCCCGTGCACCGGCCTGAGGCCTTGCAGCGTCTTGAGGTAGAGCCGCTGGTCGCGCACCGTGAGGTCATTGCCCTCGACCAGCGTGATGCCGAGGTATCGCGCCAGGTAGGCGTGCTCGAAGTAGGTCTCGTTGTAGGGGCCGGGCGTCAGCAGCGCGATGTGCGGCGGCTGGCCGGCCGGGCACATGCGCTGCAGGCCTTCCATCATCGCGTTGTAGGTGGCGGCCAGGCGCTGCACCTGCAGGTTCTCGAAGGCCTGCGGGAACTGGCGCGCGATCGCCAGCCGGTTCTCCAGCAGGTAGCCCAGCCCCGAGGGGGCCTGGGTGCGCTGCGAGACCACCCACCAGTTGCCGTCGGGCCCGCGCGCGAGATCGAAGGCCGCGATGTGCAGCCAGGTGTCGCCGGGCGGACGCACGCCGTGCATGGCCCGCAGGTAGCCCGGATGGCCCTGCACCAGCGCCGCCGGCAGCAGGCCTTCGGCCAGCAGCTGCTGCGGGCCGTAGACATCGGCCAGCACCCGGTCGAGCACGCGCACGCGCTGCTGCACGCCGGCCTCGATCTGGGCCCAGCTGGCGGAGGAGACGATCAGCGGAAAGAGGTCGAGCGACCAGGGCCGCTGCGGACCGTCGGCATCGGCGTAGACGTTGTAGGTGACGCCGTTGTCGCGGATCTGGCGCTCGAGGCTGATCGCGCGCCGGGGCAGGTCGTCGAAGCCGCCCGGACCGAGGTTCTCGAAGAAGCCGCTCCAGGCCGGCGCCAGCGGTGCCCGGTCGCCGGCAT
This sequence comes from Variovorax saccharolyticus, assembly GCF_030316765.1. Classification (GTDB taxonomy): domain Bacteria; phylum Pseudomonadota; class Gammaproteobacteria; order Burkholderiales; family Burkholderiaceae_C; genus Variovorax; species Variovorax saccharolyticus. Next base: position 472,237 of record NZ_JASZYT010000001.1, read on the forward strand.
CGTCGTCCGCCTGCGCGGGCGGCGACTCGGGACGGGGGCCGGAGGCATCGTAGAGCGGCGCCGGCTGCGACGGGACGGCCTGGCGCGCTTCGTCTTCGGGCGTGGCACCGCCGCGCAGTTCGTCGAAATGGCCCGGCGCGGCCGGGGGGGCGAGCGCGGCCGCGAGCGCGGCAGGCGCTTCCAGGGCCTGGGCGTCGAAGAGGGATTCGTTCAGTGGGTCCACGGTGCGCCGATTGTCACACTGTGGTCACGGTTGCCGAGGGCGTGCGCGTGAGAAAAGGCCGAATCCCGCGCAGCCTCGGCACTTGCGCTCACCGCCGCAGGTCGAGCGTGAACGGAAACTCGCGGCTGCCGGCCAGCTCGATGGTCGCCGGCGGCGTGCTCATCAACCCCGGCGTGTGGCCCATGCGCGTGAATCGCGAGTGGCGCCGGCTCTCGGCCTCGTAGGCGTTGACCGGGAAGGTGTCGTAGTTGCGCCCGCCCGGGTGGGCGACGAAGTACTGGCAGCCGCCCAGCGAACGCTTCATCCAGGTGTCGACGATGTCGAAGGTCAGCGGCGCATGGGCGCCGATGCTCGGATGCAGCGACGACGGCGGGTTCCAGGCCTTGTAGCGCACGCCGGCCACGAACTCGCCGACCGTTCCGGTGGGCTGCAGTGGCAGCACCTTGCCATTGACGGTGATGACGTAGCGGCTTTCGTTGAGGCCGGTGACGCGAACCTCGATGCGTTCGAGCGACGAGTCGACATAGCGCACGGTGCCGCCGGCCGAACCTTCCTCGCCCATCACGTGCCACGGTTCGAGCGCATTGCGCAGCGACAGCTCGACGCCCATCGCCTGCACCTGCCCGACCAGCGGGAAGCGGAACTCGAAGTGCGGCGCGAACCAGTTGGGGTCGAAGGCGAAGCCGGCCTGCCGCATCTCGCTGATGACGTCGTCGAAGTCCATCTTGACGAAGGTCGGCAGCAGGAAGCGGTCGTGCAGCTCGGTGCCCCAGCGGGTGGCTGGCGCCTTGTACGGCTCGTCCCAGAAGCGGGCGATGAAGGCGCGCAGCAGCAGTTGCTGGGCGATGCTCATGCGCGCATGCGGCGGCATCTCGAAGGCGCGCAGCTCGAGCAGGCCCAGGCGGCCGGTGCTGGAGTCGGGCGAGTAGAGCTTGTCGATGCAGAACTCGCTGCGGTGCGTGTTGCCCGTGACGTCGACCAGGATGTTGCGCAAGGTGCGGTCGACCAGCCAGGCCGGCATGTTCTGGCCGTAGATCTCGCGATTGCGGGCGATTTCCTTGAGCGCGATCTCGAGCTCGTAGACCTGGTCGTTGCGCGCCTCGTCCACGCGCGGCGCCTGGCTGGTCGGGCCGATGAACATGCCCGAGAAAAGGTAGCTCAGCGACGGATGGTTGTGCCAGTAGAGCAGCAGGCTGGCGAGCAGCTCGGGCCGGCGCAGGAAGGGGCTGTCGGTGGGCACCGCGCCGCCCATCACGAAGTGGTTGCCGCCGCCGGTGCCGGTATGGCGGCCGTCGGTCATGAACTTCTCGGCCGACAGGCGGGTCTCGAAGGCCGCGTTGTAGAGGAACTCGGTGTGGTCCACGAGTTCGCGCCAGTTGTGCGCCGGATGGATGTTGACTTCGATCACGCCCGGGTCGGGCGTGACCTGCAGCAGCTTCAGGCGCGGATCGCGTGGCGGCGGGTAGCCTTCCATGACGATCTTGATGCCCAGCTGCTCGGCCGTGGCCTCGACCGCGGCGACCAGGTCGAGATAGTCCTCGAGCCGTGCCAGCGGTGGCATGAAGACATACAGCACGCCCGAGGCGCTGCCGAGCTTCTCGGCCGCCGGGCCGTTGGCGCGGCGCGGGTCGCGCACCTCGACGCACAGCGCGCTGCGCGTGATCCAGTGGGCCGACTCGCCGCGCCGCGGCTGGCGCGGCGTGGTCGGATCGATGGCTTCGTCGCTCGAGCGGGCAGGGCCGTCGCCCGGCGACTGCATGCGCAGCGCCGCCGGCGCGGCTTCGGGCGCGCCGAAGGCATAGGGCACGGCGCCGCGGTCGGCGCCCGGGCCGGTCGGCGCCGGGCCGCTGTAGCGGGCGCGATAGTCGGCCGCGCTCGGCAGGCTGCCCAGCGGCGCCGTCGGGTCGCGCTCGACCAGGTAGGGGTAGTCGCCCTTGCTGGTCCAGGGCTGGGAGTCGAGCGGCAGCCTGTAGCCCATCGGCGAGTCGCCGGGGATCAGGTACATGCGGTCGTCGCGCAGGAACCAGGGGCCGGTCTTCCAGCCCGGGCCGGCCAGCGCCGGCGCGTCGGGGTTGGCGTTGCCGGCCTCGATCGGCAGCATGTAGCCGATCACCGCATCGAGTTTCTGCGTGAACACCCGTCGCAAGCGCACACGCTCCATCTCGTCGTCGAGCTTGGAGTCGAAGGGATCGACGTTGACCGGCAGCCGGCGCTCGCGCCACAGGTAGTAGTAGACGTCCTCGTAGCCGGGCTGGATGTAGCGCTCGGTGAGGCCCAGGCGATGCGCCAGCACGGTGGTGAAGCGGCGCGCGTCCTCGCTGGTGTAGTGCGTGGGATGCCGCTCGTCGGCGAACAGCTCGGGGTTGTGCCACAGCGTCTGGCCGTCGGCGCGCCAGTAGATCGACAGCGCCCAGCGCGGCAGCTGCTCGCCCGGGTACCACTTGCCCTGACCGAAGTGCAGGAAACCGCCCTGGCCGTACTCGGCCCGCAGCTTGTGCACCAGTTCGGTGGCATAGCCGCGCTTGGTGGGGCCCAGCGCATCGGTGTTCCATTCGGGCGCATCGCGGTCGCTGGTGGCGACGTAGGTCGGCTCGCCGCCCATCGTGAGCCGCACGTCGCCGGCCGCGAGGCGCTTGTCGACCGCATCGCCCAGGGCCACGATCTCGGTCCACTGCTCGTCGGTGTAGGGCTTGGTGACGCGCGGCGACTCGTAGATGCGCGTGACCTTCATCTCGTGGCCGAACTCGACCTCGGCATCGTCGACCACGCCTTCGATCGGTGCGGCGCTCGAAGGTGTCGGCGTGCAGGCCAGCGGGATGTGGCCTTCGCCGGCCAGCAGGCCGGAGGTGGCGTCGAGCCCGATCCAGCCGGCGCCCGGCAGGTAGACCTCGCACCAGGCGTGCAGGTCGGTGAAGTCGACCTCGGTGCCGCTCGGGCCGTCGAGCGCCTTGACGTCGGGCGTGAGCTGGATCAGGTAGCCCGACACGAAGCGCGCAGCCAGCCCGCAGTGGCGCAGCAGCTGCACCAGCAGCCAGCCCGAGTCGCGGCAGGAGCCCGAGGCGTTGGTCAGCGTTTCCTCCGGCGTCTGCACGCCGGGCTCCATGCGGATCAGGTAGTTGACGTCCTGCTGCACCTGCTGGTTGAGTCCGACCAGGAAGTCGATGGTGCGCTGTTCCTTGCGGTCGATCTTCTCGAGGTAGGCCTTGACCAGCGGCGTGGCCTCGTCCGCCACCAGGTAGGGCGCGAGCTCCTGGGCCTGCGACTCGGTGTACTTGAAAGGGAAGTTCTCGGCCTGCGGCTCGAGGAAGAAGTCGAAGGGGTTGTAGACCGCCATCTCGACCACCAGGTCGACCGTGACCTTGAACTCGCGCGTCTTCTCGGGAAACACCAGCCGTGCCTGGTAGTTCGCGAACGGGTCCTGCTGCCAGTTGACGAAATGCTCCGCGGGTTCGACTTGCAGCGAATACGAGATGACGTTGCTGCGGCAATGCGGCGCCGGACGCAGACGGACCACCTGCGGGCCGAGTTGCACCGGACGGTCGTACTTGTAGTGGGTGACGTGGTGGAGTGCGGCGTGGATGGACATTTTTTCTCGGTGCGTCGAGGGTGCCTCGGGGTGAGACGCATACTAGCCGACACAGAAAGCAATTTGCGCGCCAAAGAAGTGCGCAAGGGAGTGAATTGCACATGCGTCGGGAGTTCGGTTCGTGACGGCCGGACGGGAGCAGCGCGCCCTGGCTGTGTTCGCAGCGATGGCGGGATCGGTGCTGGGCGCCGCCTTGCAACTGCAGCAGGCCGCACTGTGGCCCTGGCTGGTCTATGCCTGCCTGCTGGCTGCAGCGTGCGGCGCCTGGCTCTGCCTTCGTGCGCGGTGGGCGCCGCCAGCGCTGTGGCTGCATCTGACGCTGGCGTTGTGCGTGGGTGCGATGGCCGGGAGCGGTCTGGCCGGATGGCGGGCCACGGCCTATGCGGCCAATGCGCTGTCGCCCGCGCTCGAAGGTCGCGACCTGCTGCTGGTGGGTCGAGTGGCGAGCATGCCCCAGCATGGCGCGGGCGGATCGCGCTTCGCGTTCGAGGTGGAATCGGCGCACTGGGCCGATGCAGGGGCGGCCGACCCGGATCCTCCGCGGGTGCCTTCGCGCGTCTCGCTGGCGTGGTACGCGCAGGGCGGCGGGCTCTGGGCGCGTGCTGCGGCCGAGGCGCCGCCGTCCGCCGCCGGCCGGACCGCACCCGTCCACGCCGGCGAGCGCTGGCGCATGGTGGTCCGTCTCAGGGCTCCGCATGGCAGCTTGAATCCGCACGGCTTCGACCACGAGCTGCGCATGTGGGAGCAGGGCGAGCATGCCAGCGGCCAGGTACGCAACGGGGCCCGCGACCCACCGCCCGAGCGGCTGGGCTCGGGCTGGCGCCATCCCGTGGAGCGCTTGCGCGAGACCGTGCGCGATGCCGTCTTCGAACAGATCGAGGAGCCGCGCCGGGCCGGCGTGATCGCGGCGCTGGTCACCGGCGACCAGCGCGCGATCGAGCGCTCCGACTGGGACATCTTCCGGGCCACCGGTGTCGCCCACCTGATGTCGATCTCGGGCCTGCACATCACGATGTTCGCCTGGCTCGCGGCGCTCGCGGTCGGGGCGCTGTGGCGCTGCAGCGCGCGCCTGATGCTGCGCTGGCCGGCGCAGCATGCCGCGATCGTCGGCGGCCTGCTGCTCGCCACGCTGTACGCGCTGTTCAGCGGCTGGGGCCTGCCTTCGCAGCGCACGGTGCTGATGCTCGGCGCCATCGGACTCCTGCGCCTCACGGGCCGACGCTGGCCCTGGCCCTTCGTCTGGTTGTCGGCCTGCGCCGTAGTGGTCGCGGTCGATCCCTGGGCCCTGATGCAGGCGGGCTTCTGGCTCAGCTTCGTGGCCGTGGGCGTGCTGTTCGCCGCCGAGGGCGCGGCGCCGGCCGGCGCGCCCACCGGCATCGGCGCCCGCCTGCTGCGCCTGCTGCGCGAGCAGTGGATCGTGACGCTGGCGCTGACGCCGCTCACCCTGTTGCTGTTCCAGCAGGTCTCGGCAGTCGGCCTGCTGGCCAACGCGATCGCGATCCCCTGGGTCACGCTGGTGGTGACGCCACTGGCGATGCTGGGCGTCGTCGTGCCATCGCTCTGGCACCTGGCCGCCGGGTCGGTCCAGGCGCTGTTGGCCGTGCTGGAGTGGTTGGCGGGCCTGCCCTTCGCGACCCTGTCGATGCCGGCGCCGCCGCTGTGGATGGCGGCGGCGGGCGTGGCGGGCGGCGTCCTGCTGGCGATGCGCCTGCCATGGACACTGCGCGCGCTCGGGCTGCCGCTGTTGTTGCCGGCGCTGCTGTGGCAGGCGCCCCGGCCGGCCGCGGGTGAATTCGATCTGCTTGCCGCCGACATCGGTCAGGGCAGTGCGCTGCTGGTGCGCACCGCCACGCACAGCCTGCTCTACGACGCGGGCCCGCGCTACAGCCTCGAGAGCGATGCCGGCCAGCGGGTGCTGGTGCCGCTGCTGCGGGCCCTGGGCGAGCGGCTCGACACAGTGCTGCTGAGCCACCGCGACAGCGACCACACCGGCGGCGCTGCCGCGGTGCTCGCCGCGCAGCCGCAGGCGACGCTGCTGAGTTCGATCGAGGACGGCCATCCCCTGAAGTCCGGACGGGCGGCGCGGCGCTGCGAAGCCGGCCAGCGCTGGACCTGGGACGGTGTCGACTTCGAGGTGCTGCATCCGCAGGCCGGCGACTACACGGCCTTCGTGCCGCCGAAGCCGAATTCGATCTCCTGCGTGCTGCGCATCGGCAACGGCCGCACCGCCGCCCTGCTGGCGGGCGACATCGAGCGCCTGCAGGAGATGGCGCTGGTGGCGCGCCGCTCCGAGCTCCGAGCCGACGTCCTGCTGGTGCCTCACCACGGCAGCAGGACCTCGTCGAGCGCCTTGCTGCTGGACGCGGTGCGGCCGCGCATCGCGTTGGTCCAGGCCGGCTGGCGCAATCGTTTCGGGCATCCCGCCGAAGAGGTGGTGGGGCGCTACCGGGAGCGCGGCATCGCCCTGGTGGAGTCGTCGCGCTGCGGCGCCGCCACCTGGTCGAGCAGCGATCCCGGGTCGGTGAAATGCCAGCGGCACGAGGGGCGGCGCTACTGGAATCATGTCCCGCCGTGAGGCGTCTCGGCCTGCGCGGATGCATCGTTGTGCCGATCGCCGCCGATATTTGGCCTTGAACTTGCTAAGCTATGGTCAAGGAGATTGGTCGTCCCATGCACAAATTCGATGAGATGTACGAGCAGCTGCCCTACAACGGCGCGGCGGTCCGGAGCCACTACAAGCGTTACGACCAATGGCTCGCCCGGCAGCCCGGCGAGGTGATGCGGTCCCGGCGCGAGGAGGCGGAGCTCATTTTTCGCCGGGTCGGCATCACCTTCGCCGTCTATGGCGCGAAGGACGAGGACGGCTCCGGCACCGAGCGCCTGATCCCCTTCGACCTGCTGCCGCGCATCATCCCGGCGCACGAGTGGGCGTCGATGGAAAAGGGCCTGGTGCAGCGCGTCACGGCGCTCAACCGCTTCATCCACGACGTCTACCACGGGCAGGAGATCATCAAGGCCGGCGTGATCCCGGCCGAGCAGATCCTGAACAATGCCCAATACCGGCCCGAGATGGTCGGCGTCAAGGTACCGAACGACATCTACTCGCACATCTCGGGCATCGACATCGTGCGCGCCCCCGATGCCCAGGGCAACGGCGAGTACTACGTGCTCGAGGACAACCTGCGCGTCCCCAGCGGCGTGAGCTACATGCTCGAGAACCGCAAGATGATGATGCGGCTGTTTCCCGAACTGTTCAGCCAGAACCGGATCGCGCCGGTCGCGCACTACCCCGACCTGCTGCTCGAGACCCTGCGCGCCTCGGCGCCGCCCGCCACCGCCGAACCCACCGTGGTGGTGCTGACGCCCGGCATGTACAACAGCGCCTACTTCGAGCACGCCTTCCTGGCCCAGCAGATGGGCGTCGAGCTGGTCGAGGGGCAGGACCTGTTCGTCAAGGACGACTTCGTCTACATGCGGACCACGCGCGGTCCGCGCCGGGTCGACGTGATCTACCGCCGGGTCGACGACGACTTCCTCGACCCCGAGGTGTTCCGCCCGACCTCGACCCTGGGCTGCGCCGGACTGATGCGGGCCTACCGCGAAGGCAACGTCGTGATCTGCAACGCGGTCGGGACCGGCGTCGCCGACGACAAGTCGGTCTACCCGTACGTGCCGAAGATGATCGAGTTCTACCTCGGCGAAAAGCCGATCCTCAAGAACGTGCCGACCTACATGTGCCGCAACAAGGACGAGCTGGCCTACACGCTCGACAACATGAAGGACCTGGTGGTCAAGGAGGTGCACGGCGCCGGCGGCTACGGCATGCTGATCGGCCCGGCCGCGACCCAGGCCGAGATCGAGGACTTCAAGAAGGCCGTGCTGGCCAAGCCGGACGGCTACATCGCGCAGCCGACCCTGAGCCTGTCGACCTCGCCCACCTTCGTCGACGCGGGCATCGCGCCGCGCCATATCGACCTCAGGCCCTTCGTGCTGTCGGGCAAGGAAGTGCAGATGGTGCCCGGCGGCCTCACGCGCGTGGCGCTCAAGGAGGGTTCGCTGGTGGTCAATTCGTCGCAGGGCGGCGGCACCAAGGACACCTGGATCCTCGAAGCCGATCGCAGCGCCAAGCCGCGCGCACCGGCGCAGTCGCAAAGCCAGTCCTGATCAGAAGAGAGCACACGGAAGCACACCCATGATGTTGTCACGCACCGCCGATCACCTCTACTGGATGTCGCGCTACACCGAGCGGGCCGAGAACACCGCGCGCATGCTCGACGTCAACTACCAGACCTCGATGCTGCCGCAGTCGGCCGAGGTCGCGCAGTACGGCTGGCAGGGCCTGCTGTCGATCAGCGAACTGCTGCCGCTCTACAACGAGAAGCACGAGGGCTTCAAGCCCGACGAAGTGATGGAGTTCATGGTCAAGGACGAGTCGAACCCGTCGTCGATCCTGTCCTGCCTCAGGGCCGCGCGCGAGAACGCGCGCGCGGTGCGCGGCTCGCTGCCGACCGAGGCATGGGAGACCCAGAACACCACCTGGCTCGAAGTCAACCGGATGCTGCGCGCGGGCGATTTCGAGCGCGACCCGGGCCAGTTCTTCGAGTGGGTCAAGTTCCGCTCGCACCTGTCGCGCGGCGTGACGCTGGGCACGATGCTGCAGGACGAGGCCTTCTACTTCTCGCGCCTGGGCACCTTCCTCGAGCGGGCCGACAACACGGCGCGGCTGGTCGACGTCAAGTTCCATGCGCTCAACAGCGAGTTCTTCGGCACCGCGACCGAGGAAGACCAGGAGTACGACTTCTATCACTGGAGCGCGATCCTGCGCAGCGTCTCGGCCTTCGAGGTGTACCGCAAGGTGTACCGCGACGTGATCAAGCCCGAGCGCGTGGCCGAGCTGCTGATCCTGCGCGCCGACATGCCGCGCTCGCTGCACGCCAGCCTGCGCGAGGTGGTGAGCAACCTCGACATGGTCAAGAACGAGCAGAGCGCCGAAACCCAGCGCCGCGCCGGCAAGCTGCTGGCCGACCTGCAGTACGCACGGGTCGACGAGATCCTCGCCACCGGGCTGCATGCCTACCTGACGCAGTTCCTCGACCGGGTGAACGAACTCGGGTGGCGGATCAGCCAGGACTTCCTGGTGCCGGGGCACTGAGTTCGTCGATTGCGTGGTTCCGTCAGGCCGCGGTGGCCTGGCGCACCGCGCGTTCCCAGCGGGCCATCGACTCCTCGGCCTGCGGCCGGCCCATCGTCGGCATGAACCGCCGCTCGACCCGCCACAGCTTCGACAGCTGCCCCAGGTCGCTGTAGACCCCGGTCGACAGTCCCGCGAGATAGGCCGCCCCCAGCGCCGTGGTTTCGGTCACCTCGGGCCGCACCACCGGGATGCCCAGCAGGTCGGCCTGGAACTGCATCAGCAGGTCGTTGACGCAGGCCCCGCCGTCGACGCGCAGTTCCGCCACCGGCGCCCCGCCCGCGGCCACCGCATCGCGGCTCATCGCCTGCAGCAGCGCCGCGCTCTGGTAGGCGATGCTTTCCAGCGCCGCACGCGCGATGTGCGCGACCGTGGTGCCGCGGGTCAGGCCGGTGATGGTGCCGCGCGCATCGGCGTCCCAGTAGGGCGCACCGAGCCCGGTGAAGGCCGGCACCATCATCACGCCGCCGGCATCGGGCACGCTCTCGGCCAGCGCCTGCACCTGGGCGCTGCCCTGGATCGCCTTGAGGCCGTCGCGCAGCCATTGCACCACCGCGCCGCCGACGAAGACGCTGCCTTCCATCGCGAACTGCGGCGTGGCACCGGTCTGCGCCGCGCTGGTCACCAGCAGGCCGTTGTGCGAGGGCTGGAAGGCGCCACCCGTGTGCATCAGCAGGAAGCAGCCGGTGCCGTAGGTGTTCTTGGCCATGCCGGCATCGAAGCAGGCCTGGCCGAACAGGGCGCTCTGCTGGTCGCCCGCGACACCGCCGATCGGCAGGCTGCGCCCGAGCAGGGCGGCGTCGATGTCGGCGAAGTGCGCGCTGGAGGGCTTGACCTCGGGCATCAGCGAGGGCGGGATGGCCAGCGCCTTCAGCAGGTCGGCATCCCACTGGTTGCGGTGCACGTTGAAGAGCATGGTGCGCGATGCATTGCTGACGTCGGTCTCGTGCACCTTGCCGCCGGTCAGCTGCCACATGAGCCAGCTGTCGACCGTGCCGAAGGCCAGCTCGCCGCGCTCGGCCGCGGCGCGCGCGCCGGACACGTTGTCGAGCAGCCAGCGCAGCTTGGTGCCCGAGAAGTAGGCGTCGATCACGAGGCCGGTCTTCTCGCGGATGGTGTCGGTCAGGCCGTCGGCGCGCAAGCGTGCGCACAGCGGCTCGGCACGGCGGTCCTGCCAGACGATCGCATGATGCACCGGCTGCCCGGTCTTGCGGTTCCACAGCAGCGTGGTCTCGCGCTGATTCGTGATGCCGACGGCATGGATGTCGGCCGCCGCGATCTTCGATTTCGCCAGCACCTCGCGCGCCGTGGCCAGCTGGCTGCTCCAGATCTCCATCGGATCGTGCTCGACCCAGCCCGGCTGCGGGTAGATCTGCGTGAGCTCGCGCTGGGCGATGTCGACGATGCGGCCTTCGGCGTCGAAGACGATGCTGCGTGAACTGGAAGTGCCCTGGTCGAGGGCCAGCAGGTAGGTCATGGCAAGAATCCTTCAGGTGTCGCGTGCGATCTCGCAGCGCACCTGGGCACGCTCAAGGAGTTCGGGGAAGGGCGGCGGCGGCGCGGCATCGGTGAACAGGCAGTCGATCTGCGACAGCTTTGCCAGCTCGATCATCGCCGGCCGGTTGAACTTGCTGGCGTCGGCCGCCAGCCAGACCTCACGCGCCTGCGCGATGATGGTCTGCGCCACCTTCACCTCGCGCAGGTCGAAGTCGCGCAAGGTGCCGTCGTCCTCGATGCTGGAGACGCCGATCAGCGCAATGTCGACCTTGAACTGGCGGATGAAGTCGACCGTCGCCTCGCCCACGATGGCGCGGTCGCGCAGCCGCACCGAGCCGCCGGCCACGATCACCTCGCAGGCCGGGTTGTCGCTCAGGATGCTCGCCACGTTGAGGTTGTTGGTGATCACCCGCAGCCCGCTGTGGTGCAGCAGCGCCTTGGCGATCGCCTCGGTGGTGGTGCCGATGTTGAGGATCAGCGAGCAGTCGTTGGGCACGCGCGCCGCCACCGCCCGCGCGATGCGTGCCTTGCCTTCGGCGTGCAGCGACTCGCGCTGCTGGTAGCCGATGTTCTCGGTGGTCGAACTCGGCACCCTCACGCCGCCGTGGAAGCGCGTCAGCAGTCCCTCGTCGGCCAGCCGCTGGACGTCGCGGCGCACCGTCTGCAGCGTGACGCCGAGCATCTCCGCCAACTGCTCGACGGTGATCGAGCCGCGCGAGCGAACGGTGTTGAGCAGCTTGAGCTGGCGGGGGTTGGAATTCACGGGAAAAGCAAAAAACAGCGCGTCCTACTTTAGAACGAACGAAAACGAATGGACTTTAGGGTTAACGACTAAGAAAATCGCGCCATAAGGAACCAGAATGAAAAGATTCGAAAGCGAAAAAGCCAATTTACGTGACTTAAATCACATCGCATCGGAACCCATCGCCGTGAGCGCCACCGCCTCGCCACCGAACGCTTCAACCGCCGACTGCGATGTACTCATCGTCGGCGGCGGCATCAACGGCTGCGGCATCGCGCGCGATCTCGCCGGCCGCGGCTGGCGCGTCGTGCTGTGCGAGAAGGACGACCTCGCGGCCCACACCTCCTCCTCGTCGACCAAGCTGATCCACGGCGGCCTGCGCTACCTCGAGTACTACGAGTTCTCGCTGGTGCGCAAGGCACTGCAGGAGCGCGAAGTGCTGCTCAAGAGCGCGCCTCACATCATGTGGCCGCTGCGTTTCGTGATGCCGCACGACCCCTCCATGCGGCCGGCCTGGATGATCCGCATCGGCCTGTTCCTGTACGACCACCTGGCCAGGCGCGAGGTGCTGCCGGGCTCGCGCACCATCGACCTGCGCCGGCACGAGGCCGGCGCACCGCTCAAGCCCGAGTTCAGGCGGGGCTTCGTCTATTCGGATGGCTGGGTCGACGATGCGCGGCTGGTGGTGCTCAACGCCGTCGATGCCCGCGCCCGCGGCGCCGAGGTGCTGACGCGCACCCGCTGCGTGCAGGCTCAGCGCAGCGCCGAGGGCTGGACCGCGGTGCTCGAAGGGCCCGAAGGCCAGCGCACGGTGCGTGCCCGCGCGGTGGTGAACGCCGCCGGGCCCTGGGCCGAGGCCTTCCTGCGCGGCGTGGCGAAGCCGGTGCACGGCGAGGCGCTCGCGACCCGGCACCTGCGGCTGGTCAAGGGCAGCCACATCGTGGTGCCGCGGGTCTTCGGGCACGACCATGCCTACATCTTCCAGAACCCCGACAAGCGGATCATCTTCGCGATTCCCTACCAGGACGACTTCACGCTGATCGGCACCACCGACATCGAACTGCAGGGCGACGACCCCGGGGCCGCGCGCATCGGCGCGGACGAGATCGACTATCTCTGCGCGCAGGCCAGCCGCTATTTCGCGCAGCCCGTGAAGCCCTCCGACGTGGTCTGGACCTATTCCGGCGTGCGGCCGCTGCTCGACGACGCCTCGGGCGACCCGTCGGCCGTGACGCGCGACTACCTGCTCGAATCCAACACCGCGGCGGCGCCGCTGCTGTCGGTGTGGGGCGGCAAGATCACCACCTTCCGCAAGCTGGCCGAGGATGCGGCCGACGAGGTGGGGCGGATGCTCGGCGACACCCGTCCGGCCTGGACCGACGGCGCCTTCCTTGCCGGCGGCGACCTGTCGGGCTGGATCGGCGCCACCACGCGCAGCTCGCGCCCCGACGACGACTTCGAGCGCTTCGTGGCGGCGGTGCAGGCGCGGCATTCCTGGCTTGAGGCCGCGCTCGCGCGCCGGCTGGCGCGGGCCTACGGCGCGCGCATCTCCGAAGTGCTCGGCGATGCCGCTTCGATGGCCGACCTGGGGCCGGCGGTGGCGCCGGGCCTGCACGAGCGAGAGCTGGATTTTCTTTGCTCGCAGGAATGGGCCTGCAGCGCCGACGACGTGCTCTGGCGCCGCTCCAAGCTCGGCCTGCGTTTCACGCCGCAGCAGCGCGACCAGGTGAACGCCTGGATGCTGCGGCACGCCCGTTCGAAGGAAGGAGCCCCATGCAGCTGAGCCTCGACCGAGTCACCAAGAAGTCGGGTCCGCAGACCTGGCTCTACCCGCAGAGCATCGCGCCGAAGAGCGGCGCGGTGACCGTGCTGCTGGGCGCGACGCAGGCCGGCAAGACCAGCCTGATGCGCCTGATGGCAGGGCTCGACGCGCCGACCGAGGGCCAGGTGCGGGTCGACGGCAAGGATGTCACCGGCGTGCCGGTGCGCGAGCGCAACGTGGCGATGGTCTACCAGCAGTTCATCAACTATCCCTCGCTCAAGGTGGCCGACAACATCGCCTCGCCGCTGCGCCTGCGCGGCGAGAAGAACATCGACGCGCGGGTGCGCGAACTGGCCGACAAGCTGCACATCGGCATGTTTCTCGACCGCTATCCGGCCGAGCTCTCGGGCGGCCAGCAGCAGCGTGTGGCGCTGGCCCGGGCGCTGGCCAAGAACGCGCCGCTGATGCTGCTCGACGAGCCGCTCGTGAACCTCGACTACAAGCTGCGCGAGGGCTTGCGCGAAGAGCTGACCCAGCTCTTCGCGAGCGGCGACTCGACCGTCGTCTATGCCACCACCGAGCCCGGCGAGGCGCTGCTGCTGGGTGGCTACACGGCCGTGATGGATGCGGGCGAGCTGCTGCAGTACGGGCCCACCGCGGAAGTGTTCCATGCGCCGCAATCGCTGCGGGTGGCGCGCGCGTTCAGCGATCCGCCGATGAACCTCATGGCCGGGCGCGTGGTCGCCGGCGGCGTGCAGCTGGAGGGCGGCCCGCTGCTGCCGCTCGAGCTGCCGGCCGGCGTCGACGGCACGGTCACGGTCGGCCTGCGCGCCAGTGCGCTCGACGTCGGCGCGGGCGAGGGCGACGTCGCGCTGCCCGGCAAGGTCGAGCTGGCCGAGATCTCGGGCTCCGACACCTTCGTCCACGTCGAGACGCTGGTCGGCGAGCTGGTGGCGCAACTCACGGGCGTGCACCGCTTCGAGCTCGGCACCGCGATCACGCTGTACTTCGGCGCCGCGCAGGCCTATGTGTTCGATACCGGCGAGCGCCTCGCGCTCGCGCCGGCCTGGCGCAAGAGGGGATGACATGGCCCGCATCGACCTCGACCTGGCCCACGCCTACCGCCCGAACCCGGCGCAGGAGAGCGACTACGCGCTGCTGCCGCTCAAGATGAGCTTCAGGGACGGCGGCGCCTATGCGCTGCTGGGCCCCTCGGGCTGCGGCAAGACCACGATGCTGAACATCATCTCGGGCCTGCTGGCGCCGTCGCAGGGCAGCGTCAAGTTCGACGGCCGCGACGTCACGCGCGAGACGCCGCAGCAGCGCAACATCGCGCAGGTGTTCCAGTTCCCGGTGATCTACGACACCATGACCGTGGCGCAGAACCTGGCTTTCCCGCTGCACAACCGCAAGCTGCCCGCCGAGCAGATCAGGAAGCGGGTCGGCGAGATCGCCGAGATGCTCGACATGAGCGGCCAGCTCAACCAGCGCGCCGCCGGCCTCGCGGCCGACGCCAAGCAGAAGATATCGCTGGGCCGCGGTCTGGTGCGCGACGACGTCTCTGCGGTGCTGTTCGACGAGCCGCTGACCGTGATCGACCCGCACCTCAAGTGGCAATTGCGGCGCAAGCTCAAGCAGATCCACCGCGAGCTCAAGCTGACGCTGATCTACGTGACGCACGACCAGGTCGAGGCGCTGACCTTCGCCGAGGAGGTGGTCGTGATGACCCGGGGCAGGGCGGTGCAGATCGGCAGCGCCGAGGCGCTGTTCGAACGGCCGGCCCATACCTTCGTCGGCCATTTCATCGGCTCGCCGGGGATGAACTTCCTGCCGGTGACCAGTGCCGGCGGCATGCTCGAGATCGCGGGCACGCGGCTCACGGCGACCCGCGAGCTGCCCGAGGGCGCGCTCAAGCTCGGCATCCGGCCCGAGTACGTGGCGCTGGCCGAGGCCAACGCGCCGGGTGCGGTGCCGGCCACGCTGACCCAGGTCCAGGACGTCGGCACCCACCTGATGCTCAGCGCCCGGGCCGGCGAAAGCGCCGTGAAGGCCCGGTTGGCATCGGATGCCGCGGTGCCCGCGCCCGGCGCCACGGTCTGGCTGCAGGTGCTGGGCCGCAAGAGCTGCTTCTACCGCGATGAGGAGCTGGTCGCATGAACGGGAACAACAAGCCGCTGAACCAGAAGGCCTGGTGGCTGGTGCTGCCGGTGCTGCTGTGCGTCGCCTTCTCGGCCATCGTGCCGCTGATGACGGTGGTCAACTATTCGGTGCAGGACATCATCTCGCCCGAGCGCCGGGTGTTCGTCGGCACCGAGTGGTTCGCCGCCGTGATGCGCGACGACGAACTGCATGCGGCGCTGTGGCGCCAGCTCGGCTTCTCGATCGCCGTGCTGGTGGTCGAGATTCCGCTCGGCATCTGCCTTGCGCTGTCGATGCCGGCCACCGGCTGGAAGGCTTCGGCGGTGCTGGTGGTGGTGGCGCTGTCGCTGCTGATCCCCTGGAACGTGGTCGGCACCATCTGGCAGATCTTCGGGCGCAGCGACATCGGCCTGTTCGGCCACACGCTGCTGAAGCTGGGCATCGAGTACAGCTACACCGGCAATGCGCGCGATGCCTGGCTGACGGTGCTGCTGATGGACGTCTGGCACTGGACGCCGCTGGTGGCGCTGCTGTGCTTCGCCGGGCTGCGCTCGATCCCGGACGCCTATTACCAGGCGGCACGCATCGACGGCGCCAGCAAGTTCGCGGTGTTCCGCTACATCCAGCTGCCGAAGATGCGCGGGGTGCTGGTGATCGCGGTGCTGCTGCGCTTCATGGACAGCTTCATGATCTACACCGAGCCCTTCGTGCTGACCGGCGGCGGGCCCGGCAACGCGACCACCTTCCTGAGCCAGTACCTGACGCAGAAGGCGGTGGGGCAGTTCGACCTCGGCCCGGCGGCGGCGTTCTCGCTGATCTACTTCCTGATCATCCTGCTGCTGTGCTTCGTGCTCTACAACTGGATGCTGCGTGTCGGCACGCTCGAGGTGGAGGAAGAAAAATGAACGAACCGCGCCTTCGCAAACGCAGCGTCTTCCTGCTGCTGTACCTGGTGTTCGCCCTGCTGCCCATCTACTGGATGGTCAACATGAGCTTCAAGACCAACGAGGAGATCCTGTCGAGCTTCTCGTTCTTCCCGCAGAGCTTCACCTGGGAGAACTACCGGCGCATCTTCACCGACGAATCCTGGTATTCGGGCTACATCAACAGCCTGATCTATGTCGGCATCAACACGGTGATCTCGCTCGCGGTGGCGCTGCCGGCGGCCTATGCCTTCTCGCGCTACACCTTCCTGGGCGACAAGCATGTGTTCTTCTGGCTGCTGACCAATCGCATGACGCCGCCGGCGGTGTTCCTGCTGCCCTTCTTCCAGCTCTATTCGACCGTCGGCCTGATGGACACGCACCTCGGCGTGGCGCTCGCGCACCTGCTGTTCAACGTGCCGCTGGCGGTCTGGATCCTCGAGGGCTTCATGAGCGGCATCCCGCGCGAGATCGACGAGACCGCCTACATCGACGGCTACTCTTTCCCGCGCTTCTTCCTCACGATCTTCCTGCCGCTGATCAAGGCCGGCGTCGGCGTCGCGGCCTTCTTCTGCTTCATGTTCAGCTGGGTCGAGCTGCTGCTGGCGCGCACGCTGACCAGCGTCAACGCGAAGCCGATCGTGGCGACCATGACGCGTACCGTGAGCGCCTCGGGCATGGACTGGGCCACGCTGGCAGCGGCCGGCGTGCTGACCATCGTGCCGGGCGCGATCGTGATCTGGTTCGTGCGGCACTACATCGCGAAGGGCTTCGCGATGGGACGCGTCTGAAGGAGGGCACAGCATGTTCGACTGGATGGTCTGGACCACCCCGGTGGCGATCTTCTTCACCTGCATCGCCTTGATGCTGGCCGGCATGACCGTATGGGAACTGAAGTCGCCGACCACGCTGCGCCGCGGCTGGCTGCCGCTGGAGACCACGCGCGGCGACCGGCTCTTCATCGGCCTGCTGATCGCGGCCTACATCAACCTGATCTTCATCGGCCTGGCCGGCAAGTTCCAGGAGTGGCTGGGGCTGGAGGCCGAGCCCTCGATCTGGATCAGCTTCGTCCTGTCGATGGGCGTGCTCGCGCTCGTCATGCGCAAGGGCTGAGCGCTCGATTTTTCACGGACCGGCTCTTTTGCTTTCCCGGAGCCGACTCTGCAAGAAGCGGGAAGCGCATCGAGGAGACAAGCATGAAGTTTCGCAGCACAGCAATGGCCATGGCCGCGGCGATGTTCGCCTTGCAGAGCGCCTGGGCCGGAGAGGCGGAGGCCAAGAAATGGATCGACAGCGAGTTCCAGCCGTCGAGCCTCAGCAAGGAGCAGCAGGCTGCCGAGATGAAGTGGTTCATCGACGCCGCCAAGAAGCTGCAGGACAAGGGCGTGAAGGAGGTCGCGGTGGTGTCGGAGACCATCACCACCCATGAGTACGAATCGAAGACGCTGGCCAAGGCCTTCGAGGAGATCACCGGCATCAAGGTGAAGCACGACCTGATCCAGGAAGGCGACGTGGTCGAGAAGCTGCAGACCTCGATGCAGTCGGGCAAGTCGATCTACGACGGCTGGATCTCCGACTCCGACCTGATCGGCACCCACTACCGCTACGGCAAGATCATGTCGCTGACCGAATACATGGCCGGCGCGGGCAAGGAGTGGACCAACCCCGGGCTCGACGTGAAGGACTTCATCGGCACCAGCTTCACGACCGCGCCCGACGGCCAGCTCTACCAGTTGCCCGACCAGCAGTTCGCCAACCTCTACTGGTTCCGCGCCGACCTGTTCGCGCGCAAGGACCTGCAGGACAAGTTCAAGGCCAAGTACGGCTACGACCTCGGCGTGCCGCTCAACTGGAGCGCCTACGAGGACATCGCCGAGTTCTTCACGGTCGACGTCAAGACCATCGACGGCAAGCCGATCTACGGCCACATGGACTACGGCAAGAAGGACCCGTCGCTGGGCTGGCGCTTCACCGATGCCTGGCTCTCCATGGCCGGCACCGCCGACAAGGGCATCCCGAACGGCATGCCGGTGGACGAATGGGGCATCAAGGTGGCGGCCGACAAGTGCACGCCGGTCGGCGCCACGGTGGCGCGCGGCGGCGCCACCAATTCGCCGGCCGCGGTCTATGCGCTCACCAAGTACATCGACTGGATGAAGAAGTACGCGCCCAAAGAGGCGATGGGCATGACCTTCGGCGAAGCCGGCCCGGTGCCGGCGCAGGGCCAGATCGCGCAGCAGATCTTCTGGTACACGGCCTTCACGGCCGACATGACCAAGGCCGGGCTGCCGGTGGTCAATGCCGACGGCTCGCCGAAGTGGCGCATGGCGCCGGGGCCGAACGGACCCTACTGGAAGCAGGGCATGCAGAACGGCTACCAGGACGTCGGCTCGTGGACCTTCTTCAAGGGCCACGACGCGAACAAGACCGCGGCCGCCTGGCTCTATGCCCAGTTCGTGACCTCGAAGACGACCTCGGCGAAGAAGAGCGTGGTCGGGCTGACCTTCATCCGCGAGAGCGACATCCGGCTCGACTACTTCACTCAGAACGCCAACAAGTACGGCGGCCTGATCGAGTTCTACCGCAGCCCGGCACGGGTTGCCTGGACGCCGACCGGCACCAACGTGCCCGACTACCCGAAGCTGGCGCAGCTCTGGTGGAAGAACGTGGCCGAGGCCGTGACCGGCGAGAAGACGCCGCAGAAGGCGATGGACAACCTGGCCGAGGAGATGGACGCCGTGATGGGCCGGCTGGAACGCGCCGGCATGGCCAAGTGCGCGCCCAAGCTGGCGCCGAAGGGCGACCCGGCCAAGATGCTCAGCGACGAGCATGCGCCGTGGAAGAAGCTGGCGAACGAGAAGCCCAAGGGCGAGACCATCGACTACAACAAGCTGCTGACCGCCTGGAGGGAAGGGAAGGTACGCTGAGCTTGCGGCGCGTCGATGCGGCCTGGCCGCGTCGGCGCCGCGGTGTGCGTCACTGCTCCATTGCGGCCCGTACCTCGCGGCCCAGGTCGATCACCGACATCGCGTAGTAGCTGCTCCAGTTGTAGCGCGTGATGACATAGAAGTTGCGGGTGCCGGCCACATAGCTCGGCGTGTCGTAGCCGTTCTGGAGTTCGATCAGCGCCAGCAGGCCCTGGTGCCTGAGCGCCTCGCCCTGGAGCATCGCGCCCCCGGCGACGAAGGCATCGACGCTGAAGGTCGGCACGATGTCCGGCGCCAGCAGCACCGCCTTCTTGAGCCGCGATTCGTCGAAGCCGACCGGGAAGACCGGCGGCATGCCCGGCTGCCAGCCGTAGCCCTTGAAGTAGCTCGCCACCGAGCCGATCACGTCGGCCGGGTTGCGGACCAGGTCGATGCGTCCGTCGCCGTCGAAATCGACCGCGTACTTGGCGATGCTGCTCGGCATGAACTGCGGCATGCCCATGGCGCCGGCATAGCTGCCCAGCGGCAGCATCGGGTTCTCGGCGGTGCGGCTCTCGATGCTGAGGAAACTCTCGAGTTCGCCGCGGAAGAAGGCCTGGCGCTCGGCCGCCCGCGGATGCGCCTGCGGAAAGTCGAAGGCCAGCGTCGCGAGGGCATCGATGACGCGGAAGCTGCCCATGTTGCGGCCGTAGATGGTTTCGACGCCGATGATGCCGACGATGATCTCGGGCGGCACGCCGTAGGTCGACTCGGCCCTCGCCAGCGTGGCGGCGTTGTCGCGCCAGAAGCGCACACCGGCGGCGATCCGCACCGGATCGATGAAGCGGCTGCGGTAGACCTGCCAGTTCTTCGGCGTGCCGCTGGCTGCGGGCAGCATCAGGCGCGGCAAGTTGGGCAGCTGGCGCGCATTGCCGATGGTCTCCCGGACCCAGGCCGGGTCGAGCCCGCGGCGCGCCGCCACTTCGTCGGCGAACTGCATCGCGTCGGCGCGCGTGGCGTAGGGAATGCCACCGCGCACCGTGGAGCTGCGCTTGTCTTTCGCGGCCTGGGCCGAGGCAGGGGCGGGCGCGAGGAAGGTGGCCGCCAGGAGGAGGGCCGGCAGGGCATGTGGGAGAAGGCGTCGCATTGCCTCGATTGTGCCGTCGGCGCGGTCGCGGCCGCGCAACAAAACAAGTGGTTTCAGCGCGGCCATGCGAGCCGGCGGAATTCGCGGCGCAGGGCCGGCAGTGCCTCGGCCGGCGCCCTCGCATAGCGTTGCGCTTCGAGCCGCAGCAGCCATTGCCGCGCCGGCTCGGCGCCGCCGTCGAAGCGCTCCGCCAGCCGCTCGGCCATCTGGCGCGGCGAGGCGCCTTCGGGCAGCTCGATGCCGGCCTGCCGCAACCGTGCGCGCGCCTGGCCCAGCAGCCGCAGCCAGGGGTCGTGCTGGCTGCGCTCCCAGAGTGTCCACGCGGCACCCCCCAGGCTGGCGACCACCAGCAGGGCGAGAAGCACCAGGGCCAGGTCCTGCAGGCTGGGTGCCTCGAAGCCGAGGGTCTTGAGCAGATCCAGCTGGCGGCTCTGGGTGTAGTTGAGCACCCACTGGTTCCAGCCGTTGTTGACTGCCTCCCAGGCGGCGCGCAGGTTCTGCGACAGCGTCGGGTTCATGGCGCCGATCGCGCCGGCGATCAGCCCCGGCTGCGGCGCCAGCCGGCGGAACTGGCCGACCCGGTCGGGAGAGATCGCGCCGGTCGGGTCGACCCGGACCCAGCCGACGCCTTCCTGCCAGACCTCGGCCCAGGCGTGGGCGTCGCTGTTGCGCAGCACCCAGAAGTTGTCGATGCCGTTGATCTCGCCGCCCTGGAAGCCGGCGACGATGCGCGCCGGAATGTCGAGCGCGCGCATCAGCACCACGAAGGCCGAGGCGATGTGTTCGCAGAATCCGGCCTTGCGGTCGAACCAGAATTCGTCGGCGGTTTCGTCGCCGTAGAGGCCGGGCTCCAGCGTGTAGGAATAGCCGCCGGTGCGCAGACGCTGGAGCACATGCTGCACCAGGGCCGGCGTGGCGGCGCCGGCCAGCGCCGGGTCGGCGCGCATCTCGGCCGCCAGCGCGACCGTGCGCGGGTTCGAGCCCGGCGGCAGCGCGACGTAGCTCTGCAGCGCCGTGGTGCGGCGCACCGGACCGCTCTCGAACTGGGTGAAGCTTTCGGCCCGGTAGCGCACCAGGTCGCTGATCGGGCGGTTGGCGATCCACTGGAGCTCCGGGGTCGCCGACAGTTCGTAGCCCGGCAGCTCGGGGCGTGCCGGCGTGGCGTCGAGCGTCAGCACCCAGGGCCGGTTGGTCGGTTCGAGCGTGACTTCGTAGCCGGTCGCCGGGCCGCGCACGCGCAGGTTCGGCGGCGCGGCGGCGCGCTGGAAGCGGGGCGCGGCGGTCCACTCGCGGCCGTCGAACTGCGACAGCACAGGCCCGCGGAAGTAGAGCGTCGTGCGCGGCGGCACGCGTCCGCCGTCGAACCGGATGCGCGCCGCGATGCCGTCGTCGAGCGCGAGCTCGGTGATCGTGCCGACGCGCATCGTGTTCGACAGGCCGGTGCGGCCGGCCATGGCGTCGCTGGGCGTGCCCCACAGGGGCGCCATGCGCGGGAACAGCAGGAACAGAACCAGCATGATCGGCGCGCCCAGCAGCGCCATCCAGCCGGCCGTGCGCGCGGCCTGCGTCAGCGGCGGCCGGCCCACCGGCATGTGGGCGTTGACCAGCGCGGTCAGCAGGCCCAGCAGCGCCAGCAGCATCGCGAAGGCGGTCAGGAGCGACTGCGAATAGAAGAAGTTCGTGAGCATCGTGAAGAAGCCCAGGAAGAACACCACGAAGGCATCGCGCCGGGCGCGCAGTTCGAGCGTCTTGAGCGCGAGCAGGATCACCACCAGCGTGACGCCGGCATCGCGGCCCAGCAAGGTGCGATGCGTGATGTAGGTGGCGGCAATCGTCAGCGCCAGCAGGGCGATGCGCCAGCCCTTGCCGGGCAGCGGGGCGCTCTGCACCGCCAGCGTGCCGCGCCACAGCAGCACGATGGCGGCCAGCGTGCTGCACCACCACGGCAGGTTGGGCACCTGGGGCAGCAGGATGAGGCCGATGACGGCCAGCAGGAAGAGGGTGTCCCTGGCCTCCCGCGGCAGGGCCTGGAGCCTGGCGTTCAGCATAGGGCCAGCAACTCCAGGCACTGCCGCTTGTGGGCTTCGCCCTGCGCCGGCGACACCGTGCGACCGGCTGCGCGCAGGCCGTAGTCGATGCCCAGGCGGTCCGCCATCAGCACCCAGGCGCAGAGCCGGGAGACCCGCGCCTCCAGCCCGGCGAGGCCGGTGGCCTGGGCATCGAGCCACAGCTCCTGCCGCTGCGCCTGCTGGGTGTCGCGGCTCACCAGCTCATCGGAGCCCGCGGCCTGCGCCTGCGCCGCGCGCTTCCACACCACCAGCTTCAGCGGATCTCCGCGCCGGTAGGCGCGCACGCCGTCGTACTCGCCGGCCGGGTGGGTGTGCAGCGCGGCCGACGCCGCCTGTCCGGCCAACGGCTCACCGGCCGGCAGCGGCGGCGGATGCGATTCGGGCGCCGGGTAGACCAGCACCTTCGAAGCCGGCCGCCACACGGTCCAGACCCTGAAGGTGCCGAGCGGGAACCGGGTTTCCACGGTCAGCGTCGGCACCGGGTGCAGTCCGCGCCGTTCGGGCTTGAACGCCACCTCGACCGTGGTGCGCCCTTCGGCCGGCACGTCGCACCAGGCCCACTGGCCGCTGCGGTGCACCGCCAGGCCGATGCCGTAGCGGCTGCTGCGGCGCTTGTTGTCGAGCACCACGCGGAACACCGCGGCGGCCCCGGCGTAGCGTGGCTCGGGTGCGAGCAGGTGCAGCGCCAGGCCGCGCAGCGTGCCGTGGCACACGTGCATGCCGACCGCTACGCTGCCGGCCAGCAGGAAAGTCAGCAGGTAGCCGAGGTTGAGCTGGTAGTTGATCGACGCGACCAGCAGCAGGAGCAGCGTCCCCGCGAGCATCCAGCCGGCCCGGGTCGGCACGATGTAGACGTTGCGCTGCGTCAGTTCGAGCGCATCGGAGGGCGGGCGCCGCGCCAGGAACCAGCGGTCGATGCGCTGGCGCAGCGGGGCCAGGGGCGAGCTCCGCGCGGCCGCGCTCCGGGCTTCGCCTCGGGAGCGGCCCGGCGGCTCGTGCCGCTCGTCGAGGGTGGCGCTGGCCGGCGCCGGCGTCTTCACGGCAGCGGTACCGCCGCGATCATGGCGCGCACCTGCTCGACCGCGCCGCGGCCGGCATCGCCCACCGGCGTGAGGCGGTGGGCGATGGTCTGCGGCAGCACCGCCTGGACATCGTCCGGCGCCACGTAATCCCGATTGGCCAGGAGCGCCTGCGCCTTGGCCGCGCGCAGCACGGCGATGCCGGCGCGCGGCGACAGGCCCTGCAGGAACCAGCGGCCCGATCGGGTCGCGGCCATCAGGTCCTGCAGGTAGTTGAGCAGCGCCTCGGAGGCATGCACCTGCTGCACCCGCTGCTGCAGGGCCGTGAGTTCGCCTGCGGTCAGCAGCGCCGGCAGCCCGGCCAGCATCTCGCGCCGGTCGGCGCCGGCGAGCAGTTCGCGTTCGGCCGCGCGGTCGGGGTAGCCGAGCGAGATGCGCATCAGGAAGCGGTCGAGCTGCGACTCGGGCAGGGCGAAGGTGCCGAGCTGGTCGTGCGGGTTCTGGGTCGCGATCACGAAGAAGGGCGTCGGCAGCGGGCGGGTCTCGCCCTCCACCGTGACCTGCTTCTCTTCCATCGCCTCCAGCAGCGCGCTCTGGGTCTTCGGACTGGCGCGGTTGATCTCGTCGGCCAGCAGCACCTGGGCGAAGATCGGCCCCGGGTGGAACACGAAGGCCTGCTGGCCCCGGTCGTAGATCGCGATGCCCGAAAGATCGCCCGGCATCAGGTCGGCAGTGAACTGCACGCGCGAGAAGTGCAGCCCGAAGGTGTGCGACAGCGCATGCGCGAGGGTGGTCTTGCCGACCCCCGGCACGTCCTCGATCAGCAGGTGGCCGCCCGCCAGCAGGCAGGCCACGCAGTCGCGCACCTGAGCCTCTTTGCCCACGATCACCGTGTTAAGCTGCCCGAGCAAACTGGCGAGCTTTGCGGCGCAGTCCATTTTTGTATCCATATGCAAACAATACCGTAAGCCCGGCCGGCCCATGCCGCGTGGGGATACGGCGTGAATCGATCCATGGGTAAAACCGGCTATTTCACACACCGCGATTGCTGGAAGCACGACATGGGGTCGGGCCATCCCGAATGCCCGGCACGGCTCGATGCGATCGAAGACCGACTGCTGGTCACCGGCGTCGGCGACGCCCTGGAGCGCATCGAAGTGCCGCTCGCCACGCTGCCGCAGATCACGCGCGCGCACAGCGTGGCCCATATGGAGCATCTCGAGGCCCTCAGCCAGCGGCTGATCGAGGACGCCCCGGCCGGCGGCCCCGACCACGCGCAGATCGATCCCGACACCGCGCTCACCCGCTTCACGGTGCTGGCCGCCCGGCGCGCCGCCGGCGCCGCCATCGCAGCCACCGACGCGGTGATGGCGGGGACGGTCGACAACGCCTTCTGCGCCGTGCGCCCGCCCGGCCACCACGCCTGCCGCGACAAGGCGATGGGCTTCTGCTTCTTCAACAACGTCGCGATCGCGGTGCGCCATGCGATCGAGGAGCACGGACTCGAACGGGTCGCGGTGGTCGACTTCGACGTCCACCACGGCAACGGCACCGAAGACATCCTCAGCAACGACCCGCGGGTGCTGATGGTCGGGATCTTCCAGCACCCGTTCTATCCGTACAGCGGCACCGAGCACCCGGCGCCGAACATGCTCAACCTGCCGGTGCCGGCCTACACCAAGGGCATGGACGTGCGCGAACTGATCGAGGCCTGCTGGATGCCGCGGCTCGAGGAGTTCAAGCCGCAGATGATCTTCGTCAGCGCCGGCTTCGACGCCCATCGCGACGACGAGCTCGGGCAACTGCGACTCAACGAGCACGACTTCGGCTGGATCACCAGCCGCGTGGTCGATGTCGCGCGCCGGCATTCCGGGGGGCGCATCGTCTCGATGCTCGAAGGCGGCTACAACCTGGATGCCTTGGCGCGCAGCGTCGAGGAGCACCTGCGCGTCCTGGCCGATCTCTAGCGCGATGAATTTCAGCGAGTTCAGCCAGAAGCTCGGGCAGGTCGAGGCTCGTGGCCTGTGGATCGAGATCGCGATCCTGGCCGGCTGCGTGCTCGTGGCCTGGGCGGTGTGCCGATGGTTCGGGCGCGACCAGCCGAAGGATTCGATCTGGTTCGGCCAGCGCACCATCGACGGGCTGCTGTTCCCCCTGCTCGCCCTGCTGTTCACCGACCTTGCGCGGCGTGCCGTGATGGGTTTCCAGACCGTGCTGGTGCTGCGCATCGCGGTGTCGGTCTTCGTCTCGCTGGTGGCGATCCGCTTCTTCGCGCGGGTGCTGAGCGCGGTGTTCCCGGCTTCGGCGCTGGCGCGGCTGGTGGAGCGCACCATCTCGTGGCTCGCATGGATCGGCGCCGTGCTCTGGATCGTCGGGCTGCTGCAGCCGGTGCTGACCGAGCTCGACGAGATCACGCTGGCCTTCGGCCGCACGCGCGTGAGCCTGCGGACCATCTTCGAAGGCACGCTGTCGGCCGGGCTGGTGCTGGTGATCGCGCTCTGGATCTCGGCCACGGTCGAGAAGCGGATCCTCAGCGAGGCCGTGGCCGACCTGTCGATGCGCAAGGTGGCGTCGAATGCGATCCGCGCCTTCCTGCTCCTGATCGGCCTGCTGTTCGCGCTGTCGGCGGTCGGCGTCGACCTGACCGCGCTGTCGGTGCTCGGCGGCGCGCTCGGCGTCGGCCTGGGCTTCGGGCTGCAGAAGCTCGCGGCCAACTACGTGAGCGGCTTCGTGATCCTGCTCGAGCGCTCGATCCGGATCGGCGACAACGTGCGCGTCGACGGGTTCGAAGGGCGCATCACCGACATCAAGACCCGCTACACCCTGGTGCGCGCCGGCAATGGCCGGGAGTCGATCGTGCCGAACGAATCGCTGATCACGAGCCGGGTCGAGAACCTCTCGCTGGCCGATCAGAAGTTCAACATCACGACCACCCTGACGGTGGGCTACCAGAGCGATGTGGCGCAGGTCCAGTCGATCCTGTGCGCGGCGGCCGCAGCCCAGCCGCGCGTGCTGCGGGATCCGGCGCCGATCGCCTTCCTGCTCAACTTCGCGCCCGACGGACTCGAGTTCACGCTCAACTTCTGGGTCGCGGATCCGGACAAGGGCAGGGACAACCTGCGCTCGGCCGTCAATGTCGCGATCCTCGCGGAATTGCGACGTGCCGGCATCGAGATTCCGTACCCGCAGCGCGTGGTGCGCGTCGAGTCGTTACCGACCGACACTTCTCCGGCCCCTGCGGCTCGCCTATAATCGCAAAAAAGCACGACCGTTCTTTTTCTTCGAGTCCCAGCCCCCTGATTGAAATGAACAGTCCTCGCGGAGGCCGGCGCCTAAAATTGCCGGCTGCCTGCAAGCCCCGGTTTCGCAATTCAATGGAGTCAAACCAATGAAGATTCTTGTCCCCGTCAAGCGGGTCGTCGACTACAACGTCAAGGTGCGCGTGAAGAGCGACGGCACCGGCGTCGACATTGCCAACGTGAAGATGAGCATGAACCCCTTCGACGAGATCGCGGTCGAAGAGGCGGTGCGCCTGAAGGAGAAGGGCGCGGCCACCGAGATCATCGCGGTCTCGTGCGGCGACGCAAAGTGCCAGGAGACGCTGCGCACGGCGATGGCCATCGGTGCCGACCGCGGCATCCTGGTCGAGACCACGGAAGAGCTGCAACCCCTCGCAGTCGCCAAGCTGCTGAAGGCGCTGGTCGACAAGGAACAGCCGGCCTTGATCATCCTGGGCAAGCAGGCGATCGACGACGACGCCAACCAGACCGGCCAGATGCTGGCGGCGCTGGCGGATCTGCCGCAGGCGACCTTCGCCTCGAAGGTGGAAGTGTCGGGCGACAAGGTCAACGTGACGCGTGAAGTGGACGGCGGGCTGGAGACCATTTCTCTGTCGCTGCCCGCGGTCATCACCACCGACCTGCGCCTGAACGAGCCGCGCTATGTGACCTTGCCGAACATCATGAAGGCCAAGAAGAAGCAGCTGGACACGTTCAAGCCTGAAGACCTGGGTGTGGATGTGAAGCCGCGCCTGAAGACCCTGAAGGTCAGTGAGCCGCCGAAGCGTGGTGCGGGCATCAAGGTGCCTGACGTTGCCACCCTGGTGGACAAGCTCAAGAACGAAGCCAAGGTGATCTGAGGAACAACGACATGACCGTACTTGTTATTGCCGAACACGACCACGCCACGCTCAAGCCGGCGACCCTCAACACCGTGACCGCCGGGATCGCCTGCGCCAGCGGCGACGTCCATGTGCTGGTGGCCGGCGCCAATGCCGCCGAAGCCGGCAAGGCCGCTTCTCAAGTCGCAGGCGTGGCCAAGGTGATCGTCGCCGACAGCGCCAGCCTCGCCGAGAACCTGGCCGAGAACGTTGCGGCCCAGGTCCTCGCGATCGCGAAAAACTACAGCCACATCCTGTTCCCCTCGACCGCCAACGGCAAGAACGTGGCGCCGCGCGTGGCGGCCTTGCTCGATGTCGCCCAGATCAGCGACATCACCAAGGTCGACAGCCCCGACACCTTCGAGCGTCCGATCTACGCGGGCAATGCGATTGCGATCGTGCAGAGCAGCGATGCGATCAAGGTCGTCACGGTGCGCACCACCGGCTTCGATGCGGCCGCCGCCACCGGTGGCAGCGCCGCAGTGGAAACCGTGGACGGCGTGGCCGACTCGGGCAAGTCCAGCTTCGTCGGAAGGGAAGTCACCAAGAGCGAACGCCCCGAACTGACGGCCGCCAAGATCATCGTCTCGGGCGGCCGGGCGCTGGGCAGCGCCGAGAAGTTCCAGGAAGTGATGGCGCCCCTGGCCGACAAGCTCAACGCGGGCCTGGGCGCCAGCCGCGCGGCGGTCGACGCGGGCTACGCCCCGAACGACTGGCAAGTGGGCCAGACCGGCAAGATCGTGGCGCCGCAGCTGTACATCGCCGCCGGCATCTCGGGCGCGATCCAGCATCTGGCGGGCATGAAGGACTCCAAGGTGATCGTGGCGATCAACAAGGACGAGGAAGCCCCGATCTTCTCGGTGGCCGACTACGGCCTGGTCGCCGACCTGTTCACGGCCGTGCCGGAACTGGTCAAGGCACTCTGATCCTTCAGGACATGTGAGGCGAAGGGCATCGTTCGCGGTGCCCTTTTTTTCACATCGGTTGGTATTCGGCCCAAGGCCGCAGGAGACATCGATGAGCTATATCGCCCCCCTCAAAGACATGCTGTTCGACATCGAGCACCTCGCGAACATCGCGCAGGTGGCGCAGATGCCGGGCCTCGAGGACGCGGGCCTCGAAACCGCGCAGGCGGTGCTCGAGGAATGCGCGCGCTTCAACCAGGACGTGATCGCGCCGCTGAACGTGGCGGGCGATCGCGAGCCTTCGTCGTTCAAGGACGGCAAGGTGACGACCACGCCGGGCTTCAAGGAAGCCTTCGCACAGTACGTGAGCGGTGGCTGGCAGGGCCTGCAGCATCCGGCGGACTTCGGCGGCCAGGGCCTGCCCAAGACCATCGGCGCGGCCTGCGGCGAGATGCTCAACTCGGCCAACATGAGTTTTGCGCTGTGCCCGCTGCTGACCGACGGCGCCACCGAGGCCTTGCTGACGGCCGGCTCCGACGAACTCAAGGCGATCTATCTCGAGAAGCTGGTGAGCGGCCAATGGACCGGCACCATGAACCTGACCGAGCCGCAGGCCGGCAGCGACCTCGCGATGGTGCGCAGCCGTGCCGAGCCGCAGGCCGACGGCAGCTACAAGGTGTTCGGCACCAAGATCTTCATCACCTATGGCGAGCACGACATGGCCGAGAACATCGTCCATCTGGTGCTGGCCCGCGTCACGGGCGCGCCCGAGGGCGTGAAGGGCATCAGCCTGTTCGTGGTGCCGAAGTTCATGGTGAACAAGGACGGCTCGCTGGGTGAGCGCAACGACGTGCATTGCGTGAGCATCGAGCACAAGCTGGGCATCAAGGCCTCGCCGACGGCCGTCCTCCAGTATGGCGACCACGGTGGCGCGATCGGCTACCTCGTGGGCCAGGAGAACCGCGGCCTCGAGTACATGTTCATCATGATGAACTCGGCACGCTATGCGGTGGGCATGCAAGGCATCGCGATTGCCGAGCGCGCCTACCAGCACGCCGTGGCCTACGCCAAGGACCGGGTGCAGAGCCGGCCCGTGGACGGCTCCATCAACGCCAGCGCGCCGATCATCCATCACCCCGATGTGAAGCGCATGCTGATGACGATGCGTGCCTACACCGAAGGCTGCCGCGCGATGGCGACGGTGGCCGCGGCCGCCTACGACGCGGCCCACCATCACCCCGACGCCGAGACGCGCAAGCAGAACCAGGCCTTCTACGAATTCATGGTGCCGCTGGTCAAGGGCTACAGCACCGAGATGAGCCTGGAGGTGGCCTCGCTCGGCGTGCAGGTGCATGGCGGCATGGGCTTCATCGAGGAGACCGGTGCGGCGCAGTACCTGCGCGACGCCAAGATCCTGACCATCTACGAAGGCACGACCGCGATCCAGGCCAACGATCTGGTGGGCCGCAAGACGGCGCGCGACGGCGGCCAGACTGCCAAGGCGATCGCCGCCCAGATCGAGAAGACCGAAGCCGAACTCGCCAAGCGCGACAGCGCCGACGCCCGCGCGGTCGCGAAGAAGCTCAAGGCCGCGCGCGAAGCCTTCGTGGACGTGGTCGGCTTCGTCGCCGGCCAGACCAAGGCGTCGCCGAACGCGGTGTTCGCGGGCAGCGTGCCCTACCTGATGCTGGCGGGCAACGTGGTGGTGGGCTGGCAGCTCGCCCGCTCGCTGCTGGTCGCCGAGGACCTCGCGAAGGCCGGCACCGACCTCGCCTTCATGAAGGCCAAGATCGCCACGGCGCGCTTCTATGCCGAGCACATCCTGAACAAGGCGCCGGCCATCCGCGACAGCATCGTCGAGGGCGCCGACAGCGTCACGGCGCTCGCACTCGAATCCTTCTAAAAACCAGATCTCATCATCGAATCCCGGAGACTCCATGTCCAAGCTGCCGCCCGTGCTCGCCAACCTTCCCCTGCCCATCATCGGCTCGCCCCTGTTCATCATCAGCAATCCCAAGCTGGTGATCGCCCAGTGCAAGGCCGGCGTGGTCGGCTCGATGCCGGCGCTCAATGCGCGGCCGGCCGCGCAACTCGAGGAGTGGCTGATCGAGATCACCGAGGAACTGGCCGCCTACAACAAGGCCAACCCCGACAAGCCGGCCGCGCCCTTCGCGATCAACCAGATCGTGCACAAGAGCAATGACCGGCTCGAACACGACATGGCGATGGTCGTGAAGTACAAGGTGCCGATCGTGATCACCTCGCTCGGTGCGCGCACCGACGTCAACGAAGCGGTCCACAGCTACGGTGGCGTGACCTTGCACGACATCATCAACAACACCTTCGCGAAGAAGGCGATCGAGAAGGGCGCCGACGGCCTGATCGCGGTCGCGGCGGGAGCGGGCGGCCATGCCGGGGTCAAGAGCCCGTTCGCGCTGGTCCAGGAGATCCGCCAGTGGTTCGACGGTCCGCTCGCGCTCTCGGGCTCGATCGCCAACGGCAGTGCGGTGCTCGCCGCGCAGGCCATGGGTGCCGACTTCGCCTACATCGGCACGGCCTTCATCGCCACCGAGGAGGCGCGTGCCAGCGACGAGTACAAGCAGGCGATCGTCGAAGGCAGCTCCGACGACATCGTCTACTCGAATCTGTTCACCGGCGTGCACGGCAACTACCTCGCGCCCAGCATCGTGGCCGCCGGCATGGACCCGGCCAACCTGCCCGAAGGCGACCTCAAGACCATGAACTTCGGCGGCGGCGAGGGCAGCAAGGCCAAGGCCTGGAAGGACATCTGGGGCTCGGGCCAGGGCATCGGCGCGGTGACCGAAGTCGCGTCCGCCGCGGCCTTCGTCGAGAAACTGAAGCGCGAGTACTTCGACGCCCGCCGACGTCTCGCCCTTTAAGCCCATGGCCCTTCGCGGGACTGCGGCGGGCCGCATGCCGCTGCTCGATGCGGTCAAGGGCGCGGCCTGTGCACTGATCGTCGGCCACCACCTCGCGCGCTATGGCCCGCTGCAGGAAGGCGCATCCTCGCTGGCACCGGCGCTGTTCGACTGGCTGGCCAACGAAGGCCGGCTCGCGGTGCAGGTGTTCCTCGTGCTGGCCGGCTTCCTGGCCGCCGGAAGCCTGGCGCCCGACGGCGTGCTGCGGGTCGACCGGCCGCTGGCGCGGATCGGCCAGCGCTACGGCCGGCTGGTCATGCCTTACCTGGTGGCGTTGAGCTTCAGCGTGCTGGTGGCCGCGCTGGCCCGGCCCTGGCTCGATGGCGACACGGTGCCGGCCGCACCCGGCCTGGCGCAGCTGCTCGCGCACGGTCTGCTGCTCCAGGACCTGCTGGGCTTCGACGCACTGTCGACCGGCGTCTGGTACGTGGCGATCGACTTCCAGCTCTTCGTGCTGGCGCTGGCGGCGATCGGCCTGTCGGAGCTGTTGCAGCGGCGCTGGTCGCTCGACCCCGGGCGCTCGCGGTGGCTGGTCGCGGGGCTGGTGCTGGCGCTGGTCGTGGCCTCGCTCGCGGTTTTCAACCGCCGCCAGGAACTCGACGCCACGGCGATCTATTTCTTCGGTTCCTACGGCCTGGGCATGCTGGTCTTCTGGATCGGGCGCGCCACCCGCGACAGCACCTGGCGCTACGCGATGCTGATGCTGGTCATGGTCGGCGCCGCCGCGCTGGCACTCGAATGGCGCAGCCGCATCGCGATCGCGCTGGTCACGGCGCTGGCGGTGGCCGTCGCGCAGCATCGCCATCGGCTCGCGCCCGAGGCCTGGCCCCGCATCGGCGCGCCGCTGGTGCAGCTGGGCCGCATCTCGTATTCGCTCTTCCTGATCCACTTCCCGGTGCTGATGCTGGTCAGTGCGGCGATGACCTGGCTGTTGCCGGCGACGCCGTGGATCGACCTGGCAGGCCTGCTGGCGACCTTCGCCCTGTCGATAGCGGCCGCCGCGCTGCTGTATCGCTGGGTCGAGTCGCGGCCCGCCACCTGGCGTGCGGTGCTGGGGCTGTTCGCGGGCCTGCTGGCCTGCGGCCTGCTCGTTTCCGGCTAGCGCTGGCGGCTTCGCCGGTACGCCGCGGCATAGCCGAGTCCGAGCACCTTCGATGAATTGAGCTGCTGGTGAAACGAGAAGAAGCGCCGGCCTTCCTCGGCCACCGCTTCAGGATCGGCGAACCAGCTCGCCAGCGCGCCTGACAGGGCGACGGCATCGCCGTAGGGCAGCCCGTTCGGCAGTGTCCGGTCGGGCGGCAGGCAGTCGCGCGAGCCATCGACATCGGTCAGCAGCGAAGCACGGCCAGCGGCAGCCGCCTCGATCGTCACGATCCCCTGGCCCTCGATCGAACTGACGAGGATGGCGAAGAGCGATCGCGCATATTCGCTGCGCACATCGGCCACATAGCCGCGGAAGACCACCCGGTCGGCGATCCCTAGCTTGCGGCACTTCTCTTCGAGCGCGGCGCGCAGCGGCCCCTCGCCGACCAGCACCAGTTCGGCATCGATGCCGCGGTCACGCAGCAGGGCCCAGGCGTCGATCAGCGTGTCATGGCCCTTCACCGGCACGAATCGGGCGACGCATACGGCTCGCTTGCGCACGGCGGCGATGTCGATGGCCGGAGGTTGCTCGGGAAACGGCGTGGGATTGCCGAGCACCTCCACGTCGCGCGTGCGCGTCGTTGCCACGATGTTTTGCTTGACCGAGTCGGTCACTGCGATGGCGCGGCGCGGACTGAACAGCCAGAAGGCGGGCGAGAAGCCGTAGGTGAGGTTGCCCGAATAGAGGACGGGGCGGCGCAGCAACGGGCTCAGAACGGTCAGCACCATCGACAGCCGCCGGTGGTGGACGTGGATCAGATCGATGCCGCGCTCGTCCAGCAGGCGCTTCAGGCGCATCACGCTGCGCCAGAAGACCCCGGGATGACCGGACATCAGGCCCAGGTGCTCGATGCGGCCGGGCGGAATCCAGGACAGGTCCTCTTCTTCGTCGCCGTAGCGGCAGCTGACGAAATGGTTCTCTATGCCGCAGGGCTGAACCGCCTCGTGGATCCGGCGTATCGCCATCGTGACCCCGCTGCTGCGGTAATAGTTGGGGTTGATCACGCAGATATTCATGGGCTTCTGGTAGCTTAACAACCCGCGGCTCTGCAGCCGGGGCGTCGCTGCCGTATGATTCTCCAGTTTTCAGTAAATACTGAAATTACAGCAAATCAAATACGTGAATCCTTCCGCCTCGTCTTTCGCCAGCCTGGTCCAGGGCTCCGCCGCGCTGCTCTGGCTGCCGCAGGCAGCCTTGCTGGCGTGGGCGATCCAGCGGCTCGGCGAGGGATCGGGCCTGGCCGCCGTGATGTGGCCGGCGGCCGGCATCCTGCTGCTGGGATTGCTGCGCGCGGCCGCCGAGGCCTGGGGCGCCCGCCGCGTCTATGCGCAGGCGCGCACCCGGCTGTCCGACCTGCGAGCCCGGGTCGCGGCCGCGCTGGCGGCCCGCTCGCCGCTGGACAGCGCGCGGCCGGCTTCGGGCCTGGCCGCCAGCGTGATCGCCGAGCAGGCCGAGGCGCTGGTGCCTTATCTGGTGCGCTACGCTCCGGCGCGTTGGCGGGCGATGGTCGTTCCCGTGGTCATCGTCGCCGTGGTGGCCTGCCTGTCCTGGGTGGCGGCCGCCGTGCTGCTGGTCGCCGCGCCGCTGATCCCGATCTTCATGGCCATCGTGGGCTGGCGGGCGAAGGCCGCCAGCGAGGCGCAGATGGTCGAGTTGGGAGGCATGAACGGTTTCCTGCTCGATCGCCTGCGCGGCCTGGCGACCCTGCGATCGCTCGGTGCGGTCGATGCGACCGCACGTCGACTCGGCGAAGCGGCCCAGTCGCTGCGGTCCCGCACGATGACGGTGCTGCGCATCGCCTTTCTCTCGTCCGCCGTGCTCGAACTGTTCTCGGCGCTGGGGGTCGCGATGGTGGCCGTGTATGTCGGCTTCCATCTGCTGGGCACCCTGGGCTTCGGCACCTGGGGCCATACGCTGAGCCTGGGCGAGGGGCTGTTCATCCTGCTGCTGGCGCCGGCCTTCTTCGAGCCCTTGCGCGAGCTGTCTTCGGTCTGGCACGACCGCGCAGCCGGCGAGGCCGCGCTGGCATCGCTCGAGCGCTTGAGCGAGGATGGTGTCGCGCTTCCCGGGGCGTCGGCGGCGGACGCGCAGGCCGTGTCGCCCGCCGCTGTTGCCGCAGCTGGCGCGCCCGCGGTCAGGGTGCGCGGCCTGTGCTTCGCGCACGCCGGCGAAGACGCCTTCTTCGAGAACTACGAATTGCGCGTGGCCGCCGGCGAGCACGTGGCGCTGATGGGCCCGAGCGGCTCGGGCAAGACGGCGCTGCTGAGCCTGATCGCCGGGCTGGTACCGGCCCGGCGCGGAGAGATCCTGGTCGGCGGCGTGCACCTGACCGATGACTCGGTCGCCGCGCTGCGCACGCGGATGGCATGGATGGGGCAGAAGCCGCACGTCTTCGCGGCTTCGGTGCAGGACAACGTGGCGCTGGGGCGGGACGGCGTGCGGGCGGCGCAGGTGCAAGCCGCGATCCGCTTCGCGGCGCTCGACGGCGTGGCCCAGGCGCGGCCTGGAATCGCGCTCGGGGAGGGCGGGGGCGGCCTGTCGGGCGGCGAGGCCGTGCGGCTGGCGCTGGCGCGCGTGGCGGCGCATCCCGATGCCGACCTGCTGCTGGTCGATGAACCGACCGCGCACCTGGACAGCGAGACGGCGGAGCGGGTCGCCGATGCCCTGATGCAGCTGGCGCGCGGCAAGACGCTCATCGCCGCCACCCACGACCCGGTGCTGGCGGCCCGCATGGACCGCGTGATCCGGCTCGACGGGCTGCCGGCGAGGGAGGCCGCATGAGGGTCTGGCGCGATGTCCGGCCGGTGCTCGACGCCTTCCGCGAGGCGCAGCCACGCCGACTGGCGCTGGGTGCCGGGCTGGCCGCGCTGACGGTGCTGATGGGCATGGCCTTGCTGGGCCTCTCGGGCTGGTTCATCACCGCCACCGCGCTGGCCGGGCTGCAGGCCGCGACGGCAATGCGCTTCGATGTCTTCATGCCGTCGGCGGGCATACGGCTGCTGGCGCTGGGCCGCACCGGTGCGCGCTACGCCGAGCGGCTGGTCACCCACGATGCCACTTTCGGCGTGCTGGCCGCGCTGCGCGAGCGCCTGTTCCGCGGCTGGGCCCGGCCCGACGCGGCGCGCCGGCTGCTGGACCGGCCGGCCCGGCTGCTGTTCCGCCTGACGGCCGACATCGACGCGCTCGAGTCCTTCTACCTGCGGCTGCTGGTGCCGGCCGGCGCGGCGCTTGGCGCGGCGCTGCTCGCGGGCATCGTGCTCGGCGCCATGAACGCCTGGATGGGCGCCGCGCTGGCGCTCTGGCTGGTCGTCGCGGGCTGGGGCATCGCACTGGCCGTTGCCGCTCGGGCCCGGCCGGCGGCCGTGCGCCGCGCGCATGCGATCGAGGCCCTTCGTTCCCGCGCCGCCGACCTGGTGGCGGGGCAGACCGAACTCGTGATGGCCGGCAGGATCGATGCGCAGCGGGCCGCCCTGGCAGCCGCCGACCGCCATCTCGCGGCGGCGGACCACGTCCTCAATCGGCTCGAAGCGCATTCCGGCATGGCCTACGGCTGCGCCGGAACCTTGACCCTGGTCGCGGTGCTGCTGGCGGTTGCCGCGCTGGTGGGCGAGGGCGCGATCGGCGCGCCGGCCGCCGCGCTGGCACTGCTGGTGGCACTCACCGCGATCGAGCCCTTCTCCGCCTTGCGCCGCGGTGCGCTCGAGGCGGGCCGCGCCTGGCTGGCGGCGCGGCGACTGGCGCCCCGCCTCTCGGAGCAGGCGCCCGCAGCATCGGCGGACGCTGCCGTGCCGGCGGCAGCGCCGGACTGCGGCCCGGTGCTTCGCCTGCGGGATGTCGCCGTGGCGCATCCTGGCAACGGCGTGGCGGTGCTGCACGGCATCTCGATGGCGCTCGCGGCCGGCGAGCGGGTCGCGCTCGTCGGGCCCAGCGGCGCCGGCAAGTCGACGCTGCTGGCGGTGGTTGCAGGCGAACTGGCGGCCGTCTGCGGCGAGGTCCGCAGCGCGCCGCACTGCCTGCTGACGCAGCGCACCGAACTGTTCCAGGACAGCCTGCGCGACAACCTGCGCCTGGCCGCTCCGTCGGCCGACGATGCCCGGCTCTGGAGCGCGCTGCAGGCCTCGGGCCTCGCGCAGGAAGTGCGCGCGATGGCCGCCGGCCTCGACACCGCGCTGGGCGAGGGCGGCCTGGGCCTGTCCGGCGGGCAGTCGCGCCGGCTGGCGCTGGCACGACTGCTGCTGCGCGATGTGCCGATCTGGCTGCTGGACGAACCGACCGAAGCATTGGACACTGCGACGGCCCACGATGTGTTGCAGCGCCTCGACGCCGAGGCGGCGGGCCGCACGCTGCTGATCGCGACCCACCTGCGGCGCGAGGCCGCGCTGGCGGACCGCCTGCTCTCGATGCGGGACGGCCGGATCTCGGCCGACCTGCGGCGCGGCACGGCGGCTTTCGATGCGGCACTGAAGGCGCTGCGCCCGGACTGAGAACGACCGACGACAAGAACACGAAAGGAACCCATGGACCTCGACATCGTTGCCCTCTCACGATTGCAGTTCGCCCTGACGGCGCTGTATCACTTCCTGTTCGTCCCGCTGACCATCGGCCTGGCCGTGATCCTCGCGATCATGGAGACGGTCTATGTGATGACCGGCCGCACCATCTGGCGCGACATGACCAAGTTCTGGGGCGTGCTCTTCGGCATCAACTTCGCGATGGGCGTGGCCACCGGCATCGTGATGGAGTTCCAGTTCGGCATGAACTGGAGCTACTACAGCCACTACGTGGGCGACGTCTTCGGCGCGCCGCTGGCGATCGAAGGCCTCATGGCCTTCTTCCTCGAAGCCAGCTTCGTCGGCCTGTTCTTCTTCGGCTGGGACAAGCTGTCGAAGGTGGCGCACCTGATCGTCACCTGGCTGGTCGCGATCGGCTCCAACTTCTCGGCGCTGTGGATCCTGATCGCCAACGGCTGGATGCAGAACCCGGTGGGCGCGGCCTTCAATCCGCAGACCATGCGCATGGAGGTGACCGACTTCGCCGCCGTGCTGACCAACCCGGTGGCGCAGGCCAAGTTCGTCCACACCGTGTCGGCCGGCTACACGGTGGCGGCGATCTTCGTGCTCGGCGTCTCGGCCTGGTACGTGCTGAAGGGTCGCCACCTGCAGCTGGCGAAGCGCTCGATGACGGTCGCCGCCTCCTTCGGCCTCGCGGCATCGCTGTCGGTGGTGCTGCTCGGCGACGAGAGCGGCTATCTCTCCACCGAGCACCAGAAGATGAAGGTCGCGGCGATCGAGGCGATGTGGAAGACCGAGCCCGCGCCGGCCGCGTTCACCGCCTTCGGCTTCCCGGACCAGCGCACCCGCGAGACGCACTTCGCGGTCCACATCCCGATGCTGCTGGGCCTCATCGGCACGCGCTCGCTGACCACCGAGATTCCCGGCATCGACGACCTGGTGCACCGGGCGGAGCTGAACATCCGCGTCGGCGTCTCCGCCTACGACGCGCTGCAGAAGATCCGCGAGGCCGGCAGCACGGACGCGATTCCCGAATCGGCCAAGACCATCTTCGAGGAGAACGGCCATGCGCTGGGCTATGCGCTGCTGCTCAAGCGCTATGTCGACGACCCGCGCAAGGCCACGCCCGAACAGATCGCCCAGGCCGCGCTCGACACCGTGCCGCCGGTGTGGCAGCTCTACTGGTCGTTCCGCATCATGGTCGGCCTGGGCATGTTCTTCATCCTGCTCACGGCGACCTTCTTCGTGCTGTCGGCGCGCCGAAGGCTCGACGCCCACCCATGGCTGCTGAAGGTTGCGGTGTTCTCCATTCCGCTGCCCTGGGTGGCTGCCGAGATGGGCTGGATCGTGGCCGAGCTCGGCCGCCAGCCCTGGGTCATCGAAGGCGTGCTGCCGACCGCGGTGGCGGTCTCCAACCTCGGCGCCGCGACCGTGCTCGGGACCATCGTCGCCTTCACGGCGATCTACACGGTGCTGTTCGTGATCGAGATGAAGCTGATGCTGAAGGCGATCCGAAAGGGGCCGACCGAGGATCCGGCGCCGCCCCCGGCCGCCTATCGCGCCAGTGCCGGTCCTGAAATCGCGGGCCTTCCGCGCAGCTCGCTGGGAGCCTGACCATGATTCTTCACACACTGCTTTCCTACGAAGTCCTGCGTGTCATCTGGTGGCTGCTGCTCGGCGTGCTGCTGATCGGTTTCGCGGTCATGGACGGCTTCGATCTCGGCGCCGGCATGCTGCTGCCCTTCGCGGGCCGCAACGACCTCGAGCGCCGCGTCATCATCAACAGCGTCGGCCCGGTCTGGGAGGGCAACCAGGTCTGGCTGATCCTCGGGGGCGGTGCGATCTTCGCGGCCTGGCCGCAGCTCTATGCGGTGTCGTTCTCGGGCTTCTACATCGCGATGTTCGCGATCCTGGTGGCCCTGATCCTGCGGCCCGTGGCCTTCAAGTTCCGCAGCAAGCGCGACGATCCGGCCTGGCGCGCGCGCTGGGACTGGACGCTGTTCATCGGTGGATTCGTGCCGTCGCTGATCTTCGGTGTCGCGATGGGCAACGTGCTGCGCGGCGTGCCGTTCCGCTTCGGCCCCGACATGCACATCTTCTACGACGGCACCTTCTTCGGCCTGCTCAACCCGTTCTCGCTGCTGTGCGGCCTGGTGTCGGTGGCGATGCTCGCGATGCACGGGGCCGCCTGGCTGCAGCTCAAGACGCAGGGCGCCGTGGCCGATCGGGCGCGCCTCTATGGCAGCCTGGCCGCGGTGGCGACCATCGTTCTCTACGCGCTGGCAGGGGTGATGCTGTGGTATTTCGTCGATGGCTATCGCGTCACCAGCACGCTGCCTGCCGACGGGCCGTCGAACCCGATGCTGAAGACGGTCGAAGTCCATTCGAGCGCCTGGTTCACCAACTATCAGGCGCAGCCGTGGTTGTACCTCGTGCCGGGCCTGGGCCTGGTCGGCGCGTTGCTGGCGCTGGTCGGGATGCGCGCGCGGGCCGAACTGACGACGCTGCTGGCGAGCGCCTTGTCGATCGCCGG
The DNA here is from genome assembly GCF_030316765.1 of Variovorax saccharolyticus. Classification (GTDB taxonomy): domain Bacteria; phylum Pseudomonadota; class Gammaproteobacteria; order Burkholderiales; family Burkholderiaceae_C; genus Variovorax; species Variovorax saccharolyticus. Next base: position 511,632 of record NZ_JASZYT010000001.1, read on the forward strand.
CATCATCCTGAGCGTCGGCGTCTCGATGTTCCCGTTCATCCTTCCTTCGTCGATCGAGCCTCGTGCCAGCCTCACGGTGTTCGACTCGTCGTCGAGCCACCTGACGTTGTTCATCATGCTGGTGGTCACCGCCATCTTCATACCGATCATCGTGGCCTACACGAGCTGGGTCTACAGCGTGCTGCGCGGCAAGGTCGACGCCGCCGCGATCAGCGATGACCGCGGTCACGCCTATTAACTGCGATTGGGGATTACGACATGTGGTACTTCGCCTGGATCCTGGGACTGCCGCTCGCCGCGACCTTCGCGGTGCTGAATGCGATGTGGTACGAGCTGATGGACGACGAGGCCATCCGGCACGACAAGCTCGACAAGCCCTGAGGCCGCGAGGCCTCAGGCCTTCTTGTCCTTGGCGCCTGTCAGCCGGTCCTTGAGGCCCAGCACCTTGGTCACCGTCGCGCCCATGCCCATGAGCTGCATCGCGGTTTCGGGGGCCAGGCGCTGCACGTCGTCGAACCATTTCATGAGCCGGTCGATGAGGTCGTGCATCTCGCGCATGCGCTGCTGGGCATGGCGTTCGGCATCGGTCTGGGGTTCTTCGAGCAGCGCCATGCGCAGCATCGACAGCGTCGGCTCGATCTCGCGCCGGCGGCGCTCCTCGGCCAGCACGCGGAAGATCTCCCAGACATCGGCAGGCGCCTCGAAGTACTCGCGCCGGTCGCCGGGGTGATGGCGCAGCCGCACCAGCCGCCAGGCCTGCAGCTCCTTCAGGCCCATGCTCACGTTGGAACGCGAGAACTCGAGCATCTCGGCGATCTCGTCGGCATTCAGCGCGCGCTCGGAGATGAAGATCAGCGCATAGATCTGGCCGACCGTGCGGTTGATGCCCCATTTGCTGCCCATCTCACCGAAATGGGCGACGAATTCACGGCTGAGGGCGGGCAGGCTGTCTTTGGGCATCGGCCGATTTTCAGGCCGAATTGCTGAAGTTTCAAGAAGTACTGAAATGCCTATTTCCAGGGCGTTGGCGGCGGCACCTCGGCGGCTGGCTCGACGTCGACGCTTTTGAAGTCGGCCGGCGAGACGATCTCCAGATACTCCATGTCCGGCGAGTAGTCGAACAGGTAGTGGCGGATGCCCGGCCGCTGATGGACCACGTCGCCGGCAGCCACCAAGGTCTCTTGGTCCTCGTACATGAAACGGGCCCAGCCCTTGAGCATGTAGACGATCTGGAAATCCGCCTCGTGCCGGTGCCAGCCGGTGCCCGTTTCCGGTGCCATGTTCGCCTTGACGAGGTGCGCGATCACGCGGCCGTTGGTTGCGTCCGCGACGCCGAGATCGCGGTACAGGAAGAAATCGCGCAATCCGCCGGAGACATAGTCGGTGTCGCCGGGTTTGACATGGGAGAACTTCGTATCGGTACGGTCCAGCATGGGCGTGCTCCTTCGCAGCGGTAGGGATGCTGCGCCGCAGCACGCATAAACCATTCCCGGTGCGTGGCTTGACAAGCGGGTGGCCGGCTTCGAAACTCAACCATATGGTTCACTCTGACGCTGCGGCCCTCGATGCCGTCTTTTCGGCGCTGTCCGATGCCACGCGGCGCGACGTGCTCGAACGGCTCGGGCAGGGTGGCGGTCTCACGGTCAGCGAACTGGCGCAGCCCCACGGCATGTCGCTCACCGGCTTCATGAAGCACCTGCGCGTGCTCGAGCAGGCCGGCCTGGTGTCGCGCACGAAGGAGGGCCGCATCGTGCGCTGCGAACTGTCGCCCGCGCCGATGCAGGAGGCCGCCGTGTGGTTGTCGCGCTACGAGAAATTCTGGTCCGGGCGCCTCGATGCGCTGGCGCGACTCCTGTACCACCAGGAGCAGACCGGAGCCCCTCGTTCAGCCTCCGGCGGCGGCTCCACCCCGCCTCCGCCAAGGAGCGGAGGACCTGGAGCGGGCCGCAGACGCTGAAGCAGGGCTTCGGCCCTGTCGTGCGGCGGCCCTTCATCTTGATCCAGCCGCTCGCGGCCGGACGCCGGAAGGTCACTGTTCGCGATCGGCCGGGCCGCTGCGACTTTGTTGGGATAATCGCCCGCATGAGCGGCAACACCTTCGGCACCCTTTTCGCGGTCACCAACTTCGGCGAATCCCACGGCCCTGCGATCGGATGCGTCATCGACGGCTGCCCGCCCGGCATGGCTCTCTCCGAGGCCGACATCCAGGGCGACCTCGACCGCCGCCGCCCCGGCACCAGCCGCCACGTGACCCAGCGCAACGAGCCCGACGCGGTGCAGATCCTCAGCGGCGTGTACGAAGGCAAGACCACCGGCACGCCGATCGCGCTGCTGATCCAGAACACCGACCAGCGCAGCAAGGACTACGGCCAGATCGCCCAGCAGTTCCGTCCCGGCCATGCCGACTTCACCTACTGGAAGAAGTACGGCATCCGCGACCCGCGCGGCGGCGGCCGTTCCTCGGCCCGCCTGACCGCCCCCATGGTGGCGGCCGGCGCGGTCGCCAAGAAGTGGCTGTTCGAGAAGTACGGCACCCGCTTTCGCGGCTGCATGGCGCAGATCGGCGACATCGCCATCCCGTTCGAAGGCTGGGAGCACGTGCCGAACAATCCCTTCTTTGCGCCGGTGGCCGACGTCACGCAGCTCGAGGCCTACATGGATGCGCTGCGCAAGGCCGGCGACTCCTGCGGCGCCCGCATCCGGGTCACGGCATCGGGCGTGCCGGTCGGTCTGGGCGAGCCGCTGTTCGACAAGATGGACGCCGACATCGCCTGGGCGATGATGGGCATCAATGCGGTCAAGGGCGTCGAGATCGGCGCCGGCTTCGGGAGCGTGACCCAGCGCGGCACCACGCATGGCGACTCGATCACGCCGCAAGGCTTCGAGAGCAACAATTCGGGCGGCGTGCTCGGCGGCATCAGCACGGGCCAAGACCTCGAGGTCAGCATCGCGATCAAGCCGACCAGCTCGATCATCAGCCCGCGCCAATCGATCGACGTCAACAATCAGCCGGTCGAGGTCGTGACCAAGGGCCGGCACGACCCCTGCGTCGGCATCCGGGCGACGCCGATCGCCGAGGCGATGCTGGCGCTGGTCGTGATGGAGCATGCGCTGCGCAATCGCGCGCAGTGCGGTGACGTGAACGCGCCCGACCTGCCGGCCGGCGGCACGGAGCATCCTTCGCCGCAGGCGTCGTTCCTGTAGTGTCGGCACCGCCCGCCGCTGCGGGCCGCGGCCACCTGTTGGCCTTCGCGGCGCTGTCCGCGAGCTACTTCGCCCACATCGGCTTCTTCAATCCGTACCTCCCCCTGTGGCTCAAGGACCTCGGGCTGCCGATCTTCGTCATCAGCCTGCTGACCTCGGTGCAGTCGGTGACCCGGGTCTTCGCGCCCTATGCCTGGGGCGCTTTGAGCGACCACACGGGCGAGCGCGTCAAACTGCTTCGCTTCAGCGCCGCGGTGGCGCTGGTCTCTTCGTTCGGCCTCTGGTGGAACGGCGGCCCCTGGTGGCTGATGCTCGTGCTGCTCCTGATGTTCACGCACACCAGCTCGATGATGTCGCTGACCGAGGCCGCGATGGCGCATCTCGTGGCCGGCGACTGGGGCCGCTACGGCCGCATCCGGCTCTGGGGCTCGGCGGGCTTCCTGGTCACCGTCTTCTTCGCCGGCGAATGGTTCGAGCGCTTCGGCATGCGGCACTTTCCGGCCTGGGCCGGCGGCACGCTTGCGATCGTGCTGATCGCGACGCTGCGGCTGCCCGACGTGCGCGAGCCCGCAGCGCATCGCACCGGGCCCAAGGAGCCGGTCGGTCCGGTGCTGCGCATCCCGGCGGTGCGCTGGTTCTTCGTGTCGCTGTTCTTCCACGTGATGGCGCACTTCGCGGTCTATGGCTTCCTGTCGCTCTACCTGGATTCGCTGGGCTATGGCAAGGGAACGATCGGCCTTCTGTGGGCGCTGTCGGTGGTGGCCGAGATCGTCTGGTTCTTTCTTCAGGGGCGGCTGCTCGGGCTCATGTCGATGCCGCGCTGGCTGCTGCTGTGCGGCTTCGCGGCGGTGCTGCGCATGGGCATCACGGCCGGCTGCGGCCAATGGGTCTGGGCGCTGGTGATCGCGCAGGCACTGCACGCGCTGTCCTTCGCGGCCCATCACACCACCTGCATCGCGATGGTGTCGCGTCACTTCCCGGGCCGGCTGCGCGGGCGCGGCCAGGCCCTGTTCACCGTCATCGGCTACGGCTTCGGCGGCGTGCTCGGCGTGCTGGCCGGCGGCGCGATCGCGCAGCACTTCGGCTATGTCGCGATGTTCGGCGTGGCGACCGCGGTGGCGGCGATAGCGAGCGGCTGCGCGTGGCGGGCGCAGCGGCTGGAAACAGCGGATTGACCGTTGTGGCCGGGCTGGCCGACTGCCTGCCGTCCACGCCGATGCCGGCCCCGGCTCAGTCGAGCTCGGCCCGCCGCGGCATGTCCGCCCCGCGGCGCGAGCAGGTGATGGCCGCGGCCTTCGCCGCGAAGCCGAGCAGGGCGCCCAGGTCTTCGCGGTCCAGCCCCGCAAGCGCCTCGGGCGTCAGTGCCTCGTGTTCGTCGAGCCAGGTCAGCAGCGCGGCCTGGAAGGTGTCTCCGGCACCGACCGTGTCGATCACCTTCACCTGGGGTGTCGGCACGTCCGCCTGCGCGGCGCGCGTCCAGGCGCTGGCGCCGTGGCCGCCGCGGGTGACGGCGACCAGCACCGCGCCCTGCGCCAGCCAGCGTGCCGCGACCCGCTCGGGCGTCTCGTCCGGATACAGCAGGCTCAGGTCTTCGTCGCTGACCTTGACCAGGTGCGCGATCGATGCCATCTGCTCGACCAGTGCGCGCCAGTGCTTCACATCGGGTTCGACATTGAGCCGCACGTTCGGGTCGTAGGCGATCAGGCGGCGCTCGCGTTCGCGCGTGGCCAGTGCCCGCAGGGCGCTGCCGACCGGCTCGACCGCCAACGCGTACGAGCCGAACTGCAGCACCCGCACCGCCGGCGGCAGCGCCGGCAGCGTGTCCTGCGTCAGCTGCCGATCGGCGGCGCCGGTGCCATGGAAGGCATAGCGGGGGACGCCGCGGGCATCGACGCTGACCACGCTGAGCGTACTGGGCGCGTCGCTGCGCACTACCAGCGAGGTGTCGACGCCTTCGGCCGCGAGCGAGGCCAGCAGCCGTTCGCCGAAGGCGTCGGTCGACAGGCCGGCGAGGAAGGCCGCCGGCCGCCCGAGCCGGGCCAGGCCCTGGGCCACGTTGAGCGGCGAGCCGCCGATGCGGGCATCGAGTGCGAGGCCGGTGGGCGTGGCTTCGCCCGTGTAGACATCCATCAGGGCTTCGCCGCAGACCACGAACATGTCGATCCTTGAATAGTTGGGTTGACTGACGGCGAGATTACAGCGCGCCGCCGACTCCGACCAGCGTGCCGACGATGCATGTGCCAGAGATACCGCGGAACTGACTCCGCCAGGCCGCTGATATCGCCCCCTGGAGGGGGCGGCGCCGCAGGCGCGGCGGGGGTGTTTCAGATAATCGGCCGCAGCGATTCCGCTACCTCGCGCAACACGGGCAGCAGCTTGTCGACCAACTGGTTGTCCGGGTAGGCCTGCCGCTGCACGGTCACGCTGAGCGCGTACTGCGAATGGCCCTTGCGGTCCTTGAGCGGCAGCGCCAGGCCACTGAGGCCGAAGTCCAGGTACTGGTCCGCGTGCGCGTAGCCGAGCCGGCGCGCCGCCTCCACGTTGTCGCGGAAGCGATCCGGATCGGCCACCGTGAAGCCGGTGAAGCTCGCGAAGTCGTGCGCCGCGAGCCAGGTGTCGAGCGCGGCGTCGTCGAAGGTCGACAGCAGCGCAGGACCCTGCGACACCACGTGCGCCGGCGCCCGCGCCCCCGGATGGAATCCGATCGAGACCAGCCGCGGCGAATTGCTGCGCGACAGATACACCACATCGTGGCCATCCAGCGTGCCGACGTTGAGGGTCTCGCCGCACTGCATCGATGCCCGCTGGATGAAAGGCTGGGCGATGCGCGGCACCCGCGCCACCTCCATGAAGGCCTGGCCCAGCCGCAGCACGCGCGGCAGCAGCCAGTAGTACTTGCCGTCGGTCGCGGCGTAGCCGTAATGCACCAGGCTCAGCAGGTAGCGGCGGGCCGCGGTGCGGGTCAGCAGGGCGCGTTCGCCTGCCTCGGTGGCGGTCAGGCGCGGGCGGTCCTCGGAAAATGCCTCGATCACGCGAAGCCCTTTTCCGAGGCCTTCGATCAGGAGTTTGCGGTCGATGGGGGGTGATTCGTCGCTAGGATTCATGACTGGGGGAAACCCTGTTTTCGATCACGGAGTGTTCGGGTGCGATCAATCATCGCTCGCAACGAGCGGTTGCGGCGTTGTGGACAACCCTGAGGCGGTCCACAGTCACCCCCCTCGGCAAGCGAGATCCACCCGAACCCCCCAGCTGAACCCAAGGAGAGACAAATGAGCACCGCGAAGGACCACGAGCCTCAAGGCAGGCACCAGTCGAGGAAGGCCGCCGCCAGCGGCTGGATTGGCTCGGCACTGGAGTACTACGACTTCTTCATCTACGCCACGGCGGCGTCGCTGATCTTCCCGCAGATCTTCTTTCCCACCGGCAATCCGCGGATCGCGATCATCGCCTCGCTCGCCACCTATGGCGTCGGCTACGTGGCGCGGCCGATCGGCGCCTTCGTGCTCGGCCACTGGGGCGACACGCGCGGGCGCAAGCACGTGCTGCTGGTGTGCATGTTCCTGATGGGCTTCTCGACCATCGCGGTCGGCCTGCTGCCGACCTACAGCCAGGTCGGCCTGCTGGCCCCGGCGCTGCTGGTGGTGCTGCGCCTGATCCAGGGCTTCGCGGTGGCGGGCGAGATCGCCGGCGCCAGCTCGATGATCCTCGAGCACGCGCCCTTCGGCCGCCGCGGCTTCTTCGCCAGCTTCAGCCTGCAGGGCGTGCAGGCCGGCCAGATCATGGCGGCCGCGGTGTTCCTGCCGCTGGCGCACTTCATGCCCGAGGATGCCTTCCTGTCGTGGGGCTGGCGCATCCCGTTCCTGCTGAGCTTCGTCGTGATCGTGGCCGGCTACATCATCCGCCGCGAGGTCGACGAGACGCCGGCCTTCGCCGAGGTCGACAGCCAGAACGCGCTGCCGAAGGCGCCGATCATCCAGGCCATCACGAACAGCTGGCGCGACATGCTGCGCGTGATCTGCGCTGCGCTGATGAACGTGATCCCGGTGGTGGCCACCGTGTTCGGCGCCGCCTACGCGGTGCAGCCGGCCTATGGCATCGGCTTCCAGAAGGACATCTACCTGTGGATCCCGGTGCTCGGCAACATCCTGGCCGTGATCGTGATTCCCTTTGTCGGCAACCTGTCGGACAAGGTCGGGCGCAAGCCGCCGATCGTGATCGGTGCGCTCGGCGCGGGCCTGCTGTCCTTCGGCTATCTCTACGCCATCAGCATCCACAACGTGCCGCTGGCGATCGGCATGTCGCTGCTGATGTGGGGCGTGGTCTACCAGGGCTACAACGCGGTCTTCCCGAGCTTCTATCCGGAGCTGTTCCCGACCCGCACGCGCTGCTCGGCGATGGCGATCTCGCAGAATCTCGGCACCACTGTCACCGCCATGCTGCCGGCGCTGTTCGTTGCCGTGGCGCCCCCGGGCTCGGCCAACATCCCGCTGACCATCGGCGCGCTGACCTTCGGCATCACGATCGTCTCGGCCCTTGCGGTGCTGAGCGCGCGCGAAACCTATCGCGTCCACATGAACGACCTCGGCAACCCGGACGCGGTGCCGGTTCCGAAGCCGGAGTACGAACGCCTGCGCGCCAAGACCCTGGCCGACGCCAGGCTGGCGCGGGCCGCCGCCTGAAGTCGAGCGGCGGTCGGTGCTGGCTATATCAATGCGCGCATGGCCTGGGCGGTTTCGCGCAGCACGGGCAGCACGCGCGCCACGGCATCCTCGCTGCTTTCGTGACCCATCGGCATCGTGATGTTGAGCGCGCCCACCAGTTCGCCGTGGCGGTCGCGCAGCGGCACCGCGATGCCGCGCGAATTGAGGTCCAGCTGCTGCTCCGACAGCGCCCAGCCCTGGGCCCGGATGCGCGCCAGCTCCAGCTTCATGCGCTCCTTGCTGGCGATGGTGTGCGGCGTGTAGACCGCGAGGTCGTGGGTCTCCAGCCAGTGCGCCCGCTCCTCGTCGCCGCGCAGCGCCAGCATCAGCATGCCCGAGGCCGTGACCTGCGCCGGCACGCGGGCACCCAGGACGTAGCCGGTGCTCATGCTGCGGTTGGGGCCGTTGCGCGCGATGTAGACCACCTCGTCGCCGTCCATCACGCTGAGGTAGGCGATCTCGTGCGTGCCGGCGGCCACGCGTTGCAGGAAGGGCTGGACGATGCGCGGCAGCCGCGCCGACTCGAGGTAGGACTGGCCGAGCCGCAGCACCCGCGGCGTGAGCCAGAACAGCTTGCCGTCGCCGGCCACGTAGCCCATGTGCTGCAAGGTCAGCAGGTAGCGCCGGGCTGCGGTGCGGGTCATGCCGGTGCGCTGGCCGGCCTCGCTGGCGGTCATGCGCGGATGGGCATCGTCGAAGGCCTCGATGACGGCCACGCCGCGCTCCAGTCCGGCGATCCAGTCGCGCTTGTCGAGGCCGGCCGGCGCGGATGCTTCTTCGATGGTCATGTGTCTCGGGGAAACCCTGAAAGTGTTCGATTATCGATCAAGGCTGCTCGATCATCGTGCCCTCGGAAGTTTCTTGGCGTTCTCTGCGGACGGATGCCGTCCTACATTAGCGCCGCTTCTTCGAAATCGCGCGATAGTCGAACAATTTGAAGCGAGACATCCACCCATGTTCCCCTCCATCGTCGGCAGCACCTCGGTCTATCTGCTTCCCGGAGACCCGGTCACCAACGTGCGCCTGCCGCGCATGTTCAACGCGGTCTTCGAGCGCTGCGGCATCGATGCCGTGATGGTGCCGGTGCAGGTCGCCAAGCGGGACCTCGCGGTCTTCGTCAAGGCCGCCTTCCTGGCCAGGAACGTGCGCGGCATGGCGATCGCGCCGCCGCACAAGCCGCTGCTGGTCGACCTGCTCGACGGCTGCGGCCTGTTCGGCCGCGTCGCCGGTTCGGTCAACGTGGTGCGGCGCATCGCCAACGGCGAACTCGAAGGCGACCTGTTCGACGGCGAGGGCCTGCTGGGTGCGCTCGACCACTACAACATCCCGTTCCGCGGCAAGCGCGTGCTGATCCTCGGCGCCGGCGTCAGCGCCGCGGCGATCGGGGTCGCGCTGGCCGAAGGCGGCACGGTCAACGGCGCCGAGCACATCGCCTTCCACGACATCGTGGCCGGCAAGGCAGCCGGCGTCGCGGCCCAGCTCGACGCCTTCTTCGACGCCACCACGGTCGCGGTCGACAGCAGCGATCCGGCCGGCTACGACCTGGTGGTCAATGCCACCTCGCTCGGGCTCAAGCCGGACGATGCGCTGCCGGTCGATGTCGCGCGCATGGAGCCGCATGCGGCGTTGTTCGACATCCTGCTGCGCAACCAGCCGACGCCGCTGGTGCGCGCCGCCCGCGCGCGCGGCCTCAACGCCCAGGCCGGCTTCGAGATGCTGGTGCAGCAGATGCCGCACTACTTCGAATTCTTCGGCCACCACGATGCCGCGCACACGCTGCGCAAGGACGCCGACTTCCTGCGCGAGCTGATCTATCCGGAAGCGATGGCGGGCGAGATCCGCCAGCCGCTGCGCTATCACTCGTCCAGCGTGGCCTGAACCCCGATCCTTCCTACATACGGACCACCATGGCCATCGCTCTAGACCGCTTCGGCTTCAACACCGTCACCATGGGCGGCGAGCTCGGCCACAAGCTCGAATGCATGAAGGCCGCGGGCTTCGCCGGCGTCGAGCTGTGGGCGCGCGACCTGATCAACCATCCCGCCGGGGTCGAGAAGGCGGCGCAGCTGGTGAAGCAGAGCGGGCTCAAGGTGACCGACTTCCAGCCTCTGCGCGACTTCGAATGCGCGCCCGATGCGATGCGTCCGCACCGGCTGGAGATGGCGCGCGAGCAGCTGCGCCAGATGTCGCTGGTCGACACCGACCTGCTGCTGTGCTGCTCGACCACCTCGCCGCTGGCGATCGATGACCCGGAGCGCGCCGCGGAAGACCTGCGCACCCTCGCCACGCTGGCCACCCCCTTGGGCATCCGCATCTGCTACGAGGCGCTCTCCTGGGGGCGGCACGTGAATCGCTGGCACCAGGCCTGGGACATCGTGCGCCGCTGCGACCGCGAGAACGTGGGCCTCAACCTCGACTTCTTCCACATGTCGGTACATGGCGACGACGGGGCCGAGATGCTCGCCCAGCTGGCCGAGGTGCCGGTCGAGAAGATCTTCCTGGTGCAGCTGGCCGACTACTTCTTCGAGTACAGCGACCGCCAGGCCGACATGATCGAGCTGGCGCGCCACCAGCGCCTGTTCCCGGGCGAAGGCCTGCACGACGTGCGCGACCTGGTGCAGCTGCTCGAGGACAAGGGCTACCGCGGCCACTACACCTTCGAGGTCTTCAACGACGACTACGTCAACTCCGACCCGATGGTCATCGGCCAGCGCGCGATGAAGAGCGCGCGCTGGATCAGCGAATCGCATGTGGCCGGCGCGAGGCCGGCCGACCCAAGGACCCCATCACCATGATTTCCGGCAAGACCACCCTGATCGCCCACCTGGGCTACCCGACCGAGAGCTTCAAGGCTCCGATGATCTACAACCCCTGGTTCGACCGCCAGGGCATCGACGCCGTGGTGATGCCGATGGGCGTCAAGGCCGAGGACTACGCGGGCGTGCTGGCCTCGCTGTTCAAGCTGACCAACATCCGCGGCGCGCTGGTCACGATGCCGCACAAGATCACGACCCTGTCGCTGGTCGACGAGGCGACGCCGACCGCGAAGATCGCCGGCGCCTGCAACGCGATCCTCAAGCGGCCCGACGGCACGCTGCTGGGCGACCAGTTCGACGGCGCGGGCTTCGTGCGCGGCGTGCAGCGCAAGGGCCGCGCGCTCGAGGGCGCGCGCGTGCTGGTGTCGGGCAGCGGCGGCGTCGGCTCCGCCATCGCCGCCTCGCTGGCGGCCGCCGGCGTCGCCGAGATGGCGCTCTACGACACCAGCACCGCCTCGTCGGAGGCGCTCGCCGGCCGCCTGCGCGCGCACTACCCGGGCCTGAAGGTCGGCACCGGCTCCAACGATCCGGCCGGCTTCGACCTGATCGTCAACGCCACGCCGCTGGGCATGAAGGAGGGCGATCCGCTGCCCTTCGACGTCGAGCGCATCGCGCCCTCGACCTTCGTCGGCGAAGTGGTCATGAAGAGCGAATACACGCCGCTGCTGCGTGCGGTGCGCGACAAGGGCTGCGCGGTGCAGGTCGGAACCGACATGCTGTTCGAGATGATTCCGGCCTACCTGGAATTCTTCGGTTTCGGCAGCGCGACGCCCGAAGACCTGCGCGCCGTGGCGACGCTGGCTTACTGAGACCTCGGGGGACAGACCAAGAAACCGCGAAGCGGTTTTTGCTCTGTCCTCGACTGACTAGATGAACCTTGCGGGACAGACCAAGAAACGGCGAAGCAGTTTTTGCTCTGTCCCCAACTGACCAGATCATGAGCCTCTTCGAAGGCGTCCTCTCCACCCCCGAGATGCTGAGCGTCTTCAGCGAGCGCAGCCTGGTCGATGCGATGCTGCGCTTCGAGGCCGCGCTGGCGCGCTCCCAGGCGCGGCTCGGGATCATCCCTGAATCGGCCGCCCAGTCGATCGCCGGCAGCTGCAAGGTCGAGCTGTTCGATGTCGCGAAGATGGTCCGCGACGGCGCGCGGGGCGGCAGCGTGGCAGCGCCATTGCTCCACGGCCTGAAGGAGGCGGTGGGGCTGTTCAACGCCGACGCGATGCCGTTCGTGCATTTCGGCATCGGTGACCAGGACCTGGTCGACACCGCGATGGCGCTGCTCACGCGCGAGGCGGTGGCGCTGGTCGAGGCGGATCTCGCGCAGTCGGTCCAGGCGCTGCTGCGGCTGGCGCAACGCCACGCCGAGACGCCAATGCTCGCCCGCACCTCGACCCAGCCGACCTCGGTCACCAGCTTCGGCCTCGTGTGCGCGGCCTGGGCGGCACCGCTGGCGCGCAGCCGCGGGCGGCTGGCCGAGGCCGCGCGCCGGGGACTGCAGGTGCAGCTCGGCGGCGCCGGCGGCACGCTGGACCGGATGCAGGGGCAGGGCGCCGCGCTGCGCCGCCAGCTGGCGGAAGCGCTCGGGCTGCGCGACCCCGGTGTCGCCTGGCACACCCAGCGCGACGAGTGGCTGGCGATCGGCTGCGAGCTGGGGCTGATGGTCGGCAGCCTGGGCATGCTCGCCAAGGACCTCCTGCTGCTGGGCCAGCACGAGATCGGCGAGGTCGCGGAGCCGGCCGAGTCCGGACGCGGCGAACGGCTGCCGCGGGCTTCGATGGTCGCGCTCGCGGCCGCCCAGCGCGCCCCGCAGCGCGTGGCGGCGCTGCTGGCCGCCATGCCGCAGGCGCACCCGGGCGCCCTGGGTGGCTGGCAGGCCGAGCTCGCCGAATGGCCGCAGCTGCTGCTGTCGGCGCACGGCAGCGTGCGTGCCCTGGCGGGAGCTTTGCCCGGCCTGCATGTGGATGCGGCGCGGATGCGTTCCAATATCCATCGTCTGCGCTCCGGGCTGCCGCGCGGGGCTGCCGCGGAAGGCTTCGACCCTGCGCTGGCCGAGACGGCCGGCGTGCTGGCGCTGGCGCAAGTGCTGGCCCTCCAGTCTCCACCCGACCTGTCCGACGACACACGATGATTCACGCCCCGAGCCGCTCCAGCCCGTACGCGACGGGTCGGGTCGTCTGCCGCAGCGGCGGGTCCGCGGACTGGCGCCGGTGAGCGGCGCCGCCACGCGCCGCGGCCTCTCGTTCGCGCTGCTGCTGCCCCTGCTGCTGGCCGCGCAGCCGGTCGCGACCGACAGCTACCTCCCGGCCCTGCCGGCCATCGCGCGCGATCTCGGGTCGGCCAGCGCCAGCCTCACCGTCTTCGTGCTCGCCTTCGGCTTCGGCCAGCTGCCCTGCGGGCCGCTGTCGGACCGCTTCGGCCGGCGACCGGTGCTGCTGACGGGCCTCGGCTGCTATGCGCTGGCGGCGCTGGGCTGCGCGTTCGCGAGCGGGATTCCGATGCTGGTCGTCTGCCGGGCGCTGCAGGGTTTCTCGATGGCCGCGATCCTGGTCTGTGCGCGGGCCGCGGTGCGCGACCTCTACCCGGCGCACGAAGGCCCGCACGTCATGGCCCGCGGCCTGACCGGGCTCGGCGTGGTGGGCCTGCTCGCGCCGCTGCTGGGCGCCTGGGCGGTGCAGTCCGCGGGCTGGCGCTGGGTGCTGGGCGGCATGGCCGCGTATGCATTCCTGCTCTGGCTTCTATGCTGGCGCGGCTTCGACGAAACGCGCGCCGACAGTGCCGGCCCCTCCGCGCCCAAGGGCAGCCTGCGCGAAGTCTTCGCCAGCGCGAGCTTTCGTGCCTGGGCCTCGCTGGCCGCCGCCACCTATGGGGGGATCTTCTGCTTCCTGCTGTTGTCGCCGATGGTCTACATCAGCTACCTGGGCTTCTCTCCCACCTGGTACGGATGGATCCCGGCCGGCGGCTCGCTGGTCTACATCTTCAGCACCATGCTGTGCCGTCGCCTGCTGCGGCGCGTGGGGGCGGTGCGCGCGGTGCAGCTGGGCTCGCTGCTGAGCCTCGCGGGGCCCCTGGTGCAGGCGCTGGGCTGCTGGCTGCTTCCGATGTCGGCCTGGCCGCTGCTGCTGGGCCATGCGATCTACTGCATCGGGCACGGCATCCATCAGCCCTGCGGCCAGGCCGGCGCGGTCGGCGACCTGCCGCAGCTGGCGGGACGCGCGGTGTCGTGGTCGGGATTTGCGATGATGGCGGTCGCGTTCACCGTCGGTCAGATCGCTGCCAGCTTCGTCGACCCCGAACTCAGCCACGGCGCCTGGCCGATGGTGCTGCCGATGGCGCTGGCCGGGGCGGTGCTGGTGCTGATCGCCTTCGTCTGGCTGCCGCGGCTGCCGGTCCACTCTCGAAAGGAAGCATCGTGATCCATCTCCATGTCGTCCGCGAGGGCAGTGGCCCGATCGTCGTGCTGAGCCATGCGCTGGGCTGCGACCACCGGATGTGGGACGGCGTGGCGGCGCAGCTGGCGCGGGCCCACACGGTGCTGCGCTACGACCATCGCAATCACGGCGGCTCCGAACTGCGGGCCGGACCGTTCACGCTGCAGGACCTGGCAGACGACGCGGCCGGACTGATCGAGCGCGAGGCCGACGGCGAGCCGGTGCATTTCGTCGGCCTGTCGATGGGCGGCATGGTGGCTCAGGCGCTGGCGGCGCGGCATCCGGCCCTGCTGAGGACGGTGGTCGTCGCCAACTCGGCGCACCACTATCCCGATCCCGCCCCCTGGCGCATCCGCATCGAGACCGTCCAGGCGCAGGGGCTCGCGGGCATCGCGCCGGGTGCGGTGGGGCGCTGGCTGACGCCCGGATTCGTCGCCACCCCGGATGGCGCCGCGGTGGCCCGGCGGCTGCACGAGATGCTGTTGCGCGCCGACCCGGCGGGCTACGTCGCAAGCTGCGCCGCGATCGCCGCGATCGATCTGCGCGACAGCAACCGGCGCATCGCCGTGCCGACGCTGGTGGTTGCGGGCACGCTCGACGAAGCCACTCCGCCCTCGATGTCCGAGGCGATCGCGGCCGCGATTCCGGGTGCCCGACTCGCGCGCCTGCCCACTGCCCACCTGAGTGCGGTCGAGCGGCCGACGGAGTTCAGCCAGTTGCTGGTCGATTTCTGGCGCAGCCTGTGACGCCCGTGGGGGATTCGGTGCCTGGGCGGTTGAAACCTGCGCCGTCGACCCCATCATCCGGTGCTCCTCCCTCGGATCTCCACGGACCCTTCGCCATGACTTCCCATCTCAAGATCGATTTCGTTTCCGACGTTTCCTGCCCCTGGTGTGCGGTCGGCCTCGGCGCCCTCGAGGCGGCGCTGAAGAACGTGGCGCCCGATGTCACGGCCGAGCTGCATTTCCAGCCTTTCGAACTGAATCCGCAGATGCCGCCCGAGGGCCAGGACACTTTCGAGCACTTGAACCAGAAGTACGGATCGAGCCGCGAGCAGCAGACCCAGGCGCGGGCCGCGATCCGCGCCCGCGGGGCTGAGGTCGGCTTCGCCTTCGGCGAGCGCGGCCGTCCCAGGATCTACAACACTTTCGACGCTCACCGGCTGCTGCATTGGGCCGAACTGGAAGACCTGGCGAAGCAGGCGGCGCTGAAGAAGGCGCTGCTCAAGGCCTGCCACACGGATGGCGAGAATCCGTCGGATCCCGAAGTGCTGGTGCGCCTGGCGGGCGAATCCGGCCTCGATCCGGAACGCGCCCGGGCCATCCTCGCGAGCGACGACTATGCCGCCGAGACCCGCGCGCGCGAGCGCCTGTACACCGATGCCGGCATCCATTCGGTGCCGGCCATCATCATCGACGACCGGCACCTGATCTCCGGCGGCCAGCCGGTCGAAGTGTTCGAACGCGCGCTGCGGCAGATCGCGGGCGCCGCGCCGGCGCGCGTGGCCGAGGCGTGAGACCGACTAAAACCGGCTTCCCGCGCTTCGGTTGGGGCATCATCCGGTCGCGTCACGGACCCACCTGGAGACCCCCACCGATGCTCAGCTTCTCAATCGCCCGCCCGGCCCTTGCGGCCCGTTTCCTCGTCCTCCCGCCGATGCTCGCACTGGCCTGTGCGCTCGGCGGCTGCGCCACCGAGCCTGCGGGCCCCGGGCCCGGCGCGACCGCGGATTGGGCGCCCGCGGTGCCGAATCAGCCGGCACCGTATCCGTCCGAATCGAAGCTCAACAATGAGCAGGGGCAGGTGCTGCTGCAGGTGCTGACCGCACCCGACGGCCGCCCGACCCGCGTCGAGGTCAAGCAGACGAGCGGCTTCCAGCGGCTCGACCAGGCGGCCGTGGCCACGGTCAAGCAGTGGCGCTTCAAGCCGCTCGGCGATGCGGCCGCCACCACCTGGCGCGAAGTGCCGATCACCTTCCGGCTCGGGGCACAGAACGCAGAGCTCCCCCGCTAGGCCGAGCCTGCGCACCGGCGGTGCTCAGGGCTTTTGCAGCATCTCGACCAGCCGTGCCAGCGCCACCGAGGGCGTGCCCTGCCACACCAGGTGCGTGCGATTGCGGCGGATGGATTCCGGCAGCGCGTGCTGGCGCACGTCGGCGGTGGCGCGCAGGGCCTTCAGCACCGACACCGGCACGATGGCGAAACCGGTGCCCGCCGCCACGCAGGCGATCATCGCCTGGTAGGAAGAGAACTCCAGCGAGCGCGATGCCGATACGCCGCCCTTGCCTAGCCACTGCTCGAGCAGGCGCCGGTACGAGCAGCCCTGCGCGAAGGCGATCAGGGTCGCCTCGGCGAGGTCGCCCGGCCGGTCGACCGTGGCCATGCTGCGCGCCGTGATGAGCACCAGCTCTTCGTCGAACACCGCCATCGATTCGAGTCCGGCGGCCGAGTACGGCTCGGACACGAAGGCGGCCTCGAGCTCGAAGGCCTTGACCCGCTTCACCAGGGCGCCGGTGGTGCCGGTGGCCAGCTCGACCACCACGCCCGGATAGAGGCGGTGAAAGCGCGACAGCACCGGCGCCAGCCGGCTGCCCGCCGTGCTCTCGAGCGAGCCGAGCCTGAAGCTGCCGAGCGGGAGCTCGCTGCGCAGCTCGCTCTCGGCCTCGTCGGCCAGCCGCAGCAGGCGCTCGGCGTAGGGCAGCAGCTTGTGGCCTGCCGGCGCCAGCGCGAGCGATCGGCCCTGGCGATGGAACAGCTTCTGGCCCAGGCGCTCCTCGAGTTGCTGGATGCGGGTCGTGATGTTGGACTGCACCCGGTGCAGCTTGTCGGCGGCCCGGATCACGCCGCCTTCGGCCACGACGGTGCGGAAGATCTCCAGGGAGTCGAGGTCGATGGTTCTCATAAACAGAATGATTGTTCTGAATAATTCATTTGTGCGCGGAGTCGATTCTGCGTCCAATCAGGCTCCATGTCGAACCCTTCCATCGCCTTCGCCCGGCCCTCCCTGTTTGCGGTTTGCACTGCCGGCCTGCTCGTGCTGGCGATCGCGATGGGCATCGGGCGCTTTGCTTTCACGCCGATGCTGCCGCTGATGATTCGCGCCGGCAGCACCGACGTGGTCACCGGCGGCTGGCTGGCGGCGGCCAACTATCTGGGCTACCTGCTGGGCGCGCTCACGGCGGCACGGGTGCCGCTGTCGCCGCAGCGCACCGGTCTCCTGTCGCTGGCGGCGATCGTCCTGTCGACCGCGGCGATGGGCCTGGTCGATTCGGTCGCGGCCTGGCTGCTGCTGCGCGGGATCGCCGGCGTCGCCAGCGCCTGGGCGCTGGTCAGCACCAGCGTCTGGTGCCTGTCGTGGCTGGCCAGCCTGGGCCGTCCGTCCGGCGCCGGCGTCGTCTATGCGGGTGTCGGCGTCGGTATCGCGCTCGCCGGGCTCTATTGCTGGCGCGCCGGAGCGGCGGACATCGCCGCCGACCGGCTGTGGCTGCAGCTGGGCCTGCTGGCGCTCGTCGGCTCGCTGGTCGTCGCCGCGCTGCTGCCGCGCGGCGCCGCGCCCGTACCAGCGGCGACGGCCCGCGCAGCGGATGGCGCATCGGGCTGGGACCTCGTGATCTGCTACGGCGTGCTCGGCTTCGGCTACATCCTGCCGGCCACCTTCCTTCCGGTGCTGGCGCGCGCGGTGGTGGACGACCCCTCGGTGTTCGGCGCGGCCTGGCCGGTGTTCGGCGCTGCCGCCGCGCTGTCGACACTGTTCGCGGGCGCGCTGCTCGCGGGCCTGTCGCGCCGGCAGGTGCTGGCCGCCAGCCACCTTCTGATGGCGCTGGGCTGCCTGCTTCCGGTGCTGCACCTGTCGGCGGGCACCGTGCTCGCGGCCGCGCTGCTGGTCGGAGGCACCTTCATGGTCGCCACCATGGCCGGCATGCAGGAGGCGAAGGCCACCGCGACCGGCGATCCGGCGCGCGCGCTGGGCCGCATGACGGCGGCTTTCGCGATCGGGCAGATGGCCGGGCCCGTGCTGTCGTCGGTGCTGAGCGGCGCGACGGCGGGTTTCGCCGGACTCTTTGCCGCGCTCGGGATCGGCGCGGTGGCGCTGCTCGGCAGCGCCGCCTGGCTGCTCCGGAAGCACGCGCAGGCCGTCCGACAATCATCGAACTGAAAGGAAACAGAGCATGCTGATTCGACAAGGCCATACCGAACCCTGGGCCGAGCGCCTCCCGATGCCCGCCGCCGACGCGATGTCCGACGCCCAGCGTGCCGCTGCGCAGGCCCTGATCGACGGTCCGCGCAAGGCGGTCTTCGGCCCCTTCGTGCCGCTGCTGCAAAGCCCGGTGCTCATGGAGCGCATCGGCAGCCTCGGCGAGTACCTGCGCTTCGACAGCGCGCTCGACGCCCGCGTGCGCGAGCTCGTGACCTGTGCGGTCGCACGCCATGTCGGCAACCAGTTCGAGTGGGTCCTGCATGCCGCGGCAGCGGTCAAGGCCGGCGTGGCCGCGGACGCCATCGAAGCCCTGCGCCTCGGTCGCCGGGCCGCTCCGCTGGCCGATGACGAACAGCTCGCGCTCGACTTCGCGCTCGAACTGCTGCAGCACCATGGCGTGAGCGAGCCCACCTACATGGCCGCCGAGGCCCGCTTCGGCAAGACCGCGACGGTCGAGCTCGGCGCGCTCGTCGGCTACTTCACGATGGTCTGCTGGGTCATGAACATGGCCCACACGCCGGTGCAGGCTGCCGAGGGACAGCGCGCGCTCGAGGCCTTCCCGCTGTAGTTTTTTTGTCGCGACAGGGCAGGGCGGCAAAAGCGGCCAAAAAATACCCTATAATCGAAGGCTTCGCGGGAGTAGCTCAGTTGGTAGAGCGCAACCTTGCCAAGGTTGAGGTCGAGAGTTCGAGACTCTTCTCCCGCTCCAGATTTCGAATCTGTTGCACGACACGCGAACGTGCAGGAAATGAAGGCCACCCCCGGGTGGCCTTTTTCTTTGGCGCCTTCTCTGGCGTCTACATCTCGTCGATCTGCGTGCTGCGCGTCTGCTCCTGCGCCGCCAGCGAATAGCGCTCGCGCGTCTTCACATAGAAGCTGGCGCCGAAACGGCCGACCGGAAAGTAGTGCTGCAGCCGCACGCGCCAGGCGTCGGTGTCGATCAGCTCGTCGCGCGCGTGCATCCAGCGCACCTGGCCGATGAAGATCTGCCGGCTCTCGGTCTCCAGCGTTTCCCACAGCGTGCATTCGAAGGCCACCGGCGCCTCGGCGATGCGCGGCGGCTTCACGGCCCGGCTCGGCAGCGGCGTGAAGCCCACCACATCGAGCTCGCTCACGTGCGGCGGATGGCGGTCGCCGCAGCGGTGCATCTGCTCCGCGATGTCCTCGTCGGCCAGGTGGACCACGAACTCGCCGGTGCGCACGATGTTGGCGGCCGTGTCCTTGAGCGCGTTGTCCTGCAGCCGGTTGACGCTGATCATCACGATCGGCGGCTCCTCGCCGAGCATGTTGAACATGCTGAAGGGCGCGGCATTGACGATGCCGTCGGGGCCCAGCGTGGTGACCAGGGCGATCGGCCGCGGCACGATCAGGCTGGCCATGAGCTTGTATCGCTGGTATTCGGTCAGGGTGGAGAAGTCGATGTCCATTCGGGTTCCTTGGCGGTCACAGGGCGTTACGGCACGAAGCGCCGGCGTGGTTTCCAATGGACCGCAATGCAACGCCCGTGATTCAAAGGAGGATTCGACCATGCCCGAAAGGGATCCAGCAGAATTCAGGCCAGCGCGCGAGTCCTCGGTCTGGACCTTGGTCGTCGTCGTGGTGGTGATTCTCGCCGCAGCCTTCGGCTTCTGGCGCTGGTCGCTGCAGAAGGAAGCGCCGCCGGCACCGCCCGCCGCCAGTGCGCCGCCGCCGCCGGACCGCCCCGCGGAGCCGCCCGCGCCGGTCGCGACCGGTCCGCAGAACCCGGTCGATGCCCTGGCCGAGCCCGAGGCTGCGCTGCCGCCGCTGAACGACGCCGACAACCGCGTGACGGCCGCGCTCAACCAGTTGCTCGGCAAGAAGCAGGTCGGCTCCTTCCTCGAAGCCGGCGGCTTCGTGCGGCGCTTCGTCGCCACCGTGGACAACCTGCCGCGCGCCCAGGCGCCCTCCCGCGTGTGGCCGACGCAGCGTGCACCGAAGTCCTTCGAGGTCCAGGGCGGGGGCGAGCTGAAGACCATCGGTGCCGACAACGCCAGTCGCTACACGCCCTTTGTGCTGTTCGCGGAGTCGGTCGACAGCGCCCGCGCGGCCGAGCTCTACGCACGGCTGTATCCGCTGTTCCAGCAGGCCTACGAAGAGCTGGGCTACCCGAACCGCTACTTCAACGACCGCCTCGTGGCGGTCATCGACCATCTGCTTCAAGCCCCCGAGCCCGAGGGTCCGGTGCAGGTCAAGCTGACCTCCGTGAAGGGCGAGATGGCCTCCGAGCGGCCCTGGATCAGCTACGAATTCGTCGACCCGAAGCTCGAGGCGCTGTCGGCCGGCCAGAAGATGATGGTGCGCATGGGGCCGGTCAACGAGCGCCGGCTCAAGGCCAAGCTGAAGGAACTTCGGACCCAGGTGGCGACCGGCGCGGTGGCCAGGAAGTAAGCGCTGCCGGTCAGTCGCGGTCGGCGCTTGCACTGCGCGCGCAGGCCTGCGCGCGCATCAGCAGCAGCTTGCGTTCGCGTGCATTGCGCGTCATTTCGGCCGCGCGCTTGAACTCCTCGCCGGCCTCGGCCTGGCGTCCGAGCCTGGCGAGCAGGTCGCCCCGCACGCTCGGCAGCAGGTGGTAGCCGCGCAGCTGCGGCTCGGAGCGCAGCGCATCGACGAGCTCGAGGCCCGTCGCGGGGCCGAAGGCCATCGACAGCGCCACCGCCCGGTTCAGCTCGACGATCGGCGAGGGCGAGACCTGGGCCAGCGCCTCGTAGAGCGCCGCGATGCGGGCCCAGTCGGTCTGCGCTGCGGTGCGCGCACGCGCATGGCAGGCGGCGATCGCGGCCTGCAGGGCATAGGGGCCGAGCGCGCCGCCGAGCTTCTCGGCCCGCTCGAGCGCGGCGAGGCCGCGGCGGATCAGCAAGCTGTCCCAGCGCGCCCGGTTCTGGTCGAGCAGCAGCACCGGTTCGCCGTCGGCGTCGACGCGCGCGTTCGCACGCGAGGCCTGGATCTCCATCAGCGCGACGAGGCCGTGGACCTCCGGTTCGTCGGCCATCAGTTCGGCCAGGATGCGCCCCAGCCGCAGGGCCTCGTCGCACAGCGCGGGCCGCATCCAGTCTTCGCCGGCGGTGGCCGAATAGCCTTCGTTGAACACCAGGTAGATCACTTCGAGCACCGAGGACAGCCGGGCGGCGAGTTCCTGTGCGCGCGGCGCCTCGAAGGGCACGCGCGCCGCGGCCAGTGTCCGCTTGGCGCGCACGATGCGCTGCGCGATCGTGGCCTCCGGCACCAGGAAGGAGCGCGCGATCTCGTCGGTGCCGAGTCCGCCCAGCAGGCGCAGGGTCAGGGCGACGCGGGCCTCGCGCGACAGCACCGGATGACAGGCCGTGAACACCAGCCGCAGCAGGTCGTCGCCGACGTCGTCGTCGAGCGCGGCATCGACCGCATCGGCGAAGTCCGCCGCGGCGATCTCGTGCCGGGCGTCGAGTTCGCGGCCGATCTCGCCTTCCTTGCGCGCATGCAGCGTGCGCTTGCGCAGCCGGTCGATGGCGCGGTGCTTGGCGGCCGCCATCAGCCAGCCGGCCGGGTTGTCCGGGATGCCATCGCGCGGCCATTGCTCGAGGGCCGCGAGCAGGGCGTCCTGCGCCAGTTCCTCGGCCACGCCGACATCGCGCACCTTGCGCGCCAGCGCACCGATGATGCGGGCCGACTCGATGCGCCAGACCGCGTTGATCGTGCGATGCGTGTCGGCCGCGTTCATGGGCCAGGCGCCTATCGCGCGCCCTCGCGCACCGGGCGGATCTCGACCACCGGATTCACCGGCGCGTACGGATAGCGGCTCGCCCATTCGATCGCCTGGGCCATCGTCGGCGCCCGGATCACCCAGAAGCCCGCGATCAGTTCCTTCGCCTCGGCGAAGGGCCCGTCGAGCACGGTGGGCCGGCCGGCTGCGAACGCCACGCGTGCGCCCTTGGCGGTCGACTTCAGGCCGTCGCCCGCCACCAGCACGCCGCCGGCAACGCTTTCCTCGTTGCGTCGCGCCATCGCGTCGAGCCGCTGCGGCTCGGGGGACTCGTCGGCTTCCAGCTGCGCATCGGACATCAGCATCACCATGAAGCGCGGATCGGTCCCCTGGCCTGCGGCCGCCGAGTGGATGCCCGGCAGCCCGCCCGGACAGCCCGACTCGCGGACCTCGAGCACGGGCGGCGCCCCGGCCGCGGGCGTCCAGCGGACCAGCCGGTCCGTGGCCGCCGGCAGCGACTCGGCCTCGAGGTAGCCGAAGCCGGCCACCAGCTCCTCGGTGTGCTCGAAGGGTCCGGGCAGCACGCGCGGCCCGTCAGGGCCGAAGTGCAGGCGAACGCCTTGGGAACTCGGCTGCAGCGTGGCATGGGGCAGCGACGCATCGACGGGCAGCGTCTGGTCGATGGCCGGACCGGCTTCCGTCTGCCGGTCGGCCTTGCGGAGGATCACGAACTTCATCGCGCAAGGATAAATGCTCGCGCCTCCCCGGCGTCAGGACTGCTTCGCCCGGGCTTCCTCGAACACCCGCTTTTCCTGCTCGCGCAGCTCGGGCGTGAACTCGGCGCCGAAGTCCTCCATCTCGAACACCTGCCGCAGCTCGAGTTCGGCGCCGTCGTCGAAGGGGGCCCGGCGCAGCCATTCGAGCGCCTCTTCCTTCGAACGCACCTGCCAGAGCCAGAAGCCGGCGATCAGCTCCTTGGTTTCACTGAACGGGCCGTCGATCACGGTCCGCTCCTTGCCGGCGAAGCGCATGCGCGCGCCCTTCGTGCTCGGGTGCAAGCCCTCGCCCGCGAGCAGCACGCCGGCCTTGACCAGCGCCTCGTTGTAGTTGCCCATCTCGGTCAGCAACTGCTGGCTCGGCATCACGCCGGCTTCGGAGTCCTTGGTGGCCTTGACGATGACCATGAATCGCATGTTCTTGCTCCTTCGGTTTCGAGGCCGGCGGCGGTCGGGGATCGACCGCGCCTTCCGGGGCTCTGAACTGACGTCGAAGCAGCGGACGCGGAATCGACAGCCTGGGGGCGGTCGAGTTGTAAGAAAAAGCGTCGCGGCTCAGCTGCCGGCGTAGTCTTCCACCGGCACGCAGCTGCAGAACAGGTTGCGGTCGCCGTAGACGTTGTCGACCCGGCCGATCGGCGGCCAGTACTTGGACTGCCGCAGGCTGTCGATCGGGAAGGCCGCGAGCTCGCGCGAGTAGGGCCGCGTCCATTCGGTGCCCAGCAGGCTGGCGGCGGTGTGCGGCGCGTTCTTGAGCGGGTTGTCGTCCTTCGGCCAGATGCCTTCCTCGATGCGCCGGATCTCGCCGCGGATCGCGATCATCGCGTCGATGAAGCGGTCGAGCTCGGCCAGCGGCTCGCTCTCGGTCGGCTCGACCATCAGCGTGCCGGGCACCGGGAAGCTCAAGGTCGGCGCGTGGAAGCCGTAGTCGATCAGCCGCTTGGCGACATCTTCGGCACTGACGCCGCTGCCGTCCTTGAGCGGCCGCAGGTCGAGGATGCACTCGTGCGCCACGTGGCCGTTCGGGCTCGCGTACAGCGTGGGGTAGTGGTCCTTGAGCCGCGAACTGATGTAGTTGGCGCTCAGGATCGCGGTCTCGGTCGCCGCCTGCAGGCCCTTGGCGCCCATCATGCGGCAGTACATCCAGCTGATCGGAAGGACCGCCGCGTTGCCCAGGGGCGCCGCCGACACGGCGCCCACGGCGCCGTTCGACGCCAGGCCGCCGGTCGCGTGCCCCGGCAGGTAGGGCACGAGGTCTTCCACCACGCACACCGGGCCGACGCCGGGGCCGCCGCCGCCGTGCGGGATGCAGAAGGTCTTGTGCAGGTTCAGGTGGCTCACGTCGCCGCCGAACTCGCCCGGCGCGGCGACGCCGACCAGGGCGTTCATGTTGGCGCCGTCGACATAGACGCGTCCGCCGTGCGCATGGACGATCTCGCAGAGTTCCTTCACGCGGGTCTCGAACACGCCGTGGGTGCTCGGGTAGGTGATCATCACCGCGGCCAGCGTGTCGCGGTGCTTCTCGCAGGCGCGCCTCAGGTCGTCGATGTCGACGTTGCCGCCGCTGTCGCAGGCGGTCACCACCACCTGCATGCCGACCATCTGGGCGCTGGCCGGATTGGTGCCGTGCGCGGACGACGGAATCAGGCAGACGTTGCGGTGCGTGTCGCCCCTGGCTTCATGGAAGGCCTTGATCGCCAGCAGGCCCGCGTATTCGCCCTGCGAGCCGGCATTGGGCTGCAGGCTGATGCCCGCGTAGCCGGTGGCCTCGCAGAGCCAGGCGCGCAGCTGGGCGTCGAGTTGGGCGTAGCCCTGCAGCTGGTCGGCCGGCGCGAACGGGTGGATGTTCGCGAACTCGGGCCAGGTGATCGGGATCATCTCGCTGGTCGCGTTGAGCTTCATGGTGCAGCTGCCGAGCGGGATCATGCTGCGGTCGAGCGCCAGGTCCTTGTCGCTGAGGCTGCGGATGTAGCGCAGCATCGCGGTCTCGCTCTTGTGGGTGTTGAACACCGGATGCGTCAGGAAGGGGCTGCTGCGGTGCAGGTCGGCGGGAATGCGCAGCCTCGCCGTGGCGGCGATGGCGTCGAAGTCGGGGCCGCGGGTGCCGGGCGTCGCGAACAGGCTCCACAGCAGCTCGATGTCGGCGCGCGTGGTGGTCTCGTCGAGCGACAGGCCCAGGTGCTGCTGCAGGCGATGGCGCAGGTTGACGCCCGCCGCCTCGGCGCGCGCATGGATGGCCTGGGTGTCCTCGCCGGTATGGATCGTGAGCGAATCGAAGGCGGTGTCGTTGACCAGCTCGCGCCCGATCTGCTCGAGGCCCTGCGCCAGCACCGCGGTCAGCAGGGCGACGCGCTGCGCGATGCGGCGCAGGCCCTCGGGCCCGTGGTAGACCGCGTACATGCTGGCGACCACCGCCGGCAGCACCTGCGCGGTGCAGATGTTCGACGTCGCCTTCTCGCGCCGGATGTGCTGCTCGCGCGTCTGCAGCGCGAGCCGGTAGGCCGGTTGCCCGTGCGCGTCGACGCTGACGCCGACCAGCCGGCCGGGCAGCGAGCGCTTGAATTCGTCGCGGCAGGCCAGGTAGGCCGCATGTGGTCCGCCGTTGCACATCGGCATGCCGAAGCGCTGCGTGGTGCCGCAGACGATGTCGGCGTCCCATTCGCCGGGCGGTGCGAGCAGGGTCAGCGCCAGCAGGTCGGCGGCGACGCAGAAGGCGGCCTCGCACTGGTGCGCATGGCCGGCCAGCGGGCGCAGGTCGTGCACATGGCCGGTGGTGGAGGGGTACTGCGCCAGCGCGCCGAAGAAGCCGCCGCTGGCCATCAGGAGCGGCAGCGGCTCGGTGGCGGTGCTGACCTTGACCTCGATGCCGAGCGGCGCGGCCCGCGTGCGGATCACCTCGATAGTCTGTGGATGGCAATCGCCCGACACCAGGAAGACGTTGCTCTTGCTCTTGACGCTGCGGCGCGCCAGGGTCATCGCCTCCGCGGCTGCGGTGGCCTCGTCGAGCATCGAGGCGTTGGCGATCGCCATGCCCGTGAGGTCGCAGACCATGGTCTGGAAATTGAGCAGCGCTTCCATGCGGCCCTGCGAGATCTCGGCCTGGTAGGGCGTGTAGGCGGTGTACCAGGCCGGGTTCTCGAGCACGTTGCGCAGGATCACGCCGGGCGTGTGCGTGCCGTAGTAGCCCTGGCCGATGAAGTTTTTTGCCACCTTGTTCTTGGCCGCGATCGCCTTCAGCTCGGCCAGCGCGTCGGCCTCGGTGATCGGCGCCGGCAGCCGCATCGGGCGGCTGCGGCGGATCGCCGGCGGCACGATGCCGTCGATCAGTTCGGCACGGGTGGTCGAGTCGACCGCGGCGAGCATGGTCTTTTCGTCCTCGGCTTCGATGCCGATGTGGCGGGCGATGAATTCTTCGGCGTTCTGGAGATCGCGCAGCGAGAGGTGGGAGGGCACGGGCGTCGGCATGGAGGGCTCGGTGGGTGGGGCGTGGATCAGCTTTCGGCGGCGAACTTCTCGTAGGCGGTCTCGTCGAGCAGCGCCTCGATCTGGGCGGCATCGCTCACCCGCACCTTGAAGAACCAGCCCGCATCCAGGGGCGCGCTGTTGGCCAGCGAGGGGTCGGCGCGCAGCGCCTCGTTGACCTCGGTGATCTCGCCGGAGACCGGCATGAAGACATCGGCGGCGGCCTTGACCGATTCGACCACACCCGCGACCTCGCCCTGGGCGAAGCTCTTGCCGATCTCGGGCAGGTCGACGAAGACCACGTCGCCGAGCGCGTCCTGCGCGTGGACCGTGATGCCGACGGTGACCAGGCCGGCGTCGGCTTCCTGCCGCACCCACTCGTGATCCTTGGTGTACTTGATGGTCATGGGGAAAACTCCTTGAAGAAAGCTGGCTTGGAAGAAATTCGGTGAAGGCTTTCAGCCCCGGTAGTAACGCGCCGGCACGAAGGGCATCGTGCTGACTTCCATCGGCACCGGCTTGCCGCGCACCATGGCCTGGATCCGCGTGCCGGGCTCGGCATAGGCGAGCGCCACGTAGCCCATGGCGACCGGGCGGTCGACGCTCGGTCCGAGCAGGCCGCTGCTGACCTGCCCGATCGGCAGTCCCTCGAAGGACTCGAGCACGGTGCCGTCGCGCACCGGGATGCGTTCGAGCGCGACCAGGCCGACGCGCTTGCGCTTGAGCGTCTCGTGGTCGAGATGGCCGGCGCTGCCGCTGGCGGCCGTGAGCTGGGCGAGCACGCGCCCAGCCCCGGGGAAGCCGCCTTCGCGCGCGCCGCCGGTGCGCCGCACCTTCTGGATGGCCCAGTTCAGCGCGGCCTCGACCGGCGTGGTGCTTTCGTCGATGTCGTTGCCGTACAGGCACAGGCCGGCCTCCAGACGCAGCGAATTGCGGGCGCCCAGGCCGATCGGAGCGACCTCGGGCTGGGCCAGCAGCAGCCGGGCCAGTGCCTCGGCGTCCTGGGCGGCGACCGAGATCTCGAAGCCGTCTTCGCCGGTGTAGCCGCTGCGCGTGACGAAGGCCGCGATGCCGCCGATCTGCACCGCGCCGCCGGTCATGAAGACGAAGCGCTCGATGCCCGGCGACAGCCGTGCCAGCGCCGCCGCGGCCTGCGGGCCCTGGAGCGCGAGCAGCGCCTGCCCGGGCAGCGGCAGCACCTGGCAGCGCTGGCCGATGCGGGCCTGGATGTGCGCGATGTCGGCCACCTTGCAGGCGCCGTTGACGATCACGAACAGCGAGTCGCCGCCCTCGTTGAAGAACATCAGGTCGTCGAGGATGCCGCCCTCGTCGTTCAGCAGCAGGCCGTAGCGCTGCTTGCCGGGCGCCAGGCCGATCACGTCGACCGGCATCAGGCTCTCGAAGGCGGCGGCGGCATCGGGCCCGGCCAGGCGCAGCTGCCCCATGTGGGAGATGTCGAACAGGCCGGCGGCCTCGCGCGTGTGCTTGTGCTCGGCCATCAGGCCGGCGGGGTACTGCACCGGCATCGAGTAGCCGGCAAAGGGCACCATGCGGGCGCCGAGCTCCAGGTGCAGGCCATGGAGCGGGGTCTTCTGAAGATCGTCGGATGCGGCGGCCAAGGGCGGTTCTCCAAAGGGGCAGTCAAGATCCATGGCCGAAGCCATGGGCCACCCCTGCTGTCCGCTTTACCTGAGAGATTCACCCCACGATCGGGGTTTGCTCCTTCGGTGGGCGGCCGTCCGACGACGGCGGCGCCTCTCTCCAGCAAGGAAACGCCCCGGTCCGGGGCGTTTTGTCAGTCCTTTTGCCTGAGCGTTCGGGCCCTTGGTTGGGGGACCTGCGCCTTCGGCGGCCCCACCGCGGCGGGACGCTCTCCTGACCGGGGGAGTGTAAGGGAATCCGCCGGTGCCCGAGTGCCCAAACGCTACTTGAATCCCCACAGGTGGGGCAGCCAGGTGCTCAGCGCGGGCAGGAAGGTCAGCATCAGCAGCACCACGCCGTGGGCCCACAGGAAGGGCATCAGTTCGCGCACCAGCTGCGACATCGGCACCCGCGACACGTTGCAGGTGACGAACAGCAGCCCGCCCACCGGCGGCGTGATCATGCCGAGCGTGAGGTTGTAGATCACGATCATCGCGAAGTGGATCGGGTCGATGCCCAGCTTGACCGCCACCGGCGCCAGGATCGGCGCCAGCACCATGACCCCCGGCAGCGGCTCGATGAAGATGCCGAACAGCAGCAGGAAGATGTTCACGATGATCAGGAACATCCACGGCGACAGGTTCATGCCGACCAGCCATTCGGCCAGCGTCTGCGGCACGTTCTCGATCGTCAGGATCCAGGCGAAGGAGGCCGACAGGCCGATGATGATCAGCACCGAGGCCGACAGCAGCGCCGAGCGCGAGAGGATGTCGGGCAGGGCCTTCCATTCGAGCGTGCGGTAGACGAACTTGCCGCACACCAGCGCATAGAACACCGCCACCACCGAGGCCTCGGTGGGCGTGAACCAGCCGGCGCGCATGCCGCCGAGGATCACCACCGGCAGCAGGATCGCGGGAATCGCCTTCCAGGTCGTGAGCAGCACTTCGCGCCAGGGCGGCATGCCGCCGTCGCCCTTGTAGTTGCGCTTCTTCGAGACGTGGAAGTTGACCGCGCACATCGCCACCGCGATCAGCAGGCCGGGCAGCAGACCGGCCACGAACAGGCTGCCGACCGATACGTTGTCGTCCTGCAGCGCGTAGATGATCATGATGATCGACGGCGGGATGATCGGCCCGACGATCGCGGTCGATGCGGTCAGGGCGGCCGCATACGAACGGTCGTAGCCGGCCTTGTCCATCATCTTGATCAGCATCGAGCCGGGGCCCGCCGCATCCGCCAGCGCCGAACCCGAGATGCCCGAGAAGAAGGTCAGCGACACCACGTTGGTGTAGCCCAGCCCGCCGCGCCGGTGGCCGACGAACTGGCCGGCGAAGCGCAGCAGCACCTCGGTCAGCGAGCCGCCGCTCATGAGTTCGGCCGCCAGGATGAAGAAGGGCACCGCCATCAGCGGGAAGCTGTCGATGCCGGTGAAGGTCTCCTTGAGCAGCACCATCAGCGGATAGGACTCGGCGAGGATCAGCGTCGCTGCCGTCGCCAGGCCGAGCGCGAAGGCGACCGGCACGCCGATCGCGAGGAAGATGCAGACCGAGGAGATCAGGATCAGGCTGGCGTTCATAGGGAGGCGCTCGCGGCAGCGTCGAAATGCGCATCGGAGGCGAACTCGCGCCGCAGCACGTAGCCGCGCACGATCAGCAGCCAATGGACGATCAGCAGGATGCCGCCGAACATCATCGCGCTGTAGATGTAGGCGAAGGGGATCTGCGTCACGGCCGTGAGCTGGAACATGGTGCGCTCCATGTAGAGCCAGCCGTACCAGACCATGAAGCCGAAGAAGGCGAAGAGCAGCGCGGCGACGACGGCGCGCAGCGCGATCGCGGCCTTGGGCGGCAGCGCGTCCTGCAGGTTCTCGACCGCGATGTGGCCGCCGTAGCGCAGCACCGGCCCGGCGCCCAGGAAGGTGAGCCAGATCATCATGTGGCGCGACACCTCCTCGGCCCATTCGAGCGAGTTGCTGGTGAGGTAGCGCATCGCCACGTTGATGAAGATGATGACCGACATCGACGCCAGCAGCAGGATCAGCGCCCAGCGGTTCGCGGCCAGGAAGTAGTGTTCGAAGGTTTTCACGACAAGGAGGTGAGGACTAGGCAAAAGGAACCGCCCGGTGCCATTGCTGGCTCACCGGGCGGTGGTGTCGCAGTCGCGCGGCGGCGCTTACTGGACGTCGCTGATCTTCTTGATGTTGTCGGCGCCGAATTCCTTGGCGTAGCCGGCGTAGGCCGGCTTGAGCGCCGCCCGGAAAGCGTCGCCGTCGACCTTGCGCGTGACCTTCATGCCGTCCTTCTCGAGCTGGGCGATGCCGTTGTTCTCGTCTTCGTTGACCTTCTTGCGCTGCGCTGCGCCGGCCTTCTTCGCGGCCTCGAGGAAGACCTTCTTGTCGGCGTCGGAGAGCTTGTTCCAGACCTTGGGCGACAGCAGCAGCAGCGCGGGCGAGTAGACGTGGGCGGTCAGCGAGAGGTGATTCTGCACCTGCGAGAACTTGGACGACAGGATCACGGGGATCGGGTTCTCCTGGCCGTCGACCGTGCCCTGCTGCAGCGCGCCGAACAGTTCGGGGAAGGCCATCGGCGTCGGCAGGATGCCGAAGGTGCGGTAGCCGTCCATGTGCACCTTGTTTTCCATGGTGCGCATCTTCAGGCCGGCAGCGTCGCTCGGCTTGACGATGTCGCGCTTGCTGTTGGTCATGTGGCGGAAACCGTTCTCGGTCCAGCCCAGCGCGATGATGCCCTTGCTCGGGAACTTGGCGAGGATGTCCTGGCCGATCGGGCCGTCCATGACCTTGCGTGCGTGGTCGTAGTCGCGGAACAGGAAGGGAATGTCGACGATCTTGACCTCGGGCACGAAGTTGCCGACCGGGCCGGTCGAGGTGTTGACCAGGTCCTGCGTGCCGAGCTGGATGGCCTCGATCTGCTCGCGCTCACCGCCGAGTGCCGAGTTCGGGAAGTGCTGGCACTTGTAGCGGCCTTGCGTACCCTTCTCGACCTCGTCGCAGAACACCGTGGAGCCGACGCCGTAGTGCGATTCCTTCGTGGTGGCGTAGCCGATCTTGAGCGTGGTGGTCTGGGCGAAGGCGCTGGCGCCGAGGGCGAGCGAAAGGCAGGCGGCGAGGGTGCCGAGTTTCATGGTGTCTCCGGGTGTTTTCTTGCAGGAATCTGCGAGCGTTTCGACTATGCCTGAAGCGGGAGCTTCACCTCGTCGGGATTTTCACGGACGTAGTCGCGCACCACGGCCTCGAAGCTGGCGTCGCGGCGCAGCCCGAGCGCGTCCGCGCGCGCGGTCTCGAAATGGCCGGGCCAGCTCTTCACGATGCGGCGGATCGCCGGGTCGGGCGTGCGGTCGAGCAGCGCGGTGGCGGCCGGGCCGGCCACGCGCTCGAGTGCCGCCGCCATCTCGCCCACGGTGGTGGCGAGCGAGGGCAGGTTGAGCGCGGTGCGCGGGCCCCACTCGGCGTCGCTGGCTTCGGCGGCGCGCACCAGCCCCTCGATGGTGCGCGCCGGCGAGGCGATGGCCACGGGTGTCTCGTCGGCGACCGGACAGGCCGCGCGCAGGCCGGCCAGCGGCTCGCGGATCATGCCGCTGAAGAAGCCCGAGGCAGCACCGTTGGGGCGGCCCGGCCGCACGCTCACCGTCATCAGGCGCACGCTGCGCCCGCGGATGAAGCCCTTGCGCGCGTAGTCGGCCACCAGTTGCTCGGCGATGAACTTCTGGATGCCGTAGCTGGTCTGCGGCGTCGGCAGCGTCTGGTCGGTGATCAGCTCGGGCAGCGGCTGCTCGGGCGAGTCCCCGAACACTGCGAGCGAACTCGAGAACACCAGCGTCGGCCGGCTGCCCAGGCGGCGGCAGGCTTCGAGCAGGGCGTTGGTGGCGGCGAAGTTGCTGCGCATGCCGAGGTCGAAATCGGCCTCGCATTCGCCGCTGACCGCGGCCGCCAGATGGAACGCCAGCGAAGTGTCGGCCGGCAGGACGCTGCCGGGCGCGGAGGCGAGCAGGTCGTTGAGGTCGCCGACCACGGCGGCCACGCGCGGGTCCGCGGCGAGATCGGCAGGCGGGGCAGCGCGATCGACCAGCGTGATCCTGCGGATCGCAGCCGCGGGGGCGCCGGCCAGCGCGAGCTGCGAACGGGCCAGCAGGGTGCGGGCCAGGCGGGCGCCGACGAATCCGGCGCCGCCGGTGATGACGATGTGCATGCGAGAGAGCCTCCTTTTCGGGGCCGAGTCTAAGCCGGGGGCCGCAGCTGCCCGCGGTGCCGGCGCATCAGGTGTTCGATGGCCTCGAACAGCGCCTCGCTCAGCAGCGCCAGCACCGCCGCGGGCACCGCACCGGCGACCAGCAGTTCGCGATCGTTGAGCGCGAGCCCGGTCACGATGCGTTCGCCGAAGCCGCCGGCACCGATGAAGGCGGCGATGGTGGCGGTGCCGATCGCGATGGTGGTCGCGGTGCGCACGCCGGCCAGCAGCGTCGGCAGCGCCAGCGGCAGCAGCACCACGCGCAGGTTCTGCGCGCCGGTCATGCCGAGCGCGGTGCCGGCTTCGCGCAGTCCGGGCGGCACCTCGGCCAGGCCGGTCACGGTGTTGCGCATGATCGGCAGCAGCGAATAGAGCGTCAGCGCGATCAGCGCAGGCAGCGTGCCGATCATGCCCAGCAGCGAGATCAGCACCGCCAGCATCGCCAGCGAGGGAATGGTCTGCAGCAGCCCGGTCAGGCCCAGCACCAGCGCCCGCAGCCGCACGTGGGCGAACACCGCGATGCCGACGGGCACGGCGACCAGGATCGCGATGCCGACCGAGACCGCGACCAGCAGCAGGTGCTGGCGTGCGAGGCGGCCGAGGTCGGGGCCGAAGAGCTTGGCCATGAAGCCGCGGGACGCGCCGTCCTTTGGCGAGGCCGCTTGCGCACCGGGCTGCTTCGCCGCGAGGAAGTCGCGCGCGATGACATCGAAGGCCACGCCCTGCAGCTCGGCCCGGGCGTTCATCGCGATCATCGCGCGCTCGTCGATGCGGCCCTCCAGCGCCTGCAGCGCGGCCCAGGCGGCGGGCAGCCTTGCCGGCAGGTCGAGCCGGTACAGCAGCACCGCGTCGTAGCGCGGGAAGTAGCGCCGGTCGTCCTCGAGCACGCGCAGGCCCAGGTGGTCGATCTTGGCATCGGTGGTGTAGATGTCGATGACATCGATCTGCCTGGCGGCGATGGCTTCGTAGGCCAGGCCGTGGTCGAGGCCGGTCGGCGCCTGGCTGAAGCCGTAGCGCGCCGCCAGCCCCTGCCAGCCGTCGGCGCGGCCGATGAATTCGTTCGACAGGCCGAGCCGGAGCTCGCGGTGCCCGGCCAGGTCGCTCAAGGTGCGCACGCC
Source organism: Variovorax saccharolyticus (assembly GCF_030316765.1). Taxonomy (GTDB): domain Bacteria; phylum Pseudomonadota; class Gammaproteobacteria; order Burkholderiales; family Burkholderiaceae_C; genus Variovorax; species Variovorax saccharolyticus. The sequence goes on from NZ_JASZYT010000001.1 coordinate 544,915, forward strand.
GAGCCGGTCGGCGTCGGCGGCGCGCATCGCCAGCGCGTAGCCGTCGTTGAATCCGAGCGGCACGGCGACGCCGAGCCCGAGCGGCCGCAGGGCGGCATTCATCTCGTCGCGCGTCATCGACTGCCCGCCCTTGAGGATCTCGAGGGCGATGGTGCCGGTGTACTCGGCATAGAGGTCGATGCCACCCGAGCGCAGGGCCTCGTAGACGATGGCGGTGTTGCCGAGCCCCTGCCTGACGGCCGGCGCGACCGCCGTCCGCGGCGCCGCGGTCTGCGCCAGCACCTCGGCCAGGATGTAGGACTCGGTGAAGCGCTTGGAGCCGACGCGCAGCGGCTGTTCCTGCGCCGCCGCGGCCATGGCCGCGCCCAGCAGGATGACGAGAGCCAGGACGGCGAGCCCGGTGCGGCGCAGCAGTTGCATCGCGGCCAGTGTATCGGCGCCCGCCCGGTTCGCGCGCGCTCGCCGCTCGAACCTGTCTTTCTCCTACAGCCGATGGTGCGCGCTGCTGATGGGCAGCGGACGGCCTTCGTTCACAGTCCACAGGTGCTGATCAACTACATCCGTCGCGGCCAAGGAAAGCCCCTGCTCCTCGTTCACGGGCTCGGGAGCAGCTGGCGGACCTGGCAGTCGGTCCTCGAACCGCTGGCCGCGGAGCGGGCCGTGGTCGCCATCGATCTCCCGGGTTTCGGCAAGAGCCCGCCGCTGGACGGCGAGGTCTCGGTGCGCACGCTGGCGAGCGCGGTCGCCCGCTTCCTGGCAGAGCACGACCTGCTCGGCGTCGATGCGGTCGGCAGTTCGATGGGCGCGCGCCTGGTGCTCGAGCTGGCGCGCCGCGGCGAGGTGCTGGGGGCGGTGGTCTCGCTGGGCCCGGCCGGCTTCTGGACCCGCTGGGAGCGCATGACCTACCAAGCCACGCTGTGCCTGTCGATGCGGCTGGCGCGAGGCCTCAAGACGTCGATGCCCACGATCGCAGCCCATGACTGGTCGCGCACGCTGCTGCTGGCGCGGTTTTCGCCCGAGGCCCGCCGCTTGTCGCCGGCGCTGGTGCTGGAGGAAATGCAGAGCTACGCCACGGCCGAGTCGTTCAGCCTGATGCTGAAGGACTCCGCGCGCGGTCCGCCGCTCGAAGGCTCGGGCTTCGGGACGCTCGCCAAGCCGGCCGTGATCGGCTGGGGCCGGCTCGACAGGATCTGCCATCCGCGGCAGGCGGCCCGCGCCCAGCAGTCCTTTCCCGATGCCCGGCTGCACTGGTTCGAGCGCTGCGGACACTACCCCCACTGGGATCAGCCCGAGCAGACCGCCCGGCTCATCCTCGACACCACCGCCGACTGAAAGGCACGCTTGCGAATGAACAAGAACACGAACACGAACGACGACGTGGAGAAGGACGAGGAAAACGCCGCCCGGGCCGGTGTGCACGGCGCCCGCGAGCTGCCTTCCGTGACGGTCGAGGGCTACAGCCTGCAACTGCGCGACAAGGACGGCTTCATCGGCGACCAGGCCAGCCAGACCGCGTTCAGGCAATTGCTGGAACGCTGGCGGCAGCGTCGCCGGCGCAAGGGCCGCGACCCGCTGGGCGGTGTGCATTCCAAGGACCTCAGCAAGAGCGAACTCGACGCCGCCCTGGGCGAGACCAGGACTTCGGAGGCAGCGGACGTGGTCCACGGCGTCATCGAGGAGTTCTCGGAAGAGCTGGCGTGGGTGATCGAGCGCTTCATGCGCCAGCCTTCGTGGAAGGGCGTGCAGCGGATCGTGATCGGCGGCGGCTTTCCGGGCAGCGACGTCGGCGAGCGCGCGGTGCTGCAGGCGGCGGCGGTGCTGCAGCACATGAAGGTCTCGGTCGAACTGGCCCGCATCTGCCACGAGCCGGACGACGGTGGCCTGCTCGGCTGGGTCCACCTGGTGCCGCCAGACATGCAAAAGGGCCATGACGCGATCCTCGCGCTCGACATCGGCGGCACCAACGTGCGCTGCGGCATCGTCAAGCTGCGCAAGAAGCGGGCGCCCGACCTGTCCAGGGCCAAGGTGGTGCGGCGCGAGAAGTGGCGCCACGCGGTCGACCGCCCAAGCCGCAAGCAGCTGATCGACCGGCTGGCCGAGATGCTCGAGGCGCAGATCCGCTACTGCCGCAAGAAGGGCATCCGGCTGGCGCCCTTCATCGGCATCGCCTGCCCGGGGCTGATCCGCAAGGACGGCTCGATCTCGCGCGGCGCGCAGAACCTGCCGGGCGATTGGGAGAGCGACAACTTCCACCTGCCGAGCGAACTCGTCAAGCGGCTGCCGGAGATCGCCGGCGAGCCGACCGTGGCGCTGATGCACAACGATGCGGTGGTGCAGGGCCTGAGCGAGCTGCCCTTCATGCAGGACGTGAAGCGCTGGGCGGTGCTGACCATCGGCACCGGGCTGGGCAATGCGAGCTACACGAACAAGCCGCGCACGGCGCTCAAAGCTGGAAAGCGATCGTGAGCAGCAGCCCTTCGGCGATGTCGCGCAGCAGCCCCGGCGTGCGCGCGCGGTAGGTCTCGCCGGCCGAAGCGGTGGTCTCGATCCACTGGGCCAGCCAGTCGATCTCGGCGCGGCCATAGAACACCACCGCCGCTTCGTGGTTGAGCAGCAGGCTGCGCAGGTCGAGATTGATCGATCCGCAGAGCGCCAGGTCTTCATCGACCACCACCGCCTTGGCGTGCGCCATGAAGGGCAGCATCTTGAAGAGTACGCCGGCGCGCGCCAGGTCGCGCATGGTGCGGGCACGCACGAAATCGGCCAGGCGGTGATTGGACTGGGCGGGGATCGCGATCGTCACCTGCACGCCGCGGCGGGCCGCCAACCGCAGCGCATCGCGCAGGCCGTCGCCGGGCACGAAGTAGGGCGTGACCGCGAGCAGGCGGTGTTCGGCGCGGAAACAGGCATCGATCAGCAGCGCCTGGGCCGTGTCCTCGGTCTGGTCCGGGCCGCTGGGCAGGAACTGCGCCGGGCTGCCGTCTTCCTGCGGGCCCGTGTCGGCCGCGATGGCTCGCGACTGGTGGCCTCGCACCGAAGTCCAGTCATGGTCGAACTGGCGCGCGGCCGCGACCGCGACGTCGCCCTGGAGGTCGAAGGAGAGATCGCGCCAGGCCACCGGATGGCTGTCGTTGCCGGTGAAGTACTCGCCCGCCAGGTTGCGGCCGCCGGACCAGAGCCGGTGGTCGTCGGCGATCGTGAGCTTGCGGTGGTTGCGCAGGTTGCGCGGGCCGCTGCGGTGCAGGCTGAAGATCGGCCGGAAGACCGCCACCTCGGCGCCGGCGTCGCGCAGCGACTCGAAATGCGTGCGCGGCAGCGACAGCGCGCCGAAGCCGTCGAGCAGCACCCGCACCTTGATGCCGCCGCGGGCCCGCCGCGACAGGCGGTTGATGACCTCGTGCCCCAGCGCGTCGTCGCCGATGATGAAGGTCGACACGTCGATGGAATGCCGAGCGCCCTCGATGACCTCGAACAGCGCATCGCGCGCGGCGGCGCCGTCCGAGTGCAGGCGCACGCCGCAGCGGCTGGGCGCCGCGAGGCCGAAGCTCTCGACCAGTTCGGCCGCCCAGTGGCCCGCCGGCGCCGAGCGCGGCGGCCGCGGGGTGCCCACGGGTCGCAGCTTGCGCTGGCCGAAGACCAGGTACATCGGCAGCACCACGTAGGGCAGCAGCAACAGGCCCATCACCCAGGCGATGGCGGTGGTGGGCGCGCGCTGCTCGCGCCGGGCCCGCGTGGTGAGCACATAGACCAGCAGTGCGAAGGTCACGACCAGCAGATGCTGCGACGGCGATGGCAGCCAGTCGAGCAGGTCGTCGACGCGGTTCACGTACGGACCAGCGCCTGCAGGTGCGGCGGCACGGGGCGGCCTTCCGAGGCCAGGAAGCGCATCATCGCGCCGACCACTTCGCGCACCGGCGGCCGTGCGCCCATGCGCTCGCGCCAGGCCAGCAGGCGCGGCGTGGCGCCGGTCATCAGGGCGCCCTTGCGTTCGGCGAACACCTGCGCCATGTAGAAGGCGATGTCGGCGAAGGAGTAGGGGCCGGCGAGGAACTCGCGGTCGGCGAGCAGGGCTTCGAGCCTGCCGTAGAAGGCCGCGCAGCCGGCGCAGGCCGCGATGGCGGGCTCGCTCTGCATGGCATCCTGCAGCCCGAAGAGCCTGATGACATGCGGAAAGAACACCTCGTCCGATTCGAGCTCGAGCCGTCGCGCCCGCGCCCGGGGCGCGACGCCGGCGGGCCACAGGGCCGGCTCGGGGAAGCGGTCTTCGAGGTATTCGAAGATCTGGGTCGAGTCGAACAGCTCGACATCGTCGTCGATCAGTACCGGCACCTGCCGCTTCGGATTGACCCGCAGCACCTCGGGATGCTTCGGCTCGTAGCGGTCGTCGCGGTCGAAGGGCACCATCACGCAGTCGAACGCGAGGCCCTTCTCGAGCGCCGCGATCTGCACCTTGGCGCCGAACATGCTGAGGGGGGCGGTATAGAGCTTCATCCCCCCCGAGCCTACTTCACACCGGCCCGGAGTCCAACCGGGCGGCGCTGGCGCGTTGCTACGCGCCCCAGACTTCCTGCGCGGTCTCGACCACCAGCCGCAGCTTGGCGCGCTGCGCCTCGACCGCGATGTTGTTGCCGTGCACCGTGCTGGAGAAGCCGCACTGCGGCGACAGCGCGAGCTGGTCGAGCGAGACGTACTTGGCAGCCGCCTCGATACGGGCCTTGAGCTCGTCCTTGTCTTCCATCTCGCCGAACTTGGTGGTCACCAGGCCCAGCACCACGGTCTTGCCCTTGGGCAGGAAGCGCAGCGGCCGGAAGTCGCCCGAGCGGGCGTCGTCGTATTCGAGGAAGTAGGCGTCGAGGTCCATCTCCTTCAGCAGCGCCTCGGCCACCGGCTCGTAGTTGCCGGCCGCCGCATGCGTGCTCTTGAAGTTGCCGCGGCACAGGTGCATCGCCAGGATCATGCCCTCGGGCTTCTGCGCCACCACCTTGTTGATGAAGGCGGCGTAGCGGTGCGGCAGCTCGTTCGGGTCGTCGCCGCGCTGGCGCGCCGCTTCGCGCATCTTCTCGTCGCAGAGGTAGGCGAGGTTGGTGTCGTCCATCTGCACGTAGGTGCAGCCCGCGGCCGCGAGCGAGCGCAGCTCGTCGCCATAGGCCTTCGCGACGTCGTCGTAGAACACCGGGTCGAGCTCGGGGTAGGCCTCGCGGCTGATGCCGGCGCGACCGCCGCGGAAATGCAGCATGGTGGGCGAGGGGATCGTGACCTTGGGCGTGTTGCCCGCCGACACCTGGCTCTTGAGGTACTCGAAGTCGGCCAGCTGGATGTTCTTGGCGTGGCGCACCTTGTCGATCACGCGCATGACGGGCGGGGCCAGCTCTTCGGTGCCGTCGGGCTTGCGGATGGTGACCGGGATGTCGGTCTTCACGCCGCCGAGCTGCTCGAGGAAGTCGATGTGGAAGTAGGTGCGGCGGAATTCGCCGTCGGTGATGCTCTTCAGGCCGATGTCTTCCTGGAACTTGACGATCTCGGTGATCGCCTTGTCTTCGACCTGGCGAAGCTGCTCGGGGGTGATCTCGCCCTTGGCTTTCTGCTCGCGGGCGTCGAGCAGGTATTTAGGACGCAGGAAGCTGCCGACGTGGTCGTAGCGGGCAGGCAGGGAGGCGTGCTGGGACATGAAGTGGCTCCGTCGTATCTGGGAAAGAACGGTGATCGTATCCGGACAGGATTGCCGTCTGATGGATACAGAAAGATCAGTGTTTACCCTTTAAATGGTTGAAATCCATGGACTTTATCTCATTGCTGTATACATTGCGTATCCCATGAAAGCCGAAAACCGCCCCTTTCCGCTCAACGCCTGGTACGCGGCCGCCTACGACGTGGAGGTCTCGCACGCCTTGCTGGCGCGCACCGTCTGCAACCAGAAGCTGGTGCTGTACCGGCGCACCGATGGCGCGATCGCTGCCCTCGAAGACGCCTGCTGGCATCGGCTGATGCCGCTGTCGCTGGGCCGGCTGGAGGGTGACGAGGTGGTCTGCGGCTACCACGGGCTGGTCTACAACAGCCAGGGGCGCTGCACCTTCATGCCGAGCCAGGAGACGCTGAATCCGTCGGCCTGCGTGCGGGCCTATCCGGTGGTCGAAAAGCACCGCTTCGTCTGGGTCTGGCCCGGCGATCCGGCCAAGGCCGATCCGGCGCTGGTGCCCGACATGCACTGGAACGACGACCCCGAATGGGCCGGCGACGGCAAGATGATCCGGGTCGCCTGCGACTACCGGCTGGTGGTCGACAACCTCATGGACCTGACTCACGAGACCTTCGTGCACGGCTCGTCGATCGGCAACCGCGCGGTGGCCGAGGCACCTTTCGTCGCCACCCATGGCGACCGCTCGGCCACGGTCACGCGCTGGATGGAGAACATCGAGGCGCCGCCGTTCTGGGCCGGGCAGATCCACCATGCGCGCGGCTACCGCGGGCCTGTCGACCGCTGGCAGATCATCCGCTTCGAGGGGCCGTGCACGGTCAACATCGACGTCGGCGTGGCCGAGGCGGGCAGCGGCGCGGTGCCGCGCGACGGCCAGCCGGGCGACCGCAGCAAGGGCGTCAACGGCTACGTGCTCAACACCATCACGCCCGAGACCGACGGCACCTGCCTCTATTTCTGGGCCTTCGCGCGCAACTACTGCGTCGGCGAACAGCGTCTCACGCACCAGCTGCGCGAGGGTGTGGCCGGCATCTTCCGCGAGGACGAACTGGTGCTCGAGGCCCAGCAGCGCGCGATCGACGAGCGGCCCGACTACAGCTTCTACAACCTCAACATCGATGCCGGCGCGATGTGGGCGCGGCGGCTCATCGACCAGATGGTGGCGCGCGAGAAGCCGCGCACGGCGACCATTCCGATCGCGCCGGCAGAGGCGGCGCGATGAGCGCGGAGCTTCACCCATGAGCGGCGAAGCGGTCGAGGCCAGCAGCTCGCAGGCGGTCAAGGCCCAGTTGCGGCTGCGCGAGATGATCCTGGCCGGCGAACTGGCCGGTGGCGCCCGGATCGCCGAGGTGGCGGTCTCGGAACTGCTCGGCGTCTCGCGCACGCCGGTGCGCAGCGCGCTGATGCGACTCGAGCAGGAAGGCCTGCTCGAGGGCCTGCCGAACGGCGGCTATGCGGTGCGGACTTTTTCGGAGCGCGACGTGGCCGACGCGATCGAATTGCGCGGCACGCTGGAAGGCCTGTCGGCGCGGCTGGCGGCCGAGCGCGGCGCGCCGCCGGTGGTGCTGCGCGAGGCCCGGGCCTGCCTGCGGCGCATCGACGAACTGCTGCGCGACCCGGCGCTCGACGACGCGGCCTTCTCGCGCTATGTCGCCTTCAACGAGGAGTTCCACCGGCTGCTGTCCGAAATGTCGGGCAGCGCGCTGATCGCCAAGCAGATGGAGCGCGTGATCAACCTGCCTTTCGCCTCGCCTTCGGGCTTCGTCGTCGTGCAGGCCAACTCGCCGGCGGCGCGCGACATGCTGCTGATCGCACAGGACCAGCATGGCCAGGTGCTCGATGCGATCGAGAACCGCGAAGGCTCGCGCGCCGAGGCGCTGATGCGCGAGCACAGCCGCATCGCGCAGCGCAACCTGCGGGAGGCCCTGCACGGGGCGCAAAGCCATCCCCTGCCGGGCGTGCAACTGATTCGCCGAAGGGCGTGAAGACATTCCGAAGATGAAAAGCGATATCCACTGGTTGCCGGCGCGCGTCAGCGCACTGCGCGATGTCAGCGCCACCGTGCGTGAATTCGAGATCACGCCCGAGTCGGGCGAGGCCACCGGCCATGAAGCCGGCGCCCATCTGCAGGTACAGGTGCTGGTCGGCGCGCCCGGTGCGGGGCGCATGCAGAACCGCTCCTATTCGCTGGTCGGTTCGCCCGATGGACGCGCCTGGCGGATCGCGGTGAAGCGGCTCGACGAGGGCCGCGGCGGCTCGCTCGCGATGTGGCGGCTGGCCGTCGGCGACCGGCTGCTGGTGAGCGAGCCGCAGAGCCACTTCGGCCTCGACCTCACGGCGCCGGGCTACCTGCTGGTGGCCGGCGGCATCGGCATCACGCCGCTGGTCTACATGGCGCAGCGCTTGGCCGCGCTGGCCGGGCGCAGCGGTGTTCCGGTGCGCATGCTCTACGGCGCCCGCAGCGAGTCCGAACTGGCCTATCTGCCGGACCTGCGGCAGGCGCTGGAGCCGCAGGCCAGCGCCAGCCTGCAGGCCTACGCCGGCAGTGCGGCGATCGACTTCGCCGCCGAGATCGCCGCGCTGCCTGCGGGCGGGCAGCTCTACACCTGCGGCCCGGTGCCGATGCTCGAGGCCGTCAAGCGCGCCTGGGCCGCGGCCGGCCGCCCGCAGGCCGACCTGCGCTTCGAGACCTTCGGCAGCAGCGGCCGGCTTCCGACCCAGGCTTTCGAAGTGCGCATTCCGCGCCACGACCTGGCGATCACGGTGGCCGCCGGCAGCACGCTGCTCGAGGCGCTCGAGGGCGCCGGCATCCAGACCCTTTGGGACTGCCGGCGCGGCGAGTGCGGCCTGTGCGCGATGGACGTGCTGGCGCTCGATGGCGAGATCGACCACCGCGACGTCTTCCTGAGCGAGCACGAGAAGCAAGAGGGCCGCCGCATCTGCGCCTGCGTCTCGCGCGCAGTCGGCTCGATCACGCTCGACTCCGCCTGGCGTCCCGACAATCCCTGAGGCATCGCATGCTTTGCGCGATCATCGCGCAGTCGTTTTGTTCATCGCGCAGAATTCCGCGCCCCGGCTTGATGCCTAGGTAGTTGCCGGCAACCCGGCTTGCTTGCATCTGGTCACAATATGCCCCGTTCCGCATCCCATTGAAAAAGGAGAGTTCCATGCTTCGTCGCCACCTCGTCCAGGCCGCCAGCCTGACCGCCATCGCGCTGGCCATGCCCCTGGCCCACGCGCAGGACAACACCTTCAAGATCGGGATGATCCTGCCGATGACCGGCCAGTCGGCCTCCACCGGCCGCCAAATCGAGGCCGCCGCGCGTCTTTACATGGCCCAGCATGGCGACACGGTGGCCGGCAAGAAGGTCCAGCTGATCGTCAAGGACGACACCGGCCTGCCCGATGTCACCAAGCGCATCGCGCAGGAGATGGTGGTCAACGACAAGGTCAACGTGCTGGCCGGCTTCGGCCTGACGCCGCTGGCGCTGGCCGTGGCGCCGATCGCGACCCAGTCGAAGACGCCCGAGATCGTGATGGCCGCGGCCACCTCGAGCATCACGCAGGCCTCGCCCTACATCGTGCGTTCGAGCTTCACGCTGCCGCAGGCGGCGGTCGCGATGGGCGACTGGGCGCCCAAGAACGGCATCAAGTCGGTGGTCACGCTGGTGGCCGACTACGGTCCCGGCAACGACGCCGAGAAATTCTTCTCCGAGCGCTTCGAGCTCAATGGCGGGAAGGTGATCGAGAAGCTGCGGGTGCCGCTGCGCAACCCGGACTTCGCGCCTTTCCTGCAGAAGGTGCGCGATGCCAAGCCCGACGCGCTGTTCGTCTTCGTGCCCTCGGGCGCCGGCGCGGCCGTGATGAAGCAGTTCCTGGAACGCGGCATGGACAAGGCCGGCATCAAGCTGATCGGCACCGGCGACGTGACCGACGACGACCAGCTCAACGACATGGGCGACGGCGCCCTTGGCGTGGTCACCTCGCACCACTATTCGACGGCCCATCCGTCGGCGCTGAACAAGAAGTTCGTGGCCGACTTCCAGGCCGCCAACAAGAACATGCGGCCGAACTTCATGGCCGTCGGCGGCTATGACGGCATGCGCATCATCTACGAGGCGCTCAAGACGACTAAGGGCCAGGGCGGCGGCGACGCGCTGCTGGCCGCCATGAAGGGCCAGGTCTTCGAGAGCCCGCGCGGCCCGGTGCTGATCGACGCCCAGACCCGCGACATCACGCAGGACATCTACCTGCGCAAGGTCGAGAAGAAGGACGGCCAGCTCTGGAACGTCGAGTTCGACGTCATCAAGTCCGTCAAGGACCCGGGCAAGAGCAAGTAAGCCAGACGAAGGGTTCCGGACAGCCGCATGCTGACTATTCTTTTTGACGGCATCGCCTACGGGATGCTGCTGTTCGTGCTCGCGGTCGGCCTGGCCGTGACGCTGGGCCTGATGAACTTCATCAACCTCGCGCATGGCGCCTTCGCAATGGCGGGGGGCTACCTCACGGTGTTCGCGATGCAGAAGCTGGGCGTGCCCTTCCTGCTGTGCCTGCCGCTGGCTTTCGTCGTGGTCGGCGCGGCGGGTGCGCTGCTCGAGCGCACGCTCTACCGGCCGATGTACGGCAAGCCGCACCTGGACCAGGTGCTGTTCTCGATCGGCCTGGCCTTCATGGCGGTGGCCGCGGTCGACTACTTCGTCGGCTCCTCGCAGCAGAACATCCACCTGCCCGAATGGCTGGGCGGGCGCACCGAGATCGGCGACGGCGCTCTGCTGCTGGGCATGGGCCACTATCGCCTCTTCATCATCGCGGTGTGCGCGCTGCTGACCGTGGTGCTGCAGCTGATCCTCTCGAAGACGCGCTTCGGCAGCCGGCTGCGCGCCGCGGTCGACGACCCGCGCGTGGCGGCCGGCCTGGGCATCAATGTCAACGTGGTGTTCCTGCTGACCTTCGCGGTGGGCTCGGGGCTGGCCGGGCTGGGCGGCGCGCTGGGCGCCGAGATCCTCGGCCTCGATCCGACCTTCCCGCTCAAGTACATGATCTATTTCCTCATCGTGGTCTCGGTCGGCGGCACCTCGTCGATCACCGGGCCGCTGCTGGCCGCGCTGCTGCTCGGCATCGCCGACGTGGCGGGCAAGTACTTCATCCCGAAGATGGGCGCCTTCACGGTCTACCTGCTGATGATCCTGATCCTGATGTGGCGGCCGCAGGGGCTGTTCACGCGCAAGGGGGGCAAGTGATGGATTTCCGGCAACCCCTCCTCAGGAAGGCCGGCTGGCGGCCTTGGGAATTCGCGCTCTGGGCGGTCGCCTTCGCGCTGCCGCTGCTGGTGCCCTCGCATGCACTGATGATCAACGAGGTCGCGATCGTCGCGCTGTTCGCGATGTCGCTCGACCTGATCCTCGGCTACACCGGCATCGTGTCGCTGGGCCACGCGGCCTTCTTCGGCTTCGGTGCCTATGCCGCGGCGCTGTTCGCCAAGCACGTGCTGCCCGATCCGACGATCGGCCTGCTGGTCGCCATCGTGCTGTCGGCGCTGCTTGGCGCGGTCGCCAGCGTCACCATCCTGCGCGGCAGCGACCTGACGCGGCTGATGGTCACGCTGGGCACCGCGCTGCTGCTGCTCGAGCTGGCCAACAAGCTCGACTGGCTGACCGGCGGCGCCGATGGCCTTCAGGGCGTGGTGATGGGTCCGGTGCTGGGCCTCTTCGACTTCGACCTCTACGGGCGCACGGCGGCCTGGTACTCGCTCTCGGTGATGCTGCTGCTGTTCCTGCTGATGCGCCGGCTGGTGCATTCGCCCTTCGGCGCCACGCTCAAGGCGATCCGCGACAACCGCCTGCGCGCGATGGCGATCGGCATTCCGGTGGTGTCGCGGCTGGCCGTGATCTACACGGTCGCGGCCGCCGTGGCAGGCGGTGCGGGTGCCTTGCTGGCGCAGACCACCGGCTTCGCCTCGCTCGACGTGCTGGCCTTCGACCGCTCGGCCGACGTGGTGCTGATGCTGGTGATCGGCGGCGTCGGCTGGCTCTACGGCGGCATCGCCGGCGCGATCGTCTTCAAGCTGCTGCAGGACACGCTGTCCAGCGTCACGCCGCAGTACTGGATGTTCTGGATCGGCCTGATCCTGGTGCTGCTGGTGCTGGTCGGGCGCGACCGCCTGCTCAAGCCCTGGACCTGGTTCGGCGCGCGCAAGGCGGTGAAGCCATGAGCGCCGCCCGGCCGCCCGAAGGCGCTCGCACCGCAGTGCGCAGCACGGAGGTTTCGTTATGAGCACCGGCAGCGATACGGTGCTGTCGGCCACCGGCCTGGTGATGCGCTTCGGCGGCATCACGGCCACCAACAACGTCTCGCTGAATCTCAAGCGCGGCGCCCGCCATGCATTGATCGGCCCGAACGGCGCCGGCAAGACGACGCTGATCAACCTGCTGACCGGCGTGCTCACGCCCACCGAGGGCCGCATCGTGCTCGAGGGCGAGGACATCACGCGGCTGGCGCCGCACCGCCGGGTCGCGCGCGGCATGGTGCGCACCTTCCAGATCAACCAGTTGTTCGATTCGATGACGCCGCTCGAGACCCTGGCGCTGGTGGTGTCGCAGCACACCGGCGCGGGCGCGCAGTGGTGGCGGCCGCTGGGCGCGTCGAAGGCGGTCGCCGAGCGGGCCGGGCAGTTGCTCGAGAAGTTCCGCCTCGCCGACGTCGCGCAGCAGCAGACCCGGCACCTGGCCTACGGCAAGCGCCGCCTGCTCGAGATCGCGATCGCGCTGGCCTGCGAGCCGCGCGTGCTGCTGCTCGACGAGCCGGTGGCCGGCGTGCCGGCCGGCGAGCGCGAGGAACTGCTGGAGACCGTGGCGGCGCTGCCGGCCGATGTCTCGGTGCTGCTGATCGAGCACGACATGGACCTGGTCTTCAGCTTCGCCGATCGCATGACGGTGCTGGTCAACGGCACGCTGCTGACCGAAGGCAATCCCGAGGAGATCGCCAACGACCCGAAGGTGAAGGAGGTCTACCTGGGCCATGGAGCCGCGCATGTCTGAACTGCTTCGCATCGAGAACCTGAGCGCCGGCTACGGCGAGGCCGTGGTGCTGCACGACGTTGCCCTTGTGCTCGGCCAGGGCCAGACGCTGGCGCTGCTGGGCCGCAACGGCACCGGCAAGACCACGCTGATCAACACGCTGGCCGGTGCCACGCGCCAGCACGGCGGCAGCATCACGCTGGGCGGCGCCGCGCTGCACAAGCTGTCGCCGCACCTGCGCGCGGCGGCCGGCATCGGCTGGGTGCCGCAGGAGCGCAACATCTTCAAGTCGCTGACGGTGCACGAGAACCTGACCGCGGTCGAGCGGCCGGGCCGGTGGAACCCGCAGCGCGTCTACGAGATGTTCCCGCGCCTGGCGGAACGCAAGGGCAACCTCGGCACGCAGCTGTCGGGCGGCGAGCAGCAGATGCTGGCGGTGGGACGAGCGCTGGTGCTCAACCCCACGCTGCTGCTGCTCGACGAACCGCTGGAAGGCCTGGCGCCGATCATCGTCGAGGAGCTGCTGCGTGCGATCCGCCGCATCACGCGCGAAGAGGGGCTGGCGGCGATCATCGTCGAGCAGCATCCGCAGGCGATCCTCGCGATCTCCGACGAGGCCGTGGTGCTCGATCACGGCACCGTGGTGCATGCCGACCGCGCGGCCGCCCTGCGTGCGCAGCCCGAGGTGCTGGAGCGCCTGCTCGGGGTTGGCCGCTAGCGGGCATCGGCCTACACTCGCGGGCCATGAGCTTCGGAGGCGAACCATGGCATCGATTCGACAGGAAATCCAGGTGGCGGCGAGCGCCGAAAAGATCTGGGATGCGGTCCGGGATGTCGGCGAGATCCACCATCGGCTGGTGCCCGGCTTCGTGACCGACTGCCGGCTCGAAGGCGACACGCGGGTCGTCACCTTCGGCAACGGCATGGTGGTGCGCGAGCTGATCGTCGACTGCGACGATGCGGCGCGGCGGCTCGCCTGGTCCGCGAGCGGCGGCCGCCTCACGCATCACAACGCCTCGCTGCAGGTGATCGCCGAAGACCCGACGCACAGCCGCCTGGTCTGGATCGCCGACCTGATGCCGCACGAGATGGCGGAGCCGATCGCCGGCATGATCGCAGCCGGCATGCAGGCGATGAAGCAGAAGCTGGAAGCTTGATCGCCTCGCTTCAGTAGCCGACCGTGAAGCGCTGGCGCGAGTGCTTCGGGTTTTCGATTTCGTCGACCAGCGCGATCGCATAGTCCTCCATCGAGATCCAGCTCTTGCCGTTCGCATCGCTCAGCAGGCTGTTGCCGCCGACGCGGAACTTGGCCGTTCGCTGGCCCGGCTCGAAGATCGCCGATGGCGACAGGAAGGTCCAGTCGAGTTCCTGCTCCTGGCGCAGCGCGGCCAGCATCACGCCGCCGGCCGCCGCCTCGGGCTTGTAGGCATCCGGGAAGCCCGGCGCGTCGATCAGCGCCGCACCGGGCGCGACCTCGAGGCTGCCGGCGCCGCCGACCACCAGCAGGCGCGGCACACCGGCCTGCCTGGCCGCGGCGATGAGGGTCGCCGCATCGGTGCCGTCCGCGAAGCGGGTCGAACTGACGACGGCATCGTGGCCGCGCAACAGCGGCACCAGCGCATCGACCGACTTGGCGTCCGCGGCCTGGACGCTCAGGCCGGGACGGGCTTCGACGCCGTCGACCTTGCGCGCGATGCCGGTCACGCTGTGGCCGCGCGCCAGCAGTTCGTTGGCGATGCGTGAACCGGCGCGGCCGGTGATTCCGAGAAGGGCGATCTTGCTCATGGGCGTTCCTTGGGTGAGGTGGAAGAGGTGGGTGAAAGGGCTTGGGTCAGAAGGGCGTCGATCTGCGCGACCCAGGCATCGGGTCGACCGAGGTGGCGCCCGGCATCCAGCGGCGTCAGGCGGCCGTCGGCGGTGGCCAGCGCGAGGGTCGGAAAACCCTGGCCGCCGATCCGCGCCAGCCATCGGCGGCTGTCGTCGATGTGCCGCCGGGTCGGCTCGCCGGCCATGAAGTCGAAGGCTTTCGAAAAGGCGGCGCCGTCGAGGCCGAGTTCGGTCGCCAGTGCGCGCAGCACGGCCGGCTCGGCGATGCGCCGCCCTTCGACATAGTGCGCGTGCTGGACGCGGCGGATCATGTCCAGCCCGCGGCTGGCCTCGGCCTCGGCTGCCAGCACCGCGGTCAGCGGCGGTGCGGAGTCCAGCACGGCGCCGCTGTCGTTCAGCAGGCCGTCGAAGTAGGCGGCGCCGAAAGGCTGGCCGCTGAGCTCCGCGATGCGGCGGTCGTGCGGCATCACGTAGTCGCGCCACTGAGGCGTGACCGGCCGGCGGTTGCTGCCGGTCAGCATGCCGCCGCCGTGGAATTCGATCGCCAGCGCCGGCAGGCGGCGCGCGGCTTCGATCAGCGGCGCCGCGGCATAGCACCAGCCGCACAGCGGATCGAAGACGTAGTGCAGCGTGGTGCGCGGGGGGAGGGGATTCGTCTCGGGCATGGCTTGCATCGTACGTTTCCGGATTCGATCGAAAAACCGCTTAGCATGCAATGGTTTGTTGCTTGGATCGATCGAATATGGACCGCATCACCGCCGCAGAAGTCTTCGTGCGCATTGCCGAGCGCGGCAGCATGAGCGCCGCCGCCGACGCGCTCGACATGTCGCGCGCGATGGTGACGCGCTATCTCGCGCAGATGGAGCAATGGGCCGGCGCGCGGCTCCTGCATCGCACGACCCGCCGGCTCAGCCTCACCGAGGCCGGCGAGGAAACACTGGTGCGCTGCCGCCGCATGCTCGAGGTCGCGGCCGAGATGGCGACCGCCGCCAGTGCCTGCGCCGACGAACCGCGCGGCCTGCTGCGCGTCGCCTGCGCGCAATCGCTGGCCCAGGACGTGCTCGCTCCGGCGGTGGCCGACTACCTGCGCCTCCACCGCCAGGCCGCGATCGACCTGCACATCGACTCCCGGCCGGTGAACCTGATCGAGGAGCGCATCGACCTCGCGATCCGCATCACCAACGAACTCGACCCGAACCTGATCGCCCGGCCGCTCGGGCATTGCGACTCGGTGGTCTGCGCCTCGCCGGCCTATCTCGCGGCGCACGGCGTGCCGGTCGGCGTCGAGGACCTGGCCACCCACAATTGCCTGACCTACTCCTACTTCGGCAAGAGCCTGTGGCAATTCGAGCGCGGCAGCGAGCGCATCGCGGTGCCGGTCAGCGGCAACCTGAGCGCCAACGAGTCGCAGGTGCTGCTGGCGGCGGCGATCGAGGGCGCCGGCATCGCGATGCAGCCGGCCTATTCGGCCAACGCGCCGATCGCCCAAGGCCGTCTGGTGGCGCTGCTGCCCGGCTTCGTGCCGCAGGGACTGGGCGTCTACGGCGTCTACGCGTCGCGGCGCCAGATGCCGGTGTCGCTGCGGGCGCTGCTGGATTTCCTGGCGGCGCGTTTCGCCGACCCCGCGCACTGGCCGCCGCGCGAATCTAGTTCTCCGGCCCGACCGCCCGGTAGAGCGCGCGCACAAAATCCGACTGCGTGATGATCCCGGTCAGCCGGCGTTCGCCGTCGATGATCGGAATGTGGTGGTGCCCACCCTCGGAGAACAACGGCACCAGTTCGGCCAGCGGCCGATCCTCGCTGGCCACGCGCACCTGGCGCGTCATGATCTGCCCGACCACCTCGGGCTTGTTCGACACCACGCTGCGGGTGGCGCGGATGAAGTCGCGCAGTCGCCCGCCGATGCCTTCGTGGTGCTGCAGGTCGATCTGGCGGAAGAAGTCGGCCTGGGTGACGATGCCCACCACGCGGCGGGTGCGATCGGTCACCGGTAGCGCCTTGATGCGGTGGTCGTGCATCAGCTTCCAGGCCTCTTGCAGGGGCATGCCGAATTCGGCCACGACCAGCTCGCGCGACATGATGTCGGCGCAGCGCACGGTGCCCAGCCGCCGGCGCCAGGATTCCATCTCGGTCTGCCGGATCAGCGATTCGAGGTCGTCGCGGCTGATGTCCAGCACCTGGTTGTAGCGCGCCAGCACGGCGTCGATGTCGGCCGAGCTGAAGCGCGAATCGGTCCCGGGCTGGCGCGGCGCCAGCTGCACGTGCGGATAGCGGCGGCCTGTGAGGCTGTTGTAGGCCACGCCGGCCAGCACCAGCAGCAGCGAGTCCGCCAGCACCGGCAGGAAGGCGAAGGGAAGCTCGGCGGTGTGCGTGAGCACCACCAGCAGCGCCACCGCGCCGCCCGGCGGGTGCAGGCAGCGCATCGTGAACATCAGGCCGATGGCCAGCGCGGTCGCCAGTGCGCCGACCCACACCGTGTCCGGCGGCAGCCAGCGCGCGCAGGCGATGCCGACCAGCGCGGACAGGGTGTTGCCGCCGATCACCGGCCAGGGTTGCGCCAGCGGGCTGGCCGGCAGCGCGAACACCAGCACCGCGCTGGCGCCGAGCGGCGCGATCAGCCAGCCGCTGCCGCCGGCCAGCCACTCGCAGACCAGCCCGGTGAACAGCAGCCCCACGGCGGCGCCGACGACCGCGCGCAGGCGTTCGCGCCCATCGACGACCGTCGGGCCGGGCAGCCAGGCGCGCGCGAAGGCGAGCAGATCGATGTTGCGCATCGCTTCAGGCCGCCTCGCCGGCGACGCGCCGGCCGATTTCGGGCCAGCGCCCATGCAGCCAGACCCAGGCCACCAGGCCGACGCCCAGCATCAGCAGCGAGGTGGCGGCCAGTGCCAGCGTGGAATGCATCACCAGCGGCGCGACCACGCCGGCCACGATGCCGTTGGCGGTCGAGCCGATGACGGCCTGCAGCGACGAAGCCATGCCGCGGCGTTCCGGGTGCAGGTCGAGCACCAGCAGGGTGACGACCGGCACCATCAGCGCCCAGCCGAAGGCGAACACCGCCAGCGGCCACAGCGCCCAGGCCGCATGCGGCGCGAACAGCGCATTGGCGGCCACGTTGACCACCGAGGTCGCCAGCATGATCACGAAGCCGTCGCGGATCTGCCGCTTGGGCGCGACCTTGCCGGCCATCCGGCCGCTGGCCCAGGCGCCGGCCATGATGCCGCCGATGGTGAGGATGAAGAACCAGAAGAACTGGGTCGGTGCCAGCGACAAGTGCTCGCCGAGGAAGGCGGGCGCGGCCAGCACGTAGAGGAACATGCCGTTGAAGGGCACGCCGCTGGCCAGCGCCAGCAGCAGGAAGCGCGGGTCGGAGCACAGGTCCCAGTAGCCGCGCATCAGGTGGCGCACTTCGAAGGGCTGGCGCTGGCTCCGGTGCAGCGTCTCCGGCAGCAGCTTGAAGTTGGCGACGAACAGCACGATGCCGACCGCCACCAGGAACCAGAAGATGCTGTGCCAGCCCAGGTGGACGAACAGGAAGCCCCCGACGATCGGCGCGATCGCCGGCGCGATGCCGAAGTAGATCGTCACCTGCGCCATGACCTTCTGCGCTTCGGCCGGCGGGAACATGTCGCGGATGACGGCGCGCGAGACCACGATGCCGGCGCCCGTCGAGAGGCCCTGCAGGGCACGGAACAGAACCAGCTGCCCGATGGTCTGCGACAGCGCGCAGCCCAGCGATGCGACCGTGAACACCGCCAACCCCCACAGCACCACAGGCCGGCGGCCGAAGCTGTCCGACAGGGCGCCGTGGAACAGGTTCATGAAGGCGAAGCCGAACAGGTAGGCCGAGAGCGTCTGCTGCATCTCGGCGGGGGTGGCGCCGATCGATCGCGCGATGCCCGAGAAGGCCGGGATGTAGGTGTCGATCGAGAACGGGCCCAGCATGCCCAGCACCGCCAGCAGCACGGCCAGCGCCCAGCGCGGCGCGCGCCAGAGTTTGTCGGCTTCGGGGTTCATGGGCAGTCTCCGGTCGATTCTTGGTGTTCTGAAAAAAGAAGGGCGCCCGAGGGCGCCTTCTTGTCCTGTCGCTGCGAGTGCAAGCTTACAACGTGTCGATGAAGCTGCGCAGCTTGTCGGAGCGGCTCGGGTGCTTGAGCTTGCGCAGTGCCTTGGCCTCGATCTGGCGGATGCGCTCGCGCGTGACGTCGAACTGCTTGCCGACTTCTTCCAGCGTGTGGTCGGTCGACATCTCGATGCCGAAGCGCATGCGCAGCACCTTGGCTTCGCGCGGCGTCAGGCTGTCGAGGATGTCCTTGACCACGTCGCGCAGACCCGCCTGCATCGCAGCCTCGATCGGCGCCGTGTTGCTGCTGTCCTCGATGAAGTCGCCCAGGTGCGAATCGTCGTCGTCGCCGATGGGGGTTTCCATCGAGATCGGCTCTTTCGCGATCTTCATGATCTTGCGGATCTTGTCTTCCGGGATCTCCATCTTGGCGGCCAGGATGCTGGCGTCGGGCTCGAAGCCGAACTCCTGCAGATGCTGGCGGCTGATGCGGTTCATCTTGTTGATGGTCTCGATCATGTGCACCGGGATGCGGATGGTGCGCGCCTGGTCGGCGATCGAGCGGGTGATCGCCTGGCGGATCCACCAGGTCGCATAGGTCGAGAACTTGTAGCCGCGGCGGTATTCGAACTTGTCGACCGCCTTCATCAGGCCGATGTTGCCTTCCTGGATCAGGTCCAGGAACTGCAGGCCGCGGTTGGTGTACTTCTTGGCGATCGAGATCACGAGGCGCAGGTTGGCCTCGATCATTTCCTTCTTGGCATCGCGCGAAGACGATTCGCCTTCGTTCATGCGCTTGTTGATGTCCTTCAGCTGCGTCAGCGGCACCACCACGCGCGACTGGATGTCGGTCAGGCGCTGCTGCAGTTCCTGCACCGGCGGGATGTTGCGGGCCAGCACGGCGCTCCAGGGCTTGCCGGCGGCGGCCTGCTTCTCGACCCACTTGAGGTTGAGCAGGTTGGAGGCGACGCGGTTGCCGTTCTTGTCGTAGCCGCTGAAGTCGCGGATGAAGTCTTCCTGCGGGAAGCCGCACTTGTCGACGATGATGCGGCGCAGTTCGCGCTCCTTCTTGCGGACGTCGTCGACCTGGGTGCGCACCAGGTCGCACAGCTTCTCGATCGTACGGGCCGTGAAGCGGATCGTCATCAGCTCTTCGGACAGGGCGTGCTGCGCCTTCTCGTAGGCCGGCGTGCCGTAGCCTTCCTTGTCGTAGATCTTGTGGACCTTCTCGAACAGCACTGCGATGCGGTCGAAGCGCTCGAGCGCGTCGCGCTTGAGTTCTTCGAGCTTCTTGGTCAGCGCCTTGGAGCCGCCCTTGCCGTCGTCGTCGTCTTCCTCGTCGAATTCGTCGAAGTCTTCTTCGGCCACGTAGTCGTCGGCCTCGTTGGGGTTCGAGAAGCCGTCGACGATGGTCGAGATGACGACCTTGCCGTCACGGATTTCCTGGCCCAGGCGCAGGATCTCGGCGATCGTGGCGGGGGAGGCCGAGATGGCCTCCATCATCGCCATCAGGCCGCCTTCGATGCGCTTGGCGATCTCGATTTCGCCTTCGCGCGTGAGCAGTTCGACCGTGCCCATCTCGCGCATGTACATGCGCACCGGGTCGGTGGTGCGGCCGAATTCGCTGTCCACCGTCGACAGGGCGGCTTCGGCTTCTTCTTCGGCTTCCTCGACCGTGGTGGCGGTCGGGGCGGTGTTGTTCAGCAGCAGGGTCTCGGCGTCGGGGGTCTGCTCGTAGACGGCCACGCCCATGTCGTTGAGCATCGTGACCACGACTTCCATGGTCTCGGCGTCGACCAGCTTGTCGGGCAGGTGGTCGGAGATTTCGCCGTGCGTCAGGTAGCCGCGGGTCTTGCCCAGCGTGATCAGGGTCTTCAGGCGCGAACGGCGCTTGGCCAGGTCTTCTTCGGAGAGCACGGTCTCGTCGAGGCCGAATTCCTTCATCAAGGCCCGTTCCTTGGCCTTGCTGATCTTCATGCGCAGCGGCTTGACCTTTTCTTCGGTCGTGGTCGCTGTCGGCTCCTCGCCGGCCAGGTCGTCTTCGATGTCCGACAGGTCGATGTCGCTGCCCGCCGACTCATTGCCGGCCTTTGGCTTGCGGCCGCGCTTGGCGCCGGTGGTCGTGGTGGTGGCGGCGCCGGCGGCCTTGGGCGGACGGCCCACCTTCTTGGCGGCGGGCTTGGCGGTGGTGGGTTCGGCGGGGAGAGTCGTTTTGGTGGGCACGGTTTTCACTTTCGTTGCTGCTGACGCCTTGGAGGCGACGGCACCCGTCTTGGTTGCCTGCAGCGCGGCGGTCTTCGACGGTTTTTCTGCAGCGGGCTTCTTGGCAGCGGACACGGCAGGCTTCTTTGAACTGGGCATACGACCTCGTACAACAAGATGGACCAAGCGGAATCACACGCGCCTCGAAACCCGGCGCAGGCAGGAGCACAAACACTGAGGCTGGGGGAACGCAAGCCCCCCGGCAGCCGTCAAAAGGCAAGATGTCGGGCGAACATTTGGTGTGCAGTCCTTGCGGTGTATTGACCCTTTTCCCGTTGGGAAGTGCATTGCGCTTGGGGTCGGCCCGGAGGTGCTGCTGTCGCTCTTGCCAGTTTTTTGCTTCAACCAGACGCTGGCGGGCGTCTAGCTAAGCCTTACATTATAGCGCGCTGCCAGTTTTTCAAGCACTGTTTGCGCTTGGCCTGAGGCGATTTCGCAACTCCAGCCGACGCGCCTCGAGCGCCTTGTAGCGCTCCAGCGCCCGCGGATCGCTGCCCACCGCCGCGATGGCCTCGCTTTGCTGGGCCTTGAGCAGGTCGTCCAGCATGTAGTCGAGCACGTTGCGCAGCTCCCGGGCCGAATCGGCCGCCTGTTCGCCCTCGGCGTCGCCGATCGGTCCGCCGTCGGGGCCGGTCATGACCCGCACCGCCAGCGCCTCGAAATCCAGGCCGCGCAGGCCCTCGCGCAGCGCCGCCCAGGGCTGGGTGCCGTGCTCGTGCGACTGGCTGTCGAGCCAGGCGAACAGCTGCCCGTGCTCGCCGGGCAGGTCACAGAGCAGGGCGTGAAGCTCGTGCGACAGGGCCTCCCACTCGGCCGGGTTCGACAGCACCAGGCGCGCCGCGACGTCGGCCCGGCTGGTCGGCAGGCGCCGTCCGCCCGGGGGCGGGCGGGGCGGCGCCGGTTGCCGAAATGACGACTTGAAGCGCTTCTTGTCCGGACTGCCGCGCGACTGTTCGTCGAACCATTGGTCGCGGCTGGCCCAGTCCTCCTCGGTCATTTCGGAGGCGACCGGCGCGCTGGCCCGGAACGGCGCCGGGGCGGGCGGACGCGCCGCCGCCGGCGCCCAGAGCTCGCCCAGCTCCTGCGTGCCGAGCTGCGCCAGGGCGGCGATTTCGGCCAGCAGCTGGCGCTTGAGCGCGCCTTCGGGCAGCGCGCTCCAGAGCGGGCGCGCGTTGCTCGCCATGTGGGCGCGGCCCTCGGCGGTCGACAGCTCGCAGCCTTCGCGGGCCGACTCGATCAGGAAGCGGCTCAGCGGCGTGGCCTCGGTCACGAAGCGGGCGAAGGCGTCGGCGCCGAATTCGCGGATGAAGCTGTCGGGGTCGTGCTCGGCCGGCAGGAACAGGAACTTGATGCTGCGCACGTCGGTGGCGTAGCTCAGGGCGCCGTCGAGCGCTTTGCGCGCGGCGCGCCGGCCGGCGGCATCGCCGTCGAAGCTGAAGACCACGGACTCGGTGAACCGGAACAGCTTCTGCACGTGCTCGGGCGTGCAGGCCGTGCCCAGGGTCGCGACCGCGTTCGGGAAGCCCAGCTGCGCCAGCGCCACCACGTCCATGTAGCCCTCGGTCACCAGCGCGTAGCCGCGATCGCGGAACGCGGCCCGGGCTTCGTAGAGCCCGTACAGCTCGCGCCCCTTGCTGAACACCGGGGTCTCGGGCGAGTTCAGGTACTTGGGCTTCTCGTCGCCCAGCACCCGGCCGCCGAAGCCGATGCATTCGCCCTTGACGTTGCGGATCGGGAACATCACGCGGTCGCGGAAGCGGTCGTAGCGCTTGGCCTCGCCGCCTTCCTCGGCCTCGCCGACGATCACCAGGCCGCTTTCGGCCAGCAGGGGATCGTCGTATTCCGGGAAGACGCTGGCCAGCGAGCGCCAGCCGGCCGGGGCGTAGCCGATGCCGAACTGCTTCGCCACCTCGCCCGAGACACCGCGGCCCTTGAGGTAGTCGATCGCGCCGGGCGACTGCCGCAGCTGCTTGCGGTAGGCCTCGCCGGCCTTTTCGAGCACCTCGGTCAGCGTGGCCTGCTTCTGGCGCTGGCCGGCGGCGCGGGCCCGCTCCTCGGGCGAGGCGTCGTCCTCGGGCACCTGCAGGCCGTATTGGCCGGCCAGGTCGTGCACCGCCTCGACGAAGCCCATGCCGGCGTGCTCCATCAGGAAGCCGATCGCGTTGCCGTGCACGCCGCAGCCGAAGCAGTGATAGAACTGCTTGGTCGGGCTGACCGAGAAGGAAGGGGATTTCTCGCCATGGAAGGGGCACAGGCCCATGAAATTGGCGCCGGCCTTCTTGAGCTGCACATAACGCCCGACGATTTCCACCACGTCCGCGCGTGCGATCAGTTCCTGGATGAAAGAAGCGGGGATGGTCATGTAGGCTCGGAACTCCAAATGATACGCAAGCCGTCAGGCCCGCATCGGCCGCCCGACCCACCGATGGCCCGAAAGCACCGCATGATCCGCCATTCCGTCACCCACCAGGTCGGCCCCGTGCTGCGCCACCCGCTGCGCTTCGGCTGGCAGGCGCTCAAGAGCTTCAAGGCCAACCAGGGCCTGCTGCTCGCGGGCGCGGTGGCCTATTACGCGCTGCTGTCGATCGTCCCGCTGCTGATCGTCAGCGTCATCGCGCTGTCGCATTTCATCGATCAGGCGGCGCTGCTGCGCGCGGTCGGGCGCTACCTGGCCTGGCTGCTGCCCGGCCAGTCGCAGGCGATCGTCGCCGAACTGTCGAATTTCCTGACCCATGCGGAGGTGCTCGGCCCGGTGCTGCTGGTGACGATGATCTTCTTCAGTTCGCTGGCCTTCACGGTGCTCGAGAGCGCGATGGCGGTGATCTTCCACCACCGCAAGGCCGAGCATTCGCGGCACTTCCTGATCTCGGTGGTGATGCCCTACATCTACATCCTGTGCCTTTGCATCGGCTTGCTGCTGGTGACCTTGGTGTCGGGTGCGCTGCAGGTGATCGGCGAGGAGAGCGTCGAACTGCTCGGCTACAGCTGGTCGCTGTCGGGCGTGTCGGGCGTGCTGCTCTACCTGCTCGGGCTGGGCGGCGAGATCTTCATGCTGACCTCGCTCTATCTCGTGATGCCGGTCGGCCGGCTGCGCCTGCGGCATGCCCTGATCGGCGGCATTACCGCCGCCTTGCTGTGGGAGGTCACGCGCCGGGTGCTGGTGCTCTATTTCGCCACCCTGTCGCAGGTCAACGTGGTCTACGGCTCGCTCACCACCGCGATCGTGGTGCTGCTGAGCCTGGAGATCGCCGCCACGCTGGTGCTTTTCGGCGCCCAGGTGATCGCGCAGTTCGAGCGCCTGGAGCGCACCGGCAGCATGAAGCCGGACGAGGAGGCCGCTGATGGCGCCCTTGGCGGCCAGCCACCCGACGCGAGGGGTCACCCAGGCCGGCGCCGGGCCGCCCCAAGGCGGCCTGCGGCCCCCTCGGGGGGCAGCGACTACACGAAGTGAGGGAGCGTGGGGGTCACCCAGGCCGGCGCCGGGCCGCCCCAAGGCGGCCTGCGGCCCCCTCGGGGGGCAGCGACTACACGAAGTGAGGGAGCGTGGGGGTCAGTTCAGCGGGGGGCGAGGCGGATCGCGCCGTCGAGGCGGATCACCTCGCCGTTGAGCATGTCGTTCTCGATGATGTGCTTCGCCAGCTTGGCGTAGTCCTCGGGCGTGCCCAGGCGCGAGGGGAAGGGCACGCTGGCGGCCAGCGCGTCCTGCACCTCCTGCGGCATGCCGAACAGCATCGGCGTGCCGAAGATGCCGGGGGCGATCGTCATGTTGCGGATGCCGCTGCGCGCCAGGTCGCGCGCGATCGGCAGGGTCATGCCGACCACGCCGCCCTTCGAGGCGCTGTAGGCGGCCTGGCCGATCTGGCCGTCGTAGGCCGCCACCGAGGCGGTCGAGATCAGGACGCCGCGCTCGCCGGTGGCCTCGGGTTCGTTCTTGCCCATCGCATCGGCCGCGAGACGGATCATGTTGAAGCTGCCGATCAGGTTGACCGTGACGGTCTTGCTGAACACCGCCAGCGCGTGCGGGCCGTTCTTGCCCACGGTCTTCTCGGCCGGCGCGATGCCGGCGCAGTTGACCAGGCCGACCAGCTTGCCGAGCTGCAGCGCCGCCGCCACCGCGGCCTGGCCGTCGGCTTCCTGGCTGACGTCGCACTTGACGAAGACGCCGCCGATCTCCTTGGCGACCGCTTCACCCTTGTCCGCCTGCATGTCGGCGATGACCACCTTGCCGCCGTTGGCGGCCAGCATGCGCGCCGTGCCTTCGCCGAGGCCCGAAGCGCCGCCGGTCACGATAAAAACCTTGCCGTTGATTTCCATGCCAATCTCCAAATGGTGTGGCGGCCATTATCGAAGACCTGTCGCGGCCATAAAAAAAGGCCTCGTCCGAAGACGAGGCCCTGAATTGGATCCCGAAGGACCCAAGGAGACAATCAGCGCCCGCTCGAGGCGGGCTTTTGAAAATCAGCGCTTGCGGGTCGCGGTCTGAGCGGTGCTCTTGGCTGCGTTCACGGCGGTGGTCTGCACGGCCTGGAAGTTGGCTTCGGCAACGTCGGAAGCTTGCTTGACGGCCTTTTGCACCGATTCGAAAGCGTTGTTGGCAGCAGCCACGGCGCTCTTCATCACGGCGACGGCGGTTTCCGAACCGGCCGGGGCGTTCTTGGCGGCGCTGTCGACCAGGCCGACGAAGGCTTGCTGGGCTTCAGCGGCCTTGGCTTCGAAAGCCTTGGTGAACTCGGCGCCGGTGCCTTGGGCGATGTCGTACAGGTGACGGCTGTAGGCAGCGGTCTTCTCGGCCAGGGGCTGGAACAGGCTGGCTTGCAGCGACAGCAGTTCTTGCGCGTCCTTGACGCTCAGCAGGGCCTGGCTGGTGCCGGCGGCTTCGGTCAGGGCTGCCTTCGAGGCGGTCACATTCAGTTCGACCAGCTTTTCGACGCCTTCGAAAGCCTTGGTGGTCAGGCCGAACAGCGTTTCGAGGCCGGCTTTTTGCGAAGAGATGATTTGGTCGGCGGTGAGGGCCATGGTGGTGCTCCAGTTGAATTGAAAAGGTTGATTCACTCTTGAGCTGCCCCTCGACTGATGTTGCGGTGCAGCATGGGCTCAAGTATAGGCAGCCACGGTTTTGGGACAAGGGGTTTTTGTTGCGTTGCAGCAATTTAGAACGTGTTTTCTAAAAGCGGTCAATGAGAATGTTCCGCAGGCGTGCGTTGAATTGCGGCCGCTTCGTCCGGCCGGCAAAATGCCGCGCCATGAGCGCTAGACCCACCCCCCATTCCCGCAGCGGCTACCGAAGCTTTCGCAACATCCAGACGCGCTGGGCCGACAACGACATGTACGGCCACGTCAACAACGTCGTCTACTACGCCTGGTTCGACACAGCCGTCAATTCGCTGCTCATCGAGCGCGGCGCGCTCGATATCCATGAAGGCACGACGATCGGCTTCGTGGTGGAAACCCAGTGCAATTACTTCGCGCCGCTGGCCTTTCCGCAGACGATCGAGGCCGGCATCCGCGTGGCGCATGCCGGCAGCTCCAGCGTGCGCTACGAGATCGCGCTTTTCGCGCAAGGCGCCGAGACCGCTGCGGCGCAGGGCCACTTCGTGCACGTGTACGTCAACCGCGAGACGCAGCGCCCGGTGAAGCTGCCGCCGGCCCTCCAGGCGGTGATCGACAGCCTCAAATAGAAAAACCCCCACCAGGGCGCCCGCGGACCCGGCTTCGCCGGGCGGCAGGGAGCGCCACCGGTGGGGGTGGGCCGGCTACACGAAGTGAGCCAACCTGGGGGCGAGCTACATCTTCATCGCCTTGATGTCGGCCTTGCCCTTGGCTTCGTCGGCCTTGGCCTGCTTCTCGCAAGCGTTCTTGGCGTCGCCCTTCTGGTCGTCGCACATTTCCTTGGCGACTTCGTACTTGGCCTTCACCTTCTCTTCGGCCACGTTGCGTGCATGGCTGGGGCTGGGCTTGTATTGCTGTTCGAGTTCAGCCTTGGCGACGTTCTCGGTGCCCTTGGCCTGCTTCTCGCAGACATCCTTGGCGTTGTCCTTCATCGTGTCGCATTGCGCCTTGGCGACCTTGTAGTCGGCCTCGATCTTTTCCTTCGCGACCTTGTATTCGTCCTGGGTCAGGGCGCTGGCCTGGCCGGCCACCAGGCAGGTCGAGGCGATCGCGAGCATGAGCAGATGTTTCTTCATTTGGATTCTCCAGAGTTATGAAATTAGGTGGTTGCGAGCGGGTTCAGACCCGTTCCATCCAGATCGCGGCGGGCGTGCGGCCATCGCGGCTTTCCCAGTCGGCGACCTGCTTTTCGGCCTCGTCCCGGCTGATGCCATGACGCTCCTGGATGCGGCCGAGCAGCTGGTCGCGCTTGCCGGCGATGACGTCGAAATCGTCGTCGGTGAGCTTGCCCCACTGCTCCTTGACCTTGCCCTTGAACTGCTTCCAGTTGCCTTCGATGGTGTCCTTGTTCATGACCTATCTCCTTGAGAGTCTGAGGGTTTGCTCGCCGGTCAGAACGCTTGCTGGCCGGCGTGAACAGACTGTCGCTTCAGGCTGCCGGCGCCACGGTAGGACGCCCGGGGAAGGGGTCGTAGGCACTCGCCGACGGCGCCCGTGATAATCGAACGCACACCGAAATCCGGAGACCAGCGCGCCGCACCATGATCATTCACAGCCTGCTCGACACCGACCTCTACAAGTTCACGATGATGCAGGTGGTCCTGCATCACTTTCCGGGCGCGCGAGTGGAGTACCGCTTCAAGTGCCGCAACCCCGGAATCGACCTCGCGCGCTTCGCCGTGCAGATCCGCGAAGAGGTGCGGCATCTCTGCTCGCTGCAGTTCCGTGAACCCGAGCTGAGCTACCTGCGCTCGATGCGCTTCATCAAGAGCGACTTCGTCGATTTCCTCGGGCTGTTCCGCCTCAACGAGAAGTACATCGACATCCTGCCGCTGCCCTCGGGCGAACTCGAGATCAGCATCAAGGGGCCGTGGCTGCACACCATCCTGTTCGAGATCCCGGTGCTGGCGATCGTCAACGAGGTGTACTTCCGCAACACCCAGCCGCAGCCCGACCTGGCCGAGGGCCGGCGCCGGCTCGAGACCAAGATCGCCCAGCTCCAGGACGCCCGCCTGGCCGACCTCAAGATCGCCGACTACGGCACGCGCCGGCGCTTCTCCAAGGACTGGCACGAGGAAGTGCTGCGCACGCTGTGCAGCCGGCTCGGCCCGGTCACCACGCCGGCACCGCTGCACTCGGCCTCGAAGCTGCCGCAGCTCGCCGGCACCAGCAACGTGCTGTACGCGATGAAGCTCGGCCTGATCCCGCTGGGCACCATGGCGCACGAATACCTGCAGGCCTGCCAGGCGCTGGGCCCGCGGCTGCGCGACAGCCAGGTCTTCGGCTTCGAGTCGTGGGCCCGCGAGTACCGCGGCGACCTCGGCATCGCGCTGTCCGATGTCTACGGCATGAGCGCCTTCCTGCGCGACTTCGATCTCTATTTCTGCAAGCTGTTCGACGGCGCGCGCCACGACAGCGGCGACCCGTTCCAGTGGGGCGAGCGCATGCTGGCGCACTACATCGCCAACCGCGTCGACCCGCTGACCAAGACGCTGATCTTCAGCGATGGCCTCACCGTGCCCAAGACCATCGAGCTCTACCAGCAGTTCCGCGGCCGTTGCCAGCTGGCTTTCGGCATCGGCACCAACCTCACCAACGACCTCGGCTACGAGCCCCTGCAGATCGTCATCAAGATGATTCGCTGCAACGACCAGCCGGTGGCCAAGCTGTCCGATACGCCGTCCAAGAACATGTGCGAGGACGAGCGCTACCTCGCCTACCTGCGCCAGGTGTTCGAGATCGCGCAGCCGGGCGCATGAGGGGAGCGCATCTGTCGAGCCGATGGCTGCGCACGCTGGCCGCCGGTGCCTCCGCGATGGCCTTCCCGGCGCTTGCCGCCGCCGCCGATCTCGACGGCGGCAGCCTGTCGCCGCTGTGGGGCGTGCCCTTCGCCGGCATCCTGCTGTCGATCGCGCTGCTGCCGCTGCTGGCGCCGTCTTTCTGGCACCACCACTACGGCAAGGTGGCGGCCGCCTGGTCGCTGGCCTTCCTGCTGCCCTTCGCGGCGATCCATGGCGTCTCGCTGGCAGGTGCGCAACTGGTCCACGCCCTGCTGGCCGAGTACATCCCCTTCATCATCCTGCTGGCGGCGCTGTTCACGGTGGCGGGCGGGATCCACATCCGCGGCAACCTGCGCGGCTCGGCAGGACTCAACACCGCGATCCTCGCGATCGGCGCGCTGCTGGCGAGCCTGATGGGCACCACGGGCGCCTCGATGCTGCTGATCCGGCCGCTGATCCGGGCCAACGACAACCGCAGGCACAAGGTCCATGTGGTCGTGTTCTTCATCTTCATCGTCTCGAACGTCGGCGGCTCGCTGACGCCGCTCGGGGACCCGCCGCTGTTCCTCGGCTTCCTGAAGGGCATCGAGTTCTTCTGGACCGCGAAGCACATCCTCTTCGAAACCCTGTTCCTGGTCGGCGCGCTGCTGGCGCTGTTCTATGCGCTCGACCGCTGGTACTTCCGCAACGAAGGCGTCACGCCCTTCGACCCGACGCCCGACACCCGCAGCCTGGGCTTCGATGGGGCGATCAACTTCTGGCTGCTGGGCGGCGTGCTCTTTCTCGTGCTGCTCAGCGGCATCTGGAAGTCGCCCGTCAGCTTCGACATCTACGGCACGCCGGTCGGCCTGCCCGGCATCGTGCGCGATGTCGGGCTGGTGGCGATCACGCTGCTGTCGCTCAGGATCACCGCGCCGAAGGTGCACGCCGACAACCAGTTCGGCTGGGAGCCGATGATCGAGGTGGCCAAGCTCTTCGCGGGCATCTTCCTCACCATCGTGCCGGTGATCGCGATGCTCAAGGCCGGGCTGGGCGGCCCCTTCGGCGCCGTCGTCGCGGCCGTGACCCGGCTCGACGGCCAGCCCGATCCGGCGATGTACTTCTGGGCCACCGGCATCCTGAGCTCTTTCCTCGACAATGCGCCGACCTACCTGGTGTTCTTCAACACCGCCGGCGGCGATCCGCAGGCGCTGATGACCACCTACGCGACGACGCTGGCGGCGATTTCGGCCGGCGCCGTGTTCATGGGCGCCAACACCTACATCGGCAACGCGCCCAACCTGATGGTCAAGGCCATCGCTGAAAGCCGCGGCGTGCGCATGCCGAGCTTCTTCGGCTACATGCTGTGGTCGGGCGCGATCCTGATCCCGCTGTTCATCCTCACCACCTTCATCTTCTTCCGTTGACCATGACCAAAGCCAAAGTCCTCGTCGCCCGTTCGATCTTTCCCGAGACCATCGCCCGGCTCCAGGCCCACTTCGAGGTCGAGTCCAACCAGGCCGACGACAACTGGAGTTCGGCCCAGCTGATCGAGAAGCTGCAGGGCAAGCAGGGCGTGTTCACCACCGGCAGCGAGCGCATCGACGGCGCGCTGCTCGCGGCCTGCCCCGAGCTGAAGATCTGCGCCAACATGGCGGTCGGCTACAACAACTTCGACCTCGACGCCATGACCGCCCGCGGCGTGCTGGGCACCAACGCACCCGACGTGCTGACCGAGACCACGGCCGACTTCGGCTTCGCGCTCCTGATGGCGACGGCGCGGCGGATTGCCGAAAGCGAGCATTTCCTGCGCGCGGGCAAGTGGAAGAAGTGGAGCTACGACATGTTCTCGGGCTCCGACATCCATGGGTCGACGCTCGGCATCATCGGCATGGGACGCATCGGGCAGGGCATCGCCAGGCGCGGCGCGCTCGGCTTCGGCATGAAAGTGATCTATCACAACCGTTCGCGCCTCGATGCCGCGCTCGAGGCCGAATGCAAGGCCAGCTACGTCGGCAAGGAAGAGCTCCTGAAGACCGCGGACCACGTGGTGCTGGTGGTGCCCTACACGCCGGCCTCGCACCACACCATCGGCGCCGCCGAACTGGCACTGATGAAGCCGACCGCGACCCTGGTCAACATCGCGCGCGGCGGCATCGTCGACGACGCGGCGCTCGCGGCCGCGCTGCGCGAACGGCGCATCGCCGCGGCCGGCCTCGACGTCTTCGAAGGCGAGCCCCAGGTGCATCCGGAGCTGCTCACCGTGCCCAATGTCGTGCTGACACCGCATATCGCCAGCGCGACGGTGCCGACGCGGCGCGCGATGGCCGACCTCGCGGTCGACAACCTGATCGGCTTCCTGGTCGATGGCAAGCCCGTCACGCCGCTGAATCCCGCCGTGCTGGCCGGGCGCTGAAGCGCCGTGCTCGAACTCTGGATCCTGCTGGCCCTCGCGGCCTTGAATGTCGCGCTGGTGCTGTGGCTGCTCCTGCGCCCTGCGCCGGCGCCCGACCAGGCAGCGCTGATCGCCGCGCTGGCTGCCGGCAACGAGCGCGTCGAGCGCGGGCTGCGGCGCGAAATCGGTGAAAGCGCCCGCGGCGCCAGGCAGGAGACCGCACAGGCCTTCGCCACCTTCCAGCAGGCCCTGCTGCACCAGGGGGCCGAATCCACGCGGACCCAGAACGCGCAGATCGACGCCTTCGCGCAGCAGCTCACGCTGCTGCAGAAGACGCTGGCCGACACGCTGAACACGCAGCTGCAGGGCTTGAGCGAAGCCAACGCGCGCCGGCTCGCCGAGGTGCGCGCGACGATGGAAACCCAGCTCGCCCAACTGCAGCAGAGCAACACGGCGAAGCTCGACGAGATGCGCAAGACGGTCGACGAGAAGCTGCAGAGCACGCTCGAGGCCCGGCTCGGCGAGAGCTTCAAGCAGGTCGCCGACCGGCTCGAGCAGGTGCACAAGGGCCTGGGCGAGATGCAGTCGCTGGCCGTCGGCGTCGGCAGCCTGCAGCGCGTGCTGACCAACGTGAAGACCCGCGGCGTGTTCGGCGAGGTGCAGCTCGAGGCGCTGCTGGAGCAGGTGCTGACCGCCGAGCAGTTCGCCCGCCAGGTCGAGACCAAGCCGCGCAGCGGCCAGCGGGTCGATTTCGCGGTCCGCTTCCCGGGCCGCGGCGGCGACGGCGCACCGGTGTGGCTGCCGATCGATGCCAAGTTCCCACGCGACGACTACGAGCGCCTGATCGACGCCCACGAGCGCGCCGATGCCCCCGCCGCCGAACTGGCGGCCAAGGCGCTCGAGGCGCGCATCCGCAGCGAGGCGCGGTCGATTGCCGACAACTATCTGGCGGCGCCGCACACCACCGACTTCGCGATCCTGTTCCTGCCGGTCGAAAGCCTCTACGCCGAGGTGCTGCGCCGGCCCGGCCTGATGGACGCCATCCAGCGCCAGCACCGCGTGACGCTGGCCGGCCCGACCACGCTGCTGGCCATGCTCAACAGCCTGCACATGGGCTTTCGCACGCTGGCGCTCGAGCATCAGGCCTCCGAGGTCTGGAAGGTTCTGGGCGCGGTCAAGACCGAGTTCGAGCGCTACGGCGAATGGGTGGCGCGGATCAAAGAGCAGGTGGCCAAGGCCTCCGACACGCTCGACAAGGCCGACACCCGCGCCAAGCAGATGCGGCTGGCCTTGCGCAAGGTCGAGGCGCTGCCCGAGGCGCAGACGCAGGCCTTGCTGCCGTCTGCCGACGACGAGGGCGACGCAACGCCGTGAACGTCGTCCCGTCGCCCGAAGGCGTTGGCAGCGCAGTGCGAAGCGCGGATCCCGGCCCATGAACCCAGGACTGCTTCGCCTCATCCTCGCCCAGGTCTGCCTGCATGCGGCGATGACCGGCACCCGGCTGGCGGCGCCGCTGCTGGCCTTGCGTGATGGCTACAGTCCGGCGGCGGTCGGGATGCTGCTGGCCTTGTTCGCGCTGACGCAGGTCTTCCTGGCGCTGCCGGCCGGGCGTTTCGCCGACCGCCACGGCCTGCGGCGGCCGCTGGGCATCGCGGTGGCCGCCGCGACCAGCGGTGCCGCCCTGGCGGCCGCCTGGCCGGTGTTCCCGGTGCTTTGCCTGGCGGCCCTGCTGACCGGCGGCGCCACCGGCATCGCCGTGATCGCGCTGCAGCGCCATGTCGGCCGCGCGGCCACCAACCCGACCGAACTCAAGCAGGTGTTCAGCTGGCTGGCGATCGCGCCGGCCGCGGCCAATTTCGTCGGGCCTTTCGCCACCGGCCTGCTAATCGACCATGCCGGGCCGGTGCCCGGCGACCTGGTCGGCTTTCGGGTGGCCTTCGGGCTGCTGGCCCTGTTGCCGATCGCCTGCTGGCTGCTGGCGCGCGGAACCGCCGAGCTGCCCCTGTCGCGTCCGGCCGCCGGCGCGCCCAAGCCGCGGGCCTGGGACCTGCTCGGCCAGCCGATGTTCCGGCGCCTGCTGTTCGTGAACTGGCTTCAGTCCGCATCCTGGGACGTCCACACCTTCGTGCTGCCGCTGCTGGGGCACGAGCGCGGACTCAGCGCCTCGATGATCGGAACCATCCTCGGCGCCTTCGCGGTGGCGGCAGCCGGCATCCGCCTGGTGCTGCCGCTGGTGGCCTCGCGCTTCAGCGAGCGCGGCGTGATCGCGGCGGCCAACGTGGTCACGGCGCTGGTGTTCGCGGTCTATCCGCTGATGGGTTCGGCGCTCGGCATGGGCGCCTGCTCGGTGGTGCTCGGCATCGCGCTCGGCGCCGTGCAGCCGATGGTGATGAGCATGCTGCACCAGATCACGCCGCATGCGCGGCACGGCGAGGCGCTGGGCCTCCGCGTGATGACGCTCAACGCATCGAGCGTCGCCATGCCGATGCTGTTCGGCGCCGCCGGTGCCTTCATCGGCGTCGCCGGCGTGTTCTGGGTCGTCGGTGGCGTGGTGGCGCTGGGCACCCGCTCGGTGTTCGGCCTGCGGGTGCCGCGCAGCGAAGCCACGCACTGACGCCTTTTTGCTGCCCCTGCCGGGGCAAGCCGGAGGCGGGCTACAACTTGTAGAAGGTCTTGATGTAATCCCAGGCGTCCTGGGGCGCGTCGACGTACTCGATCAGCTTGACGTCGTTCGGCGAGATCACGCCTTCTTCCGCCAGGAAATCGAAATTGATCAGCTGCTTCCAGTAGTCCGAGCCGAACAGCACGATCGGCACCGGCTTGGCCTTCTTGGTCTGCACCAGCGTGATGACCTCGAACAGCTCGTCGAGCGTGCCGAAGCCGCCCGGGAAGGCCACCAGCGCCTTCGCCCGCATCATGAAATGCATCTTGCGGATCGCGAAGTAGTGGAACTTGAAGCTCAGCGCCGGCGTCACGTACGGGTTGGCTTCCTCTTCCATTGGCAGCGCGATCGCGAGCCCGACCGAGAGGCCGCCGCCTTCGTAGGCGCCGCGGTTGGCGGCCTGCATGATGCCGGGCCCGCCGCCGGTGCAGACGAAGAGCTTGTCCTGGGGCTCACGGTCGTTGCTGTACTGCGCCACCAGCTTGCCGAAGGCGCGCGCCTTTTCGTAGTAGTGCGAGCTGCGCGCCAGCTTGCGCCAGCGGTCGGCCGCCACGCTGTCGCCGGCGGCATCGGCCTGCGCGATCAGCGCGCCCGATTCCTCCTCGCTGCGAAAGCGCGCGCTGCCGAACACGACCACCGTGTTCTCGATGCCGTGGGCGCGCATCTCGAGGTCGGGTTTCATGAGTTCGAGCTGCATGCGCAGACCGCGGGTTTCGCGCCGCAGCAGGAACTCGGGATCGGCGAAGGCCAGTCGCGAGGGGTCGGTGTGCAGCGGCAGCCCCTTGTCCGAATGGGCCTGCAGGGTGGCCCAGGCGTCGGCCAGCCGCTTGTCGTGAAGGTCGTGGGTGCGGTTGTTGTCCATGGTCATGCAGGAATAACGGTAATGGATTGTGCGCGTTGCAGGATCCGGGCCCGGCTGTTAAGAATATTCGGGAACAAATACGCAAAAAGGCTCCCGCAGGAGCCTTTTTCGTGTCGAAGACCGGTCGATCAGACGCGCTTGCGGTATTCGCCGGTGCGGGTGTCGATTTCGATCTTGTCGCCCTGGGCGACGAACAGCGGCACGCCGATCTCGAAGCCGGTCGAGATCTTGGCCGGCTTCATGACCTTGCCCGAGGTGTCGCCCTTGACGGCCGGCTCGGTCCAGGTGATTTCGCGCTCGACGCTGGTCGGCAGTTCGACCGAGATCGCCTTGCCGTCGTAGAACACCACTTCGACCGGCATGCCGTCTTCGAGGTAGTTGAGCGAGTCGCCCATGTTCTCGGCTTCGACTTCGTACTGGTTGTACTCGGTGTCCATGCAGACGTACATCGGGTCGGCGAAGTAGGAATAGGTGCACTCCTTCTTGTCGAGCACGATCTGGTCGATCTTGTCGTCGGCCTTGAAGACGACTTCGGTGTTGAAGTTGGCGATCAGGCTCTTGAGCTTCATGCGCACGGTGGCGGAATTGCGGCCGCCGCGGCTGTATTCGGTCTTCAGCACGACCATCGGGTCCTTGCCATGCATGATCACGTTGCCAGCGCGGATTTCTTGAGCGATTTTCATAAACAGGGTCTCTGGATGTTGGCCGCTCGTGCACTGTAGGGCTCGGCCCTCTGGCGCATTCACCGCGGCGGGTTCAGCGGAAGCTTCGACGGCACGGCCAGCGGGGCTGGCGCGGCGTCGGAATTCCGCAAAGCCCGCAATTTTAGCTTTTTTGGGCGATGAATCTTCGCAATCGGGTCAAAAGGTCGTCTTGGGCGAGCAGCCGGGTGCGCGCCGCCAGGGTGACGCCGCCCCAGGACGCGAGCATCGCCGGGTCCAGCGCCGGCAGTTCGCCGCTGCCGATGCCGCTCCACGCGTGGTGGAAGCCGCGCAGCGAAGGCGGCGCCTCCAGCCAGTCCAGGAAGGCGTTGAGCTTCTCGTGGTGGGCGTCGTCGTCCTGCGGATAGATCTGCCAGACGAAGGGCGCTCCGGCCCACAGCGCGCGCACCAGCGAATCCTCGCCGCGCACGAAGTTCAGGTCGCAGGCCCAGAGCAGGTGGTCGAATTCCGGTTGTGGCAGGGCGGGCAGCCAGTGGATGGCGAGCGCGCCGCGCTGCGCCGGGCCCGGCGGCAGCGCGGCGCTGGCGCGCCCGGCCGTGACCAGCAGCCGGGTCGGTTCGGCCGCGCGCTCGAACTGCGCCAGCAGCGCCGCCAGGGCTTTGGGTTCGTAGCAGAAAAGCGAGACCAGACGCTCGCCTCGCCAGGCGATGCCATGTCGCTGCAGCCAGGCGGCGCGATCGAAACGCTCGCGCCGTGCCAGCAGATCGGGTTCGCGCAGCAGGCCCCCGGTGCGCTCGGTGAAGCCCGGGTAAAAGAAGTGCTTCGTCAGGCCGGCGCCGGGCTCCCGGAAGACGGGGGAGGGCAGGCCATGCAGGCGTTCGACGTAGGGCTCCGCCGAGAGGTATTCGAGGTTGATCCAGCGGCGGCTGGCACCGTCCCGTTGCCTTTCCTCGGCGAAGCGGGCCACGGCCTCGGGCGCGGGGTCGCAGCCGAAGGCCTCGACCAGCACGTCCGGCGCCGGGGCGTCGGCGGCGGCCCGCGCCGCGTCGGCCGGGTTCCAGCGCACCACCGAGACACCCTCGCAGCCGCCGGGCGCCATCCAGGCCAGCGCCGCCGGGTCGTCGATCCAGAGCCGCACCGCGTCGCCTTCCCCGGCCAGCGCGCACGCCAGCCGCCAGCAGACGCCGACGTCGCCATGGTTGTCGATCACCTTGCAGAAAATGTCCCAGTGCATCGCGGGATACTCTACAGCCCTCCACATGAAGACACCGGAGACAGCCCCCATGTCACAACATTCGGCCGATATCCTCTGGCAGCGCGGCGACCAGGATTTCCTCGGCAACCGCTACAGCCGCCGCCAC
This sequence comes from Variovorax saccharolyticus, assembly GCF_030316765.1. Taxonomy (GTDB): domain Bacteria; phylum Pseudomonadota; class Gammaproteobacteria; order Burkholderiales; family Burkholderiaceae_C; genus Variovorax; species Variovorax saccharolyticus. The sequence goes on from NZ_JASZYT010000001.1 coordinate 581,588, forward strand.
ACCATCCGATTCGACGGCGGCGCCGAATGGCTGGGCTCGTCCTCGCCGCACGTGGTGCCGCTGCCGCTGTCGGACGCCGCCGCGGTCGATCCCGAAGAGGCCTTCGTCGCTTCGCTGTCGAGCTGCCACATGCTGTGGTTCCTGTCGATCGCGGCCTCGCGCGGCTTCTGCGTCGAGCGCTATGCCGATCACGCCAGCGGCAAGATGGGCAGCAATGCCGAAGGGAAGATCGCGATGACGGTCGTCACGCTGCGTCCCGAGGTGCAGTTCTCGGGCGAGAGCCTGCCGACGCCGGAGCAGCACGAGGCCATGCACCATTCGGCGCACGACCAGTGCTTCATCGCCAACTCCGTCAAGACCGATGTGCGCTGCGAGCCGGTGCTGGCCGCCGCCACGCCACAATAAAGACGATGTCAGAGACCCGACCCGCGCATTCCGACCAACTGCTCAGCGAAGTCGCGGCCTTGCCGCAGCTGCCCGGCGTCTACCGCTATTTCGATGCGGCGGGGGCGGTGCTCTACGTCGGCAAGGCGCGCAACCTGAAGAAGCGCGTCGCGAACTACTTCCAGAAGAGCCACGGCGGCACGCGCATCGGCCACATGATCTCGAAGATCGTCCGCATGGAGACCACGGTGGTGCGCTCCGAGGCCGAGGCGCTGCTGCTCGAGAACAACCTGATCAAGTCGCTCAAGCCGCGCTACAACATTCTTTTTCGCGACGACAAGAGCTACCCCTATCTCAAGATCGCGTCGCACCAGTTCCCCAGGCTGGCCTACTACCGGGGCTCGGTCGATCGCAAGCACCGCTACTTCGGCCCGTACCCCAGCGCCTGGGCGGTGAAGGAATCGATCCAGCTGCTGCAGAAAGTCTTCAAGCTGCGCACCTGCGAAGACACGGTCTACGCCAACCGCGCCCGGCCCTGCCTGCTCTACCAGATCAAGCGTTGCACCGCGCCCTGCGTCGGCCACATCACGCCCGAGGCCTATGCCCAGGAAGTGGCCAACGCCGAGGCCTTCCTGATGGGTGACACGCAGGCCGTGCTGACCCAGCTCGAGGCCCGGATGATGGCGCACGCCGAGAAGCTGCAGTTCGAGCAGGCGGCCGAGCTCCGCAACCAGATGTCGGCACTGTCGCGCGTGCTGCACCAGCAGTCGATCGAGATCGCCTCCGACAAGGACGTCGACATCCTGGCGGTCAAGGTGCAGGGCGGCAAGGCTTGCGTGAACCTCGCCATGGTGCGCGGCGGCCGGCATTTGGGCGACCGCGCCTACTTCCCGGTGCACGTCGAGGATGCGACGCAGATGCAGCACGCGGAGGTGGAGGGCGACGAGACGCCGCCGCCGGCCGATGCGGTCGAGGTGCAGGTGCTGGAGGCCTTCATTGCGCAGCACTACATCGACGTCCCGGTGCCGGCCACGCTGGTGCTCAGCGAACTCGTGAGCCGCGAGCTCATCGAGGCCGTGTCGCAGCAATCGGGCGCGCGCATCACGGCCGTGTTCCAGCCGCGCGAGCAGCGCCGCCATTGGCTCGAGATGGCCAGCAAGAACGCCGGGCTGCAATTGGCCCGCCTGCTGGCCGAGGAAGGCTCGCAGCAGGCCCGTACGCGGGCGCTGGTCGATGCGCTGGAGCTGGCGCCCGACGACCTCGACAATTTCCGCGTCGAGTGCTTCGACATCTCGCACACCGCGGGCGAGGCGACGCAGGCCTCGTGCGTGGTGTTCGAACACCATGCGATGCAGAACCGCGAGTATCGGCGCTACAACATCGAGGGCATCACGCCGGGCGACGACTACGCGGCGATGCGCCAGGTGCTGCACCGCCGCTACGGCAAACTGGCCGAGGCGATGGCCGCCGAGACCGATGCGCCGCCGGCGGGCGATGCCGGCGGCGTCGGCAGCGACGCGAAGCCCGGCACGCGCTCGGCGCGCATGCCCGAGCTGGTGCTGGTCGACGGCGGCAAGGGCCAGGTGTCGATGGCGCGCGAGGTCTTCACCGAGCTGGGCCTGCCGCTGTCGCTGATCGTCGGCGTCGAGAAGGGGGAGGGCCGCAAGGTCGGCCTCGAAGAGCTGGTGTTCGCCGACGGCCGCGACAAGGTGTATCTCGGCCGCGATTCGGCGGCGCTGATGCTGGTGGCGCAGATCCGCGACGAGGCGCACCGCTTCGCCATCACCGGCATGCGCGCCAAGCGCGCCAAGGTGCGGGTCGGCGGCAGCCAGCTCGAGGACATCCCGGGCATCGGACCCAAGCGGCGCGCGAGGCTGCTGCAGCGATTCGGGGGCATCCGCGGCGTGGCGGCGGCAAGCGTCGAGGACATCGCGTCGGTCGACGGCATCGCATTCGACCTGGCCGAAGAGATCTACCGCGCGCTGCATTGAATGGACGCGCAGGCCGCTCTTCGTCGCTGGCCCCTATACTCCAGCGCAATGTTCTGGACCTTGCCGACGATCATGACCTGGACGCGCATCGTCGCGATTCCCTTGATCGTGGGCGTGTTCTACCTGCCGATGGCCGAGCCGATGCGCAACCTGATCGCGACGGTCATGTTCATCGTCTTCGCGGCCACCGACTGGCTCGACGGCTTCCTGGCGCGCCGCCTCAAGCAGACCTCGGCCTTCGGCGCCTTCCTCGATCCGGTGGCCGACAAGTTCCTGGTCTGCGCCTCGCTGCTGGTGCTGGTCCACCTGAATCGCGCCGATGTCTTCGTCGCACTGATCATCATCGGCCGCGAGATCGCGATCTCCGCGCTGCGCGAATGGATGGCGCAGATCGGCGCCAGCAAGAGCGTCGCGGTGCACATGGTCGGCAAGGTCAAGACCGTGGTCCAGATGGTCGCGATTCCCTTCCTGCTGTTCGACGGCGTCCTGTTCGGCGTGATCGACACCGGCACCTGGGGCCAGTGGCTGATCTGGATCTCGGCCGTGCTCACGGTCTGGTCGATGGTCTATTACCTGCAGAAGGCGATCCCCGAAATCCGGGCCCGCGCGAAATGAGCGCAACGGCCCGCTCGGCGGGCTGGCTGCGGGCGATGCCGGCGGTCTTCGTGCTGATCTGGAGCACCGGCTTCATCGTGGCGCGCTACGCCATGCCCTATGCGCCGCCGCTCAAGTTCCTCGCGGTGCGCTATGCGCTCTCCGTGGTCTGCTTCCTGGTCTGGGTGCGCTGGGCCCGGGTCGGCTGGCCGCGCGATCGCGTGCAGTGGGCGCACCTGGCCGTCACGGGCGTGCTGATGCAGGCCGGCTATCTCGGCGGCGTCTGGGCGGCCGTGCGCGCCGGCATGGGCTCGGGGCTGGTCGCACTGCTGGTCGGCATCCAGCCGGTGCTGACCGCGATCTGGCTGTCGATGCGGGGCGGCACCATCACACGCGTGCAATGGGCCGGGCTCTTCCTGGGCTTCGCGGGGCTGGTGATGGTGGTCTCGCGCAAGCTCGGGCAGGGCGGGGAGGTGAGCCTGCTCACCATGTCGCTGGCGCTCACCGCCTTGTTCTCGATCACGGCCGGCACGCTCTACCAGAAGCGCTTCCTCGCGCCCTGCGACGTCCGCAGCGCGAGCGCGATCCAGCTCGGGGCGGCGCTGCTCGTGACCTTGCCCTTTGCCGCCATAGAACCCGACGCCATCGATTGGAACCTGGCCTCCGGCGGGGCCATGGCCTGGTCGGTGCTGGCGCTGTCCCTGGGCGGCAGTTCGCTGCTCTACATGCTGATCCAGCGCGGCACCGCCACCGCGGTGACCAGCCTGCTCTACCTGGTTCCACCGTGCACCGCCGTGATGGCCTGGCTGCTGTTCTCGGAGCCGATCACCGTCGTGACCCTGGCGGGCATCGCGATCACCGCCGTGGGTGTCAGCCTGGTCGTCAGGAGCTGAGCTGCTTCCAGGGTTCGCCGCGGAAGCGCTCGACCAGGAAATCGATCAGCAGCCGGACGCGGCGTGGCGTCTTCGGCCGCCAGGGCGCCACCCACTGGATGTCCGCATCGGGCATCGCGAACTGGGGCAGCACGCGCACCAGCTCTCCCGAGGCCAGCCGTGGAGCGATGTCCCACAGGCTGCGCAGCATGATGCCGCGGCCGGCCAGGCACCAGTCGCGCGCCATCTCGCCCGAATTGCTCGACAGCGGTCCGCGCACGCGCACCCGTGCGGTCGTGCCGTCCCGCGCGTGGCGCAAGGTCCAGAGCGCGAACTCGCGCTCGTTGCCGTCGCTGTTCTCGCGCACCACCAGGCAGTCGTGGGAGGCCAGTGCGGCGACGTCCGCCGGTGTGCCGCGTCGGGCGAGATAGTCGGGGCTCGCGGCCAGTACCCGCTGGTTGCGCGCGATCCGGCGGGTGACCCAGTCCCCCGCGCGCCGGTGCTGCGGCGCCCACAGCCAGATCCCGCCGTCGAATCCCTCGGCACCGAGATCGGGCAAGGTCTCGGCCAGCATCAGCTGGATCTCCAGCCCGGGGTGCCGCTGGTTGAAGTCCGCCAGCGCCGGGCCGAGCCAGCGACGGCCGAAGCCGAAGGTGCCGACCAGCCGCACCGTTCCGCCGAGTTCGCTCTGCCGTTCGCCGAGCTCGTTCTCGAGCGCGGCGAAGCCATCGAGCAGGGCCTTGGCATGCTGGCACACCGCTTCGCCTTCGGCGGTGGCGCTGAGGCGGCGCGTCGTGCGCTCGAACAGCCGCTGGCCGAGCCGAAGCTCGAGCGCGGCCAGCCGCTTGGTCACGACCGATGGCACCACGTCGAGCGCAGCCGCGGCGCCGGCCAGGCTGCCGCGGCCGCGGATCGCCATCACGAGCTCCAGGTCACTGCGGTCCATTGCTGCCATTCAGGAAATTATCAATTGGCTCATTGTTGCTTGATGCTGCCGGGGCCGCAACGCACAATTCAGTCCATGTTCGATGCCTTCACTTCTTTCGACCTGTCGCGCGACGGCGTTCGCGTGCATGGCCGCATCGGTGGCAGCGGGGCGCCCCTGCTGCTGCTGCACGGCCATCCGCAGACCCTCGCCAACTGGCATCGCGTGGCGCCTCGGCTGGCGGAGCAGTTCACGGTGGTGCTGCTCGACCTGCGCGGCTACGGCGATTCGGGCCGGCCGCCGGCCGACGAGGAACATTCGAACTACAGCAAGCGCGAGATGGCGCTCGACGTGCTGCACGCGATGCGCCAGCTCGGCTTCGCACGCTTCGGCGTGCTGGCGCACGACCGTGGCGCGCGAGTCGCCCACCGGCTGGCCGCCGACCATCCCGAGGCGGTCGAGCGCATGATGCTGCTCGACATCGCACCGACCCTGGCGATGTACCGCAACACCTCCGAGGCCTTCGCCCGGGCCTACTGGCACTGGTTCTTCCTGATCCAGCCGCCGCCGCTGCCCGAGGCGCTGATCGAAGGCGACCCGGTGCGCTACATCCGCAGCGTGATGGGCGGCCGCCATGCGGGCCTTGCGCCCTTCACGCCCGAAGCGCTGGCCGAGTACGAGCGCTGCGCCGCCATCCCCGGCACCGCGCAGGCCATCTGCGAGGACTACCGCGCCTCGGCCGGCATCGACCTCGAGCACGATCGGTCCGACATCGCCGCCGGCCGCAAGCTGGCCCAGCCGCTGCGGGTGCTGTGGGGCGAGCACGGCGCGGTCGGGCGGTCCTTCGACGTGCTCTCGCTGTGGCGTGATCGCGCCGACGACCTGAGCGGCCTCGCCCTGCCGTGCGGGCACTACATTCCCGAGGAAGCACCGGTCGAATTGCTGGCCGAGGCGCTTTCCTTCTTCAACGCGAAACCCAAGGATTGAGACATGAGCACCCAACGCATCGCAGTCATCGCCGGCGACGGCATCGGCAAGGAAACCATGCCCGAGGGCTTGCGCGTGCTCGACGCCGCGAGCCGCAAATTCGGTATCGACCTGAAGTTCGACCACTTCGATTTCTCGAGCTGGGACTACTTCGAGAAGCACGGCAAGATGCTGCCCGACGACTGGAAGGATCGGATCGGCGGCCATGACGCGATCTACTTCGGCGCCGTCGGCTGGCCCGAGAAGATCGCCGACCACGTCTCGCTGTGGGGTTCGCTGCTGCTGTTCAGGCGCGAGTTCGACCAATACATCAACCTCAGGCCGGCGCGCCTGATGCCCGGCATCGTGGCGCCGGTGGTGCGGCGCGACGGCAAGCCGCGCGAACCCGGCGAGATCGACATGTACATCGTGCGCGAGAACACCGAGGGCGAGTATTCGAGCATCGGCGGGCGCATGTACGAAGGCACGCCGCGCGAGATCGTGATCCAGGAAACCGTGATGTCGCGCATCGGCGTCGACCGGGTGCTCAAGTTCGCCTTCGAACTCGCCCAGTCGCGGCCCAAGAAGCATCTCACGAGCGCCACCAAGTCGAACGGCATCTCGATCACCATGCCCTACTGGGACGAGCGCGTGGCGGCGATGGCCAAGAGCTATCCGGGCGTCACGCTGGACAAGTTCCACATCGACATCCTGACCGCGCACTTCGTGCAGCGGCCCGACTTCTTCGACGTCGTCGTGGCGAGCAACCTGTTCGGCGACATCCTCTCCGACCTCGGGCCGGCCTGCACCGGCACCATCGGCATCGCGCCGAGCGCCAACCTGAACCCCGAGCGCACGACGCCGTCGCTGTTCGAGCCGGTGCACGGTTCGGCGCCGGACATCGCCGGCAAGGGCATCGCGAACCCGATCGGCCAGATCTGGTGCGGCGCGATGATGCTCGAATTCCTCGGCCACAAGGCGGCGCACGACGCCATCCTGGCGGCGATCGAGAAGGTGCTGGCGCCCGGCAGCGGCGCGCCGCGCACGCCGGACATCGGCGGAACCGCGGGGACGGCGGATCTGGGCAAAGCCATTGCCCAGGTGCTTTGAAAAGCAGTTCGTCAAAACGCCACTAAAATCGCGCTCCTCGCTGTGTTTCAGGGGGCAGCGTCGTATTGACACCCCCGGGACCAGTGGTTGTAATCCTTGTCGGCAGCGCGCTGCCGGCGCGTCAGAGCTGCCACCCTTCTTCGGTACACCCACCCCCGTGGCGTCGTCACGGGGCTGGTGCCGCTTCTGACGACCCTGATCAACAATTTTCTGCAAGGGGCCCTTGTGAACAAAACCGAACTGATTGAGCACATCGCAAAGAACGCCGACATCTCCAAAGCCGCAGCCACGCGGGCACTCGAATCCACCATCGGCGCCATTCGTACCACGCTCAAGAAGGGCGGCTCCGTGTCGCTCGTCGGTTTCGGCACTTTCGCAGTCGGCAAGCGCGCTGCCCGGACCGGCCGCAATCCCCGGACCGGCGACGCGATTAAAATCAAGGCCGCCAAGATTCCCAAGTTCCGTCCCGGCAAGGCGCTCAAAGACGCGCTGAACTGAGACATTGTTCAAGGTGGGGTGCTTAGCTCAGTTGGTAGAGCGGCGCTCTTACACGGCGTAGGTCGGGGGTTCGAGCCCCTCAGCACCCACCACCCGATGCAAAGGCGAACGGATCGTTCGCCTTTTTTCTTGCTGCGTCAATATTCGTCCTGGAAAGTGCTCAAGCATGTTTGATTCCTTCCGCAAGTACAACAAGATCATCATGGTGTTCTTGTTCTTGCTGATCATTCCCTCGTTCGTGCTGTTCGGCGTCGATCGGTACCAAGGCGGCGGCCAGGGCGAGAAGGTCGCGCGCGTCGACGGCGTCGACATCACGCGGCCCGACTGGGATGCTCAGCATCGCAACGAGGTCGACCGGATCCGCCAGCAGGCACCCAACATCGATGCCTCGCTGCTCGACTCGGATGCGGCACGCTATGCGACGCTCGAGCGCATGGTGCGCGAGCGCGTGCTCGCAGCGGCAGCTTCCAAGTCGAACATGTCGGTGTCCGAGGAGCGGCTGGCGCGGCTGTTCGCGGCCGATCCAGGCCTGGCCAGCTTCCGCACCGCCGATGGCAAGTTCGACCGCGAGGCCTTCATGCGCGCAACCGGCCGCACGCCGGAGCAGTACGAAGCCGGCGTGCGCGCCGATCTCGCGACGCAGCAGGTGTCGCTCGGCGTGTCGGGCACCGCCTTCGCGACGCCGGCGCAGGCCGCGGCGACGCTCAATGCCTTCTACGACCGTCGCGAGATCCAGGTCGCGCTTTTCAAGCCCGCCGATTTCGCATCCAAGGTCACGGTCTCTGATGCCGACCTCGAGGCCTTCTACAAGGCGCACACGGCGCAGTTCCAGCAGCCCGAGCAGGCCAAGGTCGAATACCTGGTGCTGGATCTCGAGGCCGCGAAGAAGAACATCGCGGTCAGCGAGGCCGACCTGCGCAGCTACTACGACCAGAACGCAGCCCGCTTCGGCACCAAGGAAGAGCGGCGCGCGAGCCATATCCTGATCGCGGCGCCGCAATCTGCGCCGGCCGCCGAGCGCGAGCAGGCGCGCAAGAAGATCGATCAATTGCTGGCCGAGGTCCGCAAGAATCCCGGCAGCTTCGCCGATCTGGCGCGCAAGAATTCGCAGGACCCCGGCTCGGCAGAAAAGGGCGGCGACCTCGACTTCGTCACGCGCGGCGCGATGGTCAAGCCCTTCGAGGATGCGATGTTCGCGCTCAAGAAGGGCGAGATCAGCGGCGTGGTCGAGACCGAGTTCGGCTATCACATCATTCTGGTCAGCGACATCAAGCCGGCCGTCGTGCCGCCGTTCGACAAGGTGCGCGCCACGATCGAGAGCGAAGTCCGCAACCAGCAGGCGACGCAGGAGTTCGCCAAGGCGGCCGAGGCCTTCACCGACATCGTCTACCAGCAGCCCGACAGCCTGCAGCCGGCGGCCGACAAGCTCAAGCTGACGATCCAGACCGCGGGCAATGTCGCCCGCACGCCCGTGCCCGGTGCAACGGGTGCGCTGGCCAGCCGCAACTTCCTCAACGCGCTGTTCGCGCCCGACACGCTCGAGCGCAAGCACAACACCGAGGCGATCGAGATCGGTCCCAACCAGCTGGCCTCGGGCCGCGTGGTGCAGTACGCGCCGGCGCGCGCCCTGCCTTTCGACGAGGTCAAGGACAAGGTCCGCACGCAATTGGTCGCCGAACGCGCCGCGGCGCTGGCGCGCGCCGAAGGCGAGGCGAAGCTGGCGGCCTGGAAGACCGATCCGGCCGGCGCCAGCTTCGGTGCTCCCGTCACCGTGTCGCGGCTCGAGACCCAATCGCAGCCGCAGGCGGTGATCGAGGGCGCGCTGCGCGCAGATGCCGGCAAGCTGCCGACCTTGGTCGGCGCCGACCTCGGCGCCCAGGGCTACGCCGTCGTGCGCGTGTTGAAGAGCGTGCCGCGTACGCCGCCGGCGCCCGAGATGGCCAAGCAGGAGAACGAACAACTCGCGCAGGCCGTCGGCGCAGCCGAGACGGCCGCTTACTACAACCTGCTGAAGAACCGCTTCAAGGCCGAAATTCTGGTTCCGAGGCCCGCAGAATCGATTCTGGGCGCCGGACGCTAGTTTTTTCACGCTACAATCGATGGCTTGACGGTGGCTGTAGCTCAGCTGGTAGAGTCCCAGATTGTGATTCTGGTCGTCGTGGGTTCGAGTCCCATCAGCCACCCCAAACATTGAACGTCAGCAAACAGGCACCTCGGTGCCTGTTTTGCTTTTTGGGGCCGCGGTGCAGCGCCGCAATCAGGCGTTCGCCCACTTCCTCCTTCTAGCGAGTCCTTTGAAGCGGCGCCACCGGGAGAATGCCGGGTGCTTTTTGTGGATGCTGGCTTGCGGCAATTGTGATTTGAATTAGAATTTCGGCTTTCCAATAAGAGGATAAGCACAGATGGCTTCAACCCTTGCCGACATCAATTCGCAGATCAAGAAACACGACGAGCAGATCGCGCAATTGCGAAAGCAAGCCGAGGACCTGCGGAATCAGGAACGGGCGGGCATCATCGAAGAGGTGCGCAAAAAGATCGCCGAATATGGCCTGACCGCCACCGATCTGAAGCTCAGCGTGCGTGGTGCCAAGCGCAGCGTGGCTGTCGCGGCGCCCAAGAGTGCAGCCAAATACCGCAGCCCCACCGGCGAAACCTGGTCCGGCGGCCGTGGCCGCAAGCCGCGCTGGATCACCGAAGCACTGGCCGCCGGCAAGGCCCTGTCCGATTTCGAGATCAAGTAATCCGGTCAGTCCCGCCAAGCCAGCAAAAAGCCCCGCAATGCGGGGCTTTTGTCTTCCCGAGGCCGGCGCAAGCCCGGCCCGTTGGTGAAACACCGCGGAACCGGCTCCGCCGGGCCGCTGGTGTTGCCCCCGGCAGGGGGTGGGCGCCCGGACACGAAGTGCCGGGCAACCTGGGGGCGAGCCTAGTTCACCAGAACCAGCTTCCCCTTGACGCCCCGGGACCCCATGTGGGCATAGGCGGCGCGCAGTTCCGACATCGGAAGGGTCTGGTCGATCACCGGCTTGATCTTGCCCTGGCCGTACCACTTGGCCAATTCGGCCATCATTTGTGCATTGGCCTTGGGTTCGCGCCTGGCGAAATCGCCCCAGAACACACCGACCAGCGAGGCGCCCTTGAGCAGCGTCAAATTCAGCGGCAGCGACGGAATCGGGCCGGCGGCGAAACCGACGACCAGATAGCGGCCGCGCCAACCGATGGAGCGAAATGCCGGTTCGGCGAAATCCCCGCCCACCGGGTCGTAAATGACATCCGGGCCCTTGCCGTCGGTCGCTGCCTTGACCGCATCGCGAAAACCATTGGGCAGTGCATGGGTGGTGTAGTTGATCGTCGCATCGGCGCCAATGGACTTGCAGAGTTCGCATTTCTCGTCGGTCGATGCCGCAGCAATGACCCGGGCCCCGGCGGCTTTCGCGATCTGGATGGCCGCGGTGCCGACGCCGCCGGCCGCGCCCAGCACGAGGACCGTTTCACCGGCCTTCAATTGAGCGCGGTCCATCAATGCGTGCCACGAGGTCGCATAGATCATGATGAAAGCCGCCGCATCGACAAACCCGAAGCCCTCCGGCAATGGCATGCACAATGCCGCCGGCGCCAGCGTGTGGGTGCCGAAGCCGCCGGTGCCCGAAAGGCAGGCGACGTTCTGCCCGACCTTCAGGTGCGTGACGCCTTCGCCCACGGCGGCGACCACGCCGGCATATTCGGATCCGGGGACAAAGGGCAGCGGTGGCTTGATCTGGTATTTGTTCTGCACGATCAGCAGGTCCGGGAAATTCAGGCTCGCGGCCTTGATCTCGATCAGCACCTGACCGGGGCCCGGGGTGGGGGTCGGCAGTTCTTTCCAGGTCAGCGCCTCGACGCCGACGGGGTTCTCGCAGAGCCATGCGTGCATGCTCGTGTCTCCTGTGAATGAGTCTTGGGGCAATGAAAAATCCGGGCCATGATAGGCGGGCGGCACGAGGGGTGCATGTCCCAGCCGTGACGCACGCCCCGCCTACAATCGTCGCCACTGAACTGACGCCATGAAGATACTCATTTCGAACGACGACGGTTTCCAGGCGCCCGGCCTCGTCGCCCTGCACGACGCGCTGAAGGACATCGCCGAGGTCGAGGTCGTCGCCCCCGAGCACAACAACAGCGCGAAATCCAACGCCCTGACACTGGCCGCGCCGCTCTACGTGCACAAGGCGCACAACGGCTTTCGCTACGTCACGGGGACGCCGGCCGACTGCGTGCACATCGCCCTCAAGGGACTGCTCGACTATCGGCCCGATCTGGTGGTGTCGGGCATCAACAATGGCGCCAACATGGGCGACGACACGATCTATTCGGGCACTGTCGGCGCGGCCATGGAAGCCTACCTGTTCGGCATTCCCGCCATCGCCTTCTCCCAGATAGAGAAGGGCTGGGCCCATGTCGATGCGGCGGCGCAAGTCGCGCGGCGGCTGGTCCAGCAGATCGAGCGTGAACGCCTGATCGGCGGCAATGCCTTCCTGCTGAACGTCAACGTGCCGAACCTTCCCTTCGATGAGCTCAAGCCGGTCAAGGTCTGCCGCCTGGGGCGGCGCCACGCGGCCGAGAAGGTCATCACCCAGGACAGTCCGCGCGGCGAGACCATGTACTGGATCGCCGGCGCCGGAGGGGCGAAGGACAGCGGCGAAGGAACCGATTTCCATGCGACCGCCGAGGGCCATGTGGCCTTGACTCCGCTGCAGATCGACCTCACCGACCACGCGAACCTCGGCCACTGGCGCGACACCATGGTGCGTGTCGCGAGCAGCGCGTCCGGGAGCTGACTTGGCCAGCCAACGGCCCGGATTTCCGGTGCGCCTGACCCCCACGGCTTCGGCGGCAACGCGCGGCCGCCTGCCGGCCGTGCCGGTCAAGCCGCTGGTTCCGGCAACCCCCTCGATGGCGTCCGACGCGGTGCGGGCGCGCATGGTGCAGCGCCTGGCAGCCCAGGGCATCGCGGACAGCCGAGTGCTGCGTGCCATGGGCACCGTGGAGCGTCATCTGTTCGTCGACAGTGCGCTGGTCAACCAGGCCTACGAGGACACCAGCCTGCCGATCGGACTGGGCCAGACGATCTCGAAGCCGAATGTGGTCGCGCGAATGATCGAGCTGCTGCTCGGCGCTCCCGCGCTGGCCGGCAAGCCTGGCGATCGCCTCGGACGCGTGCTCGAGATCGGCACCGGATGCGGCTACCAGGCGGCCGTGCTGAGCCATGTCGCGAGCGAGGTCTACAGCATCGAGAGGCTGCGCGGCCTGCACGAGAGGGCGCGCGTCAATTTGCGTTCCTTCCGCCTGGCCACGGTGCACCTGATGCTGGGCGACGGCATGGTCGGCTATCCGAAGGGCGCGCCCTATGCGGGCATCATCGCCGCGGCCGGCGGCGAGGCGGTGCCCGAAGCCTGGGTCACGCAGTTGGCAGTCGGCGGCCGGATCGTCGCGCCGACCCAGTCGGCGAGCGGCGGACAGGCGCTGGTCGTCATCGACAAGACAGCGCGGGGGATCGAGCGCCGCATTCTTGAGGCGGTCCACTTTGTCCCCCTAAAATCGGGAATTGCTTGAAGGGAAGAACAATGCAGGGTATTGGCAATCGGAGCTGGCTAGCCGGCATGACGCTGGTGGGTGCGCTCGTGATTGCGGGGTGTGGCGCACCGCGCGGTCCGGTACCGGTCGAAGACCGCGGCACCATGACGCAGGCTCCGGGCGCGACCACTGGCGCCCCGGGCGGTCCGATGATCACCACCGATGCATCGGGCAAGCCGCTGCCCGGCATCGAGAACTACGGCAAGCCCGGCTACTACGCCGTGCGCCCCGGTGACACCATCCGCCGCATCGCGCTCGAGACGGGCCAGACCTGGCAGAACATCGCCCGCTGGAACAACCTCGACAATCCCGACCTGATCGAGGTCGGCCAGGTGCTGCGGGTCGTCCCTCCGACCGGCGCCAGTGCATCGGCGCCGGCTGGCGATGCCTCCGCCGCGACCACCAAGCCCGTGACCCAGCCGATCGTCGCGCCCGCGACCGCCGCTTCCGCAGCAGCGGCGGCAGCCGCGGCGACCGCAGCCGCGCCGGCCGCAAGCACCGCCACCGCCAAGCCGCCGGCGCCGGTCACCGCCTCGCCGACCCCGCCCGCGGCCGCGTCGGGCGACGAGGACGTGGGCTGGATCTGGCCGGCACAAGGCACCTTGATCGCGGGCTTCGACGAGTCCAAGAACAAGGGCCTCGACATCGGCGGCAAGGCCGGCGATTCGGTGCTGGCCGCGGCGGACGGCCGTGTGGTCTACGCCGGAGCAGGCTTGCGCGGCTACGGCAACCTGATCATCCTGAAGCACAACAACACCTACCTCACGGCCTATGCGCACAACCGCACCCTGCTCGTGAAGGAAGACCAGTCGGTGCAGAAGGGCCAGAAGATCGCCGAGATGGGCAACAGCGACGCCGACCGCGTCAAGCTGCACTTCGAAATCCGCCGCCAGGGCAAGCCGGTCGATCCGGCCCGCTACCTGCCGGTGCGCTAGTGCCATGGCCGCTCCTCGCCCTCATCGCATCGCGGACGTGCGGCGAGCGGCGGGCAACGGCGGCATCCCGATTCCATCGCTGGCGCGCAGCGCCGAGCCGGACGCCGACGACAGGGCCGGCGAGGCGCTGCCGGCCGAACTGGGCGGCGGCGACTCGCTGACCCTCTACCTGCGCGAAATCCGCCGCACGGAGCTGTTCACGCCCGACGAGGAGTACCGCACCGCCTGCGCTGCGCGCAGCGGCGATTTCGCGGCCCGGCAGTCGATGATCGAGCACAACCTCCGGCTGGTCGTGAACATCGCCAAGAGCTACCTGGGCCGCGGCGTGCCGATGGCCGACCTGATCGAGGAGGGCAATCTCGGACTGATGCACGCGATCAACAAGTTCGAGCCCGAGCGGGGCTTCCGCTTCTCCACTTATGCGACCTGGTGGATCCGGCAATCGATCGAGCGCGCGGCGATGATGCAGGCGCGGGCCATCCGCCTGCCGGTGCACGTGGTGCGCGAACTGCATCAGGTGATGCGCGCCCGCCGCACGCTCGAGGGCGATGCCGAGTTCCTGGCCCGGCGGCCCGATGGCGTGCGGGTCGAGGATGTGGCGGGGCTGCTCGGCCGCGAGGTGCAGGAAGTCGCCGAACTGCTGGCACTCGCCGAGGCCCCCCGTTCGCTCGATGCTGGCGGCGAGCGCGGTGACGACAGCTTCACGCTGGCCGATACCGTCGCATCGGACGATGAGGGCGCCGACCCCACCGGCGTCACGCAGACGCATGAAGTCGAGAAGCTTCTCGATCGCTGGATACTGGCGCTCAGCGAGCGCGAGCGCGAGGTGCTCGAAGGGCGCTTCGGGCTGCACGACCGCGATCCGGAGACGCTCGAGGTGCTGAGCGTGCGCCTCGGCCTGACGCGCGAGCGCGTGCGCCAGATCCAGAACGAGGCACTGGCCAAGATGCGCCGGCAGCTGGCGCGGGCCGGCGTGCAGCGCGACGCGTTGCTGTAGTGGGCGCATCGTCGGACCGCCCCCGCCACCCTGAGACAATCCGGGGATGACGGAATCGACAGACAAGAAGATGGCGCCCCCCGCGCACGATGAATGGCTGCAGGTCGAATCGCTCGATCTCGACGCCCAGGGCGTGGCGCACAAGGCCGACGGCATGGTGGTGTTCATCGAGGGCGCCTTGCCCTTCGAGGAAGTGCGCTTCAACGTGCATCGCAAGAAGAACAACTGGGAGCAGGGCACGGTGACCGCGATCAACCGCGAGTCTTCGCAGCGCGTGCGCCCGGGCTGCCCTCATTTCGGCCTGCATGCGGGCGCCTGCGGCGGCTGCAAGATGCAGCACCTCGATGCGGCGGCGCAGGTCGCGGTCAAGCAGCGTTCCCTCGAGGACAACCTGTGGCATCTCGGCAAGGTGCGGCCCGAGAACGTGCTGCGGCCGCTCGAAGGCCCGGCCTGGCACTACCGCTACCGGGCCCGCCTGTCGGTGCGCCACGTGGTCAAGAAGGGCACCGTGCTGATCGGCTTCCACGAGCGCAAGAGTCGCTACCTGGCCGACATGAAGGTCTGCCCCGTGCTGCCGGCGCAGGTCAGTGCGATGCTGATGCCGCTGCGCGAGCTGATCGGCTCGATGGATGCGCGCGAGACCTGCCCGCAGATCGAGCTGGCCTGCGGCGACGCGCCGGGCACCACCGGGCTCGGTGTCATCGCGCTGGTGCTGCGTCATCTCGAGCCGCTGTCCGATGCCGACGTGGCGCGCCTGAAGGCCTTCGCCGCGCGCAACGAGGGCGTCCAGTGGTGGTTGCAGGCCAAGGGCCCCGAGACCGTCAAGCTGCTCGAGGAGGGCGGGCCGGCGCTGGCCTACGGCCTGCCCGAGTTCGGCGTCACGATGCCGTTCAAGCCGACCGATTTCACGCAGGTCAACCCGCACATCAATCGCGTGCTGGTCGGGCGCGCACTGCGGCTGCTGGACGTCCGCGAGGACGAGCGCGTGATCGACTGGTTCTGCGGCCTCGGCAATTTCACGCTGCCGCTGGCGAGCCGTGCCCGCGAGGTGCTGGGCATCGAGGGCAGCGACACCCTGGTGGGGCGCGCCACCGCCAACTTCGAGCGCAACCGTGCCGCGGTGCCGGGCCGTCGCGCGCTCGCGCCGACGACCTTCGTGGCCCGCAACCTGTTCGAGATGACGCCGGCGATGCTGGTGGCCGACGGTGCTGCCGACAAATGGCTGGTGGACCCGCCGCGCGAGGGCGCCTTCGCGCTCGCCAAGGCGCTGGCCGACCTGCACCAGCAGGTCGAGCTGCACGACGGTGGCTGGGCACCGCCGCGGCGCATCGTCTACGTCAGCTGCAACCCCTCGACGCTGGCGCGCGACGCCGGGCTGCTGGTGCACCAGGCCGGCTACCGGTGCACCCATGCGGGCGTGGTCAACATGTTCCCGCACACGGCGCACGTCGAGTCGATCGCGGTCTTCGAGCGCGCATGAAGAAAGGGCCCCTCGGGGCCCTTTGCGATTGGAATGGCGAGCCGCTCAGTCGCGTTCGCCGCCGAAGATGCCCAACAGCGCCAGCAGGCTCTGGAACACGTTGAACAGGTCCAGGTACAGGGCCAGAGTGGCGCTGATGTAGTTGGTCTCGCCGCCGTCCATGATCTGCTTCAGGTCGTACAGCATGAAGGCCGAGAAGATGCCGATGGCGGCCACCGAGATGGCCATCATGCCGGCGCTCGAGCCGACGAAGACATTGATGATGGCGCCGACCATCAACACCATCGCGCCGACGAACAGCCATTTGCCCATGCCCGACAGGTCGCGCTTGATCACGGTGGCAAGCGAGGCCATCACGAAGAACACGCCGGCGGTGCCGCCGAAGGCCGTCATGATGAGTTCGGAGCCGTTCTTTAAGCCCAGCACCATCGCGATGAGGCGCGACAGCATCAGGCCCATGAAGAAAGTGAAGCCCAGCAGCACCGGCACGCCGGCGGCGGAGTTCTTGGTCTTCTCGATGGCGAACATGAAGCCGAAGGCGCCGCCGAGGAAGACGATCAGGCCGAGGCCGCCGGTCAGCGAGCGGGTGATGCCGGTGGCCACGCCCAGCCAGGCGCCCAGCACGGTGGGAAGCAGGCTCAGGGCCAGCAGCCAGTAGGTGTTGCGCAGCACGCGCTGGCGCTCGGCCTGCGGCAACGTCTGGCCGTAGCCGACGGATGTGTCGAGGGTGTTGACGCGGTCGTTCATTGCTGAAGCTCCTGGGTTGCCTGCAACGCTGCAGGTGGGCGCATTCTAGGGGGCTGCAAGGCCGGCCCCGCACAAAAACCCCGTCATGGAACGTTCCTAATGCGCGGCTGCGATGGCGGGTGCGCGGCCATCGCCATCCTGAACGCTATGCTTCAGGGTTGCTCAACTTTCCTGGAAGACCATGAAGACCAAATCCTTTCTCGAACTCGCGGACGTCAAGGCCGTCGCCGCTGCAGCCGAAGCCGAGGCTCTCAAGAACAACTGGGCGGTGACGATCGCCATCGCCGACGACGGCGGCAACCTGCTGTGGCTGCAGCGCCTGGACGGCGCCGCTGCGTTGTCGGCCCACATCGCGCCTGCCAAGGCCCACACGGCCGCCATGGGCCGCCGCGAAAGCAAGACCTACGAGGACATGATCAACGGCGGCCGGACCTCGTTCCTGACCGCGCCTGGCGTCCAGGGCCTGCTCGAAGGCGGCGTGCCGATCGTCAAGGATGGCCAGGTGATCGGCGCCGTTGGCGTCAGTGGCGTGAAGTCGAACGAAGATGCCCAGATCGCCAAGGCCGGCATCGCCGCGCTGGGACTCTGAGGCGCAGCCGCACAAAGCAAAACGCCGTCCTTCGGGACGGCGTTCTTGTTTGTAGCTCAGCGTGAAAAAAAGCTTGGCTAGTCGGCGAACCGTTGGCTAGCAAAAAACGACCCTTTGGAGATGAATCTCCTCGAGTCGCCCCACGATGAAACTTGCGCGAGGGGCGAAGCGATCCCTATTTGGTCAGGATCAGCTTGCCGAGTTTGGTGGCTTGCAGGCGATACAGCGAGCCGTTGTGCAGGATGCCGACGGTCTTGCCGCCCTGGAGAAGCTCCGCGCTTTCGACCAGCGGAGCAGGGCGGGCCGATTCGGCCGCAGCGCGGCCCCCGCCTGAATGATCCAGCGAGGGGTGGTTCAGCACGGTGAAGGCGTTGGGCGTTGCGGACATTCGATGACTCCTGTGTCGAAGCGGTAGGTTAATGATAACCATTCTCAATTGAAAGTCAATCGCCGCGATCGATTTTTTTGACTTGCGTGCGCTGCCTACTTCGCGTCGGGTTCGGTCACGAAGCCGATCTTGCGCACGCCGGCTTCCCGCGCCGCCGACATCGCCTTGGCCACGCGCTCGTAGCGCACCGCCTTGTCGCCGCGGATGTGCAGCTCGGGCTGCGGTTCCTTGGCTGCCTCGGCGGCCAGCCGCCCGACCAGTTCGGTGTCCTCGATCTTCTGCTCGTTCCAGTAGTAGCTGCCGTCGGCCGCCACCGTGAACAGGATGTTTTGCGGCTTGGTCTGTTCCGGCTCGCTGCTGGCGCGGGGCAGGTCGATGTTGACCGCGTGCTTCATCACCGGCACGGTGATGATGAAGATGATCAGGAGCACCAGCATGACGTCGACCAGCGGCGTCATGTTGATCTCGTTCATGACCTCGTCGGGTTCGTCCTGAGTACCGAATGCCATGACGGTCAGACCTTCTTGAGCGGAACGACGGTGGCTTCAACGCCGCTCTGGACCCGGGCGCCGGTCACGAAGTAGGCGTGCAGGTCGTGCGCGAAGCTGTTGAGCTTGGTCAGCACGAACTTGTTGCCGCGCACCAGCGCGTTGTAGCCCAGCACCGCGGGAATGGCGACCGCCAGGCCCAGCGCGGTCATGATCAGCGCCTCGCCGATCGGGCCGGCCACCTTGTCGATGGTCGCCTGTCCGGCCGAGCCGATGCTCATCAGCGCGTGGTAGATGCCCCAGACGGTGCCGAACAGGCCGATGAAGGGCGCGGTCGAGCCGACCGACGCGAGGATCGCCAGGCCGGTCTGCAGGCGCGCGGTGAATTCGTCGATGCCGTTGCGCAGCGCGCGGGTGATCCAGTCGCTGACGTCGAGCGCGTCGTGCAGGTGGGCCTTGGTGTTGCGGTGGTGGGCAGCGGCCTCGCGGCCTTCGAGCGCGAGAGCGCGGAACGGGTTACCGTCGTCCTTGCCGAGCTTGGCCAGCGCGGTGGCGAAGTCCTCGCTGTGCCAGAAATCCTGCGAGTGCTTCGCCAGGCGCTTGTACTTGATGACGTCGATCGCCTTGATGAGGATCACGATCCAGGATGCGAGCGACATGCCGATCAGCAGCAGCGCGACAGCCTTGGTGACGAAGTCGCCTTGCTGCCAGACGTTCATCAGGCCAAAGTGGGAATCCATACGAAACTACTCCAGAAAAATTAATTGAGAACCCAGTTGATCGGCACGTTGAACTCCATCGGTTCAACGACCCCATTTCGTTTGCCCGGCACGTAGCGCCAGCCCATCACGGCGGTGCGGGCGGCCTCGTCGAGCCGCTCGTAGCCGCTCGACTGGCGGATGGAGGCCTGCTTGGGCAGTCCGTCGACGCCGATCAGCACCCTCACGATCGTCTTGCCCTGCTCGCCGAGCCGCTTGCTCATGGCTGGATAGACTGGCTTCGGGTTCTGCAGGTAGTCGGCGTTGCTCGACGGCAGCTGGACCGAGGGCGGCGCCGGCGGCGCGGGCGGTGGCGCGGGCGGCTCCGGCGGTGCGGGGGGCGCGGGCGGTGCCGGCGGCGGGGGCGGCTCGATGCTGCCGGTCGGCGCGTTGGGTGCCGGCGTCGGCTTGAGCTCGCGGATCGCCTGGGGCCGCGGCGGCGGCGGTGTCTTGGTCACCACGCGCTTGGGCTCCGGCGGTGGCGGGGGAGGCGGCGGCGGCAGTTCCTTGGGCTTCGGCGGCTCGATGAACTCGCTGAGGATCTGGACCGGGATCACCACCTCGGCGGCGCGGCGCAGCAGCCCGCTTTGCAGCGCCCAGAGAGCCGCGACGTGAAACAGCACCACGCCGCCTGCGATGACGGCGTTGCGCGACAGGCCAAGGGCCGATGGGGGCGGGGAAAAGCGGTCAGACACGATCAACCATTCGAATGCGGGCGCCCAGAAAGGTGCCCCGGTGCAGCAAAACCGCTACGCTAAAGGATTACTTGCGAAGAATCCACCAGACCGAGCTGGCGACCAGGATCAAGCTGCCGACGAGTGCCGAGACGAGTTCCATGCGTTGCTTTCCTTGATGGAATTGGCAAGCTGGATCGCCTGTGGGCCGGTATCGCGGTGAAGCGCCGCGACCGGATGCGAGGCGCTGCATTGAGCGACCACATCGCGCGCGCAGCCTTCGCACTGGCCGCATTGGGTGGCGACGCCGAGTTCGAACTGCACTTCGTCGAAGGTCATGCCGGCGCGCGCATGGCGCGCGATTTCGCGGTCGGAGATTCGGCGACAGACGCAGACGATCATGGCGGTGAAGGCGGCTTGTAGCTGGCTTGTTTGTAGGAGGCTTGATTATAAATACGAATTCTTCGCATTTGCAATAACTATCGCATCCGCAGGGTCGGGCCCCTGCAAATCTCCGCCTAGACTTCAGACCACATGCGAAGCAGGTTGTGGTAGTGGCCGGTGAGGGCGATCGATTCCTCGGACTCGCCGAGCCGGCCACGCAGTTTCTGGATCACCTGGTCGAGTTCGAACAGCATCGCGCGCTGGCGATCGTCGCGCACCATGCTTTGCAGCCAGAAGAAGGAGCACACGCGGGCGCCTTGCGTCACCGGGTGGACCCGGTGCAGGCTGCTCGACGGGTAAAGGATCAGGTCCCCCGCCGGCAGCTTGACTTCATGGGCCCCGTAGGTGTCGACCACCTCGAGTTCGCCGCCTTCGTATTCTTCGGGATCGCAGAGGAACAGGGTGCACGACAGGTCGGTGCGCAGTTGCTCGCCGGTGCCCGGCACCGAACGCACCGAGCCGTCGACATGCAGCCCGTAGTGCTCGCCGCCCTCGTAGCGGTTGAACAGCGGCGGCACGAAGCGCAGCGGCAGGGCGGCCGAGAAGAACAGCGGATTCCGGGCCAGTGCCGCCAGGATGGTGCGGCCCAGCTCGTGTCCCACCGGGGACTGCTCCGGCAACTGCCGGTTGCGCTTGACCCGGGCGCCCTGGTCGCCCACGGTCGCGCGGCCGTCGACCCAGTCGGTGGCTTCCAGCCTGGCACGCATTTCACGCACCTGCTCGGCGCTCAGTACATCGGGCACATGCAGCATCATCTTGCGGATTCCTCAATGAAAAAGCCCCGGCCGTGGGGCCGGGGCTCGAGTGTCGCACCGCCTCGATGCGACGGGGTTGACCAGGGTCAGAAGGCGAAGTTGGCCGTGACGCGGGCCGAACGCGGAATGCCCGGCGTGTAGCGGTAGCCGCTCTTGTTGATCGCCGCCACGTACTGCTCGTCGAAGATGTTGTAGACGTTCAGCTGGAGTTCGACGTTCTTGTTGATGCGGTACGAGGCCATGGCGTCGAACACCCAGTAGGCGTCGGTGTAGGCCGGGGTGCCGATGGCGCCGTCGGTGCCGCGATGCAGCTTGCCGTTGTAGCGTGCGCCGCCGCCGATGGTCAGGCCGAAGGGCAGCTGGTAGCTGGTCCACAGCGTGAAGGCGTTCTTGGGCGTGTAGGCCAGCACGTCGCTGCCGTCGGCGGTGACGGCCGGGCCGCTCTGCACCGAGGTGTCCATGGTCGTGAAGCCGGCGCTGACGCCCCAGTTGGCGGTGATCGCGCCGGCGGCGCCGAGCTCGATACCCTGCACGCGCTTCTTGCCGGTCTGGTAGTACAGCAGCGTGGTCGGGTCCTGCACCACTTCGTTCTTGACCTCGGTGCGGTAGAGCGCGGCGGTCAGCGACAGGTTCTTGTTCAGCACGTCCCACTTGGTGCCGACCTCATAGGTGGTGGCTTCCTGCGGGTCGAAGTCGGTGCGAGAGGCGCTGCTGCCAGTGCCGGCGGCGGCCAGGGCGAAGTTGGCGCCGCCCGGCGGTTGGGACGAGGTGCCCCAGGCCGCGTAGATGCTGCCGTTCTCGGCCGGCTTGTAGACCACGCCGAGCTTGCCGCTCCAGAGGTCGCCCGAGGTCGACAGATCGGTCGGGGTGATGGCGCGCGAAGGCAGGGTCAGCGCGGTGGCCGAGTAGCTGGTGTCGTAGTGGTCGTAGCGGACGCCGCCGGTGAGCTGCCACTGCTCGTTGATCTTCATCGTGTCGAAGGCGTACAGGCTGACCGTGTCGGTCTTCCCGAACGAGCCCGTGCCATTGGAGATCCGGTTGTAGCCGGTCACGTTCGGATTCGGGTTGTACAGGTTGGCGACCGGCCAGGAACCGGCCGGCGCGAAGGTCGTGTTGATCGACGCAAAGCCCGGCGAGTAGAAGTTGCCGAGCGACTGTTCCTCGCGCAGCAGCTCGAGGCCGAAGTTCGCGGTGTGGCTGAAGGCGCCGGTGTTGAACTTGGACGACAGGCTGGTCTGGTTCAGGATGATGGTGTTTTCCTGATCCTTGTTGGTCGGTCCGTTGCGCGTGACGGTCCAGGTCAGCGGGTTGTTCGGGTTCGGCGTGTTGATGAAGCCGGCCGTGAGCGCGGGCACCGTGCCGCGGTAGGTACTGGTCTGGCCCACGCGCGTGGCCGTGAGGCCGCCGAGCATGAACGAGGTCAGCATGTAGTCCTGCTGGGTCTTGCCGTAGCGCGTGACGTTGCGCAGCGTCATGTCGGGCGTGATGTCGTGCTCGACGCGCGCGGTGAACATGTCGGCCGTCACGTCGTTGAAGTCGGACGTGGTGCCGTAGAAGTTCTTCGAATCGACGGGCTGCGCGAAGTTGAGGAAGGTCCGGCGCAGGATCGGCGAGTTGATCAGCAGCGCGTCCGGGGTCGAGTAGCCGGGCAGGCCGATGGTCGGCACGCCGCCGTCGGGCACGTTGTCCTGCTTCACGTGCAGGTAGTCGAGGAACACGCGCGTCGGCGTGTTGAGGCCGAAGGCGATCGAGGGCGCGAAGCCCCAGCGCTTGTTCTTCACTTCGTCGCGGCCGGCGACACCACCGTCTTCGGCGACTGCATTGATGCGGAAGGCGGTGGACGAGCCGTCGGCGGCGCCGATGACGCGGTTCCAGTCGAGCGTGCCGCGGCCGAAGTCTGCGCTGCCGTAGGTGAGCGAACCCGAGAAGCTGTTCTCGAGCTTCGGCTTCTTGCTGATCAGGTTGATGTAGCCGGTCGGCGAGGTGCGGCCGACATCGGTGCCCGACGGGCCCTTGACCACTTCGACCTGCTCGATGTTGAACATGTCGCGCGAAATGGAACCGAGGTCGCGCACGCCGTCGACGAAGATGCTGCCCGACGCATCGAAGCCGCGCATGAAGATCGAGTCGCCGGTGTTGGTGTTGCCGTTCTCGCCGAGGAAGAAGGCGCCCGCGCCCGGGGTGTTGCGCAGCGCCTCGGTCAGCGTGGTGGCGCCTTGCTCGCGCATCAGGGCTTCGGGAATCACCTGGATGACCTGCGGAATGTCCACCAGCGGTGCGGTGAACTTCGGGTTGGCCGAGTTCTCGACCCTGAAGTCGTTCGCCGTGGTGTCCTCGACGCGGACTTCCTTGAGGGTGTTCGAGGTGGTCTGCGCGGAGGCGGGCAGGGACAGTGCAATCAGCGTGGCGGCAGCGGCCGCGCTGCCGAACGGAGGCAGCGCGCGCGCGACAGCGTGCTTGCGGCTCTTGATGTAGGCCATGAGGGATTCCCAGGTGAAAACGAAACTGAGAGCTCGACTGGCGGGTCCCGGCGCGGCTCGGCGAGGCGAGGGCGGGATTGGCTGGGTGAGCTGATTCGCGGAGGCGCGAAGTCAGGTAATGATAATAAATCTCAATACGCTTGTTAACACAGCATTCATATTGAGAGACATTTCGTAGACATTGGGGGGCTTGTCGTTGTTTGAGCGCAACTTTTGCACTCAATAAACGTCGCGGCGGTATCTGCCGCTTGCCAAAAGCTCCCCCATGCCCGCTTCACCGACGATCTGCCGGAGCGCCGCATCGACGCCGCCTGCCATGCCCTGCAGGCTGCCGCAGACATAGATCGCCGCATCCCGCGCGATCCAGTCCCGGACCTCTTCGTGAAGCTGCAGCAGCCGGTGCTGGACATAGCGCCGTTCCGCCTGGTCGCGCGAAAAGACCATGTCCAGACGCTGCAGGACGCCCGTGCGCTGCCAGGCTTCGAGCTCGCCGCGGCACAGGTAGTCGTGGGCTTCGTTGCGCTCGCCGAAGACCAGCCAGTTGTCGTGCCGGCCCAGCGCGGCGCGGGCGCGCAGGTGGCCGCGCAGGCCGGCCAGCCCGGTGCCGTTGCCGATCAGGAGCAGCGGCCGCTGCGCGTTCTCGCCGAGGCGGAAATTGCGGTGCGGGCGCAGGCGCAGTTGCAGCGTGTCGCCGAGCCCGAGGGACGAGGTCAGCAGGCCCGAACCGGCGCCGAGGCTGCCGTCCGGATGCCGCTCCTGCCGCACCAGCAGGTGCAGCTCGCCGTCGGTCGGAATGGAGGCGATCGAATAGTCGCGCGGCCGGCCCGGATCGCTCGCGAGGCTCAGCTGGGCGATGTCGCCGGACTCCCAGTGCGGCGCCGGGCCGGACGCGGGCGCGAAGGCCAGCAGGTAGACCGGCGCACCCGCGCTGCCGCCGTTCAGCAGGCTGCGCCGGGCCAGGCGCCACGGCGCGGCGGCGGCTTCGGCCGTGTCGGCTGCGTCGTCGGCCGGCGCGCCGCCCCACTGCGACTGCCAGGCGGCGAGCGCGGCGGGCTCGGCGTTGTCGACTTCGATGCGTTCGAAACTGCGCGTCGCGCCGGCCGCGTGCAGCCAGTCGTCGAGCAGCCGCCCGAAGCGGCAGAAATTGGCGTACTGGCGGTCGCCCAGCGCGAGCACCGCATAGCGCAGCGAACTCAGGTCCGCCTTGGCGCCCATGATGTGCTCGGCGAACACGCTGGCGCCGTCGGGCGCATCGCCTTCGCCGTAGGTGCTGGCGATGAACAGCGCCTGCGGCGCCTGGCGCAGGAGTTCCGCGTTCGCCTCGTTGAGCGACATCACGCGCGCGGGCGTGCCGGCATCGTGCAGCCAGCGACCGGTTTGCCAGGCCAGCGCCTCCGCCTGGCCGGTCTGGCTGGCGAACAGCACCAGCGTCGCCGCGCGGGGGTCGTTGCCGGCCAGGGCCGCGCCCCGTTGCGTCAAGGCTTCGCGCCGACGGCGCTGCCGCATCCAGATGGCTGCGCACAACGCGGCATAGGCGAGCAGCGTCAGGCCCGCAGCCAGCGCCCGCAGCGCGGTCTCGTTCATGGGGCGAGGGAAGCGTCCGGCCAGCCGGCGCTCGTGACGATGCGCGGGCCCCGGTCGTCACGACAAACGAAGAGCGCGGGCACCGCGTGCCGCTCGGCGAAAGCCAGGCCGTCCTCGGGCCCGAGCACGGTCAGCACCGTGGCGAGCGCATCGGCCTGCATGCACTCGCGGTGCAGCACCGTCACCGATGCGAGCGCGTGGCGCACGGGCTCGCCGGTGCGCGGATCGAGGGTGTGCGACCAGCGTCGGCCCTGATGCTCGCGCACGTGCCATCGGTCGCCGGAGGTCGCGATCGCGAGTTCGGCGAGTGCCACATGGCTGGCCGCGCCGGCCGGCGCGGCCACCTGCACTCGCCAGGGATCGCCGCCGGGGCGGCGGCCGGCCGCGCGCAGTTCGCCGCCGACCTCGACCAGGAAATCCGACAGTCCGAGCGCGCGCAAGGCAGCGCTGGCCTGGTCGACCGCGAAGCCCTTGGCGATGCCGGAGAGATCGAGTTCGACCGCGCCCGGCTGGACGGCCGTGCGGGTCTCGGGGTTGAGCGCCAGGCGCTGCCAGCCGACCCTTGCGCGTGCCTGGGCCAGCGCCGCGGAAGAGGGCGGCCCTGCGTTCGATGCATCCGCGTGGGCACCGAAGCCCCACAGGCCGACCAGCGGCCCGATGCTCGGGTCGATCGCTCCGCCGCTGGCGGCTGCCCATTGCAGCGCGCAGGCCAGCACCTCGGCGAAGCCGGGCTCGAGCAGGTGCCGGCTGCCGGCTTCCGAGCGGTTGAAGCGGCTGATGTCCGAGTCCGGTTCCCAGGTGCTCATCTGCGCGACCACGCGGTCGAGCGCGGCCTGGACGCCCGCGCGCACGTCATCGAGGGCGAGCATGCGCGGGTTGTCGAAGCGCAGCGACCAGCTCGTGCCCATGCTGCGGCCCGCCACGGACTGCAGCGTCGGCGGATCGGCGCGACGCGGCCGCGGCGTGTTGGCGTAGCCGCCCGCGCGCCAGGTCGCGAACGAAGGGCGAGGCGCGGACGTTTCGGGCGTGGAACTCAGGGCATCACTTCCAGGGTTGCGGCATAGCTCAGGCGGCGTTCCTTGGCCTTCGGCACCGAGGTCTTCTGGTCGGTCGTGCTGACGTCGAGCCAATACATGCCGGCCACCGGCCAGGTCACGCTGAACTGGCCCTTGGCGTCGGTCTTGAGCTTGAGTTCGTCGAGTTTGTCGCGGTAGCGCGTGTTGCCCAGCGTGACCGTGACCTCGAGATCCTTGGCGGGCTGGCCGTCGAGTTGCAGCGTGAAGCTGGTCTTCTCGCCCTTCACCAGGTCGGTCGGGTTGGCCGTGACCAGTTCGAGGCCCTTGCCGGTAGCCCGCAGCGTGCTGGGCTTGCCGACGGTGATGAAGGTCTCGTTGCGGCCGGCCGACTGCGTGATCTCGACTTCCAGCGCATCGGCCGGGATCTGGGCGGCCAGGCTCTCAGCGGTGCCGCGGGCGCGCTTGGTCTGGCCCGTGGCCTTGTCCTTCCAGCGCGCGAAGATGCCGTCGTTGACCAGCGCGACGCGGTAGGTGCCGGGCTGCGTGAGGTTCAGGTCGAACACGCTGCGCAGCTTGCCCTTGAACATGTTCTCCGGCTTGATCGCGCTGCCGTCGGGTGCGGTGACGGCCAGGCTGTCCAGGTTCAGCGGGTTGTGATTGAAGAAGAACAGGTCGTTCGAGACCGCGGCATCGACCGTGACCCAGTCGGCCTTGGAGAGGACCGTGCTCGAGGGCATCAGCCACGCGTTGTGGGCCTGGACGGCGGCGGCGCCGGCGCTGAGGGCGAGACCGAGTGCGAGGGTGCGAAGAGAGAGCTTCATGATGGATTTCCGGTAGAGGGGAAAGGAAGAAAGGCTCAGGGCTTGAGTTCGAGCGAGACCTCGCCGAGCTCGCTGCTGCCCGCGACCTTCGACTGATCGGCCTTCGCCGGCGGCCACTGGAACGGGATGCTCACGATCTCGCGGCCGCCGACCTCGCGCGCCGCTTCGACGTACAGCTTGTAGGCGCCGGGGGCCAGCTTGGGCAGCGCCACCGAACCTTCGGAGAGCGCGATCTGATGCTTGCCGGCCGGCCGCGTGGCGCTGCTCACGCCGTCGACCGGCATCTCCAGCTCGCGGCCGGTGCGCCGCCACCACTGGCGCATGTCCTTCAGCCACTTGGTGCCTTCGCCTTCGGCGTTGCCGCCCTTGTTCTTGACGTCGTACCAGACTGCCAGCGTGCTGGCGACCGACTGATCGGGCCGCTCGATCCAGGCCGCCACGTAGGGGCGGTGGTACTCGGACACGTTGAGTCGCGGCACTTCGATGTTGACCGTGAGCCCCGCGGCGAAAGCCGGTGCGCCGAACAGCGCGGCGAGTGCGAGGGAGTAGCGAACTTGCACGAAAAACCTCTTTCCTGGATCAGTGGATGAACAGCAGCGCGAGCAGCACCGGAATGACCAGGCCCATGCCGACCATCGGCCAGGTGAAGGGCCGGTTGCCGGCGTGCATCTTGAGAATGAAAAGCCCGGTGATCGAGAACACCAGCGTGGCGGCCGCGAAGATGTCGATGAACCAGCTCCAGGCGGCACCGCTGTTGCGGCCCTTGTGCAGGTCATTGAAATAGGAGAGCCAGCCGCGGTCGGTACGCTCGTACTCGGCCTCGCCGTCGATCAGGCTGAGGCGCAGCCAGGCATCGCCGCCGGGGCGGGGGAGGGAGAGGTAGATCTCGTCGTCCGTCCACTCGGCTTCACGCCCGCCGGTGTCGATGTCCCACTGATTGCGGATCCACTGCTGGAGCTCGGCGGGCAGTTCGGCCTTGCCCTTCTGCGCCTTGGCGGCCGCGACCTGCTTCTGCAGCGCGGCGCGCAGCGCATCGTCGACGCTGGCGGTGCGGCTCGTCACCTTCGGCTTGGCCTCGATGCTGGCCGCGTGATTGAGCGTGAAGCCCGTGACGCCGAACAGCAGCAGTCCGATCAGGCAGAGCGCCGAACTGACCCAGTGCCATTCGTGCAGGGTCTTGAGCCAGTAGGCGCGGCGGCGGTTGTCGGTGGTGGCGGCGGTCATCGGAGCGGAGGATTCTAGCCGCTCAGATGAGAATGAATTCTATTTGCAGGGCCTCCGCCCAAACTGTCCGCGCCGCGGTGATGCCGCTCCAGCCCTTGTCGAGGCTGGAGGGATTGCTCTCATTTCGATAGCGATGAAGTTTCGTAAAGTCAAAAAAAAGCGGGGCAATGCCCCGCTGGCATGGCGACGCGACGCGCCTATTCGGCTTCACCCATCTGCGACTGCAGGTAGTTCTGCAGCCCGACCTTGCCGACCAGTTCGATCTGGGTCTCGAGGAAATCGATGTGCTCCTCGGTGTCGTCCAGGATCTCCTGCAGCAGGTCGCGCGAGACATAGTCGCGCACGCTTTCGCAGTGGGCGATGCCGGCCTTGATCGTGGCTTGGGCGCCGGTCTCGGCGCGCAGGTCGCATTCGAGGATCTCGGGCACGTCCTCGCCGACCTGGAGCTTCGCGAGGTCCTGCAGGTTCGGCAGGCCGTCGAGCATGAAGATGCGGTCCATGATCTTGTCGGCGTGCTTCATCTCGCCGATCGATTCGTCGTATTCCTTCTTGGCCAGCTTGTCGAGGCCCCAGTGCTTGAGCATCCGGTAGTGGAGGAAGTACTGGTTGATCGCGGTCAGCTCGTTCTTGAGCTGCGCCTGCAGATGGTCGATGACTTGTGGGTCGCCCTTCATGATTTTTCCTTGTTCTTAAAAGGTCGATTGTGAGAGCCCGCCACCGGGCGGCGCAAGTAAACCCATGAGCAAGCGGTCTGCATGCGTGTGAGGTTGATAGGTGTTCGCATTCATAGGGGTGCCCAATACATTCCATAGTCGATTGCTATCAAAAGTGAGCAATTGGTAGTTATACTAATACCTCGCACTTTTCATCAACCACCCCGGAAACCTACATGTCCCTGATCAATACCGAAATCATCCCGTTCAAGGCCACGGCTTATCACAATGGCAAGTTCGTGCCTGTCAGCAACGAGAACTTCAAGGGCAAGTGGTCCGTCGTCGTGTTCTACCCGGCCGATTTCACCTTCGTGTGCCCGACCGAACTGGGCGACCTGGCCGACCACTATGCTGAATTCCAGAAGCTCGGCGTCGAGGTGTACGGCGTTTCGACCGACACCCACTTCACCCACAAGGCCTGGCACGACACCTCGGACACCATCGGCAAGGTGCAGTACCCGCTGATCGGCGACCCGAGCCAGCAACTGGCGCGCGCCTTCCAGGTCCTGATCGAGGAAGGCGAAGACGCCGGTCTCGCCTACCGCGGCACCTTCGTGATCGACCCCGAAGGCAAGATCAAGACCATCGAAGTGCACGACAACGGCATCGGCCGTGACGCCGCCGAACTGCTGCGCCGCGTGAAGGCTGCCCAGTACGTCGCTGCGCACCCGGGCGAAGTCTGCCCCGCCAAGTGGACCGAAGGCGCGGAAACGCTCAAGCCTTCGTTCGACCTGGTCGGCAAGATCTAAGTCGCTTCGTTCGCCCCAGAGCCCGGGCTGCGTTCGCTCCCGGGCTTTTTCGTTCCCATTGCATTGAAGAAGAAGGTTTAACCATGCTCGACGCCGGCACCAAATCGCAACTCAAAAGCTACCTCGATCGCATCACGCAGCCGGTCGAGATCGTCGCATCGCTCGATGACAGCAAGGCGTCGGGCGATCTGCAGGCGTTGCTGAAGGACGTGGCCGAATCGTCGCCGCTGGTGAAAGTCACCGAGAGCCGCGACGACCAGCATCGCAAGCCCTCCTTCTCGATCAACCGGCCCAGCGAAAACCACGGTCCGCGCTTCGCGGGCATCCCGATGGGCCATGAATTCACCTCGCTGGTGCTCGCGCTGCTGCAGGTCGGCGGCTACCCGCCCAAGGTCGACGAGGCCGTGCTGCAGCAGATCCGCTCGCTCGACGGCGACTTCGAGTTCGAGATCTACATCTCGCTGACCTGCCACAACTGCCCGGACGTGGTGCAGGCGCTGAACCTGATGGCGGTGCAGAACCCGCGCATCAAGGCCACGATGATCGACGGCTCGCTGTTCCAGGACGAAGTCAAGGAGCGTCAGATCATGGCCGTGCCGACCGTCTTCCTGAACGGCACCGAGTTCGGCCAGGGCCGCATGAGCCTGGAGGAAATCCTCGCCAAGATCGACACCAGCGGCGTCGAGCGCGAGGCCCGGAAGATCGCCGCCAAGGAGCCCTTCGACGTGCTGATCGTCGGTGGCGGCCCGGCCGGCGCCGCCGCCGCGGTGTATGCCGCGCGCAAGGGCATCCGCACCGGCGTGGCCTCGGAGCGCTTCGGCGGCCAGGTGCTCGACACCATGGGTATCGAGAACTTCATCTCGATCCGCGAGACCGAAGGCCCCAAGTTCGCGCTCGCGCTCGAGGAGCATGTGCGCGACTACGACGTCGACATCATGAACCTGCAGCGTGCCGCGGCGCTGGTCCCGGGCGAGGACTTCATCGAGATCCAGCTGCAGAGCGGCGCCACGCTGAAGAGCCGCTCGGTCGTGATCTCGACCGGCGCGCGCTGGCGCAACATCAACGTGCCGGGCGAGCACGAGTACAAGAACAAGGGCGTGGCCTATTGCCCGCACTGCGACGGTCCGCTGTTCAAGGGCAAGCGCGTGGCGGTCATCGGCGGCGGCAACTCGGGCGTCGAGGCGGCGATCGACCTGGCCGGCATCGTCGGCCACGTGACCCTGATCGAGTACGACACGCAACTGCGTGCCGACGCCGTGCTGCAGCGCAAGCTGCACAGCCTGGCCAACGTGAAGGTGATCACCAACGCGCAGACCACCGAGATCACGGGCGACAAGCAGAAGGTCAACGGCCTGGTCTACAAGGACCGTGCGACGGGCGAGAGCCACACGGTGCCGCTCGAGGGCGTGTTCGTCCAGATCGGCCTGATTCCGAACACCGATTGGCTCAAGGGCACGGTGGAGTTGTCCAAGCACGGCGAGATCGTGGTCGACAACAAGGGCCAGACCTCGGTGCCGGGCGTGTTCGCGGCCGGCGATGCGACGACGGTGCCGTTCAAGCAGATCATCATCGCCGCCGGTGATGGCGCGAAGGCGGCGCTGAGCGCCTTCGATCACCTGATCCGTACGTCGGCGCCGGCCGAAGAGGCCGTCGCGGCCTGACCCGGCATCTCTTCATCGCCCTTCCGGGGCGGTGAAGAGCGGGCGCATTTTCGTCGTCACATCGAGAGCTTTCCGGAGGCGGAAGCGCCTCGATCGCCCCCAAAAAAAGAGTGACATTTAATTACTAATGAGAATTATTCTCATATAGTACGGGTCGGGCACTTAGCCCGTTCACCCGCCAGCCAGATCGAGGTGCGCCGACCCGGCGCGTGGTCCAGCAAGCAGCTTCTCCAAACGCTGTCCCTGGACTCCACGTGTCACGCTCCAACGCCTTCTCGCATCGACTTCGACTTCTTCCCTGGCTGATCGCTTCTGCCTTCAGCACCCATTCGCTCGCTCAGGAAGCCGGCCCGGCCCGCATCGCGGCACTCGGCGAAATCGTGGTGAGCGGCACGCGCTCCGAGCAGAGCAGGGACGACATCCCGGCGACGGTCGAGGTGATCGATCGGCAGCAGATCGAGTTCGAGCAGATCCACGACATCCGCGATGCGGTGCGCGACATTCCCAACGTGTCGGTGCGCCGCGCGCCCGCGCGCTTCGGACTGGCCACCGGCAACACCGGCCGCGACGCCAACGCGGGCTTCAACATCCGCGGCCTCGACGGCAACCGCGTGCTGCTGATGACCGACGGCATCCGCATGCCGCGCAGCTATGTCTTCAGCGCCAATGCCTTCGGCCGCGACTACTTCGACCTCGGGCTGATCGAGCGGATCGAGATCATCAAGGGCCCGGTGTCGGCACTTTACGGATCGGACGGCCTGGCCGGCCTGGTGAACTTCATCACGCGGCAGCCCGAGAGCTTCCTGGCCGACGGCAAGACCTTCGGCGGCAGCGCGAACGTCGGCTACAGCGGCGACAACAACGGCTGGCAGGGCGGCGTCACGATGGCAGGCAAGGCGAGCGACACGGTCAGCTGGCTGATCTCCGCTAACGGCAGCCGTACCCACGAGCTGGAGAACATGGGCACCAACTACGCCCGCAACTCGGACCGCACGGCGCCCAATCCCGAGCTCAGCAACACCCAGTCGCTGCTTGCCAAGGTGGTGGTCACGCCGAATGCAGACCTGACGCACAACCTCACCTTCGAGCATGTGGCCAGGTCGACCGGCTATGACCTGCTCTCGGGCATCTCGAAGCCGCCGCTGACGGCGACCTCGGTGATCGGCCTCGGCGCCCTGACCAACCTGCAGCGCGACCGCCTGACCTGGGATGGCCGGCTGCGTGTGAACTCGGTGCTGGCCGACAACGTGCTGGGTTATCTCAGCTACCAGAAGGCCGATTCGCGCGAGCAGGCCTGGGAGACGCGCTACCGGTCTGCCACCCGGATGCGCGACGTCGACTACAGCGAGAACACCTGGCAGGCCGGGCTGCAGGCCGACAAGACGCTGCGGATGTCCGGCGACTGGTCGCAGCGCATCACCTACGGCTTCGACTACACGAACACGCAGGTGGAGAACCTGCAGACCGGCCTGGTGCCGCCCGTCGGCGAGGTCTATCCTCTGAAGCGTTTTCCCGACACCACCGAGAAGACCGCGGCCTTCTACATCCAGGACGAATTCATCCATGACCAATGGAGCATCACCCCCGGGGTGCGTTTCGACCATTTCGACATCGATGCCGACCAGGCCGGATTCACCCCTCGCGCGGTCTCGCTGTCCGACTCGGCGGTTTCGCCGAAGCTGGGCGTGCTGTTCCGTGCCACGCCGCAATGGACCCTCTACGGCAACTACGCCGCGGGCTTCAAGGCACCCAACGCCTTCCAGGTCAACAACTTCTTCGAGAACGTGGTGTCGGGCTACCGGACCATCCCGAACCCCAACCTCAAGCCGGAAACGAGCCAGAACTTCGAGCTCGGCACGCGCGGCCGCGTCGGCATCCTGAACTTCGAGGCGGCGGTCTTCACCGGCACCTACGACGACATGATCGAGAACGATCGCCAGGTCAGCGGCGTCTTCGGCTCGCGCACCAATCCCGCGACCTTCCAGTCGGTCAACATCGGCCGCGCGCGCATCGACGGCTTCGAGTTCAAGGGCGAGCTCGACTGGACCCGCGAGGGCACCGGCTTCTCGCTGCCCTTCGCCTATGGGCGCACCAACGGCGAGGACCGCACGGCGAACGTCCCGCTCAACTCGGTCGAGCCGGAGAAGTTCGTCGCCGGCCTCAAGTACCAGGCCCCGACCTGGACCGTGCGCCTCGACGCGGTCCACTACGCGGCCAAGAAGCGCAGCGATGTCGATCCGGCCGAGGTCACCACCGGCGTGCAGTTCCTGACTCCCTCGGCCACCACGCTGGACCTGAATGCGCAGTGGCGCATCCGGCGCGACCTGCGCCTGAACGTCGCGTTGATCAACGTGACCGACAAGAAGTACTGGATGTGGAGCGACGTGCGCGGTCTCGCCGCGAGTTCGCCCGTCGTCGATGCCTACACCCAGCCCGGCCGGCACTTCAACGTGTCGCTCGTCGCCGATTTCTGACCCCCTCACGAAAGAAGAGAACTCATGATGTCCCATGACCTGATTCGCCAACGATTCGCCGCCCTGCGCGCCGAGGGCAAACGCCACAAGGACGCGGCCGAGGCGCTCGGCATCAGCGAAGGCGAGGCCATCGCCGCCCATGCGGGCGCGCACGAGCAGGCGTTGCGCGCCACGCCGCTGCGCGGCCCGTGGCTCGAACTGCTGCAGGCACTCGAGCTGTGCGGACCGGTGCTGGCCCTGACGCGCAACACCTCGACGGTGCACGAGAAGACCGGCGTCTACCGGAACCTCTCCGGCGGTGCCCAGATGGGACTCGCGCTCGGCGAGGAGATCGACCTGCGGCTCTTCTTCAGCCGCTGGCATGCCGGCTTCTTCGTCAGCGAGGCGGCCGCCAATGCGCAGCAGCCGGCCTCGCTGAGCCTGCAGTTCTTCGATGCCAGCGGCGTGGCGGTCCACAAGATCTTTGCCCGCGACGCCAGCGATCGCGACGCCTTCGAGTCGGTCGCGCAAGCCCACTCCGACGCGCAGCAGGCCGTGGCCTTCGCGCCCGCCGAGCCCAAGGCAGCGCCGCGGCCCGACGGCGAGATCGATCGCGCCGCATTGGCAGAAGCCTGGGGCGGCATGACCGACACCCACCAGTTCTTCGGCCTGCTCAACAAGTTCGAGGTCGAGCGCCAGCAGAGCTTCCGACTGACCGAAGGCGGCTTCACGAAGCGCGCAAGCCGCCTCGCGGTGCGCGAACTGCTCAACGAAGCCTCGTTCTCGGGCACGCCGATCATGGTCTTCGTCGGCAGCCCGGGCTGCATCCAGATCCACACCGGCCCGGTGGTGCGCATCGAGCCGATGGAGATGCGCGGCATGCAGTGGCTCAACGTGCTGGACCCGGGCTTCAACCTGCACCTGCGCGAAGACCTGATCGACAGCGTCTGGATCGTCGAGAAGCCCACCAGCGACGGCGTCGTGACCTCGGTCGAGGCCTTCGACCACGAAGGCGGCCTGATGGCGATGTTCTTCGGTGCCCGCAAGCCGGGGCAGCCCGAGCGTGAAGACTGGCGCGCGCTGGTGCGCACCCTGTCGGGTCTCGAGGCGACAGCATGATGCGCACGATGCAAGGTCGACGCGAGGCGCTGCGCCTGCTGGGCGGGAGCGCACTGGCGGCCGGCGCCTGGCCGGTGCTGGCGCAGGGCACGCGCGCCCCGCGCCTGGTGACCATCAGCGGCGCCATCACCGAGGTGGTCTACGTGCTGGGGGTGGAATCCCAGCTGGTCGGCACCGACACCACGAGCCTCTATCCGGAGGCAGCCCGCCAGACCGCCAAGGTCGGCTACATGCGGCAGCTTTCCGCCGAGGGGCTGCTGTCATTGAAGCCGGATGCGGTCATCGCGACCACCGAGGCCGGGCCGCCGGTCGTGCTCGACCAGTTGCGCACGGCGGGCATCGTGCTGGAACTGGTCCAGGCCGACCACAGCTGGGGCGAGGTGCAGCGCAAGGTCGCGGCCGTGGGCCGCGCCGCGGCGCGCGAGTCGCAGGCGCGCGAGCTGACGGCGCGGCTGGATGGCGAATGGGCGCAAGTGCAAAAGCAGGTGGCAGCCGACACGGGGCGCAAGCCGCGCGTCCTGTTCGTGCTCTCGCACAGTGCCAGCCCGCAGGTGTCGGGCGAGAAGACTGCGGCGCACGCCATGATCGGCTTCGCCGGCGGCGTCAACTGCCTCTCGGGCTTCCAAGGCTACCGGCCGATGACCGCCGAGGCCATGGCCAGCGCCGCGCCGGACGTGATCCTGACCACCACCCAGAGCATCGAAGCCCACGGCGGCGCCGAGAAATTCTGGCAGCGACCCGAGCTGGCGCTGACGCCGGCCTTCAAGCGGCGCGCATTGGTGACCCAGGACGCCTTGCTGCTGCTGGGCTTCGGCCCGCGCCTGCCGGTCGCGGTCGGCGAGCTGCACAAGAGCCTGCGCGCGGCATGAGCCCCCGCCCGGCCGTTCCGAAGGGGGCTCGCACCGCAGTGCGCAGCACGGAGGTTGACCTATGAGCTCGGTGCCAGTCCGCTCCCGAACAGGCCTGCAAATCGGTGCGAAGCGCGAAGGCACAGCCGTGAAGGGTCGGCTGACGATGCGCAGCACCCTGGCGGGCGGGTTCGCCCTGCTGCTGCTGAGCCTGGTCGTCGGCGCCGGCTCCGGTGCCTATGCCATCAGCGCCTCGCAGCTGATGGGCGTCTTCGGCGCCCTGTGGCATGGCGGGGCCGATCCTTCGCCCGAGTACCTCGTGTTCGTCAACATCCGCTTGCCGCGGCTGGTGCTCGGCGTCGCGGCCGGCGCCGGCCTGGGCATGGCCGGCACGCTGATGCAGGGCTTGTTCCGCAATCCGCTGGCCGACCCGGGCCTGATCGGCATCAGCAGCGGCGCGGCGCTGGCGGCCGGCGTGACGATCGTGCTCGGCGCCTGGCTGCTGCCGGCACTGCCGCGCACGCTGGGCAGCTGGACGCTGGTCAGCATGGCTTTCGCCGGCGGCTTCCTGGTGACGCTGCTGATCTATGGCCTGTCGCGCAGCGAGGGCAGCACGCGCATGGCACTGATGCTGCTCGCCGGCATCGCGATCAATGCGCTGGCGGGGGCCGGCCTCGGCTTTCTCAGCGTGATGGCGACCGACGAGCAGTTGCGCAGCCTGCAGTTCTGGCTGCTGGGCAGCCTGGGCGGCGCACGCTGGAGCGCGGTGCTGCTGGTCGGCGTGGTCGTGTTCATCGCGCTGTGCGTCGGACTGACCCTGGCAGCGCCGCTCAATGCGATCGCGCTCGGCGAGGCCCAGGCGACGCTGCTGGGCGTGGACGTCGAGCGGGTCAAGCGCCGCGCCATTCTCGTGACGGCCTTCGCCGTCGGTGCGGTCACGGCGACCACCGGGATCATCGGCTTCGTCGGCCTGATCGCTCCGCACTGGGTGCGGCTGGTGGCCGGGCCCGACCATCGGGTGGTGCTGCCGGGCTCGGCGTTGCTGGGGGCGGTGCTGGTGCTGGCGGCCGACACGGTGGCGCGCACCGCCATGGCGCCGACCGAGCTGCCGCTGGGCGTGCTGACCGCCTTCATCGGCGTGCCGATGTTCCTCTTGATGCTGCGGCATTTCCGGGGGCGGCTGTGAGCTTGGGATGCATCGATGCCGAGATCCGGCTTGGCGAGAAGACCTTGTTCTCGGGCGCCCACGTCAGCTTGCAGCCGGGCCGGCTGACCGCGATCCTGGGCCCCAACGGGGCGGGCAAGTCCACGCTGCTGTCGATGCTGGGCGGCCAGCGCCGGCCGGACCGCGGCCGCGTGCTGCTCGATGGCCTGCCGCTGTCCGACCACAAGATCGAGGCGCTGGCCCTTCGTCGCGCGCTGATGCCGCAGGAAAGCGCAGTCGCCTTCGATTTCAGCGCCGAGGACATCGTGGCGCTCGGCCGCTTCCCGCATCGGCGCGCGCCGAGCCGGGACGAGGACGCGATCATCGAAGCCGCCATGGCGCTGACCGACGTCTCGGCGCTGGCGCCGCGGGTGCTCAACACGCTGTCGGGCGGCGAGAAGGCGCGCGTGCAGATGGCGCGCGCGCTGGCCCAGCTGTGGGAGCCGCGGCCAGACGGCGCCGCCCGCTGGCTGCTGCTCGACGAGCCGACCGCCGCGCTCGACCTGTCCCACCAGCACGCCGCGATGCGCCTGCTGCGCGACTGGGCCGGGCAGGGCGTCGGCGTGGTCGCCGTGCTGCACGACCTCAACCTCGCGCGCCGCTATGCCGACGACGTGGTGGTGCTGGTCGGCGGCGCCGGCCTCCACCAGGGGCCGGCGGCGGAGGTGCTGCAGCCGGCGTTGATCGAGCGCGTGTGGTCCATGCCCTGCCAGCCCGTGACCGCCACCGACGGTACCGTTCAGTACCTGTTCGGGTGAATGGGGCTCGCCCCTGTGGGCGAGCCTAGTACGTCAATCTCTCTGGCCGGAGTTCCTGGAGGATGGTGGTTGCGATCTCCTCGATCGACTTGGTGGTGGTCGACAGCCAGCGGATGCCGGCGCGCCGCATCATCGCCTCGGCCTCGCTGACCTCGTGGCGGCAGTTCTCGAGGCTCGCATAGCGCGAGTTCGGCCGCCGCTCGTTGCGGATCTCGCTCAGGCGCTCGGGCTGGATCGTCAACCCGAAGATCTTCTTGCGATGCGGCATCAGGGCCGGCGGCAGCTGGCGGCGCTCGAAATCCTCGGGGATCAGGGGGTAGTTGGCGGCCTTCAGCCCGTGTTGCATGGCCAGGTAGAGCGAGGTCGGGGTCTTGCCGCTGCGGCTCACGCCGACCAGGATCACGTCGGCGCCCTCGAGGTCGCGGTTGCTCTGGCCGTCGTCGTGCGCCAGGCTGAAATCGATGGCCTGGATGCGGGCGTCGTATTCCTTGCTCTTGCTGACGTCGCTGAAGCGGCCGATGCGATGGTTCGACTTCATGGCCAGCTCGATCTCCAGCGGCCGGACGAAGGTGCCGAACATGTCGAGCAGCATGCCCTTGCAGCCGGTCTCGATGACCTCGAGCACCTCCATGTTCGCCAGTGTCGTGAAGACGATCGGCCGCACGCCCTCGATTTCGGCCGTGTGGTTGATCTTGCGCACCGCCTGGTGCGCCTTGTCGACGGTGTCCGTGAAGGGCAGCCGCACGTGGCGGGGCTTCATCTCGAACTGGGCCAGGACGGCATTGCCGAAAGTCTCGGCGGTGATGCCGGTGCCGTCGGAAACGAAGAAGACTGTGCGTGTATGCATATGTTCGGGGCCTTGTCCTGCGGCACGCCAAAGCCGGCCGCGCCTACAATCCGGCCCATTATCGGGAAAGCCGAGCGCCTTCCCGGCCCAAATTCAGCATGCACCCCCCGCCGATGCCCAGAGCAAGAAGAACGATCGCGTTGTGCCGCCCGCATGCAGCCACAGTTTCAACTTCTGGAGCTTTCCCATGTCTGACCTCTTCGAAGCGACCGCCCTGGTCGTACCGTTCGAAAACCTGAGAATGACCGACGTCGAGTCGGTCGGCGGCAAGAACGCCAGTCTCGGCGAGATGATTTCCCAGCTGCCGCAGGGCGTGCGCGTGCCGACCGGCTTCGCCACGACGGCCCATGCCTTCCGGCAGTTCCTGGCCCACGACGGCCTGGCCGACAAGATCAGCGCCAAGCTCGCGAAGCTGGACACCGAGGACGTGCGCGCACTGGCCGCGGTCGGCGGCGAGATTCGCGCGATGGTCGAGGCCCAGCCCTTTCCGGCCGACCTGCAGAAGGCGATCGCCGATGCCTTCGCGACCCTGTCCGCGGGCAATCCCCAGGCCAGTTTCGCGGTCCGCTCCTCGGCCACCGCCGAAGACCTGCCCGACGCCTCCTTCGCGGGCCAGCAGGAGACCTTCCTGAACGTGGTCGGCATCGACGACGTGCTGCACAAGATGAAGGAGGTCTTCGCCTCCCTCTACAACGACCGCGCGATCAGCTACCGGGTCCACAAGGGCTTCGCCCATGACGTGGTGGCGCTCTCGGCGGGCGTGCAGCGCATGGTGCGCAGCGACCTCGGCGCGGCCGGCGTGATGTTCACGATCGACACCGAATCCGGCTTCGAGGACGTGGTCTTCATCACCTCGAGCTATGGCCTCGGCGAGACCGTGGTGCAGGGCGCCGTGAACCCCGACGAGTTCTACGTCCACAAGCCGACGCTGCGCGCCGGCAAGCGCGCCGTGATCCGGCGCAACCTCGGTTCCAAGCTGATCCAGATGGAGTTCGCGAGCGCCGCCGAGAAGGCCGCCAGCGGCAAGCTGGTGAAGACCACCGACGTGCCGACCGAGCAGCGCAACCGCTACTCGCTGACCGATGCCGACGTCGAGTTGCTGGCGAAGTACGCGCTGGTGATTGAGGAGCACTACGGCCGCCCGATGGACATCGAATGGGGCAAGGACGGCACCGACGGCCAGCTCTACATCCTGCAGGCGCGCCCTGAAACCGTGAAGAGCCAGCAGCAGGGCAAGGCCGAGCAGCGCTACAAGCTGCTGGGCCGCGGCGCCGTGCTGGCCGAGGGCCGCGCGATCGGCCAGAAGATCGGCACCGGGCCGGTGCGCCTGGTCCACAGCATCAGCGAGATGGACAAGGTCCAGGCCGGCGACGTGCTGGTCACCGACATGACCGACCCCAACTGGGAGCCGGTGATGAAGCGCGCCGCCGCCATCGTCACCAACCGCGGCGGGCGCACCTGCCACGCGGCGATCATCGCGCGCGAGCTCGGCATCCCGGCCGTGGTCGGCTGCGGCGACGCCACCGACCTGCTGAAGGACGGCACTCTGGTCACCGTGAGCTGCGCCGAGGGCGACACCGGCTTCATCTACGACGGCCTGCTCGAGACCGAGGTGACCGAGGTCCAGCGCGGCGAGATGCCCGAGATCGATCTCAAGATCATGATGAACGTCGGCAATCCGCAGCTGGCCTTCGACTTCGCCCAGCTGCCGAACCACGGCGTCGGCCTGGCGCGGCTCGAGTTCATCATCAACAACAACATCGGCGTCCATCCGAAGGCGATCCTCGACTACCCGAACGTCGATGCCGACCTCAAGAAGGCGGTCGAGTCGGTGGCCCGCGGCCATGCCTCGCCGCGCGCCTTCTACGTCGACAAGGTGGCCGAGGGCATCGCCACCATCGGTGCCGCCTTCTGGCCCAAGCAGGTGATCGTCCGGCTGTCGGACTTCAAGTCGAACGAATACCGCAAGCTGATCGGCGGCAGCCGCTACGAGCCCGAGGAAGAGAACCCGATGCTGGGTTTCCGCGGCGCTGCACGCTACCTGAGCGGCGAGTTCGGCGAGGCCTTCGCGATGGAGTGCGAGGCGCTCAAGCGCGTGCGCAACGAGATGGGCCTGACCAACATCCAGATCATGGTGCCTTTCGTTCGCACGCTGGGCCAGGCCGAGCGCGTGACCACGCTGCTGGGCGAGCACGGCCTCAAGCGCGGCGAGAACGAACTCAAGCTGATCATGATGTGCGAGGTGCCGAGCAACGCGATCCTGCCGGAGGAGTTCCTGAAATTCTTCGACGGTTTCTCGATCGGCTCGAACGACCTGACCCAACTCACGCTGGGCCTGGACCGCGACTCCGGCCTGGAACTGCTGGCCGCCGACTTCGACGAACGCGATCCGGCCGTCAAGGCACTCCTGGCGAAGGTCATCAAGGCCTGCAAGGACCAGGGCAAGTACGTCGGGATCTGCGGCCAGGGGCCCAGCGACCACCCCGACTTCGCGCTCTGGCTGGCGGAGCAGGGGATCGAGTCGATCTCGCTGAACCCCGACAGCGTGATCGAGACCTGGCAGCAACTCGCCAAGCGCTGAGACCCAGGAGGCGGCGGCGGGGGCAACTTTGTCACCGCCGCGCAACGACTTTGTTCACGGCGACGCTGTAATCCCCGTGTCAGCTTGGTGTATTTGCAACCAAATGCTTCTTTGATGTCAAACTCCGGGCAACCCGGGGCGCGGTGGCGCTTGAAGTCGCATCGGGGCCATTCCCGGCCCTGCAGCGCTCCCTGACCTTGGCATCGAGGAAGCCATGATTCTTGTCAAGACTGAAGCCGGGCAGCGCGTTCTCAAGGACCGTTCGATCGCTCTGACGCCGCGCCAGCGCACGGCGTTCATCCTGTGCGACGGCAAACGCAGCGTCGACCAGGTGCTCGAAGCCGGAATGGGCGTGAGCCGCGAGGAGATCGAACAGATGGTGGCGCAGGGGCTGCTGGCGCTGGTCGCGGAGGCCGGTGCTGCGGCGCCCGTCGTCGCAGCCGCCGCTCCCGCTCCCGCGGCTGCGCCCGTGCCGGCACCGGTCGCGGCGGCTCCCGCGGGCGGTCGATCCGCTCAACAGCGCTACAAGGACGCCTATCCGATCGCCACCCAGCTGACCGGCAGCCTGGGCCTGCGCGGCTTCAGGCTGAACCTGTCGGTCGAGGGCACATCGACCTACGAACAGCTGGTCGAGTTGTTCCCGAAGATCCAGGCCGCGGTGGGGCCCGACAAGGCCGCGCTGCTGGAGCGGGCACTGCACGGCGCCTGAGTGCTATAATTTACGGCTTTGCCTTGCCACACCACGTCTGACGCCGCGGGTGGCTCAACCCCTTTCCTCGAACAACATCGGGGGAAATCCACAAGGAGTGCCAATGCGTCACTATGAAATCATCTTGCTGATCCACCCGGATCAGAGCGAACAGGTTCCGGCCATGCTGGAGCGCTACAAGGGCCTGATCACGGCCGGCGGCGGCAAGGTCCACCGCGTCGAAGACTGGGGCCGCCGCCAGCTGGCCTAC
Organism: Variovorax saccharolyticus; assembly: GCF_030316765.1. Taxonomy (GTDB): domain Bacteria; phylum Pseudomonadota; class Gammaproteobacteria; order Burkholderiales; family Burkholderiaceae_C; genus Variovorax; species Variovorax saccharolyticus. Next base: position 623,810 of record NZ_JASZYT010000001.1, read on the forward strand.
CAGATCAACAAGCTGAACAAGGCGCACTACCTGTGCGTGAACATCGAAGCCGAGCAGACCGTCATGGCCGAACTCGAGCACGCGTTCAAGTTCAACGACGCCGTCCTGCGCCATCTCACCGTCGTCAAGAAGAAGGCCGACACCGGTCCGTCGTCGATGATGAAGACGGTCGAGCGCGAAGAGGCCCGCAAGGCCCAGCAGGCCGAGTACGCCGCCAACAACAACGGATGAAGTGAGTACTGCCGCGGTCAATCAGCTGTTGCTGACTGCCTGCGTCGCCGAACTCGGAGCCTTGCGTTACACGCCTGCCGGACTGCCCGCCGTCGACCTGCGACTCGAACACGAGTCGACAGTGACCGAAGCGGCCCAGCCCCGACAGGTCAAGGCGGCCATCAAGGCCGTCGCCTTCGGCGCAGTGGCCGAACGGCTCGCAAGGCAGGAGCTGGGCAGCCTCTGGCGATTCCAGGGCTTCCTCGCGACACCGGGCAACGGCAAGCATCCAGTGCTTCACATCCAGAACTTTCAGCAAGATTAATTTTCTAGAGGTCCAAACATGGCCACGTTCAAGAAATTCAACAAGGACAAGCGTCCGAAGCGCAACACCCAGTCGCTGCTGTTCAAGCGCAAGCGCTTCTGCCGCTTCACCGTCGCCGGCGTCGAAGAGATCGACTACAAGGACATCGACACCCTGCGCGACTTCATCAGCGAAAACGGCAAGATCATCCCCGCCCGCCTGACCGGCACGCGCGCGATCTACCAGCGCCAGCTCAACACCGCGATCAAGCGTGCCCGCTTCCTCGCGATGGTGCCGTACAGCGACCAACACCGCGTCTAAGGAGAGAACCACCATGCAAGTCATTCTTCTGGACAAGGTCGTCAACCTCGGCGTGCTCGGCGAGATCGTCAAGGTCAAGGACGGTTACGCACGCAACTTCCTGATTCCCTCGGGCCGCGCCCGCCGCGCCACCGAAGCCAACAAGGCCGAATTCGAAGCCAAGCGCGTCGAGCTCGAAAAGGCTGCGGCCGCCAAGCTGGCCGAATCGCAAGCCCAGGGCGAAAAGCTCGGCGGCACCGCCATCAAGCTGACCCAGAAGGCCGGCGTCGACGGCCGCCTGTTCGGCTCGGTCACCAACGCCGACGTCGCCGAAGAGCTCAGCAAGCAAGGCTACAAGGTCGCGAAGTCGCAAGTGCGCATGCCCAACGGCCCGATCAAGGTCGTCGGCGACAGCACGGTCAGCGTCGCGCTGCACACCGACGTGGTGGTCGACATCACGGTCACGGTCTACGGCGAGAGCGCCTAAGACGCCCCACGCGCTTCGTGCGCGTGAAAGAGCCGCCTTCGGGCGGCTTTTCTTTTTCCGGGCGGCCTGGTTGTCCCGCGCATTGCACCGGAAGATCACTGCTTATTCACAGCCTTGTCCACGTGACGCCGCGCGCCGCCCGGCTTAGCATGCATGGTTGCAAGGAACTTCATGTCCGCACTCTTTTCCTACGCCGACAACGACCCGTCGTCCGACCGCCAGATCGCGCAGCTGCGCATCCCGCCGCATTCGATCGAGGCCGAATCGAGCGTGCTGGGCGGCCTGCTGCTCGACAACGGCGCCTGGGACCGCATGGGCGACGTGGTGGTCGACGGCGACTTCTACCGCCATGAGCACAAGCTGATCTACGCGGCCATCGGCACGCTGATCAACGCCAGCAAGCCGGCCGACGTGATCACGGTCTACGAGCAGTTGCAGAACCTCGGCAAGGCCGACGAGATCGGCGGGCTGGCCTACCTCAACTCGCTGGCGCAGTACGTGCCGAGCGCGAGCAACATCCGGCGCTACGCCGAGATCGTGCGCGAGCGCTCGATCCTGCGCAAGCTGGTGAGCGCCAGCGACGAGATCGCCACCAACGCCTTCAACACGCAGGGCAAGGCGGTCGACAAGATCCTCGACGAGGCCGAGCAGAAGATCTTCAACATCGGCGAGGAAGGCTCGCGCATGAAGCAGGGCTTCCAGGGCATGGATTCCCTGGTGGTCGAACTGCTCGACCGCGTGACCGAGATGGCCGAGAACCCGAACGACATCACGGGCGTGCGCACCGGCTTCTACGAATTCGACAAGATGACCTCGGGCCTGCAGCCGGGCGACATGATCGTGCTGGCGGCGCGGCCCTCGATGGGCAAGACCTCGCTGGCGATCAACATCGCCGAGCACGTGGCGCTCAACGAAGGCCTGCCGGTGGCGGTGTTCTCGATGGAAATGGGCGCCTCGCAGCTGGCGGTGCGTATCGTGGGCTCGATCGGCCGCATCGACCAGGGCCACCTGCGCACCGGCAAGCTGACCGACGAGGAATGGCCGCGCCTCACCGAAGCCATCGAGAAGCTGCGCAACGTGTCGCTGCACATCGACGAGACGCCCGGCCTCACCACGAGCGAGCTGCGCGCCAACGCGCGCCGGCTGGCACGCCAGTACGGCAAGCTTGGCCTGATCGTGGTCGACTACCTGCAGCTCATGAGCGTCTCGAGCAGCATGAACGACGAGAACCGCGCCACCGCCGTCGGCGAAATCTCGCGCGGCCTGAAGATGCTGGCCAAGGAGCTCAAGTGTCCGGTGATCGCGCTGTCGCAGCTGAGCCGCGGCGTCGAGAGCCGCACCGACAAGCGCCCGATGATGAGCGACCTGCGCGAGTCCGGCGCGATCGAGCAGGATGCCGACATCATCATGTTCATCTACCGCGACGACTACTACGACAAGAACAGCAAGGAGCCGGGCGTCGCCGAGGTGATCATCAGCAAGCACCGCAACGGACCGACCGGCACCGTCAAGCTGGCCTTCCTGAAGCCGCTGACCAAGTTCGAGAACCTCGCGGGCGGCAATGATTTCTGAGACCGCTGAGACCTTGCGGGACAGACCAAGAAGCTGCGCAGCAGTTTTTGCTCTGTCCCCAACTGCTTAGGCATCCGCCTTCAACTGGCGCAGCATGTCCGCCAGGGTCTTGCCGGGCTCGTCCCTGAATCGCTCCGGAAGCACTTCGATGGTATCGATTCGGTCGAGCCGAAAGCCGCGGAAGTCGTCGCGCAGCTCGCACCAGGCCGAGAAGGTCCAGACCTTGCCCCAATAGAAGCAGCCCAGCGGGCGCACCGTGCGCTGGCTGGGGGCGCCGGCGACATCGCGGTAGTCCATGCGCAGCTTGTGGCGCGACTGCACCGCCTCGCGCAAGGTCTGCAGCCGATCGCGCGTGCCGGCGTCGAGCACGTAGGCCGGCGCGTAGAGCGCCAGGCTCTCGGCCGACACCCGCGCCGCCGGCGGCAGCACCGACAGGATCTTGCCGAGCGCCGCTTCGATGTCGCGTGCCATCGCGGCGTCGACCCAGCTCTGCGCCAGGCGTGCCGACGCGACCAGCGCCGCTGCTTCGTCCTGCGTGAACATCAGCGGCGGCAGGTCGAAGCCGGAGCCGAGCCTGTAGCCGACGCCGGCTTCGCCTTCGATCGGGACGCCCTGAAGTTGCAGGTCGGCGACATCGCGGTAGACCGTGCGCTCCGAGACTTCGAGCCGGCGCGCCAGGAAGGCAGCCGTGGTGAGCCGGCGTCCACGGATGAGCTGGACGATCTGGAACAGGCGGTCGGCACGGCGCATGAAGGGCAGTCAGCTTCCGATGATCTTGGTTTCGAAATCTTCGACGAAATAGCGCCTGCCCCGCTGGACCACGGTGTGGCCCTCGGACTCGAGCCGGCGCATGAGTTCATCGAGGCCTCCGGGGTACTTGAGATTCAGTTCGCCGTCGACCTTGAGCGTGCGCCAGTAGGGCGTGATGTCGCCGCGGCCGGCCTGCCGCTCTTCTGCCGCGGCCTGCGCCGCCATGCTGGCGAAGATCGCGGTGGTCACGGTGCAGCCGATGGTGGTGCCGTGTTCGCGCGCCAGTTGCTCGCCGATGCCGAAGACGGTCACGAGGCGGCCTTCGGGCACCCGCCGCATCGCCTCCTCGACCTCGCGCGGGGAGGGCGTCACGATGGTCCCCGGACCATGGCGGCGTTGCATGGCGGGCGGGATGGGCTTCACTTCGGGCAGCCGCGGGTAGCCTGCGAGCTTCTCTCTCCAGCTCTTCCTGGCGTGTCGGCTGCCTGGAGTGCTGCTCATGTCAGAGCCCGCCCGGCCGCCCGAAGGGCTCTGAGCACCCCCTCGGGGGGCAGCGATACACGAAGTGATGAGCGTGGGGGCGATTCATCTCAGAGCCCGCCCGGCCGCCCGAAGGGCTCTGAGCACCCCCTCGGGGGGCAGCGATACACGAAGTGATGAGCGTGGGGGCGATTCATCTCAGTCCGTCAGGATTCCGATGTGGATCGCGACCTGGTCGGGCCCGCTGTAGGCCTCGAAGTCGCTCTGGTAGCGGCGCTTGATCTCGGGGTGTGCATCGAAATAGTGCCAGATCGTCTCCCAGACCGCGAGCACCATCTGCGGCATTTCGCCTTGTCCGCTGAAGACGAGGTAGTCGCCGCCCTCGATGCGGACGGCGGCCGGTCCGTCGGCCACCGCGACGCCGGTCGTGATGTCGAAGGCGCCGTGGGCGTCCGCCTCGTAGGCCGAGTAGACGCCGAAGAGTCGCATGTCGGCGACACGGTGCGGCGTCTTCTCGTAGACCCGCTCGCCGAAGAAGCGGTCCCACAGGGTGCCGATGCGCGCGGCCCGGGGATCGCTTTCGTCGCGGTTGGTGGTGCGCGCGGTCAGTCCGGCCACCCGGAAGGGTTCGAGCCGTTGAAGCTGGGGTTGCATGATCATCCTTTCGTCATCGCTCGGAGTCAGGCCAGTGCGTGCAGCCCGACCTCATTGCCTTCGGTGTCGCGCAGAACCGCGAAAAAGCCCATGTCCGCGGGCAGCGCGGTCTTCGGCGTCACGATCCCGCCGCCCGCGGCGGCCACGCGCGACAGCGCCGCGTCGATGCTCGGCATGCAGTCCAGATAGATCCGCACGCCGCTGCCCGGCGCCGCGGCGCGCGGGCTGCCGGCTATCAGACAGCCGCCGGTGGCCGGTTCCTCGTAGGAAAAGATCGCCATCGGCTCGCCGCCCATGTCTTCGCGCTTGAATGCGCGGCCCAGCACCTTCTCGTAGAAGGCCTGCGCCCGGTCGAGGTCGGCGACGGGAATCTCGAACCAGTTGATGGTGGTGGCAGTCATGGGAGCGCTCCTCTGTCAGTGATTGAAGCCTCCATGCTGCGCGGAGCCTCCTGACAACGTAGTGTCAGGAGGCTTCAGCAGTGTGAATGGAACGGGGCGGCCGCCCGGACACGAAGTGCCGGGCAACCTGGGGGCGAGCTAAAGGACTTCGCTCGCGAAGTCGGCCAGCCTGGAGCGTTCCCCGCGCGCCAGCGTGATGTGTCCGCTGTGCGGCCAGCCCTTGAACTTGTCGACCGCGAAGGTCAGGCCCGAGGAGCCTTCGGTGAGGTAGGGCGTGTCGATCTGCGCCAGGTTGCCCATGCAGATGATCTTGGTGCCCGGGCCCGCACGGGTCACCAGCGTCTTCATCTGCTTGGGCGTCAGGTTCTGCGCCTCGTCGATGATCACGTACTTGTTCAGGAAGGTGCGCCCGCGCATGAAGTTCATGCTCTTGATCTTGATGCGGCTGCGGATCAGCTCGTTGGTGGCCGCGCGGCCCCATTCGCCGGCGCCGCCGCCGTCGCCCTTGGCCAGGAACTCGAGGTTGTCGTCGAGCGCGCCCATCCAGGGACCCATCTTCTCTTCCTCGGTGCCGGGCAGGAAGCCGATGTCCTCGCCCACGCTGACGGTCGCGCGGGTCATGATGATCTCGGTGTAGCGGCGGTCGTCGAGCACCTGCGTCAGGCCCGAAGCCAGCGCCATCAGGGTCTTGCCGGTGCCGGCGGTGCCGGTCAGCGTGACGAAGTCGACGTCCGGGTCCATCAGCAGGTTCATCGCGAAGTTCTGCTCGCGGTTGCGGGTGTTCACGCCCCACACCGCGTTCTTGACCGAGCCGTAGTCCTTCAGGGTCTTGAGGACCGCGGTCTTGTCGCGGATCTCGGTCACGCGGGCATACATGCTGGGCTCGCCGGGCGCCTCGAAATACACGAACTGGTTGATGTAGAGGTTCGGCACGATCGGGCCGCTGATGCGGTAGAAGGTGCTGCTGCCGCTCTGCCAGCTCTCGACCGTCTTGCTCTGGCGGGTCCAGAAGTCGGCCGGCAGGGCCAGCGAGCCGGCGTAGAGCAGGTCGCCGTCTTCGAGCGTCTTGTCGTTCTGGTAGTCGTCGGCGGCCAGTCCGAGCGCGCGCGCCTTGACGCGCATGTTGATGTCCTTCGACACCAGCACCACCTCCTGCTTCGGGCGGCCGGGGGCGTCGTGGGCATAGAGGTCGCGCAGCGCCTGCACCACGCCGAGGATCTGGTTGTCGGCCTTGCCCTGCGGCAGGCTGGTCGGCAGCGTGTAGTCGAGCGGCGCGGTCTGGAAGAACAGCTTGCCGCCGGCCGCGCGATGGCCCGTGGTGTCGAGCTTCAGGCCCTTGCCGATGTCGGCTCCCTGCGCGCCCGCCAGCGCATCGAGCGTGCGGCTGGTCTGGCGTCCGTTGCGGGCGACTTCGGTCGTGCCTTTCTTGTGGCCGTCGAGCTCTTCCAGCACGATCATCGGCAGGAAGATGTCGTGTTCCTCGAAGCGGAACAGGCACATCGGATCGTGCAGCAGCACGTTGGTGTCGAGCACGAAGAGCTTGGCCGGTCCGTTTGATTTGCTGCGCTTGGGGCGCGGCGTCGCCTGCGGGGCCGGGATTGGCGCCTGGACCCGGGCCCGCGTCTCGACCTGGATGGCCGGCTCCGGCGCCGGGCGTGCGGGCGTCTTGGCCTTGGGCGGCAGCGGCGCCGGCTCGATCGCGCCGCCGGCTTCTTCGGCGTGGCGATCGAACAATTCGAGCGGCTGGGGCCCGTTCGAGCCGCTTTGCTCAGTCCTGCGGTCGGACGAGCGGCGGCCGCTGCGTCCGTGCGAGGAACGGGCGGGCGCGTCGTGCGCGTCCGGCGAAAGCAGTGCGGCGCGTTTCGTGGGGGCGGGAGGCAGGGGCATGGGGGGTGTCGCTCGCAAAAAAGAAGAGGCCAGAAAGCGAAAAAGCCGCCTGAAGACCAGGGCGGCTTTGTTCGGTGGATGCGGTCGTGGAGCTCAACGGCATGAAGCCATTATGCACATCGCACGTGACACAACCTGTGATCGTTGCGCATCGCCAACGCGAACGCGCAAAACCACACGAATTCAGGTTTCAGGCAGATTTCTTGAGTGCCTTGACAGCCTTGAGAACGTCGTCGACATGGCCTGGAACCTTGAGGCCGCGCCATTCGGCCTTCAGGACGCCGTCGGCGCCGATCAGGAAGGTGCTGCGCTCGATGCCCTTGACCTTCTTGCCGTACATGATCTTGTTCTTGACCACACCGAACATGTGGCACATCTTTTCCTCGGTGTCCGCGATCAGTTCGAAGGGGAGCTCGAGCTTGGCCTTGAATTCGTCGTGCGACTTCATGTTGTCGCGCGAAACGCCGAATACGGTGGCGCCGGCCTTCTCGAAATCCTTGTAGCGATCGCGGAACTGCATCGCTTCGGTGGTGCAGCCGGGGGTATTGTCCTTGGGGTAAAAATACATGACCAGCACGTGGCCGAGGTGAGAGGTGTTAGAAACCTTCAGGCCGCCGGTCGCAGTGGCGTCGAATTCGGGAATGGGTTTGTTGACAACGATCGCCATGAAACTTGTTTTCTCCGTTTGGTTCCATGCCCGACCCGGTCGAGGTCTGTCGGGATCATGGATGATTGGTCGTTGCTAACTGAAGGGCGGGCCGCCGGTTCGCAACCCGCAATTTTACCCCGAAATGGCTCCTATTGCCCTTCGGGTTTCTCGATCAGGAGGGCTGCGAGCACATGCCGCCCCTCGCTGGCGAGAATGTTGTAGGTCCGGCAGGCTGCCGGCGTGTCCATGGTCTCGACGCCCGTGCGCTGCGCCATCAGGGGCTGGAGCCATGCCGGCTGCGGGAAGCGGATGCGCTTGCCGCTGCCGAAAATGATCAGTTCTGCGCCCAGCCCGGCCAGTTTCGCGAAGTGTTCCGCGCCGATCTGGCTGAAGTCGCTGGCATCCCATTCGAAACGCTCGCCGCGGGAGCCGACCACGACGCTCGATTCGACCCGCTCGTTGTTGATCGCCACCCAGCCCGGGCCGTGCGCAGTGAGGGTCTGGACGTCGGATTTGTCAGGCTGGAGCTTCATCGGGGCAGGGGGTGAAATGTGGTCAAATTATAGGTTTTCCCCTGCGCAGACCCCCTTGGAGGGACTTTGAAACCGCTCAAGAAATCGGCCAAGCTGGCCAACGTGCTCTACGACATCCGCGGCCCGATCATGGATGCCGCCAAGCAGATGGAGGAAGAGGGCCAGAAGATCATCAAGCTCAACATCGGCAACCTCGCCGTGTTCGGCTTCGATGCGCCCGAGGAGGTGCAGCAGGACATGATCCGCAATCTGCCGGCCTCGGCTGGCTATTCGGACAGCAAGGGCATCTTCGCGGCGCGCAAGGCGGTGATGCACGAGACCCAGAAGCAGGGCATCGCCGGCGTCACGCTCGACGACATCTACCTGGGCAACGGCGCCAGCGAACTGATCGCCATGGCCACCAACGCGCTGCTCAACGACGGCGACGAGCTGCTGCTGCCGGCGCCCGACTACCCGCTGTGGACCGCGGTGGCCAGCCTGTCGGGCGGCCGGCCGGTGCACTACCTCTGCGACGAGGACAACGGCTGGATGCCCAGCATCGACGACATCCGGGCCAAGATCACGCCGCGTACCAAGGGCATCGTGGTGATCAACCCGAACAACCCGACCGGCGCGCTGTACTCGGACGATCTGCTCAGGAGCATCGTCGCGATCGCGCGCGAGCACGGGCTGGTGATCTTCGCCGACGAGGTCTACGACAAGGTGCTCTACGACGGCGTCAAGCACACCGCGATCGCCAGCCTGTCCAAGGACGTGCTGACGCTGACCTTCAACTCGCTGTCCAAGAGCTACCGTTCCTGCGGCTACCGCGCCGGCTGGCTGGTGGTGTCGGGCGACAAGAAGATGGCGCGCGACTACATCGAGGGCCTGAACATGCTCTCGAACATGCGGCTGTGCGCCAACGTGCCGGGCCAGTGGGCGATCCAGACCGCGCTGGGCGGCTACCAGAGCATCAACGACCTGGTGTCGCCGGGCGGACGCCTGCGCCGCCAGCGCGACCTGGCCTACGAGCTGATCACCGCGATCCCGGGCGTCAGCTGCGTCAAGCCCAGCGCGGCGCTCTACATGTTCCCGAAGCTCGATCCGAAGGTCTATCCGATCGAGGACGACCGCCAGTTCTTTCTCGAGCTGCTGAAGGAGACCAAGGTGATGCTGGTGCAGGGCACGGGCTTCAACTGGGCCACGCCCGATCATTTCCGGATCGTGTTCCTGCCGCACGAAGAGGACCTGCGCGAGGCGGTGAACCGCATCGCCGGCTTCCTCGAACGCTATCGAAACCGGGGCGCCTGAGCCCCATCTGCTCCAGAAGACAATCGAATGAACCCCATCCAAGTTGGCCTGCTCGGCATCGGCACGGTCGGTAGCGGCACCTTCCAGGTGCTCCGGCGCAATCAGGAAGAAATCAAGCGTCGCGCCGGCCGCGGCATCGAGATCACGATGGTCGCCGACCTCGACACGGCGCGCGCGCAGGCGGTGGTCGGCGAGGGCGTGCAGGTGGTCGCCGATGCCCGTGCCGTGATCGCCAATCCCGAGATCGACATCGTGGTCGAACTGATCGGCGGCTACGGCATCGCCAAGCAGCTGGTGCTCGAGGCGATCGCCGCCGGCAAGCACGTGGTCACGGCCAACAAGGCGCTGCTTGCGGTGCACGGCACCGAGATCTTCGCGGCCGCGCACGCCAAGGGCGTGATGGTGGCCTTCGAGGCCGCGGTGGCCGGCGGCATCCCGATCATCAAGGCGCTGCGCGAGGGCCTCACGGCCAACTCGATCCAGTGGATCGCCGGCATCATCAACGGCACCACCAACTTCATCCTGTCCGAGATGCGCGACAAGGGCCTCGACTTCGACACCGTGCTCAAGGAGGCGCAGCGCCTGGGCTATGCCGAGGCCGATCCGACCTTCGACATCGAGGGCGTCGACGCGGCGCACAAGGTGACGCTGATGAGCGCGATCGCCTTCGGCATTCCGGTGCAGTTCGACCGCGCCCACATCGAGGGCATCACCAAGCTGGCGGCGCAGGACATCAAGTACGCCGAGCAGCTCGGCTACCGCATCAAGCTGCTGGGCGTGACCAAGCGCGTCGCCAAGGGCATCGAGCTGCGGGTGCATCCGTCGCTGGTGCCGTCCAAGCGCCTGCTCGCGAATGTCGAAGGTGCGATGAACGCGGTGGTGGTCAACGGCGACGCCGTCGGCACCACGCTCTACTACGGCAAGGGCGCCGGCAGCGAGCCGACCGCCAGCGCCGTGATCGCCGACCTGGTCGACATCACGCGCCTGCACACGGCCGACGCGGCGCACCGCGTGCCGCACCTGGCCTTCCACCCGGACGCGATGAGCGACCTGAAGGTGCTGCCGATGGCCGAGGTCGTGACCAGCTACTACCTGCGCCTGCGCGTGGCCGACGAGGCCGGCGTGCTCGCCAAGGTGACCGGGCTGCTGGCCGGCGCCGGCATCAGCATCGACGCCGTGCTGCAGCGCGAAGCCGACGAAGTCGGCGGCGAAGGCTCGACCCAGACCGACCTCATCATCCTCACGCACGACACGCGCGAGGGCACGCTCGACGATGCCCTGGCGCAGCTGCAGGCGCTGCCGACCGTGCTGGCGCCGATCGTGCGCATCCGCAAGGAAGAGCTGTCCTGATGCGCTACCTGTCCACGCGCGGCCACCCGGACCGCCGCCGCTTCTGCGACATCCTGCTCGAAGGCCTGGCGCCCGACGGCGGCCTGTACCTGCCCGAGCAGTACCCGAAAGTCGATGCCGCCACGCTCGCCAAATGGCGCGGGCTGCCGTACGCCGACCTGGCGTTCGAGATCCTGTCGCTCTACATCGACGACATCCCGCCGGCCGACCTGAAGTCGATCTGCGCGCGCACCTACACCGCCGAGGTGTTCGGCAGCGACGAGATCGTGCCGCTGCGCGAACTCGAGGACGGCGTCTACCTCGAAGCCCTGTCGAACGGCCCCACGCTGGCCTTCAAGGACATGGCGATGCAGCTGCTGGGCAACCTGTTCGAGTACGAGCTGGGCCGCCGCGGCGAACAGCTCAACATCCTCGGCGCCACCAGCGGCGACACCGGCAGCGCGGCCGAGTACGCGATGCGCGGCAAGAAGGGCGTGCGGGTCTTCATGACCTCGCCGGACGGCCGCATGAGCCCGTTCCAGCAGGCCCAGATGTTCAGCCTGCAGGACGAGAACATCCACAACATCGCGATCAGCGGCGTCTTCGACGACTGCCAGGACATCGTCAAGGCGGTGTCCAACGACCTCGCGTTCAAGCGCAAGTACAAGATCGGCACGGTCAACTCGATCAACTGGGCGCGCCTGCTGGCCCAGGTCGTCTACTACTTCGCGGGCTACTTCCAGGCCACCGCCTCGAACGACAAGCAGGTCAGCTTCGCCGTGCCCTCGGGCAATTTCGGCAACGTCTGCGCCGGCCACGTGGCCCGCACGATGGGCCTGCCGATCCGCACGCTGGTGGTGGCGACCAACGAGAACGACGTGCTCGACGAGTTCTTCCGGACCGGCGTCTACCGCGTGCGCTCGGCCGCCGACACGCACGAGACCTCGAGCCCCTCGATGGACATCTCGAAGGCCAGCAACTTCGAGCGCTTCGTGTTCGACCTGGTGGGCCGCGACGGCGCCAGGACGCGCGCGCTGTTCGAGGGCGAACTGGGCCGCAGCGGCCGCTTCGACCTCGGCGCCGACCCGGTCTTCGCCGATGCCGCGGGCCGCTTCGGTTTCGCCAGCAGCCGCAGCACGCATGCCGACCGGCTGGCCACCATCCGCGACACCGACCGCCGCTTCGCGACGCTGATCGACACCCACACCGCCGACGGCCTGAAGGCGGCCCGCGAGCATCTGGTGGCCGGCGTGCCGATGATCGTGCTCGAGACCGCGCTGCCGATCAAGTTCGCCGAGACCATCGTCGAGGCGCTCGGCCACGAGCCGGACCGGCCAGAGCGCTTCGTAGGCATCGAGGCATTGCCCAAGCGCGTCGTCAAGCTGCCGGCCGACGCCCAGGCGGTGAAGGCCTACATTGCGCAAAACTGTGGCTGACAAGCCCCCACGCTCGCCACTTCGTGCACTGGCTGCCCCCCGAGGGGGCTCAGGCCGGCTTGGGGCGGCCCGGCGCCGGCCTCGGCAGGCGGCCCGCGCATGAAGGTCATCGGCTTCGCCGGCTATTCGGGCGCGGGCAAGACCACGCTGGTCGAGCAGCTGATCCCCGTGCTGAAGCTGCATGGGCAGCGGGTCTCGGTGGTCAAGCATGCGCACCACAAGTTCGACATCGACCATCCGGGCAAGGACACCTTCCGCCATCGCGAGGCCGGTGCCTTCGAGGTGGTGGTGGCCTCCGACAAGCGGCTGGCGCTGATCCGCGAGTTCGAGCAGCCGACCCAGCTCGGCGTGCACGACCTGATCGCCGAACTCGACGCCGGCGTCGACTGGGTGCTGGTCGAGGGCTTCAAGCACAGCGACCTGCGCAAGATCGAGATCTGGCGCGCGGCGGCCGAAGGCGAGGTGGAGCGGCCGGCCCGCTACATCGACGACCCCTTCATCGTCGGCATCGCGACCGACGATCCGGCGGGCCTGCCGCAGCCGACCGGGCTGCCGATCTTTGACCTCGACGACGTCGTTGGCATCGGCGACTGGCTGCTGACGCATGCCGATCGTTTCGTCTACAAGGTGGAGCACCATGGCTAGCACTTCCAACCGTCCGTCCCTGATGCCGCTCGACGAGGCACTGGCGAAGCTGCTCGCGGCGGCCACGCCGGCGGTGGGCACCGAAAGCGTCTCGACCTTCGAGGCCGACGGCCGCGTGCTGGCGCAGGACGTGGTGTCGGCGCTCACCGTGCCGCCGCGCGACAACAGCTCGATGGACGGCTACGCGGTGCGCAGCGCCGACTGCGCGGCACCCGGGGCGGTGCTGCGGGTGGCGCAGCGCATTCCGGCTGGCAGCGTGGGCACGCCGCTCGCGGCAGGAACCGCGGCGCGCATCTTCACGGGCGCGCAGATCCCCGAGGGCGCGGACGCGGTGGTGATGCAGGAGGACACGGCAGCGCTGCCCGAGGAGGGCGGCCTGGGCGGCGTGCGCATCGAGATCGCGCCGGCGGCCGGCCAGTGGATCCGCCGCGCCGGCGAGGACGTGGCTTCGGGCGACGTGGTGCTCTCGCGCGGCGAGCGGCTCACGCCCGCCGGCCTGGGCCTGGCCGCCAGCGTCGGCCTCGACCGGCTGCGGGTCGCGAAGCGCCCCAGGGTCGCTCTGCTGTCGACCGGCGACGAACTCGTGATGCCCGGCGACGTCGCGCCCGAGGCCATGGAGCCGGGCTCGATCTACAACTCCAACCGCTTCTTCATGCGGGCGCTGCTGCTGCGGCTGGGCTGCGAGGTCAACGACCTCGGCATCGTGCCCGACCGCCGCGAGGCGACCATCGACGCGCTGCGCACCGCCTCGCTCAGCAACGACCTGATCATCACCACCGGCGGCGTGTCGGTCGGCGAGGAAGACCACATCAAGGCCGCGGTCCAGCACCTGGGCCAGCTCGACCTCTGGTCGCTGTCGATGAAGCCGGGCAAGCCCTTTGCCTACGGCCGCATCGGCGCTGCGCACCTGACCGGCCTGCCGGGCAATCCGGTGTCGAGTTTCCTGACCTTTCTGCTGCTGGTGCGCCCCTTCCTGCTGACCCTGCAGGGCGTGAAGCGCGTGGCGCCCGAGCCGATCGCGATGCGGGCCGACTTCGACTGGCCGCGGGCCGACCGGCGGCGCGAGTTCCTGCGCGCCCGTCGCAACGCGGCCGGCGGCCTCGATGTGTTCGGCAACCAGAGCTCCGGCGTGCTGACCTCGATGGTGTGGGGCGACGGCGTGATCGACACGCCCGCCGGCCAGCCCTTCAAGGCCGGCGACATGGTGCAGTTCATTCCCTTTGCTTCGCTGCTGGGCTGAGCATGAAAGTCAATGTCCGCTACTTTGCGTCGGTGCGCGAGGCGCTCGGGACCGGCAGCGAGACCATCGAGACCGCCGCGGCCGACCTCGGCGCGCTGCGCGACGAACTGATCGCGCGCGGCGAACCGCATGCCAGCGCGCTGGCCCGGGGCCGGGCGGTGCGCATGGCGCTCGACCAGATCATGAGCAGCGAAGGCGCCGCGCTGCGCGAAGGCAGCGAAGTCGCCTTCTTCCCGCCCGTCACGGGCGGTTGACCACCCCCAGCGCCGCGAGCAGGCGGCCGAGCCGCTCGGGCGGGACCCGCGTCATCGGCGAGCGCAGTTCGTCCTGCATCAGGCCCTGGGCGGCCATTGCGGCCTTCAGGGGGCCCGGGTTCGGGTCCGAGAACAGCGCCTCGATCAAGGGCAGCAGCGGCCGCCATGCGGCGCGTGCCTCGGCCAATCGACCCGCAGCCAGCAGGCGCAGCAGCTGCACGAAGCTCTCCGTGCGCAGGTGCGCGCTGGCGGCGATCGCGCCGGCGCCGCCCTCGGCCAGGGTGGCAAACATCTGCGCATCCTCCCCCGCCAGCACCTGCAGCCGGCCGTCGGCGATCAGTGCCCGGGTCTTCGCCATGTCGCCGCCGCAGTCCTTGATGCCGCGGATGCGCGGATGGGCCGCCAGCGCCAGCAGCGTCTCGCGTTCGATCGCGATGCCGGTGCGATAGGGGATGTCGTAGACCAGCAGCGGTGCGGCGCCGGCGTCGGCGATGGCGCCGAACCACTCGACCAGGCCCGCCTGCGAGGGCCGGATGTAGTTCGGTGCCGGCACCAGTAGGCCTGCCAGGTCGCGGCCCGCCAGCTTGCGGACCCAGGCCAGCGTCTTGCCCAGGTGATAGCCCGAGAGGCCCATGATGCGCGGCAGCGAAGGGGCGGCGCGGGCGACCGTCGCGAGCACCGCCAGTTGCTCGTCCTCGTCGAGCGCGGCGGCCTCGCCGGTCGAGCCGCAGACCACGAAGCCCGCGATGCCGGTGGCTGCCAGCTTTTCTGCCAGGGCGGCCAGCGCGGCGTGGTCCACCGCATGGTCCCGGAACGGGGTCACGAGCGGGATCCAGAGGCCCGAGAAATCGGCGGAGGGGGAATGAGAGTCTTGCACGCAGTTTTCCTTTCAGGAATCGACCGATGGAGGAAACCACCGTCGAATGCGCGCACGCCACCCACTTCGGCCAGAGGCCTTGCAGTTCCGTCGCTCATCCGACGACGGAACCGAAGCTCCGGTCAGACGAGCTCTGGTTTTTTGGCTTTGCCTTGCAGGCGCGTGCAGGCCGCTTCTTCGCAAGAAGAAAGGCGGTGCTGCGGGGCGCTGGAAGGCATCGCGCGAGTGTATCGCGGTGCCACAATCCGGGCATGACCGCCGCCCGTGTTTCGATCCAGAAAGAAGATTTCGACCTGCAGCAGGAGCTCTCCGCGTTGCGCGCCGGCGACGCCCGGGTCGGCGCGGTCTGCAGCTTCATCGGCACCGTGCGCGACCGCAACGACGGCAGCGCCGTGGCCTCGATGGAGCTCGAGCACTACCCCGGCATGACCGAGAGGGCGATCGAGGCCATGATCGACGAGGCGCAGCGTCGCTTCGACATCCTCGGCGCCCGGGTGATCCACCGCATCGGCCTGCTGCAGCCTCAGGACCAGATCATGATGGTCGCCGTGACCTCGGCGCACCGCGGCCAGAGCTTCCTGGCCTGCGAGTTCCTGATGGACTACCTGAAGACCCAGGCGCCGTTCTGGAAGAAGGAAGAGACGCTCGAGGGCGCCCGCTGGGTCGATGCCCGCGCCACGGACGACGAGGCCATGGCCCGCTGGGGCATCAGCTCGAACAACGCCTGACTCAGGTCAACACTTGCGCCGGCCGCGCAGCGCGCCGCCCTCGTGGGCTGCCGCGGAACCGGCTTCGCCGGGCCGCTGGCAGCGCCCCCCGGCAGGGGGGTGGGCGGGCTACACGAAGTGAGCCCAACCTGGGGGGCGAGCCACTACTGCGGCTGAAAGCCGCTGGCCTTGATGATCTGCGCCCAGGTCTGGGTGTAGCTGCGCACGCGGCCGGCGAACTGGCCCTGCGGCATGAATTCGACCGTCAGGCCCATCGCGGTCAGGCGCTCGCGCACGTCCGGCATCTTGAGCACCTTGGCCAGCGCGACGCCGAAGCGGTCGATCACGGGCTGCGGCGTGCCGACCGGCGCGAAGATGCCGTAGTAGGGCAGGTCCTCGAGGCCGCTCAGCCCCAGTTCGGCGAAGGTCGGCACCTGCGGCAGCACGGCCTGGCGCTTGTCGCCGATCACCGCGACGACGCGGATCTTGCCGGCCTTCTGGTTCTCGATGAAGTCGGGGATCGAACCGATGCCGGCGGAGATCTGGTTGCCCAGCATGTCGGCCAGCATCGGCGCGCTGCCCCGGTAGGGCGCGGCCTGGACGTCGATCTTGTACTTGGCGCCGATCAGCTTGACCAGGAATTCGGGGATCGAGGCCGGCGCCGGGACGCCGATGGTGTCCTTGCCGCCGCGCTCCTTCCTGACCCAGGCCACGTACTCATTGACCGACTTGGCCGGCGTGCCGCCCGACACCGCGAGCGCGTTGGCGAAAGTGGCGAAGCCGGCGACCGGGACGAAGTCGCGGGCCGAATCGAAGCCCGGGCTCTTCACCACCAGCGGCAGGATCGAGATCGAATGGTCATGCGAGAGGAACAGCGTGTGGCCGTCGGCCGGGGCGGCCTTGAGCGCCTGGGCCGCGATCTGGCCGCCGGCACCGGCGCGGTTCTCGACCACCACCGCGGTGCCCAGCTCGTCCTTGAGCTTCTCGGCCAGCGTGCGGGCGATCACGTCGGTGCCGCCGCCGGCCGGGAATCCGACCAGCAGGCGGATCGGCGGGCCGGACGGCTGCGCCAGCGCCCCGCCTGCAGCGGCCAGCAGGCCAGCCGCGAAAAAGCCGCGCGCGACGCGCGCGGCGCCACCCCATGTTGACTTCAGCATCTATCGACTCCAATTGATTGCGTGAGGAATAAGATCCGGGCGGTCTTGATATCGCCGCGGAACGGCCCTATTTTGAATGCAGGAATCAAGCCATGCGACAAGACAAACTCACCACCAAGTTCCAGGAAGCCCTCGGCGATGCCCAGTCGCTCGCCCTCGGCAACGACAACGCCTACATCGAACCGGTCCATCTGCTGGTCGCCATGCTGCGCCAGGACGATGGACCGCGCGCACTGCTCGAGCGGGCCGGCGCCAATGTGCCGGGCCTGCTGCAGGCCGCCGAGGCAGCGATCAAGAAGCTGCCGCAGGTCGAGGGCCACGACCAGGTCCAGGTCGGCCCCGAACTGGGCAAGCTGCTGCAGGCGACCGAGAAGGAATCGATCAAGCGCAATGACCAGTTCATTGCCAGCGAACTGTTCCTGCTCGCAGTGGCCGACAGCAAGGCCGACATCGGCGCCCTCGCGCGCAGCAACGGCGTGAGCCGCAAGTCGCTGGAAGCCGCGATCGATGCGGTGCGCGGCGGCCAGGGCGTCAACAGCGCCGATGCCGAAGGCCAGCGCGAAGCCCTCAAGAAATACTGCCTCGACCTCACCGAGCGCGCCCGCCTGGGCAAGCTCGACCCCGTGATCGGCCGCGACGAGGAAATCCGCCGCGCCATCCAGGTGCTTCAGCGCCGCACCAAGAACAACCCGGTGCTGATCGGCGAACCCGGCGTCGGCAAGACCGCGATCGTCGAGGGCCTGGCCCAGCGCATCGTCGCCGGCGAGGTGCCCGATTCGCTCAAGGGCAAGCGCGTGCTGTCGCTCGACATGGCGGCGCTGCTGGCCGGTGCCAAGTTCCGCGGCGAATTCGAGGAGCGCCTGAAGACCGTGCTCAACGAACTCGCCAAGGACGAAGGCCAGACCATCGTCTTCATCGACGAGCTGCACACCATGGTCGGCGCCGGCAAGGCCGAGGGCGCGATGGACGCCGGCAACATGCTCAAGCCCGCCCTGGCGCGCGGCGAGCTGCACTGCGTCGGCGCCACCACGCTCGACGAATACCGCAAGTACATCGAGAAGGACGCCGCGCTGGAGCGCCGCTTCCAGAAGATCCTCGTCGGCGAGCCGAGCGTCGAGGCGACGGTCGCGATCCTGCGCGGCCTGAAGGAGAAGTACGAAGTCCACCACGGCGTCGACATCACCGACCCGGCGATCGTCGCCGCGGCCGAGCTGTCCGACCGCTACATCACGGACCGCTTCCTGCCCGACAAGGCGATCGACCTGATCGACGAGGCGGCGGCCAAGATCAAGATCGAGATGGACTCCAAGCCCGAGGTCATGGACCGGCTCGACCGCCGCCTGATCCAGCTGCAGATCGAGCGCGAAGCCGTGCGCCGCGAGAAGGACGAGGCTTCGCAGAAGCGCTTCGGCCTGATCGAGGACGACATCGCGAAGCTGCAAAAGGAGATCGCCGACCTCGATGAGGTCTGGCAGGCCGAGAAGGCCCAGGCCCAGGGCAGCGCGCAGATCCGCGAGGAGATCGACAAGATCAAGTTCCAGATCGCCGAGTTCACCAGCAAGGGCGACTTCAACAAGGTCGCCGAGCTGCAGTACGGCAAGCTGCCGGGGCTCGAGAAGCGGCTCAAGGAAGCGCAGGACACCGAAGCCAGCAAGGGCAAGTCGAGCGCGCCTACCTTGCTGCGCACGCAGGTCGGCGCCGAGGAGATCGCCGAAGTGGTGGCGCGCGCCACCGGCATCCCGGTGTCCAAGCTGATGCAGGGCGAGCGCGACAAGCTGCTCATGATGGAAGGCAAGCTGCACGAGCGCGTGGTCGGCCAGGACGAGGCCATCGGTGCGGTCGCCAACGCGATCCGCCGCTCGCGCTCGGGCCTGTCGGACCCGAACCGCCCGACCGGGTCGTTCCTGTTCCTCGGCCCCACGGGCGTCGGCAAGACCGAGCTGTGCAAGGCGCTGGCGGGCTTCCTGTTCGACAGCGAAGACCACCTCATCCGCGTCGACATGAGCGAGTTCATGGAGAAGCATTCGGTCGCCCGCCTGATCGGCGCGCCGCCGGGCTACGTGGGCTACGAGGAGGGCGGCTACCTGACCGAGGCGGTGCGCCGCAAGCCCTACAGCGTGCTCCTGCTCGACGAGGTCGAGAAGGCCCATCCGGACGTCTTCAACGTGCTGCTGCAGGTGCTCGACGACGGCCGCCTGACCGATGGCCAGGGCCGCACCGTGAACTTCAAGAACACGGTGATCGTGATGACCAGCAACATCGGCTCGCCGATCATCCAGTCGATGGTCGGCCAGCCGACCGAGGAGATCAAGGAAGCGGTCTGGGACGAACTCAAGAACTACTTCAGGCCTGAATTCCTGAACCGCATCGACGAGACCGTGGTGTTCCATGCGCTCGACGCCAAGAACATCGAGGCGATCGCAGCGATCCAGCTCAAGGTGCTGAAGGACCGCCTGGCCAAGATGGACCTGGGGCTGGAAGTGTCGCCGGCGGCGCTGGCCGAGATCGCCAAGGTCGGCTTCGACCCGGTGTTCGGTGCCCGGCCGCTGAAGCGTGCGATCCAGCAGCGGATCGAGAATCCGCTGTCGAAGCTGCTGCTTGACGGCAGCTTCGGGCCCAAGGACACGATCAGCGTCGGCACCGATCCGATCCAGGCACCGGGGCAGTTCACGTTCACCAATGACCGGGAACCCTTGGCCGAGGCCGTATCCTAAGAACGATGCTGAATTTCTTTCTTCGCCTCGTCTTCTTCATGCTCGGCCTGGTCTTCGCGGCCAGCCTGGCGGTCGCCGTGCTGCTGCTGGCGGCCGTCTGGGGCCTGCGCTACGCCTGGGCGCGGCTCACCGGCAAGCCGGTGCAGCCGTGGGTGATGCGCTTCGACCCGCGTGGCGGCTTCGACCGCTTCCGGGCCGCCGGCCGGCCGGCCGAGCCGACGGCGGCCGACGTCGCGGGCGCCCGTGCCCAGGGGCAGGCGGCCGACGCGCCGGTGCGGCTGCGCGATCCGGGCGTGGTCACCGACGTGCAGGCGCGGCCAGTGTCGCGCGACGACGCCCTCTGATCGATCAGGCGCCGTAGAGGGCCTCGATCTCGCCCGCGTAGCTCTGGTAGATGCTGGCGCGCCGCACCTTCATGGTCGCGGTGACCTCGCCATCGTCGTGGTCGAGCTCCTTGGTCAGCAGGTGGAGGCGCCGCACCTGCGAGACCTGTGCCAGCTGCGCATTGCCGCGCTGGATCTCGGCATCGATCAGCTCGCGCACCCGCGGCTGGTCGACCAGCGAGCGGAAATGCGTGAACGGAATCCGCTCGGCCTCGGCCCATTTGCCGACGGTCTCGTAGTCGATCTGCACCAGCGCGCCGACGAACTTGCGGCCATCCGCCACCACGATGCACTCCTTGATGAAGGGGCTGGCCTTCATCGTGTTCTCGATCTCCGAGGGCGTCAGATTCTTGCCGCCGGCAGTGATCATGATGTCCTTCAGGCGGTCGACGATGCGCAGCTGGCCATCTTCCTCGCGCACCACGTCGCCGGTGTGCAGCCAGCCGTCGCGGATCGACGCCGCGGTGGCCTCCGGGTTCTTGTAGTAGCCCTCGAACACCATCTCGCCCTGCACCAGCAGTTCGCCGTCGGCGCCGATGCGGTGCAGGGTGCCCAGGATCGGCGGACCGACGGTGCCGATCCTGACCTGGTCGCCGTGGTGGCCGGTGATCATGCCGGTCGATTCGGTGAGGCCGTAGACCTCCACCAGCGGCACGCCGAGCGTGCGGAAGAAGCGCACCACGTCGGGCGGTATCGGCGCCGCGCCGGTCAGCGCGACCTCGACCCGGCGCAGCCCGATGAAATTCTGCAAGGCGCGCAGCACGGTCCAGTAGGCCAGCGCGAAGCGGGCCCGCTCGCCGAGGCTCCAGCGGCTGCGCGGCTTCTCGGCCAGCGGCGCGCAGGCGGCCATCGCCCGCCGGTACAGCGCGCGCTGCAGGCGGCCGGCCTCCTGCATCTTGATGCTGATGCCGGCATGCAGCTTCTCCCAGATGCGGGGCACGCCGAGGAACATCGTGGGGGCGACCTCGCGCAGGTCTTCCTGCACCGTGCGGATCGATTCGCCGAAGTTGACCTGGGAGCCGAGGTAGAGCGGTACGAAGGTCGAGAGCATCTGCTCGGCCACGTGGCACAGCGGCAGGTACGAGAGGTGCGTGGTGTCCTGGTCGAGGCCCAGGCGATCGACGATGCCGGGGACCACGCCGCGGATGTTGCGCCAGGAGATCATCGCGCCCTTGGGCTTTCCGGTGGAGCCCGAGGTGTAGATCATGAGGCCGATGTCGGCCAGCGTCTGGGCCTGCAGTGCGGTGTCGATCTGCGCCGGCCCTTCGCGCGCGGCGACGGCGGCGCCGGCCTTCTCGACCTCGTCGAAGCTGATGACGCGCCCGCGCAGCGACGCATCGAGGCTGCGCAGCCCCTTGGTCTCGACCACGATGATCTTCAGCAGGCGGGGCAGCCGGTCGAGCGCCTCGATCAGCTTGTCGGTCTGTTCCTGGTCCTCGCAGACGATCAGCTCGATGTCGGCATGCGCGACCACGTAGGCGATCTCGCTGCTCGGGCTGGTCGGGTAGACGCCGACCGTGACCGCGCCGACCAGGCCGGCGCCCATCTGCGCCAGCACCCATTCGATGCGGTTCTCGGACAGGATGCCCAGATGGCCGCCGGCCGGCAGCCCGAGCGCACGCAGGCCGAGTCCGAAGTGGCTGGCGCGGCGGTGGTAGTCGGCCCAGCTCACCGGCTGCCAGATGCCGAAGTCCTTCTGCCGGATCGCGATCGCCCCGGGCCGCGTGCGCGCCTGTTCGCGCAGCATCTGCGGCAGGGTGAGGGCAGGGAGCGTTCCGGTCATGAGAGCCAGCGCTTGCGGCGCTTGTAGTGCTTGAGCCCGCGGAAGCTGCGCGCCTCGCCGCCGCCGCCCACGCCGAGATAGAACTCGCGCACGTCGGGGTCGGCCGCGAGCCGTTCGGCGCTGCCGTCGATCACGATCTTGCCGTTCTCCATGATGTAGCCCCGGTGGGCGACCGCCAGCGCCACGCTGGCGTTCTGCTCGACCAGCAGCATCGAGACGCCGCGCTCGGCGTTGATGCGCGCGATGATCGTGAAGATGTCCTCGACCAGCTTGGGCGAGAGCCCGAGCGAGGGTTCGTCGAGCAGGATCAGCTGCGGCTCGGCGACCAGCGCGCGGCCGATCGCGAGCATCTGCTGCTCGCCGCCCGACAGATAGCCGGCCAGGCCCTTGCGGCGTTCGTGCAGCCGCGGGAAGTAGGCATAGACGGCATCGAAGTTGCGCGGCGCCGGGCCGCGGCCGCTGTGGGCGTAGGTGGCGGCGACCAGGTTCTCCTCGACCGTGAGGTCCTCGAACACGCGCCGGCCCTCCATGACGTGGCACAGGCCGCGCCGCACCAGCTGCTGCGGCGGCACGCGCTCGGTCGAGGCGCCGTTGAAGGCGATGCGGCCGGCCTGCAGCTCGCCGTCCTCGAGCGCCAGCAGCCCCGACACCGCCTTCAGCGTGGTCGACTTGCCAGCCCCGTTGCTGCCGAGCAGCGCCACGATCTCGCCGCGCGGCACGGCCAGCGACAGGCCGCGCAGCACCTGCACCACCTTGTTGTAGACCACCTCGATGTTGTTCACATCGAGGACCAGGTCCGCCGCCGCACCGTCCATCGCGTCAGTCCAGCTTGATCCAGTCGGACGACGGCACCATTTTCTGTGCCTTCATGTCGGCCGTGTACACGCGCCCGACCGGGATCGAGTTGCCCTTGATCGTGATCGGCACGCCGATCAGGCCGCCGGTGTCGAAGTCCTTGATGGTGTTGAGAGCCGCCTTGAGGTTCTTGCCGTCGAGCGGCTTGCCGGCGTCGAGCGTGCGCTTGGCGGCCTCGGTGAACAGCATCGCGGTCAGGAAGCCCTGCGTGTAGGCCGTGCTCTGGTACTCCGGGCGCAGCTGGCGGATCTTCTCGAGCATCGGCGACTTGGCCGAGGTGTCGTAGTAGTAGCGGTAGGGCATCACGCCCATGAAGCCGTCGCCGGCCTCGCCCATCTTCATCACGGTCGAGCTGTCCATGGTCCAGAAGGTGCCCATCCACTTGCTGGTCATGCCCATCTGCTTGCCCTGCTGCACGAACTCGGGGATCGGCGCCAGGATGTAGCCGTGGAAGATCGTGTAGTCGGGGTTGGCGCGGCGCAGCTTGATGACCTCGGTCGAGACGTCGACGCTGCCGGGCGGCGTCATGAGCTTGACCGGCACCGTGAGGCCGAGCTTCTTCGCCATCGCTTCGCTGGCCTCGATCGGGTCGCGGCCGAACTCGGAGTCGGAGTAGACGAAGGCCACCTTGGCGCCGGGCTTCTCCTTGGCGATGTGCTTCAGGAGGATGCCGAACATCTCGGTGTAGTCGGGCCCGACCAGGAACTGGTTCGGGTACTTGGCCGGGTCGTTGAGCTCGGTCGCGAACGAGGCGCCGGCCATCAGGATCTGGCCGCTGCGGTCGAGCTCGGGGTTGATGGTCTTGGCGAAGCCGGTCGAGTCGCCGTAGTAGAGGTTGACCTTGTTCTGGCTCGTGATCTTCTTGAAGGCGGCGACCGAGGCGTCGACCTTGTAGCCGGTGTCCTCGGGCACGTAGCGCAGCTTCCGGCCCTTGATGCCGCCGGCGTCGTTGACGATCTTCACGTAGTCGGCGATGCCGGCGTTGATGCCGATGCCGGCGAAGGCGAAGACGCCGGTCATCGGGATCGAGCCGCCGATCACGATGTCCTCGGCCTGGGCGTGCACCGCCAGCGGCGCGGCCAGGGCGGCCGAAGCCGCGAGCAGCAGGGTGCGGCGGCGTGCCGATGCGGGTTGTGATTTCATGATGTCTCCTTGCTTGAGGCGGCCTAGGTCTTGAATGGCCACAGATGGAAAAAGCGGCGAATGCGCCGCCACACTTCTGCGAGCCCGTGCGGCTCGAACACCAGAAAGCCGACGATCAGCAGGCCGAAGACGACCGTGCGCACCGGCGACAGGAAGACGGTCGCCTCGGTGCCCCCGGGCAGCAGGTCGAACACCAGCTTGAGCAGCTCGGGCACCATCGTCATGAAGACCGCGCCGAGGATGCCGCCGAGGATCGTTCCCATGCCGCCGACGATGATCGCGGCCAGGAAGAAGATCGACATCAGGAGCGGAAAGCTCTCGGGCGTGACGACCCGGAAGAAGTAGGCCCACAGGCCGCCGGCCACGCCGGCGTAGAAGGACGACAGACCGAAGGACAGCAGCTTGTAGCGCAACAGCGGGATGCCCAGCACCTCGGCCGAGATGTCGCGGTCGCGGATCGCGATGAAGGCGCGGCCGATGCGGGTGCGGAACAGGTTGGCGGCACCCAGCACCATCAGCAGCGTGACCGGCAGGATCACCCAGTAGAGCCGGAACGAGGTGTCGAGCGCGACCCCGAACAGCTGAGCCGGCGGCAGCGAGAGCCCGGAAGTGCCGCCCGTGAGCTTGAGGTTGGCGAACAGGAAGTGGGTGATGAAGGAGGCCGCGATGGTCGCGATCGCGAGGTAGAGGCCCTTGACCCGCAGCGAGGGAATGCCGACCACCAGGCCGCCGAGCATCGCCACCACGCCCCCGGCCGCCAGGTTGAGCAGGAAGGGCGTGCCCAGGCGGGTCTGCATGATCGCGACGGTGTAGGCGCCGAGCCCCATGAAGGCGGCTTGCCCGAGGCTCACGAGCCCGGTGTAGCCGGTCAGGATGTTGAGCCCGGTGGCGCTCGCGACATTGATCGCGACCAGGCAGGCGAGGTAGAGCCAGTAGTCGCTGGCCGTGAACGGGAACAGCAGCAGCAAGGCGGCGCCGAGCGCCAGCCAGGTCTTCTGCGTGCGCGAGTCGAACAGCGCGGCGTCGGCGACGTAGCTCTGCTTGAGGGTGCCGATGCGCATCAGAGTCTTTCTATTTCGTGCGTGCCGAACAGGCCGTAGGGCCGGATCATCAGCACGACGACCAGCACCACGAAGGTCGCCAGCAGCTTGAATTCGCCGCCCAGGTAGGAGCCCGCCAAGGCCTCCACCAGCCCGATGAAGACGCCGCCGACCAGCGCGCCGAGCACGCTGTCGAGGCCGCCGACGATCACCACCACCAGCACCGAGAGGCCGAACACGCCCATCGACGACGAGATGCCGCCGATGGCGCCGACGATGATGCCGGCGACCGCCGCGATCATGGCCGAAGCCACCCAGGCGAGCGAGAACACGCGCGGCACGTTGATGCCCATCGAGTAGGCGGCGGCCTGGTCGGAGGCGGTGGCGCGCAGCGCGACGCCGCCGCGCCAGAAGCGGAACACCAGCAGCACCAGCACGATCAGCACCAGGGCCACCAGGGCGCCGTAGGCCACCTTGGGCGCCAGGAAGGCGTCGCCGATCATCACCGGCGTCTTCGGCAGGAACTCGGGCAGGCGGCGCTGGTCGGCGGTCCAGACGATCTCGACCAGGCCGACCAGGATCGAGGCCAGCCCGACCGTGACCATGAAGACCGAGATCGGCGGCTCGCCCAGCAGCGGCCGGATCATGGTGCGCTCGACCACCGCGCCGAGCAGGCCGGTGCCCAGCACCGCGCCCAGCACCGCGAGCCAGATCGGCAGCGAGAAACTGGCGGCGAAGGCGAAGAACAGGTAGGCGCCGATCATCAGCATCTCGCCGATCGCGATGTTGACCACACGCGTGGCCTTGTAGACCAGCACGAAGGCCAGGGCGGCCAGCGCATAGAGGCCGCCGCTGGCGACGCCATTGAGCGCGATCTCGAACAGGTAGGCCCAGTCCATCATGCCTGCGCCGCCGTGGTTGCCGCACCGCGCAGCCTGTCGCGCAAGGCGGCGACGTCGCCGGCGCCGAGGTAGGCCCGGATCACCTCGGGATCGGCCTGTACCGCCGCCGGCGCTCCCTGCGCGATGACCTGGCCGAAGTTGAGCACCACCACATGGTCCGACAGGTCCATCACCATGCCCATGTCGTGCTCGACCATCAGCACGGTCACGCCCCACTCGTCGCGCACGTCGAGGATGAAGCGCGCCATGTCCTCGGTCTCTTCGCGGTTCATGCCGGCGACCGGCTCGTCGAGCATCAGCACGCGCGGCTGCATCGCCAGCGCGCGCGCCATCTCGACCCGCTTCTGCAGGCCGTAGGGCAGGGCCGAGACCGGCGCATGGCGGATGTGGTCGATCTCGAGGAAGTCGATGATGCGTTCCTCGACCTCGCGGCGCAGCTCGGCTTCTTCGCGCCGCGCCCGGCCCAGGTAGAGCAGGGCATCGAAGACGTTGGACCGGAGGTGCGCGTGGCGCCCGAGCTTGATGTTGTCGAGCACCGTCATGCCGCGGAACAGCGCGATGTTCTGGAAGCTGCGCGCGAGGCCGAGCCGGGCCCGCTGCGGCGCCGGCAGCGTCGTGATGTCGCGGCCCTCGAACAGCACCCGGCCGGTGCCAGGGCGGTAGAAGCCCGAGATGGTGTTGAACAGCGAGGTCTTGCCGGCGCCGTTGGGGCCGATCACGGCCGTGATCGAGCCGGGCGCGACCTCGAAGCCGACGCCGCTCAGCGCCCGCACGCCGCCGAAGGCGAGCGTGAGCGACTCGACCTGCAGCACGGGGCTGGGCGGCGCGGCTGCGGCGGGGTTCGGCAGGATGTCAGGCATCGATCAGGGTTTGCGCGGAAGAATGCGGGGTTACCCATGCGTAGAATTTCTACTCGCCGGTAATGTTCGATGCCGCGCCCGCCGGCGGCATCGGGACTTTCCCGGGCGCCCACATCCATGGCCACAAGAAACTCGCCCAAGCCCCCCGCGGCCTCGCCCTGGAAGCCGGCCGGCGCTCGCGCGCAGCAGCGCGAGGCCAAGCGCAATGCCGTGCTGCAGACGGCGGCGCGCCTCTTCAACGAGCGCGGCTACCACGCCACTTCGCTCGACGACATCGCCGAGCAGCTGCACGTCAGCAAGCCCACGCTCTACTACTACGTGAAGAGCAAGGACGACATCCTGCTCGAGTGCGTGCGCACCGCGCTGGGCATGATGCAGCAGGGCATCGACGAAGTCCGGCGCGCCGGCGGCAGCGCGATCGACCAGCTGATGGCGTGCATGCGCATCTACTCGCGCATCGTGACGATGGACTTCGGCATGTGCGTGATCCGGATCGGAGAAGACCCGCTGCCGGCGCCGCGGCGCAAGGAGCTGCGGCGGCTCAAGGCCGGCATCGACGGCGAGTTCCGCCGCCTCATCGCCGACGGCATCGCCGAAGGCTCGCTGGCGCCCTGCGATCCCAAGATGGCCGCCTTCGTGCTGGCCGGCGCGCTGAGCTGGATCGGGCGCTGGTACCGGCCCGACGGCGGGCTCGATCCGGACGAGATCGCCGACCAGAGCATCGCGCTGCTCATGTCGGGCGTGCAGCAGCGGGACCCGTCGCCGAAGAGGATTCCGAAGAAGCCTGCGGTGCGCAAGTCAAAATAGCGGATGTCCACGCCGCGCCCGCCTGTCCTCATCGATCCGCTCGAAGTCGAGTTCAGCGCGATCCGGGCCCAGGGCGCGGGCGGCCAGAACGTCAACAAGGTCTCGAGCGCGGTGCACCTGCGCTACGACATTCCTGCGAGTTCGCTGCCGGACGGCGTCAAGGAGCGGCTGCTCGCCTTGCGCGACAGCCGCATCACGCAGGAGGGCGTGCTGGTGCTCAAGGCGCAGCGCCATCGCAGCCAGGACATGAACCGCGCCGATGCGCTGGCGCGACTGCAGGAGCTGGTCGATGGCGTTGCCGAGCCGCCGCGCGTGCGGCGCGCCACCAAGCCGAGCTATGGCTCCAGGCAGCGCCGGCTCGAGGGCAAGAGCCAGCGCTCGGAGATCAAGAGCCTGCGGGGGCGGGTGAAGGACTGAGCGACACCGGCGCGCTCACCGGCCGCGAGAGCGCCGCCAGCGCTTCCCCATCGGTCCGGTAGCTGAACAGCAGCGGTCCCGGCGCCAGCAGCCCGGCGCGCTCGAGCACCTGCTGCGCCGGCAGCTTCAGTCCCGAGATGTGCAGCCGCACGCCCTGCGACTCGAGCAGGCGGCGGATGCTGCCGAAGACCTCGGCGCCCGTGATGTCGATGCGGTTGATCGGGTAGGCGAACAGGCAGACGTCGGTGAGGCCCGGCCGCTGGGCCAGCGCGACCGTGATCGCGCGCTCCAGCGTGCTGGCCGAGGCGAAGTCGAGTTCGGCGTCCATGCGCAGCGCGTAGAGGTCGGGCGCCAGCGGTGGAAGGTGCCACAGGTGGCGGTCGCGCAGGCTGCCGTCCGGGTGCAGGCCGACCTCGATGATGCGCGGATGCAGATGGCGGTACATGTAGTGCGCCAGCGCCGCCAGCAGGCCGCCCAGCACGCCCCAGTAGATCGACGGCGCAGTCGCGATGGTCAGCGCGAAGGTGCCGAGCGCGATCGCCGCCTCGATGCGGGAGATGCGCCACAGCGCGACGAAGGCCGAGGGCCGCAGCAGGCCGATGGTGGCGGTGGCGACGATCGCGGCCAGCACCGCCTGCGGCACGTGGTAGAGCAATGGCATGGCCCACAGCAGCGCGGCGGCGACCACGGCGACACTGAAGAGCGTGGCCCATTGCGTCTTGGCGCCGGCATAGAGCGTGATGGCCGAGCGCGAGAAGGAGGAGCTGGTCGGGAACGAGCCGGTCAGCCCCGATGCGATCTTGCCCAGGCCCTGGCCGATCAGGTCCTGGTTCTCGTTCCAGAGCTTGCCGGCGCGGGCGTTGTCGACCTTGGCGCTCGATGCGGTCTCGAGAAAGCTCACCAGCGTGATCAGGAAAGCCGGCAGCAGCAGGTTGCCGAGCTCGTTGACAGTGAGGCCGCCTGGCCAGTAGAAGTGCGGCAGGCCCGAGGGCAGCTTGCCGATCACGGCGCCTCCGTTCAGCGCATAGCCGACCGCGGCGCTGATCGCCGCGGCGGCCGCGACCAGGCCCATGGTGGTCGGAAAGCGCGGCGCGAAGCGCTTGCCGATCCACAGCGACGCCATGCCGCCGAGTCCGAAGGCGATCGCCACCAGGTCGGGCAGCGGGCCGTGCATCAGCTGCGCCACCGATCGGCCGGTGTAGCCCAGCAGCGCCGGCAGCTGCGACAGCGTGATCAGCACCGCCGCGCCCTGCGTGAAGCCCATCAGCACCGGCGAATTGACCATCCGCAGCACCCAGCCGAAGCGCGCTGCGCCCAACGCCACCTGCATCAGGCCCGACAGCAGCGTGAGCCAGACCGCATACGCCACCCATTCGCGGCTGCCCGGGATCGCCAGCGGTGCCAGCGAGGCGCCGACCAGCAGACTGGTCAGCGCAGTGGGCCCCACCGACAAGCGCGCGGAAGAGCTGAACAGCAGTGCGACCAATGCCGGCAGCAGCGCGGCGTAGACGCCGGTCACCAGCGGCATGCCGGCCAGCGCCGCATAGGCGACGCCTTGCGGGATGACCATCAGCGCCACGGTGAGGCCCGCGGCCGCCTCGTTGACGAGCAGTGCCCGGTCGGGACGCGGCCAGGCCAGGAAGGGAAGCCAGCGCTCGAGTGGGTCGCGGGTCAGGGCCATGGGCGCGGGCCGCGGGAAATTGGGGAATGCACGCGCCGATGATACGAAAGCGCCGGCGGCCGGCCGGCGCTGTGCATCGTGCGCCGGTCGGCCAGGAGACCCTCAGCTGCGCTTCTTGTGCTGGAACGCGGTCGGCGACTGGCCGGTCGCGGCCTTGAACATCGCGCAGAAGGCGCTGTCGGTCGCATAGCCGCTGGCCGACGCCACCTGGCTCACGGCCATGCCGCGTGCCAGCAGCGGCAGCGCATGCGCCAGCACGGCCTGTTGGCGCCACGCCTGCCAACTCATGCCGAGCTGGTCGCGAAAGAGGCGCGCCACGGTGCGCTCGCTGGCGCCGATCTGCTGCGCCCGCTCGGCCAGCGTGGCCCGGTTCGCCGGATTGCGCAGCAGCGCCTCGCACAGCTGGCGCAGGCGCTTGTCGGAGGGCAGCGGCACGTCGATGCGGATCTGGGTGGCGCGCTCGAGCTCGTCGACCAGCAGCGGCGCGATCCAGCGCTCGCGCTGCGCCGCGTGCGGGTCGGTGGGCGGCAGGCCGTCGGGCGTGGTGTCCAGCGCCAGCATCAGCGCGCGCAGCAAGGGGCTGATCTCGAGCACCTCGCAGCGCTCCCAGGCCGGACCGAGCCAGCTGTGCAGGTACACGGTGCGCAGTTCGGCGTCCTCGATCACGGAGACGCTGTGCGACATGTCGGCCGGCACCCAGAGCGCGCGCGAAGGCGGCACGATGTAGCTGCCGTCCTCGGTGCTCAGCCGGATCACGCCGCGGGTCGAGAAGGTCAGTTGCGGCCAGGGGTGGCGGTGCAGCTCGACCCGCGTGTCGGCGCTGAGGAAATGCTCCTTGGCCCGCAGCGGACGCAGCGCGTCGGGCGAATAGAGATGGGGCGTGAGCGGGCCGACGCTGTTGGTGGGCGCGGGCAGTTCATCGATGAGCGGCATGAATTCGACAAATCTTGTCTCTGTATCGCCATTCTGCCGCGGCCGGCCGGCTTAGGATCGACACCCGAGCCAGTTTCTTGTAGCAATCCATGTCATCCGATTCCCTTTCCAGCGCCTCGCCGCCCGTGAGTTCCGACGTCAAGCTGATCGGCCTCGTCGGCCTGGCGCATGCGGTCAGCCATTTCAGCCAGTTGCTGCTGGCGCCGCTGTTTCCCTGGCTGAAGGATGCCTTCGACGTCAGCTACACCCAACTCGGCGCCGTCCTGACCGTGTTCTTCGTGGTCTCGTGCGTGGTGCAGGCCGCCTCGGGTTTCATCGTCGACAAGCTCGGCCCGCGGCCGGTCCTGTTCGTCGGGCTGGCGCTGCTGGCCCTGGCCGGCTTCGGCTATGCGATCGCCCAGAACTACTGGATGCTGCTCGGTGCGGCCGTGATCGCGGGCGTCGGCAACGGTGTGTTCCATCCGGTCGACTACACGCTGTTCAACCGCAAGGTGGCGCCGACGCGGCTGGGCCATGCCTACAGCGTGCATGGCATCACGGGCAGCCTCGGATGGGCGGTGGCGCCGGCCCTGATGGTTCCGCTGGCGCTGGCCTTCGGCTGGCGCGTGGCGCTCGCGACGGGCGGCGGGGTGGCGGTGCTGGTGTTGCTGGTCCTGTGGCTCAACCGCAGTGTCCTGTCGCTCGAAGTCAAGGAGGTTCGCAGCACGACCGGCGCGGCACCCGCAGGCGGCGAGTTCGCCTTCCTCCGAATTCCCGCGGTCTGGATGTGCTTCGGCTTCTTCTTCTTCTATGCCATGGCGCTGAGCGTGGTGCAGACCTTCGCGCCTTCCGCGGCCGGGCACCTGCACCAGGTCCCGGTGGCACTGATCGCGATGTGCCTGACCATCTACATGGTCGCCAGCGCGGGCGGCATGGTGGTGGGCGGTTTCCTGGCCTCCGACCCGGCACGCTGCGAGCGCGTGGTCGGCGCCGGCTTCGGCGTGGCGGCGGCGATCGCCCTGGTACTGGCGCTGGCCGACTTCGCGCCGGTGCTGGTCCCGGTGATGTTCGGCGCCATGGGCTTCGCCTCGGGCATCGCCGGGCCGTCGCGGGACCTGCTGGTCAAGCGATCGACGCCGGCCAACGCGACCGGCCGGGTCTACGGCGTGGTCTACGCCGGGCTGGACATCGGCCAGGCCGTGGCGCCGCTGATCTTCGGCCGCCTGATGGACCATGGCCAGTACGCCAGCGTGATCGTCGGGCTGGCGGTGGTGCAGGGCGTGCTGATCGCCAGCGCTTTCAACGTCCGGCGCGTGCGCCGCGAAGCGCTGGTGCCTGCCTCCGCCTGAAGGCGGCGCCGGCCTCACTCACGCCTTGTCCAGTTCGATCTACCTGATCGTCGCGCTCGGCGCGCTTGTGGCCGGCTTCGTGCAGGGCCTGTCGGGCTTTGCCTTCGGACTGGTCGCGATGTCGTTCTGGGCCTGGGCCGTGGACCCGCTGGTCGCCGCCATGCTGGCGGTGTTCGGCGCCCTCGTCGGGCAGCTGATCGCCGCGGTCACGGTGCGCCGCGGCTTCGACTGGCCCACCCTGTGGCCCTTCCTGGTCGGCGGTCTGGCCGGCGTGCCGCTGGGCGTCTGGCTGCTGCCGCACCTCGACGTCCCGCTGTTCAAGGCCTGCGTCGGCGGCCTCCTGGTGATCTGGTGCCCGGCCATGCTGATGGCGCGCAGCCTGCCGAAGATCCAGGCCGGCGGCCGCACGGCCGATGGCGTGTCGGGCCTGCTGGGCGGTGTCTGCAGCGGCGTCGCGGGTTTCTCCGGCGCCATCCCGACGCTCTGGTGCACGGTGCGCGGCATGCCCAAGGACGCCAGCCGCGCGGTGGTCCAGAACTTCAATCTCGCGATGCTCGCGGTGTCCTTCGCGATCCACCTGGCGGCGGGCAACGTGCGCCTGTCGATGCTGCCGCTGTTCGGCATCGTGGCGGGCGCGGTGCTGCTGCCGGTGCTGCTCGGCGCCCGGCTCTACGCCGGCATCAGCGAAACGGCGTTCCGCAACCTGGTTCTGGGACTGCTGACCGCCTCGGGCGTTGCGCTGCTGGCGTCGTCGCTGCCGGCGCTCGCGGTGCGCGCGGGCTGAGTTCGCCGCTCAGGCGGCGATCAGCGCATCGACGCGGCGCAGGCCCTCGATGGTCTTCACGCAGGCTTCGGCGGCTTCGGTGCCCTTGATCGCGAAGTGCCGGTGGAAGTACTTGCGATGCTCCACATGCTCGTGGAAGTGGTGCGGCGTGAGCACTGCCGACAGCACCGGCACGCCGGTCTCGAGCTGCACCGTCATCAGCGAGTCGACGACCGTGCTGGCGACGAAGTCGTGGCGGTAGATGCCGCCGTCGACCACCAGTGCGCAGCCCACGATCGCGGCATAGCGGCCCGAGCTTGCGAGGCGCTTGGCATGCAGAGGGATCTCGAAGGCGCCGGGGACGTCGAACACGTCGATGGTGTCGACCGGCACGCCCAGGCGCTTCATCTCGGCCAGGAAGGCGTCGCGGGCCTGGTGGACGATGTCCGAATGCCATTGCGCCTGCACGAAGGCGATGCGCTGGCCGCGCGGTGCATCGGCGGCGGGAACGGCGGAGAGGGGAAGGTCGTTGATCTGACTCATGGGTTGCCTTTGCAAGGATTTCCTGAATCAGGGCGCACGAACCCGAACGCGGAAGCCGGCACGCGAACGCACCGGCCCCTGCAGCGGGGTCGCGCTCTCTTTCATCCGGACTGTGACCGTCGGCCCCGGGATCGCACCGGGTCTGCTGACCCTGCGGCGATGAGATCGCCGCAGGCGCTCGCGGGCTTGTGCGGCTTTTCGTCGCCGCCATTACCGCCGGTGGGGAATCGCACCCCGCCCTGAGAACGCTTGGCTCCGGCTTGCGCCGCAGCAGGGCGGATTCTAGGCAAGTCGGCCGACCCGCGCTGTCACCCACGAGCCAAAGCCCCAGGCCGCCGGGGGGCGGTGCGCGGGCGGGTCAGCGGGCCGCGAGGAAATGCGTCATGCGCTGGAGTTCGTCGTCGAGGGCGGCGCGGAATGCCGCCCCCTTCGGCGCCGGCCCGTCCGCATAGCCGAAGACGGGCTGCAGTCTTCCCTCGCGCGCCGTGACGTTGGCCCAGCCGATGACCTGCTCGCGCCACAGCATCGGCAGGGCGTAGTAGCCGAGCCTGCGCTGGGGCGCCGGCGTGTAGGCCTCGAACTTGTACGTCCAGCCCCACAGCAGCGCGAAGCGCCGGCGGTCCCAGACCACCGGGTCGAAGGGGGCCAGCAGGCGCAGCTGCTCGTCGGGCGAATGGCGCCGCGAGCGCGGGTTCTCGTCCGCCGGCCAATACCAGGTGGTGCCGTCGACGCGGCAACTGGCGAACTGCTCGCGCGCCATCCGCAGGGCGGCCTGGGTCTGCGCCGACAGGTGCGGCGCGCCGTAGCCCAGCAGCCGCACCAGGTAGGTCAGGCTCGCGGCCGGCAGTGGCGCGTACTTGCGCACCACCAGCTCGATCAGCGCGGCGGCGCGTTGCGCGCGGCCGGCGGGGCTGTCATCGGCGGGCGGGTGCGTCACCGCCTCGTAGACCCGGGTGCCGCTGTCGCGCCGCTTGACGCGCAGCAGGCCGCGGTAGTGCATGCCGTCGAGCAGGTGCGTGCTGGCATTGCTCGAGCCGCCCCAGTAGTTCTTCATGCGGCCGTGGGCGAAATGCAGCTCCACCTCGCGCGGATGCACCGGCCCGCGCTCGCGCACGAAGGCCAGCACTTCGTCCGCCTTGCGCCGGGTCTCGGCGTCCCAGGGGCGGGCGGCTTCGCGCGGATGCATCAGCGCCAGGTGCTCGCGCGGCAGGAAGCCGTAGTTGACCAGGCAGTCCTCCTCGACCGCGAGCCGCGTGTAGCGGTTTTCCAGGTCGCCGGCGCGATAGTCCTTGACCCGGTGGCGCAGCGTCAGGTCCTGCGCCCGTGCCGGGGCGCGGATCGGGTCCGCCTGCACGAAGCCCAGCCGGCGGATCGCGCCCGGGAGCGTGGTCGGCGGAAAGAGGGTGCGCGCCACCGCATGGCGGCGCAGATCGTCGAGGCAGGGTTCGGCAGGCATGCGGCGGAGGGCTGGAAAGGTCGTGGCAACCGGCAACCGATCGTTGCCGCTGCCATTTTGTCCTTCGAACCCGGCTCGCGCAGGCGGTAGGACGGTGCGCACAGACGACGACGGTGGCCGCCGACGCAACCGGCTTGCCACGGTGTCAAAGTGGTTTCACTATCCGGAAGTGCTCGCTTCCGACGCGAGCAGGGAGCTTGTGCCGAACATGGCGAACCTAGCCGATCTGGACCCATCGTTCTCGGTCCCCTGCAGGCAATGTTCTGCGCTGCTGCAGAAGGGGAATCGGTTCTGCCCGTTCTGCTTCGAAGATCAGTTCGCCGAGCGCGACGCTGCCGGCGATGCCTCGCCGCCGGTCGAGGGCGGTCGCGCCGACGCTGCCGTGGCGCCCAGGCCGGGCCGGTTGATCATCGACTTTGCGGACACGGGGCCGCCGGGTGCGGAGGAAGCCATCCAGATCCCTGGTCCAGCCGGGGCGAGCCTCGAAGAGGCCGGATCGGAGATCGGCTTCGTGCGTCCCGGCCTCTTCAGCGCCACGGAAGACCTGGGCGATGGCGCTCGCGGGGGCGCGCGATTCGCAACACCCCGGCGCCTGGTGATCGGCGTCGCCTGCGCCCTGGTGCTGGTCGCGCTCCCTGCTGGCCTGAGGCGCGCCTACTTCGATGTCCCGCCCGCAGGCGTGCATGCCGCGCTGAAGCCTCTTGCGGAGCCGCCGGCGCCGGCGCCCCCTGAGCCTCCCGTCGAGCTTGCTCCCGTGCCCGCCGCGCTGCCGGAAGCGCCGGTCGCCATCGATCCCGAGCCCGCCGGCAGCAAGGCGGCGGTCGGCAACAAGGGGTGCAGCGAGGCGCTTGCGGCAATGGCACTCTGCCCGGGACAATAGACAAGCGCAGAGGCGCACGAGGAAGCAAGCTGGATGTGCCAGGCATCACCTGGCGGTATCGCCAACTTCGATGGAGCCAGTATGTCAATCAGATTCCTGCTGACCGGGCTTTTTTGGATGAGCTTCCTTGCGCAAGCCGCTCCGGCGCCCGAGGCGGGGTACAAGATCGTCACCGCATCGAAAACCGGTACCTACATCCAGATCGGCCGCGACCTCTCCACCCTGGTCGCCGCGCCCGCGGGCATCGAACTCCAGGTGCTCGAGTCGAACGGGTCGGCGGAGAACGTCCGGCGCATGCGCTTCGAGCCCGGGGTCAAGCTGGCGCTGGTGCAGTCGGACGTCTACCAGGCGTTCCTGGACGAGGCGAAGGCGGGCAACGCCGATGCCGGCAACATCATTCGTCCGCTGCGGCTCATCATGCCGCTCTACGATGAAGAGATCTACTTCATCGTCCGCGCGGACTCGCCGATCAACAGCATCCACGAGATCAAGAACAAGAAGATCGGCGTCGGCCCGCTGGGCAGCGGCACCGCACTGACGTCCCGAACGGCGTACCAGCTGATGTTCGGAGAGCCCCTGCCGACCGAGAACACGCAGTACCTGACCAACGAGGAAGCGCTGGCCAAGCTCACGGTCGACAAGTCGCTCGACGTCGTGATCATCGTCGCCGGCCAGCCGGCCAAGCTGTTCATGGACATGAAGGCCGAGGCGCGCAACTACATCAAGATCCTGAAGCTCGACGAAGCGGCCCCGGAGACGGCGCGGGCGAAGAAGACTTATTTCCCTGGGGTTCTGCGAGCCTCCAGCTATTCGACCTGGCTCAAGGACGACGTGCCGACCCTGACCGTAAAGGCCTATCTGGTCACCTACGACTACGGACTGCAGTCGACGGTCGGCAACCTGACGCGCTTCGCCGACTCGCTGTGCACCCAGTTCGACAAGCTCCAGGCCAGTGGCCACCCGAAGTGGAAGCAGGTGCGCCTGGAACTCCCCGCCCTGAGCCAGGGATGGCGCTACTACGCGCCGATGGAAAAGCGTCTGCGTGCCTGCATTGCCCGACGCACTGCCCTGAGTGCACCGCCTTCGGCCTCTGCGACACCGCCTTCGCGTGCCTGCACGGAGCAGGAACTGGTGCTGGGAATCTGCAGGCGCTGAATCGGCGCGGCCTCAGCCGAGCAAGGGGACGCCGGTCAGCCAGGCGTGGGCCGAGAAGAGCACACCCACGTACACCACCAGTCCACCCGCGGCCGCGGCGATGTCGTTGAGGGGCCCCGGCGGCGCGCCAGGCACGCTGCGCGGCAGCGCGCGGCGCTTGATGGAAATCCGGTCGGCCACGGCCCACGCGAGAAAGGAGCCGAACAGCAGGACGTCGGCGAGGTTGCCGTTGGCCAGCAGATGCGCGGTGGCCCAGAGCTTCACGGCCAGCAGCATGGGGTGTTTGGCCGCCCGTTGAATCCGCCCGGGCAGATAGGCCGCGAACAACAGCGGAAACACCGGCAGCATCAGCAGCATCGCCAGGTGGCGCAGCGCGGTCGGCGGCGTGTAGAGCACCACCGGCGACTGGCGGGCCAGTCCGTAGCCGATGACGACCAGCACCAGGCCAGCGAGCGCGACCAGCGAGTAGATGCCCTTCCAGGTCCATTCGCCATGCCGCCTCGCCTGCGCATCCCGCCAGGCAGGCGCGACGATCGACACGCAGTGGATGCCGAGGAACAGGATCAGTCCGATGCAAAGAACAGACATGGCGAGGCCTCTGCTTATTCCTCGGCCAGTGCCAAGGGGTTGGGGGAGGGCTCGCCGATCTTCGAGAGCCGGTTGCGGTCGGTGTGATGAAAGGGCTCGGCGAGCCCCTGGATCTGCATGACGGTGTCCTGGTCGTACGACCAGCTGCCGTCTGCATGGAACGCCACCCCGATTCTCCACTCGAGCGTGGTGAATGCGTGCTCGATGAACGGATTGGACACGATGCCGTTCACCAGGCTGCCATGCGTTGCGACGAGCTCGAAGGAATCCGCATCCGCCGCGACCTGGCCGCTGGCCATCGCCACCTGGCCGCGCGGAATCGCCAGCGTGTGCATCACGGTGCTGGTGGCGGGCTCCCACAACCAGTAGCCGACCTGGTCGTGGTACATCTTGGTCAGGCCGGGCTTGTGGATGTAGGTGTGATAGCGCAGGCCATAGAGGACTTGCAGGCCGTTGGTCTGGGGATCGATCGGCTGCAGCTCGTAGTGTTCGACGTAGACCTGCGTCTTCGGTCCCTGCGCCTTCGGCTTGACGTCCACCCCCTTCTCGCCGCGCCAGAGTCCCGCCATCCGGCGCAGCGGGCCAAGGTTGGCGAGCGTGTTGCCATCCAGTGGGGAAGGTTCGGTGTAGATGTCGGTGGGAAACTTGGGCATGGAATCGTGGGAAAGGATGAGCGGGGGATCATGCCGCAAACGGATCGGGCAGGGCGCAGAGTCCGGTCGTGATTTCAGATGCTTCCGAGTCTTCGCCCCGGAGTACCGCAGCTACCATTGCGCCGTCCGCAGGACTGCACAGCCACCCGAATCTCCGCATGTACATCCGCAAGCACCATGAACTGCCCGGCACCGCTGCGGCCCAGGCATTGATCGAGGCCCATCCGCTCGGAGCCTGGGTGACGCCGAGCGACGAGGGTCTGCTGGCCAACCACGTGCCGTTTCTTCTGGACCGCTCGCGCGGCCAGTTCGGAACCCTTCTTGGCCACGTCTCGCGCGCCAATCCTGTCTGGCGGCAACTCCCGGCATCGGGGCGTTCGGTCGTCATGTTCCAGGGGCCCCAGGCCTACATCACGCCAGGCTGGTATCCGGGCAAACAGGCGCACGGGAAGGTTGTCCCGACCTGGAACTATGCGGTCGCGCATGCGCATGGCGTCGCGCGTGCCATCCACGACGAGGCCTGGCTGCGCGACCTGCTGGCGCGGCTCACGGCCGTCAACGAGAGGGCGAGGCCGATGCCATGGGCGATGGCGGACGCGCCGGGCGACTTCATCGACAAGCTGTTGCGTGCCGTGGTGGGGATCGAGATTCCGATCGATGCCCTCGTCGGCAAACTCAAGGCGAGTCAGGACGAGGAGTTGCAAGACCGATGGGGCACGGTCGACGGCCTGACCGCCGAGGGCACCGAGAGCGCACTGGCGATGGCTTCACTGGTGCGCCAGGCCATCGATCGGCCCGAGGGCGACTGACCCTGGCCGCGCGGCCGCGCACCCGCGGCGGCTTCCCCGCCGTTGCCGCGCTGCCTCGCTCAGACCGCGCTGCGGTGCCGCTCGATGCAGGCCTGCAGCGTCTCCTCGCCGGAGCGCTGCCACCAGTCGAGCGCCGAGAAGATCTCGACTTCGCTGAAGCCTGAGAAGCCCGCCGCCTCGACCCAGCCGCGGATCTTGCGCAGTTCGATCACGCCGTCGCCCATCATGCCGCGGTCCGACAGCAGGTCGCGGGTCGGCGTGAGCCAGTCGCAGACGTGGTAGGCGAGCAGGCGCTCCTTGCCGGCGCGTGCGATCTGCTGCTCGAGCTTCGGGTCCCACCACACGTGGTAGACGTCCAGCGCCACGCCCAGCATGCCGGAGCGGCCGGCATCGAGTTCGTCGCACAGGTCCAGCGCCTGCTCCAGCGTGTTGATGCAGGCGCGGTCGGCAGCCTGCATCGGGTGCAGCGGCTCGATCGCCAGCGGCATGCCGACTTCGCGCGCGTACTCGAGCGATGCCGCGATGCCGTCGCGCACCTCGCCGCGTGCGCGCGCGATGTCCTTGTAGGCGGCCTTGCCGTCGAGGGCGCCGGGCAGGGCGCCGACCACCAGCACCAGGCAGGGCGCTTCGAGCGTCCTGGCTTCGTCGATGGCGCGGCGGTTGTCGTCGAGCGCAGCCCGCAGGCCGGCAGCGTCGGGCGCCGGGAAGAAGCCGCCGCGGCAGTAGCCCGAAAGCCCGATGCCGTGCGCCTTCAACTGCCTGGCCACCTTGTCGAGGCCGACGGCGGCGACCTGGTCGCGCCAGGGGCTGACGGCACGGATGCCGCGCTCGGCGCACTGGTCGATGATGCGGTCGAGCGGCACTTCGGCGCCGCGTTGCTTGCGCACGGTCGCGGTGTTGATCGACAGCCAGTGGTGATCCTTGGAGAAATCTCGCATCGCTTCAGCCTCAGTCCTTGTGCCTCTCGCGCCGGAGTTGGCGCAGGATGGCGGCGTTGTCCAGATCGCCATCGCCGGCGGCGACAGCGGCGCGCATCAGCGCGGCGTGGGTTTCCGACAGTGGCAGCCGCTGGCCCGTGGAGCGGCTGCTGTCGAGCATCAGGTCGACGTCCTTGAGGTGCTGGCGGATGCGCGACTGCGGCGCGAAGTCGCCGGCGACCATCATCGCGCCCTTGGCCAGCGCGGCGTCGGAGCGCGCGGGCGTCGCGAGCACCAGCTCCAGGAATTGCGCCGGAGCGATGCCGATGCTTTCGGCCAGCACCATGCCTTCGGCCAGCGCGGCGCGGTTGAGGCCCAGCACCAGGTTGGTCGCGAGCTTGGCGCGAGCGCCCATGCCGGCGCCTCCGACCCGGATGCGGCGTGACGACAGCGCCGCCAGCACGGGGTCGCTGGCGCGCACGGCGGCTTCGTCGCCCCCGATCAGCATCGTTGCGTCGCCCGCCGCGATCTGGCTGCTGGAGCCCGACAGCGGTGCTTCGACGAGCTCGACGCCCTGCGTCGCCAAGCGCTTCGCCAGCGACTCGAGCAGGTCGGGGTCGCCGGTCGAGCAGTCCACCAGCCGCCGTACCGCGCCGCCTGCGATCAGGCCCAGCGGGCCCTCGGTCGCATCGATCACGCCGCGGGTGTCGAACACGGCCAGCACCACCGTCGCGCAGGCGCTGCCGATGTCGCGTGGCGAGTCCACGGTGCGGATGCCGGACGAGCGCAGCGCAGCGCGCGCTTCTTCGCGCAGGTCGTAGCCGATGACATCGAAGCCGCCCGCGACGAGG
This sequence comes from Variovorax saccharolyticus, assembly GCF_030316765.1. Lineage (GTDB taxonomy): Bacteria > Pseudomonadota > Gammaproteobacteria > Burkholderiales > Burkholderiaceae_C > Variovorax > Variovorax saccharolyticus. The sequence goes on from NZ_JASZYT010000001.1 coordinate 664,433, forward strand.
CGGCGGGCCAACGCGCTGCCGACCAGACCGAGGCCGACCAGCCCGATCGGGCCCGCGGCATCGAGAGCGCGATCGCCAGGCATGCGTTCCGGCGTCACAGCGACGCCCCTCCGCAGATCTGGATGTCCTGCCCGGTGATGGCGGCGGCTTCGGGCGACAGCAGGTAGGCCACCAGCGCAGCGATTTCCCGCGGCTCGATCAGGCGGCCCAGCGGCGGCAGCCTGGGCGCCGCCGACTGGCGCGCCGGATCGTCGAGCATGGCGGTCGCGGTCGCGGCAGGCGACACCACGTTGACCGTGACGCCGCTGGCCACCACTTCGGCCGCCCAACTGCGCGCCAGCGCGACCAGCGCCGCCTTGCTCGCCGCGTACTGGCTGCGCCCCGGCATGCCCCGCGACACCCGGCTGCCCACCATCACCACGCGGCCGCGGCCCGCCTGCGCCATGGCGGGCACGGCGATGTCGGCCATGCGGGTCAGTGCGTCGACATGCAGCCGCCACATGAGGCTGCCGTCCTCCGGCGCCAGCGCGCCCAGCGCTCCGACGCGCAGCACGCCGGCGGCGTGGACCAGTGCGTCGGCGACCCCGGCCGCCCGTGTCGCCGCCTCGGTGGCCGCGGCGTCGCACAGGTCGACCCGGACCGGGATGAAGTCCTCGTGCACGATGTGTGCCGGGGCGAGATCGAAGCCGATCACCCGCCAGCCGTCGGCCAGCAGCCGATGGGCGATCGCCTGGCCGATGCCCGAACTGGTCCCGGTGACGATGGCGCGCTGTGCCACTGGGGTCATTCGAGACGGATGTTGCCGTCGGTGATGATCTTCTGGGAGCGCGCCATGTCCTCGCGCTGGAACTTCGCGAACTCGTCGGCCGATCCCGGCGTCAGCAGCAGGCCCTGCTGCATCAGCTTGTCGCGCATGTCGGTGGCCAGCGCCTTGTTGACCTCGGCGTTGAGGCGCTGCGTGATCTCGGCCGGAAGCTTCGCAGGGCCCCACAGCCCGTACCAGCTGTAGAACTCGTAGCCCGGGATCGTCTCGCCGACCGTGGGCACGTCCGGCAGATTGGGCGCGCGGGTCTTGGATGTGACCGCGATGACGCGCAGCATGCCGCTCTTGTGGTACTGCACCGAGCCGAGGATCGGGTCGATGAAGCCGTCGATCTGTCCGCCGATCAGGTCCTGGAAGGCCGGCGCCGTGCCCTTGTAGGGAACGATCAGGTAGTTGATCTGGCCGGCGCGCTTGAGCAGTTCGGTCGACAGGTGACCGGCCGAGCCGATGGATCCCACCGCGAAGGTCATCTTGCCCGGGTTGGCCTTGGCGTGCGCGAGCAGCGACTTGACATCGGTGATCGGCAAGTCCTTGTTGATCGCGACCGACAGCGGCGCCTTGGCGACCAGCGCCACCGGCGTGAAGTCGTTGACCACGTTGTAGGGCGTGGACTTCATCGTCATCGGCGCCGTCACGAAGGTCGATGCATTGAAGAGCAGCGTGTAGCCGTCGGCCGGCGCCTTGGCCACCGCGTCGGCGCCGATGGTGCCGTTGCCGCCGGGCTTGTTGTCGACCACGAAGGTCTGGCCCAGCTGCTCGCCGAGCTTCTGCGCCAGCGCGCGGCCCACCGTATCCAGCGTGCCGCCGGGCGGGAACGGGATGATCACGCGCACCGGCCTGGCGGGCCAGGACTGCGCCATCGAGCCCGCCGCTGCGAAAGCCAGGATCAGTGTCAGCAAGGACTTGGCGAACGGGGTCTTCATGGCTCGTCTCCTTCGTGGGAACCGGATCAGGCGTCGACGCCGTGCAGCGCCAGCAGCGTCTTCATGCGCCGCACCGCGAGCTCGGGCCGCTCGAGCAGGTTGGCCGCATCGGCCAGCCGGAACAGCTCGGCGAAGTGCTGCAGCGAGCGCGTGCTCTGCTGGCCGCCGACCATCGTGAAATGGCTCTGGTGGCCGTTGAGCCAGGCCATGAAGACCACGCCGGTCTTGTAGAAGCGGGTCGGCGCCGCGAAGATGTGACGCGACAGCGGCACCGTCGGGCCGAGGATGGCGTGGAACTTCTCCACGTTGCCCTGCGCCAGTTCGCCCAGCGCCGCGCTGGCCGCCGGCGCGATGGCGTCGAAGATCCCGAGCAGCGCATCGCTCTGGCCGTGCGTCTTCTCGCTGCCCTGGCCGTCGCCCGCGATCAGCTCGGCATAGTTGAAGTCGTCGCCGGTGTACATGCGAACGCCCGGCGGCAGCCGGCGGCGCATCGCGATCTCCTTGTCCTTGTCGAGCAGCGAGATCTTGATGCCGTCGACCTTGTCCGGGTGCGCGGCGATGATGCCGAGCGCGGTGTCCATCGCGCGGTCGACGTCGGCGGTGCCCCAGTAGCCCGCCAGCGCCGGGTCGAACATGTCGCCGAGCCAGTGCAGCACCACCGGCTGCCTGGCCTGGCTCAGGATGCGGTCGTACACGCGCTCGTAGTCGGCCGGACTCTTCGCGACCCGGGCCAGCGCGCGGCTGGCCATCACGATCAGCTTGCCGCCGAGCGCCTCGATCGCCGCCATCTGCTCCTCGTAGCCGCGGATCACGTCGTCGACGCTGCGGACCTCGTCGATGTTCAGGTGGTCGGTGCCGCAGCCCGAGGCCACCAGCGCGCCCGGCACGTCCTTCGCGGCATCGAGCGAGCGGCGGATCAGCTCCAGCGAGGTCGGCCAGTCGAGGCCCATGCCGCGCTGCGCCGTGTCCATGGCCTCGGCCACGCCCAGCCCCAGCGACCACAGGTGCCGGCGGTAGCCGATGGTGGCGTCCCAGTCGACCGCGGATTGCAGCCAGGGGTCGACGGCGGCCAGCGGGTCGGCCACCACGTGCGCCGCCGAATAGGCGATGCGGTTGAACTTGACGCCCGCGGGCGGCCGCACCGGCGTGCTGCCGCGCAAGGCGTAGGGTGCGAGCGCGCCGCCGGCGACGGGGAGGGTGAGCGAGAGGGCCATCGGGGTCACCTCAGATCTTCAGCGCCGGCACGTCGACCCAGCGGCGGTCCTTCCAGCTTTCGAGGGCGGTCTCGACCAGCTGCACGCCCTTGGCGCCTTCGGGCAGCGTCCACCTGTAGGGTGCGTTCTCGACCACGTGGCGGATGAAGTGCTCCCACTGGATCTTGAAGCCGTTGTCGTAGAGCTGCGAGTCGGGGATCTCCTGCCACTGGTCGAAGAAGTTCATGGTCTGCTTCTCGTCCGGGTTCCAGATCGGCCGCGGCGTGGCGACGCGCGACTGCGCGCGGCAGGACGACAGGCCCGCCACGGCCGAGCCGTCGGTGCCGTCGACATGGAAGGTCACGAGGTCGTCGCGCCGCACGCGCGTGACCCAGCTCATGTTGATCTGCGCGATCACCGGCTCGCCGTTGTGGCCCTTGAGCTCGCAGGTGGCGTAGGCGGCGTCGTCGGCCGTGGCCTCGTAGGGCTTGCCGGCTTCGTCCCAGCGCTTCGGAATGTGGGTGGCGCCTATGCACGACACCGACTGCACTTCGCCGAACAGGTTGTCCAGCACGTAGCGCCAGTGGCACATCATGTCGAGGATCATGCCGCCGCCGTCTTCCTTGCGGTAGTTCCACGACGGCCGCTGGATCGGCTGCAGGTCGCCTTCGAAGACCCAGTAGCCGAACTCCAGCCGAACCGACAGCATGCGGCCGAAGAAGCCGGCGCGGCGCAGCATGTCGAGCTTGCGCAGGCCGGGCAGGAAGAGCTTGTCTTGCACCGCGCCATGCTTCAGGCCCGAGCCCTCGGCCAGGCGGGCGATCTCGACCGCTTCATTGAGGTTGGTCGCGATCGGCTTCTCGCAGTAGACATGCTTGCCGGCGCGGATCGCCTTGGCCAGCAGGGTCGGGCGCATCTGAGTGGTGCCGGCGTCGAAGAAGATCGTGTCGTCCTTGTTTTCCAGCGCGCGGTCGAGGTCGGTGCCCCAGCGCGCGATGCCATGCGCCTTGGCGAGCGCCTCGATCTTCTCGGCGTTGCGGCCGATCAGGATCGGGTCGGGCATCACGGTGTCGCCGTTCGAGAGCGTCACGCCGCCCTGGGCGCGGATCGCGACGATGGAACGGATCAGATGCTGGTTCATGCCCATGCGTCCGGTGACGCCGTGCATGATGATCCCGAGTCGTTGTTGTGCCATGGGGCTGGTTCTCCGCTGAAAGTGAGTGGGTGGCTAAGAGGGGCTCAGGGGGTCGGCGACAGGCCGGCCGCCTTCACCAGGCTGGCGTTGCTGGCGATCTCGTCCTTGATGTAGGCGTCGAACTGCTCGGGCTTGAGGGTCCAGGCATCGGCGCCGAGCTTCAGGAAGCGTTCCTTGACCTCGGGGCTGGCGAGCGCCTTCGCGACTTCGTCGTGCAGCTTGTTGACGATGTCGCGCGGCGTCTTGGCGGGCGCCATCATGCCGATCCAGAAATTGAACTCGGAGCCCGGCACGCCGGCCTCGGCGGTGGTCGGCACATCGGGCAGCGCGGCCGCGCGCTTGGGCGAGCCGACCGCCAGCGCGAGCAGCTGGCCTTCCTTGATCTGGCCGATCACCGGGGCGATCGGCGAGAAGTAGTAGTCGACGCGGCCGGCCAGCACTTCGGTCACCGCTTCGGCCGAGCCCTTGAACGGAATGTTGGTGGCATCGATCTTGGCCGCCAGCTTGAACTTCTCCGCGTTCAGGTGGGTGGCGCTGCCCTGGCCGGCCGAGGCGTAGTTGATGGTGCCGGGCTTGGCCTTGGCGGCGGCGACCAGTTCCTTCAGGGTCTTGATGTTCTTGGTCGGCGAGATCACCAGCGCGTTGGGCAGCGTGGAGATCGGCGTGACGCCGGCGAAGTCGCCCACGGTATCGAAGGGCAGCTTGGAAAAGGTCGAAGGGCTCACCGTGTGCGACGACGAGTGGATCATGATCGTGTAGCCGTCCGGCGCGGCGGTGGCCACCGCCTGCTGGCCGATGGTGCCGCTGGCGCCGCCGCGGTTGTCGATCACCAGCGTCTGTCCCATGCTGGCGCCCATCTTGTCGGCGATCGCGCGGGCGATGATGTCCGTGGTGCTGCCGGCTGCGAACGGGACGATCACCCGGATCGGCTTGGTCGGATAGCTGGTATCGGCAACGGCACCGAAGGTGGCAGTGAGGGCGATGCAGGCCAGCAGGCCAGCGCGGCGATTGAGTTTCATGATGTCTCCTTGTGCTTTGGGGTGGGCGACGCGGCCCGGCAAGGTCGTGTGCTTCAATTCACCAATAAGTGAATTAGCAATTTTAGGAACGCCCTCATCGGCGCGTCAACGGGCGCGTTCCTAGGGGATACCCGTATCAGTGGCCCGCTGCGCGGTGCGTGACCCGCGCCCCATGAACCCGGTGCAATCCCATGCCAGGGATGCCGCGGAAATGGCTTTGCCAGGCCGCTGGCAGCGCCCCCTTGAGGGGGAGGCGCCGCAGGCGCTTCGGGGGTGTTTCGCTAGTGAAGCACGTAGCCGAGCACCAGGTCGGTCATGTGCGACAGGCGCTGCGCCATCGCCTTCGGCGCCCGCAGGTCACGCCCGAAGACTGCCGACAGCGTGTCGTTGTTCGACAGGTAGAAGTAGCAGAGCGAGGCGATCGAGATGTAGAGCTGCACCGGGTCCACGCCGGCGCGAAAGAGGTTGTCGCGCCGGCCGCGCTCGAGCACCCCGTCGAGCAGCGCGACCAGCGGGGAGTTCATCTCCTGGATGCGTTCGGAGCGCTTGAGGTGCGCGGCCCGGTGCAGGTTCTCGCTGTTGAGCAGCGTGATGAACTCGGGATGCTCGAGGTAGTAGTGCCAGGTGAAGGAGACCAGCCGGCGGATCGCCTCCACCGGCTCGACCTCGTCGAGGTGCAACTGCTGCTCGGCCTCGCGGATGTCGGCGTAGGTGCGTTCGAGCACCGCCAGGAAGAGATCGTCCTTGCTGCCGAAGTAGTAGTAGATCAGGCGCTTGTTGAGCCCGGCCCGCTCGGCGATGCTGTCCATGCGTGCGCCCGCCAGCCCGCGCTGCGAGAACTCGTCGCGCGCCGAGGCGAGGATGGCGAGCTGCGAGCGGTCGGCGTCGCGCGAGCGCGGTTCGGCGGCGGCCGGAGTGGGAGCTTTCATGGACGACGAATTTAACCGGTTGGTGAATTAAGGCAAGCGCGAAGGGGTCGAATGGATAATTCGGGGCATCCCCATTGCATCAGAGAGAAGAGGCGCCCGTCCATGAATCCATCCCAGCCCGCCGGCCACCTGATTGTCGAATGCCTCATCGAGCAGGGCGTCGAGCTGGCGTTCGGCGTCCCCGGCGAGAGTTTTCTCGCCGTGCTCGACGGCTTCCATGCCTACGGCGAACGCATCCGCTTCATCGTCAACCGCCAGGAGGGCGGGGCGGCCTTCATGGCCGAGGCCCACGGCAAGCTGAGCAACCGGCCGGGCGTGTGCTTCGTCACGCGCGGGCCCGGTGCCACCAATGCCTCGATCGGCGTCCACAACGCCTTCCAGGACTCGACGCCGATGGTGCTCTTCGTCGGCGACGTCGGCAGCGACTTCCGCGACCGCGAGGCCTTCCAGGAGGTCGACTACGCGAGCTTCTTCGGCCCCAGCACCAAGGGCTTCGCCAAGCGCGTGGAACGCATCGACGACGCCGACCGGATTCCCGAATACGTGGCGCGCGCCTTCGCCACCGCGATGAATGGCCGCCCCGGCCCGGTCGTGCTGGTGTTGCCCGAGGACATGCTGCGCAGCATGACCGTGGCCCGGCCGCTCAAGCGGGTCGAGGCGGTGGCCGCCTGGAGCGACCCCGGTGCGCTGCGCACCCTGCGCGAACTGCTGCTGAAGTCGGAGCGTCCCTTGGTGATCGCCGGCGGCGGCGGCTGGACGCCGCAGTCGGCGCAGGCGCTGCAGCGCTTCGCCGAGAACTGGAAGCTGCCGGTGGCGAACGCCTTCCGCTTCCAGGACACCTTCGACAACCACCATCCGCTGTATGCCGGCGATGTCGGCATCGCGATCAATCCGAAGCTGGCCGAAAGGGTGCGCCAGAGCGACCTGATCCTCGCGATCGGCCCTCGCCTGGGCGAGATGACCACCGGCGGCTACACGCTGCTCGAGGCGCCCAAGTCGAAGCAGACGCTGGTGCACATCCATGCCAGCGCCGAGGAGCTCAACCGCGTCTACCAGGCCGACCTGGCGATCAACGCGGGCATGGCCTCGGCCGCGCGCAGCCTCGAGGTGCTGAGCGCGCCGCCGGAGCTTCCCTGGGAGTCCTGGACCGCGGCCGCGCATGCCGACTACCTCGCCAACCTCGAGCCGCAGCCGCTCGTCGGCCTGCCGGCCGAGGCGCCGCGCGGCGCGGTCGACATGGTGGCGGTGGTGCAGCTGCTGCAGAAGCACCTGCCGGCGGAGACCGCGATCACCAACGGCGCCGGCAACTTCGCCAGCTGGGTGCACCGCTACTTCCGCTACCACGGCCTCGCCAAGGGCCACAAGACGCAGCTCGCGCCCACCAGCGGCGCGATGGGCTACGGCGTGCCGGCCGGCATCGCTGCGAGCATCGCGACGGGCCGCATCGCCTTCACGATCGCCGGCGACGGCGACTTCCTCATGAACGGGCAGGAGCTCGCCACGGCCTCGCAGCATGGCGGCAAGACGATCGTCGTGCTGCTCAACAACGGCATGTTCGGCACCATCCGCATGCACCAGGAGCGCGAGTACCCGAGCAAGGTGAGCGGCACCGCGCTGCAGAACCCCGACTTCTGCGCGCTGGCGCGGGCCTACGGCTATGCCGCCGAGCGCGTGACCGAGACCGGGCAGTTCGAGGCCGCGCTGCTGCGCGCGCTGGCGGCCGATACCGGCACCTTGATCGAGATCCCGCTCGACCCCGAGGTGATCACCACGCGCGGCACCTTGAGCGCGATCACGAAGTCGGCCAAGGCGCAGTCCGCGGGCCGCTGAGGCCAAAAAAAAGCCGGCGGCTGCCGGCTTCTTCATGCAAGCGCACCAGGCGCTCGCGGCTCACTTGACGTGCTTGCCGATCAGTGCGGCCAGTTCGAACATCGAGACCTGGGCCTTGCCGAAGATTTCCTTCAGCTTGGCGTCGGCGTTGATGTTGCGCTTGTTGGCCTTGTCCTGAAGGTTGTTCTTCTTGATGTAGTCCCACAGCTTGCTCACCACGGCGGTGCGCGGCAGAGGCGTTGCGCCCACGACGGCGGCGAGCGCCGGGCTGGGAGTCAGTGCCTTCATGAACGCAGCGTTCGGGGTGCGCTTCTTGGCGGGTGCCGCCTTCTTCGCAGGAGCCTTCTTTGCAGGAGCAGCCTTCTTGGCGGGTGCTGCCTTCTTTGCAGGAGCAGCCTTCTTCGCCGGTGCAGCCGCCTTCTTGGCCGGTGCGGCCTTCTTCGCGGGAGCTTTCTTGGCCGGAGCCTTCTTTGCAGTTGCCATGGTTGAATTTCCTTTTTTGGTTGGACACTTTCACCAATGAAAAGCAGTGTCTCCATCGGCATTGCGGATGCTAAAGGAGAAGAAACGCGTTTCCAAGGGAAAAAGCGACTTTTTCATTGGGAGCTGTTGTTTTTTCAGAGGGGGAAAGCGGGTTCGTTCCGCTCGGAGAGGCTTCAGTTGCGGCGCGAAGGCCATGTGGCGAGCACGACACCGAGCAGCGCGAGCGCGAAAGCGAGCACCTGCGCGGTCGCCAGTTGCTCGCCGAGCACCAGCACGCCGACCACTGCGGCGCTCACCGGCAGCATCACCGTGAAGACGCCGGCCTGCGATGCGGGCACGCTCTTCAGGCCGGTCATCCAGAGCCACACGGTCCAGATGCTCGCGGCCAGCGCATAGACGACGAGCAGGCTCCAGAGGCCCATCGACACGGAGCCGAAGTCGAAGCGCAGCGCGAACCAGATGCCGAAGGGCGTCGACAGCACGAAGCCCCAGAGGTTGATCAGCGACGAGATGCGCTTGGGTCCCAGCCGCCCGGTCAGCGACTTGCCGATCACCGCATAGGCGGCCTCGCAGAGCACCGCGCAGAACACCAGCAGGTTGCCCAGCCATGGCATCGAAGAGCTGCCCGCGCTGCCGCCATGCGCGCCCGGCTGCGCGGGCGCGAGCGCCAGCAGGCCGATGCCGAGCGCGGCGCAGGCGATCGCCAGCGCGACGCGCGTCGTGATGCTCTCGCGCAGGAAGACCCGGCTGCCGATCGCCACCACGGCCGGGATCGACGCCATGATCACGCCGGCCGACACGGCACTCGTGAGGCTCACGCCGAACAGCATGCAGACCGAGAACAGGAAGTTGCCGAGGAAGGATTCGAGGAAGACCAGCCCGCGGGTGTGGCGGGTCATCGGTGCCTCTCCGGGCGGCCGCCGCAGCCAGTGCGGCATCGCCAGCGCCGCGATGCCGAAGCGCAGCCAGGCCAGCAGCAGCACCGGAAAGGCCGCCACCAGCGGCTTGGAGAGGGCGACGTAGCTGCCGACCAGCGACATGCTCAGGGCGAGGCAGCCATAGGCCACCAGGCGGCCGGGTGCGTGGGATGCGGTGTTCAATCGAGGCGTCGTTCCGAGGATGATTCGATGATGCCTGATTCGCTCCCAGCACCCCGCCATGTCTTCGTCTATGGCACCTTGCGCGCCGGCGGCAGCAACGACATTGCCCGGTTCTCGCCCGCCCCGCTGCGCATCGCCGACGGCGTGATCGCCGGCACGCTCTACGACCTGGGCGCCTATCCGGGCGCGGTGCTGGGCGGCGAGGGCAGGGTGCAGGGCGAGATCTATCGCATCACGCCGGCCCTCGAGGCGCAGCTGGATGTGCTGGAAGAAATCAGGCCCGACGACAGTGGCGAGTACATCAAGCGCGAAGTCCAGGTGCCTGTGGCCGGCGTACTGCTGGGCTGCCTGGTCTACGAGATCCATCCCGATCGCATCGCGGGACGGGCGCCGATCGCCAGCGGCGACTGGTTCCGGCGCGCTTGAATTCACCTTTCCTGCGCAGGGTTTTCATGCGCGAAAAACTCGTCCCGTATTGTGAAAAGGCGAGGTGCTGCGCTGCAATATTTTTTCTCAATACGAGAAAATTAATTCCGCATTGAGAAAAACGGCCCTAAGTTGTTGATTTTGTTGATGCAAAAATATGTCTTCTATAAGACATAAGAGTCGCGTGCTGTCTTACAGTAGACCCACGACGCGACAAGCGCCACCCCTCAATCAACCCCTCGGAGTGACCATGCCCCAGACCCTCACAGAACAACTGAGCCGCGAACAGCAGATTGCCGCCCTCGAAAAGGATTGGGCCACCAACCCGCGCTGGAAGGGCGTCAAGCGCGGCTACAGCGCGGCTGACGTGGTGCGCCTGCGCGGCTCGCTGCCGATCGAGCACACGCTGGCACGCCGCGGTGCCGAGAAGCTGTGGGAGAAGATCAACGGCGACGCCAAGAAGGGCTACGTGAATGCCTTCGGCGCCATCAGCGCCGGACAGGCGATGCAGCAGGCCAAGGCCGGCCTCGAAGCCGTGTACCTGTCGGGCTGGCAGGTCGCCGCCGACGGCAACACCTCCGAAACCATGTACCCGGACCAGTCGCTCTACGCCTACGACTCGGTGCCGACCATGGTCCGCCGCATCAACAACACCTTCAAGCGCGCCGACGAGATCCAGTGGGGCCGCGGCGTGAACCCGGGCGACAAGGAGTTCATCGACTACTTCCTGCCGATCGTGGCCGATGCCGAAGCCGGGTTCGGCGGCGTGCTCAACGCCTTCGAACTGATGAAGAACATGATCGCCGCGGGCGCTGCCGGCGTGCACTTCGAAGACCAACTGGCCGCCGTGAAGAAGTGCGGCCACATGGGCGGCAAGGTGCTGGTGCCGACGCACGAAGCCTGCGAGAAGCTGATCTCGGCGCGCTTCGCCGCCGACGTGATGGGCGTGTCGACCATCGTGCTGGCCCGCACCGATGCCGAAGCCGCGAACCTGATCACCTCCGACCATGACGCCAACGACAAGCCCTTCCTGACCGGCGAACGCACGCAGGAAGGCTTCTACCGCGTCAAGAACGGCCTCGAGCAGTCGATCAGCCGCGGTGTCGCCTACGCGCCCTATGCCGACCTGGTCTGGTGCGAAACCGGCGTGCCGGACATCGGCTTCGCACGCGAATTCGCGCAGGCCGTGCACGCTGCCTGCCCGGGCAAGCTGCTCTCCTACAACTGCTCGCCGTCCTTCAACTGGAAGAAGAACCTCGACGACAAGCAGATCGCCTCGTTCCAGGAAGACCTCTCGGCGCTGGGCTACAAGTTCCAGTTCATCACGCTCGCGGGCATCCACATCAACTGGTACAACACCTTCCAGTTCGCCCACGCCTATGCCAACGGCGAAGGCATGAAGCACTACGTGAACATGGTGCAAGAACCCGAATTCGCGGCTCGCGACAAGGGCTACACCTTCGTGTCGCACCAGCAGGAAGTCGGCGCCGGCTACTTCGACGACGTGACGACCGTGATCCAGGGCGGCTCGTCCAGCGTCAAGGCGCTGACCGGTTCGACCGAGGAAGAGCAGTTCCACTGAGAACTGACGGTCGCTGATTGACAGCCCCGCGTGAGGGATCACGCGGGGTTTTTTTTCGTCTCAATCCGCCACGCGCAGATCGCGCACCCCTCGCCCCAGCCGCTGGCGCAGCAAGGCGCGCAAGGTGACGCCTTCGGCATAGCCCACCAGCGTCGCGATCTGCTCCAGGCTCTTGTCGCTGGTCTTCAACAGATGCACCGCGCGCTCGACCCGCAGGTCCTGGAAGTACGACAGCGGCGTCTTGCCGAGCACCTGCTGCATGCGGCGCGCCAGCGTGCGCTTGCTGGTGCCGGCGGCGCTCGCGGCCTCGTCGAGCGAGAAGCCCTCCGCCAGCCGGCCGCGGGCCCAGCGCTCGAAGCGCTCGACGGTTGCGTCGGAGTGGCTCAGGTGGTCGGTGATGACATAGGCGGACTGCGAGGGCCGCGAGTCGACGATCAGGTACTTCGCCACCAGCGCGGCGAGCTCGGGGCTGGCCTGTCGCACCAGCAGCAGCGCCATGTCGACATGGCTCAGCGCGGCGCCGGCGGTGACAAAGGCGCCGGAGCTGACCAGCATGCGGGACTCTTCGAGCCGGACCGCCGGATAGCGCTGGCGGAACAGGTTCGACAGCCACCACGTGGTGGTCGCGCCCTGGCCATCGAGCAGGCCCGATTCGGCCAGCACGAAGGTGCCGATGCAGGCGGCGGCGATCCGCACGCCGCCCGCCGATTGCTCGCGCAGCACGGCCGTGGCGTCGGCGATGTCGCGCCGCTGCAGCGCCACCTGGAGCCCGTCGGGCATCTTCTCGCCGATCGCCGGAATCACGGTCCAGTCGGGCGTGCCTGCCTGGCCGGCCGGCAGCACCGGCACGCCGAGCCCCTGCGCGGTGCGCACCTTCCGCCGCATGCCGACCAGTGCGACCTCGAACGGCGGCACCGCGAGGCCCAGCATGCCGGCCAGTTCGTTGGCGGTGCCGAAGACGTCCTGCACCGTCGCCAGGCCGGTATCGAACACGCCGTCGAGGGCGAGGATGTCGATTTTCATGGCAATAACGATAGCAAAGATGTCAAAAATGCCAATAGGGCGAATCCGTGGCGGGGCCTAGAGTGAATCCCGGTCGACGCAATCTCGCGCAACCGCATTCACCGGAGACTTTCATGATCAAGTACGCACTGTTCGCCCGCCTCGAAGCCAAGCCGGGCAAGGAAGCCGAGGTCCAGCAGTTCCTCGAAGCCGGCCTGGCCATGGCGCGCGACGAGAAGACCACGCCCATCTGGTTCGCGCTGCGCCTGTCGCCCAGCGTCTTCGGCGTCTTCGACGCCTTCGAGGACGAAGCCGGCCGCCAGGCCCACCTGAGAGGCCCGATCGCCCAGGCCCTGATGGCGAAGGCGCCGGAATTGCTCGCCAAGCCGCCGTCGATCGAGCCGATCGAGGTGCTGGGCCTCAAAAACGCGGCCGCGGCGAGCTGACGGCGCTGCGGATAGAATCTGCGGCTCCATCTCAGCACCCCACAAGAGCGAGAAAGGCACCCTGGTTATGACACCGCGAACTACACCGCACGCAACGAGCGGTCTTTTCCCCGAAGGAAAAGGCCGGTAGGCCGCGCGCGCCGGAAATCCCCGGCCCATCAACCAGAGCAAAGCGCGGTCTCGTACCGCGCTTTTTTGTTTTTCTCGACGAGGTTTTCCAATGATCCAGATCACGCTTCCCGACAACTCGCAGCGCGAGTTCCCCGGCCCGGTTTCGGTGGCCGACGTTGCCAAATCGATCGGTCCCGGGCTGGCCAAGATGACAGTCGCCGGCAAGGTCGACGGCCGGCTGGTCGACGCCAGCGACATCATCGACCACTCGGCGAAGCTGCAGATCATCACGCCCAAGGACGACGAGGGCCTGGAGATCATTCGCCACTCGACGGCCCACCTGGTCGGCCACGCGGTGAAGCAGCTCTACCCGACGGCCAAGATGGTGATCGGCCCGGTGATCGACGAAGGCTTCTACTACGACATCTCGTACGAGCGCCCCTTCACGCCTGAGGACATGGCGGCGATCGAGGCCCGCATGCGCGAGCTGATCGCCCAGGACTACGACGTGGTCAAGAAGATGACGCCGCGCGACGAGGTGATCGACGTCTTCACGTCCCGCGGCGAGGACTACAAGCTGCGCCTGGTCGAGGACATGCCCGACGAGAAGGCGATGGGCCTCTACTACCACCAGGAATACGTCGACATGTGCCGCGGCCCGCACGTGCCGAACACGCGCTTCCTGAAGGTCTTCAAGCTCACGAAGCTGGCCGGCGCCTACTGGCGCGGCGACGCCAAGAACGAGCAGCTGCAGCGCATCTACGGCACGGCCTGGGCCGACAAGAAGCAGCTCGACGACTACATCCGCCGCATCGAGGAAGCCGAGAAGCGCGACCACCGCCGGCTCGGCAAGGAACTCGACCTGTTCCACATCGACGAGGCCGCGCCGGGCCTGGTGTTCTGGCATCCGAAGGGCTGGGCGGTCTGGCAGCAGGTCGAGCAGTACATGCGCAAGATCTACCGCGAGACGGGCTACCAGGAGGTCAAGGGCCCGCAGATCCTCGACAAGAGCCTGTGGGAGAAGACGGGCCACTGGCAGAACTACCGCGAGAACATGTTCACGACGGAGTCCGAGAAGCGCGACTACGCGCTGAAGCCGATGAACTGCCCGGGCCATGTGCTGATCTTCAAGTCGGACCTGCGCAGCTACCGCGACCTGCCGCTGCGCTACGGCGAGTTCGGCCAGTGCCACCGCAACGAGCCCTCGGGTGGCCTGCACGGCATCATGCGCGTGCGCGGCTTCACGCAGGACGACGGCCACGTGTTCTGCACGGAAGACCAGATCCTCGAGGAGTGCGTGGCCTACACGGCGCAGCTGCTCAAGGTGTATGCCGATTTCGGCTTCACGGACATCCTCTACAAGGTCGCGACGCGGCCCGACAACCGCATCGGCTCCGACGAGTTGTGGGACAAGGCCGAGAACGCGCTGATGGAAGCGCTGCGGCGCTCGGGTGTGGAGTTCGTCATCTCGCCGGGCGAGGGCGCGTTCTACGGCCCCAAGATCGAGTACACGCTGCGCGACGCCATCGGCCGCCACTGGCAGTGCGGCACGATGCAGGTCGACTTCAACATGGCCGAGCGCCTGGGCGCCGAGTACGTCACGGAATCCAGCGGCCGCGCCCACCCGGTGATGCTGCACCGCGCGATCGTCGGCAGCCTCGAGCGCTTCATCGGCATGTTGATCGAACACCATTCCGGCGCGCTGCCCGCGTGGCTCGCTCCGACGCAGGTGGTGGTGCTCAATATCAGCGAAAACCAGGCCGATTACGCCGCGGAAGTTGCCAAAACGCTGCAGAATCAAGGGCTTAGGGTGGCGCTCGACCTGCACAACGAAAAGATTACGTATAAAATACGGAAGCATTCGTTGCAAAAGCTTCCCTACATCCTGGTCGTAGGCGACAAGGAGAAGGAAGCCGGAGCCGTCGCAGTGCGCGCCCGGGGCAATGTTGACCTCGGTGCCATGTCGGTGGACGCCTTCTCTCAAAAGATCGCCCACGACATCCAACACAAGCTTTGAATTCAACCGGATTCAAGGGCTGATTTTTTGATCAGGCAGCTTGTGGGCGTGGATTCGACGGTGTTCGCTACAGAAATGTAGCAAATTGTTTGAAGGATTCTGACCATCGCTACTGCATTCCGCGACCGCCGCCACCGCGAGGAACGCCAACACCGCCTGAACCGGGAAATCATGGCCCCGGAAGTCCGCCTGATCGGGCCCGAGAACGAGCCATTGGGTGTAGTGAGTCTTGCCGAGGCCTTGCGCCTGGCTGGTGAACAAGACGTCGACCTGGTCGAAGTCGTCGCGGCGGCCAATCCGCCCGTCTGCAGGCTGATCGAGTACGGAAAGTTCAAGTACCACGAGCAGAAGAAGGCGGCCGAGGCGAAGTCGAAGCAGAAGGTCATCGAGGTCAAGGAAATCAAGTTCCGGCCCGGTACCGACGATGGTGACTACAACATCAAGATGCGCAACATCCGGCGCTTTCTTGAAGAGGGTGACAAATGCAAGATCACGCTGCGGTTCCGCGGTCGTGAAATCACCCACCAGGAGCTCGGCCTGGCGCTGCTGCAGCGCATCCGTGACGAACTCGCCGACCTGATCGTCGTCGAGCAGTTCCCCAAGCTCGAGGGCCGGCAGATGATCATGATGATCGCGCCGGGCCGCAAGAAGGCTGGTGGCGCTGCGAAGCCGGCGGCCGAGGCCGCGCCGGCGACGGCTCCGGCCACGGCCTGAGCCGACGCCCGCCTGGCTGGCGGGCAAGTCGACCGAAGGGAATTCGAAAGGATTCCAAAAGATTTCGCTGTGGCCTTCACCCTCGGGTGAAGGCGGCTGCGAGATGAAGAAGTGTCTCGGGGCCAACAAGCCCGTGGAGTTTCCGCGGCGCCTCACGAGCACAAACTAAAGGAGCATTCACATGCCCAAAATGAAGACCAAGAGCAGCGCGAAAAAGCGTTTCCGCGTTCGTCCCGGTGGCACCGTCAAGCGCGGTCAAGCCTTCAAGCGTCACATCCTGACCAAGAAGACCACCAAGAACAAGCGCCACCTGCGCGGTGCAACGGCAGTTCACGAGACCAACATGGTTTCGATGGCCGCCATGTTGCCCGGCATGGGCATTTAATCCAGACGAACAAGGAGTACACACATGCCTCGCGTCAAACGTGGTGTAACGGCTCGCGCCCGCCACAAGAAGGTTCTCGCACTCGCCAAGGGTTTCCGCGGTCGCCGCGGCAATGTCTTCCGCATCGCCAAGCAGGCGGTGATGAAGGCAGGCCAATATGCCTACCGTGACCGCCGCACCAAGAAGCGCGTGTTCCGTCAACTGTGGATCGCGCGTATCAACGCCGCCTCGCGTGAACTGGGCCTGACCTACAGCCAGTTCGCCAACGGCATCCGCAAGGCGGGCATCGAGATCGACCGCAAGATGCTGGCCGATATCGCTGTGCACGACAAGGCCGCATTTGCCGGCATCGTGGAGCAGGTCAAGGCCAAGCTGGCTGCTTGATCCTGCACAGCAGAGCGCCGTCCCCGGACGGCGATCTGCGCCCACGTCAAGGGCTGGCGCTTGAAAGGGCTCCAGCCCTTTTTTCATCCTGCGGCAGCCCTCGCATTTCTTTATTGATCTCGAAGAATTTCTCCATGAACGAGTTGGACTCCCTGGTCGACACCGCCCGCGCCGCCTTCGCCGAAGCCAAGGCCCCGGCCGAACTCGAGAACGCGAAGGCGCAGTTCCTCGGCAAGTCGGGCCGCATCACAGAGCTGATGAAAGGCATGGCGGCACTCAGCGTCGAAGAGAAGAAGTCGCGCGGCGCCCAGATCAATGTCGCCAAGCAGGCGATCGAGGCCGCGCTCACCGAGCGCCGCCAGCAGCTGGCCGACGACGAGCTCGCGGTGCAGCTGCGGGCCGAGGCGCTCGATGTCACGCTGCCGGGCCGCCGTCGCGTGGCTGGCGGTCTGCATCCGGTGAGCCGCACGATGGAGCGCATCGAGGCGATCTTCTCGAGCATGGGTTTCGATGTCGCCGACGGCCCCGAGGTCGAGAGCGACTGGCACAGCTTCACCTCGCTCAACAACCCGCCGAACCATCCGGCGCGCTCGATGCAGGACACCTTCTACGTCGACATCGACGGCGAGGACGGCGTGCCCTACAACCTGCGTCCGCACACCAGCCCGATGCAGGTGCGCTACGCGAACCAGCACGTCAAGAAATACGCCGCGCAGTTCGAGGCCGCAGCGGCCGACACCACCGGCACCGTGAAGGCGCCCGAAATCCGCGTGATCGCGCCGGGCCGCACCTACCGCGTCGACAGCGACGCCACGCACTCGCCGATGTTCCACCAGTGCGAAGGCCTGTGGCTGGGCGAGAACGTGAGCTTCAAGGACCTGAAGGTCGTGTTCACCGATTTCTGCCGCACCTTCTTCGAGAGCGACGACCTGGTGCTGCGCTTCCGTCCGAGCTTCTTCCCCTTCACCGAGCCGAGCGCCGAGATCGACATCCAGTTCCAGAGCGGTCCGCTGGCCGGCCGCTGGCTCGAGGTCGCGGGTTCGGGCCAGGTGCATCCGAACGTGGTGCGCAACATGGGGCTGGACCCCGAGCGCTACATCGGCTTCGCCTTCGGCATGGGGCCGGACCGGCTCACGATGCTGCGCTACGGGGTCAACGACCTGCGCCTGTTCTTCGACGGCGACCTGCGCTTCCTGAGCCAATTCCAGTAAACAACGACGAGTACGACGAGATGCAATTCCCCGAGTCCTGGCTGCGCGAGTTCTGCGACCCGCAACTCAGCAGCGAAGCACTGGCCGAGACGCTCACGATGGGCGGCTTCGAGGTCGAGGAGCGCCGGCCGGTGGCGCCGCCTTTCAGCAAGGTCGTGGTCGGCGAGATCAAGGAAGCCGTTCAGCATCCGAATGCCGATCGCCTGCGCGTGTGCCAGGTCGATGCCGGGCAGGGCGCCTTGCTCAGCATCGTCTGCGGTGCGCCGAATGCGCGCGTCGGCATCAAGGTGCCGTTGGCGCTGGTCGGCGCCGAACTGCCGCCGGGCGAAGACGGCAAGCCCTTTCTGATCAAGCTCGGCAAGCTGCGCGGCGTCGAGAGCCAGGGCATGCTGTGCTCGGCGCGCGAACTCAAGCTCAGCGAGGACCACGGCGGCTTGCTCGAACTCGAAGCCGATGCACCGGTCGGTGCCGACATCCGCGAGGTGCTGAAGCTCGACGATGCGCTGCTGACCCTCAAGCTGACACCGAACCTGGCGCATGGCCTGAGCGTCTACGGCATCGCGCGCGAACTGGCCGCGCTCACCGGCGCACCGCTCAGGAAACCGGCGATCGCGCCGGTGACGACGGCCTTCGCCGACAAGCTGCCCGTCAAGGTCGAAGCGCCTGATCTCTGCGGCCGTTTCTCGGGCCGTATCGTGCGCGGCGTCGACACCAAAGTCGCGACGCCGGCCTGGATGGTCGACCGGCTGGCCCGCTGCGGCCAGCGCAGCGTGACGCCGCTGGTCGACATCTCGAACTACGTGATGTTCGAGTACGGCCAGCCCAGCCACATCTTCGACCTCGACAAGATCCACGGCGGCCTCACGGTGCGCTGGGGCAAGGCCGGCGAACAGCTCAAGCTGCTGAACGGCAACACGGTCACGGTCGACGACAAGGTCGGCGTGATCGCCGACGAGCGCGAGGTCGAGTCGCTGGCCGGCATCATGGGCGGCGACGCCACGGCGGTGTCCGACGACACCCGCAACATCTACATCGAGGCCGCCTTCTGGTGGCCCGAGAGCATCCAGGGCCGTTCGCGCCGCTTCAACTTCTCGACCGATGCCGGGCATCGCTACGAGCGCGGCGTCGATCCGAGCCGCACCGTCGAGATCATCGAGCGCATCACGCGACTGGTGGTCGAGATCTGCGGCGGCCAGGCCGGTGCGATGGACGACCAGACCCTGCGGCTGCCCGAGGCGAAGCCCGTGACCTTGCGCGTGGCCCGCGCGGCGCGCGTGATCGGCATGCCGCTCACGCAGGCCGAATGCGCAGATGCCCTGCACCGCCTGTCGCTGCCGGTGGAGCAGGGCGACGGTACGCTGATCGTGACGCCGCCGCCGCACCGTTTCGACCTGCTGATCGAGGAAGACCTGATCGAGGAAGTCGCGCGCCTGGTGGGCTACCAGAACCTGCCGACGACGCCGCCGCTGGCGCCGATCACCGCGCGGGTGCGGCCCGAGGCCGAGCGCGGCCGCTATGCGGTGCGCCATCGGCTGGCCGACCTGGGCTACCAGGAGACCATCAACTTCAGCTTCGTCGAGGCGCACTGGGAGCAGGATCTGGCGGGCAACGCCGACCCGATCAAGCTGCTGAATCCGATCGCCAGCCAGATGAGCGTGATGCGCTCGTCGCTGCTCGGTTCCTTGCTGCAGGTGCTCAAGTTCAACCTCGATCGCAGGGCGACCCAGGTGCGCGTGTTCGAACTCGGCCGCGTGTTCCTGCGCGACGCCTCGGTCGCCACCACCGACAGCACGGTCAAGGGCATCCACCAGCCGATGCGGGTGGCCGGCCTGGCCTGGGGCGATGCCGCCGAGGGGCGCTGGGAAGGCAAGGCCGAACGGGTCGACTTCTTCGACATCAAGGGCGACGTCGAGGCCCTGCTGGCCCCGCGCGTGCCGGCCTTCGAGCCGGTCGAACATCCGGCGCTGCACCCCGGACGCGCGGCGCGTGTGCTGCTCGACGGCCGCGCCATCGGCGTCGTCGGTGAACTGCATCCGCGCTGGCGCCAGAAATGGGACTTCGCGCAGGCGCCGATCCTGTTCGAACTGGAACTCGATGCGGTCACGGCGCGTCCGCTGCCGCTGGCCCAGCCGGTGCCCAAGCTGCAGCCGGTCGAACGCGACCTCGCGCTGGTGGTGGCCGAGTCGGTCACGCACGACGCGCTGATGGGTGCCATCCGCGCTGCTTCCGATGCCAGCCTGCTGCGTGATCTCGCGCTGTTCGACATCTACCGCCCGACGGTCGGCCGCGACGGCACGGTGGCAGCCGGGGGCCTGGCGGCGGGCGAGAAGAGCATGGCCGTGCGCCTCGGCTTCAATAGCGACAGTGCGCTGACCGACGAGCAGGTCGAGGCGGCGGTGCGCAAGATCATCGATCAACTCGGCGCCCGCATCGGCGCCCGACTGCGGGTATGAACGCCATGGATTTCACGCTCGAAGCCCTCGAAACGCCGGCATTGACCAAGGCGCACCTGGCCGACCTGCTGTTCGAGCAGATCGGCCTGAACAAGCGCGAGTCCAAGGACATGGTTGAAGCCTTCTTCGACCTGATCGCCAACAGCCTGATCGAGGGCACCGACGTCAAGATCTCGGGCTTCGGCAACTTCCAGATCCGGGTCAAGGCACCGCGGCCGGGGCGCAATCCGCGCACCGGCGAGGCGATCCCGATCGGCGAGCGGCGGGTGGCGACTTTCCATGCGAGCGCCAAGCTGAAGGAACAAATCCACGGAAGCATCGACGCCGCGGCGCCGCAAGAGGTCGAATGGAGCGTGGGCGCCGAATAACATTGGTGCTCCGTGCGCCGGTGGAGTAACCTATGAGGTTTCGCTCGCACTGTCTTGATTTCAATGGAGAAAACACTCCCGCCGATCCCCGTCAAACGCTACTTCACCATCGGTGAGGTGGCGGAGTTGTGCGGCGTGAAGCCGCACGTACTGCGCTACTGGGAGCAGGAGTTCACGCAGCTTCGCCCGATGAAGCGGCGCGGCAACCGGCGCTACTACCAGCACCACGAGGTGCTCATGATCCGCCGGATCCGCGACCTGCTCTACGACCAAGGCTTCACGATCAGCGGCGCGCGCAACAAGCTGCAGGAACTGGTGCAGACCGAACGCGAGCGCCGCAAGGCGGGCGAGGTGCCGCTCGAGGGCATGGAGGCGATCGAGATCGACCAGGAGGAATTCGACGCCGCGGTGCAGGACGACATGGAGCCGCCGGAAGCGGCCGAGCCGCGTGGCCGAACCATCGATATGTCGCAGTTGCTCCACTTGCGGCGAGAACTGAATGAAATTCGTGAGCTCCTTGGCTCGAGTCACTGAATTCGGGCCGCTATAATCGAGAGCTTCGGTGTGTGGCGCAGCCTGGTAGCGCACTTGCATGGGGTGCAAGGGGTCGAAGGTTCGAATCCTTTCACACCGACCAAAAACAAGAAACGGAACAACGGCTTACGCCCACAAGGCGTAGGCCGTTTTTCTTTGCGCGAGGCGGGTTCGAGAAGGCCGCCAGAACCCGGACGGTTCAATCCCGGGTGACGAAAGCGACCAGTGCATTGAGCGCGAGCCACAATGTGCCGGCGCCCAGCAGGGCCAGCGCGGCCACGGTGACCCCGACGCTGCGCGCGCTGCCTCTTGCCTTCGAAGGAACGGTGACTCTCATGGCGACTCCTTTCCGACGTCGTGAATCATGGCGCGAACTGCTCGCCGATGGAATGCCTTCATGCTGCGCGCTTCGCGCTTTTGCCGGCTTGCGCTGAATCAAAGTCCAGGAAAGCGGGCCTGGCTTGAGGAACGTCAACTCGATCCGGTCGGCGGCTGCCAAAGTCGCAGCTTCCAAGGAGCAGCGATGAGCAGTGCCCTCCTCGACGGCGCGGGGACGCGGGCGGCATGAGCCCGGTGGCACCGCCGCCGGTCGATCCGTGGCTGTCCGGTGCGGTCGCCGTCGATGTGGCGCTGGCCTCGCAGGCGACCGCCGACGCGATCGCCGACCGGCAGGCGCGCCGCCTGCGCGAACTGCTCGCTTCGGCCCGGCTGCACTCGCCGCTGTACCGGCGCCTGCTCAAGGGCTGCGAGCCGGGCACCGTGGGCCTGGCCGATCTGCCGCGCACACAGAAGGCCGAACTGATGGCGCGATTCGACGAATGGGTCGCCGACCCGCGCCTCAGGCTGGACGCGCTGCGCCGCTTCGTGGCCGACCGCCGGCGCATCGCCGACGCCTTTCTCGGGCGCTACGTGGTCTGGGAAAGCTCGGGCAGCAGCGGCGTTCCTGGCATCTTCGTCCAGGACGCGATGGCGATGGCGGTCTACGACGCGCTCGAGGCCGTGCGGCGGCCGGTCCTGCGTCCGCTGCAGCGATGGCTGGACCCCTGGAGCCTGGGAGATCGCATCGCCTTCGTCGGTGCGACCGGGGGGCACTTCGCGAGCACGGTGTCGATCGAGCGCCTGCGTCGTCTCAATCCGGCGCTCTCGACCCGCCTGCAGGGCATCTCGTTCCTGCAGCCCGTCGAGGGCATCGTGGCGGCGTTGAACGACTTTGCGCCGAGCGTGATCGCCACCTACCCGAGCGCGGCGGCGCTGCTGGCCGAAGAGCGTTCGAGCGGGCGGCTGCGGGCGTCGCCGTCCGAAGTCTGGACCGGCGGCGAAGACCTGTCGGCGGCCAGGCGCGATTTCGTGGGCCGGGCCTTCGGCTGCCCCGTGACCAACAGCTATGGCGCCTCGGAGTTCCTGTCGATGGCGTCGGAGTGCCGGCATGGCCGGATGCATTTCAACTGCGACTGGGCGATCCTCGAGCCCGTGGATGAAAGCGGCCGCGCAGTGGCGCCGGGAGAGCCTTGCGCGACGACGCTGCTCACCAACCTGGCGAACCATGTGCAGCCCCTGATCCGATGCGACCTGGGCGACCAGGTCGTGCTGCAGGCACGCGGGTGCCCCTGCGGCTCGCCGCTGCCCGTGATCGACGTGCAGGGGCGCAGCGACGACACCCTGCGCCTGGGCCGCGGCGCTTCGGGCCCGGTCAGCGTGCTGCCGCTGGCGCTCAGCACGATGCTCGAGGAAGAGGCCGGCCTGTTCGACTTCCAGCTCGTGCAGCAGGGCCCCTGCGAACTGCTCCTGCGCACGGGCCTGTCGGGCCCAGAGGCAGAGGCCGCGCTGCTGCGCGCGCGCCGGGTGCTCGATGCCTTTCTCGAATCCCAGGGCGCCGCGGGCGTGCAGGTTCATTTGCGCAGCAGCGAGCCCGGCGACGCCGGCCGCAGCGGCAAGCTGAAGCGCGTGGTCGTGGCGCCGGACGGACGGCTTGGTGGTCCTTGAGCCGCACTGCGTGGCGTGTTGAGTACTAAATTCTAGGCAGAACTGGTATCAATCAGTAATCTTCGGTAAAGTCCATTTATGCACCTCCTGCGACCCGTAGGGAGGGACTTCCGGGGCGGCACGCCGTTCACTCGTTCGCCTGTCGTGCATGATTCTGCCTGCGCGGCGCCTGGCGATCTGCGTGAACAGGCCAGCGCTGCCGCGGCTGGTCCCCACACCCTCTACCTCGATCCACGCGACCTCGTCGCCCGGGCCTGTGCGCTCCTCGCGCAGGAGACCGACGCCTGGAAAGAACGACAGCGTGCCGATCTGTTGCCGGGGAGTGGACGTTGATCTGCCCCTCGTGCGCCTTTGCCAACTCGGAGAGCGCGCGCTTTTGCGGTGGCTGCGGCGTACTCCTGGATTTCGCCGCGCAGCGCGCCGGCGGCGAGCGGCGGCAGATCACGGTGCTGACCTGCGACGTCGTCGGTTCGACCGCGCTGTCGCAGACGCTCGACCCCGAAGACCTGCATGAGATGCTCGCCGACTTCCAGCGGGTCTGCCAGGAGACGGCCGAGCGCTACGACGGCTATATCTCGCAGTTCCTCGGCGACGGCGTCCAGATCTATTTCGGCTTTCCGCGTGCGCACGAGGACGATGCCCGGCGCGCGGTGAGTTGCGGGCTCGAGATCCTCCAGGGGACGGAGCAGCTGAACCAGGCCGCGGCGCGTCCCTCGGGGGCGCGGCTGCGCATCCGGGTGGGTGCGGACACCGGCCGGGTGGTGGTCAGCCCGGTCGGGACCGGGGCGCGGCGCGAGAACATCGCGATGGGCGATGCGCCCAACATCGCGTCGCGCGTGCAGGCTCTCGCGGAGCCCGACTCGCTGTGGGTCACCGAAGCCACCTGGCGCATTGCCCAGGAGCACTTCCAGGGCGAGCCGCGCGGCGAGTTCGAACTGAAGGGCGTGGCCTCCGCGGTGCGCCTCTGGCGCGTGAACCGCGCCGGGGGCGTCGTCCCGGGCCTCGAGCGCGTCGATCTGCTGACCCTCTACGTCGGCCGCGGCCAGGAGCATGCGCTGCTGGCGGCGCACTGGACCGCTGCCCGGTCCGGTGCCGCGCGCTTCGTCACCCTGCGTGGCGAGCCGGGCATCGGCAAGTCGCGCCTGGTGGCCGAATTCCGGGGCGAGGCGGCGACTTCCGACACCATGGTGCTGGCCGCGCGTTGCACCCAGTACGCGAAGAACAGCGCCTTTCTTCCGGTCACCGAACTGCTCGAGCGGGTGCTGGCCCTCGATGGCGCGACCGAGGCCGCGGAACGCCTGGACCGCATGGACCAGCAACTCATGCTGCTCGGCATCGGGGCGGCCGACGCGGCGCCGCTGCTGGCGGCGCTGCTGTCGATTCCGCTCGACGACCGCTATCCGCCGCTGGAGCTGTCGCCCACGCGCCGGCGCGTGCGCACGATCGAGACGCTGGTCGCCGTCATCGAGGCCATCGCCCAGCGCAGTCCCACCATCCTGGTCGCCGAGGATCTCCACTGGGCCGACCCGTCGACGCTCGAAGTGCTCGACCTGCTGGTGGCCCGCGGCCGCCGCTTGCGACTGCTCGGCCTCTTCACGGCCCGACCGGAGTTCGAGCCGAACTGGTCGAACGGCGAGGCGACACCGCTGCTCGATGTCTCGCGCCTCGAGCATGCAGAGGTCGAGGCGGTGGTGCGCCACGTGGCGCACGGCAAGCCGGTCCCCGGTGACGTGATCCGCGAGATCATCCAGCGCTGCGACGGCGTGCCGCTGTTCATCGAGGAAGTGGCGCGGGCCGTGATCGAGGCGGGCGTGCTGCAGGAGAACGAATACTCGTGGACGCTCACCGGCGCGTTGCCGCTGGACCTGATCCCGGCCAGCGTCGATGCCTCGCTCATGGCGCGCATCGACCGGCTGGGCGAAGCCCGCGGCACTGCGCAGCTGGCGGCGACCATCGGGCGCGAGTTCACCTACGCGCAACTGCGCGCGGTCAGCGAGCGCACCGAGACCGAGATCAACGACGACCTGGAGCACATCCTGGCCGCGGGCCTGGCCTGGCAGGTGACCGAAACCTCTCCGACCACCTTCGTCTTCAAGCACGCGCTGGTCCAGATGGCGGCCTACGAATCGCTGCTGCGCTCGACGCGCCAGCGTTTCCACGAGCGCATCGCGAGGGTGCTGCTGTCCGATTTCGGCGGCGAGGTGGCGCTTAGACCCGAAATCGTGGCACGCCACCTTTCAGGCGCCGGCCACCACGCCGAGGCCAGCGACCACTGGTTCGCGGCCGGACAGAGCGCCCTGGCGCGGATGGCGGTTCCCGAGGCGCACGGGCACTTGAGCCGGGCGCTCGACGGCCTGGCCAAGCTGCCGACCTCGGACGAGGTGCTGACCAAGGAAATGGAACTTCAGATCGCGATCGCACCGACGCTGATGACGCTGTACGGATGGGGTTCGCCCACGGTCGCGGAGGCCTGCGAGCGGGCGCGCAGCCTGAGCCATCGGCTCGAGCGCCCCGACCGGCTCTACGAGCCGATCTGGGGCCTGTGGACCAACCTGTTCGTGGGCGGGCAGCTGGACCGCGCCCTGGAGACCGCGAACGAGGCGCTGTCGATGGCGCTGGCCAGCGGCGTGCCGATGCTGGAAGTGACGGGCCGGCACGCGGTCTCCTACACGCGCTACTACCGCGCGGAGTGGGCCGAGTGCATCGAGCATGCGCACGCCGGCATCGCGCTCTATGCGCTGGACCAGGAAAGAGCGCTCACCAACACCTTCCAGATCAGCTCCACCGTCAACCTGGTGGCGGGACTGGCAAGCAGTCTCTGGATGACGGGCCACCAGGACCAGGGCCTGGCGGAGCTCGACCGGATGATCGCGATGGCGCGCGACCTGGACCATCCGTCGGCGCTGAGCAACGCGCTCGGTGTCGCCTGCTACATGCTGACCTTCCACCACGACCCGCCGCGGATGCTGGCCCATGCCGCGGAAGTGAAGAGCTTCGCGCGCGCCGAAGGATGGGAGCTCTGGTATGCGGTCGGCGTGATGAGCAGCGGGTGGGCGCGCCTGCGCCTGGGCGACCGGGTCGACGGCCTGAGGGAACTGTTCGAAGGCGTTGCGCTGTTCCGTGCCACGCGCTCCGATCTCATGGGACCGACCGTCGCCGTGATCCACGCGGAAGGGCTGCGGGCGGCCGGCCGCGACGACGAGGCGCTGGAGATGCTCGCCGCCACCGCCGAGACGGCCCGGCGCGGCCACGTCGGCGTGCTGCTGCCGGACGTCTACCGCCTGATGGGCGAGATTCATCTGCAGGCCGGTGCGCTGGCGCAGGCCGAGGCCGCCTTCGATCTGGCGCTGGAGACGGCGCGTGCGCAGCGGGCGCTGTCGCTCGAATTGCGCGCGGCGATGTCCTGCCATGCCCTGCTCGCGAAGACAGGCCGTGGCGCCGAGGGCGTGGCCCTGGTGCGGCACTGCCTGGAACGCTTCACCGACAGTTTCGACCAGCCCGAGTTGCGCGCCGCCAGCGCGCTGCTCGAAGGTGCCGGCCACTGACATGATCGCTGCGCCTGCGCCGGTGGCCTTCGACGCCTTGCCTGCGGAGGTGGAAGCCGGCACGCCGCTCGATGTCTGGTGGCAGGTGGCACCCGCTCACCCGAGCCACCGGCTGGAGGTCGAGCGGCGCGTGAACGGCGTCCGCAAGCCCTCGGTGCAGGCCTGGCCGGACGGGCTGCAGTCCGACCCCGGGTCGCAGCGCTTCCGGGCGCTGCTGCCGCCCTGCGAAGCCGGCGACGTGGTGGCGTACGAACCCGTGCTCTCGCGCGCGGGATTGGTGGTCGCCGAACTCCCGGGACGCCAGGTGCGCGCCGTGGCGCCGCGCGTCGCCGCGGGGGATGTCGCGCCGCAGTCCGCGCTGGTGACCGGCGTGGTGCCGCGCTATGACTGGGGCACGGACTTCCTGGGCGCCTTCACGGTCCAGCTCGCCAAGCCGCCCGAATCCTTCGGTCCGGCGCCGGACGGGCTGCACATCACCTTCTACATCGCTTCGGGCGAGATCCACGGCCCGCGGATCAACGCGCGAATCCGCGGCGAGGGCGGCGACTGGATGCTGGTGCGCCGCGATGGCGTCGGCGTCGCAGACGTGCGCATCACCTACGAAACCGACGACGGCGCGCTGCTGCTGTCGCGCTACTACGGGATCTTCGACCTCGGCCCCGACGGCTACGAGCGCGCCCTGCGCAACGACTACGACCCGCTGCCCCCGCTGGTGCTGGCGCCGCAGTTCGTCACCTCGCACCCCAAGTGGCTGTGGCTGAACCGCCTGCAGTGCATCGCGGTCGGCCGGGTCACGATGGCCGACCTGCTGGTGCGCTTCGATCTCTATGCAGTCCGGGTCGGGCAGCCGCTGCCGTCTTCGGGGCTGCCGCGGGCACCCGACGGTGCCTCCTGACTTCAATCCGGTAAACGAGAGCAACAACAAGGAGTTGAGATGGCGGACAACAATCAGCAGGTTCCATGGACCGACGAGCAGTGGGCTCGAGTCCGCAAGACGATCCAGGAGGAGGCGGCGAGGGCCCGCATCGGCGCGCGCTTCCTGCCCCTGGTCGGGCCCTTGCCGGCCAGTACCGACTACGTGACGGCCGACGTCATCAGCTACGGCGACGGCACCGGGGCGCCCAAGCTGCAGATCGAGGACAAGACCACGGTCCAGCTGCCGACACTGCAGGTGCGCGTGTTCCTGCGCGGCGCGCAGATGGCGGACCCGGAGCTGGACAGCGCCCTGCAGCTGTTCCGGCGCGCGGCGAACATCCTGGCTCGGCTCGAGGACAACATCGTGTTCGGCGGACTCGCCGGGCCGGGCGTCCTGCCTCCGCGGGCGTCGAAGGTGGCGCAGGTGCTGGGCGGCCAGTTGACCAACGGCCTGCTGCAGGCGAATCCGCCGGAAGAGGCCTACCTCGTCGATGCCAAGACCACCGGGAACCGGCTGGTGGGTGCCGTGTCGGACTGCATCGGCCAGCTCGAGGCGGACGGGCACTTCGGGCCGTTCGCGGTGGTCTTCGGCCATCAGTTCTTCACCGAAGTGCAGACGCCCGATCAGTCGTCGCTGGTGCTGCCGCAGGATCGGATCATTCCGTTTCTCGGCGGCGGACCGCTGCTGCGCACCTCGACCCTGCCCGCGGAGACCGGCGTGGTCGTGGCCTTGGGCGCCGAGCCGGTCGAACTGGTCGTCGCGACCGATGTCTCGCTCAACTTCCTGCAGGTCACCGACGAGCCGCAGTTCGTCTTCCGCGTCTACGAGAAGATCCTGCTGCGCATCAAGGAGGCCAAGGCCGTCAAGGTGATCCGGGTCAAGGGGAGCACCCCCTACGACCCGGGCAAGGTCGTACTGCCGGAAGAAATCAAGAAGCCATCCTGAGATGAAGCCTGAAAAGGTCGTCATCCTCGGCGGTGGCGTGGCCGGCATGAGCGCGGCCCACGAGTTGATCGAGCGCGGCTTCGAGGTGGTCGTGCTCGAGCGCCGCGACATCGCCGGCGGCAAGGCGCGCAGCATCCCGGTGAGCGACAACGACGACGGCGGCGCCGGCCACGAGCTGGCCGACCGCGGCGTGGCCGACATCGAGCACCGCCTGCCGGGCGAGCACGGCTTTCGTTTCTTCCCGGGCTTCTACAAGCACGTGGTCGACACCATGCGGCGCATTCCGTCCTTCGACGGCCGCCCGGTGGCCGACCATCTGGTGGCGACCACGCGCGTCGGCTTCACGCAGTACGACCAGCCGACCTTCGTGGTGCCAGCGAACTTTCCGCAGACGCCCGGCGATGCCGGCACGGTGCTGCGCGACATCCTGCTGGCCTTCGGCCCGATCACCGGGCTCACGCCCGACGACCTGGCCTTCTTCGGTTCGCGGATCTGGCAGATCATGACCTCGTGCGAGCAGCGCCGGCTCGACGAATACGAGAGCATCAACTGGTGGGATTTCATTGGCGCCGAGGAACGCTCGACGGCCTACAAGAAGTTCCTCGGCGACGGCATCACGCGCTCGCTGGTGGCGGCCAAGGCGAGGCGCGCCAGCGCGCGGACCATCGGCGACATCTTCACGCAATTGATGCTGACGATCGTCAACCCGACCGGCGGATCGACCGACCGGGTGCTCGACGGCCCGACCAACCTGATCTGGATCGACCCCTGGCTGAGCTACCTGCAGTCGCGCGGCGTGCAGTACCACTTCAACACCGAGGTCCAGCAGATTCTGTGCGCGGGCGACCAGGTGAGCGGCATCGTGGTGTCGGAGAACGGCGTGCGAACCGTGGTGCGGGGCGATCACTACATCGCCGCCGTGCCGCTCGAGCGCATGGCCGTGCTGGTCAACGACGACCTGCTGGCGGCCGACGCTTCGCTCGCCAATCTGCGCACGCTGGCGCCGAACGTCGAATGGATGAACGGCGTGCAGTACTACCTGTACCGCGACATTCCCGAGGTGCATGGCCACGTGATTCACATCGATTCCGAGTGGGCGCTGACCAGCATCTCCCAGTTCCCGTTCTGGCGCAGCGTGGTGCCGACGATGCTTGCCTGCGGCCACGTCAAGGACATCATTTCGGTCGATGTCTCCGACTGGACCGCGCCGGGTCCCGACGGCCGGCCCGCCATGCAGTGCTCGCGCGATGAAGTGGCGCGCGAGACCTGGCGGCAGCTCAAGCGCTCGCTCAACACCGAGCAGGAGATCCTGCGCGATGAGGACCTGCACTCGTGGTTCCTGGACTCCGACACCCAGCCCGACCCCACGCGCCCCGGCTTCCTCGCCAATGCCGAGCCGCTGCTCGTGAACCTGGTCGATACCTGGGCCCTGCGGCCCGAAGCGGCCACCGGCCTGTCGAACCTGTTCCTCGCCTCGGACTACGTGCGCACGCACACCGACCTGGCCACGATGGAAGGGGCCAACGAGGCGGCGCGGCGGGCGGTCAATTCGCTGCTGGATGCGGTGGCTTTCGCGGGGCCGCGCTGCGAGGTCTGGCCGCTCCAGGAAGTGGAAGTGCTGACGCCCTGGCGGCTGCACGACGCCGCCCGCCACCGCGCCGGATTGCCCTGGGACGCATCGCTGTCGCAGGTGGCCCTGCAGGCGCTGCGCGCCGCATCGCCGCTGCTCGACCAGGTGGCGCCGCTGATGGCCGCCGTGACGCCTTACGCCACCCCCGTGGCGGATGCGCTGGATGCCGCCGACCAGGCACTGCAGCGTTCCGGCGCCGGCCTGGGCGACGACCCGGCAGTCCGCAAGGGCTCCGTCTACGTGCCGGCACCGCTCGAGAACGTGCTGAGGGTGACCGATCGCGTGCCCGGCAGCGGCGACATCACGGGGCCGGGCGGCTTCGTCGAGCGCCTGGCCTGGTACCGCGGCCTGATCACCGAGACCCTGGAGTCCGGCGTGCCCGCCTGGGAGCCGCAGTCCCACCTGTACGCGCTGGTGAAGGATTTCATGTCGCGCTCGGGCAAGGGCCTGCGGCCGGCGCTGTGCATCGCAACGACACGCGCGCTGGGCGGGCGCGCCGAGCACGCGCTGCCGGCGGCCGCCGGCATCGAGATGCTGCACAACGCCTTTCTGGTCCATGACGACATCGAGGACGGCAGCGAGTCGCGGCGGGGCGTGCCGACCATGCACCGTCGTGCCGGCATCCCGCTGGCGGTCAACACGGGCGATGCGATGAACGCGCTGGCGATGCGCCTGATGCGGCGCAGCGGCGAGTTCGTGGGTCCGGCCGGCACCTTGCGCATCCTCGACGAGATCGACCACATGCTGATGGAGACGCTCGAGGGCCAGGCCATGGAACTGGGCTGGGTGCGCGACAACGACCTCTCCGTCGGCACCGACGACTACCTGCGGCTGGCGCTCAAGAAGACCGCCTGGTACAGCTTCATCCACCCGCTGCGCATCGGTGCGCTGGTCGCGAACCCCGAGGATCCGAAGCTGGACCGCTTCGACCGCTTTGGCTATCTGCTGGGCCTGGCCTTCCAGATCACGGACGACGTGCTCAACCTGAGCGGCGACGAATCGCGCTACGGCAAGGAGATCGATGGCGACCTGTGGGAAGGCAAGCGCACGCTGGTGTTGACGCATGCGCTGTCGCACGCGGGCCGCAGCGACCGTGACTGGATGAGCCATTTCCTGTCGCGACCGCGCGAGCGGCGCCTGCCGCGCGAAGTGCTGCGGCTGCACGACATCGTGGTCGGAACCGGGAGCATCGAATGGGCCAGGCAATCGGCCGTCGCGCTGGCCGAGGCGGCGGCGCAGGAGTTCGATGCATCGGCCTTCGCCGGTGCGGCGCCCGGGCCGGACCTGGACTGGCTGCGCGCCAGCGTGGACTACCTGGTGCAGCGCGATTCGTAGCGCAGTGCGGAGTCGCTCGCGCTCTCAGGCGGCCTCTGCGAGCGCTTTGACGGCGACGAAGTCGGCCGGCGCGAGCATCACCGGGATCTGCGGAGTGGCCGCGTAGCGGTCCAGCGCCTTGGCCTCGATGAGGCCGAAATTCTGCTGGCAGGCGGCGATCAGGCTGGCTTCGGCCTGCACGGCGCCGAAGTGCCGGCGCAGCGCGCTGCCCGAGATGCGGGCCATGATGCGAGGTCCATCGAAACCGTCGGGGTAGATCGCAAACCTGACGCTGTCCGTGTCTGGACAATGGATCGCTTCGCAGTTCATCTCG
Organism: Variovorax saccharolyticus; assembly: GCF_030316765.1. Classification (GTDB taxonomy): domain Bacteria; phylum Pseudomonadota; class Gammaproteobacteria; order Burkholderiales; family Burkholderiaceae_C; genus Variovorax; species Variovorax saccharolyticus. The sequence continues at coordinate 696,228 of NZ_JASZYT010000001.1, forward strand.
TGCTCCTTTTTTTGTTCGCAACGTATTTGACGCGCGCGAAACGAAAGGAGGGCGCGGAGAACTTCGCCTTGCGAGGACAGCGCACGCCTACAGCGTGCAAGGCTCCGGCCGGGTCAGCGCAGGGTGCCGTTGAGGTAGGGCTCGGGATCGACCGCCACGCCCTGCTTGCGGATCTCGAAATGCAGCTTCACGCGGTCGGCGTCGCTGCTGCCGATCTCGGCGATCTTCTGGCCCTGGCGCACCACGTCTTTTTCCTTGACCAGGATGGTCTTGGCATGGGCATAGGCGGTGAGATAGGTGTCGTTGTGCTGGATGATGACCATGTTGCCGTAGCCGCGCAGTTCACCACCCACGTAGACCACGCGGCCGTCGGCTGCCGCCAGCACCGGGTCGCCCAGGTTGCCTGCGATGTCGACGCCCTTGTTGCGCGTGCCGTCGAAGCCCGAGATCGTGCGGCCCGGGGCCGGGCGGATGAAGATCGCCTGCGGCTTCGGCGGCGTGACGGCCGGCGGGGCGGGCTGGGCTGCCGGCGGCAAGGGGTAGAAGGGCGGACTCGAGCTCTTCGGCGGTGTCGAGCAGGCCACCAGGGCGGCTATCGCGATGGCCGTGCCTGCGAAGGCAGCGGCGCGAGAGAGGGAGTTCTGGATGTGCATGGCTTTTTTGGAACGTGGTCGCGGCGAAGGGTTCCCCGGCGCGTGACCGGCCCCTGGTTTTAGCATGCTCAAGCCGGGGCGGGTGCGACCATCCGTTGCAGCAGCGGCTGGCGCGCCAGCACGAGCTCGCGCGGACCGGCATCGATCACCTTGCCGGCTTCCATCAGCACCACCGTGTCGAAGCGCGCCAGCAGGCTCAGGCGGTGGATCGACGCCACCACGCAGGCATCGGGGAAGGCGGCCGCGATGCGTTCCAGCACCCGCGCCTCGGTGGCCGCATCCAGCGCGCTGGTCGGCTCGTCGAGCAGCAGCAGCGAACTGCCGCGTGCCGCCAGCACGCCGCGGGCGAGGCACAGCCGCTGCCGCTGGCCGCCCGACAGGTTGAAGCCGCGCTCGGACAGCGGCGTGTCGAGGTCGCCGTGGGTTGCCTGCAGCACTTCGTCGAAGGTGCTGGCATGCATCGCGGCGTGCAGTTCGTCGTCGCTGGCGGGCTGGCCGAAGCCGAGGTTCTCGCGCACGCTGGCCTCGAACACCTCGGTCTCCTGCGGGATCAGCGTGACCAGGTTGCGCAGCCGCGGCCAGGGCTGCGGCTGGCCGTCGATGGCCAGCGTGCCGTGCTGCGGCGCATAGAGTCCGGCCAACACGCGCAAGAGCGTACTCTTGCCGCCGCCGCTGGGGCCGACCAGCGCGACCCGCTGGCCGCGGCCCAGTGCCAGCGACACCCGGTGCAGTCCGCTGCGCGCGCCTTCGGCCGCAACCGGCGTGCCGCGCGGGTCGTAGCGCCAGACCAGGTCTTCGATCGAGAGCGTGCGCCACGACGCATCGGTGTCGATGCCTTCCGCGGCCATGTCCCGAACCCGTTCGGGCGCCTGCCACAGCGGTGCCGCGCTGTTGTAGTCGGTGTGCATGCGGGCGAAGAACTGGAAATTCGCGGCCATCGAGGAGACCACGCTCGCCGCCTGCTGCGCGTACTGGTAGATCATGAACACCGCGCCCAGCAGCACCGCCTGGCCTGGCGCGCGCGACTGCCACACGTAGACCACGACCAGCCCCCAGGTCAGCGCCAGTCCCAGGATGTCGACCGCGAACCACTTGCCCTCGTTGAGCACCACCGTGCGCCTGAGCGGCACCGAGATCGCGGCCATGCGCCGGCCCAGCAGCACCCGCGATGCCGCCGACAGGCGCAGGCCGATCACGGTCGAGGCATTGCCGAGGAAGTCGAGCAGCGCGGCCACGTAGCGGCGGTCGGCGTCGTTCTCGGCCCGTGCCAGCCGCATCAGGGCGCGATCGAAGCGCAAGACCAGGATCGCGATGACCACATAGCCGGTGATGGCGATCGCGCCGCTGGTGCGCGACAGCAGGGTCAGCGCAACCAGCGGCCCGATGAAATTGACGATGTTCGTGAGGTAGACGAACTGGTTCTGTGCGAAGTCCGACAGGGCCTTGCTGGCCTGGTGCACGCGATGCTGCAGTTCGCCCGAGTGGTGGCTGTCGTGCCAGGCGAGGGGCGCCGCCGCGATGCGGCCATAGAGCGTGTCGGCGAGCCGCTCGCGGACCCGCAGGCCGACATTGCGCTCGAGGACGCGGCCGGGTCCGTGGACCAGCCAGGACGCGAGATAGATGCCCGCCAGCGCGGCGATCCAGCGGCCCGAAACTTCGAAGTCGCCGGTCTGCAAGGCGTTGATCGCCTGCGCCGCGAGCCAGGGCATCGTGAGCCGCAGCAGCTGCGAGCCGGTCAGCAGCGCGGTGGCGGCCAGCAGCTGCGGCCGGACGCCCTCGGCGTAGTGCCAGAGCGCGCCGTAGAGCTCACGGATTGCGTTGCCGGGCGCGCTGCTGCTCATCCGGGGGTGTCCGCGCTACTTCAGCGGGATCGGCGTTGCGCGATCGATGGGCACCGCGGTGACCGCGTTCTTCGGCGAGCCGTCGATCAGCAGGTCGGAGTAGGTCAGGTAGACCAGCGTGTTGCGCCTGGGATCGACCATGCGCACCACGCGCAGCCGCTTGAAGAGAATCGACTGCCGCTCGCTGTAGACCTCCTCGCGCTTGGGCAGCGGCTGGGTCACGCTGACCGGGCCGACCTGACGGCAGGCGATCGAGGCCTCGGCCTTGTCCTCGGCCAGGCCCAGCGCGCCCGAGACGCCGCCGGTCCTGGCGCGCGAGACATAGCAGGTCACGCCGCTGACCTTCGGGTCGTCGTAGGCCTCGACCACGATCTTGTGGTCGGGGCCGATGAGCTTGAAGGCGGTGTCGACCTCGCCGATCGGCTCGGCCACGGCGCTGGTGGCGGCGCATGCGGACCAGAGCAGGAGCTGCAGGCCAAGCGCGCGCTTCATACGATGTCCAGCGTGTGGACGCGATCGAAGCTGCCGCGGCGGCGGTCCTCGAAGTAGCGCTGCAGCGCCTCGCGCACGGTGCGAAAGGCGATCTCCTCCCACGGAATCTCTTCTTCGGTGAAGAGCCGGGCCTCGAGGGTCTCGTGGCCCGGATCGAAGCGCTCGCTGAGCAGCCGGGCACGGTAGAACAGGTGGACTTGGCCGACCCGGACCACGCTCATCACGGCGAACAGGCCTTGCATCTCGTACTCGGCGCCGGCCTCTTCGTCGGTCTCGCGCGCCGCACCCTGTTCGGTCGACTCGCCGAGCTCCATGAAGCCGGCCGGCAGGGTCCACTTGCCCCAGCGCGGCTCGATGTTGCGCTTGCACAGCAGCACGCGGTCGCCAAGTACCGGGATCGTGCCGACGACGTTGAGCGGGTTCTCGTAGTGGATCGTGTTGCAGGCCGGGCAGACCGCGCGCTCCTTGGTGTCGCCGTCGTCCGGGATGCGGTAGACGACGGCGGTGCCGCAGTTCTTGCAGTGCTTGATGGGGACGCGCAGGATCATTTGTGGATTCAGGCGATCGTGACGGTCAGGCTGGGAAGCCCGGTGATTTCGCCGACCAGCGTGTCGCCGGCAACCACCGCCGCCACCCCTTCGGGCGTGCCCGTGAAGATCAGGTCGCCGGGCTGCAGCTCCCAGGCCGCCGAGAGGTGCTCGATGGTCTCGGCCAGGTTCCAGATCAGCTTGCTCACGTTGCTGCGCTGGCGATCGGCGCCGCCGACCTGCACCGAGATCGCGGCATTCTCGATGTCGCCCGCCTGCGCCGCCGGCACGATCGGGCCGATCGGGGCGCTCTGCTCGAAGCTCTTGCCGATGTCCCAGGGACGGCCCTGCTTCTTCATGTCGTTCTGCAGGTCGCGGCGCGTCATGTCGAGGCCCACCGCGTAGCCGAAGATGTGCTTCATCGCATCGGCGGCGGCGATGTTCTTGCCGGCGGTGCCGATCGCCGCCACCAGTTCGATCTCGTGGTGCAGGTTCTTGGTCAGGGTCGGGTAGGCCATGGTGCCGGTGGTGCCGGCATCGACCACCACCACGGCATCGGCCGGCTTCATGAAGAAGAAGGGCGGCTCGCGGCCGGTGAAGCCCATTTCCTTCGCATGCTCCTCGTAGTTGCGGCCGACGCAGTAGATGCGGTGCACCGGGAAGCGCGCGGCCTGGCCGACCACCGGGATCGACACGACCGGATGGGGGGTGAAAACAAACTCGGCAGTCATGGGAAATGCGTCCTTTTTCAGCGAAAGCGGCAGTGTGCCAGAGGGCAGGGCGGGTTGCCGCGGATTGGCCGGCCCGGTGGCCGAGGCTATGCTCGCCGGATGATGAAGCTGCACAATTATTTCCGCTCCTCGGCGTCCTTTCGCGTGCGCATCGCGCTGAACCTCAAGGGGCTCGACTACGAGTACATCCCGGTGCACATCGCCCGCGGCGACCACAAGACCGGTCCCTTCGCGGCGATTTCGCCCGACCAGCTGGTGCCTCTGCTCGAGGACGAAGGCGAGCGCTTCACGCAGTCGATGGCCATCATCGAGTACCTCGACGAGACCCAGCCCGAACCGCCGCTGCTGCCGCACGACCCCGTGGGCCGCGCCCACGTGCGCGCGCTGGCCGAGTCGATCGCCTGCGAGATCCACCCGCTGAACAACCTGCGCGTGCTCAAGTACCTGGTGCGCGAGCTCAAGCTCGACGACGATGCCAAGAACGCCTGGTACCGCCACTGGGTGCGCCTGGGCATGGAGGCCTTCGAGCGCCAGCTGGCCCAGCATCCGGCCGGCACCTACTGCTATGGCAACACGCCGACCATGGCCGATTGCTGCCTGGTGCCGCAGGTCTTCAACGGCCAGCGCTTCGACTGCGACTTCAGCGGCCTGCCGCGCACCATGGCGGCCTTCGAGGCTTGCATGCAGCTCGATGCGTTCCAGCGGGCCCAGCCCTCGCGCTGCCCCGACGCGGAAGCGTGAGCATGCCGGACTGGCTGCTCCCGGACTGGCCGGCGCCAGCTGCCGTGCGCGCCATCTGCAGCACGCGCGCGGGCGGGGTCTCGACCGGCAGCTTCCAGGGGCTGAACCTGGGTGCGCATGTCGGCGACGATCCGGCGGCGGTGGCGGCCAACCGGGCGCAGTTCCGGGAGGCCATCGGGGCGCGGCCGGTGTTCCTGCAGCAGGTGCACGGCGCCGACGTCCTGCCGCTCGGGCCGTTCACGGTCGACGGCGCCAGCGCCGATGCCTGCACCACCACCGAACAGGGCATTGCCTGCACCATCATGGTTGCCGACTGCCTGCCGGTGCTGTTCACCGATGAAGCGGGCCAGCGCGTGGCGGCCGCGCATGCCGGCTGGCGCGGGCTCGCCGCCGGCGTGCTCGAAAACACGGTGGCAGCCTTCCAGGCCGAGGGCGGGGCATCGAAGCTCCTGGCCTGGCTCGGCCCCTGCATCGGACCCGATGCCTTCGAAGTCGGCGACGAGGTCCGCGCGGCCTTCGAACGTGTTTCACCCGTGGCGAATCAGTTCTTCCAGCCGGCCGGCATGCCCGGCAAATGGATGGCCGACCTGGCGGGCCTGGCGCGCATGCGGCTGCGGGCGGCGGGTGTCGAACAGCTCCACGGCAACGACAGCAGCGAGGCCTGGTGCACCGTGCACAACCCGTTACGTTTTTTCTCGCATCGGCGCGACCGTGTCAGCGGCCGCTTCGCCGCCTGCATCTGGCGCGCTTGAACCGCCCTTGGCAGCCTGGATCGCGGCCTCGCGCTCGGCCGCCTCGCGGGCCTTGATCGCGCGCCGCCGGGCCGGGGTGGCCATCAGGTAAACCACCAGTGCCACCGGCAAAAGGCCGTAGAGTAGAAAGGTGAAGATCGCGCCGAGCACGGTGCCGGTGGTGTTGGTGGCCTCGGCGACCGCCATCATCAGGGCAACATAGAGCCAGGCGATCACGACGAGGTGCATAGATGATGTTTTCAGGAAGGTATGACGGGCCGCACTGGTGGGGCCCCTGCGAATGCAGCATACTCAAAACCCGTTTGGACGAGGTGAGGCAGCAGGAGACATCATGAATCACGCACAGGCCATCGGGGCCGAGACTTTCGCGCCCTTTCAGCAGGCGCTCACGCAGGGATGGGAGAAGGCCCTCGAATCCTTTCAATCGCTCGGCGCGCAGGGTTCCGCTTCGGCGGGAGCGCCCTGGAGCCAGATGCCGAAATTCTCGTTTTCCGCCGAGAAGCTCCGCGCGCTGCAGGAACAGTACGTCAAGGAGGCCGGCGAGCTCTGGCAGAACGGCTTCGCCGGCCAGGCCGGCGCCGACAAGCGCTTCGCCGGCGCGGCCTGGGGCAGCAACCCGGTCTCGTCCTTCTCGGCGGCGATCTACCTGCTCAACGCGCGCACGCTGATGGGCATGGCGGAGGCGGTCGAAGGCGACGAGAAGACGCGCTCGCGCCTGCGCTTCGCGGTCGAGCAATGGATGGCGGCCTCGGCGCCCAGCAACTACCTGGCCTTCAATGCCGAGGCGCAGAAGAAGGCGCTCGACACCCAGGGCGAGAGCATCGCCAAGGGCATCCAGAACCTGCTGCACGACCTCCAGCAGGGCCATGTCAGCATGACCGACGAGAGCGCCTTCGAGGTCGGCCGCAATGTCGGCACCACCGAAGGCGCGGTGGTGTTCGAGAACGATCTGTTCCAGCTGCTCGAATACAAGCCGCTGACGGCCAAGGTCTACGAGCGGCCGCTGCTGCTGATCCCGCCGTGCATCAACAAGTTCTACATCCTCGACCTCCAGCCCGAGAACTCGCTGATCCGCTATGCCGTGGAGCAGGGGCACCGGGTGTTCGTCGTGAGCTGGCGCAATCCCGATGCGTCGATGGCGCACTACACCTGGGACCAGTACATCGAGGACGCCGCGATCAAGGCGATCCACGTCACGCAGGAGATCACCGGGCAGGACAAGAAGGGCGGCCAGATCGACACGCTGGGCTTCTGCGTCGGCGGCACCATTCTCTCCACCGCGCTGGCGGTGCTGGCGGCGCGGGGCGAGCAGCCGGCCGCCTCGGTGACGCTGCTGACCACCCTGCTCAACTTCACCGACACCGGCGTGCTCGACATCTTCATCGACGAGAACTTCGTGCAGTTCCGCGAGATGCAGATGGGGCAGGGCGGCCTGCTGCAGGGCGGCGAACTGGCCTCCACCTTCAGCTTCCTCAGGCCCAACGACCTGGTCTGGAACTACGTGGTGGGCAACTACCTCAAGGGCGAGACGCCGCCGCCCTTCGACCTGCTCTACTGGAACAGTGACGCCACCAACCTGCCGGGCCCGATGTACTGCTGGTATCTCCGCAACACCTACCACGAGAACAAGCTCGCGCTGCCGGGCGCGCTGACCGTCGCCGGCGAGCAGGTCGACCTCGGCGCCATCGAGGCACCGGTCTACATCTACGGCTCGCGCGAGGACCACATCGTGCCGATCGGCGGCGCCTATGCGTCGACGCAGGTGCTGAGCGGCAAGAAGCGCTTCGTGATGGGCGCCTCCGGGCACATCGCGGGCGTCATCAATCCGCCGGCCAAGAAGAAGCGCAGCCACTGGATCCGCGCCGACGGCAAGCTGCCGAAGACGCAATCCGAATGGCTGGCCGGCGCCACCGAGCATCCCGGCAGCTGGTGGACCGACTGGTCCGACTGGCTCAAGACCCATGCGGGCAAGCAGATCCCTGCCCCCAAGGCCTACGGCAAGGGCAGCGCCTACAAGGCGAGCGAGCCGGCGCCGGGCCGCTACGTCAAGGCCAAGGCCTGATCACCCACCTTTTTTCTGTCACATCAATCCACGCATCGGAGAGCACACCATGGAAGACATCGTCATCGTTTCAGCCGCACGCACCGCCGTGGGCAAGTTCGGCGGATCGCTGGCCGGCATCGCCGCCACCGAACTCGGGGCCATCGTGATCAAGGAAGTGCTGGCGCGCGCGAACGTGGCCAGCGACCAGATCGGCGAAGTCATCATGGGCCAGGTCCTGACCGCGGGCAGCGGCCAGAACCCGGCGCGCCAGGCGCTGCTGAAGAGCGGCGTCGCCAAGGAAACGCCGGCCCTGACCATCAACGCGGTCTGCGGCTCGGGCCTCAAGGCCGTGATGCTGGCGGCCCAGGCCGTTGCCACGGGCGACAGCGAGATCGTGGTCGCGGGCGGCCAGGAGAGCATGAGCCTGGCGCCGCACGTGCTGCCCAACTCGCGCAACGGCCAGCGCATGGGCGACTGGAAGCTGGTCGACTCGATGATCATCGACGGCCTGTGGGACGTCTACAACCAGTACCACATGGGCATCACGGCCGAGAACGTGGCCAAGAAGTACGACATCAGCCGCGCCGCGCAGGACGAACTCGCGCTCGGCAGCCAGACCAAGGCCGCTGCCGCGCAGGACGCCGGCAAGTTCAAGGACGAGATCGTCGCGGTCAACATCCCGCAGAAGAAGGGCGACCCGGTGGTCTTCGCCCAGGACGAGTTCATCAACCGCAAGAGCAGTGCCGAAGGCCTCGCCGGCCTGCGCCCGGCCTTCGACAAGGCGGGCGGCGTCACGGCCGGCAATGCCTCGGGCCTCAACGACGGCGCTGCCGCCGTGATGGTCATGACCGCCAAGAAGGCGGCCGCGCTGGGCCTGAAGCCGTTGGGCCGCATCGCCAGCTATGCCAGCACCGGCCTCGACCCGGCCTTCATGGGCATGGGCCCGGTGCCGGCGTCGCAGAAGGCGCTGCAGCGCGCCGGCTGGAAGCCGCAGGATCTCGACGTGCTCGAGATCAACGAAGCCTTTGCCGCCCAGGCCTGCGCCGTGAACCGCGAGATGGGCTGGGACGTGAACAAGGTCAACGTGAACGGCGGCGCGATCGCCATCGGGCATCCGATCGGTGCCTCCGGCTGCCGCATCCTGGTCACGCTGCTGCACGAGATGCAGCGCCAGAACGCCAAGAAGGGCATCGCCTCGCTGTGCATCGGCGGCGGCATGGGCGTGGCCCTGACCATCGAGCGCTGAGCGCTTGAACGACGAAACGCTCTTCCGGCAGATCCGCGACGAGCTGTTCGTCGCCGCGGTCGGTGACGTGCTGGACACCATGGGTTTCCAGCACCAGTTCCTGCCGGCCGGCATCGCGCCGCTCGAGAAATCGATGCGCGTCGTCGGCCGCGCGATGCCGGTGCTCGAGGCCGATGTCGTCAACGACGGCACGCGCTCGGCCGGGCCGCTGTCGGGCAAGCCCTTCGGCCTGATGCTGGAGGCGCTCGACGACCTGAAGCCGGGCGAGATCTACATCGCCACCGGGGCCTCGCTGCGCTACGCGCTGTGGGGCGGCCTGATGTCGACGCGGGCGCAGCACCTGAAGGCGGCCGGCGCCATCCTGGATGGCTATGTGCGCGACGCCGACGAGATCGAGCGGCTCGGCTTCGACGTCTTCTGCCGCGGCACCTATGCGCAGGACCAGGGCGTGCGCGGCCAGGTCATCGACTACCGCTGCACGATCGAGATCGACGGCGTGCGCATCGCGCCCGGCGACCTGCTGTTCGGCGACCGCGAGGGCGTGCTGGTGATTCCGCGCGCGGTCGAGGCCGAGGCGGTGGCCAAGGCGCTCGACAAGGTGCGCACCGAGAACAAGGTGGCCGATGCGATCCGCGGCGGCATGAGCGCCTGCCAGGCGCTGGCGACTTTCGGCGTGATGTAGGGCTTCGGCAATCGCGAAGCCCCGGTTATTGAAATCCCGATTGCCTGCGGGCGGCGCAGCGATGACGATCTCCGATGACGGCTGCCATCGCAGCCGCATTCGGGAGACATCATGCGAAGAACACTGAAATCACTGGCCTGGGCCGCGCTGGGCGCCAGCCTGCTGGGGCTGCAGGCCCCGGCTGCCGCGCAGGCGGCGTGGCCCGACAAGCCCGTGACCCTGGTCGTGCCCTATTCGGCCGGCGGCCCGACCGATGTGGTGGCGCGCATGCTCGCGATACCCATGGGCAAGTCGCTGGGCCAGAGCGTCATCGTCGAGAACACGGTGGGTGCCGGCGGCACGATCGCGCCGGCGCGCGTGGCGCGAGCGGCGCCGAACGGCTACACGATCCTGATCCACCACATGGGGATGGCGACCGCGCCGGCACTCTACAAGAAGCTGCCCTACGACCCGCTGAAGGACTTCGAGTACGTCGGGCAGGTGCTGGACGTGCCGATGACCCTGCTGTCGCGCAAGGACTTCCCGGCCAGCAACTTCCAGGAACTGCTCGCCTACGTCAAGACGCACAAGGACAAGGTGTCGCTGGCCAATGCCGGCGTCGGTGCGGTGTCGCAGCTGTGCGGCCTGCTGTTCACGAGCCAGATCGGCGTCGAGCTGACCACGGTGCCCTACAAGGGCGCCGGACCGGCGCTCAACGATCTGATGGGCGGCCAGGTCGACCTGCTGTGCGACCAGACCACCCAGACCGCGCCGGTCATCAAGGAAGGCAACCGGGTCAAGGTCTTCGGCGTGACCACGCCCCAGCGCCTGTCGACGATGCCGAACATCCCGACCCTCGACGAGCAGGGCCTGAAGGGCTTCGACGTGCGCGTGTGGCACGGCGTCTATGCGCCGAAGGGCACGCCGCCGGCGGTGATCGACAAGATCAATGCCGCGCTGCGCGTGGCGTTGCAGGACCTGGTGGTCAAGCAGCGCCTGGCCGACCTGAGCTCGGAGATCGTGCCGATGGACAAGGTCACGCCCGAGGCGCTGCGCAGCCACCTGACGGCCGAGGTCGCCAAGTGGGGCAAGGTGATCCGTGCCGCCGGCATCCAGGGGGAGTGATCAGTCCCCGAGCTCGATCATGACCGGCTGATGGTCGGAGACCTGCGTCTGCAGGTCGACCTCGACCCGGCGCACGCGCGGCGCCAGCGCGTCGCTGACGAAGATGAAATCGCAGGCCATCGGCTCGGGACCGTAGCTGCGGTCGAAGAGGCGGAAAGTCGGGTCGTGCGGCCGTTCCGGATGGGCCAGCGGCCAGGCATCCTGCAGCCGCCTCGCGGGCGTGCCGCCGGCCGGCAGCACGGGGTCGACGAAGGCCTGCACGATCTCGTCGTAGGCCGGATCGGTCGCCGCCATGTTGAAGTCGCCGCACAGGATCGCCTGCGGCGTGTGCCGCTTGGCCTGGAAGGGCGAGACCGCGAGCGGGTCGACCGGCGGCGCCGCGGCCTGCTCGCAGGCTTCGAGATGCAGGGCGCGCAGGGCCCGGGCCTGGGCCAGGCGCTGGCTCGGCGAGTAGTACTCGAGGTGGGTGGTCATCACGCGCAGCGAGCCCAGCTCGGGGCTGGTCAGCGTGACCACGGTGCACATGCGCGGCATGCTGCTCACGGTCGGATCGGCAGGCCAGGGCAGGACATGGTGCGAGACGCGCGACACCGGCAGCCGGGTGGCGATCAGGTTGCCGAATCGCATCGGCCGGCCGTCGGCGCCGAACTCGTCGACCGCGGCGCCGAAGAACAGCCGGAAGCCCGGCAGCAGGGCCTGCAGTTCGGCCGGCTGGTCGCCGGGCTGGCCCGGCATGCCTTCGAAGCCCGAGGCGATCTCCTGCAGGCACAGCACGTCGAAGTCGGCCATCGCGCGCGCGCCGTCGACGATGCGCCGCGGGCTCACGGCGCCGTCGAGGCCGCGGCACCACTGGGTATTCCAGGTCACGAGTTTCATGGCGTTCCCATCAGCGTTGAGGAGGGCGTTTTATCAGGTTGCGCCGGCCCTGCTGCTGCTTGCGGCCCGGCATCGGCAGCGGCAGCATCGGCTCGCGCAGCCCCGCGATCGTCGAGCCGGCGCTGGCGATGAATTTCTCGAGGGCCGGACTCGTGCGGGCCGGATTCCAGACCAGCAGGGCCGGCGTGATGGCCGAGGCGCCCGTGAACGGCACGAAGCGGACGTTGTCGACGCGCGACCGCGCGAGCGAGCGCGGCACCAGCGACACCCCCAGCCCTTCGGCCACCATCGCCACGATGGTGAGCCACTGGCGCGCGGCATGGACCGTCTTCGGATGGACGCCGGCGCGGCTGAAGATGGCGATCACGTTGTCGTAGTTCGCCGGCGACACCTCGCGCGAGAACATCACGAAGCGCTCCTCGCACAGGTCGCCGAGGTCGACCGCCTTCGCGCCGGCGTAGCGGTGGGCGGCCGGCAGGCAGAGCACGAACTCGTCGTCGACCAGCGGCAGCGAGCGCAGCTGGGGCGGGACCACGAAGGCATTGAGAAAGCCCGCATCGAGCTGGCCGTGCAGCAGGCCCTGGAGCTGTTCCGCGGTCGACATCTCGTGCAGGATCAGTTCGATGCCGTGGGCGTCGGTGTCGAAGCGTTGCACGATGGCCGGCACGCCGCGGTAGACCAGGGAGCCGGCCATTCCGACGTCGAGCCGGCCGCGGCTGCCGCTGGCCACGGCGAGGGCGATCGACGAAGCCCGCGCGACGCGATCCAGGATCTGGCGGGCTTCCTCGAGGAAGGCGGATCCGGCCGGCGTCAGTTCGACGTGCTTGCTGCTGCGCAGCAGCAGCCGGACGCCCAGCTCTTCCTCCAGCGCCTTGATCGCCAGGCTCAAGGGCGGCTGGGTGATCGCCAGCCGGTCGGCGGCGCGTCCAAAATGGAGTTCTTCGGCCAGCACGGCGAAGTACCGGAGGGAATTCAGCTTCATCCGCAACGATTCTAGAAATGAATCGATCCAGCCACAATGTGAATTGGACGCAAATGATCATCGTCTCCAAGATCCTGGAGGTCGCAATCCAGACGACGGACCTACAGGAGACAACCGCATGCATCCAATTCAACGGGCCCTGGCGCTGCTGGCCCTCGTCGGCTCGACGCTTGCAGCCGCGCAGGACTATCCCGCGGCGCCGATCACGATGGTGGTGCCGTTCGCGGCCGGCAGCGGCACGGACGCCGTCGCGCGCATCGTGGCGAAGCGGCTGGGCGAGCGGCTCAAGCAGCCGGTGCTGGTGGACAACAAGGCGGGCGCCAGTGCCCAGATCGGCGCCCAGTACGTCGCCAAGGCCAAGCCCGACGGCTACACGCTGTTCATGACGACGAACACTTCGCATTCGGCCAACCCGGCACTGTTCGCCAACCTGAAGTACGACCCGATCAAGGACTTCACGCCGATCGCCCGCGTGGGCGAACTGCCCTTCGCGGTGGTCGTGGGTTCGAAGCTGCCCGTGAACAGCATGAAGGAGCTGATCGACTACGCCAAGGCGAATCCGGGCAAGCTCTCCTATGCGACGCCGAACAGCACCTCGCTGGCGGCCGCCGAGACCATCAAGCGGATCGCCGGCATCGACATGCTCGGCATACCCTACAAGTCCAGCCCGCAGGCCTTGACGGACCTGATGGGCGGGCAGGTGCAGATGTATGTCGCCGACCTCGGCTCCAGCATGTCGATGATCAAGGCCGGCAGCGTCCGGGCGCTGGCGGTGACGACCAAGGGGCCGGTCAAGTCGCTGCCCGGCGTGGCGCCCGTGGCCGACACGGTCAAGGGCTTCGACCTGACCTCCTGGAACGGCATCCTCGGGCCGGCCGGCATGCCCCGGCCCGTCGTGGAGCGGCTGGACGCCGAGCTCCGGCAGGTGCTGGCCGAACAGGAAGTGCAGGACCAGCTCGCGCAGCTCGGCTTCGAAGTCTGGCCCAGCAGCGGCCCGGACGATTTCGCGAAGTACGTGGCCGACCAGCTCGCGCACTGGACCGCGCTGATCAAGCAGGCCGGCATTCGCCAGGAATAGCCATGAAGCAGCAAGCAGATCGCGCGCGCCGCGGCCCGCTCGCGGGTGTGCGCGTGCTCGACATGACTTCGGTGGTCATGGGGCCGTATGCGACCCAGATCCTGGCCGAACTGGGCGCCGACGTCATCAAGGTGGAGAGCCGCGAGGGCGACAACATGCGCCACGTCGGGCCCATGAAGAATCCCGGCATGGGGCACATCTTCCTGCACGCCAATGCAGGCAAGCGCAGCATCGCCCTCGACCTGAAAGTCGACGATGGGCGCGAGGCGGTGCTGAAGCTCGCCAAGGGCTGCGACGTGCTCGTCAGCAACGTGCGGCCGAAGGCGATGGCACGCCTGGGGCTGCACTACGAAGCCGTCAGGGAACGCAGCCCGGGGATCATCTACGTGAACTGCTGCGGCTTCGACCAGGACGGACCCGATGCGGCGCGGCCGGCCTATGACGACCTGATCCAGGGCGCCACGGGCGTGCCGTGGCTCATGCAGCAGTACGGCGCGCCCGAGCCGATCTATGCGCCGACGACGCTCTGCGATCGCGTCACCGGCCTGCATGCGGTCTACGCCGTGACCGCGGCGCTGTATGCGCGCAGCCAGACGGGGCAGGGGCAAGCGGTGAGCGTGCCCATGTTCGAGTCGATGTCGCAGTTCATCCTGGGCGACCACATGGCCGGACTGAGCTTCGATCCGCCGCGAGGCGAGCCCGGCTATGCACGGCTGCTGACTCCCCACAGGAAGCCGTACGCCACGCGGGATGGGCGTCTGTGCGTGCTGATCTACAACGACAAGCACTGGCGCAGCTTCTTCGAGGCCATCGGGGAGAGCGAGGGCCTCGGGGCCGATCCGCGCTTCGCGACGCACGGCGCGCGCGCGGTCCACATCGACGCCGTCTATGCCGAGGTCTCGCGGATCATGCGCACGCGCACCACGGCCGAGTGGCGGGCGCTGCTCGATGCGGCCGACGTTCCCAACATGCCGATGAACAGCCCGGCCGACCTGCTGGCGAACGCCCAGCTGCGTGCGACCGGATTCCTGCGCCAGACCCTGCATCCGACGGAGGGACTGCTGCACGTGATGGCGCCGCCGACGAAGTGGTCCGCGACCCCTCCCGAGCGCGAGCCTGCGCCCGCGCCGCGCCTGGGAGAGCACACCGTCGAATTGCTGCGCGAAGCCGGCTATTCGGATGCCGCGGTCCGCGGCCTCCTGGCGAGCGGCGCCTGCACGGCGGCGAGCATCTGATCATGAATCCGATCATGAAACCGAAGTACCTGGTCCGCAGCCAGGACGTTCCGAGCTACCGGCCCGCCAATCACCACCACACGAGCAATCAGCGCCTCATCGGCCCGGAAACCACGGGCGCACGGCAGATGGAAGTGGTGCTCGGCACCTTGCAAAAGGGCGGCGGCGCATTGCCGCACGCGCACCCGGGCGTCGAGCAGGCCTGCCATCTGCTGGAGGGCACGGCGCATGTGGAGGTGGCTGGCGAAGCCTTCGACATGGCAGCCGGCGACACCTGCTTCTTTCCGGCCGATGCCATGCACGTCTTCCAGGTGACGAGCGACACCCCGGTCAGGCTGCTGGTGATCTACAGCCCGCCCTACGCAGAGTCGCCGGACAAGCTTCGCCGGCCCGCCCACGATTGAATCAGGAGACCCCCATGAACTTCAGCCTCACACCGGAGCAGGAACAGATCCGCAACGCCATCGAAAAGGTCTGCGCGCCTTTCGATGCCGACTACTGGCTGCGCAAGGATCGCGAGGGCGGCTTTCCGGCTGACTTCCACAGTGCGCTCGCCGAATCGGGCTGGCTCGGCATCGCGATGCCGCAAGAGCATGGCGGCGCGGGGCTCGGCATCAGCGACGCGGCACTGATGATGCACACCATCTCCGCGACCGGTGCGGGCTTGTCGGGTGCGTCCGCGGTCCACATGAACATCTTCGGCCTGCATCCCGTGGTCGTCTTCGGGACGGACGAGCAGAAGCGGCGCTGGCTGCCGCCGCTGATCCAGGGCAAGGACCGCGCGTGCTTCGGCGTGACCGAGCCGAACACGGGCCTGAACACCCTCAAGCTGAAGACACGGGCGGTGCGCGAAGGCGACCACTACGTGGTGCACGGGCAGAAGGTCTGGATCAGCACGGCCCAGGTCGCGAACAAGATCCTGCTGCTGGCGCGCACCACGCCGGTCGAGGACTGCACGGGCACCGAGGGCCTGAGCCTCTTCTACACGGACCTGGACCGCTCGAAGGTCGAGGTCCGCGAGATCGAGAAGCTGGGCCGCAAGTGCGTCGATTCGAACCAGGTCTTCATCGACGGCCTTCGCATCCCCGTCGAGGACCGGGTGGGCGAGGAAGGCAAGGGATTCAGCTACATCCTGCATGGCCTGAACCCCGAGCGCATCCTGATCGCGTCGGAGGCGATCGGCCTGGGCCGCGCCGCGCTGGAGCGCGCCGCCAACTATGCGAACGAGCGCGAAGTGTTCGGCCGCCCGATCGGCAAGAACCAGGCGATCCAGCATCCGCTGGCCAGGTCGTGGATGGAGCTCGAGGCGGCGCACCTGATGGTGCAGAAGGCCGCCTGGCTCTACGACCAGCAACTGCCCTGCGGCGCCGAGGCCAACAGCGCGAAGTTCCTCGCTGCGGAAGCCTGCTATGGCGCCTGCGAGAACGCGATCCTGACGCACGGCGGCATGGGCTACGCGAAGGAGTACCACGTCGAACGCTACCTGCGCGAAGCCTGGATCCCGCGCCTCGCGCCCGTGAGTCCGCAGCTGATCCTCTGCTTCATCGCCGAGAAGGTGCTCGGCCTGCCGAAGTCCTATTGAGCTGTCACTTGATGCCGGCGCGCATGAAGCTCTGCACGAACTGGCGCTGGAACAGCAGGAAGGCGATCAGCAGCGGCGCCGAGGTCATCAAGGTGGCGGCCGTGATGACCGACCAGTCGACGCCCTGGTCGACCGACGAGAACACCTGCAGGCCCACGGTCAGCGGCCGCGCGTTGACGCTGTTGGTGATGATCAGCGGCCAGAGGAAGTTGTTCCAGTGGAAGCTCACCGACACCAGCGCGAAGGCGGTGTAGACCGGCCTGGCGAGCGGCACATAGATGCGCCACAGGATCTGCATGGCGCTCGCGCCCTCGACGCGCGCGGCTTCGTCGAGTTCCTTCGGGATGCCCATGAAGGTCTGGCGCAAGAGGAAGATCGCGAAGGCCGAAGCGAAGTAGGGCAGGCCGATGGCCAGCAGCGTGTCGACCAGGCCGAGTCGCGCCATGGTCTTGTAGTTCTCGACCAGCAGGATGTCCGGCATGATCATCAGCTGCACCAGAACCAGCGCGAAGGCGATGTTCCGGCCCTTGAACTCGTAGCGCGCGAAGGCGTAGGCGGCCAGCGTCCCGAGCACCAGCTGGACGGCCAGCACCATCGCCACCAGCAAGGTGGTGTTGAGGAAGTAGCGCGCGAACGGCGCGGCCTCCCAGGCGCGGCGGAAGTTGTCCAGCGTGAGCGGCGCAGCGAGCGCGAAGCGCGTCGAGTACTCGGCCGGATGGAAGGCGGTCCAGACCGCGTAGGCCAGCGGCAGGATCCACAGCAGCGCGAGCAGCCAGGCGGCCAGGGTGTCGAGCAGCGTCGGCTCGTTGTAGGCCAGGCGTTGCGCGCTCACTTGTAGTGCACCTTGCGGTCGAGCACGAAGAACTGGAACAGCGCGATGCCCGCCAGCACCACCACCAGCACCACCGTGATCGCCGAGGCGTAGGCCGTGTCCCAGAAGCTGAAGCCCACCTCGTACAGGTGGTAGAGCAGCAGGATCGAGGCGTTGTCGGGGCCGCCGCGGGTCAGCACGAACAGGTGGTCGACCATCCGGAAGGCGTTGATGAAGGCGTTGACCAGCACGAACAGCGTGGTCGGCATCAGGAGCGGCCACTGCACGCGGCGAAAGAAATACCAGCGCGAGGCGCCTTCGATGGCGGCGGCTTCGCGCAGGCTCGGGTTCAGGGTCTGCAGCGCCGCCAGGTAGAAGATCATGAAAAAGCCGGCCTCCTTCCAGATCGCCACCAGCGTCACGGCGCCGAGCGCGGTCGACGGGCTGCCGAGCCAGTTGTGCGAGGGCAGGCCGAGCGCGCCCGTGATCTGTTCGAGCAGGCCGTACTGCGGCGTGTAGAAGAACAGCCAGATGTTGGCCACCGCGATCATCGGCAGCACGGTCGGCGTGAAGTAGGCCATGCGCAGGAAGGCGCGGCCCGCGATGCGCTCGTTGACCCACAGCGCCATCACCAGCGCCAGCGCGATCGACAGCGGAATGGTCGCGCCAGCGAACCAGAGGTTGTTGCGCACCGCCTTCCAGAACACCGGGTCGCCGACCATCACCTGGTAGTTCTCGAGCCCGACCCAGACGCCGGGGCGGCTGCCCTTGGGCGTCGAGTAGAAGCTGTCGACCAGCGTCGAGACCGCCGGCCAGTGCGTGAACGCGACCAGCAGCACCAGCGCCGGCAACAGCAGCAGCCACGCGTTCACCGCATGGCGCGCTGCGCTGCCGCCGGCGTCGTGCCTCACTTGAACGAACGCAGGATGCGGTCGGCCTCGCGCTGCGCGTCCTGCATCGCCTGTGCCGCCGTCTTGCTGCCGGTCAGCGCGGCCTGCAGGCCATCGTTGAGCGCCTTGGTCACGCGCTGGTTGTCATGGGTGGAGAACTCGGCCACCGATACCGGCAGCTGGTCGCGCGCCACCAGCGCCTGCGGGAAGTCGCGGCCGTACTTGCGCAGGGTGTCGGTCTCGTAGGCGGCCGGCGAGACCGCCACATAGCCGGTGTCCATGCTCCATTGCGCGGCGCGCTCGGGCTGGGTGATCCACTTGATGAACTTGAAGGCGGCATCCTGCTGCGCCGGCGTCGACTTCTTGAAGATGTAGAAGTTGCCGCCGCCGGTGGGCGAGCCCTTGCGCCGGTTGCCGGGGATCATGCCGACGCCGAAGTCGAACTTGGCGTTGGCCTTGATGTTGGTCAGGTTGCCGGTGGTGGTGTAGATGATCGCGGCCTTCTTCTCGAAGAAATCCTTCGGCGTGGTGCCCCACTCGACCACGCCGGGCGGGTGGATGCCGGCCTTGCCGAGGTCGACCCAGTACTGCAGGGCCTCGATCACCTTCGGATCGTCGAACTTCACGGCGGTGCCGGCTTCGTTGGCGAGGATCGTGTCGTTCGGCGTCGTCAGGGTCTGGAACAGCCAGTAGGGGAAGCCGCTCGAGGGGATCTGCACCCCCCATTGCGTGACCTTGCCGCCGGCGTCCTTCTTCGTCAGCTTGGTGGCGGCGTCCTTCAGTTCGGCCCAGGTGGTCGGCGGCTTGTTGGGGTCGAGGCCGGCTTCCTTGAACAGTTCCTTGTTCCAGTACATGACCACGGTCGAGCGCTGGAACGGAATGCCCCAGGTCTTGCCGCCGGTCTGGCTGTTCATCATGAAGGCCTTGTAGAAGCCGTTGAGCCAGGCCTTGTCTTCCGCGGTCTTCACGAAGTCGTCGAAGGGGACGATCGCCTCCTCGTCGATCAGGGTGAACATGTCGGTCGACAGCAGCACCGAGGTGACCGGCGGCGTGCCCGACTTGTGCGCGGTCAGGGCCTTGACGATGGTCTCCTGGTAGGTGCCCGCATAGATCGGCGAGACCTTCACGCCCGGGTTCTCCTTCATGAAGCCGGCGGCGAAGCCGTCGATGGTCTTGGCGATCGGCCCGCCGACGGCCACCGGGTAGTAGAACTGCAGTTCCACCGGCGCCTGGGCATGCACCAGGCCGGTGCCGGCCGTGAACAGGCCGCTCGCGGCCAACAGGGGCAGGGCCAGGCCCCGGACGAAGGTCTTGCGTTTCATGGTCTTCTTTTTCCTCGGGAGTGAAATTCAGTGGCAGCGCTGGCCGGCGGCGTCGAAGCCATGGCCTTCCTCGGGGGCCCAGCGCAGGCCGACGCGGTCGCCCGGCTCGGCGCGATGCTGGCCCGCGGTGCGCACCAGCAGGACCTGGCTTCCGACCGCGCAGCGCAGCACCAGGTCGGCGCCCAGGTATTCCAGGCTCTGCACCGTGGCCGGAATACCCAGCGGGTCGAGCGCGATCGCCTCGGGCCGAACGCCCAAGGTCGCGGCCTGCAGGCCCAGGTCGACCTCGCTGCCGGCGATGCGGCCGGCTTCGAGTGCCACCAGGTTCATCGCCGGCGTGCCGATGAAACGGGCCGCGAAGGTGGTCGCCGGGCGGGCGTAGAGCTCGCGCGGCATGCCGGCCTGCTCGACGCGGCCGCGGTTCAGCAGCACCACCTGGTCGGCCATGCTCATCGCCTCGGTCTGGTCGTGCGTGACATAGACCACCGTGAGGCCCAGCTGGCGCTGCAGCTCGCGCAACTCGCGGCGCATGTCCTGGCGCAACTGGGCGTCCAGGTTGGACAGTGGTTCATCCATGAGACAGACCTTGGCCTGGGCCACCAGCGCCCGGCCCAGCGCCACCCGCTGCTGCTGGCCGCCCGAGAGCTGCGCGGGCTTGCGCTCGAGCAGGGCCTCGAGGCCCAGCAGTGCCGCGACCTCGCGCAGTCGGCGCGCGCTTTCGGCCGCCGGCGTCTTGCGCACCGACAAGCCGAAGCCGATGTTCTCGGCCACGCTCAAGTGCGGGAAGAGGGCGTAGTTCTGGAACACCATGGCGATGCCGCGCTCGGCCGGCGGCAGGCGGGTGACGTCGCGCCCGTCGATCAGCACCTGGCCCGCGGAGGCGGTCTCGAGCCCGGCCAGGATCCGCAGCGTGGTCGACTTGCCGCAGCCCGAGGGGCCGAGCAGCACGCAGAAGCTTCCGGGCTCTATATGGAGGTTCACCGCATGCAGCGCGGTGGCGTCGCCCCATGACTTGGCGATGTTCGTCAGCTCGATGGAGGACATCGACTCAGTATATGGACGGCTTGTGACACCCGGTTGCATTGAGGGGTCAGTGTTTTCCTCATCGGGCGGGCTCCAAAAACTTCGCTAAAGTGATCAGCGCCTGTTCAGGCTCGCAAATACCAAGGAAACTTCATGAGCAAAAAAGTCGCATACGTCACCGGGGGCATGGGGGGCATCGGAACGGCCATTTGCCAGCGCCTGGCCAAGGACGGTTTCACCGTCATTGCCGGCTGCGGCCCCACCCGCGATCACGCCAAATGGCTGGCGGAGCAGAAGGCCGAGGGCTACGAGTTCCATGCCTCGGTCGGCAATGTCGGGGATTGGCAGTCGACCGTCGAGGCCTTCACCAAGGCCAAGGCCGAGCATGGCAGCATCGACGTGCTGGTGAACAACGCGGGCATCACGCGCGACCGCATGTTCCTCAAGATGACGCCGGAAGACTGGAGCTCGGTGATCGAGACCAACCTCAACAGCATGTTCAACGTCACCAAGCAGGTGGTGGGCGACATGGTCGAGAAGGGCTGGGGCCGGATCATCAACATCAGCTCGGTCAACGGCGCCAAAGGGCAGGCCGGGCAGACCAACTATTCGGCCGCCAAGGCCGGCATGCACGGCTTCACGATGGCCCTGGCCCAGGAACTCGCCGCCAAGGGCGTGACCGTCAACACGGTCAGCCCGGGCTACATCGGCACCGACATGGTGAAGGCGATCCGCCAGGAAGTGCTCGACAAGATCGTCGGCACCATCCCGGTCAAGCGCCTGGGCGAGCCGAGCGAGATCGCCTCGATCATCGCCTGGCTGGCAACCGACGAGGGCGGCTATTCCACCGGGGCCGATTTCTCGGTCAATGGTGGGCTTCACATGCACTGAGGCGCCACCCCGGAAAGACCCACGAAGAAACCCGCCACGGCGGGTTTTTTCATTTGCGCCTCCGCTCACAACACATCACACCAGGAGATCCCGCATGACCCCCACCGCAATGCCGGCCGCTCCGGCGGCGAAGCTGCCCCTCTACCGGTCGCTCTATGTCCAGGTGATCACGGCCGTGATCATCGGCGTGCTGCTCGGGCACTTCTATCCCTCGGTCGGCGAGACCATGAAGCCGCTCGGCGACGGCTTCATCAAGCTGATCAAGATGATGATCGCGCCGATCATCTTCTGCACGGTGGTGGTCGGCATCGCGGGCATGGAGGACATGAAGAAGGTCGGCAAGACCGGCGGGCTGGCACTGCTCTATTTCGAGATCGTCAGCAGCATCGCGCTGGTGGTCGGGCTGGTGCTGGTCAACGTCTTCAGGCCGGGCGCCGGCATGAACATCGACCCGGCGTCGCTCGACACGCGGGCGCTGGCCGCCTACACCGGGCCGGGCAAGATGGAGGGCACGGTCGACTTCCTGCTGCACGTCATTCCCAACACGCTGGTCGATGCCTTCGCCAAGGGCGAGATCCTGCAGGTGCTGCTGATCGCGGTGCTGTTCGGCTTCGCGCTGCACCGCTTCGGCGGCCGCGGCACGCTGATCTTCGACATCATCGAGAAGGGCTCGCACGTGCTGTTCGTGATCGTCAACTACATCATGAAGCTGGCGCCGATCGGCGCCTTCGGCGCCATGGCGTTCACGATCGGCAAGTACGGCATCGGCTCCCTGTTCTCGCTCGGCAAGCTGATGGGCACCTTCTACCTGACCTGCCTGCTGTTCATCTTCGTGGTCCTCGGCACGATCGCGCGGCTGCACGGCTTCAGCATCTGGAAGTTCATCAAGTACATCAAGGAAGAACTGCTGATCGTGCTGGGCACCTCGTCGTCCGAGTCGGTGCTGCCGCGGATGATGGAGAAGATGGAGAACCTCGGCGCCAAGAAGACGGTCGTCGGCCTGGTGATCCCGACCGGCTACTCGTTCAACCTCGACGGCACCTCGATCTATTTGACGATGGCGGCAGTTTTCATCGCCCAGGCCACCAACACGCCGATGACGCTGATGCAGCAGATCACGCTGCTCGGCGTGCTGCTGCTGACCTCGAAGGGCGCGGCCGGCGTCACGGGCAGCGGCTTCATCGTGCTGGCGGCGACGCTGTCGGCGGTGGGGCACGTGCCGGTGGCCGGCCTGGCGCTGATCCTCGGCATCGACCGCTTCATGTCCGAGGCCCGTGCGCTCACCAACCTGATCGGCAACGGCGTCGCCACCCTGGTGGTCGCCAAGTGGACCGACGAGCTCGACATGGAGCGGCTGAAGGCCGGGCTCGACAACGAGACCTGGGTCGAAGCCCAGGAGCCCGAGGAACTGATCAACGCCCGTACGGAAAAGATGGCCACCTGAGTTCGGCGGCGGCCTCGTTCTTGCAGAATGCAAGACGATGCCCCACAGCGTTTCACTGATCAACACCATCGCCGCCGGCCTCGGCCTGGCGCTGGTGCTCGGCTTCCTGGCGACGCGGCTGCGCTTGCCGGCGCTGGTCGGCTATCTGCTCGCGGGCGTGATCATCGGGCCGTTCACGCCGGGCTTCGTCGCCGATGCCGGCATCGCCGCGCAGCTGGCCGAGATCGGCGTGATGCTGCTGATGTTCGGCGTCGGCCTGCATTTCTCGCTAGACGACCTGCTCGCGGTGCGCAAGGTCGCGCTGCCGGGCGCGCTGGTCCAGATGGCGGTGGCGACGCTGTTCGGCGCCGCCCTGGCCAGCTGGTGGGGCTGGAGCCCGGGGGGCGCGCTGGTGTTCGGGCTGGCGCTGTCGGTGGCCAGCACGGTGGTGCTGCTGCGCGCGCTCGAAAGCCTCGGCATCCTCGAGACCTTCACCGGCCGCATCGCGATCGGCTGGCTGGTCGTCGAAGACCTGGCGATGGTGCTGGTGCTGGTGCTGCTGCCGCCGCTCGCAGGGGCGCTGGGCGGTGCCGCCGTGGCCGACGCTGGTCCGCCGGTCTGGCAGACGCTGGGCCTCACCCTGCTGCAGGTCGGCGGCTTCGTGCTGCTGATGCTGGTGGTCGGCCGGCGCGTGTTCCCGTGGGTGCTGTGGCAGGTGGCGCGCACCAATTCGCGCGAGCTGTTCACGCTCTGCGTGGTGGCGGCGGCGGTCAGCATCGCCTTCGCCTCTGCGGCGCTGTTCGGCGTCTCGTTCGCGCTCGGCGCCTTCTTCGCCGGGGTGGTGATGCGCGAGTCGGAATTCAGCCATCGCGCGGCGCAGGAATCGCTGCCGCTGCGCGACGCCTTCGCGGTGCTGTTCTTCGTCTCGGTCGGCATGCTGTTCGATCCGTCGGTGCTGGTCGAGCGGCCGCTGCAGGTGCTGGCGGTGGTGCTGGTGATCGTGGTCGGCAAGTCGGTCGCGGCCTGCGCCCTGGTCTTGCTGCTGCGCTACCCGCTCGGCACGGCGCTCACGGTCAGCGCCAGCCTGGCGCAGATCGGCGAGTTCTCGTTCATCCTGGCGGCGCTGGGCGGTTCCCTGGGCCTGCTGCCGCCCGAAGGGCAGAGCCTGCTGCTGGCCGGCGCGCTGATCTCGATCGCCTCCAATCCGCTGTGGTTCAGCCTGATCGGTCCGCTGCAGCAATGGCTGCATGCCCATTCTTCCTTCGCGCGCGGGCTCGAGTCGCGCGACGACCCGCTGGCCGAGCTGCCGATGCACACCGAGGCCAAGTACCTGTCGCGCCAGGTGGTGCTGGTCGGCTATGGCCGGGTCGGGCGGCGCATCGCGGCGGCGCTGGCGGCCAACGACATTCCCTTCGTGGTGGCGGAGCAGAACCGCGCCATCGTCGAGCAGCTGCGCGGCGAGGGCATGGCCGCCGTGTGGGGCGACGCGGCCGATCCGTCGGTGCTGATCCAGGCCCACATCGCCCGCGCCCGCGTGCTGGTGATCGCGACCGCGGATGCGATGAACGTGCGGCAGATGATCGAGGCCGCGCGCACGCTGAACCCCGCGATCGAGACCGTGATTCGCAGCCACAACGAGGACGAGGCCCGCCTGCTGACGCAGCAGGACGCGGTCACGGTCTGCCTGGGCGAGCAGGAACTGGCGCAGGCGATGGCTCGGACGGTGCTCGCGCGCGCCGCCGGCGCCTGAGCGAAGCCAGGCCGCCGGGCCTCAGAGATCCTCGATCACGAGCATGCGGTAGCGCTGCGCGATCGAGAACGGCACGGTGCGCACGTGCTCCATCAGCCGGTTGGCGGTGGCCTCGTTCTTGGTCTTCACCAGCAGTGCCGTATGGCCTTCGCGCGCCAGCTTCGTGTAGGCGCGGACCGTGGCGGCGTCGGTGCCGGCCGAAGGCAGGGGGCTGTCGGCCTCCCGCACGGTCGGCGTGATCTGCTGCAGGACGACCTGGGGCGGGATCAGGTAGATCTCGTCGCCGCTGAAGCCGTCTTCCAGCAGCTGGTGGCCCACGGCGCTGGCGTCCTTGGGATCGGGAAACATCACGATCGTGTGGCCGGTGGGATAGAAGGCGCCGCCGACGGAGGCGGTCATGTGGGGGTCGAGAGTGAAATGCTTCATGTCTCCTCCTCGCGGGGTGGTTGCTTCAGCTTAGGCTGCCCGGCGCGGGATGCATGTAGGCGAAGCCCGGCGGAAGTCGCAGACCGCATACAAATACGCATTTGGCGCACGGAGTGCTTGCGTTTTTAATTACTAGTAGTCACATTTGCAACGATTCGTGAAATTGTGACTAGGCGTTGTGGACGGGGCTGCATAGGATCGAAATGTGCTGATCCAAAAACCTTCCTAACCCCATGTCGCAATTGCGGAATATCGCGCTGACCGTGCAAGAGCTCGAAGAGGGCGAGTTCTATTGGGTGTTGCTGGAAGCGACCGACTACGTCATGGAGGAAGCACTTCCCTACCTGCCCATCGAGGCGGCCATCGATCCGCATGCGAGCTATGCCAACGCCCTGGTGGCGGGCATCGCGGCGATCCGGAAGATGTTCGGCAAGGAGGGGCCGCGCAGCTGAGCGATGCGGCCCCGAACTCTGGAATGACCATGCAGAAACTTGGCGCGGCGATCGCCGCCGGCGGTATCGCGTTGGCTGTCGTGGGATGGTTCTACCGGCCCGCGACCTCGGCCGACTGGGCTGCATGGGTACAGACCGTGGGCGTGCTGCTGGCGATCGTCTGGGCGGCGCGGCTGCAGCTGAGCGGCTCGCGGCAGAGCCTGCTCCAGGCCGGGCAGGTGGCGGCGATGTTCGCGAACAACATGCACTGGGTCTTTCGCGAGCTCAACGATGCCTGCGTGAAGCGCAGCTGGGCCGACTACGCGGTGCACCGGCGCATCCTCGAGGAGATCCTGGCCCAGGGCCGCGAGGTCACCTTGCAACTGCTCGATGGCCGTTCCCTGGCCATGGTGACCAGCCTTCGGACCATCGCGGTGGAAGCGCTGGAGATCACCGCGGCGCATACCGAAAGCGGCAACTGGGTCGTGCTGCAGACCTACTTCGATCGCCGGCTGCCGAGCATCGCGGCCTGGCTGTCGGCGACGGGCAACCCGCCGGAAAGCAGCGGTCCCACCGACTACGCCGGCCTGCGGACCTCCTACGGCCAGCTTGGCTAGGGCGTCGCGCCCTGGGCGAAGCAGGGCGCCAGGGCCGCGTACAGCGCCTTGAAGCGCAGGTGGCGCCGGCGCTGCCAGTGCGCCGTCCCGGCCCCGGGGTCGAATCGCTGCAGCACGCGCGGCTGCCGGCAGACCTCGGATTCGATGCCCCCGTCCGCCAGCCATGCGAGCCGCGCCGCGCCGAGCGCGCCGCCGGCTTCGCCGCCTTCGCACACCGCCAGCGGGACCTCGAGCACGTCGGCGAGCAGCTGGGCCCACCATCCGCTGCGCGCTCCGCCCCCCACCAGCAACAGTTCGCCGGCGGGCGGGGAGAGCGTGTCCAGCCCGTCGCGCAATCCCAGGCTCACGCCTTCGACGACGGCATAGGCGATGTCCGCCGGCCCGTGCGCGTGCGTGAGTCCGAACAGCACGCCCTCTGCGTCCGGGTCGTTGTGCGGCGATCGTTCGCCCGACAGATAGGGCAGGAACAGCGGTGCGTTCAGGCGGCCTTCGGTGTCGAGCGCGGCCGCCGCGGCGAGCAGCGCCGGCGCATCGCCCAGGCCGAAGCAGCGCGCCGCCCAGTCGACCGCGCTGGCGGCCGACAGCATCACCGACATCTGGTGCCAGCGGCCGGGCAGGGCGTGGCAGAAGGCATGCACGCCGGCGGCGGGCTTGGGCTCGAAGCGTTCGCCGCCGATGAAGATGACGCCCGAGGTGCCCAGCGACACGAAACCCTGGCCGGCGCCGACGAGGCCCATGCCGACCGCGCTGGCCGCGTTGTCGCCGCCGCCGCCCGCGATCGGGATGCCGGGCTGCAGCCCCCAGCGCCTGGCCAGCGCGGGCTGCAGCCGACCCGCCACCGCGCTGCCTTCGACCAGCCCGGGCATCTGCTCGCGGCCGAGCCCGCAGGCCGCCAGCAGTTCATCGGACCAGTCGCGCGCGCCGACGTCGAGCCACAGCGTGCCCGAGGCGTCCGACATGTCGCTCGCCAGCACGCCGCCCAGCATGAAGCGCAGCCAGTCCTTCGGCAGCAATACGCACGCGATGCGCGCGAACAGTGCCGGCTCGTGCTCGCGCATCCAGAGCAGCTTGGGCGCCGTGAAGCCCGGCATCGCGAGGTTGCCGGTGATGGCGGCCAGCTGCGGGCACTGCGCCGTCAACTGCCGGCATTGCGGCGCGCTGCGGCCGTCGTTCCAGAGGATGGCCGGGCGCAGCACGGCGCCGTCGGCGTCGATCGCGACGGCGCCGTGCATCTGTCCGGAGAGCCCGATCGCGCGGACCGAGGCGAGCGCATCGGCATGGGTCGCTCGCAGCGAGGCCAGCACGGCCTCCAGCGCGCTCCACCATTGCGCGGGGTCCTGCTCGGACCACAGCGGCGCCGGCCGGCTGACCGTCAGCGGCGAGCGCGCCAGCGCGACGATGCGATGCGCGCGATCGAGCAGCAGCGCCTTCAGCTCCGAGGTTCCGAGGTCCAGCCCGAGGTACACGGCGGTCCTGGTTTCAGGCCAGGCTGCCGAAGCGGCTGTCGCTCTGCCGGCGGAACTCGGTCGGCGTCATGCCCTTGATCTCGAGGAAGCGGCGGTTGAAGTTGGCGACGTTGTTGAAGCCGACCTGATAGCAGATGTCGGTCACGTAGTGGTCGGTCTGCATCAGCAGGTGGCAGGCGCTGTTGATGCGCACGCGGTTGACGAAGTCGGTGAAGCTGTTGCCGGTCGAGCGCTTGAAGAAGCGGCTGAAGCGGCTCTCGCTCATGCCGAGCTCGCTCGCGATGTCGGCCATCGCCACCGGCTCCGCGAGATTGGAGGTGATGCGGTTGACGATGGCGTTGACCTGGTCGACCTCGGTGTCGTCCTCGACGCCCTGCATCTGCACGTTCGACAGCAGGCGGTAGTCGCTGCACCGGGCCAGCTCGGCCAGATAGCCGAGGAAGAGCGCGAAGCGCTGCAGCCCGCGCGCGGCCTTGATCGCGTCCCAGTGCGCCAGTGCGCGCTCCTCGAAGCCGAAGAACTCGATGCCGTGGCGGGCCCGGCCGAGCAGCTGCAGCGCCTCGCGCAGCTCGGGAATCTCGGCGGCGGCGCGCTCGATCGGATCGTGGCGGAACTGGATCACGCGGTCGCGGCCGGTGGCGCCGCCAGCCGGGACGTCGAGCGAGATCCAGTTGTGCGGCAGGCGCGGGCCGCACAGCACCAGGTGCCCCGGGTGGAAGGGTCCGATCCAGTCGCCGATGAAGGCCCGGCCCGAGGTCTCGGTGATCAGGTGGAGCTCGTATTCCTCGTGGAAATGCCAACGCACCAGCGGGCTCGGGAAGCCGTGCGCGAGGCAGCGCACCAGGCCCGCATCCTCGGGCGCTTCATAGCCCAGCGAGGGCGAGCGCGTGATCTCGCGCTCGAGCTCGGGTTTTCGATCGCGGGGCAGATGGCGTTGGCGCGTCGATGTCATGCGGCGGTCCTTTCCCCTGAACCTTCTTCAGCTCATGACGTTACCACCGTCGACGTTGAGCGTCTGCGCCGTGATGTAGCGCGCCTCGTCGCTGGCCAGGAACACGGCGGCGCCGGCGATGTCGCCCGGCGTGCCCATGCGGCCCAGCGGAACCTCGAGCCCGACCTGGCGCTTTTTCTCGCCCGGCTGCAGGCCCTGGTGGCGCGCGAACAGGGCGTCGACCTGGCCCCACATCGGCGTGTCGACCACGCCCGGCGCGATCGCGTTGACCCGGATGCCGTGCGGCGCCATGGCCAGCGCGGCGCTCTGCGTGTAGCTGATCACCGCCGCCTTGGTGGCGCAGTAGTGCGACACCAGCGCTTCGCCGCGGCGGCCGGCCTGCGACGCCATGTTGACGACCGAGCCGCCCGCGACCTTGGCGTCCACCATGTGCTGCAGCACGCGCTGCATGACGAAGAACATGCCCTTGACGTTGACCGCGAACAGCCGGTCGAAGGAAGCCTCGTCGCTCTCGAGCAGCGGCGCCATGTCGAACACCGCGGCGTTGTTGACCAGCGTGTGGATGTCGCCGTGCGCCGCCTTGGCGGCGAAGAGCATGCCGCCCACCGACGCGGCATCGCTGACGTCGGCCGTCACGTAGGCCACCGTCGCGGGGTGCCGGCGCCGAAGCAGTGCCACATCGCCGGGCGGATCCGCCGGCCGGTCGGCCAGCGTGCAGCGCGCGCCTTCGGCCAGGCAGGCCTCGGCGATCGCCAGTCCGATGCCGCCGCCGCCGCCGGTGATCAGTACGTGGCGCTGTGCGAGTCGGCCGGTCATGTCTGTGCTCCTTCGATGAACTGACGGACCCGGGCGCTCGCACCGCGCAGCGCGTCGAGCAGCCGCGCCGCCCCGGCGACGTCGCCCCACAACCCGCGGTCGGCGCCCAGCGCCGCGACCGGATCGGCCGCCGCGCAGATCGCATGCGCGGCCGGCTCGTCCATGCCCTGGTCCTGGTAGGCGTAGGGCAGCGTGCCCAGATGCCAGCGTTGCAGGAAGGCCAGGAACAGGGCCGGCAGCAGCGCGACGCTGTCGATGCTTTCGCCGCGCGCGAGCCGCTCGCGCACGGTCGGGGCGATGAAGCCCGGGATCTTCGAGAAGCCGTCCATCGCCACGCGCTGGTTGGTGTCGCGGATCGCCGGATTGCCGAAGCGCTCGAGCACCACGTCGCGGTAGGCGGGCAGGTCCACCGGGCTTGGCTGCCCCGGGCGGTCCAGGCAGGGGATGACGTCGTCGGTGACGTAGTCGAAGGCCATGCGCCGGATCGCCGTGCGCTGCGTGCCTTCATGGATGTACTGCAGCCCGGCCAGGGTGCCGGCCCAGGCGATGCAGCTGTGGCTGGCGTTGAGGATGCGGATCTTCGCCTCCTCGTAGGGCGCGACCGAATCGACCAGCTGCACGCCGACCTTCTCCCACTCGGGCCGGCCGTTCGCGAAGTCGTCCTCGATCACCCACTGGATGAAGCTTTCGCCGGTCACCGGGGCGGCGTCGTCCCAGCCGGTGGCGTCGCGCACCCGCTGCCGCAGTTCGGGCGGCGGGCGGGGCGTGATGCGGTCGACCATCGCATTCGGGCAGCGCGTGTTCTGGCGCACCCAGTCCGCCATGTCGCGATCGCCGGCCTGCTCGATGAATTCGAGCAGCCCCCGGCCGAAGCGCTGGCCGTTGTGGCGCAGGTTGTCGCAGTTGAGCAGCGTCACCGGGCCCCCGGCGGCGGCGCGGCGGGCGCGCAGGATCGCCGTGACCGCGCCATAGATCGTGGCGCCGGCGACGCCCCGGCGCGCCCGATCGAGGTCGCTCGCGAGTTCGGCGGCGCCGACGTCGAGCCGGTCGTGCGGGTCGAGGTAGTAGCCGGCCTCGGTCACGGTGAAGGAGATGATCCGGGTGCGCCTGTCGGCACCGCGGGCGACCACCGCGGCCAGGCTCGGCTCGTAGCGCAGCACCTCGCGGATCGCCTCGATGCGCTGGTAGCGACAGGCGCCCGCCGGCGACACCGTCTCGAGCGTGTAGCGGCCGCCTTGTGCGCGCAGGGCGCTTTCGACCTCGGCCATGTCGGGCCGCAGGTTGGCGCCGAGGATCGACCAGCGCGTGTCGCCGCCATCGATCAGCTGCTGCAGGTACGCCGCCTGGTGTGCGCGGTGGAAGGAGCCGAGCCCGAGGTGCAGCACCACGAAGTCGGAAGGGGCGGGGGATGTCATGGCACTGGTCTGTTCAGGCGGATACCGTGCGGCCTTCGCGATTGAAGAAATGCAGCACGCTGGGGTCGAGTTCGATGCTCACCGCATCGCCGGCCTGCAGTTCGGTGCGCTCGTTCTGCCGCGCCACCAGCGGCACGCCGCCGACGTCGATATGGATCAGCGTGTCGGCGCCGAGCGCCTCGATGAGTTCGACGCGCGCCGGCGCGCCCAGGCCCTGGCCCGGGTGCACGCGCAGCGCCTCGGGACGCACGCCGAGAAAGCCGTCGGCCGGCAGCCGGCCGCCGGTCTGCGCCGAGAAGCTCGGTATCGCCTTGGCCTCGACCATGTTCATCGACGGCATGCCGATGAACTGGGCCACGAACTGGTTGGCCGGCCGGTCGTAGAGCTCCATCGGCGTGCCGACCTGCTCGATCAGGCCGTCGCGCAGCACCACCACGCGGTCGGCCAGCGTCATGGCCTCGACCTGGTCGTGCGTGACGTAGATGCTGGTGGCGCCGAGTGCGCGGTGCAGCTTGTGGATCTCGACCCGCGTGTTGCCGCGCAGCGCCGCGTCGAGGTTGGACAGCGGTTCGTCGAACAGGAACACCTTGGGCGCCCGCACGATCGCGCGGCCGATCGCCACCCGCTGCCGCTGGCCGCCCGAGAGCTCCTTCGGCGTGCGCGCCAGGTACTGCGTGAGGTTGAGCGTCTTCGCGGCATGCTCGACCTTGGTCTTGATGACGTCCTTCGAGACCTTCGCGAGCTTGAGCGCGAAAGACATGTTGTCGTACACGCTCATGTGCGGATAGAGCGCGTAGCTCTGGAACACCATCGCCAGGTCGCGCTTGCCCGAGGGCGTGCTCGTGATGTCCTTGCCGTCGAGCGAGAGCCGGCCGCTGGTGATCGGCTCGAGCCCGGCGATCAGCCGCAGCAGGGTCGACTTGCCGCAGCCCGAGGGCCCGACGAAGACGATGAACTCGCCCTTTGCGATCTCGAGGTTCACGCCCTTGATGATGTGTGCTTCGCCGAAGCTCTTGCGGATGTCGTCGAGCTGGAGGTAGGCCATGGGATGTGCTCCTGTGCGTTTACTTGACGGCGCCGAAGGTCAGGCCCTGGACCAGCTGCTTCTGGCTGAACCAGCCGAACACCACGATCGGCGCGATGGCCATCAGCGAGGCGGCCGAGAGCTTGGCCCAGAACAGGCCCTCGGGGCTCGAGTAGGAGGCGATCAGCGTCGCCAGCGTGCCGGCCTTGGCCGAACTCAGGTTGAGTGCCCAGAAGGCCTCGTTCCAGCTCAGCACCAGGCACAGCAGGCCGGTGGAGGCGAGGCCGCCGACCGACAGCGGCAGCACCACGTGGCGGAACTCGGTCCACAGGCTGGCGCCGTCCATGCGCGCGGCCTCGAGGATCTCGGGCGGGATGTCCTTGTAGCTCGAATAGAGCATCCAGACCATGATCGGCAGGTTCGACAGCGTGAACACCACGGTCAGCGCGGTGCGCGTGTCGAGCAGCCCGGCGGTCTGCGCCAGCACGTAGATCGGCACCAGCGCGCCGACCGCCGGCATCATCTTGGTCGACAGCATCCACATCAGGATGTCACGCGTGCGCCGGGTCCGGAAGAAGGCCATCGAGTACGCCGCCGGCGCCGCGATCAGGAGGCCGATCACGGTCGAACCCACGCTCGTGATGAGCGAGTTGCGCGCGAACAGCAGGTAGTCGCTGCGCCGCTGCACCTCGGCGAAGTTCTCCAGCGTCGGCGTGAAGATGAACAGCGGCGGCACGTGGATCGCCTGCAGCTCGGTCTTGAAGGCTGTCAGCACCAGCCAGCCCAGCGGGAAGAACAGCAGCAGCGTGACGGCCCACGCGCACACCGTGCGCAGCGCCAGGAACAGGGGGTGGTCGGTTTGCATGCCGTGCTCCTCAGTCCAGGTTCTTGCCGATGATGCGGATCAGGAAGGCCGCCACGATGTTGGCCATGATCACGGCGAACAGCGCGCCCGCCGACGCCACGCCGACGTCGAAGTTCATCAGCGACTGCTTGAAGATCAGGTAGGTGAGGTTGGTGCTCTCGTTGCCCGGGCCGCCGTTGGTCGTGATCGCGATCTCGGCGAACACCGACAGCAGGAAGATCATCTCGATCATGATCACCACCGCCATCGGCCGGCCCAGGTGCGGCAGCGTGAGATAGCCGAAGCGCTGCACCGCGCTGGCGCCGTCCATGCGCGCCGCCTCCATCTGCTCGCGGTCCAGCGACTGCAGCGAGGTGATGAAGATCAGGCAGGCGAAGGGCAGCCACTGCCAGGCCACCATGATGATGATCGAGAACAGCGGCAGGTCGGTCAGCCAGTCGACCGGCTCGGCCCCGAAGGCGCGCCAGAGGTCGGCCAGCACGCCGTAGATCGGGTTCATCATCATGTGCTTCCAGAGCAGCGCGTTCACCGTCGGCATGACGAAGAAGGGCGAGATCAGGAGCACGCGCACGATGCCGCGTCCGGGAAAGGGCTCGTTGACCAGCAGCGCCAGCCCCACGCCGAGCACCACCGTGATGACGATCACGCTGCCGATCAGCACCAGCGTGTTCCACACCGCCGGCCAGAAGTCAGGGTCGGTGACGAAGTAGTGGAAGTTGTCCAGCCCGGCGAAGGTGCGCTCGCCCGGCTGCATCAGGTTGTAGTTGACGAACGAAAAATAGATCGTCATCAACAGCGGCACGAGCATCCAGAGGACGAGCGTGAGCACGGCCGGCGCCATCAGCGCGCGGGGCAGCAGTCGGTTCATGGCGCGGTCCGGCTATTTTTGTTCTCGGCGCCGTGCCGCTACTTGTAATAGCCCGCCTTCTTCATCTCGCGCTCGGCCGCGGTCTGCGAGGTCTTCAAGGCCTGGTCGACCGTGACCTTGCCCGACAGCGCCGCGCTCATCTGCTGGCCGACCGCCACGCCGATCGCCTGGAACTCCGGAATCGCCGCGTACTGCACGCCGACGTAGGGCGACTTCGGCAGCGTGCTGTCGCTGGCGTTGGCGGTGTCGATGGCCTTCTTCTCGGCTTCGGCGAAGCGGGCCGCCTTCATGAACTCGGGCGAGGCGTACGTCGACTTGCGGGTGCCGGTCGGCACCGCGCCCCAGCCCGCTTCCTTGGCCACCAGCTGGACGTAGTCCTTGGAGGTCGCCCACTTGACGAAGGTCTGCGCCGCGTCGACCTTCTGCGAGCCGGCCGGGATCGCCAGCGCCCAGGCCCACAGCCAGTTGGCGCCCTTCGGGGTCACGGCGGTCGGGGCCTGCGCGAAGGCCACCTTGTCGGCCACCTTCGACTGCTTCGGATCGCTCACGAACGAGGCCGCGATGGTGGCGTCGACCCACATGCCGCACTTGCCTTCGTTGAACAGCGCCAGGTTCTCGTTGAAGCTGTTGGCCGAGGCGCCCGGCGGGCCGTAGGCCTTCATGAGGTCGACATAGAAGCCGATCGCGTCACGCCAGGGCTTGCTGTCGATCTGCGGCTTCCAGGCCATGTCGAACCACTGGCCGCCGTTGGTGTTGACCATCGTGGTCAGCAGCGCCATGTTGTCGCCCCAGCCCGGCTTGCCGCGCAGGCACATGCCGTACACGCCGGCCTTCGGGTCGTGGATCTTGCCGGCCAGTTCCTTCACCTGGACCCAGGTCGGCTGGTCGGGCATCTTGAAGCCCACCTTGTCGGCCAGGTCCTTGCGGTACATGAGCATCGAGCTCTCGCCGTAGAAGGGCGAGGCGTAGAGCTTGCCGTCGGCCGAGAGGCCGTTGCGCATCGCCGGCAACAGGTCGTCGACGTCGTAGGCGGCGTCGGTCGCGATCGGCAGCAGCCAGCCCTTCTTGGCCCAGATCGGCGTCTCGTACATGCCGATCGTCATGACGTCGAACTGGCCGCCCTTGGTCGCGATGTCGGTGGTCACGCGCTGGCGCAGCGTGCCTTCCTCGAGCGTGACCCACTTGAGCTTGATGTCCGGATGCGCCTGCTCGAAGAACTTGCCGAGCTTCTGCATCTCGATCATGTGGCCGTTGTTGACGGTCGCGATCACCAGTTCGGTGGCGGCATGGACCCAGCCCGCACCGGCCATCGCGAGCACCACGCCCGCCTTTAGAAAACGCTTCATGAGATGTCTCCTTGTGATCGACGATTCGGGTCGCCGTGCGCCGATTGTGGAGACGAGAATTTCCGGGTTTGGTACTTCCTATGCTGGTTTCGATACTTCGTTGCACGCAACGGTCGGTGTCATCCCTAGTCTCGGCAATTGAGGATGTGCCGACCCGGGCGGGGGCTCAGGCGGCCTGCGGCAGCGGAGCCCGGCCGCCGAGGCGGCTGCTCCAGGCCGCAACGGCCAGGGCGCCCAGCGTGATCGCCGCGCCGGCCCACGGCAGGCCGGCCAGCGGCGCACCCGCCGCCAGCATGCCGCTGCCGATCCAGGCGCCGGCGGCGTTGCCGAGATTGAATGCGCCCTGGTTCAGGGTCGACGCGAGGTTCGGGGCCGCGCTCGCGTGCTGCACGATCAGCGTCTGCAGCAGGGGCACCAGCGCGAACGAGAGCGTGGTCCACAGCAGCATCAGCAGCACCGTGGGGGCCTTCAGCGGCAGCGCGAAGTGCAGCAGCGCCAGCACCATCGCGTTGAGCCCCAGCACCACCAGCATCGACGGCACCAGCCGCTGGTCGCCCAGGCGACCGCCCACGGTGCTGCCGATCGTCAGGCCGACGCCCAGCAGCAGCAGGATCGGCGCCACCGCCGCATTCGAGAAACCGCTGACCTGCGTCAGCAGCGGCGCGATGAAGGTGAAGACGCAGAACAGGCTGGCCGAGGTCAGCGCGCTGGTGGCCAGCGCCAGCAGCACCCGCCGGTCGGCCAGCACCGTGAACTCGCGCAGGATGTTGCCCTTCTGCATCTCGATCTGCCGCGGCAGCAGGGCGACCAGCGCGGCGACCGCAGCCAGCGCGATGCCGACGATCGCGGCGAAGGTCATGCGCCAGCCGAAGTGCTCGCCGATGATCCGGCCCATCGGCACGCCCAGCACATTGGCCAGCGTCAGGCCGGTGAACATCAGTGCGATCGCCTGCGACCTGCGGTTGGGCGGCACCAGTCCGGCCGCCACCACCGAGCCGATGCCGAAGAAGGTGCCGTGGGCCAGCGCCGTGATCACCCGGGCCGCCATCAGCAGCCCGTAGCTGGGCGCCAGCGCGCACAGCAGGTTGCCGACGACGAACAGCGAGGCCAGCGCGATCAGCGTCGCCTTGCGCGGCAGCCGCGCGGTCGCCACCGCGAACACGGGCGCGCCTACCACCACGCCCATTGCATAGCCGGTGACCAGCAGGCCGGCCTGCGACAGCGTGACGCCGAGGTCGAGCGCCATGTCGGGCAAGAGCCCCATGACCACGAATTCGCTGGTGCCGATGGCGAAGGCGGCGGCGGCGAGGGCGAGCAGGGCCACTGGCATGCGGGACGGGGAGGGGTTCGAAGCGGTCATCGGTGATTCATAGGGTTAACCCGAATTATCCCGGAGGACCGCCGGGCCCGTGAGCTTGCGGGCCTTCCCCGGGGCGGCATAGAGCGAATGGCGCATGGATTCGGGCCATGGATCGGCCCAGACTGGCGGCCGGACGGAGTTCCGGAAAGGACGCACCATGGCGAAGAACATCGTCTTTTGTGCCGACGGCACCTGGAAAGGCCTGGGCCAGGGGGATGGCGAGACGCCGCAGGCCGACGCCACCAACGTGCTGCGCCTGTTCGCCGCGCTGGCCGGCGCGGTGACGCCCGATTCGATGCGCAAGCAGGACGAGCAGGAAAAGGTCGAAACCGATGCGGGCGGCGCGGTCGTCCAGGTGGCGAAGTACCTGCATGGCGTGGGCGATTCGGGCAATGCGATCCGGAAGATCCTGGGCGGCGTCTTCGGCGAGGGCTTCATCGAGCGCATCGTCCGTGGCTATACCTTCGTTTCCCGGCACTTCGAGCCGGGCGATCGCATCTTCCTCACAGGCTTCAGTCGCGGCGCCTACACGGTCCGCGCCCTGGGCGGCATGGTCGCGGCGATGGGGCTGCTGCCCAGGGAGGCGATGCAGGCCAAGGACGGCAGCCACGACGCCGAACGGGCCTATGCGCTCGGCATCCATGTCTGGGCCGCCTACCGGCGCAAGGCGGGCAAGCACAGCACGCTGCTGGGCTACCTGGAGGAATTCAAGGCCAGCCCGATCGACCCGGCGCGGCTGGTGCAGGGCGTCGGCATCGAGGCCATCGGCGTCTGGGACACGGTCGGCTCGCTGGGGGTGCCGCTCTACAACCCGGCCGACGCGAAGAAGATCGACGTCTTCGAATTCGCCGACCGGGCCTTGTCGCCGAAGGTTCGCAGCGGCTTCCATGCGATCGCGATCGACGAACAGCGAGGCGACTTCGAGCCGACCTTGTGGGACGCCCGCGAGGGCATCCATCAGCGCTGGTTCTGCGGCTCGCACTCGGACGTCGGCGGCGGCTACCCGACACAGGATCTGTCGGGCTTCCCGCTGGACTGGATGATCGGGCACCTGCGCAACGGCGGGGTGGCGATCTCGCCCCGGTACCAGGCGGCCGGGGTCGTGGACTTCGGGCCGGTCCATGCACCGCACGAGAAACCGCCTTTCGACCTGCTGCCGCATGGCCCGAGGCGGATCCCGCAGGGCGCCTTGTTCCATCCGAGCGTGCAGCTCTACCTGGATGGGTTCGCGGCCTATCAGTCCGCGGGGCTGGCGGCCTTGCTGACCGGGCGGCGGCTGGATCAGGCGCTGCTGCAGGCTTAGCGATCCGCGGCCGTATTTTCAGGTGCGCGCGGGCTTGGAGAAGAGAAGTGCGCCGGGCAAGGTCTCGAAGTGAGCATCGCAGGTGAGCAGGTCGGCGCCTTGCTGCCTGGCGGTGGCGTAGACGATCGCATCGGCGGTGGCCAGTTTGTGATGGCGATGCAGATCGGCGGCCAACAGTGCGATGCCTGTGTCGAGTGGAACGACCCGGCATTTTTGCGTATAGGCAATGACCTGGTCGGCCTTCTCCTCGCCCATTTCGCGCAGCATCCATTTGGACAGTTCGAGTTGCACGATGGTGGGGACGACGCAGCGCGTGCGGTCGGGGAAATCCGCACCCAGTCGTTTGCCAAGTGCACTACCCGTCAGCCACTCGATCCAGGCCGAGGTGTCGACGACGCGCAGAGCCGCTGCCATCAGTAGCGGTCCTTGCGGTCGCGATATCCCACGGGGTCCGCGCCCCTGGCGATGCCAGCCAGTTCCTTCAGTTCAGGCACCGGCATCACCAGCACGCCCTTTCCTTTGGGAATGAAGACGAACTCCTGGCCAGCTTTCCAGTGCTGCTCCTCCCTGACTTGCTTCGGAATGGAGATCTGGAACTTGCTGGACAAGGTGGCGGTGGCAGGCATTTCGTACTCTTATCTTATCGATCGACAATACGTAAGAATAGCTGTTCTCTCGGAGAGTTGCAGGGATGCGAGGGCGGGACACCCCACGCGCACTTGCTTGAATCAGGAGCCGGCTCCCGCAGCGCCTATGCTATGCGGTCAAGAACAAGGCCGTTCCCCGGCCGCTGCCGCGAGACGACCCTTCCCCCCATGCACCCGACCGGAACCCTGCGCGGCATCGCTGCGATGCTCTTGGCTTGCGCCTTTTTCGCCAGCATGGACGCGCTGCTCAAGACCCTGGCCGGGCACTACCCGCCGGTGCAGGTGATGGCGCTGCGCGGTCTCACGGCCTTGCCCCTGGTGTGCCTGTACATCGCCTGGCGGCGCGAGGCTGCCGGCGTCTTCAATCGCCGGCTGCGCTGGCGCCTGCACCTGCTGCGCACCGCGCTGAACATGACGATGCTCGTGCTGTTCGTCTATGGCCTCAAGTCCCTGGGCCTGGCCGAGGCGTACACGCTCAGCTTCATCGCGCCGCTGCTGATGGTGCTCATTGCCGTGCCGATGCTGGGCGAGTCGGTCCAGCCGCGGCACTGGATCGCCATCGGACTGGGCTTCGCCGGTGTCGTGATCGCACTGCGGCCCGAGCAGGGGGCCTTCCTCTCGATGGGCGCGCTGGCGGTGCTCGTGGCCGCCGTCTGCTATGCGCTGTCGAACATGCTGGGCCGGCTCATCAGCCGCACTGAATCGAGCGCCGCCCTGGTCTTCTGGACGACCGCAGGCATGGCGCTCGGCGGCAGCCTGTTGTCGGCGCCGCAATGGGTGCCGATCCAGGCCCAGCACACGTGGGTGCTCGCGGGTCTGGCCATCAGCGGCTTTCTGGGCCAGATGGCGATCGCCGAGGCCTTCCGCCACGGCCAGGCCGCCGCCATCGCCCCCTTCGAATACAGCGCTCTCGCCTGGGCGCTGGTGCTGGACTGGCTGTTCTGGCAGGCCGCGCCCGATGCATGGACGCTGGGTGGCGGAGCGCTGATCATCGCGAGCGGGCTGTGGCTGGCGCGCAGCGAAGCGCCAAGGTCCGCACGGCAGAAGCGGCAGGCCGCGTGAACCGCTGCCGGCATCGCCAAGGGCGACAGCGCGTACGAGTAGGATTCATGCATGGAATCTGCTGATGCCGCGAACTTCGACGAGTCGTACTACGCGCGCTACTATTTCGACCAGAAGACCAAGGTAGCCGACCCGCAGCATGTCGAGCGCCTGGGCGCCTTCGTGAGTTCCTACCTGAAGTACCTGCGCGTCCCCGTGCGTCGCGTGCTGGACGTCGGTTGCGGTGTCGGGCTGTGGCGCGACATCGTCGCCCGTCACTTTCCGCAGGCGAGATATCAAGGCGTCGAGGTCAGCGAATACCTGTGCGGTCGCTACGGCTGGGAGCGTGGCTCGGTCGTGGACTACCAGGCCCGGGAGCCGTTCGACTTCGTCATCTGCCAGGGCGTTCTGGCCTATCTGAGTCCGGTCGACCTCAAGCGCGCCCTGCGCAACCTCGGGACGCTGAGCCATGGCGCGCTCTACGTCGAGGCCGTGACCCTCGAGGACTACGAGAACGACATCGTCGACGAGGAGCTCACGGACCCGCTGCTTTTCCGGCACCGGGCGGAGATGTACCGGCGGGGCCTGTCGAGGAAGTTCCAGGGCCTGGGCGGCGGCTTGTGGCTCAGCCGACGCGCCGATGTTCCGCTGTTCTCGCTGGAATGCGCGCAGGAGTAGCCGGTCACTCGGCGGCGGCCGCTCGACGGCGGCCTTGAATTCCCCTACGCTTTCGAACCTCCAGGGCCAGTCCACCGCAGCGGCACGACGCCGCCTGGCAGCGCCCGCCATTTTTCCTTGAAGGGCACGCTCGATGAATCTCCAACTCACAGGCAAGCTGGCGCTGGTGTCCGGCAGCACGGCAGGCATCGGATTCGCCATCGCGCAGGCCCTGGCAGCGGAGGGTGCACGCGTCATCGTCAACGGGCGATCGCAGAAGTCGGTGGACGCCTCGGTCGCTCAGATCAAGGCGGCGGAAGGCGGCGAGGTCATCGGCTTCGCCGGTGACCTGAGCACGGCCGCCGCTGCGCAGGCCCTGGTGGCGAAGTACCCGGACATCGAGATCCTGGTCAACAACCTCGGCATCTTCGAACCCAAGCCGTTCGAAGAGATTCCGGACGAAGACTGGACGCGCTTCTTCGATGTGAATGTCCTGAGCGGCGTCCGCCTGGCGCGCCTGGTATTGCCCGCGATGAGGCGCGCCAACTGGGGGCGCATCATCTTCATTTCGAGCGAGAGCGCGGTCCAGATTCCCTCGGAGATGATCCACTACGGCATGACGAAGACGGCGCAGCTGGCGGTCTCCCGCGGCCTGGCCGAGGCCGTCGCCGGCTCCGGAATCACGGTCAACAGCGTTCTTCCGGGTCCGACCCGGTCGCGCGGCGTCGGCGAATTCGTGGAGGCGCTCGCCAAGGCTGATGGCAAGTCCTTCGAGGCCTATGAGCAGGAGTTCTTCGAGAAGGTGCGACCGACCTCCCTCATCAAGAGGTTCGAGACGCCGGAGGAGATCGCTTCCATGGTGGCCTACATTGCAAGCCCGCTTTCATCGGGGACCACGGGGGCGGCGCTTCGGGTGGACGGCGGCTGCACGAAAAGCGCGTTCTAGGCTTCAGCCCTCGTTCCCCTGCGGCAGCAGTACGCCCCGCTGCGCCTCCACCGTCTCGCGCAGGAAATCCCACACCGCCTTCATGCGCGCCAGGTGCCGCGTCTCGGCCGGCACCGACATCCAGAAGGTGCGCGTGAAGTTGGCCTCGGCCGGCAGCACGCGGCGCAGCGACTTGTCGCGCTCGGCGATGAAGGCCGGCAGCACCGCGATGCCCGCGCCCGCCGCCGTGGCCTGGTGCTGGGCCAGGATGCTGGTGCTGCGCAGCGCGAACGAATCGGGCTTGTAGAGCTCGTCGAGGTATTGCAGTTCCTTGCTGAACAGCAGGTCGTCGACATAGCTCACGAAGGTATGGCCCCGCAGGTCCTCGCGCGTGCGGATCGGGTCGTGCTTCGCCAGGTACTGCCTCGACGCGTAGAGGCGCAGCACGTAGTCGCTGAGCTTGGCCACGACCACCGGCCCGCGGGCCGGCCGTTCGAGCGAGATCACGATGTCGGCCTCGCGCCGCGACAGGTGCACCAGCCGCGGCATGGCGAGCAGGTCGATCACCAGCTTGGGGTGCGCCTGCGCGAACAGCGCCAGCTGCGGCGCCAGCACCACGGTGCCGAAGCCCTCGGTGGCGCCGATCCGCACCAGGCCCGACAGGCCCTCCTGCGAGGCCGGCGCCGAACGCTCGACCGTGCGGAAGGCGGCCTCCATCGCCTCGACCTGCGGCTGCAGCCTGCGGCCGGCTTCGGTCAGGCGATGGCCGTCGGCCTCGCGCGAGAAGAGGGCGCCGCCGACCTGCTTCTCGAGCGCCTGGATGCGCCGCGCCACCGTCGTGTGGTCGACCGCCAGCCGCCGGGCCGCGCCGACCAGCGTGCCGGTGCGCGAGAGTTCGAGGAAGAAGCGCAGGTTGTCCCAGTCCATGATCTGCAATTATGCAGATCAAAGGTGCATATTTGTCTATTGCCATGGCAAAAGTGCAAAGCTAGCATCGGCCGCTGCAGACCCCCATTCAAGGAGACAAGTTCACATGGACGCCACCACCACGCCCGCGACCCAGGTCGCCACCGTCAAGCTGCTCATCGGCGGCAAGTTCGTCGAGTCGAAGACCACTGAGTGGCGAGACATCGTCAATCCGGCCACGCAGCAGGTGCTGGCCAAGGTGCCGTTCGCGACGCCGGCCGAGATCGACGCCGCGGTCGCTTCCGCCAAGGAAGCCTTCCAGACCTGGCGCAAGACCCCGATCGGCGCGCGCGCCCGGATCTTCCTCAAGTACCAGCAGCTGATCCGCGAGAACATGGGCGAGCTGGCCGCGATCCTCACGGCCGAACAGGGCAAGACCCTGCCCGATGCCGAGGGCGACGTGTTCCGCGGCCTCGAGGTGGTCGAGCATGCGGCCGCCATCGGCAACCTGCAGCTCGGCGAGATGGCCAACAACGTGGCCAACGGCGTCGACACCTACACGCTGATGCAGCCGCTGGGCGTCTGCGCCGGCATCACCCCCTTCAACTTCCCGGCGATGATCCCGCTGTGGATGTTCCCGATGGCGATCGTCACCGGCAACACCTTCGTGCTGAAGCCCTCCGAGCAGGACCCGATGGTCACGATGCGCCTGTGCGAACTGGCCCTCGAGGCCGGCATCCCGGCCGGCGTGCTCAACGTGGTGCATGGCGGCGAGGCGGTGGTCAACGCGATCTGCGACCACAAGGACATCAAGGCGATCTCCTTCGTCGGCTCGACCAAGGTCGGCACCCACGTCTACAACCGCGCCACGCTGGCCGGCAAGCGCGTGCAATGCATGATGGGCGCGAAGAACCACGCGATCGTGATGCCCGACGCCAACAAGGAGCAGACGCTCAACGCGCTGGCCGGCGCGAGCTTCGGTGCGGCGGGGCAGCGCTGCATGGCGGTGTCGGTGGCGGTGCTGGTCGGCGATGCGCAGAAGTGGGTGCCCGACCTGGTCGAGAAGGCCAAGACGCTGAAGATCGGCGCCGGCACGGACAAGGGTGTCGACGTCGGCCCGCTGGTGTCCTGCGCGGCCTACGACCGCGTCAACGGCCTGATCGAACGCGGCGTGGCCGACGGCGCGACCCTGGCGCTCGATGGCCGCAAGCCCAGCGTGCCCGGCTACGAGAAGGGCAACTTCGTCGGCCCGACGGTGTTCGCCGACGTCAAGCCCGGCATGACGATCTACGAGCAGGAAATCTTCGGCCCGGTGCTTTGCCTGGCCAACGCCGAGAGCATCGACGAGGCGATCGAGATGATCAACGCCAACCCGAACGGCAACGGCACCGCGATCTTCACGCAGTCGGGCGCGGCGGCGCGCCGCTTCCAGGAAGACATCGACGTCGGCCAGGTCGGCATCAACGTGCCGATCCCGGTGCCGGTGCCGATGTTCTCGTTCACCGGCTCGCGCGCTTCGAAGCTCGGCGACCTGGGGCCGTACGGCAAGCAGGTGATCCTGTTCTACACGCAGACCAAGACGGTGACCTCGCGCTGGTTCGACGACAGCACCGTTTCGCACGGCGTCAACACGACCATCAGCCTCAAGTAAGCTCGTCCGCATGGACTTCGAGCTGACCGAGGAGCAGCGCGCCTTTGCCCAGACGGCGCGCGACTTTGCCCTGAACGAATTCGCGCC
This sequence comes from Variovorax saccharolyticus, assembly GCF_030316765.1. Lineage (GTDB taxonomy): Bacteria > Pseudomonadota > Gammaproteobacteria > Burkholderiales > Burkholderiaceae_C > Variovorax > Variovorax saccharolyticus. Next base: position 739,707 of record NZ_JASZYT010000001.1, read on the forward strand.
ACACGCGGCGCGCTGGGACACCGAGGCGATCTTCCCGAAGGAAGCCATCGCCAGGGCCGGCGAGCTCGGCTTCTGCGGCCTCTATGCGCCCGAGAGCATCGACGGCCTGGGGCTGCCTCGCCTCGATGCGACGCTGGTGTTCGAGGAGATGGCCGCGGTCGATCCCTCGACCACGGCCTTCATCACGATCCACAACATGGCGACCTGGATGCTTGGCACCTGGGGCGGCCCGGCGGTGCGCCAGCGCTGGGGCGCGGACCTGACCAGCGGACGCAAGCTGGCCTCGTACTGCCTGACCGAGCCCGGCGCCGGCTCGGACGCCGCATCGCTCAAGACCCGTGCCGAACTGCAGGGCAACGAGTACGTGATCAATGGCGGCAAGGCCTTCATCTCGGGCGCCGGTTCCACCGACGTGCTGGTGCTGATGGCGCGCACCGGCGGCGGCGGCGCGGGCGGCATCTCGGCGCTGGCGGTGCCGGCCGAAGCGCCCGGCATCCGCTACGGCAAGAAGGAGCACAAGATGGGCTGGAACAGCCAGCCCACGCGCACCATCGACTTCGACGACGTGCGGGTGCCGGCCGAGAACCTGCTGGGCAGCGAAGGCGAGGGCTTCCGCATCGCCATGAAGGGGCTCGACGGCGGCCGCATCAACATCGCGACCTGCTCGGTCGGCGCGGCGCAGGGCGCACTCGACGCGGCCCGGCGCTACCTGCACGAGCGCCAGCAGTTCGGCAAGCCGCTGGCCAGCTTCCAGGCGCTGCAGTTCAAGCTGGCCGACATGGCGACCGAGCTGGTGGCGGCGCGGCAGATGGTGCGGCTGGCCGCGAGCAAGCTCGATGCCGGCCATGCCGATGCGAGCACCTATTGCGCGATGGCCAAGCGCTTCGCGACCGATGCCGGCTTCAATGTCTGCAACGATGCGCTGCAGCTGCACGGCGGCTACGGCTACCTGAGCGAATTCCCGCTGGAGCGGCTGGTGCGCGATGCGCGCGTGCACCAGATCCTCGAAGGCACCAATGAAATCATGCGCGTGATCGTCGCGCGCAAACTCCTCGAAGGCGATACCGACATCCGATGACCGACTCCGTAGTTCTCTTCAATGAAATCAAGGCCGCCAACGGCAAGCGCTTCGGCGTTGCCACGCTCAATGCGCCGGCCTCGCTCAATTCGCTGTCGGTCGCGATGGTGCGGCTGCTGACGCCGAAGCTGCGCGAGTGGGCCGAGGACGCGGGCATCGTCGGCGTGCTGCTCGATGCCGCGGGCGAGAAGTCGTTCTGCGCCGGCGGCGACCTGCGCCAGCTCTACCAGACCCTGCTCGAATGCGGTCCGGAACGCAATGAATACGCCGAGCGTTTCTTCGCCGAGGAGTACGAACTCGACCACCTGATCCACACCTTCCCGAAGCCCTTCCTGTGCTGGGGCCACGGCATCGTGATGGGGGGCGGCGTCGGACTCATGTCGGGTGCCTCGCACCGCGTGGTCACGGCGCAGAGCCGGGTGGCGATGCCCGAGATCAACATCGGCCTCTACCCGGACGTCGGCGGCAGCTGGTTCCTGCGCCGCATGCCGGGCCGCGTGGGCCTGTTCCTGGCGCTCACGGCCGCGCCGTTGAATGCGGCGGACGCGATCTTCTGCGGCCTGGCCGACCTGCTGGTGCCGCACGAGAAGAAGACGCAGGTGCTCGAGTCGATCGCCTCGGCACCCTGGCAGGCCGAGCCGCAGGCCGACCGCGCCACCTTGTCGCGGGTGCTGGCGCAGGCGGGCGAGGGCGCCGCGCTGCCGCCCTCGAAACTGCGCGAGCACTTCGACACGATCAATGCGCTGATGGCCGGCGACGACCTGCTCGACATCGCCGGGCGGCTGCGCCAGCTGCACAGCGAAGACCCGTGGCTGCAGACCGCCGCGAAGACCTTCGGCAAGGGCGCGCCGAGTTCGGCCGCCCTGAGCTTCGCGCTCTGGCAGCGCGTGCACCGCATGTCGCTGGCCGAGGTGTTCAGGCTCGAATACTGGGCCTCGCTGGGCTTTTGCGCCCACAAGGATTTCGCCGAAGGCATCCGCGCGCTGCTGATCGACAAGGACCGCAATCCGGCCTGGAAGCCGGCGACGCTCGAGGAGATCACGCCGGCCTTCATCGAAGACCACCTGCGCCCGCGCGGCGAGATGGCACCCGAACTGGCGTCGCTCGCCTGAGCGCGCTGCAACGCATTCACGCAAGAACGGAGACACACGACATGAAGATCGCTTTCATCGGCCTCGGCAACATGGGCGGCCCGATGGCCCTCAACCTGCAGAAGGCCGGCCACACGCTGAGTGCCTTCGATCTCTCGGCCGAGGCCTGCAGGAAGTTCGCCGCCGAGGGCCTGGCGGTCGCCGCATCGGCCGCAGCCGCGGTGGAGGGGGCCGAGGTCGTGATCAGCATGCTGCCGGCCAGCGCGCACGTCGAGGGCCTCTACCTCGGCGGCGACGGGCTGCTCCAGAAGATTCCCGCCGGCGCGCTGGTGATCGACAGCAGCACCATCGCGGCCGCGACCTCGCGCAAGCTCGCCGAGGCCGGCGCTGCGCGCGGCGTGGCGGTGATCGACGCCCCGGTGTCGGGCGGCACCGGCGGCGCGATCGCGGGCACGCTGACCTTCATGGTCGGCGGCTCCGAGGCCGACCTCGAGCGCGCCCGCCCGGTGCTCGAGAAGATGGGCGCGAACATCTTCCACGCCGGCGCCGCGGGTGCCGGCCAGACCGTCAAGATCTGCAACAACATGCTGCTCGGCATCCTCATGATCGGCACCTCGGAGGCGATCGCGCTGGGTGTCGCCAACGGGCTCGATCCGAAGGTGCTGTCCGAGATCATGCGGCGCTCTTCGGGCGGCAACTGGGCGCTCGAGAAGTACAACCCGCTGCCCGGCGTGATGGAGAACGCGCCGGCCTCCAAGGGCTACGCGGGCGGCTTCGGCACCGACCTGATGCTCAAGGACCTGGGCCTGGCACAGGAGAACGCGGCCGCGGTGCGGGCCTCGACGCCGCTCGGCGGGCTGGCGCGCAACCTGTATGCGGCGCACAGCCTCGGCGGCCACGGGGCGCTCGATTTCTCCAGCGTGATCAAGCTGGTGCAGGCCAGGGCGGCCTGAGAGAGCCCCCACGCTCCCGCACTGCGTGTGGTCGCTGCCCCCCGAGGGGGCCGCAGTCCGCCTTGGGGCGGCCCGGCGGCGGCCTGAGCCGGCCGGCATCGCGCTCGCCGGTCAGCTTCAGTCAGGTGCCCAGCGTCGGGTTGCGTCGGGCCAGGTCGCGCCGGCGGTCTTCCCGCACCGCGTCGCAGCGCGGATGCCGGGCATAGGCGGCCTGGTCGCAATGCGCGGCCTCGCAACGCGCGGCGGCGAAGAAATTCAGGTGCTGGCAGCCCTGGCGCGGGTCGAGGGCCGCGCTGCGCGGCACCGTGGGCGAGGGCGCGGCCGGCGTCCGGCGCGCGAGCGGCGCCGCCGGTGCCGGATGCGGCACCAGTGGCGGTGCGATGTCTTCGCGCGGCACCGAGGGGGCGACTGCAGCGACCTCGGCTTCGCCGGCCGCCAGCGACGAGCCGAGCGGGACCGGCGCCGGAGGCCCGGGTTCTGCCGGCGCCTGCCGCGGCTGTGGCTGCGCGACGGCAACCGGCGCTGCGACCTGGGCGCGCGCGGGCACCTTGCGGGTCACGTAGCCGAACCAGCCGCCGAAGCCGATCGCGACCGCCAGCATGATCGCGCCGAGCCCGATCCAGAATCCGCGTGGCGCGTTCTGGGATGCGAGGCTCGAAGGGTCGCGCGCGGGCAGCGCGCCGGCGGCCGGGCGCTTCAGCCGCATGATGTCCAGCACCGAGGGGCCGGTGGCCGCGAAGCCGGGAAGCTTGCGCGCGCAGCCATGACAGAACTTCGCGGCATCGCGATTTTCGGTTTGGCAGACGGGGCAAATCACCGGCATGAAGGCTCCTCGGGCTCAAAATGCAAGTCTGTACTTTCCATCCTCCGCAGCGCGGTGTCTGCCAGTCGCCGCCTACTTCCGGCGGCCCGCTTCCGGCACGCCCGCGACCTCGATCCTCACGCTGGATTCTCGCCATGAATCGACCCCGACTCTCCCTGCTCTCGATCGGCCTCGCGCTGGGCCTCTCGGCCCCGGTGCTCGCCGAAACCCTCAAGAAGCCCGAGCTCGACCGCCTTGCCGCGGCCCAGCAGGCGGCGCCGTCGCCGAGCTTCAGGGCCTTTCTCGCGCAGGTCGCCAAGGCAGACCCGAAGCTCAAGCCGGCCATTGCGGCCTATGAACAGAAACGGCCGCTGGCGGGCGACGACCTGACCCAGATCGCGCGTCTGCTCGGTCTCTACAACCGGCTGCACAACCAGAAAGCCGTGCTCTCGTCGATCGAGGCGATGGTGGCGATCCCGACTGTGCGCGACGACAAGGTGCCGCCGCACGAGAGTCCGCCGATCATCGAGTTCGGCCGCCTGGTCGAGAAGATGGCCAGGGATTTCGGGCTTCAATACCGCAATGTCGACAACCGGATCTTCGAAGTCAAGCTGCCCGGACGCGGCACCGAGGAATTCGGCATCCTGACCCACGCCGACGTGGTGCCGGTGGTGGCCGACGAGTGGGTGCTCGACGACGGCACGCGGCTCGACCCCTTCAAGATGACGCGCGTCGGCGACACCCTGTACGGACGCGGCACCATCGACGACAAGGGATCGATCGCCGCGGTGCTGTACGCGATGAAGGCCGTGAAGGAGAGCGGCCTGCCGCTGGCCCGCACCATCCGGCTGATGATCGAGACCACCGAGGAAACCGGCGGCGACGGCATGAAGTACTACCGGGCCAAGACGCCGCTGCCCGAGTACAACATCGTGCTCGACAGCAAGTACCCGGCAGTGGTCGCCGAGAAGGGGTCGGGCGCGCTGAAGGTCTTCTTCCCGGTGGAAGCGGCCGACGGCAGCAGCGCGGTTCGCACCGCGATCACCGCGATGGCCGGGGCCTCGGCCGCCAATGCCGTGCCGCAGACCGCGACCGCCACGCTGAAGGGCGGCGACCTGGCGCAGGTCGCCGCCCGGCTCGAATTCGTCAAGGGTCCCTTCATCCGCAAGTACGAGGGCCAGGGCGGCAAGTTCGGCATCGACATCGTGAAGGGCGCCGACAGCATCGAGGTCAAGGTCACGGGCGTGTCGGCGCACGGTTCGCGGCCCGAGGAGGGCATCAATCCGCTGCCGCGGCTGGCGCTCTTCCTGCAGGAGTCCGGCGTGGTGACGGCGGGCAATCACTACACCAAGGCGGTGCGCTACCTGGTCGACCTTTATGGCACCGGCTACCTCGGCGAGAAGCTGGGCGTCGGCTACCAGGACGATTTCATGGGGCCGTTGACGATGTCGCCCAACCTGATCCGCGAAAAGGACGGCAAGCTCGAAGTGACGGCCAACGTGCGCATGCCGCGTGGCAACACGCCGGAAAAGCTGACCGCCGCCATCAAGGAAAAGGTCGACGACTGGGCCGTGGCGAGCCAGGCCCGGATCGAGATCGACTACCAGCAGGGCGACTGGATGGCGCGCGACCCGAAGGGCGCCTGGCTGGCGACCCTGCTCAACATCTTCGGCGACACCACCGGCCTCGAAGCCAAGCCGGTGCCGACCGCGGGCAGCACCACCGCCAAGCTGATGCCGAACGCGATCAACTTCGGCCCGGCCATGCCCGGCAAGAAATACACGGCGCACAACGCCAAGGAATACAAGGAACTCGCCGACCTCGACGCCGACATGCAGATGTTCACCGAGATGCTGGTTCGGATCGGCAACCTGAAGACGATGCAGTAGCAGGGCCTTCAGGCGCGCTCAGATCTCGCGCCCGAGCCCCTGCGCCCGCAGCACGCTCTTGAGCCGGCGCACCTCGTGCTCGAGATCGAGGATCAGTGCCGCTGCCTCGAGCCCGACGCCGAAGTCGCGCTCGAGCCGTCGGGCCTCGAGTGCGCATTGCAGGTCGCTGCCATGGAAGCGCCAGTCGTCCGGCCCTTGGGCCGGGGTTCGCGATTCGATGATGCCGACCTCGACCAGCTGGACCACCCAGTCGATCTGGGCGCCGCAGGCATGCGCGAGTTCGCTGGCGGCCAGGGGGTGGGAGGCGCTCAGGGTGGTGGTCGTGATGGACACGGAGGAAGTCATGGTCGTCACACTCCGAGATGGCGGCGCGGATCGAAGGGCGCCGCCTGTGCGAGCTGCTCGTAGGCCTGGCGCGCGGCGTCGGTGTCGGCCGGCGGCAGGGCGATCTCCAGCAGCAGGTAGAGGTTGCCGGGGGGCTTGCCGGGCAGGCCGCGCTCCTTGAGGCGCAGCTTGAGGCCGTTGCGCGCGTTGCGCGGCACCGTGACCTCGACCACGCCGCCGCCCGGCGTCGGCACCTTGACCTGGGCGCCGAGCGCGCCTTCGGTCGGCGTGATCGGCAAGGTCATGTAGAGGTCGCGGTCCTCGACCCGGTACAGCTTGTGCGGCGCGATGCGCACTTCGAGGTACAGGTCGCCGGCCGGCTCGCCGCCATGGCCCGGCATGCCCTGGCCCGCGAGCCGGATGTACTGGCCCGGATGCACGCCGGGCGGGATCTTCACGGCGAGCGTGCGGGTCTTGAATTCGGGCCGGCCGTCGGCCGCGAGCTCCTGCGAGCGCAGCGTGATCTCGCGCTCGGCGCCGTTGAGCGCGTCCTCGAGCGCGATCTCGATCGCCGCGTGATGGTCTTCGCCGCGGGCGCGGTAGTTGCGCCGCTCGGCCTCGCGGCGTTCGGCGGCACCGAACACCGACGAGAAGAACTCGCTGAAGTCCGCGTGGTCGGCCGGTCCCTGGTTCGGGCCGCGGTGGAACTCGAAGCCTTCGTCCCAGTTCGGCGGCGGCTTGAATCCGCCGTCCGGACTTCCGCCGCGCGCCACGTGGTCGGCCAGCTGGTCGTAGGCGGCGCGCTTGTCCTTGTCGCGCAGCACGTCGTTGGCCTCGTTGACCTCGCGCATGCGCTGGTCGGCGTCGGGTTCCTTGCTGACGTCGGGGTGGTATTTGCGCGCCAGCTTGCGGTAGGCCTTGCGGACCTCGTCCTCCGAGGCACCGCGTTCGAGGCCCAGCGTCTTGTAGTAGTCCTTGAAGTCCATGGTGGTCCGTGAAGCGTGTTCAGGCGATGGCAGCGCCGCCGTCGACTTGCTGCAGCAGCGGCGTGATGCGCCAGGCCCCGCCTTCGCGCTCGAAGCGCAGCGGCTGCGCGTTGCCGAGCAGGTCCATGTCGACCGGCACGCCGAGCAGCGCGGCCAGCACGTAGAGCGAGCCGCCATGCGCCACCACCAGCACCGGCGCCGGCTGTGCAAGCGCGGCTTCGAGCGCCGCGCGCTTGCGCTCGACGAACTCGGGCAGGGTCTCGCCGCCCTCGGGCGCGCAGGCCCAGTCGATGTTCGCGGACGAGGTGCCGATGAGCGCGCCGAAGTGGCGTTCGCGCAAGCCTTCATGCACCAGCGGTGCGATGCCGTGCGGCGCCGACACCGTGTGCGCGGTGGTCAGCGCGCGATGCACGTTGCTGCTGGCGATGCTTCGAATCGGCTCGCCGGCGAGCAGTTCGGCGGCGCGCGCCGCCTGCTGCAGGCCCAGCGCGCTGAGCGGCTCGTCGGCGGCCTGGAAGATGCGGCGCGCATTGCATTCGGTCTGGCCGTGGCGCAGAAAGTAGAAGTGGTCGCAGGCCGGCGACAGCGGCCGTGCCGCGGCCAGGGTGGCGAGTTGGAGCAGGCCGGGATTCATCGATTCGGGTCTTTCGTGGAGAGAGTTACAGCAGCCATTCGATCGGCAGGATCTCGAGCAGATCGATCCACGAGCGCTTGAGCGCACCGGCACCGGGCTCGGTGGTGTAGCGCGTCTCACCCTGCGGGGTGCGGTCGATCCATTCGATGCCGCGTCCGTCGGGCTGCATCCGCACCTCGAAGGCCTTGTTCGGAATCACGGTGTCGAGTTGCCCGGCCAGCTGTCCCGACAGCTGCGGGCTGTCGATGATCACGCCCATCTCGGTGTTGAGCCGGGCCGAGCGCGGATCGAGGTTGAAGGAGCCGACGAAGATGCGCTCGCGATCGACGCCGAAGGTCTTGGCGTGCAGGCTGGCCGCCGAGCTGCCGCGGCTGCCGCTGCCCGGCAGGCCGCCGGAGCCGCCCTCGTCGCGCGCCTTGTCGGGCGGCGGCACCGCATCGCCCGGCTTCAGCTCGTAGACCCGGACGCCGCCTTCGAGCAGCTGCTTGCGGTACTTGCTGTAGCCGGCATGCACCGCGCTGACATCGGTGGCCGCCAGCGAGTTGGTCAGCACCCGCACCTTGATGCCCGAGCCGGCCAGGGTCACCAGCGACTTCGTGCCGTCTTGGCCCGGAACGAAATAGGGCGAGACCAGGTCCAGTTCGCGCTTGGGCTGGCCGAAGGCCGCGACCAGCAGGGGCATCATCTGCAGGTCGCTGCGGTCGGTCGGCTCGAGCACCTTGGCGGGGCTGTCGTGGATGACGTGCGCGGTGGTCCAGTCGAGCGTGACCCGGCCCTCGTCGATCTCGCGCACCAGCGGGGTCCGGCGCACCGCCTCGATGTAGCGCTGGGCCTCGGGGTCGCGCTGCACCTGCTCCCAGCTCGCCTGCAGGCCGGCCCGGGCGTCCGGGCCCGGCGCTGCCAGCAGGCTCGCGGCCGGGTAGGCCGACGGGCTGTTCCAGAACAGGTCGAAGGCGTTCGACACCTCGCTCACCACCGGGCCGACCGCCACCACGTCGAGGTCCTGGAAGCCGAGCTCCATGTTGGCGCCGAAGTACTCGTCGCCGATGTTGCGGCCACCGACGATGGTGGCCTGGTTGTCGGCGGTGAAGGACTTGTTGTGCATGCGCCGGTTGACGCGCGAGAAGTCGAAGGCGAAGTCGGCGGCCCGCAGGCGCCGGTTCGCGAACGGATTGAAGAGGCGGATCTCGATGTTGGGATGGGCATCCAGGGCGGCCAGCATCGGGTCGAGTCCGCTGGTGTTGGCGTCGTCGAGCAGCACGCGCACGCGCACGCCGCGCTCGGCCGCATCCCACAGGGCCTGCCACATGAGCTTGCCCGTGGTGTCGTTGCGCCAGATGTAGTACTGCAGGTCGAGGCTGCGATCCGCGTGGCGTGCCAGCAGGATGCGGGCGGCGAAGGCGTCTTCGGCGGCCGGCAGGGCGCGGATGCCGGACTTGTCGGGATGGGCCTTCAGCGCCGGCGCGAAGGATTTGGCCAGCCGCGTGTCGGCGGTATTGGCGACCGCCTGCGACTCGGTCCGCTCGACCTTGCCCGGCAGGCTGGAGCAACCCGCCACCAGCCAGCCGAGGAGGAAGACGACCAGGACGCGCGAAAGGGATGTTGACACGGCGTGCTTCTCGGCAATGAGTGTGCGGGACATTCTAGGCAGGTCGAGGCCGCACGCCACCGGCGCGCCTACAGCTTGGGAATGTGCAGCGTCTTGCTGATCATCAAGGTGCCCGAGAGCCCGAACAGCAGCGCCAGCGGATGCAGCACCCAGGGCCCGAGCGCCCAGGCGCCGCCCCACACCGCGTCGCCGATGCGGCCCTGCCAGGCCGCCAGCGCCAGCACGCCGACCAGCACCACGCTGGTCGGGATCGGCGTGCCCTCGAAGTACTTGACCTTGTCGGCGCCCTCGGAGAGCGCCTCGGCCGTCACGTTGTAGCGCGCCAGCCGGCTCACGCCGCAGCAGACGAAATAGATCAGCAGCAGGCAGTCCCAGCCGCCGTCCAGGCCGGCCGCGAAGGCCAGGGCGGCCGGCAGCACGCCGAAGGAGATGACGTCGGCCAGCGAGTCGAGTTCGCGGCCGAGCGCCGAGTGGGTCTGGCGCCAGCGCGCGATGCGGCCGTCGAAGACGTCGAAGACGAAGGCCGCCGGCGCCAGCGCCGCGGCCCAGAGGAAATGCGCCAGCGACTGGCTGCGCATGTAGGCCATGGCCAGGAAGATGGCGCCGACGCCGCAGGCCGCGTTGCCGAGCGTGAATGCATCGGCCAGGTGGAAGCCGCGGATCATCGAGAAGTGCTTGCGCGCGCGGGCGGGTGCGGGAGTGGACATGCTGGATTCCAGGAAGAACGGCGACAGGCACCTTAGCTCAAACTCGAGCCGGTGGGTGTAGTCGCATTCTGATGCCGCGCGGGTCCGGCCCGCGCGGCGACGCCTGCCAGGGCGTCAGGATGCCCTAGTAGGCGAGCTGCAGGGGCGCGCCTTCGCGCTGGGCCTCGATGTCGGCGCGGTGGAAGGGCAGCGGGTGCCACTTCTTGGCCGAGAACAGCGACAGCTGGTCGTAGGAGCGCGGCGATGCCGGGTTGCTGCTCTGGCCATAGGTCAGGATGCCCTGTGCCACCGGGCCGCGCTCGTCGAAGCCGACGGCCTGGATGTAGCTGCTGCCGTAGTTGATGTTGTAGCCCTTCGGGTCGATGTAGGACTGGCCCTGGCTCTCGACCTTGTTGAGCACGCCCTCGAACTCGTCGCCGCCCGGGATCGTGACCTTCTGGCCGCGCACCATCCGGAATTGCACCTCGGCCAGCGGCACGTCGGCTGCGAAGCCGGCCACGCGCACCGCGCCGACCGCGTCGCCGAGCGCCTTGAAGACCGCGTCGCGGGTGGCGGGCGTCGCCATGTCGAGGCCGGCCGGCGTGACCACCGGGCGCGCCGGGTCGAAGGGCACGCGCCAGACCTTCGGCACGTCCTTGGCCTTGCGCCAGAACTCGCGGAACAGCGGCGCCCCCTTCGAGGCGCTGTTGCTGGTCCGGTCCCAGCCGGCGAGCACGCGGCAACCCAGCGCCTGGTCGGGGGCCAGCGCCGCTGCCTGGGCGCTGCAGGCTGCGGCGAGGTCGTCCATCACCAGCATGCCGGCCAGGTTCTTGTCGCGGAAGATCACGCTGCGCATGTCCGCCGCGCCCATCTTGTTGCCGGCGAGGCCGTCGCTGCCGGCCAGCCGGCCTTCGATCTCCATGATGCCGCTGCGCGTGCGCAGGCGCTGCGTGGTGCCGGTGAAACCGACCAGCGGCGAGATGCCTGCCGGCGCCGCGATGCGCGGATTGCTGAGCCAGAAGCTGTCGTTGCTGTTCTGCACCCAGTCCGGCGTCACGATCACGGGCATGCGCGCCGGCGGGATCGCGCCGGGCTGGGCGGCCGCGCTGTCCCGGGTCCAGGCGCAGGCCGAGCGCGAGCCGTCGAGCACCGGCAGGCCGGCGGCGGCGAGCAGCACCGCGGCGGCCGGCGACGGGGCGCAGGTCTTGAGCAGCTCGGCCGAGACATCGGGTACCACCGACAGGTCGGCGTACATCGCATTGCCTTCGCGGTCGGCGGCGATGGTGTTGATCCACGGTGTGCCCTGGTTGCCCATCGCGCTGCGCAACTCGCCCACGTTGCGCGCCAGCGCCATCTGCATCCAGCTCTGGGCCGAGCGCGTGTTCAGCGTGTTGACGTCGCGGATCGCGTAGGCCTTGGTGTCGGTCCAGCCGAGGCCGGCGCGGGGCAGCGAGATGACCGGGCCCCATTCGGTGCTGTAGAAGGTCTTCTGCGCCGGCGCGGCGCCCGGTGCCGCGGCGGCCGCGGGCAGGACGACGGTCCTGGCGACCATCTTGCGCGGCCGGCCGTCGACGATGTAGCTGGTCGGGTCGGCGGGATCGAGCTTGAGTTCGTAGATCGTGAAGCGCTTGCCGGTCGACACGGTGTGGGTCCAGGCCACGTCCTTGTTGAAGCCGATCGACACCACCGGGCTCAGTCCGCCGGTCGCGCCCATGACGTCGAGCTTGCCGGGGATCGTGAGGTGCAGTTCCCAGAACCGGTTGGTGCCGGTCCAGGGGAAGTGCGGATTGCCGAGCACCAGGCCGCGGCCGTCGGGCGTCGCATTGCGGCCGAAGGCCCAGCCGTTGGAGCCGAACTCGCCGCCTTCTGGATTGGCGTTGAAGCTGTGGCGCGCGATCTCCGCCACGGCCTGCGGCAGGTCGACCTCGGCGGCGGAGGTCTTGGCGCCGGCGGCCGGCGGCGTGGCGGCGAGCACCGCCGCGGCCAGCGCCCCGATGCCGCCCTGGATCATCAACATCTCGGTCGTGCGCGACAGGTCGGCCTGCGTCATCGGCCGCACCCAGGGCTTGCCGCGGCAGGCCTCGGGCAGGCCGTTCGGCCCCGCGTCCTGCAGGTAGCGGTTGTAGCCCGCCACGTAGCCGCGCAACGAGGCGCGGACATCGGGGCCGAGGTCGGCGGCGGCCCGTCCGAGCGCCGCGTCGTCCATGTGCGAGCGCACGAAGAGGTCGATCTCGGCGTTCTTCGCGCGGCCCAGGCCGAGCTCGCCCATGCCGTCGGCGCCGAGGAACTGCGAGCGCTCGCCGCGCACGGTCAGCAGGTGCTCGGCGGTCTGGCAGACGTTGTCCTGCGCATGGGCGTAGCCGACGCCGTAGGCCACGCCTTCGTAGTCGGGCGCCGTGATGTGGGCGATGCCGTAGGTCGTGCGTTCGATCGTCACGCTGCGCGTGCCCGGCGCGGGCGTGCTGGCGCAGCCGGCGATCAGGGCGGCGAGGCCGAGCGCCATGGCGCCCGGGGCGCCCAGCGGACTTTTGTTCTGGATCATGTTCGAGGCTTCGGGAGTGGACAAGAGCCGTCGATTACAGGGGCCGGCCCGACGCCTGCGAAGCGTGCTAACCCGGGAGCGCTGTCGCCAAGGCGTCGTGCTCTTCGGCGATGTGGGCGAAGCGGCCGAGCAGTTGCGCCGCGGTCGGGGTCGCCGCGACCCGGTCGCGCAGGGCCGAGGGATCGACGCCCTGGCTGCGCAGGTCGTCGGCCAGCTGGTCGACGTAGCCGCGCATGATGTCGGCGTCGAACTCGGGATGGAACTGCAGGCCCCAGGCGTTCTCGCCGACGCGAAAGGCCTGGGTCGCCTCGAAGGCATTGCCGGCCAGCCGGACTGCGCCTTCGGGCAGCCGCAGCGCGCTCTGGCGGTGCACCACGTGGGCCTCGAAGCGCGCCGGCAGGTCGTGCATGAGGGCGTCGCCGGCGGCCTCGGGCCGAAGCTCGACCTCGACGGTGCCGATCTCCAGGCCGCCCGGATGGTCCCCGGCCTCGCCGCCGAGCGCGTCGGCCAGCAGCTGGTGGCCGAAGCAGATGCCGAGCACCGGCGTGCCGTGGGCGACGAGTCGGGCGAGCCAGCGGCCGGTGGCCTCGCTCCAGGGCTCGCGGTGCGAGACCATGGCGTGCGAGCCGGTCACGATGGCGCCCGAGATCTGCTCGGGCGCGGGCAGGTGGTCGCCGTGGCGGGGGTCGAGCACCACCACCGGCAGCCGCGTGTCGCCGAGACCGGCGGCCATCCAGTGTTCGAAGTCGCCGCGCTGATCGCGCAGGGCGGCGAAGGTCTCGCCGACCTTGATGATCGCGAGTGGGCGGGGACAGATGTTTTCCATGCCCTGAATGATGCCGCAAGCCAAGCGCGGGCTGCCGCCGGCCGGCCTCTGAATCATCGCGCCCGATGCGTGTCCAGCGCCTCGATCGCGCCCGGCAGGCGTCGCGCCACGTCGGCCACCAGCGCCTGCCGCTGCGGCGCCTCGCGCCAGCGTGCTCGCGCGCCGGCCTCCCAATCGGGGTGGCTGCGCGCGGGCTGTGCCGCCCGCACCAGATCCGCCAGCGCCTGCTGCGCGGCCGGTGCCGGCTCGCCGGCGGCGCCGGCGATGCGGTCGACCGCGGCATGGCCGCGCTGCTCGAGCGCCCGCAGCAGTTCGAGCTGCCATGCGGCGAGCACGAACAGTACGCGGTCTTCGACCGTCAGTTCGTGCACGTCGCGCAGCTTGTTGACGAGCTTGCGGCCCAGGGGCCCCAGGCCTTGCGAAACGGCGCCGCCGATCGCGCCGCCCAGCGCGGCGCCGGCGCCGAGCGACAGGCCGGCGAGTGCGAGGTCCGCCACCACGCCGACGGCGGCCCCCACGGCCACGCCCTTGCCGAGCAGGATGCCCGCATCCTTCAGCGCCTCGGGATGGAAGAAGTCCATCGCCCAGCGGCCTTCCAGCAGCGGCAGCGCGGCCTCGGCGGCATCGCCCTCGCGAAAGCCGTAGACCGCGATCAGGTCGTCGGCACAGCGCTGGGCCTTGTCGAACACGCTCTTCTGCAGATCGGCGATGGATCGCTGCCGGGTCGACGGATCGGCGAACTCGGCCGCCGATGCGGTGCGCCGCATCGACGCGGCGTCGACCAGCAAGTCGGCGATGCGCTTGTCTGCCGATCGGCGGCGGCGGGCGGATTCCTCGTCGAGGGCGGCCGCCACCCGATCGAGCTGCGCGCGCCGGTCGCGCAGCAGGGTCGCGAGGTCGCGGTAGAGCTCGCGCTCGGCGCCGACGAAAGGCGCCGCAGCATCGAATCGCACGACCACGTGCAAGCCGTAGGCCGACAGCAGTTCCTTCCACGCGGTCTCGCGGCTCTGGTCGTCGCGCACGAAGTTCAGCACCGGCAGCAGCGGCCGTGCACAGGCGTTAAGCAGTTCGATCTCGGCGCGGAACTTCGGCAGCACGGGTTCGCGCGCATCGATCACCAGGAAGGCGGCGTCGACCTCGAGCAGGGCGCGCAGCACCTTCGCTTCCTGTTCGAACACGCCGTGCGCCTCGGGCCCCTGGAGGAACAGGCGGATGCGCTCGGGCGGCGTCGCTGCCTTGTCGAGGGCATCGATGTGCTCGCGCAACGCCACCGCATCCTCGAGGCCCGGCGTGTCGAGGAAGCGGACCGCCGCCGCGCCGTCGACCTGCAGGTCGACCGCCTCGACATGGCGCGTGGTGCCGGGGCGCTCGGAGACCTCGCCGAAGTTCACGCGCCGCGTCAGGGTGCGCAACAGCGAGGTCTTGCCGGCGTTGGCATGGCCGACCACGGCGATGCGGATCGGCGTCGTCATGCGGCGCCGTGCAGCACGGCCTCCGTGGTGTCGATGGGGCCGAGTTCCTGGAGGCCGGCATCGGCCAGCCAGGCCTGCCAGCGCAGCCGGGCCGCAGCGTCGACCGGGTCGCCGAGCAGCCACAGCCGGCATTCGCCGCACAGGGCCATCACCTCGCGCAGGAAGCGCTCGGTGCCGCGGTCCGGGGTGGAGGCGGCGCGGCAGCCGATCCGCACGCGGCGCGGCCGCATGCGGGCCAGCGCGTCGAGCAGTTCGCGCCGCTGGCCGGCGCTGCCGTCGATTCGCAGCGCTTGCGCCGTCCCGATGTCCAGCCCGGCCGGGGGCCAGGGCTGTTCGGGCGGCAGTTCGAAGCCGATCGCCAGCGCCGTGTCGGTGGTGTCGCCGGCCCACAGGTGCGCCGGTGCGCCGTGCGGCATGGCGCCGGGATCGGCATCGACGATCTGCCGCGGCGCCAGCGTCTCGAAGCGCGCCAGCAATCGCTGGAAGCCGGGCTCCGAGAGATCGGGCTGCAAGGCCTTCCTGCGCAGCGCCCAGACGGCGGCGCTCAGCAGCGCGAAGGCCAGCCGCGGCAGCAGCCCGTAGACCACGATGCAGCCGGTGAGCCACAGCGCCCAGGCGCGCTGGCCCGAAGCGGCCGCCAGCGGCGACAGCACGGCTTGCGCGTCCGGCACCGGAAAGCCCAGCCAGGCGGGCGCCTGCCCGAGCAGCTGAACGCTGCGGACGAAGAACGCGGGGTCGAGGATGGTGGTCTCCCAGTTCAGCGTGTAGCTGCGGAAGGCCAGTGCGAACAGCAGCGCCGCCAGCACGACCGCGAACGACAGCGTCCAGATCGCGTGGCTCACGAAGCCGAGTGCCCAGGGCAGCAGCCGGGCACGCGCCAGCAGCCGCGTGGTGGCGCGCAACAACACCGGCGCCTGGCCGTGGCGGCCGCCGGCGACACGGGCCGTGAGACTGAGCCAGAGCCAACCGAAGGAGGCGGGGAAAGCACCGAGCGGCAGCGCCAGCCCGGCGAGCCACAGCAGAAGGGTGAACAGGTGCAGGCCCAGCAGGCTGGCCAGCGCCACCACGACGTTGATCTGCCGCTGGCCGCCACCGAGCACGTTGCCGGCCAGCGTGAGCCCGGCAAGCACGATCAGGGCGACCAGGCCCAGCAGCACCCAGGGTGCCCAGGCGCGTCCGCGCGCGACTTCGGCCTGCAGTCCGAGGCGCTGCCCCAGGATGCGTGCGCGTTCGACGATCCGGCCGGGCGCATCGGTGCCGAGGCTCATCGCCTGCCGCATGGCCTGAGCGTCCGCTAGCGGCCCGGACTCTTCGACCAGCTTCACCGCTTCGGTGATCACTGCGTCCTGGAACGAAGCGGGGAGCGCAACGGGATTCAACGGCTTCCTTCACGACGGGGGAACGGTGCCGCGCACCGGGTGGAGCGCGAAATTATGCCCGTCGAAGCCAGGCCGGCGGCCGATGAAAAACGGGGCCGCAAGCGACCCCGGTGGAACCCCCGCCGGGGGCTGTAAAAGAGGAAGGCGTGTGGGTCAGCGCAGGCCGAAGAACGAAAGCACTGCGACCACGACCACGACCAGACCGACGATGTAGATGATGGAATTCACGGTGGAAACTCCTCTTTGTTGAAGACGGGTCTACTGTGACGAACCGGCGGCGGGCCGGATGTCGGCGGCCGACACTGCCCACTGTAGGACTCGCGACTCAGACCGTCGAGGGCTCTTCGCGGGTGTCGCTCGGCTCGTCGTCGCCCTCGTCGTCGCCGTCGCCGAGGAAGCCTCCGCTCTGGTGCGACCACAGGCGCGCATAGAGGCCGTCTTTGGCCAGCAGCGTCTTGTGGTCACCTTCCTCGACCACGCGGCCGTTGTCGAGCACGATCAGCCGGTCCATCGCCGCGATGGTCGACAGCCGGTGCGCGATGGCGATCACCGTCTTGCCCTCCATCAGGCGGTAGAGGCTGGCCTGGATGGCGGCCTCGACCTCCGAGTCGAGCGCGCTGGTGGCTTCGTCGAGCAGCAGGATCGGCGCGTCCTTCAGCATCACGCGGGCGATCGCGATGCGCTGGCGCTGGCCGCCCGACAGCTTGACGCCGCGCTCGCCCACGTGCGCCTGGTAGCCGCGCCGGCCGCTCGCGTCGCCCAGCGTCTCGATGAAGTCGTTCGCCTCGGCACGGTCGGCGGCGGCGCGGATCGCCGCCTCGCCGGCATCGGGCCGGCCATAGGCGATGTTGTCGGCCACCGAGCGGTGCATCAGGGAGGTGTCCTGCGTCACCATGCCGATGTGGGCGCGCAGGCTGTCCTGCGTCACGTGGGCGATGTCCTGGCCGTCGATCAGGATGCGGCCGCTGTCGAGGTCGTGAAAGCGCAGCAGCAGGTTCACCAGCGTCGACTTGCCGGCGCCCGAGCGGCCGACCAGTCCGATCTTTTCGCCGGGCCTGACCGTGAGGCCGAGGTCGTCGATCACGCGGCGCCCGGCGTCGCCGTAGCGGAAGCTCGCATGCTCGAAGCGCACCTCGCCGTGCGGGACCGCGAGCGGCTTCGCATCGGCGGCGTCGAGCACCGTGCGCGGCCGTGACAGCGTGTTCATGCCGTCCTGCACCGTGCCGATGTTCTCGAACAGGCTGGTCATCTCCCACATGATCCAGTGCGACATGCCCTGCAGGCGCAGCGCCATCGCGGTGGCGGCCGCCACCGCGCCGACGCCGACCGCGCCTTGCGACCAGAGCCACAGCGCCATGCCCGCCATGCCGGCGGTCAGGCCCATGCTGAGCGTGTGGTTGACGATCTCGAAGGCGCTCACCAGCCGCATTTGGGCATAGCCGGTGCCCATGAACTCCTTCATGGCCGAGCGCGCGAAGCCGGCCTCGCGCTGGGTGTGCGAGAACAGCTTGACGGTGGCGATGTTGGTGTAGGCGTCGGTCACGCGGCCGGTCATCGAGGCGCGGGCGTCGGCCTGGGCCTTGCCGACCTTGCCCAGGCGCGGCACGAAGAACACCAGCGAGCCGATGTAGAGCGCGAGCCAGACCAGGAAGGGCAGCATCAACTGGCGGTCGAGCACCGCGGCGAGCACGATCATGGTCGCGACGTAGACGATCATCGCCACCAGCACGTCGGCCAGCACGAAGATGGTCTCGCGCACCGCCAGCGCGGTCTGCATGACCTTGGCCGTGATGCGGCCCGCGAACTCGTCCTGGTAGAAGGCCATGCTCTGGCCCAGCATCAGGCGGTGGAAGTTCCAGCGCAGCCGCATCGGCAGGTTCACCGCCAGCGTCTGGTGCTTGACGATGGTCTGCAGCGCCACCACGCCGATGCTCGCGACCAGCGCGAAGGCCAGCCACATCAGCGTGCTGCCGCGGTCGTCCCACAGGCGCGCCGGCGCCTGGCCGCCGAGCCAGTCGACGATGCGCCCGAGCATCGCGAACAGCAGCGCCTCGAAGGCCGACATCGCGGCCGTGAGCAGGGCCATCGCGGCGATCTTGCCGCGCAGCCCCTGCGTGCAGGCCCACAGGAAGGGGAGGAGGCCGCGCGGCGGCAGTTCGGGTTCGTCGACCGGGTAGGCGGGAAGCAGTTTTTCGAAGTAGCGGAACAAGAGGGACGGTCTCCAATGAGGCGCCACTGTACCGGCGGGCAGGCGGCTGCGCACGCACAAGGGATTTGCCGGGCCTGCGGGCAGAGGCTCTAGCCGGCGCCCAGCCGCTCGCCGACGAAGTCGATGAAGCTGCGCAGCTTCGGCGCCATGTACTGCCGGCTGGTGTAGACCGCGAACAGCGTCACCGCCGGCGCCGTGTAGTCGGGCACCAGTCGCAGCAGCCGGCCTTGCGCCAGGTCGTCCTCGATCAGCCATTCGGGCAGGAAGGCCATGCCGATGCCGGCCCGCACCGCATGCAGCGTGAGCGTGGTGTCATCGGACTTCATCACGGGCTGCAGCCGCAGCGGCGCCTGGCGGCCCTTGCCGTCCCTGAGTGCCAGGCCCTCGATGCTGACGTAGCTCGGCACGATCGCATCGAGCTTCGCGAGGTCGGCCGGCACGGCGGGCAGGCCGGCGCGTGCGACGCAGGCGGGCGCCGCCACCAGGTGGAACTGCAGCCGGCACAAGGGCCGCGCGATCAGGGCCGGCGAGAGTTCCTGCGTGGCCCGCAGCGCGAGGTCGTAGCCGTCAGCCGCGAGATCGACCTTGCGGTTCTCCAGGTGCATGTCGACCAGCACCTCGGGGCAGCGCTCGCGGTAGCCGGCCAGCACCGCGGCGAAACGCGGCGTGGCGCACCACACGGGCGCACTGACCTTGAGCTGGCCGCGCGGCACCTCGTGGGTCTGGCCGATGGCGCTCTGCGCAGCGTCCAGCAGGTCGAGCGCGCGGCTGCTCTGCGTGTACCAGGCCTGGCCAGCCTCGGTCAGGCTCAGGTGGCGGCTGGAGCGATGCAGCAGGCGGGCGCCGAGCGATTTCTCGAGCTGCGCGACATGCTTGCTGGCCATCGGCGCGGAGATCCCGAGCCGCCCGGCGGCGGCGGCGAAGCTGCCCGAATCGACCACTTCCCTGAAGACGCGAAGGCTGGTCAGTCTGTCCATGGTTGATTTCCTGCTGGGAAATGAATCGATGAATCCTAGCCTATCGATTTCCTTGTGGGAAATCTCTAGACTGGCGTTCAAGGAGCATCCCATGACCACGACTTCCAGATTGCCCACCTATTTCATCTCGCACGGCGGCGGCCCCTGGCCGTGGATGAAAAAGGAAATGGGCCCCACCTACGACAAGCTCGAGGCCTCGCTGGCCGAAATGCCGCGCCAGATCGGCCGCACGCCGGCCGCGATCCTCATGGTGTCGGCGCATTGGGAAGAGCCCGCTTTCACCGTGATGGGCAATCCGCGCCCGCCGATGATCTACGACTACGGCGGCTTCCCGGCCCACACCTACCAGGTGCACTACGACGCGCCGGGCTCGCCCGAGCTGGCGCGCCGGGTGCAGTCGCTGCTCGAGGCGGCGGGCCTGCCCGCGGCGCTCGATGCCGAGCGCGGCTTCGACCACGGCACCTTCTCGCCGATGGCTGCGATCTATCCGAAGGCCGAGGTGCCGGTGGTGCAGCTGTCGCTGCGGCGCGGCCTCGATCCGGCCGAGCACATCGCGCTGGGCCGTGCCATCGCGCCGCTGCGCGACGAGAACGTGCTGATCGTCGGCAGCGGCCTCAGCTATCACAACCTGCGCAATTTCGGTCCGCAGGCGCGCGACGTCTCGAAGGCCTTCGACGACTGGCTCGACGGCGCGGTGGTCCGCACCACGCCGCAGCAGCGGGTCGAGCAGCTGCTGCAATGGTCGGCGGCACCCGCGGCGCGCATTGCGCATCCGCGCGAGGAGCACCTGATTCCGCTGATGGTCGCGGTCGGCGCGGCCGAGGGCGAGGCCGGCGAGCGCATTTACCACGAGGATGCGTTCATGGGCGGGATCTCGGTGTCGAGCTTCCGGTTCGGGCACGCGGCGGCCTGAGCGCCTGGCCGACTGGCGGCACAATCTGCCGGTGCCCTATTTCTCGACCTTCGATCCCCAGGCCGAAGCCGATGCGCTCGACCTGATCGCGCGCATCGACGCGCTCGCCACCCTCCACGACGTCGAGCACGATGGCGTGCGCGTGCGCTGGCGCTGCTTCGGCAGCGACGACACGCGGCCACCGCTGGTGCTGCTGCACGGCGGCCACGGCAGCTGGATGCACTGGCTGCGCAACGCCGAGGCGCTGTCGGCATCGCGCACGCTGTGGCTGCCCGACATGCCGGGCTTCAACGAGTCCGACGCGCCGCCGAAGCCGCAGCCCGGCCAGGCCGCGGTCGATCCCCTGCTCGATGCGTTGTCGGGAACGCTCGACAGCCTGATCGGCGCGCAGGCCGAGATCGACCTCGGCGGCTTCTCTTTCGGCGGCCTGGTCGCCGCCAAGTTCGGCCAGCGCCGCGGGCACATCCGGCGGATGGTCTTGGTGGGCAGCGGCGGCCACGGCACGCTGCGGCGCATGACGGTCGAGATGATCAACTGGCGCGCCGCCGAGGACCGCGACCAGGAGCGCGCCGCGCTGCTGCACAACCTGGCCGCGCTGATGCTGCACGACAGGTCGGCGATCGATGCGCTGGCCTTCGCGATCCACGACATCTCCTGCCACGGCACGCGCTTTCGCAGCAAGGAGGTCTCGCTGGCCGGCGGACTGCAGGCGGCGCTCGATGCGATCGGCGGGCCTCAGCTGCTGCTCTGGGGCGAGCACGACGTGACGGCGGATTCGCGGCCGCTGGTGGCGCAGCTGGCCGCTGGCGGCCCGCAGCGCGAAGGCCTGGTGATCGACGGCGCCGGGCATTGGGTGCAGTTCGAACGGGCGGGCGCGTTCAACTCGGCGTTGCTGCGCTTCCTGGACCAGGGCGTCTGAACACGCCCTAGGAAGGCAGCGACGCCGCATGGCGCCGCCAGAAGTCGGCGTCCGGAAACGAACCCGCGCCGGCTGCCGCGTTGTCCGCCATGTGCTCGGGCCGGCTGGTGCCGGGAATGGTGCAGGTCACGGCCGGGTGGCTCAGCACGAACTTGATCAGCACCTGGGCCCAGCTGGCGCAGCCGATCTCGGCGGCCCAGACGGGCAGGGGCTGGTCGCGCAGGCGGCGCAGCAGGCCGCCGCCGCCGAACGGCATGTTGACGATCACCGCCACGCCGCGCTCGGCCGCCAGCGGCAGCAGGCGCTGGGCCGCCTCGCGCGCGTCGATCGAATAGTTGATCTGCAGGAAGTCGAGCTTCTCGGCGCGCAGCACGGCCTCGACCTCGGCATAGGCTGAGGCCGTGTAGTGCGTGATGCCGATGTAGCGCACTCGGCCCTTCTCCTTCCAGCCGCGCAAGGTCTTGAGATGGACGCGCCAGTCGACCAGGTTGTGCACCTGCATCAGGTCGATGCGCTCGGTGCGCAGGCGCTGGAAAGACTGCTCCATCTGAGCGCTGCCGGCGTCGCGGCCGGAGGTCCAGACCTTGGTGGCGAGGAAGGCCTTGGCGCGCTGGTTCGCGGCGGCCAGCAGGTCGCCGGTCACGGCCTCGGAGCGGCCGTACATCGGCGAACTGTCGAGCACCGAGCCGCCGGCAGCGAACAGCGCTTCGATGACGCCGGGCAGGCGCTGGTATTCGGCGCTGCCGGGCGCGACGTCGAAGCCGATCCAGGTGCCGCAGCCGACCACGGGTAGGGCTTCGCGGGTGGCGGGGATGGGGCGGGTGTTCATGCGCTTGACTCCCGGGGGCTGGGCTGAGGCAAGAATCGGCAGCGAGGCGAACAGTGGCAGCGCCGCGCCCAGGCGCAGAAACTGGCTGCGGGTGAGGGCGCGTGACGAGGGCATGAGAAGGCTCAGGCGATGGCGAGTATCAAGTGCCCGGTCGGCTGGGCGGCGGGCTTGAGCTTGATTTCAATGTCGTAGCCCAGTCGATTGAGACAGTCCATCAGCTTGCGTTCTGAAAAGTTGGAGAACGCGCCACGCATCAGGGCGGACACCTTGGGTTGGGAGATGCCCATCCGTTCGGCAGCCTGGTCCTGAGTCAGTTGCAGGCGTTGTATCGCGCGGTTGATTTCGATGGTGAGGCCGGACTTGATCTGGAGTTTCTCGGCGTCCTGCAACGCCAGATCCGCAAAGACGTTGCCGGAGCTCTCTGTCACCTCGATATCGTCAACGATGCGTTTTTTCATCGCGTAGTTCCTTGATCAGTGCTTCGGCTGCCTTGAGCCGCATTCGAATGACGTCGATGTCGTGCTTCGGGGTTGCGATGCCGCTTTTGCTTTTCTTCTGAAAGCAATGCAAGACGAATACGGCTTCGGGAAATTTGACTGTGTAGACGGCTCGGTAGGTCCCGCCGATATCGCTGTCGACCACCTCCAGGACGCCGGCACCGGCAAAGCCTCGCAACACCTTGGCAGCGGCATGCTGTTGTCCATGTTGGGCAAAGTCGAGGGCGTGGCCAAAGAACCTCCTGATGGAGGGTGGCAAAGCCACCAGATCCTTCTTGCTGCTGCCGATCCAGAAGAGCCTTCTTGCCGGAGCGAGTGGCATGTAATTTATCCCATAACTGGAATGAAAGCCGCAACAAAGGGGGTGTTGAGGTCGACGTCATGCATGCCCCTGCAGGCAAGTCGACATGCAAACAAAAATCCACTGGTTGCAATGATACTGTATAAAAATACAGTAACTTGATCATCATGGGCCTCCCTTCCCTCGACCCCTTCTCCTCCTCCGCGCGCCTCAAGGTCTGGCGCGCGGATGAACTGGGCCTGGCCGATGCGCAGGTCATCGGCACCGGCCACGCCGCCCTCGACGCACAGCTGCCGGGGGGCGGCTGGCCGGTTGGCGCCATGACCGAACTGCTGCAGCCGGCGCCCGAAGCCCATGCCTGGCAACTGCTGCTGCCCGCCCTGGCGCAGGCGGTGCAGGGCGGCGCCGGCCCGGTGGCGCTGATCGGCGCGCCGCACGAGCCTTTCGGGCCGTCGCTGGCAGCCGGTGGACTGCCGATCGAATCGCTGCTGTGGATCCGCAGCGAGGCGCCCGCCGCCCGGCTCTGGGCCTGCGAACAGGCGCTGCGCTGCGCCGACGTGGCCGCCGTGCTGGCCTGGCTGCCGCAGGCGAGGGTGGGCGAATTGCGGCGGCTGCAGCTGGCGGCGGCGCAGCACGAGTCGCTGCTGTTCGTGTTCCGGCCCGCGAACGCGGCGGCGTCGACCTCGCCGGCGCGCCTGCGGCTGCAACTGATGGCCTGCGAGGGCGACCGGACGCAGATCGATGTCCACATCCTCAAGCGCCGCGGTCCGCCGCTGGCTTCGCCGATCCAGCTGCCGGCGCGCAGCCGGCGCATGACGGCGCTGCTGGCCGCGAGCCAGTTGCGGCGCAAGCTGCTGCGGCAGCAAGAAGGCGTGGGGCAGCCCGGCGAAGGTGCGACGGTGGTGCGCCTCGATATCTTTTCAGGAAAACGGCATGCACTGGATCGCATTGCGTTGGCAGCCTGAAGAAGTGCAGCTTCCATCCCACGAAGCCCTCGGCTGGTGGGCCCTGCAGTTCACCCCGCGCGTCGCCTGGGTCGACGAAGCCCTGCTGCTCGAGGTGTCGGCCTGCGAGCGCCTGTGGGGCGGACGGCTGGGCCTGATGCGGCAGATCGCCAGCCTCAACCCCGCGGCGCCGGTGCGCGTGCAGCAGGCCCAGGGCGCGACCAGCCTGGTGGCGCTGGCCCGGCTGCGGATGTTCGCGCGCGGCCAGCAGCCGCCGGCCGACCTGCCCGCGGACCTGCCGCTCGACACGCTGAGCGCCGCGCACGCGCACCTCGACGTGCTGGCGCACCTGGGCTGCCGCACCTGGGGCGAGGTGGCGGCGCTGCCGCGCGGCGGCCTCACGCGCCGCTTCGGCAAGGAACTGCGCGCGGCGCTCGATGCAGCCTGGGGCCTGGGTCCCGAAAGCCATCGCTGGCTCACGCTGCCCGACGCGTTCGAGCAGAAGCTCGAACTGCCCGCGCTGGCCGAGGGCGCCAGCGAGCTCATGTGGTCGGCCAACCGGCTGCTCGCGGCGCTGTCGATCTGGCTGCGCGCCCGGCAGCGCGGCGCGGTGTCGATCGAGCTGCAATGGACGCTCGACCTCAAGCGCTTCAACGGCGTCGACCTGCCGCCGCACCAGCAGATCGTGGTTCGCACGGCCGAGCCGACCCAGGACATGGCGCACCTGCGCCGCCTGATGGCCGAGAAACTCGCGCTCACCACGCTGGCCGCACCGGCGAGCTGGCTGCGCCTGCGCACGCTCGACACCACGCCCTGGGCCGGCGCCAGCACCAGCTTCCTGCCCGAGGACAACCGCAAGGGCGACAAGCTGCACGAACTGGTCGAGCGGCTCAGCGCGCGGCTCGGCCCGCAGCAGGTGCTGCGGGCGGTGGCGCAGGCCGATCACCGGCCCGAGCGCCGGCAGTCCTGGCAGCCGGCGCTGCGCACGGCGGGCAAGGCCGCGGCGGCGCCAGCGCCATCTCCGGCCGATGCGATCTACCCGGCGTGGCTGCTGCCCGAACCCCTGCGCCTCGAGATGGACGGCGAGCGTCCGTGCTGGCGCGGGCCGCTGCGCAAGCTGATCGGGCCCCAGCGGGTCGAGGCCGGCTGGTGGGGCGGCGTGGGGGAGGGCGGCCATCCCGCGGTGCGCGACTACTACGTCGCCGAGAGCCCCGAAGCCGGCCTGGTCTGGATCTTCCGCGAGCGCCCCACGGCCTGCTTTTCGGAGGGCGAGGTGCGCTGGTACCTGCAAGGCCTCTATGCCTGAACTCAGCGACAAGAAGACGCGCTCGCTCACGCTCGGCGAAGTGCACCCGCTGCCGCAGCGGCACAAGCCCGCGCCGGGCCTGCCGGGCTATGCCGAGCTGCATTGCCTCACGAACTTCAACTTCCAGCGCGGCGCCTCCACGCCCGAGGAACTGGTGGAACGCGCCTATCACCTGGGCTATGCGGCGCTCGCGATCACCGACGAATGCTCGGTCGCCGGCGTGGTGCGCGCCCATGTCGGCCTGCGCGAACTGCCGGCCAAGCTCGATGCCTACGAGCGCGAACATCCCGAAGAGCCGCCGATCCCGCGCAACCCGGATTTCCGGCTGCTGTTCGGCAGCGAGTTCCGCTTCGAGCGCTTCCGGCTGGTGGTGATCGCCAACGACACCGAGGGCTGGGGCAACCTCTGCGAGTTCATCACGGCGGCGCGCAACACCGAGCTGCCGAAAGGCGAGTACCGCGTGAGCTGGGAGGGCAGCGAGGTGGCCTCGCTGCAGCACTGCCAGATCCTCTTCGTGCCCGATCGAAAGCCCGGCGAGGCCATCGATGCCGACACGCTGCACGACGACCTGACGGCCGCCAGGGCGCTGTTCGGCGACAGTCTCTGGCTGGCCCTGGAGATGCTCAACGAACTCGACGACGACCTCTGGTTCGTTGCGCTCGTCGAGGCCGGCCGGCGGGCCGGCGTGCCGCTGGTGGCGGCCGGCGACGTCCGCATGCATTCGCGGGCGCGCAAGCCGCTGCACGACGTGCTGACCGCGGTGCGCGAAGGCCGGACCGTGGCCGAATGCGGCTTCGCGCTGCAGTCCAATGCCGAGCGCTATCTGCGCCCGCGGGTGCGGCTGGCCGGGCTCTACATGGCCGAGATGCTCGCCAGCACCCTCGTCGTGGCCGATCGCTGCCGCTTCGATCCCGAGGTGATCCGCGAGAACTACAAGTACCCGCTCGAAAGCGTCGGCACCGGCGAGACGCCGGCGCAGACGCTGGCACGCAAGACCTGGGAAGGAGCGCTCGAGAGGTACCCGCTCGAGAGATTCGCCGCGGGCATTCCGGAGCGCGTGTGCCGGCAGGTCCAGCGCGAACTCGCGCTGATCCACGAGCTCGGCTACGAGATGTTCTTCCTCACGGTCGAGGACATCGTGCGCTTCGCGCGCTCGCAGGGCATCCTGTGCCAGGGCCGCGGCTCCTCGGCCAACTCGGCGGTCTGCTATTGCCTGGGCATCACCGCGATCGATCCCGAAAAAGGCACGCTGCTGTTCGAGCGCTTCCTGAGCCGCCATCGCCGCGAGCCGCCCGACATCGATGTCGACTTCGAGCACCAGCGGCGCGAAGTGGTCATCCAGTACATCTACGACAAGTACGGCCGCGATCGGGCCGCCATCGCCGCGGTCGTGATCTGCTATCGCTCTCGCAGCGCATTGCGCGACGTCGGCAAGGCGCTCGGCATCGACGCCCGGCTGGTCGACGAATTCGCCAAGGACCACTACTGGTTCGACGAGACCGTGCTCGGCGAGCAGCTGCAGGCGGCGGCCGAGCGCGCGGGCGTGCAGGAAGACGCGCTCAGGCTGCAGCAGTGGATCGATCTCACCGTCAGCCTCAAGGGCTTCCCGCGCCACCTGAGCCAGCATGTGGGCGGCTTCGTGCTGACCCACACCCGGCTCACCCGCCTGGTGCCGGTCGAGAAGGCGTCGATGAAAGACCGCTCGGTGATCCAGTGGGAGAAGGACGACCTCGAGGCCATCGGCATGCTCAAGGTCGACGTGCTCGCGCTCGGCATGCTGAGCGCCATCCGCCGCGGGCTCGAGCTCATGAACCGCTGGCGCGGCAGCACGATCGAGATGCACCAGGTGCCGAACGACGATCCGAAGGTGTTCGACATGGTCTGCGACGCCGACACGGTCGGCGTGTTCCAGATCGAGAGCCGGGCCCAGATGTCGATGCTGCCGCGCCTGAAGCCACGCACCTACGAAGACCTGGTGATCGAGGTCGCGATCGTGCGGCCCGGGCCGATACAAGGCGGCATGGTGCACCCCTACCTGAAGCAGCGCGAGCGGGTGAGCAAGGGGCTGGCGATCCACTACGAGAAGGAAGAGCTGCGGCCCGCGCTGGAGCGCACGTTGGGGGTGCCGATCTTCCAGGAGCAGGTGATGCAGATCGCGATGATCGCGGCCGAGTTCACGGCCGACGAGGCCGACCAGCTGCGCCGCGCGATGGCGGCCTGGAAGCGCAAGGGCGGCCTCGGCAAGTTCCACGACAAGCTCGTCGAGGGCATGGTCGGGCGGGGCTATCAGCGCAGCTTCGCCGAGGCGATCTTCAAGCAGATCCTCGGCTTCGGCGACTACGGCTTTCCCGAAAGCCATGCGGCCAGCTTCGCGCTGCTGGTCTGCGTCAGCGCCTGGCTCAAGCGCCACGAACCGGCCTGCTTCCTGGCTGCGCTGCTCGATGCCCAGCCGATGGGCTTCTACAGCCCGTCGCAGCTGGTGCAGGATGCGCGACGCCATGGCGTCGAGGTGCGGCCGGTCGACGTCACGGCCAGCGACATGGACAGCACGCTCGAGGCGCGCGCCCCCGATGCGCCGCGCATGCCGCCCGGCACCGATGCGCGCCATGCCGAGCGCCTGGGCAACGACAACCCGCCGGCCGTGCGGCTGGGCCTGAAGCGCGTGGCCAGCCTCAGCGAGGCGGGTGCGAAGCGCCTGCTGGCGGCACGCGCCCAGGCGCCCTTCACCAGCACCGAAGACCTGGCGCTGCGGGCCGAACTCGATGCCCGGGACATGGCGGCGCTGGCCGCGGCCGATGCCTTGATGTCGCTCTCGGGCCATCGCCGCCAGCAGGTGTGGGAGGCGACCGCGCAGCGCCGCGCGCCGGCCCTGCTCAAGGGCGTGCCGATCGACGAGCCGGCCTTGCAGTTGCCGCCCGCGCCCGAGGGCGAGGAGATCGTCGGCGACTACGCTTCGCTCGGCCTCACGCTGCGCCGCCATCCGCTGGCGCTGCTGCGTTCGCGGCTGGCGCGGATGCGGCTCATGAGCGCCGAGCAGCTGCGCCCGCTGCCCAGCGGCCAGACCGTGCGCGCCTGCGGCATCGTCAAGGGCCGCCAGCGTCCGCAGACCGCCAACGGCACGATCTTCGTCACGCTCGAGGACGAGACCGGCAACGTCAACGTGATCGTCTGGAGCCACGTGGTCGAGGCTTGGCGCGAGCCGCTGCTCAAGTCGCAGTTGCTGGCGGTGCAGGGCACCTGGCAGCGCGATGTCGACAGCGGCGGCGAGGTGCGCCATCTGGTGGCGACCGGCTTCAAGGACCTCACGCCCTTGCTCGGGCGGTTGGCGCAGAGCAACACCAGCCGAGACTTCCACTGAACGCCGATTCGCCCCTTGCTTTGATGCGAATGACGCATCAATGTACGGCACCGATTTCATCGCTGAACGAGCCGGAGCAGGCATAGCATCGATGCACGGAGTGCAATGATGACCGCCAAGCTTCAACAACCGGATTCCGACACCATCGCCGAGTTTTTCCAGCGCAGCGTCGAGCACAGGTACCGCGACTGGGACCTGTGCGCCAACCTCGCGCACTGGGCCAGCGTGTCTGCAGGCATCGCGCTGATGCTCGCCGCCGGCCTCGACCTGTTCTGAAAAGCCCGCGAAGCGTCGCGGGGTTCGACATCGGCCGACTTCTTTTCGCTAATCTTCGGCGATGACCGCATTCGCCTCGCCGCGTGTGGATGCCGGCGCCCCCATTGGGCCGCCGCCGCCCGCACCCGATCTTCCGACCCCACCGCCGCCGGTCCAGCCACCGCCCGCACCGGCGGTCGACCCGCCGGCGATCGATCCGCCGCAGGTCGAGCCCGGCGCCCCGCCACCGATCGCGGATCCGCCGCCGGGCGCGCTGGCGCTCGGCCGGCTGCATGCGCGGCGGCTGCGCGAGATCCATCGGTCTGCGGGCTGGCCCTGCGGCGATGCGGTCGAGGTCGACCTGCTGGCCGCGGGCCTGCTCGAGCGCCTGCGCTCGTCGCAAGGCCATGAAACCCTGCGCCTCAGCGATGCCGGCATCGGGCAGCTGGCGCGCACGCAGGTCGTCAACCGGGCGGCGCTGTCGCGGCACGAGGCGCTGGTCGAGCAGGTCGCGCGCGAGATGACGCGCGCCGGCCGCATCGCCTGGCGCGGCCTGAGCCTGCGGGCCCGACTGGCCGGTGCAGCCGAGGGCGACAAGCTGCGCTGGTGCATCGCGCGGCCCGATGTCTTCTCGATCCGCAACACCAGCGTCGAGGCCTATGCGCAGCCGATCGTGCACGAGGTCAAGGTCAACCGGGCCGACCTGCTGAGCGATCTGCGCAAGCCCGACAAGCGCGCGGCCTACCTGGATCTCGGCGGCGAGTGCTGGTACGTGCTGGGCTGCGACGCCAAGGGGCGTCCGATCGGCGAGCCGGAGGAGATCCCGCCGGAGTGCGGGGTGCTTGTCGCCCGGCAGGGGCGGCTGGTGGTGGCCCGTTCGGCAGTGCACCGTGCCTTGCCGCGCATGCCTTTCGCCGTCTGGATGGCGCTGGCCAAGGCCCAGCCCGTGGCCGGCTTCGACGACGAGGTTCAGGGGTTGCTGAACGGCATCGACGTCTGAACGGCGGGTTCAGCGCAGGTAGTCGCCGCTGGCCTCCGGCTGGAACAGGATCTCGGCGACCTGGGCGCCGCCTTCTGCGCCGCCGGGCATCCGCCACCTGGCGACGGCCCCGGTCCTCAAGCCGAGCAGGCTGGTGCCGACCGGCGACAACACCGAGACCAGGCCGGTGCCGGGAGCGGCGTCGCGCGGATAGCAAAGCGTCAGTTCCTGGCGCCGGCCCGTATCGGCATCGATGATCGAGAACTGCGAGTTCATCGTGATGACGTCGGGCGCGATCTCGCGGGAGTCCACCACGTCGGTGGCGTCCAGCAAGGCCTCGAGGGCGGGAAGGGAAGTTCCGTCGATCAGCTTGCTGAGGCGAAGGTGGTCGAGCTCGGTGAGCAGGCGCTCGCCATGGGGGGTGTCTGGCACGAAATACTCCAATCGAGGGCGGCCGGCCGATGGCGGCGACGGTCGCTGAGGCGCGGGGCAGAGGCGCCCGGCGATCGATGGTTTGCGCTAGAAGGGGGAAGGGGTGGATCGCCGGGCCGAGGAGTCTGCAGCGGGCTCGCGCAGTCCGGGCGGCGTCAGTTTTCGGTCCCGCGCCGGCGTGCGAAGGCCGGCCGCGAAGGCGGCAGCCGCTGCACTGATGTCGGTGCGATGGGAGATCGGGGGGACCATTGGCGGCGATTGTAGGGGCTCGTTCAGGCACCGGCGCTCAGGCTGAGTCCGAGCCGGTGCTCGATCGTGTGTTCGATCGCCTTCCTGATGCGCTGGAACACCCGCGGGCTGCTGAAACGCTCCACCGACGCGTGGACGGTGGCCGGCGGCGGCAGCAACGCGCGGTCGTCGACCAGCAGCTGGAGCCGGGCGGTCAGCGCGGCGTTGTCGCCCGGCGGGTAGAGCCAGCCATTGCGGCCGGGCCGGATGATGTCGGAAGGACCCGAAGAACAATCGCTGCTGACGCAGGGAATGCCGCGGGCCATCGCCTCGATCAGCACCAGCGGAAAGCCCTCGAAGGCGGAACACAGGACCAGCAGGTCCGCCTGTTCCAGCGTGCCCCAGGGGTCGGCCTGCCAGCCGGACCATTCGAGGCGACTCGCGATGCCCAGTTCCTCGGCCAGCGCCTGGAGCCGCTGCCTGTCGCCGTCGACGGGGAAGGTTCCGATCAGCTGCAGCCGCCAGTCTCCCCGGACCCCGGCGAGCGAACGCAGCAGGTCGTCGGTGCGCTTCTGTTCGCCCACCATGAGGCGTCCGACGTGGACCATTCGCAGCGGCCCGTCCTGCGAGCGCGCCACCGGTTCGATCGAATCCATGCGGGTGCCGTTGTGAACCAGGTGGACGGATTCCGCGCGCACGCCGTCCAGCGCCGCGGTCTCCTGCGCGATCTCGCGGCTGATGCAGATATGGCCGTGCGCCAGGCGAAGCAGGCGGGTCCGCTGCTTGACCATGCTGGAGAAGTGCAGCCAGGCCATGACGGGGCGCCTGAGACCGGCGAGTGCCAGCGCCAGCCGGGCCAGCGCCACGGTCGAGCCGTAGATCACGACCACCGCGTCGGGCCGGTGCTCGCGGCAGGCACGCACGAGCGCAGGCAGCCCGCGGATCACCTGGCGCTTGAGCGAGGTCGATCCGTTCTCGACTTCGCTGTAGGCCAGCCCCTGGTGCCAGCTGCCGTCGACCGTGCTGGCGCAAAGGGCCAGCACGCGGACGGTATCGCCGTTGATCCGGGCCTCTTCGGCCAACGAGCGGACGCAGGTTTCGATGCCTCCACGGCCGGTCAGGGTGCCGACGACGACGAGAATTTCCATGCGGTTGCGGGTTTGCTGGCAGTTGCGAAGCCGGGATTCTCGCGGCTCCGGGTGCGTTTTTGAGGCCCGTGGCCGGTGGCGGCAGGCGGTTCTGCATCAGGGCGCCGCAAAGCGCGCACTAAGTCACGGCCCGGTTCGTCGGCGGATGGCCCGGCGCCGCCGGCGACACCGCGCACGACCCGTTAGAATCCGGCCCTGCCGCGGGTGTAGTTCAATGGTAGAACGGCAGCTTCCCAAGCTTCATACGAGGGTTCGATTCCCTTCACCCGCTCCAGATCCAGCAGATCAAGCAGTCAGATGGGTTCGATGCAGGGGCTGCCCCCAACCGGCCGCCCATCTGCATTTGCACAAGCCAAGAACCCAAGATGAGCCAGCCCACCTTCAGCGTCGCCGACATCCGCAAGTCGTTCCTCGATTTCTTCGCGACCAAGGGCCACACCGTCGTGCCCTCGAGTTCGCTGGTGCCGGCCAACGACCCGACCCTGATGTTCACCAACTCGGGGATGGTGCAATTCAAGGACGTGTTCCTCGGCAGCGACAAGCGTCCCTATGTGCGTGCCGCTTCGGTCCAGGCCTGCCTGCGCGCCGGCGGCAAGCACAACGACCTCGAGAACGTCGGCTACACCGCGCGTCACCACACGTTCTTCGAAATGCTCGGCAACTGGAGCTTCGGCGACTACTTCAAGCGCGAGTCGCTCAAGTGGGCCTTCGAGCTCCTGACCGAGGTCTACAAGCTGCCGGCCGAAAAGCTCTGGGCCACCGTCTACATCGAGGATGACGAGGCCTACGACATCTGGACCAAGGAAATCGGCCTGCCGCCCGAGCGCGTCGTGCGCATCGGCGACAACAAGGGCGGCCGCTACATGTCCGACAACTTCTGGATGATGGCGGACACCGGCCCCTGCGGCCCGTGCAGCGAGATCTTCTACGACCACGGCCCGCAGATCGCCGGCGGCCCGCCCGGCAGCCCCGACGAAGACGGCGACCGCTACATCGAGATCTGGAACAACGTGTTCATGCAGTTCGACATGCAGCCCGACGGCAGCGTGAAGCCGCTGCCCGCGCCCTGCGTCGACACCGGCATGGGGCTGGAGCGGCTGGCAGCGATCCTGCAGCACGTGCACAGCAACTACGAGATCGACCTGTTCGATGCGCTGATCAAGGCCGCTTCGCGCGAGACCGGCGAGCCTGACCTCGGCCACAAGAGCCTGCGCGTGATCGCCGACCACATCCGCGCCACCGCCTTCCTGGTGGCCGACGGCGTGATCCCGTCGAACGAAGGCCGCGGCTACGTGCAGCGCCGCATCGTGCGCCGCGCCATCCGCCACGGCTACAAGCTGGGCCGCAAGAAGCCCTTCTTCCACAAGCTGGTGCCCGACCTGGTGGCGGTGATGGGCGATGCCTATCCCAAGCTGCGTGCCGACGAGAAACGCATCACCGAGACGCTGAAGGCCGAGGAAGAGCGCTTCTTCGAGACCCTGGCCAACGGCATGGAGATCCTCGACGCGACGCTGGCCGATGGCGCCAAGGTGCTGCCGGGCGAGGTCGCCTTCAAGCTGCACGACACCTACGGTTTCCCGCTCGACCTGTCGGCCGACGTCTGCCGCGAGCGCGGCGTGGCGGTCGACGAGGCCGGCTTCCATGCGGCGATGGAAAAGCAGAAGGCCGCCGGCCGCGCCGCCGGCAAGTTCAAGATGGAGCGGGCGGTCGAATACAGCGGCGCCGGCAATGCCTTCACGGGCTACGAGCGCCTCGAGGAAAAGGCCAAGGTGGTGGCGCTGTATTTCGAGGGCGCGCCGGTCGAGCAGCTGGCCGAGGGCCAGCCCGGCATCGTGGTGCTCGACACCACGCCTTTCTATGCCGAGAGCGGCGGCCAGGTCGGCGACCAGGGCGTGCTCGCGGCCGAGGGCGTGCAGTTCGGCGTCGACGACACGCAGAAGATCAAGGCCGACGTCTTCGGCCACCACGGCACGCAGACCCAGGGCACGCTGAAGGTCGGCGACACGGTCACCGCGCGCGTCGACACCGCGCGGCGCGCCGCCACCATGCGCAACCACAGCGTCACCCACCTGATGCACAAGGCGCTGCGCGAGGTGCTCGGCGAGCACGTGCAGCAGAAGGGCTCGCTGGTCGATGCCGACAAGACGCGCTTCGACTTCGCGCACAACGCGGCCGTCACGCCCGAGCAGGTGCTCGAGATCGAGCGCCGCGTGAACGCCGAGATCCTCGCCAACCAGGCAACCCAGGCGCGCCTGATGGACATGGAGTCGGCCCAGAAGACCGGCGCCGTGATGCTGTTCGGCGAGAAGTACGGCGAGACCGTGCGGGTGCTCGACATCGGCAGTAGCCGCGAACTCTGCGGCGGCACGCACGTGGCGCGCACCGGCGACATCGGCCTCTTCAAGATCACCAGCGAGGGCGGCGTGGCCGCCGGCGTGCGCCGCATCGAGGCCGTCACCGGCGCCAATGCGCTGGCCTATCTTCAGCAGCTCGAGGCCACCGTGCACAGCGCGGCCGCGACGCTCAAGACGCCGGCGGCCGAGTTGCAGGGCCGGCTCGCGCAGGTGCTCGAGCAGGTGAGGGCGCTGGAGCGCGAGGTCGGTGCCCTCAAGGGCCGGCTCGCGTCCTCCAAGGGCGACGAACTGCTGGCGCAGGCGGTCGAGGTCAAGGGCGTCAAGGTGCTGGCCGCCAAGCTCGACGGCGCCGATGCCAAGACGCTGCGCGACACGATGGACAAGCTCAAGGACAAGCTCAAGACCGCGGCCATCGTGCTGGCGGCGGTCGACGGCGCCAAGGTGCAGATCGCGGCCGGCGTCACGGCCGACACGATGGGCAAGGTCAAGGCCGGCGAACTGGTCAACTTCGTCGCCCAGCAGGTCGGCGGCAAGGGCGGCGGCAAGCCCGACATGGCGATGGCCGGCGGCACCGATGCCGCCGCGGTTCCGGCGGCCCTGAAGTCGGTTCAGGCCTGGGTCGCGGAACGCCTGTAAGGGCGGCACCGCCAGGGCACGGCATGGCCGTCGACATCCTCGTGATGGGGGCCGGCACCATCGGCTCCTTCATCGGTGGCAGCCTGGCGGCGGCGGGGGTCCGGGTGGGCTTCGTCGGCCGGCCGCGCGTGCTGGGCGCGCTGGCGCTGCACGGCATCACGCTGTCCGATCTCGAAGGGCGAAAGACCCGCGTGCCTGCGGCCGAGCTGATCCTGCATGAGCGCGTGCCCGAGGGCCTGCGGCCGTCGCTGGTCCTGTTGACGGTCAAGAGCGGCGCGACCGCCGAGGCCGCGGCCGAACTCGCGGCCGCGCTGCCGGCAGGCAGCACCGTGGTGTCGCTGCAGAACGGCGTTGCCAACGCACGGGTGGCCGCGCAGGCCGGCCCTGGCCTGCGGGTACTGCCGGGCATGGTGCCCTACAACGTGGCCGAGGTCGGCCCCGGCGCCTTCCATCGGGGCACCGATGGGCGGCTGGCGGCCCAGGCCGACGATGCACTGCGACCCTGGGTGGCGGTGTTCGAGCGGGCCGGGATCCCGATCGATCTCCTGCCCGACATGCTGCCGGTGCAATGGGGCAAGCTGCTGTTCAATCTCAACAATCCGGTCAATGCGCTGTCGGGGCTGCCGTTGCGCGAGCAATTGCTGGAGCGCGACTATCGGCGCTGCTTCGCGGCCCTGATCGACGAGGCGCTGGCCGTGCTGGCTCGCGCCGGCATCGAACCCGCCCAGCTCGGCGCGCTGCCCGCGGCACGGATCCCGCCGATCCTGCGCCTTCCGACGCCGCTGTTCCGGCTGGTCGCGGCGCGCATGCTGCGCATCGATGCCAAGGCGCGTTCGAGCATGGCCGACGACCTGGCGCTGGGCCGCAGCACCGAGATCGACGTGCTCAGCGGCGAGGTGGTGCGGCTGGCCGAAAGCCACGGCATGCAGGCGCCTTTCAACGCGCGGATGGTCGAACTGGTGCAGGCCTGGCCGGAGCGCCGGGAACGCTGGCCCGCGCGGCAACTGCTCACGCAGCTGGGGCGCTAGCGGCGTTCAGCCCGGTCCGGCCGGCGCCACGCTGGCGCCCTGGATCCGGTGCCGGGCCAGCGCATCGGCGACGAAGCCGCTGGCCTTCATCTCCTCGACGAAGGCGGCCAGGACGGCGGCCGCTTCCGGGCCGCGCGAAGCCGGCGTTCCCATGGCCTGCTGGATCACCATGAAGCGCCCCGGCAGCAGGCGCAGGGCGGCGTCGCCTGCGGCTTCAGCCTCCAGCACTTGCCGTATTCCTGCCGCCACCTCGACCTGGCCGGCGCGCAGGCTCTGCATCACGCCGCTGGCGCCCGCCACGCGCACGATCTGCGCTTGCCGGATCTCGCGCGTGAGGAACAGGTCGTAGGCGCTGCCGCTGCCGACCGCGATGCGCTGGCCGTCGCGGTCCACGTCTTCGTTGCCGGCGAGCGCAGAGGCGGCGGGCACCAGGTAGCTGCCCTCGATCAGCACGTAGGGCGCGGTGAAGCGCAATCCCTCGCCGCGAGCCGGATCGATGGCGAAGAAGCCGATGTCGGCCTGTTCGCCGCGGACCGCCTCGACCGAGGCCGCCGCCTTCTCGAACACCACCAGCTCGAGCGGGGCGCCGAGCCGCTCGGCGAAGGCACGGGCCAGGTCGACCGAGACGCCGATCGGTTCGCCGCTTGTGGGGTCCTTGTTCGCGAGGATCGGATTGCCGAGATTGATGGAGGCGCGCAGGGCGCCTGCGGGCGTGAAGGCCGAGACCACGGCCGGGGCGAGGAGGGTGCTCATCGTCCGGATTCTGCCGCAGCGCATCTTCATGCCGATGCCGGTGCTTGTTTGCTACCGGAGGATGACGGCAACCTGTTACCAAGTGAAATATAGGGTTTCTACCTATATTTGATTGCGGCCTGGAACACTATTCTTCGTCCATCGTTTCATTACTAAATCAGTGTTTTCTTAGTGAAACAAAGCGAATTCTCTCCAACGCCAAGGAATCGCCTCCCATGATGAACAAGTCTCGTCGCCAAGCATTGGCCCTCACGCTGGCCGCCACAGCCGCATTCGCCGCCGCGCCGAGCTGGGCCCAGGCCTGGCCCAGCAAGCCGATCACCCTCGTGGTGGCCTACCCCGCCGGTGGCGACACCGACGCGCTGGCGCGGCTGTTCGCCGAGAAGCTCTCGACCCGCGTCGGCCAGCCGGTGGTGGTCGACAACCGTCCGGGCGCCAGCGGCGTGATCGGCAGCAGCTTTGTCGCCAAGGCCCCGGCAGACGGCTACACGCTGCTGGTGGCGCCGAGCACCTTCTCGATCGCGCAGATCGTGCTCAAGACCGGCTCGGGTTCCGGCTACGACGTGGTCAACGGCTTCACGCCCATCATCCAGACGGCGATGATGCCGCTGTTCGTGGTCTCGGGCCCGGCCAGCGGCGCGAAGACGCTCAAGGAGATGGTGAACACGGCGAAGAGCAGCCAGGCGCTCTCCTATGCCAGCCCGGGCAGCGGCTCGCCGATGCACATCCTCGGCGAGATGTTCAACAAGTCGGCCGGCCTCGGCATCAAGCACGTGCCCTACAAGGGCGTGGCGCCGGCGATCAACGACGTGCTCGGCGGCCACGTGCCGCTGACGGTCGTTACCTATGGCCCGATCGCCCCCTACCTCCCGGGCGGCAAGCTGGTGCCGCTGGCGGTGGCCGACCGCGCCCGCTCGCCGCTGGCGCCCAACGTCCCGACCCTGGCCGAGCTTGGCTACAAGGATGTCGAGGTGGTGGCCTGGAACGGGATCTTCGCGCCCA
Source organism: Variovorax saccharolyticus (assembly GCF_030316765.1). GTDB lineage: Bacteria > Pseudomonadota > Gammaproteobacteria > Burkholderiales > Burkholderiaceae_C > Variovorax > Variovorax saccharolyticus. Next base: position 777,046 of record NZ_JASZYT010000001.1, read on the forward strand.
AGGGCCTGTCGCCCGAGATCGTGAAGACGCTCAACGCCCACTTCAACGAGATCCTCAAGATGCCCGACGTGGTGTCCAAGATGGCGGTGCTCGGCGCGCTGCCGCTGGGCGGCACGCCCGAGACCCTGGCCAAGACCAACGCCGCCGACTTCGAGCGCTTCGGCCGCGTGATCAAGGAACTCGGCATCCAGGCCGATTAGTCATGAACCACCCCCGACGCGCCTGCGGCGCCTCCCCCTCCAGGGGGCGATACCAGCGGCCTGGCAAAGCCAGATCCGCGGTATCCCTGGCTTCGGCAGGCGCCAGTTTCATGCATCGCGGGTCCCCCGATGCGCGGTGAACCCACTGACAAAGAAGATCCCATGACCCAGCCCAGCGGCACCCCCGACCAGCAGAGCCTGCAAACCCTTCTTGCGGAACTGCCCGCCAACCTGCTGGCCGGCCGCAAGGTGCTGGTCACGGGCGCTGCGCGCGGCCTCGGCCTGGCGTTCGCCAAGTGCATCGCGGCTGCCGGCGGCGCCGTCGTGATGGCCGACATCCTGTCCGACCTGGTGCAGACCGAGGCCGCGGCGCTGCGCGCGGCCGGCTCCAACGCCCATGGGCTGGCGGTCGACCTGTCGGACCCGGCCTCGATCGACGCCTGCGCCGAAGCGGCCATCGCCGCGCTCGGCGGCCTCGACGGCCTGGTCAACAACGCCGCCATCACCAACTCCGGCGGCCGCGATGCGCATGCGCTCGAGATCGACATGTGGGACCGCGTGATGGCGGTCAACGTGCGCGGCACCTGGCTCATGAGCCGTGCCTGCCAGCCGGCATTGGCCGGGAGCGGCCGCGGCGCGATCGTCAACCTGGCGTCGGACACCGCGCTGTGGGGCGCGCCGAACCTGCTGGCCTACGCCTCGAGCAAGGGCGCCGTGATCTCGATGACGCGCTCGCTGTCGCGCGAGTGGGGCGGCGAGGGCATCACGGTCAATGCCGTGGCGCCCGGCCTCACGCTGGTCGAGGCGACCGAATACGTGCCGATGGCCCGGCACCAGAAATACCTCGAAGGCCGCGCGATCCAGCGCGAGCAGCAGGCCGCCGACGTCTGCGGCGCGATGCTCTTTGCCCTCTCGGGCCTGTCGCGCTTCGTGACCGGCCAGTTGCTTGCCGTCAACGGCGGCTTCGTGATGCATTGATTTTTTCGACCAAGGAGTAAACCCGATGAGCGATTTGTCCGAACAACAGAAGATCGACGGCGCCGCCAACACCCTGGCGCAGCCCGAAGGCAGCAACCTCCAGCAATGGATGGAGACGCGCATCGCGCGCTATTCCACCCGCAAGTACGACTGGGACGCGCTCAAGTTCCAGGCCGACTTCGATCCCAAGTTCCGCCGCGCGCAGATGCGCTACGTGGGCACCGGCGGCACCGGCGTCGCCAAGGACGTGAACACCGTGCCGGCCGAGAACTTCACCTTCTCGACCATGGTGATTCCGGCCGGCCACGAAGGCCCGCCGCACCTGCACACCGACGTGGAAGAAGTGTTCTTCCTGATCCGCGGCAAGCTCAAGGTCGTCATCGAGAAAGACGGCGAGCGCTTCGAGACCATCATGACCGACCGCGACCTGATCTCGGTGCCGCCGGGTGTCTACCGCGAAGAGATCAACATCGGCGACGAAGACGCGCTGATGTGCGTGATGCTGGGCGCCAAGAAGCCGGTGACGCCGACCTACCCGGCCGACCACCCGCTGGCGAAGGTCAAGCGCTGAGCCGCCATCCGAGCTAACGACGAGCCGACCCCGATGAGTGCCGCCATGGATCACGCCGCAACCCTCCCGCCGTCCGAGCTGGCCCGCCTCGAGGCGCGCTTCCCGGCACGGCCGGTGGCGCTGCAGGGCGGCGCCGCGGTGTCGCTGCGCGAGTGCGGCAGCGGGCCGGTGCTGGTCTGCCTGCACGGCATCGGTTCGGGCGCAGCCTCCTGGCTCGACACCGCGCTGCTGCTGTCGCCCGAGGCCCGCGTGATCGCGTGGGACGCCCCGGGCTATGGTGATTCGACCCCGCTGGCGCCGGCGGCACCGAAGGCCGCCGACTACGCCGAGCGGCTCGGCGCCATGCTGGACGCGCTCGACATCGGCCGTTGCACGCTGGTCGGCCATTCGCTCGGCGCGCTGACAGCGGCTTGCGCGGCACGGCCGGGTTCGGCGCTGGCCGCGCGCATCGAGCGGCTGGTGCTGATCAGCCCGGCCGCTGGCTATGGCGCCGCCGAACGCGCCGAGACCCGCCAGCGGGTGCGCGCCCAACGGCTCGACACCCTGGCGCGCGCCGGTGTCGCCGGCATGGCCGCGCAGGCCGACGCCCGCCTGCTGTCCGCCCATGCGGGCGAGCAGGCCCGCCAGTGGGTGCGCTGGAACATGGCGCGCCTCAACGAGGGCGGCTACCGCCAGGCGGTCGAACTGCTGTGCGGCGGCGAGCTGCTGGCCGACCTGCCGCCGGCGATGCCGGTGCGCGTGGCCTGCGGTGCGCTCGACATCGTGACGCCGCCCGCCGGCTGCGACGAGGTGGCGCGCCGGTGCGGCGTGGCGCTCGAACTCATTGCCGATGCCGGCCATGCCAGCTACGTCGAGCGGCCGCAAGCCGTCGCGGCGCTGCTGCGCGAAGCCCTGGCAAGCTGAAGCGATCCGGTCAACAACCAAGAGACACCATGGCAACCAACGACATCGATCCGACAGAAGACGGCGCTGACCGCTACAACGTCCCGGCGCTCGAGCGCGGGCTGCGCCTGCTGTGCGAGTTCAGCCGCGAGCACCGGGCACTGTCGGCGCCCGAGCTGGCGCGCCGCTTCGACCTGCCGCGCTCGACCGTGTTCAGGCTCCTGACCACGCTCGAGAACATGGGCTTCCTGGAGCGCGCCGAAGGCGGCCGCGACTATCGCCTGGGCCTGGCGGTGCTGCGCCTGGGCTTCGAATACCTGGCCTCGCTCGAACTGACCCAGCTCGGCACGCCGCTCTTGCAGCGCCTCTGCGACGATCTGCGCACGCCCTGCAACCTGGTGGTGCGCGACGGCCGCTCGATCGTCTACGTCGCCAAGGTCGCGCCGCCCACGCCCTTCGCCAGCTCGGTGACAGTGGGCACGCGGCTGCCGGCACATGCCACGGTGCTGGGCCGCATCCTGCTCGAGGACCTGACGCTGGTGCAACTGCGCGCCCTCTATCCGGAAGACAAGCTCGAGTCCTTTTCGCCGCGCACCCCGGTCTCGGTCGACCAGCTGTTCGACATGGTCCAGGCCGACCGCCAGCGCGGCTACGTGCTGGGCGAAGGCTTCTTCGAATCGAACATCTCGACCATCGCCGCACCGGTGCGCGATCACAGCGGCCACATCGTGGCGGCGCTCGGCGCCACCATCACCTCGGGCCACATCGAGGAAAGCCGCATGGGCGAGATGGTCCAGCGCGTGCGCCAGACCGCCGACGAGATCTCCGGCCTGCTGAACTACTCGCCGGCGTCCAAGGGCCAGGTGATTCCGCTGCGCGGCGGCGACCTGGCGGCTTGAATGGAACAGATCATGACGAGCTCCACGCCTTCCCCCCACTTCTTCGCCGCCGATGCGCTGGCCGGCCGCGTGGCCGTGGTCACCGGCGGTTCTTCCGGCATCGGCCTCGCGACCGTCGAGCTGCTGCTCGACAGCGGCGCCGCCGTGGCGCTGTGCGGCCGCGATGCCGAGCGGCTCGACCGCGCGGTGGCCGGCCTGCGCGCGACGCGCCCCGAGGCGCGCCTCTTCGCCCGCACCTGCGACGTGCTCGACGCCGATTCGGTGAAGAGCTTCGCCGCCGAGAGCGAGGCCGCGCTCGGTGCGGCCTCGATGCTGGTCAACAACGCCGGCCAGGGTCGCGTCTCGACCTTCGCCAACACCGACGACCAGGCCTGGACCGACGAACTGCAGCTGAAGTTCTTCTCGGTCATCCACCCGACCCGCGCCTTCCTGCCGCAGCTCAAGGCGCAGCGCGCCGCGCTCGGCGATGCGGCGATCGTCTGCGCCAATTCGCTGCTGGCGCGCCAGCCCGAGCCGCACATGGTCGCGACCTCGGCGGCACGGGCCGGCCTGCTGAGCCTGGTGCGCTCGATGGCCACCGAGTTCGCGCCCGACGGCGTGCGCGTCAACGGCATCCTGATCGGCCTGGTCGAGTCGGGCCAGTGGCGCCGCCGCTTCGATGCCCGCGCGCAGACCGAACTCGACTGGTCCGCCTGGAGCAGCCAGCTGGCCCGCGACAAGCACATCCCGCTGGGCCGCCTGGGGCTTCCGATCGAAGCCGCGCGCGCCATTCTCTTTCTCGCTTCACCGCTCGCGTCCTATACGACGGGCAGCCACATCGACATTTCCGGAGGCCATTCCCGCCATGCATAACCCTCAAAACACCGTCACGGCCGGCGCAGTCGTCGCCGCCTTCCTCGAGCAATGCGGCGTCAAGGCGGCGTTCGGCGTCATCTCGATCCACAACATGCCGATCCTCGATGCCTTCGCGCAGCGGGGCGCGATCCGCTTCATCTCGGCCCGCGGCGAGGCCGGCGCCGGCAACATGGCCGATGCCTATGCCCGCTCCACCGCCAGCCTGGGCGTGTGCATCACCAGCACCGGCCCGGCCGCGGGCAACATCGCCGGCAGCATGGTCGAGGCGCTGACCGCCGGCGCCCCTGTGCTGCACATCACGGGCCAGATCGAGACGCCCTACATCGACAAGGGAATGTCGTACATCCACGAGGCGCCCGACCAGCTCACGATGCTCAAGGCCATCTCCAAGGCGGCCTTCCGCGTGCGCAGCGTCGAGAACCTGCTGGGCACCCTCAAGCGTGCGGTGCAGGTCGCGCTGACCGCGCCGACGGGCCCGGTCAGCGTCGAGATCCCGATCGACATCCAGTCCGCGCTGGTCGCGATGCCGGCCGACCTGTCGCCGCTGCCGATCGAGGCCGCCGTGCCGTCGAAGGCCGGCCTCGACGCGCTCGCCGCGGACCTGGCCAAGGCGAGGCGCCCCCTGCTGTGGGTCGGCGGCGGCGCCCGCCACGCCCGCGCTGCCATCCAGCGCCTGCAGAAGCTCGGCTTCGGCGTCGTCACCACCACGCAAGGCCGTGGCACGGTGCCCGAGGACGATGCCGGCTCGCTCGGCGCCTACAACATCCAGAAGCCGGTCGAGGCCCTCTACCAGACCTGCGACGCGATGCTGGTGGTCGGCTCGCGCCTGCGCGGCAACGAAACGCTCAAGTACGAACTGAAGCTGCCGCGCCCGCTCTACCGCATCGACGCCGATGCCGCCGCCGAAGGCCGCTGCTATGCCTCCGAGGCCTTCGTCTGCGGCGACTCCGCGCTGGCGCTCGAAGGCTTGGCCGACCGCCTCGAAGCCGCCAAGTACAAGGCCGACCCGCAACTGCTGGTCGACCTGCGCGCCGCCCACGACCAGGCGGTGGCGACGCTGCGCGACGGCCTCGGCCCCTATGCGGAACTGGTGCGCCAGATCCAGTCGGTGGCGGGCCGCAACTTCAACTGGGTGCGCGACGTGACCGTCTCCAACAGCACCTGGGGCAATCGCGAACTGCGCATCTTCGAACCCAGCGCCGGCGTGCACGCCACGGGCGGCGGCATCGGCCAGGGCATGCCCATGGCGATCGGCGCGGCGATCGGCGCGGCCGTGACCGGCTCGGGCCGCAAGACCTTCTGCCTGGCCGGCGACGGCGGCTTCATCCTGAACCTGGGCGAGCTGGCCTGCATGGTGCAGGAGAAGGCCCCGATGGTGATCGTGCTCATGAACGACAAGAGCTACGGCGTCATCAAGAACATCCAGGACGCGCAGTACGGCGGCCGCCAGTGCTACGCCGAACTGCACACGCCCGACTACGACCTGCTGTGCAAGTCGATCGCGCTGCCGCATGCCCGCGTGCAGAAGCTGGCCGACCTGCCGGCCCGGCTCGACGAGGCGCTTTCGGCCAAGGGCCCCTTCCTGCTCGAGATCGACATGCTGTCGATCGGCGGCTTCAAGAGCACCTTCGCAGGCCCGCCGACCAACACGATCACGCAGATTCCTGCGCTCGGCGCAGCCAAGTGAGCGGAGCACCTCGCATGTCCGCCATCACGCGCATTGCCCTCGTCGGCTGCGGTGCCATCGGCACCTCGATGCTCGAACTGCTCCAGGCCGACAAGGCCATGGAGATCAAGGCCATCGTCGTGCCGGCCGACGCCTTCGCCGCGACCCGGGCCGTGGCCGAGCGGCTGGCACCGGGCGCGCAGGTGCTGAGCTCGGTCCCGGTCGAAGGCATCGACCTGGTCGTCGAGGCGGCCGGCCATGCGGCGATCGAGGCGCACGTGCTGCCGGCGCTGCAGCGCGGCACGCCCTGCATCGTGGCTTCGGTGGGGGCGCTGTCGGCCGCGGGATTCGCCGAGAAGCTCGAAGCCGCTGCGGTGGCGGGCGGCACGCAGGTGCAGCTGATCGCCGGCGCCATCGGTGCCATCGACGCGCTGGCGGCGGCCCGCATCGGCGGCCTCGACGAGGTGCGCTACATCGGCCGCAAGCCGCCGCGCGCCTGGAAGGGCACGCCGGCCGAGCAGGGCCGCGATCTCGAGGCACTGACGCAGGCCACCGTGATCTTCGAAGGCAGCGCCCGCGAAGCCGCCACGCTGTACCCGAAGAACGCCAACGTGGCCGCCAGCGTATCGCTCGCCGGCCTCGGCCTGGACCGCACCCTGGTGCGCCTGATCGCCGATCCGGCGGTGGCCGACAACGTCCACGTGGTCGAGGCCCAGGGCGCTTTCGGCAGCTTCGAGCTCACGATGCGCAACAAGCCTCTGGCGGCCAATCCGAAGACCTCCGCGCTGACGGTCTACAGCGCCGTGCGCGCACTGCGCAACCGCATCGCGCCCCTGGCGATCTGAACCGAGAGAACCCCCGATGATTTCCTCCGAACTCCTTCCTCTCAATGTCGCGGGCGAATGGCGCCTCGGCGGCGGCGACGTCTACGAGAGCCTCTATCCCGCCACCGGCGAGCCGATCGCGCGCCTCAAGGCGGCCAGCCTGGCCGACGTCGACGAGGCCATCACGCGCGCGCACCATGCCTTCCTCACCAGCGGCTGGGCGCAGATGCTGCCGCACCAGCGCGCCACCGTGCTGCATCGCGTGGCGCAGCTGATCCGCGAGCAGTCCGAAGCGCTGGCCCAGAAGCAGCGCCTGGACAACGGCAAGCCGATCAGCGAGACCCGCAACCTGGTGGCCAGCGCCGCCGGCACCTTCCAGTTCTTCGCCGCCGCGCTCGAGACGCTCGAGGACACGATCACGCCGTCGCGCGGCCCCTTCGTCACGATGAGCGTGCACGAGCCGATGGGTGTGGTCGCGGCGATCACACCATGGAATTCGCCGATCGCGAGCGAAGCGCAAAAGCTGGCGCCGGCCCTGGCTGCCGGCAACGCGGTGGTGGTCAAGCCGGCCGAGGTGACGCCGCTGATGGCGCTCGAGCTGGCCCGCATCTGCGAAGAGGCCGGCGTGCCCAAGGGCATCGTGAGCGTGCTGCCGGGCAAGGGCTCGGTGATCGGCGACGCCATCACCAAGCATCCGCTGGTCAAGCGCGTGTCCTTCACGGGCGGTACCACCACGGGCCGCCACATCGCGCACATCGCGGCCGACAAGATGATGCCGGTGTCGCTCGAACTCGGCGGCAAGTCGCCGACCATGGTGCTCGAGGACGCCGACCTCGACCATGCGGTCGCCGGCGTGCTCTACGGCATCTTCAGCTCCTCGGGCGAGTCGTGCATCGCCGGCTCGCGCCTGTTCGTCGCACGTTCGATCTACGACGAGTTCCTGACCCGGCTGGCCGAAGGCGCCAACGCGCTGCGCGTCGGCGACCCGGCGGCCGAAAACACCCAGATGGGCCCGCTGATCACGGCCAAGCACCGCGAAGGCATCGAGCGCTACGTCGAGCTCGGCGTCTCCGAAGGCGGCCGCATCCGCACCGGCGGCGTGCGTCCGCACGGCAACGGCCTCGACCGCGGCTACTTCTACACGCCTACGATCCTCGAAGGCCTGACCAACAACGCCCGCATCAGCCAGGAGGAGATCTTCGGCCCGGTGCTGGTCGCGATGCCCTTCGACAACGAGCAGGAGTTGATCAAGCAGGCCAACGACAGCGTCTACGCGCTGGCGGCCGGCGTCTGGAGCCGCGACTTCAAGCGCGCCTGGCGGCTCGGCCGCGCGGTGCAGGCGGGCACGGTCTGGGTCAACACCTACAAGCAGTTCTCGGTCTCGACCCCGTTCGGCGGCTGGCGCGACAGCGGCCTCGGCCGCGAGAAGGGCCGCGAGGGCATCTTCCAGTACATGGAGCAGAAGAGCATGTACTGGGGCACCAACGAGCAGCCGCTGCCGTGGGCCAACTGAAAGGACAACGATCATGAGCGTACTGGGCATCGACCAGATCACCTACGTGGCGGACGACCTCGCGGTCTGCCGCAACTTCTTCCAGGACTGGGGCCTCGTGCTCAAGTCCGAGGCGGCCGACGAGCTCGTCTTCGAATGCCTGAATGGCTGCAAGGTCGTGGTCGCGGCGTTGAGCAAGCCGGGACTGCCGCCCGGCATGGAAGAGGGCCCGACCCTGCGCGAAGTGGTGTGGGGCGTCGAGAGCGACGCCGACCTCGCGCGCTATGCCGCGGCGATCGCCAAGGATCCCGGCTTCGTCGACGGCGAGGTCGATGGCGCGCGCCGTATCGGCTGCATCGACCCGAACGGACTGGCCGTGCGGCTGCAGGTCAGCCGCAAGCACGCGGTCGAAGTCGACTGCGGCGCCATGAACACCTGGAACGCCAAGCCGCGGATCAACCAGGCCGCGCCGGTGTACGAGCGCGCGACGCCGATCGAGGTCGGCCATGTGGTCTTCTTCGTCAGCGACGTGGCGGCCACCAGCGCCTTCTATGCCGAGCGCTTCGGCTTCGTCGCGTCCGACAGCTATCCGAACCGCGGCGCCTTCATGCGCTGCGCGCCCGAGGGCGGCCACCACGACCTGTTCCTGCTGCAGCTGCCCTCGGGCAAGCGCGGACTGAACCACGTGGCCTTCACCGTGCGCGACATCCATGAAGTGTTCGGCGGCGGCCTGCACTTCTCGCGCAAGGGCTGGGAGACGCAACTGGGCCCGGGCCGCCATCCGGTGTCCTCGGCCTACTTCTGGTATTTCAAGAACCCGGCCGGCGGCCTGATCGAGTACTACGCCGACGAAGACCAGCTGACCGCCGAATGGCAGCCGCGCGAGTTCGAGCCCGGCCCGACCGTGTTCGCCGAATGGGCGGTCGATGGCGGCCTCGACGGCCATACGCGCCGGCAGAAGAACGCCGAAGGCCCCAAGGGCGCTTTCCTGACGGAGAAGAAATGATCGATCGCTTGAACCGTCCGCTGCGCCTCGCCGCCGCCGCCTTGCTCGCCTTCGCGGCGCTGAGCACCGCGCAGGCCCAGACCGATGCGCAGAAGCAGCTCGCCGGCGACCGCTTCACCATCGTCTCGCCGTTCCCGCCGGGCGGCCCGGTCGACACGCTGGCGCGGGTGCTCTCCGAAGGCCTCGCCAAGCGCTATGGCCAGCCGGCCGTGGTCGAGAACCTCGCCGGCGCCGCCGGCAACATCGGCATCGACAAGGTCAAGCGCGCGAAGGGCGACGGCCACACGCTGCTGGTGGTGCCGGCCGGCAACCTGACGATCAACCCGACCCTGATGCCGAATTTCCCGTTCGACATCCAGAAGGACTTCGTGCCGGTCACCATGCTCGCGACCGCTCCCAACGTGCTGGTGGCGACGCCGGGGTCGGGCTTCAAGAACGCGAAGGAAGTCGTGGCCCAGGCCAAGGCCAAGCCCGGCACCTTGTCCTATGCATCGCCCGGCGTCGGCAGCGGCCTGCACCTGGCCGGCGAGCTGTTCAAGCAGCAGGCCGGCGTCGACCTGCTGCATGTGCCCTACAAGGGCACGGCGCCGGCGCTCAACGACGTGCTCGGCGGCGTCGTGCCGCTGATGTTCAGCAACCTGCCGGCGACGCTGCCCTTCATCAAGAGCGGCAAGCTGGTTGCCCTGGGCGTGACCGAAGGCAAGCGCAGCCCGGTCGCGCCCGAGATCCCGACCTTGGCGGAGCAGGGCATCCCGGGGGTCAGCGTGACCTCCTGGTACGGCCTGCTGGCACCGGCCGGAACACCTCCCGCGGTGGCCGAGCAGCTGGCGAAGGATGCGGCCGAGATACTCGCCGCGCCGGAGGTGCGCGAGCGCCTCAAGGCACAGGGCATGACCGACGCCTCGATGAAGCCGGCCGAGTTCGCCGCCGCGATCCGCGACGAGACCGCGGTGTGGGCAAAGATCATCAAGGCGCGGAACATCGTCGCCGAGTAGGCAGCACGGCCGCCCACTTCCGAACAACCTTTCTTCACCGATGGAGCGAACCATGACCGACCGTTATCTCGATCCCCACCAGGCGCGCCAGCGCACCCCCACCACCTACGAGGACCTGCTCGGCGATGCCATCGAGCGCGCCTTCGCGGCCGGCGTGCACGACCTCGCCGGCCTGGTCGAGCGGCTCAACGACAGCGGCCTCGCGAGCCCCAGCGGCAAGGCCTGGACCGAGGCCATCTACCGCGAAGAGATGGCCGTCCTCGGCGCCTGAGCCGGCGCCACCTTCCTATTCACAAGAGAGGCACCCCACCATGACCCCCTCCCGCGAAGACCCCGTCGACCAGCTGCTCGAGATCGGCCTCAAGGATCTCTGGTACCCGATCTGCCCCACCGGCTTCATCAAGGAATCCCCCGTGTCGCTGCGCCGCCTGGGCCGCAAGTTCGCCCTCTGGCGCGACCATGCCGGCAAGCTGCATGCGCTCGAGGACCGCTGCCCGCACCGCGGCGCGCCGCTGTCGCAGGGCGTGATCCTCGGCGACCGGCTGTCCTGCCCGTACCACGGCGTCGAGGTGCGCTGCGACGGCGTGGCGGTGCGCGTGCCGGGCAGCCCGGGCTGCAAGCTCGAGGGTTCGCAGGCCACGCGCTTCTTCCACGTCGAGGAGCGCGCCGGCGCAGTCTGGCTCTACAACTCGAAGGAATCGGTCGAGACGCCGCCGCCGCTGGTGCTGCCCGAGCAGCTCACCGACGACGAGCAGTACTCGAGCTTCCTCTGCTACGCCGAGTGGAAGGGCGACTACCGCTACGTGCTCGACAACGTCATGGACCCGATGCACGGCACCTACCTGCACAAGCAGTCGCATTCGATGGCCGAGGGCGACTCGACCGCCAAGTTCGGCATCCGCGCGACCGACACCGGCTTCGTGTTCGAGAAGGAAGGACAGCGCAACGTCAACTTCGACTGGACCGAGTGGGCCGACACCGGCCTGCACTGGATGCGCCTCGAGATCCCGTACCCGAAGACCGGCGGCCCGGGCGGCAACTTCATCATCGTCGGCAGCTACACGCCGATCTCGCCGACGCTCTCGTGCGCCTTCCACTGGCGCGTGCGCAAGCTGGCCAAGGGCTGGGAGCGCGACACCTGGCGCTTCCTCTACAAGAACCGGCTCGAGGCCCGCCACTGGCATGTGCTCGAACAGGACCGCGTGCTGATCGAGAACATGGAGCCCGATGCCAACCAGCACGAGCAGCTCTACCAGCACGACCTCGGCATCGTGCGCCTGCGCCGTCACCTGCGCGGCCTGGCGCAGCAGCAACTCGAAGGCGCGACCGCCTGATGAGCGCACCAGCCGCCGCGAAGCTGCGCAGCTTCGCGGCGGTCCACTGAAAAGCCCTTCCTCGAGGTTTAAGTCATGTCTTCTCCCACGCTGAACGCCCTGGTGCACACGATGCGCTACGAAGCGGACGGCATCGTCAGCGTCGAGTTCCGCCCGGCATCGCCCGAGGTGGACTTCCCCGCCTTCGAGGCCGGCTCCCACATCGACCTGCACCTGCCCAACGGGCTGGTGCGCAGCTACTCGCTGTGCAACCCCTCGACCGACCGCCAGCGCTACGTGGTTGGCGTGCTGAACGACCGCAAGAGCCGCGGTGGCTCGCGCTACGTGCACCAGCAGCTGCGCGTGGGCATGACGCTCGCGATCTCGCAGCCGCGCAACAACTTCAAGCTCGAGGAGGGCGCGGAGCGTTCGGTGCTGGTGGCCGGCGGCATCGGCGTGACCCCGATCTGGTGCATGCTGCAGCGGCTGGCCGACATCGGCAAGCCGGTCGAGCTCCTGTACTGCGCGCGCTCGCGCAAGGAGTCCGCCTTCTGCGAATCGATTGCCGCGCTGGCGGCCGAGAAGGGCATTCCGCTCGCCTGGCATTTCGACGAAGAGAAGGGCGGACCGCCCGACCTGGCGGCGCTGCTCGCCGGCAAGGGCGCCGACAGCCACTACTACTGCTGCGGCCCGACGCCGATGCTCGACAACTTCGAGAAGACCTGCGAGCAGCTCGGCTACCCGAACGCCCACATCGAGCGTTTCGCGGCCGTGCACGTCGAGGCGCCGAGCGCCACCCAGAGCTATGTGGTGCAGTGCGCCAAGAGCGGCAAGTCGGTCGAGGTGCCGCCCGGCAAGTCGATCCTCGACAGCCTGATCGACGCCGGCCTGAATCCGGACCACAGCTGCAAGGAAGGCGTGTGCGGCGCCTGCGAGACCAAGGTGCTCGAAGGCGAGGTCGACCACCACGACGGCATCCTGACCAAGCTGGAGCGGGCGTCGAACAAGACCATGATGATCTGCGTCTCGGGCTGCAAGCGCGGCCCGCTGGTGCTGGACATCTAGGGCGAAGAAGAGTTCATCAACAGGGGGAGGAAGACATGAAGAGATCCTTGGTGGCCGCGGCCGCCTGCGCAGCCGTGTCCTGGGCCAGCGCGCAATCGAGCGTGACATTGTTCGGCGTCGTCGACGCGGCAGTCACCTACACCACCGGGTCGGGCCCGGTGTCGTCGAGCAGATGGCAGCTCACCAACAGCTCCAACACCTTCAGCCGGCTCGGCTTCCGGGGCACCGAAGACCTCGGCGGCGGCCTGGCGGCGAGCTTCTGGCTCGAGTCCGGCCTGCAGAACGATACCGGCACCAGCTTCGGCACCAACACCAACAACCAGCGCAACGGCAACGTCGGCGACGGCGGGCTGATCTATGGGCGCCGTTCGACCGTGAGCCTCTCAGGCGTCTTCGGCGAAGTGCGGCTGGGCCGCGACTACACGCCGACGTTCTGGAACACGGCCTTGTTCGACCCCTTCGGGACCGGCGGCGGCATCGGTGCCAACCAGATCTACTTCACCAGCCTGGGCGGCCTGAGCGCACCCACCGGCACGCGGGCCTCGAACAGCGTCGGCTACTTCCTGCCGCCCACGCTCGGCGGCTTCTACGGACAGCTGATGGTGGCGCTGGGCGAGAACCCCTCGAACGCCGTGCTGCCCGGGCCCGTGCCGCTGTCGATCGAGGACGACGGCGACTACACCGGGATGCGCGTGGGCTATCTCAACGGCCCGTTCAACGTGGCGCTCTCGACCGGACGCACAAAGTATGCGGTCGGCGACCTGAGGGTCACGAATCTCGGCGCTTCCTATACCTTCGCCGCCTTCATGGGCGTGAGGGTGATGGGCGAGTACTACACCGAGTCGCTCGGCGAGGTCGACGGCAAGGGCGCGCTGCTGGGCTTCAACCTGCCGGTCGGCGCCGGCGAGATCAAGGCCTCGTATGCGTGGTACCGCCGGGAACCGGGCTTCAACCTGCCGCGGCCGACCGTCGGCAAGTTCGCACTTGGCTATGTCTACAACCTGTCCAAGCGCAGCGCGGTCTATGCGACCGCCGCGTGGCTGAGCAACAGCAACGGCTCGGCCCAGACCCTCGGCGGTGTGCTCACGTCGCCGGACCACGGATCGCGCGGCACGGAGTTCGGCTTGCGCCACGCCTTCTAGCCCGGCAGCGGGGGGCGAAGCCCCCGCTGCCGCCACAAACGAGACCTGAACCATGCACCCCAGAGCATTCCGTTGGTACGGCGTCATCACGCTGTTCGTGATCGTCGCGATCTCCTACGTCGACCGGATCAACATCGCGGTGCTGATCACCGATGCCGCCTTCCTGCAGCACATCGGCATCGCCTCGACGGACCGGGTCAGCCAGGGTTTGCTGGCCACCGCCTTCATGATCGGCTATGGCGTCTCGGCCTTCGTGCTGACGCCGTTCTGCGCCGCCCTGTTCGGGGTCCGCAGGAGCCTGATCCTCGGGCTGGTGCTGTGGGGCGTGGTGACCTTCATCACGCCGTGGTTCAACGGCTACGGCATGCTCCTGGCGTCGCGGATCCTGCTTGGCGTCTCAGAGGGGCCGTTGTTCTCGCTCGCTTCGTCCTACATCAAGGCGCACTTCGAAAGCCACGAGAACGGCAAGCCGAACTCCTTCGTCAACATGGGCACCGGGCTCGGCCTCGCGCTCGGCTATCCGCTGATCGGCTACCTGCTCGTCAGCTTCGACTGGGAGACTTCCTTCCACGTACTCGGCGTGCTGAACATCGCGCTGGGCATCCCGCTGGTGATCGCCTTCGTGAAGATGCCGGCCGCCTACGCCGGCCAGGCGAAGCCGAAATCCTTCGGCGACGCGATGAGCCGGGTCGGCGACATCGTCAAGGGCGCGCTGCACACGCGCTACCTGGTGCTGATCACGGTGCTGACCTCAGCCACGCTGGCCTACCTCTGGGGCAGCAGCAACTGGCTGCCGGCCTACCTCAAGGAGGTGCGCGGCTTCTCGCTCAAGGAGATGGGCTGGCTGGCCTCGCTGCCGCAGTACGCCACAGTGCTCGCGGTGCTGCTCGGCGGCGTGCTGATCGACCGGATCGACCGCCAGCGCGTGCCGTTCATCTTCATGGCGGCGAGCGTGGGCGTGGCGCTGTCGGTGCTGCTGGCGATCAACGTGCACGACCCCTACGCCGCCGCCTACTGCCTGATCGCGGCCAATTTCTGCTGGGGCCTGCAGAGCCCGGCGATCCCCAGCACGGTGCAGTACTGCGCCCGCCCCGAGCATGTGGCCAGTGCCTTCGGCGTCGTCAACGGCACCGGCAGCCTGGTCGCGGGCTTCATGCCGGCGCTGATGGGCAGCGTGATCAGCCTGGTGTCGGCGGGCCCGGGGGCCTCCGGCGGTGCGGCGCACGGCTTCTTCGCCGGCTTCGCGCTGCTGATCGGCACGCAGGCGGTGGTGTTTGCCTGCGGCTTCGTGCTGTGGTGGCGCGAGCGGGCGCTGGGTGCCTCGGGCATGCACCCGACGCCGGCCTGATCAGTTCTTGTAGCTGGCGTCGACGCGGTCCAGCTTGCGGATCAGCGAGGGCCAGACGAAGGCCCCGCCCATGCCGCCGGTCTGGACCTTCATCGCGTGGCCGACGCCTTCGACGATGCGCGGATCGACCTGCGTCAATTCGCCGCCGCCGGCCTGCGCCGCGATCTGGATCTGGCAGGTGTTCTCGAAGGTGTACATGCTCAGGAAGGCGTCGGCCACGGTCTTGCCGACGGTCAGCAGGCCATGGTTGCGCAGCATCAGGAAGTTCGCGCTGCCCATGTCGGCCTGCAGGCGCGGCTTCTCGTCATCGCGGAAGGCCACGCCCTCGTAGTCGTGATAGGCCAGCGAGGCCAGCACGAAGGTCGACTGCTGGCTGATCGGCAGCACGCCGTTCTTCTGCGCGCTGACCGCGATGCCGGCGCGCGTGTGGGTGTGCAGCACGCACTGCACGTCCTCGCGGGCCGCATGCACCGCGCTGTGGATCACGAAGCCGGCCGGGTTCACGGGGTAGGGCGAGTCGATCACCTTGTTGCAGTCCTGGTCGACCTTGATCAGGCTCGAGGCCGTGATCTCGTCGAACATCAGGCCGTAGGGGTTGATCAGGAAATGGTGCTCGGGGCCGGGCACGCGGGCGCTGATGTGCGTGAAGACGAGGTCGCTCCAGCCGTACAGGGCGACCAGGCGGTAGCAGGCGGCGAGGTCGACGCGCAGCTGCCATTCTTCGGCGCTGACGAGTTTCTGGATTTCGGTCGGGGTGCTGGCGTTCATGGGGGTCTCCTGGGAAAGGGGTCAGGCGGCAGCGGCGGCGGGTTGCTGCGCGGCCTTGTAGATGCTTTGCTTCGGCTGGGCCATCACGCGCCGGAGCATCGGCTCGAACTCGCCGATCGGCAGGGTCTCGCCCTTCGGGTCGAAGGCCGGGTTGTCGTAGAGCTCGCAGAACTCGGCGGTGCGGTCGAAGCAGGGATGGCTGCGGAAGTTCTCGCGCAGGTCGCGGTCGAGGCCGATATGGTGAAAGAAGTAGTGGCCCTGGAAGATGCCGTGGTGGGCCACCATCCAGTGGTTCTCCTCGCTCACAAAGGGCTTGAGGATGGCGGCCGCGATGTCCGGGTGGTTCATGGTGCCCAGCGTGTCGCCGATGTCGTGCAGCAGGGCGCAGACCACGTACTCCTCGTCGCGGCCGTCGCGCAAGGCGCGGGTGGCGGTCTGCAGCGAATGGCTGTAGCGGTCGATCGGGAAGCCGCCGTAGTCGCCCTCGAGGATCTGCAGGTGCTTGATCACGCGCCCGGGCAGGCCCTGTGCGAACTGCATGAACTCGCCGCCGATCAGCCTCCAGTCGTCTTGCGTGCTGTCCTGCATGCGGACGAAATTCGCTCTGGCATTCATCGTGTGTCTCCGTGGATCTTCGTGTGTGGCGGCCCACTGTAGACCCGCACTTGACGCTCAACTGTCAAGAATTTGACAATGGAAGGCTCTGGTAAACCCCCGGACGACCCCCATGCCCCAGCCTCCCAGGTCCCGACTATCCGCCGCGCACCGCGCGGCGATGGAGGCCAATCCGTGGTTCGCGTCGATGTCGCGCGGGCAGCGCGAAAGCCTGCTCGGCGCCGCCGAGCTGATCCACCTGCGGCGCGGCGCGATGGTGTTCAGGCAGGGCGATCCGGTGAACGCGGCCGGCGGCGGCTTCTACGGGCTGGCCGCAGGGATGATCAAGATATCGACCCTGCGCCAGGACGGCCGCGAGGCCATCCTCGCGGTGCTCGAGCCCGGCAACTGGTTCGGCGAGATCAGCCTGATCGACGGCTCGCCGCGCACCCATGACGCCACGGCGCTCAGCGCGCTCGACCTGCTGGTGGTGCCGCACCAGGCCTTCGCGCAGCTGATGCAGGGTGCGCCTTTCGGCCGGGCGGTCGCGGCCCTGCTCGCGGCCCGCGTGCGCGGCCTCTACGGGTTGATGGAAGACGCCACGCTGCGCGGGCTGCGGGCCCGCGTGGCGCGCCGGCTGCTGGCGCTGGCGCGCGGCGATGCCACCCAGGCGCCGGTTGCCAGGATCTCGGTGGCATTGCCGCAGGAGGCGCTGGCGATGATGCTCGGGGTGACCCGGCAGACGCTGTCGAAAGAGCTCAACGCGCTGGCCCGCGAGCGCGTGATCGCGCTCGGCTACGGGCGCATCGAGCTGCTGTCGCTCGACAGGCTGCAGCAGCTCGGCAGCACCGGTTAGCGGCCGTTCGGCTTGCCCGACGATCGGCCGTCAATCGGCGCCGCAGCGCAACGGTCAGCGCAGCACCCGCCCATCCTTGGTGATGCTGATCAGGTCGATGCTGCGTCCGGGATCGCGCAGGCCCGGGCGCAGGTTGATGCGGAAGCCGCCGACGTCGTAGTCCGTCATCCCGGCCATCGCGCGCTGCAGCGCGACCGGCGTGAAGCCCTTGCCGGCGCGGCGCACGGCCTCGGCCGCGGCCTTGGTGGCGATGAAGCCCTCGAGGCCTTCGTAGGAAGGCGCCTGGTCCGAGTTGTCGACCGCAGCCAGGTACTCCTTGACGATCGGGATCGCCGACGGTCGCGGCGACGGCACCACCTGCGAGATCACGATGCCGCCGATGTCCTTGCCGAGCGCCGCATAGAGCGGATCGATGCCGACGATCGAGAAGGCCGTGAAGCTGCCCGCATAGCCGCTCTTGCGCAGGCGGCGGATCACGTCGGCGGTGGTGGTCGAGAGCGAGACCAGCACGATAGCCTGGGGCGACTGTTTCTGCACCGCGGCCAGCGCCGCATCGACCTTGTCGCCGCCGGCCGGCACCAGCGCGCTGGCCACCAGAGGTGCCAGCTTGAGGTCGCTCATCGCCTGCTGGACCGCCGCCAGGCCGGCGCGGCCCATCGCGTCGTCGTCGCCGATCAGCGCGATGCGGGTCTGGCCGACCGTCTCGCACTGGCGCACGATCTTGAAGGCCTCGTCGGCCATGCTCGGCCGGACATGGAACACGTTGGGATGCGCGGCGCCGCGCAGGTTGTCGGCCGCCGCGAAGGGAGCGAACAGCACATTGCCCTGCTGCGTCGCGACCTCGGCGCCGGCGTCGCTGCTGGCGGTGCCGACGAAGCCGAACAGCAGGTCTGCCTTGTGGCTGCCGAGCAGGGCGCGCGCATTGGTGCCGGCGCGGGCGGCGTCGTAGCCGTCGTCGAGCTGCACCAGCTTGAGCTGGATGCCGCCGGCGGCGGCGGCAGCGCTTTCGTTGTATTCGGTGGCGAACAGCCGCGCGCCGGCGGCGAAGGCCAGTCCGATCTCGCTGGCGGCGCCGGTGAGGGGCACCGACTGCCCGAGAACCACGGTGCGCGCCGCAGCAGCGGGGCGCGCCGTCGACTGGGCATGGCCGCGTCCGGCGGTGGCGGCGAGGCCGCCGCCGAGCAGCAGCGCCGCGCCGGACTTCGCCAGCCAGGTTCTGCGAGTGAGAATCATCGGAAGCCTTTCGCTACATCTTTCAAAAAATGTAGCAACTTCGATTCCATACACGAAGGTACTAAATCACGTTCGGCAATCCCGGCTCGGTCTGGACCGCGCCCGTGGCGGCCATGGCAACCGCAAACTGTTAACTTTTGTATTTCGGATGTGGCTTATTGCACAGTGGAAATGCGCTTCCCCCTGTCAATATCCGGGCTGAACCGGAATGGCTCCGGATGGATCACATGAAGAAAACGTCAACCGAAATCGCACTGCTGGAAAGCGCGCTGGTCGCCATCGAGAAAGTGCTGGCCCACGCCGACAGCGAACTCCAGGGCGAACCCTATCTGGGCCCTACGGCCAATCTGCCGCTGGAGGCCTTGCGCACCGCCGCCCAGACCGAAGAGCAGCGTTTCCGGCGCAGCGCCGCGCAGACCGCGGTCAATATCTGCCTGAGTTCGGCTGCGGCCCTGGTCGACGTCAGCCAGACCCTGCTGAACCGCCGCAACACCGACCGCAGCGACCCGGAACTCGAACGCGAGTGGCAGGCGCTGATCACGCACACCAAGATCGCGAGCCGCTCCGCCTACCGCGCCGCGCTGATCATGGCGGCGCAGAAGAACGTGCTGCAGGCGCAGGGCGTCGAACCGGTGCCGGCGGGCCAGCTGCCCACCCTGACCCACTGAAGGGCCAGGCTCAGACGCGCTCGAAAACGACGTCCCAGACCCCGTGGCCGAGCTTGAGGCCGCGATTCTCGAACTTGGTCAGCGGCCGGTACTCGGGCTTGGGCGCATAGCCCGCGGCCGTGTTGCGCAGCAGCGGCTCGGCCGACAGCACTTCGAGCATCTGCTCGGCGTAGGGCTGCCAGTCGGTGGCGCAGTGCAGATAGCCGCCGGGCGCCAGCCGGTCGGCCAGCTTGCGCACGAACGGCGGCTGGATCAGGCGCCGCTTGTTGTGCCGGGTCTTGTGCCAGGGATCCGGGAAGAACACGTGGACGCCCGCCAGCGAGGCCGGCGGCAGCATGTGGTCGAGCACGTCGACTGCGTCGTGGGCGCAGATGCGGATGTTCTGCAGCTGCTGCTCGCCGATGCGCTTGAGCAGCGCGCCGACGCCCGGTTCGTGCACCTCGCAGCAGAGGAAGTTCTTTTCGGGCATCAGCCCGGCGATGTGCGCGGTCGCCTCGCCCATGCCGAAGCCGATCTCGAGCACGGTCGGGGCCTGGCGGCCGAAGGCGGCGCCGTAGTCCAGCGTTTCGGGGCGGTAGGGCAGCAGGAACTGCGGGCCGAACAGCTCGTAGGCGCGGGCCTGGCCTTCGGTGGTGCGGCCGCCTCGCTTGACGAAGCTCTTGAGCCTGCGGTGCAGCGGATGCGCCTCGCCGGTGGGTTTGTCGCCAGCGGGCGCAGCGGCCGGCGGGTCGGCGGGGAGATCGGTGGAAGAACTGGGAGTCACGGCGGCGGATTGTAGAGATCGCGCCACCGGGCCACCCAGGACGCGAGCGATTCGGCGATCGTCGCCGCCTCGGCAGGGCCCAGGCCGAGCACGCCGGCTGCGGTTTGCAGGGCGGCCAGCGCCTCGGCCGGCGTCGCGGTCGCAAGCGGCGCGGCGCCATTCTGCTTGGACAGCTTGTCGCCGTCGGCGGCCAGCACCAGCGGCGTGTGCAGGTAGCTCGGCGTCGCGAACCCGAGGGCACTCTGCAGCAGGATCTGGCGCGCCGTGTTGTCGGCCAGGTCTTCGCCGCGCACCACGTCGGTGACACCCTGGTCGGCGTCGTCGACCACCACCGCGAGCTGGTAGGCCCAGGGCCCGTCGGCGCGCTTCAGCACGAAATCGCCGACCTCGCTGCCGACCGCCTGTTGCCGGGCGCCGAGGCGGCGGTCGTTCCAGCGCAGCATGGCATCGCCGCGGGCGGCCTCGAAGCGCGTGGTCGCGAAGCGCCAGGCGCGTGCCGGCTTGCCGTGCAGGCCGGTGCGGCAGGTGCCGGGATAGACGCGCTCGCCGTGGCGCGCGTGGGCGATGCCGCGTTCGGCCAATGCCTGTTCGATGTCCTTGCGCGAACAGCCGCAGGGATAGGCCCACTGGCTGGCCACCAGCCGGTCGAGCGCGCGCTGGTAGTGATCGGTGCGCCGGGTCTGCCACGCCGGCGGGTCGTCGGGCAGCAGGCCGCAATCGGCCAGCTGCGCGAGGATCCGCTCGCCCAGGCCGGGCAGGCAGCGCTCGGTGTCGGCGTCCTCGATCCGCACCAGCCAGCGCGCTCGCGGGCCGCGGGCCCGCACGTCGAGCCAGCTGGCGAGCGCCGCGACCAGCGAGCCGGCATGCAGCGGCCCGGTCGGCGAGGGCGCGAAACGACCGACTCGAAGCATCGACGGAAGGGGATTCAGGCCACCTTGAGCGCCAGCGTCAGGCCCGACAGGAAGGCATCCTCGACCCGGTGGCCGGTGCACCAGTCGCCGGCGATACCGATGCGCGCCTTGGCGTCCCACAAGAACGGCTTGCCCACCGGCACCTGGGTCTGCGCCTCGGGCCAGCAGCGCGCCTGGGCGTGCGAGGGCTCGGCCCGGATGCCGGTGATTTCGGCGAAGGCGCGCAGCAGCTTGGCCTCGACCCGCGCGGCGTCGTCGCGCAGGTGTTCCTGCGACCAGGCGGCGCTGGCCTGCAGGGTCCAGCGCTCGATCGGGTCGCGTCCGGGCTTGGAGGACTCGCGCGCCAGCCAGGCCACGCGATGATGGGTGCTGCGGGCGGCATTCCATTGCGGGCCCAGGTGCGACAGCGTCGGCTGGTTGGCCTGCGGGAAGGCGATCATCAGGGTCCAGCACGGCGCGATGCGAACCGCATCGATCTTGGCGCTCAGGTCGGTGGACAGGCGGCCATCGCCGAGCAGGGCACGGGCCCGGGCCGGCGGCACGGCGAGCAGCACCGCGTCGAAGCCCGAATAGACATGCTGCGATTCATCGGCGCCCGCGGTGCGCAGCTGCCAGCGCTTGCCGTCGAGCGCATCGGGCTCGATCTGCGTCACCTGGGTGCCCGTCAGCAGCGCGTCGCCCAGCGGCCGGGCCCAATGGGCGACCAGCGCATCCATGCCGGGCTGGGCGACGAAATGCGGTTCGCGTGCGGGCAGGGCGGCCTCGGCGACGCGGCCGTGGGCGTCCAGCACGCGCACCAGGTTGGCGCTCCAGGGCTTGCAGATCTGGGGGGTGGTTTCCAGCACGCGCGCAAAGCGCGGATCGCGCACCGTGAAGTACTGGGCGCCGCTGTCGAAGCGGCCGAAGGGCGTCGATTCGCTGGCCATGCGGCCGCCGGTGGCGGCCTCGCGCTCGAACACGGTCACGCGGTGACCGGCCTGCAGCAGCGTTCGGGCACAGGCCACGCCGGCGATGCCGGCGCCGACGACGGCGTAGTGGCGCGAGGCGGTGGATCGATGGCGGTCGGCAGCGGGTCGGATGGTCATGGCGGTCTCTCTCGGTTGGTTGAGGTGACTCTAACCGGTCATCTGCCGGTCATCGGCCGCGGTGGCGTTCCAGCAGGGCGCGCCGCGTGCCTTCGTGCTCGAAGCGCTCGAGCCACCACTGCATCGCGCGCCCCGGGCTGCCCGCGCTGCGCACGCGCCAGGCGCAGTGCATGGTGGCGACCGGCGGCACGCGCTCGGTCCGGCGCTCGACCAGGTGGCCGGCCTCGATGTAGGGCCGCGCCATCGGCTCGGGCAGGAAGCCGCCGCCGAGCCCATGCAGCTGGGCCGCGAGCTTGGCCTGCATGGTCGGCACCGTGAGCACGTCCTGGCCGCCGACCAGGTTGACCGTCATGCTCGGCCCCGAGCGCGACGAGTCGGCCGCGGCCACCGCGCGATGCGCGCGCAGCACCTCGTCGCTGAGCGGTTCGGCCAGCCGCGCCAGCGGATGGTGCGGCGCCACCGCGTAGACGAAGGCCAGCTCGCCCAGCGGCCGGCTGCGGATGCCGGTGGCGGTGAAGGCCAGGCTGGCGGCGTCGAGCACCGAACCCACCGCCAGGTCGGCTTCGCCGCTGCTCAGCGCCTCGATGGTGCCGAGCAGGGTCTCGTCGCGCAGCTTGAGCCGGGTCGGCGGCTCGAGGGCATAGAAGGCGTTGACCAGATCGAGCAGCGGATCGCGCGCGATCACGCTGTCGACCGCGATCGTCAGCATCGGCTCCCAGCCGGTGGCGATGCGCTTGACCCGGTTGGCGACGGCGTCGATCTCGCCCAGCAGCCGGGTCGATTCGCGCAGCAGTTCGACGCCGGCCTCGGTCAGCCTGGCCTGGCGCCCGCTGCGGTCGAACAGCAGCACGTCCAGCGCGTCCTCGATCAGCCGGACCCGGTAGCTCAGCGCGCTCGGCACCAGGTCCAGCGAGCGGGCGGCGGCGGCGAAGCTGCCGGTGCTTGCCACGGTCTGCAGCATCGCGAAGGCATCGGGCGTCAGTACGTCACGGGCAGTGGGCATGGCCTTCGGGCATTCAAAATAATTGAATGATGCCATCAAAGCGGCGCGCTTTCAGCAGGGGGAGCGGGCCCTAAAGTTCAGTCATCCGCTGCGCACAGGGCGCGGCATATCGAAAGGCCCTCCCCGGAGGGCAGGAGTTCGAAGATGTTGAAGGTTCGCAAATCCCAGGAACGCGGTTATGCCGATCACGGCTGGCTGCGCTCGTTCCACAGTTTCTCGTTCGCTGGCTACTACGACCCGGCCCACATGGGCTTCGGCAACCTGCGCGTGATCAACGAAGACCGTGTCGCCGCGGGCGCCGGCTTCGGCACCCATGGCCACAAGGACATGGAGATCATCAGCTACGTGCTGTCGGGCGAACTGGCGCACAAGGACAGCATGGGCAACGTGGAATCGATCCCGCCCGGCGATGTCCAGCGCATGAGCGCCGGCCGCGGTGTCATGCACAGCGAGTTCAATCACAAGGCCGACGAAACGACGCACTTCCTGCAGATCTGGATCGAGCCGAACGTGCGCGGCATCGCGCCCGGCTACGAGCAGAAGAGCTTCACCAACGAGGAGAAGCGCGGCAAGCTGCGCCTGGTCGCGTCGCCCGACGGCGCCGAAGGCTCGGTGCTGGTGCATGCCGACGCCCGCCTGTTCGCAGGCCTGCTCGACGGCGATGAACAAGCCAGCCTGGCGCTGGACCCGAAGCGCAAGAGCTACGTGCACCTGGTGCGCGGCGAGCTCGAAGCCAATGGCACGAAGCTCGCTTCCGGCGATGCCGCGCTGCTCGAAGGCGAGAGCCAGCTGAGGCTCGGCGCCGCGAAGGATGCCGAAGTGCTCGTGTTCGATCTCGCCGCCTGAATTTCAACTTTTTTTCAACCCAGAGGAGTCCATCCCATGTCCACCACCACTGCCCCCTACGCCGCTGCACCCGCCGCCGGCGCCACGCAGGATTCGCTCGCGCTGCTCGGCCGCGTGCTGATCGCCTTGCTCTTCGTGCCGGCCGGCTTCGCCAAGATCGGCGGCTTCGCCGGCATCGTCGGCTACATCGGCGCCGTCGGCCTGCCGCTGCCGCAGCTCGGCGCGGTCATCGCGATCGTCGTCGAGCTCGGTCTGGGCCTGTTGCTGCTGGTCGGCTACAAGACGCGCATCGTGTCGATCGTGCTGGCGGTGTTCACGGTCGCGACCGCGGTGTTCTTCCACAACTATTGGGCGATGCCCGCCGACAAGGCGTACATCAACCAGCTGATGTTCTTCAAGAACATCGCGATCGCCGGCGGTCTGTTCGCGATCGCCGCGCTCGGCGCCGGCCGCTTCTCGATCGACAGGAAGTAAGTTCCCCGGGCCCGGCTGCGCAGGCCGGGCTTTGCGTACGATGCGCGATCTGTTTTTTCTTCCAGGACCAATCGATGGCGGACATCGTCGTAGTGTTTCATTCGGGCTACGGCCATACGCAGCGAATCGCGCAGGCGGTGGCCGATGGAGCGGAGGCCCACCTGCTCGCGATCGACGCCGACGGCAATCTCCCGGCCCACGGCTGGGAACTGCTGGCGGCGGCCGACGCGATCATCATGGGCTCGCCCACCTACATGGGCGGGCCGAGCTGGCAGTTCAAGAAGTTCGCCGATGCCTCCTCCAAGGTCTGGTTCGTCCAGGGCTGGAAGGACAAGCTCTTCGCCGGCTTCAGCAACAGCGCCGCCATGAACGGCGACAAGGACGCCACGCTCACCTATCTCTGGCACCTGGCCATGCAGCATGGCGGCCTGTGGGTCAGCCTCGGGCTCATGCCGAGCAACAACAAGGCGGCGACGCGCGATTCGATCAACTACGTCGGCGGCTACAACGGCCTGCTGACCACATCGCCCACCGATGCGAGCCCCGCCGAGATGGCCCGCGGTGACTTCGACACCGCGCGCGCATTCGGCGAGCGCGTAGCGGAAGTGGCAAGATCGCGGGGCTGATTCCGCAACCGCCCCACGGAGAACCCCCGATGACCGAACCGCTTCTGCTTCAACCCCACGACAAGGACCTGGGCGGAGGCTTCAAGGTGCGGCGCGTGCTGCCGGCGGCCAAGCGCCGCGCGGTCGGCCCCTTCGTGTTCTTCGACCACTTCGGACCGGCGACCGAGACGGCCGGCTCCGAGCACGACGTGCGCCCGCATCCGCACATCGGACTGGCGACCGTCACCTATCTCTTCGAAGGCGCGATGATGCATCGCGACAGCCTCGGCAGCGTGCAGGAGATCCGCCCCGGCGCCATCAACTGGATGACCGCCGGGCGCGGCATCGTGCATTCGGAGCGCAAGCCCGAAGCGCTGCTCGACGCCACCTACGTGAATCACGGCCTGCAGCTGTGGGCCGCACTGCCGCAGGCCCACGAAGAGGCCGAGCCCAGCTTCACGCACACCGCGGCGGCGGACATCCCGGCGCTCGAGGTGCAGGGCGTGCCGGTGCGGGTGCTGATCGGCGAGGCCTTCGGCGCGCGTTCGCCGGTGGCGACCTTCTCCAAGACCGTGTATCTCGACCTGGCGCTGCCCGCCGGCGCGCGCTTCGAACTGCCGGCGCTGGCAGCCGAACTCGCGGTCTATCCGGTCGATGGCGACATCACGCTCGACGGCGAAGCCGTGCCGCAGCACACGATGGCGGTGCTGCCCGAAGGCCGTGGCGGCGTGCTGGCGGCGCAGGGCCCGGTGCGGCTGGTGGTCATCGGCGGCGAGCCGCTCGACGGGCCGCGCTTCATCACCTGGAACTTCGTCTCGAGCCGGCGCGAGCGCATCCTCGAGGCCGGCGCCGACTGGGCCGCCCAGCGCATGGGTCAGGTGCCCGGCGAGACCGAGTTCATTCCGCTGCCGGGGCATCCGTTCCAGGTGCAGCAGGCGGCCGACAGCGGCACCACGCCGGCCTGAGCCCGGGACCGTTTTCAGCCCTTTCGGGCCAGGTCCGGGTCTTCGGGCGCGCGCGCGCTGGCGCGGTTCGCGCGTGCGCTCAGGTCGGGCGCCAGCGACTCGCGGCCGTCGAACACGAAGCATTCGCCGTGGTAGTGCGCGCCGCCGACCTGCTCGAAGTACTTGAGGATCCCGCCTTCGAGCTGCAGCACGTCGGCGACGCCGGCTTCGCGCATCAGGATCGCCGCCTTCTCGCAACGGATGCCGCCGGTGCAGAAGCTGACCACGGTCTTGCCGGCCAGTTCGTCGGCGTGCTGCTTCAGGGCCTTCGGGAAATCGGTGAACTTGCCGATGCGCCAGTCGATCGCGCCGTCGAAGGTGCCGTGATCGACCTCGAAGGCGTTTCGGGTGTCGAGCAGCGCGATCGGCTTGCCGGCATCGTCGTGCCCCTGGTCGAGCCAGCGCTTGAGCGTAGCGGCGTCGACCCCCGGCGCCCGGCCCGCGGCCGGCTGGATCGCCGGATGGTCCATCCGGATGATCTCGCGCTTCAGCTTGACCAGCATGCGCCGGAACGGCTGCGCCTGCGACCAGCTTTCCTTGGCTTCGAGGTCGGCAAAGCGGGGATCGGCGCGCAGTTCGCCGAGAAAAGTGCGGACCTGGTCCTTTTCTCCGGCGAGAAAGAGGTTGATGCCCTCGGGCGCGAGCAGGATGGTGCCCTTGAGCGCGAGCGCATGGGTGCGGGCCCGCAGCTGCTCGCGAAGGTCGGCGCCGTCGGCGATGCCGACGAACTTGTAAGCCGCGATGTTCAGTATTTCTTGCACGGGGCGCGATTGTAGGGATGCCCGCATCACATCGTGGAGGCAGCCTTTTCTACAATGGCCGGATGTTCGTTCACCTGCGCCTGCACACCGAGTTTTCCGTCGTCGACGGCACCAACCGCATCGATGAAGTCGTCAAGGCCGCGGCCGCCGACGGCCAGCCCTCGCTGGCGATCACCGACCTCAACAACCTCTTCGGCGCCGTCAAGTTCTACAAGGAGGCGCGCGGCAAGGGCGTCAAGCCGGTGCTGGGCGCCGAGGTCTACCTCGAAGGGCTGGGCGCCGAGCCCGGCGCTCTCACGCGCATCGTGCTGCTGGTGCAGAACAAGGAAGGCTATCTGCACCTGTCCGAACTGCTGGCGCGTGCCTGGACCCAGAACGTCGGCCGCGGCCAGGCCCAGGCGGCCTGCAAGCTGGCCTGGCTCGAAGAGCTGCAGGGCGGGCTGATCGCGCTGTCGGGCGCGCAGGCCGGGCCGCTGGGTGCGCCGCTGCTGCAGGGCCAGGAAGAGCGCGCGGCCGAGGTCGCGCTGCAGCTCGCCGGCCTGTTCCCGCACCGCTTCTACATCGAGCTGCAGCGGGCCGGCCGGCCCGAGGACGAGCCGCACGTGATCGCGGCCGTCAAGCTCGCCGCGCGCCTCAAGCTGCCGGTGGTCGCGACCCATCCGGTGCAGTTCGCCACCGCCGACGACTACGAGGCGCACGAGGCGCGGGTCTGCATTTCCGAAGGCGAGATCCTCGGCAACCCGCGGCGGGTGCGCAAGTTCACGCGCGAGCAGTACTTCAAGTCCTCGGCCGAAATGGCGCAGTTGTTCGCCGATGTGCCGAGCGCGCTGGCCAACACGGTCGAGATCGCCAAGCGCTGCAACCTCACGCTGGTGCTCGGCAAGCCGCAGCTGCCGAATTTCCCGACGCCCAACGGCATGCCGATCGAGGAGTACTTCCGGGTCGCCTCCTTCGAGGGGCTCGAAGAGCGCCTGGCGCACCTGTATCCGGACGCGGGCAAGCGCGATGCCGAGCGCCCGCGCTACGTCGAGCGGCTCGAGTTCGAGATCAACACCATCCTCAAGATGGGCTTCCCGGGCTACTTCCTGATCGTCGGCGACTTCATCAACTGGGCCAAGAAGAACGGCTGCCCGGTCGGTCCGGGCCGGGGCTCGGGCGCCGGCTCGCTGGTCGCCTATGCGCTCAAGATCACCGACCTCGACCCGCTCGAATACAAGCTGCTGTTCGAGCGTTTCCTGAACCCGGAGCGGGTCTCGATGCCCGACTTCGACATCGACTTCTGCCAGGGCAACCGCGACCGCGTCATCGATTACGTCAAGGACAAGTACGGCCGCGATGCGGTGAGCCAGATCGCCACCTTCGGCACCATGGCCGCACGGGCCGCGATCCGCGACGTCGGCCGCGTGCTCGACATGAGCTACATGTTCTGCGACGGCATCAGCAAGCTGATCCCGAACAAGCCGGGCAAGCCGGTGACGATCCAGTACCCGCCCGCTGACCTGTCGGAGGCCGACCGGGAAAAGTACGCCATCGCGGCGGAGCCGCAGCTCGCGGCCCGGATCGAGAAGGAAGAAGAAGTCCGCATGCTGGTCGAGCTGGCACAGAAGCTCGAAGGCATGACACGCAACATCGGCATGCACGCGGGCGGCGTGCTGATCGCGCCGGGCAAGCTCACCGACTTCTGCCCGCTCTACCAGCAGCCGGGCAGCGACTCGGCCGTGAGCCAGTACGACAAGGACGACGTCGAGGCCGTGGGCCTGGTCAAGTTCGACTTTCTGGGCCTGGCCACGCTGACCATCCTGGAGATCGCCAAGGACTTCATCGTCGCCCGCCACAAGGGCCAGGAGAACTTCGCCTTCGAGAACATTCCGCTCAACGACGTGCCCACGTACAAGCTGTTCTCCGAGGGCAAGACCGAGGCCGTGTTCCAGTTCGAATCGCGCGGCATGCAGGGCATGCTGAAGGACGCGCGGCCGACCCGGCTCGAAGACCTGATCGCGCTGAACGCGCTCTACCGTCCGGGCCCGATGGACCTGATCCCCAGCTTCGTGGCGCGCAAGCACGGGCGCGAGCCGGTCGAGTATCCGCACCCGCTGGTGGCCGAGATGCTCTCCGAGACCTACGGCATCATGGTCTACCAAGAGCAGGTGATGCAGACCGCGCAGATCCTCGGCGGCTACTCGCTCGGCGGCGCCGACCTCTTGCGCCGCGCGATGGGCAAGAAGAAGGCCGAGGAGATGGCCGAGCACCGCGAGATCTTCCGCAAGGGCGCGGCCAAGAACGACATCGACCAGAAGAAGGCCGACGAGATCTTCGACCTGATGGAGAAGTTCGCGGGCTACGGCTTCAACAAGTCGCACGCGGCCGCCTACTCGCTGCTGGCGTATCACACGGGTTGGCTCAAGGTCCACTACACGGCCGAGTTCTTCTGCGCCAACATGACGGTGGAAATGGATGACACCGACAAGCTCAAGGTGTTGTTCGAGGACGCGCAGAAGAACTTCGGCATGAGCTTCGAGCCGCCGGACGTGAACCGCGGCAACTACCGCTTCGAGCCGGTCGATGACCGCTCGATCCGCTACGGGCTCGGCGCCGTCAAGGGCACCGGCCAGCTCGCGGTCGAGGCGATCGTCAAGGCGCGCGAGGAGGGCGGCCCGTTCACGAGCCTGTTCGACTTCTGCGTGCGCGTGGATCGCCAGCGCATCAACAAGCGCACGGTCGAGGCGCTGATCAAGGCCGGCGCCTTCGATTCGCTGCAGCAGAACCGCGCCTCGCTGGTCGCTTCGGTCGACCGCGCCTTCGAGTTCGCCAACGCGACCCAGGCCAACGTGGCGCAGGCCGACATCTTCGGCGACTGCGAACACGGCTCGGCCACCCAGGAGCCCGAGCTCGTCGACGCCACGCCCTGGGGCGTCAAGGAACGGCTCACCTACGAGAAGACGGCGGTCGGCTTCTATCTCTCGGGCCACCTGTTCGACGAGGTGTCGCACGAGGTGCGGCGCTTCTGCAAGCGCCAGATCGACGACCTGCTCGACAGCCGCGATCCGCAAGTGATCGCGGGCATCGTGAGCGACTTCCGCGTCATCAACGGCCAGCGCGGCCGGCTCGCGATCTTCAAGCTCGACGACAAGTCGGGCGCGATCGACGCCACCGCCGACGAGGCGCTGTTCAACGCCAACCGCAACGTGCTCAAGGACGACGAACTGGTGATCGTGAGCGGCCGCCTGCAGCCCGGACGCGGCGGCTTCGAGGCCCGCTTCCAGGTGCAGCAGGTGTGGGACCTTGCCAGCGCGCGTTGCCGCTTCGGCAAGTTCCTGCGCGTCGCGGTCAACGGCAAGGCGCCGGACATCGCGCGGCTCGTGAAGGACTTCCCGCCGCGCACCGAGCAGAGCGAGCATGGCGACCTGCAGCAGGGGCTGGGCGTGCGCCTGTCGATGGCCCGCGGCGGTGCCCAGGTCGAGCTGCAGCTGGGCGAGCGCGCGAAGTTCTTCCCCACCGACGCGGCGCTGGCCAGCTGGATGGCGCAGGCCGACGCGGGCAGGGCGGCCGTGGTCTACGAGTAGCGATGGCCATGTGGTCTCTCGACCGCCAACTGTTCCTGCTGCTGAACGCCGACGCGGACGCGCATGAGTGGGTCGTCGAGTCGGGACACCTGCTGGCGGTCCACGCCCACTGGTTCTTGCTGGCGCTCCTGCTCGGCCTCGCGCTGCACCGCTGGCGGCCGGTCGTGCGGCCGGTCCTGGTCGGTTTGCTGGCGATCGCCATCGGCAGCCTGGCCTGCGAACTCATCGCGATGGTGTGGGACCGGCCACGTCCGTTCGAGAACGGCCTCGGCATTCCGCACATGATGCATGTCGGCAGCCCGTCCTTTCCCAGCAGCCATGCGACCGCCTACGTGGCGCTGGCCTGCTCGTTCCTGCTGGTTGCCAGATACCGCGCGGTCGGCGCCGTGCTGCTCGCGCTGGCGGGCCTCGTGAGCATCGCGCGCGTGGTGGTCGGGGTGCACTATCCGCTGGACATCGCGGTCGGCGTGGCGATCGGGTGCTTGGCAGCGATCGCTGCGCACTTCCTGATCGCACAACTGCCCGGCATTGCCAATTCCAGGTCGGATCACGAACTCCTGTAGGAGCTCTACGCCTCAACCTCCACGTACTCGACCTGGCTGGCGGGTTCGGGGACCGGCAGGCCATCTTCGCGCAGCCCGTCGATGTGGAATGCGATCGCTTCCTTGATTTCCGCTTCGACCTCGGCGACCGTTTCCCCGGTGGCCACGCAGCCCGGAAGATCCGGAACGTAGGCAGAGTAGTTGCTCTGGGCTTTCTCGATAACGACGGCGTAGCGCATAGGGACCTCACGATTTCAGATCGGCTTGCTTCCGGATGCTGTTCAGGGTCCCAGGTGCGAGATCGGCGCTGGGTTTGCCCGCGACAGTCACACGGCCGGGCTTGCTCGCGTGCTTGAACTCCTGGTACGCCTTTGCAGGCGGGCTCAGCGCTTCGGCCGCAGCGTCACGATCAGCCGTGGCGGCACCGTGCCGTCGATGTCGCGCGGCAGCTTTTCGGTCTTCTGCAAGGCGCGCAGGGCGGCGTCGTCCCAGTTCGCGAGCCCGCTCGACTTGACCAGCTGCGGGGTGCCGACGATGGTGCCGTCGGGTGCCAGCCGGACATCGAACTCGGCGCCCGGATTGCCGCTCACCAGGTCGGCATCGGGAAACACGACATTGGGCCGCACCGCCGCGGCGACCTTGCCGCCATAGCTGCCCGAAGGGCCCGACGACCTGGCCGCCGTGCCTTCGCCGCCCGAGCCGGCCATTGCCTGCATGCGCTTCAGAGTGGCCGCGCGGTCGGCCGCGGCCTGCGCCGCCTGCTTGGCCTCGGCTTCCTTCTTCTTCGCGGCTTCGGCCTGCTTGGCGGCCTCGGCCTCCTGCTTGCGCTTCTGGTCGGCGAGCTTCTTCTGCTCTTCCTTCTTGCGCTCGGCCTCGTCCTCGGCGCGCTCGCGGGCCTCGGCCTCGCGCTTTTCCTGGGCCGCCTTCTTGGCCGCCTCGAGCTTCTTCTGCTGCTGGGCCTGCTGCTCGAGTTCGCGCTCGCGCTCTTTCTGCTCCTTGAGCTTCTTTTCGCGCTCGAGGGCGATGTCGGGCTGTTTCGGCACCGGCGTCGGGTCCGGCGGCCTGACCGCCTGGGGCGGTGGCGGGGGCGGCGGAGGGGGTGGTGGGGCCGGCGTCGGGGTCGGCGGCGGCGGCACGGGGACCGGCGCCACGGCGCGCGGCGCGGCCTGCTGCACGGTGGTCGACCACAGCTCGGCCTCGACCGCATCGTTCTCGGCCTCGCGCCGCCAGCTCACGCCCCAGGTCAGGGCCGCGATCAGCAAGGCGTGGGCGATCAGCGCCAGCACCACGGCGCGCGGCGTGCCGCGCTGCGGCGGCGGAGCGAATTCGGGACGGTCGGCGGCCAGCGACATCACTTCGCGCCGGTGGTCTGGACCGACAGGCCGACGCGCTCGATGCCGCTGCGCTTGAGCTGGTTCATGGCCTTCACCACGGTCTCGTACTTGACGGACTTGTCGGCGCTGATGACCACCGGCCGGTCGGCGTCGCCGCCCTGGGCCTGCTTGGCGGCGGCGCCGATCTGGGTCATCGGGATCGAGGTGCCGCCGCTGCCGGTGGACGGGTCCTTCTTGACCTGTACCTCGTCATCGCTCTTGATCACGATCTCGATCGGGCGATCGGGCTGCTTGTTGGCCTTGTCGACGCTCGGCAGGTTGATGACGCTCGGCGTGATCAGCGGCGCCGTGACCATGAAGATGATCAGCAGCACCAGCATCACGTCGATGAACGGGACCATGTTGATCTCGTTGATCGTGCGGCGGCCGCGGCCGCGGGAGGACATGGCGGGCATGGTGCGGTGCTCCGGTTCAGCGGCCGGCCGGGGTCACCGTCGCCGGGCTCACGTGGGCCGTCAGGTTGCGCTGCAGGATGTTCGAGAACTCTTCGATGAAGGTCTCGAGGGCGATCGCGATCTTGTCGATCTCGCGGGCGAAGCGGTTGTAGGCGACGACCGCCGGGATCGCCGCGAACAGGCCGATCGCGGTGGCGACCAGCGCCTCGGCGATGCCGGGCGCCACGGTGGAGAGCGTCACCTGCGCCAGTGCCGCGAGGCCGGTGAAGGCATGCATGATCCCCCAGACCGTGCCGAACAGGCCCACATAGGGCGAGACCGAGCCGACCGTGGCGAGGAAGGACAGGTTCTGCTCGACCGCATCGAGCTCGCGCTGGTAGCTGGCGCGCATGGCGCGGCGCGAGCCGTCGAGCAGGGTGCCGGTGTCGGACACGTGGCGCTCGCGCAGCTTCTGGTATTCGCGCATGCCGGAGGCGAAGATGCGCTCCATCGGGCCGGCGAACTTGGCGTTCTGGGCCGCCGAGGAAAACAGCTCGTTGAGGCTGGTGCCGGACCAGAAGTCGCGCTCGAACTCCTCGTTGAGCGAGCGGGTGCGCTTGAGCGCGAAGTACTTGCGGAAGATGGCCGCCCAGCTGGCGACGGACACCACGATCAGCAGCAGCACCACGAGCTGCACCGGCAGGCTGGCGTGGAGCAGGAGGGAGAGTATCGACAGGTCTTGTTGATTCATGGCTTGAGAGGTTGAGACATGGAGCCCGCGAAGCGCTCGAGGGTTCCCGAAACCTGGCGCGGGATGCGTGCGGGCCGCAGGCTGGCCGCATCGACCCAGCCGATGCGGATCGTGCCTTCGCACAGCAGGGCAGGGCCCGATGCTGCGTCTTGCTCCGAATTTGATAGCACGCGCTGGGCGATTATCAGTGACGCCGAGCCGATTTGACGCAGCTCGGCTGTAACCAGCAGTTCGTCGTCGAGCCGGGCCGGACGGTGGTACTTGAGCTGCGTCTCGCTGACCACGAAGATGCCGCCCGTGTCCTCGCGCAGCTGGCGCTGGGCGATGCCCAGGGAGCGCAGCCACTCGGTGCGGGCGCGCTCCATGAACTTCAGGTAGTTGGCATAGAACACGATGCCACCGGCATCGGTGTCCTCCCAGTAGACGCGGATGGGCAGCGCGAAGCTCATTCGGTCAGGCGGCAACGGCGGCGCCGGCCCAGGCGCGCAGGCGGGCCACCGACTCCTCGAGGTGCGCCATCGAACTGGCGGTCGAGAAGCGGATGAAGCGTCCGGTCTGGTCGCTGCCGAAGTCGCGTCCGGGCGTGACCGCGACATGGGCCTGCTTCATGGCCTCGAAGGCGAAATCCCAGCTGCCGTCGATGCCGAGCTTCTCGGCCAACGTGGAGCAGTCGGCCCAGGCGTAGAAGGCACCGTCGGGCATCACCGGCACCTGGAGCCCCAGCGCGTTCAGCTGCGGGATGAACCAGTCGCGGCGCGCCTTGAACTGCGCCCGCCGACGCTCGTACTCGGCGATGCTGTCGGCCTCGAAGCAGGCCAGCGCCGCGTATTGGGACACGGTGCTGGCGCAGATGAACAGGTTCTGCGCCAGACGTTCGATCGCCGGCACCAGCGCATCGGGCACCACCAGCCAGCCGAGCCGCCAGCCGGTCATGTTGAAGTACTTGCTGAAGCTGTTGATGCTGATGACCTGGTCGTCGATCGCCAGCGCGGTCTGGCCGAACTGGTCGTCGTAGGAAAGCCCCAGGTAGATCTCGTCGATCAGCGTGATGCCGCCGCGGGCGCTCACGACCTCGTGGATGCGGCGCAGTTCGTCGGGCGCGATCGAGGTGCCGGTCGGGTTCGACGGCGAGGCCAGCAGCACGCCGCGGGTGCGCTCGGTCCAGGCCGCTTCGACCTTGGCGGCGCTGAGCTGGAAGCGCTCGGCCGCGGTGGTCGGCACCAGCACCGCGCGGCCGTCGGCCGCGGTCACGAAGTGGCGGTTGCAGGGGTAGCTCGGGTCGGGCAGCAGCATCTCGTCGCCGGCCTCGATCAGGGCCAGGCAGGCCAGCTGGAGCGCGGCCGAGGCGCCGGCCGTGATGACGATGCGGCGGGCCGGCACGTCGACCTTGAAGCGCTCGGCGTACCAGCCGCTGATGCGTTCGCGCAGGTGGTCGAGGCCGGTGGCCTGGGTGTACTGCGTGGCGCCGGCACGCACCGCGCGCGCGGCCGCTTCCTGCACCAGCGGCGGCGCCGTGAAGTCGGGCTCGCCGATGTTCAGGAAGATCATCGGCCGGTCGGTGTGGGCGACTTCCCGCGCCAGCTTCGACGCCGCCTTCGCCACTTCCATGACATAGAAGGGCTCGATCCGTTCGGCTCGCTGCGAAATCCTCATGGCTTCGCCTTGCCCGACAAGCGGTCCGCCTCCACCTCGTCGGGACGCAGTTGGGGCGCCAGGCCATTGAGCACCGCATTCACGTACTTGTGGCCGTCGGTGCCGCCGAATTCTTTCGCCAGCTCGATGCACTCGTTGAGCACCACGCGCCAGGGCACGTCCAGGCAATGCTTGAACTCGTAGACGCCGATCCACATCACGCCGTGCTCGATCGGCGAGATCTCCTCGAGCTTGCGGTCGAGCAGCGGCACGATCAGGGCGTCGAGCTCGTCGGCGCTTTCGATGGATCCGTGCAGCAGCGCGTCGTAGTGCGCCGCGTCGGCCTTGTGGAAGCCGGCCAGGTCACGCGTGAACTGGTCGATCGAGGCGGCGTCGTTGCGCCCCACCAGGTGCTGGTAGAGGGCCTGCAAGGCGAACTCGCGGGCCCGGCTGCGGTTCGACTTGGCGGCGGCCTTGCGCGCCCCGGTGCTGGTGAGCCCGGTGCGGGTCTGGCGCGGCTTGCCGCTGGGTGCTTGGGTGTCGTCGGTCATGAAAGGGTGGCGAGCAGCTGCGCCATCTCGACGGCCACGCGCGCGGCGTCGCGGCCCTTGTCGGTCTGTCGTGCCACGGCCTGCTCGAGGTTCTCGGTGGTCAGGATCGCGTTGGCGATCGGGATGCGGTAGTCGAGCGCCAGCCGGCTCACGCTGGCGCCGGACTCGTTGGCCACCAGTTCGAAGTGGTAGGTCTCGCCGCGGATGATGCAGCCCAGCGCGATCAGGGCGTCGTAGCTTTCGCGCTCGGCCAGCGCCTGCAGCGCGACCGGGACTTCGAGCGCGCCGGGCACGCTCAGGTGTTCGATGTCGGCATCGGCGACGCCGAGTGCCGCGAGTTCGTCCCGGCAGGCCTTGGCCAGCGCGTCCGTGATCTCTTCGTTGAAACGCGCCTGCACGATCCCGATGCGCAGGCCCTTGCCGTCGAGCGCGACGTCGGCGCCCTTGTTCGCGTGTTGCATCAGAGTTGTTCTTTCGTGATGTAGCCGGCGATCTCGAGCCCGTAGCCTGCGGCCATGCTCGGCATGCGGCGCGGCGTGCCGAGCAGATTCATCTTGTGGACGCCGCACTCGCGCAGGATCTGGGCGCCGATGCCGTAGCTGCGCAGGTCCATGCGGCCGCGTTCGGGCGCCTGCGCCGGCCGCGCCGTGCCGTCGAACTGCGACAGCAGCTCGGCGCCGGTCTCGCCGCAGTTCAGCAGCACCGCCACGCCCTTGCCCTGGGCCGCGAGATGCGCCAGGCTGGCGTCGAGGCTCCACGAGTGCAGCGCGCGGTTGAGTTCGAGCGCGTCGAGCACCGACAGCGGTTCGTGCACGCGCACGTCGACCGTGTCGTCGACGCTCCACTTGCCGCGCACCAGTGCCAGGTGGACGCCGTTGCTGGGCTTGTCCTTGAAGGCGTGGGCCGTGAACGGGCCCCAGGCGGTCTGGATCTCCCGGCAGCCGACCTTCTCGACCAGGGTCTCGGTGCGGCTGCGGTGTTCGATCAGGGCGGCGATGGTGCCGATCTTGATGTCGTGCTCGGCCGCGAACAGCTGCAGGTCGGGCAGGCGCGCCATCGTGCCGTCCTCGTTCATCACCTCGCAGATCACCGATGCCGGCGAGCAGCCGGCCATGGCCGCCAGGTCGCAGCCGGCCTCGGTATGGCCGGCCCGCATCAGCACGCCGCCGTCGACCGCCTGCAGCGGGAAGATGTGGCCCGGCTGGACCAGGTCGGCCGCGACCGCGTCGGGCGCCACCGCGGCCTGGACCGTGCGCGAACGATCGGCGGCCGAGATGCCGGTGGTCACGCCCTCGGCGGCTTCGATCGAGACCGTGAAGGCGGTCGAGTGCTTGGCGCCGTTGCGCGCCACCATCGGCGGCAGTTGCAGCCGCTCGCACATTTCGCGCGAGAGCGTGAGGCAGATCAAGCCGCGCGCATGGCGGGCCATGAAGTTGATCGCCTCGGGCGTGACATGGTCGGCGGCCAGCACGATGTCGCCTTCGTTCTCGCGGTCTTCCTCGTCGACCAGGATCACCATGCGGCCGGCGCGCAGCTCGGCCACGATGTCTTCGACCGGGGATATCGGTGCGGGCGCACGGCCGCTGCGCGGGGCGCCGATCGGCGTGACGGATGCATTCATGGGAGCTTGTCTTGGGTTGGAGTTTGGATGGCGCCGGCCTGGAGCATGCGCTCCACGTAGCGGGCGACGGTGTCGATCTCGAGGTTGACCCGGCTGCCTGCCGAGAGGCCGCCCAGCGCGGTGTTCTCGACCGTGTGCGGGATCAGGTTGATGCTGACCTCGCTGCCGTCGGCGACGTCGCTGACGCTGTTGACCGTGAGGCTGACGCCGTTGATCGTGATCGAGCCCTTGTAGGCCAGGAAGCGCGCCAGCGCGTGCGGTGCGAGCACGCGCAGCTCCCAGCTTTCGCCGACCGGCTCGAAGCGGCGCACCGTGCCGATGCCGTCGACGTGGCCGGACACGATGTGGCCGCCGAGCCGGTCGCTGGCACGCAGCGCCTTCTCGAGGTTGACCCGTGTCTGCGCCTCCGACAGGCCGGCGGTCTTGTCTAGCGATTCGGCCGAGATGTCGATGGTGAACAGCTTTTGCGCCGGGTCGAGCGTGGTGACGGTCATGCAGGCGCCGTTGAGCGCGATGCTGTCGCCGAGCCCGACGTCGTCGAGATAGCCGTCGGGCACCGCAATGCTGAGACGCTTGCCGTGGGAGGAAGAACTGCCGAGGTCGTGGACGGCGGCGATGCGCCCCACGCCGGTGATGATTCCGGTGAACATCGCCGCATTTTCGCAGAGATGCGGCAGGCTCCCGGCCGGAGGCCTAAAACTTGTCCCGGCCGGCGACGCGGGCGACGATCCGGAGATCGGGCCCGACTGCGTCGAAGGAGGTGAATTCGAGCGCCATGACGTCGGTCAGCGCGCTCAGCGCGCCGCCTGCGTAAGGCCGGCTGGCGATGCCGAGGCCATCGCCGATGAACTTGGGCGCCAGGTACAGCAGGATCTCGTCGACCAGCCCTTCTCGCATCAGCGAGCCATTGAGCTTGTGGCCGGCCTCGACATGCAGCTCGTTGACTTCGCGCCGGGCCAGGTCGCCGAGCAGGGCGGCCAGGTCGACCTTGCCGTCGGCGTTGGCCAGGCAGTGCACGCTGGCGCCGCGGGCTTCGAGCGCCCGCGCCTTGACGTCGTCGCGCTCGGCGGCATAGATCCAGACCGGGCGCTCGATCTCGAACAGCCGCGCGTCGGGCGGCGTCTGCAGGCGGCTGTCGACGATCACCAGCGGCGGCTGGCGCGTCGTTTCGACCAGCCGGACGTCGAGCCGCGGGTCGTCCTCGATCACCGTGCCCACCCCGGTCAGGATGGCGCCGGCGCGGGCGCGCCAGGCGTGGCCGTCGGTGCGCGCCTTTTCGGAGGTGATCCATTGGCTGGTGCCGTTTTCGAGCGCGGTCTTGCCATCGAGCGAAGCTGCGGCCTTGAGACGGACCCAGGGCGACTTGCGGGCCATCCGGCTGAAGAATCCGAGGTTGAGCTCGCGCGCCTCGGCGGCCAGCTGCCCGATCTGGACGTCGACGCCGGCGGCGCGCAGGCGTTCGAAGCCCTGGCCCGCGACCAGCGGATTCGGGTCGGCGATCGAAGCCACGACCCTGCGGATGCCGGCCTCGACCAACGCATCGCAGCAGGGGCCGGTGCGGCCGTGGTGGGCGCAGGGCTCGAGCGTCACGAAAGCGGTCGCGCCGGCCGTCGATGCGCCGCGCGCCGCGGCATCGCGCAGCGCCATCACCTCGGCGTGCGGGCCACCGGTGCGTTGGGTATGTCCGCTGCCGACGATCCGGCCGTCGGCGGCCAGGATGACGCAGCCGACGGCCGGATTCGGGGGCGCCGTGGTGCTGGCCGCGCGGGCCAGCGACAGGGCCAGGCGCATCGCTTCGTCGGCGGTCAATGGCGAACTCGGGGCAGGCGTCGGGGTCATGCGAAGGAGGGGTGTTTTCAGCGGTTCCAGCATTCCGCCTGGAGTTCGTCCGCAGCGCCGGCGGCGGCGAGCCCGCGCACACCGGCGTGGTCGAGTGTGTAGCCGCCGCACCGGTCGCCGGCTTGGGTGCCCAGAGGAAGTGCGGTCAAAGTGTAGCCGCTGCCCTGGGCGTCGGCGGGCTCGAAGACGATCCGGTAGCTGCCCGAAGGGACGGACCGCAGGCTTTCGGGAAAGTCCGCGGGGTCGTCTGGATAGCGGCCGGTGGCGGTCGCTGCGCGCTCGAGCCAGTGTGCCGCCTGCAGCAGCCCGGCGCGGGCCTCCGCGCGCAGAGCGCGCTGCACATGGGCCTGGTAGCTGGGCAGTGCCAGCGCCGCCAGGATGGCGACCAGCGCCAGCACCACCAGCAGTTCGATCAGCGTGAAGCCGGGCTGCCAGCGGCGCGTCATTGCAGTTGCCGCCAACCCGGGCGCAGCAGGATGCTCCCCAGGCGTTGCATCGGCGGCGCCACCGCCTGGCCGGGCGCGGAGATCGATCTCTCGAGCCGGTCGCTCCGGATGCCGATGCCGAGGCCGGTTTCCAGCCGCGAAGGCTGGCCGCCGATGGCGGCCGGCAGGTGGGCGTAGAGCGTCGACCGGGGCGCCGAGCCGTTGTGGATGTCGAGTGTGGTGCGAAAGCGCCTGGCGGGCGTCGGCGGCAGGTCGAGGCTGCTGCCGGGCGCAGGCACCTGGCTCCAGACATCGATCAGGTCGCCCTCGAACCAGCCCGGGTTCTGCAGCACGCGCTCGCCCGGCAGTGGCAGGTCGAGGAACCAGCCACGCCGCGCTTCGCTGCCGGCGTACGGCACCGGCCGCGATGACACGGTGCCGGCGCCGTGGGCGTCGTCCAGCTGCACGCTCTGGGCGACCAGGCCCGTGCGCCCGTTGGCGACGGGCCCCCGGCCGGTGCCGAAGCGCGGTGCCGGTTCGCCGGCCTGGCCGGCCGTGGCATGGCGCAGGATCGGCGTGTCGTCGTGGATCCCGTAGATCGTCTGTCCCTGGAGAC
Source organism: Variovorax saccharolyticus (assembly GCF_030316765.1). Classification (GTDB taxonomy): domain Bacteria; phylum Pseudomonadota; class Gammaproteobacteria; order Burkholderiales; family Burkholderiaceae_C; genus Variovorax; species Variovorax saccharolyticus. The sequence goes on from NZ_JASZYT010000001.1 coordinate 817,161, forward strand.
CCGGACCGTCGGCGGGCGCGTTTCGACGGCCGGTGCCGAAGGCCACGATCAGACCGCCTTGCGGATGGGCCTTCCAGACCGGCGCCGCGGTGATCGGCTGGCGAATGGCCGCGGACGCGTCGCGCGCCACGAACAGCGGAGCGCCGTCGAACGCGGTCTTCCAGCTTCCTGCGGTTGCCGCGCGGAGGTCGAACTTCCACAGGTTGCCGAGCAGGTCGCCCGCGTAGGCGACATCGGCCGTGCCGTTGCCGTCGAGATCGATCAGCCGCGGCACGCCGAGCCCGTTGCCCGGGCCGGGGGCGGCGCTGATGCCGAGCAACTCGCGGTTGCGGTCGAGGTACTGGACCAGCAGCACCGCGGCCCCGCTGGCGCTGCGCTCGCCGTTGCCGATCACCAGCGCCCAGCGGCCGTCGTTCATGGGGGTGATCTGGCGGCTGATCGAAGGATCGCCGGCTTCGGTCGCGGGCTCGCCCATGATCTCGCCGATGTCGTCGTCCAGGCTCGTGGCCGCGCTGCGATCCAGCACGACCACGCGTTCGGCGCGGGTTCGAGCGAACGCCGCCGGGTCGGTGACGTCGAGCACGAAGTAGCCCCTGCCGCCGGCGCCGAGGAAGCCGGCGAGGTAGCTACGCCAGCCGCCGGGATCGCGTGTGCCCGGCGCGCCCAGGTACAGGTCGCCGACCAGGGGCGAGCCGTCGACCAGCGGCGCTGGCCGCCAGTCCGGACGGGTGAGTCGGGCCAACCGGGCGTGCAGGCCTTCAGGGACGTAGGCGATTCTTTCCTCGCCGGTGCTGGCGTCGAAGCCGTGCAGCATGCCGTCGCCGGCGCCCACGTAAAGCATTGGCGGGCGCGCGGCCAGGGCGCGGCGGAAGCCGGCGTGGTCTTCGGTCGAGTAGGCCGCGGCCGGCGCCGGTTGGTGCCAGAGCCTGGAATTCACGATCTCGCCATGTCGGGAGCTGCGGCGCCGCAGCGGCCCGCCCGGATTTCCCCCTTGCTCCTTGCCGCGGTCGCCGCGCAGGTAGGCCAGGCGGTCCTTGGCGTTGGCCTCCGCAGCGGCAGGGTCCGATGCGCCGTCTTCTGGGTCCATGAGCGCCGACTGCTGGGCCGGCGACAGCGAAGCCCATTCCCAGGGAATGCCGACGGCGGGCACACCGCTGCCGGTGCTGCGGGCCGAAAGCACGACGCGGGCCGCCGGCCAGTCGTCGCCGTGGGCGTCCATGACGGAGGCGGTGGAACGGGGCCGCGCGGGGCGGGCGGGCTCGGCGTCGGTGGCGGCGGTCGCCGGCAGTTCGCCCCACAGTCCGCGCGCATCCGCTGTCGGGCTGCCGGGCCGGAGCGCGTAGCCGGTGACCGATCCGGTCCAGCCGGCGGTGTCATAGCCGGCCGCGAACAGCGCAGCCGCATGGCGGTCCGAGCGCGCACTGGCGGCCAGCGAACTCAGGTGCGCCGTGGTCCGCTGCGTTGGCGGCGAGCCCGGTGGCGCGTCGAGCACCTCTGCGGTGGCGGCGGCGGCCCCGATGGCCGTGGCGAATGCCGAGGCCTGCTTCACAAGTGCCCGTCTCATGGCTCAGGACCTCGTCTTCTTGCGCACCAGCGTGCTCTGGATCACGGCTTGCGTCGCTGGCTTGCGTCCCTTGCCCACGGCCGTGACCCGGTAGATGTACGGCTGGTCGGCATCGGGGGCCAGCCGCTCGGCCTCGCCGCCTGCCGTCGCCGCCGAAGTGTCGTAGTGCAGCAGTTCGACCCAGTACCAGCCCTGCGTCCGCGAAACCGCGACCTTCTTCATGGCCTCGAGTGCCGCGCGATCGCCCCAGAAGCGCGGCGGAATCCGGTCGGGGATGCAAAGGCCTGCGGCGCACGAAGGGGTGGACGTGCCGAGCCGGGCCTGCAGGGCGATCAGTTCGGCACGGCTTCGGGGGTAGGTGTGCCGGTCGTTCGAAGCCGCCGCGGGCAGGCTCGAATCCTCGCGCCGGATCTCGGATTCGGCCTCGCGAAGGAGCGCCTGCGCCCCCTCGAGCGCGCGCTGGTAGTCGCTCTCGTTGCCGGTCGCCGCCTCGTCCAGCAGCGCCGTGCGCGAGGCCGTGAGCACCAGCAGCGTGGCCAGCAGCGCCGTGACCATCACGACCGGCAGCGAGAAGCCGGCTTGCGATCGTGCGATGGGCGTGGCGAGCATGCGTCCGCCCTACCGGGTCCGCAGGTGAAAGAGGTTGCGAAAGACCAGGTGCGTTCGGCCGCCGTGCGGTCTGTCGTCGCCGGCGCAGCCGCGGTAGGACCCGGTGGCCTTCGGGCCCTGCTCGTCGCCGCGCAGGTCGAGGCAGATCTCGATCGCGGTCACGGAGGACCAGAGATTCGCGGCTTGGACCTCGCTGGCGTCCATGTGCCGGATGCCGGCGCCGCTGTCGACCCGGTAGTCGACCTGGAAATCGGCGACGTTGCCGATCACGGGCTGCGAGGTCTTGATGCCGCGGCACAGCAGTTGTCCCTTGGCGTCGAGCGAAAAGGCGGCGCGGACCTGCTCCTGCTCCTGGTTGTCGACATTGGTCCCGGTGCAGTCGTATTGGGCCCAGTTCCTCGGCGAGCCGCTGCCTGCGGGCCAGCGGCCTCGCGCGTAGCCGATCGATACGCTGTCGGACCGGCCACCCGCGCCTTCGGTGCCGGCGACCGAAGGCGCGGTTTCGCCAGGCCCCGCGGGCTCGACGCCGAAGGCGTGGAGCCCGGTGGCTTCGTCGCGCCAGGGCTCCAGCGTGCTCGCCTGGCGCAACTGCTGGCCGATGACCTGCAGCGCATGCGAGCCCTGCTGCTGCAACTGGCTCAGGTCGCTGATGCTGGCGGCCGCGCTGCGGGTCAGCAGCAGCGTGGAGAAGGCGGTGGCGATCACGAGCAGGCCGACCGCCATGCCGGCCAGCAGTTCGACCAGGCTCAGGCCGCATTGCCGGCGGCGCGGGCCTGCATGGGGGTCAAGGACTGACATGGCCGAGATGACAAAGGAGCCCGGCGGGGCAGCGCACGCCGGCCACAAGGGGACCGGCATTGAACGGGGCGTCGAACGCTGCGTCGGACCCCGCACGCGCGCTGCCGCGCCAGGCGACCATCACGCCCAGCGTCCGCGCATCCATGGGCGGCGGATCGGGGCTCGTCTCGAACACCATGCCGCGGCCCTGGGGCAGGGTGGCCGCAATGGCCTGTTTCCAGCCGACGATGTCCAGCCGCGCGAGCGTGGCGGCGTCGCATGCGGCGTCGCGGCAGGCTGGCGACGGTGCCGGCAGCTCCCACTGGCCGGCCTCGGCCGGCAAGGGGCGCATCCCGAGGGGATGGGCGCGGATGCGTTCGCCCAGGTCCTCGATCAGGCGGATCGCTTGGGCGCGATGAACGGTGGTCCGGGCATCGGCCAGCGCACGAAGCTGCACGCCGAGCAGGCCGAAGGCGACCAAGGCCAGCAGGGTCAGCGAGACCAGTGATTCGAGCAGCGTGATGCCCTGCTGCAGGTGCGGGCGGCCGGCGCGGTTCAGCATCTGTCGGTGCCGTGAAGGGTCTGGAGCCGGCCAGCGGACGACATGCACATGACCCTCGCGGCCTTGTCGTCGCTGCTGCGCTCGGGCCTCAGCGTGAAGCGGAAGGCGCCCAGGTTGTGAAAGCGGCCCGAGCGGTTGAGGTTCAGGTAGGTCGAAGGGGCGGCGACGCTGACCGTCGCCTGTACGCCGCGGGGCGCCGGCCAGGCCTGGATCAAGGCCTCGCCGGGGTCGTGCCGCCCGTTGCCGTCGGTGTCGGCGAACAGCGTCCAGCCGCAGCTCCAGTCCTGCTCGCTCGCCGGCGTGCATCCGCCGCCCGAAGCCCGGCGCAGCGTGACGCCGCCGCCGCGCCGGATGGCCTCCGATCGCGCCGTGTAGAGGGCGGAACGCAGGCCTTCCTCGGCAGCGCGCAGGCGGTAGCGCTCGAGGGTCCGGCCGAAGCCCGGCATCGCGAGCCCGGCCAGGACCGCAACGATCGCGAGCACCGCCAGCACCTCGACCAGCGTGAAGCCGGACATCGGCGCGACGGGCGCGAAACGGGAAAGGGGGGCGGACTCGGGCATGACGGCCCGGATGCTAGAAGGCGTCGCGCCGTCCGTGGCGGCCAGGCGCCTGCCGGGCCGCACGCGCGGGCGAGCGGTGGCTGGCTGCTCCGCTGTGACGATTCAGGACGAAGTTGGCGGCAAGCTGACCCGCCGTGAGCTCAGATGTCCCTGAGCAACTGCCTGAATTCGTCGACGTCCTCGAAGCTGCGGTACACCGACGCGAAGCGCACGTAGGCCACCTTGTCGAGTTTCTTGAGCTCCCGCATGACCAGTTCCCCGACCTTGGTCGATTCGATCTCGCGCCAGCCGCTGGACAGCAGCTTCTGCTCGATGCGCAGCAGCGCGTTGTCGATCTGCTCGATGCTCACGGGGCGCTTGCGCAGCGCCAGCATCATCGAGGCGCGCACCTTGCCGGTGTCGAAATCGGCCCGGCTGCCGTCCTTCTTGACGACCACCGGAAAGTTGACGTCCGGCCGCTCGTAGGTGGTGAAGCGCTTGTCGCAGCCACCGCACTGGCGCCGGCGGCGCACGAAGTCGCCGTCTTCCGAGACCCGGGTCTCCATGACCTGGGTTTCCAGATGACCGCAGAAGGGGCACTTCATGCGCTGTCGTGCCGGTTACTTGTAGACCGGGAAGCGGCTCGTGAGCGCATGCACCTTGGCCCGCACGGCGTCGATGTTCGCCGTGTCGCGCGGGTTCTCGAGCACGTCGGCGATCAGGTTGGCGGTGGCGCGCGCTTCCTCGTCCTTGAAGCCGCGGGTGGTCATCGCCGGCGTGCCGATGCGCACGCCGCTGGTCACCATCGGCTTCTCGGGGTCGTTCGGGATCGCGTTCTTGTTGATCGTCATGTGGGCGGCGCCCAGCACGGCTTCGGCTTCCTTGCCGGTGATGCCCTTGGCGCGCAGGTCGACCAGCATCACGTGGCTTTCGGTGCGGCCGCTGACGATGCGCAGGCCGCGCTCGGTCAGCGTCTCGGCGACGATCCGGGCATTGGTCACGACCTGCTGCTGGTAGGTCTTGAACTCGGGCGAGAGCGCTTCCTTGAAGGCCACGGCCTTGGCCGCGATCACGTGCATCAGCGGGCCGCCCTGCAGGCCCGGGAAGATGGCGCTGTTGATCGCCTTCTCGTGCTGGGCCTTCATCAGGATGATGCCGCCGCGCGGTCCGCGCAGGCTCTTGTGGGTGGTCGAGGTGACGACGTCGGCGTGCGGCACCGGATTCGGGTAGACGCCTGCGGCCACCAGGCCGGCGTAGTGGGCGATGTCGACCATGAAGATCGCGCCGATGTCCTTCGCCACCTTGGCGAAGCGCTCGAAGTCGATCCGCAGCGAGTAGGCCGAGGCGCCCGCGATGATCAGCTTGGGCATGTGCTCGTGGGCCTTGCGCTCCATCGCGTCGTAGTCGATGGCTTCGTTGGCGTCCAGGCCGTAGCTCACGACGTTGAACCACTTGCCGCTCATGTTGAGCGGCATGCCGTGGGTCAGGTGGCCGCCTTCGGCCAGGCTCATGCCCATGATCGTGTCGCCGGGCTTCAGGAAGGCCAGCATGACGGCTTCGTTGGCCGAGGCGCCGCAATGCGGCTGCACGTTGGCGGCGTCGGCGCCGAAGATCTGCTTGATGCGGTCGATGGCCAGCTGCTCGGCCACGTCGACGTGCTCGCAGCCGCCGTAATAGCGCTTGCCCGGATAACCCTCGGCGTACTTGTTGGTGAGCTGCGAGCCCTGGGCGGCCATGACGGCCGGCGAGGCGTAGTTCTCGCTCGCGATCAGCTCGATGTGATGTTCCTGGCGGGCGTTTTCGGCCTGGATGGCAGCCCAGATTTCAGGATCGGTCTGTTCGACCAGGATGTTGCGGTGGTACATGGCAGTCCTTCAAGACGATGGTCCTTGTTCTTCAACCAAACAAGGGCTGCCCAGGCGAACGGCTGATCACCCGCAAACGAACCGCGGGCGGCACGCTTCCCAGTGGTAGTCCACGTCAGCGCAATGCACCTGAAAAGGGTTGCGCCTATCGCCAGTCGCGTGCTGGCCGAGTGTAGCCGACGCCGCGAGCCGTCGCCCAAAGACCTGGGCCGCCGCCGGGCCGCCCCAAGGCGGACTGCACCCCCTCGGGGGGCAGCGACGACACGCAGTGCGGCGCGTGGGGGCTAGGAATCGCCCAGCAGAGCGACCTGCGGGTCGGGTTCGGCGCGCTTGGGCGCCGCCGGCGGCGCCACCACCTGGACCGGGTTGGCCCGGGTTGCCGGTGCCGGCGTGGTGGTGGGCGGCGTGCGGCCGGCCGCCACCTGCCGCAGCCGCTCGTGCTCGGCCAGCACCTTGCCGGCATAGCCGCCGTCATCGGCCAGGTTGGCGGCGCCGACGTAGTAGCGCAGGCCGCCCTCGAGCGAGCCGGCGCGGGCGATGCATTCCTGCAGCACCTTGACGCCGACGCGCATGTTGGTCACCGGATCGAAGGCGGTGAGGGTGCCGCCCGCGCTTTCGTACTTCTCGCCGTGGACGCGCGTCATGACCTGCATCAGGCCCTGGGCGCCGACCTGGCTCTGGGCGAAGGGATTGAAGCTCGATTCGACCGCCATGATGGCCAGGATCAGCGTCGGGTCGAGCTTGGTCTTCTTGCCGAGCTCGAAAGCCTCGGCGACCAGCACGCTCAGCGGCTCGGCAGCGACGCGGTACTTCTTGCTGAGCCAGTAGGCGACCGCGGCCTGCGGCTTCGGCAGCACGTGCGGACTGGCGGCGGTGGTCCGGTCGATCGCGGTGGGCTCGAGGTCGGTGGCCTCGGGCGCGGGCTTGCGCGATTGCAGCCAGCCCATCAGCTGTTCTTCGCCGGTCTGCCGCAGATCCGGCCGGGCGGCCAGTGCCAGCACGGCGAACACGATCGCCAGGCCGAGCAGCGCGAAGCTGTTGTGGGTGATCTCGAAGAAGCCGTCGACCACATCGGACACGAAGGTCCGTAGCCCGCGGGCAGTGGCATCTAACGCCTGTTTCATCGCTCTTCCTTTCTGTGCGGCACCTGCTCGCAACGCCACGAAGGGCGAAGCAGCAAGGAAGCGGCGCTTGGATTGGTACGAATCAGGTCCGCGCGAAGAATGGGAGAGGGCGCGGCCGCCTGATCAAGCCGGCGGATGCCGGCAGCGGATTCGGAGGTTCCGGCCGCTTGGCGGCGCGGGAAAGGTGGGCATTCTAGGAGTGGCTAAATACACAGTCAAGAATAAGAACTACATTCTATATTCCAATTTAGATGTAAAAAATGTATGAATTAGTGCACGAATCGAAGGCGGAAAGTCCATTGAAAACCCGATTTGCAATCCCCGCCGCCAGCGCGTACGCTGAAACCGCCTGAGCTATCAGGCGTCTACCAAGGTCCAGTGGCCCGAGGAGAAATCCGAGGGTTCAGCGGCTGAGGCCCAACGGTGGCAATCCCTTGCTGCCAGCATGACCGGAACGATTGAACTTCCGGTCGAGCGAAAAGATGGCATGGGCGTTGCGCCCGCCATCGAGCCCGGAGGCCTGACTTCGCGTCGAGCCGCCGGGCTTTCTGTTTATGGGAAGCGCACGGCGTTTGGGGCACACTCCCTCCTCGATGAATGCTGCTTTGCTGAAACAGAACAAATGGGTGCGGCGCGGAGCTCTGGCGCTGCTGATTCTGCTGGGGGTCTGGCTGGTCGCCTGGCTGGCCGTGCCGCCGATCGTGAAGGGGCAGGTCCAGAAGATCGCCAGCGAGAAGCTCGGCCGGCAGGTCACGGTGGGCAAGATCGAGTTCAAGCCCTGGACGCTCGAACTCGCGGTCAACGACCTGCGCATCGCCACCGCCGACGGCAGCCAGCCCCAGGTGGCCGTGAAGCGGCTCTACCTCGACGCCGAGCTGCAGTCGATCCTGCGGCTGGCGCCCGTGATCGACGCGGTCCGCATCGAGGCGCCAGCCATCCAGCTGACGCATCTGGCCGATGGCCGCTACGACATCGACGACATCATCGCCAAGCTGACGCCGGCGCCGGAGCCGCCCGATGCGCCCAAGAAGGAGGCGCCGCGTTTCGCCATCTACAACATCGCGATCACCGACGGCGCGGTCGATTTCACCGACCAGACCGTCGAGCGCAGGCACGAGCTGCGCGAATTCGCGCTCAGCGTGCCTTTTCTCAGCAACCTGGCCTCGCAGCGCGAGATCAAGACCGAGCCCAAGCTGGCTTTCGTCCTGAACGGCAGCAAGTTCGACTCCGCCGCCGAATCGACCCCCTTTGCCGAACACCGCAAGACCGACGCCCACATCAGCTTCCAGGCCCTCGACCTGGTGCCCTACCTGGGTTACATCCCGGGCGGCCTGCCGGTGGCGCTGCAGGCAGGCAAGCTCGATGCCGACCTGAAGATCAATTTCGAGCAGGCGGCGGCGGCCGGGCTCAAGATCACCGGCAGCATCGCTGCCAACGGCATCAAGATGGCGGATTCGCAGGGCCGCGACCTGCTGGGCTTCGACTCGCTCAAGATCGCGCTGGCCGATGTCCGGCCGCTGGAGCGCGTGGTGCACCTGAGCGAAGTGGCGCTGGCCGGGCCCGATCTGGTCGTCGCGCGCGATGCGGCCGGCCGCCTCAACCTGCTGGCGACCGACCGCGCCACCGGCGCCACCCAGAAGGTGGCATCGGTCCCGGCCCCGGCGCCCGACGACGCCGCCAAGCCGGCTGCGCCACCGGCCTGGCGGGTCCAGGTCGACAAGGTGGCGCTGTCCGACGGCCAGATCGGCTGGCGCGACCACACCACCCAGCCCAACGCCGCCATCGACGTCAAGCAGCTGGCGATCGAGGTCCAGGGCGTCGCCTGGCCGATGGAGAAGCCGGCCACCTTCAGCGGCTCGACCTCGGTCGGCGGCGCCCCGCTCAAGTTCAGCGGCGAAGCCACCGACAAGCGGGCCCTGGTGGTCACCGAGATCGAGGCGCTGCCGCTGTCGCTGGCCGCGCCCTACCTGGCCCAGAGCCTCGAGCCCTCGCTCGACGGCAAGCTCAGCGGCAAGGTCGACGTCGAGTGGACGAACCCCGATCTCAAGTTCAAGGCTCGCAGCGTGATCGCCGAGGGGCTCGCCCTGACCCAGGAAAAGACCGCGCTGGCCAGCGTCGGCCGTTTCGAACTGGTCGACGCCGAAGCCGACATGACGAAGCACACCCTGACGATCGCTTCGTTCACGGCCTCGAACCCGAAAGTGCGGATCGAGCGCGACAACGAGAAGCGCTGGATGTTCGAGCGCTGGCTCAAGGCGCCGGCGGGCGGCAGCCCGGGCGCGACCGAGGACGCCAAGGTCGCTGCGCCCAAGGATCCGAAGGCGGCACCGGCGGGCGCCAACACGCGGCCATGGCAGTTGAACATTGCCACCTTGGCGGTCGACAACGCCACCCTGTCCTATGCCGACAACGCCAGTGCGACCCCGGTGGCCTTCGAGATCAGCGCGCTCCAGTTGAAGGCGCAAAAGCTGGCGCCGAACACGGACACCGTGTCGCCGCTCAAGCTGTCCGGGCGCATCGCCGCCGGGCGGGCCGAGGCGGGGCGCTTCGAGTACGACGGCAACCTGGTCCTCAAGCCGATCGCGGCCGAAGGCCGGCTGCTGGTGGCGTCGCTGCCGGCACACGCCTTCAAGGCCTACTACGCCGACGCACTCAATATAGACATACGCCGTGCTTTCGCCAGCTACCGGGGCACGGTCAAGGTCGCGACCCTGCCCGCCGGCCTGAACCTGCGCCTGGTCGGCGACACGGCGGTGGACGACTTCCGTGCCAACAGCGGGGTGCTGACCCAGGCCCCGGGCCTGTCGACCAACCGCCAGCTGCTGAGCTGGAAAACACTGGGCCTGCGCGGCCTGCAGGTGAACATGGTGCCCGGCGAGCCGCTCAAGGTCGATGTGGGCGAGACCTCGCTGACCGACTTCTTCGCCCGCGTGATCATCGATCCCACCGGCAAGCTGAATCTGCTGTACCTGGTCAAGAAGCCCGGGCAGGCCGTGGAAGCGGAGGCGGCTGCCACCGAGGTCGAAACCAAGCGCAGCCTGGGCGGCACCACGACGACCACCAGCCGTCCGCGCAGCGCGCGCGCACGCGGCCCGGCGCCGCCCGCGCCGCCGCAGGAACTGATGGTCGGCGGCGCGCCCGATGCGCCGGCGCCGGTGGCTGCCGCGGCACCCGCCGCGGCGGACAGCGGACCGGCGCCGCTGATCAACTTCGGCCCGATCAGCCTGGTCAACGGCAAGATCGACTTCTCCGACTTGTTCATCAAGCCCAATTACTCGGCCGACCTGACTGAGCTGACCGGCAAGCTGAGCGCCTTCTCGTCCAGGCCCCAGGGCGACAAGCCGGCCCTGGCCGACCTCGAACTGCGCGGCAAGGCCCAGCAGACGGCATCGCTGGAGATCACCGGCAAGCTCAATCCGCTGGCCAAGCCGCTCGAACTCGACATCACGGCCCGCATGAAGGAGCTCGACCTGCCGCCGCTGTCGCCCTACACGATCCGCTTTGCGGGCCATGGCATCGAGCGCGGCAAGCTCAGCATGGACGTCAACTACAAGATCGCCCCGGACGGCACCCTGACCGCCGCGAACAAGGTGGTGCTGAACCAGTTGCAGTTCGGCGAGCCGGTGGAAGGTGCGCCCGCCAGCCTGCCGGTGCGGCTGGCGGTGGCGCTGCTGGCCGACCGCAACGGCGTCATCGACATCGACCTGCCGCTGCGCGGGTCGATCAACGACCCGGAGTTCAGCGTCGGCCCCCTGATCCTGAAGGCGATCGTCAACCTGCTCGCGAAGGCGGTCACCGCGCCGTTCGCGCTGCTGACCGGCGGCTTCGGCGGCGGCGGCGGCGAGTCCAGCACGATCGCCTTCGCGCCGGGCAGTTCGGAGCTTTCCCAGGAAGCCAAGGACAACCTCGACAAGGTGGCCAAGGCCTTGAACGACAGGCCGGGCCTGCGGATGACCGTGGTCGGGACCTCCAGCCTCGACAAGGAGCGCGACGCCTATCAGCGCCAGCGCCTGCGCGCGATGACGCAGGCCGAGAAGCGCCGCGCCGCGGTGCGGGCCGGCAAGGATGCCGCCGAGGTCGGCCCGGTCAGCGATGCCGAGTACCCGGAGCTGCTGACCGCGGTCTACAAGCGCTCGGAAGTCACGAAGCCGCGCAACATGGTCGGGCTGGCCAAGGACCTGCCGGTGCCCGAAATGGAAAACCTGCTGCTGGCCAGCATCGCGGTCGACGAGGAGTCGATGCGGCAGCTGGCGGTGGAACGCGGCGTCGCGGCGCGCGATTACCTGCTGGCGCAGAAGCTTTCGAGCGAACGCCTGTTCCTCGGCGCGGTGCGGACCCAGGCCGAAGGAAACGACTGGAAACCCGGCGCCGAACTGAAACTGGCGACCCGTTGACCCACCCCGCCGCAAGTCGGTGAAAATGGAGCCATGCGCCGGCCATTGCCGGCGCCTCGCTTTTCCCTACAGATAACGACATTCGCTCAGTGACCTCAACTTCCTCCAAGCCTCACGACCTCCAGTCCCTCGACACCTTGACCGGAGGAGCCTTCACCGCGCCGACCTCGGGCGAGCGCGCCCAGCGCATCCGGGATTGGCTCGCGGCCAATCCGTCGCCCGAGCAGATGCAGGACGTCTTCAAGGAGCTGAGCGGACGCGACAAGGGCGCCGCCCGGCTGCTGCGCGAGAAGCTCGACGAGCTCAAGCGCGCCAAGGGCCAGGAGGCGATCGCGGTCGAATGGACCCACAAGGCCGAGGCCCTTTTGGCCCAGCCGAAGCTCAACATCGCCGATGCGCTGGCCTGGCAGCGCGACGCCGCCAAGGCCGGCGCGCCGCTGTCGCGCGAACCGCTGGCGGGGCTGAAGGCCCGGCTGGCCGAGCGCGTCAAGGGCATCGAGGACCTGCAGCACCGGGCCCAGGTCCACCGCGAGGCGGCGGTGCTGCTGGCCCAGCGCTTCGAAGTGCTGTCGACCAAGAGCTGGCGCGATGCGCAGGGCGTCGAAGAGGCGCTGCGCGCCGACGTGGCGCACTGGCAGCAGCAGGCGGCCGAGATCGCCGCCGACCCGAATTGGAGCAGCCTCGACGCCCGCTTCGCGCCGCAGCTCGAATCCTCCAAGGCGCAGCTGCTGGTGGTGTCCGACGCTTTCAACGGTGCGCTGGCGCTGGCCGTGGCCGCCGCCGCAGACGCCGCCGCGCCGCTGCCGCCGGTGCCGGTCTGGGCCGACGAACTGCGGGTGGCGCGCGGCGGCACGCCCGAGGCCGCTCCGGCTGCGCCGGCCAAGCCGGCCGCGCCCAAGGTCGATCCCGAGAAGCGCGCCGCGGCGCAGGATGCGGTACAGGCCGCGCTCGCCAAGCTGGAGCAGGAAACCGCGGAAGGCCATGGCAAGGCCAGTGCCGGCGCGGCGGCTGCGCTGCGCGCGGTGCTGAAGGAACACGGCAAGCTGGTCGAGGCACCGCTCGAGGCCCGGGTCCATGCGGCCCTGGTGGCTGCGGGCGAGCTCGAAGGCTGGCAGCGCTGGAGCGCCGACAAGGTGCGCGAAGACCTGGTCGCCAAGGCCGAAGGGCTGCTCAAGCGGCCCGAAGGCCAGGCGCTGGGCGGCCGCAAGATGCAGGAAACCCTGCGCGCCCTGCGCGAGCAATGGAAGCAGGCCGACCAGGGCGGCGTGCCCAATCACGCGCTCTGGAAGCGTTTCGACGAAGCCTGCAACGAGGCCCACAAGGTGGTCGAGGCGTGGCTCGAGAAGGTCCGCGCCGATGCGGCCGAGCACCGCGCACTGCGCACCGCGCTGATCGAAGAGGTCAAGGCCTGGGCGGCCGAGCATGCCCAGGCGTCCGACCTCAAGGCGCACAACCGCGCGCTGCACCAGTTCGCCGATCGCTGGCGCGACGCCGGCCATGTCGGCGAGAAGGTGTTCGCCGAGCTGCAGGGTCAATGGAACGAGGCCTTCGGTGCCGCCCGCGCGCCCTTCGAGGCGGCCCAGAAGGCCAGCGTCGAGCGCCGCCAGGCCATGATCGCCGAGGCCGCCGAGCTCGGCGCCGCCCCGATGCTGCGCATCGACGCCGTCAAGGCGCTGCAGCAACGCTGGCAGCACGAGGCCCAGTCGGTGCCGCTCGACCGTCGCCACGAGCAGAAGCTCTGGGATGCCTTCCGGGCGCCGATCGACGAAGCTTTCAACCGCAAGACCGTCGAGCGCGAGAAGGCCGCTTCGGCCATGAGCGAGCACGATCGCCATGTTCTGAACGCGTCCAAGGCGCTCGACGCCGCCAACAGCACCGGCGATGCCCAGAAGATCCGCGCCGCGGTGGCGCAGCTCGAAGCTGCCTTGCGCGGCGAAGCGCCGCCGCCGGCACCTCAGCCCGCACCTCAGCCGGCAGCGCCGGTGGCGGGCGCCGACGGTCCCGCCGTGGGTGCGACCGAGGTCGTGGCACCGGGCCAGGCCGCCGCCGAATTCGGCGAGAGCGCCGAACAGGCGCCCGGGCCGGAGGACGCCGAGGCGCTGCCGGTCGCCGAACGCACCGACGCACCCGCTTCCGACAGCCTGGTGGCGCCGGCCGATGGCGCCGATCCCTCGGCCCGCTCCGATGCCGGGGCTGAAGCACCCGCGGCACCGCCCAAGCCCGCACCGAAGCCGGTGATCGCGGTGCGCGGCGACGATCGCCCCGGCAACAAGAAGGCCGAAGCAGTGCCCGCCGGGCGCGGCAAGTTCGGCGACCGTCGCGACAGCCGCGGCCCTGGCGGCCCTGGCGGACGCCCCAACGACCGCCCGGGGCGGCCTGGCGGCGACCGGGGTGCCCCGGCCGGAGGCGGACGCTTCGGTGATCGCCCGCCACGCTTCGAAGACCGCGGTCCCCGGTTGGGCGATGCCGCCTTCAGGGCCCAGCGCGAGGCGCTGGAACGGGCCGACTTCGCGCTGCGCAAGCTGGCGTCGCAGGCCCATGGCGAGGCGCTCACCCAGGTGCTCGGTGCCTGGGAGAAGCGCGATGCCGCGCAACTGCCCAGCGTCCAGGAACTGGGCCGCGCAGTGACGCCGGCGGTGCGCAGCAGCTGGTCGCAAGCCATTGGCTCGGCGCCTGCCGCGCAGTCCACGGACGCCGCCGAAGCCTTGCTGCGGCTCGAGATGGCAGCCGAAGTCCCGACGCCGGCCGACCAGATCGAAGCCCGTCGCGCCCTGCAGCTCAAGCTGCTGACGCGGCGCGGCGACCCGACGCCCGAGCAGACCTGGGGCCAGGATGCAGGCAAGGTGCTGGCCGCCAGCCACGACCCGGCGTCCGCCCGGCGCCTGCAGAACGCACTCAAGGCGCTGCTGCGCAAGTAAGAGGGTAAGAGGCAGGCCGGTCGTCCCGGGCGGGGCGGCCGGTTTCAGCGTCAGCGCCGGGGCTGCGGCGCGTTGAAGAAGGCGTCGAACAGGTCCACCAAGGCCGGGAAGTCGGCCTGCAGCGCCGCGCGGTTCACGAAGTAGGCCTCGCAGGCGACGGCGAAGAACTCCGCAGGCGACTGCGCCCCATAGGAATCGAGCCAGGGCTCTTCGCCCCCGAAGCGCTCGGCGACGATGGCCTTCTCGCGCAGGGCCTCGTAGGCCGGCTGCAGCACCGCGAACCAGGCGGCGCGGGCCTCTCTGGCACTGCGCGTGCCGAGAAAGCCCGGCGGCAGCGGCGGACAGCCGTCGGCCTCGCCTTGCGCCATGTCGATCTTGTGGGCGAACTCGTGGATCACGACGTTGTAGCCCTCGGTGCGCGTGATGCTGCTGGCCAGCACGTCCTGCCAGCTCAGCATCACCGGCCCGCGGTCCATGGCTTCGCCGGCGACGACCTCGTCGTAGTGGTGGACCACGCCGCTGGCGTCGGTGGTGGTGCGATGGGCCACCACTTCCGACGGGTGCACCACGATGCCGACGAAATCGCCGTACCAGCGCAGGCCGCCCTTCAGGTGCAGCACCGGCAGCACCGCCTGCGCGGCGATCGCCAGCGCGACCTCGTCGGTGATCGCGAAGCCTTGGGCGCCGTGGAATTCCTTGTCGCGCAGGAATTCGGCCGCCAGCGTGCGCAGGCGCTCCTGCTCCGCGGCCGTGCGTTCGGCCAGGAAGGGGTAGCGGGTCAGCGTGGCCTGCCAGGCGGCGTCGGGCAGGCGAGGGGGCGCGCGCAGCCTGCGCAGCCAGCCGAACATCAGCGCAGGTCGACGCGCTGGGCGCCCGCGCTCGACAGGCACAGCAGCTGGGCGCGCGGTGGGTGCGCCGCGGCATCCCAGTCGCTCAGCACGACGCGGCGCAGTCCCTGCCCGAGGTCGTGGTTCGCCGGACGGTGCGTGTGGCCGTGCACCAGCGTGCGGGCGCCGGCCTGCTGCAGCCAGTCGCGCGCGGCATCGGCATCGACATCGGCCCAGACCACGTCGGGGCTGCGCTTGCGGTCTTCGCTCTGGGCCCGCACCGAACGCGCCAGCGTGCGGCGCTCTTCGAGCGGACGGGCCAGCAGCGCCTGCTGCCATTCGGGTGCGCGCACCTGGGCGCGAAAGCGCAGGTACTCGGTGTCTTCGAGGCACAGCGCGTCGCCATGGCTCAGCAGCCAGCGCTCGCCGTGCAGCACCAGCACGGTCGGGTCGGCCACCAGCGTCATGCCGCAGCGCGCCGCGAAATCGGCACCGAGCAGGAAATCGCGATTGCCGTGCATGAAGTAGAGCGGCCGGCGAGCCGACGCCGCCCGCAGCACCTCGGCGCATTGCGCCTCGAAGCCGGGCAGGGTGGCAGCGTCGTCACCGACCCAGACCTCGAACAGGTCGCCGAGGATGAAGACGGCATCCGCCGGTGTGGTGTCGAGATAGCCGCGCCAGGCGTCGACGGTGGCCGGCTCCGACGCCTGCAGGTGCAGGTCGGAGATCAGGTCGACCGTGCGCCACGCGGGCGGCGCGACGATCTCGGCGAATGCCATGCCGGCTCAGGCCTTGACGACGGCCTTCTCGATCACGACGTCCTCGAGCGGCACGTCGTCGTGGAAGCCCTTGCGGCCGGTCTTGACGGCCTTGATGCCATCGACGACTTCCTTGCCGCCGACCACCTTGCCGAACACCGCGTAGCCCCAGCCCTGGGCCGACGGTGCCGTGTGGTTCAGGAAGCCGTTGTCGGCGACGTTGATGAAGAACTGCGCGGTGGCCGAGTGGGGCGCGTTGGTGCGCGCCATGGCGACCGTGTAGTTGTCGTTCTTGAGGCCGTTGTTGGCTTCGTTCTGGATCTCGGCGCCGGTCGGCTTCTGGCTCATGCCGGGCTCGAAGCCGCCGCCCTGCACCATGAAGCCGGGAATGACGCGGTGGAACACGGTGTTGTCGTAGTGGCCCTTGGTCACGTACTCGAGGAAGTTGGCGACGGTCTTGGGCGCCTTGGCCTCGTCGAGTTCGAGCGTGATGATGCCCTTGTCCTTGATGTGCAGTTCGACTTGGGGGTTGCTCATGGCTGTGTTCCTTTGCTTATTTCGCCAGGGTGGCGGACTGGATGGTGATGGTTTCGAGCGGCACGTCCTGCATGCCGCCCTTGTTGCCGGTGCGCGCGGCGCGGATCTTGTCGACCACCTCGGTGCCGGAGACCACCTTGCCGAACACCGTGTAGCCGTGGCCGTCGGGGTTGGGTGCGTCGAGCATCGCGTTGTCCTTCACGTTGATGAAGAACTGCGCGGTGGCCGAATTCGGGTCGGAGGTGCGCGCCATGGCGATCGTGTACTTGTCGTTCTTGAGGCCGTTCTTGGCCTCGAGCGGGATCGGCGCGCGGGTCGGCTTCTGCTTCAGGTCGGAGGTGAAGCCGCCGCCCTGGATCATGAAGCCGTCGATGACGCGGTGGAACACCGTGCCGTCGTACTGCTTGTCCTTGACGTACTGCAGGAAGTTGTCGACCGTCTTGGGCGCCTTGTCGGGGGCCAGCTCGATCACGATGTCGCCGGCCGAGGTGGCGAGCTTGACGCGCGGCGCGTTCTGGGCCCATCCGGGCGCGGCAGTGGCGCCGAGGGCCAGCGTGGCAGCCAGGGCGAGGGCCCGGCGGCGCGACAGGACTTGTAGATTCACGGGTGGATCGCTTTCGGGTGAGTGCGCCGCAGCGCGTTCTGGAAAGGGGTCAGTTGCGCACCGGCTTGCGCACCGGCGGGGTGGCTGGCGGCAGGGCGTCCGGGGCCGGGGCGCCGAACATCTGGCGCACCAGCGCGAGCTTGGGCGGCACCGTGGCATTGCCAGCCTCCAGCTTCAGCGCGCGGCCGTAGGACTGGGCGGCCAGGCGCGCGTACACGTCGCCGAGGTTCTCGTGCGCGGTCGCGTAGTCGGGGTTGAGCTTGATCGCCATCTCGAGCGCGGCGCGCGCCTTGTCGAACTGGCTCTGGGACGCGTAGAGCGCGGCCAGGTTGTTGTAGGGCTCGGGCAGTTCGGGGAAGTCCTGGGTCAGTGCGGTGAAGACCACCACCGCGTCCGCCTGCTTGCCCTGCTCGGTCAGGATCACGCCGCGCAGGAAGCGCATCTGCGGGTCGCGCGGCTTGCTGGCGATGTAGGCATCGGCCTTCGCCAGCGCCTCCGCCGCCTTGTTCTGCCGCAGCAGGGTGTTGACGTCGGCGTAGTCGTCGGCCTGGGCGGCGCCGGCCACCAGGGCGAACAGGAGCGCTGCGACGACGCGGCAGGAGCGGAAATGGAAGAGGGGGGAGGAAGCGGCGTGCTGCATGGAGCCTCGAGAGTAAGAGGAGACGGGCCTCGTAAACACGCGGAAAACATCCGGCGGTGGCCGTTTATACTGGGCGCCATTGTAGCCGAGGGGGCATTTCCAGCCGCTCGTCGCCACACCCCCGTCACCCCTGAAAAACCCCCATCGATCGCCCGTTCCGGTACGCGCGCGAATCGACGTTTCCGAGCCTCATGAGTCTTCGCATCTACAACACGCTGTCGCGTGAACTGGAGGAATTTTCCCCATTGCAGCCGGGCAAGGTGCGCATGTACGTGTGCGGCATGACGGTCTACGACTACTGCCACCTGGGCCATGCCCGCTCGATGATCGCCTTCGACGTGGTGCAGCGCTGGCTCAAGGCTTCGGGCCTGGCGGTCGATTACGTGCGCAACATCACCGACATCGACGACAAGATCATCCGCCGCGCGGTCGAGAACGGCGAGAGCATCCGGGCCCTGACCGATCGCATGATCGACGCCCTGCACGAGGATGCCGACGCGCTGGGCATCGAACGGCCTACACACGAGCCGCGCGCGACGGAGTTCATTCCGCAGATGCTCTCGATGATCTCCACGCTCGAGCACAAGGGGCTGGCCTATCGTTCGCCCAACGGCGACGTCAATTTTGCGGTGCGCAAGTTCCCCGGCTACGGCAAGCTGAGCGGCAAGTCGCTCGACGAACTGCATGCCGGCGAGCGCGTCGCCGTGCTCGACGGCAAGGACGACCCGCTCGACCCGGTGCTCTGGAAGAGCGCCAAGGCCACCGAGCCCGAAGAGGTGAAGTGGGCGAGCGAATTCGGCCCCGGGCGGCCCGGCTGGCACATCGAGTGCTCGGCCATGGCCTGCCAGCTGCTCGGCGAGACGCTGGACATCCATGGCGGCGGCGCCGACTTGCAGTTTCCGCACCACGAGAACGAGATCGCCCAGAGTGAAGGTGCCACCGGCAAGCCGCTGGCCCGCACCTGGATGCACAACGGCTTCATCAACATCGACGACGAGAAGATGTCCAAGAGCCTGGGCAACTTCTTCCTGATCCGCGACGTGCTGAAGGAGTTCGATGCCGAGACCATCCGCTTCTTTGTCGTCCGGGCCCACTATCGCAGCCCGCTCAACTACAGCGACGTGCACCTCAACGATGCACGCAATTCGCTGCGACGGCTCTACAACGCGCTGGCCCTGGTGCCGGCCTTGCCGGTGGCGATCGACTGGAACAACGCCCATGCCGCGCGCTTCAAGGCGGCGATGGACGAGGACTTCGGCACCCCCGAGGCGGTGGCCGTGCTGTTCGACCTGGCCGGTGAAGTCAACCGCACCCAATCGCGCGAGACCGCGGGCCTGCTGAAAGCCCTGGCGGCCTGCCTGAACCTGCTGCAATCCGACCCGCAGGCTTTCCTGCAGGCCGGCAGCACGCTCGACGAGGCGACCATCCAGGCCCTGATCAAGCAGCGTGCCGACGCCAAGGCGGCGAAGAATTTCGCCGAGGCCGACCGCATCCGCAACGAACTGCTGGCCCAGGGCATCGTGCTGAAGGACTCGGCGAGCGGCACCACCTGGACCTCGGCGCAGTGAGCGCCGCCGCCCGAACCATGGCCGCTGCCAGGGAGCCGATCGTCCAGGTCTTCACGCCCGACTACTGGGAGGAGGCCTGCAGGCACCTGGCGCGCAAAGACCGCGTCATGAAGCGGCTCATTCCGCGCTTCGGCGACGTTCGCCTGGAGTCGCGCGGCGACGCCTTCACGACTCTGGCGCGCAGCATCGTCGGCCAGCAGGTGTCGGTCAAGGCGGCCCAGACCGTCTGGAGCCGCTTCCTCGAACTGCCGCGCAAGCTGACGCCGGCCAGCGTGCTGAAGCTCAAGGTCGACGACATGCGTGCCGCCGGCCTGTCGGTGCGCAAGGTCGAGTACCTGGTCGACCTGGCGATCCACTTCGACTCGGGCGCGGTGCACGTCAACGCCTGGGACGGCATGTCCGACGAGATGATCATCGCGGAACTGGTCGCGATCCGCGGAATCTCACGCTGGACCGCCGAGATGTTCCTGATTTTTCACCTGATGCGGCCCAACGTGCTGCCGCTCGACGACCCGGGGCTGATCACCGGCATCAGCCAGAACTATTTTTCCGGCGATCCGGTCAGCCGCAGCGACGCCCGCGAGGTCGCAGCCGCCTGGGCGCCGTATTGCAGTGTCGCGACTTGGTATATTTGGCGATCGCTCGACCCGCTACCGGTCGCATATTGAATAACAGGAGAAGACGTTGGCGAAACGAACCTTTCTCGACTTCGAGCAGCCCGTGGCCGAGCTCGAAAGCAAGATCGAAGAACTGCGTTATGTCCAGACCGAATCGGCGGTCGACATCTCTGAAGAAATCGATCAGCTGGGCAAGAAGAGCCTGCAGCTCACCAAGGATATCTACAGCGACCTGACGCCCTGGCAGATCACCAAGATCGCCCGGCATCCGGAGCGCCCGTACACGCTCGACTACGTGAACGAGATCTTCACCGATTTCGTCGAACTCCACGGCGACCGGCATTTCTCGGACGACCTCTCGATCGTCGGCGGCCTGGCCCGCTTCAACGGCACGCCCTGCATGGTGCTGGGCCACCAGAAGGGCCGCGACACCAAGGAGCGCACCGCGCGCAACTTCGGCATGAGCAAGCCCGAGGGCTACCGCAAGGCGCTGCGGCTCATGAAGACAGCCGAGAAGTTCAAGCTGCCGGTCTTCACCTTCGTCGACACGCCCGGTGCCTACCCGGGCATCGACGCCGAGGAGCGCGGCCAGTCCGAGGCCATCGGCCGCAACATCTTCGAGATGGCGCAGCTCGAGGTGCCGATCATCGTCACGATCATCGGCGAGGGCGGCTCCGGCGGCGCGCTGGCGATCTCGGTCGGTGACCAGCTGGTGATGCTGCAGTACTCGATCTACTCGGTGATCAGCCCCGAAGGCTGCGCCTCGATCCTCTGGAAGACCAGCGATCGGGCGCAGGAAGCGGCCGACGCGCTGGGCATCACGGCGCACCGCCTCAAGGCGCTGGGCCTGGTCGACAAGATCGTCAACGAACCGGTCGGCGGCGCCCACCGCGACCATCGCCAGATGGCCGCCTTCCTCAAGCGGGCGCTCAACGATTCCTTCCGCCAGGTGGGCGACATGTCGGTCAAGGACCTGCTGAACCGCCGCTACGAGCGGCTGCAGAGCTACGGCCGCTTCGCCGATACCAAGGCCGACAGCAGCAAGTAGGGCGCGGAGCGCCGGAAGCATGGAAAATCCGGCGGCCCAGGCCCTTGCGTCCTGGGCGGAGGCTCCGTTGCCGCTGGCCATCGCCTACAGCGGCGGCGCCGACTCGACCGCGCTGCTGCATGCGGCCGCTGCCCGCTGGCCGGGGCGGGTGCACGCGCTGCACGTGCACCACGGGCTGCAGCAGGCGGCCGATGGCTTCGAAGCCCACTGCGTCGCTGCCTGCGCAGCGCTCGGCGTCCCCTTGCATTCGGGCCGTGTCGATGCCCGTCATGCGGCCGGCGAGAGTCCCGAGGATGCCGCCCGCCGGGCCCGTTACGCCACCCTGGCGACGCTGGCGTTGGCCCAGGGCCTGCGGCACGTGGCGCTGGCGCAGCACGCCGACGATCAGGTCGAGACCATGCTGATCGCGCTCAGCCGCGGTGCCGGACTCGACGGCCTGGCCGGGATGCCGCGCCAGATCGCGCGCCACGGCGTGAGCTTCCATCGCCCGCTGCTGGAAGTGCATGCCGAGGCGCTGCGCGCCTGGCTGGCCGCGGCTGGCGTGGCCCATGTCGACGATCCGACCAATGCCGAACTGCGCTACACCCGCAACCGCATCCGCGGGCAGGTGCTGCCGGCGCTCGGGCTGGCGCTGCCGCAGTTCCGTGAGACCTTCGCCCGCTCGGCGCGCAATGCGGCCCGGGCCTCGGCCCTCTTGGCCGAGGTCGCCGCGGCGGATCTTGCGGCAGCCGGCTCGCCGCCGGCGCTGGCGGTCCTGCGCGCGCTGTCGCCGGAGCGGCTCGCGAACGCCTTGCGCCACTGGCTCAAGCGCGACCACGCAGCGGTGCCGAGCGAGGCCCAGTTGCAGGAACTGCTGAACCAGATCGCGGCCTGCGGCACGCGCGGCCACCATATCCGCCTCAAGATCGCGGCCGGAAGGGTCGAGCGCGAGGGCCCGGTGCTGCGTTGGTACAATGCTTCGCCCTTGTCGTAGCCCGCAGCCCAAGCGCTGAATTCGGCCGGCCCTTCGGGCATCCGACTCTTTCTCTTTGACTTTTCACCGATGGCATTGATCGTTCATAAATACGGCGGCACGTCGATGGGCTCTACCGAGCGCATCCGGAATGTCGCCAAACGCGTTGCCAAGTGGGCGCGCGCCGGCCATCAGATGGTCGTGGTCCCGAGCGCCATGAGCGGCGAGACCAATCGCCTGCTTGGCCTGGCCAAGGAACTGGCGCCCGCCAGCCCCGGCGCCGACCACAACCGCGAACTCGACATGCTGGCCTCCACCGGCGAACAGGCTTCGTCCGCCCTGCTGGCGATCGCGCTGCAGGCCGAGGGCCTGCAGGCGGTGAGCTACGCGGGCTGGCAGGTCCAGGTCAAGACCGACAGTGCCTACACCAAGGCGCGCATCGAGAGCATCGACGACGCGCGCGTGCGTGCCGACCTCGACGCCGGCCGCGTGGTGGTCATCACCGGCTTCCAGGGCGTGGACGAGGGCGGCAACATCACCACCCTCGGTCGCGGCGGCAGCGACACCTCGGCGGTGGCGATCGCGGCGGCGCTGAAGGCCCATGAGTGCCTGACCTTCACCGACGTCGACGGCGTCTACACCACCGACCCGCGCGTCGAGCCCGACGCCCGCCGGCTGAAGACCGTGAGCTTCGAGGAGATGCTCGAGATGGCGAGCCTGGGCTCCAAGGTGCTGCAGATCCGCTCGGTCGAATTCGCCGGCAAGTACAAGGTGCCGCTGCGCGTGCTGTCCAGCTTCACGCCCTGGGACATCGACATCGAGGAAGAAGCCAAGTCCGGCACCCTCATCACTTTCGAGGAAGACGAAAACATGGAAAAAGCCGTCGTATCCGGCATTGCCTTCAACCGCGACGAGGCCAAGATCTCGGTGCTCGGCGTGCCCGACAAGCCGGGTATCGCGTACCACATCCTCGGTGCGGTGGCCGACGCCAACATCGAGGTCGACGTCATCATCCAGAACCTGAGCAAGGACGGCCGCACCGACTTCAGCTTCACGGTGCACCGCAACGACTACGCCCGCGCGGTCGATCTGCTCAAGGCCAAGGTGCTGCCGACGCTGGGCGCGGCCGACATCGTCGGCGACACCAAGATCTGCAAGGTCAGCATCGTCGGCATCGGCATGCGCAGCCACGTCGGCGTGGCGAGCAAGATGTTCCGCGTGCTGAGCGAAGAGGGCATCAACATCCAGATGATCTCGACCAGCGAGATCAAGACCTCGGTCGTGATCGACGAGAAATACATGGAGCTCGCGGTCCGGGCGTTGCACAAAGCCTTCGATCTGGACCAACCCGAGAGCTGAACGTGGCATAATCGACGGCTCAGGAACTGTGACCGAGTGGCCGAAGGTGCTCCCCTGCTAAGGGAGTATGGGGTGTAGAGCCTCATCGAGGGTTCGAATCCCTCCGGTTCCGCCAGACATCGTCCAAGACGATCCCGAAAAGCCCCGACGCTGACTCAGCGCCGGGGCTTTTTCTTTGGGAGCGCCTCCATAATCGCCTTGCGAACCCCGGGCCGATGCCGGTCCGGCCAGGCACCGCCCAGGGTGTCGGGTGGGGAGCCAGGAGGGCGCCACAGCGCGATCCGGATGCGTGCATCGAACATTGAACCGGCATGGAACGGCGTCTCGAAGTTCCTGCACTGGCTGGTTGCGCTGCTGATCTTCACGCAGTTCGCGCTCGGCTGGCTGGCCGCGACCTGGCGGTTGTCGCCGACCAAGCTCGAGCTCTTCGTCTGGCACAAGTCGGTCGGCATGGTGGTGCTGGGGCTCGTCGTCCTGCGGCTCGCATGGCGGCTGGCCACCCGCGCGCCGCCGCTTCCGGCCGGCATGCCGGGCTGGGAGCGGGCCGCGGCTCGCACCAGCCACGTGCTGCTCTACGTCGCCATGCTCGGCATGCCGATCACCGGCTGGGTCGTCAGCTCCGCCTCGGGCGTGCCGTTCCGGGTCTTCCGGCGCATCGCGCTGCCTTCGATCGCGCCGGTCGACAAGCACATCGCCGATGTCGCGTCGCTCGTGCATCTCTGGCTGGGCCTGCTGCTGGCGGCGCTCCTGCTGGTGCACATCGGGGCGGCACTGCGCCACCACTTCATCCAGAGGGACGAGGTGCTGATCCGCATGCTGCCGGCAAGGAGGCTGCCGAAATGAAATGGCCGGCCCGTGTCCTCGTGCTGCTTGCCTCGGCCGCTTTCGGGGTCGTCCACGCGACCGACTGGCGCATGGATCCCTCGGCCAGCCGCCTGGAGTTCATCGCCAGGTTCGAGACCGTGCCGGCGCCGGGTGTGTTCAAGGACTTCGACGTCCGTGCCCGCTTCGACCCGCAGTCGCCCGCCGACGGCCGGCTCGATGTGTTCATCCGGGTGGCCGGTGCGGACATGGCCAGTGCCGACATCAACAAGGCGATCGCCGGGGCCGAGTGGTTCGACGTCGCCAGGTACCCGCAGGCGGAGTTCCGCGCCACCGAGATCGCGCGGGCCGCTCAACGCTTCGTGGCGCGCGGCACCTTGACGCTGAAGGGCGTGCAGCAGCCGGTCGAGGTGCCTTTCGAATGGACCCCGGCCGGCGAGGGCGCGACGATGGTCGGCGAGTTCGTGGTCAAGCGGGCGCCGTTTCGTATCGGCACCGGCGAATGGGCGGCGACCGACGTGATCGGCCCCGATGTGGTGATCAAGTTCCGCGTCCGTCTGCGCAAGGCCGAGCGATGACTGCCAGGCTGCGCCAGCGGCAAGTGGCGGTGCTGCTCGCACTGCTGCTGGCCGGCTGCGCGCAGCCCGGCCGCGAGCCGGCGCCGGCGCCGATCGCCGCCACGGCCCCGGCGACCGAGGCTTCGATGCGACAGTTCTACGAGACGCTTGCGGCGCAGGGGCGTCCGGTCTATCGCGTGGCCGGCGCGCAGTCGCTGGTCGTGATCACGGTGCGGCGCGGCGGTTCGCTCGCGCGCCTGGGCCACGACCACGTGGTGGCCAGCCATGCGGTGCAGGGATGGATCGCGCCGGATGCGGGCCGCGCCGATCTTCGCGCGCCGCTGGCGGAACTCGCGGTCGACGAACCGGCGCTGCGCGACGAGGCCGGCCTGGACACCCGGCCGAGCGCATCCGACATCGCCGCGACGCGCGCCAACCTGCTCGACAAGGTGCTCGATGTGCAGCGCTTTCCCTACGCGCTGATCCGCGTCGCCAGCGCAACCGCCGCGGCGCCCGGCGTGCGCCTGGATGTGGAGCTCACGCTGCGCGGCCTGACCCGGAGCTTCGCGGTGCCGGCGTTGGTGAAGGCTGGCGGCGACACGCTGGAGGTCGGCGGCAGCTTCGAGTTCGACCAGTCGAGTTTCGGCATCGTGCCCTTTTCGATCCTCGGCGGCGCGGTGCAGGTGCAGGACCGGTTGAGCCTGCGCTTCGCGATCCGCGCCTTGCGCGTCGCGCGGCCGGGCGAGCTTGCGGATTGACGCCCATGGCAGGCCGGACCTTCGCGACCCTGGTGGCCATGGCGCTGCTGCTGGCCGGCTGGCCGGGCGCGGGCCGCGAGGCGATGGCCCAGCAGGTCGACATCACTGCTGCGCATCGCGGCGAGCTGATCACCGTCACGGCATCGGCGGAGTTGCAGGTCGATTCGCACACGGTGTGGGATGTGATTTCCGACTACGACCATCTGGCCGAATTCATCCCCTTCATGAGCCGTTCGAAGGTGGTGAAGCGCGAAGGCGACCGGCTGCAGGTCGACATGGCCGGGGAGGTGGTCTTCCTGATCTTCCGGCAACCGGTCGATGCGCGGCTGGAGGTGGTCGAGACGCCGCCGCGGCGCATCGTTGCGCGTGCCGTCAGCGGCAACCTCCGCAGCATGGAAGGGCGCTACGCGGTCGAGCCCTTGCCCTCGGGCCTGGTGCGGCTGTCCTATACGGGCAGCCTGACGCCCGAGTTCCCGGTGCCGCCGGTGCTCGGCGCCGTGTTCGTGAGGATGGTCATCACGCGGCAGTTCAGCGCCATGGTGGCGGAGATCGTGCGCCGCGACGCGGCTGCGCGCGGTGCGCGCTGAGTGCTCGAACCACCTGCCGGGTAACATCCCGCCATGCCCGAACTCACCCTCGAACTCGCCTCCGCCGTCGCCGTGATCTTTGCCGCCATCATGACCGTCGGCTTCGCATGGCGTGAACGCAAGTGGGGCCCGGCGCTCATGATGGTCGGCATCGTGGGCTTCCTGGCGATCATCGCGTACGGGGTGGTGCCGCGGTTCTGACGCCGCAGCCGGGAGCCGCAGCCCGCTATTCGACGATCAGGCCGCTCAGTGCCGGGTCGGCGTCGGGCACCCGCAGCTTCATGCCCTTGAGCGTCTTCACCAGCAAGCGGGCGACCATCAGGTTGCGATGCCGCTTGCTGTCAGCCGGGATCACGTGCCAGGGCGCGTCCTCGGTCGAGGTCGCGACCAGCGCCTTCTCGTAGGCGGCCTGGTAGGCGTCCCACTTCTTGCGGACCTCGAGATCGGCGAGCGAGAACTTCCAGTGCTTGTCGGCCTCGTCGATCCGGGCCTGCAGGCGCACCCGCTGCTCGTTCTTGCTGATGTGGAGCATGCACTTCACGATCACGGTGCCGGTTTCGGTGAGAAGCCGTTCGAAGTCGTTGATGCGCGCATAGCGCCGCCGGGTCTGCTCCTTGTCTATGAAGCCTTCGACCACCGGCACCAGCACGTCTTCGTAGTGGCTGCGGTTCCAGACGGTGATCTCGCCGGCGCGCGGCACCACGGCATGGCAGCGCCACAGGAAGTCGCGGGCCCGCTCTTCCTCGGTCGGGGCCTTGAAGGCCGTGACCTTCACGCCCAAGGGCGAAGTGCGCGAGAACACCCAGCGGATGGTGCCGTCCTTGCCGCTGGTGTCCAGGCCCTGCAGCACCAGCAGCAGCTTGCGCCGGCCCTCGGCATGCAGCAGGTTCTGCAGCTTGTCGAGTTCGATGGCCAGCGTGTCGAGTTCTTCGCGCTGCGAGTCCTCGCCGCCTTCGAGAAAAGGCGTGGCGGCGGGATCGATGCGGTCCAGCCTGAACTTGCTGCCGACGCGGTACTTCGAAAAGCTGGCCATGGTCGGGGGTTCCTTCATTCGTCGTCGTCGGGTGAAAGGGATGCGCTCCAGCGGTTGTCCCAATCGGCGCCGCGCCGGGCGCCGTCGAGTTCGCGCCGGTCGCGCTTGGTCGGCCGGCCCTGCTCGATGGACAGCGCCGGTTCGCTGCCGAGCCGGCGCTGTTCGCGGGCCGCCGCCTGGGCCGCGAGGCTTTCGGCGGTCTCCTCGTAGAGCTGCTGGGCGACCGGGGCCGGGCCGCGCTGGCCGCTGATGCCGCGCACCGACACCACGCGCGACAGGCTGCCGAGCCGCATCGTCACGGTGTCGCCCACCTTGACCTCGCGCGAGGCCTTGGCGATGTCGCCATTGACCTGCACGCGGTTCTTGCCGATCTCGTCGGCGGCCAGCGAGCGCGTCTTGAAGAAGCGCGCGGCCCAGAGCCATTTGTCGATGCGGATGCGGTCCATGTCAGCCATTGTCGCGCGCCAGCGGGATTCGCACGACGGCGTCGAGGCCGGCTGCCTGTACGCCGGATTCCCGGTTCTGAAGCGCAATGCTTCCGCCCAGCGCCAGCACGATCTCCCGGCAGATCGCCAGGCCCAGGCCGGAGCCGCTGCCCACGTCGCCGGCGGCGAAGGGCGCGAACAGGCGCTGGCGCAGTTCGTCGGAGATGCCGGGGCCCGCGTCGCTGACCCGCAGCAGCGCCGCATCGCCGGCCGCCTGCACGCTGACCGTCAACGGTGCGCCGACCGGGCTGTGCTTGATCGCGTTGTGCAGCAGGTTGCGCGTGAGCTCCTGGAGCATCCAGAGGTGGGCGCGCACCCAGACGGGCGCCGGGCTCGTGGAGAGTTCGAAGTCGAGTTCCTTGTCGGCCACCAGCGGCGACAGGTCGAGCGCCACGGCGCGCACCGCCTCGGCGAGGTCCAGCGTGACCGACTCCGGCTGCTGGCGCAGCTGCTCGACCTTGGCCAGCGAGAGCATCTGGTTGGCGAGCGCGGTCGCGCGCTCGACGGTCTCGCTGATCTCGCCCAGCGCCTGGCCGGGCGGCACGTCGCCGCGGCGGGCCGACTGCACCTGCGCCTTGAGCACCGCGAGCGGCGTGCGCAGCTGGTGCGCGCTGTCCCGCACGAAGCGCTTCTGGTGGTCGAGCAGGCGCTGCAGGCGGCCCATGACCTGGGTCGTGGCGTCGATCAGCGGGCGCAGCTCGCGCGGCGCATCGGGGGCGTCGATCGGCGACAGGTCGTCGGCGGCGCGGGCCTGGATCGCTTCGCCGAGCGCGCGCACCGGACGCGTCGCGCGCTGCACCACGATCACGGTGACGGCGGCGATCACGCCCAGCAGCACGAGCTGGCGCCAGAGCGTGTCGACCAGCAGCTTGCGCGCCAGGGTCTCGCGCAGCTCCAGGGTCTCGGCCACCTGGACCACCGCCATGCCGCGGCCGCGGGCGCTGGCGACCGGCTGCAGCAGCACCGCCACGCGCACCGGCATGTCGCGGAACTCGGCATCGTAGAAGTCGACCAGCGCCGCGTAGGGCGGCCGGTCCGGCAGCTTGCCGCGCCAGAAGGGCAGCTCGGCGAAGCCCGACACCATCTCGCCGTCCAGCCCCGAGACCCGGTAGTACATGCGGCTCTGGTTGTCGGCCTCGAAGGCCTCCAGCGCCGAGTAGGGGACCATGGCGCGCAGCAGCGCCGCCTCGTCGTAGCCCTCGACGTCGAGCTGCTCGCCGATGGTCTTGGCCGAGGCCAGCAGGGTGCGGTCGTAGGCGGTGGTGGCGGCCGCGAGACTCTGGCGGTAGAGGCTCACGCTGTTGATGACGATGAACAGCGCGATCGGCGCCAGGATGCCGAGCAGCAGGCGGGCGCGCAGCGAGGCGGCCCGCATCACGCCTCTTCGCGCAGCAGGTAGCCCAGGCCGCGCAGCGTCATCAGCGTGGCGCCGGTGGCCGCGAGCTTCTTGCGCAGCCGGTACACCACGACCTCGACGGCCTCGTACTGCACGTCGGCTTCGCCGGGGAAGACCAGTTCGAACAGCCGCTCCTTGCTGACCGCGTGACCGGGCTTGACCATCAGGGCCTTCAGCAGGGCCAGCTCGCGCGGGGTCAGCTCGAGCACCTCGGCGCGATGGTAGATGGCGCCGCTGTCGGGCTCGTAGCGCAGGCCGCCGACCTCCGGCAGGCGTGGCGCCGCATCGGCGCCCGCGCCCTGGTGGCGCCGCTTCAGGGCCCGGATGCGGGCCTCGAGTTCGTCGAGGTCGAAGGGCTTGGGCAGGTAGTCGTCGGCACCGGCATTCAGTCCCACGATGCGGTCGCCGACGGTGCCGCGAGCGGTCAGCAGGAGCACCGGCGTGCGCAGCCCCGCGGCCCGGGCCTGGGCCAGCACCTGAAGGCCGTCGAGGCCGGGCAGGCTCAGGTCGAGCGCGACCACGTCGGGTTCGAGCGCTTGCCACTGGGCCAGCGCCTGGGCGCCGTCGCCGCAGATACGGACGTCGATCTGGCGCCGCCCGAGCGTGCGCTGCAGGGTGGTTTGCATCGACGGGTCGTCTTCGACTAGCAGCAGCTTCATGGCGCGATTTTCGGTGTTTACCCCAAGGCAGTGGACAGCCAACTGACAGCGGGGCGGCGCATCATAGCGGCGTCAGCTGCCACCCGGCTGCCCACATCCAAGGAGACATGCATGCGTCGCGATACCTTTCTGAAGTCCCTGGCCGCATTGGCCGCCACCGGAGCCCTGCCGTTGTCGGCCTGGGCCGCACCCAACGTCAAGATGATGATCCCCGCCAATCCCGGCGGCGGCTGGGACACGACCGGGCGGGCGCTGGGCAAGGCGCTGACCGACGGCAAGCTGGCCGACACCGTCACCTATGACAACAAGGGCGGCGCTGCCGGCGCGCTGGGCCTGGCCCAGTTCGTCAACGGTTCCAAGGGCGACCCGAACGCGATGATGATCATGGGCGCCGTGATGCTCGGCGGCATCATCACCGGCAAGCCGCCCGTGAGCCTGTCGCAGGCGACGCCGATCGCCCGCATCACGAGCGAATACAACGTCTTCGTGCTGCCCGCGAGTTCGCCCCTGAAGACCATGAAGGACGTGGTCGAGCAACTCAAGAAGGACCCGGGCAGCGTCAAGTGGGGCGGCGGCTCGCGCGGATCCACCGAGCACATCGCGGCGGCCATGATCGCGCAGAAGGTCGGCGTCGATCCGTCGAAGATCAACTACGTCGCCTTCCGGGGCGGCGGCGAGGCGACGGCGGCGATCCTGGGCGGCAACGTCACGGTCGGCGGCAGCGGCTTCAGCGAATTCGCCGAATACATCAATGCCGGCAAGATGCGCGCCATCGCCGTGACTTCGGCCCAGCGGCTGCCGGGCATCAACGTGCCGACGCTGAAGGAGCAGGGCATCGACGTCGAGATCGGCAACTGGCGCGGCGTCTACGGCGCGCCCGGCATCACGCCCGAGCAGCGCAAGGCGCTGACCGACATGGTGCTGGCGGCGCTCAAGACGCCGACCTGGGGCGAGGCCATGAAAAAGAACGACTGGACCCCCGCCGTGCTGTCGGGCGAGGCCTTCGCCAAGTTCGTCGACGACGAGTTCGCGAGCCTGCGCGCGACCATGGTCAAGTCGGGCATGGTGTGAGCGCCTGATTCGCACGGCAACGGGCGCAGGCCGTCGATCGGCCTGCGCCCTTTTTCCTCCCCCAGCGAGGCCCAGAATAATGTCCAACATCGACTCACTCCCTCATTCACCCCCGGCGTCGTGGCCGCAGACGCTGGTCGGCGCCGGGGTTCTCGTCACCGGGCTGGCGCTGGCCTTCGGTGCACTGAGCATCTCGTCCGAGGCCGGCTACGGCGGCGTCGGGCCCAACTTCCTGCCCTGGCTGGTGTCGATCGCGCTGACCGTCTGCGGCGCCTGGATCATCTGGGAAGCGCGCACCGGCGGCTTCCGCGAGATGGACGAGCCCTCGGGCGCGGTCCAGCCCTACTGGGCCGGCTTCGTCTGGGTATCGGCCGGGCTGCTGCTGAACGCGGCGCTGATCACCAGCATCGGCTTCATCCTGAGCTGCACGCTGTGCTATCTGCTCGCGGTGCAGGGGCTGCGCCGCGCCAACGGGCAGGCGGCCGTCAACTCGCCGCGCACCTGGTTCATCGACATCCTGACCGGCCTCTTGATCTCGGCGCCGGTGTTCTGGATGTTCACGAAGTTCCTGGCGATCAACCTGCCGGGCCTGACCAGCACCGGATGGATCTGACATGGAAATCTTCAACGCATTGATGCACGGTTTCGCGCTGGCGATCACGCCCGCGAACCTTCTCTGGTGCCTGGTCGGCTGTGCCCTGGGCACGGCGGTCGGCGTGTTGCCCGGCATCGGCCCGGCGGTGGCGGTGGCGATGCTGCTGCCGATCACCGGCAAGGTCGACGTCACGGCCTCGATGATCTTCTTCTCGGGCATCTACTACGGCGCCATGTACGGCGGCTCGACCACCTCGATCCTGCTCAACACGCCCGGCGAGACCGCCAGCATGGTGACCGCGATGGAGGGCAACAAGATGGCCAAGAGCGGGCGCGCGGGTGCCGCGCTCGCGACCGCGGCGATCGGCTCCTTCGTCGCCGGCACCATCGCCACGGTGGTCGTGACCTTGTTCGCGCCCTTCGTCGCCGAGTTCGCGGTCAAGCTCGGCCCGCCCGAGTATTTCCTGCTCATGCTGCTGGCCTTCACCACCGTGAGCGCGGTGCTCGGCAAGAGCACGCTGCGCGGCATGACGGCGCTGTTCATCGGCCTCGCGGCCGGCTGCATCGGTCTCGACCAGATCTCGGGCCAGGGCCGCTACACCGGCGGCATTCCCGAACTGCTCGACGGCATCGAGATCGTGCTGGTGGCGGTGGGCCTGTTCGCGGTGGCCGAGGTGCTCTATGCCGTGCTCTACGAAGGCCGTGTGGTCGAGGGCCAGAACAAGCTGAGCCGGGTCCACATGACGGCGCGCGACTGGAAGCGCTCGATCCCGGCCTGGCTGCGCGGCACCGCGATCGGCACTCCCTTCGGCTGCATCCCGGCCGGCGGCACCGAGATCCCGACCTTCCTGAGCTACGCCACCGAAAAGAAGCTGGCCAAGGATTCGGATGCCAAGGCCGAGTTCGGCACCAAGGGCGCGATCGAAGGCGTGGCCGGCCCCGAGGCCGCCAACAACGCCACCGTGACCGCGGCACTGATCCCGCTGCTGACGCTGGGCATCCCGACCTCGAACACCACCGCCATCCTGCTCGGTGCCTTCCAGAACTACGGCATCCAGCCCGGGCCGCAGCTGTTCACGACCTCGGCCGCGCTGGTGTGGGCGCTGATCGCCTCGCTCTACATCGGCAACGTGATGCTGCTGGTGCTGAACCTGCCGATGGTGGGCCTGTGGGTGAAGCTGCTCAAGATCCCGAAGCCGCAGCTCTATGCGGGCATCCTGATCTTCGCCACGGTCGGTGCCTACGGCATGCGCCAGAGCGCGTTCGACCTGGTGCTGCTCTACGCCATCGGCGTGCTCGGCGTCGTGATGCGGCGATTCGACTTTCCGACCGCGCCGGTGGTGGTCGGCATGATCCTCGGGCCGCTGGCCGAGGCTCAACTGCGCAATGCGATGTCGATCGGCGAAGGCAGTGCGGCGGTGTTCTTCCAGCGGCCGATGTCGATCGTGCTGGTGATCGTGGTGCTGGCCGTGATGATCCTGCCGCGCGTCGCCAAGCGGCTCGGCGAGCGGCGCGCCGCGGCCTCCATCGTCTGAAGGCCTCCTGCGGCGCGGCAGCGGCTCATTCCGCGGGCGTGCCCGTGTCCACCTGCGCGGTCGTGGTCTGCTTGATGGTCGATCCCTTCAGGCGCTGGACCTCGGCCACGAACGCCGGGCCGTTGCGCATGCGTTCGTAGGCTGCGAACTGGGCGCGGTAGGCCGGGCTCGTCGGATCGAAGCTGTCCCGGTTGGCGAGCTGGCTCATACCCGACTTGATCCAGAGATTTGTGTCGGCAGCAACCTCGGCCCGGCTCATCGCGCCCGGTGCCGTGTCGGCCGGCCCCACGCGCAACTCCTGCGGTGCGCTGGCCATCGTCCGGCTCGCCGAAAAGTCGGCTGCGACGGCCGAGCGGCTGGCGGCACTGGCCGTCGTGGCGATCGGCGCCCCGACCCACAGCTCGGCGGGCACCGTCTGGGCAAATGCGGTGGCGCTAGCCAGGGCGAGGGCGGAGACACCGAGAAGTTGCTTGGCATTCATGATGAAATCTCCCTAGGGGCTTGGATGTGCGGTCGCGGACATCGCGGCCATCACAGGCGTGACTGTGCCGGTCCGGGGCCTCGCGGGCTGTGCGTTTTCGCACGGCTTTTTGCAAACCGTTCGACACGTACGCAGAGGTCTGCCATGACGCTCCAACGTTCCAGCCTCGGCCTGCAGCAGATCGCGCTGCTGCAGGGCCTCCCGGCCGAACGGCTCGACCGGCTCGCGCAGTGCTGCCAATGGCGGAGCCTGCCGGCCGGCATGCCCGTGCTGTTGCGCTCGGAGCGCAAGAGCGACGTCTATTTCCTGGTCTCGGGCGCCTTGCGGGTGACCTCTTACGCGGCCAACGGCCGGCAAGTCACTTTCCGCGACCCGCAGGAGGGCGAGCATTTCGGCGACATCTCGGCCATCGACGGCCAGCCGCGATCGGCCGACGTCGTCACGCTCAAGCCCAGCGTGGTCGCCAGCCTGGACCGCGAGGACTTCCTCGCGCTGCTGCGCGACGAGCCGGTGGTCGCCGAGCGCGTCATGCGGGGGCTGGCGGCGCTGGTGCGGCAGTTGTCGGACCGGGTCATCGACCTCAGCACGCTCGGCGTGCAGAACCGCGTGCATGCCGAACTGCTGCGGCTGGCGCGGCTGGCCGGCGTCGACTTCAACCGGGCGCGGCTGGAGCCGGTGCCGACCCACGCCGAACTCGCCAGCCGCATCGGCACCAATCGCGAGCAGGTGACGCGGGAGCTCAATGCATTGCGCCGCGATGGTTTGCTGGCCAAGGAGGGCAAGGCGCTGCTGGTGCCCGACGTGGCCCGGCTGGCGGCGCTGGTGGCGGAGGTGCGGGGCTTCGACTGAGCCTCGCGGCCGGGGCTCAGTCGCCCGATCTCCAGGCCGGCAGCTTCCAGCCGGTGTGCAGCGCGCCGAGGCGCAGCAAGATCGCGACCGCCGCACCGGCGGTCAATCCGGCCCAGTCGGGCGCCTGCAATGCGTCGACGCCGACGATCACCCAGGCGCCCGCGAAGGAGCAGATCGCGTACGGCTGGTGGTCGCTGAAGGCGCGCGGGATCTCGTTGCAGACGATGTCGCGCAGCACGCCGCCGAACACCGCGGTCATCATGCCCATCAGCACTGCGACGATCGGCGGCATCGAGGCGTCGAGTGCGATCTGCGTGCCGGTGGCGGTGAAGAGGCCCAGGCCCAGTGCGTCGGGCCATTGCA
Source organism: Variovorax saccharolyticus (assembly GCF_030316765.1). Taxonomy (GTDB): domain Bacteria; phylum Pseudomonadota; class Gammaproteobacteria; order Burkholderiales; family Burkholderiaceae_C; genus Variovorax; species Variovorax saccharolyticus. The sequence continues at coordinate 851,613 of NZ_JASZYT010000001.1, forward strand.
TCGCGCGTTCGGTGAGCGCGAAATGGCGGTCGCGCAAGAACAGCATGGCCGCCACGCACAGGGCCAGCAAAAGCCACAGCCAGCCGGCGTGCTCGACCCAGAAGAAGGGCCGGCGGTCGAGCAGCACGTCGCGCAGGGTGCCGCCGCCAAAGGCCGCGAGCCCGGCCACCATGACCACGCCCACCGCGTCGAGGCGCTTGCGTGCCGCCTCGATCAGGCCGGAGATGGCGAAGGCCAGGGTCGCCGCCGCCTCGATCGCGATCTGCGCATTGGAGAGCGACAGGACGTTGGAGAGCGGCAGGCTTTGCATGGCGACTCAGTTGTGCACGTGACCCTGCGATTCCGTCGCGGCGCCGGGCGGTGCCCCGACCGGAACCTGGACCTCGAGCGAACTCTTGGCGCCCCTGGCGTCCTCGAAGCGCAAGGTCATCGGGATGCTGCCGCCCTTGGCGATCGGCTGCTTCAGGTCCATCAGCATCACGTGCATGCCGCTGGGCTTGAGCTCGACGGTCTGGCGCGGCGGCAGCTCGAGGCCGCTGGTGAGCTCGCGCATCTTCATGGTGTCGCCTTCCATCTTCATCTCGTGCACTTCGGCCACGCCGGCCGCCGGGGTGGAGGCGCCCACCAGCCGGGCGCCCGAAGGGGCCGTGAGCTTCATGAAGGCGCCGGTGCCGCTCTGGCCCGGCACGGTCTGGCGCACCCAGGCATCGCGCACATCGACCGCCGCGACGCCGGCCGGCAGCACGTCGAGGCGGGCGGCCGGCGACGCCAGCTTGGCGGTCGAGCCGGCGACCGGCAACTGGGCCCAGTCGGCACTGCCGACGTCGCAGCTCTGCAGCACCTTGAAGTAGAGGGTGCCGGGCTTGTCGGTCAGCTTGCCGCGCACGATGAACTCGGTGCGTTCGGCGGCGGGCAGGGCGCTTTGGGGGGAGTCGGCTTTCCAGGACACCTCGCGCGGCTGGGCGGTCAAGGTCCAGCCCTTGCGCGGCTGGGCCTGGGCCAGCGTGAAGCCCTCGGGCAGCTGGACCCGGATGCCGGTCGTGGCCTTGGCGTCGGTGCAGGCATGCCCGACTCTGAAGGCGGCCTCGTAGTCGCTCCCGGCCGCGGCGCCGCCGGCGGGAAGCGTGACGTGGGCCAGGGCGGCGGTGCTGCAGAGGGCGGCGCAGGCGGCCAGGGATTGGAGGGTGTGGGGGTGGGTCATTGGTGGCTCCTTTAATCAGTTGAGGACAGAGCAAAAACTGCTGCGCAGTTTCTTGGTCTGTCCCGCAAGGTTCTAGTCAGTTGAGGACAGAGCAAAACTGCTGCGCAGTTGTTGGTCTGTCCCGCAAGGTCTCAGAGATCCCAGCGCAATTCGGCGGTGTAAGTGCGCTGCGGGTAGGGGTGGAAGTTCCAGTATTGGTAGTTGTTGGCATTGTCGATCCCGAAGGCGGCGGACCACTGCTTGTCGATCTGATAGCGCACGCGCAGGTCGACCGTGAAGTACCTGCTGGCGCCGAAGTAGGCGAAGCCGTTGACGTCGCTGTTGTCGAGCGTCGAGTACTGCTTGCCGCTGTAGCGCGCCGCCGCGGTGAACGCCCAGCGGGCATCCGGCTTGTAGGTGGCGAACACGGTCGAGCGCCAGCGCGGCACGCGCGGCTGCCATTTGCCCACCGAGGCCGGGTTGAGCGCATTGGCCACGGTCTTCGAATCGGCGAAGGTCAGGCTGCCTCCCAGATCGAGCCCGCGCATCCACACGTCCTGGCCGGTGTAGGCCAGCTCGAAGCCGTTGGTGCGCACGCGTTCGATGTTCGTGACGCGCGTGATGCTGGTGTTGGGGATCAGCTGGTTGAAGAGCGCATCCTCGGTGGTCTCGTGGAACAGCGTGGCGCGCGCGATGCCGTTGCCGAGGTCTTTTTCGGCGCTGAGCTCGGCGGTCCAGGACTTCTCCGGCTTGAGGAACGGGTCGTTGATGAAGGACAGCGCCCCCCCGGTGGTGGCGCCGTAGAGCTCGCCCACGGTCGGATAGCGCACGGCGCGGCCGATCGAGCCCTTGAGCACCGTGTCAGGCGTCAACTGGTAGGCCAGTGCGCCCTTGGGCGAGAGGTCCGACTCGCTGCGCGACGCGTAGGCGAGGTAGTTCGCCGCGGTCGCGGTGAAGCCGTTGCTGGCCTGCCAGTCTTCCGCGCGCAGGCCCAGCACGGCCTTCCAGTTCGGTGCGAAGGACCAGCTGTCCTGGGCCCATGCGGCGATGGTCTCGGTGTTGCCGCCGACGTTGCTGACCAGCGTGCCGGAAGGGCCGTTGATCCAGTTGCCGATCGCGTTGGTCTTGAGGATGCCGAGCTTGTAGGCGGCGCGCGCGGCGCCGAAGTCCACGATGTGGGCCCCCGATATGCCTTGCGGCCGCCAGGTGCCCTTGGCCGCGAGCGTGTTCCAGCCGGTGGTCCCGCCCTGGTCCTGCACGGTTCCGGCGCCGCCGAACTCGGCCAGTGGCGGTGCCACCGTGGGCGCGCGCTGGATGTCGGTCGCGTAGTCGTAAAGGCTCGCGGCCACCTCCCAGTCCCATTCGCCCTTGGTGTTGCTCTTGACCGAGAGTCCGTGCATGTAGTGGGTCTGCTCGTCGTTGGTGAGCGGGAATGCAGTCGGCCCGAGCGTGAAGCTGCGCCCGAGGATATTGATCGCCCCGGTGTACACCGGCCGGCCGGCGCTGTTGCTGAGGAAGGTCGCGGGCCGGCCTTCGGCGTCGTTCTGCCAATAGCCCAGGGTGTAGCTGGCGGTCACCGTGGGCGAGATGTCGTAGGCCAGCTTGATCTTGGCGTGGTCCTGCAGCGTGTGGTACTGGGTGCCGGTGCCCAGGATGTACCAGGGCGTGTTGGTGGTGTTCAGGCCCGGCACGAAGCCGACCACCGGCGTGCCGCCGCGGCCGGGCGTGCCCGACGCGACGGTTGCGGTCGTGAAGGTCTGCGGCTGGCCCTGGCTGTCGGTGCGATTGAGGTTGATCCACCAGCTCCAGTCGCCGCTGCGGCTGCCGAGCGAGGCGCTGGTCTGCCAGCTGTTGAAGGTCTCGTTCGTGTTGTAGAGGTCGTTCGGCTGCGACGAGTAGCCGGCCTTGACGTGGGCCTCGAACTGGGTCGGCTTGCGCGTCACGTAGTCGACCACGGCGCCGGCCGAGTTGCCCGGGTAGGCGGCCGAGAAGGGGCCGTACATGACGTCGACGCGTTCGATCTCCTCGGGCGTCACCAGGCCCCAGCGCGGCGCGTAGTTGGTGCCGTTGGAGATGCCGTTGCCGAGGTAGTTCGACAGCAGGATGCCGTCGGCGTAGACCGCCGAGCGGGCGCTGTTGCCGGTGCCCGAGGCGCGGGTGGAGAGGATCGCGTGGTTGTAGTCGCCGATGTAGCGCTTGCGCACCAGCAGGCTGGGCAGGTACTTGAGCGCATCCTCGCTGTCGGTGGCGTTGATGCGGGTCTCGATCTCCTCGCGGGTCATGCTCTCGATGGTGGTCGGGATCTGGGTCGGCAGCGAGCTCGGCGGGCCGCCGGTCACGGTGACGACGCCGAGCGAGCGGGATCGCTCGGCGGCCTCGTCGGCCGCTGCAGCGCCCTGCGCATCCTGCGCCAGGGCGGGCAGCGCCCACCACGGAAATGCCGCGCCCAGCGCGAGCGACAGCATGGTCTTGTTCTTGTTCATGGGGAACCTCCTCGGCACCCCTTCCGGTGCCACCGCATTGCTGGAAACGCGCAGCGATGCGCCCTCCAGGGCGCCCGCGCGTCAGGTCTGGAGCAAGCTCAGGAGAGAGGAGGTCCGCGCGCCGGCAGCGGCGCCGCGGTCGCCGCGGCGATGCGCGCGGCGGGAATCGGCTGGAGCGCGTGGCCCAGCGGAAGCAGAGCCGGCAGCCGCACGGCCGGCAGCGCGGGTGGCGGTGCGCCGGCCGTCAGGCACAGCGGGCAGTCGAGGTGGCCGGCGGCCGGCGCCTGGGCGCCGTCGTCGGTCAGGACCACCAGCATGGTGGCGCCGGCGGCCGAGCAGACGACTTCCATCGGCTTCGGCTGCACCAGCGGCGATGCCACTGCGACGCCCAGCGACAGCACGAACCACGCCAGCACGAAGCTGGCGAGGAAGCGGGCGCGGCGCAGGGCGGACATGGACAGGATTATGCGGCTCGGGCGACCGGCTTGGGAGCCTGGTGCGGGCGCCCGAGGCTCAGCGCGAGGGCGGGTCGGCCGGCACCACCGTGGTCGAACGGCGCGAGCGCACCGTGTCGGTCGCGCCCGGCACCGGCGCGCCTTCGGGTGCCACCACGGTGGCTCGGCGGTCGGGGGTGCGGGTCGTGACGTTGGCCGGCGGCCCGCCGCGCGCGCGGTCCAGCGCGATGCCGGCGTCGCGCACGCAGGCCTCGCGTTCGGGCGTCGGCAGCTTGCCGCTGTTGCACACGGCCAGTTGCCGCTCATGGCGTTCCTGGGCCTGCTGCAGGTCGGTCGGGGTCTGGGCCGAGGCGCCGAGTGCGGCAGACAGCAGGGCGCCGGAGGCCGCGGCGCGGAAAACGAGTCGAGTCATGGTGTGGCTCCGTCGATGGACGGGGCTAGTCTATCCCGCGCCCTGGTCCGCGTCCGGCTTCGGTTCGGCTGCTGCGGGCTTGCCGCGCAGCCGCCGTACCGTGCGCCGGATCCAGCCCTCGACGTCGTCGACATAGGTGAACACCGCCGGCACCACCAGCAGGCTCAGCACGGTCGAGGTGATCAGCCCGCCGATCACCGCCATCGCCATCGGCGAGCGGAAGCTGGAGTCGGCGGCGCCGAGCCCGACCGCGATCGGCAGCATGCCGGCGCCCATCGCCAGCGTGGTCATGATGATCGGCCGGGCCCGCTTGTGGCAGGCATCGCGCAGCGCGTCCCAGCGCGACAGGCCGTGCTCGCGGCGCGCGACGATCGCGTATTCGACCAGCAGGATCGAGTTCTTGGTCGCAATGCCCATCAGCATGATGAGCCCGATCAGCGAGGGCATCGACAGCGCCTTCTGTCCGATCAGCAGGCCGACGAAGGCGCCGCCCAGCGCCAGCGGCAGCGCGCACAGGATCGTGATCGGATGCAGGAAGTCCTTGAACAGCAGCACCAGCACGATGTAGATGCACAGCACGCCGGTCAGCATCGCGAGGCCGAAGCTCGCGAACAGCTCGGTCATGACCTCGGCGTCGCCGACCTCGGCAACGCGCACGCCCGGGGGCAGGCCGCGGATCGAGGGCAGGTTCATGGCCGCGTCCTTGGCGTCGCCGAGGCCGACGCCCGACAGCTCGATCTCGAAGTTGACGTTGCGCGTGCGGTCGTAGCGGTCGATCACGGCCGGGCCGCCCTCGACCGTGAGCGCCGCCACCTGTCCCAGCATCACCGGGCCCCGCGCGCCGGGCACGGCGAGGCGTTCGAGCAGCGCGAGATTCTGCCGCGCCGAATCCTCGAGCTTGACCACGATCGGCACCTGTCGCTGCGCCAGGTTGAGCTTGGGCAGGTTCTGGTCGTAGTCGCCGAGCGTGGCGACGCGCAGCGTCTCGGCGATCGCCGAGCTCGTCACGCCGAGGTCGGCGGCGCGCGCGAAGTCGGGCCTGACCGCGATCTCGGGCCGGATCAGGCTGGCGGTCGAGGTGATGTTGCCGAGGCCGGGGATGGTGCGCAGGTCGCGCTCGACCGCGCGCGCCGCGGTGGTCAGTGCGGCCGGGTCGTCGCCGCTCAGCGCCAGGATGTACTTCTCGCCCGAGCCGCCCAGGCCCACGGTGCTGCGCACGCCGGGCAGCGATTCGAGCGCGGCGCGGATCTGGTTCTCGATCACCTGCTTGCGCGGCCGGTCGCCGCGCGGGTCGAGCTGGATCGTGAGCGTGGCCTTGCGCGTCTCGGGCGTGCCGAAGTTCGCGAACGGGTCGCCGCCCGCGCTGCCGCCGCCGACCGTGGTGTAGACGCTGCGCACATGGTCGATCGCCATCAGGCGCCGGCGCGTTTCCTCGGCGGTGGCGGTGGTCTGGGCCAAGGTGGCGCCGGGCGCGAGCGACAGGTAGACCTGCGTCTGCGAGTTGTCGTCGGGCGGGATGAAGCCGGTCTTGAGCAGCGGGATCATCGCCACCGAGCCGAAGAAGAAGAGGGTGGCCAGCACCATGGTCGTGAAGCGGTGCTTCAGGCACCACTCGGCCATCCGCATGTAGATCGCCAGCCAGCGCGGCTCCTTTTCCTCGCCGACGATCGGCTTCAGCAGATAGGCCGCCATCATCGGCGTCAGCACCCGGGCAACGACCAGCGAGGCGAAGACCGCCAGCGAGGCGGTCCAGCCGAACTGCTTGAAGAACTTGCCGGCCACGCCGCTCATGAAGGCGGTCGGCAGGAACACCGCGATCAGGGTGAAGGTGGTGGCGATCACCGCCAGGCCGATCTCGTCGGCCGCCTCCATGGCCGCCTGATAGGGCGTCTTGCCCATGCGCAGGTGGCGCACGATGTTCTCGACCTCGACGATCGCGTCATCGACCAGGATGCCGACCACCAGCGACAGCGCCAGCAGCGAGATCACGTTGACCGAGAAGCCCAGCAGGTACATGCCGGCGAAGGCCGGGATCACCGACATCGGCAGCGCCACCGCCGAGATGAAGGTGGCGCGCCAGTCGCGCAGGAACAGCCAGACCACGATCACGGCCAGGATCGCGCCCTCGTAGAGCAGGTGCAGCGAGCCCTGGTATTCCTCCTCGACCGGGGCGACGAAGTTGAAGGCCTCGGTGAGCTGGAGATCGGGGTGCTGGGCGCGCATCTCGGCCAGCGCCTTCTGGATCGCGGCGCCGACCTCGACCTCGCTGGCGCCGCGGCTGCGCGCCACCTCGAAGCCGACCACCGGCCGGCCGTCCAGCAGGGCGGCGGCGCGCGGTTCGGCGATGGTGTCGCTGATGCGGGCGACTTCGTCGAGGCGGATGCGGCGGCCGTCGGTCAGCGCGATCTGCATGGCGGCGAGCTGGTCGGCCGACTGCACCGTGGCCAGCGTGCGCACCGGCTGCTCGCTGCCGCCGACGTCGGCGCGGCCGCCCGCGCTCTCGGTCTGCACCAGCCGCAGCTGGCGCGAGATGTCGGCCGCAGTGGCGCCGAGCGCCTGCAGCTTGGCCGGATCGAGGTCCACATGCACCTGGCGCGTGACGCCGCCCACGCGGTTCACCGCGCCGACGCCGGGCAGCGCCAGCAGCTTCTTGGTGATGTCGTTGTCGACGAACCAGGACAGCGCCTCGGCGTCCATCTTGGCGGACGCGATCGTGAAGGCCAGCACCGGCTGGGCCGCGAAGTCGAGCTTGGTGACCACCGGATCGCGGACGTCGGCCGGCAGGTCGGCGCGCACCCGCTGCACCGCCGAGCGCACGTCGTCGACCGCCTCCTGCACCGGCTTCTCGAGCCGGAACTCGACGATCAGCGTGGCGGCGCCGTCCTGCACCTTGGTCGTGATGTGCTTCAGGCCCTGGATGGTGGCGATCGAGTTCTCGAGCTTGCGCGCGACATCGTTCTCGAGCTGCGAGGGCGAGGCGCCCGGCAGCGCCGCCGAGACCGTCACGGTCGGCAGGTCGATGTCGGGGAAGTTCTGCACCTTCATCGCGTTGAAGGACAACAGACCCGCGAAGGTCAGCAGCACGAACAGCATCACCGCCGGGATCGGGTTGCGGATGGACCAGGCCGAGACGTTCATGGCGGCTCCTTACTTCGCGGCCTCGACCGCGGGCTTGGCACCGGCCGGCGGCGGCTCGACCACGCGCACCAGGTCGCCGTCGTTCAGGAAGCCGGCGCCCTGGACCACCACCCGGGCATCGGCCGGCAGCGGGGTCGTGATCTCGACCCGGTCGCCGACGCGGCGGCCGGTCTCGACCTTGAGCTGCGCGACCCGGTTGTCGGGCTGCAGCAGCAGCAGGTAGTTGAAGCCGTCGCGCGGCACCACCGAGGCCTGGGGCACGGTCAAGGCGCTGGTGCGGCCGAGCTGGAAATCGCCGCGCGCGAACATGCCGGCCTTGAGGCCGGTGTTCTGCAGCACGTTCGGGATGTCGACGTAGACCAGCGCGGCGCGGGTCTGCGGATCGACCGTCGGCGCGATGCTGCGGACCTTGCCGCTGACCTGGGCGCCGCTGGCGCTGGTGATCACGGCCGGCGTGCCGACCGCGATGCGGCCGAGTTCGGAGGAAGTGACCTCGGCGCGCCATTCGAGCCGGCCCTGGCGCACCATGCGGAACAGCTCGGTGCCGGCGGCGACCACGCTGCCGACGGTGGCGGTGCGGGCCGAGATCACGCCGTCGTCGGGCGCCAGCACCTGCGTGTTGCGGCCGCGCACCTGCTGCGCGGCCAGCACCGCCTCGGCCGCCTCGACCCTTGCCTTGGCAGTCTGCTCGGCCGTCTGGTACTGGTTGATCTGCTGCTGGCTCATCGCGCCGGTGGCCTGCAGCGTGCGTGCGCGCGCCGCGGTGCCGGTGGCGTCGGCGGCGGTGGCGCGGGCCTCGGCCAGCGAGGCCTTGGCCTGGGCCACGTCGGCCTGCACGGATTCGGGCGAGAAGGTCGCGAGCACCTGGCCCTTCCTGACCAGGTCGCCGACGTTGACCCGCACCTCGGCCAGCTTGAGGCCGTTCGATTCGGAGCCGATGCTGGCCTCCTGCCAGGCGGCGACATTGCCGTTGGCCGCCAGCGTGACGCTGAGTTCGCTGGTCTCGGGCTTGGCGACCGTGACGGTCAGCGAGGGCCGGGCGGCGGCTTCGGGCTTTTTCTCGGGCGCGGCGGCGGACTTGCCGCGCATCAGCCAGAAGGCGGCGGCGACCAGGACCAGCAGGGCGGCCAGCACGACGAGGAGGGTGGAACGCTTCATTCTTTTCATGGCGACGGTGCGGAGGCAGGGGCCGTAGAGGCCAGGGATTCGGGCCGCGTCCAGCCGCCGCCCATGGCGCGGTAGAGCGAGACCCAGGCTTCGGCGCGCTCGCGCTGCAGCGCGACGCGGGCGGTCTGCGAGACGAACAGGGTGCGCCTTGCATCCTCGAGGTCGAAGAGGCTTGCCAGACCGGTGTTGAAGCGGGCCTGGGTGGCGTCGAAGGAGGTCTGGTAGTTCCGCACCGCGGTGTCGGCATCGGCCGCGCGCTCGCTGGTGCTCTGCAGGTTGATCAGCGCCTGTTCGACTTCGCTCACCGCGCGCCGCACGCTGGCGCGATAGAGCGACACCGACTCTTCGTAGCGGCCCTTGGCGGCGTCATAGTTGGCTGCCAGGGTGCCGCCGTCGAAGATCGGGACGTTGAGCGCCAGCGGTCCGAGGGTCCAGGTGTCCAGGGTTTCGCTGAAGCCGCCGCCGCGCACCTTCAGCACGGCGATCGATCCCTGGAGCGACAGGCGCGGGAAGCGCTGAGCCAGCGCCGCGCCGGCCTCGGCGCTCGCCGCTGAGACGTCGAGTTCGGCCGCGTAGACGTCCGGCCGCTGCGCCAGCGCCTCGGCCGGCACGCTGTAGACCGCCTGCACGGCGGGCAGCGTGACGTCGATCGGGGCGGCGGCGAGCCGGCGCGCCAGTACCGTTCCCTCGATGCCGGTCAGCGCCACCAGCGCCTGCTGCTGCACGCTGCACAGCGCGCGCTGCTGGGTCAGCCTGCCGGCCGCCTCGGCGGCGCTGGCGCGGGCCAGCGCGGCATCGGCGGGCGCGGTGAAGCCGGCCTGCGCCGACAGCTCGGTCAGGCGCGCGGACTCGGCGCGCGACTGCGCGTCGGAGGTCGACACCACCAGCTGGCGCCGGCAGGCCCGCTCGGCGAGGTAGGCGTTGGCAGTCTCGGCGGCGACCGAGACCCGGGCGTCGTGCCAGCGGGCGTCGGCGCCCGCATAGCGCGACTGGGTGGCGTCGCGGCTGGCGCGAAGGCCGCCGAAGAGGTCGATCTCCCAGCTCGACTGCAGGCCGGCCTGCTGCGTGGTGAGCGGGGGGATGTCGGTGCCGGTGCTGCCGGTCGAGAAGCCCGAGGTGGGCGAATTGCCGCGGCTGGCCGACAGCGAGCCGTTGAGGTTCGGCACCAGCGCAGCGCCGGCCGCGACCCGCGAGGCGCGGGCTTCGCCGATGCGCGCCTGGGCGCTGGCCACGGTCGGGCTGGCGGCCTCGGCGGCGACGATCAGCTCGACCAGCAGCGGGTCGTTGAGTTGCCGCCACCATTCGGCCAGCGAGGGCATGGAGCCGCCGTGGGGCAGGGCGGCGGTGCCGGCCGGCAGCGGCGTCTGCCATTGCGCCGGCGTCGGCGCCGCGACCTGTTCGGGCGGCCGCGGAACGGCGCAGGCGGCGAGCAGCAGGGGAGCGGCGAGACAAAGCGCGGGGAGCCGGGAGTTCCTCATGAGATTCCGCAAGAAAGGTGTGACGTCGCGTGGCGACGGGTCGTTTCGCCAGGGCGTCGGCAGGCGGCCGGTGGGCCGCGCAAGGGGCGCAGCATAGCAAGCCCCGGTGGGTCGCCCTGTAGTCGCGCACCGCAACTTCGAAAGCCACCGATGGTAGTGAATCGGCCGGGCCGAATCGTGCGATCCAGGACCTGTCCGATGTTTGCTGCGCACTGGAATCTTCCGATTCGGCAGTCGAATTGATCGGCGCTACGATCCCGCCATGCCCTCCGCCACCGCCGCACCCCCCGCCTTGCCGCTCGATGCCGAAGGCATCCTCGCGCTCGCTGCGCGCTCGATGTTCCATCTGTTCTCCAGCATCAGCCAGGGCATGTTCCTGGTCGACCGGGGCGGGCGCATCGTGTGGGTCAACGAGGGCTACCGGCGTTTCCTGCCGGCGCTGGGCTTCTCGTCGATCGACCAGTTCCTCGGCCATCGGGTCGAGGACGTCATTCCCAACACCCAGATGCGCCGCGTGCTCGACACCGGCGAGCCGATCCTGATCGACCTGCTGACCAACAAGGCCGGCACCTTCGTGGTCAGCCGGATCCCGCTGCGCGAGGAGCGCGAGGGCGATGCCGGCGCCACGCCGGGCGAGGTGATCGGCGCCATCGGCATCGTGCTCTTCGACCATCCCGAGACCACGCTGCAGCCGCTGATCAGCAAGTTCGCGCTGCTGCAGCGCGACCTCGACGACGCCCGGCGCGAGCTCGCGAGCCAGCGCGCCAATCCGCTCTACCAGCAGTCGGCCGACGGCCAGCGGCGCTCCAAGTACACCTTCGCGAGCTTCATCGGCAGCAGCCCGGCCGCGGTGGAGGTCAAGCGCCACGCACGGCGCGCGGCGCAGTCGTCGAGCCCGGTGCTGCTGCTCGGCGAGACCGGCACCGGCAAGGAACTGCTGGCCCACGCGATCCATGCCGCCTCGGCGCGGGCCGGCGGCATGTTCGTCAGCGTCAACATCGCGGCCGTGCCCGACACCTTGCTCGAGGCCGAGTTCTTCGGCGTCGCGCCCGGCGCCTTCACCGGCGCCGACCGCAAGGCGCGCGAGGGCAAGTTCAAGCTGGCCGACGGCGGCACGCTGTTCCTGGACGAGATCGGCGACATGCCGCTGGGCCTGCAGGCCAAGCTGCTGCGTGCGCTGCAGGAGGGCGAGATCGAGCCGCTGGGCTCCAACAAGCTGGTGCCCTTCGATGCCCGCGTGATCGCCGCCACTTCGCGCGACCTCGCGGCGCTGGTCAGGGAAGGGCGCTTTCGCGAAGACCTCTACTACCGCCTCAACGTGCTGCCGGTGCGCGTGCCGCCGCTGCGCGAGCGCCGCGCCGATATCCCGGCGCTGGTCGAGGTGCTGGGCGAGGACATGGCGCTGCGCAGCGGCGAGGCCCCGCCCGAACTCGCGCCCGACGCGCTGGCGCTGCTGGCGGCGCAGCACTGGCGCGGCAACATCCGGGAGCTGCGCAACGTGCTCGAGCAGGTGACCATGCGCAGCGACTCCCAGCGCATCGACGCCGCCCAGCTCGAGCGCATCCTGCGCGAGGCCGGGCAGGAGAAGATCGCCGCGCCCGAGCCGCTGCCGAGCGAGGCCGCCGATTCGGCCGAGGGTGCGGCGCTGCTGCGGCCGCTGGCGCAGCAGGTGGCCGAGCTCGAGCGGCGGGCGATCGCCGCCGCGATGGCCGCGACCGGCGGCAACAAGCTGGCGAGTTCGCGGCTGCTGGGCATCTCGCGCGCCACGCTCTACGAACGTCTGGAAAACCCTGAATAAAAAATATGCAACTGACTGAAACTTGGACAGTTCGTCTGTCCTGATTTCAGTCTTTCCAGAGCGAAACCAAGGGAAAGTCCTTTGTTTTCAAGGCGATGGAGGCTGGCACGAACTGTGCAATATTCAGCCATCACCTTCAGGAGACAAAGAATGCAACGTCGCTACCTCGTCGCGCTGGCCACCCTGGCCACCGCAGGTGCCCTGGCCCTCCCGGCCTGGGCCCAGTCCAACGAGATCAAGATCGCCCACATCTACAGCAAGACCGGTCCGCTGGAAGCCTACGGCAAGCAGACCCAGACCGGCTTCATGATGGGCCTGGACTACGCGACCGGCGGCACCATGACCGTCAACGGCAAGAAGATCGTCGTCATCGAGAAGGACGACCAGGGCAAGCCCGACCTCGGCAAGTCGCTGCTCGCCGCAGCCTACGCCGACGACAAGGCGGCGCTGGCGGTCGGCCCGACCTCTTCGGGCGTGGCGCTGGCGATGCTGCCGGTGGCCGAGGAATACAAGAAGATCCTGCTGGTCGAGCCCGCCGTGGCCGACTCGATCACCGGCGACAAGTGGAACAAGTACATCTTCCGCACCGGCCGCAACAGCTCGCAGGACGCGATCTCGAACGCGGTCGCGGTCGACAAGGCCGGCGTCACGGTCGCCACGCTGGCGCAGGACAACGCCTTCGGCCGCGACGGCGTGAAGGCTTTCGGCAGCGCGCTGAAGAAGGCCAAGCTGGTCCATGAGGAATACCTGCCGCCGGCCACCACCGACTTCACCGCAGGTGCGCAGCGGTTGATCGACAAGCTCAAGGACCAGCCGGGCCGCAAGATCATCTGGATCGTGTGGGCCGGCGCCGGCAACCCCTTCAAGATCGTCGACCTCGACCTGAAGCGCTATGGCATCGAGATCGCGACCGGCGGCAACATCCTGCCCGCCATGGCGGCCTACAAGGCGCTGCCGGGCATGGAAGGCGCGGCCTACTACTACTTCGGCATTCCGAAGAACCCGGTCAACGAGGCCATGGTCTCGATGCACTACAAGGAATTCAAGACGCCGCCGGACTTCTTCACGGCCGGCGGCTTCTCGGCCGCGATGGCGATCGTGACCGCGCTCAAGAAGACCGGCGGCGACACCAGCACCAACAAGCTGATCACGGCCATGGAAGGCATGAGCTTCGACACGCCCAAGGGCAAGATGACCTTCCGCAAGGAAGACCACCAGGCGATGCAGTCGATGTACCACTTCAAGATCAAGGTCGATCCCGCGTTCGCGTGGGGCGTGCCGGAGCTGGTGCACGAGATCAAGCCTGAAGAGATGGACATCCCCATCAAGAATAAACGCTGACCCCCAGGTTGCCCGGCACTTCGTGTCCGGGCGCCCACCCCCTTTCAGGGGGCAACACCAGCGGCCCGGCAAAAGCCGGTTCCGCGGTGTTCCACCAACACGGCCTGGCTGCGCCGGCCGAGTTCATACCTCCCATGCTTGAAACTACTGATCTCACCATCCGCTTCGGCGGACACGTGGCGGTGAATGCTGTCTCCTGCGCGTTCGCGCCGGGCACGCTCACTGCGATCGTCGGTCCCAACGGGGCCGGCAAGACCACGTACTTCAACCTGATCTCGGGGCAGCTCAAGGCCTCCGCGGGCACGGTGTCGCTCGACGGCCAACTGCTGTCGGGACTGCCGGCCTCGGCGCGCACGCGGGCCGGGCTCGGCCGGGCGTTCCAGCTGACCAACCTGTTCCCGAACCTCTCGGTGCTCGAGAACGTGCGGCTCGCGGTGCAGGCGACGCGCGAGGGCGCGCATCGGCGCGGCCTCAACCTGTGGAGCATCTGGAGCGACCACCGCGCCTTGACCGAGCGCGCCGACCAGATCCTGGCCGACGTGGCGCTGAAGTCGAAGGAGCACGCGACCGTGGCTAGCCTGCCGCACGGCGACCAACGCAAGCTCGAGGTGGCGCTGCTGATGGCGCTCGAACCCAAGGTCTTCATGTTCGACGAACCGACGGCGGGCATGAACGCGGCCGAGGCACCGGTGATCCTCGACCTGATCCGCAAGCTCAAGCAGGACAGGAGCAAGACCATCCTGCTGGTCGAGCACAAGATGGACGTGGTGCGCGAACTCGCCGACCGCATCATCGTGCTGCACAACGGGCAACTGGTGGCCGACGGCGAGCCGGCCGAGGTGATCGCCTCGCCGATCGTCCAGGAAGCCTATCTGGGTGTTGCGAAGGAGGCTGCCGCATGAGCCGCATGACCACAAATCTTCTCGAGATGAAGGGCGTGCATACGCACATCGGCGCCTACCACATCCTGCACGGCGTCGACCTCGCCGTGCCGCGGGGCCAGCTCACGATGCTGCTGGGCCGCAACGGCGCCGGCAAGACCACCACGCTGCGCACGCTGATGGGCCTTTGGCATGCCTCGCAGGGCAGCGTGCGCTTCGGCGACACCGACATCACGGCGATGCGCACGCCGCAGATCGCCGAGCTCGGCATCGCCTACGTGCCCGAGAACATGGGCATCTTCTCGGACCTCACGGTCAAGGAGAACATGCTGCTGGCGGCCCGCAAGGCGAAGAACGCCGAGCAGATGGACGACGCACGCCTGAAGTGGATCTTCCAGCTGTTCCCGGCGGTCGAGAAGTTCTGGAACCACCCGGCGGGCAAGCTCTCGGGCGGACAGAAGCAGATGCTTGCGGTGTCGCGCGCGATCGTCGAGCCGCGCGAACTGCTGGTCGTCGACGAGCCCAGCAAGGGCCTGGCGCCGGCCATCATCAACAACATGATCGATGCCTTCGGCGAACTCAAGCGCAGCGGCGTGACGATCCTGCTGGTCGAGCAGAACATCAGCTTCGCCCAGCGCCTGGGCGACCAGGTGGCCGTGATGGACAACGGCCGCGTCGTGCACAGCGGCAGCATGGCCGCGTTCTCGGCCGACGAACAACTGCAGCAATCGCTGCTCGGACTGGCGCTATGAAGAACCTCGACTTCGACTGGAAGCCGCTCGCGCTGGTGCCGGTGCTGGCACTCATCGCGCTGCCGCTCACGGGCTCGGTCTCGACCTGGCTCACGCTGACGGTGGCCGGCCTCGCGATGGGCATGATCATCTTCATCATCGCCTCGGGGCTGACGCTGATTTTCGGCCTGATGGACGTGCTCAACTTCGGCCACGGCGTGTTCATCGCGCTCGGCGCCTTCGTCGCCAGCAGCGTGCTCGGCCTGATGGGCGACTGGACCGGCTCGGGTGAGCTGTGGCGCAATCTCGTGGCCGTGTTCCCCGCGATGCTGGTCGCCATGCTGGTGGCTGGCGCGGTCGGCCTGGCCTTCGAGCGCTTCATCGTGCGGCCCGTGTACGGCCAGCACCTGAAGCAGATCCTGATCACGATGGGCGGCATGATCATCGGCGAGGAGCTGATCAAGGTGATCTGGGGGCCGGCGCAGATCCCGCTGCCGCTGCCCGAAGCCCTGCGCGGCTCGCTGCTGGTGGGCGACGCGGCGATCAGCAAGTACCGCATCCTCGCGGTCGTGATCGGCGCCTTCGTCTTCGGCCTGCTGGCCTGGACCCTGGGCCGCACCAAGATCGGCCTCCTGATCCGCGCCGGCGTGCAGGACCGCGAGATGGTCGAGTCGCTGGGCTACCGCATCGGCCGGCTGTTCGTCGGCGTCTTCGTGGTCGGCAGCGCGCTGGCCGGCCTGGGCGGCGTGATGTGGGGGCTGTTCCAGCAGAACCTGATCCCGCAGATGGGCGCGCAGGTCAACGTGCTGATCTTCATCGTGATCATCATCGGCGGGCTCGGCTCGACCGCCGGCGCGCTGATCGGCGCCTTGCTGGTCGGCCTCATGACCAACTACATCGGCTTCATCGTGCCGACGCTGACGCAGTTCGCGAGCATCTTCCTGATGGTGGCGGTGCTGCTGTGGCGTCCGCAGGGCGTCTACCCCGTGGCCAATCGTTGAAGAGAAACCCATGCTGTCCCGACTTCTTTCCAACGACCTGCCGCGCAGCCGCCTGCTGGCCTTGCTGCTCGCAGCCCTGGTGCTGGCGCTGGCCTTCGCACCCTTCCTGTTCCCGGGCGTCAAGGCGCTCAGCGTGGCGGCCAAGATCCTGGTCTTCATCGTGCTGGTCGCGAGCTTCGACCTGCTGCTGGGCTACACCGGCATCGTGAGCTTCGCGCACACGATGTTCTTCGGCATCGGCGCCTACGGCATCGCGATCTCGGCCAGCCGCCTGGGCGCCAACTGGGGCGCGGTGGCGGTCGGCCTCGGCGCCGCGCTGGCGATCTCGCTGGTGCTGTCGCTCGCGATCGGCCTGTTCTCGCTGCGCGTGCGGGCGATCTTCTTCGCCATGATCACGCTGGCCGTGGCCTCGGCCTTCCAGACCCTGGCCTCGCAGCTGTCGGACTTCACGGGCGGCGAGGATGGCCTGACCTTCAAGCTGCCGGAGCTGATCTCGCCAAGCTTCGAGTTCGCGGAAGAACCCTTCCTCGGCGTCTCGCTCGATGGCCGGCTGCTGTGCTACTACCTGCTCTTCGTCGCCACGGTGCTGCTGGTGCTGGCGCTGCTTCGGATCGTGAATTCGCCCTTCGGCCGCGTGCTGCAGGCGATCCGCGAGAACGAGTTCCGCGCCGAGGCGATCGGCTACCGCGTGGTGGTCTATCGGACCACGGCCTCGGTGCTGTCGGCGCTGTTCGCGACGCTGGCCGGCGCGATGCTCGCCATCTGGCTGCGCTACAACGGACCCGACACCTCGCTCAGCTTCGAGATCATGGTCGACGTGCTGCTGATCGTGGTGATCGGCGGCATGGGCACGATCTATGGCGCGGTGGTCGGCGCGGTGCTGTTCGTGATCGCGCAGAGCTACCTGCAGGATCTGCTGCGCATCGGCAGCGAGGCGGCGAGCGGCATTGGCTGGCTCGCGGCGCTGCTGTCGCCCGACCGCTGGCTGCTGTGGTTGGGCGTGCTGTTCGTTCTGTCCGTCTACTACTTTCCCACAGGCATCGTCGGCCGCCTGCGCGCGAGGGCCATGAAATGAACGCTCCAAGCTCGAACTACCTTCAGATCGCCGGCCGCGAGGTCCACTGGCTCGACTGGGGCCCGCACGATGGCCCGGTGGTGGTGGCCTGGCACGGCCTCGCGCGCACCTGCCGCGACATGGACGAGCTGGCCCGGCACTTCGCCGAGCGCGGCTTCCGCGTGATCTGCCCCGACACTATCGGCCGTGGACTGAGCCAGTGGAGCCCGGCGCCGGACGAGGAGTACCAGCTGTCCTTCTACGGCCGGCTGGCGCTCGGACTGTTCGACGCGCTGAAGCTCAGGCGCGTCCACTGGATCGGCACCTCGATGGGCGGCGCGATCGGCATGGTCTGCGCGTCGGGCCTGCTCGAGCCGACGATGAAGCCGCGCATCGCGAGCCTGGTGCTCAACGACAACGCGCCGCAGATCGCGGCGGCAGCGGTCGAGCGCATCCGTTCCTATGCCGGCCAGCCGCCGGCCTTCGACACGGTGGTCGAGCTGGAGCAGTTCTTCCGCACGGTCTACAAGCCCTACGGCTGGCTCAGCGACGCGCAGTGGCGCCGCCTGACCGAGAGCTCGACCCGGCGCCTGCCCGACGGCCGCGTGACGCCGCACTACGACCCGGCGATGGTGCGGCAGTTCGAAGCCCATCCGGACGACTATCTGGTGTGGCAGCACTACGACGCGATCGAGGCGCCGGTCTTGTGCCTGCGCGGCGTCGACTCCGACCTGGTGCTGCCCGAGACCCTGGCCGAGATGCGCAGCCGCGGCCCCGGTGCCGCCGGCCGCCTGCAGATCATCGAGGTGCCGGGCTGCGGCCACGCGCCGGCGCTCAACGTGCCCGGCCATCTGGAGCCCGTTGAGGCCTTCGTGCGCGCTGCCGGCACGTGAAACGCGGCGGGCAGACAATGGGCCCGCTGATTCACTCGGAGACTTCATCCATGGCGCTTTCGTTCTACGACATCTCGGTCCCGGTATTCGTCCGCGGACTTGGTCAACTCTCGCATGTGCTCGACAAGGGACTGGCCCATGCGCAGGCCGCGGGCATCGATCCGGCCGATCTTGTCATCGCGCGCCTGGCGCCCGACATGTTCACGCTGGCCGGCCAGGTGCAGAGCGCCAGCGATGCATCCAAGCTCGGCACCGCCCGCATCGCCGGCATCACGGCGCCGAGCTTTCCCGACACCGAGACCACCTACGCCGAGCTGCAGGCACGGGTCGCGAAGACGATCGAATTCCTCAACGGCGTCGACCGTGCGGGCATCGACGGCGCCGAGGCGCGCGAGGTCGTGATGAAGGTGCGCGGCAACGAACTCAAGTTCACGGCCGAGCGCTACCTGCTGCAGTTCGCGCTGCCGAACTTCTACTTCCACCTGACGACGGCCTACGACGTGTTGCGGCACAGCGGCGTGCCGCTGAGCAAGCTCGACTATCTGGGGCGCTTCTAGGCCCGCGTCGGCCAGCCCGCGAGATTGCGCTCGGCGATGCCGCTGAGCGCGCTGATCCACGCCGGGCTGTCGTTGAGGCAGGGGATGTAGTGGAACTCCTTGCCGCCCGACCCGACGAAGGCTTCGCGGCCTTCCATCGCGATTTCTTCCAAGGTCTCCAGGCAGTCGGCGGGAAAGCCCGGGCACATCACGTCCACGCGTGAAACGCCGGCCGTGCCGAGTTCGCGCAGCGTCGGTTCGGTGTAGGGCTCGAGCCACTTCGCGCGGCCGAAGCGCGACTGGAAAGTCACGCGATACTGCTCCGGCGCGAGCGCGAGCCGCGCGGCCAGCAGCCGCGCCGTCGCCAGGCATTGCAGCTGGTAGGGATCGCCGAGCCGGACATTGCGCTCCGGAATGCCGTGGAAGCTCATCACGAGCACATCGCCGCGGCCGTTGCGCTGCCAGTGGCGCTGCACGTCCTGGGCCAGCGCTTCGATGTAGAGCGGGTCGTCGTGGTAGTCGTTGACGAAGCGCAGTTCCGGCAGCCGGCGCACTTGCGCGCTCCAGGCGTTGACCGCATCGATGACGCTGGCCGTGGTGGTGGCCGAATACTGCGGATAGGCCTGCAGCACCAGCACCCGCGTCACGCCGGCGGCCTTGAGCTCGTCCAGCCGCGCAGCGATCGACGGCTTGCCGTAGCGCATGGCGTCGAGCACGGTCAGCCGATGGCCGCGCTCGCCGAGCCAGCCGGCCAGCAGCAGCGCCTGCTTGCGGGTCCAGACCTTGAGCGGCGAGCCTTCGGGCGTCCAGATGCTGGCGTACTTGGCGGCCGACCTGGCCGGCCGGACGCGCAGGATGATGCCGTGCAGGATCAGCGCCCACAGCAGGCGCGGGATCTCGACCACGCGCGGGTCGCCGAGGAATTCGCGCAGGTAGGGGCGCACGGCCCGGGCGGTGGGCTCGTCCGGCGAGCCGAGATTGCACCAGAGCACCGCGGTGCGCTCCGGGGTCTTGCTGGCGGCGGTCGGTTCGTCTCGAAAAGGCATGCGCTATTCTCGGTCATGGCTTTTGCGACCCCCGATTCCCTCGCGCTCGACGTCAAGCGCATCGCCGCGATCTCGCTCGACCTCGACGACACGCTGTGGCCGATCTGGCCGACCATCGAGCGCGCCGAGCGCGTGCTGCACGACTGGCTGCTGCGCGAGGCGCCCAAGACCGCCGACCTGCTGGTGACGCCCGGCATCCTGCGCGAACTGCGCGAGGCGGCGGCCAAGGAGCGCTCCGACCTTGCGCATGACCTGAGCGCGCTGCGCCGCGAGTCGATCCGCGGCGCGCTGCGGCGCGCCGGCGAAGACCCGGCGCTGGCCGAGCCGGCTTTCGAGGTCTTCTTCGAAGAGCGCCAGCGCGTCACTCTCTACGACGACGCACTGCCGGCGCTCAAGTGGCTCAGCGAGCGCTATCCGCTGGTGGCGGTCTCCAACGGCAACGCCGACATCCACCGCACCGGCGTCGGCCGCTGGTTCCGCACCGCCTTCAATGCACGCGACTTCGGCAGCGGCAAGCCGCACGCGCCGATCTTCCGCGCCGCCGCGGCCTCGGTGGGCCTGTTGCCCAAGGACATGCTGCATGTGGGCGACGATGCGGCGCTCGATGTGGTGGGCGCCCTCGATGCCGGCATGCAGGCCGCCTGGCTGGTGCGCGAGGAGCGGCCGTGGGAGCACGGTGCGCGGCCGCAGCTGATCGTGCCGAACCTGCACGCGCTGTGCATGGCTCTGGACTTCACGCCCGACTGATCCGCGCGCTCAGCGAGGGCCGCCGATCGCGCGGGCCACGGCGTCGTTGATCGTCGACTGCATGTTCTGGTTCTTGATCATGCCGAGCGAATTGCTGCTGGCGTCGATCACGGTCCGGTTCACGATGTGCTGGTTGTCCAGCGTGTTCTGGATCACGGTGCCCGAGGTGCCGGCCTGCTGCGGCGCGAAGGTGTTGCCGGGGCCGTTCTGCACCAGGTTCAGGGCCGCCATCTGCTTGCTGAGCTGTTCCGCCTGCGCGGCGTTCAGGTTGTTCAGCTGGCCGAAATTGAGCGTGGTCTGCGTCACCAGGCCGCCGTTGATGTAGACCGCGCGCGAGATGCCGAAGGTCACCATCAGGCCGCCGCCGGCATCGAAGCCGCCGCGCAGGCGGTCCAGCGTGGCGTCGCCCACCGCCATCCAGGTCTCGCTGCGGCGCCCGGCGTCGCCGTCGGCCCACGCGGGCGTGCCGAGCAGGCCGGCGAACATCGACAGGGCGATGGCCGACCGCATCGGGAGGAGGGCTCGGCCGCGGCGCATCAGAAATCCCCCGGCCCGAACTTGGGCATGGTGATGTCGGTCAATCCGGCGCGGGCGACACCGCTGCTCACGGGCGCCCTCGGCGCCGCGCGCCAGTCTGCAGCCAGGTTGAAGCGCGCCGATTCCATGCGGTTGTGGATCACGAACAGCAAGCCGTTGGTCCAGATCTTCTCGAAGGCCTGGCGCGGCATCGCGCGAGTCCCGAGGGCAGGATCGCCGAGCAGCACCCGCTCGTCCTGCACGCCCTTGACGACCACGAAGTGGTGATAGCCGTCCGAATTGATCAGCACGATCGCCGGGACGCGGGCCTCGTTGAGCTTGTCCAGCGGCTGCTTGAAACCATCGGCCTCGAAGCCCTGCGCCTCCAGGTAGCGCTTCATGTCGAGCAGCGAAAAGCCGTCCTTGCGGATCTTCGCCTGGTCGCCGTGCTCGTACATCTGCTCGAACACGGTCTGCTCGGTGACCGGATAGCCGTAGTGATGGGTCAGCAGCGTGGCGAGCGCGGCCGAGCCGCAGCTGAAGTCGTACTTCTGGATCAGCGTGCGGCCGGTGCGCGCCTGCTTCATGCTCGTCAACGGGATCGACACGTCGCCCATCGCGATCGACGGCATGTACGCGCCATCGGCGGCGGCCAGGTCGACCGTCGCGAGCAGAGCGGCGCAAAGAAGCAGGCGGCGCATGGTGCCGATCCTCAGTTCATCTGCAGGTTGAGGATCGTCGCGTTCTGGATCAGCACGTTGGCGCCGCTGTTCTGGATCACGGTCGGCAGGCCGTTCATGTTGGCGAAGGAGCCGGCGCTGATCGTGTTGTCGCCCGTCGTCACGTTGCGCGCCGAATTGCCGGCGGTGACGCCGTGCAGGTTCATGTCGTTGTAGACGACCTCGGCGCCGCCACGGGTGCTGGCGAGCGTGTCCGCGTCGACCGGCTGGGCAACGAAGGCCACGCTCCTCCCCCCGGCGTCCGGTGCGGCTCGCGAGGCCTGCGCCGCTGCAATCGTCGGCAACAGGATTCCAAGGGCCACGCAGAGGGGCCCGAAGTGGGTAGTCGATGTCATGGCGTCTCCCTACGGCCTGCGGTGAGTGCGAGCCGATCAGCGCCGTGCCCCCGGTGACCCGGGCGGCACGGCGGAGATCGCCCCGCCTTTCGATCAGCGACCCACGGACAGGTTGGCCTGTACGTTCACGCTTTGCTGCACCAGCGAGGACATGCCGCTGTTCTGGTTCGCGACCATGATGCCGGCGGCGGTCTGGCCGACGCTGCTCATGGTGTTGGACATGTCGAACGTGCCGGCATTGACCGTGTTGGTTCCGCCTGCGCCACCCGTTCCACCGGCGCCTGCGCCACCCGTGCCGCCTGCCGCGGTATTGGTGCCGCCATTGCCGGCGCCGCCCGTGCCACCGGTGCCGCCGCCGCCGGCGCCGCCCGCACCTGCGGTGCTGCTGCCGTTGGTCGCGCTGCCGTTGGTCGAGCTGCCGTTGGTGCTCGTGCCGCCTGCGCCGCCCGTGCCGCTGCCGGCCGTGCGTGATCCGGCGCCGTTGGTGCTCGCCGTGCCGCCGGCTCCGGCTGCGCCGCCGGTACCGCCTGCACCACCGGAAGCACCTGCGCCGCCGGCACCGCCTGCGCCACCGTCGCCACCGGCACCCGAGGTCCCGCCGCTGCGGGCGCGGCCGCTGTTGCCGCCGTCGCCGGTGCTGCCCGCACCGCCATCGCCGCCACTGCCGCTGCGGCCCACGGAACCGCCGCGGGATCCGCCGGCCAGCGCGAGGCCGCCGTAGTTGGCGCCGTTCGCACCGCCGCCGCTGCCCTTGCCGCCGTCACCTGCGGTGGCACCGCCATTGCGGGCGCTGCCGTTGGTCGCGCTGCCGTTCTGCGCGCTTCCGCCTTCTCCGCCGACCGCGGCTTCGCCGCCCAGGCCCTTGCCACCGTTGCCGGTGCCCGAGGCCGAGCCGCCATAGGCCTTGCCGCCAGTGCCGCCATAGGCCTTGCCGCCAGCGGCCGAGCCGTTGTTGATGGCCTGGTTGCCGATGCCCCAGACACCGTTGTTCGACACGGTGCCGTTGAGCTCGCTGCTCGCGGTGGCGGTGGTCTTGTTGAAGTTGAAGGCGTTGTCGAAGGCTCCGGTGGAACCGTTGTTCAGCGCTGCGGTACGCGAGGCGCTGGCCACTGCATCACCCGAGTCCTTGTTGGTGCTGCTGTCGGTACGCGTATGCGTGCTGCTGTCGGTGCGCGTGCGCGTGCTGCTGTCTGTTCTCGAGTAGGTGCTGCTGTCGCTGTAGTTGACGTTCCTGGCGGAACCGTCTCCCGTCGGATTGGCCGTCTGCTGCGCGAATGCCGCACCGCAGAACGCCATGGCGATGGCTGAAGCCAGAAGTGACTTTTTCATGAACCCTCCAGTAAGTTGAACGGACAAGACTTGATATGCGGCGCCGCAAATCGAGGGGGCCATGTGCAACTTCGGTGCCAAGCACTTACCGCTTGTTGCGCATCGGTTGCGTTTTCCGAGGGAGAAAGCGATTCGCCGCGCCGCTTTGCCGAGACCGGGCGGGGGCGTCGAAGCTGTCGAAAAAGCCAGTTTCAGGCCTGCTCTGTCACACGCGCTTGACGGCCGTTAGAGGTAGCGACGGGCTCGTCCATCGGGGACTCGACAGGCATCGCATGGGCTTCCACGTGCGATCGGATGCGCGCAGCGTCACATCTGCGTGACAGTCGATCAGGCTGAAGCGAGGGCCTGCACGCGACGCGCTGTCGGCGCGACGAGGCCTGGCGTGGCGCGACGCGACTTTGAGCCGCTCTTGCATCGGCGATCCGAAGTGCCACAAAACTGCGACACCTCCCAAGTTGCAACAGGCGCACTTACCTTTGTTTGCAACTTGTAGCTTGGTGTGCCTGTTCATTACGTTTAGGCTGCATCGCGAAACGCTTACACGAAGAAGCGGTAAGGAGGGGACGCGATGGGGACATCGAGCCCGTACCGGGCGCTGGCGCTGCTGGCCTGCACTTCTCTTGCATGGTCGAATGCGACGGCGCAGACACAGGGATCGTCGGCGAGCCGAAATGCGAACCAGCGCCTGGAGGCGCTGCAGAAGCAGCTAAGGGAGCAGGGGCGACAGATCGATGCACTTCGGGAACAGGCGCAGCAGCAGGAGGCTCGCTACCGCGAACTCCAGGAGCGCCTCGACACGCAGGACGCGCGCGCCGCGCCGCGTCCGGATGCGGCGGCGCAGACGGCCGATGCCAAGCCCACGCCGGACCGCGAAGCCCCGGATGCCGGCGCCAGGCCGGTGCAGGTCGGTGTCGCTCCCAGCGACGAGGCCCCGCAGCCGCCCCAGGTGGCCCAGCTGTTCGACGAGCCCGGGATCCTCACGCCGAAGGGAAAGTTCGTCTTCGAGCCCTCGCTGTTCTATGGCTATTCTTCGAGCAACCGGGTCGCGCTGGTCGGCTACACCGTGATTCCGGCCCTGCTGATCGGCCTGGTCGATGTGCGCGAGTTCAAGCGCAATACCTTCATCGGCACGCTGACCGGCCGCTGGGGCGCCACCAACCGGCTCGAGTTCGAAGCCAAGTTGCCTTATGTCTCCCGCTCCGACTCGACCATCAGTCGCGAGATCTTCACCGGCTCGGCCTTCGACAACGTCTTCAACACCAAGGGTCAGGGCGTGGGCGACGCGGAACTCGCGGCGCGCTACCAGCTGTCCGACGGCAAGGACGGCAAGCCCTACGTGATCGGCGGCTTGCGCTTCAAGTCCAAGACCGGCAAGGACCCGTTCGACGTCGTGACCGACTGCGTCACGCGCTGCATCGGCAACGCCACCGGCACCGGCCTGCCGCTGGACCTGCCCACCGGTTCGGGCTTCTATTCGCTGCAGCCCGGCTTCACCTGGCTGCTGCCTTCGGACCCGGCCGTGTTCTTCGGCGGCGTCACCTACACGTACAACTTTTCCCGCAGCGGCATCAGTCGGCTGGTGCTGAACGGCGAACGCGAGTTCATCGGCGACGTCAAGCCGGGCAACGTCTGGGGCATCAACTTCGGCATGGGCCTGTCGATCAACGACCGCTCGTCGTTCAGCCTCGGGATGGAGCTTTATTCGATCGGTCCCACGGAGCAGAATGGCCAGCGCGTGCTGGGCTCGGTGCGCACGCAGCTGTCGTCGCTCCTGCTCGGCTACTCCTACCGCTACAGCCCGAAGACGACCCTGAACGTGACCGTGGGCGCCGGCCTGACCCGGGACACGCCCGACCTCCAGTTGACCGTCAGACTGCCCATGTCGTTCTAGCCACCGATGGCGGATGCCCATGCAGCTACCAGGAAACATCCTTTGCGTGACGCTCGGCGGCCACTCCGGCCGGGTGGCCGAGCAGTTGCTGGGGCGGGGTTGGAACCTCAGCCCCGTGACGGATCTCGCGGCGGCGGGACGGCTGCAGGCGCACCGCAAGTTCTCGCTCGGGCTGCTGGTCGTCGGCGCGGAGCCGGACGTGGCCGAGGAGTCGATGGAGGCCTGCATCGCGGCTTCACCAGGGGCCGAATGGGTGGCGCTGTGCGAGGCCCAGGCGCTGGAGTCCCCGGCTTTTCGCGAACTCGTCCTCGGCAGCTTCTTCGATCACCTGCTGCAGCCCTGCGACCTGCGTGAACTGGAGATGACCCTGGGACACGCGGCCAAGCGGGCGGGCCTGAGGCATCGCAACGAAGCGGCGCGGCGGTGCGCCGTGGACGCGCTCGGGATGGTCGGGCAGGGGCCCGCGATCAGCCGGCTGCGCGAGCAGATCCGCAAGGTCGCGGCCACCGATGCGCCGGTGCTGATCGGTGGCGAGAGCGGCAGCGGCAAGGAGCTGGCTGCGCGCGCCATCCACCAGTGCTCGCCCCGTGCCGGCGGCCCGTTCGTCGCGGTCAATTGCGGCGCCATCTCGCCGTCGCTGATCCAGTCCGAGCTGTTCGGCCATGAGCGCGGCGCATTCACCGGCGCCTCGTCGGAACGGCGCGGCTTCATCGAGGCGGCCAGCGACGGCACGATCTTCCTCGACGAGATCGGCGACCTGCCGATCGAACTGCAGACCAACCTGCTGCGCTTCCTGCAGGAGAAGACCATCAGCCGCGTGGGCGGGGTGCGCAACCTGCACGTCGACGTGCGGGTCGTGGCGGCCTCGCACGTGGACCTTGCCGAAGCGGTCGCCGTGGGGCAGTTCCGCGAAGACCTGTTCTACCGGCTCAACGTGCTGTCGATCGAGGTCGAGCCGCTGCGCCGGCGCATGGAGGACGTGCCGATCCTGGCCGAGTACTTCTTCCAGCGCTGCATCGCCAAGACCAGGACCCGGGTCAAGGGCTTCAGCCGCCAGGCGCTGGCGGCGATGCTCGCGCACGAATGGCCGGGCAACGTCCGCGAGCTGTTCAATCGCGTGCAGCGCGCGGTCGTGATGACCGACCGGCGCTTGATCGGGCCGACCGACATGGGGCTGGAGGCGGTCGAGAACGTGGCCGGCATGGGGCTCGACATCGCGCGCACGACCGCCGAGCGGGATGTGATCAGCCTCACGCTGACGCGCGTCGGCCGCAACATCACGCACGCCGCCCGCGAACTCGGCGTCTCGCGCATGACCTTGTACCGGCTCATGGAGAAGCACGGCATCGCGCTGGAATCGGAGTCGAGGCTGCAGCCGGCCTCGGCATGGAGCCCCGCGGCACCGGTGATCCGGCCGACCCCCGTGGCGCGGGTCGGCGACTCGATGGACGCGATGATGAAGTCGCCGGCTGCCGGCTACCGCTCCGATTGGTCCGGCGCCGGCAAGCCGGCGGGGCGTGCCTAGGGTGAACGCGCCCTAGCTGCCGGCGTCGAGCGCCCGCACCGCGGCAATGGCGCTGCGCACGGCGCCTTCGAGCGTGGCCGGGTAGGGGCCGGCCACGTGGTCGCCGCAAGCCAGCAGGCCTTCGGCCACCTGCTGCGGCGGGCGCACCAGCCCCGGCGTGCAGGCGAAGGTGGCGCGCCGCTCGACCACCGTCAGCACCGCTCGCAGCCGCTCCAGGCCGAGTTGCTCGCGGGCCTGAGCCAGCACCTGCCGCTGCAGGGTCTCGCGATCCGCGCTGCTGGCGCTGACGACGAAAGCCAGCAGGCCGTGCGGGCCGCCGAGCCGGCCGCGATCGAACACGAATTGCGCCGGCGCGTCCGGCCGGCTGCGCAGCGCGAGCAGGGCGGCCGGCAGCGCGGCGTCGGCGTGGAGATAGACGGTCGCGATGGCCTCATGCGCCAGCCCGTCGGCGGCGGCGGCCCAGCCGGGCGCTACGTCTGCGGCCAGCCGCGCCGCCTCCCAGGGCGGGCAGGCCAGCACCACCCGATCGAAGGGCTGGCCGTCGACCCGCCAGCCGGCGCCGTCGCGCGCCAGGCTGCGCACCCGGTGGCCGGCTTCGGTCCGGGCGCCGTGCTGGCGCAGCCACCGATCGGCGGCGTCGGGGAACAGCGCGCCGAGGTCGACGCGCGGCAGCAGCAACTGCGATCCGCCCGGGGTCTTGAACAGCGCGTCGTCGAGCACCCTGAGGAACACCTGGCCGCTGGCTTCGGCGACCGGCGTGTTCAGAGCCGACAGGCACAGCGGCTCGGTGAGTTCGGCCTGCACGCGCGGCGTCAGGGTGGCGCAGAGGTCGGCGACCGATTGGTTGCGCGGACAGTCGAAGCCCTGCCGCTGCCAGCGCGTGGACGTCCTGAGCAGCGACAGCTTGTCCCGCCACGACCAGCCGCGCGCGCCCAGCACGCCCGCCAGCACGTCGAGCGGCAGCGCCAGCCGTCGCGCCGCCTCGTCGAGCCGGCGCGGCAAATGCGGCAGGGCCAGCCCGCCGCCGTCGGGAAAGCGCAGGACCAGCGGGATGCGCTGCAGGGCGGTCTCGGCATCGATGCCGACGCGTGCCATCAACGCCAGCGTTTCGGTGTAGGCGCCGATCAGGATGTGCTGGCCGTTGTCGAGCAGCACGGGCGAGCCGTCGGGCAGCGTCGCCGGCACGGCGCGTGCGCGGCCGCCCCATTGGCGCGCTGCCTCGAACACCGTGACCGAATGCCCGGCCCGCGTCGCCTCGACGGCGCAGGCCATCCCGGCCCAGCCGCCGCCGATCACTGAAAGGTTCATGGCTCGCCCCCAGGTTGCCCCTCACTGCGTGTGGGGCGCCCACCCCCTGCCGGGGGCAACACCAGCGGCCTGGCAGAGCCAGTTCCGCGGTGTTTCACCAACGGGCCTGGCTGTGCCGGCCGACCGAGGAGGCGCAGTGCGTGTACTGCGGCGGCGCGCAGCGCCCGCCTGTTCGTGGGCAGTCGCGGAACCGGCTTTGCCGGGCCGCTGGCTGCGCCCCCGGCAGGGGGTGGGCGCCCGGACACGCAGTGCCGGGCAACCTGGGGGCGAGTCACAACCGGCCGAGGGCCTGGACGCGCCAGGCCAGCCAAAGCTTGCGGACCGGCGTCAGGCTCACGCGCTGATCGAGCACCTGGAAGTCGTCGCGCGTGATCTCGTCGAGCAGGGTGCGGTAGATGCTGGCCATCATCAGTCCCGGCTTCTGGGTCCGGCGGTCGGCCGCGGGCAGCAGGGCCAGCGCCTCGTCGTAGGCGGCCTGCGCGCGTTCGGCCTGGAACTTCATCAGGGCCACGAAGCGCGGCGAGTGCACGCGGTTCAGTATTTCGTGCGCCTTGACATCGAACTGCTGCAGCTCGTTGACCGGCAGGTAGATGCGGCCGCGCCGCGCGTCCTCGCCGACGTCGCGGATGATGTTGGTCAACTGCAGGGCGAGGCCGAGCTTGTGCGCGTACGCGGTGGTCTGCGCATCGGTCTGGCCGAAGATGCGCGCCGCGCCTTCGCCCACCACGCCGGCCACCAGGTGGCAATAGCGGCGCAGGGCCGGGAAGTCGAGGTAGCGGGTCTGGTCCAGATCCATCTGGCAGCCCTCGATCACCTGCTGCAGGTGCTGCTCCTCGATGCCGTAGGCGGTCGTCTGCGGCATCAGCGCCTTCATCACCGGATGGTGAGGCTGGCCGGCGAAGGACTGGGCCACCTCGGTGCGCCACCAGGCCAGCTTGGTCGCCGCCACGCCGGGATCGCTGATTTCGTCGACCACGTCGTCGATCTCGCGGCAGAAGGCATAGAAGGCCGTGATCGCGGCGCGGCGCGGCTTCGGGAGAAACAGAAAGGCGTAATAAAAACTGCTGCCCGATGCAGCGGCCTTGTCCTGGACGTACTGCTCGGGGGTCATCGTGCGGGCCTCTTCATGCGGCTGATTGTCTCCGCATCCGCAGGGCCCGCCAGGCAAGCAGCGGCGCGTCGCCGGGGCCGATGGCCGGCCGGCGCGAAAAACTGTCGCAGCCCTGGGCTTCGATCTTGTCGAGGATGCGGCTGCCGCCCTGGACCACGAAGCGCAGTTCCCAGCCGGCCCGGCCGGGCAGCCGATGCACCAGCGGAGCTCCCTCCTGCATCAGGGCGCGCGCCCAGGCGACTTCGCTCGCCACCAGAGCGATCGCAGCCGACGGCGGCGCGGTGGAGGCCAGCGGCGCGAAGCGCTCGAAGTCGCCGGCCGCAAGCCCGTGGGCGTCGCAGTCCGCGCGCGGCAGATAGCGGCGGCCGCGCGGCAGGTCGACGCCCAGGTCCTGCCAGAAATTGATCAGTTGCAGCGCGCTGCAGATTGCGTCGCTCTGCGCCAGCGATCGGGCATCGGTGACGCCGTAGAGATGCAGCAGCAGGCGGCCGACCGGGTTGGCGGAGCGGCGGCAGTAGTCCAGCAGTTCGGCGCGGTCGGCATAGCCGGCGCGGTCGCGAGTCTTCTCGATGTCCTGCACGAAGGCCGACAGAAGATCGGCCAGCAGG
Organism: Variovorax saccharolyticus; assembly: GCF_030316765.1. Taxonomy (GTDB): domain Bacteria; phylum Pseudomonadota; class Gammaproteobacteria; order Burkholderiales; family Burkholderiaceae_C; genus Variovorax; species Variovorax saccharolyticus. Next base: position 881,317 of record NZ_JASZYT010000001.1, read on the forward strand.
CTTTCGGGCAGTGCGAATTCGCGCATCGCCGCGGCCAGCGGCCCGAACACCTCGGGCCAGCGGGTCGAGGCGGCGGCGCCGCGCGCCGTGGCGGCCAGATCGGCGCGGTAGGCCCGCAGGCTCTCCAGCCGCTCGGCCGCGGTGGCATCGCCCTCGTCGGCGATGTCGTCCGCGGTGCGCGCGAAGGCGTAGATGGCGGCGATGGGCGGCCGCAGCCGTGGCGGGCAGAGCCAGGAAGCGACCGGGAAGTTTTCATAGTGCGTGGGCGCGGCGGCGCGCACGGGGGAGGGCGTTGAAGACACGCGGCGGATTGTGCTGCAAGCCACGGGCTGGCTTTCCCGGCATCCGGATGAACACAAAGCAATTACCGCCACGATGTTTTCGTTTGACACCGATTCGCGTTTACCCTAAATTACTAACCGGCTGGTCATTAATGACCCCCGATCTCCTTCAAGGGTGCTCCATGACCATGTCGTCCCTCATTCCATCCCCTGGTCGCGCCTGCCTGTTGTTGCTGGCCGCGGCGCTGCTGGCCGGCTGCTCGCGCCCGCCGGCGACCGAGGAGCCCCTGCGTTCGGTCAAGGTGGTCCAGGTGGGCGTGAGCGCCTACGACACCGAGCCCGAATTCTCGGCCGAGGTGAAGGCCCGGGTCGAGTCGCGGCTCGGCTTCCGCGTCGCCGGCAAGATCGCGCGCCGGCAGGCCGAACTGGGCCAGCACGTGCAGGCCGGCCAGGTGCTGGCCCAGCTCGACCCCCAGGACTTCCGGCTCGCCGCCGAAGGCGCCAGGGCGCAGCATGCGGCGGCCCTGACCAACCGCGACCTGGCACTGGCGGACCTCAAGCGCTACCGCGAACTGCGGCAGCAGAACTTCATCAGCGGCGCCGACCTCGAGCGCCGTGAAAGCACTTACAAGGCGGCCCAGGCGCAGCTCGAGCAGGCGCAGGCGCAGCTGTCCGCGCAGGGCAACCAGACCAGCTACACCTCGCTGGTGGCCGACGTTCCGGGCATCGTGACCGCGATCGAGGCCGAGCCGGGGCAGGTGGTGGCGGCCGGCGCGCCGGTGGTGCGCATCGCCCAGGACGGGGCCCGCGACGTCGTCTTCGCCGTGCCCGAGGACCGGGCGGCGCTGATCAAGCCGGGTTCGGCGGTCACGGTGCGCGGCTGGGCCGGCGGCGGCGAGTTCGAGGGCAAGGTGCGCGAGGTCGCCGCCAGTGCCGACGCGGTGACCCGCACCTATTCGGTCAAGGTGGCGATCGATGCCGCGACCTCGCCGGCGCTCGGCGCCACGGTCTACGCGCGGCCCAAGGCGCTGTCGCACAACGGCGCGCCGGTGCTCAAGCTGCCGACCAGCGCCCTGCGCCAGGAAGGCACGGGCACCGCGGTCTGGGTGCTCGATCCGGCCAGCATGACGGTGCGTTCGCAGCCGGTCCAGGTCGCCACGGCCGACGGCAACGACGCGGTCATCGCCTCGGGCGTGACGCCCGGCATGCTGGTGGTGGCGGCCGGCGTGCATGTGCTGTCGCCGGGGCAGAAGGTGTCGATCTACCGCGACAAGTCGTCGGCAGCGGCCGCCGCCGCAGCGACCGCGGCGCTGCCGTCCGCCGTCGTGGCGCCGGTGGCCTCGCGCTGAGGACGCCGCCGATGACCCCGACGCAGAATGCCGAACCCGGCAAGGCCGGCTTCAACCTCTCGAAATGGGCGCTCGACCACCCGGCCCTGACCCGCTACCTGATGCTGGTGCTGATGCTGCTGGGCTTCGCGTCCTACTTCCAGCTGGGCCAGGACGAGGACCCGCCTTTCACCTTCCGGGCGATGGTGGTGCGCACCTTCTGGCCCGGCGCCACCGCCCAGCAGGTGGCCGAGCAAGTGACCGACAAGCTCGAGCGCGCGCTGCAGGAGGCGCCCTACGCCGACAAGATCCGCAGCTATTCCAAGCCCGGCGAGTCGCAGATCATCTTCCAGATCAAGGACTCCTCGAAGGCCGGCGATGTCGCCAACGTCTGGTACACGGTGCGCAAGAAGATCGGCGACATGCGCGGCACCTTGCCCGCCGGCGTGCAGGGGCCGTTCTTCAACGACGACTTCGGCGATGTCTACGGCGTGATCTACGCGCTCGAGAGCGACGGCTTCAGCTATGCCGAGCTGCGCAACTTCGCGGACGACGTGCGCCAGCGCCTGCTGCGCGTGAAGGATGTCGCGAAGGTCGAGCAGTTCGGCGTGCAGGACGAGAAGATCTTCATCGAGGTGTCGCAAAAGCGCATCGCCCAGCTGGGACTTGATTTCAACGCCGTGCTGGCCCAGATCGGCTCGCAGAACGCGGTCGAGAGCGCGGGCACGATCCAGTCGCCCAACGACGTGGTCCAGGTGCGGGTGGGCGGCCAGTTCACCAGCGTGGAGCAGTTGCGCGCGATGCCCATCCGCGGCACCTCGGGCAACCAGCTGCGCCTGGGCGACATCGCGGACATCCGCCGCGCCTACGTCGATCCGCCGGCTGTCAAGGTGCGCCACCAGGGCCGCGAGGTGATCGGCCTCGGCGTCTCGATGGCCAAGGGCGGCGACATCATCGAGCTCGGCAAGGCGCTGCGTGCCGCCACCGCCTCGATCGACAAGCAGCTGCCGCTGGGCGTCAAGCTGGTCCAGGTGCAGGACCAGCCGGTCGCGGTGGCCAAGTCGGTCAACGAGTTCGTGAGCGTGCTGATCGAGGCGGTGGCGATCGTGCTGGCGGTGAGCTTCATCTCGCTCGGCCTGCACAAGGGCGGCCGCCTGGGCTGGTACATCGACATCCGCCCCGGCCTGGTGGTGGCGATCACCATTCCGCTGGTGCTGGCGATGACCTTCCTGGCGATGAACTACTTCGGCATCGGGCTGCACAAGATATCGCTGGGGTCGCTGATCATCGCGCTCGGCCTGCTGGTGGACGACGCGATCATCGCGGTCGAGATGATGGTGCGGAAGATGGAGGAGGGCTACGACAAGGTGCGCGCCGCCACCTTCGCCTACGACGTCACGGCCAAGCCGATGCTGACCGGCACGCTGATCACGGCCGCCGGCTTCCTGCCGATCGGCCTGGCGAAATCGGTCACCGGCGAATACACCTTCGCGATCTTCGCGGTCACCGTGATCGCGCTGCTGCTGAGCTGGCTGGTGTCGGTGTACTTCGTGCCCTACCTCGGCACGCTGCTGCTCAAGGTCAAGCCGCACGACCCCGACGCCCCGCCGCACGAGCTTTTCGACACGCCGTTCTACAACGGCTTCCGGCGCGCGGTGAACTGGTGCGTCGAGCACCGCTGGCTCACCATCGGGGCCACGCTGCTGGTGTTCGCGCTCGGCATCGTCGGCATGGGCCGCGTGCAGCAGCAGTTCTTCCCGGATTCGAGCCGGCCCGAGATCTTGGTCGAACTGTGGTTCCCCGAGGGCACCTCCTTCGCCGCCAACGAGGAGGTGGCCCGCCGCGCCGAGGCGATGCTGCGGCAGGAGCCGGGCGTGGCCAGCGTCACCACCTGGATCGGTTCGGGCGTGCCGCGCTTCTACCTGCCGCTCGACCAGGTGTTCCCGCAATCCAACGTGTCGCAGATGATCGTGCTGCCCCAGGACCTCAAGGTTCGCGAGGCGCTGCGGATCAAGCTGCCGGCGCTGCTGGCCCGGGAATTCCCCGAGGCGCGCGGCCGGGTCAAGCTGCTGCCCAACGGCCCGCCGGTGCCGTACCCGGTGCAGTTCCGGGTCATCGGCACCGACCCGGCCGAGCTGCGCGCGCGCGCCGACCAGGTCAAGGCGGTGATGCGCGAGAACCCGAGCATGCGCGGCGTCAACGACAACTGGAACGAATCGGTCAAGGTGATCCGGCTCGAGGTCGACCAGGACAAGGCGCGCGCGCTCGGCGTCACCAGCCAGGCGATCGCCCAGGCCTCGCGCACCATGTTCAGCGGCACGACGGTCGGGCAGTACCGCGAGAACGACCGCCTGATCGACATCGTGCTGCGGCAGTCGCAGGACGAGCGGGAGGCGATCTCGGACATCGGCAACGCCTACCTGCCCACCAGTTCGGGCCGCTCGATCCCGCTGACGCAGATCGCCAAGCCGACCTTCACCTGGGAGCCGGGCGTGATGTGGCGCGAGAACCGCGACTACGCGATCACCGTGCAGGGCGACGTCATCGAGGGCATGCAGGGTGCGACCGTCTCGGGCCAGCTGATGCCCAAGCTGCGCGAACTCGAGGCCCGCTGGCTGGCCGAGGGCGCGGGCGCCTACCGCATCGAGGCGGCCGGCGCGGTCGAGGAGAGCAGCAAGGGCTCGGCCTCGATCGTGGCCGGCGTGCCGATCATGCTGTTCCTGGTCTTCACGCTGCTGATGCTGCAGCTGCACAGCTTCAGCCGCTCGCTGCTGGTCTTCATCACGGGCCCGCTGGGCATCGTCGGGGTGGCCGCCGCGCTGCTGCTGCTGAACCGGCCCTTCGGCTTCGTCGCCCTGCTCGGCGTGATCGCGCTGATGGGGATGATCCAGCGCAACGCGGTGATCCTGATCGACCAGATCGAGACCGACCGTGCCGCGGGCGTGCCGGCCTGGGACGCGATCGTCGAATCGGCGGTGCGGCGGCTGCGGCCGATCGTGCTGACCGCGGCCGCCGCCGTGCTGGCGATGATTCCGCTGTCGCGCAGCGTCTTCTGGGGCCCGATGGCGGTGGCGATCATGGGCGGCCTGATCGTTGCCACGGTGCTGACGCTGCTGGCGCTGCCGGCGATGTACGCGGCCTGCTTCCGCGTCAAGCGCGAGACTGTCGAGTCGCCGGGAACGGTCCCGGTTAGCGTTTAAAATACGCGGTTGACCGATTTCAGGCTGGCGGGGCGAAGGCTCCGCCGCCGCAAATTACCGAACTTGCCGAAGGCAGGGCGCCCCGGGCGCCAGGCTTTCCTCGGTACTCACCTGAAAAACTGACAACTGGAACTGCGCGGGTGGCGAAATTGGTAGACGCACCAGGTTTAGGTCCTGACGTTCGCAAGAACGTGCCGGTTCGAGTCCGGCCCCGCGCACCAGCACATAAGACCCTTCAATAGGAAGACTGAAATGACCGTGAACGTTGAAACCCTCGAGAAGCTCGAACGCAAGATCACGCTGACCTTGCCGGTCGGCACCATCCAGTCCGAGGTCGATTCGCGCCTCAAGAAGCTGGCCCGCACCGTCAAGATGGACGGTTTCCGTCCCGGCAAGGTGCCGATGAACGTCGTCGCCCAGCGTTACGGCTATTCGGTCCACTACGAAGTCATGAACGACAAGGTCGGCGAGGCCTTCTCGCAGGCCGCCAACGAAGCCAAGCTGCGCGTCGCCGGCCAGCCGCGCATCACCGAGAAGGAAGAATCGCCCGAAGGCCAGCTGGCCTTCGACGCCGTCTTCGAAGTCTTCCCCGATGTCAAGATCAACGACCTGTCGGGCGCCGAAGTCGAGAAAATCGACGCCGAAGTGGGCGAGGAAGCGATCGACAAGACGCTCGACATCCTGCGCAAGCAGCGCCGCACCTTCGCCCAGCGCGCCCAGGACGCCGCCGTGGCCGACAACGACCGCGTGACGGTCGACTTCGAAGGCAAGATCGACGGCGAGCCGTTCCAGGGCGGCAAGGCCGAAGACTTCCAGTTCATCGTCGGCGAAGGCCAGATGCTGAAGGAATTCGAAGACGCGGTGCGCGGCCTGAAGTCCGGCGACAGCCGCACCTTCCCGCTGTCGTTCCCGGCCGACTACCACGGCAAGGACGTGGCCGGCAAGCAAGCCGACTTCATGGTCACGGTGAAGAAGATCGAGGCTTCGCACCTGCCCGAAGTCAACGAGCAGCTCGCCAAGTCGCTCGGCATCGCCGACGCCACGGTCGAGGGCCTGCGCGCCGACATCAAGCGCAACCTCGAGCGCGAGGTCAAGTTCCGCCTGCTGGCGCGCAACAAGAACGCCGTCATGGACGCCCTGATCGCCAACGCCGAACTCGATCTGCCGAAATCCAGCGTGCAGGCCGAAGTCGACCGCATGATCGAAGGCGCCCGCGCCGAACTCAAGCAGCGCGGCATCAAGGACGCCGACAAGGCGCCGATCCCCGACGACGTCTTCCGCCCGCAGGCCGAGCGCCGCGTGCGCCTGGGCCTGGTGGTGGCCGAACTCGTGCGCGCCAACAACCTGCAAGCCAAGCCGGAGCAGATCAAGGCCCACATCGACGAACTGGCCGCCAGCTACGAGAAGCCGGCCGACGTCGTGCGCTGGTATTTCAGCGATAACCGCCGCCTGGCCGAAGTCGAAGCGGTGGTGATCGAGAACAACGTCACGGATTTCGTGCTCGGCAAGGCCAAGGTCAATGCCAAGGCGGTGTCCTTTGACGAGCTGATGGCCCAGCAAGGTTGATCCTGCAGGCTGCCGCGCGATGGGGCTTGTGCTTTGTGGCACGAGCCCCATTTCGTCTGGGTACCGTACAAAACCCCTCTGGAGAGCACACATGAGCGCACAGGAAATTCAAGGCCTCGGCATGGTTCCGATGGTCATCGAGCAATCGGGCCGCGGCGAGCGTTCCTATGACATCTATTCGCGCCTGCTCAAGGAGCGCGTGATCTTCCTGGTCGGCGAAGTCAACGACCAGACCGCCAACCTGGTGGTGGCGCAGCTGCTGTTCCTCGAGAGCGAGAACCCCGACAAGGACATCTCGTTCTACATCAACTCCCCGGGCGGCAGCGTCAGCGCCGGCATGGCGATCTACGACACCATGCAGTTCATCAAGCCGGCCGTGTCGACCCTTTGCATCGGCTTCGCGGCCAGCATGGGCGCCTTCCTGCTGGCGGCCGGCGAGAAGGGCAAGCGCTTCTCGCTGCCCAACTCCAAGATCATGATCCACCAGGTGCTCGGCGGCGCCCGCGGCCAGGCCACGGACATCGAGATCCATGCCCGCGACATCCTCAAGACGCGCGAGCAGATGAACCGCATCCTGGCCGAGCGCACCGGCCAGTCGTTCGAGAAGATCGCCCGCGACACCGAACGCGACTACTTCCTGACCGCCGACGAGTCCAAGGAGTACGGCCTGATCGACCAGGTCATCTCCAAGCGCAGCTGAAAAAAGGCCTGGCGCTGAGGCGCGCAAGCAACAACGGCGTTTTCCATTGGGGAAAGCGCCGTTTTTCTTCAGGCCAGCGACGGGCTTGTGGGCTTTCATCTTCGCTATCATTGTTAAACCCCTGTTACGAGGCATTTGCCCATGGCCGAGAAAAAAGGCTCCTCCAGCGAAAAAACGCTTTACTGCTCGTTCTGCGGGAAGAGTCAGCACGAGGTCAAGAAGCTGATCGCCGGTCCGTCGGTGTTCATCTGTGACGAGTGCATCGACCTGTGCAACGAGATCATCCGCGACGAACTGCCCGCGGGCGAGGAGTCGCGCGAGGCGCGCAGCGACCTGCCGACGCCGCTGGAGATCAAGTCCAACCTCGACAACTACGTGATCGGCCAGGAACCGGCCAAGCGGATGCTCTCGGTGGCGGTCTACAACCACTACAAGCGCCTGCGCCACAAGGAGAAATCCAAGGGCGACGACGTCGAGCTCAGCAAGAGCAACATCCTGCTGATCGGGCCGACTGGCTCGGGCAAGACGCTGCTGGCCCAGACCCTGGCGCGGATGCTCGACGTGCCTTTCGTGATGGCCGATGCCACCACGCTGACCGAGGCCGGCTATGTCGGCGAAGACGTCGAGAACATCATTCAGAAGCTGCTGCAGAGCTGCAACTACGAGGTCGAGCGGGCCCAGCGGGGCATCGTCTACATCGACGAGATCGACAAGATCTCGCGCAAGTCGGACAACCCCTCGATCACCCGCGACGTCTCGGGCGAAGGCGTGCAGCAGGCGCTGCTGAAGCTGATCGAAGGCACCATGGCCAGCGTGCCGCCGCAAGGCGGGCGCAAGCACCCGAACCAGGATTTCCTGCAGATCGACACGACCAACATCCTGTTCATCTGCGGCGGCGCCTTCGCCGGGCTCGAGAAGGTGATCGAGAACCGCACCGAGGCCTCGGGCATCGGTTTCGGCGCCTCGGTCAAGAGCAAGCAGCAGCGCAGCATCACCGAGGTGTTCCGCGAGGTGGAGCCCGAGGACCTGATCAAGTTCGGCCTGATTCCCGAGCTGGTCGGCCGGATGCCCGTGGTGGCGTCGCTGGCCGAACTCAGCGAAGACGCGCTGGTGCAGATCCTGACCGAGCCGAAGAACGCGGTCGTCAAGCAGTTCACCAAGCTGCTGCAGATGGAGGGCGTCGACCTCGAGATCCGCCCGGCGGCGCTGAAGGCGATCGCCCGCAAGGCGCTGGCCCGCAAGACCGGTGCCCGCGGTCTGCGCTCGATCCTCGAGCAGTCGCTGATCGACACCATGTTCGAGCTGCCGAACGCGACCAATGTCGACAAGGTGGTGGTCGAAGAATCCACGATTGACGAGAACAAGCCACCGCTGCTGGTCTATCGCGAGGCCGCCAAGAAGGCCTGATGCCCATTCGGACGACTGCTTCCTGCCAGGCGTCCGGCGTCTTCGACGAAGACCGTGCCCGCGCACTTGAAAAGTGCGCGCGGCCGACCATCTTTCCATGATCAAGTAAAGGATTCCCATGTCCGGTCATATTCCCCTGCCTGCCACCGAGCTCGACCTGCCGCTGCTGCCGCTGCGCGACGTGGTCGTGTTCCCCCACATGGTCATCCCGCTGTTCGTCGGCCGGCCCAAGAGCATCAAGGCGCTCGAGCTGGCGATGGAGGCCGAGCGCCGCATCATGCTGGTGGCGCAGAAGGCCGCCGCCAAGGACGAGCCCTCGGTCGAGGACATGTTCGAGGTCGGCTGCATCTCGACCATCCTGCAGATGCTGAAGCTGCCCGATGGCACCGTGAAGGTGCTGGTCGAAGGCCAGCAGCGCGCCCGCGTGAACCGCATCGATGACGGCGAGACCCATTTCTCGGCCAACGTGACGCCGGTCGAGGCGGCCGAGGTCGCGACCCAGAAGGGCACCGAGGTCGAGGCGCTGCGCCGTGCCGTGATGCAGCAGTTCGACCAGTACGTCAAGCTCAACAAGAAGATCCCGCCCGAGATCCTCACCTCGATCTCGAGCATCGACGATCCGGGCCGGCTGGCCGACACCATCGCGGCGCACCTGCCGCTCAAGCTTGACAACAAGCAGGCCGTGCTCGACCTGGACGACATCAAGGCCCGGCTCGAGAACCTGTTCGGCCAACTCGAGCGCGAGGTCGACATCCTCAACGTCGACAAGAAGATCCGTGGCCGCGTGAAGCGCCAGATGGAGAAGAACCAGCGCGACTTCTACCTCAACGAGCAGGTCAAGGCGATCCAGAAGGAGCTCGGCGAGGGCGAAGAGGGCGCGGACATCGAGGAGATCGAGAAGAAGATCAAGCTCGCCAAGATGCCCAAGGAAGCGCTCAAGAAGGCCGAGGGCGAGCTCAAGAAGCTCAAGCTGATGTCGCCGATGTCGGCCGAGGCGACCGTGGTGCGCAACTACATCGATGTGCTGATCGGCCTGCCGTGGAGCAAGAAGACCAAGATCAAGCACGACCTCGCCCATGCCGAGGAGGTCCTCAATGAAGACCACTACGGGCTGGAGAAGGTCAAGGACCGCATCCTGGAATATCTCGCGGTGCAGCAGCGCGTCGACAAGGTGAAGGCGCCGATCCTGTGCCTGGTCGGCCCTCCGGGGGTCGGCAAGACCTCGCTCGGGCAGTCGATCGCCAAGGCGACCGGCCGCAAGTACACCCGCATGGCGCTTGGCGGCATGCGCGACGAGGCCGAGATCCGCGGCCACCGCCGCACCTACATCGGCGCGCTGCCGGGCAAGGTGCTGCAGAGCCTCAACAAGGTCGGCACGCGCAACCCGCTGTTCCTGCTCGACGAGATCGACAAGCTCGGCACCGACTTCCGCGGCGATCCGTCGAGCGCGCTGCTCGAAGTGCTCGACCCGGAACAGAACCACACCTTCGGCGACCACTACGTCGAGGTCGACTTCGACCTCTCCGACGTGATGTTCGTCGCCACCTCGAACTCGATGAACATCCCGCCGGCGCTGCTGGACCGGATGGAAGTGATCCGCCTGGCGGGCTACACCGAGGACGAGAAGACCCACATCGCGCTGAAGTACCTGCTGCCCAAGCAGATGAAGAACAACGGCGTCAAGGAAGACGAGCTGCTGATCAACGAGGAAGCGGTGCGCGACATCGTGCGCTACTACACCCGCGAGGCCGGCGTGCGTTCGCTCGAGCGCGAGCTGTCGAAGATCTGCCGCAAGGTGGTCAAGGGCCTGCTGCTCAAGAAGATGGAGGCCAAGGTGCTGGTCACCGGCGCCAACCTCAACGACTTCCTGGGCGTGCGCAAGTACAGCTTCGGGCTGGCCGAGAAGCAGAACCAGGTCGGCCAGGTGGTCGGCCTGGCCTGGACCGAGGTCGGCGGCGACCTGCTGACGATCGAGGCCGTGACCATGCCCGGCAAGGGCGTGATCAGCCGCACCGGATCGCTGGGCGACGTCATGAAGGAATCGGTGGAAGCGGCGCGTACCGTGGTGCGCAGCCGTGCCCGCCGGCTCGGCATCAAGGACGAGGTGTTCGAGAAGCGCGACATCCACATCCACGTGCCCGACGGCGCGACCCCCAAGGACGGCCCGAGCGCGGGCGCCGCGATGACCACCGCCTTCGTGTCGGCGCTGACCGGCATCCCGGTGCGCGGCGACGTCGCCATGACCGGCGAGATCACCCTGCGCGGCGAGGTCACGGCGATCGGCGGCCTGAAGGAAAAGCTGCTGGCGGCACTGCGCGGCGGCATCAAGACCGTGCTGATCCCCGAGGAGAACGCCAAGGACCTGCAGGACATTCCCGAGAACGTGAAGAACGGCCTCGAGATCGTGCCCGTCAAGTGGATCGACAAGGTGCTCGAGATCGCGCTCGAGAAGATGCCGACGCCGCTGTCCGACGAAGAGGTCGCTGCGTCCGCGGCTGCGGTGGCCGAGCTCGCCAAGCAGCGCGCGGCGGCGCCGGTCGAAGGATCGGTGAAGCATTGAGCTTGGTGTCTTGCGAGGCCTCGAAAAAATAGTCTATAATTCGAGGCTCGAAACGCGGGAATAGCTCAGTTGGTAGAGCGCAACCTTGCCAAGGTTGAGGTCGAGAGTTCGAGACTCTTTTCCCGCTCCAGTTTTGAAAAAGGGAAGCTAGATGCTTCCCTTTTTTTCGAGTCCAAGAAGAATTACGAAAGCGTGGCGCGATAGCAAAGCGGTTATGCAACGGATTGCAAATCCGTCTAGCCCGGTTCGACTCCGGGTCGCGCCTCCACCGACATCGAACCCGAAAGTGCAGCCCCGCCAACCCACGTTGCCGGGGCTGTGTTCGTTTGCGGTATCGTCGTTGTCCGACCGGAAGCCCGGATGGTGAAATTGGTAGACACATCGGACTTAAAATCCGCCGCTTCCTGAACAAGGGGCATACCGGTTCGACCCCGGTTCCGGGCACCACCACACTACAAGGGAGCAAGACATGCCTCGCTACAACGCTCCGTTCGAAATCCATGTGCACGGCGACGTGCCGCTGCGTTCCGACGTGAGCTTCGAGCAGATTCAGGAGGCGCTCGCGCCGCTCTGGAAGTACGCCGGCGCCAAGTCGCTGGCCGATGGCGCCACCAGCGTCTACGAAGAAGAACCGGGCATCCGCTTCGAGCAGAAGGAACACATGCTCCAGATCTGCTGGACCGTGGCCGGCGACGAGGATTTCCGCCAGGCGCTCGACGAGATGTGCATGGCGCTGAACGAACTCTCCGAGCAGGGCGCGGCGCTGGAGGTCACGTTCTACGACACCGATTTCGACGAGGAAGAGGGCGACCCCGACGAGGAGTCGCGCGACGATTTCCTGATGCTCTTCGTCGGCCCGAATCCGGCGGCCATCATGCAGGTGCAGCGCGACCTGCTGGTGGAGGACGTGGTGAACCTGATGGAGCGCCACTTCGACGGCGCCGAACTGGGCGGCGTCGTGGCCGAGATCGACAAGCTCTTCGGCGACCGCTTCGATGCACTGGTGAACTCGCTCGAGATCGGCAAGCGCCCGCGAGGCGGCACCGGGGGCGCCGGCAGCGGCGGCCACGGCGGCGGCCGCCGTCCGCGGCACCTGCACTAGGCTGCAATCCCGACGCGGAGCGGCCACGCCGCTCCGCTATGCTGCGCGAACCTTCATTTCGCGCGGAGTCCTCGCTTGGCCCTGTTTCCCCAGTCCGCCCTCCAGCCCGGCGTGCGCAAGCGCGAAGTGTTCGGATGGGCGATGTACGACTTCGCCAATTCGGGCTACACCACGGTGGTCATCACCGCCGTGTTCGCCGCCTATTTCGTCGGCGGCATCGCCAAGGGCGCACCCTGGGGGGCCTTCGCCTGGACCGCGGCGCTCAGCATCTCCTACGCCATCGTGATGCTCACGATGCCCGCGATCGGCGCCTGGGCCGACCTGCACGCGGCCAAGAAGCGGGTGCTGGTCGTCGTGACGCTGGCCTGTGTGGCCGGCACCGCGGCGCTGGCGCTGACGCCGCGAGTCAGCGGCGCCTACGCGGTGGCGTTCGCGATGCTGCTGGTCATCATCTCCAACACTTTCTACTCCTACGGCGAATCGCTCACCGGCGCCTTTCTGCCCGAACTCGCCACGGCCGACGGCATGGGCAAGGTCAGCGGCTGGGGCTGGGGCTTCGGCTACCTCGGCGGCATGCTGGCGCTGGGCCTGTGCCTGGCCTACGTGCTGTGGTCGCAGGCGCGGGGCCTGCCGGCCGCGCATTTCGTGCCGGTCACGATGCTGATCACGGCGGCGCTCTATGGGGCGGCGGCCTGCGTCACCTTCGCGCTGCTGCCGGAGCGCGCGTTGCCGCAGCGGCGTGGTGCCCGGCAGAGCGCGTGGCGGCAGCTGCGCGACACCTTCCGCGAGGCGCGCGCCTACCGCGACTTCATGTGGCTGCTGGCCTGCACCGTCTGCTACCAAGGAGGCGTGGCGGTGGCGATCACGCTGGCGGCGATCTACGCCGAGCAGGTGATCGGCTTCGTGCCGAGCGAGACGATGGTGCTGATCTTCGTGCTCAACATCGCCGCGGCGCTGGGCGCCTTCGGCTTCGGCTACCTGCAGGACCGGATCGGCCATCGGCGCTCGCTCGCGGGCGCGCTGGTGGCCTGGATCGCGGTCTGCGTGATCGCCGCCTCGGTCAGCACCAAGGGCGGCTTCTGGTGGGCCGCCGCGATCGCCGGACTGGCCATGGGCTCGAGCCAGTCGGCGGGGCGCGCCATGACCGGCATCCTGGCGCCGCCGCGCCAGCTGGCGGAGTTCTTCGGACTCTGGACCTTCGCCACCCGGCTGGCCAGCATCGTCGGCCCCCTGAGCTACGGCGCGATCACCTGGGCCACCGGTGGCAACCAGCGGATCGCGATCCTCTCGACCGCGGTGCTGTTCGTGGGTGGACTGCTGCTGCTGCTGCCGATCGACATGCGGCGCGGACGGGATGCGGCGCTCCGGGCCTGAGCGTCAGTCGGCCGCGGCACCCTTGCCGAGGCGGTAGCGCGCGCCGTCGTAGTGCAGCAGGCGCGACTTGAAGCTCTGGCGCTGATCCTGCGTCACGCATTCGTCGCCCAGCGGGCTCGAGCGGCTTTCGGAGCGCGCCTGGTGCAGCAGCAGGTCGGCGTAGCCGCCGCTGCCGCCACGGGCCACCGAGAGGCTGCCGCGCACCGTCTCGAAGCTGCCGGTGCAGTTGGTGTCCCATTCGCCTTGCTCGAGCGTGAGTTCGAGTCCGTCGAGCACCTTGGCGAGCTTTGGCCCCTGGGGCACGTAGAGCGACAGGGTCTCGTTCGAATAGGGATTGGCGCGCGAGGAGCCCTGGCGCAGGATGCGCAGCCCGAAGGCGCGCGCGTCGGGGGCCAGCGCATAGCGCGAGCCGTCGACCCGGATCTCGCCGATGCGCACCGCGTCCTCGGTCAGCACGTCTTCCTCGAACAGCCGGCTCACGATCTTGGCCCGCTCGGTGTTGCCGTTGTCGGCCTGCTGCACGACCAGCACGTCGAGATCGAACTGGCGGGTGCCGGGCTCGGTCGAGGGGCGGGGCAACGGCAGCACGACGATGAAGCGGCCCGGGACGCCGCGCCACGGCTCGCAGACGGCGCGTTCGTGGTCGAGGGCGCGCTTCGGGTGGAGCTTGGCATGCATGCGCTCGGCGAGCCCGGTGTCGCAGGCCGCGTGGGCCGCGACGCCGAAGCCGGCCAGCAGGCCGCCGAGGCACAGGGCGCGGCGCAGGCGGCGCATCAGGCGGGAACCGTGAGCCAGCGGGCGGCCGCGGCGTCCAGCGCCTCGGGCGCGCCGCTGCTCAGCAGACGCAGTTCGCCGGCGCCATCCGCGCGCAGCGTGCCGGCCTGCCCGAGCAGCCGCCGCGTCTGCTGCGCCACGGGTGCGCCGGTGTCGATGAAACGCACCGTCGGCCCGGTGCGGCGCCGCAGTTCGTCGGCGACGAAAGGGTAGTGGGTGCAGCCCAGCACCAGCGTGTCGATCTCGCCGTCGCCGTCGCCGAAGCGTCCGGCGGTGGCCAGGTGCCGCTCGCAGAGTGCCGCGATGCGCGCCTCGTCGGCGCCTTCGATCGCGCCTGCCAAGCCATCGCAGGCCACGATGCTGAATGCCGCCTGGCCGGCCAGAGATGCCAGCAGCGCCTGGAACTTGCGGCTTCCCACCGTCACGCGGGTCGCCAGCACCGCGATGCGCCCGGTGCGGCTCAGCGCCACCGCGGGCTTCAGCGCCGGCTCGACGCCGACCACCGGCAGCGCCGGGTGATCGGCGCGCAGCCGGTGGATCGCGGCCGCAGTCGCCGTGTTGCAGGCCACGACCAGGGCCTTGATCCGGTGCGCGTCGATCAACTCGCGGGCGACCGCGGCGCTGCGCTCGGCGACGAAGGCGTCGCCGCGCTCGCCGTACGGTGCATGCGCGGTGTCGGCGAAGTAGACGAAGCGCTCGTGCGGCAGGGTCTCGCGCAGCGCGTTGAGGACGCTCAGGCCCCCGACGCCGCTGTCGAACACGCCGACAGGATCGTCGGCGCGCGATGAACCGTCGACGTGCGCCAGGCTCAAGCCGCTTCCAGCGTGATGGTCTTGAACTCGCCGCTGGCGATGCGCTTCTGCCATTCGGCCGGGCCCGTGATGTGGGCGCTGGTGCCGCCGGCGTCGACCGCCACGGTCACCGGCATGTCGACCACGTCGAACTCGTAGATGGCTTCCATGCCGAGGTCGGCGAAGCCGACCACACGGGCGGTCTTGATCGCCTTGCTCACGAGGTAGGCGGCACCGCCCACGGCCATCAGGTAGGCGCTCTGGTGCTTCTTGATGGCCTCGATCGCGACCGGGCCGCGCTCGGCCTTGCCGATCATCGCGATCAGGCCGGTCTGGGCCAGCATCATCTCGGTGAAGCCGTCCATGCGCGTGGCGGTGGTCGGGCCGGCCGGGCCCACAGCCTCGTTGCCTACCGGGTCGACCGGGCCGACGTAGTAGATCACGCGGTTGGTGAAGTCCACCGGCAGCTTCTCGCCCTTGGCCAGCATGTCCGAGATGCGCTTGTGGGCGGCGTCGCGGCCGGTCAGCATCTTGCCGTTGAGCAGCAGGGTCTCGCCGGGCTTCCAGCTCGCGACCTCGGCCGGCGTGAGCTGGTCGAGGTCGACCCGCTTGCTCTTGTTGTAGTCGGGCGCCCAGTCGATCTTCGGCCACAGGTCGAGCGAGGGTGCCTCGAGGTACACCGGGCCCGAGCCGTCGAGCACGAAGTGGGCGTGGCGGGTGGCGGCGCAGTTCGGGATCATCGCCACCGGCTTGCTGGCCGCGTGCGTGGGGTACATCTGGATCTTGACGTCGAGCACGGTCGCGAGGCCGCCCAGGCCCTGGGCGCCGATGCCGAGCGCATTGACCTTCTCGAACAGCTCGATGCGCAGCGCCTCGACCTTGGTCAGCTCGGCGCCGGAGGCCTTCTTGGCCTGCAGCTCGTGCATGTCGAGGTCGTCCATGAGGCTTTGCTTGGCCATCAGCGCGGCCTTCTCGGCGGTGCCGCCGATGCCGATGCCCAGCATGCCGGGCGGGCACCAGCCGGCGCCCATCGTGGGCACGGTCTTGAGCACCCAGTCGACGATGCTGTCGCCGGGGTTGAGCATCGCGAGCTTGCTCTTGTTCTCGCTGCCGCCGCCCTTGGCCGCGACCGTGACCTCGACCGTGTTGCCGGGCACGATCTCGGTGAAGATCACGGCCGGCGTGTTGTCCTTGGTGTTCTTGCGGTCGAACTGCGGATCGGCCACGACCGAGGCGCGCAGGGTGTTGTCCGGGTGGTTGTAGCCGCGGCGCACGCCTTCGTTGATGGCGTCGTCGAGGCTGCCGGTGAAGCCGCCCCAGCGCACGTCCATGCCCACCTTGAGGAACACGTTGACGATGCCGGTGTCCTGGCAGATCGGCCGGTGGCCGGTCGCGCTCATCTTGCTGTTGGTGAGGATCTGCGCCATCGCGTCCTTGGCCGCCGGGCTCTGCTCGCGCTCGTAGGCTTTGGCCAGGTGGGCGATGTAGTCGGCCGGGTGGTAGTAGCTGATGTACTGCAGCGCTGCGGAAACCGACTCGATCAGGTCGGCTTGCTGAATGGTGGTCATGTGGGGGAGTTCTTGTGAGTGGGGGACGCGCCCCCGATTATCTCAGCCCGGCACCCGCGCCTGCCGGATCCAGCCGTCGAAGAGTTCCTGGTGCTCCCGGATCCAGCCGTCGACGTGACGCTCGACATCGCGCTGCGAATTGGCCCCCTGGCTCATGCGCAGGTTCTGTGCGTTGATGTCCGAGATCGGCAGCTTCATGATCTCGAACAACCTGCCGGCAGCCGGATTCTTCAGGATGAAGTCCTTGTTCGCGACGATCTGCTCCTGGTTGGCCTGAAAGCCGTAGTTTCTGCCGTTGGCAAGCCGGGTGTCGGCGTCGTCGCCTTGCGATGCCGAGAACGGCACCTGCAGCCAGACCACGTCGGTGCCCGGCCGCAGCACCGCGCTGACCCAGTAGGGCGTCCAGGTGTAGTACAGGATCGGCCGGCCCTGCTTGAAGCGGGCGATGGTGTCGGCCATCAGCGCCGCATAGCTGCCCTGCCGGTGGGTCACGCGGTCGCGCAGCTGGTAGGCCGTCAGGTGCTTCTCGATCGCCAGTTCGCAGCCCCAGCCCGGGTTGCAGCCGGTCAGGTCGGCCTTGCCGTCGCCATCGGTGTCGAACAGTTTCGCGATCTCGGGATCCTTGAGCTGGTCGATGTGCGTGATGTTGTATTGCTCGGCCGTCTTCCGGTCGATCAGATAGCCCTGGACCGCGCCGTCCGAGTAGGTGCCGCGGCGCCAGAGCTTCGCGTCGCCGCCGCTGTTGCGGTAGAAGTCGGCGTGCAGCAGGCTCCAGTGGCTGGCCATGAAGGTCGCGTCGCCGTTGGCGATCGCGAGGTGCTCGGTGGCGGGTTCGAGGTCCTTCATGGGCCGCACGTCATAGCCGAGCTTCTCGAGCGCCCTGGACACCAGCAGCGTCTGGAACGCCTCCTCGGCGAGTGAACTCTTGAGCGGCTGCACCGTGATGCCTTCGCCCGGCAGTCGATCCGCGCGGGCCTCGGCGGCCATGCCCAGGCCGAGGCCGAGCGCAAGCAGGCTGGTGGCCAGGAAGCCGCGTGCCAGTGTCTTTGCAATCATTCGTTGGATTCCTTCGAAGTCGATGACGGGGTGGTTCACTGCGCTCGCGCGGACAGGGCGGGCAGGGCTTCGTTTTCGCCGTGCGGCGCACGCACCAGGCGATGCAGCCCGCGCAAGGCGAGGCCGGCCGGCCCGGTGTGCCACCAGCGCCGCCCGGCGCCGCGGCGCGAACGGCCCATGGCCTGCGTCAGGCGGTCGAGCGAGATCGCCAGCAGCACGATGCCCAGGCCGCCGACGGTCGCCAGGCCCATGTCCAGCCGGCCGATGCCGCGCAGCACCATCTGGCCCAGGCCTCCGACCGCGATCATCGAGGCGATCACCACCATCGACAGCGACAGCATCAGCGCCTGGTTGATGCCCGCCATGATCGACGGCATGGCCAGCGGCAGCTTCACCTTCACGAGCATTTGCCAGGGCGATGCGCCGTAGGCGCGGGCCGCCTCGATCAGGTCGGGCCGGACCTGGCGCAGCCCGAGGTTGGTCAGGCGCACCAGCGGTGCCAGGGCGAAGACGATGGTCACGATCACGCCCGGCACGTTGCCGATGCCGAACAGCATCACCACCGGCACCAAGTAGACGAAGGCCGGCGTGGTCTGCATCGCGTCGAGCACCGGGCGCATGAGACGCTGGGCCCGGTCGCTGCCGGCCAGCAGCACGCCGAGCGGCAGGCCGAGCACCATGCAGAAGACCAGCGAGGTCAGCACCAGCGACAGCGTGACCATCGCTTCCGGCCAGATGCCCAGCAGGGCCACCAGCAGCAGCGACACGGCCGTGCCGATGGCCAGCTTGCGGCCGGCGAACTGCCAGGCCAGCAGGCCGATCAGCGCGATCATGGCCAGCGCGGGAAGGCCGTTGAGCAGGCCCTCGATGCGGGTCAGCGTGGCGTCGATCGGCAGCCGCACGGTCTGGAAGAAGGGGCGGAAGTGCTCGACCACCCAGCCGAGTCCCTGGTTGATCCACGACTCGATCGGCAGGGAGCCGTCCCAGAGGCGTTGCAGCTGGAGTCCGGCCGCGGTGGCGTCGCTGGACCCGGTCAGCGGCGAGGGCGCGGCCAGCGGCGCGTCGAGCCAGGCGCTGGTGGCGGAGGCGTCGGGTGCCATCGACAGGGCGGCCCACGGGTCGTCGCTGGGCGCCGGCGCCGGCAGCGGGATCGTGGCGTCGTTCAGCGGGGTGAATTCGGGCGGCAGTGCGGTGTCGTTCATCAGTGTCTCCATCGGGTTCAGGGGGCGGCGGCCGTTTCGAGGGCGGGTGCGCCGGCCTCGATCGGCGGCGTGTCGCGGTCGAGGAACTTCAGCAGCGTGGTCTTGCTGATCGCACCGCAGAAGCGGCCGTCGCCGGCGACCACCGGCACGGCGCACGGCGCCTGCGCGACCTGGCCGAAGAGGCCGGCCACGGGCGCATCCGCGGCGATCGGCGGCAGCGCTTCCAGGAAGGCGCGCTGCAGGCCCAGCGGGCCCGCATGCCCGTCGAGCGCGATGCGCAGCGTATCGGCCGAGACCGTCCCCAGGTAGCGCCTGGCAGGGCTCACGACGTAGGCGAAGTCGCGGTCCTGGTCCTCGAGCATCTTGAGCGCGGCGCGGGCGCCGCGGTCGCCGTGCTCGGACACCACGGTGAGCGACTTGCGGGCGATGTCCGCGGCCTTGAAGACCGCCGCGGCATCCACGCCGCGCACGAAGCTGCGCACGTAGTCGTCGGCGGGGCTGCGCAGGATCTCGTCGGGCGTGCCGACCTGGATCACCTGGCCGTCCTTCATGATCGCGATGCGGTCGCCGATGCGCATCGCCTCGTCGAGGTCGTGCGAGATGAACACGATGGTGCGGCGCTGGGCCTGCTGCAGCCTCAGCAGCTCCGACTGCATCTCGGTGCGGATGATCGGGTCGAGCGCCGAGAAGGCCTCGTCCATCAGCAGGATCGACGGGTCGGAGGCCAGCGCGCGCGCCAGCCCGACGCGCTGCTGCATGCCGCCCGACAGTTCGTCGGGGTAGCTGTCGCCCCAGCCCGCCAGGCCCACCTGCGCGAGCGCCTGGTCGGCCTGCTCGAGGCGCTGCTTCTTGCCGGCGCCGGCCAGTTCCAGGCCGAAGGCGGTGTTCTCGCGCACCGTCATGTGGGGCATCAGCGCGAAGGACTGGAACACCATGCTGATGTCCTTGCGGCGCAGGGCGCGCAGCTTGGCGTCCGAGTGCTCGTTGATGTCGGCACCGTCGATCACGATGCGGCCGGCGGTCGGCTCGATGAGGCGGTTGAGCAAGCGCACCAGCGTCGACTTGCCCGAGCCCGAGAGGCCCATGATGACGAAGATCTCGCCCGCCAGGATCTCGAAGCTGGCGTCGAACACGCCGATCGACTGACCGGTGCGCGCCAGGATCTCGTTCTTGGAAAAGCCTTGACGGACGAGTTCGAGGGCTTGTTCCGGCTCGTCGCCGAAGACCTTGAACACGTGGTCGATGAGAATGCCTTTGGCCATGTGCGGGGCTCCTTGATGCAGGTTGAACACAGAGACGGCGCCGCCGCCCGGAGGGCGAAGGCGGCCACGCCATCGGCCGGCGAGGCTGTCGGGGGAACGCGTGCGACGCGCAATGGCCCGGCGAGCCTCGAGGGCTGCCGACAGGCACTGAAGACGACGAGGCGACGCAGCCAGTGCCCGCCGGATGCTTCATTCGCAGAACGCCGGGGCCTGGTCGAGGGGCGCCGCCTGGATGAGCGTGACGTGGCAATGGGGCCGGAAAACCGGCCGATCTGCCGGGCGGGGCCCGGCGGAGAAACCTGCACCGCGACGGGATTCGGAGATCCGCGAGTAGTGCAGGGCGATCAACATGACTTGTTGATCGTCTAAGGGGTTGTGATTATAACTTTTCGACATGATGGGAGTCAAGTCGAGTCACCCATCCAATGCGAGCCATTCTCGTTTGCGCCGATACTTCGCATTGCGCCCGGCCGCGGCCGGCCCTTCCTCCAGAAAGTGAGCTTCTCCATGACCACATCCCCCAAGACCCGTGTCGAACGCGACACTTTCGGCCCGATCGAGGTGCCCGCCGACAAGCTGTGGGGCGCGCAAACCCAGCGCTCGCTGCAGAACTTCGACATCTCCGGCGAACGGCAGCCGCGCGAGATCATCAAGGCCCTGGCGCAGGTGAAGCGGGCGTCGGCGGTGGTGAACCATGCGCTGGGCCTGCAGGAAGAGCAAAAGACAGGCGCCATCGTCGCCGCCGCGGACGAGGTGATCGCCGACCGGCACCCGGACGAGTTCCCGCTGGTGGTCTGGCAGACCGGCTCGGGCACCCAGACCAACATGAACGTCAACGAGGTGCTGGCCAACCGTGCGAGCGAACTGCTCGGCGGCGAGCGCGGGGAAGGGCGGCTGGTGCACCCGAACGACGACGTCAACCGCAGCCAGTCGTCGAACGACGTGTTCCCGACCGCGATGCACGTGGCGGCGGTCGAGGCCATCACGCACCGGCTGCTGCCGGCGATCGACAGGCTGCGCCGCACGCTCGACCAGAAGTCGAAGGATTTCGCCGACATCGTCAAGATCGGCCGTACCCATCTCCAGGACGCCACGCCGCTGACGCTGGGCCAGGAGTTCTCGGGCTACGTCGCGCAACTCGCGCATGGCGAGGCGCACGTGCGCGCGGCCCTGCCGCACCTGTGCGAACTGGCGCTCGGCGGCACCGCGGTCGGCACCGGCCTCAATGCGCCCAAGGGCTACGCGGAGCAGGTCGCGGCCGAGATCGCGAAGCTGACCGGCCTGCCTTTCGTCACGGCGCCGAACAAGTTCGAGGCGATGGCCTCGGTGGATGCGCTGGTGCATGCGCACGGCGCGCTCAAGACGCTGGCCGCCAGCATGACGAAGATCGCCAACGACGTGCGCTGGCTTGCCAGCGGGCCGCGCAGCGGCATCGGCGAGCTGAGCATTCCCGAGAACGAGCCGGGTTCATCGATCATGCCGGGCAAGGTCAATCCGACCCAGAGCGAGGCGGTGACGATGCTCGCGGCGCAGGTGTTCGGCAACGATGTCGCGATCAACATCGGCGGCGCCTCGGGCAATTTCGAGCTCAACGTGTTCCGCCCGATGGTGGCCCACAACTTCCTGCAGAGCGTGCGCCTGCTGGCCGACGGCATGGTGAGCTTCAACGACCATTGCGCCGCGGGCATCGAGCCGAACCGCGAACGCATCACCGAACTGGTGCAGCGCTCGCTGATGCTGGTCACCGCCCTGAACACGCACATCGGCTATGACAAGGCGGCCTTCATCGCCAAGAAGGCGCACAAGGAAGGCAGCAGCCTGCGCGAGGCGGCGATCGCCTCGGGGCACCTCACGGCCGAGCAGTTCGATGCGTGGGTGGTGCCGGAAAACATGACGGGGCGCTAGCCCCCCGGTCGGCGGCGCGCGTCAGTGCGCGTCGCCCGGCGCCCGATACATCAGCTTGTCGGTGTAGGCGATCGCCATCGCCGACAGCAGGAAGGTGATGTGGATCGCGGTCTGGGCGATCAGCACGCGGTCGGTGTAGTTGTCCGCGTTGATGAAGGTCTTGAGCAGGTGGATCGAGCTGATGCCGATGATGGCGGTCGCCAGCTTGACCTTCAGCACCGAGGCGTTGACGTGGCTCAGCCATTCGGGCTGGTCGCGATGGCCCTCGAGATTCATGCGGCTCACGAAGGTCTCGTAGCCGCCGACGATCACCATGATCAGCAGGTTGGAGATCATCACGACGTCGATCAGCGCCAGCACCACCAGCATGATCACGGTCTCGTTGAGCGTGGTGACCGGCGCCGCGGTCTTGTAGCCGATGCTCGTGATCAGCGACTCCAGCGCATCCTTGCTGCCGAAGGCGGCCTCGACCAGGTGCGTGAGCTCGACCAGGAAATGCACCACGTACACGGCCTGGGCCACGATCAGGCCCAGATACAGCGGCAGCTGCAGCCAGCGACTGGCGAAGATCAGGTTGGGAAGCGGGCGCAGCGGCGAGACCTTGCCGGTGCGCAGAGTGGTGATGGGGTCGTCGTTTGACATCGAAAGGTTTCGGCGGGATTTGCCAACAACTGTAAACGGGCGATTCTAGGGGCTGCCGCACGCCGCGGGGTGCCCATTCCGGGGGGCTAACATGTCCCGTCAGTCGGCCGTAAGTGGGAAACCCGAAAGTACCGCCGGACATCCAGTCAGCTACAGGAGACAAGAATGAGCAGCGCATCGACGATCGAATCCGTCCTGGTCGAAAACCGTGTCTTCCCGCCCGACGCGCGCGCCACCCAGGGCGCGCGAATCTCCGGCATGGCGGCCTACGACGCCCTCTGCAAGGAGGCGGCGGACGATTTCGACGGCTTCTGGACCCGCCAGGCGAAGGCCAACGTGGTGTGGACCAAGCCCTTCACGCGCACGCTCGACGAGTCGAACGCACCTTTCTACAAGTGGTTCGAGGACGGCGAGCTCAATGCCTCGGCCAACTGCCTGGACAAGCACATCGGCACGCCGGTCGAGAACAAGACCGCGATCGTCTTCGAGGCCGACGACGGCACCGTGACCCGGGTGACTTACAAGGAATTGCTGGCGCGGGTCTCGCAGTTCGCCAATGCGCTCAAGGCCGAGGGCATCCGCAAGGGCGACCGGGTCATCATCTACATGCCGATGACCATCGAGGGCGTGATCGCGATGCAGGCCTGTGCCCGCATCGGCGCCACCCACAGCGTGGTCTTCGGCGGCTTCTCGGCCAAGGCGCTGCAGGAGCGCATCATCGACGCCGGCGCGGTGGCGGTGATCACTGCCAACTACCAGCTGCGCGGCGGCAAGGAACTGCCGCTGAAGGCGATCGTCGACGACGGCATCGCGCTGGGCGGCTGCGAATCGATCACGAGCGTGCTGGTCTACCAGCGCACCGCCACCGCCTGCAACATGGTGACCGGGCGCGACAAGAGCTTCGCCGACGCGCTGGCCGGGCAGTCCAGCGACTGTCCGCCGGTGCCGGTGGGGGCCGAGCATCCGCTGTTCATCCTCTATACCTCCGGCTCCACCGGCAAGCCCAAGGGCGTGCAGCATGCCACCGGCGGCTACCTGCTGTGGGCCAAGCTCACGATGGACTGGACCTTCGACATCCGTCCCGAAGACGTCTTCTGGTGCACCGCCGACATCGGCTGGATCACCGGCCACACCTATGTGGCCTACGGCCCGCTGGCCGCCGGCGCGACCCAGGTGGTGTTCGAGGGCATCCCGACCTTCCCGCATGCGGGCCGCTTCTGGCAGATGGTCGAGAAGCACAAGGTCTCGATCTTCTACACCGCGCCGACCGCGATCCGCTCGCTGATCAAGGCCGCCGACAGCGACGAGAAGGTGCACCCGAAGAACTGGGACCTGTCGTCGCTGCGCATCCTCGGCACCGTGGGCGAGCCGATCAATCCGGAGGCCTGGATGTGGTACCACCGGAACATCGGCGCCGAGAAATGCCCGATCGTCGACACCTTCTGGCAGACCGAGACCGGCGGTCACGTGATCACGCCGCTGCCGGGGGCGACGCCGCTGGTGCCGGGGTCGTGCACGCTGCCGCTGCCGGGCATCATGGCCGCGATCGTCGACGAGACCGGCAAGGACATCCCGAACGGCGCCGGCGGCATGCTGGTCATCAAGCGGCCCTGGCCCTCGATGATCCGCACCATCTGGAACGACCCCGAGCGCTTCAAGAAGAGCTATTTCCCCGAGGAGATGGGCGGGACGATCTACCTCGCGGGCGACGGCGCGGTGCGCAGCGCCGACCGCGGCTACTTCCGCATCACGGGCCGCATCGACGACGTGCTGAATGTCTCCGGCCACCGGCTCGGCACGATGGAGATCGAGTCCGCGCTGGTCGCCAAGACCGACCTGGTGGCCGAAGCCGCCGTGGTCGGCCGGCCCGATGACGTGACCGGCGAGGCGGTCTGCGCCTTCGTGGTCCTGAAGCGAGGCCGCCCGGCCAGCGACGAGGAAGCGCGCAAGCTCGCGACCGAGCTGCGCAACTGGGTCGCCAAGGAGATCGGCCCGATCGCGAAACCGAAAGACATCCGCTTTGGAGAGAATCTTCCGAAGACGCGCAGCGGTAAGATCATGCGACGCCTGCTGCGCAGCCTTGCCAAGGGCGAGGCGATCACCCAGGACACTTCGACGCTCGAGAACCCGGCCATTCTGGAACAGCTGGGCCAGGCCTATTGAGCGTCATCTGTCGGTCGCGCAGCGGCAATCCGGTCAACTTCAGGGAAAAGAAAAATGGGATTGAGAACCGCTGTGCTGCTGGTGGTGGTGCTGCTGATCGCGGCATTGGCCGCCTTGAACTGGAGCCTGCTGGTCTCGCCGACGCTGATGTCGGTGGGGTTCATGCAGGTGACCGCGCCCTTCGGGCTGATCATGCTCGGGCTGACCGCGCTGCTGGGCATCTTCTTCGTCGCCTACGTGGTCTACCTGCAGAGTTCGATCCTGCTCGAGACGCGCCGTCACACCAAGGAAATGCAGGCCCAGCGCGACCTCGCCGACAAGGCCGAGGCCTCGCGCTTCACCGAGCTGCGCAATTTTCTCGAGACCCAGGAGAACGCCCACATGGCGCGCAACGCCGAGCGCCACGCGGCGCTGCTGGCGCGCATCGAGCAACTCGAGGCCGCCGCGCGCTCGCGCGCCGACCAGACCGACAACACGATCGCGGCCCACATCGGCCAGCTCGAGGACCGCTTCGATCGCCGGCCGGCGGTGCCGGCGGCGGTCGGCATGCCGCCGGCGGTCTGATCCGCAGCGGCCACCGCGCTACTTGGCCGACAGCACCCAGGCCGCGAGCTTTTTCGCATCCGCCTCGCTGACCTGGTTGTTAGCCGGCATCGGCACCGGGCCCCAGACGCCCGCGCCGCCCTTCATGATCTTGGTCGCCAGCATGTCGGCGGCGCCCTTGGTGTCCTTGTACTTCGCCGCGATGTCCTTGAAGGACGGCCCGAGCACCTTGCGATCGACGGCGTGGCAGCTCATGCAGTTCTTCGAGGTTGCCAGGGCCAGGTCGGCCATGGCGGGCGCGGCGCAGACAAAGCTGGCTGCGACGAGCGAGAGCGCTTTTTTCATGGGGTTGCGGGTGCGTGGGTGCGTTAAAGTCGATCCAACGCGATTGTAGGCAGGGCGGTGGACCGCTTCGCCCGACGCGCTTCTGACTCAACGGAGAAGTTCGCGATGTGGTTTCTGATGCTGGGCCTGCTCGGTGTGGCTCTCAAATATTTCGAGATCGGCTTCGTCGCCACCCTGAGCTGGTGGATCGTGCTGATTCCCTTCGCGCTCGCGGTCGCCTGGTGGTCCTGGGCCGACGCCTCGGGCTACACCAAGCGCAAGGTGGTCGAAAAAGAGAACCAGCGCCGGCAAGACCGCATCGACCGCCAGCGCAGCAACCTGGGCATGCTCACCAGCCGCTCCAATCGCAAGCGGCGCTGAGCAGCCGGGCGCCTCCAACGCGCTCTTCACCAGAAACACCGCGGAACCGGCTTCGCCGGGCCGCTGGTGTTGCCCCCGGCAGGGGGTGGGCGGGCTACACGAAGTGAGCCCAACCTGGGGGCGAGCTCAATACTTGTCGAGCACCGCGCCGGAGCTGGCGCTCGAGGCATTGAAGGCGAACTTCGCCTGCACGCCGCGCGTGTAGCGTGGCGCCGGTGCCTTCCAGCCTTCGCGCCGCTTGGCGATCTCGGCTTCCGGCACGTTGAGTTCGAGCTTCAGTTCATGGGCGTCGATGGTGATCGAGTCGCCTTCGTTGACGAAGGCGATGGTGCCGCCGGCCGCCGCCTCGGGCGCCACGTGGCCGACCACCATGCCCCAGGTGCCGCCCGAGAAGCGGCCGTCGGTGATGAGGCCGACGCTTTCGCCCAGGCCGGCACCGATCAGCGCGCCCGTGGGCGCCAGCATCTCGGGCATGCCCGGACCGCCCTTGGGACCCAGGTAGCGCAGCACCATCACGTCGCCGGCCTTGATCTTGCCGTCGAGGATCGCCTGCAGCGCCGACTGCTCGTCGTCGAAGACGCGCGCCGGGCCGGTGATGACCGGGTTCTTGAGGCCGGTGATCTTGGCCACCGCGCCTTCGGGCGACAGGTTGCCCTTGAGGATCGCGAGGTGGCCCTCGGCGTACATCGGGTTGCCGATCGGGCGGATCACGTCCTGGTCGGCGCGCGGCTGGTCGGGCACATCTTTCAGCACTTCGGCGATGGTCTGGCCGCTGATCGTGAGGCAGTCGCCGTGCAGCAGGCCGGCGTTGAGCAGCACCTTCATCACTTGCGGGATGCCGCCGGCCTGGTGCAGGTCGACCGCCAGGTACTTGCCGCTGGGCTTCAGGTCGCACAGCACCGGCACCTTCTTGCGCATGCGCTCGAAGTCGTCGATCGACCAGTCGACGCCGGCCGCGTGGGCGATCGCCAGGAAATGCAGCACCGCGTTGGTCGAGCCGCCGGTGGCCATGATGACGGCCACCGCGTTCTCGATCGCCTTCTTGGTCACGATGTCGCGCGGCTTGATGTCCTTCTTGATCGCCTCGATCAGCACCTTGGCCGACTCCTTGGCCGAGTTGGCCTTCTCGTCGTGCGGATTGGCCATGGTCGACGAGTAGGGCAGCGAGATGCCCAGCGCCTCGAAGGCCGAGCTCATGGTGTTGGCCGTGTACATGCCGCCGCAGGAGCCGGTGCCGGGGATCGCGCGCATCTCGATCTCGCGCAGGTCCTCGTCGCTCAGGTTGCCGGCGGCGTTCTGGCCGACCGCCTCGAACACGCTCACGATGTTGAGGTCCTGGCCCTTGTACCGGCCCGGCAGGATGGTGCCGCCATAGACATAGATCGCCGGCACGTTGGCGCGCAGCATGCCCATCAGGCCGCCGGGCATGTTCTTGTCGCAGCCGCCGACCACCAGCACGCCGTCCATCCACTGGCCGCCGACGCAGGTCTCGATGCAGTCGGAAATCACTTCGCGGCTGACCAGCGAGTACTTCATGCCTTCGGTGCCCATCGCCATGCCATCGGAAATGGTGGGCGTGCCGAAGACCTGCGCGTTGCCGCCGGCTTCCTCGATGCCTTCGATGGCGGCATCGGCCAGCTTCTGCAGGCCCGAGTTGCAGGGCGTGATGGTGCTGTGGCCGTTGGCGACGCCGACCATCGGCTTCTTGAAGTCGCCTTCCTGGTAGCCCATGGCGTAGAACATCGAGCGGTTCGGCGCCCGGCTCTTGCCTTCGACGATGTTGGCGCTGCGGCGGTTGATCTGGATCGGTTTCGTGTCCATCGTGGTTCTCGCGTTCGTGATCGGGGGGTGCCAAGTATCGGACGATTGATTGATTGCTTCCAATCCTATTTGTCGGTGCTATTGATATGCTTGGCATATGAAAGAAGCAGCAATCGACTTGCGCGCCTGGCGCCAGTTCGTGGCCGTTGCCGAGGAACTGCACTTCGGCCGTGCCGCGCTGCGGCTGCACATGACCCAGCCGCCGGTCACCCAGGCGATCGCCCAGCTCGAGCGCACTCTCGGGGTGCTCCTTTTCGACCGCACGCGGCGCCGGGTGGCGCTGACGCCAGCCGGCGAGGCGCTGCTGCCGGAGGTGCGCGAATTGCTGGCGCGCGCCCAGGCCTTGCCGTCGCGGGCCCGGGCGGCGGCGGCCGGGGAGGTCGGCCGGGTCCGGCTGGCCTTCGTCTCGACCATCGGCTTCGACCAGCTGCCGGGTTGGGTGCGCGCCTTTCGCGAACACAGTCCGCAGGTGGTGCTCGAACTGGTCGAGGCCACCGGCGACGTGCAACTGCGGGACCTGCAGCGGGGCGACATCGATGCCGGCCTCATGCTGCATTCGCCGGGCTTCGCGCCACCGGGGCTCAGCCACCTGCGGGTGGCTGTCGAGCCGCTGGTGCTGGCGCTGCCCGAGCACCATCCGCTGGCCGCGGCGCCGCAGTTGCCGTGGGAGGCGGTGCTGGGCGAGCCGCTGGTGATCTTCCCGCGCCGCATCGCGCCCTCGCTGCATGACGCGGTCTTCGGGCTCTACCACGCGGCCGGCCGGCTGCCGGTGGTGGCGCAGGAAGCGATCCAGATGCAGACCATCGTCAACCTGGTGTCGGCCGGCCTGGGCCTCGCCTGGGTACCCGAGAGCGTGATGCAGTTTCGCCGCACCGGGGTGGTCTACCGCACGCCCGACAGGGCCGGCGCGCGCGGCAGGAAACAGCCGGCGGTTCCGCTGTGCGAGACCAGCCTGGTGTGGCTGGAAGGCGACGCGCACCCGGCGCTGGACCGTTTCGTCGCCTTCGTGCGCGAGCGGATGGAGGAGGGCGGCTGAGCGCCCTCAGGCTTGCGACTGCGTCTGGAGGTAGTTCTCGAGTCCGACCTTGTCGATCAGGCCGAGCTGCTTCTCGAGCCAGTAGGCGTGGTCTTCCTCGGTGTCTTTGAGCTGGGCGAGCAGCAGGTCGCGGCTGACGTAGTCGCCGACGCTTTCGCACAGCGCCATGCCCTGCTTGAGCGCCTCGCGCACTTCGTATTCGGTGTCCAGGTCTTTCTGCAGCATCTCGGGCACGGTCAGGCCGGGCGTGAATTCCTTCGGACGCATGTCGGGCAGGCCGCCGAGCAGCAGGATGCGGCGGATCAGCGCGTCGGCGTGCTGGGTTTCCTCCTGCATCTCGTGGTCGAGGCGGGTGTAGAGCCTCACGAAGCCCTGGTCTTCGTAGATGCGGGAATGGATGAAGTACTGGTCGCGGGCGGCGAGTTCGCCGCGGACCAGTTGCTTGAAGTAATCGATGACTTGGGGGTTTCCCTGCATTGCAGTGTTTTCTTGTTCTGGTAGCCCGCTAGTATCGGCGCCGAATCTGCCGCTGTCGACCGATTCCCATGCGCACGCGGTCTGCATGGGTCTGTGTATCAGAAGCGTTCGCATTGAGGGCTCCGCGCGGGGCGGCACAATCGCCCCATGCTCATGTACCCGCAGATCAACCCCGTCGCGCTGCAGCTCGGACCGATCGCCATCCACTGGTATGGCCTGACCTACCTGGCGGCCTTCGCGCTGTTCTATTTTCTCGGCACCCGCCGGCTCCGGCACGAACCCTTCCGCTCGATCACCGGCCCCGGCGCCTGGACTCGCAAGGACGTCGAGGACATCCTCTTCCTCGGCGTGATGGGCGTGATCGTCGGCGGCCGGCTCGGCTACTGCCTGTTCTACAAGCCGGGCTACTACCTGGCCAACCCGCTCGAGATCTTCTTCGTCTGGCAGGGCGGCATGAGCTTCCACGGCGGGCTGCTCGGCGTGATCGCGTCGATGGTGTGGTTCTCGCGCTCGCGCGCGCGGCCGTTCTGGCAGGTGATGGATTTCGTCGCGCCCTGCGTGCCGACCGGTCTGGCTGCCGGGAGGGTGGGCAACTTCATCAACGGCGAACTGTGGGGCCGCTTCAGCAGCCCGGAGCTGCCCTGGGGCATGGTGTTCCCGCAGAGCGGCTCGATGCTGCCGCGCCATCCGTCGCAGGTCTACCAGTTCCTGCTGGAGGGCCTGCTGCTGTTCGCGCTGCTGTGGCTCTACGCGCGCAAGGACCGCCTCGAGCGCCGGGTGTCGGCCGTGTTCCTGATCGGCTACGGCGCCATGCGCTTCATCGCCGAGTATTTCCGCGAGCCCGACGACTTCCTCGGCCTGCTGGCGCTCAACATGAGCATGGGCCAGTGGCTGTGCGTTCCGATGATCGCCTTCGGCATCTGGCTCTATGCCAGTGCGCGCCCCGCGCCGGTGGCCGGGGCGGTGCGCGGTTGAGCGCTCGCGATCCGGGAGCGCGCGGGTATCCACCGACGCCATGAGGCGTTGCGCGCCGGCGCCCGAGTTCTCATAATTACGCGTAATTACGACAGCCCGAGCATGCGCCTGGTCCAGAACTCCTTGCACCACGAAGTCGCCGCCACCCTGCGCGAAGAGATCTTCGGCGGAGTGCTGGCGCCGGGTGCCTTCATCGACGAGGCCGCGGTCTGCGACCGGCTGCAGATCTCGCGCACGCCCTTGCGCGAGGCGCTCAAGGTGCTGACCGCCGAGGGCCTGCTGCGGCACGAGCCGCGCCGTGGCTGCTTCGTCGCCGAGGTCACGCAGCGCGACCTCGACGAGATCTTCCCGGTGATCGCGCTGCTCGAGGGCCGCTGCGCCTGGGAGGCCGCGCGCAACGCCAGCGATGCCGATCTGGACGCGCTCGAGGCGCTGCACGACCGGCTCGCCAAGCACGCTCGGGCCCGGCGCATCAACGACTACTACGCGACCAACTTCGCGATCCACGAGGCGATCATCATGCTGGCCGACAATCGCTGGCTGACGCAGGTGATCGGCGATCTGCGCAAGATCCTCAAGCTGGCGCGCCAGCAGCAGCTGCATGCACCGGGCCGGCTGGACCAGAGCCTGTCCGAGCATCTCGCGGTGTTCGCCGCACTCAAGGCGCGCGACAGCGACGGCGCCGAGGCGGCCATGCGCACCCACCTGAACCGCCAGCGCGAGGCCCTGCGGGCGGTCGCGCTGCAACAGAAAGCGAAGCTCATCACATGAATGCGAGCGACTGGATCACGCGCGGCGTCTCGCTGCTGCGGCCGGGCCATCCGCCCGGCGGCAAGAAGTCGGCCGCCGATGCGAGCAAGACGAAGAAGATCGGTGCCGGCCCCCGGCCGCTGACCGAGCGGCTCGAGGCCACGCTGCGACGGCCCGGCGAGGCGCTGGCGCCCAGGGCCTTGCGCCGTGCGCTGGTCGAGCTGCAGGCGGTGGTCGACCCCCGGATCAGCGAGGTCGAGGCCGGACGCCGCGCCCATGCGGTGGTGCAGTGGTACGGCGCGCGCGAACTCGACGAGCGGCGGGACATCTGGCTGCTCATGAGCGAGCGTTTCGCACCCGACGTGCAACAGCTCAGCACCGCCCGCGACCGGCACGAGGCGGCGGTCGGCACGCCCGACGAAGGGCAGGCCGAGATCGGGTTGCGGCGCGCGCTGGCCTCGCCGCGCGCGCGGCTGCTGCAACGCTTTGCGATCGATCCCGAAGGCATGCGCTTCCTGGTCGACCTGCGCGCGGAGCTGTTGCCGCACCTCAAGGGCGATCGGCGTCTGCTGCCGCTCGACGCCGAGCTCGAGCATCTGTTCTCGACCTGGTTCGACATGGCCTTCCTCGACCTGCGGCGCATCAGCTGGGACTCTCCGGCCTCGCTGATCGAGAAGCTGATCCAGTACGAGGCGGTGCACGACATCAAGAGCTGGGCCGACGTCAAGAACCGGCTCGACAGCGACCGCCGCTGCTATGGTTTCTTCCATCCGCGGCTGCCCAACACGCCGCTGATCTTCGTCGAGGTGGCGCTGGTCGACCGCATCAGCGAGGGCATCGTTCCGCTGCTCGACGAGGCCGCCGCGCTGGTGCGGCCGGACAAGGCGACGACCGCGATCTTCTATTCGATCAGCAACACGCAGACCGGTCTGCGGGGCGTCAGCTTCGGCGACTCGCTGATCAAGCGCGTGGTCGAGACCTTGCAGGAAGAGCTGCCGCGCCTGAAGACCTTCGCGACCCTGTCGCCGATTCCCGGATCCCGCGCCTGGCTGGCCAGGCATGCGACCGGCATCGTCGAGCGGCTCGACGAGAAGCGCGCCGCGGAGCTGGGCCGCGCGGTCGGCTCGCTGCCGCCGACCGGCGAGCGCTTCCTCGCCGCCGCCGAGGACGCTCATGCGCTCGATGCCAAGTCTCCGGTGCGCCAACTGCTGATGAACGCGGCCGCCGAATACCTCGGGCGCGCCATGGTCGATGGCAAGCCGGCCGATCCGGTGGCGCGTTTCCATCTGGGCAACGGGTCGCGGGTGGAGCGGCTCAACTGGGGTGGCGACCCGTCGCCGAAGGGGCTCAGGCAGTCCTACGGCCTGATGGTCAACTACCTCTACGATCTCAAGCGGCTCGACAAGCACCGCACGCTGCTCGCGCAGGGCAAGGTGGCGGTCTCGAGCAGCATCGACGACCTGTTCCTGAAGAGCTGAGTCAAGACCGATCCGGCATGGGCGCGCGGGCTCGCGGCGCAACAGAGTTCAAACAACGACAGGAGACAAGCGATGATTCCAGTATTTCAACGGCGCGACGTGCTGCGCCTGGCAGCGGCGAGCGCCGCAGTTGTGGCGGGCGGCGCACGCGCGCAATCGAACTGGCCGACCCGGCCGGTGACGATGATCGTGCCGTTCCCGGCCGGCGGCGGCACCGATGCCTTCGCGCGGCCGCTGTCGGCGCAGTTCTCCAAGCTCACCGGGCAAACGCTGGTGATCGACAACCGCGGGGGCGCCGGCGGCACCCTGGGTGCGACCATCGCGGCCAAGGCGGCACCGGACGGCTACACGCTCTTCATGGGCGCCGTGCATCACGCGATCGCGCCGTCGGTCTATCCCAAGCTCGACTACGACATCGAGAAGGATTTCGTGCCGCTGCTGCTGTTGGCCAACGTGCCGCAGGTGGTGGTGGTGAATCCGAAGCGGGTGAGCGACACCACGCTGAAGGCCTTCGTCGCCAACGTCAAGCAGAACCCGGGCAAGCTCAACTACGCGTCGGCCGGCGCCGGCACCTCGCATCACCTGGCGGGCGAGTTGTTCAAGATCCAGACCGGTACCTATATCACGCACATTCCCTATCGCGGTGCGGGGCCGGCGCTGCAGGACCTGATCGCCGGCAATGTCGACGTGATGTTCGATGGGCTCGGGTCCTCGGCCCAGCACATCAAGGCCGGCCGGATCAAGGCGCTGATGGTCGCCGGCAGCAAGCGCAACCCGGCCTTTCCAGACGTGCCTTGCGCCGCCGAGGTCGGCCTGCCCGACTACACCGTGACCACCTGGTACGGCCTGTGGGCGCCCAAGGGGACGCCCGCGGACGTGCAGGCGAAGATCATCGACGACATGAAGAAGGCGCTCGCCAGCGACGAGCTGAAGACCATCTGGTCCAGCAACGGTTCGGAGATCCCGAACGTCACGGGCGCAGCCTACGCCGCCTTCGTGAACGCGGAGATCAAGCGCTGGGCCGTGGTGGTCAAGGCCTCGGGGGCCAAGCTCGAATGAGCGCGGTTTGCCGAGCGTGGGGGATCGCATGACTGCTTCGATCTCCCTGCACTTCGAGGGGCCGCTGGCCTTCGTCACCCTGTCGAATCCCGGCCGGCTCAACGCGATGACGCGCGGCATGTGGCGCGAACTGCGAGAAGCCTTCGAGCGGCTGGCCCGCATGCCGGCGCTGCGCTGCGTGATCGTCGGCGGGGAGGGCGGCGCCTTCTGCGCCGGCGGCGACATCTCCGAATACCCTTCGTTCCGTTTCGATGTCGCCC
The DNA here is from genome assembly GCF_030316765.1 of Variovorax saccharolyticus. Lineage (GTDB taxonomy): Bacteria > Pseudomonadota > Gammaproteobacteria > Burkholderiales > Burkholderiaceae_C > Variovorax > Variovorax saccharolyticus. The sequence goes on from NZ_JASZYT010000001.1 coordinate 915,302, forward strand.
GCCTGCGGGCGTTCCACGAGGACGAGGTCTGGGCCGCGCTGGCGGCGATGCTGGCGTGTGAGCTGCCGCTGGTGGCCCGCATCGAAGGGGCCTGCATGGGCGCAGGGCTCGAGATCGCGAGCTGCTGCGACATCCGCCTGTCCGCCGCATCGGCGAAGTTCGGCGCGCCGATCGCCAAGCTCGGATTCCCGATGGCGCCGCGCGAGGCGGCGCTGGTGCAGGGCGCGATCGGCGACGCGCTGGCGCGCGACATGCTGCTGGCCGCCGGCATCCACGGCGCGCAGCGCCTGCTGGAGGCCGGCTTCCTGCTGAGCCTGCTGCCCGACGCCGACCTGGAGGCAGCGGTGCTGGCGCATGCGCGCCGGATCGCGACGCTGGCGCCCACGGCCGCCCGCCTCAACAAGGCCACTTTCGCCGCCTTGCGGCAAGCCGGCGCGCAGCAGGCGGCCGCGCCGCTGGTGGCGAGCGCCTACGATTACGCCGACTCCGCCGAGCACCGCGAAGGCATCGCCGCCTTCCTCGACAAGCGGACGCCGAGCTTCTGATTTCGACATCGACATGACCGACACTGCCAACGCCAATCTCTATGCCGTGCTGCGCGCGGCTTTTCCCTCCGACCTCGACGCCATCGCCGTCGAGACCGACGACGGCCTGTTCTATTCGTGGCGCGACCTCGATCGCGCCAGCGCGATGATCGCCAACCTGCTCGACGCGCTGGGTTTAGAGAAGGGCGCCCGCATCGCGGTCCAGGTCGAGAAGTCGGTCGAGGCCATGATGCTGTACCTCGCGACCCTGCGCGCGGGCTATGTCTTCCTGCCGCTCAACACCGCCTACCGGGGCGCCGAGATCGAGTACTTCATCGGCAATGCCGAGCCGGCCGTGGTGGTCTGCAGCAGCGGCAACGCCTCGTGGGTGGGCGCTATCGCGACCGCGGCGGGCACCCGCCATGTCTTCACCCTCGACGACGACCGCAGCGGCACCCTGCTCGAAGTGGCGGCGCAGTGCAGCGACCGGCATGCGGTCGCCGCGAAGCAGGAGGACGATCTCGCCGCCATCCTCTACACCAGCGGCACCACCGGCCGCAGCAAGGGCGCGATGCTGACGCACCGCAATCTGTCGTCGAACGCCGAAGTGCTGAAGGACTACTGGGGCTGGCGCAGCGGCGACGTGCTGATCCACGCGCTGCCGATCTTCCATGTGCACGGGCTCTTCGTCGCGATCCACGGGGCGCTGATCAGCGGCAGCCGGATGATCTGGCTCAACCGCTTCGACCCGGCACGCGTGGTCGCGCGGCTGCCCGAGGCCAGCGTCTTCATGGGCGTGCCGACCCTCTACGTGCGCATGCTGGCCGAGCGCGGCCTGACGCGCAAGGCCTGCCGCAACATGCGCGTCTTCATCTCGGGTTCGGCGCCGCTGCTGATCGACACCTTCAACGCCTGGCGCCAGCGCACGGGCCACACCATCCTCGAGCGCTACGGCATGAGCGAGACCGCCATGCTCACCTCCAATCCCTACAGCCCGGTGCAGGGCGAGCGCCGCGGCGGCACCGTCGGGTTCCCGCTGCCGGGGGTGCAGCTGCGCGTGCGCGACGACGCCGGCGCGGCGTGCCCGACCGACGAGATCGGCCGCATCGAAGTCGACGGGCCGAACGTGTTCGCCGGCTATTGGCGCATGCCGGAGAAGACCCGCGAAGAGTTCACCCCGGATGGCTTCTTCAAGACCGGCGACGTCGGCAAGTTCGATGGACTGGGCTACGTCACGATCGTCGGACGCAGCAAGGACTTGATCATCAGCGGCGGCTACAACGTCTATCCGGCCGAGATCGAAGGCTATATCAACGAGTTGGCGGGGGTGGCCGAGAGCGCCATCGTCGGCGTGCCGCACGCCGACTTCGGCGAGGTCGGCGTGGCGATCGTCACGGCCCGGGCCGGTGCGGTCGTCGATGGCGACGCGATCATTGCCGAACTCAAGGCGAAGCTCGCCAACTTCAAGATCCCGAAGCGCTGCTTCGTGGTGCCCGAACTGCCGCGCAATGCCATGGGCAAGGTGCAGAAGGCGCTGCTCAGGGAGCAGCACAAGGCATTGTTCGCCCATGCGGCCGGCGGCGCGCCGCCGGCCTGAGGCGCTTGCGCGCTACTGGACCAGCAGCACGGAGATGTCGGTCTCGGCCACCACCTTGGTGGCGACGGAGCCCATCAGCGCGCGGCCGAAAAGGCCGTGGCCGTGCGTGCCCATCACGATCAGTTCGACGCCGTTCGCATTGGCGGCCTTGAGGATCTCCTCGGCGGCGTGGCCGTGGCGCTGGTCGACGGTGTAGCCGGTGATGCCGGCCTTCGCCAGTGCCGCCTTGACCGGCTCGATGACCTTGGACGTTTCCTCGGCGTAGTAGTCCTGCACGATCTCCTTGCTCAGGTGGCGCGTGACATGGCCGGGAACGCCGACGCACACGTGCACCACCACCAGCTGGTTGCCGTCCAGGAACATGCTGCGATGCTTCGCCAGGTAGTCGAGCGCCTTTTGCGTATGGGCGCTGCCGTCGACGGCGATCAGGATCTTCATGCGTAGCCTCTCGATGTTTCTCTTGTGCGCGGTGAACGGACCGCGTGCCGTGGTTATAAACCGGACTCAGCGCAGGACCAAGACCGGCAGATCCGAATGGGTCAGCACATGCTGGGTCTCGCTGCCCAGCAGCAGCCGCTTGATGCCCTGGCGGCCGTGCGAGGCCATCACGATCATGTCGCTCTCGTGCTTCTTGGCGGCGGCGACGATGGCGTCGCCGACCAGATCGGCGCTGACGGTCGTGGTCTGGATCTTGACCCCGCTGGCCTGTGCCTGCGCGGCGATCTCGTCGAGCGTGGCCTGCGCCGCCTCGGCCCATTGCTTCTCGATGCGCCCGATGTCCTCGGGCGTGAAGACCGCGGCGCCGTCGAAGTAGTTGGTGGGGTAGCGCGGCACCACGGTCAGGGCGACCAGCTCTGCACCGTTCTGTGCCGCCAGCGCGATGGCGCTGGCCACGGCCTTCTTGGACAACGGCGAGCCGTCGGTGGCGACCAGGATTCGCTTGAACATGATGGCTCCTGTGGTTGGACCATCGGGAGCTTAATACAACGGCCGTCCAGGCCTGTTTGATTCAGGTCAAAGGGCGGGGGGAATCCGCCCGACCCGCTCAGCCGCGCAGCCCCTTCCAGAGCATGTAGGCGGCCAGCAGGTAGAGGATGCTCGCGAAGATGCGCTTGAGCTTGCTGACCGGCAGGCTGTGGGCGGCGCGTGCGCCCAGCGGCGCGACGATGAAGCTGCAGACCGCGATCACCGCCAGCGCCGGCAGCCAGATGTAGCCGAAGGAGCCGGCCGGCAGGTTCTGCACCGACTGGCCGCTGGCCACGTAGCCGACCACGTTGGCGACCGCGATCGGGAAGCCCAGCGCGGCGCTGGTGGCGACCGCGTTGTGGATCGCGACGTTGCACCAGGTCATGAAGGGCACGCTGATGAAGCCGCCGCCGGCACCGACCAGGCCGGAGATGAAGCCGATCGCGCCGCCGGCGCCGAACTGGCCCGCGGTGCCCGGCATCTGGCGCGTGGGCTTGGGCTTCTTGTCGAGGAACATCTGGGTCGCCGAGAAGCCGACGAAGAGCGCGAAGAAGATGGCCAGCGCGGTGCCCTTCAGCAGGCTGAAGACGCCGAGGCTGCCGATCAGGCTGCCGATCACGATGCCGGGCGCCAGCCGTCGGACGATGTCCCAGCGCACCGCGCCGCGCTTGCGATGGGCGCGCACGCTCGAGATCGAAGTGAAGATGATGGTCGCCATCGAGGTCGCGATCGCCATCTTGACCGACAGGTCGGCAGCGACGCCGCGGTGGCCGAGGATGATCGTGATGAAAGGCACCATCAGCATGCCGCCGCCAATGCCGAGCAGGCCGGCGAGGAATCCGGTGCCGACGCCGAGCAGCGCGAGTTCGGCGATCAACAGGGGTTCGATCAACATTCGCAGAAATCCAGAAAAAAGCCACGGCGCCCGTCACGGGGCCGTGGCTGTCAGGGAAAGGGTGTCTGCGAGTGTGAGCCGGACCCGCATCCTGAACCAGGGTTCAGGTGGGCGAGGTCAGCAAGGCTTCGGGTTCATCTGACGCGAGATGATCACACCTGCCAGGCGATATTCCAAGCCCCGCTCCGTAGAGCATTGGTACAAGGAAATATAGAGTCCGGCCTCGCACCGCAGACGAAGCGTATTTTACGCCCGCCGCCGGCCTTGCGGCCAATGTCAGAGCAAATGTCCGTCGCCGGCGAGGGCCTGGTCGAGGCGCTGGACGAGTTGGGCGCAACGGGCGTCGTCCTCGGTGGCGTCGGTCGCCGGTGCCGATGGGGGGGCGGGCGCCGGTTCGGCTTCGCGCTGCACCAGGTCGAAAGCCAGGTTCAGCGAGGCCAGGACGGCGATGCGGTCGCGCGCCTTGACCTTGCCGGCATCGCGGATCTTGCACATCGCGGCATCGACGCGTTCGACCGCTTCGCGCAGTTGCGCTTCGCCGCCTTCGGGGCAGCCGAGCAGGTAGCTCTGGCCCATGATCTGGACTTCGATTTGTTTCATCAGGGAGCGCTGGCGTCTTGGCCGGGATCGGCGGGCAGTTGGTCGAGCAGGGCGTCGAGCCGCGTGCGCGCCGCGGCAAGCCGCGATTTGAGGGTGTCGCGTTCGCGCGTGAGCGCGTCGACCTGGTCCTGGAGAAGCGCATTGGTGCGCTGTACTTCCTCATGGCGCACGAGCAGGCGTTCGACGCGCTCGGCGATCTGGTCAATACGGCTCGGTGCAGGCATGGAGGGCGATTGTAGTTACCGGCGCCGGCGCGTTTGCCGCCCAGCGCGCAAGGCATATGCCAACAAACCCTACAATTCCGCGCGTTGGTGCTCGCGCCGCGGTTCACGCGTCGCAGTTCAACGGGAAGCAGGAGGCAAAGCCCATCGGGTCGAGCCAGCCTGCGCTGCCCCCGCAACGGTCAAGCAGCCGGCATCCTCGGATGCCGCCCTCGTCAATCAGCCACTGGGCGCCCTGAAACAGGCGCCTGGGAAGGCGGCGAGGGTCGCGCTGCCAGCCCGGATACCGGCCAACGAGGCGGCCGCCGCATGGCTTGAAGCATGACGGTGGCCATGGCGTCCATGCGCCGGCGGGGAAGCCGGCAAAGGGCAGTTATCTTTTGTCGCTCCCATGAAAATCTGCGCTTCTTCCGCTCCTGCCCACCGCAGCGCTTTACCGTGCCCGCCTGCGCGTGCCCATGCCGTCCCGATGGCGGTCGCCACCCTGATGGCCGGCCTTGCCGGCCTGCCCACGCTGGCCTCGGCGCAGGAGGCCGCGGCTCCCGCGCTGCCCGAAATGGTGGTGACCGCCACCCGCGTCGCCACGCGTGCCGATGAACTGGTGTCGGACACGGTGGTGATCGAGCGGGCCCAGATCGAGCAGCAGGCGAGCCGCACCCTGCCCGAGATCCTGGCGCGCATGGCCAACGTGCAGATCTCCGCCAACGGCGGGCTGGGCAAGGGCAGCAGCGTGTTCATCCGCGGCGCCGAAGCGCGCCACACGATCTTCCTGATCGATGGCGTGCGCTACAGCTCGGCGACGCTCGGCACGCCGGTCTGGGAGAACATCCCGGTCGAACTGATCGACCGCATCGAGGTGGTCAAGGGGCCGGCCTCGGCGATCTACGGCAGCGACGGTGTCGGCGGCGTGGTGCAGATCTTCACGCGCAAGGCGGCACCGGGCGAGACCGTGTTCAACCCGCGGGCCTCGACCACCATCGGCAGCGACCAGTACAAGCAGATCACCGGCGGCTTCAGCGGTGCTGCGGGCGCCGCGACCTATTCGCTCGACGTCACGCGGACGCTGGTCGACAGCTTCTCGGCGACCAACCGCAATGTGCAGTTCGGCAATTTCAATGCCGACCGCGATCCGTTCTCGCAGACCGGTGCCAACGCGTCGCTCGGCTACCAGTTCAATCCGGACTGGAAGGTCGAGGCCGGCATGCTGTATGCCGATGGCCTGAACCACTACGACGACGGCCCGGGGCGCGACACCCGCGGCATCCTCAGGACCCAGAACGGCTATCTGGGCGTCAATGGCCGCGTGCTGTCCAACTGGACCACGCAGCTGCGCTACGCGCGCAGCGAGGACTACTCGCGTGCGATCGTGGCGGCGCCGTTCAACCTGCCGGGCCTGTTCGACACGACGCAGGACCAGTACCTCTGGCAGAACGACATCGTGACCCCGATCGGCACCGTGGTGGCCGGTCTCGAGCGGCGCGAGCAGGATGTCAAGAGCGACACGAAGTACACGGTGACCGACCGCACCATCGACTCCGGCTTCGTCGGCCTGAACGGCAATGCCGGCGCCCACAGCTGGCAGCTCAGCGGGCGGCACGACAGCAATTCTCAGTTCGGGGACGCCGACACCTGGTACGCCGGCTACGCCTACCGAATCACGCAGAACTGGCGCGTGAGCCTGTCGCAGGGCACCAGCTTCGCGGCGCCGTCGTTCAACCAGCTGTACTTCCCGGGCTTCGGCAATCCGGCGCTGCTGCCCGAGGAGGGCAAGAACACCGATGCCAGCATCACCTGGACCGAAGGCGCCCACACCGTCAAGCTGGTCGGCTACGACAACAAGATCCAGGGCTTCATCACCAACACCACGCTGCCGCAGAACATCCCCGAGGCGCGCATCACCGGCGGCACGCTGAGCTACGACGGCCAGTTCGACGGCCTGGGCCTGCATGCCAGCTACGACTCGCTCGATCCGCGCAACGAGGTCACCGGCAAGCAGTTGCCGCGCCGGGCGAAGAACCAGACGACGCTGGCGATCGACTACACGACCGGGCCCTGGAAGCTCGGCGCCTCGGCGCTGAGCGTGGGCAGCCGCTTTGACGACGCGGCGAACACGCGCACACTGGGCGCCTACACCACGATCGATCTCTATGTGGACTACCGCTTTGCCAAGGACTGGTCGGTGCAGGGCCGCATCACCAACCTGACCGATGAACACTACGAGACGGCCTATGGCTACAACCAGGCCGGATTCGGCGCCTACCTGACCTTGCGGTGGCAACCGAAGCAATGAGCATCGCCCGTCGCGAACTGATCCTGGGGGGTCAGAAGAGCGGCAAGTCGCGCCGCGGCGAGCAACTGGCCGCGGCGTGGCTGGCGCGCTCGTCGTCGCACCGCGCGGTGCTGGTCGCGACCGCGCGGGCCCTGGACGAAGAGATGCTGGCGCGCGTCACCCGCCATCGCGAGGATCGCGCGGCGCGGGTGCCGGCCCTCGCCACGGTCGAGGAGCCGGTCGCGCTGGCACAGGCGATCCGCGAGCAGGGTGCTGCCGAGACGCTGGTGCTGGTCGATTGCCTGACTTTGTGGCTGACCAACCTGATGATGCCTTCGGGCGCGTCGCGCCTGCCGTTGCCGGTCGACCGCGCGGTGGACGAACTGCTGGGCGCGATCGCCGATGCGCCCGGGCCGCTGGTGGTGGTCGGCAACGAGATCGGCCTCGGCGTCATCCCGCTGGGACGGGAGGTTCGTGCCTTCGTCGACCGGCTGGGCCTGCTGAACCAGCAGGTCGCCGCGGCCTGCGAGCGGGTCACGCTGATGGCGGCCGGGCTGCCGCTGAGCTTGAAGGACGCTTCATGAAGCTGTTGGCCAGGCTTGCGCTCTGCGCACTGCCGCTGGCGTTCGCGCTGGCGGCCCAGGCGCTCGTCGTGACCGACGAGCGCGGCGCCGCCGTCGACCTGCCGAAGCCGCCCCAGCGCATCGTGACCCTGCTGCCGTCGCTGACCGAATCGGTCTGCGCGCTCGGCGCCTGCGATCGGCTGGTCGGCGTCGACCGCTATTCGAACTGGCCGGCATCGGTGCGCGGACTGCCGCAGGCGGGCGGCGGCATCGACCCCAATGTCGAGGCCATCGTCGCGCTCAAGCCCGACCTGGTGCTGCTGGCGAAGTCGTCGCGGGTCACAGAGCGGCTCGAGGCGCTCGGCCTCAAGGTGGTGGTGCTGGAACCGAAGAACCATGCCGACGTCCGGCGCGTGCTGGACGCGCTCGCCAAGGTGCTGGGCGTGGGCGCGGGCGACGCTCAGACGGTCTGGCGCGCGATCGACGCCAGCGTGTCGGCGGCGGCGCAGTCGCTGCCTGAAAGCGTGAAGCGCACGCGCGTCTACTTCGAGATCAACAGCGCTCCCTATGCCGCCGGCGAGGCCTCCTTCATCGGCGAGACGCTGGCGCGGCTGGGCGCCCGGAACATCGTGCCGGCCGCGCTCGGCCCGTTCCCGAAACTCAATCCCGAGTTCGTGGTGCGCGCCGATCCCGACCTGATCATGGTCGGCGAACGCAGCGCCCAGGGCCTGGAGCAGCGGCCGGGCTGGAGCCGCATCAAGGCCGTTCGCGAGGGCCGCATCTGCCGCTTCACGGCCGAGCAATCCGACGTGCTGGTCCGGCCCGGGCCGCGCATGGGCGAGGCGGCGCGCCTGATGGCCGACTGCCTGCTGGAGCGTCGGTGAAGGGCGAGCATCGTCGCGCGCTGCTGCTGGGCATCGCACTGCTGCTGGCGGCCGCCGCGCTGCTGCTGCTCGGAGCCGGCATCGGCAGCACCGGTTTCGAGAACCTGCTGGCGGCGGCCGACGATCCGGTGGCGCTGCAGATCGTGCGCGACATCCGCCTGCCGCGCACGCTCGGCGCCTGGTTCGCGGGCGCGCTGCTCGGGCTGGCGGGCGCGGTCGCGCAGGGGCTGTTCCGCAATCCGCTGGCCGATCCCTACCTGCTGGGGAGCGCCTCGGGCGCCTCGCTCGGCGTCGCGCTGGCGCTCTGGCTGTTCGGCCTGTCGCCGACCAGCACCCAATGGGTGGTGCGGCTCGGGCTCACCGGCGCGGCCTTCCTCGGGGCGGTGCTGGCGGTGCTGCTGACCCTGATGCTTGCGCGCGGCGTGCAGCAGACGCTGCGGCTGCTGCTGGCGGGCGTGATCGTCGGCGTGGTGCTCGGCGCCGCCAAGGACCTGCTGACCATCGCCTCGACCGACATCCTGCAGGCGATCCAGGGCTTCATGCTCGGCAGCACCGGCCTGGTCGGCTGGAGCGCCTGCGCGGTGATGGGCGCGCTCGGCGCCGTCTGCCTGCTGCTCGGATGGGCGCTGGCGCCGGTGCTGGACGGCCTTGCGCTCGGCGAGGCGACCGCCGCCAGTCTCGGGCTGCCGCTCGGCGCGATGCGCGCGGCGCTGGTGGCGGTGCTGGCATTGGCGACCGGCGCCGCCGTGGCGCAGACCGGCCTGATCGCCTTCGTCGGGCTGGCGGCGCCGCACCTCGTGCGCTCGGCGGTCAAGACCACTCATGCGCGGCTGATCCTGCTGTCGACCGCGATGGGCGGGCTGCTGCTGATGGCGGCCGACCTGCTGGCCCGCTGGCTGGTCGCGCCGCAGGAACTGCCGGTCGGCGTGCTGACCGCGGTGCTCGGCGGCACCTATCTGCTGTGGCTGATGCATCGGCGCAGCGCGCGGGGTGGGCTTTGACTTCGCTCGCCGCGCTGGACCCGGCTGCGCTCGAAGCGCGCGGCGTCTCGGCCCGGCTCGGCCTGGCCGAGGTGCTGCATGGCATCGACCTGTCGCTGGCGGCCGGGCGCTGGACCAGCATCGTCGGCCCCAACGGGGCGGGCAAGTCGACCTTGCTCAAGGTGCTCGCCGGCCTCTTGCCGCACGCCGGTGAAGTGCGCGTCGAGGGCCAGCCGCTGAAGGCGCTGCCCGGCCGCGCACGCGCGCGGCGGCTGTCCTGGCTGGGCCAGGGCGGGGCGGGCGAGGGCAGCGCCGACGATCTGACGGTCTACGACGTCGCGATGCTCGGCCGCCTGCCGCACCAGCGCTGGCTGGCCGCGCCGAGCGAGGCCGATCGCGCGGCGGTCGAGCGGGCCTTGCGCAGCACCCAGGCCTGGGAGTGGCGCGAGCGGCCGCTCGGCCAGCTGTCGGGCGGCGAGAGGCAGCGGGTGCTGCTGGCGCGTGCGCTGGCGGTCGAGGCCGAGCTGCTGCTCATGGACGAGCCGCTCGCCAACCTCGATCCGCCGCACCAGGCCGACTGGATGCGGACCGTGCGCGCGTTGGTGGCCGAGGGCCGGACCGTGGTCAGCGTGCTGCATGAACTCAACGCGGCGCTCGCGGCCGACGCGATGGTCGTGATGGCCGGCGGCCGCGTGCTGCACCACGGCGCCTGCGGCGATGCCGCGACGCACCGGGCGCTCGAGACCGTCTTCGACCACCGGGTCGCCCTTCACCACGTGGCCGGCCAGTGGCTGGCCGTGCCGCACTAGATTCATCAGGAGAAGCATGCAGATCGAGACAGCGCCCAGCGAGAAGCCGTACGAGAAGCCGGAGGGCGAGCGCCGCGGCCTCGTGATCGTCAACACCGGCGACGGCAAGGGCAAGAGCACGGCCGCGTTCGGGCTGGCCCTGCGAGCCCATGGCCGCGGCAAGGCCGTGAAGATCTACCAGTTCATGAAAGTGCCGTCGGCGCGCTTCGGCGAGCACCGGATGTTCGAGCAGCTCGGCATTCCGATCGAAGGCCTCGGCGACGGCTTCAGCTGGAAGAGCCAGGACCACGAGCACTCCGCGCAGCTGGCGCGCGATGGCTGGGAGAGGGCGCGCGCAGCGATTCTCTCGGGCGCGCATTTCCTCGTCGTCCTGGACGAGATCACCTACCCGCTGATCTACGGCTGGCTGCCGCTGGAGGGCGTGCTCGACACGCTTCGCGCGCGGCCGAAGGCGGTCCACGTCGTGCTCACCGGCCGCCGCTGCCCGCCCGAGATCGTCGAGCTGGCCGATACCGTGACCGAGATGCAGCTGGTCAAGCACGCCTTCAAGGCCGGCATTCCCGCGCAGCGGGGCATCGAGGATTGATCCCGATCGCGGTGCTCTGGCTGGCGCTGGCCATCGACCGGTGGCTCGGCGAGCCGCCGCTGCGCTGGCACCCGGTGGTCTGGATCGGCCGCTACCTGGGTTGGATCGGCCAGCGGGTCGCGCCGCCCGCCGGTGCACCGGCGCGCCGGCTCGCGGCCTTCGCCGGCGGCGCGATCGCCTGGTGCGCCGGCGCCGCGCTGGTGCTGGCTGCGGCCGGCGCGATCGAGGCGGCCGCGAACCGGATGCCGGCCTGGGCGGGCATCCTGCTGGCCGGCATCGTCCTCAAGCCGCTCCTGGCCTGGCGCATGCTGCGCGACGAGGTGATGGCGGTCGAGTCGGCGCTGGGCCGCTCGCTCGACGAGGGCCGCGCGCAGCTGGCCCGGCTGGTGAGCCGCGAGGTGTCGTCGCTCGACGCCGCCGGGGTGCGCGAGAGCGCGATCGAGTCGCTGGCCGAGAATCTCAACGACTCGCTGGTGGCGCCGCTCTTCTGGTTCGTGCTTTTCGGGCTGCCGGGCGCGGCGCTCTATCGCTTTGCCAACACCGCGGACGCCATGTGGGGCTATCGCGGCGAACGCGGCGGCCGGCAGTGGGAGTGGGCCGGCAAGTGGGCCGCGCGTGCCGATGACCTGCTGTCGTGGGTTCCCGCCCGCCTGACGGCCTTGCTCCTGCTCTGCGGCTGGCCCGGGCGCGGGCCGGGCGGCGCCGCGCGGGCGGTGTTTCGCGAAGCCCGCCTGACGCCGTCGCCCAACAGCGGCTGGCCCATGGCCGCGATGGCGCTGCAGCTGGGCGTGCGCCTCGCCAAGCCCGGCATCTATGTACTCAATGCGCAGGGCCGGACGCCTGCCGCCGCCGACACCGCGCGAGCGGCGCGGCGGGCCGCTCGCGCGGTCCTGCTGGCCGGCCTTTGCGCAACCGCCGCGTTGGCCGGCCTGACCCCGATGGAACTGCAATGACAGCCTCCGAAATCTTTGAACTGATGCACGGCGGGCCGGACGCCCAGGGCGCCGCGCCGCACGACTTCTCGACCAACGGCAACGGCTTCGGACCGTGCCCCGCGGCCCTTCAGGCGCTGCAGCTGGCGGACGCCAGCCGCTATCCCGATCCGCACTACATGGGCCTGCGCGAGCGGCTGGCGGGTTTTCATCGTGTCGACGCGGGCCGCGTCGTGATCGCCGCCAGCGCCAGCGAATTCATCGGCCGCGTCACGGCGGCCGTGTCCCAGGGCGGCGGCGGGCGGGTCCGGCTGCCGCCGCACGGCTACGGCGACTACCTGCGTGCCGCCAAGGCATGGCATTTCCAGGCCGCGCCGGCCGACGGCCCGGCCGACCTGGTGTGGTGCAGCGAGCCCGACAGCCCGTTGGGCCAGCCGCAGGAGAACCTCGTGCAATGGGTGAGCCAGCTGGGTTCCGGCGCGACCTGCGTGCTCGATCTGGCCTACGAGCCGCTTCGCCTCGAGGGTGCATCGACCCTGACCGCTGATCAGCGTGACCGCGTCTGGCAGCTCTGGACCCCCAACAAGGCCATGGGCCTGACGGGCATCCGGGCGGCGTACGCGATCGCCCCGCTGGCCGCACAGGACCTGTGCGCACGCCTCGCGCGGCTGGCGCCATCCTGGCCCCTGGGCGCGCACGGCGTGGCCCTGCTCGAAGCCTGGACCGGCGAGGCGGCCCAGCAGTGGCTGGCCGCGAGCATCGCCGAGCTCAGGATTTGGAAGGCCGAACAGCTCGCGCTGTGCGACAGCCTGGGCTGGCGCTGCCTGCCCAGCGTCGCCAATTTCTTCTGCGCCGAGCCGGACGTGGCCCACACGCCGGCGCGCGCCGCCGCGCTCAGGCAGGCAGGCATCAAGCTGCGCGACACGGCATCGTTCGGGCTCCCGGGGCTGCTGCGCCTCGGCGTGCTGCCGCCGGCCAGCCAGCAGCAGCTCGGGCGCGCCTGGCGTGCCGCGCGCAGCTGACTCTCAGAGTCGCTGCAGCTGCGGGTGCTTGGCGAACAGCTCGGCCGCCCAGTCGACGAAGGCCCGGACCTTGGCGCTCAGGTGGCGGTTCGGCGGATACACCACGTGCACCGGAAGGGGCGGGCGGGTCCACTCCGGCATGATCCGCACCAGCTCGCCGCTCGCGATGTAGGGCTCCGCCATGTAGGTGATGACCTGCGACAAGCCGAAGCCGCCGAGCACGGCAGTCATGTGGGCATTGCTGTCGTTGACCGAGACCCGGTAGGGCCCCGAGATCTCGAACTTCTCGTCGCCCCGGTGGAATTCCTCCGGGTACATGCGGCGGGTGCTGCCCGAGAAGAAACCCACCACCAGGTGCCGCTTCTCGATGTCCAGCGGATGCTGCGGTTCGCCGTAGCGCTTGAGATAGGCCGGCGAGGCCACGGTCAGCCAGGGCAGGTTGCCGATGCGCCGCGCCACCAGCGACTGGTCGCTGAGTTCGCCGCCGCGGATCACGCAGTCCACGTTGTCCGAGATCAGGTCGACCGCCCGGTCGCTGACGCCGACGTCGACCTGGATCTCGGGGTAGCGGTCGCAGAAGCTGGCGAGCGCCGGCAGGATCACCAGCCGGGCCATCGACGAGCCGACGTCGATGCGCAGCCGCCCGGTCGGATTGGCCTGCGCATTCGTCATGCTGGCCTCGATGTCGTCGAAGTCGTTCAGCAGCCGGGCGGTGCGCTCGTAGTAGGCGGCGCCGTCAGGCGTCACGGTGACGCGCCGCGTGGTGCGGTTGAGCAGCTTCACGTGCAGGCGCGACTCGAGCGCCTGGATCTGCTTGGTCACCGTGCCCTTGGGCAGTCCGAGCGAATCCGCGGCGCGGGTGAACGTACCGGCTTCGACGACGCGGACAAATATCCGCATGCCCTGGATCTGATCCATCTATGCTTGCTCCTGGGGTGGCGGGATGCCTCGGGGAGCGGAATTCTCACACGGGCATCCGGCGCGATTGTTAGCCGGATGGAAACAGAGTGGGGTCCGGTGTCTCGTTGAAGCAACCCCGGCCCGACTTATATTTCATTCATCTTCCACCCACCGAAGCCGTCCATGTCCAGCAGTTCCAGTCAGCCACCTGTCGCAGAAGCCGCCACGGCTGCCGCGCAGGCGGCCGAAACCGACATCCGCATCGAACTGCCGGACCGGGAGCCGGTGCCGGCCCGGCTGTACGGCGTGCGGCCGCGGGGCGCCACGGTGCCGCTGGTGCTGCATTTTCATGGCGGCACCTTCGTCTGCGGCGACCTCGACAACGGCCGCAGCGTGGCCCGGCTGCTGGCCGGCGCGGGTGCGGTGGTCGTTTCGCTCGACTACCCGCTGGCACCCAAGGCGCCGTTTCCGGAGCCGATCGAGGTCGGCTTCGCGGCGCTGGAATGGCTTCACAAGCAGCGCGTCAAGCTGGCCGGGAAGGGCGCCCAGGTGTTCCTCGCGGGCGAGGAGGCCGGCGGCAACCTGGCGGCGGCCGTGGCGCTGATGGCGCGCGATCGGGCCCATCCGCCGCTGGCGGGCCAGATCCTGCTGTCGCCGATGCTCGACCCCTGCGCGGGCACGGCCTCGCTGCGCAAGGCCACCGGCGACGCCACGCAGTGCAAGTGGGCCTCGGGCTGGCAGGAGTACCTCAAGCGCCCGGTCAATGCCACGCACCCGTATGCGGTGCCCGGCGGTTCGCTGCGGCTGGCCGAGGTGGCGCGGACGCTGGTGCTGGTCGGCCAGGATGACCCGATGCGCGACGAGGCGCTGAGCTTCGCGCGCCGGCTCGCCGATGCCGGCATCGCGGTCACCAGCAGCGTGCTGCCGGGCGCGGCCAACTGGCCCGAGGCGCTCTACGAGCCCGAAGGTTCGGGCTGCAAGGCCTGCGAGGCGGTGGTGCAGAAGCACTTCCGCGACTTCTTCAGCGCGGCGCCCCCGCCGCACTGAGCGACGGCGCACGGCCGGCGGTGCGCTGAAAGCTCCCTCGCACGGAGCGACTTCCAGATCCAGGGGTGACGGTACCTCGAACCGAACGGCGGCAGCTCCGCCGGGCGAAGCCGTTCGCCTCCCAAACGTTTTTTTCCCGCTGTCCTGCGCCACCCGCGCGGGAGGGCACCGTGTTTTCCAAGAGTCACCAAAAGGACCATTCATCATGTCGAAGCCTCAACAATCCTCCCTCGCGCGGCGCCGCCTCTGGCCGGCGGTGACCGGCGTCACGGCGCTGGTGGTGATCGCTGCCACTGCGCTCGGCCTGCACAGCCTCAAGGCCGAGGCCAACGACGTCACGGCGGTGGCGACGCCGCGGGCCACGCCGGTCTCGGTGGCCACCGTGGCGGCGACCGAAGTCAACACCTGGGACGAGTTCTCGGGCCGGCTCGAAGCGGTCGAGCGGGTCGACGTGCGATCGCGGGTCGCGGGTGCGGTGCAGGCCGTGCACTTTCGCGAAGGCGCGCTGGTGAAGCAGGGCGAACTGCTGATCACCATCGACCCGGCGCCGTACGCGGCCGAAGTGGAGCGCGCCGAGGCACAGGTCGCCTCGGCCCAGGCCCGGGTGTCTTTCACGCGCAGCGAAGTGGAGCGCGCACGCCGGCTGTGGGACGAGAAGGCGATCGCCCAGCGCGAGCTCGACGAGCGCAGCAATGCCGGCCGCGAGGCCGAGGCCAACTTGCGTGCCGCGCAGGCCTCGCTGCAGAGCGCCCGCCTGAATCTGGGCTACACCCAGGTGCGCGCGCCGGTCTCCGGTCGCACCGGCAAGCTCGAAGTGACGGTGGGCAACCTTGTGGCCGCGGGCCCGGGCGCGCCGGTGCTGACCACGCTGGTCTCGGTGAGCCCGATCTACGCGAGCTTCGACGCCGACGAGCAGATCGTGGTCAAGGCCCTGAAGGACCTGCCCGGCGGCGCCAGCGCGCGCGGGCGCATCGAAGGCATCCCGGTGCAGATGGGCACCGCCGCCAGCGACGGCACGCCCTACACCGGCCGCCTTCAGCTGATCGACAACCAGGTCGATGCCAAGAGCGGCACGGTGCGGGTTCGCGCCGCCTTCGACAACGCCGACGGCGCGCTGATCCCGGGCCAGTTCGCCCGCATCCGCATGGGGCAGGCGCGCAACGACATGGCGCTGCTGGTCAACGAACGGGCCGTCGGCACCGACCAGAACAAGAAGTTCGTGATGGTCGTGGGTGCCGACAACAAGGCCGAGTACCGCGAAGTGGCGCTGGGCGCCCCGGTCAATGGCCTGCGCGTCGTGACCAAGGGCCTGAAGGCCGGCGAGCGCGTGGTGGTCAACGGCCTGCAGCACATCCGCCCGGGCGCACTGGTGGCGCCGCAGGCCGTGACCATGGACGCCAAGGCCGAAGTGCCGCAGGCGGCCCAGCGCGTCGCAGCCGCGAAATCCTGATCCCGCTCGTGGGAGAAAAGACATGAATCTATCCAAGTTCTTCATCGACCGGCCGATCTTTGCCGGCGTGCTGTCGGTGCTGATGCTGATCGCCGGCCTGATCGCGCTGCGCGGCCTGCCGATCTCCGAGTACCCCGAGGTGGTGCCGCCCTCGGTGGTGGTGCGGGCCAACTATCCGGGCGCCAATCCGAAAGTGATCGCCGAGACCGTCGCGACGCCGCTCGAGGAGTCGATCAACGGCGTCGAGGGCATGCTCTACATGGGCAGCCAGGCGACCACCGACGGGCTCATGACGCTGACCGTGACCTTCAAGCTCGGCACCGACCCCGACAAGGCCCAGCAACTGGTGCAGAACCGCGTCTCGCAGGCCGAGCCGCGGCTGCCCGAGGAGGTGCGCCGGCTCGGCATCACGACCATCAAGAGCTCGCCCGACCTCACGATGGTGGTGCACCTGCTGTCGCCCAACGGCCGCTACGACATGACCTACCTGCGCAACTACGCGGTGCTGAACGTCAAGGACCGCCTGGCGCGCGTGCAGGGCGTCGGCGACGTGCAGCTGTTCGGCTCGGGCGACTATTCGATGCGCGTCTGGCTCGACCCGCAGAAGGTGGCGCAGCGCGGGCTGTCGGCCAGCGACGTGGTGCGTGCCATTCGCGAGCAGAACGTGCAGGCCGCGGCCGGCGTGGTCGGCGCCTCGCCGGGCCTCTCGGGCGTCGACATGCAGATCTCGATCAACGCCCAGGGCCGCCTGCAGACCGAGGACGAGTTCGGCGACATCATCGTCAAGACCGGCGGCGACGGCGCAGTGACGCGGCTGCGCGACGTGGCGCGGCTCGAACTCGGCGCCTCCAGCTACGCCTTGCGCTCGCTGCTCGACAACAAGGACGCCGTGGCGGTGCCGATCTTCGCGGCGCCGGGCTCGAACGCGATCCAGATCTCGAACGACGTTCGCGCCACCATGGCCGAACTCAAGAAGAACATGCCCGACGGCGTCGACTACAGCATCGTCTACGACCCGACGCAGTTCGTGCGCGCCTCGATCGAATCGGTGATCCACACGCTGCTGGAAGCCATCGCCCTGGTGGTGCTGGTCGTGATCCTGTTCCTGCAGACCTGGCGGGCATCGATCATTCCGCTGCTGGCGGTGCCGATCTCGGTCATCGGCACCTTCGCGGTGATGCACCTGTTCGGCTTCTCGATCAACGCGCTGAGCCTGTTCGGGCTGGTGCTGGCGATCGGTATCGTGGTCGACGACGCGATCGTGGTGGTCGAGAACGTGGAGCGCAACATCGAGGCCGGCCTGACGCCGCGCGATGCCACCTACCGCGCGATGCGCGAGGTGTCGGGGCCGATCATCGCGATCGCGCTGGTGCTGGTGGCGGTGTTTGTGCCACTGGCCTTCATCAGCGGGCTCACGGGGCAGTTCTACAAGCAGTTCGCGCTGACCATCGCGATCTCGACCGTGATCTCGGCGATCAACTCGCTGACTCTCTCGCCCGCGCTCGCCGCCTTGCTGTTGCGCGGCCACGATGCGCCCAAGGATGCGCTGACGCGTGGCATGGACCGCGTCTTCGGCCGCTTCTTCGGCGCCTTCAACCGCCTGTTCCATCGCGGCTCCGAGGGCTACAGCAGGGGCGTCAAGGGCGCGATCTCGCGCAAGGCGCTGATGATGGTGATCTACCTGGCGCTGGTGGGCCTGACCTTCGGCCTGTTCAAGGCGGTGCCCGGCGGCTTCGTGCCGGCGCAGGACAAGCAGTACCTGATCGGCTTCGCCCAGCTGCCCGACGGCGCCACACTGGATCGCACCGAAGAGGTGACGCGGCGGATGAACGACATCGTGCTGAAGCAGCCGGGCGTCGAGCACGCGATCACCTTCCCGGGGCTGTCGATCAACGGCTTCACCAACAGCTCGAACTCCGGCATCGTGTTCGTGAGCCTGAAGGACTTCGACGATCGCAAGACGGCTGCCTTGAGCGCCGGTGCCATCGCGGGCCAGCTCAACCAGCAGTTCGCGGGCATCCAGGACGCCTTCATCGCGATCTTCCCGCCGCCGCCGGTGCAGGGCCTCGGCACGACCGGCGGCTTCAAGCTGCAACTGGAGGACCGCGGCTCGCTGGGCTATGCGGCGATGGACGGTGCGGTCAAGGCCTTCATGGCCAAGGCCTACCAGACACCCGAGCTCGCAGGCATGTTCACCAGCTGGCAGGTCAACGTGCCGCAGCTCTATGCCGACATCGACCGTACCAAGGCGCGCCAGCTCGGCGTGTCGGTGACCGACGTGTTCGACACCATGCAGATCTATCTCGGCAGCCTCTACGCGAACGACTTCAACCGTTTCGGCCGCACCTACAGCGTGCGCGTGCAGGCCGATGCGCCGTACCGCGCCCGGGCCGAGGACGTGGGCCTGCTCAAGGTGCGCTCGGCCAGCGGCGAGATGGTGCCGCTGTCGGCCCTCATGAACATCCAGCCCAGCTACGGGCCGGAACGCGCGATGCGCTACAACGGCTTCCTCGCGGCCGACATCAACGGCGGTCCGGCGCCGGGCTTCTCCTCGGGCCAGGCGCAGGAGGCGATCGAGCGCATCGCGGCCGAGACGCTGCCCCCGGGCATCGGCTTCGAATGGACCGAGCTGACCTACCAGGAGATCCTGGCCGGCAATTCGGCGCTGTGGGTGTTCCCGCTCGCGATCCTTCTGGTGTTCCTGGTGCTGGCGGCGCAGTACGAGAGCCTGACCCTGCCGGCGGCGATCATCCTGATCGTGCCGATGGGGATCCTGGCCGCGATGACCGGCGTGTGGCTCTCGGGCGGGGACAACAACGTCTTCACGCAGATCGGGCTGATGGTGCTGGTCGGCCTGTCGGCCAAGAACGCGATCCTGATCGTCGAGTTCGCACGCGAGCTGGAGTTCGCCGGGCGCACGCCGCTGCAGGCGGCGATCGAGGCCAGCCGGCTGCGCCTGCGGCCGATCCTGATGACCTCGATGGCCTTCGTGATGGGCGTTCTGCCGCTGGTGCTGTCGACCGGCGCCGGCGCCGAGATGCGGCGCGCGATGGGCATCGCGGTGTTCTCCGGAATGATCGGCGTGACCGCCTTCGGCCTGTTCCTGACGCCGGTGTTCTATGTGCTGCTGCGGCGCCTCACGGGCAATCGCCCGCTCAAGCTGCACGGCGAAGTGCCGCACGTCGATGCCTTCGTGTCGGCCGAGCACCCGGCCGCCGGCGGCGGCGCGGGCGGCGGACTGCGCCCGTCGCCCGCGGCACCGCGGCGCGACAACGAGTAGGCGCGATGGCGCCGACCCAAGGAAAGACCAAGATGAATGCAAGAAACGAAACCCGCGCCCGGCCCTGGCGTGCCGCCGTGCTGCCCCTGCTCGCCGCGCTGGTGCTGGCCGGTTGTGCCACCGCCCCGGCCGAACTGCCGAGCTTCGCGCTCCCGGCGCAATTCAAGGAGCAGGCCGCGGCGCCGGAAGGCAGCTGGACCCGGGCCCAGCCGGCCGAGGCGCAGCCGCGCGGCGATTGGTGGCGCAGCTTCGAAGACCCGGTGCTCGACCGGCTGATCGAGCGCGCCGATGCCCGCAACAACAGCATCCAGGCCGCCGCGGCACGGCTGGCCGAGGCACGGGCCCTGGCGCGCAGCGCCGATGCCGACCGCGCACCGCAGATCGGCCTGGCCGCGGGCGGCGTGCGCAGCGCCGGACTGGATCGCAACCTGAGTCCGCGGCCCTCGACCCTGGTCACGGCCGGCTTCGACTTCTCCTACGAGCTGGACCTGTTCGGCAAGCTCTCGCGCGCCAGCGAGGCGGCGCAGCTCGATGCCGACGCCCGCGCCGGCCTGCTGCAGAGCACGCGGCTGCTGGTGCAGGCCGAGGTGGCCCAGACCTACCTGGCGCTGCGCGCGGTCGATGCCGAGCGCGCGCTGGTGCGCGACACGGTCGAGGCCTACCGCGACACGCTCAAGCTGACGCAGAGCCGCGAGCGGGCAGGGGATGTCGCCGAGCTCGACGTCGTGCGGGTGGAGACCGAGGTCGCCTCGAACGAATCCGACGCCATGACGCTGGACCGCCGCCGCGCCGAGCTCGAGCATGCGCTGGCGGTGCTGGTGGGCGACCTGGCCTCCGACTTCGATGTCGGCACGGGCGACTGGTCGACCGCCTTGCCGACTATTCCGCCCGGCGTGCCTGCCACCGTGCTGACGCGCCGGCCCGACATCGCGGCGGCACAGAAGTCGGTGCTGGCCGCGCAGGCCCGGGTCGGCGTCGCGCAGGCGGCCTGGTTCCCCGACATCGCGTTGACCGGTGGCGGCGGCTATGCGTCGGCCGACATCGGCGACCTGCTCAAGTGGTCGGCCCGCTCCTGGGGCATCGGCGCCTTGCTTGCACTGCCGGTGTTCGACGGCGGCCGGCGCGAGGCCGGCGTGCAAAGCGCATCGGCGCAACTCGACGGCGCGCTGTCGAGCTACCGCACGCAGGTGCTGGTGGCGTTCAAGGAGGTCGAGGACCAGCTGTCCTCGCTGCGCATCCTGGCGCAGCAATCGGGCGTGCAGGCCAAGGCGGTGAGCTCGGCGACCCGCGCCACCACGCTGTCGGATTCGCGCTACCGCAACGGCATGATCAGCCAGCTCGACCTGCTCGACGCGCGCCGCAGCGAACTGCAGAACCGGCGCCAGGCGCTGCAGGTGAAGTCGGCGCAGTACCAGGCCACGGTGGGCCTGATCCGTGCGCTCGGCGGCGGTTGGGATGCGCAGGCGGTGGCGCTGGCGCCCCCGGCCGAGCGGCAGGCGCAGGTGGCGGCGCGCTGAGCGGCCAGGGCCGCGCCCGTTCAGCGCCCATTCAGCGCGCCATAGGCAGGCCCTGGAAGGCGCTGTGCGCCCAGCCGTCCGGGTCGGCCAGCTTGCGCAGCTGGTGCGCGCCCATCACGAGCGCATTCGAGTAGCTGGTCTGCGGGTTGGCGGCGCAGTAGATGCCGTTGTAGTGGATCGCTTCGGCGGCGTCGCTGGGTTCGGCTTCCAGGATGACCCAGAAGAATTGATGGAGGTCGCGTTCCTCGACCGTGAGTGCTAAGTCGCGTAAAGCTGGCATTCGCCGTGGTTCCCTTTTTTCGTCGATGCTCCGAAGCTAAGGGCGAAACGAATGAATGCTTTCGTTGTCGTTTTTGGCCGCGCTGCTTTACGTGACGGACTTCACGTAAAGGACAATCCTCTCCATGAATTCAAACCTGCGACGTGGCCCGGGCGCCCGTTGCGTCATGGTGCTCGGCACCACCAGCGGCGCCGGCAAGAGCTGGCTGGCGACCGCGCTGTGCCGCTGGTATGCGCGCCTGGGCTTCAAGGTGGCGCCGTTCAAGGCGCAGAACATGAGCAACAACGCGCGCGTCGTGGCGGGCGGCGAGATCGGCAGCGCGCAGTACTTCCAGGCGCTGGCGGCGCGGGCCGAGCCCGAGGTCCGCATGAATCCGCTGCTGCTCAAGCCCGAACGCGACACCCACAGCCAGGTGGTGCTGATGGGGCAGGTGAGTGCCGAGCTCACGGCCATGCCGTGGCGCGGGCGCAGCGAGCGCGTCTGGCCGCAGATCGCGCAGGCGCTCGACGGCTTGCGCGCCGAGAACGACGTGGTGGTGATCGAGGGCGCCGGCTCGCCGGCCGAGATCAATCTGATGGCGAGCGACATCGTCAACCTGCGCGTGGCGCGCCACGCCGGCGCGCGCTGCCTGCTGGTCACCGACATCGACCGCGGCGGCGCCTTCGCCCATCTCTACGGGACCTGGGCGCTGATGCCGGAACCCGACCGGGCGCTGCTCGCCGGCTTCGTCCTCAACAAGTTCCGCGGCGACGCCGCGCTGCTGGCGCCGGCGCCGCAGCAACTCGAGGCGCTGACCGGCGTGCCCACGGTCGCCACCTTGCCGATGTGGTGGCAGCACGGCTTGCCTGAGGAAGACGGCGTGTTCGACGACCGCAGCCAGTCCGGCGGCGAGGTGCGGCGCACCGTGGCGGTGGTCGTCTACCCCCGCATCAGCAATCTCGACGAGTTCCAGCCGCTCAAGAACATCGCCGGCCTGCGCCTGCGCTGGGCGCGCAGCCCGGCCGACGTGGCGGATGCGGACTGGATCATCCTGCCCGGCTCGAAGAACACCAGCGGCGACCTCGACTGGCTGCGCGCCCAGGGCCTGGACCGCGCAGTGGCTGCGCATGCGGCGCGCGGCGGGGCGGTGCTGGGCATCTGCGGCGGGCTGCAGATGCTGGGCGAGGCCTTGATCGATCCGCACGGCGTCGACGGCAACGGACCGGGCCTCGGCCTGCTGCCGGTGGTCACGACCTTCGCGTCGGACAAGACCGTGCGACACCGCCAAGCCGTGTTCGGCGCCCTCGGGGGGCCATGGGCGGCGCTCTCGGGCGTCGCGGTGCGCGGCTACGAGATCCATCACGGCCAGACCGCCGAGCATCCCGCGATGGCGGCGGCCGGCGATCGCGCCGTAGCCGTGATGGCCGGCGAACTCGCCTGGCAGAACCGCGCGGGCAACGTGCTCGGCCTCTACCTTCACGGCCTGTTCGAGGATCCGGCCGTGCTGCAGGCGCTGTTCGGCGTCGCGGCACGCACGCTCGATGCCGTCTTCGACGGCCTGGCGGACCACATCGAATCAAACTTTGAAGCGGGCGTGCTGCGCTCCCTGATCGAATGACGCTTGAACTTCCCCCCATCGACAACATCGACGACCCGGCGCTTGCCGCCCGCCTGCAGCAGCGGCTCGACGGCAAGACCAAGCCGCTCGGCGCCCTCGGCCGCCTCGAGGCGCTGGCGCTGCGGCTCGGCCTGGTTCTGGGCACCGAGCAACCCGCGCTGGCGCAGCCGCAGATGCTGGTCTGCGCCGCCGACCACGGGCTGGCCGCACGCGGCGTCTCGGCCTACCCGAGCGACGTCACCTGGCAGATGGTGCAGAACTTCCTCGCCGGCGGCGCGGCCGTCAGCGTGCTGGCGCGCCAGCACGGCATGGCGCTGACCGTGGTGGATTGCGGCGTGCGCCACGATTTTTCGCCGACCGGCGGCCTGCTGATCCGCAAGGTCGCGGCCGGGACCGCGGACGCCTCGACCGGCCCGGCGATGAGCGCGGCGCAATGCGCCGAGGCCATCGCCAACGGCATGCAGGTGGTGCGCGAACTGCCGGGCAACGTGCTGCTGCTCGGCGAGATGGGCATCGGCAACTCCTCGGCCGCCGCGATGCTGCTGGCGCGCCTGGCGCACCAGGACATCGATGCCTGCACCGGCGCCGGGACCGGGCTGGACGCCGCCGGCCGCGCCCGCAAGCGCGAGGTGCTGCGCGGCGTGCTCGAGCTGCACGCCGCCGCCAGCGCACCGCTGGACGCTCTGGCGGCCTTCGGCGGCTTCGAGATCGCCACGCTGGTCGGCGCGGTGCTGCAGGCGGCCGAGGAACGCCGCGTGATCGTGCTCGACGGCTTCATCGCCAGCGCCGCGGTGCTGGTCGCCGCGGCCCTGCGCCCGCAGGTCGTGCAGCGCTGCGTGGCGGCGCACGAATCGGCCGAGCCCGGCCATCGCCTGCTGCTGAACCACCTGCGCCTCGAACCGCTGCTGCGGCTCGACCTGCGGCTCGGCGAAGGCTCCGGCGCCGCCCTGGCATGGCCGCTGCTCGAGTCGGCCTGCCGCATCCTGCGCGAGATGGCGAGCTTCGAGTCGGCCGGCGTCTCGCAGCGGGAGAGTCCGTGAACGGCCTGCGCCACTTCCTGCTGGCGCTGCAGTTCTTCACCCGGATCCCGGTCACGGGCGGGCTGGCCGGCTGGGTCGGCTTCAGCCCGGCGATGCTGCGCGCCAGCGCGGCGCATTTTCCGGGTGTCGGATGGCTGGTCGGCGCGGTCGGCGCCGGTGTCTTCGCCGTGGCCCAGTCGGGCCTGCCGGGCTGGGGCGGCGCCTGCGTCGCGGCGCTGCTGTCGACCGTCGCGACCGTGCTCATGACCGGCGCCTTCCACGAAGACGGCCTGGCCGACGTGGCGGACGGACTGGGCGGCTCGGCCGACCGGGTGCGGGCGCTCGAGATCATGAAGGATTCGCGCATCGGCGCCTTCGGCGCGATCGCGCTGGTGCTGGCGCTCGCGCTCAAGGTGCTGCTGCTGGCGACGCTGGCAGCGCAGGGGATGCTCGCGGTGGCGCTCGCGCTCGTGAGCGCCCATGTGCTGTCGCGGCTGGCGCCCTTGTTCCTGATCCGCTGGCTGCCCTATGTGGGCGACGCCAGCGGCACGAGCAAGGCCAAGCCGCTGGCCGATGCGATCGGCACCGGCGCCTTGCTGGTCGCTGTCGCCTGGTCGATCCCGGCGATCCTGCTGCTGATGGGCGTGCATGGCCTCGGCCATGGCGTCGCGGCCCTCGGCCTCTGCGCCCTGGCCGCAGTCTGGATGGCGCGCCTCTTCCGGCGCCGTCTCCATGGCTTCACCGGCGATGGCCTGGGCGCGACGCAGCAGGTCTGCGAAATCGCGATCTACCTCGCACTGGTCTGGCAGCCATGAAGCTGCTGCTGATCCGCCACGCGAAGACCACCGCCGCCGACGGCCTGTGCTATGGCCGCAGCGACGTGCCGGTGCTGCCCGAGCTGACCCGTGCCGCGGCTGCGCGCGTGGCCGCCGAATTGCCGTCGGGCGCGGCCATGGCCTGCTCGCCGCTGCTGCGATGCCGCGACCTGGCCGCCGCCATCTCGGTGCTGCGGCCCGAGCTTCGCGCGGTGCCCGATCCGCGGCTGGCCGAGATGGATCTCGGTGCCTGGGAGGACCGGCCCTGGGCGGCGATCGATCGCGCCGAGATCGAGGCCTGGAGCCGCGGCTTCGCCGATATCCGTGCCGGTGGCAGCGGCGAGAGCACGCGCCAGTTCATGCAGCGGGTGGCCGGCGCCTTCGATGCCTGGTGCGACAGCGGGCGCGACGCGGTCTGGGTCACGCACGCCGGCGTGATCCGGGCGGTGCGGCTGCTGCATGGGGGCGTGCGCGTGGTCGAGCGATCCGACCAGTGGCCGTCCGAGGCGATCGACTTCGGCGCCCTCGTCGAGTTCGAGCGCTGAACCGGCGCCGCGCTCAAACAGGTTCTCAGTTTCACGGGGCAGGCGTCTTCGGCTTGTAGTCGCACCAACTCGCCACCGCGCATTGCCAGCACAGCGGCTTGCGCGCCACGCAGACGTAGCGGCCATGCAGGATCAGCCAGTGGTGGGCGTGCAGCCGGTACGCCTCGGGCACGCGCTTCTCGAGCTTGAGCTCGACCTCGAGCGGCGTCTTCCCGGGCGCGAGGCCGGTGCGGTTGCCGACCCTGAAGATGTGCGTGTCGACCGCCATCGTGGGTTCGCCGAAAGCGACGTTGAGCACCACGTTGGCGGTCTTGCGGCCGACGCCCGGCAGGGCTTCGAGCTCGGCCCGCGTGCGCGGCACCTCGCCGCCGTGCAGTTCGACCAGCATCCGGCAGGCCTCGATCAGGTGCTTCGCCTTGCTGCGGTAAAGGCCGATGGTCTTGATGTAGCTCTCGAGTCCCTCGACGCCCAGCGCCAGGATCGCCTGCGGCGTGTTGGCGACCGGAAACAGCCGGCGCGTCGCCTTGTTGACGCCGACGTCGGTGGCCTGCGCCGACAGCAGCACCGCGGCCAGCAGCTCGAAGGGCGTGTCGTATTCGAGCTCGGTCTCGGGCGTCGGATTGGCGGCCTGCAAGGTGGCGAAGAACGGCTCAATGTCTGATTTCTTCATCGTGGCGGGGAGTGTAGAGGCCGGTGCAGGCACCGGTGCAGGCACCGTCGAGGCTGCGACAATCGGCCCTGCAACTCCTCCGAAGAAGGCCACCCATGCAATTCGCCTCCCGCCTCGACAACGTCGAAACCTCCGCCATCCGCGAACTCTTCAAGCTGCTGGGCACGCCCGGCATCATCAGCTTCGCGGGCGGCTTCCCCGACAGCGCGATGTTCGATGTCGAGGGCCTGAAGGAAGCCAGTTCCAAGGCGCTGGCCGAAGAGGCCGGCGGTGCCCTCCAGTACGGCGCCACCGAGGGCTACGAGCCCTTGCGCACGCAGCTGTCGGCCTTCATGAAGACCAAGGGCGTCGAGGTCGAGCCGAGCGGACTCATCGTGACCACCGGCAGCCAGCAGGCGCTCGACCTGCTCGGCAAGACGCTGATTTCCCCGGGCGACAAAGTGATCGTCGAGGGCCCGACCTTCCTGGCGACCATCCAGTGCTTCCGCCTGTACGGTGCACAGCTGATCAGCGCTCCGGTCGACGCCGACGGCGTGCGCACCGATGAACTCGAGAAGCTCATCGCCGAACACAAGCCGAAGTTCGTCTACCTGATCCCGACTTTCGGCAATCCCAGCGGCGCGATGCTGAGCCTGGAGCGCCGCCGCAAGGTGCTCGAGATGGCGGTCAGGCACCAGACGCTGATCGTCGAGGACGATCCCTACGGCGATCTCTATTTCGACCAGCCGCCGCCGCCCTCGATCATGTCGCTGACCCAGGAAGTGCCGGGCAGCCGGGAACTGGTCGCGCACTGCGGCAGCCTCAGCAAGGTGCTGAGCCCCGGCCTGCGCATCGGCTGGATGATCGGCCCGGCCGAACTGCTGGCCAAGGCCACCATGTGCAAGCAGTTCAGCGATGCCCACACCAGCACCTTCGCGCAGGCCACCGCCGCGCAGTACCTCAAGAGCGGCCGCATGCCGGCCACGCTGGCTCACGTGCGCGAGGTCTATGCGGAGCGTGCCCGCGCCATGGGCGAAGCGCTGCAGCGCGAACTCGGCGACGCGATCACCTTCACGCAGCCGGGCGGCGGCCTGTTCTTCTGGGCCCGCCTGACCGGTGCCGGGGGCAAGGTGGCGGATGCCAACGTGCTGGCCAAGCGCGCGATCGAGAAGCTCGTGGCCTTTGTGCCCGGTGCGCCGTTCTTTGCCGAGAAGCCGGACGTGGCGACGCTGCGGCTGAGCTTCGCGACCGCCAACGTCGAGAAGATCCGCGAAGGCATCGCGCGGCTCGGCGGGGCGCTGTAGCGCCCGCGGCCCTCAGTCGAGGGCCTGCGCGAAGTCGGCGAGCAGTTCGTTCGCCGACTCCAGCCCGACCGAGACCCGCACCAGTCCGTCGGCGATCCCCATTTCTGCGCGCACGGCGGCGCCGGCTTCCCAGTAGATCGTCGGCGCGACCGGGATCACCAGCGTGCGGTTGTCGCCCAGGCCGGTGGCCTTGATGGCCAGCTGCAGGCGGTCGAGCGTCGCCATCATGCGCGTGCTGTCGCGCAGCTCGAAGGCCAGCAGCCACGAGCCGGCCTTGAACAGCTTCAGGGCCAGCGCATGCTGCGGGTGGCTCGCGAGCATCGGGTAGTGCACCTTGGCGATCGCCGCATGGGCGTCGAGGAAGCGCGCCAGCGCCAAGGCGGTCGCGCTGGTCTGCGCCACCCGCAGCGCCAGCGTCTCGGCCCCGAGGCTGATGCGGTGCGCCTGCTCGGGCGCCAGCGTGCCGCCCATGTCGCGCAGTCCCTTCTTGCGGATCTGCTGCAGCCCCCACTGGCGCGGATCGAGGCCGCGGTAGCTGGCGGCGATGTTGGGGTAGCCCTGCCAGTCGAACTCGCCGGTGTCGGTCACAGCGCCGCCCAGCGCCGCGCCGTGGCCGGCGATGGTCTTGGTCAGCGAGTTCACGACCAGCCCGGCGCCGACGCTCTTCGGGCGGAAGAGGGCGGGGGAGGTGATCGTGTTGTCGACCACGTAGAGCAGTCCGCGCTCGCGGCACAGTGCGCCGATCGCCTCCAGGTCCGGTACCTGGGTGCCGGGGTTGGCCACGGTCTCGACGAACACCATGCGGGTCTGGGGCCGCAGGGCCGCGCGAACCTGCTCCACCGAGCCGGCATCGACCTTGCTGACCTGGACGCCCAGCTCGCCCAGCGTGCCGAACAGGCTGTTGGTGTTGCCGAAGACGAAATGGCTGCTCACCAGGTGGTCGCCCGCGCGCAGCAGCGTCAGGAACAGCGCGCTCAGCGCGGCCATGCCGCTGGCGAAGCAGATGCTGCCGATGCCTTGCTCGAGCTGGCTGAGCTTGGCTTCGAGCGCGGCCGTGGTGGGCGTGCCTTGCCGGGCATAGCTGAAGCTGTTCTTGAGCGTGCCCTGGAAGACGCCGATCAAGTCTTCGGTGCGCTCGTAGCCGTACTGCACCGAGGTGTGGATCGGCTTGTGGATCGCGCCGTGCTCGACGCCGCCCCGGCGGTCGCCGTGCAGGGTCTCGGAGGCGCGCGGCGGGAGTCGGTCGTCGGCCATGGCGTTCAGCGCAGCACTTCGAGCAGGCGGTCGAGTCCGCCTTCATTGATCGCGACCATCGCCTGCTCGCGCACCTTGGGCTTGGCGTGGAAGGCCACCGAAAGGCCGGCTTCGCCCATCATCGGCAGGTCGTTGGCACCGTCGCCCACGGCGATCGTCTCGGCTGCCGAGATGCCCAGCAGCGAAGCCACCTCGAGCAGGGTGCGCCGCTTCTCGGCGCCATCGCAGATGTCGCCCCAGGACTGCTGCACGACCTCGCCCGTGAGCAGGCCGTCGGCTTCGTCGAGCAGGTTCGACCGCGCGAAATCGATGCTTAGCCGATCCTTCACGCGGTTGGCGAAGAAGGTGAAGCCGCCCGACACCAGCAGCACCCTGAGCCCCGCGGCCTTGCAGGCCCGCACGAGCTGCTCCGCGCCCGGGTTGAGCTTCAGGCGCTGGTCGTAAACCTGCTGCAAGGCCGCCACCGGAACGCCCTTCAGCAGCGCCACGCGCCGCCGCAGGCTTTCCTTGAAGTCCTTGATCTCGCCGCGCATCGTGGCCTCGGTGATGGCCGCGACTTCGGCCTTCTTGCCGACCGCATCGGCGATCTCGTCGATGCATTCGATGTTGATCAGGGTCGAGTCCATGTCGAACGCGATCAGCTTGAAGTCGGCGAGCGCGAGCGGTGGGGTGAAGCGCTGCACGACGAGACCGGGGGAGAGTTCTTGGGGGGAGTACATGGAGCAGGTCGCTCAGCGGAGCCAGTTGTCGATTTTCAGATGGGGAACGCGCCGGAACTCATCCTCGTTGTCGGTAATGAGCGTCGCGTCGAGCGCCAGGGCGTGGGCCGCGATGAGCATGTCGTTGGGG
Source organism: Variovorax saccharolyticus (assembly GCF_030316765.1). Taxonomy (GTDB): domain Bacteria; phylum Pseudomonadota; class Gammaproteobacteria; order Burkholderiales; family Burkholderiaceae_C; genus Variovorax; species Variovorax saccharolyticus. The sequence continues at coordinate 944,656 of NZ_JASZYT010000001.1, forward strand.
CCGATCGGCGTGCCGCGCTGTTCGAGGTGCGTCCGGACATCGGCGTAGAGCTGTGCCGCCGAAGCCGGAAGATCGCGCACCTCGATCATCGACATCGTCCGCGCGTAGGCCTCGCTCAACCGCGGCGAGGCTTTGCGCGCCAGGCCGAAGCGCAGTTCGCCATCGACCACCATGCTGGTGCAGACCTCGCCGTCGGGCCGTTCGGCGGCCAGCGCCCGGATCCTGTCGGCCACCTTGCCGGCCGGATGGCGCATCAGGTCGGAGATGATGTTGGTGTCGAGCAGATGCAGCGGCGCCGTGCCGCCCGGCGCGGTCATGGGTCGATGTCGTCCAGCGGCCGCAGCCCGAGGTCCACGTCCGGAAAGTCCTCGTCGAGCGTGTCCATGGTGGCGAGCACGGCGGCCAGGCCGGCCAGCGTGCCTTTCTGCGGCGGACTCACGGCCTCGATCACCAGCGTGTTGCCTTCGCGACGCATCAGGGCCTCGTTGCCCGGCAACTCGAACTCGCGCGGAATCCGTACCGCCTGGTTCGCGCCATTGCGAAACAGCCGGACGTGGCGGGGCGGAGGCAGTGTCGACGACATTCGCTCAGTTTAGCCTATGCCTTTGCATATGCCAACGCGGCATCCTCGCTGCGCGGTTGGCCCAGGCTGCGCAGCACGTCACGCACCATCTGTGCGCGCTCCTTGGGCTCCTTCAGCTCGCGCTCGATGCGCAGCTTTTCGTTGCCCGCGAGCTTGATGTGCTTGTTCTTCTGGATCAGGTGGATGATGTTCATCGAATCGATCGGCGGATCCTTCTTGAAGGTGATGTGGATCACCCCCGGTGCGGCATCGACCTTGATCACGCCGTAGGGCCGCGCCAGCACCCGCAGCCGATGCACGTCGATCAAGGTCTGGCCCTGCGGCGGCAGCTTGCCGAAGCGGTCGACGATCTCTTCGAGCAGGGTGTCGATCTGGTCCGGCGTCTTGGCGGTCGCCAGCTTCTTGTAGAAGGACAGCCGCAGGTGGACGTCGCCGCAATAGTCGTCGGGCAGCAGGGCCGGCGCGTGCAGGTTGATCTCGGTCGTGACCGATAGCGGCGCCAGCAGGTCGGGCTCCTGACCGGCCTTCAGCGAGCGCACCGCCTCGGCCAGCATCTCGTTGTAGAGCTGGAAGCCGATCTCCATCATGTTGCCGCTCTGGTTCTCGCCCAGCACCTCGCCGGCGCCGCGGATCTCGAGGTCGTGCATCGCGAGGTAGAAGCCCGAGCCGAGTTCTTCCATCTGCTGGATCGCGTCGAGCCGCTGCGCCGCCTGCTTGGTCAGGCCCTCGATGTCCGGCACCATCAGGTACGCATAGGCCTGGTGATGGCTGCGGCCGACGCGGCCGCGCAGCTGGTGCAGCTGCGCCAGGCCAAATTTGTCGGCCCGGCTCATCACGATCGTGTTGGCGGTCGGCACGTCGATGCCGGTCTCGATGATGGTCGAGCACAGGAGCAGGTTGTAGCGCTGGGCCACGAAGTCGCGCATGACGCGTTCGAGCTCGCGCTCGGGCATCTGGCCGTGGGCCACCGCGATGCGCGCCTCGGGCAGGATCTGCTCGAGCTTCTGGCGCCGGTTCTCGATCGTCTCGACCTCGTTGTGCAGGAAGTAGACCTGGCCGCCGCGCTTGAGTTCGCGCAGCACCGCCTCGCGGATCACGCCGGTGCCCTCGTTGCGGACGAAGGTCTTGATCGCCAGCCGCCGCTGCGGCGCGGTGGCGATCACGCTCAGGTCGCGCAGGCCTTCCAGCGCCATGCCCAGGGTGCGCGGGATCGGCGTCGCGGTAAGTGTCAGCACGTCGACCTCGGCCCGCATCGCCTTCATTGCCTCCTTGTGGCGGACGCCGAAGCGGTGCTCCTCGTCGATGATCAGGAGGCCCAGGTTCTTGAACTTGACCGACTGCGACAGCAGCTTGTGGGTGCCCACCACGATGTCCACGCTGCCGTCGCCCAGGCCCTTGGCGGCCGCGGTGATCTCCTTGGCGGAGCGAAAGCGGCTCATCTCGGCGACCTTCACCGGCCACTTGGCGAAGCGGTCGACCAGCGTCTGGTAGTGCTGCTCGGCCAGGAGGGTGGTCGGCGCCAGGAAGGCGACCTGCTTGCCCCCGGTCACGGCCACGAAGGCGGCGCGCAGGGCGACCTCGGTCTTGCCGAAGCCGACGTCACCGCAGACCAGACGGTCCATCGGCTGCGGCGAGATCATGTCCTGGATCACAGCGTGGATCGCGGCCTTCTGGTCGGCCGTCTCGTCGAAGCCGAAGTCGTTGGCGAAGACCTCGTAGTCGGCGGCCGAGAAGCGGAAGGCGTAGCCCTCGCGCGCCGCACGACGGGCATAGATGTTGAGCAGTTCGGCGGCCGAGTCGCGTACCTGCTCGGCGGCGCGGCGCTTGGCCTTCTCCCACTGGCCCGAGCCCAGCTTGTGCAGCGGCGCCTCGTCGGCGCTGACGCCGGTGTAGCGGCTCACCAGGTGCAGCTGCGACACCGGGACGTAGAGCGTGGCCTTGTCCGCGTACTCCAGGTGCAGCATTTCCTGCAGCAGCGGCTTGCCCTCGGCGTCCTTGCCCTGGCCCAGGTCCATGTTGACCAGTCCGCGGTAGCGGCCGATGCCGTGGGCCGAATGCACCACCGGGTCGCCGATCGCCAATTCGCTCAGGTCCTTGATCAGCGCCTCGACGTCGCTGACCTGCTCCTGCTTCTTGTTGCGCCGGCGGGTGGCCGGCGCGGTGGCGAAGAGCTCGGTCTCGGTGACGAAGTCGATGCCCTGTTCGCGCCAGGCGAAGCCGGCCACCAGGGCCGCGGTCGCGATGCCGATCTTCTCGTCGGGCTGGGCCTCGAATTCGGCCAGCGAATCGAAGGCCGGCGGCCCGACGCCGCTGGCACGCAGGAAGTCAAGCAGGCTCTCGCGCCGCCCGTCGCTCTCGGCGATCACCAGCACGCGGTGCGGCGTGCTGCGGATGTGTTCCTTGAGCTTGACCAGCGGATCGTCCGCGCCGCGCACCACGGCGAACGGCGGCAGGACGTCGAACTCGGCATAGGGCGGTGCATCGGCCGATGCCTCGCCGCGTATTGCCAGCTGCGGGTGCGGCTTGGCCCGCAGGTAGAACTGCTCGGCGTTCAGGAACAGCGCCTCGGGCGGCAGCGCAGGCCGTTCGGGATCGCCTTGCACCAGGCGGTAGCGCTCGCCCGTGTCCTGCCAGAAATGCTGGAAGGCCGGCTCCAGGTCGCCGTGCAGCACCACCGTGGCGTCCGGCCCCAGGTAGTCGAAGACGGTCGCGGTCTCCTCGAAGAAGAGCGGCAGGTAGTACTCGATGCCCGCCGTGGCGACGCCGCTGCCCATGTCCTTGTAGATCCGGCTGCGGGTCGGATCGCCTTCGAGCAGCTCGCGCCAGCGGCTGCGAAAGCGCGCCCGGGCGTCGTCGTCCATCGGGAACTCGCGGCCCGGCAGCAGGCGCACTTCAGGCACCGGATAGAGGCTGCGCTGGGTGTCGGGGTCGAAGGTGCGGATCGAGTCGATCTCGTCGTCGAACAGGTCGACCCGGAAGGGCACCGGCGAGCCCATCGGGAACAGGTCGATCAGGCCGCCGCGCACCGCGTACTCGCCCGGGCTCACGACCTGCGTCACGTGGGTGTAGCCGGCCAGGGTGAGCTGGGCCTTGAGCTTCGAGTCCTGCAGTTTCTGCCCGCTCTTGAACTGGAAGGTATAGCCGGCGAGGAAGGCCGGCGGCGCCAGCCGGTAGAGCGCGGTGGTGGCGGGCACCAGCACCACGTCGGCTTCCTTCTGGCTGATGCGCCAGAGCGTCGCGAGGCGTTCGCTGATCAGGTCCTGGTGCGGCGAGAAGCTGTCGTAGGGCAGGGTCTCCCAGTCGGGAAACAGCGCGCAGCGCAGTTCCGGTGCGAAGAACGCGATCTCGTCGATCAGCCGCTGCGCGTCGCTGGTGTCGGCCGTGAAGATCGCGGTGGCGCGGCCGGCGGCCTTTTCGCGCTCGGCGAGTCGCGCCAGCATCAGCGCGTCGGCCGACAGCGGGGGGCGCGGCAGCGTGAATCGCTTGCCCGCGGTGAGATGGGGGAGGTCCATGAAGTGCCCGGGAAATGCAGAACACCCCGCGCCGGACGGCGAGGGGTGTGCGTTTGCCCGATTCTAGAATGGCTGTCCTTTTGCCGCTGGCGCACTTCGCTCTCCCATGTCCGCTTCTCGTCTTTTCGCCTTGATTCCCTGCGCCGGCTCCGGCAGCCGCGCCGGCAGCACCGGTCCCAAGCAATACCAGCGCATCGCGGGCCGGCCGATGGTCGAGCACACGCTTGAGGCCTTTCGCGCGCTGACCGGAACCTTCGCCGGCCTGGCGCTCGTGGTGGCGCCCGACGATGCCGATGTCGGCGTCGTGCTGCCTCGCTTTCCGGCCGCAGGCGAACACCTGCTGCGGGTCGGCGGGGCCAGCCGGGCCGCCACGGTGCGCAACGGCTTGCGCGCCTTGCGCCAGTCCGGCGCCGGCCCGCACGACTGGGTGCTGGTGCACGACGCGGCGCGCTGCCTCGTCACGCCCAGCCAGATCGAGGCGCTGATCGCCGCCTGCGAGCACGATGCGGTCGGCGGCCTGCTGGCCCACCGGCTGGCGGACACGCTCAAGGTCGCCAGCCCCGAGGGCCGGGTCGCGAGCACGCCGACCCGCGCCGACAAGTGGCTGGCCCAGACGCCGCAGATGTTTCGCATCGGCATGCTGCTCGATGCGCTGGAGCGCAGCGGCGACTCCGTGACCGACGAGGCCAGCGCGATCGAGGCCGTCGGCCTGGCGCCGCTGCTGGTGCCGGGCAGCGCGCAGAACTTCAAGCTCACCTATGCGGAGGATTTCGCCCTGGCCGATGCGATCCTGCGCAGCCGCAGGAGCATTCCATGAGCGGCTTCGACATCCGTGTCGGGGAGGGCTGGGACGTCCATCAGCTGGTCGCCGGCCGCAAGCTGATCCTTGGCGGCGTCGAGATCCCGCACGCCACCGGCCTGCTGGGCCACTCGGATGCCGACGTGCTGCTTCATGCGATCACCGATGCCTTGCTCGGCGCCGCCGGCCTGGGCGACATCGGCCGCCATTTCCCCGACACCGACCCCCAGTTCCGCGGCGCCGATTCGTCCGTGCTGCTGGCCGAGGCGGCGCGCCGCGTGCGCGCCGCGGGCTGGCAGGTCGGCAACGTCGACAGCACCGTGATCGCCCAGGCACCGAAGCTGGCGCCGCACATCCCGGCGATGTGCCGGGGTGTCGCCGCGGCGTTGGGCATCGCGGTCGAGCAGGTCAACGTCAAGGCCAAGACCGCCGAGAAGCTGGGCCCGGTGGGCGAGGGCAGGGCGATGGAAGCACGCGCCGTCGTCCTGCTCCACCGCTAGGGGCCTGTTCACCCTCGCGATCAGGACCTGTCGGCGCCGTTTCCGGGCGCGCCGGCAACCGGCCCCGGCTTGTCCTTGGCCGCCACCGCGGCATCGGGCTTGATCGAGGCCGCGCGCGGCATCCGGATGTGGGCCGCGAGCCCGCGTCCCGGCGTGCTGGTGAGCGCGAAAGTGCCGCCCATGCGCTCGATGTTCTTGGTCACGATCGACAGCCCGAGGCCGGCGCCGGCCGCCGAGGTGCGCGCCACGTCGCCGCGGAAGAAGGGCTTGCTCAGCTGCGACAGCATGGCGGGCGCCACGCCGGCCCCGTGGTCGCGCACCTTGATCAGCACCGCATCGTTGTGCGCCTGGGCCTGGATCGTGATGTCGGCCACGCCGGTCGACGGCGTCTTGCCGTAGCGGCGGGCGTTCTCGACCAGGTTCGAGATCACGCGCTGCAGTTCGACCTCGTCGGCCATGACGCGCAGATCGCCCGGGACGTCGACCGTGATCTTGATGTCCTCGTGATCCTGCACGGCGTAGGTGCAGGCGTCGATCACGTCGCGCAGCAGCACCGGCCTGAAGTCCACGTGGTCGGGCCGGGCGTAGTCGAGGAACTTGTCGATGATCGCGTCGAGCTGCGCGATGTCGGCCGCCATGTGGTCGCGCGCGTCCTCGTCGGCCACGCTCATCTCGGTCTCGAGGCGCAGCCGCGCCAGCGGCGTGCGCAGGTCGTGCGAGATGCCGGCCAGCATGACGGCGCGGTCCTGCTCGATCTTGGCGAGCTGGTCGGCCATCCGGTTGAAGCCCACATTGACCGCCCGGATCTCGTTGGTGCGGGCCCGCTCGTCGAGCCGGTGCGCCTCGTACTCGCCCTCGCGCACCTGCAGCGTGGCCTGGGACAGCTGCTTGAGCGGCCGGTTGATCAGCCGCGTGATCAGGGCCGCGCCGGCCAGCGACAGCGCCATCGTGGTCGCCAGCCAGATCATCCAGGTGCGGCGGTCGAGGCGGCTGAAGCGGGTCGGGTCGACCAGCAGCCAGTAGGTGTCGCTCTCGATCGTGAAGCCGACCCAGAGTCCGGGCTCGTCGTTGACCCGGCTCGCCACAGTCGTGCCTTCGCCCAGGCGCGCGATCAGCTCCTCGGTCATGCGCTGGTCGAGCGCGCCGCTGGTGAAGGGCGTGAAGCGGTCGCCCGGCTCGCGCGGCAGGATGCGCACGCCTTCCTGGTCGGCCAGCGTCTTGATCAGCGAGACCCGGGTGATGGCGTCGGAGTAGACCAGCGCCGCTCGCGTGAGGTTCACCAGCGAGGCGATCTGGTGCGCGGTCTGAATGGCGCGCGGCTCGTATTCGAGTGCGCGAAAGGTCTGCAGCCAGGCCACCGTGCAGCCGATCAGCAGCAGCACCAGCAGGAAGAAGGTTCGCCAGAAGAGGCTGAGACCCAGATGCAGCCGCTTCTTGCGGCGGCGCGCGCCGATGCTGCCGAGCGGGCTCGGCAGCGTGCCCTGGGTGCTGTCCTCGAGCGGGCTGGGCTGGGTCGTCTGGGGGCCGATGCGTGCGGCCACGTGCTTCAGCGCTTCAGGTCGTGCCGTCCGGCACGAACACGTAGCCCACGCCCCAGACCGTCTGGATGTAGCGCGGCGCCGCAGCGTCGGATTCGACCAGCTTGCGAAGGCGCGAGATCTGCACGTCCAGGCTGCGGTCGAAAGGTTCGAACTCGCGCCCGCGTGCCAGCTGCGCCAGCTTCTCGCGCGACAGCGGCTGCCGCGGATGGCGCACCAGCGCCTTCAGCATCGCGAACTCGCCGGTGGTCAGCGACAGCTCCTCGCCGTCCTTCTTGAGCGTGCGCGAACCGAGGTCGAAACTGAAGGGGCCGAAGTTGACGGTCTCGTTGTCGGTCGACGGTGCGCCCGGGGCTTCGAGCGGCGGCCGGCGGCGCAGCACGGCATGGACGCGGGCCAAGAGCTCGCGCGGATTGAAGGGTTTGCCGAGGTAGTCGTCGGCACCGACTTCGAGGCCGACGATGCGGTCCACATCCTCGCCCTTGGCGGTCAGCATGATGATCGGGGTGCGATCGTTGGCGGCGCGCAGTCGTCGGCACACGGACAGGCCGTCCTCGCCCGGCATCATGAGGTCGAGCACGATCAGGTCGACCGTGTCGCGCAGCAGGATGCGGTTGAGGGCCTTGCCATCTTCCGCCACGATGACCTCGAAACCTTCCTGGGTCAGGTAGCGGCGCAGCAGGTCGCGAATCCGTGCGTCGTCGTCGACGATCACGATCTTGTCTGTGCGAGCGGGAGTCTGATTCATTTTCACAACGCCGAATTTGTAACAACGCCAATTCTGAAGCCGTTGTCGAGTCATTGGCCGGCTTTGGGCTAGGTGTTGACACTAAGTTACAAAACTTGCGGCCGCTAGCGGGTGCGACGTCTACGCCTTGCAAGGCGATGGCAAAGTGGGCGTGTCGTCACTTCTTGCCGCCATGAAATCCACCTTTCTGATGTTGTCGTTGCTGGTCGCCGGCGCCTGCCAGCCGGTCTGGGCCGGGCCTTCCGGGCTGCTGGCGGTGGGCGGAACGCCGCGCGTCGAAGGCTCGGATGCCAGCGCCGGGCGCCGCCTGTCTCCCGCCGAACTCGCGCAGCTTCGCCAGCAGGTGCGCCAGCAATGGGCGCCGGCGCAGGATGTCGTACGCTCGGCGGAGTCGCAGCCGGCCGAGCGCATGATGCCGGAGGCGCCGCCCCGCGACCCGATGACCGCCCCGCGCAGCCAGCGGCCCTGAGCCGGAGCCGCGGGACCCTTCTCTTTCTTCCGAGGATTCGCTGACTTGAACAATGCCAAATGGATGGCGGCCTTTGCCGTTCTCGCGGGCGCTGGCGCTGCCGCCGCCCAGACCGTGACCATCGCACCGCCCCAGAACGTGCTCCAGCTGTCGGCCAACTCGACGGTCGAGGTCCAGCAGGACCTGCTGTCGATGACCCTCAGCACCACCCGCGAGGCCGCCGACGCCGCCACCGTGCAGACTCAGTTGCGCACGGCGCTCGACGCCGCCATGACCGAGGCGCGCAAGAATGCCCTGCCCGGCCAGCTCGACGTGCGCACCGGCAACTTCAACCTCGCCCCGCGCTACAGCCGCGAAGGCAAGATGACCGGCTGGCGCGGCACCGCGTCGCTGGTGCTCGAGGGCCGGGACTTCCCGCGCATCACGCAGGCCGCGTCCCGCATCAGCACGCTGACGATCGCCAACATCGGCTTCGGACTGAGCCGCGAGCAGCAGGCCAAGACCGAGACCGAGGCCCAGGCCGTGGCGATCGGCAACTTCAAGCAGCGCGCCGACGAGCTCGCGAAGAATTTCGGCTTCAGCGGCTACACGCTGCGCGAAGTGTCGGTCAACGCCCATCTGGGCGGCCCGGTGCAGCCGCGCATGATGGCCATGGAGGCGATGGCCAAGGCTTCCGCCGACGCGCCCGTGCCGATCGAGGCCGGCAAGGCCAACGTCGTGGTCAACGTCTCGGGCTCGGTGCAGCTCAAGTAGCGCGCCGCGGCCCGGCCGCGGCGCGGTCTACTGCGCGGTCCAGCCGCCGTCCACCTGCCAGGCGACGCCGCGCACCTGGTCAGCCGCCGGCGAGCACAGGAACACCGCCAGACCGGCAAGTTGCTCCACGGTGGTGAACTGCAGCGAAGGCTGCTTTTCGCCGAGCAGTTCGTTCTGCGCCTGCGCCAGCGAGATGCCCTCGCGCGCGGAGCGGTCGTCGATCTGCTTTTGCACCAGCGCGGTCAGCACCCAGCCCGGGCAGATCGCGTTGCTGGTGATGCCGGTGGTGGCGGTCTCGAGCGCCACCGACTTGGTGAATCCGACGATCCCGTGCTTGGCCGCCACGTAGGCCGACTTCTGCGCCGACGCCACCAGGCCGTGCGCCGAGGCGATGTTGATGATGCGGCCCCAGTTGGCTTCGCGCATCGCCGGCACCGCGAGCCGGGTGGTGTGGAAGGCGCTGCTGAGGTTGATCGCGATCACCGCGTCCCAGCGTTCCACCGGGAAGTCCTCGACCTTCGCGACATGCTGGATGCCGGCGTTGTTGACGAGCACGTCGACGCGGCCGAAGCGGCTGGCGGCGAACTTCATCATGTCCTCGATGTCGGCCGCGCGGCTCATGTCGGCGCCGTGGTGTTCGACCTTCACGCCCAAGGCGGCGATCTCGGCCTTCGGGCCTTCCGCGTCGCCGAAGCCGTTGAGAACGATGTTCGCGCCCTGGCCGGCCAGCGCTTTTGCGATGCCGAGCCCGATGCCACTGGTGGACCCGGTGACCAGCGCGGTTTTGCCTTTGAGCATGATGACTATCTCCGAATGAATTAGGATGCAACGAGCCCATTATCTTCATCGTGATTCCGCCTTCTCCATGACCGAGCCCGCCCTTTCTCACGCTTCTCGCGAAGCTCTCGGGGCCGCGGGGCGGCAGTCTCTTTTCGGGCGCTGCGATCCGTGAAGCGCGAACAATCCAACCTGCACGTTCCCGCGCCGTCCGAATCGCTGGTGGTCGACTACCCGCTGTCGGCGGCGACCGCCGAGCGCACCCCGGTGATGGAGAACATGCTGGCCCGCGCGCGCGCCTTCGCCGAGCCGCTGATAGCCGACGAGACGCTCGACACCGGCGAGAACACGCTCGCGCACGCCGATGCGGTCGCCGCCATCGTGCGCGCCATGGGCGGCTCCGAAGCCATGCAGGCGGCCAGCTACCTGGTCTATTCGTGCCAGCACCTGAACCGGCCGCAAGAGGTGATCGCGAAGGTGTTCGGCGACAACTTCGCGGCGCTGGCGGTCGAGACCACCAAGCTCGTGCATGTGCAGAAACAGGCCCGCTCGGCCACCGCCAGCGCGCACCTCGCCGACGGCGCGGGCACCCAGACCGAGAACGTGCGCAAGATGCTGCTGGCGTTCTCGCGCGACCTGCGCGTGGTGATGCTGCGGCTGGCCTCGCGCCTGCAGACCCTGCGCTATGCCGCGGCCAGCAAGCGGCCGCTGCCCGAGAACGTGGCGCGCGAGTCGCTGCAGGTGTTCGCGCCGCTGGCCAACCGGCTGGGCATCTGGCAGGTCAAGTGGGAGATCGAGGACCTGTCCTTCCGCTTCCTCGAACCCGAGACCTACAAGCTGATCGCGCGCCTGCTCGACGAGAAGCGCATCGAGCGCGAAGGCTACGTCGAGCAGTTGCGCGCGCGGCTCGAACGCGAGCTGGCTGCCGAAGGCATCCAGGCCAAGGTGCAGGGCCGGCCGAAGAACATCTACAGCATCGTCAAGAAGATGCGCGGCAAGTCGCTCGACTTCGCCCAGGTGTTCGACATCATGGCGCTGCGCGTGGTGGTGGCCGACGTCAAGGACTGCTATGCGGCGCTGGCCTGGGTGCATTCGCACTTCCAGCCGATCGACGAGGAGTTCGACGACTACATTGCGCGGCCGAAGCCGAACGGCTACCAGTCGCTGCACACGGTGGTGCGCGACGTGGTCGACGGCCACGCCGGCAAGCCGATCGAGATCCAGATCCGCACCCAGGAGATGCACGATCACGCCGAGCACGGCGTGGCTGCGCACTGGGCCTACAAGGAGGCGGGCCACAAGGGCTATGCGGGCGTCTGGGCCAGCGGCGAGTACGACGCCAAGATCGCGGTGCTGCGGCAGCTGCTGGCCTGGGAGCGCGATCTCTCGGGCGGCCAGCGCGGGCAGGGCCTGTTCGACGACCGCATCTACGTGCTGACGCCCGACGCCGCCATCGTCGAGTTGCCGCAGGGCGCGACCGCTGTCGACTTCGCCTACACCGTGCACACCAGCCTCGGCCACCGCTGCCGCGGCGCTCGGGTCGATGGCGCGATGGTGCCGCTCAACACGCCGCTGCAGAACGGCCAGACGGTCGAGATCATCGCCGCCAAGGAAGGCGGCCCTTCGCGCGACTGGCTGAACGCCGAACTCGGCTATCTCGCGAGCCATCGGGCGCGCGCCAAGGTGCGGGCCTGGTTCAACGCGCAGATCACCCACGAGACGGTGGCGCGCGGCCGGGAGGCGGTCGAGAAGCTGCTGCAGCGCGAAGGCAAGACCGCGCTGAAGCTCGACGACCTGGCCTCGCAGCTGGGCTTCAAGTCGGCCGACAACCTGTTCGAGGTGGTGGGCAAGGATGAGTTCTCGCTGCGCAACATCGAGATGCTGCTGCGTCCGCCCGAGCCGGCACCCGGGCCGGACGACGGCGTCATCATCAAGAAGGCGCGCGGCAGCGAACAGTCGGGCCGCGGCGGCGTGCTGGTGGTCGGCGTGTCCTCGCTGATGACTCAGCTCGCCAAGTGCTGCAAGCCGGCGCCGCCCGACGCCATCCGCGGTTTCGTGACCAAGGGCCACGGCGTCAGCGTGCACCGTTCGGACTGCAGCAACTTCCGCACGATGGCAGGACAGAACGCCGAGCGCGTGATCGATGTGGAGTGGGGCGCGCAGAAGGGCGGCGATGCCGCCTCGGTGTATGCGGTCGACGTGGCGGTCGAGGCCGCCGACCGGCAGGGCCTGCTGCGCGACATCTCCGATGTGCTGGCGCGCGAGAAGATGAACGTGATCGGCGTGCAGACGCAGTCGGTGAAGGGCACGGCCTGGATGACCTTCACCGTGGAGATCGCCGACGTGACGCGGCTCAAGCAGGTGCTCGCAGTGGTTGCCGCGGTGTCTGGCGTGCGATCTGCGCGACGCCGCTGAAAAGTGCCTCCAGAAGCCTGCTATACTTCGGCCTCTCGAATACAACCTCAGGCGCGTAGCTCAGCTGGTTAGAGCACCACCTTGACATGGTGGGGGTCGTTGGTTCGAGTCCAATCGCGCCTACCAAATTTCCCCTCTGAGAGTGACCAGCTCTCAGGCCTCCGGGGAAATTTTTCTTCCCTACGGTTCTACTTTTTTCGATCGCCATGCGACGCGCACATGCGTGCGCGCAAGTCGCGAACGCTTGATGTGGGGACAGCCCCCGTCAACGCTCTGAGTATTCCTGTCGTTCTTTCGGAACGGTCCATGAAGGCCGGAGAAAAAATCCAGGGAGGATTTCCATGAGCAGCATTCGTGCAAGGCTGGGCTGTGCCCTTTTCGTCTTGGTGACTTCAGCGGGGCATGCGGCGGAGCAGTCCGATATCGGCAGTGCGCCCGGCGCGCGCTAACGGGAACTGGTGATTGCTCCGTTCGCGGTGCACTGGAACAGCGATGACGCTCACGAAAACGCCTTCATGCTGGGGTTCGAGAGCGGCGAACACGATGGATCCCTGTGGGGCGGATCCGTCTTCAGGAACTCCTATGGCGATCCCAGCGCCTATGCGTACCTCGGCTATCGCTACGACGGACTGTTCGGCAAGCCGGCGCTGTATGTGAAGCTCACGGCCGGGGTCCTGTACGGCTACAAGGGCCGGTATGCCAACAAGGTTCCCTTCCATCACGACGGTTGGGGCCTGGCCATCGTCCCGGTGGTCGGCTATCGGCTGACCGCGCTGGATTCGGTCCAGTTCGGATTGCTGGGGACCGTGGCCGCCTTCTTCACCTACAACCGGCGCTTCTGAATCCGGGTCCCGGATCGACCGGGACGGATCGCGCGCGGCGTCAGATCACGCCCTGCGCCAGCATCGCGTCGGCCACCTTGACGAAGCCTGCGACGTTGGCACCGTCGACATAGCTCACCGTGCCGTCTGCCCGGCGGCCGTGGCGCATGCAGTCGTCGTGGATGCTGCGCATGATCGAGCGCAGGCGGGCATCGACTTCCTCGCGTGGCCACGAGATGCGCATCGCGTTCTGGCTCATCTCGAGGCCGGAGGTCGCGACGCCACCGGCGTTGCTGGCCTTGCCGGGAGCGAACAGCACGCCCTTTTTCTCGAACAGTTCGATGGCCTCGATCGTGGAGGGCATGTTCGCGCCCTCGGCGACGCACATGACGCCGTTCGCGATCAGCGTGGCCGCGTCCTCTGCATCGAGCTCGTTCTGCGTCGCGCAGGGCAGGGCGAGATCGACCGGCACCTGCCAGGGCCGGCGCCCGGGCAGGAACTCGGCGCCGACCTGCGCGGCGTAGTCGGCCACGCGGCCGTAGTGCCGGTTCTTGACCTCCATCAGCTGCGCGAGCTTGGCCGGCGTGAAGCCGTCGGCGTCGACCACCGTGCCGCTGGAGTCGGAGACGGTCAGCACCCTGGCGCCCAGCGACATGGCCTTCTCGACCGCGAACTGCGCCACGTTGCCCGAACCGGACACGCTGACCCGCAGGCCTTCCAGGCCAAGCCCTTTCTGCCGCAGCATCTCCTCGGCGAAATAGACCGTGCCATAGCCGGTCGCCTCGGGGCGCATCAGCGAGCCGCCGAAGCTCAGGCCCTTGCCGGTGAAGACGCAGTCGGCGCCGTTGCTGAGCTTCTTCATCATCCCGGCCATGAAGCCGATCTCGCGGGCCCCGACGCCGATGTCGCCGGCCGGCACATCGCGGTCGGCGCCGATGTGGCGGAACAGCTCGCTCACGAAGGCCTGGCAGAAGCGCATGACCTCGCCCGGGCTGCGTCCCTTGGGATCGAAGTCGGAGCCGCCCTTGCCGCCGCCCATGGGCAGGGTGGTGAGGGCGTTCTTCAAGGTTTGCTCGAAGGCGAGGAATTTCAGGATCGAGAGATTGACCGAAGGATGGAAGCGCAGGCCGCCCTTGTAGGGGCCGATCGCGGCGCTGTGCTGCACGCGGTAGCCGCGGTTCACCTGGACCTCACCGCTGTCGTCGACCCACGAGACCCTGAAGATCAGCACCCGTTCGGGTTCGATCAGCCGATCGAGCAGGCCGTGCGTGGCGTACCTGGGATGCTTCTCGATGTAGGGCCAGAGGCTCTTCATCACTTCGGCGATGGCTTGCAGGTATTCGGGCTGGGAGGGGTTGCGCGCCTGCGCGCAGTTCAGGAAATCCTCGAGCGATTTGTATTTCATCTTGCGGTGTCATCCGGCCATGGTCAGGAGCGGCGATTCTGGGGTGAATGCGCCGGAGCGTCTGCGCGATACATCCAGCAGTCCGAAGGGAATATTCCGATCCGGGAGCCTGGATGGCGCGGGGGGACTATGGCATTCGGCGACTGGCAGGCCCGACTTCAGTTGTGGTAACTTGACCCTCCGATTCCTTCAACCGCATCCGATCCAGTCAACCGATGAACACCCCCGCGGCCGAGATTGATTCTTCGCTCGAAGAACTCCGCATCGCAGCGCTGGTGCGCCAGGCACCGCTCGAGTTCGCGCGGGTGGTCTACGGGCTCAACGACCGTGCCAACGGCCGGGCGGGCACCATGGCCGCCGAAGACGTGGCGCGTACCGTGCGCCAGGGCGTGCCGGTCACGCGGGAACGGGCCGAGCAGCGGGCCCGCGGCTACCTGCCGCTGGCGGGGCAGGAGCATTGCCCCCGCTGCTGGGTGTTCCACGGCATCAAGAGCCCGCTGCAGTACCGCGGCGCCACCGACGATCGCCCGGAGTCGGGCGGCTGCAAGGTCTGCGGCGCGGAATACGCCACCACGCTCGACTAGCGGCTCGGGCCGCACCCTTGGAAATCCCGGTCAGGGTAAACCTTGGCGCGGCGCAGCAAAGCCGCTCCCTAGAATTGCTCGCGCCCTTTGGCGCCCAACCAGAAGGAGTTCCTAGTGCAGAGCAAGAAGTCCGGCCCCAAGCCGGCCCAGCGGGTGATCAAGAAGTATCCCAACCGAAGGCTCTACGACACGGAAACCTCCAGCTACATCACGCTTGCCGAGATCAAGCAGCTGGTCATGAACAAGGCCTCGTTCGTGGTCCGCGACGCCAAGAGCGGCGACGATCTCACGCGCAGCATCCTTTTGCAGGTCATCCTCGAGGAAGAGGCCGGCGGCGCGCCGATGTTCACCGAGCAGGTGCTGGCGAGCATCATCCGTTTCTATGGCCAGGCGATGCAGAGCTACATGGGGCCCTACCTCGAAAAGAACATCCAGGCAATGTCCGAGGTCCAGGCCCAGCTGAGCGAGAAGGCCGAGGGCCTGACCCCCGAGATGTGGTCCAGGTTCATGGCGGCGCAGTCGCCGGTGCTCCAGGGCCTGATGGGCAACTACGTCGAGCAGTCCAAGAACGTGTTCCTGCAGATGCAGGAGCAGATGCAGAAGAATACCGAGCAGGTCCTGGGCGCTTTCGGCCTGAAACGTCCCTGAACGAGCCCCGGCGCCCGATAGCTGGGACAATAGGGGGATATGAGCGAAGTTGCCTCCCCTGAACGAACCGCCGCGCCGGCGGCACCCAAAGTCGGCTTCGTGAGCCTGGGCTGCCCCAAGGCCCTGACCGATTCCGAGCTGATCCTGACCCAGCTGAGCGCCGAGGGCTATCAGACCTCCAAGACCTTCGAGGGCGCCGACCTCGTGATCGTCAACACCTGCGGCTTCATCGACGATGCGGTCAAGGAAAGCCTCGACACCATCGGCGAGGCGCTGGCCGAGAACGGCCGCGTGATCGTCACCGGCTGCCTGGGCGCCAAGACGGGCGATGCGGGCGGCAACCTGGTGCGCCAGATGCACCCCAGCGTGCTGGCGGTGACCGGCCCCCATGCCACCCAGGAGGTCATGGACGCGGTGCACGCCAACCTGCCGAAGCCGCACGACCCCTTCATCGACCTGGTCCCGCACACCTTCGGCATCGCCGGGCTCAAGCTGACGCCTCGGCACTACGCCTACCTCAAGATCAGCGAGGGCTGCAACCACCGCTGCACCTTCTGCATCATCCCGTCGATGCGCGGCGACCTGGTCTCGCGGCCGGTCGGCGACGTGCTGTCGGAGGCCAAGGCGCTGTTCGAAGGCGGTGTGCGCGAGCTCCTGGTGATCAGCCAGGACACTTCCGCCTACGGCGTCGACCTCAAGTACCGCACCGGGTTCTGGGACGGCAAGCCGGTCAAGACCCGCATGCTCGAGCTGGTGCGCACGCTGGGCGAGATCGCCGAGCCCTACGGCGCCTGGGTGCGTCTGCACTACGTGTATCCCTACCCGAGCGTCGACGAGGTCATCCCGTTGATGGCCAGCGGCCAGGTGCTGCCCTACCTCGACGTGCCGCTGCAGCACAGCCATCCGGACGTGCTCAAGCGCATGAAGCGACCGGCCAGCGGCGAGAAGAACCTCGAGCGCATCGCTCGCTGGCGCGAGGTCTGCCCCGAACTGGTGATCCGCAGCACCTTCATCGCCGGCTTCCCGGGCGAGACCGAAGCCGAGTTCGAGCACCTGCTCGACTTCATCCGCGAAGCCGGCATCGATCGTGCCGGCTGCTTCGCCTACAGCCCGGTGCAGGGCGCCGCCGCCAACGAGATCCCGGGCATGCTGCCGGAGGCGGAGCGCGAGGCCCGCCGTGCGCGCTTCATGGAAGTCGCCGAGGCGGTCTCGATCGCCAAGCTGCGCGAGCGCATCGGCGCCACCATGCAGGTGCTGGTCGATTCGGCGCCGGCCTTGGGCCGCAAGGGCGGCGTCGGCCGCACCTACGCCGACGCGCCCGAGATCGACGGCATCGTGCGGCTGCTGCCGCCCGAGAAGATCAGCAAGACGCTGAAGGTGGGCGAGTTCACCCGGGCCCGCATCGTCGGTGCCGAGGGGCACGACCTGATCGCGCTGCCCATCTGACACCGTCGAAGTGAAGCGGCCCGGCAACAGCGACGACCCGCGGGACATCGCCCGCGACGTGGCGGCCGTGGGCCGGATCAGCGCGGTGCCCTCGCTGCTGAAGCTGGTTTGCCAGAACACCGGAATGGGCTTCGCCGCCGTCGCCAGGGTCACCGACGGCTCCTGGACCGCCTGCGCGGTGCAGGACGACATCCAGTTCGGACTGGCGTCGGGCGGCCAGCTCGACGTGCGGACCACGCTGTGCCGCGAGGCACGCGCTGCGCGGGAGCCGGTGGTGATCGACCACGCCAGCCGGGACCCGGTGTATGCCCAGCACCACACCCCCAGGCTCTACAACATCGAGAGCTACATCTCGGTGCCGATCATTCGGCCGGGCGGCGACTACTTCGGCAACCTGTGTGCGATCGACCCGCGGCCCAGGACCGTGTCCGACCCGCGCACGGTGACCATGTTCAAGGTGTTCGCCGACCTGATCGCGCTGCAGCTCGAGAGCGAGGATCACCAGATCGAGGTCGAGAACGCGTTGGCGCTCGAGCGCGCCACGGCCGACCTGCGCGAGCAGTTCATCGCCGTGCTCGGGCATGACCTGCGCAATCCGCTGGCGGCGGTCGGCGCCACCGCCGAACTGATGGTCCGCAGCAGCGCCGAGCCGCAGATGGTCGCGCTCGGCACGCGGCTGCGCGCCACGGCGCGGCGCATGTCGAAGCTGATCGACGACGTGCTCGATTTCGCGCGCGGGCGGCTGGGCTCCGGCATGGGCATCGAAGCGCTCGAAGTGCCTGACCTGGCGAGCTATCTGCGCGATGTCGTGGCCGAGGCGCGGGAGGCCAACCCGGAGCGCGGCGTGACGGAAAGCATCGCGATCGATCGCGCGGTCCGATGCGACCGCGGGCGCATGCAGCAGCTGCTGTCGAACCTGCTGGGCAATGCGCTGACCTACGGTGCGGCCGACCGCCCGGTGCGGGTCGGCGCGCTCATCGAAGACCAGGTGCTGGTGCTCAGGGTGGCCAACGAGGGCGAGCCGATCCGGCCCGAGAACCTTGCGATGGTGTTCGAGCCGTACTGGCGGCCGCACAACAGCAAGCCGGGCGGCGGTCTCGGCCTGGGCCTCTATATCTGCGCCCAGATCGCCAAGGCCCATGGCGGCGAGCTGACCGTGCGTTCCGCTGCCGACTCCGGCACCGTGTTCGAGGCCCGGCTGCCGATCTTGCTGGCCCGCTGAAGTCTCAGGACTTCGCGGCCTTGAGCTTGCGAAGCTGGGCCTCGGCGCGTTCGAGCTCGAGTCGCAGCTGCTGGACTTCCTGCTCCTGCCGTTTGATCTGCGTCGCCGGGTCCTTGGCTGCAGCCAGGGCCTCGCAGTGGCCCTGCAGCACGGCCAGGGATTCGGTGAGCTGGCGGCGCCGCAGCATCTGGCCCCGGGCCCGCGCCTGGGCGATGCTCTGCTCGAGCGTGGCTTCTTCGGCCTTGCAGCTGGCGGCGTCGGTCGGTTCGGCGGCCTGGGCGAAGGAGGTGTTTGCCGAAGCAAGGAGAACGATGGCCGCAAGGCCCAGTTTCAAACGCATGGCGAGGCTGCCTGACAGAGAAGGGGTTGAAGAGGGGGCTTGGCCGATTCTGCACCGTGAAGATGCATGCGGCCAAGTGCTAGCGGATCTCGACGGCGCTGCCGTCCGTCACCTCGATGCCGGTGCGCACGATGCCGCTTCGGCTGCGAAAGGCGAGGATGCCCCGCCCGCGCGCATCGGCGTTGACGTCGAAGGCCGCCGAACGTTGTCCGTTCGACAGCTCGAAGGGGTTGCCTTCGACCGGGCGTGTGCCGCCGTTGAGCGTGTCGAAGACATGCACCAGCTGAGGCTGGCCGCTGAGGTTGATGACGGTGACTTTGACTTGTGGCATCCAGGGGACCGGGTTGAGGGCTTCGCGGAATTCTGCCCGAGGCCGGGAGCGGGCGGATGGCGCAAGTTTCGAGGCAGCGGCGGTGCGATCCTGCGCTAGACTGCATCCGATCCACTGGCCGATTCCAGGCCACGCGCTCTTCGGCCAGCGGGTCATTGCACCACTTCATCCGTCGCAAACTGTCCCACCTCTCTGAATCCGTTTTCTCGGCTGCGGCCTCGAGCCTGGTCTCGATCCGCGCGCCGTTGCCCTTGGCCCGTGTCGCGACATGGGCAGGTGCGATCTGCATCCGGCTGTCAGGGGAGAAGCGCACAATGGGGCGCGTGGATCAGTCTCTAGGCGCGATGGAGGCCGTGGACGTGCAATGCGTGCAGGCAACAAAAAACCCCGGTGAATCATTGATTCGCCGGGGTCTGCTTGTATCAGTTATGGTGCCCAGAAGAGGACTCGAACCTCCACGATGTTACTCGCTAGTACCTGAAACTAGTGCGTCTACCAATTCCGCCATCTGGGCCCACATGCTGCTTGGAATGAATCCTTGCAGCAGGTTTTGAATTTCAGGAACGAAGGAGATCATATCAAAAATATTGGCCATCCCAGCGGCTTGCTGGATGAAATTGAAGGTTCGGTGCAAGGACACCGCGATGGACACGGTTTCGTACAACGCGATGACGGCGAAGCCGACATCTATCTGCCCCCCAACGAGATGCGCGCGGTGCTGCACAAGGACCGCGTCAAGGCGCGGATCGTGCGCCAGGATCGGCGCGGCCGCCCCGAGGGCCGCGTGGTCGAGATCATCGAGCGGCCCGAGCAGCCGATCATCGGCCGGCTGCTGCACGAAGGCGGCGTCTGGCTCGTCGCCCCCGAGGACAAGCGCTACGGGCAGGATGTCCTGATCCCCAAGGGCGCGACCGGCACCGCCAAGGTCGGGCAGGTGGTTGTGGTGCAGCTCACCGAGCCGCCGGCGCTGTTCGGCCAGCCGGTCGGGCGCGTCAAGGAAGTGCTCGGCGAGATCGACGACCCGGGCATGGAGATCGAGATCGCGGTGCGCAAGTACGGCGTGCCGCACGAGTTCTCGGAGGCCTGCCTGGCCGAAGCGAAGGCGATTCCCGACAAGGTGCGTCCGGCCGACAAGCACGGCCGCATCGACCTCACCGACGTGCCGCTGGTCACCATCGACGGCGAAGACGCGCGCGACTTCGACGATGCCGTGTACTGCGAGCCCGCGAAGGTGGGCCGCGGCAAGGGCTGGCGCCTGCTGGTCGCGATCGCCGACGTCAGCGCCTATGTGAAGACCGGCTCGGCGATCGACATCGATGCCTACGAACGCGCGACCAGCGTCTACTTTCCGCGCCGTGTCATTCCGATGCTGCCGGAGAAGCTGTCGAACGGCCTGTGCTCGCTGAACCCCGAAGTGGAGCGCCTGTGCATGGTGTGCGACATGCTCGTCGCCGGCGACGGCGAGATCTACGCCTACCAGTTCTACCCGGCGGTGATGTGGAGCCATGCGCGCTTCACCTACACCGAGGTGGCGGCGATCCTCGGCAACACCCGAGGCCCCGAGGCGCAGAAGCGCAAGGACCGCGTCAAGGACCTGCTGAACCTGCACGACGTCTATCGGGCCCTGCTGAACCAGCGCTCCAAACGCGGAGCGGTCGACTTCGAGACCACCGAGACGCAGATCATCTGCGACGACGCCGGCCGCATCGAGAAGATCGTGCCGCGCACCCGCAACGAGGCACACCGCCTGATCGAGGAAGCGATGCTGGCGGCCAACGTCTGCAGCGCCGACTTCATCGCCGAGGGCAAGCATCCGGGCCTCTACCGCGTGCACGAGGGCCCGACGCCCGAGAAGAAGGAAATCCTGCGCGGCTACCTGAAGGCCATGGGCGTGGGCCTGTCGATCACCGACGACCCGAAGCCGGGCGAGTTCCAGGCGATCGCCGAGGCGACCAAGGACCGGCCCGATTCGCAGCAGATCCACACGATGCTGCTGCGCTCGATGCAGCAGGCCATCTACACGCCGATCAACAGCGGCCACTTCGGCCTGGCCTACGAGGCCTACACGCACTTCACGAGCCCGATCCGCCGCTATCCCGACCTGCTGGTGCATCGCGTGATCAAGGCCATCCTCGGCAAGACCAAGTACCAGCTGCCGATGCTGCCGACGCCGGGCGAGGCCCATGCCAAGCTGGCGAAGCGGCTGGCTTCGCGCGTCAAGGCGCCGACCAGCAAGCCGCAGAAGGCGACGGTCGCGCCGACCAAGGAAACCCTGGCCTGGGAGGCCGCGGGCCTGCACTGCAGCGCCAACGAACGGCGCGCCGACGAGGCCAGCCGCGACGTCGAGGCCTGGCTCAAGTGCAAGTACATGCGCGAGCACCTGGGCGAGGAGTACGGCGGCGTGGTCACGGCCGCGACCACCTTCGGCATCTTCGTCACGCTCGATGCGATGTATGTCGAGGGCCTGGTGCACATCACCGAACTCGGCGGCGAGTACTTCAAGTTCGACGAGCACCGCCAGGAACTGCGCGGCGAGCGCACCGGCATCCGCTATGCGATCGGCACCCGGGTCCGGGTGCAGGTGAGCCGGGTCGACCTCGACGGCCGCAAGATCGACTTCCGCCTGGTGCGCGAAGGCGAGGAGCTGACGGCCCGCGCCATGAAGGACAAGGGCGCGTCGCCCTCGGGCGCGCCGGCCAAGGCTTCGGCCAAGCGCTCGCGCAGCAAGGCCGAGGCACCGGTCGGGCGCGCGGAGCGCAACGAGCGTGCCGAACGTGCCGAGCGTGCCGAACGCACGGACCAGGTCGCGGCAGCGGCGCCACAATCGGCGATGCAGGCCTTCAGGACCGCGGTCAAGAAGGCAGCCAACAAGATGAAGGGGCGCAAGCCGCGCCGTTGAACACAAGGAGACCAGGAATGAGTGGAGAGAAGACCGGCCGCATCGCGGTCGTCACGGGTGCCGGCAGCGGCATCGGCCGGGCGGCTGCGCTCGCGTTGCTGGGCGATGGCTGGAGCGTGGTGCTCGCGGGACGTCGGCAGGAGCCGCTCGAGCATGTCGCCAAGGAATCGGGCGCCGGTGCGCGGGCGCTGGCCGTGCCCACCGATGTGGCCGATGCGGAATCGGTGAAGGCGCTTTTCGCGGCTGCGGTCGAGCGCTTCGGCCGCGTCGACCTGCTGTTCAACAACGCCGGCGTCGGCAATCCGCCGGGCCCGTTCGAGGACTGGACGCCCGACCAATGGCAGGGCGTGGTCGACATCAACCTGACCGGCATGTTCTTCTGCATCCAGCAGGCCTTCAGGACCATGAAGGCGCAGACGCCGCGCGGCGGCCGGATCATCAACAACGGATCGATCTCGGCCACCACGCCGCGTCCCAACTCGATCGCCTACACCTCGACCAAGCATGCGGTGGAGGGCCTGACCAAGACCGCGTCGCTCGATGGCCGCAAGTACGACATCGCGGTCGGCCAGGTCGACGTCGGCAATGCAATGACCGAGCTCGCCGCGCGCATGACCAAGGGCGTGCCGCAGGCCAGCGGCGAGATCGCCATCGAGCCGGTGATCGACGTCGCGATCGTCGGGCAGTCGGTGCTCTACATGGCCAATCTGCCACTCGAAGCCAACGTGCTGTTCCACACGATCATGGCGACCAAGATGCCCTTCGTCGGGCGCGGCTAGCGGCCTAGGACCCGGGACGCCGGCGGGCCAGCGCGCCAGCGGTGAGCGGCGTGCCGGCGGGCCAGCGGTCGGCCAGGTCGCCGTGGGTCCACACCGCTTCGCAGGCTGCCGCGAGGGCCGGCCGTCCGGCCGCCAGCGCGGCGCCGACCATGCCCGCCAGCACGTCGCCGGTGCCGGCGGTCGCGAGTCGCGCGTTGCCGCTGGGGTTGATCGCGGGCAGCTCGCCGATGGCAGCAACCACCGTCCCGGAGCCTTTCAGGACCACCACGGCACCGAAGCGTGCGGCCAGGCGTGTGGCCGCGCCGAGCCGGTCGGCCTGGACCTCGCCGGTGCTGGCGTTCATGACGCGCGCCGCCTCGAGCGGGTGGGGGGTCAGGACGGTCACGCGGCCCGCAGACCGGCGCACCTGCAGATGCGACTGCAGGCCGGCGTCGGCAGCGATCGCGTTGAGCGCATCGGCATCGAGCACCAGCATCCGGGCTTCGGCCAGCACGCGCGGCAGCACTTCGGCAACCGCATCGCCGCCGCCGCAGCCGCAGACCACGGTAAGCGCGCCGAGGTCCAGCGCTTCGGGGCGGCGGAACATCAGTTCGGGCTGCAGCGGGTCCAGTGGCGCGACGGCGCTGTCCAGCGGGGCAACGAAGACACGCCCCGCGCCGGCCGCGAGCGCCGCCGAACCGGCAAGCAGCGCCGCGCCCGCCATGCCGGGCGCGCCGCCGATGACCGCGACATCGCCGTAGCTGCCTTTGTGGGAGGACTCCCGCCGGCGGCTGGTCGGCGGCGCCCCGGTCAGGCGCGCGGCCGGCGCCTCGGCACCAGCTTCGACGCCAAGGTCCTCGAACCAGGCTTCGCCGGCGGCGTCCCGGCCCTGGGCGGTGAAGAGGCCGGGCTTCAAGGTCAGCAGGCTGAGGCAGTAGCGGCGGGGACCGGCCGAGGCGGGCGCCGCGACGGGGAGCGCGAACGACAGCGCGCCGGTGTCGGCGTTCAGCCCCGAGGGCGTGTCCACGCTCAGCAGCGGCGCCGGATCGGCATGCATGCGCTGCAGCCAATCGAGCATGCGGCCTTCGGGAGCCCGCGTTGCGCCGATGCCGAGCAGGGCGTCGATGGCCAGGTCGTGCCGCTCTGGCGGTGCGTCGGCGAAGCGCACGCCGGCGTCGCGTGCGCGCTGCAGCGAGGCGCGGGCGTCGGCCGGCAGCCGCGACTCGTCGCCGAGCCAGGTGACGATCGGTGCGAAGCCGCGCTGCTGCAGGCGGGCTGCCGCCTCGAAGCCGTCGCCGCCGTTGTTGCCGGGGCCGCAGGCGATCCAGATCGTTCGCGCCCGCGGTGCGATCGCCATCGCCAGGCGGGCGACCGCCAGCCCGGCACGCTGCATCAAGGCATGGGGCGGCAAGGCGGCAGCTGCGGCCTGCTCGATCCGCCGGGTGGCTGCGACGTCGAAAAGTCGGGCGGCGGTGGCGCTGGTGACGCGTTGCATGGGGCCTCAGTGTTGCAGCAGCCGCTCGATGCCGAGCCCTTCGAGGTCGACGCCGGCATCGCGGCCGCCGATCAAGTCGGCCACCACGCGGGCGCTGCCGCAGGACAGCGCCCAGCCGCTCGAACCGTGGCCGAGATTGAGCCAGACGCCTGGCACGCCGCTGGGGCCGAGGATCGGCGGGCCGTCCGGCAGCATCGGGCGTGCGCCCTTCCATTGCTGGACGCCGGAGCGCAGGGTCACGGCGCCCGGGAACCAGTCCTGCAGCACCTTGTAGAGCGTGCGCAGCGACGCGGGATTCAGGGCCGCCTGGGAGCCGCCCAGCTCGGCGCTGCCCGCCACCCGGACGCGCAGGCCCAGCCGCGAGATGGCCACCTTGTAGCGCTCGTCCATGACGGCGCTGCGCGGTGCATTGAGCGGCTCGCGGATCTGGGCGCTGACCGAGTGGCCGTACACCGGCGCCAGCGGAATGCGCAGGCCCAGCGGCTTCAGCAGGGCGGCCGAGTCGACGCCGGCGCAGACCACCACCGCATCGAAGCGATGGGCCTCGGAACCCGCCGCGAGGGCCAGCGAGGTCGGCGCCGACCGGTTCAGCGGCGCCAGGTCGCAGTTGAAATGGAACTGGGCGCCGAGCGCCTCGGCCTCCCACTTGAGCAGCAGCGCGAACTGCCTGCAGTTGGCGACCTCGTCGTCCGGCAGGTGGATGGCGCCATGCAGGGCGGTCTCGGTGCTGAGCGCCGGCTCGATCTTGCGCGCTTCGTCGGCGTCGAGTTCGCGAAAGCTGCTGCCGGCCGCGCGCAGCACTTCGAGCCCGGCCTGCACCAGCTTCTTCTCGCGCTTGGAGCGCAGCAGCACCATGTAGCCGTCGCTGCGCTCGTACTCGAGTTCACAGGCCTCGCTGATCTCGTGCAGCCGGTTGCGGCTGTAGAAGGCCAGGCGCTGCATCCGGGAGCGGTTGGCCAGGTAGGTCTCGAGCTTGCAGGCGCGTTGCCAGCGCGCCATGAACCCGATGTCCCGGGACGACAGTGGCCAGCGCAGCTTGATGGCGCCATGGGTGGACAGCAGCGAGCGCAGCACCTTGCCGCGCATGCCGGGCCCGGCCCAGGGCGTGACGTAGCCGGGGGCGACCACGCCCGCGTTGGCAAAACTCGATTCCTCGGCGGCGGCGCCGCGGCGTTCGAAGACAACCACCTCGTGGCCGTCGGAGGCCAGCTCCCAAGCAGTGGTGACGCCGATGATCCCGGCTCCCACGATCGCGATTTTCATTCGTTTCTTTGGCGGTGAAGGGTGTCGGTCGGCGCCCGTTCAGGCTGCGCCGACCCTGGCGACTTTATAGCGCCCGTTCGGCCTGCAGCGCGACGGCCAGCACGGCATCGTCGTGAAGCGCGGCATGCCAGACCATCAGCCCGACCGGCAGTTCGTCCGTGGCCTGGCAGGGCAGCGAGATGGCGCAGCCGTCCAGCATGTTGATCACCGAGGGATTGCGCAGCAGCAGGGCATTGACGCGGAAGAACTCGTCGTCCCGCCCCTCGCCCGGGGCGACATCGGCGATCGCCGGCGCCGTGATCGGGACGGTGGGCGACAGCATCGCGTCGAAGGGCGACAGCAGCTGCTCCATGCGCTCGATCCAGCTGCGCCGCGCATGGATCAGGTCGATGTACTCGTGCGCCCGCATGGTCGCGCCCTTGATGATGCGCTGCGCCACGCGCGGGTCGTAGCCGGCGCCGCTTCGTTCCAGCAGCAGGCGGTGCCAGGCATAGGCCTCGGCGGCCGAGAAGCCGCCGCTGGCGTTGATCGTCGGCAGGTCGGCCAGCGGCGGCAGGTCGATTTCCTCGATCCGGGCGCCGGCGGCGGCCAGCCGGCCCAGCGTGCGCTCGAAGGCCCGGGCGACGACCGGGTCGAGGCCGTCCTGGAACAGGTTCCGGCACACGGCCAGCCTATAGGCGGCCAGCGGCGCCGCGCCGGCGGTCACCCGGCGCGCCGCGAGGATCTGGTGTGCCGTCACGGCGTCGCGCACCGAACGCGTCATGGCGCAGACGGTGTCCAGAGTGGTCGACAGGGGCAGGGCGCCTTGCGCCGGCACCAGCCGCGCCGTGCTCTTGAAGCCCACGATGCCGTTCAGCGCCGCCGGGATCCGGATCGAGCCTCCGGTGTCGGAGCCCAGGCCGATGAAAGCCGCTCCGCTGGCCACCGAGACCGCGGCGCCGGACGAGGAGCCGCCCGGGATCCGCGGCGTGGCCGGATCGGCGAGGTTGGCCGGTGTGCCGTGGTGCGGATTGACTCCGACCCCGGAGAAGGCGAACTCGGTCATGTTGGTGCGGCCCAGCAGGGCTCCGCCGGCCGCGCGCAGGCGCGCCACGGCGATCGCATCGGCGCGCGCCGCCGGCGCATGGGCCAGCACGATCGAGCCGGCGGGGGTCGGCTGGCCGGCGATGTCGAACAGGTCCTTGGCCGAGAACGCCAGTCCGCCGAGCGGCTGGGCTGCCGTCGCGGCGGCAGCGTCCCGGCGGGCTTCGTCCGGCATCGTGCGGGTGAAGGCGTGCGCGCAGGCCGGCGACACGGCCGCGGCAAGGCTGTGCTCCATTTCGGTGCGCGCGTCGGAGGTGGTCGCCAGCAGGGCGAGGCGGGTGGCGTGCAGGTCGGGTCGCATGGTGTGGGTGGCCGGTCGGGGAGAGGGGATGCAAGGGCGGTGCGTGCTATACTCTTTGGGTTTCGCCCAGAGGCTACAGGCCATCCAGGTCTTAAGGTCTTCTCAAGGCGAGACGCATCCGCAAACCAGCCCAATCAAGGTGTTGCAAGGCCTTCCTCGAGTGGAAAGCCACGCAAAACGGGCTGGATTTTAGACCCAACCTTTGGAGTTATTCCTTATGTCGACCACCATGCGCGAAATGCTGGAAGCCGGTGTCCATTTCGGTCACCAAACCCGCTTCTGGAACCCCAAGATGGCCCCGTTCATCTTCGGCCATCGCAACAAGATCCACATCATCAACCTGGAAAAGTCGCTTCCGATGTTCCAGGATGCGATGAAGTACGCCAAGCAGCTGACCGCCAACCGCGGCACCATCCTGATGGTCGGCACCAAGCGCCAGGCCCGCGAAATCGTGGCAGCTGAGGCCCGTCGCGCCGGCGTGCCCTTCGTCGACACCCGCTGGCTCGGCGGCATGCTGACCAACTTCAAGACCGTCAAGACCTCGATCAAGCGTCTGAAGGACATGAAGGCCCAGCAGGAAGCCGGCCTCGACAGCCTGAGCAAGAAAGAGCAGTTGACCTTCTCGCGCGAGATCGCCAAGCTCGAAAAGGACATCGGCGGCATCCAGGACATGACCGCGCTGCCCGACGCCATCTTCGTGATCGACGTGGGCTTCCACAAGATCGCCGTCGCCGAAGCCAAGAAGCTCGGCATCCCGCTGATCGGCGTGGTCGACTCGAACCACTCGCCTGAAGGCATCGACTACGTGATCCCGGGCAACGACGACTCGTCGAAGGCCGTCACGCTGTACGCCCGCGGCATCGCCGACGCCATCATCGAAGGCCGCAACAGCGGCGTGAACGACGTGGTCAAGGCCGTGGCCGAAGGCAGCGGCGACGAATTCGTCGAAGTCGAAGAGGGCGCTTCGGCCTGATTCGAGCTCGCTCGAGCCTGAAGAAGGGGCTTTGTTGCCCCTTTTTTTTAATCTGATTTTCGCGGCTGCCGGATGGGGCGGCCGCCACTGACAAACCGAACGGAGTACACACATGGCAACGATCACCGCAAGCATGGTTGGCGAACTGCGCGCAAAAACCGACGCCCCGATGATGGAATGCAAGAAGGCCCTGACCGAGGCCGACGGCAACATGGACAAGGCCGAAGAGCTGCTGCGCATCAAGCTCGGCAACAAGGCCGGCAAGGCTTCGGGCCGCATCACGGCCGAAGGCGTGGTCACCGCGTTCGTCGACGGCGATGCCGGCGCGATGATCGAGATCAACTGCGAAACCGACTTCGTCACCAAGAACGACAGCTTCCTCGCGATGGCCAACGCCGCCGCCATGCTGGTCGCCAAGAACAACCCGGCCGACCTGGCTGCGCTGGGCGCCCTGGCCTACGAGCAGGACGGCTTCGGCCCCACGCTCGAAGACGTGCGCAAGGGCCTGATCGGCAAGATCGGCGAGAACATGAGCTTCCGCCGCTTCAAGCGCTTCGCCGGCAACGGCAAGCTGGCTTCGTACCTGCACGGCACGCGCATCGGCGTGATGGTCGAGTTCGAAGGCGACGAAACCTCGGCCAAGGATGTCGCGATGCACATCGCCGCCATGAAGCCGGTCGCGATCTCGGCCTCGGACGTGCCCGCCGACCTGATCGAAAAAGAGCGCGCGGTTGCCGCCGGCAAGGCCGAAGAAGACCGCAAGGTCGCCGAAGCCGCCGGCAAGCAGCCGCAGCCGGCCGACATCGTCGCCAAGCGCATCGAAGGCGGCGTGCAGAAGTACCTCAAGGAGGTCTCGCTGCACAACCAGCCTTTCGTCAAGAACGACAAGCAGACCGTCGAGCAGATGCTCAAGGCTGCCAACACCTCGATCAAGGGCTTCACGCTCTACGTCGTCGGCGAAGGCATCGAAAAGAAGGTCGACGACTTCGCGGCCGAAGTGGCAGCGCAGGTCGCCGCCGCCAAGGCTGCGGCCTGAGTCACGCCGCAGGGCGGCAGCGCACGTGACGCGCTGCCGCATTTTCACCGTCACGTCTTACACTCGCACCCGCTCATCTCAAAGGAACCGCCCATGCCCGAAGCCCGCCCAGCCCACAAGCGAATCTTGTTGAAGCTGTCGGGCGAGGCGTTGATGGGCGACGACGCCTTCGGCATCAACCGCGCGACCATCGTGCGCATGGTGGGCGAGGTGGCCGAGGTCGTGAACATGGGCGTCGAGGTGGCGGTCGTGATCGGCGGCGGCAACATCTTCCGCGGCGTGGCCGGCGGCTCGGTGGGCATGGACCGCGCCACCGCCGACTACATGGGCATGCTGGCCACCGTGATGAACGCGCTGGCGCTGGCCGACGCGATGAACAAGCAGGGCCTGATCGCCCGCGTGATGTCCGCCATCGCGATCGAGCAGGTGGTCGAGCCCTATGTGCGCCCGAAGGCCCTGCAGTACCTCGAAGAGGGCAAGGTGGTGATCTTCGCCGCCGGCACCGGCAACCCCTTCTTCACGACCGACACGGCGGCCGCGCTGCGCGGTGCCGAGATCGGCGCCGAGCTGGTGCTCAAGGCGACCAAGGTCGACGGCGTCTACACGGCCGACCCCAAGAAGGACCCGAGCGCAACGCGCTACACCAACCTGAGCTTCGACGAAGCCATTGCACAAAACCTCGGCATCATGGACGCCACGGCCTTCGCGCTGTGCCGCGACCAGAACCTGCCGATCAAGGTGTTCTCGATCTTCAAGAACGGCGCGCTCAAGCGCGTCGTGATGGGCGAGGACGAAGGCACCCTCGTGCACGCTTGAGGAGATTGAATACATGACCATTGCAGACATCCGCAGTGCGACCGACGCCAAGATGAACCAGTCGCTCGCCGCCTTCCAGAACAACCTGACCAAGATCCGTACCGGCCGCGCCAACCCGGCCCTGCTGGATTCGATCCACGTCGACTACTACGGCTCTTCGGTGCCGCTGTCGCAGGTGGCGAACGTCGCCTTGCTCGACTCGCGCACCATCAGCGTCCAGCCCTGGGAAAAGGGCATGGGCGCCAAGATCGAGAAGGCGATCCGCGAGAGCGACCTGGGCCTGAATCCGGCCTCGATGGGCGACCTGATCCGGGTTCCGCTGCCGCCGATGAGCGAGGAGCGCCGCAAGGAAATGACCAAGCTGGTGCGCAACGAAGGCGAGAGCGCCAAGATCGCGACGCGCAATCTGCGCCGCGACGCCAACGATGCGATCAAGAAGCTGGTCAAGGACAAGCTGGCCTCGGAAGACGACCAGAAGCGGGCCGAGGCCGAGATCCAGAAGGTCACCGACCGCCACATCGCGGAAATCGACCGCCTGGTGACCGCCAAGGAAGCCGAGATCATGGCCGTCTAGGGCCGAAACACCTCTACGCATGAAGCACAGCGACCCTGCGGTTCCCCATCACATCGCCATCGTCATGGATGGCAACGGTCGCTGGGCGACGCGCCGCTTCCTGCCGCGTGTGGCGGGTCACAAGCAGGGCGTCGAGTCGCTCAGGCGCTGCGTCAAGGCCTGCGTGGCGCGCAACGTCGGGGTGCTCACCGTCTTCGCGTTCTCGTCCGAGAACTGGAACCGGCCAGTCGAGGAAGTCTCCGGCCTCATGGACCTGATGGTCGGTGCGCTGGGCCGCGAGGTGCCCAAGCTGAGCCAGGACGGCGTCCGGCTGCATTTCGTCGGCGAGCGCGGCGGGCTGTCCGAGAAGATGATCGCCGGCCTGGTCCAGGCCGAAGCGGCGACCGCGCACAATTCCCGGCTCGTGCTCAATGTCTGTTTCAACTATGGCGGCCGCTGGGACATCGCACGCGCCGCCGCCCAGCTGGCAGCCCGCGGCGAGGCGCTGACCGAGGCCAACCTCGACGCCGCGATGGCGCTCTCGCACGTGCCCGACCCCGATCTGTTCATCCGCACCGGCGGCGAGCAGCGGCTGTCGAACTTCCTGCTCTGGCAGAGCGCCTACGCCGAGCTCTTCTTCAGCGACCGCCTGTGGCCCGAGTTCGACGAGGCCGCGCTCGACGAGGCCATCGCAGCGTTCCAGCGCCGCGAGCGCCGCTACGGCCAGACGTCCGAGCAGCTGGGCGCCGGGGCTTCGAGCGACCAGCGGGTCGCCTGAGCGCATGCTCAAGCAACGCATCATCACGGCGATCGTCCTGTTGGCGATCCTGCTGCCTGCGCTCTTCTATCCCTCGCACGTGCCCTTCGCCTGCGTGATGCTGGCGCTGATCGGGGCTGCCGCCTGGGAGTGGGGGGGCCTCAACGACTACGGTCCGCGCCTGTCGCTGTTCCTCGGCGCCGAGATGGTGCTGCTGTGCGCGCTGTCCTGGTGGCTCGGCCTGCTCGAGCGCCCGCTGCTCGGCGTCTGGATCGCCGCCAGTGCCGCCTGGGTGCTGGGCGGTGCCGCACTGCTGCGCGTGGCGGTTCCGGGCTGGCCGCGCGTGCCCAAGGGGCTGCGCCTGGTCGGCGGCCTGCTCGCGCTGTGGGTGGCCTGGCTGGCGGCGGTGCAGGCGCGGGTCGTGGGCATCAATTTCCTGCTCTCGATCCTGGTGCTGGTCTGGGTCGCGGACGTTTTCGCGTATTTCACCGGCCGTGCCTTCGGGCTCAAGTTCACCCGGAACAAGCTGGCCCCGACCATCAGTCCCGGCAAGAGCTGGGAGGGCGTCTGGGGCGGCATGGCCGGCGTGGTCGTGCTCGCGCTGGCCTGGGTCTGGGGCGACTCCGCCGCCCAGGCGTCGGTCGCCAGCCTCTATACACGGCTGGCCGAGCGCGGCTGGTGGCTGCTGCTGATCGGCGTGGTCTTCATGGCCGCGATGAGCGTGGTCGGCGACCTGGTCGAGTCGCTGATCAAGCGCAGCGCCGGGGCCAAGGACAGCAGCGCGCTGCTGCCCGGGCATGGCGGCGTGCTCGACCGGATCGACGCGCTGCTGCCCACGCTGCCGATCGCCATGATGCTGGCCTTCCTATGAATTCAGTCAAACAACGCGTCACGGTGCTCGGCTCGACCGGCTCCGTCGGCGTCAGCACGCTCGACGTGATCGCGCGCCATCCCGATCGCTTCGAGGTTTTCGCCCTGTCGGCGGCGACCCGGGTCGACGAGCTGTTCGCGCAGTGCGTGCGCTTTTCGCCGCAGTTCGCCGTGATGGCAAGCGCGCCGCACGCGGCGCTGCTGGCCGACAAGCTGGCCTCGAACGGCCTGCCGACGCGCGTGCTGAGCGGCGAGGGCGCGATCGAGGAGATCGCCTCGCACGAGCAGGCCGATTCCGTGATGGCCGCCATCGTCGGCGCCGCCGGGCTCGGCCCCTGCCTGGCGGCCGCGCGGGCCGGCAAGCGCCTGATGCTGGCCAACAAGGAAGCGCTGGTGGTCGGCGGCGAGCTGTTCATGCGCACGGTGCACGAAGGCGGCGCCGCGCTGCTGCCGATCGACAGCGAGCATTCGGCCATCTTCCAGTGCCTGCCCGAGGACCGCAGCACCTGGGCCCAGCGGGTCGACCATGTGCTGCTGACCGCGTCGGGCGGCCCGTTCCGGCAACGCGATCCCGCCACGCTGGCCGAGATCACGCCCGAGCAGGCCTGCGCGCACCCGAATTTCTCGATGGGGCGCAAGATTTCCGTCGACTCCGCCACCATGATGAACAAGGCCCTCGAGGTGATCGAGGCCCGCTGGCTGTTCGACCTGACACCCGAGCAGGTCAAGGTGGTGATCCATCCGCAGCAGATCATCCATTCGATGGTGCAGTTCCAGGACTCGTCGGTCATCGCGCAGCTCGGCACGCCGGACATGCGGGTGCCGATCGCCTGCGGCCTGGCCTGGCCCGAGCGGATCGCGAGCGGAGCCGGCAAGCTGGATTTCGCCTTGCTGGCGGCCCTGACTTTCGAGGCCGCGGACGAGGTCCGCTTCCCGGGACTGCACCTGGCATGGCATGCGCTGCGGGCCGCGCCCGGAACCACGGCGGTGCTGAATGCCGCCAACGAAGTGGCGGTCGAGGCCTTTCTCGAGCGGCGGCTGCGTTTCGATCGCATTCATGCGGTCAATCTGGAAACTTTGGAGCGCGTGTTGCCCTCCAAGCCCTCGTCGCTTGCGGACTTGCTCGACCTGGACGCCAGTGCGCGAGCCGCGGCCCGTGCCGCGGCGCTCCGCTTCGCGGCCTGATCCGTACAACCCCCGGGGAATCCGATGCTCACAGTCGTTGCCTTCATCGTCGCCCTCGGCCTGCTGATCGCCGTGCACGAATACGGGCATTACCGGGTCGCGGTCGCCTGCGGGGTCAAGGTGCTGCGCTTCTCCGTCGGTTTCGGCAAGACCCTCTATCGCTGGCAGCCCAAGCGCCAGCATCCGGGCCAGAACACCGAGTTCGTGATCGGCGCCTTCCCGCTCGGCGGCTACGTGAAGATGCTCGACGAGCGCGAAGGTCCGGTGCCGGCCGAGGAGCGGCATCGCGCCTTCAATACCCAGCCGCTGCGCTCGCGCGCCGCGATCGTGGCCGCCGGCCCGATCGCCAATCTGCTGCTGGCGGTCGTGCTCTACACGCTGGTCAACTGGATCGGCGTCCAGGAGCCGGCGGCGACGCTGGCCCGTCCGGTGGCGGCCTCGCTGGCCGAGCGGGCAGGGCTGCAGGGCGGCGAGCACGTCACGCGGGCCGGCTTCGAAGGACAGCTGGAGGCTGTGCAATCCTTCGAGGACCTGCGCTGGCGCATGACCCGCGGCGCCCTCGACGGCCGCGACCTGACGCTGGAGATCGCCGGCGAGCGCGGTCGTCCGGCGCGCGAACTGGTGCTGCCGCTGAGCCGCATCGAGGCCAAGGATGCGGATGCGCAGATGTTCCGCAAGATCGGCGTCATCTCGCCGATGACCCGGCCCGAGATCGGCGAGGTGATGCCCGCCAGCGCCGCCGAGCGTGCCGGCCTGCGCAGCGGCGACCTGGTACGGGCCGTGGGCGCGACCGCGATCGTCGACGGCCAGCAGCTGCGCGAGCAGATCCGCGCCTCGATCGACGGCAGCCAGCCGCGCACGCAGGCCTGGCAGGTCGAGCGCGGCGGGCAGTCGATCCAGATCGAGGTCACGCCGGAGGTCCGCGACGAGCCGACGGGCAAGGTCGGCCGCATCGGGGCCTTCGTCGGAGCGCCGCCCGAAATGGTGCTGGTGCGCCAGGGCGTGGTGGACGGCGTCTGGCGCGGCGTGGTCCGGACCTGGGAGGTGTCGGCGCTCACCGTGCGCATGATGGGCAAGATGCTGATCGGCGAGGCTTCGCTCAAGAACCTCAGCGGACCGCTCACGATCGCCGACTACGCCGGCAAGTCCGCCAGTCTCGGACTGACCCAGTACATGGTGTTCCTGGCCCTGATCAGCGTGAGCCTGGGGGTCTTGAACCTCATGCCGCTGCCGGTCCTCGATGGCGGGCACCTGATGTATTATCTTTGGGAGGGCCTGACCGGCAAGAGCGTCTCCGACGCCTGGATGGAAAGGTTTCAGCGCGGCGGTGTCGCGCTGCTGCTGGTCATGATGTCGATCGCACTCTTCAACGACGTCACGCGGCTCTTTGGTTAACTTTTCTGCCAGCCCTTTCCGGCCCTGGCTCAATTCACAGATGAACACAACATTCAGTCGCTTTCGCCTGCGCAGCGTTGCCGCGGTAGTGGCCAGCGCGCTGGCGGCCACGGCAGCCTGGGCGGTCGAGCCTTTCACCGTGCGCGACATCCGGGTCGAGGGCTTGCAGCGGGTCGAGCCGGGAACGATCTTCGCGTCGATCCCGCTGCGCGTGGGCGATACCTACAACGACGAGCGCGGCTCCGCCGCGATCCGGGCGCTGTTCGACCTGGGGCTGTTCAAGGACGTGCGCATCGACGTCAACGGCAACGTGCTGGTGGTGATCGTCGAGGAGCGGCCCACGATCGCCGACGTCGATTTCGTCGGCACCAAGGAATTCGAGAAGGCGGCGCTGCAGAAGGCGCTGCGCGAAGTCGGCCTGGCCGACGGGCGTCCCTACGACAAGGCCCTGACCGACCGCGCCGAGCAGGAGCTCAAGCGCCAGTACGTGAGCCGCAGCCTCTACAACGCACAGGTCGTGACCACCGTCACGCCGATCGAGCGCAACCGCGTCAACCTGACCTTCACCGTGACCGAAGGCGAGCCGGCGCGCATCCGCGAAGTGCACATCGCCGGCAACAAGGACTTCAGCGAGTCGACCCTGCTGAGCCTGTTCGACCAGGACAGCGGCGGCTGGCTCAGCTGGTACACCAAGTCGAACCAATACTCGCGCGCCAAGCTCAACGCCGACCTCGAGACGCTGCGCTCGTACTACCTGTCGCGCGGCTACCTCGAGTTCCGCATCGATTCGACGCAGGTGGCGATCTCGCCCGACCGGCAGGATCTCTCGGTCACGGTCAACATCAGCGAAGGCGACAAGTTCGTGGTCTCCGGCGTCAAGCTGGCCGGCAACTACCTGGGCCGCGAGGACGAGTTCAAGTCGCTGGTGTCGATCCAGCCTGGCGAGCCCTACAACGCCGAAGAAGTGACCCGGACCACCAAGGCCTTCTCCGACTACTTCGGCAGCTTCGGCTACGCCTTCGCCCGCGTGCAGGCGACCCCCGAGATCGATCGCACGACCAACCGGGTCGCGCTCACCCTGAACGCCCAGCCCGAGCGCCGGGTCTATGTCCGGCGGGTCGCCATCGGCGGCAACAACCGCACGCGCGACGAAGTCATCCGCCGCGAGTTCCGGCAGTACGAGGCCTCCTGGTACGACGGCGACAAGATCAAGCTGTCGCGCGACCGGGTCGACCGCCTCGGCTTCTTCACCGACGTCCAGGTCGACACCCAGGAGGTGCCGGGCGTGCCCGACCAGGTCGACCTGACGGTCGAGGTCAAGGAGAAGCCGACCGGCTCGCTGCAGCTGGGCGCCGGCTTCTCCAGCGCCGACAAGGTCAGCCTGACCTTCGGCATCTCGCAGGAGAACGTGTTCGGCTCGGGCAACTACCTCGGCGTGCAGGTCAACACCAGCAAGTACAACCGCTCGCTGTCGCTGGTCACCACCGATCCCTACTTCACGAAGGAAGGGATCTCGCGCAGCTTCAGCATCTACACCACGACCACCCAGCCGTACTACGCCAGCATCGACGGCAATTACAAGCTGACGACCGAAGGCGCGAACATCCGTTTCGGCGTGCCGTTCAGTGAGCGCGACACGATCTTCTTCGGGGCCGGCGTGGAGCGTTACCGCTTCGACCCGGGCACCTCGTTCGCGGGCTATGTGCCGTTCTCGTACCAGCAGTACTTCGGTTGCATCTCCGGCGACCGGAACATCCTCCTGTACTGCGGCAACCCCACGGTTTCGGGCATCCCGCTGACCGTAGGCTGGGCCCGCGACGACCGCGACAGCGCGCTGGTCCCGACCAGCGGCGTCCTGCAGCGCGCCAACCTCGAAGTCGGGGTCGGCGGGGACATGAAGTACTACAAGACCAACTACCAGTACCAGCAGTTCTTCCCGATCAACAAGCAGTACACCTTCGCGATCAACGGCGACTTGGGCTATGCCAAGGCCTACGGCGGCGAGGTGTACCCGATCTTCAAGAACTTCTACGCCGGTGGCCTGGGTTCGGTGCGCGGCTTCGAGCAGAACTCGCTCGGTCCGCGCGACATCCCACTGTTCGGCCAGATCGAAGGCGCGGCGCTGGGCGGCACCAAGAAGGCGGTCTTCAACGCCGAACTGAGCACCCCGTTCCCGGGTGCCGGCAACGACCGGACGCTGCGCCTCTACACCTTCATGGACGCCGGCAACGTGTTCGGCGACCGCACGCCATGGTCGACCGACGCCCAGTGGGACTCGATCAAGAAGTTCCGCGCATCGATCGGCCTGGGCATCAGCTGGATCTCGCCGCTGGGCCCGCTGCGCATCGCCTACGCCTTCCCGGTCGTGTACGAGAAGGGGGATGTGGCCCAGCAAATCCCGGAGGATAGAATTCAACGCCTGCAATTCCAGATCGGAACGACCTTCTAATGACTCCATTGCTTCGTGCCGCCGGTGCGCTGCTGGTTCCTGTCGTCATGGCGGTGGGCATGCCCGCCCAGGCGCAGGAAAGCTTTCGCATCGGTTTCGTCAATCCTGACCGGGTGCTGCGCGAAGCGCTGCCGGCGAAGGCCGCCCAGGCCAAGCTGGAGGCCGAGTTCCTCAAGCGCGAAAAGGATCTGACGGCACAGGGTGCGGCGCTCAAGGCGGCCTCCGAGCAGTTCGAGCGCGAAGCTTCGACGCTGACCGAGAGCCAGCGCCTGGCGCGCCAGAAGGCGCTGGTCGACCAGGATCGGGATTTCCAGCGCCGGCGTCGCGAATTCCAGGAAGATCTGAACGCCCGCAAGAATGAAGAGCTGCAGCAGGTCTACGAGCGCGCCAACCGCGTGGTCAAGCAGGTGGCCGAGGCTGAGAAGTACGACGCCATCCTCCAGGAGGCGATCTACATCAACCCGAAGCACGACATCACCGAGAAGGTGATCAAGGCGCTCAACGCGTCGACCTCTACCGGCGGCAAGTAGCGCCGTCTATCGGCGTGGCACTTCGGCTAGGCGCAATCATCGAGGCCCTCGGAGGTGATCTCCAGGGCGATCCCGGGCTTTCGATCGAGCGGCTGGCACCGCTCGCGACGGCGGGTGGCGACGCGATCGCGTTCCTGAGCCATCCCAAATACCAGAAGGAACTCGCCGCCTCCGGCGCCGCCTGCGTGATCGTGGCGCCGGCGATGCACGATGCGGCGGCGGCGCGCGGCGCCTTCATCGAGACGCCCGATCCCTATCTCTACTTCGCGCGGCTGACCCAGCTCTGGAAGAAGGCCCATGCCCGGCCCGAGACCGCGCGCATTCATCCCAGCGCAGTGATCGACCCCGAAGCGGTGGTCGACCCGAGCGCCCGCATCGGCGCGCTGTGCGTGATCGAGCGCGGTGCCCGCATCGGCGCCGACACGGTGCTGAAGTCCCGCGTGACGGTCAGCGAGGACTGCATCATCGGCGCGCGCTGCCTGCTGCACCCGGGCGTGGTGATCGGCGCCGACGGCTTCGGCCTGGCCCCGCACGAGGGCGCCTGGGTCAAGATCGAACAGCTTGGCGCGGTGCGCATCGGCGACGATGTCGAGATCGGCGCCAACACCTGCATCGACCGCGGCGCCCTCGAGGACACCGTGATCGAGGACGGCGTGAAGCTCGACAACCTGATCCAGATCGGCCACAACGTGCGCATCGGAAAGCACACCGCCATGGCCGGCTGCACCGCGGTGGCGGGCAGCGCCACCATCGGCGCCCACTGCACCTTCGGCGGCCGGGCCGGCGTGCTCGGGCACCTGACGATCGCCGACCACGTGAACATCTCGTCGACCTCGCTGGTGACGCGCTCCATCCACAAGCCCGGCCTCTACACCGGCGTGTTTCCCATCGACGACAATGCGACCTGGGAGAAAAACGCTGCCACGCTCAAGCAACTGCACAGTCTGCGGGAGCGCCTCAAGGCGCTGGAAAAAATGACGATGCAGGACAAGAAATCATGACGACGCTCGATATCCACCAAATCCTCAAGCTGCTGCCTCACCGATACCCGTTCCTCCTGGTGGACCGCGTGCTCGACATGGAAAAGGGCAAGCGCATCACGGCACTCAAGAACGTGACCATGAACGAGCCCTTCTTCAATGGCCACTTCCCGCATCGCCCGGTGATGCCGGGCGTGCTGATGCTCGAGGCGATGGCCCAGGCGGCCGCGCTGCTGTCCTTCCATTCGCTGGACATCGTGCCCGACGACAACACGGTCTATTACTTCGCCGCCATCGATGGCGCGCGCTTCAAGCGGCCGGTCGAGCCCGGCGACCAACTCACGCTCGAGGTCGAGATCGAGCGCATGAAGGCCGGCATCTCCAAGTTCAAGGGGCGCGCGCTGGTCGGCGCCGAACTGGCCTGCGAAGCGACATTGATGTGCGCGATGCGCCAGATCAACTGATCCTGCCGGCATGACCCTGATTCATTCGACGGCGATCGTCGACCCTCAGGCCGAACTCGACCCGACGGTCAGTGTCGGTCCCTACGCCGTGATCGGCCCGCACGTGCGGGTCGGCGCCGGCACCACGATCGGCGCGCACTGCGTGATCGAGGGCAGGACCACCATCGGCCGCGACAACCGGATCTTCCAGTTCGCATCGCTGGGCGCGGTGCCGCAAGACAAGAAATACGCCGGCGAGCCCACGCAACTGGTCATCGGCGATCGCAACGTGATCCGCGAGTTCTGCACCTTCAACATCGGCGTGCCCGGGGCCGGCGGCGTGACGCGGGTGGGCAACGACAACTGGATCATGGCCTACACGCACATCGCGCATGACTGCCGTGTCGATGACCACACCACGCTCGCCAACAACACGACCCTGGCCGGCCACGTGCACCTGGCCGACTGGGTGACGGTGGGCGGGCTGACCGGCATCCACCAGTTCGTGTCGGTCGGTGCCCATGCCATGCTCGGTTTTGCCAGCGCGGTCACGCAGGACGTGCCGCCCTTCATGCTGGTGGACGGCAATCCTCTCGCCGTGCGCGGGTTCAACGTGGTCGGCCTGCGCCGCCGCGAGTTCTCGCCCGCGCGGATCGCGGCGGTC
Source organism: Variovorax saccharolyticus (assembly GCF_030316765.1). Classification (GTDB taxonomy): domain Bacteria; phylum Pseudomonadota; class Gammaproteobacteria; order Burkholderiales; family Burkholderiaceae_C; genus Variovorax; species Variovorax saccharolyticus. The sequence continues at coordinate 983,997 of NZ_JASZYT010000001.1, forward strand.
AAGCAGATGCACCGGCTCCTGTACCGCCAGGGCAAGACGCTGGACGAGGCGCGTGCCGCAATCCAGGCACTGGCTGCCGAAGTGCCCGAGGCGGCGCCTGACGTCGCGATGATGAGTGACTTTCTCGCCGGTGCCACGCGCGGCATCGCGCGCTGAGTTGCCGCATGTCTGAAAAGCCGCGGCGGTTCTCGCTGGTCGCCGGCGAGGCTTCTGGCGACCTGCTGGCGGGCCTCATGCTCGATGGGCTGCAGGCGCGGTGGCCCACGATGCAGGCGGTCGGCATCGGTGGCCCCCGGATGCTCTCGCGTGGTTTCGAGAGTTGGTGGCCCCAGGAAAAGCTCGCCGTGAGCGGCTATGTCGAGGTGCTGCGCCACTATGCCGAGATCGCCGGCATCCGGCGCCAGCTGCGGGCCCGCCTGCTGCGCGAGTCGCCCGACATCTTCATCGGCGTCGACGCCCCCGATTTCAATCTCGACCTCGAGGCCGGCCTGCGCGAGCGCGGCATCAAGACCGCGCACTTCGTCTGCCCGTCGATCTGGGCCTGGCGTCCGGAGCGGGTCCACAAGGTCCGCGCCGCTGCCGACCATGTGCTGTGCATCTTTCCGTTCGAGCCGGCCCTGCTCGCGCAGCACGGCATCGCCGCGACCTATGTCGGCCATCCGCTCGCCAAGGTGATCCCGATGGCGCCCGACCGGGCGGCGGCGCGCACCGCGCTCGGACTCGATCCCGAGGCCGAAGTGGTCGCTATCCTGCCCGGCAGCCGGCGTTCGGAGCTGCGGCAGCTGGCGCCGCTGTTCTTCGACGCCGCGGCCCTGATGCTGAAGTCGCGGCCCGGCCTCTGCTTCATCTGTCCGGTGCTGCCGAGCCTGCGCCAGGAGATGGAGCAATTGCTGAAGGCCAGTCCCATGGCGGGTCGGGTGAACCTGCTCGACGGCCAGTCCCACGCCGCGCTGGCCGCCTGCGACGTGACGCTGATCGCCAGCGGCACCGCGACGCTCGAGGCCGCGCTCTTCAAGCGGCCGATGGTGATCTCCTACCGGGTGAATTCGCTGACCTGGCGGCTGGTGATGCAGCGCAAGCAGCTGCAGCCCTGGGTCGGCCTGCCCAACATCCTGAGCCGTGAGTTCGTGGTCCCCGAGATACTGCAGGACGCCGCCACCCCAGAGGCGCTGGCCGAGGCCACGCTGGGCTGGCTCGCCTCGCCGGAGAAGGTTCACGCCTTGCAACAACGTTTTTGCGCGATGCACGCAGAATTGCTGCGCGATACGCCGACACTGTGCGCCGATGCGATCCAGAAAGTTCTTGAAGGCTGAGCAGGCCAGCCTCCTGTGGGATGGCCCGGGGCTGATGGCCGGCGTCGACGAGGCCGGCCGCGGTCCGCTGGCCGGCCCGGTGGTGGCCGCGGCCGTGATCCTCGACGATCAGCGGCCGATCCGCGGCCTGGCCGATTCGAAGACCCTGACCGCGCTGCAGCGCGAGCGCCTGCACGACCAGATCCTCGCCAAGGCGCTGTGCTGCTCCGTCGCCCAGGCCAGCGTCGAGGAGATCGACACCCACAACATCCTGCAGGCGACGATGCTCGCGATGCGCCGCGCGGTCGAGGGCCTGCGCCTGAAGCCGGTCAAGGTGCTGGTCGACGGCAACCGGCTGCCGACGCTCAACGTGCTGGCCGAGGCGATCGTCAAGGGCGATGCCCGGGTCAAGGCGATCTCGGCGGCCTCGATCCTGGCCAAGGTGCATCGGGACCGCCTCTGCGAAGACCTGCACGCCGAGTTCCCGCACTACGGCTTTGCCGGCCACAAGGGCTATGGCACGCCGGAGCACCTCGAGGCGCTGCTGCGCCATGGGGCCTGCGTGCACCACCGCAAGTCCTTCAGCCCGGTCGCCGCGGCACTGGCCCGCATGGCGACCCCGGCAGGGCAGCCGGCCGGCGTCGGAGATCCCTGGTGAGCGTCGACGAGGTCAGCCACGTCACGTCGAAGGACAACCCGCTGCTCAAGGAACTGCGCAAGCTGGCGCACGACCCGGGCGGCTACCGCAAGGCCGGCCGGGTCTGGCTGGAAGGCGACCACCTCTGCCGCGCGGCGCGCGAACGCGGCGTGCGGCCGGCGGTCGCGGTGTTCGCCGAATCCCTGTGGCCGACCGCCCGCCACGAATGGTCCGCCGCGGCGCCCAAGACCGTGGTGCTGCCCGATGCGCTGCTGGCGGCGGTCAGCGGGCTCGAATCCCCGGCGCCGATGGGCTTCATTCTCGACCTGCCGGCGCGCCAGGAGGTCGAGCCGTCGGCGCCCACGGTGGTGCTGGACCGGCTGCAGGATGCGGGCAATGTCGGCTCGATCCTGCGCAGCGCCGCCGCCTTCGGCTTCAAGCAGGTGATTGCGATCAAGGGCACGGCGGCGCTGTGGGCGCCCAAGGTGCTGCGTGCCGGGATGGGGGCCCACTTCGGCCTGCGGCTGATCGAAGGGGTCGGCATCGATGCGCTGGACGCGCTCGAGGTGCCCTGGATCGCCACCAGTTCGCACCGTGGCGAGTGGTTGCATCGCGCCGAACTTCCGTTTCCCTGCGCCTGGCTGATGGGGCACGAAGGGCAGGGGGTTTCCGCGGAAATCGAGGCCAGGGCGTCGCGCCACGTCCGGATCGCGCAACCGGGCGGCGAAGAGTCGCTCAACGTCGCGGCGGCGGCGGCGATATGCTTGTATGCAAGTGCTGCCGGAGCGGATGCCCGGGACGCGGGCCGGCTATAATCAAGGGCTTTCCCGCTCACACCCCGCCCACAGCGCACGCAAGCCAACTCCTCGACGAAGGTCGCAGCCCAAAGTCTTTCTTGGGTTCGCTTTGGGCGTCATCCATCCGGAGATCCCAGTGCTTTTGTCTCTCAAGGGAAAATTCCCGCCCGCCATCCTGGCGCTTGCAGACGGCACGGTCTTTCTCGGCAACTCGATCGGCGCCACCGGTGCCACGACCGGCGAGGTGGTGTTCAACACCGCCATGACCGGTTACCAGGAAATCCTGACCGACCCGAGCTACTGCCAGCAGATCGTGACCCTCACGTACCCGCACATCGGCAACTATGGCGTCAACGAGGAAGACATCGAGGCCGACAAGATCCATGCCGCGGGCCTGATCATCAAGGACCTGCCGCTGGTCGCTTCCAACTTCCGCCAGCAAGAGACGCTGAACCAGTACCTGGTGCGCGGCAACACGGTCGCAATCGCCGACATCGACACCCGCAAGCTGACCCGCCATCTGCGCACGAACGGTGCCCAGAACGGCTGCATCCTCGGCCTGGCCGAAGGCGAGGCTGTCAGCCAGGCGCTGATCGACAAGGCGGTCGCCGCTGCCAAGGCCGCACCCAGCATGGCCGGCCTCGACCTGGCCCGTGTGGTGTCGGTCAAGCAAACCTACGAGTGGACCCAGACCGAGTGGAAGCTCGGCTCGGGCTACGGCGTGCAGATCACGCCCAAGTTCCATGTGGTCGCCTTCGACTACGGCGTCAAGAAGAACATCCTTCGCATGATCGCCCAGCGCGGCGCGCGCATCACGGTGGTGCCGGCCGAGACGCCCGCGGCCGACGTGCTCAAGCTGCGTCCCGACGGCATCTTCCTGGCCAATGGCCCGGGCGACCCGGAGCCCTGCGACTACGCGATCGCGGCGGTCAAGGAACTGATCGAGACCGGCATCCCGACCTTCGGCATCTGCCTGGGCCACCAGATCATGGCGCTCGCCTCGGGTGCCAAGACCTTCAAGATGAAGTTCGGCCACCACGGCGCCAACCATCCCGTGAAGGACCTGGACAACGGCCGCGTCAGCATCACGAGCCAGAACCACGGCTTCGCGGTCGACGAGAAGAGCCTGCCGGCCAACCTGCGCCCGACCCACATCAGCCTGTTCGACAACACGCTGCAGGGCCTGGCCCGCACCGACAAGCCCGCGTTCTGCTTCCAGGGCCACCCCGAGGCCTCACCCGGCCCGCATGACATCGGCTACCTGTTCGATCGCTTCACGGCACTCATGCAAAGTCACAAAGAAGGACAGAAGAATGCCTAAGCGCACAGATCTGAAGAGCATCCTCATCATCGGCGCCGGCCCGATCATCATCGGCCAGGCCTGCGAGTTCGACTACTCCGGCGTGCAGGCCTGCAAGGCGCTGCGCGAGGAGGGCTACAAGGTCATCCTGATCAACAGCAACCCGGCGACGATCATGACCGACCCGGCCACGGCCGACGTCATCTACATCGAGCCGATCACCTGGCAGACGGTCGAGAAGATCATCGTCAAGGAACGCCCGGATGCCATCCTGCCGACCATGGGCGGCCAGACCGCGCTGAATTGCGCGCTCGACCTGTGGCGCAACGGCGTGCTCGACAAGTACAAGGTCGAGCTGATCGGCGCCACGCCCGAAGCCATCGACAAGGCCGAGGACCGCCTCAAGTTCAAGGACGCGATGACCAAGATCGGTCTGGGTTCGGCGCGTTCGGGCATCGCCCATTCGCTCGACGAGGCCTGGGCCGTGCAGAAGACGGTCGGTTTCCCGGTCGTGATCCGCCCGAGCTTCACGCTCGGCGGCACCGGTGGCGGCATCGCCTACAACCCCGAAGAGTTCGAGACCATCTGCAAGCGCGGCCTGGAAGCCTCGCCCACCAACGAGCTGCTGATCGAAGAATCCCTGCTCGGCTGGAAAGAGTACGAGATGGAAGTCGTGCGCGACAAGGCCGACAACTGCATCATCGTCTGCTCGATCGAGAACCTCGACCCGATGGGCGTGCACACCGGCGACTCGATCACCGTTGCGCCCGCGCAGACGCTGTCCGACAAGGAATACCAGATTCTCCGCAACGCCTCGCTGGCCGTGCTGCGCGAGATCGGCGTCGACACCGGCGGCTCGAACGTGCAGTTCTCGATCAACCCGAAAGACGGCCGCATGGTCGTGATCGAGATGAATCCGCGCGTGTCGCGTTCGTCGGCATTGGCTTCCAAGGCGACCGGCTTCCCGATCGCCAAGGTGGCGGCCAAGCTGGCGGTCGGCTACACGCTCGACGAGTTGCGCAACGAGATCACCGGCGGCGCCACGCCGGCCAGCTTCGAGCCCAGCATCGACTACGTGGTCACGAAGATCCCGCGTTTCGCCTTCGAGAAATTCCCGCAGGCCGATTCGCGCCTGACGACCCAGATGAAGTCGGTCGGCGAGGTGATGGCGATGGGCCGCACCTTCCAGGAGTCGTTCCAGAAGGCGCTGCGCGGCCTCGAAGTCGGCGTCGACGGCCTGAACGAGAAGACGCAGGACCGCGAAGTGCTCGAGAAGGAACTCGGCGAGCCCGGCCCCGACCGCATCTGGTACGTGGGCGACGCCTTCGCGATGGGCCTCAGCGTCGATGAAGTCTTCGCGCTGACCAAGATCGACCCCTGGTTCCTGGTGCAGATCGAGGAGATCGTGAAGATCGAGCTCGAGCTGGAAACCAAGTCGCTCGACGACATCGACAAGGCCACCCTGCTCGCGCTCAAGAAGAAGGGCTTCTCCGACCGCCGGCTGGCGCGTCAGCTGAAGACCACCGACACCGCGATCCGCGAGAAGCGCCGCGCCCTGGGCGTGCGCCCGGTCTACAAGCGGGTCGACACCTGCGCGGCCGAGTTCGCGACCAACACCGCCTACATGTACTCGACCTACGAGGACGAGTGCGAGGCTGCGCCGACGAACAAGAAGAAGATCATGGTGCTCGGCGGCGGTCCGAATCGCATCGGCCAGGGCATCGAGTTCGACTACTGCTGCGTGCATGCCGCGCTGGCGATGCGCGAGGACGGCTACGAGACCATCATGGTCAACTGCAACCCCGAGACCGTCTCGACCGACTACGACACCAGCGACCGCCTGTACTTCGAGCCGCTCACGCTCGAGGACGTGCTCGAGATCGTCGACAAGGAAAAGCCGACCGGCGTGATCGTGCAGTACGGCGGCCAGACGCCGCTCAAGCTCGCGCTCGACCTGGAAGCCAATGGCGTGCCGATCATCGGCACCAGCCCCGACATGATCGACGCCGCCGAGGACCGCGAGCGCTTCCAGAAGCTGCTGCACGAACTCGGCCTGCGCCAGCCGCCGAACGCCACCGCGCGCACCGAGCCCGAGGCGCTCGAGAAGGCCGCCGCTCTGGGCTACCCGTTGGTGGTGCGTCCGAGCTACGTGCTCGGCGGCCGGGCGATGGAAATCGTCCATGAGCAGCGCGACCTCGAACGCTACATGCGCGAGGCGGTCAAGGTCAGCAACGACTCGCCGGTGCTGCTCGACCGCTTCCTCAACGACGCGGTCGAATGCGACGTCGACTGCCTGCGCGACGCCGAAGGCACGACCCTGATCGGTGGCGTGATGGAGCACATCGAGCAGGCCGGCGTGCACTCGGGCGACTCGGCGTGCTCGCTGCCGCCCTACAGCCTGAAGGCCGAGACCGTGGCCGAGCTCAAGCGCCAAAGCGCCGCGATGGCCAAGGCGCTGAACGTGGTCGGCCTCATGAACGTCCAGTTCGCGATCCAGGAGAAGGACGGCAAGGACGTGATCTACGTGCTCGAGGTCAACCCGCGTGCCTCGCGCACCGTGCCTTACGTCAGCAAGGCGACCGGCATCCAGCTGGCCAAGGTCGCGGCCCGCTGCATGGCCGGCCAGTCGCTGAAGTCGCAGGGCGTGACGAAGGAAGTCACGCCGCCGTACTTCAGCGTCAAGGAAGCCGTGTTCCCGTTCGTCAAGTTCCCGGGCGTCGACACCATCCTCGGCCCCGAGATGAAGTCCACCGGCGAAGTGATGGGCGTGGGCAAGACCTTCGGCGAGGCCTTCGTGAAGTCGCAGATCGGCGCCGGCACCATCCTGCCGAAGTCTGGCCGCGTCTTCATCTCGGTCAAGAACAACGACAAGGCGCGTGCGGTCGAGGTCGCACGCGGCCTGGCCAAGCTGGGCTTCGAGCTGATCGCGACCAAGGGCACGGCGGCGGCGATCGGCGCGGCGGGCATCGCCTGCGCGGTGGTCAACAAGGTCACCGAGGGCCGCCCGCACATCGTCGACATGATCAAGAACAACGAGATCGCGCTGGTCATCAACACGGTCGAGGAGCGCCGCAACGCGATCGCCGACTCGCGCCAGATCCGCACTTCGGCGCTGCTGGCCCGCGTGACGACCTTCACCACGATCTTCGGCGCCGAAGCGGCGGTCGAAGGCATGCAGCACATGGACGAACTCGGCGTCATCTCGATCCAGGAGATGCACGAGCAACTCGCAAACGCCTGAGCGCCCGCCATGGAAGCGCAGCTGGTCGAACTCGACCTCGACGACTGGAACGCCGCCACGCCCAATGAGGCGTGGATCGCGGCACTCGAGGCCGGCAAGGTGCTGTACTTTCCGCGCCTGGGCTTCAAGCTGCTGCCCGAAGAACAGGCGCTGTTGACGCCCGAGCTGCTCTCGCCCGACGTGCGCAACATCAGCCTCGATGCCGATGGGCGCATCAAGGGCGTGGTCGGCGACGAGGCGCGGCAACAGGCGGTGGCGGCGATGGTCGGACGCTTTCGCGGCCAGGCGCAGGGGCTGATCCACGGCCTGCTGCCGCACTACGTGCCCGCGCTGCGGATGGCGCCGACGAGCTACCGGCCGGCGCAGGTCGAGACCCGGGTCCAGTCGTGGCGTGCCGACGATCGCCGGCTGCATGTCGACGCCTTTCCCTCGCGCCCCAACTACGGCGAGCGCATCCTGCGCGTGTTCACCAATGCCAATCCGCAGGGCGCGCCGCGCGTCTGGCGGGTCGGCGAGCCCTTCGAGACGGTCGCCCGGCGCTTCCTGCCGCGCGCCAGGCCCTATTCGCGCTGGCAGGCAAAGCTGTTGCGCACGCTGCGCGTCACCAAGTCGCTGCGCAGCGAATACGACCACCTGATGCTGCAACTGCACGACGGCATGAAGTCCGACCTGGACTACCAGGAGAAGTGCGAGCAGCAGACCGTGCCGTTCCCGGCCGGGTCGGTGTGGGTCTGCTTCTCCGACCAGACCTCGCATGCCGTCATGTCGGGCCAGTACATGCTGGAGCAGACCCTGCATCTGCCCGCCGCAAGGCAATACAATCCCGAATCCAGCCCGCTCGCGATCCTGAGCCGGCTGACCGGACGCACGCTCGTCTGAACTTTTTTCTCCCTTCGACCGCCGAACGGCAGCGTTCGGCGGTTTCGCTTTCTGGAGCAACGAAATGGCAACCATCCCGATCACCAAGCGCGGCGCAGAAAAGCTGCGCGAAGAACTGCAACGGCTCAAGACGGTGGACCGTCCCTGGGTCATCAATTCGATCGCCGAGGCCCGGGCCCAGGGCGACCTGAGCGAGAACGCCGAGTACGAGGCGGCCAAGGACCGCCAGGGCTTCATCGAAGGCCGCATCCAGGACATCGAGGGCAAGCTGTCGGCGGCCCAGATCATCGATCCGACGGCGCTCGACGCCGGCGGCAAGGTGGTGTTCGGCTCCACGGTGGAACTCGAGGACGAGAAGACCGGCGAAGCGGTCAAGTACCAGATCGTCGGCGAGGACGAAGCCGACCTGAAGCTCGGCCTCATCAACGTCTCCAGCCCGATCGCGCGCGCGCTGATCGGCAAGGAGGAGGGCGACACCGCGGAGGTGCAGGCCCCCGGTGGCGTCAAGCGCTACGAGATCGTCGCGGTCAGCTACCTCTGACCGGCTTTCCCGGGAGCATGAAGGATCGCATCGCCCTGCTGGTCGCCGCCTTCTGGTGGGGCAGCCTGTCGACCATCGGTTTTCTGGTGGTGCCGATGCTGTTCGCCCGGCTGGGCAATCCGTCCGTGGCCGGCAACATGGCCGGTCAGTTGTTCGCAGCCCAGACCTGGGTCGCGCTGGCCTGCGGGCTGGTGCTGCTGGTGCATTTCCGGTCCCGGTCCGAAGGCGAGCGCATCGACGCCGCAGCCCGGACGGCGATCGGCTGGATCCTGGCCGCCTTGCTGTTGGCATTGCTGCAGCAGTACGCGGTGGCGCCGCGCATCCTGGCGCGCGAGAACCTCAACCTTTGGCATTCGCTGGGCAGCGCGATGTACCTCGCCCAGTGGCTGTGCGCCGGTGTGCTGCTCTGGCGCATGGGGCGGCGCCCCTGACCGAGGGGCGACCCCTCTTCAGGTCTTCCAGAAGCTGGTGATCCAGCGTGCCGGCCGGATGAACCGGAAACGCCGGTTGCGCCGCCCGGCCAGGGCATCGGGCGGATTGCACTCGCCGTGGAAGACCATGATCCGCGCGCCCTCCGGCACGAAGGGCTCGCGCCAGTAGTTGCTTGGCCAGGTCGGGATCCCGTGGTACTTGAAGCTCGGGCACCAGGCCTCGGGCCAGTAGCCGAGCTTGCCCTGCCGGTACATGAAATCCGACAGGTAGGCCTGCTCGTTGCGGAATTCGGCCTGCACCGCGTCCATGTTCTGCCGGAAATGCGCCAGCACGTCGGGGTGCGCGCCGAGTTCGAAGCGGTAAACCGAGGAGTTCCCGGTGATCCGCCGCCGCCGCCAAGGACGTTCGTAGTCGTGGATGATCAGGAACTCGCCCGGCTGCTCGAAGAAGGCGTCGAGGCTGCCCACCACCACGACGTCCAGGTCGATGAACAGCGCCGTGCCGCGCAGCCCGTGCAGGTCGGACTCGAAGGTGGTGAGCTTCTTCCAGGCCCGATCGGGTTGTCCCGGGGCGAGTTCCAGGGCCAGCGGCGGGATCGGAAAGCAGCTGACCTCGCTGCGGATGCCCTTGGGATCGTCGGTCAGGCAGACGAACGTGAAGTCGCCCGTGAGATGGCGTCGCACCATCGCGTAGAGGCGGTTGACGTACTCGGGTCCGTACTTGGTGCCCCATTTCATGCACAGGACGTGCCGCCGGGGCTTGCCCGCAGTCTCGCTCGACATCCTCAGTCTGCCTGGTTCCGCTTCTTGGCCGAGAGCGGCCGCTTGGCCTTGGCGCGCTTGATCGTGCCGCCGGGCGTCAGGCGCTGGTTGCCGAGCACCCGCAGGGTCTTGATCTCGGGCCGCTGGCCGGCGCGCTTGCTGTACTTGATGATCTTGACGTCGCGCGGGCCGGGCATCCGGTCTTCGTCGATCGTGCGTTCCTTCTCGGGAATCGGCCGCCACAGCACCAGCAGCTTGCCGATGTGCTGGATCGGCGCGGCGTCCAGTTCGTCGGACATCGTCTTGAGCATGGCTTCGCGCGCCGCGCGGTCGTCGGAGAAGACGCGCACCTTGATCAGGCCATGGGCCTTGAGCGCGGCGTCGGCTTCCTTCAGGACGGCTGGCGTCAGCCCGTCGCCGCCGACCATGACGATCGGGTCCAGATGGTGCGCTTCGGAGCGGTGCACCTTGCGCTGCGCAGGGGTAAGTTGTATGGCGGGCATCCCCGTATTATCGAGTGTCAATGAACCCCAAACCGAAAACCAAGAAGCTGAACAAGGCCTGGCTGCACGATCACCTCAACGATCCCTACGTGAAACTGGCCAACCGGGAGGGATACCGCGCCCGTGCCGCCTACAAGCTGAAGGAGATCGACGAGACGCTGGGGCTGATCAAGCCGGGCCAGCTGGTGGTCGATCTGGGCTCGACGCCGGGCGCCTGGAGCCAGTACGTCCGGCGCCGGATGTCGCCGGCGGGCGCGGCCTCGGGCGAGCTGGCCGGCACCATCATCGCGCTCGACATCCTGCCGATGGAACCGATCGAGGGCGTCACCTTCCTGCAGGGCGACTTCCGGGAGGACGAGGTGCTGGGGCGGCTGGCCCTGGCGATGGACGGCCGGCTGGCCGACGTGGTGGTGTCCGACATGGCGCCCAACCTGTCGGGCATCGCCTCGGCCGACACGGCGCGCATCGCCCACCTGATCGAGCTGGCCATCGACTTCGCCCGCCAGCACATGAAACCCGAAGGGGCGCTGGTCGCCAAGCTGTTCCATGGCAGCGGCTACGCCGAGCTGACCCGGCTGTTCAAGGACAACTTCCGCACCGTGAAACCCATGAAACCGAAGGCTTCGCGCGACAAATCGTCCGAGACCTTCATGGTCGGCATCGGCCTCAAGAGCCTTGATACCAATTGATACGAATCAAAAACCGCTTGTGCCCTATGGCTGCTCTAGGGAATTCACGGGTTTTCGCAGGTTGAAAAGCCTAAAATGGGCGCCAATTGCCGCCCACAGTGCGCTTTTTTCTGAATCCTATTTTTTGCGCGCCCCCGACTGGAGCTTCGTTTGAACAATCAGTGGTTTTCCAAAGTTGCCGTATGGCTCGTCATCGCGATGGTGTTGTTCACTGTGTTCAAGCAGTTCGACACCCGCGGGGCGGCCGGCGCAGGCAACATCGGCTACAGCGACTTCCTCGAGGAAGTACGCGCCAACCGAATCAAGAGCGCCACCATCCAGGAAGGCCAGGGAGGCAGCGAGATCGTCGCCATCACCAATGACGACCGGAAGATCCGCACCACCGCCACCTACCTCGACCGCGGTCTGGTCGGCGACCTGATCGCCAACAACGTCAAGTTCGACGTCAAGCCGCGCGAAGAAGGCTCGCTGCTCATGACCCTGCTGGTCAGCTGGGGCCCGATGCTGCTGCTGATCGGCGTCTGGGTCTACTTCATGCGGCAGATGCAGGGCGGCGGCAAGGGCGGCGCCTTCAGCTTCGGCAAGAGCAAGGCCCGGATGCTCGACGAGAACACCAACCAGGTCACCTTCGCCGACGTCGCGGGCTGCGACGAGGCCAAGGAAGAAGTCAAGGAAGTGGTCGACTTCCTGAAGGACCCGGCCCGCTTCCAGAAGCTCGGCGGCCGCATTCCGCGCGGCTTGCTGCTGGTCGGCCCTCCGGGCACCGGCAAGACCCTGTTGGCCAAGAGCATCGCTGGCGAGGCCAAGGTGCCGTTCTTCTCGATCTCGGGTTCCGACTTCGTCGAGATGTTCGTCGGCGTGGGCGCTGCCCGCGTGCGCGACATGTTCGAGAACGCCAAGAAGAACGCGCCCTGCATCATCTTCATCGACGAAATCGACGCCGTCGGCCGTCAGCGCGGCGCCGGCCTCGGTGGCGGCAACGACGAACGCGAACAGACCCTGAACCAGATGCTGGTCGAGATGGACGGCTTCGAGACCAACCTCGGCGTGATCGTCGTGGCTGCGACCAACCGCCCGGACATCCTCGACGCCGCCCTGCTGCGTCCGGGCCGTTTCGACCGCCAGGTCTATGTCACGCTGCCGGACATCCGCGGCCGCGAGCAGATCCTCAACGTCCACATGCGCAAGGTGCCGCTGGGCCAGGACGTCAACCCGAGCATCATCGCCCGCGGCACGCCCGGCATGTCGGGCGCCGACCTGGCCAACCTGTGCAACGAGGCCGCACTGATGGCGGCGCGCCGCAATGCGCGCGTGGTCGAGATGCAGGACTTCGAGAAGGCCAAGGACAAGATCTTCATGGGCCCCGAGCGCAAGAGCATGGTGATGCCCGAGGAAGAGCGCCGCAACACGGCCTACCATGAATCGGGTCATGCGCTGATCGGCAAGCTGCTGCCCAAGTGCGATCCGGTTCACAAGGTGACGATCATTCCGCGCGGACGCGCGCTCGGCGTGACCATGAGCCTGCCGGCGCAGGACCGCTACAGCTACGACCGCGAGTACATGCTGAACCAGATCAGCATGCTGTTCGGCGGCCGCATCGCCGAAGAAGTGTTCATGCACCAGATGACCACCGGCGCCAGCAACGACTTCGAACGCGCGACCCAGATCGCCCGCGACATGGTGATGCGCTACGGCATGACCGAATCGCTGGGCCCGATGGTCTACGCCGAGAACGAGGGCGAAGTGTTCCTGGGCCGCTCGGTCACCAAGACCACCAACATGAGCGAGTCGACCATGCAGAAGGTCGATGCCGAAGTGCGCCGCATCATCGACGAGCAGTACGCCCTGGCGCGCCGCCTGATCGAGGAGAACAGCGACAAGATGCACGCCATGGCCAAGGCCCTGCTCGAATGGGAAACCATCGACACCGAGCAGCTCGACGACATCATGGCCGGCCGCGCACCGCGTCCGCCCAAGGACTGGACGCCGCGCATTCCGCCGTCCGGCAGTGGCGGCGGCAGCGGCGGCACCCCGGCGGTGAACCCCGATCCGGCACCGACCGCAGCCTGAGCATGCTGCTTTGGCAATCCACGGGGCCTCTGGCCCCGTTTTTCATGGTCGGGCGGTGCGCATGACCGCTGCCGTGTGGCGCACCGCGCGCTTCGCCATCGATCTGTCGCGGCCCCGGGTGATGGGCATCGTCAACGTCACGCCCGATTCGTTCTCCGACGGCGGCGCCCATGCGTCGACGGCGGACGCGGTCGCGCATTGCGCGCGGCTGGTCGAGGAGGGCGCCGACATCCTGGACATCGGCGGCGAGTCGACGCGGCCGGGCAGTCCCGCCGTGCCGCTGGACGCCGAACTGGCGCGTGTGCTGCCGGTGGTGCGCGAGGCGGTCACGCTGGGCGTGCCGGTCTCGGTCGACACCTACAAGCCCGATGTGATGCGCGCCGTGCTCGACCTGGGGGCCGACATCGTCAACGATGTCTGGGCGCTGGGGCAGCCCGGCGCGATGCAGGCGGCGGCGGCGCATCCGGCCTGCGGGATCTGCCTGATGCACATGCACCGCGATCCGCAGACGATGCAGACGGCGCCGATGGCGGGTGATGTGCTGTCTGCGGTACGCTCGTTTCTCGAACAACAGGCGCGCGGGCTCGAGGCCCTCGGGGTCGCGTCGGCGCGCATCGTGCTCGATCCCGGCATCGGCTTCGGCAAGACCATCGAACAGAATTTCGCGTTGCTCGCGCGGCAGCGGGAATTGCTCGCGGGCGGCTGGCCGCTGCTGGTCGGCTGGTCGCGCAAGTCCTCGCTCGGCGCCGTCACCGGCATCGCGGCGGCGGGCGAGCGCATGGTGCCCAGCGTGGCCGCGGCGGTGCTGGCGGTGGAGCGAGGCGCCGCCGTCGTCCGGGTGCACGATGTGCGCGAGACCGTGGCCGCGCTTGCCGTGTGGGGCGCGATGGCGGAACAACAACAACAGGATCGAAAGCAATGACAAGACAGTACTTCGGCACCGACGGCATTCGCGGCACGGTGGGCCAGCCGCCGATCACGCCGGACTTCGTCCTGCGGCTCGCGCATGCCGTCGGCCGCGTGCTGAAAAAGACCGAAACGCGGCCGACGGTGCTGATCGGCAAGGACACCCGCATCTCGGGCTACATGCTCGAGTCGGCGCTCGAGTCCGGCTTCAACTCCGCCGGGGTCGATGTGGTGCTGCTCGGGCCCCTGCCGACGCCCGGCGTCGCCTATCTGACGCGTGCCCAGCGCGCCAGCCTGGGCGTGGTGATCAGCGCCAGCCACAACGCCTTTCCCGACAACGGCATCAAGTTCTTCAGCGCGCAGGGCACCAAGCTCAGCGACGAATGGGAGCTCGCGGTCGAGGCTGCGCTCGAGGAGCCTCCCCACTGGGCGGACTCGGCCCAGCTCGGCAAGGCGCGGCGGCTCAACGATGCGCCGGGCCGCTACACCGAGTTCTGCAAGAGCACCTTCGCCAACGACCTCACGCTGCGCGGCATGAAGCTGGTGGTCGACGCCGCCCACGGCGCCGCCTACCAGGTGGCGCCCCAGGTCTTCCATGAGCTGGGCGCGGACGTGGTCAGCATCGGCTGTGCGCCCGATGGTCTCAACATCAACAAGGGCGTCGGCGCCACGCATCCCGGGGCCTTGATCGCCGCGGTCCGGGCCCATGCTGCAGACTACGGCATCGCGCTCGACGGCGATGCCGACCGGCTGCAGCTGGTCGACGCCAGCGGGCGCCTGTTCAACGGCGACGAACTGCTCTACCTGATGGTGATGGAGCGCATCGCGCGCGGCGAGAAGCCGGCCGGCGTGGTCGGGACGCTGATGACCAACAAGGCGATCGAGGTGGCGCTGAAAGGGCAGGGCATCGAGTTCGTGCGCGCCAAGGTCGGCGACCGCTATGTGCTCGAAGAGCTCGAGAAGCGCCGCTGGCTGCTCGGCGGCGAGGGGTCGGGCCATTTGCTGGCGCTCGATCGCCACACCACCGGCGACGGCATCGTGAGTGCGCTCCAGGTGCTGCAGGCCTGCGTGCGCGGCGGCAAGCGCGTCGACGAGCTGCTGGCCGGGGTGACCCTGTTTCCCCAGACCCTCATCAACGTCCGCCTGGCCGAAGGCCAGGACTGGAAAGCCAATGACGCCCTGGCCACCGAGACCGGGCGCGCCGAAGCCGAGCTCGGCGATGCCGGCCGCGTGCTGATCCGTGCCAGCGGCACCGAGCCTCTGCTGCGCGTGATGGTCGAGGCGCGCGATGCGGCGCAGGCCGAGGCCTGCGCGCGCCGCATCGCCGCGACGGTCAATCCTGCATAGGGAGCCCGTGTGATCGACATCGCGAAGGCCGATTACCGCGACCCTGTGCATGCGCAGGCGGTCGTGACGCTGCTGGACGCCTATGCGCGCGACCCCGCCGGTGGCGGCACGCCGCTCGCCGCAGATGTGCTCGCGGGCTTGCCCGAGGCGCTCGCGGCACGTCCCCAGGCCTTCAGCGTGCTGGCCTTCGATCAGGGGCGGCCGGTGGGCCTGGTCAATTGCATCGAGGGCTTCTCGACCTTCGCCTGCCGGCCGCTGGTCAATGTGCACGATGTGGTCGTGCTGCCGAGCCATCGCGGCCAGCGCTTGGCGCAGCGCATGCTCGCGCAGGTCGAGGCCGAGGCGCGCGTGCGCGGCGCCTGCAAGCTCACGCTCGAGGTGCTCTCGGGCAATCGCAGCGCGCTGCGCGCCTACGAACGCGAGGGCTTCGCCGGCTACCAGCTGGACCCGGCCTTCGGCAGCGCGCTGTTTCTCCAGAAGAAGCTGTGAAAAAGCCGCCGGCACCCGGAGGTGCGCGGCGGCTCGATTCGGCAGGTTCCGATCAGAAGCGCGTGACAGGCATCGCTTCGTCGCCCGGCTTGGCCGGTGCGTACTTGCCCAGTTCCCACTTGGCGATCGCGTTGCGGTGCACCTCGTCCGGGCCGTCGGCGAAGCGCAGGGTGCGGGCGCCGGCGTAGGCGTAGGCCAGCGGGAAGTCGTCGCACATGCCGCCGCCGCCGTGCACCTGCATGGCCCAGTCGATCACCTGGCAGGCCATGTTCGGCGCCACCACCTTGATCATCGCGATCTCGGTCTTCGCGACCTTGTTGCCGGCCACGTCCATCAGCCAGGCGGCCTTGAGCGTCAACAGGCGCGCCATGTCGATCTTGCAGCGCGCTTCGGCGATGCGTTCCTGCGTCACGGTCTGCGAGGCGACGGTCTTGCCGAAAGCCACGCGCGACGAGGCGCGCTTGCACATCAGTTCGAGCGCGCGCTCTGCCAGGCCGATCAGGCGCATGCAGTGGTGGATGCGTCCCGGGCCGAGGCGGCCCTGGGCGATCTCGAAGCCGCGGCCTTCGCCGAGCAGGATGTTGCCGACCGGCACGCGCACGTTCTCGAACAGCATCTCGACGTGGCCGTGCGGCGCGTCGTCATAGCCCATCACGTTGAGCGGACGGATGATCTTGATGCCCTTGGCATCGGCCGGCACGATCACCATGCTCTGCTGCGAATGCTTGGGCGCGTCGGGTTCCGACTTGCCCATCGTGATGAAGACCTTGCAGCGCGGGTCGGCAGCGCCGGAGATCCACCACTTGCGGCCGTTGATCACGTACTCGTCGCCCTGGCGCTCGATGCGGGTCGAGATGTTGGTGGCGTCGCTGGACGCCACGTCGGGCTCGGTCATCGCGAAGGCCGAGCGGATCTCGCCTTCGAGCAGCGGCTTGAGCCAGCGGGCCTTGATCTCTTCCGAGCCGTAGCGGGCGATGGTCTCCATGTTGCCGGTGTCGGGCGCCGAGCAATTGAAGGCTTCGCTGGCCCATGGCACCCGGCCCATGATCTCGGCCAGCGGTGCGTACTCCTGGTTGGTCAGGCCGGCGCCCTGGTAGCCCGAGGCAGCGGCGCTGTCGACCGGCAGGAACAGGTTCCACAGACCCTGCGCCTTGGCCTTGGCCTTGACCTTCTCGACCGTTTCGAGGGCACTCCAGCGCTTGCCGGCCGCCGTGTTGGCAGCCAGTTCGGCCGAGTAGGCGGCCTCGGCGGGGTAGATGTGCTCGTCCATGAAGGCGCTCACGCGCTGTTGCAGCTCTTTGGTCTTGGCCGAGTATTCGAAGTCCATGTCGTCTCCAGGTGGGTAAATGCTCAGGCGGCCCGCGCCGCGCCGGTCATGCTTTCTTGGCGAATTGCCAGGCCATTTCGGCCATCGGTCGCGCGCCGCGGCCCGATGCCACGGCTTGTTCACTCGATGCGGTTCCGGCCTCGACCCGCTTGGCGATCCCTTGCAGGATCGCGGCGATGCGGAACATGTTGTAGGCCAGGTAGAAGTTCCAGTCTGGCGCCAGCGCCTCGGGTGTCGTCAGGCCCGTGCGGTCGCAGTAACGGCGGATGTATTCGCTTTCGGTCGGGATGCCGAGGCTCTGGAGGTCGAGGCCGCCGACCCCGCGCGACATCGCGTGCGGGATGTGCCAGGCCATGCAGTGGTAGCTGAAGTCGGCCAGCGGATGGCCCAGCGTCGACAGTTCCCAGTCGAGCACCGCGATAGCGCGCGGCTCGGTCGCATGGAACATCAGGTTGTCGAGCCGGAAGTCGCCGTGCACGATCGAAGTCATCGATCCGTCGCGGGCGCTGGCCGGAATGTGGGCCGGCAGCCATTCCATCAGGCGGTCCATCTCGGGGATCGGCTGCGTCACCGAGGCCACGTACTGCTTGCTCCAGCGGCCGATCTGGCGCTCGAAGTAGTTGCCGGGTTTGCCGTAGTCGGCCAGGCCGCGATCCGCGAACTTGACCGTGTGCAGGGCGGCGATGACCCGGTTCATCTCGTCGTAGATGGCCGAGCGGGTCGCGTTGTCCACGCCGGGGAGCGACTGGTCCCACAGCACCCGGCCGGCCATGAACTCCATCACGTAGAAGGCGCGGCCGATGATGGATTCGTCCTCGCAGAGGCAATGCATCTTCGGCACCGGCACGTCGGTGCCGGCCAGCCCGCTCATGACCTTGAACTCGCGCTCGACCGCGTGCGCCGACGGCAGCAGCTTGGCGACCGGGCCCGGCTTGGCGCGCATCACGTAGCTCTGCGACGGCGTCACGAGCTTGTAGGTCGGGTTCGACTGCCCGCCCTTGAACATCTCGACCGAGAGCGGACCCTTGAAGCCCTCGAGGTTCTTCTCGAGCCAGGCGGTGAGGGCACCGATGTCGACCTGATGCTGTTGCGAGACGGCACGCGTGCCGATGAAATTGTCGAAGTCCTGGGTCATGTCTCTTCTTTGTTCACTGGTCGTCGGCTTCGGAGATCCGCATGAGTGCGGCGCGGTCGAGCACCACCAGGCCGCCCGATTCGATGCGGATCGCTTCCTCGCGCTCCATCGCCTTCAGTTCCTGGTTGACCCGCTGGCGCGAGGCGCCGAGCAACTGGGCGAGTTCTTCCTGTGCCAGGTGCAGGCCGATGCGCATCTGGCTGCCGTCCGCCAGGTTCGGCACCCCGTAGCTGCGCACCAGGTGAATCAGCTGCTTGGCCAGTCGCGCGCGCAGGGGCAGGGTGTTGAGGTCCTCGACCAGGCCGAACAGCTGCCGGATGCGGCGCGCCTGCAGCCGCATCAGCGCTTCGTAGAGTTCGACGTGGTTCGACAGGATCTTCTGGAAGTCGGCCCGCGCCACGCACAGGATGGTCGAGTCGCCGTGCGCATAGGCATCGTGCGTGCGCCGGTCGCCGTCGAAGATCGCCACGTCGCCGAACCAGATGCCCGGCTCGACATAGGTCAGCGTCACCTGCTTGCCCGACACCGCGGTCGAGCTCACGCGCACCGCGCCCTTCGCGCAGGCGATCCACTGTTCGGGCGGATCGCCGCGAGCGGCGATCAGCTCGCCGTCCTTGTAGCGTTTGACGAATGCACATCGGAGGATGTCGTGGCGCAGGGAGGGTGAAAGGGAAGAGAACCAGCGACCGCTGTTGATCGCTTCACGTTCTTCGATGGTAAGAATGGGGTCGTCCATGGACTGTCCTGTCGGTGACTGAAAGGCTGGGGGTTGTCACGAGAGCGACGCGCCCTCATTCGTAGCGCGGCGTTTCCTTGGCAAGGAAGGCGGCGATGCCGATGCCCGCATTGGGGTGGTGCAGGTTGCGCACGAAGTGGTCGCGCTCCTGCGACAGCTGCGAGACCAGCGTTGCGCCGCGGGCGTCGCTGAGCAGTTCCTTGATGCTGGCCAGTGCGTTGGGCGCCCGCGCGTTGAGCTTGGCGGCCAGCGCGAGCGCCGTGGCCAGCGCCTGGCCGCTCTCGGTCAGTTGATTCACCAGACCGAGCTGATGCAGGCGCTCCGCTTCCAGCCGCTCGCCCTGCATCAGCCATTCGCTCGCGAGCTGTCGCGGCAGCGCCCGGGCCAGGTGCCAGCTGAGGCCGCCGTCCGGCGACAGGCCGACGTTGCTGTAGGACGCGGCGAACACCGCATCGCGCGCCGACACGACGAAGTCGCAGGCCAGTGCCAGCGAGAAGCCGGCGCCCGCCGCCGCGCCTTCGACCGCCGCGATGATCGGCTTGGGGAAGGTCCGGATCGAGTCGATCCAGGTGTGGAGTGCCTCGATGCTCTCGGCCTGCACCGAGGGCTCGCGGTCGCGGTTGGCCGACAGGCGCTGCAGCGAGCCGCCGGCGCAGAACCACTTGCCTTCGCCGACGATGACGACGCTCTTGATCTCCTGGCTGCTCTCGGCGCCGTTCAGCGCCTCGATGCCGGCGGCGTACATCTCGGGGCCCAGTGCGTTGCGCATCGAGGGGTTGGAGAGGGTCAGCACCATCGTGCCTCCTTCGCTGGTGCTCTTCAGTTCTGCGGTCATGTGCGTTGCTTACTCTTCGAGGTGGGTGAGGCTCAGGCCGAGGGCGCCGCGGCGGCGCAGCCACGGGCTTGGGCGATAGCGCGGATCGCCGTAGACGGTCTGCAGGTTGAACAGGACTTCCAGCATGTTGGTCGGACCGTACAGGTCGCCCATGGCCAGCGGCCCCTGCGGGTAGCCGAGCCCGAGGCGGACCGCGAGCTCGAGATCGGCCGGAGAGCAGACGCCCTGCTGGCACATGTCGGAGGCGATGTTCACGATGGTCGCCACCACGCGCTGCGTGACGAATCCGCCGCTGTCGCGGATCACGCTGACCGCCTTGCCGTCGCTGGCGAAGAGGGCGTGCGCCGCATCGCGCATGTCGCGCCGGGTGGCCGGATTGGTCGCCAGCACGCGGCGCCGGGTGGCGGCGTCGTCCACCATCAGGTCGATGCCGACCGTGCGGGTGGCATCGAGCCGCTCGACCGCAGCCACGGTCGTGACGTCGAAGCCGAGCGGCGCGACCAGGATCAGCGCCGCGCCGGACGGAGCGGCGCCGCTTTCGAGCTGGGCGCCCAGCGCATGCACCAGGCGCAGCAGTTCAGGACGCCGGGCCGCGCGCGGCGAGACCCAGACCGGGGGCAGGGTGTCGACCTTCGGCGCCGGCGGCTCGGCCGGCTTTTGCATCTCGCCGTCGGGATAGCGGTAGAAGCCCTCGCCGGTCTTGCGGCCCAGCGCGCCCGCGGCCAGCCGCTGCGCCGTGATGACGCTGGGACGGAAGCGCGGCTCCTCGTAGTACTGGCGGTAGATCGACTCCATCACCGGATGCGAGACGTCGAGCGCGGTCAGGTCGAGCAGTTCGAAAGGGCCGAGCCGGAAGCCTGCCTGGTCGCGCAGGATGCGGTCGATGGTGGCGAAATCGGCCACGCCTTCGCCGGCGATCCGCAGTGCCTCGGTGCCGTAGCCGCGCCCCGCGTGGTTGACGATGAAGCCGGGCGTGTCCTTGGCCTGCACGGCGCTGTGGCCCATCTGCCCGGCATAGTCTGCCAGCTGGCGGCAGACCTCGGGCTCGGTCTTGAAGCCGGCCACCACCTCGACCACCTTCATCAGCGGCACCGGATTGAAGAAGTGGAAGCCGGCCATCCGCTGCGGCTGCTTCAATGCGGTCGCGATCGCGGTCACCGACAGCGAAGAGGTGTTGCTGGCCAGGATGGCCGAAGGCGAGACCACGGATTCGAGTTCTCGGAAGAGCGCGCGCTTGACTTCCAGGTCCTCGACCACGGCTTCGATCACCAGGTCGCAGGCGGCGAGCGCCTGCACCGACTCGACGGCCTGCACGCGCGATGCCAGCGCGTCGCATTGCGCCGCATCGAGCTTGCCCTTGTCGAGCTGCTTGCGCCATTGGGCCAGCAGGGCCTCGCGCCCGCGTGCTGCCGCGCCTTCGAAGCTGTCGAGCAGCAGGACCTGGCTCCCGGCTTGCGCCGCGATCTGGGCGATTCCTCGCCCCATGGCGCCGGCACCGATGACGCCGACGTTGGAAAATTTCACGGTCATTTGATAATTGTCCCTCTATGAATGATCGCCCCTGACCCTCGTGTCAGAATGTGTCAACTTTTGATTGCTATTTCAGCAGCCCATTTTGCAATTCCCACGACGCGCGGCGAGCCTGCTCATTGTCGGCCTGGCCCTTGAATCATCCGCCTTGACGATCGGCCGGCCCCAAGGGGCCGTCTGGATCGGCAAGCCGATGGACGTGGTGATCCCGCTTTCGCTCGATGCCGCGGAGGCTGGCGATTCCTTGTGTCTCCAGGCCGATGTGCTGCAGGGCGACTCCGCGATTCCCGACCGGCGCGTGACCGTGTCGCTCGAGACCGGGTCGGGCGGGTCCCGCGCCCGGATCCGCTCGACCGTGCCGATCGAGGAGCCGGTGGTCACGCTGACCCTCCGGGCCGGCTGCGACCTGAAGTCCATACGCAACTACGTGCTGCTGGCCGACGTGCCGGTCGACGCCGCGCTGCCGGCCGTGCCCGCATCCGCCGCGCGCCAGATGCCCGAAGCCGCGCCGGCGCCGAGGCCTGTCGCACGCCCGGTTGCCCGCGCTGCAGCGGGGGATGGAGGCGCCTCCGGCCAGGACGGCGGCGTCTCGCCGCCGCCCGCCCGGCGCAGCAATCCGCCTGCATCGCGTGCCCAGCCGGCCACCGATGCGCCATCGGCGCCGCGTCGCGCGGCGGTCGATGCCGCCGCGACCCGGCGCGCTGCGGCGCTGCCGGCACCCGCGCCTGCCGCTCGCGCGACTTCGCCTGCATCGCAGGCAGCCGTACCCGATGCGCCCCGGGAAGCAGGTGCAGGCCGGCCCCGGCTGCAGGTGGAGGCCCTGGAGCCCGCACCAGCGCTGGCCGGCAACCTCAAGGCCACGCCCGAGCTGACCCTGCCCGACGCACCGGATCCGGTGCGCCGCGCCGCTGCAGCAGCGCTCTGGAGCGCCCTCGATCCCGCCGCCGAGGAGGCACAGCGCGAGGCGAAGCGCAACAAGGACATGGAGGCCACGCTGACCGCGCTGCGCGAGCAGGCGGCGCAGAACCAGCGGACCCTGCTCGAGATGCGCACCGAGCTGGCCCAGGCGCGCGAGAGCCGCTACTTCAATCCGCTGGTCTACGCCCTGGTGGCGCTGCTGCTGCTGGCCTTGATCGGCATGTTCATGCTGTGGCGGCTGGCACGCCGGGCGACGGCGCCGGCCTGGTGGGGCGAAGCGCCCGCAGGCGGAGGCGACCCGCGCCGGCCGCGCCCGGATGCAGGCCTGCTCGACGACGACTTGGACCTCGACACCGAGCCGCCGCGCACCCGGGCCCGCCGCGGCGGGCCGACCAGGACCTTCGCCCCGACACCCTTCGCCCCGCTCGATCCGCTCGACGGCGATGATCTCGACAGCGGTCCGCACGCGCCGCTGCCCCATCCGGCGCAATTGGCGGAAGGCACGCCGGCACGATCGGTCAACACCGAAGAGCTGTTCGACGTCCAGCAGCAGTCGGACTTCTTCCTCTCGCTGGGCCAGCACGATCAGGCCATCGCCGTGCTGCGCGAGCACATCGCCGCCAATCCAGGCACCAGCGCGCTGGCCTATCTCGACCTGCTGCGCATCTTCCATTCGCTCGATCGCGAGGACGACTACGCGGATCTGGCCGAGGAATTCGAGCATGCCTTCAACGCCGATGTACCGTCCTTCGCGCATTTCACCGACACCGGCAAGGGGCTCGAACACTACCGTGGCACGCTGGCGCGCATCGAATCGCTGTGGCCGGCACCGGGGACACTGGCATTGATCGAGGAACTGGTGTTCCGCAAGCCCGGCCGCCACGACGACGAGGCCTTCGATCTCGCCGCCTACCAGGAACTGCTGCTGCTCTATTCGGTCGCCAAGGAAGTCATCGACCCGGCCAGCGCGTCGCCGGCCGCCTTCGAGCCGCACGCCTTCGCCGACACCGTCGCGCGCGACGGTCCGCCCACCGCGACCGCGCCCCCGATCGAGGTCGAGGCGCCGCCGCCGACGGTGAGCGATGGCCCGGTGCTGCCGCCCTCGATCTACGGGTCGATCGACCAGGGCATGCTGCACGAAACGGTGCTGGACCCGGATGCGCGGCTGCCGTCAGTCGACCATCCGGTCCGGGCCGAAGCCCCGGTATCGCGCCCCGACCTCGACATGGATCTGGACGCTTTCGACAAGACGGCCTACGAGACGATGCCCACGCCGATCGAGCCGGCCAAGCCGCCGACGCCGTCCAACGATCCGCACGTCATCGACTTCGACTTGTTCGACCCGAGCACCGAAGCCGAGATCGCTCCGCGGCCGATCATCAAGCGCTGAGAGCCCCCAAGCTCGTCACTTCGTGTACTCGCTGCCCCCCGAGGGGGTGCGGTCCGCCTTGGGGCGGCCCGGCGGCGGACTGAGCGCGAGGGCACGGCGCTGCGCGTGGTCGACCGTCACGCTCAGCGCGACCGCGAGCAGCACGGTGGCCAGGCCCACCCAGTTCATCCAGCCGATGGCGTCGTGGGCCAGCAGCCAGCCGCCGGCCGCTGCCCCGATCGCCTGGCCGACGTAGATGCCAGAACTGTTCAGTGCCACCGAGCCCGGTGCGAGCGCCGGCGACAGCGACACCAGCCGTGCCTGCTGGGCCGAATTGGTGGCGAAGCAGCCCAGGCCCCAGGGCACGAGCACCAGCGCCAGCGTCGTGAAGCTCATCGCCAGCGGCCACAGCAGCAGGCTCAGCGCGATCAGCAGCGTGGTGACCAGCACCATGCGCGCGGCGCCGATGCGATCGATGTAGCGGCTGACCACCATGTTTCCGAACAGGCCGCAAGCGCCGAACCAGGCCCACAGCAGGCCCATCTGCGTCGCATCCGCCCCCAGGCCCTGCCGCACGATCGGCGCGAAATAGCTGAACAGGACGAACTGGCCGGCGCCCTGCAATGCGGTGACCGAGACCACGCCCATCAACAGCGGGCTCTTCAGGACGCGGCCCCAGGCCTCGCGAGACAGCGCAGCAGGGCGGATGCCCGAGGGAAGCTTGAGCCAGATCCAGGCCGCACTCGCGACCGACAGGCAGGCGATCAGGCCGAAGGCGGCCCGCCAGCCGAAATGCCCGCCGATCAGCGCGCCGATCGGCAGCCCCAGGACGGAAGCCATCGACCAGCCCAGAAAGACGAAGGTGACGGCGCGTCCGCGCTGCTCGACCGGCACCAGCAGGCCGGCGCAGGCGGCCGCCTGTGCCGTGAACACCGCAGGCGCGACGACGGTCAGCATGCGAACCGGCAGCAGGGCGGCGAAGCTGGGCATCAGGAGGGACAGCAGGTGCCCGCCGGCATACCAGAGCATCGTCCAGGCGAGCAGCAGGCGACGGTCCCAGCCGGCGACCAGCGCCGCCAGCAATGGGGCGCCGAGGCACATCACGATCGCGCCGGCGGTGATCAGCTGGCCGGCGGTGGCGGCGCCGACCTGCAGCGACTGGCTCAGCTCGTTGAGCGTGCCGGGCACCACCATGACCCCGGTGCCGATGACGAAATTGCCCGCCAGCAGGGCCCACAGCGGGGCCGGCAGCGCGGGCCGCTTCAACGACGGACCTGCAGCGCGCCGGGGTTGACGATATTGGTCGGGTTGCCCTTGATGAAGCTCACGACGTTGTCGAAGGCCTGGCCGAAGTACATCTCGTAGCTGTCCTGCTCCACGTAGCCGATGTGCGGCGTGCAGATGCAGTTCTCGAGCCGCAGCAGGGCGTGGCCCTGCAGCGGGGGTTCGCTTTCGAAGACGTCGATCGCCGCCAGCCCTGGGCGCCCTCGGTTCAGCGCCGCCAGCAGGGCATCCTGCTCGACCAGTTCGGCCCGCGAGGTGTTGACGAACAACGCGGTCGGCTTCATGCGCGAAAGGTCTTCGAGCGTCACCAGGCCGCGGGTTTCGTCGCTGAGCCGCAGGTGGATCGACAGCACGTCGGCGGCGGCGAAGAAGCTCTCCCGGTTGGGAGCCACCTGGAAACCGTCGGAACGCGCCTTGGCGCAACTCTGCTCGCGGCCCCAGATCACCACCTGCATGCCGAAGGCCTGGCCATAGCGCGCCACCAGCTGGCCGATCCGGCCATAGCCCCAGATGCACAGCGTCTTGCCCTTGAGCACCGAGCCGAGCCCGAAATTCGGCGGCATCGAGGCCGACTTGAGGCCAGCCTGCTGCCAGGCGCCGTGTTTCAGGTTGCTGATGTACTGGGGCAGGCGGCGCATCGCGGCCATGATCAGCGCCCAGGTGAGTTCGGCTGGCGCCAGCGGCGAACCCGAACCTTCGGCCACCGCAATGCCCTGTTCGGTGCAGGCATTGATGTCGATGTGGCCCCCGGCCCGCCCGGTCTGGGAGATCAGCTTGAGCTTGGGCAGCTTCTCGATCAGCTGCCTGGAGATCTGGGTGCGCTCCCGGATCAGAACGATGACGTCGGCATCCTTGAGTCGAACAGAAAGCTGTCCGATACCCTTGACCGTGTTGGTGTACACCTTGGCCGCATAGGCGTCGAGCTTCGAAGCGCAGCTCAGCTTGCGAACCGCATCCTGATAGTCGTCAAGAATCACAATGTTCATGGCATGCCATTGTGCCTCGCACGAACGGCATGCTGTGGCCGCGGGACGACTTTGTCTTGGATGCCCTCAGTGCAGGTGGGCGCGCGGCAGTGCCGTGGCGGCTTCGAGCGCGACCAGGCGATCGAGTTCTGCGCACACGTCGGCCATCCGGCCGGAGATCACCATGCGACCGGCGGCGCGCCCCGGATGCTGTGCATCGACCATGCGGACCACGCGAAGGGGGAGTGCCGCTGCAGCACTTGCAGCGGCTGTGGCGCTGCCTGTGGCGTGCCGCTGCGCGCAGCTCGGGCGGATGCCGACGTAGCGCAGGCCCGAGGACATCGCGCGGCGGCCCGAGCGGCGCCGCGGCATCCAGCGGTCGGCCAGCGATTGCAGTGGCGTCAAGAAGTCGGCGATGTTGAAGAGAGCGATTCCCATGTTGAACTCCAGAATGGTCAGAGGTTGGACACAGGCAGGATTGCTTTCATCGGCCGCTACAGGGTGATGGCTCTTCGCCATACGCCCGCCACCTGTCGCGGCCGGATTGGTGAAAGAAGGGGCTACATCAGCATCGTGTTGCGGATCAGGCCGACCGCGAGGCCCTCGATCTCGAAGGGCTCGCCGGGCTGCACCACGATGGTGGGGTAGTCGGGGTTCTCGGCGTGCAGTTCGATGACCTGCTTGTTGCGCTTGAGGCGCTTGACCGTGACTTCGTCGCCCAGCCGGGCCACCACGATCTGGCCGTTGCGGGCTTCCTTGGTGGACTGGACGGCGAGCAAATCGCCATCCATGATGCCGGCGTCGCGCATGGACATGCCACGCACCTTGAGCAGGTAGTCGGGTTGGCGTTGGAACAGGGTGTTCTCGACGTAGTAGGTCTGGTCGATGTGCTCCTGGGCCAGGATCGGCGAGCCAGCCGCCACACGGCCGATGAGCGGCAGCGCCAGTTGCGCCATGCCGGGCAGCGAGAGCGAGAACTGGTTGTTGCGGGATTCGTTGAGGGAGCGCAGGGCGTCGCCCTTGAGCCGGATGCCGCGCGAAGTGCCGCTGACGAGTTCGATGACGCCCTTGCGCGCCAGCGCCTGAAGGTGCTCTTCAGCGGCATTGGCGGACTTGAAACCCAGCTCTGCAGCGATTTCGGCCCGTGTGGGCGGCGCGCCAGTGCGTGCGATGGCGCTCTGGATCAAATCGAGGATCTGCTGCTGGCGGGCTGTAAGCTTGACGGCGAACTGCATGTTGGCTCCTGGCGGTGCACTGGCTAAACGTCCAGTACCTGTATTTTTAACCAGTTTTCCAAAGTTGACAATAGATGGACCCAATCTCCATGAAAAAGGCGCGCCGCGTGATCGTGCTGGGCACCGGCGGGACCATCGCCGGCCGTGCGCGGGCGGCCAATGACAACATCGGCTACACCGCGGGCGAAGTCGGCGTTGGCGACCTGCTGCAGGGCATCGATGCGCCGGCCGGCATCACGCTCCTGGCCGAGCAGGTGGCGCAGGTCGACAGCAAGGACATGAGCTTCCCCATCTGGCAGACCCTGGCGCAGCGGTGCGTGCATTGGCTGGGCGAGCCGGACGTCGCGGGCGTGGTCATCACTCACGGGACCGATACCCTGGAGGAGACGGCCTTCTTCCTGCAGTCGGTGCTGGCGCCCTCCAAGCCCGTGGTGCTGACCTGCGCGATGAGGCCCGCGAGCGCGCTGGCGCCCGACGGGCCGCAGAACGTGCGCGATGCGATCGTGGTCGCTGCGACGCCGGGCGCCCGCGGTGTGGTCGCGGTGTGTGCGGGGACCGTTCATGGCGCCTTCGACGTCCGCAAAGTCCACACCTACCGGCTCGACGCATTCGATTCCGGCGATGCCGGGCCGCTGGGCCATGTCGAGGAAGGGGCGCTTCGCCAGCTCCGGGATTGGCCGCCGGTCGATCCGGGGGCGGCGGCGTCCTTCGAGCGCATGTCGGCCGCCACGGTGTGGCCGCGCGTCGAGATCCTGTCGAGCCATGCGGAGGCCAGGGGCACGCTCATCGACGCCTTGCTCGAGGAACGACGCCGCGGCGCACCCGAGCCGGTGCAAGGCATCGTGCTGGCGGCGACCGGCAATGGCACGCTGCATCACGCGCTCGAGGCGGCGGCCCTGCGCGCGCAGGCGGAGGGCGTGGCGGTGCTGCGTGCCACGCGCTGCTCCGAAGGACGGATCCTGTCGCGGCCGGACCAGGTCCTGCGCGACGCCGGCGGGCTGACGCCGGTCAAGGCGCGCATCGCGTTGATGCTGGAGCTGCTGGCGGGCGCTGCCACCGGCTGAGCCCATGTTCGAGGCGCTGCGCTCCACGCCCTGGGCCTATCCGGCGCTCGAAGCCGTGCATATCGTGGGCATCGCGCTGCTGATCGGCAATCTGGTCGCGCTCGAGGCGAGGGTCTTCGGTCGCGCTGCCGTGCTGCCGGTGCAGGGTTTGGCGAGGCTCTCTCTGAGCATCGCACTGAGCGGCTTCGCGTTGGCGGCGGCCAGCGGGTCGCTGATGTTCGCCACGCAGCCGCAGGATCTGCTCGCCAACCGTGCGTTCCAGATCAAGATGGGGCTGCTGGTGCTGGCCGGCTGCAACGCGCTGTGGTTCCACGGCCGCGGTTCGCTGGCCAAACTTGACCTGCTGGCGCGGGTACAGATGTTGTCGTCCACTGCGATCTGGCTGGCGGTCGTCTTCTGCGGCCGCTGGATCGCCTACTGAGCACTGGTTCGAAAGGAGCCTCACGCATGAAACGCCGCAGCCTCATGTTCGCCGCCGTCACGCTTCCGGGCGCCATGCCGTTCGCCTGGGCCCACCATGGCTGGAGCAGTTTCGACCAGGACCGGCCGCTCTATCTCGAAGGAAAGGTCCTGAGCTCGCGC
Organism: Variovorax saccharolyticus; assembly: GCF_030316765.1. Taxonomy (GTDB): domain Bacteria; phylum Pseudomonadota; class Gammaproteobacteria; order Burkholderiales; family Burkholderiaceae_C; genus Variovorax; species Variovorax saccharolyticus. Next base: position 1,012,861 of record NZ_JASZYT010000001.1, read on the forward strand.
TGGCAGAACCCGCATGCCGAACTGATGATCGAGGTGCCGACCGATCTCAAGTTGCCCGCGGACCTGGCGCAGCGCGCACTGCCGCCGCAAAGCGCGCCGGTCGACGGCGCGGGCCTGCTCGCCAAGGCCGCGCTGCCGCGTCGCAAGGATCGGCAATGGGAGCTCGAACTGGCGCCGCTGACGCGGATGGAGGCCTGGAAGGTGCGCGAGATCCAGCCCGGAGCGATGATCTCGGCCATCGGCTTCGGCACCAAGGACGAAAAGGGCGAGGCCGTGATGCGGGTCGAGTACCTGTTCGCCGATGGCAAGGTCTACGGGCTGCGTTCCAGCCCGGCCTGATCAGCTCGACAGGGCGGCGAGCGCGCGCTGGGTGATGTCGTCGACGCTGCCGACGCCGCTGATGGCGCGGTACTTCGGTGCCGCCGCCGGTTCGGCCTTGGCCCAGTTCGAGTAGTAGTCGACCAGCGGACGGGTCTGCTGGCTGTAGACCTCGAGCCGCTTGCGGACGGTTTCTTCCTTGTCGTCCTCGCGCTGGATCAGGTCCTCGCCGGTGAGGTCGTCCTTGCCTTCGGTCTTCGGCGGGTTGAACTTGAGATGGTAGATGCGTCCCGAGGCCGGATGCGAGCGGCGGCCGCTCATGCGCTCGATGATGTCGGAGAACGGCACGTCGATCTCGAGCACGTAGTCGAGCTTGACGCCGGCGGCGCGCATCGCTTCGGCCTGCGGGATGGTGCGCGGGAAGCCGTCGAACAGAAAGCCCTGTGCGCAGTCGGCGAGCGCGATGCGTTCCTTGACCAGGTTGATGATCAGGTCGTCGCTCACCAGGGCGCCCGACGCCATCACGGCCTGGGCCTGGAGCCCGAGCGGCGTGCCCGCCTTGACGGCGGCGCGCAGCATGTCGCCAGTGGAAATCTGGGGGATGCCGTACTTCTGGCAAATGAAGGCCGCTTGCGTGCCTTTTCCTGCCCCGGGGGCGCCCAACAAAATCAGTCTCATGGTGTCCTCGGAAGGTTCTTTGATTTCTGTCGCGCCATGGCGGGCGCGAGGCGCGGCGCAGGGCGGAGTTGCTTCGAGGATAGCATGGGGTGCGGGCCCGGCCCGGCCCGCGGCCGCGCGGTTCTAGGCGCCGAAGAGGGCGCGAACCCGTGCCAGATCCTCGGGCGTGTCGATGCCCGGGCCCGGCGCATGCGTGCTCACGTGCACCGCGATCCGGTGGCCGTGCCAGAGCGCGCGCAGTTGCTCCAGGGCTTCGGTCGCCTCGACCGGCGCCGGCGGCAGGCCGGGGAAGCCTCGCACGAAGCCGGCGCGATAGCCGTAGATGCCGATGTGGCGCAGCGGCGCCGGGGCGGTCGGCAGCGCGGTCGGGCCGGTGCCGGCGAAGCCGTCGCGCCACCAGGGGATCGGCGCGCGGCTGAAATAAAGCGCATTGCCTTCGGCATCGAGCACGGCCTTGACCACGTTCGGGTTGACGAAGTCCGCGAGCGAATCGATCGCGTGCGCGGCTGTGCTCATGGCGGCGCCGGGATGCAGCGCCAGCGTCTGGGCCACGGCGTCGATCAGGCCCGGTTCGATCAGCGGCTCGTCGCCCTGCACGTTGACGACGATCGCGTCGTCGGCCAGGCCGAGGAGGGTGCAGGCCTCGGCCAGCCGGTCGCTGCCGCTGGCGTGGTCGGTGCGCGTCAGCAAGGCGCGTACACCGTGGGCACTGCAGGCGTCGACGATGCGGGCATCGTCGGCGGCCACCACGACGCCGGCGGCGCCCGAAAGGGCGGCCTGCCGGGCGACGCGCACCACCATCGGCAGGCCGGCGATGTCGGCCAGGGGCTTGTCCGGGAGCCGCGTCGATGCGAGCCGGGCCGGGATCAGGACCGTGAATTCGGTGCTCAAAGGCCGAGCTCGTCGTCGGACAAGGTGCGCGCTTCGGTCTCGAGCAGCACCGGGATGCCGTCGCGCACGGGGTAGGCGAGGCGGGCGCTGCGCGAGGCGAGCTCCTGTTTCTCGGCGTTCCAGGTCAGCGGCCCCTTAGTGACGGGGCAGACGAGCAGTTCAAGCAGCTTGGTGTCCATCGCGCGATGATAGCTTTGCGTCGAGCGCGGCGAAGAAGGCGGGCTCGGGTTCGAAGACCAGCGGCACGGCCAGCGCAGCCGGTGCTTTTCGCCACAGCTTGAGCGCGTCTTTCTCGGTGCAAAGCACGATCGCGCCAGGGTCCGCAGGCGGGCTCCAGCGGCTGAAATCGTCGTGGTCGGGCAAGGCGATGCATTGCACCGGGAGCACGCCCCGCGCACGCAGCATCTGGAAGAAGCCCTCGGGCTTGGCGATCGCCGCCACCGCGATGAGCGAGGCGCCGGCCAGGGAGGCCAGCGGCACTTGGGTGCCGTCGCGCCGGACCGCATGATCGGCGAGCGTGCGGCGGGCCCGGAAGCCGGCGAAAGCCGGCCGGTCGCCGGTGTGGATGACCAGGTTGCAGGGGCGCGGCCAGGGCTCGCGCAGCAGCCCCGCGGGCAGCAGCCAGCCGTTGCCGATGCCGCGATCGTCGAAGACGCAGATCTCGACGTCGCGGGCCAGCGCCAGGTGCTGCAGGCCGTCGTCGCTCACGATCACCTGGGTGGACGGATGGCGCGCGAGCAGGGCGCGGGCCGCCTCGATGCGGCGCCGCGCCACGAACACCGGGGCGCCGGTCGAACGGCGGATCAGCGCCGGTTCGTCACCGACCTCGTCCGGGGCGCTGTCGTCGAGCACCTCCCGGCAGTCCTGCGTGCTGCGGCCATAGCCTCGCGACACCACGCCGACGCGCAGCCCGCGCGCCTCCAGGTGGCGGACGATCGCCATCACCACCGGTGTCTTGCCCGATCCGCCGGCGATCACGTTGCCGACGATGACGACCGGCACGCCCGCGCTCTCGGTGCGCAGGGCGCCCAGCCGATAGAGGGTCCTGCGGAGCGCGGCCAGCCCGCCGTACAGCAGAGACAGCGGCCACAACAAGCGCGCCAGCACGCCGCGCTGCAGCCAGGCGTCCTGCAACTAGCGCCCCGCCTGCGCGGCCGACTGGGTGGCGAAGGTGATCTGCATGAGGCCGGCCCGGCGCGCCGCTTCCATCACCGTGATGACCGATTGATGGGCCGCGTTCGCATCGGCGCTGATGATCACGACGTTGTCGCTGGCGCCGCCGGACGCTGCAGCCAGGGCTGCAGTCACGGTTTCGAGGCTGCGGTCCGGCAGCACCGTCTTGTTGATCGAATAGCGGCCGTCGGCCGACACCGCGACGATCACTTCCTTGGGGTGGTCTCGCTGTGCCTCGGCGTCGGCCACCGGCAGCCGCAGCTGCATTTCGGTGAACTTGCTGTAGGTGGTCGACAGCATCAGGAAGATGAGCACGACCAGCAGCACGTCGATGAACGGGATCAGGTTGATCTCGGGCTCCTCGCGCGAGCCGTGGCGAAAGTGCATTCTCATCGGCGCAGGGTGTCCAGGTGGCGGGCGAAGCGTTCGCCGGCCAGTTCGAGGTTCAGCAGGTATTCGTCGACCCGGCTGCGGAAGTAGCGCCAGAAGATCAGCGCCGGAATGGCGATGATGAGGCCGAAGGCGGTGTTGTAGAGCGCAATCGAGATCCCGTGCGCCAGTTGCGCCGGATTGCCCGAGCCGACCGCCCCGTTGGCCGGCGATTGCGAGCCGAAGATCTCGATCATCCCGATCACGGTTCCGAGCAGGCCGAGGAGCGGCGCCGCCGACGCGATGGTGGCGAGGGCGGGCAGGTAGCGCTCGAGGCGGTGCGCGACCACGCGGCCGGCGGATTCCATCGACACGCGCAGGTCGTCCTCGGTCGCCATCGGGTTGGCGTTCAGGGCGCGGAAGCCGGCGGCCAGCACCTCGCCGAGGCCGGAGTTGCGCTCCAGCTTGGTGACCACGTCGGGGCCCGGAATCGACGCCCGCGAAACCGTGATGGCTTCGTCGAGCAGTTTCGGCGGCAGCACCCGGGAGGTCTTGAGACTGGCGAATCGCTCGATCACGAGCGCCATCCCGATGACCGAACAGGCGAGCAGCGGCCAGATCGGCCAGCCCGCAGCAACTATGATGGAAAACAAGGATTCCTCCGGCCCATGACTGTAAATGCGCGGCGATTATCCACCCGCGCGGCACCCTGTTACGAGAAGTATTCTTGTCGGCGCAGTCGCACAGAATGTGTGGATAACTTTGTGACTAACACGCTGAGCAACCTCCGCAAAGCCGCGCCGGCCGGGCCTTTCCACAGATCGACTGAATATTGAGCAGCAGTTTTTTCAATGAAATCAATGGCTTGCACGACAACCCGTGCCTGTGGTGCCGGCACCTGGATGCATCGGTGTCCCACGGTGCGCCTTGTGGACGACTCAGACCTGTGACAGCGCGCAAAAGATGATGGAACGTGAGCAATTGCCCTCGTCGGGCATGAGGGTGTGGGCCGTGGGCGCCCTGTGCCGGGCCGTCGCCGATGCGCTCGATGCGCGCTTCAACCCGGTCTCGGTGCGCGGCGAGATCTCGGGCTTCTCGCGGGCGGCGAGCGGCCACTGCTATTTTTCGCTGAAGGACGAATCGGGCCAACTGCGCTGCGCGATGTTCCGCCGCGCGGCCGGCCTGCTCGATTTCTCGCCGCGCGATGGCGACCAGGTCGAAGTGCGTGGCCGGCTGGCGGTGTACGAGCCGCGCGGCGACCTTCAACTGATCGTCGAAAGCCTGAGCCGCGCGGGGCAGGGCGCCTTGTTCGAGCAGTTCATGCAGCGCAAGGCCCGGCTCGAGGCCGAGGGGCTGTTCGATCCTGCGCGCAAGCGGGCCCTGCCCGTGCTGCCGCGTTCCATCGGCCTGGTGACTTCGCTTGGCGCCGCCGCCCTGCATGACGTCGTCACCGCGCTGCGCCGCCGGGTGCCGCACATCCCGGTCGTGCTGGCGCCGGCGGCGGTGCAAGGGGCCGGTGCGCCGGCGGAACTGGTGCGTTCGCTGCGGTCGCTGTATGCGCTGGAGCCGAAGGTCGACGTCATCCTGCTGGTGCGCGGCGGCGGCTCGATCGAGGACCTGTGGGCTTTCAACGACGAGACGCTGGCGCGCACCATCGTGCAGAGCCCGGTGCCGGTGATCAGCGGCGTTGGCCACGAGACCGATTTCACGATCGCCGACTTCTGCGCCGATGTGCGCGCACCGACGCCGACCGCTGCTGCCGAACTGGTGGCGGCCTCGCGCGAACTGTGGCTCGGTGCGCTGGGCCTGCTCGAAGAGCGTCTGCGCGATGCCGTCTCGGGGCGCATCGACGTGCTGGGCCAGCGGCTCGACGTCGCGACCGGTCGGCTCGGGCGCCCGTCGACTCTGGTGGCCCGTCAACGGCTGGGCCTGGCGCACCAGGCCCAGCGCCTGCACTACGCGGTGCTGTCCCGGACCGGTCGTTTCGCGCAGGCGCAGCAGGCCCTGCAGGCGCGGGCGCCGCTCGGCCTGCGCACCACGCTCGCCCGCCATCACGAGCGGCTGGACCGCGCCGCGCTGCGCCTGCAGTTGCTCGATCCTGCACTGGTGTTGCAACGCGGCTACGCATGGCTGACGGATGCCGACGGGCGCGCCGTCACGCGCGCCGCGGAACTGGCGCCGGGCGACGCCGTGACGGCCCGCCTGGCCGACGGCTCGGTGGACCTGAAAGTGGTGCAATAGGGGCCGCGACAGGGATATCGCGGCAGCGTCCGACGCCTGCCGCATGAATCCTTCCTAGAATCTCCGATTCCTTCAACCAACCCGCGAGAAAAAAACATGGAACACGTTCTTCCTCCTCTGCCTTATCCGCTCGACGCCCTGGCGCCCGACTACTCGAAGGAAACGATGGAGTACCACTACGGCAAGCACCACAACGCTTACGTCGTGAACCTGAACAACCTGCAGAAGGGCACCGAGTTCGAGAGCATGACGCTCGAGGAGATCGTCAAGAAGTCCAGCGGCGGCATCTACAACAACGCGGCCCAGATCTGGAACCACACCTTCTTCTGGAACTGCATGAAGCCCGCTGGCGGCGGCGAGCCCACGGGCGCGCTGGCCAAGGCGATCGACGCCAAGTGGGGCAGCTACGCGGCCTTCAAGGAAGCCTTCGTGAAGTCGGCCGTGGGCAACTTCGGCTCCGGCTGGACATGGCTGGTGAAGAAGGCCGATGGCTCGGTGGACATCGTCAACACCGGTGCTGCCGGCACGCCGCTGACCACCGCCGACACGGCGCTGCTGACGGTCGACGTCTGGGAGCACGCCTACTACATCGACTACCGCAACCTGCGCCCCAAGTTCGTCGAGACTTTCCTCGCGAAGCTGGTGAACTGGGACTTTGTCGCGAAGAACTTCGGCTGATCCCCGATCATCGACAGCCCCAGCAAAGCCGACCCGCGGGTCGGCTTTTTTCTGCCCGGGGCGGCTTCAGCGTCGCTTGGCGAAGAGCTCGCCGCCGAGCTTGCTGCCGGCCTTGATGTTCTTCTTCGCGAACCAGCCCTGGTTCATCTCGAGCACGAAGCGAACCGGTTCCTTGGAGCAGTGCGAGTCTTCGGTCATGGGTTGCATGTCCGCGAGATTCACGATGCGGCCGTCGTCGGCGACGAAGGCGGCCGTCAGCGGCAGCAGGGTGTTCTTCATCCAGAAGCACTGCGTCGCGGGCTGCTCGAAGACGAAGATCATGCCCTCGGTCTCCGGCATTTCCTTTCGGAACATGAGCCCGATTTCGCGTTGCCGCGGCGTTTGCGCCACCTGGGTGTCGATCTGGTACATGCCGGCCGAAATGCGGACCCTGGGCAATTGGGTTTGCGCTTCCTGGGCATGCGAAATGGCGGTGAACGAAACGCAGAGCGCGAAGAGACTGAATAGGCGGAGGAACATGTTCGGCTTTCGGGACGGCACGCAAACAAGAATGCCCGCTCATGCGGGCATCATCGATTGACCGCATAGCTTACCTCTTATTGGCGGGCTATTCGGGAACGAAAAAAAGGCGCTCCGTGGAGCGCCTTTTCAAATAACCGGAGAACCGATTACTGCGGCGTGCCGCCTTGCGGGTTCATCTTGCGAACGCTGCCGTCCTTGGCGCGGCGGCGGTCGTCACGGGTGCTCTGGCGCTTTTGCGCCGCGGCGGTCGAACGGTTCTGGGTCAGACCACCGCTGCCTTCAGCGGTGTTGGCGGTGTCTCCAGCCTGCGGACGCACCTGGCCTTGCGGACGGTCCGCGCGACGCTCTTGCGCGCGTTGCTGAGGCTTGGTGTTGGTCGGAGGGGCGGCTTCTTGCGAGGTGCCTTGTGCGAATGCACCAGCTGCGAACAGGCCGGCCATCATGACTGCGAGAACTTTGCTCATTACGGATTCCTCAATGGAAATGGTTTGAAAACGCCTCCCGGCCAGCAGAAGGTCTGCCAACAACGGAGCCGGGCCGGCGGTGGTTGACACATCCTTCGGGCTCCTCCGGTTGCGTCTAAAATTCTAAGGGTATTCAGGCGATTGGACACTCGGCGTGTTCCAACCTTATCTCACCGGAGTCAGCGTCTCATGTCCAGCTATCAGCACATCAAAGTCCCGACCGAGGGCCAGAAGATCACGGTCAATGCCGACAATTCGCTCAATGTGCCGGATCAGCCGATCATTCCGTTCATCGAGGGCGACGGCACCGGACTGGACATCACGCCGGTGATGCTCAAGGTGGTCGATGCGGCCGTGGCCAAGGCCTACGGCGGCAAGAAGAAGATCCAGTGGATGGAGGTCTATGCGGGCGAGAAATCGACCCGGATCTATGGTCCCGACGTCTGGCTCCCCGAGGAAACGCTGCACGCCGTGCGCGACTACGTGGTGTCGATCAAGGGTCCGCTCACGACCCCGGTGGGTGGCGGCATCCGCTCGCTGAACGTCGCACTGCGCCAGGAGCTGGACTTGTACGTCTGCCTGCGGCCGATCCAGTATTTCGAAGGCGTTCCGAGCCCGGTGAAGGAGCCCCAGAAGACCAACATGGTGATCTTCCGCGAGAACTCCGAGGACATCTATGCCGGCATCGAGTTCGAGGCCGAGAGCGACAAGGCCAAGCGGCTCATCAAGTTCCTGCAGGACGAGTTCGGCGTCAAGAAGATCCGCTTCCCGAACACCTCCGGAATCGGCATCAAGCCGGTGTCGCGCGAGGGCACCGAGCGGCTGGTCCGCAAGGCGATCCAGTACGCGATCGACAACGAGAAGCCCAGCGTCACGATCGTGCACAAGGGCAACATCATGAAGTTCACCGAGGGCGGATTCCGCGACTGGGCCTACGGTCTGGCGGCCAAGGAATTCGGCGCCGAACTGATCGACGGCGGTCCCTGGATGAAGTTCAAGAGCCCGAAAACAGGTAAAGAAATTACCGTCAAGGACTCGATCGCTGATGCTTTCTTGCAACAAATCCTGCTGCGGCCGGCCGAGTACAGCGTGATCGCGACCCTGAACCTGAACGGCGACTACATTTCCGACGCGCTGGCGGCGCAGGTCGGCGGCATCGGCATCGCCCCGGGCGCCAATCTCAGCGACACCGTGGCCATGTTCGAGGCCACCCACGGCACGGCGCCCAAGTACGCCGGCAAGGACTACGTCAATCCGGGCTCCGAGATCCTTTCGGCCGAGATGATGCTGCGCCACATGGGCTGGACCGAGGCGGCCGACCTGGTCATCAGCGCCATGGAAAAATCGATCGTCAGCAAGAAGGTCACCTACGACTTCGCGCGGCTGATGGAAGGCGCCACCCAGGTGAGTTGCTCGGGCTTCGGGCAGGTGATGATCGACAACATGTAAAAAGGGCGCTCGACGCGTCTCCAGCGGACGCCTTGCTCCCGAGCCCCGGCCCGACAGGTGCCGGGGCTTTTTCATGGCTCGGAAAAACCCTGTAGCGGCAGGCGTTTGGGCTGTCGGGGCATGCTGCTTGCATGCTCTTCCGGTCGCATTCGCCTTGAATGTCACAAAGCCGCCACCAGTTGTGTCACATCGTCGAGTGCAACCGGCGGCGGCTCTATAAAATGAATTTCATGGCTACCAGAATCCCTTCGACCCCCAAGACGCCACCGGCCGTGAAGCCGAAGCGGGACGATGGCGATGCGGTCGTGCTCGAGCGGCGACCGCAGAAGACCGCGCCGCCCCAGATGTTCCAGGTCGTGATGCTGAACGACGACTACACGCCGATGGAATTCGTCATCGTCGTGATCCAGGAGTTCTTCAGCAAGGACCGGGAAACCGCAACCCAGATCATGCTCAAGATCCACCTCGATGGCCGAGGCGTCTGCGGGGTGTATTCCCGCGACATGGCGGCCACCAAGGTCAATCAGGTGATGGAAGCGGCGCATCAGGCGGGGCATCCGCTGCAGTGCGTCAGCGAACCGGTCGAATGAACCAGTTGAATTGGGCGCGCTCCAACCCATCTGAGAAATTATTTACAGCAAGGCAAAAGGAAATCACATGATTGCCCAGGAACTGGAAGTCAGCCTGCACATGGCTTTTGTAGAAGCCAGGCAGCAGCGCCACGAGTTCATCACGGTGGAGCACCTGCTGCTCGCTTTGCTGGACAACCCGAGTGCCGCAGAGGTTCTGCGCGCCTGCTCGGCCAATGTCGACGACCTGCGGGCGTCGCTCACCAACTTCATCAAGGACAACACGCCCCAGGTGGCGGGTACCGACGATGTCGACACCCAGCCGACGCTGGGTTTCCAGCGCGTCATCCAGCGCGCCATCATGCATGTGCAATCCACCGGCAACGGCAAGAAGGAAGTCACCGGCGCCAACGTGCTGGTCGCGATCTTCGGCGAAAAGGATTCGCACGCCGTCTACTACCTGCACCAGCAGGGCGTGACGCGCCTGGACGTCGTGAACTTCATCGCGCACGGCATCAAGAAGAGCGATCCGCCGGAAGCCGCCAAGGGCAGCAGCGACGCTTCGTCGGGTGAAGGCGAGGAAGGCGGCGGCGAGAAGAACGAGAAGTCCTCGCCGCTCGAGCAGTTCACGCAGAACCTCAACCAGTTGGCCAAGGAAGGCAAGATCGATCCGCTGATCGGCCGCGAGTACGAGGTCGAGCGCGTGATCCAGATCCTGTGCCGCCGGCGCAAGAACAATCCGCTGCTGGTCGGCGAAGCCGGCGTCGGCAAGACCGCGATCGCCGAGGGCCTGGCCTGGCGCATCACGCAGAACGACGTGCCCGAGATCCTGGCCGAGTCGAACGTGTACTCGCTCGACATGGGCGCGCTCCTGGCCGGCACCAAGTACCGCGGCGATTTCGAGCAGCGCCTGAAGGGCGTGCTCAAGTCGCTCAAGGACAAGCCGAACGCGATCCTGTTCATCGACGAGATCCACACGCTGATCGGCGCCGGTGCCGCTTCGGGTGGCACGCTCGACGCCTCGAACCTGCTCAAGCCGGCGCTCTCGAGCGGCCAGCTCAAGTGCATCGGCGCGACCACCTTCACCGAGTACCGCGGCATCTTCGAGAAGGATGCGGCCCTGTCGCGTCGCTTCCAGAAGGTCGACGTGGTCGAGCCGACGGTGCAGGAAACCGTCGACATCCTGAAGGGCCTGAAGTCGCGCTTCGAGGAGCACCATGGCGTGAAGTACGGCGTCGCCGCACTCCAGGCCGCGGCCGAGCTGAGCGCCAAGTACATCAACGACCGTCATCTGCCCGACAAGGCGATCGACGTCATCGATGAGGCCGGCGCTGCCCAGCGCATCCTGCCCGCGAACAAGCGCAAGAAGACCATCAGCAAGACCGAGGTCGAGGAAATCGTCGCCAAGATCGCGCGCATTCCCCCGGCCAACGTCTCGAACGACGATCGCGGCAAGCTGCAGACCATCGAGCGCGACCTGAAGAGCGTGGTGTTCGGCCAGGACAAGGCGCTCGAAGTGCTGGCTTCTGCGGTCAAGATGGCGCGTTCGGGCCTGGGCCGCGAGGACAAGCCGATCGGCTCCTTCCTGTTCAGCGGCCCGACCGGCGTCGGCAAGACCGAAGCGGCCAAGCAGCTCGCCTACATCATGGGCATCGAGCTGATCCGCTTCGACATGTCGGAGTACATGGAGCGCCACGCGGTGAGCCGGCTGATCGGCGCGCCTCCGGGCTATGTCGGATTCGACCAGGGCGGCCTCCTGACCGAAGCCATCACGAAGAAGCCGCACGCGGTGCTGCTGCTCGACGAGATCGAGAAGGCGCATCCGGACATCTTCAACGTGCTGCTGCAGGTCATGGACCATGGCACCCTGACGGACAACAACGGACGCAAGGCCGACTTCCGCAACGTGATCATCGTGATGACCACCAATGCGGGTGCCGAGACCATGAACAAGGCGACCATCGGCTTCACCAACCCGCGCCAGGCGGGCGACGAGATGGCCGACATCAAGCGCCTGTTCACGCCGGAGTTCCGCAACCGCCTCGATGCGACCGTGAGCTTCAAGGCCCTCGACGAGCAGATCATCCTGCGCGTGGTGGACAAGTTCCTGCTGCAGCTGGAGACGCAGCTGGCCGAGAAGAAGGTCGATGTCACCTTCACCGACGCCCTGCGCAAGCACCTGGCGAAGAAGGGCTTCGATCCGCTGATGGGTGCGCGGCCGATGCAGCGCCTGATCCAGGACACGATTCGTCGCGCCCTGGCCGACGAACTGCTCTTCGGTCGCCTGCAGGAAGGCGGTCGCCTGACTGTCGACCTCGACGACAAGGAAGAAGTGCAGCTGGACATCCAGCCGCTGCCGAAGAAGGAAGGCCGGGCCAAGCCCGAAGCCGAAGAGGCGGCGACAGGTTGAGCGCCTTCCGCCATAGGGGCGGATTCTTCCGATCAGAAGGCCGGTAGCATTGCTGCCGGCCTTTTTCGTTTCATCCATCGACCTTTCGCCTTGATCATCCCCGAGCTCAGCCAGGAATGGAAGACCGGCCTCTCCTTTGCATGGAGCGGCTATATCGCGGTGCTTTCCATGTGGATCGTCATGCAGAAGCGCGCGCCGGTTTCGACGATGAGCTGGATCCTGTCGCTCGCGCTGCTGCCGTTCGCGGGCTTTCTCATCTACTACTTCCTGGGGCCGCAGCGGCTGCGCAAGCAGCGCCTCAAGCGGCTTCGCAGCCGCGCCGGCGCGCTGGCCCCGGCCGACGTGGCGATGCTGCGCGACGCCAGGGAGCAGGCGCCGCCCGCCTTGCGCCAGATGGCCGCGCTCGGCACGGCGGCCTGCGGCTTGCCGGTGTCGAGTGCGACCTCGGCCGAACTGCTGTCGGGCGGCGCGCGCACCTTCGACGCGATCTTCGAGGCGATCCGCGAGGCGCGCGACCACGTGCACCTCGAGTACTACATCTTCGAGCCCGACCGGATCGGCACCGCGCTGCGCGACCTGCTGATCGAGCGCGCCCGGGCCGGCGTCACGGTGCGGCTGCTGCTCGATGCGCTCGGCTCCAAGCGGATCGGCCGCAAGTTCATGGCGCCGATGCGGGCCGCCGGCATCCATGTCGCGCTGTTCCACGAGACCCGCATCGGGCGCCGGCTGCGTCCGGTGACCAACTACCGGACCCACCGCAAGATCGTGGTCTGCGACGGCCGGGTGGGCTTCACCGGGGGCGTCAACATCACTGACGAGGAAGACGCCCGCACCCGGCCCGACGCCTATCACGACGTCCACCTGCGCATCGAAGGCAGTGCGGTGCGCTGGCTGCAGACCACCTTCCTCGAAGACTGGAGCTACGCGACCGGCGAGCCTCCGCGCCAGCTCGACAACATGGCCCTGGTGCACCTGCTGCCGCGCCTGCCGCCGAACGAGGGCGCGGGCGACATCCCGGTGCAGATCATCACCAGCGGCCCCGACAGCCCGCTCGAGGCCATCCATCGCATGCACCTGGCGGCGATCCAGTCGTCGGTGCATCGCGCCTGGCTCACGACGCCGTACTTCGTGCCGGGCGAGCCGGCACTGATGGCGCTGACCAGCGCCGCGCTGCGCGGCGTCGACGTGCGCCTGCTGGTGCCGCGGCGCAGCGATTCGCTGGTCGTGAGCGCAGCGGCCCGCTCCTACTACGACGAACTGATCGCCGCCGGCGTCAAGGTCTGGGAGTACAAGGCGCGCATGCTGCATTCGAAGACGCTGGTGGTGGACGACAACTGCGCGATGATCGGCACCGCGAATTTCGACAATCGCAGCTTCCGGCTCAACTTCGAGGTCTGCGCCGTGATCTATGGAACGACGCTCGCCAAGCCGCTGGTGGCCCAGTTCGAGACCGACCTGCGCAGTGCCTCGCCGGTGCGCGCCAACCGGCGCCAGCCATTCCTGCGCCGCCTGGGCGATTCGATCGCCCGCCTTTTTTCTCCCTTGCTCTGACCCATGGCTTCCCACACCTTCCTCTGGCACGACTACGAAACCTTCGGCGCGGTGCCGCGCCGCGACCGGCCCTCGCAGTTCGCTGCGATCCGCACCGATGCCGAGCTCAACGAGGTCGGTGAGCCGCTGATGATCTATTGCCAGCCTGCGCCCGACTACCTGCCGAGCCCCGAGGCCTGCCTGATCACCGGCATCACGCCGCAGCAGTGCCTGGAGCGCGGCATCCCCGAGCACCGGTTCGCGGCCGCGATCGAGCAGGCCTTCTCGCAGCCGGGCACCATCGGCGTCGGCTACAACACGATCCGCTTCGACGACGAGGTGACGCGCTTCATGTTCTGGCGCAACCTGATCGATCCCTATGCGCGCGAATGGCAGAACGACTGCGGCCGCTGGGATCTGCTGGACGTCGTGCGGCTGACCTACGCACTGCGTCCCGACGGCATCGAATGGCCGAAGAAGGCCGACGGCAGCCAGAGCTTCAGGCTCGAGGACCTGGCGCGCGCCAACGGCCTGCTGCACGAGGCGGCGCACGACGCGCTGTCGGACGTGCGGGCGACGATCGCGCTGGCGCGGCTGATCCGCGACAAGCAGCCCAAGCTCTTCGATTTCGCGTTCGGCCTGCATCGCAAGGACCGCGTCGCGGCCGAACTGGGCCTCCCGGCCACGCGCGAGTCGGCGCGGCCCTTCCTTCACGTCTCGGGCATGTTCCCGGCCGAGCGCGGATGCCTGGCCGTCATGTGGCCGCTGGCCAGCCACCCGACCAACAAGAACGAGCTGCTGGCCTGGGACCTGGCTCACGACCCAAGCGAACTGCGCGACCTCGATGTCGACACCCTGCGGCTGCGGCTGTTCACGCGCAGCGCCGAGCTGCCCGAGGGCGTGCAGCGGCTGCCGCTCAAGGGCATCCACCTGAACAAGTCGCCGATGGTGGTGGGCAATCTGAAGACGCTGGCGCCGGCGATGGCGGCGCGCTGGGGCATCGACGTCGAAGCGGCGCTGCGCCATGCCGCGATCGCCGCGGCCCTGCCCGACATGAGCGCGATCTGGCCGCGGGTCTACGAGCGGCCCCGCGATGGCACGCCCGATGTGGACGAGGATCTCTACGGCGGTTTCGTCGGCAACGGCGACCGGCGCCGGCTCAACGAGCTGCGTGCGCTGTCGCCGGCCGAGCTGGCGCGCTCGCGCACCGGCTTCGACGACCCCCGGCTCGAGGAACTGCTGTTTCGCTACCGTGCCCGCAACTTCGCCGACAGCCTGAACCAGGAAGAGGCCGAGCGCTGGGAGGCGCACCGCGTGGCGCGGCTGCTGGAGGGCGAGGGCGGCGTTCGCAATGTCGACCAGCTGTTCGCCGAGATCGACACGCTGGCCGAGACCGCGGACGAGCGGGCGGAGGAAATTCTCGGCGCACTGTACGAGTACGCCGAGGCGATCGCCCCGTCCGTCTGAGGCCGCTGCGATGACCGTGCGCCGACTGCTCCCCGCCGATGCCGTGCCGTATAGGGCGCTCATGCTGGACGCCTACGCGCTGCATCCCGATGCCTTCACCTCGAGCGCCGCCGAACGCGCGGCGCTGCCGCTGTCGTGGTGGGTCGCCCGCCTCGATCCTTCCCCCGCGGCCGGGCAGCTCGTGCTCGGCGCCTTCGATGGCGAACGCCTGGTCGGTGCCGCAGGGCTCGAGTTCGAGCCGCGCGAGAAGGCACGGCACAAGGCCCACTTGTTCGGGATGTATGTCGCGGCCGAAGCGCGTCAGGGCGGCTTCGGGCGGCAACTGGTCGACGCTGCGCTCGAACAGGCTGCAGCCCGTCCGGGCGTCAGGCTGGTCCAGCTGACCGTGACCGAGGGCAATCGGGCGGCGCAGTCACTCTACGAGCGCTGCGGCTTCGCGGTCTTCGGCGTCGAGCCCTTCGCGGTTTCGCTGGGCAGCACCTTCGTTTCGAAGGTCCACATGTGGCGCGCCATCGACTTGCCGGGCTAGGGCCTGTTCACCCTAGGGCTGCATCCAGTGGGTCTGCGTGCTGCGGCCGGGCAGATGCAGCGCTGCGGTCGCGGCCGGCGTCTCGGCCAGCAGGCGGCCCTTGCGATAGACCTTGAGCCGCGTCGCCCGCAGGCGGATCGCCTCCACCGGGTCGCGCGCCTGCAGCAGGACGAAGCTCGCATCGCAGCCGGCAGCGATCCCGTGGCCTTCGAGGTGCATCACCTTGGCGGCGTTGACCGTGACGGCATCGAAGCAGTCCCGGATGCCGGCCTGGCTGGTCATCTGGGCCACGTGCAGGCCCATGTGCGCGACTTCCAGCATGTCGCCCGAACCCATGCCGTACCAGGGGTCCATCACGCAGTCGTGGCCGAAGGCGACATTGACGCCGGCGGCCATCAGTTCTGGCACGCGGGTCATTCCGCGGCGCTTGGGGTAGCTGTCGTGGCGGCCCTGCAGCGTGATGTTGATCAGCGGGTTCGAGATCACGGCGACGCCGCTCTCGGCGATCAGCGGCAGCAGCTTGCTGACGTAGTAGTTGTCCATCGAATGCATCGAGGTGCAGTGCGAGCCCGTGACCCGGCCCTGCAGCCCGAGGCGCTGGCTCTCGAAGGCCAGGGTCTCGATGTGGCGCGAGAGCGGGTCGTCGGATTCGTCGCAGTGCATGTCGACCAGCTTGCCGCGCTCGGCCGCGATCTCGCACAGCAGCTTCACGCTGGCGGCGCCGTCGGCCATCGTGCGCTCGAAATGCGGAATGCCACCGACCACATCGACGCCCTTGTCCAGCGCGCGCCGGAGGTTGTCGACGCCGCCGGGCGAGCGCAGCACGCCGTCCTGGGGGAAGGCGACCAGCTGCAGGTCGAGGTAGGGGGCGACCAGGCGCTTGACCTCGAGCAGCGCGTCGACCGCGAGCAGGCTCGCGTCGCTGGTGTCGACGTGGCTGCGGATCGCCAGCAGGCCCTTGGCGACGGCCCAGTCGCAGTAGGCCAGGGCGCGTTCGATCAGGGCCTCGGCCTTGAGCAGCGGCTTGAGTTCGCCCCACAGCGCGATGCCCTCGAGCAGGGTCCCGCTCTGGTTGACGCGCGGCAGGCCGTAGCTGAGCGTGGCGTCCATGTGGAAATGCGGGTCGACGAAGGGCGGGGCGAGCAGCAGGCCGCAGGCGTCGAGCTTCTGCGCGGCCGGTGCATCCAGGCCCGCCGTGACTTCGGCGATGCGGCCATCCTGGACCGCGATCGACATGCCGGTGCGGCCGTCGGGGAGGGTGGCGTCGTGGATCAGCAGGTCGAGCATCAGCGCTCTCCTTTTCGATAGGGTTTCATCAGCGCCTGCGGATAGCTGGCCTTGCGCGCCACCAGCACCAGCGCCAGGATCGACAGCAGGTAGGGCAGCATCAGGTAGATCTGGTAAGGCAGGATGGCATCGCCCGATTGCTGCAGCCGCAGTTGCAGCGCATCGAAGAACGCGAACAGCAGGGCGCCGAGCAGCGCCTTGCCGGGCCGCCACGATGCGAAGACGACCAGCGCCACGCAGATCCAGCCGCGTCCGTTGATCATGTTGAAGAAGAAGGCGTTGAAGGCCGACAGCGTGAGAAACGAGCCGGCGACGCCCATCAGCGCCGAGCCGGCGACGATCGCGCCCGTGCGCGTGGCCGCGACCGATACGCCCTGTCCCTCGGCCGCCTGCGGGTTCTCGCCGACCATCCGCACCGCGAGGCCGGCCGGCGTGCGGTACAGCACCCAGGCGAGCAGGGGCACCAGCAGCAGCGCCAGCAGCGTGAGCGGCGTCTGCGAACCGAGCACCGGGATCGGCAGCCAGTCCATCGGCGCGAAGGGTGTCACGGTGGGCGGCGTGCTGACCTTCGGGAAGCTCACGCGGTAGCCGTAGTAGCTCAGCGCGGTCGCCAGCAGCGTGATGCCGAGTCCCGACACATGCTGCGAGAGCGCCAGCCCGACCGTCAGGAAGGCATGCAGCAGCCCGAACACGGCGCCCGTCAGCGCCGCGACCCCGACCCCGAGCCACAGCGGTGCCCCGGCATAGACCGCGATCCAGCCGGCGAAGGCGCCGGCGACCATGATGCCCTCGATGCCGAGGTTCAGCACGCCGGCTCGCTCGCACAGCAGCACGCCGAGGGTGCCGAAGATCAGCGGCGTGGCGATGCGCAGCACCGCGACCCAGAACGACGCGTTCGAGAGGATGTCGGCGATGTCGGTCACTTCAGACGCACCCGGTACTGCGTCAGCAAGGTGGCGACCAGCACCGCGATCAGCGAGGCGGCGACGATCACGTCGGCGATGTAGGTCGGCACGCCGATCGCCCGGCTCATGGTGTCGGCGCCGACCAGCACGCCGGCCACGAACACGGCGGCCGCCAGCACGCCGAGCGGATGCAGCCCGGCCAGCATCGCGATCACGATGCCGCTGTAGCCGTAGCCCGGCGACATGTCCAGCGTGACGTAGCTGGTGCGCCCGGCCACCTCGATCGCGCCGGCGAGGCCGGCCAGCGCGCCCGACAGCAGCGCGACCAGGACCACGGTGCGCGTGACCGGCACGCCCGCGAAGGCGGCTGCGCGCGCGTTCGCGCCCACCGCACGGATGTCGAAGCCGATCACCGTGTACTTGAACAGGAGCCAGACCAGCACGGCCAGCCCGGCGGCCCACAGCAGGCCGGTATGGATGCGGGTCTGGACGACCAGCTTGGCGAGCTCGAGTTCGGATTGCAGCGAGACGCTCTGCGGCCAGCCCATCGCGGTCGGGTCCTTCATCGGGCCGTCGAGCATCGCCGAGACGCCGAGCAGCACGATGAAGTTGATCAGCAGCGTGGTCACGACCTCGTCGACGCCGAGCCTGCTCTTCATCAGCGCCGGGCCGAGCAGCAGCAGAGCACCGGCGGCGGCGGCGGCGATCATCATGAGCGGGAACAGCAGCCAGGTCGGCAGCTCGAAGCCGGTGCCGCCGTGCAGGCCGCCGACCGCCACCGCGGCGAGTGCGCCGGCATAGAGCTGACCCTCGGCCCCGATGTTGAAGAGCCGTGCCTTGAAGGCGACCGTCGCGGCCAGGCCCGTGAGGATCAGCGGCACGGCGCGGGTCAGTGTTTCGCTCCAGGCGAAGACCGAGCCGAAGCCGCCTTGCAGCAGCAGGGCGTAGGTGCGGCCGACCGGCGCGCCGGCCCAGAGGACGAGCAGGGCGCTCACCAGCAGGGTGAACGCGATGGCGCCGAAGGGCGCCAGCACCAGTGCGGCGCGCGAGCTTCGATGACGGCGTTCGAGTCTCATGCCGGCGGCGTGTTCATGAGCCGGCCATCGCCAGCCCGATCGCCTCGCGCGTCCAGGCGGCGGCCGGCCGTGGTTCGCCGAGCTGGCCGCCATGCATCACGGCAACCCGGTCGCCCAGCGTCAGCACCTCGTCGAGATCGTCGGAGATCAGCAGCACCGCGGCGCCCGCATCGCGCGCCGCGATCAGCTGCTGCTGCACGTAGGCCACCGCCCCGATGTCCAGCCCCCAGGTCGGCTGGTGCGCGACGATCAGCCGCGGGTTGCGCTGCTTCGCGGCTGCCGATGCCGGCGCCATCAGCGCGCGGCCGAGGATCAGCTTCTGCATGTTGCCGCCCGAGAGGGCGCGCGCCGGCGATTCGAGTCCGGCGCCGCGAACGTCGTAGGCCTTCTCGACGCCGCGGGCATGGGCCTTTGCCGCGCCGCGGCGGACCCAGAGCCAGCGCGAGAAGGCGCGGCTGCGCAGGCGTTCGGACACCGCGTTCTCCCACACCGGCAGGTCGCCGATCACGCCGACCGCGTGCCGGTCTTCCGGAATGCGCGCCACGCCGCGCTGCACCAGCCGGGCCGGCGAGGGCGGCAGCTCGCGGCCCATCAGGCTGACGCTGCCCGCGATGGCCCGCCGCGTCCCGCTCAGCAGTTCGGCCAGCGCCACCTGGCCGTTGCCCGAGACGCCCGCGACGGCGACGATCTCACCGGCCTTGAGCGTGAGACTCACGTCCTGCAGCCGATCGTGCCCGCTGCCCGTGGTGCGCACATGGTCGAGCACGCAGACCGCATCGCCGACCTGCCGGGCCGGGCGCCGCCCGGTGCCTTCGATCGCATGCCCGACCATCCACAGCGCCAGCTGCGCCTGCGTGGTGTCGCCCGCGCGGGCCTCGGCCACCAGCTTGCCGCCGCGCAGCACGGCGATGCGATGCGACACGCGCAGCACTTCGGGCAGCTTGTGGCTGATGAAGATGATCGAAAGCCCCTCGGCCACCATCTGGGCCAGCGTGTCGAACAGTGCCTCGCTTTCCTGCGGCGTCAGCACCGCGGTCGGCTCGTCGAGGATCAGGATGCGCGCATCGCGAACCAGCGCCTTGAGGATCTCGACCCGCTGGCGTTCGCCGACCGACAGGCTGCCGACCTTTGCGTCCGGCTGTACCGCAAGCCCGAAGCGCTGCGCCACCGCCAGCAGTCTGGCGCGCGCCGCGCCGCGCCGCGAGAAGGGCTGCCAGAGCGGTTCGGTGCCCATCATCACGTTGTCGAGCACGCTGAGGTTGTCGGCCAGGGTGAAGTGCTGGTGCACCATGCCGATGCCGGCGGCCAGGGAGGCTTTGGGATTGCCCGGCGCCAGCGGCCGGCCGAACACCTCGATGCTGCCTTCGTCGGCCACGTAGTGGCCGAACAGGATCGACATCAGCGTCGACTTGCCGGCGCCGTTCTCGCCCAGCAGCGCCAGCACCTCGCCGGCCTGGAGGTCAAGCGAGATGGCGTCGTTGGCCAGCAGCGCGCCGAAGCGCTTGGTGATGCCGCGCAGGGACAGGACCGTCACCGGCGGCTTCCCTTGGCCCTCACTTGGCGGTCGATTTGGGCTGGCTGTCGTCCACCTTGATGGTGGTCTTGCCGGCCAGGATGTCGGCCTGCTTGGCCTTCACCTTGGCGACGATGTCGGCCGGCACCTTGGCCTCGAAGGTGCCGAGCGGGGCGAGCTCGGAGCCCTTGTGCTTCATCATCGAGTAGGGGCCGTAGTCCTCGGCCGTGAACTTGCCTTCCTTCACGAGCTTGATCGCGCGATCGGCCGAAGGCTCGAAATTCCAGAGCGCGGAGGCGACCACGGTGTCGGGGTACTTGTCCTGCGTGTTGATCACGTTGCCGATCGCGAGCTTGCCCTTTTCCTTGGCCGCGTCGCTGACGCCGAAGCGCTCGGCATACATCACGTCGGCGCCCTTGTCGATCATCGCGAAGGCCGCCTCCTTGGCCTTGGGCGGGTCGAACCAGCTGTTGATGAAGCTGACGCTGAACTCGACCTTGGGATTGGTCTCCTTGGCGCCGGCCATGAAGGCGTTCATGAGGCGGTTCACCTCGGGGATCGGGAAGCCGCCGACCATGCCGATCTTGTTGGTCTTGGTCATGCCGCCGGCCACCATGCCCGACAGGTAGGCCGGCTCCTGGATGTAGTTGTCGAAGACCGCGAAGTTCGGCGCCTGGGGCTTGAGCGAGGAGCCCATCACGAAGGCGGTCTTCGGGAAGTCCTTGGCGACCTTGCGTGCCGCCGCCTCGACGCCGAACACCTCGCCGAAGATCAGCTGGTTGCCCTTTTGCGCGTACTCGCGCATCACGCGCTCGTAGTCGGCGTTGGCGACGTTCTCGGTGGCCGTGTACTCGATCTCGCCGCGCGCCTCGGCCGCCTTGAGCGCCTTGTGGATGCGCCCGACCCATTGCTGCTCGAAGGGCACGGTGTAGACCGCCGCCACCTTGAGCTTGGCCTGCGCGAGCGCCAGCCCCGGCGCGCCCGCGGCGAGTGCGGCGGCGATGGCGACCGAACGGATGATCATTTGACGGCGGTGGCGCACAGGCTTCTCCTCGTTGAGTTGGAAATTATTTGGTGCCGAAGATGCGGTCGCCTGCGTCGCCCAGGCCCGGCAGGATGTAGCCGTGGCTGTTGAGTTCGCGGTCGATGGCGGCGGTGTAGATCGGCACGTCCGGGTGCGCGTCCTGCATCGTCTTGACGCCCTCGGGGCAGGTCAGCAGGCAGACGAACTTGATCGATTTCGGGTTCAGCTCCTTGAGTCGCTCGACCGCCGCCACGGCCGAGTTGCCGGTCGCCAGCATCGGGTCGACCACGATCGCGTCGCGTTCCTCCATGCCGCCGGGCATCTTGAAGTAGTACTCGACCGCGGTCAGCGTCTTGGGGTCGCGGTACAGGCCGATGTGGCCCACGCGGGCGCCGGGAATCACGCTGAGCATGCCGTCGAGGATGCCGGTGCCGGCGCGCAGGATCGACACCAGCACCACTTTCTTGCCGTCGATGACCTTGGCGTGCATGGTCTCCAGCGGGGTCTCGATCTCGATGTCCTGCATCGCCATGTCGCGCGTGACCTCGTAGGCCATGAGCATGCTGATCTCGTTGAGAAGGCGCCGGAAGCTGTTGGTGCTGGCCTCCTTGCGGCGCATCAGCGTGAGCTTGTGCTGGACGAGGGGGTGGTCGACGAGGTGGACGTTGCTCATGGAATTGGCGAAGCGCGAGTGCGTTCTTGTCGTTGTGAAGAAAGGTGGAAGTCTAGAAGACGGTGCCGTCGCTCTCGATGCGCAGGGGTGGCGCACCGTCACGCAAGCGCTGTGCCATGACGCGGCCGGCGGCCCAGGTGCCGCCCTCGAGCACGCGGGCCAGGGGCAGTTCCTGCTCGCTGCGCTCCATCACCCTGCGCACCCGCACCGCGACCTCGTCGAGCAGCGCGACGGTCAGGGCCCGCCACTCGACGATGAACTCGTCGCCGACCTTCCAGGAGCGCTCGAGCAGCGCCGGGCTGCGCGGCACGATCAGTCCGCTGTCGATCAGCAGTCCGCCATTGCGGTACTCGGGCAGGGCGGTGAGGGCCTCGACGTGGCGCACCTTCACGCCGGCCCATTCGAAGGGTTCGAGCATCGAGTAGGTCAACCATTGCGACAGCTTGTGGAAGGGCATCCAGCCGTTGGTGAGCCCGGGCCCGCGCACCGCGCTGTGGCGCCAGCAGTCGCCGAGCGCGAACGCCGGGTCGCCGGAGCCGAAGGCGCCGGGCGCATCGCTGCCGTCGGCGGCGATGCTGTCGATGGCGTTCGCGGCCGGCCAGATGCCCGACAGCGATTCGAGCAGCAGCGACAGGATCTCGTGCGCCGTGGTTTCCGCCGTCGGCGGCGCAGCCGGGCCGTAGGGCCCGATGAGCGCATCGAACAGCCCGCCGGGCCGGCCCTCGTCGCCGAAGACCTCGGGCCGTTCGTTCATGGCCTCGCCGAGCCGGCGCAGCAGCGTGGCGCGGCCGGCCAGCCCGACCAGCGGGTTGACCGTGCTGACCTGGAAGGCGTCGCCGAGCCGGTCGGTCACCAGCGCGCGCAGGCCCGCCGCATCGGCCTGCAGCGGATGCGCGGGATCGGACGAGAACAGCCCGCTGGTGAAGGCGTGGAAGCTGGCCACGCCCAGTCCTTCGGAGCGCGTGAAGCGCTGGCCGCTGGTGGCCTCGAAGTAGTGCCAGTCGGGGCCGGCGCCGGCGTCGAGCAGCACGCTGACCAGCACCAGGTCGAGGTGGGCGCGGGCGCGCTGGCGGGCGTTGACATCGCCGAGCAGCTGGTCGAGCGCGGCCACCCGGTTGACGCCGCCGGCCTCGAAATGCCGCCAGCGGCTGTGATAGGGGATCGGGCCCCAGGCATAGCGGTCGCGCGTGACTTCGGCCACGGTTCTCGCGGTGTCTTCGAGGGCTTCGTCATCGCCGATGGTGAACCATTCGGATTCGCCGGCGCGGGCCCGCGCCAACAGTGCCGCGGCGCGGCTGCGCACGGCCTGGGTGGTGCGCAGGAAGGCGGCGGCGCCGGCCGGGTGCGCCGTGTCGCCGACGAATTCGAGCGCCGGGTCGACATGGCCCTCGGCATCCGCGCTGCGCACCGCGGGGTTGGCGGTCGGGTGGTCCGGGTCCAGCCCGTAGTTGTTGCCGCTCATTGATCCAGCCCCCGGCCCTTGGCCTTCTTGAGTTCTTCCGCGTCCGGCACCGTGCCGGGGGTGAAATAGCCGGCTGCCATCTTGGCGTCCATCTCGACCCGGGCGTCGGCCGGGATCAGTTCGTCGGGGATGTTGACCCGGGTGCCGATCTCGATGCCCGATCCGGTGATGGCATCGAACTTCATGTTGCTCATCGACACCAGCCGATGGATCTTGCGGATGCCGAGCCAGTGGAAGACGTCGGGCATCAGCTCCTGGAAGCGCATGTCCTGCACGCCGGCGACGCACTCGGTGCGGGCGAAGTACTGGTCGGCCGTGTCGCCCCCGACCTGGCGCTTGCGGGCGTTGTAGACCAGGAACTTGGTGACTTCGCCCAGGGCCCGGCCTTCCTTGCGCGAGTAGGCGATCAGGCCGACGCCGCCGCGCTGCGCGCCCTGGATGCATTCCTCGATGGCATGCGTGAGGTAGGGCCGGCAGGTGCAGATGTCGGAGCCGAAGACGTCCGAGCCATTGCATTCGTCGTGGATGCGTGCCGTGAGTTCGACCTCCGGGTTCGCGAGATCGCGGGCGTTGCCGAAGATGTAGAGGGTCTGGCCGCCGATCGGCGGCAGGAAGACCTCGAGGTCGGAGCGCGTGACGAGCTCGGGATACATGCCGCCGGTTTCCTCGAACAGCACCCGGCGCAGCTCGGTCTCGGAGCAGCCGAAGCGCTGGGCCACGGCGGGCAGGTACCAGACCGGCTCGATCGCCGCCTTGGTGACCATCGCCGCGCCGCCCGCGGTGAGGAACTTGCCGTCGGCCTTGAGCCGGCCGCTCTGCAGCGCCTCGATCACCTCGGGCAGGATCACGTGGGCCTTGGTGATCGCGATGGTCGGGCGGATGTCGTAGCCGGCGGCCAGCTCGGCCGCGAAGGCATCGGCCACCACCGCGCCCCAGGGGTCGAGCGAGACGATCTTGCCGGGTTCGCTCCACTGCGGGTAGGGGCCGATGACGTCGGTCGGCGAGGTATTGGTGAGGTCGGCCTTGTGGTGCGGCGAGAGCGCACCGGCGGCCACCGCCAGGGCGCGGTACACGCTGTAGGAGCCGCTGTGGGTGCCGATGACGTTGCGATGCGCGCGCTTGGTCGTGGTGCCGACCACCGGGCCGCGCTCGGCGGCGGTCGCCGCGCCCCACTGGATGGGCAGGGCGCCGAAGCCGCCGGCATGCGAGGTCAGGCGGATGTGGCTGCGCTGGGGAGGGGTCGCGGGAAGGATCGGGGAGAGCGACGCCGGCTCGAGCGGCGCGGCGTCGGGGGAGGGCTGGGAGGCGGCTGGAACGGACGAGGAAGAAGGTGTCGGAACGGTGTCTACGGACATTGCGGGCCCTCAAAAAACACAATGTACCGATGGCTTCCTGAACTGGCAAGCCGGCGCATACGCCATTTGCCGTAAACGCCCGCGCCGGCGGAGCAGGCCTGCGCCGGCACGGCACAATCCGGCGGATTTGTTTTTTTGGCGGCGGCTGTAACCGGTCGCCGCCGGCGCGCGAATGACCAAGGCAAGCCCGACGGTGAAGAGCGAAGCGGAGCTCCGGCTGCACGCGCTGTTCGTGCGCGGGCTCGCGGGCGACGCGGTCGCCTATCGGATGTTCCTGCAGCAGCTCGCCTCGCACCTTCGCGCGTTCCTGGCCCGGCGCCTGTTCGGCTGGCCGGACGATGTCGAGGACCTGGTCCAGGAATGCCTTCTCGCCATGCACAACCAGCGCCATACCTACCAGCCCGACCAGCCCTTGACCGCCTGGGTGCATGCGATCGCGCGCTACAAGATGATCGACCTGCTGCGGGCCCGGGCCGGGCGCGAGGCATTGCACGACCCGCTGGACGACGAGCTGGCGGTGTTCGCCGAGTCGGACAACGAGGCCAGCGACGCCCGGCGCGACCTGGCCGGCTTGCTGGCGACACTGCCGGACCGCCATCGCCTGCCGATCGTCCACACCAAGCTCGAAGGCCTGTCGGTGGCCGAGACCGCGCGCCTGACCGGCATGTCGGAATCGGCCGTGAAGGTCGGCGTCCACCGCGGCCTGAAGGCGCTGGCGCAGAAGATCAGGGAGACGCGATGAACACCGACCAATGGGTGGACCTGCTGGCCGCGGATGCGGCGCCGGTGCGCCGGCGCGCGGTCTCGCGCCGGCTGCTGCTGGCGGTGGCGATCGGGCTGCCGCTGTCCTTCGCCTGGATGCTGCTGGAGTACGGTGTGCGGCGGGACCTGATCCAGGCCATGTTCTGGCCGATGTTCTGGGTTCGGCTGCTGTTCGGCGCTGCCATCGCGCTGGCCGGTTTCGTGGTCGTGCAGCGGCTGGCGCGTCCGGGCGTTCGGGTGCGGGGCGCCTGGCTGGGGCTGGCCGCGCCGGTCGTGGTGATCTGGGTGCTGGCCCTGCTGGCGCTGCTGGCGGCGCCGGCCGAGGAGCGCGCGGCCCTGGTCTGGGGCCAGACCTGGCGCAGCTGCGCGATCGACATCGCCGTGGTCTCGCTGCCGACCTTCGCGGCCTTGCTGTGGGCCCTCAAAGGCCTGGCACCGACCCGGCCGGCCCTGGCGGGGGCGGCGGCCGGCGCGCTGGCCGGCGGCGCGGCGGCCTGGGTCTATGCCTTCCATTGCCCGGAGCTGGCGGCGCCGTACATCGCGGTCTGGTACCTGGCCGGCATCGCGTTACCGGTGGTGGCCGGCGCGCTGATCGGGGCGCGCTGGCTGCGGTGGTGAGGCGGCGCTTGCCGAAGGGCTGCCTCACTCCGGCAGCGGCAGCGCGCTGGTGCATTTGAATTCGTCCAGGCAGACGCTGGACCGCACGCCGTCCACGCCCGGCAGCCGCATCAGCTTCTCGATCAGGAACTGCGACAGGCCTTTCAGGTCGCGCGCGATGACCTTCATCACGAAATCGAAGTCGCCGGTGATCGAATAGCACTCCAGCACTTCCGGCATGTCGGTCACCACGTCGGTGAACTTCGACAGGTCGCGGATATGGCCCTTTTCCATCGCCACGAGGATGAAGGCGACCACGTGCAGGTCGAGCCGGGCAGGGGCCAGCCGGGTCTCGTAGCGGGCGATGTAGCCGGCTTCCTCGAGCCGCCGGTGGCGGCGGTGGCATTGCGCGGGCGACAGGCCTGCGGCCTCGGCCAGCTCGAGGTTGGAGGCCCTTCCGTGCTCCTGCAGGAAACCCAGGATCCTGCGGTCGATACGGTCCAAATCGGATTCGTACAAGATTTTCTCCTCATGTGTCTCGATGAAGAAATTCTATTTCTCGCCTGAGGGTTCGCCCGGGTCTTGGATGAAAGCAGATTTTCCGTGCGGAAGTTCAAACTTCTCGGCCTGGAAAGCAGTGATTCGACGGGGCTCACAAGGCTCTTGCGCCGGAGTGCTTCCCTCAATTGAAACCCAATCGACTATTTCTCATCAGGACTTCAACGTGAAACATTCTTTCGTGCGCTCCGCCCTCGGCCTTCTCGCTTTCGCGCTCGCTGGCGCAGCCGCTTCCAGCCACGCCGCCGACAAGACGGTCTCGGTGGCCGTGACCTCGATCGTCGAACACAAGGCCCTCGACGCGGTGCGCGACGGCGTCAAGGACGAGTTGAAGTCCGCCGGCTTCGAAGCCGGCAAGAACCTGAAGTACGAGTACCAGAGCGCCCAGGGCAACAACGGCACCGCCGCGCAGATCGCCCGCAAGTACGTCGGCGAGCGCCCGGACGTGATCGTCGCCATCGCCACGCCGTCGGCGCAGGCCGTGGTGGCAGCGAGCAAGGACATTCCCGTGGTCTACAGCGCCGTGACCGATCCGGTCGCGGCCAAGCTGGTGAAGAGCTGGGAGGCCTCGGGCACCAACGTGACCGGCGTGTCCGACCTTTCGCCGCTGGACAAGCACCTGGCGCTGATCAAGCGCGTCGTGCCCGGCGCGAAGCGGGTGGGCGTGATCTACAGCCCGGGCGAGGCCAACTCGGTCGCGATCATCGAGGCCCTGAAGAAGGCGATGCCCGCCGCCGGCCTCACGCTGGTGGAAGGCGCGGCCGCGCGCACCGTCGACGTGGCGAGCGCCGCGCAGAGCCTGGTCGGCAAGGTCGACGTGATCTACGCGCCGACCGACAACAACGTGATGTCGGCCTTCGAGGGCATCGTGAAGGTGGCCCAGCAGGCCAAGATCCCCGTGGTGGCCGCCGACACCGATGCGGTCAAGCGCGGCGCGGTCGCGGCACTGGGCCTCAACTACTACGACATCGGCCAGCAGACCGGCAAGATCGTGGTGCGCATCCTGCAAGGCCAGGCGCCGGGCACGATCGCCTCGCAGACCAGCAGCAATTTCGAGCTGCACGTCAATCCGGCCGCGGCGCACAAGCAGGGCGTGACGCTCCCGGACGAGCTGCTCAAGTCGGCCCAGGTGGTGGTCAAGTAAGGCCGGGCCGCGGCCGCTTCCCCTGTTTGGAAAAGAACTGAAATGTCCCTCATCGCTTCACTGGGTGCGATCGAGATCGGCCTGATCTTCGGATTGGTCGCGCTTGGCGTCTACCTGTCGTTTCGCATCATCAACTTTCCGGACCTGACGGTCGACGGCAGCTTTCCGCTCGGCGGCGCCGTGGCGGCGGCGCTGATCGTGGCGGGCTGGAATCCGTTCGCCGCGACCGGCGCGGCGATCGCCGCCGGCGCGCTGTCGGGCTGGCTCACCGCATGGCTCAACGTGCGGCTGCGCATCATGCAGCTGCTCGCCAGCATCCTGGTGATGATCGCGCTCTACTCGATCAACCTTCGCGTCATGGGCAAGCCCAACATCGCGCTGATCGACGAGCCCACGGTGTTCAGCATGCTCAGCTTCGGCGGCCTGCCCGACTACCTGCTCAAGCCGCTGGTGCTGCTGGCCATCGTGGCCGCGGTCAAGCTGCTGCTGGACCTGTTCTTCGCCTCCGAAGCCGGTCTGGCCATGCGCGCCACCGGCGGCAATCCGCGCATGGCGCGTGCGCAGGGCATCTCGACCGATCGCCAGACCCTCTGTGGCCTGGCGCTGTCGAACGCGCTGGTCGCGCTGGCCGGAGCGCTGTTCGTCCAGAGCCAGGGCGGGGCCGACATCTCGATGGGCATCGGAACCATCGTGGTCGGGCTCGCAGCCGTGATCATCGGCGAGACCATCCTGCCGGCGCGCAGCCTGGTCGTGACCACGCTGGCCTGCGTGCTCGGCGCGGTGCTCTACCGCTTCTTCATCGCGCTGGCGCTCAACAGCGACTTCATCGGCCTGAAGGCCCAGGACCTGAACCTGGTGACCGCCATGCTCGTCGCCTTCGCGCTGCTCGTCCCGGCCTGGAAGCGCAAGCTGCCGGCACGGCGGCCGGCCGCGCGCCAGGCTTCTTCTTCTCCTTCGACCATCGCTGCCAGGGAGGCACGGTAATGCTGCACGCCAAAGGCCTTGAAATCACCTTCAACCCGGGCACGCCCATCGAGAACCGCGTGCTGCGCGGGCTGGACCTGAAGATCCCGACCGGACAGTTCGTCACGGTCATCGGCTCCAACGGCGCGGGCAAGTCGACCTTCCTGAATGCGGTCAGCGGCGACCTGATGGTTGATCACGGCACGATCCACATCGACGGCGAAGACGTGACGCGCCGCGCCGCATGGCAGCGCTCGGACCTGGTGGCGCGCGTGTTCCAGGACCCGATGGCCGGCACCTGCGAGGCGCTGACGATCGAGGAGAACATGGCGCTGGCCTGGAAACGCGGCGCGCGCCGCAGCTTCGGCTTCTCGCTCACGCGCAGCCTGCGCGAGTTCTTCCGCGAAAAGCTCAGCATCCTCGAGCTCGGCCTCGAGAACCGGCTGGCCGACCGCATGGGGCTGCTGTCGGGCGGACAACGGCAGGCGGTGAGCCTGCTGATGGCCTCGCTGCAGCCGTCGCGCATCCTGCTGCTCGACGAGCACACGGCAGCGCTCGACCCCAAGACCGCCGCCTTCGTGCTGGAGCTCACCGCGCGCATCGTCGAGGCCGGCAAGCTCACGGCCATGATGGTCACGCACAGCATGCGGCAGGCGCTGGACTACGGCAGCCGCACCGTGATGCTGCACGAGGGCCGCGTGATCCTGGACGTCAAGGGCGAGGAACGCACCGGCATGGACGTGCCCGATCTGCTGCACATGTTCGAGAAGACCCGCGGCGAAAAGCTGGACGACGACAAGCTCCTGCTGGCCTGACCCACCCGACTCCCTCAATTGCTTCCTGAAAGACAGAAATGAAAGAACTGCTGACCCGCTTCGAGAACAAGGCGCCCGAGATCGTCTTCGAGTGGCACGACGCCGAAACGCCCGCCAAGGGCTGGGTCGTAATCAATTCGCTGCGCGGCGGTGCCGCAGGCGGCGGAACGCGCATGCGCGCGGGACTCGACCGGCGCGAGGTCGAATCGCTGGCCAAGACCATGGAGGTCAAGTTCAGCGTGTCGGGCCCGGCCATCGGCGGCGCCAAGTCGGGCATCGACTTCGACCCGGCCGATCCGCGCAAGAACGAGGTGCTGCGGCGCTGGTACAAGGCCGTGACGCCGCTGCTCAAGACCTACTACGGCACCGGCGGCGACCTCAACGTCGACGAGGTGCACGAGGTGATCCCGATCACCGAGAGCTATGGCCTCTGGCATCCGCAGGAAGGCGTGGTCAACGGCCACTTCGCGCCGAGCGACAGCGAGCGCATCCAGAAGGTCGGCCAGTTGCGCATGGGCGTGGCCAAGGTGGTCGAAGGCCCCCAGTACTCGCCGGACGTGTCTCGCAAGTACGTCGTGGCCGATCTCATCACCGGCTGGGGAGTGGCCGAGTCGGTGCTGCACTACTACCGCTTGTACGGCGGTGATGTGGCCGGCAAGCGGGTCATCGTTCAGGGCTGGGGCAACGTCGGCTCCGCCGCCGCGTACTACCTCGCCCAGGCGGGCGCGAAGGTGGTCGGGATCATCGACCGCGACGGCGGGCTGCTGAATCCGGAGGGCTTCAGCTTCGAGCAGGTCCGCCAACTCTTTCTCGAGAAGAAGGGCAACCAGCTCTCGGCCAAGTACATGCTGCGCTTCGACGAGATCAACAGCCTGGTCTGGAGCGCGGGCGCCGAGGTCTTCCTGCCGTGCGCGGGCTCGCGGCTGGTGACGCGCGCGCAGGTCGAGGCGCTGGTCAAGGGCGGGCTCGAGGTGGTGTCCAGCGGCGCCAACGTGCCCTTTGCCGACAGCGAGATCTTCTACGGCCCGATCTACGAGCAGGCCGACTCGAAGGTCGCGGTGATCCCCGACTTCATCGCCAACTGCGGCATGGCCCGCGCGTTCGCTTTTTTGATGCAGGACGGTTCGGAGCTGTCCGATGCGGCGATCTTCGGCGACGTGTCGGCGACGGTGGCTTCGGCGCTGGAGCGCTGCCATGCGCGTTCGAGCCAGCGCACCGGCATCGCCCGCACCGCGTTCGAGAACGCACTGGCGCAGCTGGTCTAGGCCGCGCCGGTCAGCGCTTCTTCGAGCCGAAGATGCCGCCGAGCACGCCGCGCAGGATCTCGCGGCCGACCGTCGTGCCCATGGTCCGCACGGCCGACTTCGCCATGGTCTGCGCGAGGCCGTCGCGCTTGCCGCCGCGCGGGCCCGTGGAGCCGAACAGGATCTCGTTGAGGCTGCCCATCACGCCGCCGGATTCCTGGGGCGCGGCAGCGCCGGGCTTGCCCGCGGTGGCCGGCGCGTCGGGCGCGGTCGCGGCGCGGCCCTTGAGCTTTTCGTAGGCCGACTCGCGGTCGACCGCCTTCTCGTAGACACCGGCCACCAGCGAGTTGGCGATCAGCGCCTGTCGCTGGGCCGGCGTGATCGGTCCGATCTGGCTGCCGGGCGGCAGCACGAACACCCGCTCGGTGACGCTCGGACGGCCCTTGTCGTCGAGGAAGCTCACCAGTGCTTCGCCGACCGCGAGTTCGGTGATCGCCGCCTCGATGTCGAGCCCGGGCTTCTGGCGCATCGTGGTGGCGGTCGCCTTGACCGCCTTCTGGTCGCGCGGCGTGAAGGCCCGCAGCGCATGCTGAACGCGGTTGCCGAGCTGGGCCAGCACCGAATCCGGGATGTCCAGCGGATTCTGCGTGACGAAGAAGACGCCCACGCCCTTGGAGCGCACCAGCCGCACCACGAGTTCGATGCGCTCGACCAGCGCCTTGGGCGCCTCGTTGAACAGCAGGTGGGCCTCGTCGAAGAAGAACACCAGCTTGGGCTGCTCGGGATCACCGATCTCGGGCAATTGCTCGAACAGCTCCGACAGCATCCACAGCAGGAAGGTGGCGTAGAGGCGCGGCGAGTTCATGAGCTTGTCGGCCGCCAGGATGTTGATCACCCCCTTGCCGTCCACCGACTGCATGAAATCGGCGATGTTGAGCATCGGCTCGCCGAAGAACTTGTCGCCGCCCTGGGTCTCGATCGCCAGCAGGCCGCGCTGGATAGCGCCAACGCTGGCGGCGCTGATGTTTCCGTATTCGGTCGTGAACTGGCTGGCGTTCTCGCCGACGTGCTGCAGCATGGCCCGCAGGTCTTTCAGGTCGAGCAGCAGCAGGCCGTTGTCGTCGGCGATCTTGAACACCAGGTTCAGCACGCCCGACTGCGTTTCGTTCAGGTTGAGCATCCGGCCCAGCAGCAGCGGCCCCATGTCGGACACCGTGGCCCGCACCGGATGGCCCTGTTCGCCGAAGACGTCCCACAGCGTGACCGGGCAGGCCAGGGGCGTCGGCAGGTCGAGGCCGCGCTCCTTCAGGATGCCCGCCATCTTCGCGCCGATGCTGCCCGCCTGACTGGCCCCGGTGAGGTCGCCCTTGACGTCGGCCATGAACACCGGCACCCCGATCGAAGAGAGCTTTTCGGCGATGGTCTGGAGCGTGACGGTCTTCCCGGTGCCGGTGGCGCCGGTGATCAGGCCGTGTCGGTTGGCAAGACCCGGGAGCAGGCTGCAGTCGGTGCTTGCGTGGCGGGCGATGAGCAGAGGGTCGGCCATGGGGTTTTCCGGTCGTTCGTAGGTGCCCAGTCTAGCGAAGCCGGCCTCCTATAATCGCGACCCCATGCGAAGCTTCTTCCGGCCCTGCCGGGGATCTCTTCGCGTCCCCTTTGCGACAGTTCACACAAGCACCCGGAGTTCTCCTTTGTCATCGACTGCCCAATCCCCCGTTCCCGCCGCTGGCGACGCCTCCGAACAGTCCCCCCTCGAGAATGAACTGGCCGTCCTGCTGGTGGAGTCGCTGAACCTCGAAGTCGCGCCGGCCGACATCGTGCCGACGGCACCGCTGTACGGCGAAGGCCTGGGGCTCGATTCGATCGACATCCTCGAAGTCGCGCTGGAAGTGTCGCGCAAGTACGGCTTCCAGCTGCGCTCCGACGACGAACGCAACCAGCAGATCTTCTCGTCGCTGCGCAGTCTGGCGGCGCACGTCGCTGCGCACCGCGGTACTTCCTGAACCATGTCCCGTTGGCGCCTGGCGCTCCTGCTGCTCGCGGGGGTGGGCTATGCCTGCGTCTCGCACTGGATGATGCTGTTTCACGCGGCCGAGCCCTGGGCGGTGGTGGTCCTGCTCGGGCCGCTGTGGCTCACCGCACTCGGTCTCGCGGGCAGCCGCTTCGGCAGCTGGGGGCTGGCGCTTGCCGGCGTCGGTGGCGTGGCGCTGTTCGCGCTGGTGCTGCACGGCGAGGCCGGTGACCCCAACCGCCTCTACGTGCTGCAGCATGCCGGCATCAACGCCTTGCTGTGCGGCTGGTTCGGCAGCACGCTGCGCGGTGACCGCTTGTCGCTGATCGGCCAGTTCGCCCAGCGCGTGCACCCGCTGTCGCCGGCGATGCGCCACTACACCGCCCAGGTCACCTGGGTCTGGACGCTCTACTTCGCCTCGATGGTGGTGGCGTCGATCGCGGTCTATGCCAGCTTCTCGTTCGCCGCCTGGTCCGTGCTGGCGAACCTGCTGACCCCGCTCATGGTGGCCGGCCTGTTCGTCGGCGAGTACCTGGTGCGCTACCGGCTGCATCCCGAATTCGAGCGCACCCGCCTGATCGATGCGGTGCGCGCCTTCTATGGTGCGCCGGCGGATCACACCGCGCGGCACTGACTCGGCGAACCCCTTGAGCCCTGAAACCTTCCTGCCGCTGCTGGCGGACCGCGATCTCGACCAGCCTCTCGCATGGCGCGCCGGCACCCCGGTCAGCGCGCGCGAGTTCCTCGCCGACGTGGCGCGCTTCGCCCCCGAACTGCTCCCCGGCGGGCCGGTCGTCAACCTGTGCAGCGACCGCTACGCCTTCGCGGTCGGGCTGGCGGCTGCACTGGTGCGGGGCGAAGCCAGCCTGCTGCCGCCCGACGCACGCGCAGACACGCTGGCGCGCCTGCACGAGGCGGGCGACCCGGCCTACGCGGTGATCGACGATCCGCAGATAGAGACGCCCGGCCTGCCGCAGGTGCTGTTCGAGAGGCGTCCGCCGCTGGCCGGCGAGCCCGAGCCGCCGCTGCCGTCCATCGCCGCCGGCATGCATGCGGTGAGTTTGCTGACCTCGGGCTCCACCGGGGCGCCGCAGCCGCACGCCAAGACCTGGGGCACCCTGGTCGGCGACGTCCGGGCCGCGGTCGATCGGCTAGCCGCCTGGCTCGGCCGTCCCACGCTGGCCGGCCTGACCCTGGTCGCCACCGTGCCGGTGCAGCACAGCTACGGGATCGAGTCCTCGGTGCTGCTGGCGCT
Organism: Variovorax saccharolyticus; assembly: GCF_030316765.1. Lineage (GTDB taxonomy): Bacteria > Pseudomonadota > Gammaproteobacteria > Burkholderiales > Burkholderiaceae_C > Variovorax > Variovorax saccharolyticus. Next base: position 1,046,793 of record NZ_JASZYT010000001.1, read on the forward strand.
GCTGGGCGGCGCGGCCTTCGACAGCGGGCGGCCCTTCTTTCCGGCCGACGTGGCGCAGGCGCTGGCCTCGGTGCCGCAGCCGCGGGCGCTCGTGACCACGCCCTTCCACCTGAAGACGCTGCTGCTGTCGGGCATCGCGCTGCCGCCCGTGGACCTGATCCTGTCGGCCACCGCGCCGCTGTCGCCGCAGCTGGCGGCCCAGGCCGAGCAGGCCATGGGCGGTGCGCTGATCGAGATCTACGGCAGCACCGAGTCGGGCCAGGTCGCCACCCGCCGGCCGACGCAGGGCGAGGTCTGGGAGACCTTCGGCGAGATCCGGGTGCATGCCGAGCATGACGCGGGCGGCGCCGAGCGCTTCGTCTTCTCGGGCGATTTCATCCCGGAGCCGACGCCGATGGCCGACATCCTGGAACTCGTCGACGACCGCCGCTTCCGCCTGCTCGGGCGCGCCAACGACCTGATCCACGTGGCCGGGCGGCGCAGCTCGCTGGGCTACCTCAATCACCACCTCAACAGCATCCCGGGCGTCGAGGACGGCGCCTTCTGGCTGCCCGACGACGTCGCAGACGGCGTGGTGCGGCCGGTGGCTTTCGTGGTCGCGCCCACGCTCGATGCCCACGCGATCATCGCGGCGCTGCGCGAGCGGGTCGAGGCGGTGTTCGTGCCGCGCCGCGTGGTCCATGTCGGCGCCTTCCCGCGCGAGGGCACCGGCAAGCTGACGGCGCGCTCGCTGCGCGAGTTCGCGCTGGCGCAACTGGCCTCCGATGGCACGCCGGTGCAGGTCACGCGCGAAGTGCCGATCGACCACCCGGCCTTTGCCGGCCACTTCCCCGGCCAGCCGCTGCTGCCTGGCGCGCTGCTGCTGTCCGAAGTGCTGGAGGCGGTGCGCGGCGTGCCGGCCTTGTCGGCGCGCATCGGCGACCAGCCGACCCTGACCGCTGCCAAGTTCCTGGCGCCGGTGCGTCCGGGCAGCAGCCTGCTCATCGACCTGCTGCCCGAAAGCGGTGCGTCGCGCGGCCTGAAGTTCGAGGTCCGCTGCGGCGACGTGGTGGCGGTCAGTGGACGCTGGGTGCCTGGCGCGGGCTCATGAGCCCGCGCTCGGCCGCTCCGGAGGGGGCCTGGTGAGCGACGCCCGGCCGCCCGAGCCGGGCGATTCGAAGCCGCGCCAGGCCGACTGGTCGCGCGCGCCCGAGCGCAGCAACATGCTGGCGCTGCGCGTCATCTGCGCCATCGCGATCCTGTTCGGGCGGCCGCTGACGCGACTGATCCTGCATCCGATCTCGGTCTATTTCCTGCTGTTTTCGCCGACCCAGCGGCGCCACATCAAGCGCTACCTGTTTCGCGCCATCGGCCCCCATGCCGGCTGGGCCGACGGCTACCGTCTGCTGCACGCCTTCGCATCGACCGTGCTCGACCGCCTGTACTTCCTGCGCGGACGCATGGATCTGTTCGACATCCGCGTCTACGGCAACATTCCGGTCGAGGTCGAGGTGAAGGCCGGCCGCGGGGCCTTCATGCTCGGCGCGCATGTGGGCAGCTTCGAGGCGCTGGGGGCCTGCAAGCATCGCGCCGCCGCGCCGGCCGACCTGCGGCCCGCGATGCTCATGTATCCGGACAACGCCCGGCAGATCAACGCGGTGCTCAACGCGATCAGCCTGCCCGAACTGCGGCCGCACGTCATCGCGCTGGGCCGGCCGCATTCGATGCTGGCGCTGCGCGACTGGCTCGACGGCGGCGGCCTGGCCGGGCTGCTGGCCGACCGCACGCTGGCCGGACCCGAGGAAGCGGGCCAGCAGCGCGGCAGCAGCATCGAGGTCCCCTTCCTCGGCCAGCCGGCGCTTTTCAACGACGGGCCGTTCCGGCTGGCCGCCTTGCTGCGCCGGAAGGTCTTCTTCATGGCGGGTTTGTACGTGGGTGGCGACCGCTACGATGTGCTGTTCGAGCCGCTGGCCGATTTCAGCGAGCGCATCGGCGACCCCGTCGAGCGGGAACGGCGCATCCGTGCCGCGCTCGAAGCCTATGTGGCGCGGCTCGAGGCGCTGTGCCGCGCCTACCCGTACAACTGGTTCAACTTTCATGATTTCTGGCTCGAAGATCCGCATTGAACGCTGGGGCAGGGCGCTGATGGCGGCCCTGGTGATGGGCGTGTTTTCCACCTCCTCCGCCTGGGCCTTCGACCTGGCCGAACTGATGGGCCTGCTGGCGCAGCAAAAGAGCGGTGAGGCACGCTTCACCGAGCAGCGTTTCGTGCGCGGCCTCGAGGGGCCGCTGGACGCCAGCGGCGTGCTGAGCTTCACCGCCCCCGACCGCCTGACGCGCCGCACGCTGTCGCCGCGGCCCGAGACCATGAGCGTCGAGGGCAACACGCTGACCCTGTCGCGCAGCGGCCGCACCCGCACGCTGGCCCTGGACAGCATGCCCGAGCTGCTCGGCATGGTCGAGGCCATGCGCGGCACCCTGAGCGGCAATGCCCAGGGCCTGCAGCGCCACTTCCGCAGCACGCTGTCGGGCAGCGCCGGCGGCTGGAGCCTGGACCTCCAGCCCATCGACCCGCGGCTGGCTGCGCAGGTGCGCTCGATGCGCCTCAGCGGCCGCGGCGGCGAGGTGCTCGGGATCGACATGGAGTTCATCGGCGGCGACCGCTCGGTCATGACCATCACGCCCGAACGCGGCACCGGCGCAGCGTCCGCGGCGACGCCCGCGCGTTCCGCGCCGTGACGCGAGCTGCCGCCGCTCCCGGTCGCCGCCGCGTTGCGCTGACCCTGGGCCTCTGGTTGCTGGCGCTGGCCGCCGGCATCCTGCTGATCGCCCGCACCCATTTCAGCGCCGACCTGTCGGCCTTCCTGCCGGCCAGCCCGGACGCGCGCCAGCAGGTGCTGATCGAGCAGCTGCAGAGCGGCATCGCTTCGCGCACGATCTTCATCGGCATCGAGGGCGGCAAGGATGCGGCGCAGCGCGCTTCGGTGTCGCGCGCGGTGGCCGGCGCGATGCGCCAGAGCCGGCTCTTCGACCTGGTGCAGAACGGCGATGCCAGCGACTGGAAGGACACCGGCAGCTGGGTCTTCGACCACCGCTACCTGCTGTCGCCGGGCTCGACGCCCGAGCGTTTCACCGCCGACGGCCTGCGCGACGCGATCGTCGACAGCCTGTCGATGCTCGGCACCCCGGCCGGCAACGCGCTCAAGCCGCTGCTGGAGCGCGACCCGACCGGTGAGACCCAGCGCATCGCAGAAGGACTGATTCCCGCGAGCTCGCCGCGCAGCGAGGAGGGCGTCTGGGCCTCGCGCAGCGCGCCGCGGGCGCTGATCCTCGCCACCACCCATGCCGCGGGCAGCGACCTCGATGCCATCGCGCGGGCGATCGCGTCGGTGCAAGAGGCCTTCGATGCCGCCACGCGCGACATGGCGCAAGCCGGCCCGAAGCTCCAGATGACCGGCGCGCCGGTGTTCTCGGTCCAGAGCCGCGATCAGATCAAGACCGAGGCGGTGCACCTGGCGGTGGTGGGCGGCATCGTCATGGGGGCCTTGCTGCTGCTGGCCTTCGCGTCGCCGCGGGCGCTGGTGATCGCGCTGCTGCCGGTCGCCACCGGCGTGGTCGGCGGCACGGCGGCGGTGAGCCTGGTCTTCGGTGAGGTGCACGGCCTCACGATGGGCTTCGGCAGCACGCTGATCGGCGAGACCGTCGACTACGCAATCTACTACCTGATCCAGGCCCGCGGCGCCGCCATGGCCGGCACCGGCTGGCAGCGCTGGCGCGACATCCATTGGCCGACGGTGCGCCTCGGCCTGCTGACCTCGGTCTGCGGTTTCGCGGCCCTGGTGTTCTCGGGTTTCCCGGGGCTCGCGCAGCTCGGCGTGTTCTCGATCGCGGGACTGGTCGCGGCGGCGCTGGTCGCCCGCCATGTGCTGCCGGTGCTGGCGCCCGATGGCGCCACCGGCATGGGCATGCGGCGCCAGATGGCGCTGCTGGCGGGCTTCCTGGTGCGCGGGCTGCCACGCCTGCGCTGGGTGCTGTCGGCCCTCGGCGTGGCGGCGCTGGCGCTGGTGCTGTGGCAGGGCGGCTACCTGTGGCGCGCCGATCTCGGCGCCATGAGCCCGGTGCCCAAGGCGATGCAGGCGCTCGACGCCGAGCTGCGCGAAGACATCGGCGCCAGCGACGGCGGCACCTTGATCGTGATCCGCGGCGCCGATGTGCAAGCCACCCTGCGCAGCACCGAGGCCGCCGGCCAGCGGCTCGAGGCGCTGGTCGACAGCGGCGAACTGGCCGGCTTCGAGACCGTCACCCGCGTGCTGCCGAGCGAGGCGACGCAGGCGGCACGCATCGCGAGCCTGCCGGACGCCGCGACGCTGCGCAGCCGGCTGGCCGCCGCGACGCAGGGCCTGCCGCTGCCGGCCGCGCGGCTGGAGCCTTTCATCGCCGAGGTGCAGGCGGCCAGGACGCAGCCGATGATCCGCCGCGCCGACCTGCAGGGAACTCCGCTGGACGCGCTGGTCGGGGCGCTGATGTTCGAGCGTGCCGGCGGCGGCTGGTCGACGCTGGTCGCGCTGCATCCCGGCGCGCGCTTCGACTCCGCGCGACTGGCCTCGGCGCTCGATGGCCTGCCCGAAGTGCAGGTGGTCAACGTCGGCGACGAGCTTTCGGGTCTCTACAAGCGCTACCTGCGCGAGGCCTTCATGCAGGTCATGTTGGGCGCGCTCGCGGTGGTGCTGCTGCTGGCCGCCTGGCTGCGATCGGGGCGCCGCCTGCTCGCGGTCTGCCAGCCGCTGGTGGTCGCGGTGGTGCTCACGCTCGGCGGCATGGCGGCGCTGCAGGTGCCGCTCGGCATCCTGCACCTGGTGGGATTGCTGCTGATCGTGGCGGTCGGCTCGAACTACGCGCTGTTCTTCGACCAGCTGCGCGAGACCGGGCGCGCCGACGAGGACACGCTGGCCTCGCTGATGCTGGCCAATCTGACGACCGTGGTGTCCTTCACGCTGATCGCGATTTCCGATATCCCGGCCCTGTCCTCGATCGGCCGCGTGGTGGCGCCCGGTGCGCTGCTGGCGCTGCTGCTGTCGGCTGCGTTCGCCCGCGCGGCCCCGCCGGTCGGGGTGGTCCGCCACTGATGGGAAAATCCCGCTCCATGACTTCCGTGGTTCCCGCTCTTCGCTCCGATTCCTGGCAGTGGCCGCCGATGGTGCGCGCCAGCGTCGGCTGGCACCTGGTGGCCCTCGGCAGCGCGATCACCGTGCCCGGCGCGGTGCCCTGGGCCATCGCCGCCGTGGTGCTGAACCACGCGCTGATCACCGCCGCCGGCCTGACGCCGCGCAGCAGCCTGCTGGGCCAGAACCTGACGCGGCTGCCCGCGGCGGCGCGGGCGCGGCGCGAGGTCGCGATCACGATCGACGACGGTCCCGATCCCGAGGTCACGCCGCAGGTGCTCGACCTGCTCGATGCCCACGGGCAGCGCGCCACCTTCTTCTGCATCGCCGAGCGCGTGGCTGCGCACCCGGCGCTGGCGCGCGAGATCGTGGCCCGCGGCCACAGCATCCAGAACCATACGGCGCGGCATCGCCACAACTTCTCGTTGCTGGGGCCGCGGGGTTTCGAGGCCGAGATCTCGCAGGCCCAGCAACTGCTGTTCGAAGTCACCGGCGAGCGGCCGAGTTGCTTCCGGGCGCCGGCCGGGTTGCGCAACCCCTTCCTGGCCCCGGTGCTGCACCGGCTGGGCCTGTCGCTGGTGAGCTGGACGCGGCGCGGCTTCGACACCCGCGAGCGCGATGCCGCGGCCGTGCTCGCGCGCCTGGCTCAGGATCTCGAGCCGGGCGACATCCTGCTGCTGCACGACGGCAACGCCGCGCGCACCCATGACGGCCGTGCCGTGGTGCTGGAGGTGCTGCCGCCGCTGCTGGAACGCATTCGAACCGACGGCCTGCGTGCCGTGACCCTGCCCGAGGCCCTGGCCGCATGACCCACCCCGCATCCACCGACGCCGCTTGGCGCCAGATCCACGAGCAGGCGACCGCGCCCTACCGCAAGGCCGGCAAGTTCGCCTGGCACTTCGCGCGCGGCAAGCTGGGGCGCGACCCGGTCTTCCGCGGGCTCATCGAGCGCGGCCTGATCGGCGCCCAGCGGCGTCGCGTGGTCGACATCGGCTGCGGGCAGGGGCTGTTCGCGAGCCTGCTGGCGACCCTGGACACGATGCAGTCGCGGCCCGGCGCCTGGCCGGCAGCCTGGGGCGCGGCACCGGCGTCGGTCCGCTACACCGGCATCGAGCTGATGCCCAAGGACGTGGCGCGCGCCCAGGCCTCGATCGGCCACCTGCGGCCGGCACCGGAATTCGTCTGCGCCGACATGTGCAAGGCCGAGCTGCCGCCCAGCGACCTGGTGGTGATCCTCGACGTGCTGCACTACGTCGACCTCGAGGCCCAGGAGGGCGTGCTGCGCCGCGTGCGCGAAGCCCTGCAGCCGGGCGGGCGCCTGCTGCTGCGCGTCGGCGATGCCGCCAGCCGCCGCGGCTTCGCGATCAGCCAGTGGGTCGATCGCACCGTGACCCGGATTCGCGGCCACCGCGTATCGCCGACCTGGGGCCGTCCGCTCGACGACTGGACGGGACTGCTGGAGCGCTTGGGATTCACGGTCCACAGCATCCCGATGAGCGCGGGAACGCCATTCGCCAACGTGCTGCTGGTGGCCGATATCAAGGAAGCCGCATGACCGCACCCCAGACCCTCGATCGCGCCGGCATCGCCCGCCGCATTCCGCACAGCGGCAGCATGTGCCTGCTCGACCGGCTCGCCGCCTGGGACGAGCAGGCGATCCACTGCACCACCGCCACGCACGCACAGGCCGACAACCCGCTGCGCACCGCCTCGGGCCTGCTGTCGCCGAACCTGATCGAGTACGCGGCCCAGGCGATGGCCCTGCACGGCGGCCTGCTGGCGGCGGAGGGCAGCGAGCCCTCGGCCGGCTTCCTGGCCAGTGCCCGCAACGTGCGCTTGAGCGTCGCGCGCATCGACGACATCGAGGGCGACCTGCAGGTGCACGCGCAGCGGCTCACGGGCGACGTGAGCCAGATCCTCTATCAATTCGAAGTCAAGGATGCCGCCGGCCGGCCGCTGGCCGAGGGCCGTGCGGTGGTCGTCCTGAACACCCCGCTTGCCATGGAAACGAACGCATGAGTCTCATCGGAAAACGCGCTCTCATCACCGGTGCCAGCGGCGCCCTCGGCGCGGCGATCGCGCAGCGCCTGGCGCGCGACGGCGCCACCGTGCTGCTGCACGCCAATTCACGGCCCGAGTCGGTCGAGCAACTGGCCGCGACCATCGCCGCCGCCGGCGGCAAGGCCGAGTGCGTGGTCTTCGACCTGCGCAGCGACGAGGCCGCACAGGCGGCCTGCCAACGCCTGCTCGAGGGCGGGCCGGTGCAAGTCATCGTCAACAACGCCGGCGTGCACGACGACGCGGTGCTGCCGGGCATGCGGCCCGAGCAATGGCACAAGGTGATCGACGTGTCGCTCAACGGCTTCTTCCGCGTGACCCAGCCCTTGCTGCTGCCGATGCTTCGCACGCGATGGGGACGGATCCTGAACATCTCCTCGGTGGCCTCGTTGACCGGCAATCGCGGCCAGGTCAACTACGCGGCGGCCAAGGGCGCGCTCAACAGCGCGACCAAGGCGCTGTCGCTCGAAGTCGCCGCACGCGGCGTGACCGTGAATGCGATCGCGCCGGGGATCATCGCCTCGCCGATGGCCGATGGCGTGTTCGACACGGCGATGATCAACCAGATGGTGCCCGCGAAGCGGGCCGGCACGCCTGACGAGGTTGCTTCGCTGGCCGGGTTCCTGGCGAGCGACGAGGCGGCCTACATCACGGGGCAGGTGATCTCGATCAACGGCGGGATGATCTGAGGTCAGGCATGCCGTCTGGGGCGGGCGCCCGGCACGCGGTACGGGCCGAACGACCCCACTACGCCGGCCCTTCGGGCTTCCTTGCGGTGCTCGCTTCAGGCGGGGTCCGCGCAAACTCGCTTCGCTCAAACACGCGCGGCCCTGATCCGCCTGAAGCTCCGCTCCTCAGCGGCGCAGAGGGGATCGCCCGTCCCGCACCGCATGCCGGGCTCAGGGGTGTGCGAACAATCCAAACTTCTCCAACGCCGATGCAACCCCAACCTGTCAGCGGTGGCGGGCGGTATGCCCTGGGCCGGCCGTTGAGGCACCGCCGAGCAGCGGAGCGGCAGGCGGATCAGGGCCGCGCGTGTTTGAGTGGAGCGCAGCGGAGCGAGTTTGCGCGGACCCCGCCTGTCGTGAGCAGCGCAGGGAAGCCCGAAGGGCCGGTGACGTCGGCCGGTCCAGGGCATACCGCCCGCCATCGCCGCGCACACCCCAGGATCACGCCTGAAACGGCGGCGCCCCCCGCAGCTTGCGCACCACCAGCCCAGGCAGCCGCAGCACGAACTCGATCATCAAGCGCGTGTGCATCCAGGTCAGCAGCAGGTTGTCGCGGCCATAGCGGAAGTGAGACACCCCGCCTTCCTCGGCGGTCAGGTACTTCACCGGCGCATCGATGTTCACCGGCTTGACCCCGCGCCAGGCCAGGCGCACCACGGCTTCGGTGTCGAAATCGAAGCGGCGCATCCACGGCTGGCGAGCCATCACGGCGACCAGGTCCGCTACCGGGTACACGCGAAAGCCGTAGAGCGAATCGCCGACACCGGCGAACAGCGTTTCGAGTTGGGTCCAGCCGTTGGAAACCCGCCGGCCGCGCACCCGCAGCAACGGGGCGCTGGCATCGAAGACCGGCCTCCCGAGCACCATCGTCTCGGGCCGCGCTTCGGAGGCCCGCATGAAGTCCGGGATCAGGTCTGCCGGGTGCTGCCCGTCGGAATCCATCGTCAGAGCGTGGGTGTAGCCGGCCCGAGCGGCCTCGCGCAAGCCATGGAGCACCGCCGCGCCCTTGCCCTGGTTGTGCGGCAGGAGCCAGACCCGCAGGCCGGGGTCGTCCGCGGCCATTTGCTGGAGCCGTTCGCCGGTGCCGTCGGTGCTGCCGTCCACCACCACCCACACCGGATTCCATTGCGCGCGTGCCGCCTTGACCGTGGAGAACAGGCCTTCGCCCGTGTTGTAGCTCGGAATCAGGACAAGGTGGGTGCGCGAGACGTCTGGCATGCGGGCTGCGCGTCGGGGGCGCGCTGTTCCATGGATTGGCGGTAATAGAGTTCGATCTGCTGCAGCAGCGCATTGCTGTCCTGCGAGGGTGCGAAGCGCTGTCCCAGCCGCAGCCGGAACACGATCGGCAGCGGCGGCACGCGCCACAGCGGCCAGCCCTTGGCCAGGTAGGGGGACTCGGTGTCGATGAAGACGGTCTGGATCGGTGCCTGCGCCAGCTTGGCGATCAGGGTGACGCCCGGCCTGAAGGTATTGAGCGGCGGCGTCACGGTGCGCGTGCCCTCCGGGAAGATCACCAGCTGGCCTCCGTTGCGCAGGTCTTCGACGGCCAGCCGGACCATCGTGCGCGCCGAGTCGTTGCGGATGTAGCGTGCCAGCCGGGCGCCGGCACCCAGGAAGACATTGCGCATGAGGTCGGCCTTCATGATGCAGGCGCTGCGCGGCAGTCGCGCGACGAGCAGCAGCGCGTCGAGCATCGTCGGATGGTTGGCCACCAGGATCAGCCCGCGCTCGTCGCGCAGGGCGTCGAGGCAATCGGCATCGATGCGCATCATGCCGCTGACCGAGGCGGCGGCCCAGAAGAAGCGATAGGCCCGGGCGATCACGCTGCGGCCGAGGGCGCGGCCGGTGGTGGCCGGCAGCAGCGGGTAGAGCAGCATCGCGACGACGTTCCAGACCAGCGAGATGGCACCGAGCAGCACCAGCAGCGCATACAGCGGCAGCGCGAACGGGATCGCGAGTCCCAGGCGGAGCAGCCGGTTCATGGAAGGCCTCGACCGTCAGGCGCGCAGTGCGCCGCGTGCGACCGAATGGGCTTCGATCTCCACCAGCAGGTCCTGGCGGCAGATGTCGGCTTCGAGGTAGACCGCGTGGCTCACCGTGTGGGCGGCCGGCCCCAGCGCCTCTTCGAGCGCCCGCCGCACCCGGGGTGCGTCGGCGGCATGGCGCACGTAGACCACGCAGTCGAGCGCCGCCAGGTCGAAGCTGGCGCTGGTGCGCTCGTTGGCCGCCGCGATCACGGCGGCGAGGTTGCGCAGCGTTTCCTGCACCTGCGGCAGCAACTCGCCCACATGCACGGTCTCGTGGCCGACGATGCTGGCCGTGCCCGAGATGAAGAGGGCGACGTCGCCGCCGCCGATCTCGGCCAGTGCCGCACGCGAGAAGGTCGGGGCGCGCGGGCCGTAGTCGGTCGGGTAGCGGTAGGCGGAGACCTGGCGCGGGTTCTCGACCGCGAGCGGCGCGGTGCGGCCGGCCAGGAAGCGGATGCTGAGCGCGCCCTGGTGGATGCCGAGCGCGCAGGCGGCAGGGGCGCCGTCGAAGGCGGCCTGGCCGGCGTCGACGAAAGCCTGCTGCCGGCCGGCGTTGAACTGGCGGTAGCGCTCCAGGCCGCCGCCGTCGCCGTTGATCTGCGGCAGGTAGTTCCAGATCCGCAGCAGATGGTTGCAGCCGGTGGCTGCGAGCGCCGCGAACAGATCGCGGTAGGCACGTTCGGCCAGCGCGGCGACGCCGCTGCGCTCGACGCTCTCGTCGAGATCGATGGCGCCGAGCATCCAGTGGCCGTCGCAGCGCCAGCGCACCACGCCGGTGGTGCCCGATTCGATGTGTTCGCTGGCATGCCAGACATCGGCCATCGCGGCGCCGCCGGACAGCACGCGCGCATTCACGGTCGGCATCCAGGCCAGGCCGTCGGGGGTGCCGTAGCCGAGTGCGCCGAATGGCGACTGGCTGCTGGCGGCGAGGGCCAGGCTGTCGGCGAGGCTGAGGCGCTGCACGCGCAGGGGAGGCGCGCCTAGGGGGAGTCGTGCGGTCATGGGGCTTCGACGAGGTTCTCGGCGATCACGAGCACGTCGCAAGTCTTCCGTGTGGGCAAGGCGGATTCGGGATACGTCGGGAAATTGTTCATGCGCGTGGGCTTGGAGGTGGGTCGCGCAAGGGCGCATCAGCGCCGGATTATCCCAAAAAGGCGTGGTCGCTCCTGTCGGACGGGCCCGGCAGTTGCGTCCGCCGGACAGTAAACTCGCTGCCTGGATTGAAAACACAGAACTGCGAGAGATAGAGCCATGGCCGGACACAGCAAATGGGCGAACATTCAGCACCGGAAGGGCCGGCAGGACGAGAAACGCGGCAAGCTCTGGACCCGCGCCATCCGTGAAATCATGGTCGCCGCGCGCACTGGCGGCGGCGATCTCGGCGCCAATCCGCGGCTGCGGCTGGCGGTCGAGAAGGCCAAGGCGGTCAATCTGCCGATCGACACGATCAAGCGCAACATCGACAAGGCCACCGGCAACCTCGAAGGCGTCAACTACGAGGAAATCCGCTACGAGGGCTACGGCATCGGCGGCGCCGCGATCATCGTCGACACCATGACCGACAACCGCGTGCGCACGGTCGCCGAAGTACGCCATGCCTTTTCCAAGCATGGCGGCAACATGGGCACCGAAGGCTCGGTCGCGTTCCAGTTCAAGCATTGCGGCCAGCTCGTGTTCGGGCCCGGCACCAGCGAGGACAAGGTCATGGAAGTGGCACTCGAGGCCGGCGCCGAGGATGTGGTCAGCGACGACGACGGCGCCATCGAGGTGCTGACCGCGGTTGCCGACTTCGAAGCCGTCAAGAACGCGCTTGAGGCCGCCGGCCTCAAGCCCGAGGTGGCCGAGGTCACGATGCGGGCCGAGAACACCATCGAACTCGCGGGCGAGGAAGCCGCCCGCATGCAGAAGCTGCTCGACGTCCTGGAAGACCTGGACGACGTGCAGGATGTCTATCACAACGCAGCGCTGTCCGAATGACGGTGCGGCGAACGAAAGCCCGCGAATGAAGGTACTGGTGATTGGGGGCGGCGGCCGAGAGCACGCACTGGCGTGGCGACTGGCGCAGTCGCACCGTGTGAGCCGGGTCTATGTGGCGCCGGGCAACGGCGGCACCCGCTCCGACACGCGCTACGAGTGCGTCGACATCACGGCGCCGGCCGATCTCCGGGCCTGGGCCCAGCAGGAGAAGATCGGCTTGACCGTGGTCGGCCCCGAGGCGCCGCTGGCAGCCGGCGTGGTCGACGAGTTCCGGGCCCACGGCCTGCGCATCTTCGGGCCGACCCAGGCCGCGGCGCAGCTCGAGAGCTCCAAGGCCTTCTCGAAGGCCTTCATGAAGCGGCACGCGATCCCGACCGCCGAATACGAGGCCTTCACCGACGCCGCGGCGGCACATGCCTACGTCGACGCCAAGGGCGCGCCGATCGTGATCAAGGCCGACGGCCTGGCGGCCGGCAAGGGGGTGGTGGTCGCCACCACGCTGGCCGAGGCGCACGAGGCGATCGACTTCATGCTGCTCGACAACAAGTTCGGCGTCTCGCACAACGAGGGCGGGGCGCGCGTCGTGATCGAGGAGTTCCTCACGGGCGAAGAGGCCAGCTTCATCGTGCTGTGCGATGGCAAGAACGTCACGGCGCTGGCCACCAGCCAGGACCACAAGCGCCTGCTCGATGGCGACGATGGCCCCAACACCGGCGGCATGGGCGCCTATTCGCCGGCGCCGGTGGTCACGGCCGAGGTGCATGCGCGCGCGATGCGCGAGATCATCCTGCCGACCATCCGCGGCATGGAGAAAGACGGCATTCCGTACACCGGCTTCCTCTATGCCGGCCTCATGATCGATGCCAAGGGCCACCCCAAGACGCTGGAGTTCAACTGCCGCATGGGCGACCCCGAGACGCAGCCGATCATGCTGCGTCTGAAGTCCGACCTGTTCGAGGTCTTCTGGCACGCCACCGACGGCACGCTCGACCAGGTCGAGCTCGAGTGGGACCGGCGCGTCGCGCTCGGTGTCGTGATGGCCGCCCACGGCTATCCGTTGACGCCGCGCAAGGGCGATCGCATCACGGGCATTCCGCCCGAGGCGCCGGATGCCGTGGTGTTCCATGCCGGCACCACGCTCGACGGCGGCGAGCTCAGCACCAGCGGCGGCCGCGTGCTCTGCGTCACGGTGCTGGCCGACAGCGTCAAGCTGGCCCAGCAGCGTGCCTACGCGGTGGCCGCGCGCATCCAGTTCGATGGCGCCCAGTACCGCAAGGACATCGGACACCGCGCAGTCCACGCGCGAAGCCCGCAGGCCTGATGCAGGCCGGCGAAGACGCCCGACCCGAAGCGGTAGAGACCTACCTGCGAGGGTTGCAGCTGCGCATCGTCGAAGCGATCGAGGCGGCCGATGGCGGCCGCTGCATTCGCGACCCCTGGCAGAAGGAACCCGGCGAGCCGCTGCAGGGCAGCGGACTGACCTGCATCCTCGAAGGCGGCCAGTTGTTCGAGCGCGCAGGCTGCGGCTTCTCGCAGGTGCGCGGGCCGCGGCTGCCGCCCTCGGCGACCCAGCACCGGCCCGAACTCGCCGGCGCACCCTTCGAGGCGATGGGCGTGTCGCTGGTCTTCCATCCGCGTAATCCCTACGTGCCGATCGTCCACATGAACGTGCGCATGCTGGCCGCGCTGCCAGCCGATGCAGCACCGGTGTGCTGGTTCGGCGGCGGCATGGACCTGACGCCGTGCTACGGCTTCGAGGAAGACGCGGTGCATTTCCATCGCGCCTGCCGCGATGCGCTGGCACCGTTCGGCGACGACAAGTACCCGCGCTTCAAGACCTGGTGCGACGACTACTTCACGCTCAAGCATCGCAGCGAGCAGCGCGGCGTCGGCGGCATCTTCTTCGACGACTTCTCCGAGCCCGGCTTCGCGCAGAGCTTTGCCATGCTGCAGTCGGTCGGCGATGCCTTCCTGCCGGCCTACCTGCCGATCGTCGAACGGCGCCGCGACACGCCCTACGGCGAGCGCGAACGCGAGTTCCAGCTCTACCGGCGCGGCCGCTATGTCGAGTTCAACCTGGTCTGGGACCGCGGCACGCATTTCGGGCTGCAGTCGGGCGGACGCACCGAATCGATCCTGCTGTCGATGCCGCCGCTCGCCAGCTGGGGCTATCGGCGGGAGCCCGAACCGGGCAGCCCCGAGGCGGCGCTCCACAGCGACTTCATCGTGCGTCGCGAATGGCTCTGAATCCCTTGCGCGTCGGTGTCTTCGGCGGTGCCTTCGATCCGCCGCACCTCGCGCACGTGGCCCTGGTGCAGGCGGCACTGGCGCAATCGGACCTGGCCGAGCTGCGCATCTTCCCGACCGGACAGGCGTGGCACAAGGAACGTTCGTTGAGCGCCGCCGAAGACCGCCTCGCGATGGCGCGGCTGGCCTTCGAGGGCATCCCCGGTGCAGTGGTCGACGCCCGCGAGATCCTGCGCCCCGGCCCCACCTACACGCTCGATACGCTGCGGGAGCTGCAGCAGGAGCATCCCGCGGTTCAGCTGGTGCTGATCGTGGGCGCGGACCAGGCCTTGTCGCTGCCGCGCTGGCACGGATTCGAGGCCATCCTGGCGACCGCTATAATTTCGGTAGCAAATCGCGCAATGTCCACGGGCCCTTCCGGCCCATTCAACCCCGGAATGCTGGCATCCCTGCCGTCCGGCGCGCGATTCGAGCAACTCCAAATCCAGCCGATGGACACCAGCGCGACCGATATCCGGGCGCGCGCTGCGCGTGGCGAGGACCTCCGTGGTCTGGTTCCGGCGGCGGTTGCACGCTATATTGACAGACACCACCTCTACCGACCCGCCTGATGACCACTGAAGCCGCCGCAAAAAAAGACATCCAGAAACTCCAGAGAGCCATCGTCGACGGGCTCGAGGACGTCAAGGCGCAGGACATCCAGGTTTTCGACACTGAACATCTATCGCCGCTCTTCGAGCGCGTGATCGTCGCCTCGGGCACCTCCAACCGCCAGACCAAGGCGCTGGCCTCCAGCGTGCGCGACGCGGTGCGCGATGCCGGCTTCAACAAGCCGCGGGTCGAGGGCGAGGCCAACGGCGAGTGGATCATCGTCGACTGCGGCGCAGCGGTGGCGCACATCATGCAGCCGGCAATCCGCCGCTACTACCACCTCGAAGAGATCTGGGGCGACAAGCCGGTGCGCACCAAGCTCGGCGCCGCCAAGCCGGCAGTGGCCCAGGCCTCCGAAGAGAAGGCACCGGCCGCCAAGAAGGCGCCGACCTCGCTGCGCCGCTCCAGCGCCGCCAAGACCGCCATCCGCTCGGCCGAGCAGGCCGCCAAGGCGGAAAAGCAGAAGCCCGCCGCCAGGAAGACCGCCGCCCGCAAGACGACCGCGGCCAAGTCCCCCGTGAAGACCGTGGTGGTCAACAAGGCGCCGGCCAAGAAGGCGGCCGCCAAGAAGGCCGCGCCGGCAGCGAAGAAGGCCGCACGCAAGACGACCTCGCCGAGGTCATGAAGCTGCTGGTGGTCGCGGTCGGGCAACGCATGCCCGACTGGGCGCAGACCGCCTGGGACGACTACGCCAAGCGTTTCCCGCCCGAACTCAAGCTCGAACTGCGCGCGGTCAAGACCGAGCCGCGCGGCTCCAAGACCCTCGAGACGCTGTATGCGGCCGAGCGCGAGCGCATCGAAGGCGCGATCGCCAAGGGCATGCGCATCGTTGCGCTCGACGAGCGCGGCACGGCGCTGACCACCAAGGCGCTGGCGGCACGGCTTCAGGCCTGGCAAGGCGAGGGCGACGACGTGGCACTGGTGATCGGCGGGCCCGACGGCCTCGACCCCGCATTCAAGGCGGCTGCGCACGAGCGCATCCGGTTGTCCGACCTCACCCTGCCGCATGCGATGGCGCGCGTGCTGCTCGTCGAGCAGCTGTATCGCGCGTGGTCGGTCAATGCCGGCCATCCGTACCACCGCGAATGAGTTCCGATTCCCCATTCATCTACCTGGCCTCGCAAAGCCCGCGCCGCGCCCAGCTGCTCGGACAACTGGGCGTGCGGCATGAACTGCTGCTGGCCACCGCCGACGAGGACGCCGAATCGCTGGAAGCCGTGCGGGCGGGCGAATCGCCGACCGCCTACGTGCAGCGCGTGACGGCGCTGAAGCTCGATGCCGCCGTGCGGCGGCGCCAGGCGCGCGGCCTGCCTGCGGCGCCTATCCTGTGCGCCGACACCACGGTGGCGATCGGCCGCACCATCCTCGGCAAGCCCGAGGACGCCGCCGATGCCGCCCGCATGCTCGCCTCGCTGGCCGGGCGCACCCACCGCGTGATGACCGCGATCGCGCTGCAGCATGGCGATCGTCGGCTGGCGACACTGAACGTCTCGCATGTCCGCTTCGCGGCCATCGGCCCGGCGCGGATCGCCGCCTATGTCGCCAGCGGCGAACCCCTGGGCAAGGCCGGCGCCTACGGCATCCAGGGCCGTGCCGCGGCCTTCATCGAACACATCAGCGGCTCGCATTCGGGCATCATGGGCCTCCCGATGTTCGAGACCGCCGAGCTGCTGCGCCAGGCCGGCTTCGAGAGCTATTGAGACCTTGCGGGACAGACCAGGAAACTGCGCAGCAGTTTTTGCTCTGTCCTCAACTGACTAGAAGAAATGCAAGACATCCTGATCAACTGGTCCCCCCAGGAGACCCGCGTCGCGCTGGTCGAGCACGGCGCCGTGCAGGAGCTCCACGTGGAGCGCACGCTGGAGCGTGGCCTGGTCGGCAACATCTACCTGGGCAAGGTGTCGCGGGTGCTGCCGGGCATGCAGTCGGCCTTCATCGACATCGGCCTCGACCGCACCGCCTTCCTGCACGTGGCCGACATCGTGGCGCCGTTCACCCCGGGCTCGCGGCCGAGCACGCAGGCGCCCGAGCGCGACCATCGCAACAGCGGCGCCATGGTGCCGATCGAGAAGCAGGTGTTCGAGGGCCAGTCGCTGCTGGTGCAGGTCATCAAGGACCCGATCGGCACCAAGGGCGCGCGGCTGTCGACCCAGATCAGCATCGCCGGACGGCTCTTGGTGTTCCTGCCGCAGGACAACCACATCGGCGTCTCGCAGAAGATCCCGCCCGACCTGCGCGAGGCGCTGCGCAACCGCATGCAGGCGCTGATCGAGGCTGCCGCGGCGGCCGACAGCGGTGGTGTGGTGCCGGCCAACACCGGCGGCTTCATCCTGCGGACCAACGGCGAGGATTCGAGCGACGCCGAACTGGCCGAGGACATCGCCTACCTGCGCAAGACCTGGACCCGCATCCGCGAGCTGTCGGCACGGATGCCGCCGATGTCGCTGCTGCACCAGGACCTGAGCCTGCTGCAGCGGGTGCTGCGCGACATGACCAGCGAGGACACGCAGACCATCCGCATCGACTCGCGCGAGCAGTTCGATGTGCTCCTCAAGTTCGGCCTCGAGTTCATGCCGCAGGCGGCCGGCAAGCTGCAGCTCTACAAGGGCGAGCGGCCGATCTTCGACCTCTATTCGATCGACGAGGAGATCGCCAAGGCGCTGGGCCGCCGGGTCGACCTGAAGTCGGGCGGCTACCTGGTGGTCGACCAGACCGAGGCGCTGACCACGGTCGATGTCAATACCGGGGGCTTCGTCGGCGCGCGCAACTTCGACGACACCATCTTCAAGACCAACCTCGAGGCGGCGCAAGCCATTGCGAGGCAGCTGCGCCTGCGCAACCTGGGCGGCATCATCATCGTCGACTTCATCGACATGGCGCGCGACGACCACCGCGAGCAGGTGCTGGCCGAGTTCCGCAAGCAGCTCGCGCGCGACCGCGTGAAGACCACCGCCGGCGGCTTCTCGCAGCTCGGGCTGGTCGAGATGACGCGCAAGCGCACCCGCGAATCATTGGCCCACATGCTGTGCGAGCCCTGCCTGGCCTGCAACGGGCAGGGCATCGTGAAGACCGCGCGCAGCGTGGCCTACGACGTGCTGCGCGAGATCCTGCGCGAGGCGCGGCAGTTCACGCCGCGCGAGTTCCGCATCGTCTCGTCGCCGCAGGTGATCGAGCTCTTCCTCGACGAGGAGAGCCAGCACCTGGCGGGCCTGAGCGACTTCATCGGCAAGCCCATTTCGCTTCAGGCCGAGCCCGCGATGGGGCAGGGCCAGTACGACATCGTGTTGCTGTAGCTCGCCCGCGCTCGCGCTCAGAGGGTCGGGGTCTGGCCGGGCGGCGTGGCCCGGATCGCGCTGCTCTGCAGCCGGGCGTAGAGGCCGTCCAGCGCCATCAGCTGCGCGTGGCTGCCGTGTTCGGCGATGCGGCCGTGGTCCATCACCACGATGCGGTCGGCGTGCTGGATGGTCGACAGCCGGTGCGCGACGATCAGCGTCGTGCGGCCTTGCATGAGACGCTGCAGCGCCTCCTGCACCTGTCGCTCGGATTCGGTGTCGAGCGCTGACGTGGCCTCGTCGAGCAGCAGGATCGGCGCGTTCTTGTAGAGCGCCCGCGCAATGGCCAGGCGCTGGCGCTGGCCACCCGACAACTGCGTCGCGTTGTGGCCCAGCACGGTGTCGATGCCCTGCGGCAGCGCCTCCACATGCACCGCGAGATTGGCGGCGGCGACGCATTCGAGCACCCGGTCGCGGTCGATCGCCGCACCCAGCGCCACGTTCGCCGCCAGGCTGTCGTTGAGCATCACCACGTCCTGGCTGACCATGGCGAACTGCGCGCGCAGGCTGGACAGCTGCCATTCGCCGACCTCGTGGCCGTCCAGCAGCACCTCGCCGGCGCTGGGCAGCACGAAGCGCGGCAGCAAGTTGACCAGCGTCGTCTTGCCGGAGCCCGAAGGGCCGACGAAGGCGACCACCTCGCCGGGCTCGATGGCGAGGCTGACGCCATCCAGCGCGCGCGCCTCGTCGTCGCCACGGTAGTTGACCCGCACCTGGCGCAATTCGATGTGGCCGGCCGCGCGTTCGAGCGCGAAGCGGCCCTGCATTTCGGAGGGGACCTCGTCGATCAGCGTGAGGCCGCGTTCGAGCGCCGCCAAGCCGCGCGTGATTGGATTGGCCATGTCGGCGAGGCGCCGGATCGGTGCGATCAGCATCAGCATGGCGGTCACGTACGAGATGAAGCCGCCGACCGTGAGCCCTTTCTCGCCCGCCTGCCAGAGCGCGATCATGACGACGATCGACAGCGCGAAGGCGGCGAAGAGCTGCGTGAGCGGGGTCATCGCAGCCTGGGCGATGGTCGACTTCACGGCCAGCCGATTGAGGCTGTGGCTCAGCCGCTCGAAGCGCTCGCTCTGGCCGGCTTCGGCACCATGCAGGCGCACCATCCTGTGGGCGAGCACGTTCTCCTCGACCACGTAGGCCAGTTCGTCGGTGGCGTGCTGGCCGAGGCGTGTGAGGTGGTAGAGCCGCTTGGACAGCACCTTCATGATCCAGGCCACGCCCGGCACCATCACGCCGACGATCAGCGTGAGCTTCCAGTTCAGGTAGACCAGGTAGAACAGCAGCGCGACTGTCACGAAGCCGTCGCGCGACAGGCTCAGCAGCGCCTGCACCAGCAGCAGCGCGCCGGTCTGCACCTCGTAGACCACCGTGTTCGACAAGGTGCTGGCCGACTGGCGCGAGAACAATCCCAGTTCCGCTTCGAGCAGGCGCTTGAACAGCATGCGCCGCAGGCCCTGCATGCCGTCGTTGGCGATGCGCGCCAAGGCGTATTGCGAGATGAACTGCGCCACGCCGCGCACCAGGAACAGCAGGATGATCGCGACCGGCACGATCCACAGGGCCAGCTGTCCGCGCGTGAAGCCGCGGTCGAACAGCGGCTTGAGCATGGCCGCCAGAAGCGGTTCGGTGAGCGCGGCGACCGCCGCGGTCACGATGCCCACGGCCCACCAGCGGCGCGCGCCACCGAACCAGGTCATCAGGCGCGCGAGTCGCTGCGTCAGGGGAGGGCGCACCGTGTCGGTGGCGGGGGAAGGCTGCATGGCGGCGCATTCTACGGGCGTGCAACATGTAGGACCGGGCCGGTTCATACACGTTTTGTGACGCCAGGGCCATCGCAACATGTACCATGTGCGCTGTTTTTGTCCGAGACAGAAGAAACTTAATCCTCGGAAACCTCTCCGAACTGCATGAAAAAGCCGTTGCAAGACTTCCCCCCAACCCCTTCTTCATCGTTCTTCGCTCGCCGCGCCTTGGTCGCGGCCCTCGCTGCCACCCCTGCGATTCCCGTCCTGGCCCAGTTCAGGGTCGAGGTGTCGGGCGTCGGCGTGACCCAGTTGCCCATCGCGATCGCTCCGTTCCGGGGCGAGGATTCGTCGCCGCAGAAGATCTCGGCGATCGTGCTGGCCGACCTCGAGCGCAGCGGGCAGTTCCGCGGCGTCGACACCTCGGGCCAGGCGCTCGACGAGAGCTCGCGCCCGGACCTCAGCCTGTGGCGCCAGCGCACCGCCGACTCGCTCGCGGTCGGCAGCGTGACGCGGCTGGCCGATGGCCGCTTCGATGTCCGCTTCCGACTCTGGGACGTGGTCCGCGGCCAGGACCTCGGCGGCCAGAGCTACACGGTGCCGCAGGGCGACCTGCGGCTGGCGGCACACCGTATCGCCGACTACATTTACGAGAAGCTCACCGGCGAGAAGGGCATCTTCTCGACCCGCATCGCCTACGTCACCAAGGGCGGCACCCGCTACACCCTGTGGGTGGCCGACGCCGATGGCGAGAACGCGCAGGCGGCGCTGGCCAGCCCGGAGCCGATCATCTCGCCCTCGTGGTCGTCCAACGGCACGCAGTTGGCCTACGTGTCCTTCGAGTCGCGCAAGCCGGTGGTGTACGTTCACAACGTGGCCAGCGGCCAGCGCCGGCTGGTCGCCAACTTCCGCGGCTCCAACAGTGCGCCGGCCTGGGCCCCGGACGGCGGCACGCTCGCCGTCACCCTGAGCCGCGACGGCGGCTCGCAGCTCTACACCATCTCTTCGGCCGGCGGCGAGCCGCGCCGGTTGACGCAGAGCAACAGCATCGACACCGAGCCGGTGTATTCGGCCGACGGCAGCACGATCTACTTCGTCAGCGACCGCGGCGGTGCGCCGCAGATCTACAAGATGGGCGCCAGCGGCGGCAATCCGACCCGGGTGACCTTCAGCGGCACCTACAACATATCTCCGTCCGTCAGCGGCGATGGCCGGTGGTTGGCCTACATCTCGCGCGTGGGCGGAGGGTTCAAACTCCACGTGATGGAGTTGGCGACGGGCAACGTGCAGGCCATCACCGACACCACGGCCGACGAGAATCCCAGCTTTGCACCCAACAGCAAATTGATCGTCTACGCCACCAAGCTCCAGGGCCGCGAGGCGTTGATGACGACCACGCTGGACGGCAAGATCAAGGCGCGGCTGGCGGGGCAGGCGGGAGACATCAGGGAACCGGACTGGGGTCCGTTTCAAAAGCAATGATTAACTTGAGGAGTTCGAAATGTTGAAACGTACGATTTATTCGCTGGCCATCGTGGCGCTGATTGCCGGTTGCTCGTCTGGCACCAAGCTGAACGACGCGCCGGTGGTCGACCGCGGGGCAGGCCAAGGCTCGGGTGGGGCCGCCAGCGGCGTTGCGCCGGTGACCATCGACCCGAACGCGCAGAACGCGCAGGGCCCGGTCGGCGTCGCACGCATCATCTATTTCGATTTCGACAGCTACACGGTCAAGCCGGAGTTCCAGCAACTGATCGATGGCCATGCGCGCTTCCTCAAGGCGAATCCGAATCGCCGCATCTCCATCGAAGGCCATACCGACGAACGCGGCGGCCGCGAGTACAACCTCGCGCTGGGCCAGAAGCGTTCCGAAGCCGTGCGCCGCTCGCTGGTGCTGGTCGGCGTCACCGATGCCCAGATCGAGGCCGTGAGCTTCGGCAAGGAAAAGCCGGCCGCACAGGGCAGCGGTGAAGACGCCTGGGCGCAAAACCGCCGCGCCGAGATCACTTACCGCTGATGATGCGCGGCCTTTCATTGCGCGGCGCAGCCGTCGCAGCCGCGCTGCTGTGTGCTTCGCTCGGCGCGCAGGCCGCGCTGTTCGAGGACGACGAGGCGCGGCGGGCCATTCTCGACCTGCGCCAGCGGGTCGAGACCATGCGCCAGCAGGCCGAACAGCGCCAGAGCGAGGAAAGCGCGCAGCTGCGGCGCAGCCTGCTCGAACTGCAGAACCAGATCGAGCAGATGCGCGGCGATCTGGCGCGCATGACCGGGCAGAACGAACAGCTCACGAAGACGGTCACCGATCTGCAGCAGAAGCAGACCGACGTGGACAGCCGCATCAAGAGCAACGAGCCGTCCAAGGTCGCTGTCGATGGACGCGAGTTCAACGCCGACCCCAAGGAGAAGGCCGATTTCGATGCTGCGCTCGGCATCTTCCGCGCCGGCCAGTTCGCGCAGGCGCAGACGGCGTTCGCCGATTTCGTCAAGCGCTATCCGCAGAGCGGCTACAACGCCTCGGCGCTGTTCTGGCTCGGCAACGCGCAGTACGCGACGCGCAACTACAACGAAGCCATCGCGAACTTCAGGTCGATGCTGTCGCTGGCGCCCGATCATGCGAAGGCGCCCGAAGCCGTGCTGTCGATCGCCAATTGCCAGATCGAACTCAAGGACACGCGGGCTGCGCGCCGCACCCTCGAGGACCTGACCAAGGCCTATCCGCAGTCGGAAGCGGCGCAAGCCGGCCGCGAGCGGCTGTCGCGGCTGCGCTAGTGGCTTCTGCGCCGTGAGCACCATCGTCGCCTCGGACGATGCCGACCTGGCCCGCCGTTTCGGCGGGCTCGAGCGCTTGTACGGCGTGCCGGGCGCCGCGCACATCCGCGATGCGCATGTGCTGGTGGCCGGCATCGGTGGCGTCGGCTCGTGGGCGGTCGAGGCGCTGGCGCGCAGCGGGGTCGGGCGGCTGACGCTGGTCGACCTCGATCACATCGCCGAATCCAACATCAACCGCCAGATCCACGCGCTCGATACGACCGTGGGCCAGGCCAAGGTGGAGGCGATGCGCGACCGCATCGCCCACATCAATCCGGCCTGCCGGGTACTGGCGATCGACGATTTCGTCGAGCCCGACAACTGGCAGGCCCTGCTCGAGCAAGCCGAAGGCACGAACGGTCCGGTGACCGCGGTGCTCGACGCCTGCGACCAGGTGAAGGCCAAGCTCGCGATGGCGGCCTGGGCGCGCAGCACGGGCGCGGGCTTCGTCACTGTCGGCGCCGCCGGTGGCAAGCGGCTGGCGCACAAGGTGGAGATCGACGACCTCTCGCTGGTGACGCACGATCCCCTGCTGGCGCAGCTTCGCCAACGGCTTCGCAAGACGCACGGCGCGCCGCGCGAAGGCCGCAAGATCGGGGTGGCCTGCGTGTTCAGCCGCGAGAGCGTGGCGCCGCCGGATGCCTCTTGCGCGATCGAGGGCGACGGCTCGCTGAACTGCCACGGCTACGGCTCGGTGGTCAGCGTCACTGCGACCTTCGGCCAATGCGCCGCAGGGTGGCTGCTGGACAGGATTTCCCGAAATGGCAGGCTATAATTTCAGGCTTTGCCGGATTCGACGCCGGTAAGAGAAGCTCGGTATCGGGACGTTAGCTCAGTTGGTAGAGCAGCGGACTTTTAATCCGTTGGTCACAAGTTCGAATCTTGTACGTCCTACCACGATACCCCCGTCGATATTCGAAAGCCTGCTAGCGAAAAGATAGCAGGCACCCTAGGGCCCGTGACATGCGGGACCCGCATTCGCATGCTGCAGGTAGGCGATCAGATCGGCGCGCTCCTTCGGATCCGCGATGCCGTCATAAGTCATCGTGCTGCCCGGCACCACC
This sequence comes from Variovorax saccharolyticus, assembly GCF_030316765.1. GTDB lineage: Bacteria > Pseudomonadota > Gammaproteobacteria > Burkholderiales > Burkholderiaceae_C > Variovorax > Variovorax saccharolyticus. The sequence continues at coordinate 1,070,568 of NZ_JASZYT010000001.1, forward strand.
GCCAGCGGATTGGCCAGGAAGCGATCGAGCGTCTTGTCGTTCCACACGATGCGCGAAGTCTTCATCGCCTGCGAGTAGTTGAAGCCGGGGACGCTGCCGGCCGATCGGCCGAACAGGCCGCAATGGTGCGGCCCCACGCGATCGGTCGCCAGCGCATGGCAGGCCTGGCACCGCGCATAGACCTGTTCACCTCGCAGCACGGCATCGGGCGCGGCCTGTGCCATCCCCAATGCCAATGCCAGCAGGCCGCCCGGCGCGAGCCAGCGGCCGGTCACGACACGAAGGCCGCGGGAACCGGCGCTTCTCCCACCGCCTGGCGCAGGATGGCCCAGTGCATGGCCTCGTCGCCGAGAATGCTCGCGGCGGCCTTGGCGAGTTCGCGGTTGCCAAAGAGCGGCACCGCGCCCAGGTACGCGCTGACTGCGCCTTGCTCCAGCTTGCCAGCGAACCTGAGCACGTCGGCCTGCGACTTCAGTTGCTCGACCGGAAATTCATAGCTGGCCTTTGCCGCCACAGCCTTGCCCCCGAGTTTCGCGACCGTCTTCGCCAGCAGCGCTGCATGTTCCTTGTGATGGCCCTGGAAGGTGAGGGCGAGGTCCAGAACCGACTTCTCGAGCAGCTTGCTCTCGGCGCCCAGCTGGTAGGCGGCGATCGCTTCGAGTTCCGCGCCAAGGGCCGTGTTGAGGATCTGGATGTCCTGGGCGGTTTCGCTGCCGGCCTTGGCAGCCAGGGCGTCATGGCCGGCGAGCAGCGCCACTGCCGCGCCCGAGAGCAGCAGGCCGGACCGGCCGATGAACAGGCGACGGGCGGCCAGCGGGGAGGACATCTGAAGGAATGACATGGCGTACTCCTGGTGGTGAATGTCATGGGTTGCGCGCGGGGGTGCCGCCGTCCAGGCGCGAGAGCACCCGGGTCACGATCCGGTTGCAACGCGAGCCGTCGAACGAGAACGCATCGCCGACACCGACATCGATCTCCCGGGACAGGCTTTCGCGCAGCAGGCTGCGCGCCCGGAAGTAGCGGGTGCGCACGGTGGCAGCGGGCATCGACAGCATGGCGGCGACTTCGTCGACGCTCATCTCCTCGACGGCGCGCAGCATGAACACGGTTCGATAGAGGTCCGGCAGCTTGTCGATGCGGCGTTCCATCAGGTGGCGTATCTCCTGCCGCATGGCAAGGCGCTCCGGCCGGCCTTCGAGGTCGTCGGCGATCGACGGCTCCGCCGATTCCCCGTCCGCCTCGCCGGAGCTGCCCAGCGGGATCACCTGCGCGCCCCTGCGGCGCAGCCGACCCAGGGATTCGTTGATCACGATGCGGGCCAGCCAGGTGGACAGGCGCGCATCGTCGCGAAAGCTGCCCATCGCTTGCCAGGCCCGCAGGTCGCGTCCTGCAGGGCATCCTCGGCATCGTCGTCGTTCCTGAGGATGCCGCGCGCGGTGCGGAACAGCAGCTGGTTGTGGCGCCGCATGATGCACTCGAAGGCCTGCGTGTCGCCCTGGGCAGCGCGTCCGGCGAGATCAGGATCGGAGGCGTTCTCCGGGTGGGTCGTGGGGATGGGGGCGGTGTGTGGCATGTCGCGGCTCTTGCCCCATTAGATGGCGCGACACCGCCGCGCGTTTCAACTGCTTGCCGGATCCGATGCGCCCACCGGGTGGATTCAGTCTGCGACGCACACCGTGTCGCGGCCGGACTGCTTGGCCTTGAGCATGGCCAGGTCGGCCCGGTGCAGGGTCTGTGCAACGGACTGGCCGTCGCGCAGGCCCGCAACGCCGGCCGAGACGGTCAGCCGACCGTCGGGCCGCGGCACCGCTGCCAGCAGGATGCGCAAGCGATCCGCCAGCGTCCGGGCCTGTTCTTCGTCTTGCCCGGGAAGCAGCACGCAGAACTCTTCCCCGCCGAGTCGGCCGACAGCGTCGCTGTCGTGCAATGCCTGGTGCAGCACGTCGGACAGGCCGCGCAGCACCGCGTCGCCGGCCGCATGGCCGTGGCTGTCGTTGAGGCGCTTGAAATGGTCGATGTCCAGATACAGCAGCGTGAGCGGCGCGCCGGACGCACGGGCTTCGGACGCCGCCACTTCGGCCTGACGCAGGAACTCGGCCCGGCTGAGGGCGCCGGTGAGCGTGTCGGTGACGGAAAGCTTGGCCAGCCGGCATTCCTGATCGAAAGCGCGGCGCTGGTAGTCCTGTATTCGCAGGTGGCTGACAAAGCCCGTCACCAGCGCCATCGCCGCGTACAGCAGGCTGAACACGGTGTCGGCGCGGCTGGCCGTGTGATCGACCACGAAGGGCAGGAAAAGGGCGTAGCAGGCCAGTGCTCCTCCGACCCATTGGCCCAGCGTGATCCAGAAGAAGCTGGTGGACAGCACGATGATGGCGGCCGCCGGCAGGAAGTACATCAGCGGCCGGTCGGTGCCGAGCGCTCCGAGGTAGCTGTTGAGGCTCACGGTGGCAATGGTCGCCATGCAGGCGGCACCGTAGGCGCGCACCGAAGGCGCGCGGACGATGAGGTAGGCGAACAGCGCCGTCAGCGGCAGCAGCAGCACCCGCAGCCAGACGTACTCCGGGGTCGGGATCAGCAGCCGCGCGAGCAGAGCGGCCGCCGAGCCCAGCACCGCCGTGACCCCCATCTCGACGGCAGTGAGCTGCAGGCGCCTGAGTGTCTGTTGGCGATAGGCTTCGTCGCCAGCGTCGGTCATCAAGGTTCTTGCAGCGGTCATCGGGAGGTTCGCGGGACGGTCCGCTGGTGGACTGTAGCCGGTCGCCATGACGCACCTTCGGGCCGGGCATTCACCCGGCATCGCCCGCGCCCCGCAGAGCCGCCTCCGTCAAACTCCGATGAAATCCAGCACAGGCGGCAGCACCGGCCCCCCGAGCCATTCCAGCGGCGTGGCGATCGCGCCGATCAGGGTCACGTGGCTCAGATCGTCGAACTCGCGCACGTGCACCTCGACGCCCGCTGCGCGCAGCCGTTCGGCCATCCGGAGGGTGTTGCGCTGGGGATCGACCAGTTTGTCCTTCGATGCCGCCATCAGGAGGGCGGGCGGCGACGCTGAGGACACATGTGACAACGGTTGCGAACTCGCCGGCGTGTCCGGCCAGTTGAATGCCAGCTTCGTCATCGGATCGCCGATCGGGAGGAAATCGTAGGGGCCTGCGAGGCCGATCCAGCCCGCGAGTTGCCGCGGGTCGGCGCCTGCTTCCCGGAGCCAGCGCTCATCGAGTGCCAGCATCGCCGCGATGTAGGCGCCGGCGCTGTGGCCCATCACGTACACGCGACTCGGATCGGCTCCCAGGCGATCGGCATTGACCAGCCCCCAGCGCAGCGCCTGCGCACCGTCGCGCACGAAGGTGGGAAAGCTCACCTCCGGCGACAGTCGGTAGTCCGGGATCACGACGATCGCACCGCGAGAGGCCAGCGCCTCTCCCACGAACTTGTAGTCGGCGCGCTCGCCGCTGGACCAGTTGCCGCCGTAGAAGAAGACCACAAGGGGCGGCAGCGTGGCCGCTTCGGCAGCAGCGCGGGTACGGGGCCGGTAGACGTCGAGCGCCTGCCGCGGCGCGTCCCCGTAGGCAATGCCTGTCTGGAACCGGGAATCGTTGCTTACCAGGCCGTTGAGGATGCGCAGTGGCGAGCAGCCGGCGAGCAGGGCGGCTGCCAGCAAGATGACGCGCCGTGTGCGGGGTGGGGCGAGGTCCATGCGGGTCTTACGCGCCCGCGTGACGCGCGGATCACAGGCCGATCCCGAACCCCGCGCCGACTCAGGCCGCGGCGCTCGAACGGGCGGTCCGCGTCCAGACGCTGCCGATGAAGGCCGCCAGCGCCAGAGCCGTCACGCCAGCGCCGAATTCCATCGCGGTTCGAGCGATGTCGCCCTGGTGCGCGACGTCGTAGCCGGCCAGCATCGCCGGCAGGCCCATCGCCAGGTAGGAGATGATGAACAGCACCGACAGCACGCCGGCGCGCTCCTGCGGCGCGATCAGCGCGACCACGCTTCGCAGCGCACCCTGGAAGCCGGTGCCGAATCCGATGCCAGCGACCGCGCTGCCGAGCAGGAACAGCAGCACGGAGTGCAGCACGATCGCCGTCATGACGACGCCCATGCCGGCGACCAGCGCCAGCGAGCCGAGCCGCATCAGCGCCCTGGGCGATGCATCGCGGGTCAGGAACACCGCCAGGGCCCCGCTGCCGGCCAGCACGAACAGCGCCAGTCCGCCCAGCAGGATCGAGGTCGTGCCCGTGAAGCTGCGGATCAGCATCGGACCGAGCGAGGCATAGAAGCCGGCCATGGCCCAGACCGCGACCAGCGCGGGTGCCGCCAGCAGCAGCGGGCGCCGCACCGCGAGCGGCACCGCCAGCCGCGGCTTCAGCGAGGCGAGTGCGCCGGGCCGCGCGGGTGCGGTCTCTTCCATGAAGAAGACCGCGACACCCTGCAGCACGAACACGATGCCGAGCAGGGTGTAGACCAGGTGCATGGGCGCCGGCAGGTACTGGATCATGAGCCCGGCAACCAGCCCGCCGACCGCGGTGCCCATCATCGGCGCGACCGAGTTCGCGATGGCGCCCCGTCCCTTGTCGATGTCGAGCAGCCCGGCCCCGGCCGCGGCGATCGCGGCACCGGCGGACAGGCCCTGCACCACGCGCGCCAGCAGCAGGTCGGGCAGTCCGTGCGCGGTCGCAAACACCGCCATGCTCGCGGCCTGCGCCACGGCGGCGCCGAGCAGGATCGGCCGGCGCCCCACGTGGTCCGACAGCCGGCCGCCGACCAGCAGTGCGGACAGGACCGCGATGGCATAGATGCCGAAGGCCAGCGTGAGCATGGTGGCCGAGAAGCCCCATTGATTCTGGTAGATGGCATAGAAGGGCGTCGGTGCGCTCGAGCCCGCCAGGAAGCCGAGGGTCATCGAAGCCTGGAGCAGGAAGGCGGCGTTCGGCGACAGGCGGCGGCGGACCTGCGGCCTTGGGGCGGGTGCGGCTGGGCAAAGGGAAGACATGGCGTTTTCCGGAAGTGGGGTGTCTGAACGAGGGCCTCGAACCAGACAGACCGATCTGTCTGTTTTGCTTGCAGTGTACAGACCGGTCTGGTAATGTCAAGCCCATGGACACACAGAAACCGGTGACACCCGAGCGGCGCTCGGCGCGCGAGCGGCTGCTGGCCGCGGCGGACGAACTCTTCTACGAAAGCAGCATCCACACCGTCGGCATCGACAGGGTGATCGAGCGCGCAGGCGTCGCCAAGGCCTCGCTGTACGACAGCTTCGGCAGCAAGGAGGAATTGGTTCGCGCCTACCTGCAGGCCCGCCAGGAGGCCCGCAAGGGCCGCATCACGGCCAGGCTCGCGAACTGCGCCACGCCGCGCGACCGCCTGCTCGGCGTCTTCGATGCCATGGAGGAGGTGATGGCCGCGCCCGGCTTCCGCGGCTGCGCCTTCAATCGCGCGGCGGCCGAATCGAAGGCGGGAACACCGGTCAAGGCGGCCTGCGACGACGCCCGCGGATGGATGAGAGAGCTTTTTACCGGGCTGGCGCGCGATGCCGGCGCAGCCGATCCCGAGCACCTCGCGAGCCAGCTGGTGCTGCTCTACGACGGCGCCGCGGTGTCCGCCCAGATGGGCGCGGGCAGCAGCGCCGCGGTCGCGGCGCGCGAGATGGCGGCGCTCATGCTCGATGCGGCCGCGGGAACGAGCCGCGCGAAGCCGGCAGTCCGGTCCGCGCGCAAGCCCAAGGCGGCGGTCAACGCCTGAAGACCGTCGGCCCGGGGCCGTTCGCCGTGAAGCGCGCGGCGCCGCCCCTCACAGCATCAGGCTCACGTGCGCCGACACCACGCGCCAGCCCTCGGGCATGCGCACCCAGGTCTGGCTCTGGCGTCCGGTGCGCTCGCTGCCCTGGCGGCGGAACTCGATGTTGGCGACCGCGAAGTCGGTGCCGAAGGTGGTGATCGCGCGGGCCGTGATCTCGCGCTCGAGGTTGTTCGCGGGCCGCCCGCGCCTGAAGGCCTGGATCGCCTCGAAACCGTAGAGGTTCTCGCCGGCGCCGTAGCGCAGCGTGTGCGGCGAATCCCAGAACAGGCGGTCGAGCGCCGGCACGTCGTTGCTGGTGAGCGCGCGTTCGTACTCGTCGAACACGGCCTCGACTTCGGCGAGGACTTGCGGCAGGTTGATGGCGTGGTCCATGGATGTCCCGTTCAATGCAGAAGTTCAGTTGCGTGGCACTTCGCGCTGGAAGATGTCCAGGCAGCGCGCTTTGATGTCGACGAAGTGCGGGTCGGCCAGTGTCGCCGCGCTGCGCGGTCTGGGCACGTCGACATCGACCCAGGCCGCCACCCGCGTCGGGCGTCGGGTCAGCAGCAGCACGCGATCGGCGATGTAGACCGCCTCCTCGAGGTCGTGCGAGACCAGCACCATGGTCGTCCCGGTCTGCTGGAAGATCGCCTGCAGCTTGTCGCGCATGAAGAGCGTCATCTCGTAGTCGAGCGCCGAGAACGGCTCGTCGAGGAACAGCACCTCCGGCTCGGGCGCCAGCGCCCGCATGATCGAGACCAGTTGCTGCTGTCCGCCGGAGAGTTCGTAGGGATAGCGGTTGAGATCGAAGCGGACGTCGAAGGAGCGCACCAGCTCATCGAGCCGCGCCTCGGCCTGGCCGCGCGTGCGCCCGGCCAGCCGGAGCGCGTAGCGGATGTTGTCGGCCGCGCGCTTCCATGGCAGGAGCGCCTCGCGATAGTTCTGGAACACGTAGCCGATCTGCGTGTCGCGCAGCGTCTTGCCCTCGAACAGCGCCTCGCCGCCGTCCATGGGGATCAGGCCGGCCACCATGTTGATCAGGGTCGACTTGCCGCAGCCGTTGGGTCCGAAGATCGAGACGATCCGGCCCTTGGGAATGTCGAGGTCGAAGTCCTCGTAGAGCGGCTGGCCGGCGAAGGATTTGCGCAGCCCGCGGATCGTGATGTGCGTGCCGTGCGGACCGGGCACGAAGGGCCGGCTGGCCGACTCGGGCAGCGGGCGCGAACGGGCGGCGGCGAGGGGAAGGGTGGCGGTGACAGTCATGCGTGGCTTTCTTCGCGGCGCGATCGCTTCAGGCGCTCGCTGTCGCGGTACATGCGCGCGAGTTGCGCGAGGAAGGCGGGCTCGCGCTTGGCGGCTTCGCTGAGGGCCGGACGGGCGCCGCTCAGCATCGAGCTGCTGGCGTCCCAGGACAGCCGGGCGATGAAGTCCACGCGGGCCGCCCGCCGCTCGGCGACGGCGCGGCTGATCGCCGGCGCGTCGGTCCTGCCGCCGTCGAGGGCGGCGCAGATTTCGTCCACTGCCGCCACCGCATCTTCCAGCGCCTGCGTCGCGCCCTGACCCAGGGTCGGCGCCATCGGATGGGCCGCATCGCCCACCAGCAGCAGGCGGCCGCTCGCGTCATGGAAGGCGGCATCGGCTTCCTGCACCCGCGACCAGTGCAGCGCCTGCGGATCGGCGCAGAGCCGGTCGACGATGTAGGCCGCCTGCGGGCACAGCCGCGCGCCGGCCGGCGCCAGCGCGGCGCGCAGCGTCTCGGGCCGCTGCGCCGCCTCGGGGATCGGCTGGCCCGGCTGCAAGGGGTAGGAGGTCGTGAGATAGAGCTGGCCGCCTGGAACCTTGAAGGCGAACAGCCGATGCGGTCCGCTGAACCACTGCGCATAGTCGTCGAAGAGGCCGCCTGATTCGTCGGGCAGCAGCGAGCGACCCAGCGCGATGCCCAGGTGCCGCACCGCGGGCCTGCCCATCAGCTTTTCGCGCAGCATCGAGTAGCGGCCGTCGCCGGCGATCACGAGGTCGAAGCCGGTCTCCCATTGGGCGAGGCCGTTCTCCTCGATCTGCAGTTCGAGCGTCCGGCCCTCGGGACCGTGGCGCAGGTCCCGCACTTCACTGCGGAACTGGACGCGCGGCGCCACCAGCCCGCGCAGGAAGCCGTACAGGCCGGCCCAGCGGATACGGATGCCGGGGTTGTCGGCCACGCTCAGCAGGTCGAGGTCGAAGATCGGCGTGCCGTCGGCGAGGCTCACGGCCCAGCGCCGCCAGGGCAGGCTGCGGGCCGCGAACTCCGTCGCCAGCGACGGGTCGAGGCTGGCCAGCGCCTTCAGGCCGTTCGGGCCGATGTTGAGTCCGGTGCCGGAGTCGACCTGGTCGGCGGTCGCCACTTTCTCGAAGCAGACGATCTCGACGTCGTCGCGTTCGCGCAGCCCGTGCAGCACCACGCTGCCGGCGACGCCGCAGCCCACAATGGCAATCCGCATCCGGCTCATTTGCCCCCCCAGTGCACGAAGCGGCGTTCGATCAGCAGGAACACCAGGTTGAGCCCGTAGCCGAGGATGCCCGCGGCCAGGATGGCGGCGTACATGGTCGGCATCTCGAACACCATCTGCGCGTTGAGCACGCGCTGGCCGAGGCCGTCGACCGAGCCGATGAACATCTCGGCCACGATCACGATGATGAGCGCGAAGGAGATGCCGGCGCGCATGCCGATGAAGGTCTGCGGCAGCGACTCGAGCAGCGTCACGTCGACCATGATGCGCAGCCGGCTGGCGCCCATCACGCGCGCGGCGGCCTGCCGCGTCTTGCGCGCGTTCATCACGCCGTAGGCCACGTTGAACAGGATCGTCAGGCCGGCGCCGAAGGCGGCCACCGCCACCTTGGTTTTCTCGCCGACGCCGAACAGCACCAGGAACAAGGGGAACAGGGCCGAGGCAGGGGTCGAGCGGAAGAAGTCGATCAGGAACTCGACGAAGCCATAGAGCTGCTTGGAGGAACCCAGCACGATGCCGCAAGGCACCGCGATGGCCAGCGCGATCGCGAAGGACAGCAGGGTGCGCTGCACCGTCACCAGGAAGTCGTGCACCATCGCGCCGCCGACGAAGCCGTCCCACAGCGCGCCCAGCACCGCGCCCGGAGTCGGCAGCAGCACCGGGTCGACCAGCTTCAGGGCGCAGGCCCACCACCACAGCGCGACGAAGGCCACGGCCCCGACCAGCGGCGACAGCGCGCGCAGGCGGGACGGCCAGACGGAGATCGTCTCGCTCATCAGTAGGCCTTGAGGAAGGTCTTGACGTCGACCTTTTCCTTGACGACGCCGAAGCCGACGCCGAGATCGACGAAGCGCTGGAAGTCGGCCACGTCCTCTGGCTTCAGGTCCTTGACCATCGTGAACTTCACCAGCGGCACGATCGGCGCGACGGCCGGGGCGATGTTCATGTGCTGGACGAAGAGGGCGCGCGTCGACGGGTCGTTGTTCGCGTCCTGGATGCCTTGCGACCAGGCCTTGGCATACCGGGCCGCAACATCCGGGCGATCGGTCATGAACTTGGTCGTGACGGCACCACCGGCTGCGTAGGAGAAGGCGTCCTTGCGCTCCAGCAGGTAGGTGGAGATCACGCCCGCCTCGAGCCGGCGCGCGACACCCTGGGAGATCGCCACCGTCGCCACCGGCTCGATCACGTAGCCGCCGTCGAAGAGGCCGGCCTGCAAGGCGCCGACTTGCACGCCGCCCTGCTGTTCCTGGATCGTGAAGTCGCGGCCGTCGACCAGCCCCACCTTCGCCAGCACGGCGCGCGCGGTGCCGATGTTGGCGGGCCCGGCGGCCGACAGCAGCTTGGTGCCCTTGAGGTCCTTGAGCGACTGCGCCGTGCTGCCGGTGCGCACGATGAACTGTTCGGTCATGAACTTGGCGTTCTGGCCGTTGATCGAGATGTAGACCGCGGTGCCGGGGCGGCGCGAGTTGATGTTGGCCCCTTCCAGCGTGACCAGGTTCGCGACCGCATCGATGTCGCCCGAGACCATGGCCTGGATCATCAGCGGATAGGTCGCGAAAACCACCGCCTCGGTCTCCAGGTCGGCCTGCTTGAAGTAGCCCCGGTCGGCGGCGACGTAGTAGGGCAGCGCCGAGTTGCCGAGGAAGACGCCGACCTTGACCTTGTCGGCCGCGAAGGCGGGCATCGAGACCAGGCCTGCCGCCAGCGCGCAGGCGCCCGCGATGCGCAGGGTGGTGGAGAAGAGGTCAGGCAGTTTCATCAGGGATGGCTCCGGAACGTTGAAGAATGGAAAGGGCGGGGTAGCACGAGGGATCGAAGAACGAGCGCCCCGCGCGGTAGCTGCGCGCCGGCGACATGTCGGGCGGCGCGCCGTCCTCCGCCGCGCCCTCGAAGGTCAGCTCGAGCTGCACGCCGCTCGGGTCGTACACGAACAGCTGCCACAGCGTGGTGCCGGGCACGAGGAACTCGCGCCACGCGAGCCCGGCGGCGCGGAACCGCGCGATGTGCGCGTGGTAGCCGCTGCACGACAGCGACACGTGGTCGATGGCGCCCGTGCCCGACGGCACGTGGCCGGAGTCGCCGAGCGCCGGTCCGCCGGCATAGACATGGACGATGGCCTGCCCGCCCGGGTGGCCGCAGGCGAGCCAGGCGCCGGGGTAGCCGAAGTCGGGACGCGCCACTTCGCGCAGGCCCATCACGCCGACCCAGAAGGCCAGGGTGCGCGGCAGGTCGGCGGTCTTGATCGCCAGGTGGAAGAGGCCGTGGGTGATGGCGGATGTCATGCGGTTTCGGAAAGGTGAGGGAACTGCATGCGCGCTGCGATGGCGTGCAGGATGCGTGCCACGTGGGCGACCGGGCCGTGCGCGAGCGTGTCAGCCGACATGGGCGATCACCGCGATCAAGCCGCCGCCGTCCGGTCCCTGGTGCTCCGCGCCACCCGACACGAAGATCCGGCCGTCGCCGAGCACGCCGGCCACCAGGCCGCCGACCGCGCCGCGGATGTGGCGCTGGGCATTGATGTCGGTGTCGTCGAGCATGGTGTGGCGGGCCCCGCGGACGCGGCCGCGCCGGTCGGGCTCGCACTTGACGAAGACGGCGGCCACGCGCGCGGCATCTTCGGGGTGCAGTTGCGGCTCGGCGCTCAGGCCCAGCGGTCGCAGCGCTTCGGCCACGGCGCCGATGTCGAGCGCATCGCGCATCGGCGCGCACCCCATGCGCAGCGGGCCGGCCCAGGCGGCGCTGTGGCCCAGCACGATGACTTCGTTGGCCTCGACCTCGACGCCCGAGGAAACGCTCGCGCGCGCCGAAAAGCGTTCGAAGTCGCTCAGCATGGCCGATTCGAGCGCGGGGTCGTCCGGCAGCTCGCCGAGCGCGATGGCGACGCCGAAGGCGCCCGCCGCGCGCGCGGCGGCCATCGAGCGGTTGGCGTCTGCGGTCAGCACCGCGTGGCCGGCGGCAGCGGCAGCCTGCGCACGCGCCGCGGTGACGCAGGGGCATTTGACCTGCACGAAGGCGATGTCCTCGGGCCGGGCGATGCCGGCCTCGCGCATGGCGTCGCGCACCGCGCCCGCCACCGAGCGAACCTGCGCCCAGCGGCCGACCTGCTGCGCCGCGAGCGGCTCGCTCAGCGCGCATCCGATGGCGAGCGCGCCGTCAGGCTGCGGGCCTTGCGCCTCGTCGACCGGGTTGGCGACGCCCGGCGCGCTGCGTGCGAACACCACGTAGTGCGGGCTCAACACGCCCTCGGTGCCGCCCGACAGGATGCAGGGCAGCTCGCGCAGCAGGGCCTCGGCCGGCCGGCCGGTGCGGGCCGCCAGCAGCGCCATCAGGCTTTGAGTGAAGTAGCCGCGCGTGAAGTCGTTGACGCCGCCGTTGCCTTCGGTCTTGCCGATGACCGCCATGATGCCGGCCGCCTCGATGGCGCCGCGGTCGAGCAGGGCGGCCAGCGCCGACACGTCCCCCGGATGCGCCATGTCGAGGCGATGCACGCTCAGGCGCGGACGGGTGTCCAGGCTTTGGCGCGGGGCGGCTGGGGCGGGAGGCAGATAGGTGTCCATGGATGCTGCGGTGCAACAGATGGACGCAGTATGGGCAGCCGCGCCGCAAACTTCCAGCGCATTGTTTCGCTCGGACCGAGCGCAAATTGTGTGCAATGGCCGCGGTCGGCCCTACAGCGCTGCGAGCCGGTTCGCCAGCGCTTCCACGAAGGACAGGGTGGCGATCGGCAGCATGCGGTTGGCGCGCGAGGCCAGCACCAGCCGGCTGTGGGTGAGCGCGCGGTCGGTCAGCGGGATCGAGACCAGTTCGCCGCGCCGCACCTCGTTCTGCGTGCCGATCTGGAACTGGAAGCTGATGGCGCCGGTCTGGCGCGTGAATTCCTTCAGCGTCTGCACCGTGCTGGCCTCCACGGCCACCTGCAGCGCGATGCGCGAGTGCGCCATCACGCCGTCGAGCACCCGCCGGCTGCCAAAGGAGCGGTCGCCCAGCGCCACCGGATACTTCTGGCAGTCGGCCAGCCGCAGCGTCTCGCGGCCGGCCAGCGGATGGTCGGGCCGCAGCATGGCGCACAGCGGCTGCGCCACCGCGCTGATGACCCGCAGCATTTCCGAAGGTTCGGGGTCATGCACGAGGACCAGTTCGATCTCGTCGTCCATCAGCGACGCCACCAGCTTGCCCGTGACGCTCGAGACAATCTGGAACTGCACGCCCGGGTGGGTCTGCTGGTAGTGCGCGATGGTGGCCGGGATCAGGTCGGTGGCGACCGACTCCGCGCAGCCGATGCGCACCGTGCCGCGCACCAGGCCGCGCAGCTGTTCGATCTGCGATTCGGCCGAGCGCATGTCGGCCATGCTGCGGCGCACAGCCGCGATCAGGACCTCGCCGGCCGCGGTCAGCCGAACCCCGCGCGGCAGCCGCTCGAACAGCGGCGTGCCCACATCCGATTCGATCTCCAGGATCTTGCGGTTGAGTGCGGTCGAAGCGACATGCAGGGTGTCGGCGGCCTTGCGGATGGAGCCGGCGCGGGCAACGGCATCGAGGTAGACGAAGTGGCGAGGGGGGTGGAGCATGTCAGGGCGGGGGGACTCGGGCCGGCGGATCCGCAGGCCTCGGCGATTGTGAGGCAGCCCGCCGAGGCCCGGGCCGGAACTTGGAATTCCCGTTCGCTGTCCAAGAAATGTCGCCGCGGGTTTTGTTCTCATGCGACGACAGGAGGCAAAAGTCATGAAGCAGCACGTCAAGCACTGGCAGGATCCGCTCAACGCGGCGCTGGGTCTCTGGATGGTTCTCTCACCCTGGTTGCTGGGGTTTCAGGACCAGGCGACGCCAGCGATGAACGCAGTGGCGGTCGGGATCTTGCTGGGCGCAACCGCATTGGGGGCCACCTTCGTTCCCCGTGCATGGGAAGAATGGACCGAAGGTGCACTGGGCCTGTGGATGGTGATTTCGCCCTGGGTGCTCGGCTTCGAAGCGTCGCGCGATCCCATGATGGCCGCCGTGGCCACGGGCGTGGTCGTGATGGTGCTGGCGCTCTGGGTGCTGGCGACCGACAAGGACTATGTCCACTGGGGTGCTGCCTCCCACTGAAGGCGGCCCCAGACATGGCAAAGGCCGTCGAAGACGGCCTTTTTTCATTTCTGGCTCCGGGAGCGCCGACTCAGCCGCCGTCGTCGCCGCCCATCGTGGTCGGATGCCGCGAGCCGGCGACCGACGACACGACGCCCACTGCGCTCGCCCGGATCAATTCCTGTCGCAGGGCCGCTTCGAGCAGCCGGCGCGCCGTGTCCGGCCGGTCGTGGTCGTACTCTTCGTCCAACTCGCAATGCAGGTAGTAGTCGACACGGGCCATGAGCCGTTCGATCGACGCTGCGAGGTCTGTCTCGTTCATCTTCCGCTCCTCCGGACCAGCCGTGCAAAGAACGACCTGGTCTGATCTCGACTTTTCCTCTGGACCACTCTGACCCGGCCAATCCCAACTTGGGCGGGTTTTCGCATTATCCCCCCGGCGGAGGCGATTGTTTCCCGACCCTTGTCGTCGCAGGCCAACAGCCCGGCTCAGATTGGAGCGTACTGATGACTTTGGTATTCGTGCGCTAGCGAAGCCGGAGCCTGTTCCAGGCGTTGGCGAGCCGGGAACCTGGGGCGGACGGCGGATCGGCTTCGGTTCGGGCGCTGGCTCCGACCGCGCCGGCGGGCGCCGGAAGCTGGTGCCGCACGCTCTGCGCCACCCGGACGCAGTCCTTGATGTGCAGTTCGCCCAGGGAGCGGAGCGCGGCATAGCTCAGCGTGGCGGAAACCACCTGGCCGGCGATGGGAACGAATCGAGCGGCCTGGCTGGCAGTGAGCTTGACGCCGGCGTGGCGTGCCAGCGCCACCAGCAGGTCGCGCGTGACCAGGCGCCCGACCAGCAGCGCCCCGACCGTGGCGGCGGCCTTCCGGATGCGTTCGCGCTCGTGCGGTGCCATCCGCTCCACCTGGGTCACGGACAGTCCGAACTCGCGGCTGATCTGGGGCACGACGCGCGCCAGCAGCGCCGCATCGGCCGCCCAGTCGATGCCCGGCAGGGGCACGGCGCCGACCGCGGCGGCGATCAGCGCCTTGCGGCTCAGCAGGCGGCGGCTGCGCCCGATGGCCGCGATCAGCTGCGGATCACCTTGGGCGAGTTCGATGGCGGAGGACATTCCGCCGGATTATCAGGTGGCGAGCATTTCCAGTTGGTCGGACAAGGCCAACCAGCGCTCCTCGAGGCGGGCGATCTCGTCGCCGAGCGCCTTCAGCCGCTTGCCCGCCTCGGCGATCTCCGGCGCCGGCAGGGCCTGTGCCAGCCGGGTCTCGAGCGCAGCCTTCTCGCTGCTGGCGGCGGCCAGCCGCTGGTCGACCTGCGCCAGCTCGCGCTTCAGCGGCTTGGCCTGCTCGCTGCGCTGCTGGCGCTCCTGGGCGTCCTGCTTGCGCTGGTTCTTGCCGGCCGGAGCCGAATCGGCAGCCCGGGGCGCAGGCGCGCTGGCGGCCGGGGCTACGGCCACCGGGACGACGGCTTCGGCCACGGCGGCCGACGCGGCATCGCGATTCGCCACCTTGGCTTCTTCGCGCAGGCGCTTGGCTTCATCGAGCAGGTAGCGCTGGTAGTCGTCGAGGTCGCCGTCGAAATCGGTGACGACCCCACGGCCGACCAGCCAGAACTCGTCGCAGACCGAGCGCAGCAGCGCGCGGTCGTGGCTCACCAGCATCAGCGTGCCCTCGAACTCGTTGAGCGCCACCGCCAGCGCTTCGCGGGTGGCGAGGTCGAGGTGGTTGGTGGGCTCGTCGAGCAGCAGCAGGTTGGGCCGCTGCCAGACCATCATGGCCAGCACCAGACGCGCCTTCTCGCCGCCGCTCATGGTGCCGACCGGCTGCTTGACCATGTCGCCGCTGAAGTTGAAGCTGCCGAGAAAGCCGCGCAGCGCTTGCTCGCCGGAGCTGTCCTTGGCGGCGCTGCCGAGCTCTCGCGCCATCCGCACCATGTGCTCGAGCGGCGTGTCCTGCGGCCGGAGCACGTCGAGTTCCTGCTGCGCGAAGTAGCCGATGTTGAGTCCCTTGCCTTCGGTGACCGTGCCCGCCAGCGCGCCCATTTCGCGCGCGATGGTCTTCACCAGCGTCGACTTGCCCTGGCCGTTGGCACCCAGGATGCCGATGCGCTGGCCGGCCAGCACCGAGCGGTTGACGCCGCGCAGGATGGTCTTCGGCGCCTCGTCCTCGACCTGGTAGCCGAAGCTCGCGTCGCTGATCGAGAGCATCGGGTTCGGGATGTTGCCCGGCTCCTTGAACTCGAAGGTGAAGTCGGCTTCGGCCAGCAGCGGCGCGACCTTTTCCATGCGTTCGAGCGCCTTGACCCGGCTCTGCGCCTGCTTGGCTTTGCTGGCCTTGGCCTTGAAGCGGTCGATGAACTTCTGCAGGTGGGCGATCTTGTCCTGCTGCTTGCTGAACGCGACCTGCTGCTGCTCCATCTGCAGTGCGCGCATCTCCTCGAACTTGCTGTAGTTGCCGCCGTAGCGCGTGAGCTTGGCGTTTTCGATGTGCAGGGTGACGTCGGTCACGGCATCGAGGAACTCGCGGTCATGGCTGATCACGATCATGGTGCCGGCGTACTTCTGCAGCCAGGCTTCCAGCCAGACCAGGGCGTCGAGGTCCAGGTGGTTGGTGGGTTCGTCGAGCAGCAGCAGGTCGCTCGGGCACATCAGGGCGCGCGCCAGTTGCAGCCGCATGCGCCAGCCGCCCGAGAAGCTGTTGACCGGCTGGTCGAGCTCGTGGGCCTTGAAGCCGAGCCCGAGGATCAGCGACTGGGCCCGCGGCACCGCATCGTGCTCGCCGGCGTCGGCCAGGTCGGTGTAGGCATGGGCCAGCGCCATGCCCATCTCGTGGTCGTCGGGGTCGGCCTCGTGGCCGGCTTCGGCCCGGGCCAGCATGTCGCGCAGCTCGACCAGCCGGGTGTCGCCGCCGACCACGAAGTCGGTGGCGGGCTCGTCGGTCTCGGGCATGTTCTGCGCGACCTGCGCCATGCGCCATTGCCTTGGCAGCGAGAAGTCGCCGCCGTCCTCGTGCAGCGTGCCGTTGAAGAGGGCGAACAGGGTGGACTTGCCCGCGCCGTTGCGTCCCACCAGACCGACTTTCTCGCCGGGGTTGATGGTGACGCTGGCGCCGTCGAGCAGCACTTTCGCGCTGCGGCGCAGGATGACGTTCTTGAGAGTGATCATTTCGGTGCCCGCCGGTCGGCGGGCAGGTCAGAGAAGGGATTCGCGCGGGATCAGGAGCACCTGGTCTTCGCCCGCGCTGGTGGCGAGCCACACCACCTCGAGCTGCGGGAAGGCAGCCTCGAAGTGCGCGCGCTCGTTGCCGATTTCAAGCACCAGCACGGCGGCGTCGCTCATGCGGGCCGGTGCGTCGGCGAGCAGGCGGCGAATGAAGTCCATGCCATCCGCGCCGCCGGCCAGCGCCAGTTCGGGTTCGGCGCGGTACTCCGCCGGCAACGCGTCCATGCTGTTGGCGTTGACGTAGGGTGGATTGCAGAGGATCAGGTCGTAGGGTCCGTTCAAGGCCGCGAGTCCGTCCGACTCGATCAGCTTGACACGGTCGTCGAGCTGGTGGCGCGTGACGTTGATCGCCGCCACTTCGAGCGCCGTGGCCGAGAGGTCGGCGGCATCGACCGCGATGTCCGGATAGGTCAGCGCCGCCAGCACCGCGAGGCTGCCGTTGCCGGTGCAAAGATCGAGCACCCTGCGCGTGTGCTCGCCGAGCCAGGGATCGATGCTGCCGTCGGCCAGCAACTCGGCGATGAAGCTGCGCGGCACGATGGCGCGTTCGTCGATGTAGAAGGACACGCCCTGCAGCCAGGCTTCCTTGGTGAGGTAGGCGGCCGGCTTGCGGCTCGCGATGCGCTGCGCGAACAGCTCGGCCACGCGGGCCGCCTCGGCCGGCGACACCGGCTGCCCGGCCACGGCGTCGAGCTCGTCGAGCGGCAGCCCGAGGCGCCACAGCACCAGCCAGACCGCTTCGTCGAAGGCGTTGTCGGTGCCGTGCCCGAAGGCCACGCCCGCGTCGGCCAGCTGCTGCGCGCCGGCCTCGATCAGTTGCATCACGGTGCTCATGGCAACAGCAGCGCTTCGAGCCTGTCCAGCGTGCGGCGGTAGATGTTCTTGAGTGGCTCGATGTCGGCCACCGCGATGTGTTCGTCGATCTTGTGGATGCTGGCGTTGACCGGGCCCAGCTCCACCACCTGGCTGCAGATCTTGGCGATGAAGCGGGCGTCGCTGGTGCCGCCGCTGGTCGACAGCTCGGTCGCGAGGCCGGTCTCGTCGCGGATCGCCTGCTGCACCGCATCCACCAGCGCGCCGGGCACGGTGAGGAAGGGCAGGCCGCCGACGGTCCAGGCGAGCGTGAAGTCGAGGCCGTGGCGGTCGAGCACCGACTTGACGCGCTGCTGCAGCGACTCGGGCGTCGACTCGGTCGAGAAGCGGAAATTGAAGTCGATCACCGCCGCGCCCGGGATCACGTTGCTGGCGCCGGTGCCCGCATGGATGTTGCTGATCTGCCAGCTGGTCGGCTGGAAGTGGTCGTTGCCGGCATCCCAGCCGCCGGCCGCGTTGATGGCGACCAGTTCGGCCAGCGCCGGCGCGAAGGCATGCACCGGGTTCTTCGCCAGGTGCGGGTAGGCGATGTGGCCCTGCAAGCCGTTCACCGTGAGCCTGCCGCTCATGGTGCCGCGGCGGCCGTTCTTGATCATGTCGCCGCAGCGCTCGACCGAGGTCGGCTCGCCGACGATGCAGTAGTCGATGGTTTCGCCGCGCGCGGCCAGCGTGTTGCAGACCACCACCGTGCCGTCCACGCCGGGGCCTTCCTCGTCGCTGGTGAGCAGCAGCGCCAGCGTGAGCCGCGGATCGGGCGAGGCGGCCAGGAACTCCTCGATGGCGACCACGAAGGCGGCCAGCGAGGTTTTCATGTCGCAGGCGCCGCGGCCGTAGAGGCGGTCCTCGCGGTGGGTCGGCGTGAAGGGGTGGCTGGTCCACTGTTCGAGCGGACCGGTGGGCACGACGTCGGTGTGGCCGGCGAAGGCGATGGTCTTCGTCTGCTGGCCGGATCCGGGCCGAACCGCCCACAAGTTGGTGACGCGGAAGTCGGCGGGGCCGCTTTCGATGGTTTCGAGCCTGAATCCGAGCCGCGCCAGGCGTTCGCCGAGGATCTGCTGGCAGCCGCCGTCGTCGGGGGTGACCGAGGGGCGGGAGATCAGTTGTTCGGCGAGCTGGAGCGTTCGGGACATCGACAGGGCAGGTGGCTCAGGGACGCACGTCGAGCGTGATGTCCGTGAAGGTGGGTTCCTCGACCTGGTCGAGGAGGGAGCGTTCTTCGTTGCGCGCGGGCGGCGCCTTGCGGTTCTGCAGGCGCCACATCAGGTTGGTCGGCGAATCGGCCTGGGCCAGGCCTTCCTCGCGCGTCACCAGATTTTCGGTGATCAGCCGCGCGATGTCTTCCTCGAAGGTCTGGGAACCCTCGGCCATCGATTGCTCCATGGCCTCCTTGACGGCCGAGAAGTCGCCCTTGCCGATCAGCTCGGCCACCAGCGCGGTGTTGAGCAGCACCTCGAGCGCTGGCACGCGGGCGCCGTTGGGGGTGCGCAGCAGACGCTGCGCGACGACGGCGCGCAGCGCGCCGCCGAGGTCGCCGAGCAGCGTGGCGCGCACTTCCACCGGGTAGAAGCTCAGGATGCGGTTCAGCGCCCGGTAGCTGTTGTTGGCGTGCAGCGTGGCCACGCAGAGGTGGCCCGACTGCGCATAGGCGATCGCGGCGGTCATGGTCTCGCGGTCGCGGATCTCGCCGATCTGGATCACGTCGGGCGCCTGGCGCAGCGCGTTCTTGAGCGCGATCTGCAGCGACTGGGTGTCGCTGCCGACGTCGCGCTGGTTGACCATCGACTTCTTGTTGGTGAAGGTGAATTCGATCGGTTCCTCGACCGTGAGGATGTGGCCGGTGGCGTTCTCGTTGCGGTAGTCGAGCATCGAGGCCAGCGTGGTGCTCTTGCCGGCGCCGGTCGAGCCGACCATGAGGATCAGGCCGCGCTTTTCCATCACCAGCGTCTTGAGGATCTCGGGCAGGTTGAGATCCTCGAAGCTCGGGATGGTCGAGGCGATGTGGCGCACCACCACCGCGTAGCTGCCGCGCTGGCGCATCGCGCTGATGCGGAAATTGCCGGCGCCTTCCAGGGCGATCGCCATGTTGAGTTCGCCGGTGCGCTCCAGCTCGGCGACGCGGCCTTCATGAACGACTTCGCTCAACAGGCTCAGCGGCGCCTCGGGCGGCAGCACCTGGGCGTTGATCGGCATGCAATTGCCGTTGATCCGGATCAGCGCCGGAGAGTGGGCCGAAAGATAGATGTCCGAAGCCTTGCGTTCGGCCATCAGACGAAGAATTCGCTCCATCGTGCTCATCGGCTTTCTCTCCTCAGCGTTGTGGTTCTGGAAATCGATCTTCGGCAGGCCGCCCCCTCAGGCGGCCGGCTTTCTTCAGTCGCGCAGCAGGTCGTTCAGCGAAGTCGACGAGCGCGTCTTGGCATCGACCTTCTTCATGATGATGGCGGCGTAGGTGCTGTACTTGCCGCCCGGCTTGGGCAAGGTGCCGGCGACCACCACCGAGCCGGCCGGAACGCGGCCGAAGCTGACGGTGTCGGTGGCACGGTCGTAGATGGGCGTGCTCTGGCCGATGAAGACCCCCATCGACAGCACCGAGTTCTCTTCGACGATGACGCCCTCGACCACTTCGGAGCGGGCGCCGATGAAGCAGTTGTCCTCGATGATGGTCGGGCCGGCCTGCAGCGGCTCGAGCACGCCGCCGATGCCGACGCCGCCCGAGAGGTGGACGTTGGCGCCGATCTGGGCGCAGGAGCCGACCGTGGCCCAGGTGTCGACCATCGTGCCTTCGCCGACGTAGGCGCCGATGTTGACGTAGGAGGGCATCAGGATCGCGCCCTTGGCGATGTAGCTGCCGCGGCGCGCCACGGCCGGCGGCACGATGCGCACGCCGGCTTCCTTGAGCTCGTTGGCCGACAGGTGCGAGAACTTGGTCGGCACCTTGTCGTAGAAGCCCAGCGCGCCGGCCTGGATCTGCTCGTTGTCCTTGAGGCGGAAGGACAGCAGCACCGCCTTCTTGATCCACTGGTGCACGGTCCACTGGCCGACGCCCTCGCGGGTGGCGACGCGCAGGTGGCCGTTGTTGAGCTCGGCGATCACGTGGTCGACGGCGTCGCGCACTTCCTTGGAGGCGCTGGAGGCGGAGATGTTGGCGCGGTCTTCCCACGCGGCGTCGATGGTCTGCTGGAGTTGTTGGGTCATGGAAAAACTCAGTTCTGGATGAAATTCACGATGCGTTTCGCGGCCTCGGTGCATTCGGCCGTGTCGGCGACCAGCGCCATGCGGATGCGCCCGCGGCCCGGATTGGTGCCGGCCACGTCGCGGGCGAGGAAGCTGCCGGGCAGCACCGTCACATTGTATTGAGCGTAGAGCGCGCGGGCGAAGCCGGCGTCGTCGCCTTGCCACGAGGCCGGCACGCCGGCCCAGAGGTAGAAGCTGGCGTCGGGCAGGCGGACGTCGAGCACCGGCTCGAGCAGCGGCGTCACGGCGGCGAATTTGGCGCGGTAGCGGGCGCGGTTGTCGACCACATGGAGTTCGTCGTCCCAGGCCGCGATGCTGGCCGCAGCCACGGTGCCGCTCATCGCGCTGCCGTGGTAGGTGCGGTAGAGCAGGAAGGACTTGATGATGGCCGCGTCGCCGGCCACGAAGCCGCTGCGCAGGCCCGGCACGTTGCTGCGCTTGGACAGCGAGGTCAGCGCGATCAGGTTGCGGAAGTCGCCCCGGCCGAGCCTGGCGGCAGCCTCGAGGCCGCCGAGCGGCGGCTCGTCGCGGAAGTAGATCTCGCTGTAGCACTCGTCGGCGGCGATCACGAAGCCGTGCCGGTCGGACAGCGCGAAGAGCTTTTCCCACTCGCCGATCGGCATCACGGCGCCGGTCGGGTTGCCGGGCGAGCAGACGAAGACCAGCTGGGTGCGGGCCCAGACATCGGCCGGCACGCTGTCCCAGTCGACCGCGAAGTTGCGTGCGGGCACGCTGGGCACGTAGTACGGTTCGGCGCCCGCGAGCAGGGCTGCGCCTTCGTAGATCTGATAGAACGGGTTGGGCGACAGCACCACCGGGGCCGGCGAGCGGCTGGCATCGACCACGGTCTGGGCCAGTGCGAACAGGGCTTCGCGAGAGCCGTTGACCGGCAGCACCTGGGTGGCGGCGTCGAGCGACAGGCCGTAGCGCCGCTGCAGCCAGCCGGTGAAGGACTGGCGCAATTCGAGGTCTCCGGCCGTGGCCGGATAGACGGCCAGCGCGTCCATGCCGGCCACCAGTGCGTCCTTGATGAAGGACGGCGTGGGGTGCTTGGGTTCGCCGATGCCGAGGCTGATCGGCGTGAATTCAGGGTTCGGCGTGACCCCGGCGAACAGTTTTCGCAGCCGCTCGAAAGGATAGGGCTGCAGTTTGGCGAGCAGGGGATTCATGGACCTGGATTATCGCGGCAGCCGGCGCGGCCCTGCGGCCGCCGAGGCCAACAGGCGCTCGTAGGCGGCCGGGTCGGCCTGCTGCAGCCTGGCCAGCGCGGCGCTGGCGGCCTCGGCGAGCTCGGCGCGGCTCTGCTTCTTGACGACCTCGATCTCGGCATGGGCTTTCTCGAGCTTGCGCAGCGCGCCGGCCGCCCGGTCGGCATCCACCGAGCCCGGACTGGCCTGTGCCAGCAGCACCTCGGTGATCCAGCCCAGCTGGCTGCCGTAGCTGGCGACCTCGAAGGCCTTCTTTTCGATCTGCCCGTTGCCCGCCTGCGCAGGGATGCCGGCGAAGAACCACTGGGTGTCCGGCTCGATCTGCTGGGCCACGCTGCCGCTGAACGGCAGGTGGAGCGTGGGGGACCAGAACCAGAGCCAGGGGAACATCGCTTTACTCCTGCGGTTTCTAGAGTTTCTTGACCAGCACCTGGCTCTTGCGATCCCAGTTGTACTTGCGCTTGCGGGCTTCGGGCAGCCAGTCGGGGTTGACCTGCTGGAAGCCGCGCTTGAGGAACCAGTGCATGGTCCGGGTGGTGAGCACGAAGATGCTGTCCAGCCCCGAGGCCTTGGCGCGCTGCTCGACGCGCTTGAGGATGCGCTCGCCGTCGCCCTGGGCCTGCGAATGGGGCGACACGGTCAGGGCGGCCATCTCGGCGGTCTTCGCCTCGGGATAGGGATACAGCGCCGCGCAGCCGAAGATCACGCCGTCGTGCTCGATCACGGTGTACTGGCCGATGTCGCGCTCGATCTCGGTGCGGCTGCGCTTGACCAGCGTGCCGTCGCGTTCGAAGGGCTCGATCAGCTGCAGGATGCCGCCGATGTCGTCGGCCGTGGCCTCGCGCAGCGACTCGAGCTTCTCGTCGATGATCATGGTGCCGATGCCGTCGTGCACATAGACCTCGAGCAGCAGCGAGCCGTCGACCGAGAAGGGCAGGATGTGGTTGCGCTCGACGCCGGCCTCGCAGGCCTTCACGCAGTGCTGCAGGTAGAAGGCGGTGTCGGTCGGGCGCTGCGGCGCCGGCAGCGCGGCCAGCAGCTTGCGCGCGGTGTCGAGCGGCAGCTCGGTGTCGATCGGATTGTCCTCGCTGATCGGCAGGGCCGCGTCTTGTGCGATCCCGGGCACTTCCGTGAGGAAGATCAGCTTGTCGGCCTGGATCGAGATCGCCACGCTGGTCGCGACCTCTTCCATCGTGAGGTTGAAGGCTTCGCCGGTGGGCGAGAAGCCGAACGGCGACATCAGCACCATCGAGCCGAAATCGAGCGCGCGCCGGATGCCGGCGGCGTCGACCTTGCGCACCAGCCCCGAATGCTGGAAGTCGACGCCGTCGACCACGCCGACCGGCCGGGCCGTGATGAAGTTGCCCGAGATCACGCGAATCGTCGAGCCGGCCATCGGCGTGTTCGGCAGGCCCTGGCTGAAGGCGGCCTCGATCTCGTAGCGCAGCTGGCCGGCGGCTTCCTGGGCGCAGTCGAGCGCGACCTCGTCGGTGATCCGGATACCGTGCGAATACTTCGCCTCGTGGCCCTTGGCGCGCAGCTGCTCGTTGACCTGGGGCCGGAAGCCATGCACCAGCACGACCTTGACGCCCATGCTCTGGATCAGCGCCAGGTCCTGGGCGATGTTGGCCAGCTTGCCGGCGGCGATCGCCTCGCCGGCCATCGCGACCACGAAGGTCTTGCCGCGATGCATGTGGATATAGGGCGCGACCGAGCGGAACCAGGGGACGAAGGTGAAGTTGAAGACGGTGGACATTGGCGGGGTGGGTCGGGCGGAATTGCCAGGCGCAAGATAATCGACGATTTTCCCCGAACTGCCCGCCTTGTCTTCGTCTCCTCTTCGAATCGAGTTCCCCGAGTCCTTGCCGGTGTCGGCCCGGCGCGACGAAATCGCCAAGGCCATCGCTGCCCACCAGGTCGTCATCGTCTGCGGCGAGACCGGATCGGGCAAGACCACGCAGTTGCCGAAGATCGTGCTGGAGCTCGGCCGTGGCAAGCTGAACGCCCCGCCTGGCAAGGGCCGGCTGATCGGCCACACCCAGCCGCGCCGGATCGCCGCGACCTCGGTCGCCAAGCGCATCGCCGAGGAGCTGAAGACGCCGCTGGGCGAGGTGGTCGGCTACAAGGTGCGCTTCCAGGACCGGCTGTCGCGCGATGCCTCGGTCAAGCTGATGACCGACGGCATCCTGCTGGCCGAGACCCAGACCGACCCGCTGCTCAAGGCCTACGACACGATCATCATCGACGAGGCCCACGAGCGCTCGCTGAACATCGACTTCCTGCTGGGCTACCTGCGCGAGATCCTGCCGCGGCGGCCGGACCTCAAGGTGATCGTGACCTCGGCCACCATCGATGCCGACCGTTTCGCGCAGCACTTTGCATCCGCGAAGGGGCCGGCGCCGACCATCATGGTGTCGGGGCGGACCTTCCCGGTCGAGCAGCGCTGGCGGCCCTTCGAGGAGTCCCGCGACCACGACCTCAATGACGCCATCGCCGACGCGGTCGACGAGCTCTGGCGCGATCCGCACAACGCCGGCGACATCCTGGTCTTCCTGCCCGGCGAGCGCGAGATCCGCGAGGCCGCCGACCACCTGCGCCGCCACCTGAGCCACCAGCCGCTGATGCGCAGCGCCGAGGTGCTGCCCCTGTTCGCGCGGCTGTCGCAGGCCGAGCAGGAGCGCATCTTCGACAGCCACAGCGGCCGGCGCATCGTGCTGGCCACCAACGTCGCCGAGACCTCGCTCACCGTGCCGGGCATCCGCTACGTGATCGACACCGGCACGGCGCGGGTCAAGCGCTATTCGTTCCGCAGCAAGGTCGAGCAGCTGCTGGTCGAGCCGATCAGCCAGGCGGCGGCCAACCAGCGCGCCGGGCGCTGCGGCCGGGTCGCCAACGGCATCTGCATCCGGCTCTACGACGAGAAGGACTTCGACGGCCGGCCGCGCTTCACCGACCCGGAAATTCTGCGCTCCTCGCTGGCCGGCGTGATCCTGCGCATGAAGTCGCTGCACCTGGGCGATGTCGAGCGCTTTCCCTTCCTGGAGGCGCCGCAGCGGCGCGCGATCGCCGACGGCTACCAGCTGCTGAACGAACTCGGCGCGGTCGACGACGCCAACGAGCTGACGCCGATGGGCGCTGAGCTGGCCCGCCTGCCGCTCGACCCGCGGGTGGCCCGGATGATCATCGAGGCCCGCACGCGCGGCGCCCTCGAGGAAGTGCTGGTGATCGCCAGCGCCCTGTCGGTGCAGGACGTGCGCGACCGGCCGATGGAGATGCAGCAGCAGGCCGACCAGGCGCATTCGAAGTTCGACGACGAGAAGAGCGAGTTCAGCGGCTACCTGCGGCTGTGGAAGTGGATCCTGGATGCGCGCGGCGGGCATGGAGACACCCATAAGCTCTCGAACCGGCAGTACGAGCAGCTGCTGCGGCAGAACTTCATCAACATCCGCCGCGTGCGCGAATGGCGCGACATCCACTCGCAGCTGCTGACGGTGGTGACCGAGCACAAGTGGCGGATCAACACCCAGCCGGCCGGCTACGAGCCACTGCACCTGTCGATGCTCTCGGGGCTGCTCGGCAACATCGGCTGGAAGCTCGAGGACGACGAAGCCTACCTGGGTGCGCGCGGCATCAAGTTCTACCGCCATCCCGGCGCCCACCTGAAGAAGAAGCCGGGCCGCTGGATCGTCGCCTCCGAGCTGGTCGAGACCACGCGCCTGTTCGGCCGCGGCATCGCCAACATCGAGCCCCAGTGGCTCGAGCAGGTGGCGGGCCATCTGCTCAAGAAGCAGCTGCTCGACCCGCACTGGGAGAAGAAGGGCGCCCAGGTCGCGGCGCTGGAGCGCGCCACGCTCTACGGGCTGGTGGTCTACAGCGGGCGCCGGGTCGATTTCAGCAAGGTCGATCCGGTCGCGGCGCGCGAGATATTCATCCGCGAGGCGCTGGTCGGCGGGCAGTGGGAAAGCAAGCTGCCCTTCCTGGCGGCCAACCGAAAGCTGGTGCGCGAGGTCGAGGGGCTGGAGCACAAGTCGCGCCGTCAGGACGTGCTGGTCGACGACGAGCTGATCTACGCCTTCTACGACGCCCAGCTGCCGGCCGACGTATCGAGTGGCCTCACGTTCGAGAACTGGTATCGCAGCCAGTCGCGCGAGCAGCCGCGGCTGCTCTACCTGACGCGCGACGAGCTGATGCGCCACCAGGCGGCCGGCATCACGACCCAGTCCTTCCCGCCGACCTTACGGCTGGGCGGCGTCGACTGCGCCGCGACCTACCTGCACGAGCCGGGCGATGCGCGGGACGGTCTCACGGTCAGCGTGCCGCTGTTCGTGCTGAACCAGGTCAGCGACGAACGCTGCGAATGGCTGGTGACCGGCATGCTCAAGGACAAGATCCAGGCGCTGCTCAAGAGCTTGCCGCAGAAGCCGCGCGCGCGGCTGGTGCCCCTGCCCGAGTCGGCGGCGCGCTTCACCGAGATGCTGTCGACGCCCGAGGCCTTCGGCCACGGCTCGCTGACCGACGCGCTCTTGAAGCGGGTGCGCGACCAGACCAGCCTGGACGTCAAGCGCGCCGACTTCAAGCTCGACATGCTGCCGCCGCATCTGTTCATGAATCTGCGGGTGGTCGACGAGCATGGACGACAGCTCGGCATGGGGCGCAATCTAGGCGCACTGAAGGCCGAACTCGGGGCCCAGGCCCGCGGTGCGTTCCAGGCACTGGCCGGACTCAACGTGCGGGCCTCGCCCGCAGCTTCGCCTGCGGCGGGCGCACCCGCGCAGGCGACCACCAAGGCCGTGCCCGAGCCTGCTTCGGCGCCGGCCCTGCCGGCCGGCCAGCGCTACACCGGCTGGACCTTCGGCGAGCTGCCCGAACTGATGGAGGTGCGGCGCGGCGCGCAATCGCTGATCGGCTTTCCGGCGCTGGTCGACGGTGCCGATGCGGTGAGCATCGAAGTCTTCGACGAACCCGCCGTGGCGGCGGCCAAGCACCGGGCGGGCCTCAGGCGGCTGTTCGCCCTGCAGCTCAAGGATGCGTTGAAGTACCTGGAGAAGAACATCCCCGACCTGCAGAAGATGGCGGTCGCCTACATGCCGCTCGGCACCGCCGAGGAGCTGCGCGCGCAGATCATCGAGGTGGCGATCGACCGCGCCTTTCTCCAGGAGCCGCTGCCGACCGACGAGTTCGCCTTCAAGCGCCGGCTGGAAGAGGGCCGCGGCCGCCTCACGCTGATCGCCAACGAGATCGCCCGGCTGGCCGGCACGATCCTGGTCGAGTACGGGCTGGCGGCGCGCAAGATCAAGGACACGAAGGTGCAGCCCGACGCCACCGCCGACGCCGCGCAGCAACTGCAGCGCCTGATGGGCAAGCGCTTCATTGCCGACACCCCGTGGACGCGGCTGCAGCATTTCGCGCGCTACCTCAAGGCGATCACGCTGCGGCTCGACAAGCTGCGCGCCGATCCGGCGCGCGATGCGCAGCGGCTGGCCGAATTGCGGCCGCAGGAGCAGCGCTACTGGCGCCTGCTGGCCGAGCGCAAGGGCGCGGCCGACGAACGCATGAGCGAGTTCCGCTGGCTGCTGGAAGAGTTGCGGGTGAGCTTCTTCGCCCAGGAACTACGGACGCCGCAGCCGGTCAGCGTGAATCGGCTGGACAAGCTGTGGGCCCAGCTGGGGCACTGAGCTGCGCCGGGCATGAAAAAGCCCGCCATGGGCGGGCTTGCAGAGTCGGTGCTCGAGGGCGGCCTATATGCGCCCCATCAGCAGCAGCACGATCACGACCAGCAGCACCAGGCCGAGACCGCCGCTGGGCCCGTAGCCCCAGCCGCGGCTGTAGCCCCAGCTCGGCAGCGCGCCCACCAGAAGCAGGATCAGGACGATCAGCAGAATCAACGAGAGGGACATGGATTACTCCTAGGGCGATGTGTTCGAAGCCCTCATGTTCCGTGTCCGGGCTCGATCCGATCGCGGGAAGGGGCCCCCTCCCGCGGTCAGGCCTCGCCTACCTTTCGTGTCAGAGCCGCGCCAATCGCTCGATCGCCAGTTGCAGCGTTTCGTCCTTCTTGGCGAAGCAGAAGCGCACCACACGCTGGTCGAAACCATCGCCGTAGAAGGCCGACAGCGGGATCGCCGCAACGCCGATCTCGCGCGTGAGCCATTGGCAGAAATCCGATTCGCCGAGTTCGCTGAGTTCGCTGATGTCGACGCACTGGAAGTAGGTGCCGGCGCTCGGCAGCAGCTTGAATCGCGTCTTCGCCAGGCCCGCCGCGAACAAGTCGCGCTTGCGCTGGTAGAAGGCCGGCAGTTCGAGATAGGGCGCCGGATCGGCCATGTAGCGGGCCAGCGCATGCTGCATCGGCGTGTTGACCGTGAAGACGTTGAACTGGTGCACCTTGCGGAACTCGGCGCTCAGCGCGGCCGGCGCCGCCACGTAGCCGACCTTCCAGCCGGTCACGTGGTAGGTCTTGCCGAAGCTGCTGACGATGAAGCTGCGCGCCGCCAGGCCCGGGAAGCGCGCCGCGCTCTCGTGGCGGGCGCCGGTGTAGACCATGTGCTCGTAGACCTCGTCGCTGATCACCAGCACGTCGGTCGGCGCCAGCAGGTCTTCGAGTTGCCGCATCTCGGCCTCGGTCCAGACCGTGGCGCTGGGGTTGTGGGGCGTGTTGATGATGATCGCGCGGGTGCGCGGCGACAGCGCCGCGGCAATCTTGGCGAAGTCGGGCCTGAAGCTGCCGGGCGTGAGCGGCACGCGCACCACGGTGCCGCCGGCCAGGTCGATGTTCGGCACGTAGCTGTCGTAGCAGGGTTCCAGCACGATCACCTCGTCGCCAGGCCGCACCACCGCGAGGATCGCCGTGATGATCGCCTGGGTGGCGCCGGCGGTCACGGTGATCTCGCTCTGCGCGTCGTAGCGGTGGCCGTACAGGGTCTCGATCTTGGCCGCGACCGCCTCCCGCAGCGGCAGGATCCCCGGCATCGGCGGGTACTGGTTGTGGCCCGCCGCCATCGCATCGGTCACCGCCTGCAGCAGCTGCGGATCGCAGTTGAAATCGGGAAAGCCCTGGCCCAGGTTCACCGCGTTCTTCTCGGCGGCCAGCGCCGACATCACGGTGAAGATCGTCGTGCCGACGGCGGGCAGCTTGGTTTGCAGGGCAGGGGTGCGGGCAGTCGCTCGGCTCACAGTTCGTAGTCCTGTTGATGACCGCTCAAGGCCTTGGCGATCAGGTTGCGATCGAGCCGGTCGGAGAGCAGCTCGGCGAATTTGAAGACGAAGTTGCGCAGGTAGGCGCTGCGCTTGAAGGCGACGCGGGCGATGTTGACGCCGAAGATGTGGCCCATCGGCCGCACCACGAGGTCGGCGTTGGTGTCGTCGCGCACCGCCATCTCGGCCACGATGCCGACGCCGAGGCCGAGCCGCACGTAGGTCTTGATGACGTCCGAGTCGATCGCCTCGAGCGCGATGCGCGGGGTCAGCTTCTTCTGCGCGAAGGCGTGGTCGATACGCGTGCGTCCGGTGAAGGAAGGGTGGTAGGTGATGATCGGCTCGTTCGCCAGGTCCTCGAGCGAGATGCGCTCCTTGTCCGCCAGCGGATGGCCCTGCGGCAGCACCAGCACGTGCTGCCACTCGTAGCAGGGCATGGTCACGAGTTCGGTGTAGTCGGCCAGCGATTCGGTGGCGATCCCGATTTCGGCGACCTCGTCGATCACCATCCGCGCCACCTGGTCGGGTGAGCCCTGGTGCAGGCTCACGTTGACCTTCGGATAGGCCTCGCGCAGCTTCGCCACCGGCACCGGCAGCACGTAGCGGGCCTGGGTGTGGGTGGTGGCGATCGACAACGTGCCGCTGTCCTGGGCGCTGAACTGCTCGCCGATGCGCTTGAGGTTCCCGACTTCGCGCATGATGAGTTCGATGCTGGCCAGCACATGCTGGCCGGGCTCGGTGATGCGCTTCAGGCGCTTGCCGTGGCGGGCGAAGATCTCGACGCCGAGTTCTTCCTCGAGTTCGATGATGGCCTTCGACACGCCCGGCTGCGAGGTGTGGAGCGCCTTGGCAGCTTCGGTCAGGTTGAGGTTGCGCCGGACGGCTTCCTGAACGAACTTGAACTGATGAAGATTCATAACGGATTCCGTATTATTTTCGGATTCATTATGCCTTCTTGGTCTATGAAAATTCCTGCAAGTTCAGGAATCGAGTGCCTTTCGTGCCAGCAACGCGATCACTTCGGGGTCTTCGCCCACCGCCGGCTGTTGCGAAAACACAACGTCTGGCCGCAGCGCGCGAAGTTCCTCGACCAGCAGCGGAAGGTCTTCCCGCACGTGCCGGCCCATGCCCAGGAAGAGCGGCACGATCCGGACCCGGCGGGCGCCGCCGGCGATCAGGGCCAGCGCCGCGGTGCGCAGATCGGGGGCGACCAGTTCGAGGTAGGCGCAGGCCACGCGGGCCGTGGGATCGAGCGCGGCGACCTGCCGCGCCACCGCCTCGACCGGCTCGCGCCAGCGCTCGTCGCGCGACCCGTGTGCAAAAAGAACGATGCCCAGCGCGGAGGCGGCTGCAACGGTCATCGGCGCAGCACCAGCCAGCTGAAGGCGCCGAGCGACATCACGGAGTAGATCAGCCCCGGTGCCGCCGCCGTGATCCACGGCCACCAGTTGCCCAGGTTGCCGAGGTAGCCGAAGACGTTGTTCAGCAGGAAGAAGCTGATGCCGATCATGACGCCGCAGAACACGTAGGTGGTGATGCCCGACTGCCGGAAATGCAGGTAGGCGAAGGGCAGGGCCAGCACGATCATCACCAGGCAGGACAGCGGATAGAACACCTTGCGCCAGAACTCGATCTCGTAGCGTTGCGCGGTCTGGCCGTTGGCTTCGAGATGGCGGATGTAATCGAACAGATCGAGGGTGCGCATGCGGTCCGGGCGCAGCAGCGCGACCGACACCATTTCACTGCTCAGCGTGGTCGGCCATTCGAGCACCGGCACGTTGGTATGGACGATCCGCGGCGCGCCGGGGCCGCGGGTGTCGTACTGCTGGCGTTCGACGTTGACCAGCATCCAGTGGCCGCGCTCGACGCTCGCCGCGGGCGCAGAGGTCTGCGAAACCAGGAAGCCCTTGCCGTCGAACTCGAGGATCCGCGGCTCCTTCAGGATGCCGTTGCGCCCCATCGACACCACGTTGACTGCGAAGGATGTGTCACCCTGGCGCTCCTTGAGCCAGGCGCCCGTATTGCCGATCAGCGACAGGGAACCCTGGTAGCGCGCCTTGAGCAGCTGCGCCGCACGATCGGAGGCCGGCGCGACATAGTCGCCGATCGCGAAGGTCAGCACCACGAAGCCGACGCCGAGCAGCAGCAGCGTGCGCAAGGCGCGCCAGGGCCCGAGGCCGCTGGTGCGAAGGATCGTGTACTCGGAGCTCTGCGCCAGCCGTGCCATGACGAAGATGGTGCCGATCAGCACGGCGATCGGCAGCAGCTCGTAGAGGTGGCTGGGGATCAGCAGCGCGACGTACAGCAGCGCTTGCGCGGCCCCATAGCCCAGGGAGTTGGGCTTGCCGATCGCCTGCAGTTCGTCGACGAAGTCGAAGAAGAAGAACAGGCTCAGGAATCCCAGGGTGACGAAGGCGACCGACTTCAGCACCTCGACGTAGATCAGGCGACGGATGGTTTTCACGCGATGGAGGGGGAGTCGGGCCGCGCACGGACGCGACGCGCCCGGAAGCCCCAGTTGAAGTGTCGCTTCGCGAGCCACAGCAGGCCGAGCACGAAGACCCCGCCGTGCAGGGCGAGCATGAAGAAGCCGACGCCGATGCGTCCCGTGCCGACCCAGTTCTGGCCGAGGTTGAGCAGATTGAAATAGAGCACGAAGGCGAACAGCGCGAACAGCAGGTTGCCGCTGCGGCCGACACGCGGGTTGACGCTCGACAAGGACAGCGCCAGCAGCACGAAATTGGCGCCCGCGAACAGCAGGCCGATGCGCCAGGCGAGTTCGGCGCGGTTGATCGCGTTCGGCTCGCGCAGCAGGGTCAGCGTGGTGCGGGCCCGCACCGGCGTGGCGTCGAGCGAGTCGACCGTCCGGCCGCCGATCCTGGCGCCGTAGGTCTCGAACTCGCTCACCTTGATGCCGGTCGGCTGCAGCGGTTCCTCGATGCGCTGGCCGTTGCTCAGCATCAGGTAGCGGATGCCGTTCAGGTCTTCCATCCGGCCGCTGCGGGCCGAGGTGACGATGCGCAGGTTGCGCTCGATCGAGGAGATGAACACATTGCTGGCGGTGGCGCTGTCGGGCGCGTCCTTGTCGATGAAGAACACCCGCAGCCGTCCGGCCGATTCGCGGAACTCGCCGGGTGCGACGCGCTCGATGTCGCTGCGGCGCTCATAGCGCTCGCGCATGTTCTGCGTCTGCGAGTTGGCCCAGGGCCAGCCGACCAGCGCGAACACGGCGATCAGCAGCAGAATCGGCCAGGCGAAGCGGAACAGCGGCCGGACGAACTCCGCCAGGCCGCGCCCGCTCGAGAACCAGATCACCATCTCGCTGTCGCGGTACATGCGCGAGAGCGTGCCGACGATGGCGATGAACAGGCACAGGCTGAGGATGGTCGGCATGTAGCCGAGCACGGTATAGGTCATCACGAGGAAGACCTCGGAGGGGTTCACGCTGCCCTTGGCCGCCAGCCCGAGCGTGCGGATCAGCATCATCGTCATGACGATGGTGACCAGCACCACCAGCGTGGCGCCGAAGCTGCGCGACAGCTCCTTGCGTAGAGAGGAATGGAATAACATCGTCGAGGGAAAAAAAGGATTATGGACTTTCAACTCAAGACCCTCTCCATCGCCCAGGCCGCCACCGAGAAAGCCGATGTCCTCATCGTGCTGGTCGCCGCCGGAACCACCACCTCGAAAGACGCGCTTGCCGCCTTGGCGGCCGAGGCCCGCAAGGCGGGCGACCTGCCCGACAAGGCGGGCAAGCTGCTTGCGCTGTACCGCCCGCCGGGCGTGGCGGCGGCACGCGTGCTGCTCGCTGCGGCGGGAGACGGCGGCGCGGCCGGGGTCCGCACCGCGGTGCTGGCCGCCGTCAACGCGGCGAAGGGCACGAATCCGAAGCGGGTTGCCATCGTCTTCGCCGGCGCGGTCGACGCTGCGGCGCTGGCCAGCGCCGTGCTGGCCGCGGCCGACGCCAGCTATGTCTACACCGAGACCAAGTCCAAGGCCGAACCCCGGACGATCCGCCAGTTGTGCGTCGGCGTCCCCGACGCCGCGGCGCTGCGCGAGGCCTTCGACCAGGCCACCGCGACCGTCGCCGGGGTTGAACTGGCCAAGGAATGGGGCAACCGGCCGGGCAACCACTGCACGCCCACGATGCTGGCCGATGCCGCGAAGAAGCTCGCCGACCTGCCCAACGTGAAGTGCGAGGTGCTGGGGCCGAAGGAAGTGGCCAAGCTCGGCATGGGCGCCTTCGCCGCGGTCTCGCAGGGCTCGGCCGAACCGCTGCGCTTCATCGTCCTGCGCTACCTGGGGGCGCCCAAGGACCAGGCGCCGGTGGTGCTGGTCGGAAAGGGCATCACCTTCGACACCGGCGGCGTCTCGCTCAAGCCGGCGGCGGAAATGGACGAGATGAAGTTCGACATGTGCGGCGCGGCCAGCGTGCTGGGCGTGTTCCGCGCGCTCGGCGACATCCAGCCGGCGATCAACGTGATCGGGCTGGTGCCTTCGTGCGAGAACATGAACGACGGCCGGGCGCTGAAGCCGGGCGATGTCATCACCAGCATGAGCGGCCAGACCATCGAGGTGCTCAACACCGATGCCGAAGGACGGCTGATCCTGTGCGACGCGCTGACTTACGCACAGCGCTTCGCGCCGTCGGCGGTGATCGACATCGCCACGCTCACGGGCGCCTGCGTGGTGGCGCTGGGTGGCGTGCGCAGCGGGCTCTTTTCCAGCGACGACGCATTGGCCGGGGCGCTCGAGGCGGCCGGCGAGGCTTCGCAGGACCGCTGCTGGCGGATGCCGCTCGACGACGACTACGCCGAGGGCCTCAAGACCAACTTCGCCGATGTCGCCAACGTGGCCGGCCGCGCCGGCGGGGCCGTCACGGCGGCCAAGTTCCTGCAGCGTTTCGTGGGCGACCATCCCTGGGCGCACCTGGACATCGCCGGCACCGCCTGGAAGAGCGGGGCAGCCAAGGGCTCCACCGGGCGGCCCGTGGGGCTGCTGCTGAACTACCTGCTGGCGCAGAGCGGCAAGGCGTCGCCGCGCAAGACGGCCAGGACCACCAAGGCGCGGCCTCGCAAGTGACCGAGATCGACGGCCACTACAACATGCCCGACAAGACGGGCTATGTCTGCCGCCTGCTGCGCAAGGCGGTGAGCGCGCACGGCGCGCGGCTGGTGGTGGTGGCCGACGCCGCCGCGCTGGAGGCGCTCGACCTGGCGCTGTGGAAGCTTGCGCCCAGCGAATTCATCGCCCATTGCCGCAGCGACGACGCACCGTTCATCGTCGAGCGGTCGCCGGTGGTGCTGGCAGACAGCGCGGCCGATGCGCTCCCCGACCGGCCGATCCTCGTGAACCTCGGCGCCGGACTGCCCGCGCGCTTCGAGCGCTTCGAGCGCCTGATCGACATCGTCGGCAGCGACGACGCCGACCGCCAGGCCGGCCGCGCGCGCTGGCGCCACTACAAGGACCGCGGCTACGCGATCCGCACCCATGCCTACGGCGGGAGTGCCGGCGCATGACCGGGGCTCCTCGCACGCCGCCGCGCTTCGTTCCCACCTTGACGACGGTGCTCGAGCCTGCGCCGCCGGATGCCGCCGCGGAGCCGGCGCCGGTGGCCGCGACGCCGGTCCCGATCGAGCCCTCGCAGGCCGTGGCGCTGAGCCCGCAAGCCCAGTCGTCCGAGGCCGAAGCCTTCCGCCTCGAAGAGCAGTTGCTGCACCGCGTGCTGCAGCGCGTCGACCTGTCGCTCGAGGAGCGCGTGAGCGACGCGGTCTCGGCTGCCGTCCAGCAGCACCTCGACACCATGATCCCGGCTTTGCGCAATGAAATAGAGGCTGTCTTGCGCGCTTTGGTGAGCGAAGCGCTGGCTCACGAGCTTTCGGACAACCCCGGGTCTACGCCAGCATTCGGGCGCGAATCCTTGGGCTAAACTGCGCGCCGGGTCGAAAAGCGCGAGGGCGCTGCGCATCCGCGGCGCGATACTTGCTCAAGGTATGTGCCCGGATCCAAAGACCGGTTTTCAACTCTATTTATCAATGTTCTGGAGGTTTCCCATGCAATTGAAATGGACTGCTGTCGCCCTGGCTGCTCTCGCGCTCGTGGCCTGCGGCAAGAAGGAAGAAGCCGCCGCTCCTGCGGCCCCTGCACCGACCGCAGCCGCCCCCGCTCCCGCCGCTCCGCCGGCCGAGACCCTGGTGGTCAAGATCGGTCACGTCGCCCCCACCAGCGGTGCCATCGCCCACCTCGGCAAGGACAACGAATTCGGCGCTCGCATGGCGGTCGAAGACCTCAATGCCAAGGGCATCAAGATCGGCGACAAGGTCGCCAAGTTCGAACTGCTCGCCGAAGACGATGCAGCTGATCCGAAGCAGGGTACTGCCGTGGCCCAGAAGCTGGTCGACAGCAAGGTCCAGGGCGTGGTCGGCCACCTGAATTCGGGCACCACGATCCCGGCTTCCAAGCTGTACAGCGACGCGGGCATTCCGCAGATCTCGCCGTCGGCGACCAACCCCAAGTACACCCGCCAGGGCTTCAAGACCACGTTCCGCGTGGTGGCTGACGACACGCAGCTGGGCGGCACGCTCGGCAAGTACGCGGTCGAGACGCTGAAGGGCAAGAACATCGCCGTCATCGACGACCGCACGGCCTACGGCCAGGGCGTCGCCGAGGAGTTCGAGAAGGCTGTCAAGGCCGCCGGCGGCACCATCGTCGGCCACGAATTCACGACCGACAAGTCGACCGACTTCAATGCCATCCTGACCAAGCTCAAGGGTGCCCAACCCGACGTGCTGTTCTTCGGCGGCATGGACGCGGTGGGCGGCCCGATGCTCAAGCAGGTCAAGCAGCTCGGCATGAACGTCAAGTTCATGGGCGGCGACGGCCTGTGCACCGGCGAACTGGCCAAGCTGGCTGGCGACGCGATCGGCGAAGACATGGTGGTGTGCGCCGAAGCCGGTGGCGTGGACGGCGACTTCAAGACGGCACTGGATGCCTGGAAGACCAAGTTCAAGGAAAAGAACGGCGTCGAAGTCCAGATCTACGCACCGTACGTCTACGACGCGGTCCAGGTGCTGGCTGCTGCGATGCAGAAGGCCGGCTCGGCCGATCCGGAGAAGTACCTGCCTGAAGTCGGCAAGATCGACTACAAGGGCCTGACCGGCCCGATCGCCTTCGACGAAAAGGGCGACATCAAGAACGGTGCGCTGACGCTGTACACCTACAAGAACGGTGCACGCACTCAGATCGCCGTGGTGCGCTGAGCGTTTCGCATCCCGCATGAAAAAGGGGCCTTCGGGCCCCTTTTTCTTTGGCGCTACGCCGACCCCTGGGCTGTGCAGTAATCGAAGAAGGCTTCGAGATCCCTGGACTTGTCGAACACGGCGTCGGCACCCAGCGCCATGCAGCGGGCGCGAATGTCGGGATTGATGAAATTGCTCAGCACCACCGCACGCTGGCGTTCGCGGCGCCGGACGCAAGACCGAAGAACGCCCAGGCCCGACCCTTCCTTGAGGAACAGGTCGACGATCAGCAATTCCCACTCGCCGCCATGGGCGGCGAGCCAGGCCGCCGCGTCGGCTTCGGTTTCGGCGATGCCGAGCACGCGCGCATCGACCAGATCCTCGAGCGCGGGGATCAGGTTGTCGCGAATGGTCCTGTTGTCTTCGACAAGGAACGTGAGGAGCGCCATGCAGGTTCCTGCCAGTACAAGGCTTAGAGCCTAGTCCGCAGGAGACGACTCACCTAGGGCAGTCGGCTTGCGCTTGCGTAGGAGAAAGCGCATGGGACTCATTGCGTGGCGCAGATTTGGCGCAGGGGGGCGCCGTCGCGCCTCAGTCGGCGGTCTTGCCGTCGTCGTTGGCGCTCAGTCTCTCGACCAGCGCCCGGCTGGCATCGCGCTGGGCCGTGGCCTTCTTGCGCTTCGCGATCTCTTCCTCCAGCGCGGCGTGCACCTCGGCCAGGCTCTCGGCCGATTCGGCCAGCTTCTTTTCGAGGTGGCCGGTGTGCTCGATCGCCTGCGCCACGTCGCCGACCTGCAGTTCATCGGGCAGTTCCTGCTCGAGCACGGTGTTGATCACCAGCAGGTCTTCGGAGGCGCGCTTGACGTCCGCGGCGACCTCGCGGGTCTTGCCGGAGCTCTGGTCGAGCGGCGTCGTGGGCTCTGGCTGCGAATTGTTCTGTCCGGCCATTCCAGGCTCCTCGGGATTGAAAAAGCGAAAGCCATGTTACGCCGCTGTCGTCCGCGCACAAAAAAGCCCCGGCAAGCGGGGCTTTCAGGACGGATCCGGTGGCAGTTGGAAGCTGCTGGAGACGTATTTTCTGGCGGAGCAGGCGGGATTCGAACCCGCGGAGGGCTATTAACCCTCACACGCTTTCCAGGCGTGCGACTTAAACCGCTCATCCACCGCTCCGAGCCCATGATTGTAGCAGTGCCACGGCGCGTTTTCCGCCGCCCGGGGCGGGCACGGCGAAGGCGCCGAAGGCCCGTCCGGCACGCCGCCCGAAACGCCGTTCGACGGACCGCCGGAACCTTCATCCGAATTCCGTACACTTCGCGCCTATTTGCCTGTCCGGAGCCCTGCTCATGAAATTCCGCTTTCCCATCGTCATCATCGACGAGGACTTCCGCTCCGAGAACACGTCGGGGCTTGGTATCCGCGCCCTGGCGCAGGCCTTCGAGAGCGAGGGCTTCGAGGTGCTGGGCGTCACCAGCTACGGCGACCTGAGCCAGTTCGCGCAGCAGCAGAGCCGCGCCAGCGCCTTCATCCTGTCGATCGACGACGAGGAGTTCACGGTCGGTCCGGACCTCGACCCGGCGGTGCTGAGCCTGCGCAGCTTCATCGGCGAAGTGCGACGCAAGAACGCCGACGTGCCGATCTACATCTATGGCGAGACGAAGACCTCGCGCCACATCCCGAACGACATCCTGCGCGAGCTGCATGGCTTCATCCACATGTTCGAGGACACGCCGGAGTTCGTGGCGCGGCACATCATCCGGGAAGCCAAGAGCTACCTGGAAGGCGTGCAGCCGCCGTTCTTCAAGGCGCTGATCGACTACGCGGAAGACGGCTCCTACTCGTGGCACTGCCCGGGCCACTCGGGCGGCGTCGCTTTCCTCAAGAGCCCGGTGGGCCAGATGTTCCACCAGTTCTTCGGCGAGAACATGCTGCGCGCCGACGTCTGCAACGCGGTCGAGGAACTCGGCCAGCTGCTCGACCACACCGGCCCGGTGGCGGCCAGCGAGCGCAACGCGGCGCGGATCTTCAACGCCGACCACTGCTTCTTCGTCACCAACGGCACCAGCACCAGCAACAAGATGGTGTGGCACCACACGGTGGCGCCGGACGACGTGGTCGTGGTCGACCGCAACTGCCACAAGTCGATCCTGCACGCGATCATCATGACCGGCGCGATTCCGGTGTTCATGAAGCCCACGCGCAATCACTTCGGCATCATCGGCCCGATCCCGAAGAGCGAGTTCGAGCCGGCGGCCATCAAGGCCAAGATCGCGGCCAATCCGCTGCTCTCGCATGTCGATGCCAGCAAGGTGAAGCCGCGCGTGATGACGCTCACGCAGTCGACCTATGACGGCGTGATCTACAACACCGAGACCATCAAGAACATGCTCGACGGCTACGTCGACACGCTGCACTTCGACGAGGCCTGGCTGCCGCACGCGGCCTTCCATCCGTTCTACGGCGCCTACCACGCGATGGGCAAGCGCCGCGTGCGGCCGAAGGACTCGCTGGTGTTCGCGACCCAGTCGACCCACAAGCTCCTGGCCGGCATCAGCCAGGCCAGCCACGTGCTGGTGCAGGACTCGCAGAACCGGGCGCTCGACCGCGACCTGTTCAACGAGGCCTACCTGATGCACTCGTCGACCAGCCCGCAGTACGCCATCATCGCCAGCTGCGACGTCGCCGCCGCGATGATGGAGCCGCCCGGCGGGACCGCGCTGGTCGAGGAGAGCATCCTCGAGGCGCTCGACTTCCGCCGCGCGATGCGCAAGGTCGAGGCCGAGTTCGGCAAGGACGAGTGGTGGTTCAAGGTCTGGGGCCCCGAGAAGCTGGTGGACGAGGGCATCGGCCGCGCCGACGACTGGATCATCAAGGGCGAGTCGCGCACCGCCAAGTGGCACGGCTTCGGCAAGCTGGCGGACGGCTTCAACATGCTGGACCCGATCAAGTCGACCATCGTGACGCCAGGCCTGGACCTGAACGGCAAGTTCGCCAGCACCGGCATCCCGGCCAGCATCGTCACCAAGTTCCTGGCCGAGCATGGCGTGATCGTCGAGAAGACCGGGCTCTACAGCTTCTTCATCATGTTCACGATCGGCATCACCAAGGGCCGCTGGAACACGCTGTTGACGGCGCTGCAGCAGTTCAAGGACGACTACGCGCGCAACCAGCCGATGTGGCGGATCATGCCGGAGTTCTGCCAGGCGCATCCCAAGTACGAGCGCCTCGGCCTGCGCGACCTGTGCCACCACATCCACGAGCTGTACGCGCGCTTCGACGTCGCGCGCCTGACCACCGAGATGTATCTCAGCGACCTGACGCCGGCGATGAAGCCGAGCGATGCCTTCGCCCACATCGCGCACCGCAAGACCGAGCGGGTCGAGATCGACCACCTCGAAGGCCGCATCACGACCAGCCTGATCACGCCGTACCCGCCCGGCATTCCGCTGCTCATCCCGGGCGAGGTCTTCAACAAGAAGATCGTCGACTACCTGAAGTTCGCGCGCGAGTTCAACACCGAGTGTCCGGGCTTCGAGACCGACATCCACGGCCTGGTCGGCCGCATCGACGAGACCGGCAAGAAGCGCTACTACGCCGATTGCGTGCGCGCCGAGCCGGTGGCACCGGCGGTCGTCAAGCCAGCCGCAAAGTCATCACGCCCGCGACGATGACCACGGTGCCGATGGCACGCTGCCAGCCGAAGGGCTCGCGCAGGAAGAGGGTGCCGATGACCGCGGCGAACAGCACCGAGGTCTCGCGCAGCGCGGCGACGACCGCCACCGGCGCGTGCGTCATGGCCCACAGCGCGATGGCGTAGCTGCCGAGCGAGGCCACGGTGCCGACCAGCGCCAGCTTCCAGCGCCCCGCCATGTAGCCGAGGGCGGCGCGCCGCTGGCCGGGGCGCCGCCACAGCACCAGCAGCAGATAGGGCAGGCCGTCAAACAGGAACAGGCCGGCCACGTAGGCCAGCGCGTTGCCCGAGGCCCGCACGCCGATGCCGTCGACCACGGTGTAGACCGCGATGATGGCGGCGTTGGCGAGGGCGAAGCCCAGTGCCTTGCGGCGCCGGCTTTCGTCGCTGTCGCGCAGCGCCGAGCGAGACAGGCCCAGCGTGACGACGCCGACGCAGATCACGGCGACACCGGCCCACGCCGCCGCCGAGATGCCCTCTCCGATGAAGGGCAGGCTGCCCATCGCGACCAGCAACGGGGCGCAGCCGCGCATCACCGGGTAGGTGAGGCCGAGGTCGCCGTGCTTGTAGGCGCCCGCCAGCGCCACGTAGTAGCCGAGGTGGATCACCAGCGAGGCGGCCATGTAGGGCCAGGCGGCGGGTGCCGGCAATCCGGTGTGGAGCAGCAGCGGCACGGCGATGAAGGTGCCCAGGCTGTGGATCAGCGCGGTGTCGAGCGCCTTGTCCGTGCCCGACTTGATGAGCGCGTTCCAGCCTGCGTGAAGCAGCGCGCCGAACAGCACGGCGCCAACCAGCGTGGGGCTGAGCGTCACGGCTTCAGTCGCCCAGGTCCGGGCGCTCGCGCAGGAATCGCGCGAAGCGCGGCAGGCCGCTCGGGTTGGTGCCGTTGTAGCGGTAGCTCACCCAGCTGCCGATGGCCGGGGGCTTCTCGCGCTCGGCGTCGCTGAAGCCGCCGCCGAGCTTGAAGCGCTTGCCGTCGGGGGTCTCGACCCAGATGGCCCCCATCCGTCCGGCGTGCTTGCCGCGGCCCGGAACGTGGGAGACGACGCGCGCGTCAGCGTCGTCGTAAGGCTTGACCTTGACCAGATCGGTGTTGCGCTCGGCCCGGTAGAGCGAGCCGCCACGGTGCAGCATGAGGCCTTCGCCGCCCATCCGCACGGTCTTGTCGAGCAGGGCCTGGAGATCTTCGTGGGTGGTGGCGCGCAGCTGGGGCACCGGCACGATCCAGGGGGCCTCGGTGATCGGCAGCAGCTTGCGCAGCACCGCGAGCCGGGCGGTGAAGTCGCCCGGCATGGCCGGCAGGTCGAACACCATGAAGCGCATCTGGCGCCAGGCGACGTCGTTCGGCGTCTGGCTGCGCACGGTCGAGACGGCGTGCGCGAAACGGCCGCGGCCGGCCCAGAGTTCGCCGTCCATCGGAACGGCCGGCAGCGCGGCGGTGAACCACGCCGGCGCCGCAACCGGCTCGCCGCCGCGGGTCCACAGCCGCTTGCCGTCCCAGTAGCCGCGAACGCCGTCGTATTTCTCGCTGACCCAGTAGTCCGCCAGCGGCATGCCGCGGCGGTACACCTCGGCCAGCATCAGCGGCGGCGCGCCGCTCCGTGCCAGCGCCGTCGAAGCCAGCGCGGCCAGGCCCGCCAGGACGAAAGCGCGTCGATCCATCTTGTTCATCGTGACAAGTCATCCCTCCCCAACCATCGCCAAGGGGCTGTCGCGCCCCATCGCCCGGAACGCGACTAGCCTTCCGACACTCCGCCCACCACCTGGCTGAAGCCGCCGTCCACGTAGGTGATTTCGGCGGTCACGCCGCTCGCCAGGTCGCTCAGCAGGAAGGCGGCGACGTTGCCGACCTCTTCGATGGTCACGTTGCGGCGCATCGGCGCCACCTTCGAGATCGCCGACAGCAGCTTGCCGAAATCCTTGATGCCGCTGGCCGCCAGCGTCTTGATCGGGCCGGCGCTGATGCCGTTCACGCGCATGCCCTTGGGCCCGAGCGATTCGGCGAGGTAGCGCACGGAGGCTTCGAGCGAGGCCTTCGCCAGGCCCATGGTGTTGTAGTTGGGCAGGGCCCGGATCGCGCCCAGGTAGGTCAGCGTGAGCAGCGCCGACTTGTCGTTGAGGTAGGGCAGGGCCGCCTTGGCCATGGCCGGGAAGCTGTACGCACTGATATCGTGCGCGATCTTGAAGCCTTCGCGGGACAGGCCGTCGAGGAAGTCGCCCGCGATCGCCTCGCGCGGGGCAAAGCCGATGCTGTGGACGAAACCGTCGAACTTGGGCCAGGTCTGGGCCAGGTCGGCGAACAGTTTCGCGATCTGGGCGTCGTCGCCGACATCGCAGTCGAACACCAGCTTGGAGTCGAAATCGGCCGCGAACTCGGTGATGCGGTCCTTGAAGCGCTCGCCGACATAGCTGAAAGCCAACTCGGCGCCTTGCGCATGGCAGGCCTTGGCGATGCCGTAGGCGATGGAGCGGTTGCTCAGCACGCCCGTGATCAGAAGTTTTTTGCCGGAAAGAAAGCCCATGGGACGACCTCGTGTAAATCTTGGGCAGAATTCTCGCATGCGGGTTTGGCTTCTCCTCTTGTTGGCGCTTTGCGCGGTTCCCTCCTGGGCTGCGCATGCCTACGCCCAGTTCGGCGACATCAAGTACCCGGCGGGGTTCACTCACTTCGACTATGTCAACCCCAAGGCGCCCAAAGGCGGCGAGATGCGCATGGTGCCGCCGACCCGGCCGACCAATTTCGACAAGTTCAACCCGTTCACGCTCAAGGGCACGGCGCCCTACGGCATCGGCAGCCTGATGTTCGAGAGCCTGTTGACCGGCAACTCCGAGGAGCCGACCACGGCCTACGGCCTGCTGGCCGAGGACGTGGAGGTCGCGGCGGACAAGCAGTCCGCCACCTTCAGGATCCATCCGAAGGCGCGTTTCAACGACGGCAGCCCGGTGCTCGCGGCCGACGTGGTGCATTCGTTCACCACGCTCACCGGCAAACTGGCGGCGCCCCAGTTCAAGACGATCTACGCCGAGGTGAAGGGCGTCAAGGCGCTCGACGAACGCACTGTGCGCTTCGACTTCAGGAGTCCCAACCCCGAGCTTCCGCTGGTGGTCGGGGGCATGCCGGTGTTCAGCCGCGCCTGGGGCGGCGGCAAGCCTTTCGACCAGATCACGACCGATGTGCCGATCGGCTCGGGCCCGTACAAGCTGGTGAACCCGCGCATGGGCCGCGACATCACCTACGCCCGGGACCCGAACTACTGGGGCGCGGAGTTGCCGGTGCGCAAGGGCTTCTTCAACTTCGACCGCGTCACCTACCGGATCTACCTCGACGACACGGCGCGCTTCGAAGGCCTCAAGGCCGACGAATACGACTTCATGCGCGAGTTCACCTCGCGCAACTGGGCCCGCCAGTACAAGGGCAAGCAGTTCGACTCCGGCGAGATCGTCAAGCGGGCCTTCGAGAACCGCAATCCCGGCGACTTCCAGGGCTACGTCTTCAATGCCCGCAATCCGAAGTTCAAGGACATCCGGGTGCGGCAGGCGATCGGGCTCGCGGTGGATTTCGAGTGGCTCAACCGGCAGCTCTTCTATGGGCTGTACAAGCGTGTCGAAGGCTATTTCCCGAACAGCGAGTTTCACGCCGAAGGGCTGCCCACGCCGGAAGAACTCGTCTTGCTCGAACCCCTGCGCGACAAGCTGCGGCCCGAGGTCTTCGGCCCCGCCGTGGTCTCGCCGAGCACCGCGCCGCCGGGCAGCCTGCGCGAGAACCTGCGCAAGGCACGGGCATTGCTGGCCGAGGCGGGATGGACCTACCGGGATGGCGCCTTGCGCAACGAGAAGGGCGAGCCCTTCACGATCGAGTTCCTCAACGACCAGCCTTCGCTGATCCGGGTCGCGACGCCATTCCAGTCGGCGCTGCAGAAGCTCGGGATCCAGATGACTTTCCGCACGGTCGATTTCTCGCTGGCCCAGCAGCGCATGGACAACTTCGATTTCGAGATGACCACGGTCCGGCTGCCGGGCAGCACGGCGCCGGGCGGCGAACTGCTGGAGCT
Source organism: Variovorax saccharolyticus (assembly GCF_030316765.1). Classification (GTDB taxonomy): domain Bacteria; phylum Pseudomonadota; class Gammaproteobacteria; order Burkholderiales; family Burkholderiaceae_C; genus Variovorax; species Variovorax saccharolyticus. The sequence continues at coordinate 1,114,605 of NZ_JASZYT010000001.1, forward strand.
GTTCGGCTCGGAGGCCGCCGCGACCCACGGCTCGCGAAACATCTGGGGCATCGCCGACCCGGCTGTGGATGCGCTGGTGAAGAAGGTCGTGAGCGCGACCACGCGGCCCGAGCTCAGCGCCGCCATGCGCGCGCTCGACCGGGTGCTTTCGCACGGCTACTACTCGATCCCGCAGTACTACGGCGGCGCCTTCCTGATCGGCTACCATCCGAAGCCATTCGTGCTGCCTCCCGTGATCCCTCCCTATTACGACGCCCACGACTGGGCCATGAGCACCTGGTGGGCATCGCCCGCCAACAAGTAGGAAGGCGATGGTCAGCTACATCCTCAAACGCCTGCTGCTGATGGTGCCGACCCTGTTCGGCGTGCTGCTGCTGACCTTCGTCGTGATCCAGTTCGTGCCGGGCGGGCCGGTCGAGCAGATGGTGTCGCAGTTGCAGGGGCGCGATTCGGGTGGCGAACGGGCGGCCGCGAGTGGCGCAGGCTACCGCGGGCGGCAAGGTCTCGATCCGCAGCGCATCGAGGAGATCAAGCAACTCTACGGCTTCGACAAGCCGCCGCTCGAGCGCTTCTGGCAGATGCTGAAGTCCTACGCGCGCTTCGATCTGGGCACCAGCTTCTACCAGCGCAAGGCCGTGTGGGAACTGGTCAAGGAAAAGATGCCGGTGTCGATCAGCCTCGGGCTCTGGACCTTCTTCATCAGCTACCTGATCGCCGTGCCGCTGGGCGTCGCCAAGGCGGTGAGGGCGGGCTCGCGCTTCGACTTCCTCACCACGCTGATCGTGCTGATCGGCTATGCGATTCCGGGCTTCGTGCTCGGCGTGGCGCTGCTCGTGATCTTCGGCGGGCAGCTGCAGTGGTTTCCGCTGCGCGGCCTGACATCGCCCGGCTGGGAGGCGATGAGCTGGGGTGCGCGAACGGTCGACTACCTGTGGCATATCGCCTTGCCCGTGACGGCGATGGTGCTGGGCAGCTTCGCGGTCACCGCCATGCTGACCAAGAACTCCTTTCTCGAGGAGATCCGCAAGCAGTACGTGCTGACCGCGCGGGCCAAGGGGCTGACCGAGCGCGACGTGCTGTGGAAGCACGTGTTCCGCAATGCGCTGATCCCGATCGTCACGGGTTTTCCGGCCGCCTTCATCGGGGCCTTCTTCACCGGCTCCCTGCTCATCGAGACGCTGTTCTCGCTCGATGGACTGGGCCTGCTGAGCTACGAGAGCGTGATCCGCCGCGACTATCCGGTGGTGCTGGGCACGCTCTATCTGTTCACGCTGATCGGGCTGGTGACCAAGCTGGTCAGCGATCTCTGCTATGTCCTGGTGGATCCGAGGGTGAAGTTTGACTAGCGGCGGCGCCATCGTTTCGCCCGGCCGCCGCGCCTGGCAGCGCTTCAGGCGCAACCGGCTCGGCTACTGGAGCCTTCTGGTCTTCACGCTGCTTGTGGTGCTGAGCCTGTTCGCCGAACTGCTCTCCACCGACAAGCCGCTGGTGGTGCGCTACGAGGGCCAGACCTACTTTCCGGTGCTGCGCGACTATTCGGAAAAGACCTTCGGCGGCGACTTTGAGACCCCGGCCGACTATCTCGATCCCTTCATCCGCGAACGCATCACGGGCGGCGCCAACTGGGCCCTCTACGCGCCCAATCCCTACGGCCCGAAGACGCTCAACTACTTCGCCAGGTCGCCCAATCCGGCGGCGCCTTCGGCCGAGAACCTCCTGGGCAGCGACGACCGCGGCCGCGACCTGCTGGCTCAACTGATCTACGGCTTCCGGGTGAGCGTGCTGTTTGCGCTGGCGCTGACATTCGTCGGCGTGGTGCTGGGCATCGTCACGGGCGCCATCCAGGGCTTCTTCGCCGGCCGCATCGACCTCGCGTTCCAGCGCTTCATCGAGATCTGGAGTTCGATGCCCGAGCTCTACCTGCTGATCATCTTCAGCGCGATCTTCGCGCCCAGCGTCTCGCTGCTGCTGATCCTGCTGAGCCTGTTCGGATGGATGGGCTTGTCGGACTATGTGCGTGCCGAGTTCCTGCGCAACCGGCAGATGGACTACGTGCGCGCCGCGCGCGCGCTCGGCGTCGGCAACCTGCAGATCATGTGGAAGCACATCCTCCCCAACAGCATGACGCCGGTCGTGACCTTCCTGCCGTTTCGCATGAGCGCCGCGATCCTGGCGCTGACCTCGCTCGACTTCCTCGGCCTCGGCGTGCCGCCGGGCACGCCTTCGCTCGGCGAACTGCTGAGCCAGGGCAAGGCCAACATCGACGCCTGGTGGATCTCGATGTCGACCTTCGGCGTGCTGGTGCTGACCCTGATGCTGCTCACTTTCATGGGCGACGCGCTGCGCGATGCGCTCGATCCGCGCAAGGCCGATCAATGAGCGGAGCACTGCTGAACGTCCAGGGCCTGCGGGTCGCCTTCGGCGACAAGGAAGTCGTGCACGGCATCGACTTCGAGATCGCGCCGGGCGAGAAGCTCGCGCTGGTCGGCGAGTCCGGCTCCGGCAAGACGGTGACTGCGCTGAGCCTGCTGCGGCTGGCGCAGAACGCGCAGCTTTCGGGGCGTGCGAGCTTCGCCGGCGAGGGCGGGGAGGCCGCGCGCGACCTGCTGCAGATTCCCGAACGCCAGCTGCGCGGCATCCGCGGCAAGGAGATCGCGATGATCTTCCAGGAGCCGATGACCGCGCTCAATGCGCTCTACCCGGTGGGCGACCAGATTGCCGAAGTGCTCGAGCTGCACCAGGGCATGTCGGCGCGCGACGCGCACCAGGCCGCCGTGCAACTGCTCGCCGACACCGGCATCCCGGAGCCGGCGCGCCGGGCGAGGGCGTTTCCGCACCAGCTCTCGGGCGGCCAGCGCCAGCGCGCGATGATCGCGATGGCGCTGGCGTGCAAGCCGCGCCTGCTGCTGGCCGACGAGCCGACCACGGCGCTCGATGTCACGGTGCGCGCGCAGATCCTCGACCTGCTGGCCGAACTGCAGCGCAAGCACGGCATGGCGGTGCTCCTGATCACGCACGACCTGAACCTGGTGCGCCGCTTCGCCGATCGCGTGGCCGTGATGGAGAACGGCCACATCGTCGAGCACGGCGTGGTGGCCAGCGTGTTCGACGCGCCGCAGCACCCCTACACCCGCAAGCTGATCGACAGCCGCCCGAGCCGGGATGTCGCTTCGGTGGCGGTCGACTCGCAGGCGCAGCCGGTGCTCGAGGCGGCGGGGCTGCGCGTGAGCTACCCGGTGCCCCGCCCCGGTATCAAGGGCTGGTTCTCCAGCGGCGAGTTCGTGGCCGTGCAGGGCGCGGATTTCCGCATCGTGCCGGGCGAGACGCTGGGTGTGGTCGGCGAATCCGGATCGGGCAAGTCGACGCTGGCGCTGGCGGCGCTCGGGCTCCTGAAGCACCAGGGCCGGCTCGATGTCGCGGGCCGGCAGTGGGCCGCGGGCGGCCGCAGCGACCGCGCGCTGCGCCGGCTGATGCAGGTGGTCTTCCAGGACCCGTTCTCGTCCCTGTCGCCGCGCATGACGGTCGAGCAGATCGTCGGCGAGGGCCTGACGGTGCACGCGCCCGGACTCGATCCCCGCGCCCGCCGCGAACGGGCCTTGACCGCGCTGGCCGACGTCGGCCTCGCCGAGAGCCAGTTCCCGGCCTTGCTCGACCGCTATCCGCACGAGTTCTCGGGCGGCCAGCGGCAGCGGCTGGCGATCGCGCGGGCCCTGATCGTCGACCCGAAGCTGCTGGTGCTCGACGAGCCGACCAGCGCGCTCGACGTCACGATCCAGAAGCAGGTCCTGGGCCTGCTGCAGCGGCTGCAGCGCGAGCGCGGGCTGAGCTACCTGCTCATCACCCATGACGTCGAGGTGATCCGCGCCATGGCGCACCAGGTCATCGTGATGAAGGACGGCGCCATCCTCGAGTCGGGCGCGGTCGAGCGGGTGCTCGATGCGCCCGAGCATCCCTATACGCAGAAGCTGGTGGCAGCGGCGGAATGTCGTTGATCGGCTACGACAGGCGCTCGGCTTGGCGGGCGGCGCTGGCCTGCATGGTGGCCCTGGCCGTGGCCATGGGCCTGGGGCGCTTCGCCTTCACGCCGATGCTGCCGGTCATGCTGCACGAGGGCAAGCTGGACCTGCAGGCCGGCGGCGTGCTGGCCTCGCTCAACTACCTGGGCTATTTCCTGGGCGCCCTCAGCTGCGCGGCGATCCGCCTCAAGCCCACCAGCATGGTGCGCGGCGGCCTGGTCGCCACCGCTGCGCTGCTGCTCGGCATGGGCCTGCTGCAGGGCTTCACGCCCTGGGGCGTGCTGCGCACCGCGGCCGGCGTGATGAGCGCCTGGACCTTCGTTTTCGCCTCCGGCTGGGGCTTGCGCCGGCTGGCGGAAACCGGTGCGCCGGCGCTGGCGGGCGTGATCTACACGGGCCCCGGCATCGGCATCGCAGCCACCGGATTGCTCGGCGGCGCGCTCGGGCGCTGGGGTTCCGAGGCCGGTTGGATCGGCTTCGGGCTGTTGTCGCTGGCGCTGATCGCCATCATCTGGCGCATCTTCGGCGACGGCGAATCAGGGTCGGCCAGCGCCCCGGCGGCGGCCGTCCCGCCGTCGGCGGCCGAATCGGCCGCCGCGAGCCGCGACGCCCGCTGGCTGGTGGCCCTCTACGGCCTGGCCGGCTTCGGCTACATCATCACCGCGACCTTCCTGCCGGTGATCGCCCGGCAGGCGCTGCCAGGCTCGCCGTGGCCGGACTTCTTCTGGCCGCTGTTCGGGCTGGCGATCGTGCCGGGCGCGCTGATCGGCGCCCGGGCGCCGATCCACTGGGACAACCGGCTGCTGCTCGCCGTCGCCTACGCGCTGCAGGCGCTCGGGGTCGTGCTGTCGGTGGCGTGGCCGACGATCTGGGGCTTCGGCCTCGGCAGCCTGCTGCTCGGCATGCCCTTCACGGCAATCACCCTTTTCGCGATGCGGGATGCCCGCCGGCTGCGCGGCAATGCCTCGGCCGGCCTGATCGGCTATGCGACGGCTTCCTACGGGGTCGGGCAGATCCTCGGGCCGCTGTTCGCGGCGCCCCTGGCCCAGCGAACCGGCTCGTTCGCGGTGCCCCTGCTGGTGGCCGCCGCGGTCCTGGCCCTCGGAGCGTTGCTTTTTGCAATGGTTTGGTGGCGCTCTTACCGCGTCAAAGCGTTTCAGAAGCCGTAGAAACCCCTGTTTCTGTAACGCATTTGGCATATAATCCGAGGCTCACGACCAAACGGGCGGGTACCAACCGCCCGTTTTTTATTGGTCGAAGCATTTTCGATGCGGCAAGTGACCTCGGAGCGGGGCGGAGGCACTGCGGCATCGGGTGAATTTCAAAGGCGAACAAAGACACGTGGCATTGCAGCAGACAGTGGAACAAACCGTGGCCGGTCTCGGCTACGACCTGGTCGAGATCGAACGCTCGGCCGGGGGATTGCTGCGCGTCACGATTGATTTGCCCTGGGCCGGCCCCACATCTGAAGCTGCTGCCGGAACGCCGGAGCCCTTCATCACGGTCGAGGATTGCGAGAAGGTCACGCGGCAGCTGCAGTTCGCGCTCGAGGTCGACGGCGCCGAATACAAGCGGCTCGAGGTGTCATCGCCGGGCATCGATCGGCCGTTGCGAAACGAACAGGATTTCGAGCGTTTTGCCGGCGAGGTGATCGACATCACGCTGAAGGCCCCGATGGGCGCGGCCGCGGCGGGCCAGGTGTCCGCCAACCGCAAGAAATTTCGCGGCACGCTGGAGCGTGTCGCAGGCGCAGACGGTCAGCCCGGGTGGCAGATCGTCTGGAGCGAGGAGCCGGCCGCGAAGCCCGGCCAGAAGATCAGCAAGAAGCGCGTGCCTGCCCCCCTGCAGGCGCTCGGTTTTGCATTGGACGAGCTGCGCGAGGCGCGGCTGGCCCCGATAGTGGATTTCAATGGGCGCAGGCCAAAACCCGGCACCGCGGTGTCGGACTGAATGAGGAGAGTGGTGGCATGAATCGCGAAATGTTGATGTTGGTGGATGCGATCTCGCGCGAGAAGAACGTCGAACGCGACGTCGTCTTCGGCGCAGTCGAATCCGCCCTGGCGCAAGCCACCAAGAAGCTCTATCAGGGCGACGTGGACATTCGCGTCGCCGTCGACCGCGACAGCGGCGACTACGAGACCTTCCGCCGCTGGCACGTCGTTCCGGACGAAGCCGGCCTGCAGCTGCCCGACCAGGAAATCCTGCTGTTCGAGGCCAAGGAAGAGATGCCCGACATCGAGGTCGACGAGTACATCGAGGAAGCGGTGGATTCGGTGCCGATCGGCCGCATCGGCGCCATGGCCGCCAAGCAGGTGATCCTGCAGAAGATCCGCGATGCCGAGCGCGAGATGCTGCTCAACGACTTCATGTCGCGCGGCGAGAAGATCTTCACCGGCACCGTCAAGCGCCTGGACAAGGGCGACATCATCGTGGAAGCGGGCCGGGTCGAAGGCCGCCTGCGCCGCAGCGAGATGATCGCCAAGGAAAACCTGCGCAACGGCGACCGCGTGAGGGCCATGATCATGGAGGTCGACCTCACGCTGCGCGGGGCGCCGATCATCCTGTCACGCTCGGCCCCCGAGTTCATGATCGAGCTGTTCCGCCAGGAAGTGCCCGAGATCGAGCAGGGCCTGCTCGAGATCAAGAGCTGCGCCCGCGACCCCGGTTCGCGCGCCAAGATCGCGGTGCTGTCGCACGACAAGCGGGTCGATCCGATCGGCACCTGCGTCGGCGTGCGCGGCACCCGGGTCAACGCGGTCACCAACGAGCTCGCCGGCGAGCGCGTCGACATCGTGCTGTGGAGCGAGGACCCGGCCCAGTTCGTGATCGGCGCCCTGGCGCCGGCCAACGTGTCGTCGATCGTGGTCGACGAAGAAAAACATGCAATGGACGTGGTGGTCGACGAGGAAAACCTCGCGATCGCGATCGGCCGTGGCGGCCAGAACGTGAGGCTCGCCTCCGACCTGACCGGCTGGAAGATCAACATCATGGATGCCAACGAGTCGGCCCAGAAGCAGGCGACCGAAACCGATGCCAGCCGCAAGCTGTTCATGGAGAAGCTCGACGTCGACGAGGAAATCGCCGACATCCTGATCTCCGAAGGTTTCACCAGCCTCGAGGAAGTGGCCTACGTGCCGATCTCCGAGCTGCTCGAGATCGAGAGCTTCGACGAAGACACCATCAACGAGCTGCGTTCGCGCGCCAAGGATGCGTTGTTGACGGCGGAGATCGCCCGTGAAGAGGACGTCGAGAGCGTTTCGCAGGATCTGCGCGACCTCGCCGGCCTCGATGCGGCCCTGATTCCCAAATTGGCCGAGGCGGGTGTGCACACCCGTGACGACCTGGCCGACCTCGCGGTCGATGAACTCACCGAAATCACCGGCCAGAGCGCCGATGAGGCCAAGAACCTGATCTTGAAAGCCCGCGAACATTGGTTCGCCGGCCAAGAGTGACGGTCATGGAGGCACGAAACCAATATGTCCAGTACCACTGTCGCCGAGTTCGCGAACGAACTCAAGAAGACTCCCGAAACCTTGCTTGACCAGCTCAAGAGCGCAGGCGTGCCCAAGCAGGCCGTCACCGACGCGCTCAGCGAGGCCGACAAGCAGCGCCTGCTCGGCTTTCTGAAGGCCAGCCACGGCACGGTCGAGCCCGAGCGCAAGAAGATCACGCTGACCAAGAAGTCGACCAGCGAGATCAAGCAGGCCGACGCCACCGGCCGCGCCCGCACCATCCAGGTCGAAGTGCGCAAGAAGCGCACCTTCATCCAGCGCGACGAAGGCCACCCGGCGGTGTCCGAAGCGACCGCCGCGGCCGAAGCCGAGGCGCCCGCCGCAGCTGAGCCCGCAGCGCCGCGCATCGACGAAGCCGAACTCGCCCGCCGCGAGGAAGACGCACGCCGCCAGGCCGAACTGATCCGCCGCCAGGAAGAAGAGCTGGCCGAGAAGCGCCGCCTGCGCGAAGAAGCCGAAGCCCGCGAACGCGAGAAGGTCGAGCGCGCCGAGCAGGCCGAGCAGGAGGCCAAGGCCGCCCGCAAGAAGGCTGCCGAAGCCGCCGCCGCGGTCACCGAAGGTGCACCTGAAGCGCCCGAGGAAGCCCCCGCCGTGACCGACCGCAAGGCTGCCGCAGAAGCCGCGGCCGCGCAGGCCAAGGACGACGCCAAGGCCAAGGCTGCCGCCGAATCGAAGGCTCGTGCCGACGAGGAAGCCGCCCGCGCCAAGGACCTCGACGAGCGCCGCCGCAAGGCCCTGGCCGAGGCCGAGGCCATCCGCGCCATGATGAACGCCCCGGCGCGCGTGCTGGTGCCGCACAAGGCGCCCGAGAAGCCCGCGCCCGAGAAGGCGGCCGTCAAGGGCACGCTGCACAAGCCGACCGCGCCGCCGGCCCGCCCGGGTGCGCCCGCAGCGCCGGGTGCCGCCGCCGCGCCTGGCGCCGGCGCCGGCAAGGAAGTCAAGTCGGCCAAGCTCTCGTCGAGCTGGGCCGGCGACACCGCCAAGAAAAAGGAAATCAAGACCCGCGGCGATGCCAGCGGCGGTGTCGGCCGCGGCAACTGGCGCGGAGGCCCGCGCGGCCGCCGCGGCAACGACCGCGGAGGCCACGAAGAGCGCATGCCGGCCGCACCGGTCGAGGCGCGCGTGCTCGAAGTGCACGTGCCCGAGACCATCACGGTGTCGGAGCTCGCGCACAAGATGGCGGTCAAGGCGTCCGAAGTCATCAAGCAACTGATGAAGCTCGGCCAGATGGCGACCATCAACCAGTCGCTCGACCAGGACACCGCGATGATCATCGTGGAAGACATGGGCCACACGGCCGTGGTCGCCGCGCTCGACGACCCCGAAGCCTTCACCGACGAGGACGTGTCGGCAACGCAGGCCGAAGCCCTGCCGCGCGCACCGGTCGTGACCGTCATGGGTCACGTCGACCACGGCAAGACCTCGCTGCTGGACTACATCCGCCGCGCCAAGGTGGCCGCGGGCGAAGCCGGCGGCATCACGCAGCACATCGGGGCGTACCACGTCCAGACCGCGCGCGGCATGGTGTCCTTCCTGGACACCCCGGGCCACGAGGCGTTCACCGCCATGCGTGCCCGCGGTGCGCAGGCGACCGACATCGTGATCCTGGTGGTGGCGGCCGACGACGGCGTCATGCCGCAGACCAAGGAAGCCATCAAGCACGCGAAGGCGGCTGGTGTGCCGATCGTGGTCGCGATCAACAAGGTCGACAAGCCCGATGCCAACCTCGACCGCGTCAAGCAGGAACTGGTTGCCGAAGAAGTCGTGCCTGAAGAGTACGGCGGCGACGTGCCTTTCGTGCCGGTGTCCGCCAAGACCGGGCAGGGCGTGGACGACCTGCTCGAACAGGTGCTGCTGCAGGCCGAAGTGCTGGAACTCAAGGCGCCGGTCGATGCCGCCGCCAAGGGCCTGGTCATCGAAGCCCAGCTCGACAAAGGCCGCGGCCCGGTCGCGACCGTGCTGGTGCAGTCCGGCACGCTCAAGACCGGCGACGTGGTGCTGGCCGGATCGACCTATGGCCGCGTGCGCGCCATGATCGACGAGGACGGCAAGACCATCAAGTCGGCGGGTCCGTCGATTCCGGTCGAGATCCAGGGCCTGACCGAGGTGCCGCAAGCGGGCGACGAGTTCATGGTGATGGCCGACGAGCGCCGGGCGCGCGAGATCGCCACCTACCGTGCCGGCAAGTTCCGCAACACCAAGCTGGCGAAGGCCCAGGCGGCGAACCTGCAGAACATGTTCACCGACCTGTCGGCGGGCGAAGTCCAGACGCTGCGGATCATCATCAAGGCCGACGTGCAGGGCTCGCAGGAGGCACTGGCCCAGTCGCTGCTCAAGCTGGCGACCGAGGAGGTCAAGGTGCAGATGGTGTACGCCGGCGTCGGCGGCATCAGCGAGAGCGACATCAACCTGGCGATCGCCTCGAAGGCGATCGTGATCGGCTTCAACGTGCGCGCCGATGCCGGTGCGCGCAAGCTGGCCGAGAACAACGGCGTGCAGCTGAACTACTACAGCATCATTTACGACGCTGTGGACGAGATCAAGGTCGCGATGTCCGGCATGCTGGCTCCCGAGCGGCGCGAAGAGGTCATCGGCTCGGCCGAGATCCGCACCGTGTTCGTGGCCTCCAAGATCGGCACGGTCGCGGGCTGTATGGTCACCTCGGGTTCGGTCAACCGCAGTGCGCATTTCCGCCTGCTGCGCGACAACGTCGTGATCTACACCGGCGAGATCGATTCGCTCAAGCGCATGAAGGACGACGTCCGCGAAGTGCGCGAAGGCTTCGAGTGCGGTATCAAGCTCAAGAACTACAACGACATCAAAGAGGGTGATCACCTCGAGTTCTTCGAGATCAAGGAAATCGCCCGGACGCTGTAAGCGACCGAAGCGAAGCTGGCCATGCCCAAACGTAAAGCCGCAGCCCCGAACCGCGCCTTCAAGGTCGCCGATCAGATCCAGCGCGATCTGACGGAACTGATCGCGCGCGAACTCAAGGACCCGCGGGTGGGCATGGTCACGATCCAGGCGGTCGAGGTCACGCCCGACTACGCGCATGCGAAGGTCTTCTTCAGCCTGCTCGTGGGCGACCCGGTCGAGACCACCGAAGCGCTGAACCAGGCCGCGGGCTTCCTGCGCAACGGCCTGTTCAAGCGCCTGCATATCCACACCGTGCCGACCTTGCATTTCCAGTTCGACCGCACCACCGAGCGTGCGGCCGACATGAATGCGCTGATCGCGCAGGCCGTCGCTTCTCGCTCGAAAGACGACTGAAGATGAACGCGCCACGCACACGGGTGCAGCGGCGCCCTGTGCATGGGGTGTTGCTGCTCGACAAACCGCTGGGTCTCTCCAGCAACCAGGCCTTGCAGAAGGCCAAGTGGTTGCTGCGCGCCGAAAAAGCCGGCCACACGGGCACGCTCGATCCGCTCGCGACCGGCGTGCTGCCGCTGTGCTTCGGCTCGGCGACCAAGTTCAGCCAGCTCCACCTCGACGCCGACAAGACTTATGAGGCGCGCGCGCGCCTGGGCGTGAAGACCGCCACCGGCGATGCCGAGGGCGAGGTGATCGCCGAGCGTCCGGTGGCCGTCGGCGCCGACGACCTGGCGCGCGTGCAGTCGCAGTTCACCGGGCCGATCCGCCAGGTGCCGCCGATGCACAGCGCGCTCAAGAAGGACGGCAAGGCCTTGTACGAATACGCCCGCGAGGGGATCGAGGTCGAACGCGCGCCGCGCGACGTCGTGATCTACAAGCTTGCGCTGGCGGCGCTCTCGGACATCGACATCCGCATCGAGGCGTCCGTCAGCAAGGGCACCTACATCCGGACCCTCGGCGAGGACATCGGCGAGGCCCTCGGCTGCGGCGCCCACCTCACTTCGCTGCGCCGCACCGCCACCGGCGGCTTCGATGCCTCGCAATGCATCACGCTCGAGGCCCTCGAAGCCATGTCCGAGGACGAGCGCCTGGCCTGCCTGCTGCCGACCGAGGCGCTGGTGGCCGATCACACGCACGTCACGCTCGGCGCCGAAGATGCCGGGCGCTTCCTGTCGGGCTTGCGCCGGCGCGGCAGCTGGGCCGACGCGCCCGCGGTGGCGGTGTTCGGCAACGAGCCTGAGGCCTTCCTGGGCACCGCCCACGTCAAGGCCGGCGAACTCATCCCGGGGCGGCTGCTGAGCCCCATCGAAATCCAGCAGACATTACTTTTGACCGAAGCGACACCATGACCCAACAGATTCGCAACATCGCCATCATCGCCCACGTGGACCATGGCAAGACCACCATGGTCGACCAGCTGCTGCGCCAGTCCGGCACCTTCGCAGAGCACGAGAAGGTGGTCGACACCGTGATGGACAACAACGCGATCGAAAAAGAGCGCGGCATCACGATCCTGGCCAAGAACTGCGCCGTGACCTGGGAAGGCACGCACATCAACATCGTCGACACCCCCGGCCACGCGGACTTCGGCGGCGAGGTCGAACGTGCGCTCAGCATGGTCGACGGCGTGGTGCTGCTGATCGACGCGCAAGAGGGCCCGATGCCCCAGACCCGCTTCGTGACCAAGAAGGCGCTGGCCCTGGGCCTGAAGCCGATCCTGGTGGTGAACAAGGTCGACAAGCCCGGTGCGCGTCCCGACTACGTGGTGAATGCGGCCTTCGACCTGTTCGACAAGCTCGGCGCAACCGACGAGCAACTCGACTTCCCGGTGGTCTATGCCTCGGGCATCAACGGCTGGTCGTCGCTGGAAGAGGGCGGCCAGGGCGAGCAGTGGGGTCCCGACATGTCGGCCTTGTTCAACACCATCCTGAAGCACGTGCCGGCCCAGAAGGGCGACCCGAAGGCGCCGCTGCAGCTGCAGATCTCGGCACTCGACTTCTCGACCTTCGTCGGCCGCATCGGCGTCGGCCGCATCAGCCAGGGCACCATCAAGCCCATGATGGACGTGGTGGTGATGGAAGGTCCGGACGGCAAGACCGTCAAGGGCCGCGTCAACCAGGTGCTGACCTTCCAGGGCCTGGAGCGCGTGCAAGCCACCGAGGCCGGCCCGGGCGAGATCGTGCTGATCAACGGCATCTCCGACATCGGCATCGGCGTCACCGTGACCGACCCGTCGAATCCGGCACCGCTGCCGATGCTCAAGGTCGACGAGCCGACCCTGACCATGAACTTCTGCGTCAACACCAGCCCGCTGGCCGGCCGCGAAGGCAAGTACGTCACCAGCCGCCAGATCTGGGACCGCCTGCAGAAGGAACTGCAGCACAACGTGGCGTTGCGCGTGAGCGAGACCGACGAGGAAGGCATCTTCGAAGTGATGGGCCGCGGTGAACTGCACCTGACCATCCTGCTGGAGAACATGCGCCGCGAAGGCTTCGAAATGGCCGTGTCCAAGCCGCGCGTGGTGTTCCGCGAGATCAACGGCGAGAAGCACGAGCCGATCGAGCTCGTCACGGCCGACATCGAGGACCAGCACCAGGGCGGCGTGATGCAGGCGCTGGGCGAGCGCAAGGGCGAACTGGTCAACATGGAACCGGACGGCCGCGGCCGCGTGCGCCTCGAGTACCGGATTCCGGCGCGGGGCCTGATCGGCTTCACCAACGAGTTCCTGAACCTGACGCGCGGCTCCGGCCTGATCTCGAACATCTTCGACAAGTACGAACCCTTCAAGGGCGAGATCGGCAGCCGCAAGAACGGCGTGCTGATCTCGATGGACGACGGCGAGATCTTCACCTACGCGCTGGGCAAGCTGGACGACCGCGGCCGCATGTTCGTGCGCGCCAACGACCCGGTCTACGAGGGCATGATCGTCGGCATCCACAGCCGCGACAACGACCTGGTGGTGAACGCCACGCGCACCAAGCAGCTGACCAACTTCCGCGTCTCCGGCAAGGAAGACGCGATCAAGATCACGCCGCCGATCGAGCTCACGCTCGAATACGGCGTCGAGTTCATCGAAGACGACGAACTGGTCGAGATCACGCCCAAGAGCGTGCGCCTGCGCAAGCGCTACCTGAAGGAACACGAGCGCAAGCGCGCTTCGCGCGAATAAGTCCGAAGGCCATGGGCAGGCCTGGTTTGACTCATGGGAAGGCCGTCTGGCTGATGGTGGTCGTGACCCTGATGTGGGCCACGGCCGGCGTCGTCACCCGGCACCTGGAGCATGCGCGCAGCTTCGAGGTGACCTTCTGGCGCAGCTTCTTCACCTTGCTGTCGCTGGCCGTGATCCTGCCGCTGTGGCAGGGCCGCACGGTGTTCGCCAAGATCCGGCAGGGCGGCCGCGAGCTGTGGATCTCGGGCGTCTGCTGGAGCGTGATGTTCACGGCCTTCATGGTCGCGCTGACGCTGACCAGCGTCGCCAACGTGCTGGTGACGATGGCCCTGGGTCCGCTGCTGACCGCACTCGGCGCCCGGATATTCATCGGCCACCGGCTGCCGGCGCGCACCTGGGCGGCGATCGTGGTGGCCGGCCTGGGCATCGGCTGGATGTACGGCACCCAGCTCGGCGAGGGCCAGTTGCTGGGCACCCTGGTGGCGCTGTGCGTGCCGCTGGCCGGCGCCTGCAACTGGACCGTGGTGCAGCATGCGCACGCCAAGGGCCACGACATCGACCTGGTGCCCGCGGTGCTGATCGGCGCGGTGATTTCCTCGCTGGTCACCCTGCCGCTGGCCTGGCCCTTCCAGGCCAATGCGCACGACCTCGGCCTGCTGGCCTTTCTCGGCTTGTTCCAGCTGGCCATTCCCTGCGTCCTGTCGGTGCTGTGCGCCCGCGTGCTCAAGGCGCCGGAGGTGGCACTGCTGGCCCTGCTCGAGGTGATCTTCGGCATCGCGCTGGCCTGGATCGGGGCCGGCGAGGAGCCCGAGCCGGCCGTTCTGACGGGCGGCGCGCTGGTCATCGGCGCGCTGGTCTTCAATGAACTGCTGGGCTTGCGCGACCGTCGCGAAGCCTCCCGAGAGGCGCTTCCCACGGTGCATTGAGCAAGAAAAAAGGCCGGCACATGATGCCGGCCTTTTTCGTTGCGGACGCGCTTCTCAGGCGCGGGGCGCTCAGGGGCGAGCCAGCTTCCAGACGCCGTTGACGCCGTCGCCGGTCTTGTCGCCGGCCTTGGTGTCCTTCGACCAGTAGTAGAGCGGAGCGCCCTTGTAGGCCCACTGCTTGGTGCCGTCGTCGCGCGTGATGATCGTGTAGGCGCCCATCGGCTTGGCCGTGTCGGCCACCTTGAGTGCGGGCCAGGCGGTGATGCAGGGGCCGTTGCAGGCCGACTTGCCGCTGCCGACGACGTCGCGGTCGAAGGTGTAGAGCGTCATGCCGGTCGGGCCGATCAGCACGCCGTCGGCGGTGCGGGTCGGCGTGTCCGGCGCCTTGCCGGACATGCTGCCGCAGCCGGCGAGCAGGGCGGCGGCAAGAATCGAGGCGCTGAGCAGTTTCATGAGTTTTTCTCCTTCGGTTAAAAAATTCGGAATGCGGCCCCGGGCAGTCTAGCCGCCGGCACCTTCGAGTTGACGGTACACGGCGGTGGCCAGGCCCAGCAGCGCATCGCGCGGCAGCGCGCCGGCCAGAGCGTAGCCGAAGCCGCGGTCGACCCAGTAGAAGCTCGGCACCGGGCTGTCGGTGGCGAAGCGCAAGGCAGTCTCGTCTGTGCCGGGTTCGGCGGTGCCGGCCAGGCTGCCGATGTAGAGCGTGACCCGTTCGCCACCCGTCCGTTCGAACATGAACTGTGCCCGCGGCCCCTGGCTTCCCGGAAGCAGGCGGCCACCGACCAGCGTGTAGCCCTGGGCCGACAGATCGGGCACTTTCAACGGCCTGTCGAGCCGCCTGGAGAGCCACTGCACCAGGTGCTGCTGCTCGGCGGCGGCGACCTCCACCGGATGGCGCTTCTCGGGCGCGTAGACCGCGTGCGCCACCGCCGCCGCACGCACGAACTCCTGCGTGGCGGGCGCGGAGCGCGACAGGCGTGCCGCGTCGCCGGCGGCCCGCAGCCATTGCGCGTTGCCCAGCCAGCCGGCGCCGAAGGCGATCGCGACCGCGGCCGCCATGCCGCCCCAGCGCAGCCAGCGGATGTCGGCCGCGCGCTGCCTGCCCGCCAGGCCCGCGGCCTCCAGCAGCAGGGGCGGAACCGGTTCGTCGAGCACTTCGCGATGCAGTTGGCGCAGGGCGTCGCGCTGGGCCTGCCAGGCCTGCAGGTCTTCGTCGGGGGGTGGGGGCGGGGTGTTCATGGCGGGCTGCCGTCTATTTGAGGCGGCGCAGTGCGGCGCGGCCGGCGACCGGCGGCGCCTCGTCCATCAGGGCCTGCAGGCGGGCGCGGGCGCGCGAAAGGCGCGACATCACGGTGCCGGCAGGAATGCCGAGCACCTTCGCGACCTGGGCGTAGGAGAGGTCCTCGAGCGCGACCAGCAGCAGCACGGCGCGCTGGTCTTCGGGCAGCAGCAGCAGGCAGCGCTGGAGGTCGATCGCCTGGTCGCGCTGCGAATCGGGCGCGCGCAGCTCGTGAACCGCATCATCGATGTCGACGACGACCGCACGCGCCGGGGCCCGCCGCATCTGGCTGGCGAACTGGTTGTGCATGACCGTGAAGAGCCAGGCGCGCAGGTCGGTGCCCAGGCTCCAGAGCCGCCACTTGCGGCAGGCGCGCTCCAGCGTGTCCTGCACCAGGTCGTCGGCGGCCCAGGCGTCGCCGGTCAGCGCGCGCGCGTAGCGCCGCAGGCTCGGGATGTGGGGGACGAGGGCGCGTGGGTCCATGGGCGAAGTACCTGATGCACGAACGCCGCCGACCGGCCGTTTATTCCATCGGCCTCGAAATATTCCGCCTCAACGGCTGCGGCTCTTCATGGCGCGCTCGACCTCGCGCTTGCCTTCGCGGTCCTTGATGGTGTCGCGCTTGTCGTGCTCGGCCTTGCCCTTGGCCAGCGCGATCTCGCACTTGACCTTGCCGGCCTTCCAGTGGAGGTTGAGCGGCACCAGCGTGTAGCCCTTCTGTTCAACCTTGCCGATCAGGCGGCGGATCTGCTCCTTGTGCAGCAGCAGCTTCTTGGTGCGGACCGAATCGGGCGTGACGTGGGTGGAGGCCGAACGCAGCGGATTGATCTGGCAGCCGATCACGTACAGCTCGCCGTCGCGGATCACGACGTAGCCGTCGGTCAGCTGCACCTTGCCTTCGCGCAGCGACTTCACCTCCCAGCCTTCGAGCACCATGCCGGCCTCGAAACGCTCTTCGAAGAAATAGTTGTACGCGGCCTTCTTGTTGTCGGCGATGCGGGAGGAGGGGTCTTGCTTCTTTTTCGTGGCCATGGTGTTTCAGGTGAGGGCTGCATGGCTTCAATACAATCCGTCGCGCACGCGGTGCCGATTCTATGAAAACAGTCCACAAGTCCGTTCTTATCTGGTACAGCGCCGACGAGATGTACGCGCTCGTCACCGATGTGGCCAAGTATCCCGAGTTCCTGCCGTGGTGCGATCGCTCGAAAGTCATCGAGGAAAGCGCGCTCGGCATGACGGCCGAAGTCGGTCTCGCGTTCAGCGGTTTCCACCAGAGCTTCACCACCCGCAACACGCACGTGCCGGGCCGCGAGGTGCACCTGAAGCTGGTCGACGGACCGTTCTCGAACCTCGATGGGGTCTGGACCTTCACGCCGGTCGGCGAGGACGGAGAGCGGGCCTGCAGGGTCGAACTCAACCTGAGCTACGGCTTCAGCAACTTCGCGCTCCAGGCACTGGTCGGCCCGGTGTTCGACAAGATCGCCTCCAACCTGGTGGAGGCCTTCGTCAAGCGCGCCGAGCAGGTCTACGGCGCCACGTGATGCCCAGGGTCACGGTCGCCTGCTCGCCGGCACCGCGCAAGGTCTTCGAACAGGAAGTCGAGGTCGCGGACGGTGCCACGGTGCACGATGCCGTGGTTGCCAGCGGCCTGGCGCAGGCACTGCCGGGGCTGGACTGGCAGGCGATGGCGCCGGGCATCTGGGGGCGGGCGGTCGAATGGACCCGATGCGTGAGCGATCTCGATCGCATCGAGCTTTGCCGTCCCCTCACGGTGGATCCGAAGGTGGCGCGGCGCGAGCGATTCCGCCAGCAGGGCGCGCGCGGCACCGGCCTCTTCGCGAACCGCCGCAAGGGCGGCAAGGCCGGGTACTAAGGCCCGCCGAGGCTCACTTGCAGTCGGCGTCGATGATGGTCTGCAGCCGCTTCTGCTCGCTGGCGCGCGCCTCGTCGTCCATGATGATGCGCTCGCCCTGGGCATTCACGCGTGCGACGCGGATGCCGCTGTCCATGGTCGCCTTGCCCTGGCGCGCCCGGCCGCAGTTTTCAGCCTTGGCCTGAGCGAGCTTCTGGGCCTCGGCGGCCTGCTTGGCCTTTTCGGCTTCCTCGGCCTTGCGGGCCTTCTCCTCGAGTTCCTTGTCGACGCCGGCGGCCTTGGGCGCCGCGGGAGGCGGCGAAGGGGTGGAGGGCGCCGCTGCCGCCGTCTCGGTGGCGGCCGCATCGGCAGCGGCCGGTGTGCTGAAATTCAGGCGCTTGGGCGGGGCACCGGGCCGGCGCAGGATGTTCTTTTCGGGCACCTCCGGCGGCGGCGCCTGGTCGCTGTAGACCTTCTTGTTGTTCTTGTCGAGCCACTGCCATTGGGCATGCGCGCCCAGGGGCAGCAGAAACACGGACCCGACAAGGAGCAACTGGACAAGCTTCATGGGCGGAAGTTTAGCGCCGCCTTACGTTTTGCAACGTGCGGGAGGGCGTTTTTGCAACGTTCAGGCGGCATTTGGTCGCACCCGGGCGCCATTGGGTAGCAGAAAGCGCTCATCCCTGCGCCGGCCGGGACACCGGGCCCTCGTTACAATCCATCTTTTGGAGCTTCACCCATGCGCCTTCTCGGCAAAGCGCTCACCTTCGACGACGTGTTGCTGGTGCCAGCGTTCTCCCAGGTCCTGCCCAAGGACACCTCCCTCGCCACCCGGCTTTCCCGCAACATCACGCTCAATCTGCCGCTGGTTTCCGCCGCGATGGACACCGTGACCGAAGCCCGCCTCGCGATCGCCATCGCGCAGGAAGGCGGCATCGGCATCGTGCACAAGAACCTCACGGCGGCCGAGCAGGCGGCCCAGGTGGCCAAGGTGAAGCGCTACGAATCCGGCGTGCTGCGCGACCCGGTCGTGATCACCCCGACCCACACCGTGCGCCAGGTCATGGCGCTGTCCGACCAGCTCGGCATCTCGGGCTTTCCGGTCTGCGACGCCGGCAAGGTGGTGGGCATCGTCACCGGCCGCGACCTGCGTTTCGAGAGCCGCTACGACGTCCCGGTGAGCGAGATCATGACCCGGCGCGACCGGCTCATCACGGTGCCCGACGGCACCACGCTGGCCGATGCCAAGGCACTGCTCAACAAGCATAAGCTCGAGCGGCTGCTGGTCATCAACGAGGCCTGGGAGCTCAAGGGCCTGATCACCGTCAAGGACATCACCAAGCAGACCAGCTTTCCGAACGCGGCGCGCGACGCCAGCGGCCGCCTGCGCGTGGGCGCGGCGGTCGGCGTGGGCGAGGGCACCGAGGAGCGCGTCGAGGCGCTGGTCAAGGCCGGCGTCGACGCCATCGTGGTCGACACCGCGCACGGCCACAGCGCCGGCGTGATCGAGCGCGTGCGCTGGGTCAAGCAGAACTATCCGCAGGTCGACGTGATCGGCGGCAACATCGCCACCGGCGACGCCGCCCGCGCGCTGGCCGATGCCGGCGCCGACGCGGTCAAGGTCGGCATCGGCCCGGGCTCGATCTGCACCACGCGCATCGTGGCCGGCGTGGGCGTGCCGCAGATCATGGCGATCGACAACGTCGCGACCGCGCTGCAGGGCACCGGCGTGCCGCTGATCGCCGACGGTGGCGTGCGCTATTCGGGCGACATCGCCAAGGCGATCGCGGCCGGTGCCAGCACTGTGATGATGGGCGGCATGTTCGCCGGCACCGAAGAGGCGCCGGGCGAAATCGTGCTGTTCCAGGGCCGCAGCTACAAGAGCTACCGCGGCATGGGCTCGATCGGCGCGATGCAGCAGGGCAGCGCCGACCGCTACTTCCAGGAATCGAGCACCGGCAATCCGAACGCCGACAAGCTGGTGCCCGAGGGCATCGAAGGCCGCGTGCCCTACAAGGGCTCGATGGTCTCGATCGTCTACCAGATGTCCGGCGGGCTGCGCGCCAGCATGGGCTACTGCGGCTGCGCCACGATCGACGACATGAAGAACAAGGCCGAGTTCGTCGAGATCACCACGGCGGGGATTCGCGAGAGCCATGTGCACGACGTGCAGATCACGAAGGAAGCGCCGAACTACCGCGCTGAATAGCCTTGATCTGGCCTGATACTGAAATTCAGGCCAGATTGCGCTAGAATTTGGGCCAGATTATTTTCTTCTGGCCCAAATGCAATCCCTCGGTATCTCCGAAGCCAAGAACAACTTCTCGGCCCTGATCGACCTGGTCGAGAAGGGCGAGGAAGTGCGCATCACGCGCCACGGCAAGGAAGTCGTGCGCATGCTGCCGATGCGGCGCAAGCCGGTCATCACCGACGAGCAGATCGCCCGTGAACTGGGCCAGATCGATGCGCTGCACGCCACCATCCGGCCGGGTCCCGATGTGCGCGCCTTGCGCACCGAAGGGCGTGCCGGATGACCGCCTTCGTGATGGACGCCTCGGTCACGGCGGCCTGGCTGCTGCCCGACCAGGCCAGCGAACACACCCGCAAGCTCTACGCCGCGATCCGCCGCGACGAGGTCGAGCCGCAGGCGCCCAATGCCTGGCAGTGGGAGTGCACCAACATCCTCGCCAACGGGGTGCGCAGCGGGCGCATTCCGACCTCGGCGGTCGAAGGGCTCTGGAGCGTGCTCGATGCCATCCGGCACCGCGTCGAACTGCACGAGCTGGCGCCGGCCCAGCACAAGGCGGTGCTGGCCGTGGCCATCGACGCCGGCGTCTCGCAGTACGACGCGGGCTATCTCTGGCTGGCCCGCTCGCTGGACCTTCCGCTTGCCACCTTCGACCCGCAACTCATCCAGGCGGCGCCGCAGGCGGGCGTTCGCCTTTTCGACATTTCAACGCTCTGAGTCTTCTCCATGCAACACGACAAGATCCTCATCCTCGACTTCGGTTCGCAAGTCACCCAGCTCATCGCGCGCCGCGTGCGCGAAGCCCATGTGTTCTCGGAGGTCCATCCCTGCGACGTGACCGACGAGTGGGTGCGCGAGTTCGCCAGCGACGGCAAACTCAAGGGCGTGATCCTCTCGGGCAGCCACGCCAGCGTCTACGAAGACACCACCGACAAGGCGCCGCAGGCGGTGTTCGAGCTCGGCGTGCCGGTGCTCGGCATCTGCTACGGCATGCAGACCATGGCGCACCAGCTGGGCGGCAAGGTCGAGGGCGGCCACAAGCGGGAGTTCGGCTTTGCGGCCGTGCGGGCGCGCGGCCACACCGAGCTGCTGCGCGACATCGCCGACTTCACGACCGACGAGGGGCACGGCATGCTCAACGTCTGGATGAGCCACGGCGACAAGGTCACCGAGCTGCCGCCGGGCTTCAAGCTGATGGCCTCGACCGAGAGCTGCCCGATCGCCGGCATGGCGGACGAGGCGCGGCACTTCTATGCGGTGCAGTTCCATCCCGAGGTCACGCACACGCAGCAGGGCCAGGCGATCCTCGACCGCTTCGTGCTCGGCATCTGCGCGGCGCGGCCCGACTGGGTGATGCGCGACCACATCGCCGAAGCCGTGGAAGCCATCCGCCAGCAGGTGGGCGACGAGGAGGTCATCCTCGGCCTTTCGGGCGGCGTCGATTCGTCGGTGGCCGCGGCGCTGATCCATCGCGCCATCGGCGACCAGTTGACCTGCGTCTTCGTCGATCACGGCCTGCTGCGACTGAACGAAGGCGACATGGTGATGGACATGTTCGTCGGCCAGCTGCATGCCAAGGTGATCCGCGTCGATGCCAGCGAGCTGTTCCTGGGCAAGCTGGCCGGCGTGAGCGACCCCGAGGCCAAGCGCAAGATCATCGGCGGCGAGTTCGTCACCGTGTTCAAGCAGGAGGCGGCCAAGCTCACCAGCGCCGGCGCGAAGGGTGCCAAGTGGCTGGCGCAAGGCACGATCTATCCCGACGTGATCGAGTCGGGCGGCGCCAAGAGCAAGAAGGCGGTCACGATCAAGAGCCACCACAACGTCGGCGGGCTGCCCGAGCAGCTGGGCCTGAAGCTGCTCGAACCGCTGCGCGACCTGTTCAAGGACGAGGTGCGCGAGCTCGGCGTGGCGCTGGGCCTGCCGCACGGCATGGTGTACCGCCATCCGTTCCCGGGCCCGGGCCTGGGCGTGCGCATCCTCGGCGAGGTCAAGAAGGAATACGCCGACCTGCTGCGCCGCGCCGACGCGATCTTCATCGAGGAACTGCACAACTTCACCGACCCTGCCAGCGGCAAGAGCTGGTACGACCTCACGAGCCAGGCGTTCACGGTGTTTCTGCCGGTGAAGAGCGTCGGCGTGATGGGCGACGGCCGCACCTACGACTACGTGGTGGCACTGCGGGCGGTGCAGACCAGCGACTTCATGACCGCCGACTGGGCCGAGCTGCCCTATGCGCTGCTGAAGAAGGTGTCGGGGCGGATCATCAACGAGGTGCGCGGGATCAACCGCGTGACCTACGACGTGAGCAGCAAGCCGCCGGCGACGATCGAGTGGGAGTGAAGGCCGAACGACCTTTGCGGCACTTGTAGCGTCAGGTCAGAACCTTCCGGGTGATGCCGGGGAACCCATGTTCCCGTGAAGCCCATGTGATCAGGACCGCGGCAACGAGCAACGCGAACAGGACCCATGCGAAGGAGGCCACCCCGACGGTCTCCAGCAGAACCCCGCCGATGATGGCGCCGGCTGCAATGGCAATGTTCCATACCGTCACGAGGATGGACTGCGCGACATCGGCTCCGGATCCGGCCGCATCGGCGGTGGCGGTCTGCAACTGTGCGGCCGATCCGCCGAAGGTCACGCCCCACACGATCACAGCGAGGTAGACGATCGCGATCTCCTTGCCGCCGATGCCGAGCGCAAGCGATGCGAGGGCGAAGAATCCCAGGCTCGTCAGCACCAGGAGCCGCAGGTTCCGGTCGATCAGCAAGCCGGTGATCCAGATGCCGGCCAGAGACGAAACGCCAAAGACGAGCAGTACCAGATCGGCCCGGTCGGAGAGGCCGGCAGGTGCAAGGAAAGGGACGATGTAGGTATAGAGGATGCTGTGGGCAAGTATCCAGAGGACCAGCACGGCGAGGACCGGGCGAACCCCGGGAGTTGCAAAAACCGCCCGGATGGGGAGGCGCTTCTCCTGTTCTTGCCCGGGATAGTTGGGGACACGGAACAGGACCAGGATCATGACGCCGAGGGTCAGCAGAGAGATCAATCCGAAGGTGCTGCGCCACCCCAGCAGACTTCCCAGGAAAGTCCCGGCCGGAACGCCCAATGACAGCGCAAGTGGTGCGCCTATGCTGACCAATGCCAACGCGCGTCCCTTGAGTTCCGGCGCAACCATCCGCCGCGCATAGCCCACGAGCATCCCCCAGATGAGGCCGCCCGCCATGCCGGCCAGGCAGCGGGCGATCAATGCGATCGTGTAGTCGGAGGTGACTGCGGTGACGGTATTGAAGACGAGCAGGCCGCTCAATGCCGCAAGCAGCAGTGGGCGGCGCTTCCAGCCGTGCGTGAGAACGATCAATGGGATCGCCGCCACCAGCGAGCCGATGGCATAGAGAGTGACGAACTGGCCGGCAAGCGCCTCCGAGACGTTCATGCCCTGGCTGATCTGTGACAGCATGCCTGCGGGAATCGTTTCAGTGAGGAGCGCGAGGAATCCGGTCATGGCGAGTGCGAGGAGCGCGACGATCGGAAGGGCGCTTGTGCGCCGGTTGCTGGCAGGGTGAATCATGTGTGTATGGTTCCCGCATTCGCCGGTCATTGATATGGGCTGGCGCGAACAACACAGATGACGGCCATGTCAGCAATGGAGGTGTGGCAGTGGACAGATTGGGTGCATTGAGCGTCTTTGTCCGGGCATCCGAGGCCCGCAGTTTCACGATCGCCGGCCAGCAACTCGGGATTTCCTCATCGGCGGTGAGCAAGGCCATCGTGCGATTGGAGGAGCGGCTGGGGGTGCGGCTTTTTCATCGGTCGACGCGCACCGTGAGCCTAACGCCGGAGGGCAACTCGTTTCTCGCGCGGTGCAGGCGAATACTTGCCGAGATCGAGGCCGCAGAACTCGAGCTTTCCGAGGCGCAGAGTTCGCCTCGGGGAAGGCTTCGGGTCAGCATGCCGTCGGTTGGCATGCTCTTCCTGCCCACGCTGGCGGCATTCAAGCGTCTTTATCCCGATGTCGAGCTCGATATCGATTGCAGCGACCGGCTGGTCGATGTGATCGAAGAGGGATTCGATGCCGTGATCCGCACGGGCGTGCCGGCCGACTCCAGGCTGATGGCTCGGGTCATCGGTTCGTATCGGCGCGTGATCGTCGGGTCGCCGGACTACTTCGAACGAACGGGACGCCCCTCCAAGCCGGAGGATCTCGAGCGGCATGCCTGCTTTCTCTATCGCTATCCCAGCACGGGAAAGCTGGATGGCTGGCCACTTGGCGAAGGCACACGCGGACGGGCGCCCGAGCTGGCCCTCGGCATGGTGACCAACACGCTCGACCCGCTCGTCTCCTTCGTGGAACAAGGGCTGGGTGTGGCGTGCATCCCGGATATCGCCATCAGGCGCCAGCTCGAGGCCGGCTCTCTCGAGACGGTCCTCGACGACTTCAACGAGGACTGCACGACCTTCCGCATCCTGTGGCCGTCGAGTCGCCACTTGTCACCACGGCTGCGCGGGTTCGTGGACTTCATGGCCGAAAAGCTGTTCCCCCTTTGATGACTTGGATGCGGGCCTACCGCCAGGGAATGCTTCATGTCGTCGAGCCTCTTCTTCGCACTTCGGCCCGATGCGCTTGCTGCTGGCCGGGCCATGGAAATTGCTGCACGCCTGCGCTTCGACCATGGCCTGAGGACCCCGGCGACCGCCGTGGAGCGGCTGCATGTCACGCTTCATCACCTGGGCGCGCTGAAGGAAGAAACCGTGGCTCGCGCGCTGCGTGCCGCCGCGACCCTGGACAGCCCGGCATTCGAAGTCCGCTTCGACATGGCCATGAGCTTCAAGTCCGGCGCGAAGAAGCGCCCGCTCGTCCTGCTCAACCGGGAAGCACTGCAGCCGCTGCAGGATTTCCGATCCACCTTGGGTGTTGCGTTGTCCCTCCATGGGGTGGATGTCGACGATGGAAGCTTCACGCCGCACCTCACGCTGCTTCGCGACGTGCGAGCCGTGCCCGAGCAGTCGGTGGAGCCGGTGGCCTGGAACGCCCGTGAGTTCGTCCTGCTCCAGAGTCTCGTCGGCGAGGGGCGGTACGTGGCGCTCGGGCGATGGCCCTTGAACTGAAAACCAAAGGGCCGTGCTGTGTGATTTGAGAAAGTTATTTTTATCGTAGCCAGGCTACGATAAAAATCTCTATTTCAATCTCGCCAAGTTTTGAAAGGTGTGAATGAAATCGCATGGAGCAACCAAGCGCCGCAGGTGTTCGTGGACGACACGTTCGCGCTGAAGGGTGGAACCGCGATCAATCTCTTCGTGCGCGACATGCCGCGCTTGTCGGTGGATCTCAGACGCATGCGCCGGTGACCGCGCGAGACCCTGATGGCCGACCTGGAGATCATGCAGTTGTTCGCGCACGAAGGCATCACGCCTGCCATCCGGCGCGCCTTCGTGGCCTACCTGGCCAGCAGCAACCGGCCGGTGAACGAGGTCTTGTTTCCGCCGCTGTGCGACATCCGGCACGCCTTCGAACCCAACTGTCGCTGGTGGCCGGCGCACCCGAATGGGCGTTGCTGGACGTCGCCGATCTCGAACACCTGCCGGGCGTACGGTGGAAACAGCAGAACCTGGCGCAGTTGCAGAAGACCAACCCGAAGAAGTTTGCCGAGCAGGCAGACCTGCTGGCCGCTCGGCTGAGCGGGCTCGGATGATCGTGATCTCCGACGATGGCTGCGTGCCTCAGCACTCCACAACATTCACAGCCAGCCCGCCTAGCGAAGTCTCCTTGTAGGTCGACTTCATGTCCTCGCCGGTCTGCATCATGGTCCGGATGACGGCGTCGAGCGAGACATAGTGGCTGCCGTCGCCGCGCAGTGCCAGCCGAGCGGCGTTGATGGCCTTGACCGCACCCATCGCATTGCGCTCGATGCAAGGGATCTGCACCAGCCCGCCGACCGGATCGCAGGTCAGGCCCAGGTTGTGCTCCATGCCGATCTCGGCCGCGTTCTCGACCTGCGCCGGCGTGCCGCCGAGCACGGCCGCCAGCGCTCCGGCGGCCATCGAGCAGGCCACGCCCACCTCGCCCTGGCAGCCGACCTCGGCGCCCGAGATCGACGCGTTGGCCTTGTAGAGCATGCCGATCGCCGCCGCGGTGAGCAGGAAGTCCACCACGCCATCGTCCGAGGCGCCGGGGCAGAATTTCTCGTAGTAGTGCAGCACGGCCGGGATCACGCCTGCCGCGCCGTTGGTCGGCGCCGTGACCACGCGCCCGCCGGCCGCGTTCTCTTCGTTGACCGCCATCGCGAACGCATTGACCCAGTCCATCGCGGCCAGCGGGTCGGCGCCGGCGGCTCCGGCGTCGCGCGCCAGCAGTTCGCGGAACAGCTGCGGCGCCCGGCGGCGGATGTTGAGATTGCCCGGCAGGCGTTCGGCGGCGCTGGCGTTGTCGATGCCGAAGCCGCGTTGCACGCATTGCCGCATCACCTGCCAGATGTGGAGCACGCCCGCGCGCACCGCGTCCGGAGCGCGCCAGGCTTCCTCGTTGTCGCGCACCAGCCGGGCCACGCTGAGCCCCTTTTGGGTGGCCTGCGAGATCAGTTCGTCGCCGGTGCGAAACGGATGCGGCCAGGTCGGGCCCGCGGCGACTTCAGCCACTGCCGCGTCGCGGCCGCCTTCGACGACGAAGCCACCGCCCACCGAGAAGTAGCAGCGGTCGGCCAGCACGGCGCCGGCGGCGTCGAGCGCCATCATCCGCATGCCGTTGGGATGCTCGGCCAGCGACTCGTGGCCGACGAACTCGATGTCGCGGGCCTGGGCGAAGCCGATCGGGTGGCGGCCCAGCAGCGACAGTTCGCCGCTGCGGCGCACGGTGTCGATGTGCGGCCGCACCTGCGCCGGATCGACCGTGTCGGGCGCCTCGCCCAGCAGCCCCAGCATGACGCCCAGGTCGGTCGCGTGACCGTGCCCGGTCGCGCCGAGCGAGCCATATAGCAAGGCCCGCAGGCGCGACGTGCGCGCCAGCAATCCATCGCGGTCGAGCGCGTTCGCGAACATCAGCGCCGCCCGCATCGGACCGACGGTGTGGGAACTCGACGGGCCGATGCCGACCTTGAAGATGTCGAAGACGGAGAGCATCGCCCGACTATGCGGCCGCCAGCTGCTGCTTGACAAGCGCCACCCAGTAGGCGGCGCCGAGCGGCAGGATGCGGTCGTTGAAGTCGTAGTACGGGTTGTGCACCGGCGGGTCGTTCGGGCCCTCGCCGGCGCCGATGCCGATGTAGGCGCCGGGCCGCTTCTGCAGCATGAAGGCGAAGTCCTCCGAGCCCATCGCGGGCGGGATGTCGGTGTGCACCTGCGCCTCGCCGACCAGGCTGGCGGCCGCGGCGACTGCGGCCGCCGTCTCGGTGGCGGTGTTGACCACGCCCGGGTAGCCGCGCATGTACTTGAGCGCCACCGTGGCGCCATGGGTCTGCGCCATGCCGGCGCAGATCTGGTTCATCGCCGCCTCGACCTTGTCCTGGATGGCGGCATCGAGGGCGCGCGCGGTGCCGCGCAGCACCACCGTCTCGGGCACCACGTTCCAGGTGTCGCCGCCGTGGATCTGGGTCACGCTGACCACCGCCGATTCGGTGGCGCCGATGCGCCGGCTGACGATGGTCTGCAGCGCGTTGACCAGTTGCGCCGAGATCATCACCGGGTCGATGCCGGTCTCGGGCATCGCGCCGTGGCACCCCTTGCCGGTGATCACGATCTCGAAGGTGTCGAGGTAGGCGGTCATGGTGCCGGTGCGGATGCCGAACTGGC
The DNA here is from genome assembly GCF_030316765.1 of Variovorax saccharolyticus. Taxonomy (GTDB): domain Bacteria; phylum Pseudomonadota; class Gammaproteobacteria; order Burkholderiales; family Burkholderiaceae_C; genus Variovorax; species Variovorax saccharolyticus. The sequence goes on from NZ_JASZYT010000001.1 coordinate 1,142,260, forward strand.
CGCGCGGCATGCCCGGGAAGTTGTGCATGCCGTAGACCGCGTCGGCGGGGAACTGCTCGAACAGCCCTTCATCGACCATCTTGCGGCCGCCGCCCTCGTTCTCCTCGGCCGGCTGGAAGACGAAGTGGACCGTGCCCTGGAACGGCTTGTGCCGCGCCAGGTGGTCGGCCGCGCCGAGCAGCATCGCGGTGTGGCCGTCGTGGCCGCAGCCGTGCATCTTGCCGGCGCAGGTGGACTTGTGGGCGCGCTCCCCGAGTTCGGTCATGTTGAGCGCATCGAGGTCGGCGCGCAGCGCGATGCTCGGGCCCTCGCCATTCTTGAGCGTGCCGACCACGCCGGTGCCGGCCAGGCCGCGATGCACCGGGATGCCCATCAGCATCAGGGCGTTGGCGACCACGTTGGCGGTGCGGTGCTCCTCGAAGGCGGTCTCGGGGTTGGCGTGGATGTCGTGGCGCCAGGCCAGCATGCGCTGGCGGGTGTCTTCGGCGATCTCGGGTTCGCGGTACATGGGGCGTTGGGTCTCGATGGGGTCAGTGGAAGAATTCGGCGATCAGGGTCGCGCCGAGGAAGGTGCCGGCGGTGGCGGTCAGCGAGACCACCACGATGCGCCAGCCCAGCTGGCGGAACATCGGCAGGTCCTTGGCGACCGAGAAGCCGGCCAGCGCCAGCACCGGCGTGGTGAAGGCCAGGAAGTTGAGCTTGGCGGTGAGCGCGATCAGCGCATCGGAGAACGGCAGCAGGCCCGGAATGCCGACCACCGTGGCCACCAGCGAAAGCACCAGCACCATCGGCATCCTCGGCAGCAGGCGCTTGACCAGCCCGACCGCCAGCACCACGGCGATGACGGCCAGCATGCCGGCCAGCGACTGCAGCATCGGCACCTTGAACGACAGCAGGTTGCCGATCATCACGCCGCCGGCCATCAGGACGCAGGCGACCAGGTTGTCGACCAGCCGAAGTTCCGGGGCGGCGACCCCGGCCACGCCGGCGAGCGAGGCGGTATCGGCCGACTGGCGCTTCGAGAAGCGACCGAGCACCGGTTCGAGCTTGCCGTAGAGCCACGAGCAAAGCGGCAGCGACAGGAACAGCGTGAAATAGAAGCCGACCACCGTGGTCAGCAGGTTCGAGGCGGCCGCGATCGCGGTCAGCTGCTTGACCATCTCGGGCGGCTGCTGGGCGCTGATGGCGCCGATGGCGGCAGCCATCAGGCTGCCCGAGCCGACGCCGGCGCCCATCGCGAGCGAGCGCGGGTCGAAGATGCCGAGGCTGGTGACGAAGCCCGCGAGGACCGCGATGAAGAGGGCACCGAGCACGGTGCCGGTGATGTACTCGGCCAGCACGCCGCGGCCCTCGGCCGAGGCCATGCCGTACTTCTCTCCGATGATCGCCAGGTTGCCCTCGCGGCCGACCGAGAAGGTGGCGCCCACCGCCTCGCGCTTGATGCCGAGCAGCAGGGCCAGCGGCAGGCCCAGCGCCAGGGTGCCGAAGGCATGGCCGAATTCCTGGAACACCAGCGCCCAGCCGGCCTGCCGCACGTAGGGCAGGGCGGAGCCGACCGTCAAGCCGAGCTTGACGATGAACAGCAGCAGCCCGGCATTGAGCAGGCCGCCGGCGTAGGACTGCAGGCCGGTGTGGATGCGCAGCGCCGAAGGCGTGCGGCGCGCGGCGATGCCCCAGGCGGCCGCCAGCAGCAGGGCCCACAGCATCGGCAGCAGCACCACCTTGCCCGGGCCCAGCTTGAACTGCGCGGAGCCGATCAGCTCGGCGATGGTGACGACGACCAGGGCCACGACGACCAGCTTGAGCTTGTCGCGGGCGGTGGAGTCCAGCGCTTCGGGCGCGAGCGCGGCGGTGGCGGATGTCATGGGGCTTCGATCTCTTCTGCGATGGGATGCAGCGAGTCTCAAAGAAAGAAGTCATTGCATCAATGACTAAAATTCAGGATCTTTGTTGCATTGAATGCAACACTCCAGGAGTGAGGACATGGACGACAAGCTGGACACGAGGCGCTTGCGCTACTTCATGCAGGTGCTCGAAAGCGGCTCGGTCCGCGGCGCCGCCGAGGTGCTCGACATGGACCCGTCGGCGGTCAGCCGGGCCGTCGGCCTGCTCGAGAAGGAATGCGGCACGCTGCTGCTGGAGCGCCGCGGCCGCGGGGTCGCGCCGACCGACGCCGGCGAACTGCTCTCTGTCTACCTGCGCCGCCAGGAGAGCCAGAAGCAGCACCTGCTGGCCCAGATGGACGCCATCCGCAAGGTCGAGCGGGGCCACATCGACATCGTCGCCGGCGAGGGCTACATCGACTGGCTCATGCGCCACAGCCTGCAGACCTTCATGCGCTCTCATCCGGCGATCACGGTGTCGCTCGAGGTCGGCAGCAGCGACGAGATCGTGCGCCGCGTGATCGACGAGCGTGCCCACATCGGGCTGCTGTTCCAGCCGCCCCGGGACGAGCGCCTGCGCTCGCACCACTCGCACCCGCAGCCGATCCAGGCGCTGGTGCTCGCGACCCATCCGCTGGCGCGGCTGGGCCGACCGCTGAGGCTGGCCGACCTGATGCCCTATCCGGGCGCCACGCTGCAGCGCAGCTTCGGGGTGCGCCAGCACATCGAGGCGGCCGAGATCGGCGAGGGCGTGCGGCTGCCGACCCTGCTGACCACCACCTCGTTCAGCGCGCTCGGCTACTTCGTCGTCGCCGGGCTGGGCTACGCGCTGAGCACGCGCATGTCGCTGCCGCCGCACCTGGACACGGCGGCGGTGGCCGAGCTGCCGATGAAGAACCCGCTGCTGCACCAGGGCCGGTCGCACGTGATCTCGCGCCACGGCCGCATGCTGGCACCCGCCGCGACGGAACTGCTGCGCCTGATCGTGAGCGACATGGCCGGCACCATGGGCGCGGCCGCGCGGGAGCCGGCAGGCTGAGCCCTCAGGGCGTCAGCAAGCGCTGCCCAGCTGGGTCTTGCTCTGCTGGAGCGGCCTGGCGCCGCGCGCGATCAACGGCTGCACCACACCGCTGGCGAAGGCCTTGCGCTCGGCGCCGGTGTCCTTGCCGTTGGTCGACACCTCGAAGGCCTGCCGGCCGCCGGGCAGGCTCCAGCGTTCGATCTTGATGCCCCGGGAACTCATGCGCAACATGCTGCTGCTGCAGTCGAGCGGCTTGGCCATGAAGCGCGCCGGCAGCAGGTCGGCGATGCGGCCGTCGGCCGCGCAGCTGCGCGAGTAGTTGGTCTTGGTCACGCCCTCGGCGCTCCAGCCGATGTCGACCTCCTTCTGGCGCTTGGCATCGACCTTGAAGGGGCAGCGCCAGTCGGCCTGCGCCCCTTGCGACGGGAAGGCGACGGGGCTTCGCAGCTTGTACATCGACTCCATCTGGCCCCCGGAGAGCCGCTCGCGGGCGATCGCGCTGGCGCCCGGCGGCGCATCGGCGGGCTGCACGATGCTGAAGTAGCGGACCTCGAAGCTCTTGCGCTTGCCTTCGGGAAGGCGCAGCGCCTCGGCGACCGCCTCGATCGTGGCCGGGCCGCCTTCCGCCGGGTCCCAGCGGACCGCGAACTCGGCGTCGGCCGCAGCCTGCGCCGCGCTGGCCGCCAGCAGGCACGCCGCCGCGAGGCTGCTGCGCTTCATGGCGACTCAGCCTTTCGCCTTGTGCTTCTTCGGCTTGTCCGCCGCCACCGGCGTGTCGCCGCCGTCCAGCACCAGCTTGCTCGGATCGAGCTGGCGCTTTTGCAGGTCGTGCAGCAGGCCGGCGTCGCTGAGGTCGATCTTGTGCGAAGACTCCCAGTCGCGGCGCGCCGTATCCTCGAGCCGCTGCACCGTGCCCGCGTGGTCGGTCTCGATCGCCAGTTCGCGCCGGCCGTCGAAGCTGCCCGGCGCCAGGTTGATCGAGCCCACGATGGCCCGCTTGCCGTCGGCCAGCATCATCTTCGCGTGCAGCTTCAGGTGCTTCATGGTGTGCACCTTGGCGCCCACGTCCTGCAGGATCCGCAGCCCGCCCACGCCCTCGATCAGCTTCTCGGCCTTGAGCGAATGCGGCGGCTTGGTCAGGATGTGGACTTTGACGCCGCGCGTCGCCGCGCGCACCAGGCGCTCGATGATCACCGTGTCCTGGTAGCGCTCGTTCTGCACCCACAGCGAGTGCTGCGCGCCGTCGATGAAGGCCGCCACGCGCTGGCGGCCGTTGTCGGGACACCAGATCAGGCGCGACTCGGGGTGGGGCGTGAAGTCCTCGTGCGCCCAGTCGGCATCGAAGCAGGCCACCATCTCGCGGGTCTCGAGGTCGTGCGTCGTGACGACCGCGTAGTCGCGTGTCTCGGTCAGGTCCTTGGGCTCCCAGTTGAGCGATTCGACGAAGCCGGTCTGGTGATCGACCACCATCGACTTCTGGTGCGTCAGGTCGAACTTCGGGTTGCTGTCGCGCACCTCGATGCCGGCCTCGACCAGCGCCTTGCGCGATGCCTCGTTCTCGGTCTCTCCGGTGCGGCGCGCCGGATTGAGCATGACGCGGACCTTCACGCCGCGCTGCTTGGCGGCGATGACCGCCCCGAGCAGCGTCTCGTCGGTGAACAGGAACATGCGGATGTTCAGCGCCAGCTTGGCCGAATTGATCGCATCGAGGATCGGCTTGGCGGTGTCATCGGGCAGAACGATCAATCTGTGGGACATGATTTCCTCAGGCGGGCGCGGCCGCGGTGGCCGGCGGGGTGTCGTATTGAATCCGGTGCAGCTCGGCGTAGACGCCGCCCTGCGCGACCAGTTCGTCGTTGGTGCCTTCCTCGACCACGATGCCGTCTTTCAGCACGATGATCTTGTCGGCGTTGCGAAGCGTGCTCAGGCGGTGCGCGATCATGATCACGGTGCGGCCCTGCATCAGCCGCTCCAGTCCTTCGATGACCAGCCGTTCGGACTCGGTGTCGAGGGCGGCGGTCGGCTCGTCGAGGATCATGATCGGGCTGTTGCGGATCACCGCCCGCGCGATGCCGATGCGCTGGCGCTGGCCGCCCGAGAGCGTGTCGCCGCGCTCGCCGACCAGCGAGTCGTAGCCGTGCGGCATGCGGCTGATGAACTCGTCGGCATTGGCGAGCCTGGCGGCGGCCACGATCTCCTCCTGCGTGGCGCCGGGCTTGCCGTAGGCGATGTTCTCGCCGATGGTGCCGCGGAACAGCACCGTCTCCTGCAGCACGAAGCCGATCTGCGAACGCAGCGCAACCAGCTTCTGCAGGCTGATGTCGATGCCGTCGATCAGCACGCGTCCGCCGGTCGGCTGGTAGAAGCGCGGCATCAGGCTCACGACGGTCGACTTGCCGCTGCCGGTCGGCCCGACGATGCCGACCACCTGGCCGGGCTTGATCGTGAAACTGACGTCGCGCAGCACCGGGGCCTCGTCGCCGTAGCCGAAGGCGACGTGCTCGAAGGTGATCTCGCCCTTGGCGCGGCCGGGATCGATGGCGTCGGGGCGATCGCGGATGATGTCGTCGGCGCCGAGGATCTTCTGGATCCGCTCGAGCGCGACGGTGGTCTGGGCGATGGTGCTGGCCATGCCGGCCAGGTCCTTGACCGGCTTGAAGAACTTGCTCAGGTAGGCGAGGTAGACCGTGAGGGCGCCGGCCGTCATGGTGCCGGCGATGATCAGCGCCGTGCCCTTCCAGAGCACGATGCCGGTGCACAGCGCGACCACGACCGCGACCACCGGCGACAGCAGCGACTTGATCTTGCGCGCCCGCAGCGCGGCCTCGGTGCTGGCGCGGCTGGCGGCCGCCATGTGCGTCACTTCGAGGTCCTGGCGGCCGAAGGCCTTGATGGCGCGCACCGAGCCCAGGCCTTCCTGGACCACCGCGACGATCTCGCTCTGGCGCGCCCGCACATCGCGCGTGACGTCCTTGACCGCCTTCTTGAAGCGGAACACGAACAGCAGCAGGAAGGGCATGACCGCGATCGCGATCAGCGTGAAGTCCCAGTCGAGCCAGAACATCAGGCCCAGCATGAAGACGATCGTGACGATGTCCACCACGATCGACAGCGTCGACGACGAGGCGAAGGCCTGCACCGTCGAGACGTCGCTGGTGATGGTCGACATCAGGGTGCCGGTCTTGGCGGTGTCGTAGTAGGCGAGCGACAGCCGGTGCAGATGCTCGTAGATGCGCAGCCGCAGGTCGTTGGCAACCCACTGCCCGATGCTGGTGGTGTAGTAGTTGTCGATGTAGCTCGCGATGCCGCCGATGACCGCGATCGCCAGGGTCGCGATGCCGGCGAACAGCGCCACGCCCAGCGTGTGGCGGCCGATGCCGAGCTGGTGCGCCCAGTCGAGCCAGGAGGGCAGGTGGTGCGTTCCGAGCGCATCGTCGAGCACCAGCTTGAGGGGCCAGGGCGCGGCCAGGCTCATGAGGATCTCGACCATCATGGCGGCGAGCACGATCACCAGCCAGCCGCGGTAGGGCTTGACCAGGCCCAGCACCAGGCGCGTCATGTCCCGGCGCGGCGACTCGGCGGTGTGCCTGGCGACCCTGGTGGCCGAGGCCTGGGGCTGTTGAGTTTCAACCGGCGCTTCGGCTCTTGCGGGATGGGGTGTCGACATGCGGAAGGCTGGAAGTGCAGGGGCCCTGCGAACTGCTGGGATTGTGAGCGTAGGGCCGCGGCCAATGCAAGCGCAGGCAGGGCGCTCGCGCGCCCGGGCACAATTCGGGCATGAGGCAATGGTTGCGTACGCAAGGGGGCTGGTGGCTCGCATGGCTGCTGGTCGCCGGCAGCGGTGCGCTCTGGCTCGCGCGTGGCGAGCTGCGGCAGCTGCGCGAGGATTTCGAGGTCAACGGCCGCATCGCCCATCGGCTCATGAGCCAGCAGGTGGTGCAGTACGACGCCGTGCTGGCGACGCTGGCGCTGCTCGAGCCGGTGCCGGGCGCCGCCCGCTCCGAGCGCCGGCTGCCTTCGGTCTATCCCTCGATCCTCGATGTCGAACGGCGCGAGGCCGATGGCGCCTGGCCGGAACCCTCGCTCGGCCCGGCCGAGGCGCGCTCGCGCGAACTGCAGCGCCCCGAGTTCGTCGCCGACGACTTCGCCAGCGGCCGCTACCGGCTGGTGGTCGGGGCCCGGCCGGTCAGCTATGCGCTCGCGATCGACCTCGCCACCGCGGTGCCCTGGCGCGACTGGCCGATGGACCCGAAGACCAGCCCGGTGCGCGTGACGCTCGAGCACGCGGGCCAGCGCTTCGTGGTGCAGCCGGGCGCCGCGGCCGCCGCGGGCGGCTGGCACTTCGACTTCCGCAAGCAGCTGGCCTCGGAAAGCCAGGCCTTCGAGCTGGTCGCCTCACGGCGGGTCGCCTGGACCGAATTGCCCTGGGCCGCGATGGCGGCCTGGTCGGTCGCGATGGGCGTGGCGCTTGGCGGCGCCTATGCGCTGCGGCGCCAGCGCATCGCGCGCCGCCGCGCCGAGGAGCTGCTGCGTCTCGGGCAGGTGGCGCGGCTCAACGCCCTGGGGGAACTCGCGGCCGGCATGGCGCACGAACTCAACCAGCCGCTGACCGCGGTGCTGGCCAACACCCAGGCAGCCCAGCGCCTGCTGGCCGACGAGCCGCCCGAACTGGCCACGGCACGGGCGGCGATGAAGCAGGCGGCCGAGCAGGCGCGCCGCGCCGCCGACGTGGTGGGCCGGCTGCGGCGCGTCATTGAACGGCCCGACCGGCAGGCTGGCGTGCGTGCGGTGGCGCTCCAGGAGGCGCTGCGCAGCGCGCTTCACCTGCTGGCGCCGGAGCTGGCCCGGCGTTCGGTGGCGCCGGTCGTCGAAGACGCCGCGCCTTCGTCCGTGCTGGTGCTGGCCGATCCGGTGGCGCTGGAGCAGATCGTCCACAACCTGCTGATGAACGCGCTGCAGGCGCTCGACGGGTCGCCGCCCGCCGAGCGCCGCCTGCGCCTCAGCATCGGCATCGAGGCCGGCCGCGGCGTGCTTGGCGTGATCGACAACGGACCCGGGCTGTCGGCCGAAGCCCTGCCGCGGGTCTTCGAACCTTTCTTCAGCACGCGCGAAGGCGGGCTCGGGCTCGGCTTGAGCCTCTCCGAGACGCTGGCCAGCGGCATGGGCGGCTCGCTCGAGGTGGCGCCTGCCGAGCCGCGCGGCGCCCGCTTCACACTGCGGCTGCCGCTGGCGAAGCCCGAAGGCGCTCGCGCCGCAGTGCACAGCACGGAGGCTGCCGAATGAGCGCCGCCCGGCCGCCCGAAGGCGCTCGCGCCGCAGTGCACAGCACGGAGGCTGCCGAATGAGCGGCCCGCTGTCCCCGCTGATCCACCTGATCGACGACGACCAGGCGGTGCGCGAAAGCCTGGCGCTGCTGATCGGCACGGTCGGCCTGCGGACCCAGACCTGGGCCGATCCGCGAGCCTTCCTGGACGGTTTCGACCGCGCCGGCATCGGCGCCATCGTGCTCGACGTGCGGATGCCCGGCATCGGCGGGCTCGCGCTGCTCGACACGCTGATGGCGCAAGGGGTCGACCAGCCGGTGATCATGCTGACCGGCCACGGCACGGTCGAGATGTGCCGCCGCGCCTTCAAGGCCGGCGCCGCGGAGTTCCTGGAAAAGCCGGTGGACGATGAGCAACTGCTCGAAGCGCTGCAGCAGGCGGTGCGCAGGCACGTCGATTCGCGCGAGCGCACGCAGGCCGACCAGGCGGCGCGCGAGCGCTTCGCGCAACTGTCGGAGCGCGAGCGCGAAGTGCTGGGCTTCATCGTCGCCGGCCTCACCAACAAGGAGATCGCGCGGGCGCTGGCGCTCTCGCCGCGCACCGTGGAGACGCACAGGGCCAACCTGTTCGCCAAGCTGGACTGCGATTCGCTGGCGCAGCTGATCCGGCGCTATGCCGGGCTGGTCGACGCCAGGGGCTGAGCGGTCGCTCCGTAGTTCTACGGAGCCGCGCGGGTAGCCGTACGAATGGCCGGCAGGCGCGGAGCTTCCTAAAGTGGCGAAGCCGTCGGTGATGTGCCGGCGCCTTGATCCCCAACCCATTCGGAGAACTCCATGCAAACGTCCCTTCGCCTCGGCAGCCTCGCCGTCCTGCTCGCCGCTTCCGCCCTGGCCGTGCAGGCCCAGACCGCGGCGCCGAGCCCGTCGGTTCGCGCCGAGAAGAACATGTCGCTCGAACTGGCCAACGAGATCGCCGGAGCCGCCGTCGCCGCCTGCGCCGCCAACGGCTATGCGGTCGCCGCCACCGTCGTCGACCGCGCCGGCACCGTGCGCGCGGTGCAGCGCGCCAACAATGCCGGCTCCCACACCCTGGCCGCCAGCGAGCGCAAGGCCTGGACCTCGGCCTCGGCCAAGGCGCCGACCCTGGCGATGATGGAGAACGCACAGAAGAACCCCGCGGCCGCCAACCTCGTGAACATTCCGGGCTTCCTGCTGCTCGGCGGCGGCGTGCCGGTGAAGGCGGGCAACGAAGTCATCGGTGCGGTCGGCGTCGGCGGCGCCCCGGGCGGCCACCTCGACGAGCAGTGCGCCAATTCGGCGCTTGACAAGATCAAGGCCCAGCTCGGCTGATCGCCATGAAGGCCGTTGTCGTGGCCCTCGCGCTGGTCGCTGCCGGCCTGGCCGTTCCCGTGGCGGCCCAGGTGGCGCCGACGGCGGCCGAGCTGCAGGCCTACCAGGGACTGCATCGCGCCGCCGCGCGCGGTGACCTGCCGCAGCTGAAGGTGCTGATCGCCGGCGGCGCCGATCTCGAGTCGCGCGACCGCCTGGGCCGCACGCCGCTGCACGTGGCGACGCATGCACGGCAGCGCGACGCCATCGGCGTCCTGGCCGCCGCCGGCGCGAAGCTCGACGTGCTCGAGAACGACCGCTACGACGCCGTTACCATCGCCGCGGTGGCCGACGACGTGCCGACGCTGGCGCTGCTGCTGTCGCTGGGCGCCAAACCCGGCCAGACCACCAGCCGCTACGACGGCACGGCGTTGATCGCCGCCGCCCACCTCGGCCACGACGAGGTGGTGCGCCGGCTGATCGCTGCCGGTGCACCGCTGGACCACGTCAACAACCTGCACTGGACCGCGCTGATCGAGGCCATCGTGCTCGGCGACGGCGGCCCGCGCCACCAGCGCACGCTGGTAGCCCTGGTCGACGCCGGCGCCAATCTGCAACTGGCGGATCGCCAGGGCCAGACGCCGCTGCAGCTGGCGGTCGCCCGCGGCTACGGGCCGATGGTCGAAAAGCTGCGCGCAGCGGGCGCAAGGTAGCGGCGGCTCGGGGACAATCGGGCGGTCCCATCGAGGGATCGCAGGATCACGCCCCATGTACATGCCGCCGCAGTTCAACGTCACCGACCGCGCCATCGCCGCGCGGCTCATGCGCGACCATCCGTTCGCGACCCTGATCTCCAACGACGACGCGGGCCAGCCCTACCTCACGCACCTGCCGCTGGTGCTGGACGAACGCGGCGCGGACGACTTCGCGCTGCTCGGCCATTGCGCCAAGCCCAATCCGCACTGGCGCTTCCTGCAGGCCCGCCCGCAGGCGGTCGTGAGCTTTCTCGGGCCGCACGCCTACCTCTCGCCCTCGGTCTACCCGGACCTGGCACGGGTGCCGACCTGGAACTACCTGGCCGTGCATTGCACGGTCGAGGCGCGCCTGATCGAAGGCCCCGACGAGAAGGACGCGCTGCTCAAACGCCTCATCGGCCAGCACGAACCGGCCTATGCGCAGCAATGGCGCGACCTGGGGCAGGAGTTCCAGCACAAGATGCTCAACGGCATCGTCGGCTTCGAGCTCAAGATCACTGCGCTGCAATGCAAGGTCAAGCTCAACCAGCATCGCAAGGAATCGCACGCCGCGACTTTCGAGATGTACCGCGAAGGCACGCCGGACGAGCGTGCGCTCGCCGACTGGATGCAGCGGCTCGGCATCACCGGAGAGGCCTGAGATGCGAGTGTTCGGACTGATCGGCCTGCTGCTCGCTTTGGTGATCGTCGGGCTGCTGGTCAAGAAGCAGCTGACCGGGGTCGCGGCCCCGGTGCTGCCGGCCGGCACGAGCGCGGCCGGCAGCGCGCCGGCGGGCGACGCGCGCGCCCAGAGCCAGCAGATCCAGCAGCAGATCAAGCCGTCGCTCGATGCCGCGGTGCAGGCGCGGCCCTTGCCCGATGACAACTGACGCCGACTGGATGGCGCTTGCGCTGGCCGAGGCGCGGCAGGCGGCCGCGGCCGGCGAGGTGCCGATCGGCGCCGTGCTGGTCAAGGAGGGACGGGTGGTCGCCAGCGGGCGCAACGCGCCGATCGCACTGCACGACCCGAGCGCGCATGCCGAGATCAACGCGCTGCGAGCGGGCGGCGCCGCACTCGGCAACTACCGGCTCGACGGCTGCGAGCTGTTCGTGACGCTCGAGCCCTGCGCGATGTGCGCCGGCGCGATGCTGCATGCGCGGCTGGCCCGGGTCGTGTTCGGCGCCGCGGATCCGAAGACCGGCGCTGCCGGCTCGGTGATCGACCTGTTCCGCGAGGCCCGGCTCAACCACCGGACGCAGGTGCAGGGCGGCGTGCTGGCCGATGACTGCCAGGCCCTGCTGCAAGACTTCTTCCAGCGCCGCCGCAGCGCCGCCCGCGAGGCGGCCGAGCCCTTGCGCGACGATGCCCTGCGCACGCCCCCAGAGCGCTTCGCCGGCCTGAGCGACTATCCCTTCGCGCCGCACCACGTCAGCGCGCTGCCGAGCCAGCGCGGCTGGCGCATGCACTACATGGACGAAGGCCCGCCGGACGCGCCCTGCACCTGCCTGTGCCTGCATGGGCCGGGCGAGTGGAGCTATCTCTTCCGGCACCTCGCGGGCGCGCCGGGCCTGCGGGTGCTGGCGCCCGACCTGATCGGTTTCGGCAAGAGCGACAAGCCCAAGCGCGAGGCGGTGCATCGTCCAGCCTGGCATCTCGAAGTGCTGCTCGAATGGCTGGCGCAGCTCGCGCCAGGGCGGCTGGCATTGCTGCACAGTGCCGCCGCAGCCGACTGGGCCGCGGGGCTGGCGGCGGCGGCGCCCGGGCGCTTCGCTTGCGTGATGCCCGTGCCCGAAGGCGCCGCGCCGGCAAGCCAGGCCTGGCGCGCCCCGTTCCCCGACCGCGGCTACGAGTCTGCGCTGCGTGCGCTGGGCCCGATCCCGCAAGGGCTCGGCGGCCCGACGCCCGAACAGGCCGCGACCCTGGCGCAGCGGGTGCGCGAGGCAATGGGATACTTCGCCCCGTGAAAAAGCACATCTACATCTATTCGCCCTCCAGCGCGGTGCGCGACAAGGCCGCCTTCAAGCGCGGCGTCAAGCGCCTTCAGAGCCTCGGCCACGAGGTCGAGATCGACGAGGCGGCACTCGCCACCCACCAGCGCTTCGCGGGCGACGATGCCACGCGGCTGGCCGCGATCTCGCGCGCCGCGGCGAGCGGCGCCGACATCGCGCTGATCTCGCGCGGCGGCTACGGCCTGACCCGGATCCTCGACGCCATTCCCTACAAGGCCGTGGCCAAGGCGATCCATCGCGGCACGCAATTCGTCGGGCTCAGCGACTTCACGGCCTTCCAGTTGGCCCTGCTGGCCAAGACCGGCGCCGTCACCTGGGCCGGACCCGCCGTGGGCGAGGACTTCGGTGCCGAAGCCGGCGCCGACGACATCATGGAAGCCTGCTTCGACGACCTGCTGGCGGGGCAGGGCGAGGGCACCGGCTGGCGCATGCCGGCGCGCGACAGCGTCGACCTGCCGCCCTTGCGCAGCATCCACGACGCGGTGCTGTGGGGCGGCAACCTCTGCGTGCTGACCAGCCTGCTCGGCACGCCGTGGTTTCCGGAGATCGACAAGGGCGTGCTCTTTCTGGAGGACGTTAACGAACACCCGTACCGGGTCGAGCGCATGCTCGACCAGCTGCGCCACGCGGGCGTGCTCGGGCGCCAGAAGGCGATCGTGCTCGGGCAGTTCACCGGCATCCGCAAGGCCCCGCACGACCGCGGCTTCGGCATGCAGACCGTCGTCAACCGGCTGCGCGGCCTGATCAAGCCGCCCGTGCTGACCGGCCTGCCGTTCGGACACGTGCCGACCAAGGTGCTGTTGCCCGTAGGCGCGAAGGTGGAGCTGGCCGCCGACGACCGCGACATCTTCATGGTCTGGGGCCACCGGCACGACCACGACCACGACCATTAGGCAAGCCCCGGGGGGAGTGCGATTCGGCCGGCGCAGCCAGGCCCGTTGGTGAAACACCGCGGATCTGGCTTTGCCAGTCCGCCGGTGTTGCCCCCGGCAGGGGGTGGGAGGGCTACACGAAGTGAGCCCGACCTGGGGGCGAGCCTAGCCCTGCACGCGGTGATGCGTGCGAGGCTCCATGGTGCCCGGGAGGCCACCCTTGAACAGGCGATTGATCTGGCGCATCTGGCGCCTGGCGGCGACTTCGCCGTCGACTGCGCTGAGGGCGGTCAGCACGTCCTGGCGAAGGTACCAGAGAGCTTCGAGGTCGCCGGCGAAACGCACCCGCTGGGCCACGCGTTGCATCGTGTGACCGCCGTGCACCTGAAGAAGTGACAGCATTGCAGTGCGGATCTGCCCGATCTGGCGATCCGCGGAACGGCGAAAGCCGAAGCCCGGGAAGGACAGAAAGCGAAGGAGACTGCTGGGTGACACCATGGGAGGAAGGCGTATTGCCAAAACCTTGACAGGCGCTACGTTAAGGCTGCCCCCGGAGCCACACAAGCGGAGAAACATCATTTCATGTTCAAAAACAACATACTTCACGAATCTGCTCAAGGATCGGTTTAACAACTAATGCCTAAGTTCTCATTTTTGAGTCAAAACGATTCTTACATCGTGTGTCGAAATGAAAAAGCAACATCTTGGGGCGCTGGCGGCCCGATTTGAGCCTCCGAGACCGTGTTTCGGCGCTGCTTTGCCATAATCGTTCCGCGAGAGCTACCAAAAACTGCACAACATGGGCGCCAATTCCACTGTCGTATTTGCCGATCTGACGGGAAGTACCAGAGTCTTCGAGGCTATGGGGAATGCGCGCGCCACCGAGACGGTGACGCGCCTGACCCAATGGATCGGCGGCGTGTGCGAGTCCCACGGAGGCCGTGTCGTGAAATCGCTGGGTGATGGCGTGTTTGCGATATTCGCGGAGGGCGTCAGTGCCACCCGCGCCGTGGTCGAGATGCAGCGCAACCACCAGAAGCGGCTGCAGACGTGGCCGGCGCCCTTGCGCATGGAGCTTCAGATCGGCGTGGCCAGCGGCGAAGTGGTCGAGGTCGATGGCGATTGCTATGGCGACGCGGTCAACCTGGCCTCGCGTCTCAGCGACCTGGCCGGGCCCGGACAGATCTGGGCCACCGAGTCGGTCATCGAACAATTGCATGGCGGCGAGGTTCGCCACCGCAGCCTCGGCCCGATCAACATCCGCGGCAAGAACGAGATGCCGGTGGTGCACCGGGTCGACTGGCAGGACGAAGTGTCCGAGTTCCTCACGATGCCGGCCTCGCTGGTGCAGCAGCCGCGCGGTGCCGATTCTTCCTTCGGCCAGATCGAGCTGGCCTGGCTCGACGTCCGTTCGATGTTCAGCGCCTCCGACCTGCCGATCCATCTGGGCCGGGTCGACGAGGCGCAGTTCGTGGTGAACGATCCGCGGGTGTCGCGGCTGCATGCGCGCATCGAGGCCCGCCACGGCAGTTGTGTGCTGGTCGATGTCAGCACTTATGGCACTTGGGTCCGCTTCCATGGCACGGCCGGCGCCAGCGGCGAGATCGCGCTGCGGCGCGACGAGTGCGTTCTGCACGGCAGCGGCGAGATCGGGCTGGGCGCACCGCTGAGCGACTTCAGCGCACCGACCATCTCGTTCAACACCACCGGCGGCAACGTGCTGCTGGCGCGGCGCGACCTGCGCTAGGCGCCCTGCGGGGCCGGCTCGAGGCGCCGGAGCACGCGGCCGTCGCCGACGAACGACTCCCCGACCAGCATCCTGAAACTGGCACCCGGCTGGAACCTGGGCAACGCCAGCAGCGGGGCCAGAAATTCCATCTCGAGCGCTTGCGGGCTGCCGCGGCGAAAGCTCCGATCGGGCGCCACCCACCAGCGGGCAGAAAAGGCTTCGTTGCCGATCACGAGGGCGCAGCGGTGTTCGCCGGCGGGCACGGGGATGTCTTCGGCCGGCACCAGCGGCGGTCGCAGCGTGAGTTCGACCAGCAGTTGCGGGTCGAAGGAAGCCCGTTCGTCGAACGGCGATGCAGCAGGCGGAGCAGGGCGCCGCAGCCGCCCGATCAGCCACGAGATCACGTTGCCGATGATCGGGACCCAGAGCAGCATCAGCAGGGTGCCGATGTCGCGGGTGGTCGAGCCCGGCGCGGCCCACTGGCGCAACGCCGCACCACCGACGGCGACGCACAGCAGGATGATGACGATGAGCTTGCGTCTGGACTGAATGGTCGTCATGGGGGGCGGTTTCGGCCGTTGGAAAAACGGCCTAGCTTAACGGCCCGGGGCCGCGCAGCGCCTCGCCCAGACGGCCCTGCGCTCAGCTGATCAGTTGGTTCTTCAGGGCGTAGTAGGTCAGATCGCTGTTGGAAGCGAGATTCATCTTCTCCATCAGCCGGCTGCGGTAGGTGCTCACGGTCTTCACCGACAGCGACAGGTGCTCCGCGATGCTGCCCGCGGTCTCGCCGGTGGCCAGCTTCAGGAAGACCTGGAACTCGCGTTCGGAGAGCTGCTCGTGCGGCGCCGCGTCGGTGTTCTTGTCGAGCTGGCGGGCCAGCAGTTCGGCCACGCCCGGCGTGATGTAGCGCCGGCCGAGCGAGATCGTGCGGATCGCCTCGACGATCTCCTTCGGATCGCATTCCTTGTTGAGGTAGCCGCTCGCGCCTTGCCGGATCAGGCTCATCGCGTAGTGTTCCTCGGGATAGCCGCTCAGGATCAGGATGCCGGTGTCCGGCGCCTTCGCGCGCACCATGGCAATGGCGTCGATGCCGCTCTGTCCCGGCATCGAGAGGTCCATGACCAGGACGTCGATCTCGTGGTTGCGCACCAGGTCGATGGCTTCGCGGCCGCTGGCGGCCTCGCCGACGACGCGCAGGTCCACGTGCTGCGAGAAGAAGTCGCGCAGGCCCGAGCGCACGATGGCATGGTCGTCGACGATTCCGATCTTGATCATTGTTTTCTCCTCAGGTTTTGGGGTGCGGCAAGCATGCGCGACGGGGCATCCGCTTCACGTCTGCCGAAGGCCCGAAGCTGCGTAGGAGAGACGCGACTGCCGGGCGGGCAATCGGATGACAGCCGCGGCGCGGGCTCAGTGCAGCAGGGCGAAGGCCACGGCCGCGGCGGCGAGGCCGCCCAGCACCAGCAGGCCCTTGGAGTAGCGCGGCGCGCGTGCGGCCCGATAGCCTTCGAGGCGGGCCGGAAGGGTGCGCACATCGTCCATCGAACCCTGCGGGTCGAGTCGGTCGTCGGCCTCGACGGCGCTCACGATCGCCGCCAGCACGGCCGGGTTCTTGTCGTCGGGATCCTGCGCGACCGGGGGTTGGCCGCGGGCGCGCTGGACGTGAGCCATGAACAGCTTGCCCTTGCCCGTGAGTCCGATGTCTTCGCCGCTGACCGCCAGCAAGCCGTGCTCCAGCAGCGCATCGAGGCCTCGCCGCACACTGGGCCGCTCGCTTACCGGCACGCTGGCCTGCAGCCCGGTGCGCGATGTCTTGCTGGCGCCGGTTGCGGTCGAACGCTCGCGCACCAGCGTCAGCAGCACGCCGGCAAAGGTCTCACGGTCGGAAATTGCTTGTCCCATGGCAACAGGATTATTCCTTCGAATGGCGTGCTGCGCGAGACCGCAACCGGATCGGCAGGGTGAGCGAAGACCTACGCGGGCTGCGCAACGGTGCCGACATGGCGCGGGCGTTGCCGAAACTATCAATGAATGCATGTGCGGCGCGGTGCCGCACTCTCGTGAATCGAAGGACTTCCATGCAAACCCCAGACCAGACCGACTACAAGTCACCGGAACAGATCGCCGAGGCGACCCGCCAGGCCGTGCGAGACGTCGACGGCGCGGACGCCTACACCTCGGGCGTCGAACACGAGGCCCGGCCCGCCCGGCGTCGGGCCCGAACGATGATGGACGATCTCAAGCGCACGGGCCAGCGGCTGCGCGAGCAGGGCGGCCACTACGTGGCGGACCAGCCGGTCCGCTCGATGGTGATGGCGGCAGCCGGTGGCGCCGCCCTCACCACGCTGATGCTCGCGGCCCTGCGCGGCCACGGCAGGCATTGATCGAGCCTCCGGGTCGCGCGAGGAGGCACGCTCAGGCGTCGCTCAGGGGCGGAGGGAAGGGCGGAGGGCCTCGTGCACCGACAGCGCGACCGCCACCACGTGCTCGACCGTGAAGCCGAATTCCCGTTGCAGCGCCGCCAGCGGCGCCGAGGCCCCGAAGGTCTGCATGCCGATCACCTTGCCGTCCCAGCCCACATAGCGCTCCCAGCCGAAGGCCGACGCCTGTTCCACGGCGACCCGCGCACGGACGCCGGGCGGCAGCACGGCGTCGCGGTAGGCCGGCGCCTGCTGCTCGAAGAGATCCCAGGACGGCATCGAGACCAGCCGTGGACGCAGGCCCCGCGCCACGAGTTCGGCGTGTGCCTGCAGGGCCAGGGCGACTTCGCTGCCGCTGGCGATCAGGATCAGGTCGGGCTCGCCCTGGCCCGGTGCGTCGGCCAGCACATAGGCGCCCCGCGCTACGCCCGACGCCGGCGCGAGCCCGCTGCGATCGAGGGTCGGCAGTGCCTGCCGCGACAGCACCAACGCGGTCGGCCGATGCTTGGACTGCAGCGCGACGCGCAAGGCTTCGACCACTTCGTTGGCGTCGCCGGGACGCAGCACGGTGAGACCCGGCATGGCGCGCAATGACGCCAGCTGCTCGATCGGCTGGTGCGTCGGGCCGTCTTCGCCGTCGCCCATCGCGTCATGCGTGAAGACGAAGAGCGATGGCAGCTCCATCAGCGCGGCCAGCCGGATCGCGGGCCGCGCATAGTCGCTGAAGATGAAGAAAGTGGCGCCGAAGGGCCGCAGCTTGGACAGCGCCATGCCGTTGACGGCGGCTGCCATGGCGTGCTCGCGGATGCCGAAGTGCAGGTTCTTGCCGCCCGGGCTGCCGGGCTGGAAGTCGCCGGCGCCCGGGTACTTGAGAGTGGTCTTGTTCGAGCTGCCGAGATCGGCCGAGCCGCCGATGAACCACGGCACGCGCTGTGCCAGCACATTGAGCACCTGGCCCGAAGCGTCGCGCCCGGCCAGGCCCTTCGGATCGGCCGCGAACACCGGCAGGTCGTGGTCCCACCCGGCCGGGAGTTCGCGCCGCTGAGCCTGCTCGACCTCGAGCGCAAGGGCAGGTGAGCGGGTACGCAGGGCGGCGAAGGCCTGGTCCCAGGCGCCGCGCGCAGCGGCCCCGCGCGCGCCGATGCCGGCGTCGAAATGTGCCCGCACGCCATCGGGCACCAGGAACTTCGCGTCTTCGGGCCAGCCGTAGGCGCGCTTGACCAGGCGCACCTCGTCTTCGCCCAGCGGTTCGCCGTGCGCGGCAGCGGTGTCCTGGCGGTGCGGCGAGCCCCAGCCGATGTGGCTGTCCAGGATGATCAGAGTCGGCCGTCCGCGGGTCTGGCGGAACCGGGCCAGCGCCGCCTCGATCAGCCCGAGGTCATTGGCGTCGCCGACCCGCAGCACCTCCCAGCCGTAGGCGGCGAAGCGCATCGCCACATCCTCGGTGAAGGTGATCTGCGTGCTGCCTTCGATCGTGATGTGGTTGTTGTCGTAGATCCAGCAGAGCCGGTCGAGCCCGAGATGGCCGGCCAGCGAGGCGGCTTCGGAAGACACGCCTTCCATCAGGCAGCCATCGCCGCACACGGCATAGATGTCGTAGTCGAACAGGGCAGGGCCGTCCGGGTCGTAGCGGTTGGCGAGCCAGCGCTGCGCCATCGCCATGCCGACGCTGGTGGCGACGCCCTGGCCGAGCGGCCCGGTGGTGGCCTCGACCCCCGACACCCAGTGGTACTCGGGGTGGCCCGGGGCCTTGCTGCCGAACTGCCGGAAGCGCCGGATGTCGTCGAGCGTGACCGCCGGTCCGCCCAGGCGTTCGTACTCAGCGTTCACCGCCACGGTGCCGCTCAGGTGCAGCACCGACCACAGCAGCATCGAGGCGTGGCCGTTGGAGAGCACGAAGCGGTCGCGGCCGGGCCAGATCGGGTCCTGCGGATCGAATCGCATCACCCGGTTCCACAAGGTGTAGACCAGCGGCGCCAGCGCCATGGGCGTGCCCGGATGGCCGGAGTTGGCGGCCTGCACGGCGTCGATCGACAGCGTGCGGATGGTGTTGATGCACAGCGAGTCGAGGTCGGCGTCGGTCATCGGAGGCTCCCAGCGACTCAGTGGCCGCCGCTCTTTTCGACGTGGCCGCCGAACTGGAAGCGCATCGCCGACAGCAGCTTGTTCTGGAAGTCGGCCTCGCCGCGCGACGAGAAGCGCTCGAAGAGGGCCGCGGTGAGCACGGGCGCGGGCACGGCCTCGTCGATGGCGGCCTTGAGGGTCCAGCGGCCTTCGCCGGAGTCCGACACGCGGCCGCTGAATCCGGACAGCGCCGGGTCTTCGACCAGCGCGGTGGCCGTGAGGTCGAGCAGCCAGGAGGCGATCACGCTGCCGCGCCGCCAGACCTCGGCGATGTCGGGCAGGTCGAAGTCGTATTGGTAGTGGCCGGGATCGCGCAGCGGCGTGGTCTCGGCGTCGATGTCGTGCCGGGCCTTGCCGATATTGGCTGCCTTCAGGATGCCCATGCCTTCGGCGTAGGCGGCCATCATTCCGTACTCGATGCCGTTGTGGACCATCTTCACGAAGTGGCCGGCGCCGTTCTCGCCGCAGCGCAGGTAGCCGTCTTCGGCGGTGCCGCGGCCCGCTTCGCGGCCCGGCGTGCGTTCGATGCTGCCCACGCCCGGCGCCAGGGTCCTGAAGATCGGATCGAGCCGCTGGACCGCCTCCAGCGGGCCGCCGATCATCATGCAGTAGCCGCGCTCCAGCCCCCAGACGCCGCCGCTGGTGCCGACGTCGACGTAGCCGATGTTCTTCGCTGCCAGTTCCTTCGCGCGGCGGAGGTCGTCGACGTAGTAGGAGTTGCCGCCGTCGATCAGCGTGTCGCCGTCGGCCAGGTGCGGCAGCAGTTCGGCGATGGCCTGGTCGACCACCGCGGCCGGCACCATGAGCCAGATGGCGCGTGGCCGCTCGAGCTTGGCGGCCAGTTCGGCCGGCGACGAGGCGCCGGTGGCGCCTTCCTCGACGAGCGCGCCGACCGCCTGGGTCGAGTGATCGAACACCGTGCAGCGATGGCCATTGCGAAGCAGGCGGCGAACCATGTTCGATCCCATGCGGCCGAGGCCGATCATTCCGAGTTGCATGCTTGATTCCTAGGGTATGAGGATCGGCCTTCTCCGCGGCTGCGGACGAAGGCCGATGGGTGGTGGACGAGTCGAGCCATCATGCACCGAAGCGGCCCGATCTGCCTTCCTGCGGCACGGGCGTCCGGGAACGGGAATCCATAATCGGCCGATCCGGGATCTCCCGCATTTTTTGGAATCATTCGAATGTCCACTGTCATCCCAGCCACCCTGATTCCCGGCGACGGCATCGGCCCCGAGATCGTCGACGCCACGCTCTCCGCCCTAGACGCGCTGGGCGCGCCATTCGAATGGGATCGCCAGATCGGCGGTCTGGCCGGCGTTCAGGCCGCCGGCGACCCGCTGCCCGCCGCCACGCTGGAGAGCATCCGCCGCACCCGGCTGGCCCTGAAGGGCCCGCTCGAGACGCCATCGGGCGGCGGCTACCGGTCGTCGAACGTGCGGCTGCGCGAGGAATTCGGCCTCTATGCCAACCTGCGGCCGGCGCGCACGCTCATTCCGGGCGGCCGCTTCGACGACATCGACCTGGTGGTGGTGCGCGAGAACCTCGAAGGCCTCTACATCGGCCACGAGCACTACGTGCCGATCGACGGCGACCCGCATGCGGTGGCCATGGCGACCGGGATCAACACGCGGCAGGGCAGCCGGCGGCTGCTCGAATACGCCTTCGAGACCGCGGTCGCCACCGGGCGCAAGAAGGTGACGATCGTCCACAAGGCCAACATCATGAAGGCCCTCACGGGCATCTTCCTGGAGACCGGGCTCGATCTCTACGAGCGCAAGTACAAGGGCAAGTTCGAACTCGACACGGTGATCATCGACGCCTGCGCCATGAAGCTGGTGCTGAACCCGTGGCAGTTCGACATGCTGGTGACGACCAATCTGTTCGGCGACATCCTGTCGGACCTGGTGGCCGGGCTGGTGGGAGGGCTGGGCATGGCGCCGGGCGCCAATATCGGTGCCGATGCGGCGATCTTCGAGGCCGTGCACGGGTCGGCGCCCGACATCGCCGGCAAGGGCATCGCCAATCCGACCGCGCTGATGCTCGCCGCGGCGCTGATGCTCGACCACTGCAAGCTGCCGGAACTGGCGACGCGGCTGCGGCGGGCGCTCGACGAGACGCTGAACATCGACAAGGTGCGCACGGGCGACCTCGGCGGCAGTGCCGGAACGGCTGCGTTTGCCAAGGCGTTGGTGAGCCGGATTTCGGGCGGGTGAGCGCAAGGGGCTCGAGGGCCCTTTGCTTTCGTCTCATTGATTTAACATAATCAACATTGTGTTATTTTCGGGCGAGCAGTGACGATCGGTTGGGCAGCGCTCGCGCCTCCTCATGGCTTGATTTGTTCTGATCCTGTTTCAGCCACGGGTTCAATCGAGCAAAGCCCCAGGGCGGCCAGTGCCTGGCTGCAAGTCGTCTCCTGGGGCTCCGGACTGGGACTGTCTCTCAGCCCTGGCAATGCGTCGGCGATGCCCAGTGCCTCGACTGCCGGTGGCGCCTGGCCCGGGACCAAGGCGGCGGCTGATGTGGCCAAGGCTCGCTGCGTCGCGCCGGGGTCGCCGCGATCCAGGGTGCCCTGCGCCTGTGGCAGCTTTTCATTGAGCTGCGGCAAGGTCGCTGGTTCGTTCTGCCGGCTGAAATAGAGGGAAGCCGGCACCAGAGCGAGCACTAGCAATGCCATCGCCGCCATCTTGCCGATCCTCGGGCGCTTCGGGACTGCGCCGTGCGGCGCCATCGGGGTCGGCGCAGGAATCGGCGTTGGCGTCGGTATCTCCACCGGCGCTGCAACCGACACCGGCGTCGGCATCTGCACCGGCGCTGGCACCGCAACCGGCTCCGGCATTTCCACCGGCGCCGGCACCGCAGCCGGCTCCGGCGTCAGCAACACCGCGACCGGAGGCGCGGGCTCCTTCGTTGGCGGCTCGATGCGGGCGGCGACGCGGGCCGGCGCGGAATCCGCTTCCTCGTTCAGCTTGCGGACGGCGCCGGAGACAGCCGGCGTCGCCACGGCCTCCTGCGCTTCATGCCGTGGAACCGCGGCCGGAGCCACGGCGACCGGCGCCTGGATGCCTGCCGGGCTGGCCTGGTCCGCAGGGTCGCGCTCCAGCGCCCGCCTCGCACTTGCGGCGCCCGCCACGAGCGAAATGGACTCCTCCTTGCCACAGGATGGGCAGAACTTGACACGGCCGTACAACGGCCTGCCACAGTGTTGGCACAGCACTGTGAACACCAGGTTCAATTCGGCCATGGCTCGGAGTGAAGCTGCTGGTACCAATGGGACCGGGACGAAGGCCGCGGAGCCACGTGCCCGGTGGCGCATCGCTGATGATGCTCGCGCCGGGGAGACAGATCAACAGTGGATCCACCCGCCGGGCAAGCGTCCGCCGTGCCGCGCTAGCGCCGCCGCTCGAGCGCGTGCATCAGCGCCGGCACCTGAGCCGACAGCTCGCGCGCGAGGTAGCCCATCGGGCCATAGTGGCGCGCCAGGACGGCACCGGCCCGCGCATGCATCAGCACGCCCCAGGCACAGGCCTGCAGCGGCGGCAGGCCGCGCGCCGCGAAACCGCCGATCAGGCCGGCCAGCGTGTCGCCCGATCCGGAGGTCGCGAGTCCGGGCCCTCCCCCGTCGAATCGCCAGGCCGCGCCGTCGGCTTCGGCGATGTGGGTGACCGCGCCCTTGAGCGCGACGCAGGCGTTCCATCGTCTGGCCGCCTCGCGCGCCACGGCGAGCGGCTCGGCGCAGATGACCTCCTTGGCCAGTCCGCTCAGGTGCGCCATCTCGCCGGCGTGCGGCGTCAGCACCACCGGCTGCGCGAACGCGCCCTCGTGGACCACCGACATCGCGAGCGCATCCAGCACCAGCGTGCTGTGGCGGAACAGCGGCAGCAACTCGCGCACGAACAGCACGCTGCGTGCCTCGTCGAGCATGCCCGGTCCCATGACCAGCGCGCTGACGCCTTCGGCGATCGGCGCCAGCGCCTCGCAGCCGCTGGCATGGAAGCCGCCGGCGCGCGTTTCGGCCAGCGCGATGACCCTGGCCTCGGGGATCGCCAGCGCCAAGCCGGCGGCGACCGGCTCGGGGGCCGCGATGGTCAGCTTGCCGGCACCGGCCCGCAGTGCGGCGGTGGCGGCAAGCAGCGCCGCGCCGGGAATCTCGCGGCTGCCGGCGACCACCAGCACATGGCCGCGGCTTTCCTTGTCGGCATCGGCGCCGAGCGCCGGCAGCGGCCAGCGCCGCAAGGCGGCCTCGGTCAGCGCCCTGGCGCGCGGGGTGGCCATCGGCGACTCAGGGCTTCGGCGCCACGGGGCGGTCGGGCTCGCTCGTGACCGGCGTCGCGGCTTGCTGCAAGGGCGCCACGAAGTTGACCAGGTCGAGTTGCAGCACCTCGTCCTCGTCCTTGCGGCGTTCGGCCCGGTAGGAGGTGATGGCGCAGTTCGGCACGTCGCCCTGGCGGTCGATGTCGAGGATCTGCTTCTCGTCCATGTGCTCCAGCAGGAAGCGCATGCAGTTGACGATCACCTGGTGCGCCACCACCAGCACCCGGCAGCCGGCATATTCGCGCGTCACCATTTCCAGCAGGCTGCGCAGGCGCAGGATCACGTCGCACCAGCTTTCGCCGCCGGGTGGGCGGAAATAGAACTTGCCCACGTGCTGTCGCTGCTCGTTGAGCTCGGGATGCTTTTGCTGGATGCCGAGCTTGGTGAGCCGGTCGAGGATGCCGAACTCCTTCTCGCGCAGGCGCTCGTCGATCCGGAGCTTCGGACCCTCGCGGCCCGGACGGGCGCTGTCGGCCAGCAGGCGTGCGGTTTCCTGCGCCCGCAGGTACGGCGAGCACAAAATGACCTGGGGCTGCTGATCGTCCGGGAGCGTGCCGAACCACCTGCCCAGCGCGATCGACTGCGCCTTGCCGAGTTCCGACAGCGGCACGTCGATGTCGCGCCACTCGAGATCGATGACCGCCATCCCGCCGGCTTCGGCGGCGTCGCGCGCCACGTTGCCGGCACTCTGGCCGTGCCGGACCACCCAAAGTATCTGAGGCCAATTGGTGTGCATGCGCGCGATGGTAGGAATGCCTTCGCGCTTTCGTCGTAGGCCGACTTCTCGAAGCGGCCGGCCAGGGCCCGCTTGCGACCCTGTCCGACATGGCGACGGCGCCTTGACGCTTCCGCCTGGACGCGAAAGGGACTAAAACCGACCCTTGTCCCTGGCCCTCGTCCGAGGCCGCCCCTTCCAGCGAACCTTCCAGATTCCTGTGACGCCTCCGACCCCCCTGCCCTCCTTCGGTGAAACGGATGCCTACCTGCTCGGCGAGGGCACGCATGCGCGGCTCTACGATCGCCTGGGCGGCCACCTGGAGCCGAACGGCCAGGGCGCCCGGCTCGCGCTCTGGGCGCCGAACGCACGCGCAGTCTCGGTGATCGGGGACTGGAACGGCTGGGACGCGCATGCCGATCCGATGACGCCGCGCGCAGACAGCACCGGCGTCTGGGAAGTCCGTTGCGAGCAAGCACGCCGAGGCCAAGCCTACAAGTACCGCATCGTCTCGCAGCGAGGCCGCATCCTCGAGAAGGCCGACCCGCTGGCCCTGCTGGGCGAGCCGCCGCCCTCCACCGCCTCGCGCCTCTGGTCGCTCGAATACGACTGGGGCGATGCCGAGTGGATGCGCACCCGTGCCGCCCGCAACGGCCTCGATGCGCCGATGGCCGTCTACGAGGTGCACCTGGGTTCGTGGCGCCGCCCCGACGGCCGCCTTCCGGGCTACCGCGAGCTCGCGCATTCGCTGGCCGACTACGTGGTGTCGCTGGGCTTCACGCACGTCGAGCTGATGCCGGTGACCGAACACCCTTTCTATGGCTCCTGGGGCTACCAGACCACCGGCTACTTCGCGCCCACGGCCCGCTACGGCGAGCCGCAGGACTTCATGTATTTCGTCGATCACCTGCATCAGCGCGGCATCGGCGTGGTGCTGGACTGGGTGCCCTCCCACTTTCCGACCGACGCGCACGGCCTGGCCGACTTCGACGGCACGCACCTCTACGAGCATGCCGATCCGCGCCAGGGCTTCCATCCCGAATGGAACTCGGCGATCTTCAACTACGGGCGCAACGAGGTGCGCAGCTTCCTGATTTCCTCGGGCCTGTTCTGGCTCGACCGCTATCACATCGACGGCCTGCGGGTCGATGCAGTGGCGTCGATGCTCTACCTGGACTATGCGCGTCAGGGCGGCGAGTGGATTCCCAACCGCCAGGGCGGCCGCGAGAACCTGGAGGCGATCACCTTCCTGCAGGAGCTCAACCGGGCGGTCTACCGCGAGCACCCCGACACCTTCACGGTGGCCGAGGAGTCGACCGCGTGGCCGCAGGTCTCGCGCCCGATCGAGATGGGCGGGCTGGGCTTCGGGATGAAATGGAACATGGGCTGGATGCACGACAGCCTGGCCTACATGAAGCAGGACCCGGTGCACCGGCGTTTCCACCACCACCGGCTGACCTTCTCGATGGTCTATGCCTTCAGCGAGAACTTCGTGCTGCCGCTCTCGCACGACGAGGTGGTCTACGGCAAGCGCTCGCTGATCGACAAGATGCCCGGCGATGCCTGGCAGCAGTTCGCCAACCTGCGGGCGCTGTTCGCCTACATGTGGGCGCATCCGGGCAAGAAGCTGCTCTTCATGGGCGGCGAGTTCGCCCAGCGGCGCGAATGGACGCACGAGGGCCAGCTCGATTGGCAGTTGACCGAACTGCCCGAGCACCGCGGCATGCAGCACCTGGTCGGTGAACTCAACCGGGTCCTGCGCGCCGAGCCGGCGCTGCACGAGCTCGACTTTTCCGCCGAGGGCTTCGAATGGGTCGAGCCCAACGATGCCAGCCACAGCGTGGTCGCCTTCCTGCGCCGGGCGCGCAATGGCGAGGTGGTGCTGGTGGTCAGCAACCTGACCCCGGTGCCGCGGCAGAACTATTGCCTGGGCGTGCCCGGCGGCGGCACCTGGCACGAGATCCTCAACAGCGACGCCCGCCCCTTCGGGGGCGCCGGCTGGGGCAACCTGGGCGAGGTCGAGGCCGCGCCGATGCGCTCCCACGGGCGCAAGCACGCGCTGTGCCTGACGCTGCCGCCGCTGTCCACCCTCTACCTGAAGGCCGTCACCGATGTCTAACAGCCTCCAGCCGGCCGCCTCGGCCGCGCCCCGCCCGCCGGGATCGATCGACACGCCGGACGGCCGCAGCCGCGCGGTCATCGACGCGGTGCTGCCCGTGGTCGACGGCGGCCGCTTCGCGGTCAAGCACGTGGCCGGAGAAGGCCTGCGCGTGACCGCCCACGTGTTCACCGACGGCCATGACGCGCTGCGCGTGATGCTGCAGTGGTGGAAGGAAGGCGAAGCGCGCCGGCGCGAGCTGCCGATGAAGCTGCGCTACAACGACGAATGGCTGGCGGACTTCGTGCCGCCGGTGCCGGGCCGCTACCGCTACACGGTGGTTGCCTGGGTCGACGCCTTCGAATCCTGGCGCCACGAACTGGTGCGGCGGATCGATGCCGAGGACATCCGGCTCGCCGCCCGCGTCGGCGCACTGGAGATCGGCGCCGCCGCCGCACGGGCCGACGGCGCCGACCGCAAGACGCTGGCCGCCTGGGCGCTCGAGCTCGAACAGGCGGCTGCCAACCCCGAACTGGATGCCGCGACGCTCAAGGCGCTGGCGCTCGACGAGGATTTCGCCGAGGTCGCCAACCGCCATCCCGACCGGCATCTGGAGACCCGCTTCGCGGTCGAACTGCCGCTGGTGGCCGACCGCGCGCGGGCGCGCTTCAGCAGCTGGTATGAGCTCTTCCCGCGCTCGGCCGGCGAAGCGCCGGGCCAGCACGGCCGCTTCCGGGACGTCGAGGCGCGGCTGCCGCTGATCGCCTCGCTGGGCTTCGACGTGCTGTACTTTCCTCCGATCCATCCGATCGGCCGCCAGCAGCGCAAGGGCCGCAACAATGCGCTCGCCACCGAGCCTGGCGACGTCGGCAGCCCGTGGGCGATCGGCGCCGCGGAAGGCGGCCACAAGAGCATCCTGCCCGAGCTCGGCACGCCCGAGGAGTTTCGCCGGCTGGTCGCGACCGCCCGCGCGCAGGGCCTCGATGTCGCCATGGACATCGCCTTCCAGTGCGCCCCCGACCACCCCTACGTGAAGACCCATCCGAGCTGGTTCCGCTGGCGCCCCGACGGCAGCGTGCAGTACGCGGAGAACCCGCCCAAGAAGTACCAGGACATCTATCCCTTCAATTTCGAGAGCGAGGACTGGCAGGCCCTGTGGAGCGAACTCAAGAGCGTGCTCGACCACTGGATCGCCGAGGGCGTGACGATCTTCCGGGTCGACAACCCGCACACCAAGTCCTTCGCCTTCTGGGAGTGGGCGATCGGCGAATGCAAGCGAGCCCATCCCGAGCTGATCTTCCTGGCCGAGGCCTTCACGCGGCCCAAGGTGATGCACCGGCTGGCCAAGCTCGGTTTCACCCAGTCCTACACCTACTTCACCTGGCGCAACAGCAAGGAAGAACTGACCGAGTACTTCACCGAGCTCTCGCAGGGCCCCGGCATCGAGTACTTCCGCCCCAACGTCTGGCCCAACACGCCCGACATCCTGCACGCGGCGCTGCAGACCGGCGAGGAGGCGGTGTACAAGTCGCGGCTGGTGCTGGCCGCCACGCTGGCCGCCAGCTACGGCATGTACGGCCCGGCCTTCGAGCTGCTCGAACACCTGCCGCGCGGTCCATCGAGCGAGGAATACCTGGACTCCGAGAAGTACCAGCTCCGCCACTGGGACTGGGGCGAAGATAGCGGCCTGCGGCCCTTCATCGCGCGCATCAACCGCATCCGGCACGACAACCCGGCGCTGCAATCCGACCGAAGCCTGCGCTTCCTCGAGATCAACAACGACCAGCTGATCGCCTACATGAAGACCTCGCCGGACGGCAGCAACCGGGTGGTCACGGTGGTCAACCTCGACCCGCGCAATGCCCAGTCAGGCTGGCTCGCGCTCGATCCTTCGGAGATCGACGTGCCGCGCGACCAGCCCTTCCAGATGCACGACCTGCTGACCGGCCAGCGCTTCACCTGGCAGGGCGGGCATCACTACATCCTGCTCGAGCCGCAGCGCATGCCGGCCCATGTGCTCGCGGTGCGCCGACGCCTGCGCGACGAGCGCGATTTCGACTACTACCTCTGAGGAAGCATCTTCATGAACGCTCCCTTGCCCAAGCTCGCGCTCGAGACCACCGAGATCGACACCGCCGGAGACCCCACCTGGTACCGCGACGCCGTGATCTACCAGTGCAACGTGAAGGCCTTCGTCGACTCCAACGGCGACGGCGTCGGCGACTTCCAGGGCCTGGCGAGCAAGCTCGACTATGTGAAGGACCTGGGCGTCAACACGATCTGGCTGATGCCCTTCTATCCCTCGCCGCTGCGCGACGACGGCTACGACATCGCCGCCTACGAGGACATCCACGCGCAGTACGGCTCGCTGCAGGACTTTCGCGACATGCTCGAGGAGGCCCACAAGCGCGAGCTGCGCGTGATCATCGAACTGGTCATCAACCACACCTCGGACGCGCATCCGTGGTTCCAGGCCGCGCGCATGGCGCCGCCCGGTTCGCCCGAACGCGACTTCTATGTCTGGAGCGACACCGACCAGCTCTACCAGGGCACGCGCATCATCTTCACCGACACCGAGAAGTCGAACTGGACCTGGGACCCGGTGGCCAAGGCATTTTTCTGGCACCGTTTCTTCAGCCACCAGCCGGACCTCAACTTCGACAACCCGCAGGTGCTCGAGGCGGTGATCCGCACCATGCGCTTCTGGCTCGACATGGGCGTCGACGGCTTCCGGCTCGACGCCATTCCCTACCTGATCGAGCGCGACGGCACCTCCAACGAGAACCTGCCCGAGACCCACGTGGTGATCAAGAAGCTGCGGGCCGCGATCGACGCCAACTACCAGGACCGCTTCCTGCTCGCCGAGGCCAACATGTGGCCCGAGGACGTGCGCGAGTACTTCGGCGACGGCGACGAGTGCCACATGGCCTATCACTTCCCGCTCATGCCGCGCATGTACATGGCGATCGCCCAGGAGGACCGCGACCCGATCGTCGAGATCCTGCAGCAGACGCCCGAGATCCCCGACGGCTGCCAGTGGGCGATCTTCCTGCGCAACCATGACGAGCTGACGCTCGAGATGGTGACCAACCGCGAACGCGACTACATGTACACGACCTACGCGGCCGACATGCAGGCGCGCATCAACCTCGGCATCCGCCGGCGCCTCGCGCCGCTGATGGACAACGACAAGGACCGCATCAAGCTGATGAACAGCATGCTGCTGTCGATGCCGGGCTCGCCGATCATCTATTACGGCGACGAGATCGGGATGGGCGACAACGTCTTCGTCGGCGACCGCAACGGCGTGCGCACGCCGATGCAATGGAGCCCCGACCGCAACGCGGGCTTCTCGCGCGCCGACCCGCAGCGGCTCTACCTGCAGCCGATCATGGACGCGATGTACGGCTACGAGGCGGTCAACGTCGAGGCGCAGCTGCGCGACAAGAGCTCGCTCCTGCACTGGACGCGGCGCATGCTCGCGGTGCGCAAGACCAGCCGCGCCTTCGGGCGCGGACAACGCACCTTCCTGAAGCCCGGCAACCGCAAGATCCTGGCCTACCTGAGCGAGCACGGCGACGACGTGATCCTGTCGGTCTTCAACCTCTCGCGCGCGGCGCAGCCGGTCGAACTCGACCTCTCGGCCTTCAAGGGCCGGGTGCCGGTCGAGATGCTCGGGCGCACCTCCTTCCCGCCGATCGGCGAGCTGCCCTACCTGCTCACCCTCGCCTCCTACGGCTTCTACTGGTTCAAGCTCACCGACGAGGCGCCGATGCCGAGCTGGCACCAGGAAGGCGTGGCGCTGCTCGACCGGCCGGTGATCGTGCTCTTCGACGGCTGGACCAGCCTGCTCAGGGATCGCGTGATGCCCTGGCGCATCGGCTTCGCCGACCGCCTGATCAAGCAGTTCGAGACCGACACGCTGCCGCCGCACATCGAGGCCCAGCGCTGGTACGCGTCGAAGGGCTCGCACATCGGACGGGCCCGGCTCGCGGACCAGGCGATCTGGGAATCCGAGGGCCACAGCTGGATGCTGCCGCTGCTCGAACTCGAGGGGCTGCCCGAAAAAGCGACCTACTTCATGCCGCTGGCCCTGGCCTGGGAGGACCGCGACGAGGAGCGCATGAAATGCCTGCAGCCGGCCGCCATCGCCAAGATCCGGCAGCAGGCCAACGTCGGCGTGATGGGCGATGCCTTCTTCGACGAGAGCTTCTGCCGCGCGGTGGTGCGCGCCATCGTCACCGACACGCAGCTGAAGACCGCGCGCGGCAGCATGCACTTCCGTCCGACCTCGCTGGGCCGTGAACTGGTGCTGGATGCGATCGCCGGACTGAACGTCAGCCGGCCGACCGCCATGAGCAGCAACACGGTGGTGACGCTCGGCGAGACGCTGTTCCTCAAGGGCTACCGCCACGTTCGCCCGGGCATCAACCCCGAGCTCGAGATGGGCCGGTTCCTGACCGAAGAGGCGGGATTCCTGCATGGCGTCCCGGTGGCGGGCGCGCTCGAATACGTGGGCAACGACGGCACCGTGTTCACGCTCGCCCTGCTGCAGGCCTACGTGCCGAACCAGGGCGACGGCTGGGACTACACGCTGGCCTACCTCGAACGCGTGCTGGGCGAACTGCGCGATGCCGACGCCGATCGGCCGCCGAATCCGCATGGCGCCTTCCTGGCGCTGGTCGGCATCCTCGGGCGCCGCACCGCCGAACTCCACAACGCCCTGGGCCGTCGCACCGGCCACGCGGCCTTCGACCCCGAGCCGATGACCGAGGCGGACCTGCGGACCGTGCGCGACACGGTGCGCGCCGAGGCCCACGCCACGCTGGCGGGCCTGCGCGAGCACCAGGCCGGGCTTTCGCCAGCGGCCGAGGAGGACGCGCAGCGGCTGCTGGCCCGCTCGGGCGCCGTCGACGCCTTCATCGACGCCCTGCGCATCGAGGGCGGCGGCGGCTGGCGCACGCGTTTCCACGGCGACTACCACCTGGGCCAGGTCCTGCTGGCGCGCAACGATTTCGTGATCATCGATTTCGAGGGCGAGCCGGCGCGCTCGATCGAGGCGCGGCGCACCAGGCAGTCGCCCCTGCGCGACGTTGCCGGCATGCTGCGCTCCTTCAACTACGCGCGCTGGAGTGCGCTGCGGCGCGCCGCGCAGAACGCCGACGAACTGGCGCGGCTCGATGTCGAGGCCCGCGCCTGGGAGCGCGAGACCCGCGAAGCCTTCCTGGCCGGCTACGCCGCCGCGCTCGCGCCCGAGGCCGGCCCGGTCGATGCGCAATTGCTGCAGCTCTTCGAGCTCGAGAAGGCCTTCTACGAATTGCGCTACGAACTGGGCAACCGCGTCGACTGGGTGCCGGTGCCCCTTCAGGGCATCCTGGCCCTGCTGGACTCCGATGGCGCGCGCTGACCCGATGGCGCTTCGACGCTCAACGCATTTCTCCGGGAGATCCCCATGGACACCTTGACCTTCTATCTCGAGCCGCTGCGCGCCTTCCTGTTCCAGATCGGCGCCTTCGTGCCCCGGCTGGTGTTCGCGGCGCTGGTGGTGCTCGTCGGCTGGCTGATCGCCAAGGTGGTGCGCTTCGCGGTGATCCGCGGCCTGCACGCGATCAACTTCCCGGTGCTGACGGAACGCGCCGGCATCGACAACTTCCTGCGCCAGGGGGGCATGGTGTCGGACTCGACCGTGGTCTTCGGCGCCCTGGCCTACTGGATGGTGATCCTGGCCTCGCTGGTGGTGGCCTTCAACGGTCTGGGCTTGAGCTACGTCACCGACCTGCTCGGCCGGGTCATGTGGTTCGTGCCGAACGTGTTCGTGGCGCTGCTGGTGCTGGCCTTCGGTGCCTACTTCGCCAAGTTCGTCGGCGATGCGGTCCAGACCTACGGCCGCAACGCCGGCATGCAGGACGCGATGCTGCTCGGCAAGGTGGCGCAGTACGCCATCTTGCTGTTCGTGGTGCTGATCGCGCTCGACCAAGTCAAGGTGGGCGGCGACATCGTGCGCCAGAGCTTCCTGATCATCCTCGGCGGCGTGGTGTTCGCGCTGGCGCTGGCCTTCGGGCTCGCCGGCAAGGATTGGGCTGCCGACCGGATCCAGGAGTGGTGGCCCAGGCGGCCCTCGACGCCGCGGCCGCCGGCGCGGGACCCGCTGCCGCGCGACGGCGTGCGAAACGCGAATCCGCCCGCCACCGTCTGGCCTTCGCGCTCCACCCAGGATGACCGACCGCACCCATGACGAAGCGTCCCCACACCCCGCTGTCCGCCGTCTGGCCCGGCAAACCCTATCCGCTCGGCGCCACCTGGGACGGCCAGGGCGTCAATTTCGCGATCTTCTCCAAGCACGCCGACAAGGCCGAACTCTGCATCTTCGACGACAAGGGCCGCCACGAGCGGCAGCGCATCGTGCTGCGCGAGCGCACCAACGACGTCTGGCACTGCTACCTGCCCGAGGCGCGCCCGGGCATGGCCTACGGCTATCGCATCCACGGCCGCTACAAGCCCGAGGAAGGCCATCGCTTCAATCCGCACAAGCTGCTGCTCGACCCCTATGCGAAGGACCTGATCGGCGAGCTGCGCTGGAGCGATGCGCTCTACGGCTACTCGGTCGGCAGCAAGCGGCAGGACCTGTCCTTCGACCGCCGCGACAGCGCCGCCTTCATGCCCAAGGGACGGGTGCTCGAGACCGCCTTCACCTGGGGCGAAGACCGCCGGCCCGAAGTGCCGTGGCAGGACATGGTGATCTACGAGATGCACGTGCGCGGCTTCACGATGCAGCACCCGGACATCCCCGAGAACCTGCGCGGCACCTATGCCGCGCTGGGCTGCTCGCCGGTCATCGACTACCTGCAGCGCCTGGGCGTGACCACCGTCGAGCTGCTGCCGGTGCATGCCTTCCTCAACGACCGCCACCTGGCCGAGAAGGGCCTGCAGAACTACTGGGGCTACAACACGCTCAATTACTTCGCCCCCGAAGTGCGCTACAGCGCCTCGGGCAAGGTGAAGGAATTCAAGACCATGGTCAAGACCCTGCACTCGGCCGGCATCGAGGTGATCCTCGACGTGGTCTACAACCACAGCTGCGAGGGCAACCACCTCGGGCCGACCTTGTCGATGCGCGGGGTCGACAACGCCTCCTACTACATCGCCAACGCCGAGCAGCCGCGCTACTACGACGACTTCACGGGCTGCGGCAACACGGTCAACCTCGAGCATCCGCGCGCCCTGCAGCTGGTGATGGACTCGCTGCGCTACTGGGCCGAGGAGATGCACGTCGACGGCTTCCGCTTCGACCTCGCCTCGGCGCTGGCGCGGGAGGCCGGCAAGGTCGAGAACCTCGGCGGCTTCTTCGATGCCATCCGGCAGGACCCGACGCTGAATCAGGTCAAGCTGATCGCCGAGCCATGGGACCTGGGCCACGGCGGCTACCAGGTCGGCAACTTCCCGCCCGGCTGGGCCGAGTGGAACGACCGCTACCGCGACGGCATTCGCGGCTGGTGGAAGGGCGACGCGGGCGTGGTCGGCGACGTCGCCCGGCGGCTGGCGGGCTCGCAGGACCTGTACGGCTGGTCGGGCAAGGGGCCGCACGCGAGCATCAACTTCATCACCGCCCATGACGGCTTCACGCTGCACGACCTGGTCTCCTACAACGACAAGCACAACGAGGCCAACGGCGAGGACAACCGCGACGGCAGCAGCAACAACCTGTCGTGGAACTGCGGCGCCGAGGGCCCCAGCGACGATCCTGGCATCAACGCGCTGCGCGAGCGCCAGAAGCGCAACTTCCTGGCCACCCTGCTGCTGTCGCAGGGCGTGCCGATGCTGCTGGCAGGCGACGAACGCGGCCACACCCAGAAGGGCAACAACAACGTCTACTGCCAGGACAACGAACTCGGCTGGCTCGACTGGACGCCGCGGCCCGAGGCCGAGTCGCTGCGCGATTTCGTCGCCCAGCTGATCCGGGTGCGGCGCCAGCATCCGTCGTTCCGGCGCCGCAGCTTCTTTCGCGGCCAGCCGGCCGGCGACGGCGAGAGCAAGGACGTGGTGTGGCTCAGGCCCGACGGCCAGGAGATGACGCCCTCCGACTGGGACGGCGAGCATGTGCGCTGCCTCGGCATGCTGTTCTCGGGCACCGGCATCACCGATGTCGGCCCACGCGGCGAGCCGCAGCAGGACGACGACTTCCTGCTGCTGCTGAACGCCTACCACGAGCCCCTGCCCTTCAAGATGCCGACGCGCCCGGGCGACCGCTGGACCCGACTGGTCGACACCGCGCGCGAGAGCGCGCTGTCGCTGTTGCTGGCCGAGACCACCTACCCGCTGCAGGGCCGCTCGCTGGCACTGCTGCGCCGCAGCCTGGCGGCCGCATGAAGCGCGTGCATGCAATGCCCTTCGGGGCCACGGTGCTGGAAGACGGCGGCGTGCGCTTTCGCCTCTGGGCGCCTTCGGTGGCGCTGGTGGCGCTCGAACTCAGGCGCGGCGACACCTGGCAGCAGCATGCGATGCAGCGCGCCGACGGCGGCTGGCACGAGACCACGCTGCGGCATGCCATGGCCGGCGACCGCTATCGCTACCGCATGCCGGATGGGCTGCGGGTGCCCGACCCGGCCTCGCGCCGCAATCCGGACGACGTCCATGGCCCGAGCGAGGTGGTCGACCCGCTGGCCCACGCCTGGACCGACCCGACCTGGACCGGCCGGCCCTGGCACGAGGCCGTGATCTACGAACTGCACCTGGGCACGTTCACGCCCGAAGGCACGCTGGCGGCGGCCCGTGCGCGGCTCGAGGAACTGGCCGAGCTCGGCATCACCGCCGTCGAACTGATGCCGATCGCCGACTTCCCGGGCCGGCGCAACTGGGGCTACGACGGCGTGCTGCCCTTTGCGCCCGATGCGTGCTACGGCACGCCGGGGGAGCTCAAGCGCTTCGTCGAGACCGCCCACGACCTCGGCGTGATGGTGCTGCTCGATGTGGTCTACAACCACTTCGGCCCGGAAGGCAACTACCTGCACGCCTACTGCCCCGAGTTCTTCAACCCGGCGCATCACACGCCCTGGGGCGCGGCGATCAACTTCGACGGCCCCCAGGCCCGCACCGTGCGCGACTTCTTCGTCCACAACGCGCTCTACTGGATCGAGGAGTACGGCTTCGACGGCCTGCGCATGGATGCGGTGCATGCGATCCGCGACGACTCGACGCCGGCGATCGTCGAGGAGATCTGCAGCGCGCTGCAGCAGGGCCCGGGCCGCCTTCGGCAGGTCCACGTGGTGCTCGAGAACGACCTCAACCAGTCGCACCGGCTCGAGCGCGACGCCGCCGGCCTGCCGGTGGCTGCCACCGCCCAGTGGAACGACGACCTGCACCACGCGGCCCACGTGCTGCTCACTGGCGAGGCCGACGGCTACTACGCCGACTACGCCCAGCGCCCGCTCGAGCAGTTCGGCCTGGCGCTGGCGCAGGGCTTCGTCTATTGCGGCCAGCCTTCGGCATTCCGCGCCGGCGAGCCGCGCGGCGAACCTTGCGCCCACCTGCCGCTGGGCGCCTTCGTGTCCTTCCTGCAGACCCACGACCAGGTCGGCAACCGGGCCATGGGCGAACGCATCGACGTCCTCGGCGATCCGGCGCTCGTGATGGCGGCGCGCACCTGCGTGCTGCTGTCGCCGCACACGCCGATGCTGTTCATGGGCGAGGAGTACGCGGCCGCGACACCGTTCCAGTACTTCTGCGACTTCGGTCCCGAACTGGCGGCGGCCGTCACGGCCGGACGCCGGTCGGAGTTCGGCCGCTTCGCCGCCTTCGCCGACGAGGCGGCACGCGCGCGCATCCCCGACCCCAACGCCGAGGCGAGCTTCGCCGCCTCGCGGCTCGATGCCGGCGAGCGCGCGCAGCCCGGCCATGCGCGGGCCCTGGCGCAGACCCGCGAAGCGCTGCGCGTGCGGCGCACCGAACTGGCACCGCGCTTCGGTGGCGGCTGCCGCAGCCACCAGTGGTCCTGCGAGGGCGATGCGCTGAGGCTGGTGTGGCAACTCGATGCCGCGGGCGAGGGCGAGCGCGAGGCCGCCGCACCGGCGCTGCTGCACCTGGTCGCCAACTTCGGCGCCGCCGACGCCGTGCTCGCCTGGCCACCCGGACGCGTGATCCATTGCCTCGGCTTCGAGCCTTCCGCCGCCGGCACGGCCCTGCGCCTGCCGCCCGGCGGCGTCTGCGCGACGCTCCAGGAGACGCCGGATGGATGACGCGCAGGCGCTGCGCCGGATTTGCGAGCGTCACGGCGTCGCCACCGGCTATCACGATGTCTTCGGCCACTGGCACGCGGTGGCGCCCGAGGCGCTGGCAGCGCTGCTGCGCGACGCCGGCTTCCTGCCGGCCGCAGACATCGACGCCGCCGAAGCCGAGGCCCGGGCGCAAGCCGCGTCGTGGCGGCAGGCCCTGCCTGCGGTGCAGGTGGTCGGCGCCGGCAGCGAACACTTCACGCTGGTGCTGCAACTGCCCTCCTCCAGCGCGCACTTCAAGTGGCGGCTGGTGGATGAGGGCGGCGCCTTCCACGAGGGCGCGGTCGATACCGCCACCTTGCAGGCCGAGGCGCAGGCGGAGATCGACGGCGTCGTCTACCGCCGGTTCCGCTTGCCGATCGTGCTGGCCCTGCCCGCGGGCTACCACCGCCTGAGCATCGTCGGCCTGCCGGGCGAAACGCTGCTGGTCTGCGCACCCGCGCGCTGCCACCAGCCGGCGCTGCTGGAGCGCGGCGGAAGGCTCTGGGGCTTCACGCTGCAGCTGCATTCGCTGCGCTCCGAACGCAACTGGGGCTTCGGCGACTTCGGCGATCTGGCGGATTTCGTCGCCAGGGCCGCGCGCGAAGGCGCCGAGGTGATCGGCCTCAACCCGCTGCACGCCCTGTTTCCGCACAACCCTGCGCACCAGAGCCCGTACAGCCCATCGTCGCGGGCCCAGCTCAACGTGCTCTACATCGACGTCGAGGCCGTGCCGGATTTCCTGGCCTGCGCGGCGGCCCGGCAGCGGGTTCGCTCGCCGGCCTTCCAGGCCCGGCTGGCCGGGCTGCGTGCCGCGCCGCTGATCGACCATGCGGGCGTCTCGGCCGCCAAGCACGAGATCCTCGAACTGCTCTACCAGCGCTTCCTCGAGCGCGCCCCCGAAGACGCCGAGGTCGAGGCCCTGACGCGCTTCAGGGAACGGGGCGGCGAAGCCCTGCGCCAGCATGCGCTGTTCGAGGCGCTGCAGGCCCGGCTGCACGCGGCCGACGCCGGGGTCTGGGGCTGGCCGGCCTGGCCAGAGGCCTTCCGCGACCCGGCCGGTCCCGCCGTCGCGGCCTTCGCGGCCGCCCACGGCGAGCGTATCGGCTACCACGAGTACCTGCAGTGGCAGGCGGCACGGCAGCTCGAATCGGCCGGCGCGCGCTGCACCGAACTCGGCATGGCGGTCGGTCTCTACCTGGACCTCGCGGTCTCGGTCGATCGCGGCGGCTCCGACGCCTGGCGCCATCGCGAGAGCTTCGCGCTCGAGGTCCGCGTCGGCGCGCCGCCCGACGCCTTCAACACCCAGGGCCAGGACTGGGGCCTGCCGCCGCTGCGCCCGGACCGCCTGCGCGACGGCGGGTACGCGATCTTCATCGAGGCGCTGCGGGCCAACATGCGCGGTGCCGGCGCGATCCGCATCGACCACGTGATGATGCTGATGCGCCTGTTCTGGATCCCGGCCCGCGGCACGCCGCGCGACGGCAGCTATGTGGCCTATCCGGTCGATGAACTGTTCGCGATCCTGGCCCTGGAGAGCCAGCGCCATCGCTGCCTGGTGATCGGCGAGGACCTGGGCACCGTGCCCGACGCGATGCGCGAGGCGATGCACGGCTACGGCGTGCAGTCGTACCGGCTGCTGTACTTCGAGCGCGAGCCCGACGGCGCCTTCCGGGCCCCGGCCGCCTACCCGCGCGAGGCGGTGGTGGCGGTCAGCACCCACGACCTGCCGACCTTGGCGGGCTGGTGGTCGGCGCACGACCTGCGCCTGCGGTTCGAACTGGGCTTGATCGCGGATGCGGCGGCCTGGGAGCAGCAGCTTCAGGAGCGCCGGCTGGACCGCGCGCGGCTGCTCGACGCCGTTCGCGGCCAGCAGGCGCTGTCGCCCGGGAGCGTGGCGGCGGCCGAGGCCGGAACGCTCGACGCCGAGGCGGTGGCAGCCCTGCACGCCTTTCTGGCCGCCGCGCCGTCGGCCGTGATGATGGTCCAGCTCGAGGATGCGCTGGGCGAGGTCGAGCAGCCCAACCTGCCGGGCACGACCTTCCAGCATCCCAACTGGCAGCGCAAGTACGGCGCCGGAACGAAGGAACTCTGGGCGCGGCCGGTGCTGCAGCAGCTGTGCGCGGCGATGGCGCGCAGCCGGCCGCGCGAGCGTCCGCTCGCCGCGTCCGGCCAGCCGGCACGCACCCCGGTGCCGCGCGCCACCTACCGGCTGCAACTGCACGCCGGCTTCAGTTTCGACGACGCCGCGCGCATCGTGCCCTACCTCGAACGGCTCGGCATCAGCCACGTCTACTGCTCGCCGATCCATCGGGCCCGGCCGGGCAGCATGCATGGCTACGACGTCGTGGCCCACGACGAGATCAATCCGGAACTCGGCGGACTGGCCGCATTCGAGCGCTTCACGACCACGCTCAAGGCCCACGGCATGGGCCAGCTGATCGACCTGGTGCCCAACCACATGGGCGTACTCGGCGACGACAACCCCTGGTGGACCGACGTGCTGGAGAACGGCATGGCCTCGCGCTACGCGCGCCACTTCGACATCGACTGGACGCCGCTGACCCCGCAGCTGGCAGGCAAGGTGCTGCTGCCGGTGCTCGGCGACCACTACGGCGAGGTGATCGAGCGCGGCGAACTGCAACTGCGCTGGGATGCCGAGGCCGGCGCGTTCGGCGTCGCCTACTTCGAGCACCGCTTTCCGCTGGCGCCCGAAAGCGCCGCCTCGGTTCTGGATCGCGCCTGCGCGATCCTGGGCGACGGCGATGCGAGCGCCCCGCTCGCCAGCATCGCCACGGCGCTGCGGCAGCTGCCGGCCAGGGGTCGGACGCGGCGCCAGGCGGTGGCGGTTCGCGCCCGCGACAAGGAACTGCTGAAGACCCGGCTCGCCCTCCTCGCGGCCGAGCGCCCGGCGGTGGCGCAGGCCATCGCGACGGCGGTCGACTCCCTGAACGGCGGCGACCGGCGCGGCGCCCTGCACCGGCTGCTGGAGGCCCAGGCCTATCGCCTCGCCCATTGGCGGGTGGCGGCCGACGAGATCAACTACCGCCGCTTCTTCGATGTCAACGAGCTGGCGGCGCTGCGCACCGAGCGCCGCTCGGTGTTCGAGGCCACGCATGCGCTGGCGCTCGACCTCGCGGCGCGCGGCTGGGTCGACGGCCTGCGCATCGACCACCCCGACGGGCTGCAGGACCCGGCGCGCTACTTCGAGCGGCTGCAGGACGGTTTCGTCGCGCGCCGCGGCCTGCCGGCCCGCGAGGTCGGCGCTGACGGCCGGCCCGAGCGCCCGCTGTACATCGTGGCGGAGAAGATCGCCGCGCCGCACGAGGAGGTGCCGGTCTCCTGGGCCGTGCACGGCACCACCGGCTACCGCTTCGCCAACCTGGCCAATGCGGTGCTGGTGGACGAACGCGCCGGCGGCCGCCTGCGCCGCATCTGGCGCGCCTTCACCGGCATCGACACGCCCTTCGAAGAAACGGTCTACCAGGCCAAGCGCGAGGTCGCGAGCGCCACGCTGGCCTCCGACCTCGAGGTGCTGGCGATCGGGCTGCTGGCGATCGCGAAGTCGCATCGCCGCACCCGCGACCACTCCCTCAACACGCTGCGCGAGGTGCTGGCGACCGTCGCGGCGAGCCTGACCGTCTATCGCACCTACAACGCGGAGGACCTGGGCGAGCAGGACCTGCGCTACATCGACCAGGCGATCGCCGCCGCGCGCGAGCGCCTGGCACTGCCCGACCCGTCGGTGTTCGGCTTCGTCCGCGAAGCCTTGCTCGGGCGGGCGCCGGGACCCGGCCGTGCGGCCCGGCGCCGGGCGCTTCGGCTGGCCCGCCGCTTCCAGCAGTTCTGCGCGCCGGTGGCCGCCAAGGGCGTCGAGGACACCGCCTTCTATCGCTTCTTCCCGCTCGCTTCGGCCAACGAGGTCGGCGGCGAGCCCGACCGGCTCGGTGTCTCGGTGGCGGCCTTCCACGAGGCCAGCAGCGATCGCCAGCGCCGTTGGCCGCAAACCATGCTGGCGACGTCGACCCACGACAACAAGCGCGCCGAGGACGTGCGGC
This sequence comes from Variovorax saccharolyticus, assembly GCF_030316765.1. Lineage (GTDB taxonomy): Bacteria > Pseudomonadota > Gammaproteobacteria > Burkholderiales > Burkholderiaceae_C > Variovorax > Variovorax saccharolyticus. The sequence goes on from NZ_JASZYT010000001.1 coordinate 1,183,077, forward strand.
TGCGCATCGACGTGCTGTCGGAGCTGCCCGGCCTCTGGCGGCTCGCGCTGCGGCGCTGGGCCGGCTTCAATGCGCCGCTGCGCGGCCCGGTGTCGGCCGCGCACGAATACCTGCTCTACCAGACGCTGCTCGGCACCCTGCCGCCCGACGCGCTCGATGCGACGGGCCAGCAGGCCTACGCGGACCGCATCGTGCGCTACATGCTGAAGGCGGCCCGCGAGGCCAAGACCGGCACCAGCTGGACCCGTCCCGACGCCGGCTACGAAGCGGCGCTCGAGCGTTTCGCGCGGGGCGTGCTGGCAGCGCGCGAAGACAACGCCTTCATGGCCGACCTGCACCGCGTGGTGGCGGCGCTGGACCGCTATGGCGCCCTCAACGGCATCAGCCTCACTCTGCTCAAGTACGGCTCGCCCGGCGTGCCCGACCTGTACCAGGGCTGCGAGCTGATCGATCGCAGCCTGGTCGACCCGGACAACCGCCGGCCGGTCGACTTCGACCAGCGCGCCCGCATGCTGCAGGCGCTGGAAGCGCTGGACACCGGAACGCAGCTCGAAGCCGCGGTGCAGGCCCTCGCCGCCGAGCCGAGCGACGGCCGCGCCAAGCTGTGGCTGATCTGGCGCCTGCTATCGCTGCGCAGGCGCTGGCCCGAGTTGTTCCGTGAAGGCAGCTACGAGCCGCTCGAGGTTCAGGGAGATCGCGCGCTCCACGTCATCGCCTTCGCACGGCGGCACGAGGGCCGGGCGCTGGTGGTGATCGTCGCCCGCCTGTTCGCGCTGCTCGACGACGGCGGCCGCGGCCAGCGTGCTCCGCTCGGCGCCGAGGCCTGGGGCGACACGCGGGTGCGGCTGCCGCCCGGGCTGGGCGGCGGGCACCTGGACGACCAGCTCACGGGTGCGCGCCATGCCCTTTCCGGCCCATGGGTGCCGGTTGCGGACGTGCTGCGCGTGTTTCCCGGCGCCGCCCTCTGGCTCGACAGCGGCCCGTAGGCGCCGGCCTACCGCAGGATGCGGCCTGTTCCGCCGGGGCCAGCGCGCCGGCGGAACTATCTCCCTTGGCGGACGCATCACGCACCCACCAAGGAGACCGAAGAGCATGGCCGAGGCAATCCACTGTTTCGACACGGCGACCGTCCGGTTCGCCATCTATCCCGCGGGCCCCGAAGGCCTGCGCTGCGTGGCCGAGATCGCCGAGGATCCGCTGCGCGATCTGTTCGGCGCCAGCGGCGGCGGCGACAGCCTGGTCCATGCCTACCTGATGAACGCGGAGCTGATCAACGCCCGCGCCCTGGCCCGCCACCGCGAAGCGCCGGGCCGGCCGGTGTTGCTGGAAACCGCCGATTTCGAGCTGTCGGACGCCGGCAGCGAATCCTGAGATCCGGCCGCCTCACCACTTGCCGTCGGCGGGCCGCTTGGGCTGCTGGGGCTGGGCGGCGGCCTTCAACAACGCGATCGCATCCGGGCGCTTGCCGCGCTCGGCGAAGTCGGCGGCGGTCATGCCCTGCTCGTTCTTCATCGCGACATCGGCGCCTTCTTCGAGCAGCAGCTGCACCGCGGCGGCCGAGCCGTACATCGCGGCCATCATCAGCGGCGTGGTGCCGTTCGGCGACTGGGCGTTGATGAAGGCGTCCTTGTCGAGCAGCTGCTTCATGATCGCGACCTGCCCGCTGGTGGCGGCGTAGTGCAGCGGCGTCCAGCCCGGCTTGTTGATGTCGGCGTCGCGCGCGATCAGCTTGGTCACGAGCTCCTGCTGGCCCTTGATGGCCGCCAGCATCAGCGGGCTCTCGTCCTTCGAGTTGCGGGCCTCGACATTGGTCTTCGGGAAGGCGATGAGCATCTCGATCACCTTCGGCGACGGCTCGCGCATCGCGATCAGGAGCGCGGTCTGGCCCTTGTCGTCGCGCGTGTTGGGGTCGAAGCCCTTGGCCAGCAGGCTTTTCATGCCGCTCGCGTTGTCGGCCCGGGCAGCCCGGAAGAAGTCGTCGTAGTCGCTGGCGTTTGCTGCAAAAGATGAAGCAAAAACAACAAGATAAACAATATATTTAAAGTAATTTCTCATGTTTTGGCCCCGCTGAACAGGGTCTCGAAATTGTCGCTCGTGGCCTTGGCGACCGCTTCCACCGGCAGCCGGCGCAGCTCGGCGATCTGCTGCGCGACAAAAGGCACATAGGACGGATTGTTGACCTTGCCGCGGTACGGCACCGGGGCCAGGTAGGGGCTGTCGGTCTCGATCAGCATGCGGTCGAGCGGCACGAAGGCCGCCACGTCGCGCAGGTCCTGCGCCTTCTTGAAGGTCAGGATGCCCGAGAACGAGATATAGAAGCCGAGGTCCAGTGCCGCCCGCGCCACCTCGGCCGTTTCGGTGAAGCAATGGAAGACGCCGCCGGCCGCCTGCGCGCCGCCGGTCTCGCCCTCCTCCCTCAGGATCGCCAAGGTGTCGGCCGAAGCTTCGCGGGTGTGGATGACCAGGGGCTTGCGGGTCTGCCGAGCGGCCCGGATGTGGACCCGGAAGCGATCGCGCTGCCATTCCATGTCGGCGATGCTGCGGCCGCCCTTGCGTTCTTCCATCTGGTAGTAGTCCAGGCCGGTCTCGCCGATCGCGATCACCTTGGGCAATGCGGCGCGCTCGACCAGGCCCTCGACCGTGGGCTCGAGGATGTCCTCGTTGTCGGGATGCACGCCGACGCTGGCCCAGAAGTTCTGGTGGCGCTCGGCCAGTGCCTGCACCTCGGGGAATTCCTCCAGCGTGGTGCAGATGCACAGTGCCCGGTCGACCCGGGCCGCCGCCATCGCGGCGCGGATCTCGGGCATCCGGTCGGCGAACTCGGGGAAGGTCAGGTGGCAGTGGGAGTCGGTGAACATCGCGGGAAGGGTCGTCGGAATGGCACGGCCACCGCGACAGGTGGCGTCGTGCCCGTTGGAACAACCGGCCTCAGGCCGGCGCCGGGCCGCCCCAGGGTGCCTGCGGCCTCCTCGGGAAGCCGCGACACAAGAAGCGTGGGGGGCTCAAATGGTCTGGGTCGGGCGGTCGGAGGCCAGGGTGGCGCCCAGCGCCTCTTCGATGCGCGCCTTGAGCTGGCGCGACTTGTCGTCGGAAGGAAAACGGATGCCGACCCCGGGCGCACGGTTGCCCGCGGCACGGGCCGGCGTGATCCAGGCGACCTTGCCGGCCACCGGGTAGCGCTGCGGGTCGTCGGGCAGCGTCAGCAGCACGTAGACATCGTCGCCCAGCCGGTACTCGCGCGAGGTCGGGATGAAGATGCCGCCTTCGGCGAACAGCGGAATGTAGGCCGCGTAGAGCGCGCCCTTTTCCTTGATCGCCAGCTGGATGACGCTGGGCCGGACGGGCGCGGACGGGGTGGGGGTTGCAGGAGTGTTCATGGGCGGCGGCGTGCCGAGTTTAGGGTGGTTCTCGCCTCGCTCACAAGCGCTTCGAGCATCAGGCCCGCATTGAAGGGATGTTCTGCGGTTTTTGCCGCATTCGCGAGCGACCGGGACCAGCGCGCCAAGGCCGTCCGCGGCGGCGCGGCCGGCAGGTCGGCGGGCTCGAAGAAGCGCGGCGCGGCGCCGCTGTCGATCGCCATCAGGTCGTGGCAGAGCTTCTGCAGCGCACCGATGGCCTGCGCCGGCGCGTGATCGGACAGCGCGCCGACTTCGCCGCGCGACATCGCCTTGGGCAACTGCGACCAGGCCTTGGGCGACTGGCCCTGGGCGGCGAGCCTCAGGGCGTCGCTGGGCCGTCCGCCGGCTGCTCGCAGCAGGCCCGGCGCGTCGGCAGCGGGCACGCCCTGCGCCTCCAGCCAGGCCAGTGCCTGCGTCTCTTCGGGCCAGGGCAGCGTGAAGCCCAGGCAGCGGCTGCGGATGGTCGGCAGCAGCTGCCAGGCAGCCTCGCTGGCGAGCACGAAGCGGACTTCGCCGACCGGCTCCTCGAGCGTCTTGAGCAGTGCGTTGGCGGTGATGTTGTTCATGCGCTCGGCCGGATACACCAGCACCGCCTTGCCGCGGCCGCGGGCGCTGGTGCGCTGGGCGAAGCCGATGGCGTCACGCATCGCCTCGACCCGGATCTCGCGGCTGGGCTTGCGCTTCTTGTCGTCGATGTCGGCCTGCGACTTCTCGTCGAGCGGCCAGGCCAGGGCCTGCATCGCGACCTCGGGCATCAGGACGCAGAGGTCGGCGTGCGTTCGGACCTGGATCGCGTGGCAGCTCGGGCAATGGCCGCAGGCGCCGTGCGCCTTGGCTTCCTCGGGCTGCTCGCACAGCCAGGCCGCCGCCAGCGCCAGGCCCAGTTCGTACTGGCCCAGGCCCGAAGGCCCCTGCAGCAGCCAGGCGTGGCCGCGCTGGCGCAGCAGCTCGGCCAGCGGCTGGCGCAGCCAGGGCGGGAGCGATTCGACGGTCATGCGCCGCTTGTCCCTGGGCTCGAAGTCGCCCGTCTAATCCGCATCTCCATCGCTTCCCAGTGAATCTTGCCGCTTGCCGCGAGCCGAACATCGGGTTCGCCGCCGCATGGCGCACGTCCCGGACCAGGCCCCGTTCGGAACCCCGGCCATGATAACTTCGCGCTCAGGCCGCGCCGGTTTCGCCCGCGACGCCCAGGCCGAGCCGGACCACGCGCACGGTGGCGTCCCCCGGACAGGGCGACTCCTTGAAACCCAGGCGCTTGGCCAGGCCGCGCATCGCGGCGTTGGTCGACAGCACGTAGCCCTCGATGCAGCGGTAGCCGTGCGCTTGGGCGGCGGCGATCAGCGTTTCCATCAGGCGCGGCGCCAGGCCCAGGTGCTGCCAGGCGTCGACCACCATGATCGCGAACTCGCAGGTGTCGCTGCCGGCAGCCGAAGCGTAGCGGGCGCCTCCGACGATCGACTCTTCGGCGCTGTCCGCGTCGAGGACGACCAGCGCGAACTCCTTGTCCGGCGCCGGATGCGTCGCCGCCTCGAGCATGTGGTCCGGCAGCTCGCGAATGCTGGTCATGAAGCGCGAGTAGCGCGAATCCGCCGACATGTTTGCGACGGCTGCCCGGAGCGCTTCCTTGTCGTCGGCGCGGATCTCGCGCACGATCACCCGCCGACCGTCTCGCAGCACCACCGTCGCCGGAAGCACCGGATCCGCCGGATCAGCCGCCGGCATGGCTAGTAGGCCTCGGCGATGTACCGGATCGGGTGGTCCACTTCCTTGTAGTCGCCCCGACCCTGCCGCTTCGGCAGCTTGATCTTCTCGCGCGGCAGCGCCTCGTAGGGAACATGGGCCAGCAGGTGCTTGATGAGATTCAGGCGCGCGCGCTTCTTGTCATCCGAACGCAGCACGTACCACGGCGCCGAAGGCAGGTCGGTGGCCGTGAACATCTCGTCGCGGGCACGCGAATAGTCGTACCAGCGGCCGTAGGACTTGAGGTCCATCGGCGACAGCTTCCATATCTTGCGCCCGTCCTCGATCCGCGCCTCGAGCCGGCGGGTCTGCTCGTCCGGGCTGACCTCCAGCCAGTACTTCAGCAGGATGACGCCGGAACTGATGATCGCCTGCTCCACCAGCGGCGTGCCCTGGAGGAAGGACTTGGCCTGCGCCTCCGAGCAGAAGCCCATCACGCGCTCGACGCCCGCGCGGTTGTACCAGCTGCGGTCGAAGATCACGATCTCCCCGGCCGCCGGCAGATGAGGGATGTAGCGCTGGATGTACATCTGGGACTTCTGCCGTTCGGTCGGCGCCGGCAGGGCCACAACGCGAAAAACGCGTGGACTGACGCGCTCCGTGATGGCCTTGATGGTGCCGCCCTTGCCGGCGCCATCGCGTCCCTCGAAGACGATGCAGACCTTGAGCCCGGCGTGCTGCACCCACTCCTGCATCTTCACCAGTTCGACGTGGAGTTCCCGCAGCGCCTTCTCGTAGTCCTTGCGCGACAGGTTCTTCGACCGCGCCGGATTCGGGTCCGCCTCCGACCCCGCTTCGGTCGCCGCTTCGGGCGCCGACGCCGGAGCTTCCTGGGCCTCGTCCTTGCGGGATGACTTGCCGTGGTGCCTCTTCTCGTTCTTCGCCATCGCGGTCTCCTGTTCGAAAGCAGATCCACGGATGCTAGGGCCGCCGCGCCGTGCGCGATTGAGATTCGTCAAGTGCCGGTGTCGAGACTTTCCCACCCCTTGCCCCCCTCCCCCAAGGAGGGGGGTTCAGGCGGGCGTGAACTCCAAAATTCCGCCCGTCCCCCGACCCACCGCGTGTCGGGGGCGCGCCCCCCACACACCCACTCATCACTGGAATCACGTGCCCCACCCCCAGCTCAAGACGGGATCCCTCCAAGCCCGCTCGTCCTTTCGAATCGCTGCAACGACCGCCGCGGTCCTTCTCGTCACGCTGTCGCCGGGCGGCGCCCGCGCCTTCGAGTTCGACACCGGCAACCCCGACCTCTCGCTGCGGTGGGACAACACGCTGCGCTACAACTACGCCAACCGTGTCGAGGCGCGAGATCAGAAGATCGGCAACACCGTGATCGCGGACGAAGGCACCTACAGCTTCGACCGCGGCCAGACCGTCGCCAACCGCCTGGACGTCCTGAGCGAGCTGGACCTGACCTACATGAAGCGCTACGGCATGCGCGTGAGCGCGGCCGGCTGGTACGACAACGCCTACGGGCCCGACAGCAGGACCAACCCCTTCCTGCCCTTCAGGAACATTCCCAGCTACGTCAACAAGAAGTACAGCAACTACACCGAGCGCTACTACCGTGGCCCCTCGGGCGAATGGCTCGACGCCTTCGTCTTCGGCGGCGTCGACATCGGCGAGGTGCCGGTGAACGCCAAGCTCGGCAGCCATTCGCTGTACTGGGGCGAATCCCTCTTCCTTGCCGGCAACCTGAACGGCATCGCCTACGCGCAGAACCCGCTCGACCTGCAGAAGGGCTTCGCCACGCCCGGCGTGGAAGCGAAGGAGCTGTTCCGCCCGCTGAACCAGCTCTCGATGCAGGCCCAGGTCACGGACACCGTGTCGGTGGCGGCGCAGTACATGCTCGAATGGGAAGCGTTCCGCTACCCCGAAGGCGGCACCTACCTCGGTCCCGTGGACTTCGCCTTCAACGGGCCCGACCGCCAGTTCCTCTCGCAGCCTCTGGGCTTCGCCCAGCGCGGCGCGCCGTCCGAGCCCAAGCAGCGCGGCCAGGAAGGCGGCCTGTCCACGCGCTGGAGCCCGGAGTGGCTCGACGGCACCATGGGCCTGTACTACCGCAAGTTCTCCGACAAGCTGCCGCAGACCTTCCTCACGCGCGTCGGGCCGGGCATCAGCCGCTACAACCTGATCTACGCCGACGACATCGACCTGTACGGCGTCAGCCTGGCCAAGAACATCGGCGGCATCAGCTTCGGCTCCGAACTCTCCTATCGCCACAACACGCCGCTGAACAGCACCGTGCTCGGCATCGCGCCCGGGCTGCCGGCGCAGGGCAGCACCAACGGCCCGCGCGGCGACACCTATCACGGCCTGGTCAATGCGGTCGGCGTCGTGCCGAAGACCGCCCTGTTCGACACCGCCTCCTGGGCGGCCGAGCTGGTCTGGGCGAGCTGGGGCAAGGTCCGCAGCGGCCAGAACCTGTTCTTCGCGGAGGGCTTCGCGCCCTGCGTCGGCAAGGACAAGTGGGACGGCTGCACGACCAAGAACTACATCGGCGCCGGACTCTCGTTCACGCCGACCTGGTTCCAGGTATGGCCCGGCATCGACCTGTCGGCGCCGCTCACCTACGCCGTGGGACTCAGCGGCAACGCACCGACCGTCTTCGGCGGCAACCAGGGCAACGGCAACTACAGCGTCGGCCTGGGCGTGGACGTCCGCCAGAAGTACCGCTTCGACCTGAAGTACATCGACTACGTCGGCGACTACAAGGACAACGGATTCGCCGTGACCGCCCAGAACGGCTTCACCACCCTGCTCAAGGATCGCGGTTTCCTGAGCCTCACCTTCAAGACCACCTTCTGAGGATCCGATCATGAAACTCACCCACTCCCTCGTCGCCGGCATCATGGCCGCATCGACAGGCTTCGCCGCCCAGGCGGCCATCAGCGCCGACGAGGCCAAGTCGCTCGGCACCACCCTCACGCCCGTCGGCGCCGACAAGTCGGCCAACAAGGACGGCACCATTCCCGCCTACGCCGGCGGCATGAAGAGCGGTCCGGCCGGGTACAAGGCCGGCGACGGCATCCGCCCCGATCCCTTCGCCGGCGAAAAGCCGCGCCTCGTGATCGACGCCAGGAACATGGCCGAGCACGCGGACAAGCTGACCGCCGGCACCCGGCAGCTGCTGGAGAAGTACCCGAGCTTCCGCGTCGACGTCTACCCGACGCACCGCACCGTGGCCTTCCCTAAATTCGTCACCGACAACACGGCGGCGAATTCGGTCAAGGCCCGGACCACCAACGACGGCCGTTCCATCGAAGGCGTGCACGCCGGCTTCCCGTTCCCGATTCCGAAGGACGGCTACGAGGCCATGTGGAACCACCTCGTGCGCTTCAACGGCCAGAGCTACGAAGCCAAGTACCGCAACCTCAACGTCGATGCCAGCGGCCGCCCCGCCCTGGCGACCGAAGGCGTCAGCACGCAGGACTTCCCGTTCTGGGACACGAGCAAGACCGCGGCCGACACCTACTGGCGCATCAAGCTCACCTACACCGGGCCGGCGCGCCGCGCCGGCGAGGCCCTGCTGATCGTCGATCCGCTTGACATCGGCACCAAGGACCGCCGCGCCTGGGCCTACCTGCCCGGCCAGCGCCGCGTGAAGGTCGCACCCGACCTGTCGTACGACACGCCCAACCCCGGCACCGCCGGCGCCACGACCTTCGACGACACCTTCATCTTCAACGGCTCGATGGACCGCTTCGATTTCAAGCTGGTCGGCAAGAAGGAGATGATCGTGCCCTACAACGCCTACGGCGCGGTGTACCAGTCCAAGCAGGACGATCTGCTCAAGCCCAACCACCTGAACCCCGACCTGGTGCGTTGGGAACTGCACCGCGTGTGGGTGGTGGAGGCGACGCTGCGCGAGGGCAAGCGCCATGTCTACGGCAAGCGCACCTTCTACCTCGACGAGGACTCGTGGGCCGCGCTGGCCTCTGACAACTACGACGCCCGCGGCCAGCTCTATCGCGCAGGCTTCGCCTACATGGCACCCAGCTACGACCTGCCCGCGCCCTACACCGACATGTTCGGCCACTACGACTTCGCCTCGCGCATCTATTCGCTGACCGGCTACATCGCCGAAACCGGCGGCCTGCGCCACACCAAGGCGCTGAGCGACCGCGAATGGACCGCCGACTCGCTGGCCGGCGCCGGCGTGCGCTGATCCGGGGCTGCTCGATGATGACGAAGCGAGTCGCCTCGGGTGGCCTGGCCCTGGCCATCGCGCTGGCCGCCGGCGCCGCGGCGTGGGCGGTGCAGCCCACGCAGGGCACGGGGTGGCGCGACGTGCTGGCCACGCCGGCCGTGAAGAGCCCGCTCGCCTCGCGTGCACTGCTCAACGGGCTGGCCAGCGCCGGCAGCCGCATCGTGGCGGTCGGCCAGCGCGGGCACATCCTCTACTCCGACGATGCCGGCAAGAGCTGGCGTCAGGCCGAAGTGCCGGTCAGCTCGGACCTGGTCGCGGTCAGCTTTCCGGACGCCACGACCGGCTGGGCGGTGGGGCACGACGGCGTCGTGCTGCGCAGCACCGACGCCGGCCTGAGCTGGACCCTGCAGCTCGACGGCATCCAGGCCGGCGCCGCGATGGTGCGGCACTACCAGCGCGAGGCCCAGGCGCTGGCCGCCGGCGATCCCGGGCGCGCGGCACAGCTGATCGAGGAAGCCCGCCGCTTCGAGGCACAGGGCGCCGAGAATCCTCTGCTCGACGTCTGGTTCCGCGATGCTTCCGAAGGCTTCGTCGTCGGCGCCTTCGGCCTCGTGCTGCACACCACCGACGGCGGCGCGCACTGGGCGCCGTGGCTGCACGCACTCGACAATCCGAAGGGCCTTCACCTCTATGCGGTGCGCGGCATCGGCGCCGACGTCTACATCAGCGGCGAGCAGGGCTTGCTGCTCAAGATGGAGCGTGGCGACACCCGTTTTCGCGCCCTCGACCTGCCCTACAAGGGCACCTTGTTCGGCATCACGGGCAGCGCACGCTCCCTGGTCGCCTACGGCCTGCGCGGCACCGTGCTGCGCAGCACCGACGCTGGCCGCAGCTGGCAGCCCACGCCCACGGGCCTGCAGGTCGGCCTGACCGCCGGCACGCTGCAGGACGATGGCCGCATCGTCATCGTCAGCCAGGCCGGCCACATCCTGAGCAGCACCGACGACGGCGCGAGCTTCAAGGCCGCAAGCACCGGCCGCACCGTTCCCGCCGCCGCCGTCGCGATCCCTGCCAAGGGCACGGTCGTCATCGCCGGGCCGCGCGGCGCCCAATCGCTTCCCCTGCCCTGAACGGGCTCGGAGGACCCCATGCACACCCCCCTCAACGCGGATGCGTCCGCGCCGACCTCGCTCGACCCCTTCGACACCCGCTCCGGCTCGCGCCTGGAGCAGCTGATCTTCAACCATCGCCTGGTCGTGATGGCGGTCTGCGCCCTGATCACGCTGCTGCTGGGCTTCCTGGCCGCAACGCGGTTGACGCTCAACGCCAGCTTCGAGAAGATGATCCCGCAGGGCCATCCCTACATCCAGAACTATCTGGAGCATCGCGCCGACCTGCGCGGGCTGGGCAACTCGCTGCGCGTCGTGGTCGAGAACACCCGGGGCGACATCTACGACCCCCAATACCTCGCCGCGCTCAGGAAGATCCAGGACGAACTCTTCCTGACGCCCGGCGTCGACCGCGCCTGGATGAAGTCGCTCTGGGCCCCCGCCGTGCGCTGGACCGAGGTGACCGAGGAAGGCTTCCGCGGCGGCCCGGTGATGCCCGACAACTACGACGGCTCGCCCACCGCCACCGAGCAGCTGCGCGCCAACATCGCGCGCGCCGGGCTGGTCGGCAGCCTGGTCGGCAACGACTTCAAGTCCAGCATGATCGTGGTCCCGCTGATGGACGCCGGCAACGGCCAGCGCATCGACTACCGTGGCCTTTCGCATGCGCTCGAAGCCTTGCGTGCGCGCTACGAGACCGACGCCCAGGGCCGGCCGACCGGCATCCAGGTGCACAGCATCGGCTTCGCGAAGCTGGTCGGCGACCTGATCGACGGCCTCTACCAGGTGGGCTTGTACTTCGGGCTCGCGGCGCTGGTCGCGACCCTCATCATCTTCTTCTACACGCGATGCCTGCGCAGCACGGCGCTGGTGGTCGCCTGCTCGCTGGTGGCGGTGATCTGGCAGCTCGGCCTGGTGGCCGGACTCGGCTTCGAGCTCGACCCCTACTCGATCCTGGTGCCCTTCCTCGTCTTCGCGATCGGCGTCTCGCACGGCGCGCAGAAGATGAACGGGATCATGCAGGACATCGGCCGGGGCGCGCACCGGCTCGTGGCGGCGCGCTTCACCTTCCGCCGCCTCTTCCTCGCCGGCGTGACCGCGCTGGTGGCCGACGCGGTGGGCTTCGCGGTGCTGATGCTGATCGACATCCCGGTCATCAAGGACCTGGCGCTCACCGCCAGCATCGGCGTGGCCGTGCTGATCGTGACCAACCTGATCCTGCTGCCGGTGCTGCTGTCCTACATCGGCGTCAGCGCTGCCGCCGCCGAGCGCAGCCTGCGCGACGGAAGCGGCGGCCAGCAGGCGCGCGGCTTCGATCGCGTCTGCGGCTGGCTCGGCCGCTTCACCGAACGCCGCTGGGCCAGCGCCACCGTCGCCTCGGCCGCGGTACTGCTGGTGGCCGGCTTCGCGGTGAGCACGCAACTCAAGATCGGCGACCTCGACCCCGGCGCGCCCGAGCTGCGGCCGGATTCCCGCTACAACCGGGACAACGCCTTCGTCACGGCCAACTACTCCCTGTCGAGCGACACCTTCGCGGTGATCGTCAAGACCGCCCGGGAAGGCTGCCTCAAGTACGAGACGCTGGTCGAGGCCGACCGCCTCGCCTGGAGCCTGCAGCAGGTGCCGGGCGTGCAGACCACGGTGTCGCTCACCAACGCGGTGCGGCAGATCACGGCGGGCAGCAACGAAGGAAGCCCCAAGTGGCTGACCATCGCGCGCAACCAGGACGTTCTGAACTACGGCGCCCAGCAGGCCAGCGTCAACAACCCGGAGCTGTTCAACACCGAGTGCTCGGTGATGCCGGTGATCGCCTACCTGGCCGACCATCGCGCCGAGACGCTGGACCGCGTGGTGCAGGCGAGCGCGGATTTCGCCGCCGCGCACAGCGGCAGCGACCGGCAGTTCCTGCTGGCCGCGGGCGGCGCAGGCATCGAGGCCGCGACCAACATCGTGGTGCGCAAGGCCTGGACGCAGATGCTGCTGCTGGTCTATGCCGCCGTGATCGTGCTGTGCTTCATCACCTTCCGCAGCTGGCGCGCGGTGGTGGTGGCCGTGGTGCCGCTGGTCATCACCTCGGTGCTGTGCGAGGCGCTGATGGTGATGCTCGGCATCGGCGTCAAGGTGGCCACCCTGCCGGTGATCGCGCTCGGCGTGGGCATCGGCGTCGACTACGCGCTGTACCTGCTCAGCGTGCAGCTGGCCCGGCAGCGCGCGGGCGCCAGCCTCGGGGAGGCCTACCGCCATGCGCTGCAGTTCACCGGCAAGGTGGTGGTGCTGGTCGGCGTGACGCTGGCCGCGGGCGTGCTCACCTGGGCGCTGTCGCCCATCAAGTTCCAGGCCGACATGGGGATCCTGCTGGCGTTCATGTTCATCTGGAACATGGTCGGCGCGGTGTTGCTGATTCCGGCGCTGTCGCATTTCCTGCTGCGTTCGACCCCCGCCCCGAAGGCGCAATCGAGCGAAGCGCCTGCCCGATGCGTTGCCCACGCGCAACCGGTTCCGTTCGAGGGCTGAAAGTTCTGCAACCGAACGTGGCGGCGCCTGCCAGAGCGCCACACACTCGGTTGCGTATGCGCCGACCGAGGGGGGATGCCGAAGCCTATCTTTCGCCCTTGTCGGCTTCGGCTGAAGCCTTCACAACTTCCACACCAGGACGGGAGGCTTTCAATGTTCCACCGACGCACTTTTGCCGCTTGCTGCGTGCTCGCTGTTCCCTACGCGGCCTGCCTCGCGCAGACCACGTTCAGCGCCGAGCAGTACTTCGACGACCGCTGGTACATCACGCCCTTTGGCAGCTATGTCCATCCGGACGGTGACCGCAACGCCGACAACGGCTGGGGCGGCGGCCTGGCCGTCGGCAAGCCCATCAGTCCCAGTTGGAACATCGAGCTGCGCGGCCAGTACGAGGAACTCGACGGCAAGTTCGGCACCGGCTTCGGCGCCTTCAACAGCACCGACAAATACAAGAACTGGAGCGGCACGCTCGAT
>NZ_JASZYT010000010.1 GCF_030316765.1 Variovorax saccharolyticus
TGGCGCGCGCAGCATGGTCGTGAACGGCGTCAACTACTACCAGGCCGGACCGACCTGGTACAAGCCCTACTTCGGCTCCAGCGGCGTGTACTACGAGGTCGTGCCGGCGCCGTAGGCCGGGCCCTAGCATTGCCGCCGCGACCGCTGCGGCGGCATAGGTGCGCCGCGCATATCGATGCGCGCGAATCTTCGTTCGCCCGGCGCGAGGGCGGCCCTACAGTGCGGTGCCTGCCCCTGCGATCCTCCAAGATGAACCGCTCCCGCGCCGCGCGCGCGCCACGCCGCCTGCACCTCAACGTCAACATCCTTCACTCGGGCTTCCTGCCCTCGGCCTGGCGACCGGCGGGCAGCGACCCGCGCGCCTTCATCGACGTGCAGCACTACATCCGCGTCGCGCAGATCGCCGAGGCCGGCAAGCTCGACGCCGTGTTCCTCGCCGACAACGCGGCCATCGTCGAGCAGATCCACTTCCGGCCGATCACCGCGCTCGAACCCACCGTGCTGCTGGCGAGCGTGGCCGCGGCGACGCGCCATATCGGGCTGATCGCCACGGCATCGACCAGCTACAACGAGCCCTACAACATCGCCAGGCGCTTCGCCACGCTGGATCACGTGAGCGGCGGGCGCGCAGGCTGGAACGTCGTCACCACCGCCGACCTGGCCTCGGCGCGCAATTTCGGCCGCGACGCGGTGCCCGACCACGCCCAGCGCTATGCGCGGGCGGCCGAATTCACCTCGGTCGTCAAGGCGCTTTGGGACAGCTGGGAAGACGACGCCTTCATCGGCGACCAGGCCGCCGGCCGCTTCATCGACACCGCCAAGGTGCAGCCTGTCGCACACCAGGGGGAATTCTTCTCGGTGCAGGGGCCATCGACCCTGCCGCGCACGCCGCAGGGCCATCCGGTGCTGGTGCAGGCCGGTGGCTCGGGCGACGGCCGCACGCTGGCGGCGCGCCACGCGGAGGCGGTGTTCTCGGCCTCGCAATCGTTCGAGGAGGCGCTGGCCTATGCGCGCGACCTCAAGTCGCGCGCCGAAGCGCTGGGCCGGGGTCCCGAAGCACTGCGCGTGCTGCCGGGCCTGACCACCATCATCGGCGACACCGAGGCGGCCGCGCGCCGCCGCCGCGACGAACTGGTCGACCTGATCCCCTGGGACTACAGCCTGGCGCGACTGGCCGGCATCCTCGGCATCACGCCGGATCGGCTCGGGCTCGACCAACGCCTGCCCGAGAACCTGCCGCTGCCCGGCGGCGGCAATGGCAACCACACCTTCTTCAATGCCACGCTGGCGACAGCCAGGCGCCTCGACCTGACGACCCGCGAACTGATCCGCGAACTCGCGGGCGGCGGCGGCCACCGCGTGATCGTCGGCACGCCCGAACAGATCGCCGACGACATCGAGCGCTGGTTCAGGGCCGGCGCCGCCGACGGCTTCAACCTGATGCCGGACGTGCTGCCCGACGGCCTGCAGGCCTTCGTCGAGGGCGTGGTGCCGCTGCTCCAGCAGCGCGGCATCTTCCGCACCGATTACGAAGGCCCGACGCTGCGCGATCACCTGGGACTGGCGCGGCCGCCGGGCCGAAGCGCCGAGCGCGCCGCGGCCTGAGGCGCAGCGCTGCCGGCCGGCTATTCGTCGGCGGCGTGGCCGGTCAGCTCGAGCATCGTGTCGACGAACTCGTCGAGCGAAGGCAGCCCGGCATCGCCTTGTCCGTGCGGAGCCGGCCCGATGCCCGCGCCGGGCTGCGACAGCACGAGCAGGTCGAGCTCGGGCGCTTCGCCGGCATCGCGCAGATGCCGCAGGCCGGCCGGGATCGCCAGCCACTCGCCGGCTTCGCAGAGCACGGCCAGATACCCGCTCGCCGCCTGGAGGTAGACCAGCAGCGTGCCTTCGAGCACCCAGTGCACCACCCAGCCATCGCGTGCGTCCAGCCGCCGCCAGCCGCGCCGGCGTTCGGGCCAGTGGGCGGCTTCGGGCAGGAGCCGGATGCGCTCGACGGATCCGGTCCCGAAGCGCGCGCCGAACTCCGCGACCTCATCGCGCCGGCTGTCGAGCAAGGCTGCCAGCGCGGCATCTGCCGGCCAGGGCGACTCGACCTTCGATCGCCCCCAAGCCGCGCCGAGCCGCTCGACCCTGCCGAGCAGCAGGCTGTCGCACACATGGGTCTCGGCCCAGTTCGCCTGGGCATCGAATGCAACCAGCACACCCATGGCGTGTCTGCCTTGGCCCGGCGGCGCCTGTCGCCTACTGCAGGAAGGTGGGCTTGGCGTAGCCCTGGAACTTGCTGTCCACCACGCTCTGGAAATCCTTGGAGCGATAGGCTTCGACCAGGTCCCTGGCCCACGGCGCGTCCTTGTCGGCGCGCTTCACCGCGACCACGTTGAGGTAGTGGTCGGGCGTCTTCTCGAGGGCCACCGCTTCGGTGAGCTTGAGGCCGGAGGAGATCGCGAAATTGCCGTTGATGATCGCGTACTCCGTGTCGCCCAGCGAGCGCGGCAGCTGCGCCGCCTCGAGCGGGATGAACCTGAGCTTGCGCGGGTTCTCCGCGATGTCCTTCTCGGTGGCGCGGATCGGGTCGATGCCGGCCTTCAGCGTGACCAGCTTGTTCTGCTCCAGCAGCACCAGCGCGCGGGCCAGGTTGCTCGGGTCGTTGGGCAGGGTGAAGCGGTCGCCTTCGCGCGCTTCGGCCAGGGTCTTGCGCTGGGTCGAGTAGACGCCCAGCGGCGCGATCGGGCCCTGCACCAGTTCGACGATGTCGAGCTTCTGGTCGGCCGCGAACTTCTTGAGGTAGACGAGGTGCTGGAAGAAGTTGGCGTCGAGCGAGCCCTGTGCCAGCGCCAGGTTGGGTTGCACGTAGTCGTTGAACTCGACCAGCTTCACCTTGTAGCCCTTCTTCTCGAGGATCGGCACGATGCCGGCCTTGAGCTGGTCGATGTTGGAGCCGGCGGTGCCGCCGATCACCAGCTCCTTCTTGGCCGCGGCCTGGGCCTGCGCTTCGAGCGAGAGGCCACCGAACGACAGTGCGAGCACCGAGAGGGCGAGGATGGAACGACGAGCAAGAGAGGTCATGGGCTGGTTGCGGCCCGCCGATCGGGCCGGGTAAAGCCAGCGAGTATCGGGGCCGGCCGGCAGCGGGGGAACGACGCATTCAGAGGCTGCTTATGCGGATTTCGCGCAAGGCCGATCGAACGCCGCCGCTCGACACCGAGCGCATAAGGTTGCGCGTTTTCCTTCGTTCCCCGCCGCACCGGCGGCCGGCACAGTGGCGGGTCTTCCATTCGACATGCTCATTCCCATGCTTCCTGTCCGCCGCCGCGCCGCGCTGATCGCCGCGCTCTCCCTTGCCTCCATGGCCCTTTTCACCACCAGCGGCACACTGCACGCGCAGGACAGGAAAGCCCTCAAGATCGGCGTCTCCGTCGGCAGCGGCGAGCAGATCTGGGAAGTCGTCAAGAAGGCGGCGGCACGCGACGGCCTGGCCGTCGAGGTCGTCGTGTTCAACGACTACCAGCTGCCCAACGCCGCGCTGGCGGCCGGCGATCTCGACGCCAACGCCTTCCAGCACCAGCCCTTCCTCGACAACCAGAACAAGTCGCGCGGCTTCGACATCGTGCCGGTCGGTCTCACGATCACGGCGCCGCTGGGCTTCTATTCGCGCAAGATCAAGTCGATCGATGCGCTGCCCGACGGCGCGTCGGTCGGCATCCAGAACGACCCGTCCAACGGCAACCGCGCGCTGCTGCTGCTGCAGGAGGCCAAGCTCATCACGCTCAAGCCCGAGGCCGTGAAGAACAACAACGCGACCCCGCTCGACGTGGTGTCCAACCCCAAGAAGCTCAAGCTGGTGCCGCTCGACGCCGCGCAGCTGCCGCGCTCGCTGGACGACCTGACGATCGCCTCGATCAACAACGACTATGCCGAGAAGGCCGGGCTGACGCTGGCCAGGGACGCGGTGATCAAGGAGTCGCCCAAAGGCCCGTACGCCAACATCATCGCGGTGCGCCGCGCCGACAAGGACAAGCCCTGGGCGCAGCAGCTCGTGAAGGCCTACCACTCGCCCGAGGTGAAGAACTTCATCGAGACCAAGTTCAGCGGCGCGCTGGTGCCGGCATTCTGAAGCGGGCCGATCTCTCCATGACCTCCTCCCTGTCGCGCCGCCGTGCGCTGCTCCAGGCCGGCGCCGGCGCGCTCGCCGCCGCCGCGGTGCCGGGCTTCGCCTGGGCCCAAAGCCCCGCCGCACCCGCCAGGACCCTGCGCATCGGCTACCAGAAGTTCAACACGCTCAACATCCTCAAGGGCACCGGCAATCTGGAGAAGGCGCTGGCGCCGGCCGGCGTCACGGTGGAGTGGCGCGAGTTCCTCGGCGGCAGCCAGCTGTCGGAGGCGCTCGCCGCCAACGCCATCGATTTCGGCCATGCCTCGGACGGCATCGGCGTGTTCCAGCAGGCCAGCGGCAAGGGTCTGGCGTACCTCGCGGCCGAAAGCCCGTACCCGGGCGGCGTCGGCTTCCTGGTGCCGAAGGACTCGCCGATCAGGACCGTGCGCGACCTCAAGGGCAAGAAGGTGGTCACGGGCCGCGGCTACAACACCCAGTACGTCCTGATCAAGGCGCTGCAGGCCAACGGCCTGCGCTACGAAGACATCGAGCCGGTCTACATCCTGACCGCCTCCGACAGCGTGGCTGCCTACCAGTCGGGCAGCGTCGCGGCGCTCGGCCTGTGGGACCCGTTCCTGGCCGGGGCCCAGATCGCCACCGATTCGAGGCTGCTGTTCGACGGCACGGGCCTGAGCGGCAATCGGACCTATCACTTCGCCCAGCCGGGTTACGCCCGGGCCAACCAGGCCACGCTCAGGACCGTGTTCGCCGAACTGGCGAAGGCCAACCAGTGGGCCCAGGGCAATCCGAAGGAGGTGGTGGAGCTGCTGTCGCCGCAGCTCAAGGTCGAGCCCAAGGTGCTCGCGCTCGCCACCGGCCGCCGGCAGTACGGCGTGGTCGCGCTGACGCCCGAGATCGCGCGCGAGCAGCAGGGGCTGGCCGACGCCTTCGCCGAACTCAAGCTGATTCCCAAGCCGATCGAGGTCAAGGACGCATTCCTGAACCTGGACCTGGGCCTGGCCTGATGCATCCGCATGCCGCGGCGCGGGCGGCGCGTCCAAGACCATGAAGGACTCGACCCACTACGACGCCATCGTGGTCGGGCTCGGAGCGGTGGGCGCCGCCACGCTCTGCCAGCTCGCGCGGCGCGGCGCGCGCGTGCTCGGCATCGACCGCTTCGCGCCGCCGCACGACCATGGGTCCTCGCACGGCGAGTCGCGCATCACGCGGCTGGCCATCGGCGAAGGCGAGGCCTACGTGCCGCTGGTGCGGCGTTCGCACGCCATCTGGCGCGAGCTCGAGGCCGCCACCGGCCGCTCGATCCTGACGCAGACCGGCGGCCTGGTCCTGGCGCCTCGCGACGGCGCGGCCGACCACCATGGCAAGCCGGATTTCGTGCGCCGCACCATCGCGAGCGCGCAGCGCTTCGGCATCGCCCACGAGGTGCTCGATGCCGTTGGCATCCGCGCCCGCTTCCCGCAGTTCCACCTGCAGGGCAACGAGATCGGCTACTACGAGCCCGAGGCGGGCTTCGTGCGCCCCGAGCAGGCGATCGCCGCGCAGCTCGATGTCGCGCGGGCCTCGGGCGCGCGGGTGCACGTGGACGATCCCGTGCTCGCGCTCGACGGCGGCGCAGAAGGCGAATCGGTGACGGTGCGCACCGCCGGCGCGACCCATACGGCCCGTCAGGTGGTGGTCGCTGCAGGCCCGTGGCTGCCTGAATTCCTGCCACAGGCCGCGCGCGATGCATGGCATGGCGAGTTCGAGGTGTACCGGCAGGTGATGTACTGGTTCGATGCCGGCAACGCGGCGGGCGACTTCGTGCCCGGCCGGATGCCGATCTTCATCTGGATGTACGGCGACGCGGAGGAAGACTACATGTACGGCTTCCCCTCCGCCGACGCCGGCCGGCCCGCGCTCAAGGTGGCGAGCGAGCAGTACGCCCGCACCACCTCGCCGGCGGCGCTGGCGCGCGAGGTCGACGCCGCCGAGGTCGAGGCGATGTTCCGCAGCCGCGTCGCCGGGCGCTTTCCGGCGATCGACGGGCGCGTGATCGACGCCCGTGCCTGCATGTACACCGTGACGCGGGACCGCCATTTCGTGGTCGACCGCCTGCCCGACGCACCGCAGGTGCTGGTGGCCTCAACCTGCTCGGGGCACGGCTTCAAGCACTCCGCCGGCCTCGGCGAGGCGATCGCGCAGCGCGTGCTGGGCCAGGCATCGGACTTCGATCTTCGTGCATTCGCACACCGACGGACTTGAAAGGACGACCCATGAGAATCCTCGTGGTGGGCGCTGGCGCCCTGGGCGGCTACTTCGGCGGCCGGCTGCTGCAGGCCGGCCAGGACCTGACCTTCCTGCTGCGCCCGCGACGCGCGGCCCAGCTCGCCGCCGGCGGGCTGCGCATCCACAGCCCCGCGGGCAACGCGCACCTGCCTTCGCCGCCGGTGCTGCTCGCGCATCAGATCCGGTCGACCTACGACCTGGTCATCGTGGGTTGCAAGGCCTACGACCTCGAGGGAACCATCGCCGCGTTCGCGCCCGCGGTCGGGCCCGGAACCGCGATCCTGCCGCTGCTCAACGGCCTGCGCCACCTGGACCGGCTGACCGAACGCTTCGGCTACCGCAATGTGCTGGGCGGCCTCGGCGTGATCTCCGCCGCCCTCGACGAGAGCGGGGATGTGGTGCACCTGAGCCGGGACCACACGCTGGCCTTCGGCGAACTCGACGGCGAGCGCAGCGCGCGCAGCGAAGCGATCGCGGCCGCCTTCGCCACGGCCAATTTCGAGAGCAGGCCGAGCGACAGGATCCTGCAGGCGATGTGGGAGAAGTGGGTGCACATCGCCACCCTCGCCGGGGCCACCAGCCTGATGCGCGCGAGCGTGGGCGACATCGCGCAGGCCGGGGCGCAGCACGTCGCCCTCGAACTGCTGAACGAATGCAGCCGCATCGCTGCGCACAACGGCTTCCCGCCCAGCCCCGAGGCCGTGGGCCGGACCCGCGCCACGGTCACCGCGCCGGGCTCGGCACTGACCGCCTCGCTGCTGAAGGACATCGAGCGCGGCGCCCCGACCGAGGGCGATCACATCCTCGGCGATCTGCTGCGCCGGGGCCGCTGGTCGACCGCCGACACCGTGCTGCTGCCGCTGGCCTGTGCGCAGCTGCGCAGCTACGAGGCCCGCCGCTCGCGCGAGGCCGCCGAATCCGCCCCCGCGCAACGCCTGGTCGCCTGACCCGCATCGGCTCGAGGGCCCCGCCCTGGCGCGGAGGCTTCCGACAAGATCAAGCGGCGCCGGCGTACACGGCGATGCATGCGAAGCGGCGAGCATCGCCGCACTCATGAAGCTCGTCCTCGGCCTCTATTCCGCGATCCACGCATTGATGGCGGGACTGTTCGGCATCGCGGCCCTGATGCTGATCGCCATTGCCGCCCGGGTCGCCTGGGAAGCCTTCGGCAGCAGCCTCGACGCGTCCTCCGCCGAGGCCATCATCGAGGCCATGGGCCTGCTGGCGGCGGCCGTCGTCGCCTTGCAGATTTCCCAGACGATCGCCGAGGAAGAAGTCATCCGCGATGCCCACATCAGCGCACCCACGCGCGTGCGCAGGTTCCTTTCGCGCTTCATGGTGGTGATCGTCGTTGCGGTCGCGATCGAAGCGCTGGTCGCCACCTTCAAGGCGCGCGAGGATCCCCAGCTTCTTCTCTACGCCGCGGCGACGCTCTGCGCCGTCGGGGTGATCCTGGCGGGCTGGGGCCTGTTCGTGCGGCTCAACCGGTACGCGGAGGAACTCGAACCGGAAGCGATGGCCGAGGCCAAGCGGGAGGACGCCAAGCTGAAGTAGCCCGGCGCCGACCTACCTGCTAGCGCTGCTGCCCCCACTTGCGGACCGTGAGCCGCTCCAGCGTCGCGAAGCCCAGGCTCTCGACCGCCAGGCCGATCAGCACCACCAGCGCAAGCCCTGCGAAGACGCGGTCGGTGTAGAGCTCGTTGCGATTCTGGAAGATGTACCAGCCCAGTCCGCCCTTGCCCGACGAGGCGCCGAACACCAGCTCGGCGGCGATCAGCGTGCGCCAGGCGAAGGCCCAGCCGATCTTGAGCCCCGACAGGATCGCCGGCAGCGCGGCCGGCACCAGGATCTGCAGCACGTAGCGGAATCCCTTGAGGCCGTAGTTGCGGCCGGCCATGCGCAGCGTCTCGGGCACGCCCTGGAAGCCCGCGTAGGTGTTGAGCGCCAGCGGCCACAGCACCGAATGGATCAGCACGAAGACCAGGCTGCCGCGCCCGAGGCCGAACCACAGCAGCGCCAGCGGCAGCAGCGCGATCGCGGGCAGCGGGTTGAACATCGAGGTCAGCGTGCCCAGCAGGTCGCGGCCGATCTGCGTCGACACCGCGAGCGTGGTGAGGCCGAAGGCCAGCAGCACGCCGGCGACATAGCCCTGCAGCAGCACGGCCAGCGAGATGCGAACCTTCTCGATCAGCTCGCCGCTCGCGAGGCCTTCGACCAGCGCCCGCGCGGTCGCGGTGAAGGTCGGCAGCAGCAGGTCGTTGTCCTGCCAGCGCGCGGCCGCTTCCCAGACCAGCGCGAGCACGATCAGGATCACGCCCTTGCGCAGCCAGCCCTGCGCCCAGAGCCGGGTGGCGAAGGGCAGTGAACGCTCGACCGGCAGTTCGGTGAAGGGCTCGAGGCGGCGCTCGTACTCGGGCCGCACGGGTGGGTCGATGACATAGCTCATCGCGCCACTCCCTGCGCCACCGGCTCGTCGAACAGCAGCCGATGGATGCGCTGCGCCACGGCCTGGAACTCGGTGCCGCCCTGGCTCTCGAGCGTGAAGCCGTGGCTGTTGATCTCGGCCCGCATGCGGCCCGGGTGCGGCGACAGCAAGGCGATGCGGTTGCCGACCACCAGCGCCTCCTCGATCGAATGCGTGACGAAAAGCAGCGTGAAGCGCACCTCGCTCCACAGCTCGAGCAGCTCTTCCTGCATCTTGCGGCGCGTGAGCGCGTCGAGTGCGGCGAAGGGCTCGTCCATCAGCAGCACGCGCGGCTGCATCGCCAGCGCCCGGGCGATCGCCACGCGCTGCTTCATGCCGCCCGAGAGCTGGTGCGGATGGACATCGGCGAACGGCGCGAGGCCGACCTTGTCGAGGTAGTGCAGCGCGCGCTCCGCGGCTTCCTTGCGGCCGAGCGTGCGCGACGCCAGCAGCGGGAACATCACGTTCTGCCGCACCGTCTTCCACGGCGGGAGCTGGTCGAACTCCTGGAACACCACGATGCGATCGGGCCCGGGCGCCGTGACGGCGCGGCCGTCGAGCCGGATCTCGCCCTCGACCGGCGCGATGAAGCCGCCGATCGCCTTGAGCAGCGTCGACTTGCCGCAGCCCGAAGGGCCGAGCAGCACGAAGCGGTCAGCCTCGTGGAGCTCGAAGCTCACGCGGTGCGTGGCCCGCACCACCCGCTCGGGCGTGCGGTACTCGAGGCTGACGCCGTCGACCTGCAGCAGGGCGGCGGGGTTGCCCGCCACTGCCGCGCCGTGCGTCGAAGCCGCGCCCGCGAGCACCGGCGCCGACTCGCGCTCCGCCACCGGATCCACGCTGCGCCAGAAGGCCGAGCCCGCGACGCGCGGGGCATGAAGAACGGGCGACACCATCACGATCCCGGCTGCGCGTAGGCTTCTTCGAAGAAGTAGTCCTTCCACGAAGCCGCCTTGTTCTTGACGACGCCGAGCTTCTGCAGTTCCTCGGCATAGACGAAGGTGCGGTGCGGCGACACCGTGAAGTCGTTCTCCGGGTCTTCGACGATGCTGCGCACCAGCTCGGGCGCCAGCTTCGACTTCTGCACCCGGATGAAGATCTCGGCCGCCCGGGCCTTGTCGGCCTTCACCAGCTGCGCCGCCTCGACCAGCGCGGCATAGAACGCCTTGTAGGTCTTGGGGTTCTCGTCGTGGAACTTCTGCGTCGTGTAGAGCACGTTGAAGGTGGCGGGGCCGCCCAGGATGTCGTAGGAGCTGATCAGCTTGTGGACGTTCTTGTTGGCAGCCAGCGCCTGGTAGTAGAACGGCGCGCTCGAGAAATGGGTGTTGATCTCGGACCCGCCGGCGATCAGCGCGGCGGTCGCCTCCGGGTGCGGCAGGCTCACCGAGATGGTGTCGAAGCGCTTGAAATCATCCTTGCCGAAGACCCGCGCAGTCTCGATCTGCAGGGTGCGCGACTGGAAGCCGACGCCCGCGGCCGGCACCGCGATCCGGTCCTTGTCGCTCAGGTCCTTGAGGGTCTTGACCTTCGGGTTGTTCGACAGCAGGTAGTTCGGCAGCGAGCCCAGCGCCGCGACCGCCTTGACGTTCTGCTTGCCCCGGGTGCGGTCCCACAGCGTCAGCATCGGCGGCACGCCGGCCGACACCACGTCCAGCGCGCCGGCCAGCAGGGCTTCGTTCATGCCGGTCGAACCCGAGATGCTGGCCCAGTCGACCTGGATGTCGATGCCCTGCTGCTTGCCGTGTTTCTCGATCAGCTGCTGGTCGCGCACCACGTCGAGGATCAGGTAGCCGATGCCGAACTGCTGGGCGATGCTGATCTTGCCTTCGGCCCGGGATGCCAGCGGCACGAGGCCGATGGCCGCGGCGGCGAACAGCGCGAGTCCGCGCCGAAAGTGGGGCAGGCGCATCTCAGTTGCCTCCCGAGACCAGCGCGTCGTCGAAGAAGTAGTCCTTGACCGAAGCCGGCTTGTTCTTGATGGCGCCCACGCGGTGCATGAACTCGGCCAGCGCATAGGTGTTCTGCGGCGTGGTCTTGAACTGCACCTCGGGGTTCTTGATGATCTTCAGCAGCAGATCGCGGTCGATCTTCGCGTTGCTGACCTTGATGTAGATGTCCGCCGCCTTCTCCGGGTTGGCGGTCACGAAGGCGGCGGCCTCGTTCAGCGCGTCGAGGAAGGCCTTGTAGGTCTTCGGATTCTCGCTGCGGAATTTCTCGGTCGCGTAGAGAACGGTGGCCGAGGCCGGTCCGCCCAGCACCTGGTAGGAGTTCAGGACGATGTGCGCCTGCGGATTGCCGGCCAGCTCCTGCTCCTGGAACGGCGGGTTGCCGAAGTGGGCGCTGATCTCGGTGCCGCCCTTGATGATCGCTGCCGCCGCATCGGGATGCGGAACGGCCACGCTGATCTTGTCGAGCCGCGCGAAGTCCTTGTCGCCCCACAGCTTGGCCGAGGCGAACTGCAGCACGCGCGATTGCACCGAGACGCCGACCGCGGGCACCGCGATGCGGTCCTTGTCGCTGAAGTCGGCAATGGTCTTCACCGCCGGGTTGTTGCTCACGAGGTAGTAGGGGAAGTTGCCCAGCGAAGCCACGCCCTTGACGTTCTGCCGGCCCTTGGTGCGGTCCCAGATCGTCAGCAGCGGGCCGACGCCGGCGCCGGCGATCTCGATGTTGCCGGAGAGCAGCGCGTCGTTGACGGCGGAGCCGCCCGAAAGCTTGACCCATTCGACCTTGGCGTCGATGCCCTCGGCCTTGGCGTGCTTCTCGATCAGCTTCTGCTCCTGCGCGACATTGAGCAGCAGGTAGACGATGCCGAACTGCTCGGCGATGCGGATCTGACCCTCCGCGTGGGCGGCGAGGCTGCCGGCCAGCAGGCCCAGGCCGACGGCCAGCGAAGCGGCCTTGCGTGCGATGTGATTCATGGGATGCGGTGTCCTTGGGAGTTCAATGGGGCAGGTCGCCCACGATCGTGGTGCGGTAGAGCTTGCGGCGCAGGTGGTCGGGCGTGCCGGCCGCCAGGTGCATCAGCGAGCGGTTGTCCCAGAACACGAGGTCGTGCGGCTGCCACTGGTGGCGCAAGACGAACTCCGGCTTGACGCTGTGGGCGAACAGCTCGGCCAGCAGGGCGTCGCTTTCGTCCTTCGGCAGGCCGACGATGCCGGTCGTGAAATGCTCGCTGACGAACAGCGCCTTCCTGCCGGTCTCGGGGTGCGTGCGCACCACGGGCTGCACCGCGGGTGCCACCTGGTCGATCTGCTGCTGCGAGAGCTTGGGCCGCCACGGGTTCTTCGCGCGCAGCTCCTCGTACTTGGCGAGGTAGCTGTGCTCGGCCTTCAGCGGCAGCAGGCGCGCCTGCAGCGCCGGATCGAGTGCTTCCCAGGCCAAGTGCTGGTCGGCGAACAGCGTGTCGCCGCCTTCGGAAGGCAGCTCCTGCGCATGCAGCAGCGAGCCGAGGCTGGGCCTGGTCTTGTACGAGATGTCCGAATGCCAGTAGACGCCGGCATCGCCGAGGCCGATGGGTTCGCCGTCCTGCTTGATGTTCGAGACGATCAGGATCTCGGGATGATTCGGCAGCTGGAACTGGTGCAGGACGTGGATCTCGAGCGGCCCGAAGCGGCGGCTGAACGCGACGTGGTCGGCCGGCGACACCTGCTGGTCGCGGAACACCACCACGTGGTGATCGAGGTGGGCGCGGTGGATGCGCGCGAAATCGGCGTCGTCGATCGGCTTGGAGATGTCGAGGCCGACGATCTCGGCGCCGACCGGGGCGTCGAAGGGACGGATCTCGAAAGACTGGGCAGGCATGAAGAAAACTGTTGTGGATGAGAGCGACCCGCGACTTTAGGTGTCGCGTTTGCTATCAGGAACAACCGTTTTCTCGCTTGCTTATGAAAAAACTATCTGAGACGCCCGCCGCGCCACGTCCCCGCAGCGGGTCAGCCGGCCCTGCGCTGGGCCGCCAGCTTGCGCACCACCGCCACCAGCCGGTCGATCTCGTCGAAGGTGTTGTAGAACGCGAGCGAAGGCCGCACCGTGGTCTCGACGCCGAAGCGCCGCAGGATCGGCTGGGCGCAGTGGTGCCCGGTGCGCACCGCGATACCCTCGTCGTTGAGCGCGTGGCCCACCTCCTCGGTGCTGTAGCCGGCCAGCACGAAGGACATCACGCTGGCCTTGTCGTCCGCGGTGCCGATCAGCCGCACGCCCGGGATCGCGCCCAGCTGCTGCATGCCATACACCAGCAGCTCGTGCTCGTAGCGCGCGATGTTCTCGATGCCGACCCGGTTCACGTAGTCGATCGCGGCGCCCAGACCCACCGCGTCCGCGATGTTGCCGGTGCCGGCCTCGAACTTGTTCGGGATCGGCTGGAACACCGTTTTCTCGAAAGTCACGTCGGCGATCATGTTGCCGCCGCCCTGCCAGGGCGGCATGTCCTCGAGCAGCTCGCGCTTGCCCCAGACCACGCCGATGCCTGTCGGTCCGAACACCTTGTGGCCCGAGAACACGAAGAAGTCGGCCCCGATGTCCTGCACGTCGACCCGCATGTGCGAGACCGACTGCGCGCCGTCGACCAGCGCCACCGCGCCGGCGCGGTGCGCGAGCTCGACGATCTCCTTGACCGGCACCACCGTGCCGAGCGCGTTCGAGACCTGCGTGACGGCGACGATCTTCGTGCGGTCGTTGAGCAGCTTGCGGTACTCGTCGAGCAGCACCTGGCCCGAGTCGTCGACCGGGATCACGCGCAGCTTCGCGCCCTTGGCCGATGCGAGCTGCTGCCACGGCACGATGTTGGCGTGGTGCTCGAGGTTGCTGACGATGATCTCGTCGCCCTCGCCCACGTGCTGGCCGCCCCAGCTCTTGGCCACCAGGTTGATGGCCTCGGTGGTGCCGCGCACGAAGATCACTTCGTCGACCTCCGGCGCATTGATGAACTTGCGCACCCGCTCGCGCGCGCCCTCGTAGGCATCGGTCGCGCGGGCCGCGAGTTCGTGCGCCGCGCGGTGGATGTTCGAGTTCTCGTGCTCGTAGAAATACGAGATGCGGTCGATCACCGACTGCGGCTTGTGCGTGGTGGCCGCGTTGTCGAACCAGACCAGCTGCCGGCCGTTGACGCGCTCCTGCAGGATCGGGAAGTCGCGCCGCACCGCATTCACGTCGAAGGGCTGGCGCTGGCCGGCCGCCACCGCCGGCACGTCGCCGTGCGGCGAGGGCTTGGCCGGCGTCACGTAGCCGCTGGTGAGGCGCACCGAGTCGACGAAGTAGTACTGCGGCTGCGCCGAGGCTTCGGTCGCCGGCACGGACGGCACTGGCGGCTTCGCCCCCGGCAGGCCCTGGACAGCGGCGGCATCGGGCCGCGCGAGCGGCAGGCCCGCCAGCGCATCGTGCACCCGCGGCGCGCTGTCGGTGCCCCGGCCGCCGGCCGAGGGCTGGCCGTAGCTGTCGCCCAGGAAGTAGAACGGCGACGACTGCGAAGGCGTTGCCGCCAGCGCTTCGGGCACGCCGAGAACGGCGCCGCCCAGGCGCGGCTCGTAGGCCGGCAAGGCGCCCAGCAGGTTCTCCGGCACGCCGTTGCCGGCCTGCGCGTGCGGCTGCAGCGCCGGTGCGCGGTTGCCCAGCGACAGCACCTGCGTCGGCGAAGCCGGGATCAGGTTGCTGCCCGGCAGCTGGCCTTGCGGGATCGGCGTGCCCGGCACGCTGGGCCCGAACCCGGCCGGGCTCGCGAGCGGCGAGCCGGGCGGCGCGAGTTGCGAAGGCGCCTGCACGCCGGGCGGCTCGGCCTGGCCCGGCAGGGCCGCGAACAGCTGGCTCGCCATCCGCGCCAGCACGGCCGGGTCGAAGGGCGCCTCGGTCTGCTGTGGCACTTGGGGCAGCCCCGGTGGAGAAAGTGAGGTGCTCACTGCGCGGCTTTACTTGTACGTGTCGAGGACGGTGTAGTCGTGGTACTTGCCGATCTCGACGTCGTCGAGCACGGCCAGTGCGTCGCTGGTCAGCACCGCGACCGAGCAGTACAGCGAGATCAGGTAGGACGCGATCGCATGATTGTTGATGCCCATGAAACGCACCGACAGGCCCGGGCTCTGCTCGCCGGTGAGCCCCGGCTGGAACAGCCCGACCACGCCCTGGCGCTTGTCGCCCACGCGCAGCAGCAGGATCTTGCTCTTGCCGTCGGCCACCGGCACCTTGTTCGACGGGATCAGCGGAATGCCGCGCCAGGTGATGAACTGCGAGCCGAACAGGCTCACGGTCGGCGGCGGCGTGCCGCGGCGCGTGGCCTCGCGCCCGAAGGCGGCGATCGCCAGCGGATGGGTCAGGAAGAAGGCCGGCTCCTTCCAGACCTTGGTCAGCAGCTCGTCGAGGTCATCGGGCGTCGGCGCGCCGGTCAGCGGGAAGATCCGCTGCTCGTCGGTCACCTGCGACAACAGGCCGTAGTCCGGGTTGTTGATGAGCTCGCTCTCCTGGTTCTCCTTGATCGTCTCGATCGTCAGGCGCAGCTGCTCCTTGATCTGGTCGTGCGGGCTGCTGTAGAGGTCGGAGATGCGGGTGTGGACGTCGAGCACCGTGCTGACCGCATTGAGGTAGTACTCGCGCGGCTTCTCCTCGTAGTCGACGAAGGTGCGCGGCAGCTGGTTCTCGCTTTCCTTGGCCGTGCAGACGACCTGGATCGACTCGGGATTCTTGACCTTGTTGAGGCGGTAGATGCCGGCCTCGACCGGAACCCATTGCAGCAGGTGCGTGAGCCAGCGCGGGCTGATCGTTTCGAGCTGGGGAACGCTCTTGGTGGCATTGGCTAGCTGGCGGGCGGCGTTGTCGCCAAGGGCGGTGGTACCACCGACGGTTGCGGTCATGGGGAGGGACTCCGTGGTTTCAAGAAAGGACGATTGCAGGAAAGTGTCCGGGGATCCGGGTTTTCCCTCAACGGGCTATAGCCGCCAAACTGATGAGCTGGCCGGCACGCTGCTGGTCGAGCAGCTGGCAGCGCGAGAGCAAGGCGGCGACGTCGATCTGCAATGCGAAGGCCAGCTTCTCGGCCGTGACGATCGAGGCGATCACGCGGCCGCGCTCGATCTCGCCGACATAGGAACGATCCAGTTCCGAGCGTTCGGCCAGCTGCACCTGCGACCAGCCGTTCTGCACCCGCAGCTGGCGCACGGTCACGCCGAAGCGCTCGACCAGCGCGCTCACCGCGCGGCCACCGCGAGGGCTTCGCCGACCGGCGCGGCGTTCTGCACGCCGGCCTGGGTCACGCTGGCGCCGGCCGGCACGTCGCCGGTCAGCCAGACGTTGCCGCCGATGACCGCGCCGCGGCCGATCGTGACCCGCCCGAGGATCGTCGCGCCCGCATAGATCACGACCTCGTCCTCGACCACCGGATGCCGCGGCAGGCCCTTCTGGAGCAGGCCGTGGGCATCCACGGGAAAGCGCTTGGCGCCGAGGGTCACCGCCTGGTAGACCCGCACGCGCTGGCCGATCACCGCGGTCTCGCCGATCACGACACCGGTGCCGTGGTCGATGAAGAAGCCGCTGCCGATCTGCGCGCCCGGATGGATGTCGATGCCGGTCTGTCCGTGGGCCAGCTCGGCCACGATGCGCGCCAGCAGCGGCAGCTGCAGCCTGTAGAGCTGGTGCGCCAGCCGGTGGTAGATCATCGCCAGCACGCCCGGATAGCACAGCAGCACCTCGTCGACGCTGTGCGCCGCCGGGTCGCCCTGGTAGGCCGCGGTCACGTCGCTGTCGAGCAGCCGGCGAATGCCCGGCAGGGCGGCGCCGAATGCATGCACGGCCTCGCGCGCCTGGGCATCGATCTCGGTCGCCGCGCGCGGCGCATGGCGCCCGACGTACTGAAGTTCGAGCCGCGCCTGCTCCAGCAAGGCATGCAAGGCGGCATCCAGCGTGTGGGCGACGTAGAAGTCCTCGCCGTCGTGGCGCAGGTCCGAGGGGCCGAGCCGCATCGGAAAGAGCGCGCCCTTCAGCTGCTCGATCACCACCGACAGCGCGTCGCGCGACGGGAACTCCCGACCGGCGGGCTCGCGCGAACGCTTCTGCGCATCGCGCCATTCGCCGCGCACGCTGCGCAGCGCCCCGACCACCTGGTCGACATCGAATCCCGACATTGTTTTCCTCCTCGATTCGGTCGCGCGCCGCGCGTGCTCAGTCCTGGACCCAGGGCAGCTTGTGAAAGCGCCAGCCGTCGGCCGAGCCGCGGTGCTGGTCGGCATCGATCTCGCCCTCGAATCCCTCCAGCACGTTGAAGACATGTGTGAAGCCCGCCTTGGCCGCCGCCTCGGCCGCCAGCGCCGAGCGCTTGCCGCTGCGGCACAGCAGCAGCACCACGGCGTCCTTGCCGCCGTCCTTGGCCAGCTTGGCCTCCAGCTCGCGCACGAAGCGCGGGTTGCGCGTCAGCGCGGTGCCGGTGGCCCATGGCACATGCAGGCTCTCGGGCACGTGGCCGACGAACTTGCGTTCCTCGCCCGAACGCACGTCGACCAGCACCGCTTCGCGCCGCTGGACCAGCTGCCATGCGACCGGCGGCGCGACGCCGCCGGCATAGGCCAGGTTGTGTTGCTCGGCTGCGGCCTGGGCTTGCTCCAGCGCGGCCGGAAGTGCGAGGGTCTCGACGTCCGATGACATGAAAGGATGCTCCGTTGTAGGGTGGTTGCTTGGCTCGCCGTGATGGCGATAGCCCACTTTAGGCGTCGTCACAGCCAGCACAAACTACTGAAAAGTCAATTCTTAACAACCATCTCATCTATGGGCCCGTGGCCCGATGCCGTGCACCAGGATGGACGGGCCGCGCCAGTCCCAGGTGCTCGCGAAGCGTGCGGCCCTCGTAGGCCGTGCGGAACAGGCCGCGCCGCTGCAGCTCGGGAATCACCAGCTCGGCAAAGTCCTTGAGGCCATGCGGCAAGGTCGGCGCCAGCACGTTGAAGCCGTCGGCCGCGCCGGTGCTGAACCAGTGCTCGAGCTGGTCGGCGATCGATTCGGCGGTGCCGACCAGGGTCCAGTGGCCCCGTGCACCGGCCACCTTCTCGTAGAGCTGGCGGATCGACAGGTTCTCGCGCCGGGCCATTCCCTCGAACAGTTCCTGCCGGCTCTTCCAGCCTTCCGTGACCGGAAGGTCCTGCGGAAAGGGCCCGTCGATGTCGTAGCCCCTCAGGTCGACATTGCCGAGGAAGGTCGACAGCAGGCCGATGCCCAGCACCGGATCGATCAGGCCCTGCAGCTGCTCGAACTTCTCCTGGGCCTCCTGCTGGCTGCGGCCGACGAAGGGCGAGATGCCGGGCAGGATCTTGAGCTGGTCGGCGTTGCGGCCGTGCGCGGGGAGCCGGCCCTTGAGGCCGCCGTAGAACGCCCTCGCCGCCTCGGCGCTCTGCTGCGCCGTGAACACCACCTCGGCCGTGGCAGCGGCCAGGTCCTGGCCATCGCCCGAAGAACCCGCCTGCACCAGCACCGGATAGCCCTGCGGCGATCGCGGCGTCTGCAGCGCGCCATGCACCTTGTAGTGCTCGCCCTGGTGCGCCACGCGGTGCAGCCTGGCCGGGTCGAAGAAGCGGTTGGCCTCCTTGTCGTGGATGAAGGCATCGTCCTCCCAGCTGTCCCACAGGCCCTTGACGACCTTCACGTACTCGTGGGCGCGGGCATAGCGGTGCGCATGCGCGAGCTGCTGGTCGAGGCCGAAGCTGCGGGCCTCGAAGTCGCTGCCCGATGTCACGAGGTTCCAGCCGCTGCGGCCCTGGCTGACCTGGTCGAGCGCCGCGTACTTGCGCGCCAGGTGATAGGGCGGCAGGTAGGTCGACGAGACCGTGGCCACCAGCCCGATGTGCGTGGTCGACTGCGACAGCGCCGCCAGCGTGATGAGCGGATCGAGCGGATACCACAGCGCATTCTTCGCCACCACCTCGTCGGGCGGGCCCGGCATGCCCACGTTGTCGGCAAAGAATATGGCGTCGAACTTCGCGTCCTCCGCGATGCGCGTCCAGGCCTTCAGCGACTCGATGCTGCTGGCCGCGCCGGGGTCGACGTCCGGGTGGCGCCAGGCCGCCAGGTGATGGCCGACGCCGAAGAAGAAGGCACCGAGGTGCATCTGCCTGCGCGGATTGCTCATGCGGCCTCCGGGGCCCAGAACACCAGCGCCCGCAGCTCGATGCTGCGGCGCGGCGCCGCGTCGGCGGGCGTGTCGGGAAGGTCGAAGGCGGTGTGCGCCGTCAGCCGCGCGGTCCCGTCCTCGCGCGAGTCGTAGATCTTCAGCAGCAGCGCCTCGTCGCTGCGCAGCCGCGGAAACCAGTACCAGCGGTGATCGGGGTTGTGCAGGAACGAATAGGTCTCGCCGACCTTGTCGGGATAGACCAGGTCGCTGGGCACCAGGTCCGAGGGCGCGATCGAGCGCGCATCGCAGAGCGCCAGCGGCAGCCGCTCCACGGTCGCCAGCGGACGCCACAGGTTGATGATCGCGAAGCGGTGCTGCAGGCGTTCGGCCGCCTCGTCGGCCGGCAGATGGTCGCGCACGCGGCGCGGGCCCGAGACAAGGGTCTGGTCGTTGTGCACCCGCTGCACGGGTTCGCGCAGGCTCCGCGTGGCGCGCGAGCCGTTGGCGCTGTCGCGCAGCGTGTGATCGAAGACGACCACCTTCTCGGCACCGGTCTCGGCCCGCAGCAGTTCGGCCGACTCCGCGTAGTACTGGTCGCGGATGAGCGCATCGTCGCTGAAATCAGCGACGCTGCTGCGGTGCGCGAGCGGGGAGAAGCCGCTGCGATCGAGCGACAGTTCGCCCAGCGCTGCCAGCGCCCGGCCGTCCTGGATCGTCACCCGTTGCGGCCGTATGTCGCCGGTGCTCCAGGGCACGCCCGCGGGCGGCTCGAAGGTGTAGCTGACCGGGCGGGCAACGCCCGGCGCCAGGTAGTTGAGCTCGGCCTTCACGGCCGGGATCGTCGCGGCGCCGGGCCACGGGTTCAGGACGGCACTCATGGCTGCTCCCGGCCAGCGGTCCGGCCGCTCATCGCGCCGCCACCAGGCCGGCGGCATTGGTGGGTGCCCAGTAGCCCTCGAGCTTGAGCTCCTTCAGCGCGCGGTTCAGGAAGGAGGGATCGACCCAGGCCTGCGCATCGAAGGTCTGGCGGATGATGCCGACCTTCTTCGCGCCGTCGATCACGTCGGCGTAGTGCGACACGAAGCCGTTGTCGAGCAGCGGCGAGTAGCGGTCCTTGAGGATCGTCCCTTCGAAATCGGTGGCGAACAGCGCCACCGGCAGGCCGCTGATGTCATGGAAGCGGGCGAACAGTTCATTGCGCTTGCCCTCGTCGAGCGAGGCCGCATGCGCCTGCCGGACCAGCACCTTGACCAGCCGCGTGAGCGCCTCCGGGTACCTGGTCGCGAAATCGTCGGTCGCGATCGTGCCCGAGTTGATGCCGTAGATCGGCCCCTTGCCGCGGGTGCTGACCGGGATGTCGGCCGTCCCCGCGAGCTTCAGCAGCTGCAGGTCGGAGCCGCCGAAGGTGGCATCGATGTCCTTGCTCACGAGCGCCGCCTTGGAGGTCGGCCAGTCGAGATTGGTGAAGCGCACGTCCTTCTCGGTCAGGCCCTGGTCTTCGAGCAGCCGGTTGAACGAGAGCTGGTAGGCCGTCCCGCGCAGCACCGCCACCCGCTTGCCCTTCAAGTCCTTGAAGCTCTGGATGTTCGAGCCCAGCGCGGTCGCGAGATAGCTGTTGCTGCCGCGGCCGCCGGCATGCACCACCCGGGTCTTGAGGCCACTGGCGCGGCCGATGACGCCCGCCAGGTCGCCGAGGAAGACGACGTCGAGCTGGCCGGTGGCGAGCGCCTCGTTGATGGCCGGGCCGGCGCCCTTGAAGAACTTCCATTCGACCTTGACGCCGTCCTTCTCGAACTCGGCCTCGATCGCCTTGCTCGCGTAGGCCAGCGACACCGGCCCGGCACCGGCGAACGACTTGCCGGCACTGCCCTGTTCGGGCGCCGCCAGGCGGATCACCCGTGGCAGGTCGGCGGCATGCGCGGCGGCCGCTCCTCCCAGGGTGGCGAGGGCGACGGCGAAAGCCACGAACGGCCGGCGGCCGACTGAAGCGAGAGAGAAGCTCATGGGAGGGTCCTGGGTTCGAAGAAACGGAAGGGATGGGTCAGAGCGCGCCCGCCAGCGCGTCGTGCTCCGCCAGGGAGACGGCTGCCCCGGACGAGGCGCCGAACTCCGCCAGAACGGCTTCCTTGAGCTCGGCGAAGTCCGGCGACGTGCGGTTGCGCGGATGCGGCAGCGGCACCGGCACCACGCGGCGGACCCGGCCCGGCCGCGGCTCCATGACCACCACCTTGTCGCCGAGGAACACCGCCTCCTCGACGTCGTGCGTGACCAGTACCGTCGTGATGCCCTCGGCCTGCCAGATGCGCTGCAGTTCCTGCTGCAGCTGCGAGCGCGTGATCGCGTCGAGCGCGCCGAAGGGTTCGTCGAGCAGCAGGATCTCCGGCCGGTTCACGAGCGCACGGGCGATCGCCACGCGCTGTGCCATGCCGCCCGACAGCTGGTGCGGCCATGCGTTCTCGAAGCCCTTCAGGCCGACCAGCGCGATGTGGTCGCGCACGGCGAAGCGCTTCTGCCCTTCGGTCAGCGGCGCGTTGAGGAGCCCGAGCGCGATGTTGTCCTCGACCGTGAGCCAGGGAAACAGCCGGTGCTCCTGGAACACGATGCCCCGGTCCAGGCTGGTGCCGACGATGCGCCGGCCGTCGAGCAGCAGCTCGCCCTGGTAGTCCTCTTCGAGCCCCACCAGCAGGCGCAGCAAGGTCGACTTGCCGCAGCCGCTGGTGCCCACGATGCTGACGAACTCGCCCGGCTCGATCCGCAGGGAGATGTCGTCGAGCACCTGCAGCGGCGCGCCGTCGACGTCGTATTGCTTGCTCAGGTGCCGGATGTCGAGCGTGCCTGCGTTGTTCGCCATGATGATGGGATCTCTCTCGGGTTGCCGTTCAGAACTGCGCCACCGACCGGCCGCGCCATGCCAGCAGGCGCTGCTCGACCCGCGTCGCGATCCAGTTGAGCGTGAAGCCGACCAGGCCGACCACGATCACGCCGAAGATCACCAGGTCCATCTCGAAGTGTTCGCGGCCGTCGATCATGGTGTTGCCGATGCCGACGCCGGCCACCAGCAGGTACTCCGCTCCGAGCGTCGCCAGCCAGGCGTAGATGAGCGCCAGGTGGATGCCCGCGAAGATCGACGGCGAGGCGCTCGGCAGCACCACCCGCGTCAGCATCTGGCGGCGATCGAAGCGCAGCACGCGCGCCACCTCGATGAACTCGCGCGGCACGCTGCGGATGCCTTCGAAGGTGTTCAGCACCACCGGAAAGAAGGCCGCGAGCGACAGGAAAGCCACCTTGGCCGCATCGCCCAGGCCGAACCAGACGGAGATCAGCGGGATCCAGGCAAACAGCGAGATCTGCTTGAGCGTGTGAAAGCTCGGCCCCACCGCGCGTTCGAACAGCCGCGAGAAACCCAGAGCGGCGCCGAAGACCAGCCCGCCGGTCGCGCCGATCGCGAATCCCGCCAGGTTGCGCCACAGGCTGGCGCCCAACGCCGCCTTCAGCTCGCCGCTGGCGGTGTAGCGCAGCGCACGCTCCCACACTGCAGCGGGCGAAACCAGCAGCGCCGAGCTGCTCCAGCCGAAATGGAAGGCCGTCCACCAAAGGACCAGCAGGCCGGCCGGGATGACCCAGCCGCGCAGCGCCTTCGGCACCGGATGGCGGGCCGGCCGCTGCGCGCTCAGTGTCTGCCCTCGAGCCATCACTCAGAATCCGGCCCGGCGCCAGCGCGTGAGCCGGGTCTCGATCAGCGCCAGCGCCCGGTCGAGCGCGAAGCCCACGGTACCGACCACCACCACCGCGGCCAGCACGACGTCGAGCTGGAACAGCTGCCGGCCATAGACGATCAGGAAGCCGATGCCCTCGCTGGAGGCCAGCAGCTCGACCACCACCAGGGCCAGCCAGGCATGGGTGAAGCCGTAGCGAACGCCGTTCCAGATCGGCGCGAAGGCGGACGGGAAGACCACCTTGGTCAGGAGCTGCCAGCGCGTGAACCGCAGTACGCGGGCGACCTCGATGTAGCGGGTCGGCACGCCCTCGATGCCTTTCAGGGTGTTGAGCGCCACCGGCACCAGCGCCGCCTTCGCGATCAGGATCACCTTGAGCGCCTCGTCGATGCCGACCAGCAGCATCAGGAGCGGCAGCCAGCCCAGCACCGGGATCTGGCTGAAGGCCTTGAAGAGCGGATAGACGTAGTCCTTGAAGGTCGGCCACAGGCCCATCGCGACACCGAGCGCGCCGCCGGCGACCAGGCCGACCGCGAAGCCGGCGAAGACGCGCGTGAGGCTGACCCGCAGATGACCCCAGATCTCTCCGGTGTCGAAGAGGTCGAGCAGCGTGCTCCAGACGGCAGCCGGCGACGGCAGCACCTGCGGTGCGATCCACTCGAAGCGTGCGCCCAAGTACCACAGGAGCAGGACGGCCAGCGGAAAGGGCCAGCCGGCCAGGCGTGGCAGCAGCTGCCGGCTCCAGCGGCGCCAGGCGGGCTGTCCCGATCCGGCCGCGCGGGCCAGGACGACGGGAAGGCGGGCGGACGGCGTCGACACGGGGGATCGGGGCAGCGGGAAATCGGGCGCGAAGCGGCGATGGCCTCAGAGCTTGGCGATCGAGACCTCGGTCGACTTGACGAGGGCCACCACGTCCGAGCCGATCTTCAGCTCGAGTTCGTCGACCGAGCGCGTGGTGATGACCGAGGTGACGATGCCGAACGGCGTCTCGACATCGACTTCGGAGACGACGTTGCCGCGGATGATCTCGCGGACCTTGCCGCGGAACTGGTTGCGGACATTGATGGCGGTGATGGTGGGTGGCATGGGGTCCTGCTTGAATCGGGATGGGAGATCGGGGTTGGACGGCAAGGGGGTCAGGCGGCCGCCAGGGCCTGGTCGAGATCGGCCAGCAGGTCGTCGATGTGCTCGATGCCGACCGACAGGCGGACCGTGTCCTCGGTCACGCCGGCGCGGGCCAGTTCCTCGGGCGAGAGCTGGCGGTGCGTGGTCGACGCCGGATGCGTCGCCAGCGAGCGCACGTCGCCGATGTTGACCAGCCGCGTGAAGAGCTGCAGCGCGTCGAGGAACCTCGCGCCGCCTTCGCGGCCGGCGCCGATGCCGAAGGTCAGCACGCCGCTGGCCTTGCCGCCGAGGTACTTGCGCGCCAGCGCGTGGTCGGGATGGTCCTCGAGCGCCGCGTAGTTGACCCACTTCACGGACTTGCTCTGCTTCAGGTGCTGCGCCACCGCCAGTGCGTTGCTGCTGATGCGGTCCATGCGCAGCGCCAACGTCTCGATCCCCTGCAGGATCAGGAAGGCATTGAAGGGCGAGATCGCCGCACCGGTGTTGCGCAGCGGCACGACGCGAGCGCGGCCGATGTAGGCCGCGGCACCGAGCGCCTCGGTGTAGACCACGCCGTGGTAGCTCACGTCGGGCTCGTTGAGCCGCTTGAAGCGCTCCTTGTGCTGGCCCCAAGGGAACTTGCCCGAGTCGACGATGGCACCGCCGATGCTGGTGCCGTGGCCGCCCAGGTACTTGGTGAGCGAATGCACCACGATGTCGGCCCCGTGCTCGATCGGCCGGCTCAGGTAGGGCGAGGGCACGGTGTTGTCGACGATCAGCGGCACGCCGTTCCGGTGCGCGATCTCGGCGATGGCCGCGATGTCGGTGATGTTGCCGGCCGGGTTGCCGAGCGACTCGACGAAGATGGCCTTGGTCCTGCCGTCGATCAGCGGCTCGAAGCTCTTCGGGTCGCGGTGGTCGGCGAAGCGCGTCGTGATGCCGTACTGCGGCAGCGTGTGGGCGAACAGGTTGTAGGTGCCGCCGTAGAGCGCGGTGCTGCTGACGATGTTGTCCCCCGCCTCGGCGATGGTCTGGATCGCGTAGGTCACGGCCGCCTGGCCCGAGGCCAGCGCCAGCGCCGCGATGCCGCCCTCGAGCGCCGCGACGCGCTGCTCCAGCACGTCCTGGGTCGGGTTGTTGATGCGCGAGTAGATGTTGCCCGGCACCTTGAGGTCGAACAGGTCTGCGCCATGCTGCGCGCTGTCGAACGCATAGGCCACGGTCTGGTAGATCGGCGGCGCGACGGCGCGCGTGGTCGGCTCGGGCGAATAGCCGGCGTGCACCGAGAGGGTTTCGAATTTCCAGTTGCTCGACATCGGGCCTCCTCGGGCCTGCCTCATGGCGTTGGGTTTATCGGATGGGTTGAAAGAGCGCGGACTGCAGGGTGTCGACGCGACGCGGCAGCAGCTTCTCGGCGAAGAAGGCATCGGCGATGCGCTGCTGCTCGCCGAGGCCGGCGGGCACGACCCGGCGGACCTCGTAGCTGCGCCGCGCGTTGGCCTGTTCGACGGTGGCGACGTCGAGCCCCCACACCGGGGCCAGCAGTTCCGCGGCCTCCCGCGGGTTGCTCTTGACCCACTTGCCCGCCTTGTCGAGCGCGGCGTAGATCACGCGCAGCACATCCGGGCGCGACTGCGCGAACTTGGTCGAGGCGAGGTAGTAGCGCTGGTAGGAGGCGATGCCGGTACCGTCGGCAAGCACGCGCACGCCGGCCTGGCGCTGCGCCGCCGACAGGAACGGGTCCCAGATCACCCAGGCATCGATCGCCCCCTTCTCGAAGGCCGCGCGACCGTCCGCGGGCGTCAGGTAGGCGACCTCGATGTCCTTCAGCGGCACCCCGCCCTTGTCGAGCGCGGCCAGCAGCAGGTAGTGGCCTCCGGAGCCCTTGGCCACGCCGATCTTCTTGCCCTTGAGGTCACCGAGGGACTTGAGCGGCGAGTCGGCGCGCACCACGATCGCTTGCGCGGTCGGCGAAGGCGCCTCCTGGGCCACGAAAGTGAGCTGCGCCCCTGCGGCCTGCGCGAACACCGGCACGGTGTCGGCGACATCGGCGCTGAAATCGAGGTTGTCGAGGTTGAGCGCCTCGAGCAGCGGCAGGCCGCTGGTGAACTCGTGCCAGGTCAGCTTCACGCCCAGCGGCGCGAGCTCGCGCTCGAGCGCGCCCTGCGCCTTGAGCACGGCGATCAGCGTGGACGACTTCTGATAACCGATGCGAACCGGCGCCTGGGTCTGGGCCACGGTGACCGTCGCGGCCAGCGCGATGCCGGCGGCCAGCAGCGTGCGCCGCAGGAGTCGGGAGAAGGGTCGGGTTGTCATGTCGTTCATGCGCGTTGGACTCCGTCGGTGCCGGCCGCTCAGGGCTTGGCCACGACGACCGCGTCGCTGACCTTGATCGCCTTCGGGATCAGCTTCAGGTCGAAGAAGACATCCGCGATCTTCTGCTGGTCCGCCGCGACCTCGGCCGTGATCGGCTTCACGTTGAACTCGTAGCGCTGCAGCGCGAGCTCGACCACGTCGATAGGCAGGCCCTGCAGCGGCGCGATCTGCTCGGCCGCCTGGCGCAGGTTCTTCTTGAGCCAGATGCCCTGGGCCACCGAGTCCTCGAACAGCGCCTCGATCACCTTCGGATGCTTCGTGACGAAACCGCGCTCGCCCAGGTAGTACTGGTAGTTGTTGACCACGCCGGGCGTGCCGTCGGCCAGGACACGGGCGCCGGTCGCCTTCTCGGCAGCGGCCTGGAACGGATCCCAGATGACCCAGGCATCGACGTTCTTGCTCTCGAATGCGGCGCGGCCGTCGGCCGGAGCGAGGTAGACGGGCTGGATGTCGCTGAACTTGAGGCCGTTCTTCTCGAGCTGCTTCACCAGCAGGTAGTGCACGTTGCTGCCCTTGTTGAGCGCCACCTTCTTGCCCTTGAGGTCGGCGACCGAGCGGATCGGCGAATCCTTCGTGACCAGGATCGCCTCGGCCCTCGGCGCCGCCGGATCGTGGCCGAAGTAGACGAACTTCGCGCCCGCGGCCTGGGCGAAGATCGGCGGCGCCTCACCCACGTAGCCGACGTCGACGGCGCCGACGTTGAGGCCCTCGAGCAGTTGCGGGCCGGCCGGAAACTCGACCCACTTCACGCCGAAGCCGAGCGGCTGCAGCTTCTTCTCCAGGCTGCCTTGCGCCTTCTGCAGCACGAACAGGCTCGCCGACTTCTGGTAGCCGATGCGCAGTTCTCCCTTGGGCGCCTGTGCATGCGCCGAGGTGGCGGCCAGGAAGCCGGTGATGAGCGCGATGGCGCAGACCACGAGCGTACTGAGCGCGATGTCGCGCAGGATCTGCCAGATGGAGCCATCCGGGGAGTCAGGCTTGAAGTCTTTGGTGGAAGCGTGTGGCATGGAAGAGCTCATGGAGTCGTCAGGAAAAAGCGATCGCGATTGTCCGAAGCGCCGGCGCGAAGTGGAACGACCGTTAAGTCAGTTGCATATAGCCAAATCAACCGACTACGCCGCCGCGGGCGAAGGCGCCGTGGCCGAGCCCCTGGTGCGCAGCGCGTCGACGCTCCACGGACCGGCACCCGCCGCGGCGATGTACAGGAACACGAACGAGAACAGCACCGCGGCCTCGCCCTGGTTCAGGAACGGGACCAGCACGAAGCCCTTGGTCGCATGGCCGAGGAAGTAGGCGAAGGCCAGCAGGCCCGAGAGGACGAACGCGGTCGGCCGCGTGAACAAGCCGATCAGCAGCAGCACGCCGCCCACCAGTTCGAGGATGCCGGCGACGCCGAGCAGCGAGAAGATCTGGAGGTTGTCGAAGAAGGCCACGCGAGGAAAGCCGAGCAGCTTGGCCGAGCCATGCTGGATCAGCAGGAAGGCCGAGACGATGCGCAGCACGGACAGCAGGCGGGGTGCGAGGACTTCGGGATTGCGAAAGGACATGGTGAGCCGATCAATGAAGAAGGAGTGGATGCCGGCGAATTCTGCGCACGCGCAGCGGGCCCGCCAACGAACGAATGCGAGTTTGCAGATGCGCTTTCCGTTGGGGCCGCGCGTGCGGGACGGGCTCGGACAGGCAAGGCATAAGCTTCGAGGAAATCCGTCTTTGGCGGCATCGATGGCCATCGCGTACAAGTGCAGCCATGTCCTCGAACCGCCAACTCAAGCTCGGCGCCTTCATGCGCCCCGTCAGCATCCACACCGGCGCCTGGCGCTACCCGGGCGCCTTCGCCGACGCCAACTTCAACTTCGCCCACCTCAGGCGCTTCGCCCAGACGCTGGAGCGCGCGCGCTTCGACGCCTTCTTCATGGCCGACCACCTCGCGGTGCTCAACATGCCGATGGAGGCGCTCCAGCGCAGCCACACCGTGAGCTCGTTCGAGCCCTTCACGCTGCTGTCGGCGCTGAGCCAGGCCACCGAGCGCATCGGCCTGGTGGCGACCGCCTCGACCACCTTCGACGAGCCCTTCCACGTGGCGCGCCGCTTCGCCTCGCTCGATCACCTGAGCAATGGCCGCGCCGGCTGGAACATCGTCACCACCTCCAACCCCGATGCCGCGCTCAACTTCGGCCTCGAACACCACATGGCGCACGACGAGCGCTATGCGCGGGCGCGCGAGTTCCACGACGTGGTGACCGGGCTCTGGGACAGCTGGGCCGACGACGCCTTCGTCCGCGACGCCGCGAGCGGCCGCTACTTCGATCCGGCGCGCCTGCACACGCTGGCCCACAAGGGGCCGTACTTCTCGGTGCGCGGCCCGCTGCACATCGCGCGGCCGGTGCAGGGCTGGCCGGTGATCGTGCAGGCCGGTGCCTCCGAGCCCGGGAGGCAGCTCGCGGCCGAGACGGCCGAGCTCATCTTCGCCGCGCACGGCACGCTCGACGAGGGCCGCAGCTTCTATGCCGACGTCAAGGGCCGGCTCGCGGCGCTGGGCCGCGAGCGCGATCACCTCAAGATCCTGCCGGCGGCCTTCGTGGTGGTCGGCGACACGGTCGAGGAGGCGCGCGCCATCCGCGCGCGGCTCGACAGCCTGGTGCACTGGGAGAGCGCGATCGCATCGCTGTCGATCTCGCTCGGCGTCGATGCATCGAAGTTCGACCCCGACCGGCCGCTGCCCGCGGTGCCCGACACCAACGCGAGCAAGAGCAGCCAGCAGCGCGTGATCGCGCTGGCCGAGCGCGAGGGCTTCACGGTGCGCGAGCTGGCGCAGCGCCTCGGCGGCTACGGCGGCCTGGCCTTCGTCGGCACTGCGCAGACCATCGCCGACGAAATGCAGGAGTGGCTGGACAGCGAGGGCTCCGACGGCTTCAACATCATGTTCCCGTGGCTGCCGGGCGGGCTCGACGCCTTCGCCGACAAGGTGGTGCCCGAGCTGCAGCGGCGCGGGATCTTCCGGCGCGAGTACGAGGGCGCCACCTTGCGCGAGAACCTCGGCCTGCCGCGCCCCGCCAACCGCTACTTCCCGGGCCCGACGGCTAGCGGTTCGGCTGCGGCGTGATGCGCAGGTAGGGCCGGATCGCCTTGAAGCCCTTCGGAAAGCGCTCGGCCAGCTCGGCCGGGTCCTGCAGGCTCGGGAGGATCACGACGTCGTCGCCGTCCTTCCAGTTCACCGGTGTCGCCACCTTGTGGCTGTCGGTCAGCTGCAGCGAGTCGATCACGCGCAGGATCTCGTCGAAGTTGCGCCCGGTGCTCGCCGGATAGGTGATGGTGGTGCGGATCACCTTCTTCGGATCGATCACGAAGACGCTGCGCACGGTGGCCGTGGTCGAGGCGTTCGGGTGGATCAGGTCGTAGAGGTCGGCCACCTTGCGGTCGGGGTCGGCCAGGATCGGAAAGTCGACCGTGGTGTTCTGCGTCTCGTTGATGTCGCCGATCCATTGCTTGTGCTTGTCCACCGGATCGATGCTGACCGCGATCGGCTTCACGCCGCGCTTGGCGAACTCGCCCGACAAGGCCGCGGTCTTGCCGAGTTCGGTGGTGCACACGGGCGTGAAATCGGCGGGATGCGAGAACAGCACCACCCACGAGTCGCCGGCCCATCGGTAGAAGTCGATCTCGCCTTCGCTGGAGTCCTGGGTGAAATTGGGGGCGGTGTCGCCGAGTCGCAGGGTGGCCATGGAATTTCCTGGGTGATGAAAGCCTGCGATTGTCGAAAGACATGGTTCGAACGCCAACGAACGACTTGTTCTTTCGATATGGAGATTCCGCATGGAAGCGAGGCCTCAGATGATTCCCTTATTTGGAAGCAACGAATCGGTAGTTCGCGGCTTGAAGCCGCGCCAGCAGAATCGGCCCCCGAGCGCTGACCCTCGGCGCTCCATTTTCCCGGCTTCATGAATTTCCAACAATTGCGCTCCGTTCGCGAGGCCGTTCGCTGCGGCTTCAATCTCACCGAGGCAGCCCAGGTGCTGCACACTTCGCAGCCGGGCGTCAGTCGACAGATTCGCGAACTGGAGGACGAGCTCGGCATCGCCCTGTTCGCGCGGCTGGGCAAGCGGCTGACCGGACTGACGGCACCGGGCGACCATCTGCTGCCGATCATCGAGCGCGTGCTGCTCGAGAGCCGGAACCTGCGCCAGGCCGGCCAGGAGTTCCTCGCGCAGGAGGAAGGCTACCTGTCGATCGCCGCGACCCACTCGCAGGCCCGGTACGCATTGCCGGTGGCGGTGCAGGAGTTTCGCCGCCGCTTCCCCAACGTGCGGCTGCATCTGCACCAGGGTTCGCCCAAGCAGATCGCACAGATGCTGCTCGAGGGAGAGGCCGACGTCGGCATCGCGACCGAGGCCTTGAGCGACTATCCGCAACTCGTCGCCCTGCCCTGCTACCGCTGGACCCATTCGTTGATCGCCCCCCCGGGCCATGCCCTGCTCGAAGGTCCCCTGACCATCGAGCGCCTGGCCGCCTACCCGCTGGTCACCTACGACAGCGGCTTCACGGGCCGCACGCGCATCGACCTGGCTTTTGCCGCGGCCGGGCTGAAGCCCGACCTGGCGATCACCGCGATGGATGCCGACGTCATCAAGACCTATGTCGAGCTCGGCATCGGCGTCGGCATCGTCGCCAACGTCGCCTTCGAGGCCGAGCGCGACACGCGCTTGCGCGCGGTCGACGCCGGACACCTGTTCGGCATCAACCAGACCAAGCTCGCGGTGCGCCGCGGCGTCTATCTGCGCGCCTACGTCTATGCCTTCATCGAAGCCTTCGCGCCGACCCTGACGCGCGCCGCGGTGGA
This sequence comes from Variovorax saccharolyticus, assembly GCF_030316765.1. Taxonomy (GTDB): domain Bacteria; phylum Pseudomonadota; class Gammaproteobacteria; order Burkholderiales; family Burkholderiaceae_C; genus Variovorax; species Variovorax saccharolyticus. The sequence continues at coordinate 30,958 of NZ_JASZYT010000010.1, forward strand.
CGAAGAGCTCGGCGGCAGCGCGGCCGAGGAGCCCGAAGCGCTGCCCGCGGCGGCGTTGGCGCAGTTGCTGGCGCAGGCCCCGAACGCAGCGATCGCACCCCAGACACGATGACACTTCCAGCCACTCCATCCTCCGCCGCGCTCGCCCGGCGATTCCGCCCCATCTTCGATCGCATCGCCGAGGGCGCGCTGCAGCGCGAGAACGACCGCGCACTGGCCTACGAGGCGGTCGGCTGGCTGCGGCAAGCAGGCTTCGGCGCCTTGCGGGTGCCGGTCGCGGCCGGCGGTCTTGGCGCCTCGGTCGAGCAGTTCTTCGATCTGCTGGTGGAGCTCGGCGAGGCCGACTCAAACTTGCCGCAGGTGCTGCGCGCGCATTTCGGCTTCATCGAGCGGCTCTTCGCCGAAGTCGATCCCGGCCTTCATGGGCCCTGGTTGCGCCGCGCGGTCGACGGTTCGATCTTCGGCAACGCCACGACCGAACTGGGCCATGGCGCGCTCGGCACGCTGCAGACCACGCTGCGCCGCGAAGGCAGCGACTGGCTGCTCGAGGGCGACAAGTTCTACAGCACCGGCACGCTCTACGCCGACTGGATCGGCGTCGCCGCCCAGCGCGTGGCGGACGACGGCGCCGGCGAGCGCGTGCTGGTGCTGGTGCCCGCCGACGCCGTGGGCGTCGAGCGGCTGGACGACTGGCGCGGCTTCGGCCAGCGCCTGAGCGCCTCCGGCACGACCCGCTTTCGCGGCGTGCGCGTCGACCCGGCCCACGTGCTGCCCAGCGCACGCGTCGGGCCGACGCCGATGACCGCCTTCTTCCAGCTGGTGCATCTGGCGACGCTGGCCGGGATCGCGCGCGCCATCGAGCGCGATGCCGTCGCCTTCGTGCAGGCCCGCAAGCGGGTCTACAGCCACGGCAGCGGGAACACGCCGCGCGAAGACCCGCTGGTGCAGCAGCTCATCGGCCAGCTCGCCAGCGCCGCCTTCTGCGCCTCGGCCACGGTGCGGGCCGTGGCGGCGGGCCTGGGCGACATCGACCGGCTGCGCGCGGCCGGCGAACCGGTCCCGGAGCAGACGCTGATCGATGTCGAACTGCGGATGGCCAAGGCCCAGGTCGTGATCGGCGACGCGGTGCTGCAATCGGCGACCCGGCTGTTCGATGTCGGTGGCGCCTCCGCTCTCCAGGAGGACCTGCGGCTCGACCGCCACTGGCGCAACGCCCGCACCCTGGCCTCGCACAACCCGGTCATCTACAAGGCACGCGTGGTCGGCGACCATGCGCTCAACGGCATCGACCCGACCTTCTACTGGACCGTGGGCGCGAACGCTTCCTGATCCGCTCGCCCCCGTCAGGCGAGCGCGAGCGTCGGCACGGCATGCGCGCGCTCGCCGCGCGGCCGCAGCACGGGCACCGCGCGTTCGATCGCCAGGGCGATGCGCGCGCGCAGCGCCTCGCTGGTGATGCGGTAGTTGTCGAACTCCTTGTCGGTCGCATAGACGCCGATCGGCAACGTGTGCGCCTGGAAGAAGCTGAACAGGGGCCGCAGCTGGTGATCGATCGCGAGCGCATGGCGGTCACTGCCGCCGGTGGCGGCGAGCAGCACCGGCACGTCGATCAGCGACTCGTGGTGCACGAAATCGAACAGGTGCTTGAACAGACCGGTGTACGAACCGCGATAGATCGGGCTCGCCACCAGCAGCAGGTCGGCCGTCTCGATGTCGCGCAGGACCGCTTCCACCTCGCGCGGCAGCTGCGCGCGCTGCAGCACGCTGCCGAACTTCGGGACCAGCTCGCCGAGCTCGATCAGGCGGGTCTTGGCGGGCACCGCGTCGTTCAATCCCTCGAGCAGCTGCTCGACCAGCGCGAGGGTGCGGGAGGGACGCTGGAGGCCGCCGGAAACGGCGACGATCTTGAGTGTTTTGGCCATGTCTTGAACTCGATTGAAAAGGGGTCCCTGCCGGGCCTTCAGACTGCGCGGCGGGGAGAGTTGCAACTGTGCCGCCGCCGGGCGCTCCCCGGCGGGGTCCGGCTAGAAGCTTTTCAGCTATGGATATTCGGATTTCCGGGTCGGTCGATGGGCAGCAGGCGCTGCGCGGGCGGGCTGCCCAGGCGCAATCGCAGACCGGCCCAGACGGCGAACAGCAGGCTGGCGCCGAAGACCCAGCCCGACAGCGCGCCGGCCATGGTCCCCGACAGCAGGTTTCCGACCGTGCACCCCAGCCCGGTCATGGCGCCCCAGCCCAGCAGCACGCCACCGCCGAGGCCGCGCGCGACCTGCCGCCCGCTCGGCCACCCGGGCCTGAACTGGCCGCTGGCCAGTGCGGCCGCCAGCGCGCCGATGACGATGCCGCCGACCAGCAGCGCGTTCGGGGTCTGCCACAGGCTCTCGGCGACCGCCGTCACGCAGCCGCCGAAACTGTCGAGCCCTTCGAGCCGCGTCGGCAACAGCGCGTGGTGGTCGCCGAAGCCGCGCGCCCCGCTGCCCAGCGCTGCAGTGACGCCCAGCGGGCGCATGCGCAGCACCGCGACCACCGCGATGGCGCCGACCAGCAGGCCCCCCCAGGCGAAGTTCCAGCGTCCCTCGATCAGGGACCGCAGCGCGGCGCCGAAGCTGCGGGTCGCGGGTGAGGACTGCGGCACGGTCCCGGAAGCCGGCAGCCGGCGCCAGAGCAGTGCGCTCACGAAGCCCAGCACGAGGAGTTGCAGCGCCGCCGAGCCCGCATAGCCGAGATGGTGCGGCAGCCAGACCACGGGGGCGGTGGCGATGGTCGCGCTGTAGAGCCAGTTCCAGCTGCCGAAGCCCAGCAGGAAACCGGCGGCCGCGCCCGCCAGCGCGAAGGGCGCGGTCGGCGAGCCTTCGCCGAGGCGGTACCAGTGCGCGCTGATGCAGGAGCCCGAGATCACCATGCCGAGGCCGAAGGCCAGCCCGGCCGCCACCAGCGCCCAGCTGACCGGTCCGATGTGCGCATCGGGCGGCAGGCGGCCCGCCAGCGGCACCGGCAGCCAGGCCGTCATGACCACGTGCATGCCGACGGTGCCGACGGCGATCGCCGCGACGATGGCGAGCAGGCCACGGGAGTCGCCCCCTTCGAAGTAGTCGCGCGCATGGCAGTAGAAGCAGAAGCGCGAGCGCTGCAGCACCACGCCCAGCACGGCGCCGAGGCCGAGCGCGAATGCCAGCGTCCGGCCGCCGCTGCGCTGCCCCAGCAGGTGGACGCCGGCGACCACCAGCGCCAGCACAAAAAAGGCGGGCACGAGGCCCGCCGAACGTCGTACCAGACGACGAGGAGACAACTTCACTGTCACCGTCCAATCGCTCCCATGGGCAGCCCGGGTCTCATTTCGAGGCCCAGATGGTGCCGCTCGGATTGTTGATGGGCACGCCGACCGCATTGCCGTACTCGGTCCAGGAACCGTCGTAGTTGCGCACGTTCTGGTAGCCCAGGATCTTGGTCAGCGCGAACCAGGTGTGGCTCGACCGTTCGCCGATGCGGCAGTAGGTGATCACCGGCTTGCCGCCGTCGATGCCGACGCCGGCATAGAGGGCCTTCAGCTCGGCCGCCGACTTGAAGGTGCCGTCCTCGTTGACCGCACGGCCCCAGGGCACGTTCGCGGCGCCCGGCACATGGCCTGCGCGCACCGCCAGCTCGGCCGCACCCGGCGGCGCGAAGATCTTTCCGCTGAACTCGTCGGCCGAGCGGATGTCGACCAGCTTGGCGTCGCTGCGGCCCTCGGTGGCTGCCAGCACATCCGACAGGCGCGCGCGCAGTTGCGGCTGGGGCTGGGTCACCTTGAAGCGGGTCGCTGCGACCTCGGGCGCGCGGCTCTCCAGCGCGCGGTTCTCGGCCTCCCACTTCTTGCGGCCGCCGTCGAGCAGCTTGACGTTCTGCACGCCGTACTGGTCGAACACCCAGGCGCCCCAGGCGGCGAACCAGTTGTTGTTGTCGCCATAGAGGATGACCGTGCTGTCCTTGTCGACGCCGGCAGCGGAAAGCAGCTTCTCGAAATCGCCCTGGCTCACGATGTCGCGCCGCACCCGGTCGTTGAGGTCGTTGTGCCACGACAGGTTGACCGCACCTGGCACGTGGCCGCGCTCGTAGAGCCCCGGATTCACGCTGACCTCGATCACCCTGAGCTTCGGGTTCCTGAGGTTCTTCTCGAGCCAGTCGGTGGAGACCAGCGGCCCGCTGCCGTCGGCCGCGGGCTGGGACCAGGCTCCGGATGCGGCGACCAGGGCCACGGTTGCGAATGCGACGGCGCGCGACCATCGGGGCAGATTCAGCATGCTCGACTCCAGTTGTTCAACAAACTCGCACCACTTTAAAAAGATCAGGCCGCAATTCAAACGACCCATTCGCGATATCCGAATGACCAAAGCATCTGATCGGCCCGATGGCCACGCGACGCTCAGTACCCGAGCAGGCGCGGCAGCCACATCACCACCGGCGGCCAGAAGGTGCACAGCAGCAGCACGCTCGCCATCGCGAGCACCAGCATGAAGGCCCAGTAGGTGGTCGACTCCATCGAGGTGCCGGCGAACTTGCAGGTCACGACCAGGTTGAGGCCGACCGGCGGATGGAACTGGCCGACCGCGATGTTCAGGGTCATGAGCACGCCGAACCAGACCGGGTCCCACTTGAAGTGCTGCATGATCGGAATGAACAGCGGCAGGAACACGAAGAAGATCGAGATGCCGTCGATGAACATGCCGGCCACCAGCATGATCGCGTTGAGCGCCAGCAGCATCGCGATCTCCGACGACACCGAGGACACCAGCGCCTGCGCGAGGTGCTCGAAGGTGCCCAGCGCATTGCTCGCGACCGCGAAGACCGACGCCAGCGCCAGGATCGTGAGGATCACGGCCGAGATCTCGCAGGCCTCCACCAGCACCTCGTAGATCACGCGCGGCGTGAGCGTGCGATACACGAAGACGCCGATCACGAAGCCGTAGAACACCGCCAGCACCGCCGCTTCGGTCGGCGTGACGACGCCGGTGCGCAGGCTGCCGAGGATGATGACCGGCGCCATCAGCGCCCAGATGGCTTCGCGCAGGCTCTTCCAGAACGGCGGGCGCAGGCCCTCGGCCTCGTTGCCCACGCCGTGCCGCCGGGCCAGCCAGATCGAGCCGAAGATCAGCGCGATCCCGGCCAGCAGGCCCGGCACCATGCCGGCCGCGAACAGCGCGGGCACGCTCGCGGCCGGCACCAGCATGCTGTAGATGACGAACGCGATCGAGGGCGGGATGAGGATGTCGGTCGAGCCCCCGGCGGCCACCACGCTGGCCGCGAAGCCGCGCGGATAGCCGGCCTTGAGCATCTGCGGGATCATCACCGCACCGACCGCCGAAGAGGCGGCCGGCCCCGATCCGGAGATGCCGCCGAGGATCATGGCGACGATGATCGCGGTGGCCGCCAGCCCGCCGCGGCGCGGCCCGACGATGGCTGCCGCGAAGCGCACCATCGAGCCCGCGATGCCGGCGCGCTCGAAGATGATGCCGGCCAGCACGAACATCGGGATCGCCAGCAGCGGGTACTTGGAGATGCTGTTGTAGACGTTGAGCGGCACGCTCGAGAGGCCCAGGTCCGCAAAGGCCACCACCGCGGTGCCGGCCAGGCCGAGCGTCACCGCGAGCGGCACGCCGGCGGCGAGCAGCAGCACGAACAACAGGAACAGAATGGCGCCGAGCGCGTCGTAGCTCATCTCAGCGGCGGCGCGCGAAGAGCAGCTGCAGCAGGCGCCAGACGATCAGCAGCGACAGCAGCGGCACGGCCGCCGTGTACCACCACTGCGGCAGCCCCAGGCCCGGCGACGTGAGGCCGCTGCCGTAGTCGTCCCACCACATCAGGCCGCCCCACCAGGCGAGGATGCCGAACATCGCGAGCGCGCAGAGGATCGCGAACACGCGCTGCGCCGACCGGCCGCGTGGCGGCAGCCGCTCGACCAGGAAGCCGAGCGCCAGGTGGTGGCCGCGCGTGAAGGCGGTGGCGGCGCCGATGAAGGTCATCACGACCACCAGGAACACCGAGAACTCCTCGGTGAATGCAAAGGAGATGTTCGTGAAGTAGCGCGCGAGCACGTTGCCGAAGGTGATCAGGCACAGCAGCGCCATGATCAATGCCGCGAGCGCCTCCTCGAAGTGGAACGGCCGTGGCGCGGCCGACGCCGGCTCGGCCCCTTCGGGCGATGGCTCGCCCAGCGGGCCGGGCACGCTCATTTCCGGCGGCTTTCGGCCACGTCGGCTTCGGCCTTCTTCACCAGCTCGGGGCCGATGGCGGCCGCCCACTTGTCGATGACCGGCCGCGTCGCCGCCGCGAAGGCCTGCTGCTCTGCCGGCGTCAGCACGGTCACCTGCGTGCCGCCGGCGATCACCTGCTTGATCAGGGCGTCATCGGTCTGCGACAGGCCCTTGCGGGTGTCGGCGATCTCGAACTTCGCCGCGTCGATGGCCGCCTGCCGCACGATCTCGCGGTCGGCCGGCGTCCAGCTTTCCCAGGTCTTGGCGGAGACCGCGAACACCAGCGGGTCGTTCACGTAGTTCCAGCGCGTGAGGTACTTCTGATTCAGCGCGCCCATCTTGGCGCCCACGAACAGCGAGATCGGGTTCTCCTGGCCATCGACCGCGCCGCTCTGCAGCGCCGGCTGCGCGTCGGCGAAGGTCATCTGCGTCGGGTTGGCGCCGAGCGCGGTATAGATGTCGTTGAAGATCGGCGAGCCGACGACCCGGAACTTGAGTCCCTTCAGGTCTTCGGGCTTGCGGATCTCGCGCTTCGAGTTGCTGATCTCGCGGGCGCCGTTCTCGCCCCAGGCGAGCGGCACCACGCCCTGCTGCTCGACGATGCCGAACAACTCCTTGCCGACCCGGCCGCCGACCAGGCTGTCGAAGGCCTTGTCGTCGGGCACCAGGAACGGCAGCAGGAACAGGTTGAGCTGCTTGACGTGCGGCGCCCAGTTGATGACCGACGACACGTTGAAGTCGATCGACCCCTGGCGCAGCGCCGTGAACTCGCGCGTCGTCTCGCCGCCGACCAGCGAAGAGCCCGGATACCACTTGACGTTGATGCGGCCCTGCGTGCGCTCCTTCACCAGCCGCGCCCATTCCTCGGCGCCTCGGCCCAGCGGGAAGGCGTTGTTGACGTTGGTGGACAGCCGGTACTCCGGCTTGTAGGCGGTCTCCGCGAGCGCGAGCGGGGCGATGGCCAGCAGCATCCCGAGGGACAGCAAGGCGCGGGCGAACGATTTCTTCTTCGACATAATTCTTTTCTTCCGTGATCAGCGTTGGAGCAATGCATGGGCCGCCTTCAGCACCTTGGCGGCGCCGATGCGCGATTCGTCTTCGAGGACCGGCGCGTAGCCGACCGGGATCCGCGGTGCGCCGAGCCGGCCGACCCGGGCGCCGCTGTGCTCGGCCACGGTGGCTGCGATCTCGGCGCCGAAGCCGGCGACCTGCACCGCCTCGTGCACCACCAGCACGCGGCCGGTGCGCGCCGCCGAAGCCAGCACCGCGTCGCGGTCCCAGGGCCAGAGCGTGCGCAGGTCGATCACCTCGGCGCCGATGCCCTGGTCGGCCAGTTGCTTGGCCGCCTCGACGCAGGCATGGACCTGCCTGGACCAGCTCACGATGCTGAGGTCGCTGCCCGGATGCGCGATGCGCGCCTTGCCGAGTTCGACACGGCTGCCGAGCGCGACCGGGCCCGTGCTGCCCCAGAGTTCCTTGTGCTCCATGTAGACCACGGGGTCACCCGACTCAAGCGCGGCATGCAGCAGCCCGTAGTTGTCCGCCGGCGTGGACGGTGCCACCACCACGAGGCCGGGGATGTGGGCGAACCAGGCTTCGAGGGATTGCGAGTGCTGTGCGGCCGACGAACCCCAGAGCCCGATCGGCATGCGCGCGACCAGCGGAATGCGCCCTTGCCCGCCGAACATGAAGCGGTTCTTGGCCGCCTGGTTGACCAGTTCGTCGATGGCGCAGAGCGCGAAGTCGACCACCCGCAGTTCGACCACCGGCCGCAGGCCCGCCAGCGCCATGCCGACCGACGCGCCGACGATGGCGGCCTCGGAGATCGGCGTGTCGATCACGCGCTCGGGCCCGAAGCGGGCCGCCAGCGACTGCCCCTCGGGGCTGCGGTACTGCCCGAACACGCCGCCGCGGCCCAGGTCTTCGCCGAGCGCGACCACGTTCGGATCGGCCTCCATGGCTTCGGTCAGCGCGACCGCGGCCGCCTGTGCGTAGCTCAGCGTGAGCGTGTCCACCACCGCGTTCATGCCCACACCCCCGCGCCGGTGCTGATCACGTCCTCGTAGGCATCGCTGGCCGATGGCGCCGGGGCCGCCTCCGCCGCGGCCAGCGCGGCGGCGATCTCCTCGGCCGCCTGCAGCTCCACCTGCTCGGCCTCGCGCAGGCGTCCGAGCGCCTCCAGCCGGCCGCGGGCGCGCCGGATCGGATCGCGCTCCAGCGCAGCGCGCACCTCTTCGGGATCCCGGTAGCTGCCGGGGTCCACCGACACATGCCCCTTGTGCCTGTAGGTCAGCGCATGCAGCAGGCGCGGACCCCGGCCGGCGCGCACTTCGGCCACGAGTGCGGAGGCGGCGGCATCGACCGCCTCGACGTCATTGCCGTTGACCCGGGTGGACGGGATGTCCAGCGCCTCGGCGCGGGGCGTGGCGCCGCGCCCCGCCGTCATCGGTGCCGAGACCGTGGTGGCCGAGATCAGGTTGTCCTCGCAGACGAACAGCACGGGCAGTTCGTAGACCACGGCCCAGTTGAGCGCTTCGAGGAAAGGGCCGCGGTTGATCGCGCCGTCGCCAAAGAAGGCCACCGCGATGGCGTCGACCTTGCGCAGCCGCAGCGCATGGGCCGCTCCGACGGCGATCGGCAGGCCGGCCGCGACCACGCCGTTGGCGCCGAGCATGCCGACCGAGAAGTCGGCGATGTGCATCGAGCCGCCCTTGCCCTTGTTGTAGCCGGTGGCGCGGCCGAACAGCTCGCACATCATGCGCGTGCTGTCGGCGCCCTTGGCGAGCGTGTGGCCGTGGCCGCGATGGGTCGACGTCAGCAGGTCGCTCGCACGGAGATGGGCGCAGACGCCGGCGGGGATCGCCTCCTGGCCGGTGGAGAGGTGCAGCGGGCCGCGCACCAGAGCCGGCTTGGCCGTGGTCGACAGGCCCCAGGCCTGCACCCCGCCCTGGCTCGCGATCTCGGCCGCGTCTTCGAATGCCCTGATCCGGACCATGGTCCGGTAGAGCGCAACAAGGTCTGTCATGAAGTGATTCGGGCGAGTGGCCGGCACGGTCGATGGACCGGCGGCTCGTGCCTCTGGGTTGTTCGGAGAAAGCGAGGAGCCTATGGCGGCTCTCCCCGGGCCCCAACGAAGGAATCCGCATATGCATGCGCGGAAGCCGACTAAGTGGCGCCTCGGCGCATCTCGTGCGAGGATCGCGGCCGGTGCATTGCGGGGGCTGCCTGATGCCGATTCCTCTGAAGCGTCGCCTGGTGCTGTTCGTCCAGCGCTTCTGGCAGCCGACCAGCGCCTGCATGACCTGCATGCCCGGGAGCCTGGGCAACCTGCTGAGCATCCCGCACTGGACGCTCGCCCTGCAGACCGGCCTGCTGACCGGCGTGCTCGCGCTGCTGCTGACCTTCACGCCGGCCGCCAGGCTGTTCTCGAATCGCTATGGCAACGCCCTGGTCGTGGGCATCCTGACGATGATCGGCGACAGCTTCTCGCATCCCGGCCACTACGGCATCCCGCACCTCGAAGCCGTCGTCACGGGCATCGTCTCGGGCCTGTTCGCGCTCGCCGGCTCGTACCTGTTCGAGGACCGCGCCCGCCGGCTGCGGGCCCTGTGGGCACGAATTTCCCGGCGCCAACCCTGAACCGGGCCGGTGGCTATGATGGCGGCGATTCACCAGCAAAGAGAGAGATCACCATGGCAAAAGCCTATTGGGTCAGCGCATACCGTTCCGTCAAGGATGCCGACAAGCTGGCCGCCTACGCCAAGCTGGCCGGCCCCGCCATCACCGCCGGCGGCGGGCGCTTCCTGGCCCGCGGCGTGCCGGCCAAGACCTACGAAAGCGGGTTGGCCCAGCGCACCGTGCTGATCGAGTTCGACAGCGTCGAACAGGCCACCGCAACGCACGACAGCCCCGACTACCAGGCCGCACTGGCGGCGCTGGGCGACGGGGCCGAGCGGGATCTGCGGATCATCGAAGGCGTCTGAGCCTCCGGCCGGTTCAGGAACTGATGACCTGGGGGTCGCCGCTGCCGCGAAGGTGCTGGCGCACCTGCTGGGCCAGCGAGCCGAAGATCGATCCCGCCAGCGTGGGTTCGTCGCGGCCGAAGACGATGCGGTCGCAGCCGTAGTCGCGAGCGGCCGTGGCGATCGTCTCGGCGCTGCGCCCCACCAGCACCGTGCTGGCATAGGGCACGCCCGCCAGGTCGAGCAGCTTCTGCGCGTACTGCAGGTCCTCGGCGCCTGCGCTCAACTGCAGGTCGAGCAGTTCGCGCTTGTCGAACAGCATCGCCACATGGCCCGAGACCATCGGCTGCACGCGCAGAAGGCGGATGCTCACCCGGTCGGTCCGTCGCATGCGCAGGACCTGCTCGATGGCCGAGCGCGTTCGAGCCGGCTGGGCCGGGTCGATGGGTACCAGGATTCGCGTCATGCGGCCCCCTCAGACGGCGGCTTGCTTCTTGGTCGCCTGCAGTTGTTCGCGGCGCTGCTCGCGGCGGCCGCTCAGCCACTTTCCGACCGCCACCACCAGCATGGCGCCCAGTGCAGGCACCGCCGTGTGCAGCGTGTGGCGATCGGCGACCCAGCCGGCAATCGCGGGATCCGTGATCGCCATTTCGCCGGCCACCCAGCCGAGCAGGGCGGCGCCGAGCACGATGATGATCGGGAAGCGGTCCATCAGCTTCAGGATCAGGGTGCTGCCGAAGATGATCAGGGGAATGCTGATCACGAGGCCGAAGACGAGCAGCGGCACGTTGCCCTTGGCCGCAGCGGCGACGCCGACCACGTTGTCCAGGCTCATGACCAGGTCGGCCAGCACGATGGTCTTGATCGCGGCGGCCAGCCCGGCATGGCCTTCCAGGCCGTGCTCCTCGTCCTCGCTCTGAAGCAGGCCGATGCCGATCCAGAACAGCAGCGCCGCGCCGACCAGCTTGAGGTACGGCAGGGTCAGCAGATAGACGGCGAAGAAGGTCAGCACCACGCGCAGCACGATCGCGCCGACGCTGCCGAACAGAATGGCCTTCTTCTGCTGGGCGGGCGGCAGCGAACGGGAAGCCATCGCGATGACGACCGCGTTGTCGCCGCTCAGGACGATGTTGATCAGGATGATCTGCGACAGGGCGATCCAGAATTCGGCACTCGACAAAAACGACACGGTGTCTCCTCGTTCAATGGATCGGAACCACAGCGGTTCCGGCCTTGTCGAGCGTAGAGACCTGGCCTGTCATCTTCATGCCGCGGGGCTGACAGCCGGCTATCCGCAAGCTGTCAGGAAGCTTACAAGGCGCTGCCGCGCCGATCAGGCCGCGCGCAAAGGGAAGAAGACGCTGAAGGTGTTGCCGACGCCGTCGATGTCCTCCTCCAGCGTGATGCGCGCGCCATGCAGCGTGGCGATCTCGCTGACGATGGCAAGGCCGAGGCCGCTGCCGTCCTCCTGCGTGCCGAGCAGGCGGTGGAAGCGTTCGAAGATGCGGGCGCGCTCCTCCACCGGGATTCGCAGGCCATCGTCGCTGATCGCGAGGCGGCATTGCGCGTCGTCGATCCGGCTGGCCTGCACGGTCACCCGGCCGCCGGGCTGGCTGTAGCGGATCGCGTTGTCGATCAGGTTGTTGACCAGCTCGCGCAGGCGGTCCTGGTCGGCATCGATCATCAGCGGATGGTCGACGCCCTCGAAGCCCAGGTCGATGTTCCGCTTGATCGCCTGCGGCACCCATTCCATGCTCACCTCGAGGGCGTGGGCATTCAGGTCCAGCGGCTGCAGCTGCATGGAGTCGAGCGCACCGGGCTCGTTGCGGGCCAGCGAAAGCAGCTGGCGCACCAGCCTCGACAGCCGGTCGGCGCTGATGTAGAGCTGCGCCAGCGAATGGCGCACCCGGTGCAGGTCGGTCTCCCTCAGCGCCAGCTCGATCTGGGCTTTCAGGCCGCTGACCGGCGTCTTCAGCTGGTGGGCGGCGTCGGCCACGAAGCGATTCTGGAAATCGAAGGTGCGCTCCAGGCGCGCCATCAGCTCGTTGACCTCGTCCACCAGCGGCCGCACCTCTCCCGGCACATCGTGGATGTCGATCGGACTCAGGTCCAGGTGGGAGCGGTCCGAGACGGCGCGGCGCAGCCGCTGCAGCGGCTCGAGCCCGCGCGACACGCCGAACCAGACCACCGCCGTCGCCATGATGATCAGGAGCAGCTGCGGCAGCACCACGTTCGCGACCATCTCCCAGGCCAGGCGCTCCCGCTTGTTGAGCGATTCGGCGACCTGCACCCGGACCAGCGGCGGCCCGGCGTCCGGCCCGACGGGCATCCAGGCGACCATCATCCGCACCTGCTCCCCGCGCACCGTGTCGCCGTAGAAGTTCGGCTTGCCGGCCTTCCCGACGTGCGCCTCGGGCAGTTGCGCATCGCCGCCCAGGTCGGTGCCGTCCTCGCCGACCACCCGGTAGAAGATCTGGTCTTCCTGGTCCACGAACAGGATGTTGGCCGCGGCCTCCGAGAGTTCGAGCCGGGGGCGTGCGCCATCGAGCTTCACGTGCAGCGCGATCTCGCGTCCGATTTCGTGCAGCGCGCGGTCGTAGGCGAGGTTGGCGAAGCGCAGCGAGTTCCAGTAGGCGGCGGCGGTGTCGAGCACCAGCAGGATCGCCAGCGGCCCGAGCAGCCAGGCCAGCAGCTTGCGCTGCAGCCGAGGCTCAGACCTCCGCATCGCTGCTGTCGATCAGGTAGCCCATGCCGCGCACGGTGCGGATCTCGCAACCGAAAGGTTCGAGCTTCTTGCGCAGCCGGTAGACGTTGACTTCGATCGCGTTGTCCCCGACCTCGTCGCCCCAGCCATAGAGATGGTTGACCATCTGCTCCTTGCTGACCACGCGCCCGGCACGCATCAGCAGCAGCTCCAGCAAGGCGAGCTCGCGCGGCGACAGGTCCAGCGGCCGCTTGTCGTGGAAGACGCGGCGACCGACCGTGTCGAAGCGCAGCAGGCCATGCTCGAGAAAGGGCGTGGAACGCGTGCCGCGGCGCAGCAGCGCCCGCACCCTGGCCTCCAGTTCCGGCAGGTCGAAAGGCTTGGCCAGGTAGTCGTCGGCACCCAGGTCGAGCCCGCGCACGCGGTCGGCCAGGGTATCGAAGGCGGTGAGCATCAGCACCGGCATGGTGGATTTGCGCGCCCTCAGCCGCTTCAGCACGTCGAGCCCGCTCAGTCCGGGCAAGCCGATGTCCAGGATCGCCAGGTCGTAGCTGCCGAGGGCGAGTGCATGGTCGGCCTCCTCGCCGGTGGTGACCACGTCGACGGCATGGGCGGACTGCACCAGGGCCCGCGAAAGCGCATCCGCCAGCACCCGGTCATCCTCGACGAGCAGTATCCGCATCTGTCTCCTGAAGCAAGTTTGCAAAGCGCGTCGGCATTTTCGACCAAGACCCGGCAGCTTGCGGATTTTCTCCGAACTTCAGCCTCATGAGCCTCCGGTCGATGGCGACGCCGGCGCTGGCTCGGCCAGCAAGGCCTGGATCTTCTTCTCGGTGGTGCCGTAGCTGCCCTCGCCGAAATGCGAATAGACGATCTTTCCCTGCTTGTCGATCAGATAGACCGCGGGCCAGTATTGGTTGTTGAACGACCTCCAGGTGGCGTACTGGTTGTCCTGCGCCACGGCATGCCTGATCTGAAGGCGGTTGATGGCGTCCTGCACGTTCTTGGCGGACTTCTCGTAGGCGAACTCCGGCGTGTGCACGCCTACGACGACGAGCCCCTGGTCCTTGTACTTCTCGTTCCACTCCTTGACATAGGGCAGATGGTTGAGACAGTTGATGCAGGTGTAGGTCCAGAAGTCGACCAGCACGACCTTGCCGCGCAATTCGTCCAGCTTGAGGGGCTGGGCATTGAACCAATGGTCGATGTTCGCGAACTCGGGCGCCTTCTGCGCGGCGCTGGCTGCGATGTCTCCGCCAGCCGGCGGCGCCGCGAAGGACAGCACGCCCACGGAGGCCGCGACGGCCGCAATGGCGACAAGCACTTTGGATTTCATGGACACCTGCATGACGATTTCCTTGATGGAGGGTTGAGCCTGGGGAGAGAACGAACGAATTGTTCGGCGCGTTCCTCGTTCCGCAGGACATTCCGTATGCCTGTGTGTCGGTCGCGCACAGCGCACACACTACGTTTCAGGCCGATCTGAAAGAATGGATGCCTCGCCCAGCCCGTGGAACCCAACGCCCCAGCCGCAGATGTCCGCCCCCGCGTCCCCATCGGTCGAGACACTGACCGAGCTCAACCTCGTCGACCTGCTGGATTCGGTCGGCCTGCTGCGGCTTCGGGGCACGCCGCTGCACCGCCTGTTCCGGCCTGCGGCGCGCCGCTTCGCCCGGACTGCGCACGAGTTCGACACCCGCGTCGGCGAGCATGGCCTGGCGCAGGGCAGCGCCTGGTTGATGAGCCGGATGACGGCCGGCATCGTCACCTCGGGCCTGGAACATGTTCCGCCGCAAGGCCCGGTGCTGATCCTGGCGAACCACCCCGGGATGACCGATACGGTCGCGCTGTTCACCAGCCTGGCCTCGCGTCCCGACCTCCGGGTGATCGCCGCCGATCGGCCGTTCCTTCGCGCCCTGCCCAACGTCGCGCGGCAACTGATCTTTCTGCCGGATGAAGAAGCCGGGCGCCTGGCCGTCCTGCGAGCGGCCGCCCGGCATCTGCAGGAAGGCGGCGCCCTGCTGACCTTCCCGGCGGGAGAGATCGAGCCCGACCCCGCCACCTTCGGTGCACAGCGGGCCGCCGCGTCGCTCTGCAACTGGTCCAGCAGCTACACCCTGTTCGCCCGGCTGGCCCCCCGGACGCGCTTCGTGCCGGCGCTGGTGAGCCATGTCATCTCGCCCGATGCGCAGAGGCATCCGCTCACCCTGCTGCGCCGCAGCGCGCGCAACAAGGAGAAGCTCGCGGCTGCGCTGCAGGTGGCGCTGCCGCGCTACCGCGATCTGGTGGCGCGGGTCACTTTCGGCCAATCGCCGATGGCGGGACCGGACGGGCGACTGGCGCTCGACGCCTCCATCGCGGGCCAGATGCGTCAGCTCATCTTCGCCGACGGGCCGGTTCAACGCGGCCCCCGGCCCCACCGCTGATACCCGACCACGGAGGCAGCATGCAGTTCTATCTCAATGGCTACGCGCCCGGCGACCCCGACATCGCCAAGGAGGCGCTACCCGACGCCGTCGACGTCGTCGTGATCGGCAGCGGGCCCGCAGGGGCGCTGCTGGCTGCACAGCTGTCGAACTTCCCGCACATCAGCACGGGGCTGGTCGAACGCCGCGGCGGCGCGCTCCAGGTCGGCCAGGCCGACGGCATCGCCTGCCGCACGGTCGAGATGTTCGAGGCCTTCGGCCTGGGCCAGAAGCTCATGCGCGAGGCCTACTGGGTCAACGAGACCGTGTTCTGGCGTCCCTCCAAACAGGACCGCAGCCGCATCGAGCGCACCGGCCGCATCCAGGACACCGAGGACGGCCTGTCCGAGTTCCCGCACCTGATCGTCAACCAGGCGCGGCTGCAGCAGTACCTGCTCGACTACATGCGCATGTCGCCGTCGCGGCTCGAGGCCAGCTACGGCATGGAGTTCGTCACGCTCAAGGTCGAAGCCGAAGGCGAGCACCCGGTCGTGGTGACGCTGCGCGACGTGGCCAAGGGTTCGGAAACCACGGTTCGCGCCAGGTACGTGGTGGGCTGCGACGGCGCGCACAGCCGGGTGCGCGAGGCGATCGGCGCCGTGCCGCGCGGCGACTTCGCCAACCATGCCTGGGGCGTGGTGGACATGCTGGCCGTGACCGACTTCCCGGACATCCGGCTCAAGGCCGCCATCCAGTCGGCGGACGAGGGCAACATCCTGCTCATCCCGCGCGAAGGCGGCTACATGGTGCGGCTCTATGTCGACCTCGGCGACATCGACCCGAACCAGCGCGAGGCCTTCCGCGGCATCACCCAGGAGCAGGTCCTCGAGACCGCACGCCGCGTGCTGCACCCCTACACGCTCGAGGTCAGAAGCGTGGTGTGGTTCGCGGTGTACCAGGTCGGCCAGCGTGTCACCGACCGCTTCGACGATGTCCCGGCGGACCAGGTCGCGACCCGCCTGCCGCGCGTCTTCATCGCCGGCGACGCCTGCCACACGCACAGCGCGAAGGCCGGCCAGGGCATGAACGTCTCGATGCAGGACGCGTTCAACCTCGGCTGGAAGCTCGCCTCGGTGCTCGAGGGCCGCGCGGGCCCGGAACTGCTGCGCACCTACAACGTCGAGCGCCATGCGATCGCCCAGCGGCTCATCGACTTTGACAAGGAGTGGTCGAAGATCATGGCCTCGCCGCCGAAGGATCCGGACCATCCCGAGCTCGGCGGCGTCGATCCGCAGGAGCTTCAGGCCTACTTCGTGAAGTCGGGTCGCTACACGGCCGGCGTCGCGACGCACTATGCGCCGACGACGGTGCTGACCGCCGAGGCGGACCAACAGCAGCTCGCCCGCGGATTCACGATCGGCATGCGTTTCCACTCGGCGCCGGTGGTGCGCCTGGCCGATGCGAAGCCGGTGCAGCTCGGCCATGCGGCGCGCGCCGATGGGGCCTGGCGCCTCTATGCGTTCGCCGATGCGAGCGGCCAGCGCCTGCGCGAGCTCATGGACTTCCTCGCGGATTCGCCCGCTTCGCCGATCCGCCGCTTCACGCCCACCGGGGCCGAGGTCGACATCGACAGCGTCATCGACGTGCGCGCAGTCTTCCAGCAGGGGCACCTCGAGCTCAAGGTGGAGGAACTGCCGTCCATCCTGCTGCCGCGCAAGGGCTGCTTCGGCCTCATCGACTACGAGAAGGCCTATTGCCCCGACCTCAGGAACGGCCCCGACATCTTCGACCTGCGCGGCATCGATCGCGCGCAGGGTGCGATGGTCGTGGTGCGCCCCGACCAGTACGTCTCGAACGTGCTGGCGCTGGACGCGCACGACGCGCTCGCCGCCTTCTTCGGCCGCTTCCTGCTCGATCGCCGCCCGGCCGGGCCGGCTCGTCATCCCGCGTGAAAGGTGCGACACATGCTGCTGCGTTCTCTCTCCGCCTGGCTGACAGGCTGGGCCCTGCTCGCGGCCGTTCCCCTGGCCGCCGCCGCGGCCGACACCGGCCGCGCGGCGCAGGCGATGACGACCGCGGCGCGGGCGCTGCTGGAAGCCACGCCGGCGGCGCAGCGGCCGGAGCTGCTGCTGCCGTTCACGCTGGAGGCGCGCGGCGACTGGAACTACACGCCTCGCAGCCGGCCCGGCGTCGCGTTCAAGGCCATGGACAGTGCGCAGCGCCAGGCCGCGCAGCAGTTGCTGGCCTCGGCCCTGTCGGAATCGGGGCTGGTCAAGGTGCAGGCCATCATCGCCCTGGAGATCGCGCTGCGCGAGATCGAAACCTTCGGCCTCTCGCGCGATCCGCAGAACTACGCCATCGCGTTGTTCGGTACGCCGGACGCCGGCTCGCCCTGGGGCTGGCGCATCGAAGGACACCATCTCTCGCTGCACTTCACGCTGGCGGACGGCCAGGTCGTGGCCACGCTGCCCCAGTTCCTGGGTGCCAACCCGGCGCAGGTGCCGCGCGATATCCCCGGCAACGGGCCGCGCAAGGGCCAGCGCGCGCTGGGCGAGGACGAAGACCGCGCCTTTGCGCTGCTGGCCGCGCTCACGCCGGTGCAGCGCCAGCAGGCCATCTTCAGTGCGCGGCCCTTCGGCGACATCGTCACCCGCAACGCCGCCCTGCTCGACCCGCTGGCGCCGGTGGGCTTGGCCTTCGGCGCGATGGACGCGGCGCAGCAGGCCTTGCTGCTGCGCATCGTCGAGTCGCTGGCTTCGGTGGCCGAACCGTCGATGGCGCAGCAGCGGCTGGAAGGCGTGCGGGCGGGCGGCCTGGAGAGCCTGCGCTTCGGCTGGGCCGGCGCCACCGAGCGCGGCCAGCCGCACTACTGGCGCATCCAGGGTGCGCGCTTCCTGATCGAGTGGGACAACTCGGGCGGCAACCACATCCACAGCGTGTGGCGCGACTTCGAGGGCGACTGGGGGCGCGACGTGCTCGGCGAACACTACCGGCGCGCGCGCGCCAGCAGCCACCGGCACTGAGCGGCCGGGGCGGCGTCAGTCGAGCTGCAAGCCCGCGGCCTGCGCGGCCTTGGGCAGCACGGCCAGCTCCCGCTTGAGCACCTCGGCGAAATCCGCCGTGCCGTTGCCGGCAACAGGCGCCACGCCGCCGAGTTCGTTCAGCCGCTTGCGGAACGCCGGTTCCGCGACGATCCGCGCGATCTTCTCGTTCAGGAGCTTCACCACCGGGGCCGGCGTCTTGGCCGGGGCGACCACGCCGAACCAGACGTCGAAGTCCACGCCGCCAGGCACGCCCTGCTCGGTGAGCGTGGGAATGCCCGGCCACAGCTCGGAGCGGCCGTTGCGCAGCACGCCGATGGCGCGCAACTTGCCCGACTGGACGAAGCCGCGCGCATCGCCCGTGCCGAGCAGGCCCCAGGCCACTTCGTTGGCCATCAGCGCCTGCACCAGCGGCGCGCCGCCCTTGTAGGGCACGTGCACGAAGTTGCCGTTCGCGTGCGCGTTGATCGATTCCGAGGCCAGGTGCGACAGTCCGCCGGCGCCGGCCGAGCCGTAGGGCAGGCCATCCTTGCCGGCCTTCTTGCCGGCGGCCAGCAGGTCCTGCACGTTCTTGTAGGGCGAGTTCTCCGGCACCACCAGCAGCAGCGGCGCCAGCGAGACCTGCGCGACCGGCACGAAGTCGGAAGCCACGAAACCGGCCTTCTTGTAGATCACCGGGTTGATCGACAGCATGCCGGTCAGCGTCATCGCCAGGGTGTAGCCGTCCGCACTGCTTTGCGCCACCGCGTTCATCGCGATGTTGCCGCCGGCGCCGGGGCGGTTCTCGACCACGATGGTCTGGCCGAGTTCTTCCTGGAGCCGGGGCGCCAGGATGCGCGCCGCCACGTCGGTGGCGCCGCCGGGCGGATACGGCACCACGAGCCGGATCGGCTTGGTCGGAAAGGCGCCGCCTTGCGCGATCGCTGCGCCGAGGCCCAGCGCCAGAGATCCGGCCACGGCGAGCCGGCCTAGAAGTTTGAATGTACGCACGTTTGCTCCTGATCTTTTTTGCGGGGAGAGAGGAAGGGATTCGCCATCAGTGGCCCGCGCCGGTTTCGTACCGGGCCTGTCGCTCTTCGAGGGCGTGCCAGCCGATGATGTCCTTGAAGGCCGCCATCGTCGTCTGCCCGCAGGGCAGACCGTCGAAGTCGCCCGAACGGCGGCGCGCCAGCTCCTCCAGGTTGCCGCGCACCGCGTGCACGATGCTCAGGAGGCTGGCGATGGGGTAGGTGGCGAAGGCCGCGACGCTTTCGATCTGCGCTCGGGTCAGCGTCGTCATCCAGGTGCCCGCCATGAGCTGCAGCGACAGGCGGCGACCGCAGGCCTCGCGCAACTGCACCAGCTGCTCGTAGCGATCGAAGGTGCGCGAGATGGGCTGGATCAGGTCGGCGCCGGCCTCGGCATAGCGGACCGCGCGCTCGAGGGCCTCGCCCGCATCCATCGCGTCGGTGCGGGCGACGATGAGCAGGTCCGGGTCCTGGCGCGCATCGACCGCGGCCTTGATGCGCGTGACCGCCGCCTCCATGGACACCACGATCGACTGCGTGGCCGCGGCCGGGCAGCGCTTGGGGCTGACCTGGTCTTCCAGCGACAGCGCGGCGACGCCGGCCTTCTCGAATTCGCGCACGGTGCGGCCCACGTTCAGCACGTTGCCGTAGCCGGTGTCGGCATCGGCGAAGACGGGCTTGCGCACCACGTTGACCATCCGGTCGACGGTCGCCACGTTCTCGCTCAACGTGTAGAGCTCCATGTCGGGCTGGCCGAGCAGCGAGGCGGAAATGCCGAAGCCCGTGCTGAAGATGCCGTCGAAGTCGGACTGGTCGACCAGCAGGGCCGACAAGGCGTCCTGTGCGCCGCCGAACCAGAAGGTGGGCCCATGGGTGATGCGCTGGCGCAGCGCCTGGCGATTTGAAGTCATGTCGTTTCTTTCGATCCCGCGATGCGGGCTTTCAGGTAGGGGATCAGCCCGCCCGCATCGAGCATGCCGCGCTCGGATGCGGAGAAAGGCTGCAGCGGCAAGCTCTTGCCGGTGCGCTGATTGCGCACTTCGTTGCTGTCCCAGTTCACTTCGAGCGCGTCGCCTCGCATGACCCCGGCGCGGATGCCGGGGCAAGTGACTAGCGGGAAGCCCATGCTGGTCTCGCCGCGGAAGAAGCCCGGCGAGAACGACTCCGCGATCACGCAGGAGATCCCCAGGTGCCGCATCGCGCGCATGGCGGGATAGTGCGGGTGACCGTAGCCGAAGTTGTGGCCGCCGATCAGGACGTCGCCCTGGCGCACGCTGCCGGCGAAGTCGGGCACGTAATCGGCCATCGCCAGGGCGGCGAGTTCCTTCACGTCGGTGATCTTGATGTTGCGCACGCCGACGATGAGGTCGATGTCGTAGTCGTCCTCCTCGAAGACCCAGGCCGCGCGGCCACGCAGGTTGACCAGGCTCATGCCGCGGCTCCCACGGCAGCGGCGGCTTCGGCCAGGTAGGGGCGTGGATCGGCGATGCGACCCTCCAGCGCGGACGCCGCCACCACCGCCGCATTGCAGATGTAGATTTCCGAATCGACGCTGCCCATGCGGCCCGGTGTGTTCAGCGTGCCGGTGGAGACGGCGCGCTGGCCATCGCTCATGGTCGCGATGCGGCCGAAGCAGTAGTCGCAGCTGGGCGAGCTGATGAAGGCGCCGGCTTCCACCAGGCATTCGATCAGGCCTTCGCGTGCCGCTGCCGCCATGATGGCCTTGGAGGTCGGCACCACATGCAGCTGGAAGCCGGGCTGGATGCGGCGCCCGCGCAGGACATCGGCGGCCACGCGCAGGTCTTCCAGCCGGCCGCTCGCGCACGAACCCAGGTAGCCCGTGTGGACCTCCACGCCGAGGTAGTCCTTGAGGTCGCGCGTGTTCGCCGGGCTGGGCGGCACCACCACGATGGGTTCGAGCAAGGACACGTCGATGGTCACGACGCGCTCGTAGACGGCGTCGGCATCGGGATGCACCGGTGCCAGGTCCACCTTCGAGCGGCCCGCCACATAGGCCATGGTCTTCGCGTCGGGCGCGATGAGCATGGTGGTGGCGCCGAGGAACATCGCCTGGCCGCAGAGGGTCTGCCGGCCCTCGATGCTCATCTGGTCGATGACCGGGCCGCAGAGTTCGACCGCCTTGAAGCGGCAGGAAGCCGGCCCCATCACGCGCACCATGTGATGGAACACATCGCGCGCCATCACGCCGGGCTGAAGCGAGCCGATCAGTTCCACCTTCACGGTGGCGGGGACGGTCAGGGTGAGGTTCTCGGTCACGAAGGACTCGATCACGCCCTTGCGGGCCCCGAACGCGAAGCTGCCGAAGGCGCCCAACTGGCTGACGTGGCCGTCGAAGTGGACGACGAAGGCCCCGGGCGTGGCATAGCCCAGTTCGGCCGCCACCTGGTGGCCGATGCCTTCGCGCTCGTAGACGGGCACGCCCTGCGCCTTGCCCCAGGCGCGGGTGACCTTGTGCAGCTCTTCTTCCTTCGGCGCCGTGGCCGGAACCATGTGGTCGATGAAGAGGACGAAGCGCTCCGGACTGGACACCTTGTCGATGCCGAAGTCCTCCCTCGTCTCCTTGAAGAACACGTCGGTGTAGCCGGGGAAGTCATAGGCGATCACGAAGTCGGGGCGCGCCGTGATCTCGTCGCCCGGCTTCACGCTCTCCTTGCCGGAGGCGCGCGCCAGGATCTTTTCGGTCATCGTTTGGGACATGGGTATTTCTGTTCAATTTCCACGATGTGGCTATTGATTACTCTCGATGCCTGCGAATATATTGACGACAACTTGAAACTCGTTCGGGTACAACCCGGATTACTGCCACATGGTGGAAACTAAAATCAAACCATCCCGCAAGCGCTCGACCGGCCCGGACGAAGCGTCCGCGACGCCCTCGGACCCGGAGCAGCACGCGAGAAGCGGCACCCAGAGCATCGAGCGGGTGGTCGGCATGCTGCGCGTGATCGCATCGCGCGGACGCCGGGGCATGCGCATCGCAGACGTCGTCAGCGTGAGCGGGCTGCCGATGTCGACCTGCTTTCGCATGCTGCAGCGGCTGGAGCTGGAAGGGCTGGTGTATCGCGATGCGCTGACGCGCAAGTACCACCTGGGTCCGCTGCTCTATGAGCTCGGCTTGCTGGCCGAGCCGCGCTATCGATTGAGCGAGGTCTGCGACGAAGCGCTGCAGGTGATCGCCGACCAGACGCAGGACACGGTGTACCTCAGCGAGCGGCGCGGCGCCGAGTCGATCTGCACCAGCCGTGCGCTGGGCGACTACCCCATCAAGGCGCTGACGCTCGATGTCGGCATCCGCCGGCCGATGGGCGTGGGCGCGGGCGGGCTGGCCATACTCAGTGCGCTGCCCGAAGCCGAGGCAGACCAGATCGTCGAAGCCGCGGGCCCGCAGTATGCGAAGTTCGGCCCCTTCGATCCCGACTTCCTGCGCGCAGCCGTGGCCGAAAGCCGGACCCGGGGCTATTCGTTCCTGGACAGCGCCGCGACGCCGGGCACCGCCGCGGTGGGCGTTGCCTTCCCGCCGAACAACCCCATCGCCGCCATCAGCGTGGCCGCCATATCGAACCGCCTGGGACCCGCGCGTCGGGTCGAGGTGGCGAAGATCATCCAGAAACAGGTGCGCACGATCTGCACCTTGCTGCAATCCCATGCGCCCGGTCCGGCAGCGGGGCCGCGGAAGAAATCGAACTGAGCCCCGCGCCGATGTCGCGCGGCGGCTGGACTACGGCGCCTCCGAGCGGCTGCCCGTCGTCTCCCGCCGGCGTCCGGTGACCATCGTCGCCGGCAAGTTCTCGCGCCACCGCCAGCTCATCACGCCGACGCCGAGAAGATGCAGGGCGACAGCGGCCAGCAAAGCATCGGCGAGCCATGCATGCACCTCCTGCAGACGCTCGTCGCCCCAGAAGGCGTCGAGTCGGCTCATCCATCCGGTGACGCCGAGGAGGATCACCAGCGACCAGAGAAGCCAGACCATCCACAGCCCGAGAGGATCGTGGCCGATGCAGCGCGGCGCACGGGCGCGCACATAGGCGAGCGTCGCCGCCGCGGACGGCTTGAGTGCGGCCAGTCCGCCATGGCCTCTGGCAAGCAAGGCCCAGAGCAGGCGCGTGACGACCAGGCCGGCGGCCGCGTAGCCTGCGATGCGATGCACCCGGCCGCCGTCGTCCTGAACCGAGCAGAAGACGACCAATGCGGCCAGCATCCAGTGATGAAGACGGACGGCGAGATCCCAGACGAGCGTACGGCTTCGCGTCGGATCCGCACGGCCCGGTTGCGGCATGGACTACTTTTCGATCTCGCTCTTCACCGGCTCGAGTGTCTTGGCGTCATAGTAGATCTCGACCTTCTTGCCGGCCTTGTTCCTGCCGTAGATCTCGTAGCAGTTGCCGTCGACCTTGAACTTGGAGATCGAGTAGCCCTGGGCCTCGATCTTGGCCTTCGCATCCGCTTGCGGCATCCATTCGGCTTTCGGATAGGCCTTGCAGTCCGCCTTGGCGAATGCAGGCACGGATGCAAGGCTGGCCACGCTGAGAGCGACAACGACGATCAACTGTTTCATCGAATTTCTCCTGGCTCGGTGTACGGGCTGAAAAGCTTAGCACTGCATCCCCGTGCGCGACGAGGCCATTCGGCGCGCACGCGCAACAGCGATGGCCATAATTCGTGGCTCTCACGCTCGACCAATGAAGGCAGGACCCATGAAAAGACGCACGCTTCTCGGCATGCTCGCCAGCTTGCCGCTGGTGCAGTCGCTGCCTGCGCACGCGGCCACGCAGGTGCAGGTCTACAAGAACCCCAGCTGCGGATGCTGCGGTGCCTGGGTCGACCACCTGAAGGCTGCCGGCTTCGCCGTTCGGGTGACGGAGACGGACGACGCCGGCAGTGTCCGAAAGCGCCTCGGCATGCCGGAGCGCCTGGCCAGCTGCCACACGGCCGTCGTGGAAGGGTACGCCCTGGAGGGCCACGTTCCGGCGGCCGACGTCAAGCGCCTGCTGGCGTTGAAGCCGCCAGCCGTCGGACTGGCCGTGCCCGGAATGCCGGTGGGCTCGCCGGGCATGGAGTACGGCGATCGCAAGGATCCCTACGAAGTGATCCTGGTCGACCGCAAGGGCCGCGACACGGTCTTCGCGCGCTATCCCCAGCCTCCTGCAGGAGACCGCAAGCGCTTGTAGGGCCCTGCAGGTGGCCTGCAGAGAGCTACTTCTGCGAGAGACCAAGAACCTCGAGAATTTCCTTCTCCCGCTTCATCGACTCGACAGCAAAGGCTTGATAGTCCTTCGGAGCCTTGTAATCGGCCTCCATATCGAAGCGTGCGAGAACGTCCTTGAATTCCTTGGTCCCCATGGCTTGCTTGAAGGCATCATGAAGCCTGGCAGCAATGACAGGGTCCATCCCCCTCGGACCAACCAAACCCCACGGAGAGGTCTGGACGATATCGAGGCCGCTTTCCTTCAACGTCGGTACGTTCGGATAACGACTCATCCTTTTGCTCCCCCACACCGCTATCAACCTCAGCTTGCCGGCGTCCACGTAGGGCACAAAGGCCGATGTCTCAGCAGCAGAATCAACCTGTCCGGCGACGATGGCCTGGAGCGATTCGGCGGAACCCTTGTACGGAATGTGATTGAGCTTGATGCCGTAGTGCCTGGACACCTGCTCCATGGTCAGGTGGTTTGTCGTCGCGATTCCCGGCGTGCTGTAAGTCAGCTTTCCCGGGTTGGCCTTTGCATACGCAACGAAGTCGTTCAGGCTCTTGATTTCAGAGTCCGCGGGCACGACGATTCCGAACGCATAGCCCGTCAGCCCGATGACGTATGTGAGGTCCTTCGACGGGTCCCATTTGATTGCGTGCGTATAAGGCAAGCGATACACGCCGGCAGGGGCGATGGCGAGCGTGTAGCCGTCTGGCACCGCTGCCTGTAGTGTCTGCGTGGGAATCACCCCACCGGCGCCCGGCTTGTTCTCAATGACGACGGGCTGCTTCAGAATCGCTCCTGCCTTTTCAGCCAAGACACGCATCGGCGCATCGGTCGAGCCGCCCGGCGCGAATCCGATCATCACGCGGATCGGTCGCGAGGGATACGCCTCGGGCTTTTCCTGGGCCAAGGACGGGCTCGAGAAGCCAATGACAGCCATGGCGATTGCTGCAAGAGCCGTGCTACTTGATCTGTACTTCAATTCTTGTCTCCGTGAGTGGGATGGGTCGGTGGGTCGGGTAGATAGAGGCACGTCCATGGGCCGTCAGCTGCCGGCAGGCGATCTCGCAAGCTCACGAAGCACATGCTTGAGCACCTTCCCATTCGGAGCCGAAGGCAAGGTCCTCAGCAACCGGATTTCGCTGGGTTGCTTGTAAGGCGAGAGATGCTCTCGCAGATAGGAGCGCAAGTCGTTCAAGTCGAACTCGACGCCCTCCTTGGTCTCGATGAATGCGACGACCTCCTCGTTATCCTCGACTTCGCGACCGACCACCGCGGACTGGACAACTGCGGTGTAAGCATTGAGTACCTGCTCGACCTCGAGCGGGTAAACGTTAAAGCCTGAGCGAATGATGAGCTCCTTCGTACGCCCCGAGATGAACAGCGCGCCGTCGGGCCCGATGCGCGCCATGTCCCCGGTGTTGAACCATCCTTCGTCGTTGAGAACAGTGGCGGTGAGAGCAGGGTTCTTGTAATAGCCCTTCATGACACCGGGCCCACTCGTCCAGAGCTCGCCCACTTCTCCATCCCGTACCTCGCGACCTTCAGAATCAACGATGCGAACGTTCACGTTCGGAATCGGCGGTCCAACGGAGCAATCAGTCCGGTTGCCGCCAAGCCCGGTTTGGGCGATGGTGGGAGCGGTCTCGGTCAGTCCATATCCGTTCTGGAGGGGAAGAGCGAACTCGCGCTCGACCTCGGCTTTGAGACTGGGAGTCAGAGGCGACCCCGCCACCGTGATCAGCCGAAGCCTTGGTGCCCTGATTGGCTCGCCTTTTCTCCGTGCCCATTCGAGCATGCGCGCATACAGCGCCGGAACGCCGGTAAAAATGGTCACCCCACTTTCGGTAATCGCTTTGAGCGCACCTTCTGCGGTAAAGCGTGGCTCGAGGAGCAAGGTGGCGCCTGCCGACATTGCCCCCAGGAACTGCGTGGACAGTCCCACAACATGAGCCATCGGCAGAACGCCATACATGACGTCCCCGGGGCGGATGCTTCTCATGTCACGGGCCGATGTGGCTACAAAAATCATATTGCGGTGGGTCAGCATGACCCCCTTTGGAGCGCCAGTCGTTCCCGAGGTGTAGACCATGGCGGCAACCTGCTGAGCGGGGTCCTCGTGGCAGGGCTCCGCCTCCACGTCCTCAGCCAATGGGCCGATGGCGATTGCGCCAAGCGTTGATGGAAATGGAACAGCGCCGGCTTCGCTCGCATGAGCCTGCGCGTCCGGAGATACATGGCAGAGATAGAGCGCCCGGCGCGCCCCGGAGTGGCTGAGGAACTGACCAACTTCTCTGGACGTGAGTCGTGCATTGACAACGATGGTCCAGGCGTCGATCTTGCTCAGGGCGAGCAACAGGACGCAGAGTGCGACGCAGTTCTCCCCCACCAGAAGCACGCGGTCACCGGGACGCACCTGTTCGTCCATCAGGCGCTGAGCCATCTGTTGTGCTTCATGCTCAAGCTGTCCGTAAGTCAAGGACGTTTGGGCATCTTGTAGCGCGGGGGCATCCGGCTGCGTGGCTACCCAGGGACGCAACAGTTCATGTACCCGGCGCGCAACTTCTGGCTTTGGCTTCATCAAGTTTCCTCTGCGGTTTGTCTCGGCGCCGAGTGTATGAAGCAAGAGCCAGGAGTGGTGCATTTTCAGTTCTGCAATGCAGAACTAGGCTCAGCATTCGGTCCGCCTGCACTTTCCCAGTGAGGGATGCGGCTGCTTGCGGTACGGCGACCAAAGCCAAGGCCCCGTTTTTTAGTTCTGCAGTGCAGAACTTGATTTGGCTTCGAATTCCGTTTTTGAAGGGGTTGAGCCTCAGAATTCAACTCATCGCAGCTGCTTCCCGAGCCCCTCAAGCAAAAGCAGTTCTTCGCTATGGCTTTCCAGGCCGTTGCACTAATCCCGACAACTAGGAGATGACATGAGTGAGAGAAAGGCGGTGCTTGTGATTGGCGCCGGTGACGCGACAGGCGGCGCGATTGCCAAGCGCTTCGCTCGCGAGGGCTACATTGCCTGCGTCACCCGACGCAGCGCTGACAAGCTGGTTCCTCTGGTGGATGAGATCAAGGCGTCTGGCGGCGAGGCCCATGCTTTCGGCAGCGACGCACGCAAGGAAGACGAGATGGTGTCGCTCGTCGAGACCATCGAGCGCGACATTGCTCCCATCGAAGCGGCCGTTTTCAATATCGGCGCCAACGTGCGATTCGGCATCACCGAGACCACCGCCCGCGTGTACTTCAAGGTTTGGGAGATGGCTTGCTTCGGCGGCTTCCTGATGGGCAAAGAAGTGGCCACGAGGATGCTGCCGCGGGGGCGAGGCACCATCATCTATACGGGTGCCACGGCAAGCCTGCGGGGCCGCGAAGGTTTCGCGGCGTTCGCTGGGGCGAAGCATGCACTCCGCGCACTGGCGCAATCCATGGCGCGAGAGCTCTGGCCGAAGGGCATCCACGTGGCCCATCCCATCATTGACGGGGCTATCGACACCGAGTTCATCCGGACGAACTTCCCCACACGCTACGCGCTCAAGGACGAAGGCGGCATCGTGCTGCCCGAAAGCATCGCTGAAGCCTATTGGCAGATCCACATGCAGCCGCGCAACGCGTGGACCCATGAGACCGAGATTCGTCCTTGGATGGAGGCCTGGTGATGGAAGAAGTCACTCGAGTTGCCGACGAAGGGCTCTTGCTGGTCGGCATCAATCGACCGGCGCGGAAGAATGCGTTGACGTCCGCGATGTACGTCGAACTGGCAGAGGCGTTGGCAGCAGCAGAACGCGACGACTCCATTCGAGCAGTTGTCGTTCACGGAACCGAGTCCGCCTTCTGTGCGGGCAACGACATTGGCGACTTTGCCAATCCGCGTTCAATCGAGGGCGAACGGCCATCTGTCAGGTTCATGAAGTCGGTGATCGGGTTGGGGAAGCCCCTGCTCGCCGCGGTGAACGGTCCTGCAGTCGGCATCGGCGCAACGATGCTGTTGCACTGCGACCTGGTTTTCGCGGGCACCACGGCCAAGCTCGCGTTTCCTTTTTCAAAGCTCGGCCTGTGCCCCGAGTTCGCTTCCTCCCTGGTGTTGCCGGTGACGCTCGGCTATCAGCGGGCCGCGGAATTGCTCTTGCTAGGGGATGCCGTCGACGCTGCCGCGGCTCAGTCCCTTGGTTTGGTCAATGCGGTCTTGCCGCCGGAGGAGGTTCTTCAGCACGCGGTCGCAGTTGGCCGTCGCCTGTGCGCGGCCTCCGCCCCCTCGTTGCGAGCCATCAAGTCGCTGATGCGCGGCGATTCCGAAACTTACCTGCGACGCATGGATCGGGAGAACGAGGAGTTCGCACGTCTTCTTGAAACTCCTCACGCGAAGGAGGCCTTCAAGACCTTTCTCATGCCCCGTCCGAGCACAGTCTCTTCGAGCCAGACCCATGCGTAAAGTAGCTGCACAATTCTTGTTCGACTTCGGAAGCCCGAACGCGTACATGTGCCACCGCGTGCTGCGTGATATCGAATGGCGCACCGGCATCCGAATCGAGTATGTGCCGATCTTGCTCGGTGGCTTGTTCAAGCTGACGAACAACCGGTCGCCGGCTGAGGCATTCGCAGACATCCCGAACAAGCGTGCCTACGATGCGTTGGAAGTTCAGCGCTTCCTGGCGAAGCACAAGCTCTCGAGTTTCCGAAGGAACGAGTTCTTCCCGGTCAACACGCTACTCATCATGAGGGGCGCCGTGGCGGCACAGGTGCTCGGCTGCTTCGATGCCTATGTGGAAGCGGTTTTCTCGTGCATGTGGGAGCAGAGCCTGAACATGGCAGACCTCGACATCGCAAGGGGCGCCTTGTCTGCGGCGGGTCTTGATGCAGAAGCCATCCTGAAGGCCACTCAGGACGCCGGCGTCAAAGAGCGCTTGAGTTCCAACACGCATGACGCATTCGCGCGAGGCGCTTTTGGCTCACCTACGTTCTTCGTCGGCGACGAGCTCTTCTTCGGCAAGGACAGGCTGAGAGAAGTCGAGGAGGAAATCTTGAAGCAAAAAGCAGGCTGAGAGGCCGACCTGGACGACCAACCCACCCTCGCGAACCAAGTTACCCATGAAGACCAGAATCACAGAACTATTCGGCATCGAGCATCCCATCATCCAAGGTGGAATGCATTTCGTTGGTCTCGCCGAGCTGGCGTCCGCTGTTTCCAATGCGGGCGGTCTCGGCATCATCACCGGCCTCACGCAGAAGACTCCCGACCTGCTGGCAAAGGAAATCGCTAAGTGCCGGCAGATGACGGACAAGCCCTTTGGCGTCAACCTCACCTTCCTGCCGACCTTCGCCTCCCCGCCCTATGCAGAGTACATTGCCGCGATTGCCGAGGGTGGCGTAAGAATCGTGGAAACAGCCGGGCGTAGCCCTGGGCAGTACATGCCCGCATTGAAGGCGGCCGGGATCAGGGTCATTCACAAATGCACTTCCGTTCGCCACGCGCTGAAAGCCGAGCAGATTGGATGCGACGCGGCAAGCGTTGATGGCTTTGAATGCGGTGGGCACCCGGGCGAGGACGATGTGCCGAACATGATTCTCCTGCCGCGGGCAGCCGACGAGCTGACCATCCCCTTCGTCGCGTCCGGCGGCATGGCCGACGCGCGCAGCCTGGTTGCGGCCCTCGCATTGGGAGCAGAAGGCATGAACATGGGCACCCGCTTTGTCGCTACGAAAGAAGCGCCAGTTCATCCCAACGTCAAGCAAGCCATTGTCGATGCCTCGGAGCTGGACACTCGCCTGGTGATGCGGCAGCTTCGCAATACCGAACGCGTTCTGAAGAACACTGGGGTCGATGCATTGCTGGCGGTCGAGCGCGAGAAGGGGGCCGAAGTCAGCATCGCGGACATCAAGGATTTCGTCGGTGGCGTCTACCCCAGGGTGATGGTCGAAGGCGACATGAACGCCGGCGCCTGGAGCTGCGGTATGGTTGCCGGCCTGATTGACGACATTCCATCGGTCGGCGAGCTGGTCTCCAGGATAATGCGGGAGGCCGAGGACATCATCTCCACTCGACTGTCTCGCTTCGTTGGCCGTGGCGAGGCAGTTGCCTAGCGTGGATGCGCCCACGGTCACCGAACAGATTGCGCAAATGCCAAGAAGTCCCGCGAAGACAAGGCCAGATGCCCCTTCCCCCGCGCCGCCCAGTCGGTCACCCAAGGAAGACCGGCACTTCGTGACGGCATTGGCAAGGGGGCTGCAGGTGCTGCAGGCCTTCAAATCGGGCGAGGAACGCCTCGGAAACCAGGAGATTGCCGAGCGATGCTCCATGCCGAAGTCGACCGTGTCCCGCCTGACGTACACGCTCACCAAGCTCGGATTTCTCCACCACGACGACGACGCGAGTCGCTACCGCCTCGGCATGGCGACGCTATCGCTGGGCGGTACGACGCTGTCCAGGCTGGATGCGAAGGAGGTAAGCCGCCCTGTCATGCAGAAGCTGGCGGACAGCACGCAATGTCTCATTGCGCTGGGCATCCGGGAAGGGATGTCGATGCTCTATGTGGAAACCTGCCGCAGCGACTCTGTCGTCACCCTTCGCTTGAATCTGGGTTCCCGGATGCCGCTCGCGACGTCGTCGATGGGGCGAGCCTACCTGGCCGCAGTCAAGCCTGGAGCCCGAAAAAGCCTTGAGGACAGGATGCGTGCGCTGGACCCCGCAAGCTGGCCAAGCATCGAGGACGGGATTCACAAAGCCATGGAGGAACTTGCGGAATTCGGATGCTGCAGTTCCTTCGGTGATTGGCGCCCCGAGGTTCACGGCATCGCCACGCCCCTGCGAGTCGGCAAGGGCATGCCACTCATGATCCTGAGCGCGGCCGGACCCGCTCAGTCAATGCCGGCAGAGTTGTTCATGCACGCCATCAGGCCGGCGTTGTTGGCGGCCGCCCAAGAAATCGAAGCGCACTTTCGTCCTCGAAGCAGTTGAGCGACGCGAGACGGGGTCGAGGGCAGCGGGCGCGTTCTCCGGCCTTCCGGGTGGGCAGCCGGTGGGCATCCGCTTTGGAGCACGACGAACTTCGGCCGCGGGCCCGGTCCCGTCATTTCCGGTGTGACAGGATGCAGCCCATCTGCGACATCCACGGTTCGCAAGCGACCGGCCGCAACCAGTCTGAAGCTCGCTTTCCGCGCAGCATTCCTAGCTTCGTCCGCGAAGCCTGGTTGCAATGCCTTCTTCGTACTCCCCATCCACCAAGACGAAGAGCATCCGGCATGGCTTGTCAGAGCGATTGGCCCAGGCGTGGTTCGTTCCGCGCTGCACGACGACGCTGCCGGCCTTCAGAGCCACCTCGCCCTTGTCGAGCACCAGCGTGAGTTCGCCTTCGATCACGATGCCGTAGTCCACGGTTTCGGTGCGGTGCATCAGCGGGTGCGGAGCTGCGTCGCCCGCGGTCGAAGCGGCGGCATCGCCGATCTCCTTGAAACCGGCCTGCATGTCCGCCGCGCTGCGCGCGAGCAGTTCGGGCGTGTCCGGCGGAATGTCCACGAAGCGGATGCGTGTGCCATTGCGCGGCGGGGGCAGCATCAGCGCTCCGGGCGTTGGGTCCGGGCCGTTGTCGATGACGGCGGGCGTGCCCGCGGTAGACCACACTTCGTGGAACACCACCCCCGCGATGCCCTGGAGCTCGACCACCGTGGCAAGAGGTCCATCGCTCGCCACGACGGCACGGCCCTCATGGTCGTGCCCTGTCACCACGCGGTGGATGGGAGGAAAGCTCATTCGCGGTCTCCTTTCGAATAAAAGACGTCAGTGCCGAATCACTCGGCGGTGATCTTGTTGTCCTTCACCACCTTGGCCCAGGCGCGCGCATCTTCGCCCAGAAAATGCCGGAAGGCTTCCGGTGATTCGCCGACCGGCGTCAGGCCATAGCCTTCGAGCTTGGCCCGGAAGGCCGGCATGGCAACGACCTTCTGCGACTGCGCAAGGAGGCTCGCCAGCACCGGCTCGGGCGTCCCCTTGGGAGCGAAGATGCCATGCCAGGAATCGCCGACGAAACCAGGCAGCACCTCGGCGATCGCCGGCACATCCGGCAGCCCATCGATGCGCTTCGCGCTCGACACGCCCAATGCCCGCACCTTTCCAGCCTTCACCTGCGGAATCGCACCCGTGCTGGCGTCGAAGGCAACGTCGACACGCTGCGCGATCACGTCCGGCAGAAAATAGTCCTTGTAGGGCACATGCGTCATCGAGACGCCGGCCTGGCCGAGCAGCCTGGCCATGGCCACATGCGTGCCCTGGCCAATGCCCGCGCTCGCATAGGT
Source organism: Variovorax saccharolyticus (assembly GCF_030316765.1). Taxonomy (GTDB): domain Bacteria; phylum Pseudomonadota; class Gammaproteobacteria; order Burkholderiales; family Burkholderiaceae_C; genus Variovorax; species Variovorax saccharolyticus. The sequence goes on from NZ_JASZYT010000010.1 coordinate 63,797, forward strand.
CATCGTGTCGGGCTTGGCCTTGGCATCACGGATCAGGTCCTGCAAGGTACGGATCTTCGAGTCGTTCGACGTGACCAACACATAAGGCACCGAGAGGATGCGAGTCACCGGAACGAAGTCCTCCGCCTTGTACGGGAGCTTCTTGTAGACATAGGGGTTGATCGAGAAGGTGTTGTTCACCGTCCAGAGCAGGGTGTAGCCGTCCGGTGCGGCATTCGCCGCGGCCTGCGCTGCGATGATGGTGCTGGCGCCGGGCCGGTTCTCCACCACGACCGCCTGGCCGGTTGCCTTGGAGAACTCGTCGCCCCAAAGTCGCGCGATCACGTCCGGCGAGGTGCCCGCCGGGAACGGGACGATCAGCTTGACCGGCCGGGATGGGTACGCAGACTGCGCGCTCGCGGGAAGAGTTGCCGCCGCCAGCAGCGCGCCGGCCATACCCAGCAGTAGCCGCCGTGAAAAGTGATTCGATGTCATTGATCCGTCTCCATAGTTGATTGGTCCGTCGCCGGTTGTGCAGGCGAGCGTCAGGCCTTCAGATCCAGGCGCCGCACGAGCGCCGGGAAGTCCGCCATGTCCTGTCGAATGGTCGCTTCGAGCACCTGCGGCGCACCGCCCACCAGTTCCCACCCGTTGACCTGGGCACGAGCCTTCATCTGCGTGTCGGCCAAGGCGCTGTCGAGCGCCCTGTTCAGCCGCGCGATCACGTCCGGCGACGTGCCACGCGGCACCGCGAGGCCGATCCAGAACGAGGGGTCGTACCGGGGAAAGCCTGATTCGGCCAGCGTCGGCACGTCGCTCATCGAAGCCAGCCGCCGCGCGGCCGTCTGTGCCAGCGGCACGATGGTTCCGCCCTTGAGTCCGGGCTGTGCCGAAGAGAAGTCCAGCAGCGCCAGCTGCACCTCACCCGCCATCAGGCCGGTGGTGAGCGGTCCGGAGCCCTTGTAGGGCACATGGACCAGTTCGATGCCGGCCAGCGCCTTGAATTGCTCGATGGCGATATGGTTGGTGGCCCCGATGCCGGCACTGCCATAGAACAACTTGCCGGGCTGTGCCTTGGCCTGCCCGATGAAATCGCGCAGGCTGCGCCAGGGCGATTTGCCCGGCGTCGCGAGGATGCCGACTGCCCGCAGCGCCAGTCCGACGGGCGCAAGGTCTCGTGGCGGATCGACTTGCGCGCCCTGCTGCACCAAGGGCGCGACGATGTGGTTGGAACGCGAGGTCACCAGAACGGTATAGCCATCCGCTGGCGCGTTGGCCACCGCCGCGCTTCCGATCAATCCGGCGGCGCCCGGCCGGTTGTCGATCACCAGGGGCTGCCCCAGTTCCGCGCGCATCGACTCGGCCAGGAAGCGCGCAACGATGTCGGACGGGCCGCCCGGGGGGTTGGGCACGACCAGCTTGACGGGACGTTGGGGAAAGAGGCCATCGGCCCACGCGCGGCCCACGGAAAGAGGCGCGACGCCCGCCAGCAGGGCAGTGGCGAGGAAGGATCTGCGGTGGCTCATGCGCGTGTCTCCGGAGTGGGCTGCGAATCGGGCAGCGCTGTGCGCCCACCCAGGGTTTCGGCCACCCAATCGGCGATGTAGGCGCCGGCGTTGGCCGAATTGTCGAAACTGGAATGCTGGGAACCGCCCTCGCGGTCAGTGAAGACCTTCAGTTCCCGCTTCGGGCTGTTCACCAGTTGGTCGAAGGTGCGCTGGGCCCACTTCAGCGGAATCTGCGAGTCCTTCTCGCCGTGCGTCACGAGGAAGGGCACGCGGATCCGGTCGACGACGCCATCCAGATGCACGTCCTCTGCGATGCGCATGAAGTCGTCGACGTCCCTGGCGCCCCACACCCAGCACACATGCGACCAGTAGTGCGGCACGGGGAAGCTGCCTTCTTTCTCGAGCCTGCGCTTCTGGACGTCGCGCCAATCGTGGTTTGCACCCCAGACCACACCGCAGGCAAAGCGCGGCTCCATGGCCACGGCCCGCGGGCAGTAATAGCCGCCCAGCGAGACGCCCTCACATCCGATGCGCGCGGGATCGATGTCCGCGCGCGTTTCCAGCCAGTCGACCACGCGGCTTGCCCAATGCTCGCTGTCGTATCGCGCCGTGAGCCCGTGCAGCCGAAGCGCCTCGCCGGTGCCGGGCTGGTCGAGCACCAGCGACGCCACGCCGCGCTGGGCGAGCCACCGCGGCAAGCCGACCCGGTACTTCATTTCCTTGGTCGAATCCAGGCCGTTCAGTTGCACGAGGATCGGTGCGCGAGCGCCGTGCGCGAGGCCTTCGGCGCGAACGTACAGGCCTGCCAGATGCGTGCCACCATAGGGAATCTCGACGCGCTCACAGTTCTCGCCTGCCAGCCGCACGCCGCGCTCGAAGGTGTCGAGGAAACGCTGGTAAAGCGCCTGGCGGCCGGGAGCGCCGTGGGCCTGCAGGCGTTCGGCAGTGATCAGGTAGGTCGCGGCGCGCCCGAGCTTGTCGCCCGCTGAATTCAGCCGGCCGCGTGCCTCGTCCTCGGCCGCGAGTTCGCCGAGCTGGTCGGCCATGCGCTCCCAGCTCGCGCGGAAGGCGGCCGAGGCGGCTGCATCGGGCTGGCGCGCAGCCTCTTGCAACGGGTTGCACATGGTCTCGATCTCGCCGATCCGTGCGCCCATCTCGATGGCGAGGTCGACCGAAAGATTCCAGACGTAGTTGGTGGGAAAGTACTTGAACATGTGTCTCCTGTCTCGACGGGCCGCGCCGCCGATGCTAGTCAGACGGGCGACGCGTGACGAATGGTTCTTCCCGATGCGAGGTATGGGCTGGCGCCATACCTGGTGCCTGCTTCAGCCTCCGTCCGACACCAGCGTGCCGCCGTCGACCACGAGGGTCTGACCGTTGATGAAGCCGCCGGCCGGCGATGCCAGCATCGCGGCCATACCGGCCACCTCGTGCGGCTCGCCCACCCGGCGCAAAGGCGTCATCGCCAGGCGCCGCGACATGAAGTCTTCGTCGTCCAGCAGCGCCTGCGCCAGCGGCGTGCGGATCAGCCCGGGCGCGATGGCATTGGTCCGCACGCCGCGCGGTCCCCATTCGACGGCGAGGTTGCGCGCCATCTGCGACAGCGCGGCCTTGGTGAGGCCGTACAGGCCGATCGCGCGGTTGCCGCGCACCGCGGCGATGCTGCTCATCAGGATGACGCAGGCAGACCGGCGTGAAGCCATGCCCGGTACCAGGGAGGCGCACAACGCATTCACACTGGCCAGGTTCACCTGGAAGACGCGGTCCCAATCGACTCGACCCACGTCGAGCAGCGGCCCTGCGGGACCCTGGATGCCGGCATTGCAGACCAAGGTGTCGATGCGGCCAAAGGCTTCGAGGGCGCGCAAGCCGAGGCTCGCGGCGTCGCGCGCGTCGGAAAGGTCGGCGAACACCGTGCGTGCCCGCACGCCCCACTCACGGCATTGCGCAGCCAAGGCCTCCAACTCGCTGCCGGCCCGGTCGGACAGCACGAGGTCGGCGCCCTGCCCTGCGAAGACCCGGGCGATCGCCTGACCGAGCCCGCCGCCCGCGCCGGTGACCAAGGCGACCTGGCCGTGCAAGCCAAACAGCGCCGGGCCCGTCGGCTCAATCAAGCTGGACTCCAACCTCGCGGATCACCTTGCCCCAGCGGGCGGTCTCGGCGCGGATCAGCTCGGCGAACTCGGCCCTCGAACTGGGCGCCACCACCAGGCCCAGCTCGCCATAGCGCTGCACCACGTCGGACGACTGCACGGCCTTGACCAGCTCGTCGTGCAGCAGATTGGCGATGGGCTCGGGCGTGCCGGCCTTCACCACGATGCCGGTCCAGCCCGGGACGTCGAGCGACGGCAGGCCCAGTTCGCCGATGGTCGGGACCTGCGGCAATTGCGGCAGCCGGCGCTCGCTGCCCACCACCGCGAGCGCCTTCGCCTTGTTCTCCCGCACCAGCGGGATGCTGCTGGGCGTCACGTCCAGCAGCAGGTCGATGTGGCCGGCCATCAGGTCCTGCACCGCCGGGGCACCGCCCTTGTAGGCCACGTGGGTCATGTTGCCCTTGATCTCGCGCTTGAGCATCTCCATCCAGATGTGCGGCTGGCTGCCCATGCCGTAGGAGCCGTAGTTGAGGCCCTGCGCGGAACGTGCCGCCTCGAGCACGTCCTGCCAGGTCTTGAGCCGGCCGTTGGCCGGCACGATCACCAGCGTGGGTGAGACCAGCAAGCGGGTCAGCGGCATGAAGTCCTTGAGCGTGTCGTAGCTCAGCTTGGGATAGAGACCGGCGTTCATCGAGAACGGCCCGAGGTCGCCGTAGAACAGCGTGTAGCCATCCGCGGGCTGCTGCTTCACGTGATTCGCGCCGATCTGGCCGCCGGCGCCTGGCCGGTTGTCGACCACCACGGGTTGCCTGAGGCTGGCCGAGATCTTCTGCGCGAGCATGCGCGACAGCGCATCGCCGAAGCCGCCCGCCGGATAGGGTACGACCCAGGTGATGGGTCGTGTCGGAAAGGCGGCGGCTTGCGCGCCGGCGCGGGCGGCGAGCGATGCCAGCGGCAGTGCAGCGGCCGTGCACAGCAGGGAACGTCGGGTGGGGTGTTGCAGTGTCATATCGATGGGACGGCGGGGCCGTGCTGGGAGAAAAGTTCAGACTCGGAGGGGACGGATGCGGAAGGGACGCATCAGCGCCATGCTTCGCCTTCTTCGGCGAGCTGGAAGCCAGGCTCCAGCGCACGCTGCACCAATGCGGCAGGCGTGCCGTCGTCGCGCAAGCCGAGAGCGCGCGCCGCACGATCGTCCAGCAGCGGGTAACGGCCGAAAACCGCCTCTACCGCGGCTTGCGGCTCGTAACGCACCAGCTGATCGCCGTCCACGCCGTAGACCGTCGACAGCGTATGCACGACCTCGGCCATCGACAGGCGCAGTACCGGCAGCACCCAGGCGCGCGACCCGTCGTCGACACCGCCGGCTCCGGGGTCCATCACCGCGGCATGCAGGAGGTTCTGTGCACAGCGGCGCGCGGACATCCACCAGGCTGTCGCGGCGGGCTCGACCGGACTGATGAAGCCTTCTCCCGCGCGGAGCGAATGCATCACCTCGCTCATGAAGGCCGAGACCAGGCCCGAGGGTGTGCGCGGACGCGCCACGATGCCGGGCAAGCGCAGCGAGCGACCGTCCAGCAGGCCACGACGTGTGTAGTCGGCCAGCACGATTTCGCACGCGAGCTTGTGGGCGCCGTAGGTCATCGGCGGGCGCGTCGGCGTGGTGGGGCCGACCAGGTCCGGAAGCGGATGCCCGTAGACGGCGATCGTGCTGGCGTAGACGACGATGGGCGGGCCTTTGGCGGCGCTGCGCTTGGTGGCCGCTGCGGCGAGCGCTTCGAAGAGATCCAGGCTCGCATCGAGATTCACCCGCCGGCTCAATGCCCGATCGGCCTCGGCGGCGCCGCCCGGCACCGCCGCGAGATGGAAGCACACGTCCGGCGCGAAGGCGGCGATGCGCCCCAGCATCTGCGCGTGGGCCAGATCGCCTGCGATTCCGACCACGCCCGCAGGTAGCGCAGCCAACTGCGTGTCGCATGCCGCCAGCTGTTCGAGGGGCCGGTCACCGACCCGTCGCCGGGCATGCAGCAGTTGCAGGAGGGTCGCGCCGATGAAGCCACCGGCGCCGGTCACGAGCACGCGCATCTTCAGTCCTCGAAGATGGCGACCGCGCGGGTCCAGCCGGCAGAGGCGCCGCGGATCTTGTGCGGAAAGCAGCAGATGGTGAAACCATCGCCTGGCAGCGACTCGAGGTTGTGCAGCTTCTCAAGATGGCAATAGCCGATGTCGCGGCCGGCCTTGTGCCCTTCCCAGATGAGCGAGGTGTCGCCCGTCTCGGCGATCCGGCGCGCGGTGTGGGAAAACGGCGCGTCCCAGCTCCAGGCATCGGTGCCGGTCAGGCGCACGCCGCGTTCCAGCAGGTACATGGTGGCCTCGTAGCCCATGCCGCAGCCGGCCGACACGTAGTCGTTGCAGCCGTATCGTTGGCCGGCACGGGTGTTCACCACCACGATCTCCATCGGCTTCAGCACATGGCCGATGCGCGCCAACTCCGCATCCACATCGGCGGCCGTGGCGACATGACCGTCCGGCAAATGCCGGAAGTCCAGCTTCACACCGGGCCGGAAACACCAGTCGAGCGGCACCTGGTCGATGGTGATCGAAGGACGGCTCCCGCCCAGCTTCGCGTCCTGCGTGGAATGGAAGTGGTACGGAGCATCCAGATGGGTTCCGTTGTGCGTTGACAGGCTCACCCATTCGGCGGCCGCCGCCTCGCCATCCGGGTAGTCCTCCGGCCGGGTGCCGGGGATGAGTTGCATGAACTCGTGCACGGTGTCGCCGTGCTTCTGGTAGGTGATCCTGGGCGCGAGCGGCGGCGGGTCCGACAGGACGTCGTTCTCGAGGAAGATGGACAGGTCGACGAAGCGAGGCATGGTGCGAGTGGCTCCTGCTCACGCCTGCGGTGGGGTCGACTGCACCACGCGCTGGTCGATCACGCCGAAGACGGGTCGGTCTTCGAGGCGCGCTTCCATGCGCACGCGGTCACCGAAGTGCATGAACGGCGTCGAGCTGGCGCCGCTTTCGATCAGCTCGATGGCACGTCGCTCCGCGATGCACGCCGAACCCCTGGCCCCACCGGCGTTGGACACCGTGCCGGAGCCGATGATGGTGCCGGGCGAGAGCTTGCGCGTCCTGGCTGCGTGCGCAATCAGTTCATCGAAGCCGAAGTTCATCTCCCGGCCATTCGGATTGCCGAACCACTGGCCGTTGTATTGCACGTTCAGGTCCAGATGCACGCGCGCGTGGCTCCAGGCCCCGCCGATCTCGTCCGGCGTCACCGCCACGGGGGCGAAGCTGGAGGAAGGCTTGGCCTGGAAAAAGCCGAAGCCGGTGCGCATCTCGCGCGGACCGAAGGCGCGCAGGCTGACGTCGTTGATCTGCACCAGCAGCAGGATGCGGTTGCGTGCGAGCGGCGCGGGACATCCCATGGGCACCTCCCGCACGATGACGCCGAACTCGCCCTCGAAGTCGATGCCATGGGCCTCGTCGGGCAACGGCACATCGTCATTCGCGCCCAGAAGGTCGTCCGAGCCACCCTGGTACATCAGGGGAATCTGGTCGCTGTCCGGAATGGGCGCGATGTTGAAGGCCCTTTCCATCAGCCGCCCGTGGTTCAGGAACGCCGAGCCGTCGCACCACTGGGGCGCGTTCGGCAGGGGTGCCCCGGCCTGAGACGGATCGAAGTCGAAGGTGCCCGGTGCTGTGCCGGCGTTGAGAGATCCGTAGAGCGCAAGGAGGTCGGGCGCCGTGCTGTCCCATCGTTCGATCGCATCCAGCAAGCTGGGCGCGATGTGGGTGGCATCGACGGCCTGCCGAAGGTCGGTCGAAACGACGACGAGGCGGCCATCCTTGCGGCCGTTCTTGAGGGTGGCGAGTTTCATGCGTGAAAGTCTTCGTTCCAGTGGATGGGTGCCAACCCGGGCACGGGCGAGCGGAAACTGGGCAATGTGGTGCCGCGCAGGCTCCCCAGGTAGACGGTCTTCAGGTCCGGACCGCCGAAGGTCAGGCTGGCCATCCACGGCGCGAGCGTGCCGCAGGCCGCGGCCATGATCTCGGGGGTCAGGGTACGGGCTTCGTAGTGGGCGTCGAGCGCACGCGTGGCGTCGGGGTTGCCGTCATCCAGGAGCGTCAGCAACTCGCCGTCCGGCGTGATGGCCACCAGCCGGTCGGCCATCACCAGGGTGACCCACAGGTTGCCGAAGGCATCGAAGGCGAAGCCGTCCGGAAACCCGGGGAGCCTCTGCGGCCCGTACACCTCGCGAAGGCCGAGCGACCCATCCGGATGCACTCTTAGCCGGGAGATTCGGCGAGCGTTGCTTTCGACCACGTAGAGCCATTCCTCCGCCGCATCCATCCGGACCTCGTTGGTGCCCGCGAAGCCTTCGGCCACGATGCGAGGGCCCTGCTCGTCAATGACGGCGATGTAGCCGTCGGCCGCGCGGGCATTGATGGAATCGGTCCAAGGGATCATGCGCGTGGTGACGCTGAGCCAGAGGCGGCCGGAGCGGTCGCGCAGCACGAAGTTGGCCTTCCCCAGTGGCTGGCCGTCGATGCGGTCGACCAGGCGGCGGACACGACCCTCGCGGTCCAGTACGTCCACCGAGTCGGACCCCCAGTTCGCCACAACGATCTCGCCATCGGGCAGGAAGGCCATGCCGTTGGGCAGCGAGCCCTGGCTCTGCACATAACGGCTGTCGAAGTCGCTCGCGGCAGCAGGCTCCGCGCAAGCGCGCGGGACCACCAGGCGCTGCTCCCCGCCTGGAGCAATGCGCACCGCACCGCCGCGTGCATCCGCCGTCCACAGCGTTCCATCGCGTTCGGCCAGGATGCATTCGGGACGTTGGAGATCGTGGCCGACGTGCCGGATCGATGCTCGATCGACCTGCCAGCCCCGCAGGGGATTGTTCTTGACCATGCCGCTCTTGTGTTGAAGAGCGCGCAGCTTAGGTGCGCCTCGGCGCCGACACCAACGGATTCTTCCGATGCCTGCCATCGCCCGGCGCAATACCTGCGCCTCGCTAAGATGGCCGCGGTACTGAAGGAGACATCCCATGCGTTACCAGCGCATCGACCTCAACCTGCTGATCGCGCTCGATGCCTTGCTGGCCGAGCGCAACGTGACCCGCGCGGCGGAACGCATGCACATGACCCAGTCGGCCATGAGCGGCGTCTTGTCGAGGCTGCGCGAGTACTTTGAAGATCCTCTGCTTGTGCCGGTGGGCCGCAGCATGCAACTGACGCCGCGGGCCGAAAGCCTGATCGAGCCGGTGCGCAACATCATTCTTCAGGTGGACGCCACGCTCGGCGTCAAGCCCGAGTTCGAGCCGTCGACGGCGCGCCGCCATTTCCGATTGATCGCCTCCGACTACGTGACGCAGGTTCTGCTGGCCGAAGTGCTCCGTCGCATCGCACAGACGGCCCCGCACTTGAGCTTCGATGTGCGGCCTACGTACAGCGGCATGGCGCAGGACCTCGACCAGGGTCGCGTCGACTTCCTGATCACACCCGCACACCTCACGCTGGCCGAGCACCCGCAGTCGGTGCTGTTCGAGGACACGTATCACGTGATCGCATGCCAGCAGAACCTCGAACTGCAGGAACGCATCACGCTGGAGCAATACCGGTCGTTGGGGCATGTCGTATATCAAGCCGACCAAGGCACCAATCCCTGGTTCGAACAGTGGTATGCGAACCAACATGGCAATACGCGGCGCGTCGAGGTCGTCGCGCACGGCTTCCTGCTGATGCCGCGCTTCGTCGTCGGAACTCGCCGGATCGCAACGATCCAGACCCGGCTGGCCAAGCAGTTCGTTCAGGCCATGCCCTTGCGTCTTCTTGATCCGCCGCTCGAGACACCCAGGCTGACCGAAGTGCTGCAATGGCACCGCTATCGCGACGATGACCCCGGTGTCGGGTGGGTTCGCGACCAGATCACGGAGCTGGCAGCAGCCATGCCGCCAATCTAGTGGCGCGCCCAAGCGCCGCGCACTGAATCGGATCCGCGGGGGAGCTGCCGTGGCCAATGGGCCGGCTCGCGCCGCACCGACGGGGGGTGCCGGAGCCGGCTACCGATTGGGAGGCCAGTACTTGGGGTGCTGGAAGGACCCAGGCGATCAGGTTGGTCGCGTGGCGGCTTTGATGCTTCAGCGCGCGCTCGTCACTGAGCTTGAACGGACACCTTGTTCTGCACCACGCCAGGTGCACCGACGCGGGCGGGTTTGCGAGGGTTTGCAGCGTCGCGCCGGGCGCGCATCATCCTGGGCCGCAAACGCCGAGCAGGCAGGGGAGGCGACGACATGCGATTCGAAGGCAAGACGGTGGTGGTCACGGGCGCCGCATCGGGCATCGGCCGGGCCAGCGCCCTGCGCTTCGCGGCCGAGGGCGCGCAGGTGGTCGCCGCCGACATCGATGCCACGGGCGGCGAGGCGCTGGCCGCCCAGTCGGGGGGGCGCATCGTGTTCCAGTACACCGACGTCTGCGAGGTCGACCAGATCCGCGCGCTGATGGACTTCGCGGCCGAGCGCTCGGGCGGCATCGACGTGCTGTTCAACAACGCCGGCGCCGGCGGCGCGCTGGCGCGCATCGACGAGATCGACGCCGAGGCCTGGGACCGCACGATGAACCTGCTGCTGCGCTCCGTCGCCATGGGGATCCGGCACGCTGTGCCGCACATGATCGCGCGCGGCGGCGGCGCCATCGTCAACACCGCGAGCGTGGCAGCGCTTTCCACGGGCATGGCTCCGACCGCCTATTCGGTGGCCAAGGCCGGCGTTCTGCATCTGTCGAAGACCGCCGCCGCCGACCTTGCGCGGCACCGGATCCGCGTCAACGCGATCTGCCCGGGCTTCATCCAGACCGGCATCTTCACGGCCTCGCTCGGGGTTCCCGACCCGGTGAAGGCCACCGTCAACGACCTGGTCGCCGCGATGGCCGCCAAAGCCCAGCCCGTGGCTGGGATCCGGACACGCCGGGCATGGGCGAGGCGATTCGCCAGCGGGTCGAGGCGTCGATGGCGGCTCAGTCGGCAGCGCGGTAGCCCACGCGGAAGCGCTCGCCTTCTTATTTTCAAGCATGTGCTTGGGCAACATTCGAGCTCGCACTCAGGACGCGCTAGGGCGGGTGGCGTCAGTTCCGGGCAGACGATAGGCGCCAGCCCGACCGACAGCGGAGTCGCACACTTCAGGCGATCGCCTGCACAACTTCCCCGCAGCCACATCGGCCCGTGGACCCTGCCAGGGCCACCATCTTTTGGCAAGCGTGGCAGCGCCGGTATTGCTTGCTTTCCTGCAGCCGCGTGAAGACATCGATAGCGGCTCCCTCGATCCCGGGCGTTGCAAAGAATTTGGACATCGCCTGCGCATGCGAACCGCTATGCATTGCAGACTTCATCTCCTCAGGAGACGCCCAAGTTACGACCGTTGTCAAACGGTTCCCACCAACTACGCTGGTGAATGTCTGCATGGCATCGCCAGCAATGAGTTCAGCCAGAACCTGACGCGATAACTCGTTGACGAAGACCGTGTTTTCGTCGTCACGCGCGTCAATCTCCGTGACGGTCAATGTCTGGGCATCGGCCAAGAGCCTGCGACGCACCGTGGCGCCCTTGCCCAACGTTATCGGCCCCCATTCCTTTGGCTGAACGATAATTTGCCACTCCATTTGCCGCTGCAAGGTGGCTGAGTCGAAATAGCCGACCACGCTCCTGATCCCGTCCGGGGAAGCATGAATCACATCTAGTCCAGGCAGGAATGCCGGCCTCCCGGTTGGCGGGAGGTCCCAGCAGCGACCCGGTGTTGGTCCCCAGCATGGTCCACGCGGCGCACACGACGCCGTCAGATGCCGAGTCCATGCGCCCCGGTTCGAAACTCAAGTCGGGAAACGCCGACCACAGCTGCTCCATGTACGACCGGAACGCCTCGCCCGCAATCGGTCCTGCGGTGATGGGGTCACAGTACGTACCACCCGGGGCAAACGTTTCGAGCACGGCTCCCGCATCGCGCAGTTTCCAAGCTGAGAAGTACCGCTGGGCCAGTTCCTCGGAATCCATGATTCTGCTCCTGGGTTGGTCGGACACGCCCGCGGAGCGATGCGACGCCAACTGCGTGCAGCGTGTCGCGGGCGTGCCCATCATGCAGATGGGAGGTGCGTTGGGGTCTTCACATGGACCGCGGCGGCACCGTTACCAGCGGGGAGAGACCTGCAGTAGCGTGCGCAGCGTTTGCCGGTGCTGGCGGCCGCGCCAGAATCAGTCCATATTGCGCCATCACCTGAGCCAACCTGGCTCGATCAGGAGGCCCGCCCGCGTTGACGACGGCGCCGACATCGTGGAAATACTGCGGCCCGACGTCCGGTGTCATGATGACCAGTGCGCGCACCGCAGCATCGGCCTGGTTGATGAAGTGATGCGTCGAGCCCCGCGGCGTCGTCATCCAGTCACCCGGCTCGAGGTGGCGCGATACCCCGTCGACGGAGTAGCCCAGCGTGCCTTCCAGGACGTAGACGAACTCCTCGTTGTCGGTGTGGCTGTGTGGCGGGGGAACGATGGCCCCCGCAGGCACCGTCAACTCGAACACCCCCAGCCCGCCCTTTTCCGCACCATCGACGAGATAGCGGATCTCGAGTTGGCCCACCGTAATCAATTCGCCGCTCATGACTCTCTCCTTGGTTCGTTGCCGGACCGGCTATCGGGCCGGCGGGTGGAAATTTAGTCCATTGCAGCAATCTGATAAATAGCGTCCAGTTCAACCCATTGTTGCCAGGGCACATCCAATGAAAAGCAGGCTGACCGGCATGAACGTGTTCGCGGAGGTGGTGGGCGCGAAGAGCTTTTCCGCCGCCGCTGACAAGCTCGGCATCTCAAAATCGCTGGCGAGCCGGGAGGTCAGCGCGCTGGAGCGCTCGCTGGCGGTGAAACTGCTGAACCGCTCGACGCGCAAGCTCAGCCTGACCGAAGCCGGCAGCATCTTCTACGAGCACTGCGCGAACATCCTGCAGGAAGCGGAACTTGCCGAGCGACGCGTGACGCAGGCTCAGTCCGAGCCTGCCGGGGTCGTGAAGATGACCGCGATCCCGGCGTTCGCGGTGCGGCACGTGTTGCCCGCAATTGTCGAATTCCAGCAGCAGTATCCAAAGATCCAGGTCAGGCTCTCCTGCAGCAATCGCACGGTGGACTTGGGCGCCGAGGGCTTCGACCTCGGCATCCGTTCGTCGCCCCCGGCGCCGAACCTGGTCGCACGAAAGCTCGCGGTCAGCCGACTCGTCTTGCTCGCCTCGCCGACATATCTCGCGCAGCGCGGCACGCCGCGCCGGATCGAGGACGTGGAGAAGCACGACTGCGTGTTCTTTCCAATGCTCGCGCCCAAAGGGGTCTGGACGTTCCGGCGCAGCGGGCGGAAATACGCGCTGAAGGTTCCGGCTTCATTCGAGACCGATGACTTGGAGGCCGTCCGCGCGGCCACCCTTTGCGGCCTCGGTGTGGGCCTGCTGCCGCTCCACATGGTGAGCGCGGACGTGCGGCAAGGGACTCTCGTGCCGTTGCTGCGCCAGTTCCAACCGGTGCCCGAGGGCGCCATCTATCTGGTCTACCTGCCCAATCGCACGCAGCCGTCGCGGGTGCGGGTGCTGATTGACTTCCTCATCGCGCGCTTCGGGCCTGTGCCGCCGTGGGAGCAGGGTGGGTGAAGTCCGACGGCGCAAGCAAGGCCAGGTGAGGTGCCAAGAAACCGCCGGTCGCAAGCGGCAGCAACTGGCCGTTCAGCAACTTTGAGGAAGGTCAGCTTCCGATTGCGCATCGCCTCTGGTCTGCAACGTCCCGCAGCAGCTATGTCTTCTCGGTCGCACGCCGGCTGCCGGCCGGCGAAGCAGCTTGCGCTTCAGGCTTCTTGGGTGCGGCCAGCGCCCTGCCGACCGGCATGCTCGCGATGGCGTCGGCATAGACATTGCCGCCGCTCGAGATATGCCCGGTCATCGCTCGATCGGCCGCATCTTCATCGCCGGCCACGATCGCCTCCAGGATGGTCTGGTGCTCGGCGAGCGAGTTGCGGATACGGTTGGGCCGGTCGAACAGTGCCCGCTGCGGGTGCCGCATGCGCAGGCGCATCGACCGCAGCTGTCGCGCCAGCACCTCGTTGAGACTGCCGTCGTAGATGATCTCGTGGAAGAGCCGATTGGCCTGACCGTAGGCCTCGGGATCGTCCTTGGCCGCGGCCCGCTGGCAGGCACCATGGGCCTCCTGCAACTGCTTGCGCTGCGCCGCCGGCATGCGGCGCGCGGCCAGCCGCGCCGCCAGGCCCTCGAGTTCCATGAGGATCTCGAGCATCGCGATGTATTCGGGCAGCGACAGCGTCGCGACCACCGCGCCCTGGCGCGGCACGGTGGTGACCAGGCCCGCCGACATCAGCTGCAGGATCGCCTCGCGCGCCGGCGTGCGCGAGACCGCGAAGCGGTCCATCAGTTCCTGCTCGTCGATGCGCGAACCGGCGTCGAGCTTGCCCGAGACGATCTCGGCCTCGAGGGCTTCGCGGATCTTGTCGCTCAGGTTGATGCGGGGTGAACTGGCCATGTGGGGACTCCTGGCACTATCTTAATCGCGGCGAACACACAGCACGGCCGTCCGAATACACAAGCAGATCAACTGAATATGCATGATCCTGCCCTACGCGCCAGCCGCGCTCTCGCGCTGCCGCGCCCGCAGCGCATCGTCGAAGCGGTCGAAGCGCGCCTCGGCGAAGGCCGGGCGCTGCCGCACCGCGGCCCACCAGGCCTGCACGCGCGGATGCAGGTCGGCGCTCAGCGCCCGCGGCGCGAGCTCGTCGATGCGCGCGATGAAGGGAACCGCCGCGATGTCGGCGAGCGAGTAGCGGTCCCCGACCAGCCAGGTCGACGCGGCCAGCATCTGCTCCATCTTGTCGACCAGTTGCAGCAGCCTGTCGAGTGCCGTCGCCTTCTCTTCCTCGGTATAGGGCTGGCGCGCGATCCGGCTCCAGGCCTCGCGGCGCTCCGCCGTGGGGATCCGCGCCAGCTTCTCCTTCAGCTGGGCATCGCTCCACTGGCTGGCGCCGGGCTGCAGCGCGATGCTCCAGTTCAGGATCAGCAGATTGGGCAGCGACTTCTCGTCGGTCCAGCGCACGAAGTTGCGCATCACGGCGCGCTCGTAAGGGTCCGAGGGGCGCAGCGGCGGCAGCGGATGAAGCTCGTCGAGGTACTCGCAGATGGTCGAGCTCTCGTAGAGCGACCGCCCCGGGCCGATCAGCAGCGCCGGCACCACGCCGTTGGGATTCATCGCCAGGAACTCGGGGGCGTGGTGCTCCTGCTTGCTCATGTCGATCGGAATGCCTTCATAGGGCAGCGCTTTTTCTGCGAGGCAGAGCCGCACCCGGCGCGAGGCGCTCGACAACCATCCATGGAAGAGTTTCATGACGCGTGAGTGAGTGGATCAGGGAATGAGCACCGGGGCCCCGGTGGTTGCGCGGCCTTCGAGCTCCCGATGGGCGCGCTGGACGTCGGCCAGCGCATAGCGCTGCTTCACCTCCAGCCGGACGGCGCCGGCCTGCACGGCCTCGAACAGCGCAGCGGCCGAACGGCGCAGGTCCGCGGGGTCGGCGATGAAGCTGCGCAGCGTGGGCCTGGACACGCTGAGCGACTTCGCGTGCAGCAGTTGCAGGTCGAAGCCTTCGACATCGCCCGAAGCGGTGCCGTAGTTGATCGCCATGCCGAGCGTCTTCAGGCAACCGAGCGAGGGCACGAACACATCCTTGCCGACGGCGTCGTAGACCACAGCGACGCCCACGCCTGCGGTCAGTTCCAGGGTCCGGGCAACGAAGTCCTCGCGCCGGTAGTCGATCACGTGATGGCAGCCGTGGGCCTGCGCCACGGCCACCTTTTCCTCGGAGCCGACCGTGCCGATCACGGTGGCGCCGAGCGCGCGCGCCCATTGCGACAGGATCACGCCCATGCCGCCCGCCGCCGCATGGACCAGCACCGCGTCGCCCGGCTTCACCACGTAGAGCCGGCGCAGAAGGTATTCGGCCGTGAGGCCGCGCAGCAGGTTGGCGCCGGCCACTTCCTGCGAGAAGCCGTCGGGCAGCGGAATCACGCGCGAGGCATGCACGTTGCGGATCGCCTGGTAGGCGCCGGGCTGGAAATACGCCACCGGCTGGCCCACGCGCAGCAGGTCGACGCCCTCCCCCAGCGCCTGCACCACGCCCGCGCCCTGCGAGCCGAGCGTGATCGGGAAGGGCTCGCCACCGTGCGGGCCGTGCGCGCCCTTGCGCTGGTAGATGTCGGCGAAGTTCAGACCGATCGCAGTCTGGCGGATCTGCACTTCGCCGGGCGCCGGCGCCCGAACTTCGACCTGGACGTGTTCGAGGACGCTCGGATCGCCGTGCCGGTGGATATGGATCGCGGTGCTTTGCATGCGTGGGATGAAGGGTGGAGGGCCTGCGCATTCTAGGTTCGTGAGGTACTCCGATGAAGTTCATCCGTATACAGATAAACCCTATTTGCATTTTTTGCTGAGCCATCAATACACTCGCGGCCTGTCAAATTCCAAGCACCGGAGACCAGAATGAGCCTCAGCAGAAGACAGTTCGGCAGCTTCGCCGTCGCCCTGGCGGCCACGCCGTGGGCCGGCGCGCAGCAGCAGGCACCGGCGAATCTCGCCGCGCTGCACGAGGCCGCGAAGAAGGAAGGCGAGCTGACCTGGTACATCGTGTTCCTGCCCTCCGAGGATGCGGAGAACATGGCCCGCGCCTTCACGGCCCGCTATCCGGGCATCAAGGTGAACGTGGTGCGCACCACCGCCCAGGTCGCGTTCCAGCGCCTGAACCAGGACCTGAAGGCCGGCACCGCCAACTGCGATGTCTTCTCCTCCACCGACATCGGCCACTACGTGGATCTCAAGTCGCGCAAGCTGCTGACCCGCTACACACCTTCATCGGCGGCGCTGATGGACAGCCGGCTGCAGAACATCGACCCCGACGGCTACTACCACGTGGCCAGCGTCGCGATGGTCGGCCTGATCTACAACACGAACAAGGTCAAGCCCGCGGATGCGCCCACCAGCTGGGCCGACCTGGTCGATCCCAAGTGGCGCGGCCTCGCGTCGGTCGGCCACCCGGGCTTCAGCGGCTTCGTCGGCGCCTGGGGCATCGAGATGCGCAAGCTCTACGGCGACGGCTGGTTCAAGAAGCTGGCCGACAACAAGCCGCAGGTCGGCCGCTCGATCATCGACACGGTCACCACGGTCAATTCGGGCGAGCGCTCGATCTCGGCGGGACCGATCAACCTCGCATCCTTGATGGCGTCGAAGGGCAATCCGCTGGCGGTGGTGGCGCCCAAGGAAGGCACCTCGCTGATGCTCTCGCCCTCGGCCATCATGGCCAACGCACCGCATCCCAACGCGTCCAGGCTGTTCATGGAATGGATGCTGGTCAGCGAGGACACCGAGCGCATCGCGCGCGAGCTGTACGGCATCCCCAAGCGCGCCGGCGCCAAGTCGCTGCCGGGCGTGCTCGGCCTCGGCGACGTCAAGACGGTGCTGCGTCCGACCGCCAAGGAATCGGTCGAGCAGTTGCCGCAGGTCATCGAGCTCTGGAAGGACGCGTTCGGTGTCTGAAGCGAGGATGACTGCCGCTCTCGCCGCCTCGCCGGCCGCCATCCGCGTGCCGAGCCGCCTGGCCGACCCCTCGCTCTGGCTCTTCGGCGGCCTGATCCTGCTGCTCGTCGGGCTGGTCGCCAATCCCATCCTGCGGCTGGTCTGGGAAAGCTTCCATGCGGCCGACGGGTCGCTGTCGCTCGCCAGCTATGCCGCGGCGCTGGGGCGTGGGCGGCACCTGCAGGCGCTGCTCAACTCGCTCTACCTGGGCCTGGCCGTGACGGCGCTGGCGCTCGCGCTCGGGGTGCCGCTGGCGCTGGCGGTGTCACGCACCAACATGCCCGGGCGCGGCTTCACGCATGTGAGCGTGCTGGCCGCCTTCGTGATGCCGAACTTCCTGGGCGCCATCGCCTGGATCCTGCTGGCCGGGCCCAACGCCGGCTGGCTCAATCGGCTCTGGGCCGAGGCGCTGGGCGTGGACAAGGGGCCCTTCAACATCTTCAGCTTCTGGGGCCTGGCCTTCGTGATCGCCCTCTACACCTATCCGCTGATCTACGTCTTCACCAAGTCGGCGCTCGACCTGGTGTCGACCGAACTGGAAGACGCGGCGGCGATCCACGGCGCCGGCAAGTTCCGCACCCTGGCCCGCGTGACGCTGCCGCTGGTCATGCCCTCGATCGTCGGCGCCGCGATCCTGATCTTCCTTGAGTCGGTCGCGCTCTACGGCACGCCCGCGCTGATCGCCATCCCCGCCGGCATCAACCTGGCGACCACCCAGCTGGTGTCTTTCTTCGAGTACCCGCTGAAGGTCGAGCAGGCGGCCGCCTTCTCGATGCCGATCCTGGCGCTGACGGTGCTGATGCTCTACCTGCAGCGCCGCCTGCTCGCGCGCAAGGGCTTCGTCTCGGTGTCGGGCAAGGGCGGGGAGCGCCGGCCCTTCGACATCGGCGCCTGGAAGTGGCTGCTGCTGGGCTATTCGGTGCTGGTGTCGGTGCTGACCGTCGTGATGCCGATGATCATCCTGGTGCTGGCTTCGCTGTCGAAGGCCTGGGGCCGCGGCATCGGCGCCGGCAACCTCACGCTCGCCAATTTCCACAACATCTTCTTCGAGCAGCTCACGGTGCGCTCGGCGCTGCTGAACACCGTGAGCTATTCCGCCGCGACCGCCCTGGTGTGCGTCGCGATGGGGGTCTGCGTGGCCTACGCCACGCAGCGGCGCATCACGCCCTTCCCGACGCTGATCCAGTTCCTCGCGCTGGCACCGGTGGCGGTGCCCGGCCTGATCCTGGCCATCGGCCTCTATGCCGCCTATGCCGGGCCGCCCTTCTCGCTCTACGGCACCGGCGCGCTGATCGTGGTCGCCTTCACCACCCGCTTCCTGCCGATCGCGGTGACGGCCAGCGCGGCCTCGATCCGATCACTCAATCCCGAGCTCGAAGAAGCGGTGCGCATCCTCGGCGGCGGGCGCCTCACGGTGCTGGGCCGGGTGGTGGTGCCGCTGCTCAAGAAGTCGCTGGTGGGGGTCTTCATCCTGGTCTTCGTCATCTGCACCAAGGAACTGTCGACCGCCGTCTTTCTCACCGGACCAGCCTCGCGCGTGGTCTCGGTGCTCACGCTCGACCTCAGCGAGCAGGGCAACTACGAGAGCCTCGCCGCGATGGGCGTGGTGCTGGTGGTCATCGTCACGCTGGTGGTCGGCATCGGCATGCGCATCGCGGGCCGCGATTTCATGCTGCGCCGCGCCTGAAAGGTTTCTCCATGTCCAAACTCGAACTGATCAACGTGCGCAAGCAGTACGGCGCGGTGCCGGTGGTCGAAGACCTGAGCCTGCAACTGCGCAAGGGCGAGCTGGTCACCCTGCTGGGGCCCTCGGGCTGCGGCAAGACGACCACCCTGCGCATGATCGCGGGCTTCATCGAGCTCAGCGCGGGATCGATCGCGATCGACGGCAAGCAGATTTCGGGCGCCGGCCGCACCGTGCCGCCCGAGCACCGCGGCATGTCGATGATCTTCCAGAGCTACGCCATCTGGCCCAACATGACGGTGGCCGAGAACGTGGGCTTCGGCCTGAACGTGCGCCGCGTGGCGGCCGACGAATGCCGGCGCCGCGTGGCCGAGATCCTCGACGTGGTCAAGCTCGGTGCCCTGGCGCAGCGCTACCCGGCCGAGCTCTCGGGCGGCCAGCAGCAGCGCGTGGCGCTCGCGCGCGCGATGGTGGTCAGGCCCGAAGTGCTGCTGCTCGACGAGCCGCTGTCGAACCTCGACGCCAACCTGCGCGAGGAGATGGCCGGCGAGATCCGCCGGCTGCACGACGAGTTCCATTTCACGACTGTCTACGTCACGCACGACCAGACCGAGGCGATGACGATCTCGGATCGCATCGCGGTCATCCACCAAGGGCGGCTCGAGCAGATCGACACCCCCTGGAACCTCTACAACCGGCCGCGCACCCCCTTCGTCGCCGGCTTCATCGGCCAGACCAACCTGGTCGAAGGCCAGCTGCACGACGGGCGCATCGCGCTGCGCGGACTGGAAGGCACCCTGCCGGTCGAAGGCACCTCGTCGTCGGCGGCCGCGCGCGTGTCGATCCGGCCGCAGTCGCTGTTCCTGGGCCCGGCGGGCAGCGGCGCGCTGCCGATGGGATCGGTGTCGGTGCTCGCCCGGACCTACCTGGGCGAGTACTGGGACTACCTGGTACGTCCGGCCGGCGGCGGCGACGACCTGAAGGTCCATGCACCGCCGTCGAGCGTGCTCGACATCGGCCACGAATCACTGCTCTCGATCGACCCGCGCGGCGTCGCGCTCGTGAGCTGAAGCAAAACCAAGAGGACGGAGATCGCAACCATGCAGAAAGACCCCCAATCCATTCGCCGCCGCAGCCTTCTGGGTGCCGCCGCGGCCACCGGCGCCCTTTGGTGCGCCCAGGGAGCGCGCGCCATGACCGAAAGCGAGATATTCCCGATCGTCGAGACCTCGAACGGCCGCCTGCGCGGACTGATGTCGGGCGGCATCGCGGTGTTCAAGGGCGTTCACTACGGCGCCGATACCGCGGGCACGAACCGCTTCATGCCACCTGCGCCGGTCGCGCGCTGGGCCGGCGTGCGCGACGCCACAGCCTACGGCAACTACGCGCCGCAGCTGCCGGCCGACCGGCGGCGCGCCTACGCCGACCTCATCATGTACGACCTGCAGCCCGGCGGCATGGGCGAAGACTGCCTGGTGATGAACATCTGGACGCCTTCGGCCTCGCCTTCGTCCAGCGCCAAGCGGCCGGTCATGGTGCACCTGCACGGCGGCGGCTACTACGCAGGCTCGGGTAATTCGCCGCAGTTCGACGGCGAGATGCTGGCGCGCTTCGGCGATGCGGTGGTGGTCACGCTCAACCACCGTCTCGGCTCCTTCGGCTTTCTCGACCTGTCGGAACTCGGCGGCAGCGACGCCGCCCGGTCCGGCACAGTGGGCATGCTCGACATCGTGGCGGCGCTCGGCTGGATCCAGCAAAACATCGCGGCCTTCGGCGGCGACCCGCAGCGCGTGCTGGTGTTCGGCCAGTCGGGCGGCGGCCTCAAGACCAGCGTGCTCATGGCGATGCCTTCGGCCCGCGGACTGTTCCACCGCGCGGGCGTGATGAGCGGCTCGGCCCTGCGCGTGACCACACAGGACGCTTCGCGCCAGGCGGCGAGCGAATTCGTCGCCGCGCTCGGCCTCGGCAAGGACCCGCTGCGCCAGCTGCAGGCCCTGCCGATGCAGACCCTGCTGGCCGTGCAGGTGACCATGGAGAACGCCGACCGCGCCAAGGGCGAGGCGCCGCGCGCCTTCTCGCCGGTGCTCGACGGCAGCGCCATCGCGCGCCATCCCTTCGATCCCGATGCCCCGGCCCTGTCGGCCGAGGTGCCGATGATCGTGAGCACGGTGCTGGACGAGCGCGCCTACCGCATGGTCAATTTCGACCTCGACGAAGCGGGTCTGCTCAAGTTCGCGCAAGCGCGCGTGGGCGCGGACGGCCGCCAGCTGGTCGCGATGTACCGCGACGAGGACCCCGCGGCCTCGCCCTACGTGCTGCAGGCGCGGATCGACACCGACATGACCTTCCGCCGCACCGCGCAGGTGCAGGCGGCGCGCAAGGCCGCGGCCGGCGCCGCTCCAGCCTACAGCTACCTCTGGAAGATCCCGAGCCCGGCCTACGGCGGGCGCTACGGCGCGCCGCACGGCACCGACATCGGCCCCAGCCTGCACGACATCCGCCACGGCCTGAACGGGCCGAGCGCCGAGAGCGTGCGCCTGGCCGACCAGCTGGCCGGCGCCTGGGTCGCCTTCGCGGCCAGCGGCGACCCGAACAACGCCCGCACGCCGCGCTGGGCGCCCTACACGCCCGGGCCACGCAGCACGCTGGTCTTCGAGGGCGACAGCAGTCGCACGCGCACGCAGGACGACCCGCGCAAGTCCTTCCGCGAGTACTGGGCGGCGCACTGAGCTCGATGTGCGGGGCGCTCCTTCCGCTCTCTTTTCTCTTTACTTATCTTCCAAGGCTCCCATGTCGACTTCCGTGCCTACGCCGCTTCCACTTTCGGGCTTCAAGGTGCTCGACCTGACCATCGCGCGGGCCGGCCCGACCGCCGTGCGCCTGCTGGCCGACTGGGGTGCCGACGTGACGCGGGTCGAGCCGCCCGCGCGCAAGGACCGTGGCTCGGTCACGGGCCGTCGACGCGGCCCGGATGAGCAGAACCTGCACCGCAACAAGCGCAGCCTCTGCCTGGACCTCAAGACGCCCCAAGGCGCCCGGGTGCTGCGCCGCCTGATCGAGCGCAGCGACGTGGTGGTCGAGAACTTCCGCTCGGACGTCAAGACGCGCCTGGGCCTGAGCTACGAGCAGTTGAAGGAACTCAACCCGCGGATCATCCTCGCGAGCATCTCGGGCTTCGGCCAGGATGGCCCCTACAGCGATCGCCCGGGCGTGGACCAGATCGTGCAAGGGATGTCGGGCCTGAGCTCGGTGACCGGCGAGCCCGGCCGCGGCGCGGTGCGCACCGGCATCGCGATCTCCGACACCACTGCGGGCATGTTCCTGGGCCAGGGCATTCTGCTGGCGCTGCTGCACCGCGAGCGCAGCGGCGAGGGCCAATGGGTGCATACCTCGCTGATCGAGGGCATGCTGAACAAGCTCGACTTCCAGGGCGCGCGCTACACGGTGGCCGGCGACATCCCGGTGCAGGAAGGCAACGCGCATCCGACCCAGGTGCCGATGAGCACCTTCGACGCCCGCGACGGCCAAGTCAACATCTGCGCCAGCACGCAGTACATGTGGGCCGGCTTCTGCGAGGCGCTGGGCGCGCACGCGCTGCATCAGAACGCGGACTACCAGAGCTTCGACTTGCGCGTGGCGCATCGGCGCCAGCTCGACGCCGCGGTCAACGAAGTGACGCGCCGGTTCACGGTCGCGGAACTGGTCGCGAAGCTGAATCCGGCCGGCGTGCCCTGCGGTCCGGTCTACAACATCGGCCAGGCCTTCGAGGACCTGCAGGTCAAGCACCTGCGCATGACGCGCCCGGCGAAGCACCCGGTGCTCGGCGAAGTCAACCTGATCCGCTCGCCGATCAATCTGTCGGCCTTTCCGCATCCCGAGTATTTTCATCACGCAGCGCCCGACCCCGGCGAGCAGACCGACGCCCTGTTGGCGGAGCTGGGCTACGGGGCCGACGAGATCTCGGCGATGAAGAACGAAGGAGCGGTCGAGTGAGCGCCCGCTCGCTGCCCCTGGCGACGGCCAGGATCATCGCTGCGGTAGAGGACGGCGTGGGCTGGATCACCTTCAACAACCCCGAGCGACGCAATGCGATGTCGCTCGAGATGTGGAAGGGCCTTGGCGATGCGGCCGAGGCCTTCCAGCAGGACCCCGAGGTGCGCGTGGTGGTGATGCGCGGAGCGGGCGGCAAGTCCTTCGCGGCCGGCGCCGACATCTCCGAGTTCGAGCAGCACCGCGCGAACGCCGAGCAGAAGAAGAGCTACGGAGACATCGCGGCGCGCGCCCACATCGGCATCTCGCAGCTTGGCAAACCGCTGATCGCGATGATCGAAGGTTTCTGCATCGGCGGCGGATTGGCGCTGGCCCTGGGCGCAGATGTGCGCTTCGCAAGCACGGGGTCGAGCTTCGGCATCCCGGCAGCCAGGCTCGGCCTGGGCTACGACTACGACGGCCTGGCGGCGCTCGCGCGGGTGGTGGGTCCGTCGGCCGCCAAGGACATGCTGTTCAGCGCCCGCTTCCTCGCGGCCGACGAAGCGCTGCGCATCGGCCTGGTCAACTTCACGGTCGATGGCGCGGACCTGGAAGAACGGGTGCGCGCCTACGCCGCGGTCGTGGCGGCCAACGCCCCGTTGACCGTGCTCGCCGCCAAGTCCGCGGTGCGCCTCTTCGAGCAATACTCGGCGGCCGCGGACGCGCGCGAGGTGGCCGCGGCAGTGGACCGCTGCTTCGACAGCGAAGACTACAAGGAAGGCCGCAGCGCCTTCCTCGAGAAGCGCAAGCCGCAATTCCATGGACGCTGACATGAGCACCCCCGAACTTTCAGTGAGCGGCGCCGTCGCTACCATCACGCTGCGCCGCCCCGAGCAGGCCAACCGTCTGAGCCCGGACGACCTCTCGACCCTGGCCGGGCACATCGCCACGCTCAACACCATGCCCGAGGTACTGGTGCTGCAGCTGCGCGGCGAAGGCAAGTACTTCTGCAGCGGCTACGACATCTCGCGCATCGGGGCGGCACGCTCCGTGAACTTCGAGGAGGTGGTCGATGCCCTCGAAGACGCGCGGCCCGTGACCATCGCGCTGATCCACGGCGGCGTGTACGGCGGCGCCACCGACTTCGCGTTGGCCTGCGACTTCCGGCTCGGCGTGCCGGGCGCCGACATGTTCATGCCGGCCGCGCGGCTGGGCCTGCACTTCTACCAGCGGGGCCTCGAAAGGTACGTGAGCCGGCTGGGCCTGGACAACGCGAAGCGGCTCTTCCTGACCGCCGAGAAGATCGGCGCCGAGGAAATGAAGGCCATCGGCTTCCTCACGCAACTGGTGGAGGCCGGCGAGCTGGAGGCGGCCGCAGCCCGTCTCGCGACCACCTGTGCCGGCATGGCGCCGATCGCCCTGCTGGGCATGAAGCGCCACCTCAACCGCATCGGCCGCGGCGTGCTGAACGTGGCCGAGCTGCAGCAAGACATGCGGCGCGCGATCGACTCCGACGACCTGCGCGAAGGCCAGGCCGCGTGGTCCGAGAAGCGCGCGCCGCGATTCACGGGCCGATAGGGCCAGCACCAGGAGACAAGATGACGACCAAGATCCTTCTCGCCGCGCTGGCGGCCCTTGCCTGCATGGCCGGTGCGCAGGCCCAGACCTACCCGAGCAAGCCGATCCGCCTCGTCATCGGCTACTCGCCGGCCGGCGCGGCCGACTTCATCGCGCGCATCGTGGCCGATGCCATGGGCAAGGAACTCGGACAGCCGATCCTGGTGGACAACAAGCCCGGTGCCGGCAGCACGCTGGCTTCCGGGCTGCTGTGGCGCGCGCCGGCCGACGGCTACACCTTGGGGCTCGCGACCGGCACGCTCTACGGCATCGACCAGCATCTCTACAAGGTGAAGTACACGGCGGCCGACTTCACGCCGATCACCCTGCTGACCATCTCGCCGCTGGTGCTGGCGGTCAACCCGAAGCTGGGCGTCAACAGCCTCGGCGAACTGGTCGCCAAGGCCCGGGCCAACCCGGGCAAGCTCAACTATTCGTCCTCCGGCATCGGCGGCTCGCCGCACCTGGCGGCCACGTCCTTCGAAAGGGCGATCGGCGCGCCCATGGCCCACATCCCGTTCAAGGGCGGCGCGCCGGCCTTGCAGGCGGTCGCGGCGGGCGACGTCGACCTGTCCTTCGGCACCGCCGCCTCGGTGCTGCCGCTGGGCAAGCAGGAGGTGGTGAAGATGCTCGGCGTGACCACAGCCCAGCCCTCTGCGGTGGCGCCCGGCATGCCGACCCTGGCGTCGCAGGGCCTGCCCGGCTTCGACTTCACGTTCTGGTTCGGCCTGTTCGGGCCAGCCAACCTCCCGCGGGAGGTGAGCGAGAAGCTGTTCGCCGCCGCCACCCGGGCGCTGGCCGATCCCCAGGTGCAGGAGAAGCTGCTGGGCACCGGCAACGAAGCCGCGCCCTCGGCCTCGCCGGCCGACTTCCACCGCTGGGCCACGGCCAGCGGCCGGGTCCAGCTGGACCGGATCAGGGAAGCGAACGTCAAGGTCGACTAGCGACGTCTCCAGCCCGCTCCTTCATCATCGCCACCCCGCACCACCATGCCAGACTTGCCCATCGACGTCTTCTCCTGGCCCACGCCCAACGGCCACAAGGTCCACATCATGCTGGAGGAGTGCGGGCTCCCCTACGCGCTGCATCCCGTGAACATCGGCGCCGGCGACCAGTTCGCGCCAGCCTTCCTGGCCATCAGCCCGAACAACAAGATCCCCGCCATCACCGATCCCGCGGGTCCGGACGGTGCGCCGATCTCGCTGTTCGAATCGGGCGCCATCCTGCTCTACCTGGCCTCGAAGACGGGCCGCTTCCTGCCAGCCTCGGACCGCGCACGCTTCGACGTGCTGCAGTGGCTGATGTTCCAGGTCGGCGGCGTCGGGCCGATGCTGGGCCAGGCCCATCACTTCCGGCTCTACGCGGCCGAGAAGCTGCCCTACGCGATCGAGCGCTACTCGAACGAGGCCCGGCGTCTCTATGGCGTGATCGAGAGGCGGCTCGCAGCCAGCCCTTTCATTGCGGGCGAGGACTACACGATCGCCGACATGGCGATCTTCCCGTGGCTGCGCAACTGGGCCAACCAGGGCATCGTGCTGGGCGAGTTTCCGCACCTGGAGGCGTGGTTCAACGCCATCTCAGAGCGACCCGCGGTCCAGCGGGCTCCGCGGCTGATGGCCGAACTGCGCAAGCCGGTGCGCGACCCCAAAGAACGTGAAGTGCTGTTCGGCAAGACACAATACCTGAAGCGCTAGGGACCCGTCCATGCGAGCGTCTTGACTCGTGGTTCGGAGTCACGCTTGCTGGCATTCGCTCCATTACGCTCCGAGAACGCCTCTAGTCTCGGCGTCGCGAAGCTTCATGGCGAGTCGTCGCCAACGATTCCAGATGTGCAGCCAGCGCCCTTGCGGCAGGCGACAGGCGCTTCTCGTCGTAGTAGCAGATGGCAAAGCTGCGCTGCGCCCAGGGGTCGGTCAGCGGCAGCACCTTGAGTCCATACGTCGAAGCCACCGGCTCTGCGACCTCGCGCGGAACGACAGCGATGCCAAGATTGGCGCGCACGCAACGCAGACAGGCATCGAAGGTGGAAACCACGGCGCGGTAGCTGATCGACTTGCCGATGATGGCGGCAGCGCGCGCGAGCATCGTATGAACCGCAGTGGATGCGGGCAGTCCCACGTGGTCGTAGTCGAGCGTGTCCTCGAAGGCGCAGCGCATCTTGCTGGCGATCGGGTGCGTGGGGTTGGCGACGATGGCGAGATGATCATTCCGATAGGGCCGCGTCTGCAAGCCCTCGAGATCCGCAGCGTCCCAACAGACCGCCAGGGGTGCCAGCCCCTCTCGCAAACCGGTGACGACGTCACGGCTGAGCGCTTCCTCGATGTCGATTCGAATCTCCCGATGCTCGGGGACCTGAAGAAAGGAAGCGATGTCGTCAGGGAGGAACTCGGCGATCGATGAAACCGTGGCAAGAACGCGAACCTGACCCTTGATCCCCTTGCCAAAGGCAGCCATGTCGCGTGCGACCCGGTCCGCACCGGCGAGCATGCCGCGTGCATGTTCCAACAGGATTTCGCCAGCGCCGGTGATCGCGACACCGCGACGATTTCGTTCCACCAAGACGTTGCCCAACGTGCTTTCCAACTGGGCAATTCGCTTGCTGATGGCGGAGGCAACGATGTGATGCTGTTCAGCAGCGCGCGCGATATTTCGTGTCTCGCAGACCGCAACGAAGAGCCGAAGACTTGTGAGATCGAGGTCGTGCATGGGGTAGACGTGGTGTGAAGTTCCAAACCGGAACTTTGCTCGTTCCAATTTACCGCTTTTCACGCAAAGATGGAATGCCTAAAGTCTCCCCCACGACGTCACAACCGTACGTCGAGAGCCTGGAGACAACCCCATGACACTTCCTTCCGCCCGCCTGCCGCGCAGCGCCGTGATCCGCGAAGTCGGCCTGCGCGACGGCCTGCAGAGCATCGCCACCATCCTGCCGACGGCGCAGAAGATCGAGTGGATCCGCGCCGCCTACGAAGCCGGCCAGCGCGAGATCGAGGTCGGCTCCTTCGTGCCGGCACGGCTGCTGCCGCAACTGGCCGACACGGCCGAACTGGTGGCCTTCGCGAAGACGCTGCCGAAGCTGTTCACGTCGGTGCTGGTGCCGAACCTGCGCGGTGCGGAGAGCGCCATCGCTGCCGGCGCCGACCTGATGATCGTTCCGCTGTCGGCCAGCCATGCCCACAGCCTGGCCAACCTGCGCAAGACCCCCGACGACGTGGTCGCCGAAGTGGCGAAGATCCGCGCCGCGCGCGACAGCGCGGGATCGCGAACCCTGATCGAGGGCGGGGTCGGCACCGCCTTCGGCTGCACGCTGCAGGGCAAGGTCGACAAGAACGAGGTGCTGCGCCTGATGCAGGCCCTGCTGGACGCCGGCGCCGACCGCGTGAGCATCGCCGACACCGTCGGCTACGCCGACCCGGCGATGGTGCGCGAGCTGTTCGAGGACGCCGTCAAGATCGCCGGCGACCGCTTCTGGTGCGGGCACTTCCACGACACGCGCGGCCTCGGCCTGGCCAACGTCTATGCCGCGCTCGAAGTCGGCGTGGCCCGCTTCGACGCCTGCCTGGCCGGCATCGGCGGCTGCCCGCATGCGCCGGGCGCCAGCGGCAACGTCTCGACCGAGGACCTGGCCTACATGCTCGCCAGCATGGGCATCGCGACCGGCATCGGCATCGACCGTCTGCTGGCGCTGCGTGCGCAGGTCGCGCAGTGGCTCGCCGGCGAGACGCTTCATGGATCGCTCTGGCAGGCCGGCCTGCCCAAGACCTTCGGCCTCGCGGCTCAAGCCGTATCAGCCTGAACAACCGGGAACCCACTTCATGACCACCGCTGCCAATCCCCTCCCCCTCGCCGGCGTCCGCGTGCTCGAGTTCACCCACATGGTGATGGGCCCGACCTGCGGCATGATCCTCGCCGACCTCGGCGCCGAAGTCATCAAGGTCGAGCCGCCGGGCGGCGACAAGACCCGCAAGCTGCCGGGCCTGGGCATCGGCTTCTTCCGCTCCTTCAACCGCAACAAGAAGAGCGTGGTGATCGACATCGGCACCGACGAAGGCCGCGCCACCGCGGCCGAGCTGGCGGGCCAGTGCGATGTCGTGCTGGAGAACTTCCGACCCGGGCTGATGGCCAGCTTCGGGCTCGACTACGAGACCTTGTCGAAGAAATACCCGCGCCTGATCTACGTCACGCACAAGGGCTTCCTGCCCGGCCCGTACGAAAACCGCCTGGCACTCGACGAGGTGGTGCAGATGATGGGCGGGCTGTCTTACATGACCGGCCCGGTCGGCCGGCCGCTGCGCGCCGGCACCTCGGTCAACGACATCATGGGCGGCATGTTCGGCGCCATCGGCGTGCTGGCCGCGCTGCGCGAGCGCGACCTGACCGGCAAGGGCCAGGAAGTGCAGAGCGCGCTGTTCGAGAACTGCGTGTTCCTGTCGTCGCAGCACATGCAGCAGTACGCGATGACCGGCGAGCCGCCGCCGCCGATGCCCTCGCGGGTGTCGGCCTGGAGCGTGTACGACGTCTTCACGCTGGCCGATGGCGAGCAGCTCTTCATCGGCGCGGTCAGCGACAAGCAGTTCCTGACGCTGTGCCGCGTGATCGAGGCGCCCGAGCTGGCGGCCGATCCGGCGCTGGCCAACAACGCGCTGCGCGTCGCCGTCCGTCCCGCACTGCTGGCTAAGCTGGGAGAAAACCTCAAGCACCACCGCGTCGAGGAGCTTTCGCCGAAGCTCGAAGCGGCCGGCATTCCCTACGCGCCGATCATGCGACCCGACCAGCTGGTCAACGACCCGCACCTGAAGGCCAGCGGCGGCCTGGTGCCGATGGAATGCGAGGACGGCGAGACCACCGACGTCGTGCTGCTGCCGCTGCTGATGGGCGGCCGCCGCCCCGGCGTGCGGCATGCGCTGCCGAGCGTGGGTCAACACACCGAGGAGATCCTCGCCGGTCTGCCGAGCCACGTTCCCGCCTGATACCCACCCCAAAACTCACGGAGACAAACCATGAACCTCAGGATCCAGCGTCGCGGCATGACCGCACTCATCGCCGCCACCCTTGCACTCAGCGCATCGTGCGGCTTTGCCCAGGGCTCCGACAAGCCGTTGCGCCTCGTGCTGCCGGTGGGTGCCGGCTCGGGCGTCGACACCATCATGCGGGCCGCCACACCCTCGCTCACCAAGGCGCTCGGCGGGCAGGCGGTGGTGATCGAGAACCTGCCCGGCGCAGGGGGCATCACCGGAACCAGCGTCGTCGTTCGCGCGACGCCCGATGGCCAGACGCTCGGCGTGGTCTCGAACAACCACGTGGTCAATCCAAGCGTCTTCAAGAAGATGCCCTTCGACGCGATCAATGACATCACGCCGATCTCGGTCGTTGGCGAAACCCCCTTCGTGCTGGTCGTGAACCCGAAGGTGCCGGCGAAGAACGCCAAGGAGCTCCAGGCGCTGCTCAAGGCCAAGCCCGACGGCTACAACTATGCGTCCTCCGGCAACGGCACCATCATCCACCTGGCCGGCGCGATGTTCATGGACGCGGCCGGCGTCGACGTGCGCCACATCCCGTACAAGGGCGTTGGCCCGATGGTGGCCGACATCATCGGCGGCCAGGTCGAGATGGGCGTCGTCGCCCTGCCCGCGGTGCAGGGCCAGCTCAAGAGCGGCCAGCTGCGCGCCATCGGCGTGATGGGCAGCAGCCGCGTCCCCTCCCTGCCAGACCTGCCGACCATCGCCGAACAAGGCTTCCCGACGGTCGACGTCGGGGGTTGGTTTGCTGTCGTCGGCCCGGCCAAGATGCCGCCGGCCGAGGTGAAGCGCCTCCATGCCGCGATCGTCGCCGCCTTCAACACGCCGGAAACCAAGGAAGCGATGGCCAAGCAGGAGAACATCATCAAGCCCATGACGCCAGAGGCCTCCGCCCAGTACTTCAAGTCCGAGCAGGAGCGCTACGCCAAGCTGGTCAAGAAGGCCAACATCGTGGCGGACTGAGCCGCGGAAGCTCCGAAAGACCGACATGGCCCTCTACAGCATCGGCGGCAAGATGCCGCAAGTCGCGCAGTTGCTACGCGTCGACTGAACCCTCACCACTCCAGGAAGAATGCAATGACCGATCTGTTCGACAACCCGATGGGCCTGATGGGCTTCGAATTCGTCGAGTTCGCCTCGCCCACGCCCGACACGCTGGAGCCCTTCTTCGAGAAGCTCGGATTCACCCTGGTGGCGAAGCACCGCTCCAAGGACGTGGTGCTGTACCGCCAGGGCGACATCAACTTCATCGTCAACCGCGAGCCCAACAGCCCGGCGGCCTACTTCGCGGCCGAGCACGGTCCCTCGGCCTGCGGCATGGCGTTTCGCGTCAAGGATTCGCACAAGGCGTACTCGCGCGCGCTCGCGCTGGGCGCCCAGCCGATCGAGATCGCCACCGGCCCGATGGAGCTGCGCCTGCCGGCCATCAAGGGCATCGGCGGCGCGCCGCTGTACCTGATCGACCGCTTCGAGGACGGCAAGTCGATCTACGACATCGACTTCGAGTTCATCGAAGGCGTGGAGCGCCATCCCGCCGGCCACGGCCTGAAGCTGATCGACCACCTGACCCACAACGTCTACCGCGGGCGCATGGCCTTCTGGGCCAACTTCTACGAGAAGCTGTTCAACTTCCGCGAGATCCGCTACTTCGACATCCAGGGCGAGTACACGGGCCTGACCTCGAAGGCGCTGACCGCGCCGGACGGCAAGATCCGCATCCCGCTCAACGAGGAGTCGGCCAAGGGCTCGGGCCAGATCGAGGAGTACCTGATGAAGTTCAACGGCGAGGGCATCCAGCACATCGCGCTGCTGAGCGACAACCTGATCGACACCATCGACCAGTTGGGCCTGGCCGGCGTGCCGCTGATGACCGCGCCCAACGACGTCTACTACGAGATGCTGGAGACGCGGCTGCCCGGCCACGGCGAGCCGGTAGGCGAACTGCAGGCGCGCGGCATCCTGCTGGACGGCACCACCGAGGGCGGCACGCCGCGCCTCTTGCTGCAGATCTTCTCCGAGACGGCCTTCGGCGGCCCGGTGTTCTTCGAGTTCATCCAGCGCAAGGGCGACTACAGCGAGGGCTTCGGCGAGGGCAACTTCAAGGCGCTGTTCCAGTCGATCGAGCGCGACCAGGTGCGCCGCGGCGTGCTGCAGGCGGACTGAGGTCCGACCCTGCACGCCAACGAGGAACCCGCCATGGCACTCAACACCGACACCACGCACGATGCGAGCCTGCAAAGTTGGCTCGAATCGGCCAACGACCCGGCGACCGACTTTCCGATCCAGAACCTTCCGTTCGGTCGCTTCCGGCGCGAGGACGATGACGGCCTGTGCATCGGTGTTGCCATCGGCGACCAGGTGCTTGACCTGCGCCGCGTCGGCCTCGTCCAGAACGCCCAGATGAATCAGCTGATGCGGCTCCCTCGAGAGGCACGTCAGATCCTCAGGCAAGCGATCTCCGAAGGCTTGCGCCAAGAAAGCGCGCAGGAGGGCAAGTTCCGCGCTGCGCTGGTGCCCCAATCGGAAGTCAAGATGGGATTGCCCTGCGAGATCGGCGACTACACCGACTTCTACACGAGCATCCATCACGCCACTACCGTCGGAAAGCAGTTTCGCCCCGACAACCCCTTGCTGCCCAACTACAAATGGGTGCCCATCGGCTACCACGGCAGGGCCTCGTCGATCTTCGCCAGCGGGCACAGCTTCCCGAGGCCGTTGGGCCAGACGAAGTCACCGGACGCGGAGATCCCGACTTTCGGACCGTGCCGGCGCCTGGACTACGAATTGGAACTCGGCATCTTCATCTCTCGGCCCAACATCGCGGGCGACCGCATCCCGATGTCCTCGGCCGAAGAGCACGTGTTCGGAATCTCCCTCTTCAATGACTGGAGCGCTCGCGACATCCAGGGCTGGGAGTACCAGCCGCTCGGCCCCTTTCTCTCGAAGAACTTCGCCAGCACGCTGTCGCCGTGGATCGTGACGATGGATGCCCTCGAGCCCTTCCGCAAGGCCTTCGCCCACCCCCCCGGCGATCCGCAGCCGCTTCCCTACCTGGATTCGCCGGCCAACCGTGAAGGCGGTGCCATCGACATCGAACTCGAGGTCTGGCTGCAGACCCCTGCGATGAAGGCAGACGGTTCACCGGGCGAACGCCTCATGACGTCCAACTATGCGGATGCCTACTGGACAGTGGCGCAGATGGTCGCGCACCACACTGCCAACGGCTGCAATTTGCGAGCCGGCGACCTCTTCGGTTCTGGCACGCTGTCCGGCCCTGACGTCGGACAGGGCGGCTCTCTTCTGGAACTCAGTGATGGAGGCAAGAAGCCGGTCAAGCTGGCCAATGGTGAAGCCCGCACTTTCCTGGAGGACGGCGACACCGTTATCTTGCGCGGCTACTGCCGGAGGGAAGGCTTCCGGCGTATCGGATTCGGCGAATGCCGCGGCACCGTCGCCCCGGCTCGTCCGTGAGGCAGGAGACACCGAGTCCAGCCGAATGAACTCTACCGTCGCCGCCGACAAATTTTCAGCCAAAGCGCTCAAACGCTGGACCACTGCCGTTCTTACAACTCAAGGCATGCCAGCCACGGCCGCCACGCTGAGCGCAGATGTCCTTGTGCGGACCAGTCTGCGAGGTATCGACACCCACGGGATCTCGCGTCTTCCAAGCTACGTCGAAAAGCTGGCCTCTGGCGAAGTCAATCCGCACTCGGTCCCGAGATTCGAGGAACGCGCCGGGCTTCTGCACTGCGACGGCGACGGTGGGCTTGGGCAGTTCGTCGGAACATCAGCAGTGATTAGAGCCGTGGAATTGGCCGGCTCTACCGCCCTGGTCGCATGCAGCATCGTTCGCACGGGCCACTTGGCCGCGTTGGGTACATTCGTCCTCGCCGCCGCCGAGCGCGGCTTCTTCTCCATCCTGTGTCAACGTACGCCCCCCATCATGGCCATGGCCGGGGCCACTGCACCGGTCATCGGAAACAACCCGATCGCCTTTGCAATTCCCGTTCCGGGCCGCGCACCCCTCGTGTTCGACATGGCCCATAGCGTCGTGGCGCGCGGCCAGGTGGTGCAAGCCTTGCGCGAGGGCGTCGACACGATTCCTGGCGATTGGGCGATTGGACCTGACGGTACGCCGACCACGGATCCCGCCCTGGCGCTGCAAGGTGCCATGCAGCCGATCGCAGGCTACAAAGGCATCGGACTCGCCATGCTGGTGGAGTGTCTGGCAGGCAGTCTCAGCGGCGCCGTGGCGGACCTTGGGTCTGGTCAAGCAAGTACCAGGCAAGGCTCGGCAGCGAATGTCAGCGGCTTTCTCATGGTCATCAACCCGGACCTGGCGATCGGCCGCGATGCCTTCGATGCGAGTGTCAACGCTTGGATGCAGACCTTCCTGAACGGATCGGGCCCTCGGGCGCGCTACCCGGGCCAGCGGCAGGCAAGCTGCGAAAGGGAGCGCGGTGAGCAAGGCATTCCGATTCCCGCCGGTCTGCTTGCCGAACTCCGATCCCTCGGGACGCGAGTGAAGCGCCCCTTCGACCTTCACCCGGTCTGAGACCTGAAGTGCCGGCAGCGATCCGGCATGCGTCCCATGTTTCGCTGCGCACCGACAAGACGGCCACCGTGGGGATCAAGGTGAGCAACGCCGAGCGCGCGCTATCCCCTGCCTCTGCAGGTGACCGCAACCGCCTGTAGCGCTGTCGCGAGCGCAGGTCGCAGCTCCTGCTCGATGGCGGTATGCTGGACGCAGAGGCGCATCTACAGGAGTTGGCCATGCTCTACACCTACGTCGACGAGGACGAAGGCAAGGACCCGATCGGGCCCAGCAGTCCGCTGGAACTGCTCAGCCGGGCGGCCGTGGAGGTCGGACTCATCCGGGCTGGCGATCCGCTCGACCAGAACCTCGTCGACTACGCCAAGCTGGTCGTTCGCATGTGCGCAGCCATCGGCGACAACTACCTGCAGCCCGAGAGCCCGGAGGAGACGGTCGGGGATCGCATCCGGGCCGACCTCGGCGCTTCCTAGGCGCTCGTACGCCGATGTTTCATTGCAGCTCGATCCTGGCGCGCTTGATGATGGCTTCATGGCGCTTGGACTCGGCCTGGATGAAGGCTTCGATCTTCGCGCGATCCAGCGCCAGCGGGACGTAGCCCAAGGTCGCGTAGCGATCCTGCACGTCGGTACTGGCGACCGCCTCGGCGATGTCCTGGCGGATCTTGTCCCTGACCGCCAGCGGCAAGCCCTTGGGCGTGGCGATCACGTTCCAGCCGCTGACTTCGTAGTCCTTGGGGCCGCCGGCCTCGGCCACGGTCGGCACGTCGGGATAGGCGGCCAGCCGCTGGGGCGCACCCACGGCCAGGAAGCGAACCTTGCCGGCCTTGTACATCGGCCCGGTCGTGCCGGCCGTGCCCAGCGTGACCGGCAACTCGCCGGTGGCGACCGCGGTATAGAGCTGCGAGGTCTCCTTGTACACAACATGCTGCATGCTGGTGCCGGTCAGCTGCTGCAGTTCTTCCATCCCCAGATGCACCGGGTTGCCGATGGACCAGGAGCCGTAGTCGATCTTGCCCGGGTTGGCCTTGGCGTCGGCGACCACGTCGCCCACGGTCTTGTACTTGCTGCCGGTCGGCACCACGAACATCAGATAGGCCTTCCACAGCGTGGCCTGGACGTCGAAGTCCTTCGCCGGGTCGTACGGCAGCTTCTTGAACAGGTACGGATAGGCGGCGATGTGCACGCTGTCGAGCTGGATCAGGTCGTGCCCGTCCTTGGCGCCGCGCTTGAAGGCATCGATCGCGATGAAGCCGTTGCCGCCCGGCTTGTTCTCCACGATCACGCTCTGGCCCCACTTGCGCGAGAGCTTCTCGGCCAGCACCCGGGCAATCGTGTCCGGCGCGCCGCCCGTCGGATAGGGCGTGACCAGGCGCACGGTGCGCGTGGGCCACTTGTCGGCGTCCTGGGCCTGGGCGGCCGGGCCGTAGGCGGCCAAGCCCAGGGCCGACAGGGTGAACAGGGCGGCGCGCCGCTTCAAGAAATGGGATGTCGTCATGGCGTTGTCTCCTGGAGTTGCGATCGGTTGTTTCCGCCAAGCCGGGGGTGGTCGACGGGTGGTCGCCGTGCGGTGATTGCTTGCTTGGTCGGGCAACGATAGACGGATCGACCTCCAGCGGACAGGCTTCGCCCTGGCTTGATGTACGACGATCGATCAAAACTGATCGTTAATCGCGCATTACGCGGGCTTCCACTAGGCCTGCGGCATGGGCGCATGCATGGCGCCGGCACTGGCGGCTTTCCCGCCGGCAGCGAGAGGCATCAGCGAAGTTGCGCACTTTGACTCGAAAAATCCGGCCAGAGCTCAGCCGATTCGCCCACAGCGGCCCGCCGCTCGCCTATTCTGCGGACCATTCCAATTATTCGAGACAACCGTGATGAACGACCGCGCCGATCGCCTCCCGAGCCTCGTCCCCTGGGCTGCGGCCTTCCTTCTGGCCGCCGCCGCCCCCGCCCATGCGCTGGTCATCGGCGTGACCGAGGGCGTCACCTACCAGGCCAGCGACAGCCAGATCGAGGCCAAGTTCGAGCCGATCGCCGAGGCGCTGGGCAAGGCGCTGAAGCAGCCGGTGACCATCAAGGTCCTGAGTTCTTACCGCAACGCGCGCGAGGCGCTCAAGGACAACCAGGTCGACCTGGCCTTCGTGCATCCGGCCCACGTCGCGTTCGAGGCGATCAAGGCGGGCAACTTCAAGACCCTCGCCTGGACCGCAGGCTTCACGGACTACAAGGTGTCCTTCCTTTGCAAGGATCCGCAAGCCATCTCCAACTGGAAGGACATCGCCGGCAAGAGCCTGGTCATGCCCGATGCGGACTCCATCACCGCCGTGATCACGCGCGCGATGCTGCGCGAGCAGGGCCTGAAGGACGGCGCGGTCAAGACCACCAACACGCGCTACCAGGATGCGGTGCCTTTCTATGTGCAGAACGGATTCGCCGCCTATGGGGCCACCGCCTCGGCCGGGGTGGTCAAGGCCTGGACCGCGACCGGCGGCAAGACCTGCGCCGAATCGCGCGCGGTTCCCATCAAGCAGTGGCTGGCCTCGAGCAAGCTCGACGCCACCGCGATCGCCACAGCACGCGACACCCTGCTGGGCCTGGGGCAGTCCGATGCCGGCAAGCGAGCGCTCACTACGTCAACGTATAACGGATTCGTCGCGCCCTCGGCGGAAGTCGAGAAGACGCTGATGGCCTGGCTGGGCATCTGAGCCCGGAACGGCGAGGCGAGCGGCCGCGCCGCCTCGAAAATCTCGAATCCTGAATGCTTCTGCTCGTTCGTTGAGCATCGCAATGGAAGCCACGCGGAATGCGGCTTCGGCGAGTTGCCCCGTGGGTTATCCACAGAGTCATGCACCGCCCAAGGGGAAAACAAGGCCTTGACTTCCGTATTTTGGTGCAGTGCACAACGCCCTCTTCTCATTGGCGCAAGCACGATTCGAGTGCGGCAGAGCCATGCACTGCAGCACGCCATGCTGGTGCATCGGCGCGCCATCTTTTCCACAGCGCGATGCGAGCGGCAACTCACTTGCGCAAGCTGCGCCGCGCGGCCCGCCTCGCGCGCTCCGCGATACTGAGGCACATGCCCGCCCACCGCACCACCGCCCTGCTCCTCGCCTCGGCCGCCCTGGTCGCCCTGCTCGTTCTTTCGGGCCTGCACCCGCACGATCGCGCGACCTGGTGGATGGAGGTGGCGCCGGTGCTGATCGCGCTGCCGCTGCTGTGGGCCACCCACGCCCGCTTCCCGCTCACCTCGCTGCTCTACGCCCTGATCTTCGTGCACTGCTGCGTCCTGATGCTCGGCGGCGCCTACAGCTATGCGCGCGTGCCGCTCGGCTTCTGGCTCCAGGACCTGATGCAGCTGGGGCGCAATCCCTACGACAAGATCGGCCACTTCATGCAGGGCTTCGTGCCGGCGCTGGCAGCGCGCGAGATCCTGATTCGCGGCCGGTACGTGCGGGGCCGGAAGATGCTGGCCTTCCTGGTGGTCTGCATCGTGATGGCGATCAGTGCCGGCTACGAGCTGATCGAATGGGGCGCCGCGCTCGCCATGGGGCAAGGCGCCGACGAATTCCTCGGCACCCAGGGCGACCCCTGGGACACGCAGTCGGACATGTTCATGGCACTGGTCGGCGGCGTGGCGGCGCTGCTGCTGCTGCCGCGCCTGCATGACCGGCAGATCGCCGCGCTGGCGCCGGCCGCGGCCGATCAGAAGCTGTAGCGCAGGCCCAGGTCGTAGCCGTTCGAACTGCGATCGGGGGCGGTCAAGGCGCCGTTCAGACCGACCGCCGAGCCGCCGCTGTTGCTGACGTGCGAGTAGGTCGCGTAGGCCACCGAGCGCCTGGAGAAGTTGTAGACATAGCCCAGCGACAGCTTGCGCGCCGCCGGGTTGCCGATGGCGTCGGTGCCGTAGCGCGACCAGGCGAACTTCAGCTGGTCGAAGCCGACCGGGACGATCACGCCCAGGGCATAGCCGGTGGCCGTGACCTCCGGCAGGCTGTCGACCTTGTCGTGGTAGTAGCCGGCCGACACCTTGAAGATCTTGAAGTCGTAGCTGGCGCCGACGTTGGCCGAGGTGATGTCGCCGTTGTTCAGCGTCCGCTGATAGTCGGTGTGACCCGCCGCCACGGCGATGCCGAACGGTCCCGAGCGCCAGCCGATGCGGCCGCTGTAGCCGTTGCCGTCGTCCGACGCCGGCGTGTGGTTTGGGTTCTCGCCCATGAAGTACTGCAGTTCGCCGAAGAAGCCGCCCAGCCCCGGCGGCAGCAGGTAGCCGACCATGTTCGAGGCCCGCGTGGAGGTCGGGCCGGCGATCGAGCCGACCTGCGGCTGGATGGTGCCCACGCCGTTGTTGTCGAAGGGATCGACATCGGTGCGGTTGCGGTAGTGCGCGGTGAAGTCGCGCCCCAGCCTGAGTTCGCCCCATTGGTCGATCAGGCTGACGGTGGAGCGACGGTTCCAGCTCATGGCATCGGCCGAGGTGGCGCCGCTGGCCTGGTTGTTGGTGTTGCCTGCGACCCCGGTGCCGGTGTCGTAGGCGACGCCGGCTTCGAGCCAGAAGCCCGCCGCCAGGCCGCCGCCCAGGTCCTCGAGGCCGCGAAAGCCGATCCGCGAAGCCGAGTTGCCGCTGCTGTAGAGCTGGGTGCGGTGCGTGTAGCTGCCGCTGCCGTAGCCCACCACGGCATCGGCGACGCCGAACAGGGTGACGCTGCTGGCCGTGACCGGGCCCTGCACGACGCTCGTCTGGGCGAAGGCAACGCTAGAGGCGCACACGGCGCTCCACGCGGCCACCGCGAGGCTGGCTCTTTTCATCGGATCTCCTCCGCGCAAGGCGCGTCACTCCGCGCGGATCATAGTCGTCCGGGTGCCTTGCGGGCCAGGGCGTGTTGACCCTAGAGCAGATCCTTCAGCTTCGCCCGCAGCCGGCTGATCGCCTGGCTGTGCAGCTGGCACACCCGGCTCTGGCTCACTTCGAGGATGGCGCCGATCTCGCGCAGGTTCAGCTCTTCCTCGTAGTACAGGTTCAGCAGCAGCTGGTCGCGCTCGGGCAGCGACGAGATGGCGTCGATGAGCTGGTGGCGAAAGCCGCTTTCGAGCAGTTGCGCCAGCGGGTCGTCGCTGGACGCCTGGCCCTTGCGCGCCTGCTGCGCGTGCAGGTCGAGAAACGGGTTCTCCGACTCCCCTTTCGCGAAGTCCTCGACATAGACCAGCTGGCAACCCTGGATCTCCTGCAGCAGCGACTGGTAGGCCTCCAGCTCCATCTTGAGTTCCTTCGCGATCTCCCCTTCGCTCGGGGAGCGGCCGAGCCGGTGCTCGAGCGCGTGGATCGCCTTCTCGACCCCGCGCGCCGACTGGCGCAGGCCACGCGATCCCCAGTCGCTGGCACGCAGCTCGTCGAGCATCGCGCCGCGGATGCGCTGGCTGACGAAGGTCTCGAACTGCGCGCCCTTGTTGTCCTGGTAGCGGCTCGACGCATCGAGCAGGCCCAGCATGCCGGCCTGGATCAGATCGTCGAGCTCGACGCTCGCCGGCAGCTTGGCGATCATCTGCAGCGCGATGCGTCGCACCAGCGGCTGGTGCTGCTCGAGCAGGTGAGACTTGTCAATGGTGCCCTGTGCGGTGTACACGTGCGGTCCTTTGTAGCTTGACGGTTGTTCGAATCGTTGCGGTCAGGCGACGGCACTGCGGGGCAGCGGCGTCGCACGGATCAGGGGCAGGTCGATGCGCGGTCCGCGCAGCGGCTCCACGGCGGCTCTCTGCGCGCGGCCGCGGGGGACGGCGGTGCGCCAGGGCCAGGCGCCCATGTCGACCGCGACGCGCCGGAAGTCGACCGCGGCCGGGCTGGCCGGGAAGGCCTCCACCACCGTCTGCCGCAGGCGCCGCGCGTCCGCGCGATGCGCATCGGTGCGCACCCAGCCCGCGGCCTCCAGCGACACCGCCAGGTAGCGGCTGCCGGTGCTCGAGAGATTGGTGGTGATGCGCTGCGCCTCCTCGGCGCCCGCCACGCCCTCGACCAGGAAGCGCAGCTGCTTGAGGCCGTGCGCATAGTGCAGCCGCTTGATGCCAGCGTAGGCCGAGGTGATCGAGGCCGCGTTCGGCTGCAGCACCAGCAGCAGTTCGTCGGCCAGCCGCGCAAGGGGCGACAGCCGGCCCTCGCCGTCGATCTGGGCGTCGATCAGCACCACGCCGCCCGCGCACAGTGTGCGCGGATCGATCTCCGCATGCCGATCGCCGAGCGGGGCCGGCAGCACGCCGACGCCGCAGTCGGCACGGGCGATCGCGCCCTCGCGGCTCAGCCGCCGATCGGCGACGTCGGCCAGGTCACCCAGCGGGTCGATCGCCCAGGCGGCGCAGATCGCCGCCGCCGTGCCCCCGTGCTCGTCGAGCACCAGCACGTCCTTGCCCTGCTGCACCAGGGCCGCGCCGAGGTTCATGGTGGCGTCGCTGGCGCCACCGCCGGCATCCATGCCGGCGACCGCGATGACGCGCGTCGGGGTGTTCGCCAGGAGGCGGCGCAGTCCGTCCGCCTGATCTGCAACCAGCTTGCTCATGTGCCGCTCCTCAACCTTGTTGTTCCAGCACCCGGGGCTGCTGGGTGGGCGCGGTGGATTCGGTGCCGAGCGCCTCGAGCAGCATGAACAGCTTGGCGACACCGACGTACAGCGCATTGCCGGTCAGCGGCCGGCTGGAACGCACCGGGCGCCCCGAGAGCTGGTTCATCAGCATCCGCGTGCGGTCGGCCCAGTCGCCCTTCGCCTGCAGCAGCCGCCAGACGGTGGTGCTCACCTGGCCTGCGACCAGCAGCCGCTTCATCATGTCGGGATCGCCCAGCTCGCCCATGCCGCCGACCAGTTGCACGCCCTGGCGCAGCAGGCGGAAGCAGGGCTCCGCCTCGGCCGCCCAGCCCTGCCATTGAGCGAGCTGCAATGCGCTCGCCTCGCCGCCGAGGTTCGACAGCAGGTAGCTCTGGCTCAGGATCTTCTGGCCGCGGGCGTCGAGCACGCGCGTGACCACGCAGCGCAGAACCGGCAGCGCCGCCGGGTCGACCGCGGCCGAGGGGCTGATGCGCAGCCGCACCTCGGCCTCGGCCTCGCACTGCAGCGCCGGCTTGCCGCGGAAAGTCAAGGCGCGCGGCACGCTGAACGCAAGGCCGAGCCGTGCCAGCTTGCCGGTCGCGCCGGTCACCGGGTCGATCACCGGGGTCGAGCCCGGCGCGCGCGCCAGCCAGCGCTGCCCCTGGGCCTGCCACTCGATCATCGCTTCGAGGGTCGGCAGCCGCGGCAGCACGTGCACCAGCTTGCGGCCGAGCGCCTGCTGGCGCAGCCACTGGACCTGGCGCAGGCCCGGCTTGCGCCTGGCCTCCTGGCCGCCCGGCACCGCCGCCGTGGAAAGCCACTGGTTGGGTGCCGCCAGCGGCAGGCCGGTGCGGTCGGACAACAGCAGGCTGCCCTGGCATTCGTAGGCATCGCCGCCTTCGTTCGAACGCAGGCCGACCTGGCCGGACAGCGCCAGCACGTAGGCATCGCATCCGCCCGAGACCTCGCTGCGCGCCTGCAGCATCAGGTCCTCCAGCACCGCCTTCTGGCCGACGGCTTCCTCGCCCGCGTGGCGCCACAGGCGGCGCGCACCCTCGAAGCCGATCTGCGCCCCGGCCAGCGCGCCGGCGGCGGTCGCCAGCTCCTGGGCGTCGTGCGCCATGGCGCGGATCAGGTTCTGGTACTGCATGCGAAGCCGCTCGGCCTCGGCCTGGGCCTGCACCACCTGGGCGGAAGGAGCGGCACCGGCCGGCTCGTCCTGCAGGTCGACTTCGGCCGGCACGAACAGCGCGTTGTGGCGGCGCGGCTGGAACACGCTGTCGACCAGCTGCGCGCGGTCGGCCAGCATCAGGTTCTCGGGCACCTTCTGGCCGCTCGAGATGTAGTGCACCGGCAGCCGGTGGCGGATCACGGTGTCGATCAGCGCGCCCGGGTGCGTGGCTTCGTCGACCTTGGTGAAGATGCAGCCCGCTAGGTCGTTGCCGCCGCCGCCATGGCGATAGGCGTGCACCACCTCGTTGAGCGTGTCGCCGTGGCTGGTGGCGTTCAGCAGCAGCAGGCGCTTGACCGGCCGGTGGCTGTTGCACAGCATCGCGATCTGGTCCGACACCGAGCGATCGCGCTGGCTCATGCCGACCGTGTCGATCAGCACCATGTGCTTGTCGCGCAGGTCCTGCAGCACCAGGTGCAGGTCGGCCGCGTCCTTCACCGCGAACACCGGCACGTCGAGGATCTGGCCGTAGATGCGCAGTTGCTCGTAGGCGCCGATCCGGTAGCTGTCGGTGGTCACCAGCGCCAGCTTGTCGGCACCGAAGCGCATCACGCAGCGTGCCGCCAGCTTGGCGGTGGTGGTGGTCTTGCCGACGCCGGTCGGACCCATCAGCGCATACACGCCGCCCTGCGCCAGCAGCGCGTCCTCGTCCTCGTGCACCGGCACGGCGCGGATCAGTTCGGCCCGGGCGAAGGCCATGCCCTCGGCGTAGCTCTGGCCGGTGGGCAGCTTCTCGAGCATCGCCTTCGACAGCTTGGCGCTGAAGCCGGCGCCGAGCAGGGTGCGCAGCAGGCGGCCGCGCACCGGGTCCTGGCGCTGGCGGTCGTTCCAGACCACGCTGGCGAGCTGCTCCTCGAGCATGCCGCGCATCGAATGGAGTTCATTCATGACCAGGTCGGCGGGCGCAGCCGGCGTGGGAGCGACGACGGCCGCGGCCGCGGCCACCGGTGCGGCGGCGGCCGGCAGCGGCGCCTGGATCCTTGGCGGCGCCGCGACGGGCATGGGCTGCGGTGCCGGCGCTGGCGCCGGCTCGGGTGCCGGCACCGGTGCCCTGGCGGCCACCAGCGGCGCGGCGCTCGCCACCGCCACGGCCTGGGAGACCTCGCCTTCGGCCATGGCGACGATCTCGACGCCTTCGGGAGTCGCGCGATGGTTCAGCACGATGGCTTCGGCACCCAGGGCCTCGCGGACCAGGCGCAGGGCTTCGCGGCTGGTGGCCGCGACGAATTTGCGGGCCGTGGTCCGCACGTCTGTAGCGATGTTCAAACTCTTCCTCCGATGGTGGCGGTGATCTTGATGTTGCGGGAGTCAGGGATCTCCGCATGGGAGAGCACCTTGAGTTGCGGCAGGCTGCGGCGCAGGAAGCGCGACAGCAGCACGCGCAATGCGTGTTGGACGACCAGCACGGGCGTCAGGCCCATCTGCTCCTGCCGCACGATCGCGGCCTGCGTCTGGCGCAGCAGGTTGTCGGCCAGGCCGGGCTCGATGCCGCTGCTGCTGGTCATGGCCTGCTGCAGAACGCTGTCGAGCGAGCCGTCGAGCCCGATCACCTGCAGCTCGGTGTCGCCCGGGAACAGCTGCTGCGTGATCGCGCGGCCCAGCGCCAGGCGGACCAGCGTCGTCAGTTCGGTCGCCTCCTTGACGGTCGGCGCATGCTCGGCCAACACGTCGAGGATGGTGCGCATGTCGCGGATCGGCACTTCTTCCTCGAGCAGGTTCTGCAGCACCTTGTGCAGCGTGCTCAGCGAAATCACCTTGGGCACCAGGTCCTCGGTCAGCTTCGGCGCGGTCTTGGCGATCTGGTCGATCAGCTGCTGCACTTCCTGGCGGCCGAGCAGCTCCGCCGCATGGGTCTGGATCAGGTGGTTGAGGTGGGTCGCCATCACGGTGCAGGCATCGACCACCGTGTAGCCGTGGATCTGCGCCTGCTGGCGCAGGTTGCCGTCGATCCACACCGCCGGCAGGCCGAAGGCCGGGTCCTGGGTCGGCGTGCCGGGCAGGCTGCCCGTCACCTGGCCCGGGTTGATCGCCATCCACTGGTTCGGGAAGGCCTCGCCGCGGCCGATCTCGACACCCTTCAGGCTGATGACGTAGGTGTTCGGCTTGATTTCGAGGTTGTCGCGGATGTGGACCACCGGCACCAGGAAGCCGATCTCCTGCGCGATCTTCTTGCGGATGCTCTTGATGCGGCCGAGCAGCTCGCCCTGCTGCGACTGGTCGACCAGCGGAATGAGCCGGTAGCCGACCTCCATGCCGAGCGGATCGACCAGCGCGATGTCGTCCCAGCTGGCTTCGGCCGCCTCGGCCGCCGCCGGCAGCGCGGCCTGCGCCGCAGCAGCCTGCGCCGCTGCCGCCTGCTGCGGCTTGCGCTTGATCAGGCGGTATCCGAACCATCCGAGGCCGCCGGCGATCAGCAGGAAGGCCAGGTTCGGCATGCCCGGGATCATGCCCATAAGGCCGACGATGCCGGCCGTCAGGAACAGCACCTGCGGGTTCGAGAACAGCTGGCCCGTGAGCTGGCTGCCGACGTCCTCGTCGGTGGTGACGCGCGAGACGATCACGCCGGCCGCGGTCGAGATCACCAGCGCCGGGATCTGCGCCACCAGGCCGTCGCCGATGGCCAGCAGCGTGTAGGTCTTGCCGGCGGTCGAGAAGTCGAGCCCGTGCTGCACCATGCCGACTACCAGGCCGCCGATGATGTTGATGACCATGATCAAGAGGCCCGCCACCGCGTCGCCGCGCACGAACTTGCTGGCGCCGTCCATCGAGCCGTAGAAGTCGGCT
The DNA here is from genome assembly GCF_030316765.1 of Variovorax saccharolyticus. Classification (GTDB taxonomy): domain Bacteria; phylum Pseudomonadota; class Gammaproteobacteria; order Burkholderiales; family Burkholderiaceae_C; genus Variovorax; species Variovorax saccharolyticus. The sequence continues at coordinate 108,457 of NZ_JASZYT010000010.1, forward strand.
TCCTGGGCCACCTCGGTGCGGCGCTTGCGGGCCACGTCCTCGCCGATCAGGCCGGCATTGAGGTCGGCGTCGATCGCCATCTGCTTGCCGGGCATGGCGTCGAGCATGAAGCGCGCGCCGACTTCGGCGATGCGGCCCGCGCCCTTGGTGATCACCATGAAGTTGATCAGCACCAGGATGATGAAGACCATCACGCCGACCGCGAAGTTGCCGCCGACCAGGAAGTGGCCGAAGGCCTCGATCACCTTGCCGGCCGCATCGGGCCCGGTGTGGCCGTGCATCAGCACCACGCGGGTGGAGGCCACGTTGAGCGACAGCCGCAGCAAGGTCGAGAACAGCAGCACCGCCGGGAAGGCCGCGAAGTCGAGCGCCTTCATGGTGTACATGCTGACCAGCAGCACCATCACCGAGAGGGCGATATTGAAGGTGAACAGCAGGTCGAGCAGGAAGGGCGGCAGCGGCAGCACCATCATGCTCAGGATGAGGATGATGAGGATCGGGCCGGCCAGTCCCTTGAACTGGGTGCCGGAGAAGAACTGCGTCGGCAGACGCATCAGGTTGGTCATCGCGTTCATACGGGCACGGTGTATTGAAGTTCGTCGGGCACGGCGACATCGGTAGGCGTGCGCGGCGCCTCGCCGCCTTCGGTCTTCCAGCGCTTGAGCTGGTAGACCCAGGCCAGCACCTCGGCCACCGCGGTGTAGAGGCCGGCGGGAATCTCGTCGCCGATGCGCGTGTGCTTGTAGAGCGCCCGGGTCAGCGGCGGCGCCTCGAGGATCGCGACCTTGTTGGCGGTGGCGATCTCGCGGATGCGCTCGGCCACCAGGTCGGTGCCCTTGGCCACCACGCGCGGCGCGCGCATGTCGCCGTCGATGTACTTGAGGGCGACCGCGAAGTGCGTCGGGTTGGTCACGACGATATCGGCCTTGGGCACGTCGGCCATCATGCGGCGCTTGGCGATCGCCTGCTGCTGGCGGCGGATCTGCGCCTTGATGTGCGGATCGCCTTCGCTCTCCTTGTGCTCCTGGCGCACGTCCTCGCGCGACATCCGCAGCTTCTTGTAGTAGGACCAGAGCTGCCAGGGCACGTCCACCAGCGCCACCAGCACCAGGGCGGCGGCGATCAGCGCGCAGCTGCGCGCCACCAGCATCAGCGTGTGCGGCAGGGCGATGGATTCGGACTGGCCCAGCAGCGCCATGACGGCCTCGAGGTCGTCCATGATGACGAGGTAGGCGACGCCGCCGATCAGGAGCGACTTGGCCAGCGCCTTGACCAGTTCGGCCAGCGCCTGGGTCGAGAACATGCGGCCGATGCCGGCCAGCGGATCGAGCTTGCCGAAGTTCGGCGCGACCGCCTTGCCCGACAGCAGCCAGCCGCCGAGCATCATCGGCGCCGCCACCGCGGCCACCACCATCATCGCGAACAGCGGCGCCATCGCGAGCAGGGATTCGAGCGCCATCCAGCCGGTGCGCGCCATCATCTGGGACGGCTCGAAAGCCATGCCGCGCTCGAACTGCAGGCCCCGGCGCATGGCAGCGGCGAGGGTGCCGCCGAGCGACTCGGCGCTCAGCCAGAGACCGCCGATGGCGGTGCCCAGCATCACCAGGGTGGTCAGCTCGCGGGAGCGGGCCACATCGCCTTCCTCGCGCGCCTTTTCAAGGCGCCGCTCGGAGGCGGGTTCCGTTTTTTCGAGATCGCTTTCCTCAGCCATTCATGCTCCTGGAGCAGCAGGCGAGAAACGCCTGCACATGACTGATTATTCGATTCGAAGGACCGGAACAATCGCCCGATCAAGAGCGCTATCGCCCTCCTTCTCGCTGAATCAGAGACTCAGAAGCCGAGGCTTTCCAGCAGGTCGTCGACCTGCGACTGGTCGGCCACCGCATCGGGGTTCCCGGCCACGATCTGCGGGCCGTTCTGCAGGCTGTTCTGGACGATTTCCTGCCGCTTCTCGAGCGGCGTGTTGTCGATCAGGACCTGGAGCAGTTCGGTCTCCATGTCGTTGACCACTTCCATCATCTTCTTGATGACCTGGCCGGTCAGATCCTGGAAGTCCTGCGCCATCAGGATCTCCATCAGCTGGGTGTTGATCGCGTTGGTCTTGTTCGGCACGTCCTGCAGGTAGCCGCGCGTGTCCATCACCAGCGCGCGCGCCTGGTCGAGCTCGACCGGGTTGGCGAACCACTCGTCCCAGCGCTTGGTGAGGCCCTTGGCATCGGTGGCAAGACCTTCCTGCAGCGGCTGCGCCACGTCGATGGCGTTGAGCGCGCGGTGGGCCGCCCGCTCGGTGGTCGCCGCCACGTAGGCCAACCGGTCGCGCGCATCGGGAATCGCCTGTGCTGCCTTGGCGACCTCCTTGTCGAGACCCAGCTCGCGCAGTCCTTCGCGCAACTGACGCGTCAACTGCCCGATGCGGCCCAGCAACTCTTCAGCGGTGTTCCCCTGTTCGGCGTCGAACGCGTTCTTGGTCATGGCGCTTCACCCCTTCGCGAGTTTCTCGAAGATCTTGGTGATCTTCTCTTCGAGGGTGGCCGCCGTGAAAGGCTTGACCACATAGCCGTTCGCGCCGGCCTGGGCCGCCGCGACGATGTTCTCCTTCTTGGCCTCGGCCGTGACCATCAGCACCGGCAGCTTGCCGAGCTCGGGATCGGCGCGGATGTTCTGCAGCATGGTCAGGCCGTCCATGTTCGGCATGTTCCAGTCCGAGACCACGAAGCCGAAGCTGCCGCCTCGCAACTTCTCGAGGCCGGCCGCACCGTCTTCCGCCTCGTCGACGTTGAGGAACTCGAGCTCCTTCAACAGGTTGCGCACGATGCGGCGCATGGTCGGGAAGTCATCCACGACCAGGATCTTGATGCTCTTGTCAATCACGTTTCTCTCCACTCAAACAGTTCGTTGTCAAACCCGATTCGTGCGCGCACCGAAGGTGCGCAGGTGCGTCAGCACGCGGCGCGCCATCTCTCCGAGCGGCGCCACCTCGTCGGCCGCGCCGATCGCGATGGCTTCCTTCGGCATGCCGAAGACCACGCAGCTCGCCTCGTCCTGGGCCAGGGTGTGGGCGCCGGCGCGCTTCATGCGCAGCAGGCCCTCGGCGCCGTCCTTGCCCATGCCCGTGAGGATCATCCCGATCGCGTTCTTGCCGGCGTGCTTGGCCGCCGAATCGAACAGCACGTCGATCGAGGGGCGGTGCCGGTTCACCGGCGGCTCCTGGTCCAGGTGCGCCACGTAGTTGGCGCCGCTGCGCGCCAGCGACAGGTGGAAGCCGCCCGGCGCGATGTAGGCGTAGCCCGGCAGCACGCGCTCGCCGTGCTCGGCCTCCTTGACCGTGATCCGGCACAGGCCGTCCAGGCGCTGCGCGAAGGAGCGCGTGAAGCCGGCGGGCATGTGCTGCGCGATCATGATTCCCGGCGAGTCCGGCGGCAGCGGCTGCAGCACCTCGCGGATCGCCTCGGTGCCGCCGGTGGAGGCGCCGATGATGATCAGCTTCTCGGTGCTCAGCAGCGGACTGCGCAGCAGCGCCTCCGGTGCGTTCTCACCCGCCGGCCGCGCCGATGCGGCATGGCGCGAGGGCAGCAGCCGGGCGCTGGCGGCAGCGCGGATCTTGTTGGCGATCAGCTCGGTGTAGTTGAGCAGGCCGTCGCGCACGCCGAGCCGCGGTTTGGTCACGAAGTCGATCGCGCCGAGCTCCAGCGCGCGCAGCGCGATCTCCGAGCCGCGCTCGGTCAGCGACGACACCATGACCACCGGCATCGGGCGCAGGCGCATCAGCTTCTCGAGGAACTCGAGGCCGTCCATGCGCGGCATCTCGACATCGAGCGTCAGCACGTCGGGGTTGGTGACCTTGATGAGGTCGCGCCCCACCAGCGGGTCGGCGGCCGTGCCAACGACGGTCATGTCGGGCTGGCTGTTGATGATTTCGGTCATCACGCTGCGAATCAACGCCGAGTCGTCGACGCACAGCACCTTGATCTTGTTTGCGCTCACCAGCTTCCTTTGCTTCTTGCCAGCGGCAGGAGTTCGCCGGCTGGAGTGTTGGTCTTGCGCAGGTCGATCGCCGGTCGCTGGCCGGCCAGCTTGCGCAGCAGCTCGCCCTCTTCGCGCTGGATCGCCTGCACGTCGTTCTGTCCGCGCAGCTTGCGCACCACGGCCTTGCCGCTCGCCGGAATGAAGCAGACGCGGCGCGCGTGCTGGCCGCGCAGGTCCTGGGCGGCGATGCTGATGCGCTCGGCCTTCAGGTAGCGCAGCACGAAATCGGCATTCCGGTCGCCGATGTTGAGGGTGGTCATGTTGGCCAGCACCGCGGCGCCGCCGAACACCTTGGCCTGCAGCCGCTCGCGCCGTGCGCCCGAGCGGATCAGCTCGCGGATCAGCACTTCCATCGCGTAAGCGCCGTAGCGCATCGACTCGGCGGCGTCGCGGCTGACCGAATCGCCCTCCTCCGGCAGCATGAAGTGGTTCATGCCGGCGACGCCGTTGTCGGTGTCGAGGATGCAGGCCGACACGCACGAACCCAGCACCGTGGTCAGCACGGTGTCGGTGGTGGTGACGAAATACTCGGACGGCAGCAGCTTGACTGCCATGCTGCCGACGTCGCGGTCGAAATAGTGATGATTGGCCAGCGACCCCGGCACGACGGCGTTCATGGACTCGCCTTGCCTTTGGCTCGCGCCAGTTCGTACACCGTCTGCCCGAGCGGCTTGAAGGTCTGGTTGACCAGCGAGGCGTTCTCCGAATGGCCGGCGAACAGCAGTCCGTTGGTCTTCAGGAGCGGCGCGAAGCGGTCGAGCACCTTCTTTTGCGTCGGCTTGTCGAAATAGATCATGACGTTGCGGCAGAAGATCGCGTCCACCGGCTCCTTGACCGCCCACGACGGATCGAGCAGGTTCAGGCGCGAGAACTTCACGATCTGCGCGACCTCGGGCCGGATGCGCACCTTGCCGGCATTCGAGCCGGTGCCCTTGTTGAAGAAGCGGCGCAGCCGCTCGGGCGACAGCGCCTTGACCTGCTCGGCGGTGAAGACACCGGCCTGGGCCTTGGCGAGCACCGCGGTGTCGATGTCGGTGGAGATCACGCGGGCCGCGTTGGCCTTGTCGCCGATCGCCTCGAACAGCGTCATCGCGATCGAATAGGGCTCCTCGCCGGTCGAGGCCGCCGAGCACCAGATCGTGACCGGCTCGCGCGCCTTGCGCACATGCTCGGCCAGCACCGGGAAGTGATGGGCCTCGCGGAAGAAGGAGGTCAGGTTGGTGGTCAGCGAGTTGATGAACGACTGCCACTCGTCGCCGTCCTGGCGCGACTCCAGCAGCTCGAGATACGACGAGAACTCCGGCAGCCGCAGCTCGCGCAGGCGGCGCGACAGGCGGCTGTAGACCATCTGCCGTTTCTGCTCGCCCAGCGCGATGCCGGCGCGCCGATGGATCAGCGCGCGGACCTTCGAGAAATCGCTGTCGGTGAATAGGAACTCGGTGCTCACGGCCGGCTTCGGTGCATGCGTTTCAATGTACATAGCGAGCCTCTTTTCCAATGCTTCGATCAACGGGACAATTACCTTGCAGCTCGCGCTTCATTCAGACTCCGCCTTCATGGGCGTCGACTTCCTGCGACCAGGCCATCGCCGCGAGATGCGCCGCATTGACCTGACTCGAACTCACGAACAGCGCCTCCGACAGCCTGGCCGCCTGGGCGCCGTCGGTCTCGCAGGCCTCGGCCAGCGCCAGGAAGGGCGCATACACGCCCTCGCGCGCCAGGATCGCCTGCTGCACCGCGCCCGACAGCTGCACCTTGGCCAGCACCTCGGCCATCGGCACGCCCAGCAGCTGGTCGATCAGGGAGAACATGCCGACCACGAACAGGTTGTCCGCCTCGCCGGCCGGCAGCATCCCCTGGCCCATCAGCTCGACGAAGCGGCCGCGCGTGATCGCCTTCTTGGTCATGAAGGGCGCGCTGGCGCGGTTGCTCGTGGCGAGCAGCACCGACAGCCAGCGGAACAGGGGCGCATAGCCGAGCATCGCCACCGCGTGGCGCAGCGAATGGATCTCGACGCCGGCGCCGATCGCGGGCGAGTTGATGTGGCGCAGCAGCCTGTAGGTCAATGCGGCGTCGCGCTTGAGCGCCGATTCGATACTGCGCACGTTCTCGTTGCGCTGGATCATGTGCATCAGCCGAACGATCATCACCGACTCGGGCTGCAGTGCATCGGCACCCTCCTTCACCGGCGGATGCTTCAGGGCGCCCTCGACGAAGATGTCCACGCGAAGGTCGGCACAGGCCGCGGCCTGCTGCCAGCTCTCGACCCGCGTCGCGACCAGCTGCACCGGTGCGCCGCCGGGCGGCTGGTCCTCGCGCACCCGCGCCACGCGTTCGGCGTCGCCATCGCCGACGTCGAGGTGACTGATGACCTCGCGCAGCTCGGGATCGGCTGGCAGCGCGTCGGCGTCCCGCAGCATGAAGCCGAAACCCTGCTCGCGCAGGAACAGCAGCATCGAGCGCGTGTCGGCGTCGCTGAGATCGGCGATGCCCATGCACAGCACGATGTTCTCCGGCGGCAGCGATTGCAGCTCGGGCAGGAACAGCGCATCGACCGTGACGTCGAGGAACAGCACCAGGCGACCCAGGCGCCAGCCGGTGCGGGCCGGGTTCAGGTGGCGGCAGATGTTGTCGAGCAGTGCAATGAACTGGCTCGACGGATCGGGCATCGGCTCGCTGCCCGGCGTGGCCAGCCACGCCATGCGATAGCCCTTCACGCGTTGCTGGTGGTCGAGCTGCAGCGCGTAGCGCACGTAGCCGCTGGCTTCGTGCATGGCCAGCAGCTCGTCGTCGTGGTCGCCGCCGCCGAGGCCGCCGGCTTGCTTGCCGGCTGCGGGCGCATCGCCCTGGCCGTCTGCGGAACCGGCGCCGGGGAGTCGAAAGAAGTCAAAGCGCATTGCAGATGTCTCCGTCTTTGGCTTGGATCAAGCGTTCCTGGCTGCAGGATGTCCGGGGCATTGCATGGGCGCGGTTCAGGCGGCGATCGTCGCCGGGCGCGAGGCGCCGGCGAGCGCGGCGCTGCTGGCCGCCTGCGCGCGCTGGATCCGCGGCATGGCGGCGACGTCGATGATGAACGCCACGCTGCCGTCGCCGAGGATCGTCGCGGCCGAGATGCCCGGCACCTTGCGGTAGTTGGTCTCGAGGTTCTTCACCACCACCTGGTGCTGGCCCAGCAGCTCGTCGACCAGCAGCGCGAAGCGCGCGTCGTCGGCCTGCACGATCACCAGGATGCCCTGGGTCGGATTGACCTGCGCCCCGGCGACGTCGAACACGCGGTGCAGCTCGATCAGCGGCAGGTACTCGCCGCGCACCTTGATGACGTGGCCGTCGCTGGTGATCGAGTGCAGGTGCTCGCCGAGCGGCTGCAGCGACTCGATCACGTAGCTCAGCGGCAGGATGTAGGCCTCGCTGCCGACCTTGACCGACATGCCGTTGAGGATCGCGAGCGTCAGCGGCAGCACGATGCGGGTGGTGGTGCCGCGGCCGCCGCGCGAATGGATCTCGACATGGCCGCCCATCTCCTGGATGTTGCGCTTGACCACGTCCATGCCGACGCCGCGGCCCGAGATGTCGGTGACCTGGTCGGCGGTCGAGAAGCCGGGCGCGAAGATCAGCTGCCAGACCTCCTCGTCGGGCATGGTCTCGCTCACCGCCAGGCCCTGCTGCAGGGCCTTGGCGAGGATCTTCTCGCGGTTCAGGCCGGCGCCGTCGTCGCTGACCTCGATCACGATGTTGCCGCCGTGGTGCTGTGCCGACAGCAGCAGCTGGCCGGTGGCTTCCTTGCCCTTCGCGAGCCGGATGTCCGGCGTTTCGATGCCGTGGTCGAGGCTGTTGCGCACCAGGTGCGTGAGCGGGTCGATGATGCGTTCGATCAGGCCCTTGTCGAGTTCGGTCTCCTTGCCGAAGGTGTCGAGCCGGACCTGCTTGCCGAGCTTGGCGCTGACGTCGCGGATCACGCGCGGGAAGCGGCTGAACACGTAGTCCATCGGCATCATGCGGATCGACATCACGGACTCCTGCATGTCGCGCGCGTTGCGCTCCAGGTGGCCGAGGCCGCTGAGGAAGCGCTCGTAGATCACCGGGTCGAGCATGGTGGCGGCCTGCGTCAGCATCGATTGGGTGATCACCAGCTCGCCCACCAGGTTGATGAGCTGGTCGACCTTCTCGACGTCGACGCGGATCGAGCTCGATTCCTTGGCGGCGGCGGCGGCCGGCTGGGCGGCGGCCGCCGGTGCCGCGGCCTGCGGCTTGGCGGCGGCTTCGGCGACCGGCGCGGCTGCCGCGACCGGCGCCGGCGCGGCGACGGCCGGTGCCGGTTCCGGCGGCGTCTCGGCGGTCTCGCGCGAGATGTCGATCTGCGACTCGTCGATCACGAAGCAGCACACGGCAATGATGTCGTCCGGGTCGCAGGTGGTCTCCAGCATCACGGTGAACTGGTCGTTGCTGCGCGTGCGCGAGGCGATCTTGCCGAGGTTGCCGAGCTCGCCGGCGAGCAGTTCGCATTCGCTGTCCGACAGGCGGGCGAAGCGGATGCGAAGCGCGCTGGATGGCACGGGCACGGGTGCGGGTGCAGGCGCGGCGGCCGCGACCGGCGCCGGAGCGGGCGCAGGCGACGCGGCGCCCTCGCCTTCGCTCTCGCGCGCCAGTTGCTGCAGCACGGCGCAGATCTGCGCAACGCGTTCGGCTTCAGGCTCTTTGCCCGCCTGGTAGGCAGTGAGTTGTTCTTGCAAGGCGTCCTTCGTTTCCAAAAAGGCATCGATCATCGGACCGCTCAGGCGCAACTGGCCATGGCGTGCCCGGTCCAAAAGAGTCTCCAGCACATGCGTCGTCTCGGTCAGCGCAGTGAAGCCGAAGGTGGCGGCACCGCCCTTGATCGAGTGCGCCGCACGGAAGATCGCGTTGAGCTGCTCGCTGTCCGGCGACTCGACGTCGAGTTCGAGGAGCAGTTGCTCCATCTGAGCCAGAAGCTCGATCGCTTCGACAAAGAAGGCTTGGGAAAACTGGCTGAGGTCCATCTGTGTGTTCCGATACCGGCGCTGAACGCCGGCGCTGGGTCTGTCGTTGTTACTGCGTCGGGGCCGGAGGGGTTGATGAAATCGGCGTGGTCTCGCTGCCGGCGACATGCGCCGCGGTCTTCAGCACGCCCGCGCGCATGGCCGCGCCATCGCCGCTGTTCTCGCGTTCGATACGTTCCTGGGTCTGGCGGTTGAGCAGGATGATGCTGATGCGGCGGTTGATCGGGTTGCGCGGATCGGCGTTGTTCAGGTGCATGCTGTCGGAGAGGCCGACCACGCGCAGCACCTTCGATTCGGACATGCCGCCGATCACGAGCTCGCGCCGCGAGGCATTGGCCCGGTCGGCCGACAGTTCCCAGTTGCCGTAGGCCTTGTCGCCGTTGGTGTAGACGATGGCGTCGGTGTGGCCCGACAAGGTCATCTTGTTCGGCAGCTCGTTGAGCTTCGGTCCGAGCTCGCGCAGGATGGCCCGCATGTGCGGCACCACGCGTGCGCTGGCGAGGTCGAACATCGGCCGGTTCTCGCTGTCGACCAGCTGCAGCCGCAGGCCTTCGGTCGTGATGTCGATCAGGATCTGCGAGCGGAACTGCTTGAAGACCGGGCTGTTCTCGATCAGGGCGTCGAGCTTCTGCTTCATGTCGGCCAGCCGCTGCGCGTCGAGCTCTTCCTCGCTCGGATCGGCCTTCCTGACCTCGCCCTCGCTGGCCATGATGTCGGCGCCGCCGCCCGGGATCATGCTGCTGCTCAGGCTGGTCTTGTCGCCCCCCGAGAGCGCCACCTTGAGCGGCATCCGGAAGTGCTCGGCGATGCCGGCGCGCTGCTTCGGCGTCGAGATCGACAGCAGCCACATGACCAGGAAGAAGGCCATCATCGCGGTCATGAAGTCGGCATAGGCGATCTTCCAGGCGCCGCCATGATGGCCGCCGCCGTGGACGGCCACCTTCTTGATGATGACGCGGTGCTTCTCTGCGCTCATGGTCGCTGCCTCCCCGCCCTCAGCGGGCCTTCACTTCCCGAACGTGGTCATCCAGTTCGGTGAAGGAGGGACGTTCGGTCGAGAACAGCACCTTGCGGCCGAACTCGACCGCGAGCTGTGGCGCGTAGCCGTTCAGGCTGGCCAGCAGGGTCACCTTGGCGCACTGGTAGACCTTCATCGCTTCCTCGACCTTCTGGCCGATCAGCGAAGCCAGCGGTGCCACGAAGCCGTAGGCCAGCAGCACGCCGAGGAAGGTGCCGACCAGCGCGTGGGCGATCAGCGCGCCCATCTCGTCGGGCGGCAGGTTGGCCGAAGCCAGCGCATGGACCACGCCCATCACGGCGGCCACGATGCCCAGCGCCGGCAGCGCGTCGGCGACGCCGGCCAGGCTGTGCTGGGGCACTTCGGCCTCGTGGCGGATGGTCTCGATCTCGTGGTCCATCAGGGCCTCGATCTCGAACGGGTCCGTGTTGCCGCTGATCACCAGGCGCAGGTAGTCGCACAGGAATTCCATCAGCTCGGCGTCCGCCATGAGCGCCGGATAGCGCCCGAAAATCTCGCTCTGCGCCGGGTTCTCGACGTCGGACTCGAGCTTCATCATGCCCTCCTTGCGAGCCTTGGCGAGCAGCTCGTACAGCAGCGCCAGCAGGTCCATGTAGAGCTGGCGGTTGTGCTTGGAGGAGCGCAGCAGCAGCGGCAGCTCCTTCATCGTCGCCTTGATCGTCTTGCCGTTGTTGCCGGCGATGAAGGCGCCCAGCGCGGAGCCGCCGATCATCAGCAACTCGACGGGCTGGAACAGGACGCCGAAATGCCCGCCCATCAGGGCATAGCCGCCGAAAACGGCCCCTATCACTACCAGGTATCCAACCAGCACGAGCACGCGCGTCCCCTTTTGCCCGCAGGCATCAAATCAATAAATTGACGAATTGAGAAAAATTGCCGATTTCAATGCGCTCCATTGGCGCCCAGCGCGGAATGCACGGCCAGAACGGGTGGCTGCGGCAACGGTGCGGCCTTGACGGCCTCGTCGCCACGTTTTGCACCGCGCGCTTTTCCGGCCCGGGACGGCGGGCGGCACAGGACGCAAACGTAGTCATGCTTGTGGTCGTGCGCATGCGCGACAAAACGTCCACCGCAGCGGCCGCAGCTGCTCAACTGCAGCATGTCGCTGTCGAAAAAGCGCACCATCGTGTAGGCGCGCGTGAAATCCAGCACGATTTCGCCGCCGTGAGCCTCGATTTGCTCGGTGTAGAGCCGGTAGGCCTTGATCAGCGCCTGCAATCCGGTCTCGTTGGCCTCGTGCCGCATGAAACGGTACATGTTGTAGAACATCGACGAATGGATGTTCGCCATCCAGGTCATGTACCAATCGGTCGAAAACGGCAGCAGGCCCTTGGGCGGGGAAACGCCCTTCAATTCCTTGTAGAGCCGGATCAGCCGTTCACGGCTCAGGCCGACTTCCGCTTCCAGGAATTGCAGGCGGGCGCCGAGCTCGATCAATTCGACCGCCAGCTGAACCTGCCGGACTTCGCCGAGCACACTTTTCGCAGTCATGACACGGCATCCGTTTCACGGGTCTGGATCTGGCGCGCCGCCATCAGGATCGACATGTGCGCCTGCTGGAGCGAGGTGTCCTTGCCTTCGCCGAACACCGCGAACATGGGATGGTCCTCGAGTCGAAAGCTGCAGAGCAGGAAGTTGGACGTCGCCAGCTTGACGATCTGGGTCAGGGACATGTTCGCCAGCAGGTCGGCCAGCTCGCGGCCGACGCCGAGGCGGTACATCGCCGCCGCACGGTCCTGCTTGGCGAGCTTCTGGGCGAGCAGCATGTAGGCCAGATTGATGTCGCCGATCTCCTTGGAGATGTCGCCACCGCCTGCCGCACCGTCGTTATCGATTTCCACTCTGAACTCCAATCAATAAATGCGCGGTTCGCGCACAAATGAAACACTTGAAAAGTTATTTATGGATTTCATCAACTCTGAGCCCGAGGATTTCGCGCACCCATAAAAAACCAGATCCACTGATCGATGAAGGCAGGCCGGCATTTCACAAAGAACTGACCGGACATGATTCCAACTCTCGACGCAATAAAACAATTGACTCGCAACCACCGTTCTATCGAATTCGCCTTTTCGGCAATCTTGTTTTTTGGGCTCTGCGCGATCATGACAACCAGCGGGATGCGGGGTGTCGAAGAGGCAGATCCGGCAAACATTCTTCGATATCCGATTCAATCAAGACTGCAGTCTATACACATTTTTTAACAAGTTCGACAAGCCTCTTGGCACCGTTGCAGAAAGTGAGACTTATCTGACATCCCCTCGGAAACGGCTGACATTCAATGTGTCATTGCAATGAAAAGTAGTCCAAACTGTTTACCGTTCAAATGCCTGTCGCCGTACAATTTATTTAATATAAAGTACTAAAAACCGGTTGAATTAAAAAGTATTAATCGTTTAGGGCTGCTTGAATTCAATGAAGGTTCATTGAAAAAAGACAAACCAAATAGTTCATTCGTTGTCGGCGGCGGTGACATATGTCACGGCTGCCGCCCCGCGGCTTCGGCCTGGCCCTCCAGGCCGTGGATCCAGGCCATGACTTCGGCCACCGCGCGGTAGAGCTGCGGCGGGATCTGCTGGTCGAGGTCGACCTGCATCAACAGCTTCACCAGTCCGGCCGAGGCATGGACATAGAGCCCGTGCTGCCTGGCTTCGCGCATGATCGATTCGGCCACCACGCCGTAGCCCTTGGCCACCACCACGGGCGCCCGGTTCTTGTCGGCATGCGACAGCGCCACCGCGCTCTGCCGGTCGTCCATCGGCGTCGTGCTCATGGCGCATCCCCTGCTGGCTCGAGCGCGGCCACTTGCAGGTCCTGCAGGCGCAGGCCGGCGGCCTCCATCCGCTGCACCAGAGAACCGCTGTCGCTGCGCAAGGTCGCCGCGGTGCCCGCATCGCTCGCCGCCAGCCGGGCCTGCACGCCGCTGCCCGCGAGGCTCAAGCGCAGATTCACCTCGCCGAGCCGCGGCAGGCTCATCGAGACCGAGGTCGACCAGCGCTGCGGCCTGTCCTCGACCGATTCATCGGTCGACGGGTCGGCGGCTTCCTTCTCGACCGACCAGTTCATCGCCACGCCCGGCCAGGCCTCGCCGTTCCAGCGGAAGACCGCGGTGGCCAGCAGGTCCAGCTGCTGATGCACCAGGTTCACGGCATGGGGGTGGATCACTTCGGCCGGCGGCGTCGCAGCCTTGGCGGCGGCAGCGCTCGCGTGCTGGGCCGATGCGGCTTCTTCGATGCGGCTGGAAACCGGCGCATCCGGGGCCGTCGCCGGACGCACCGCGTCGGCGCTGCCGTAGGCCGCCTGCAGCCGGGCCGCTTCCGGCGCCGGAGGCACGGCGGCATCGGAAGCGGGCGGCGCCCGGCCATCCACCGGGACGGCAGCGGCGCTGCCAGCGGCGGCCGCCGGCAAGGCACTGCGGGCCAGGGAGGCGGGCGCGTCGCCGTCCGGCATCGGCTCGGCGACATCGAGAGTAGCGGCGAGAGTGGCGGCGACGGCTGTGTCCTCAGCCCCCGGTGCCGCCGGGATCGGCGCCGCCGCAGCCTGCGGCTCGGCCGCCCGCTGTGCAGCCAGCGGGGTCGCCCAGCGCGCCTGGGGCTCTTCCAGCAGCTGGGCCAGCGACCGGGTGCCGGCAGCGAACTCGACCAGGTGGGACTCGTAGAACAGGCCGCTGTGGGCCACGGTCTGCGACAGCGCGCTGGCCAGGGCCGGCGCCGAAGGCGGCTGGCGCGAGGGCCAGGCCGGCGCGGTGCCTCGCACCGGAGCGGCATCGGCCTCGAGGTTGGCCAGCACCGCGCTGATGACGCGCGCCGCCACCGAGAGTTCGGCCTCGGGCGCTTGCCGGCCCGCGGCGCCCGCTGCTGCCGGAAGGCCCGAAGGACCACCGGGCAGCACGCGCTCGAGCGCGGCCTTCGAGGGCAGGCGGACGTCGTTCTCGACCTTCAGCACCGGCACGGCCGCGCCGGGCGCGCCGATCTGGGCCTCGCCCTTGATCGCGAGCACGTCAAGCCGCGGCGAAGCCTTGACGGCCAGCAGCGCATCGATCAGTCCGGTGAGTCCGCTCATGTCAGGCTTTCGCGCTTCAGTGCGGGGGGCCGTAGGCCTTGCCCAGGCTGCGCTGCTGCTGCAGGAAGGTCATGCGGGCGATCAGCTGTTCGATCTGCGGCTTGACCAGCCCGCTGACCTCGTCCTGATCGGCGCGGATGCGCTCGATGAGCCGCAGCGCTTCCTCGAACTGGCTCGGGTCGAGCGCCTCCATCGGCGCGAGCACCTTGAGCCGGTCGACGATTGCCGCGCATTTTTCCTCGAGTGCGGGAAGCTGTCCCCACTCCTTGGAGCGGGCCAGTTCCGCCATGAGTGCAACGCCCGAGGCAAGCTGCCCGTAGCAATGCACGACTTCACTCCTGGTTGCCATGGTGATGGTGTCCCCTGTTGGTGTATTTGTCGGACGCGTCAGATATGCGCCGGTCCGGCGTCGATCTCGCGCCAGGCCGATGCGATGTTCTCGAGCAGGCCATCGGCCTCGTCGAGTGCCTGCGCGTCGTTGCGCAGGTTGGCTTGCAAGAGCCGCTGGATGATGTAGCCGTAGAGCGCCGACAGGTTGGCCACCAGGGCCTCCCCTTCGGGGCCCGCGGACTTCGCGTCGAGCGCGGCCTTGAGGCCGTTGTCGACGATGTCGATCGCCTTCGAGATGGCGTTGCCCTTGGGGCCGATGTCGCCGCTGGCCATGTGGTGACGGGCCATGCCGATGGTCGACCTGGCGCCATCGAACAGCATGCAGATCAGCTGGTGCGGCGAGGCGCTCATGGCGCCGGTTTCCACGCCGACGCGCGCATAGGCGCCGGCGCCGGTCCTGAAAGTGTGCGGGGTGTACATCGGCGTCCTTCGGTGCTTGGAACTACTTGCTGCTGGCGCTCATGGCCTCGAACTGCTGCGACAGGTAGGTCATGGTGTTGTTCATGCTGTTGATCAGCACGTCGAGCTGGTTGAACTGCTTGCGATAGCGATCCACCGTGGCCTCGACGCGGGTCTGCATCGCGTCGTACTGCTCGTCGAGCTGCTTGATGGTCGTGGTGATGCCGTCGGTCGCCACCTTGAGGGAACCGCCGGTCTTGGTGAGGTCTTCGACCAGCGCATCCAGCTGCTTGCCGTAGCCCGCCTTGCTTCCGGTCGCGCTGGCGAAGAGCTTCGAGACGCCTTCGAGGTTGGTGCTGAGCGCCTTCTCGAGCTTGGCCGAGTCGACCGCCAGGGTGCCGTCCTTCTGGAAGCCGACACCGATCTCGGTCAGCACCTTCATGTCGTCGGCTCCGCCGGCCTGTGGCGTGGTCAAGGCCTGGCGGATGCGGGTCTGGAGGTTGCGCAGGGTCGTATCGCCCATCAGCGCAGCGCCGGTCTTGGTGTCGGCGTCGTAGGAGGTCAGGCTGCTGGCCGTGCTCTGCAGGCTGTTGTAGGCCTTGACGAAGTCGTTGATCGCGCTCGTCACCGAGCTCGTGTTGGCCTTCATCGCCAGGGTCGTCGTGCCGGTGCCGACCAGCGTCAGCGTGCTGCCCTGGATCGCTTCCTTGACCGAGTTGCTCGCGCTCGTGATCGCGATGCCGTTGACGGTGAGCTTGGCGTTCTGCGCCGCGGCGGTCTGCTGCAGGTTCTGCGTGCCGGCCGGGTCGTTGTTGAGCAGGTTCTGCAGCGCCGCATCGCCGTCGACCGAGATCCGCATGCTCGAGGCCTCGCCGGTCTGGGTGGAGACCAGCACCAGGCGATTGGGCGTGCCGCTGCCGTCGTTGACGATGCTGGCCGTGACGCCGGCATCGGCCGCGTTGATCGCATCGCGGATGCCGCCCAGCGTGTTGTTGGTGGCGTCGATGGTGATCGGCTTGGCCACTCGGGTCGTGTCCTTGGAGAAGGCCGCGCCGCTGTACTTTCCGGTGGCGGCGTCCAGCGTGCCGCCCGTGATGGTGCCGAAATCGATCGTGATCTTGCCGCTGCCGATGGCGGTGGTCGTGTTCAGTTGCCCCGCCGTGATGGCCGACTGCGATTGCGCCAGCTGCGAGACGTTGATGCTGTAGTTTCCGGCCGAGCTCGGGTCGGTGGACGCTGCGGCGAGGATGCCGCTCACCGAGGGCGTGCCCGTGACGGTGGAGAACAGCGCCGGGTCGGAGAGCTTCTTGGCGGCGGTCTGAAGAACGCCGAGCGCACTCTGCAGCGTGCCGTAGGCCGACAGCTTGCTGGTATAGCTCTTCGCCTTGGCCTGCAGGGCCACCAGCGGCTGGCTCTCCGCCGTCTGCAGCTGCGTGAGCAGCGTGCCCAGTTCGAGGTTGGAGCCCACGCCCAGGCTGGTGATCGTTGCCATCTTCGAGTTTCCTAGATTTCGTGTGAAAGAGAGAGCCGCGTGCCTCAGGCCTGCTGGCTCATCAGCAGGCCGGGCGCCTTGCCCATGACCTTCGCGATGCGAACCACTTCCTCGGTCGGGATCTGCCGGATCACCACGCCGTTGGTCTGGTCGACCACCTTGACGATGACCTTGTCGGTCTCCTGGTCGATCTCGAACTGGAGGCTGATCGAACGGCTTTCGAGGCCTGCGTTGACTTCGCGCACCGCGGTCTCGATCTGCGCCGGCGTCGCCTCTTCGACCGCTGCCGCCGCCTCGCCGGCGCCGACACCCGCGGCCGCCGGCGCACCCGCGGCGCGGCCGACGAGCAGCTGCGTCCATGGGCTGTCCTTCGCGGGAATGGCTGGCATCGGGTTCGACATGATTTCCACCTTGGTTGCGGGATTCGCTGTGCTCTGCGGCCTTGTCTTTGCCATGGCCGCAGGGCATAGCGCAGGCCGCGAGGCCTGACGCCGCCAGGGCCTTCCCTTGCGGGAGGGACCTGGCATTCCTTTCGTTATCTGCTAGTTGATCAACGCAGGAGGGACAGCACGCCTTGCGTGGTCTGGTTGGCCTGCGACAGCACCGAGGTACCGGCTTGCTGCAGGATCTGGGCGCGCGTCATGTTCGACACTTCCACCGCGTAGTCCGCGTCTTCGATGCGCGAGCGCGACGACGACAGGTTGGTGATGGTGGTGCCGAGGTTGGCGATCGTCGAGTCGAAACGGTTCTGCACCGCACCCAGCGAGGAGCGCAGCTTGTCGACCTTCGACAGTGCTTCGTCGAGTGCCGCCAGCGGATCGGCGGTCGACGTGCTGCCGCTGCGAGCGTTCAGCGTGAATGCACCAGCCTTGGCCGAGTCGGCGTAGACCGTGTTGCCTGCGCCGTCCGTCACTGCGCCATTGCTTTGCTCGTAGTACGAGGTCGTGGTGGTCGTTGCCGTGGTCAAAGCGCCCGCTGCATCGACGAAGGCCGCTGCGCCACCGATCGTGACGGCGCCATTGGCAGCCACTGCGTAGGTGGTCGGACCGGCTGCAACGGTAGCGGAATAGCCGCCCGCATTGCCGAGGTTCGTGAGTGCTGCGGCCGAGATCGACGCACCGGTCACATCGAAGACATCGCCAGCAACCGCGTCGGCAGTCAGAGTCGTGCCGCCCACCTTGATCGCGCCACCCACACCGTCGGTACCGTTGGACATGGCAGCCAACAGGTCACCAGCAGCAGCTGCGGTGGCCAAGTCGGCACTGCCCGCGCCGTTGACGTTGGCTTGCGTCAGGGTACCGCCGCCGTTCTTGGTCAGGTTGCCGGTCGTGTCCAGGTACAGAATCGAGCCGTCGTCAGCTGCGGTGAGCTTGCCGGCGCTGTCGATCAGGACATCCTGCGCCGAGCCACCGATCGTGATCGTGGCAGCCTTGCTTCCGCCCGCGGCAGGCGTCAGGAAGCTGGTGCTGCTGGCCGTGGTGACATTGGCCACGTCGAAGGAGAACGAGGAGGTGGCCGAGTTGTAGGTGTAGGTGTTGCCGGTGGCAGCGAGACCGAAACCCGAATCCGTACCCGTGTAGGTGACGGTGTCGGCCGTGGCCAGCTTGGACATCACGTTGGCCGAGGTGGCGGCGACATTGGCGGCCGTCACGTCCCATTGCTGAGTGCCGTTGACGAGAGCACCCTTGGCAGCGCCAGCCAGCACCAGGTCGTCCTTGGTGGCGGCCTTGTTGACCGTGCCCGTGCCGTTGATGTTGAAGCTCTCCAGACCCAGGGTCTTGGCGCTGATTTCTTCCAGGTCGATGTCGATGGTTTCACCGTCGTTGGCGCCGACTTGCACCGTCAGCTTGCCCGCGTCGGCCGAGAGGACCTTCACGCCGTTGAACTGGGTCTGTTCCGAGACGCGGTTGATTTCGTCGAGGCGTTGCTTGATTTCGCCCTGGATCGAGTCCAGGTCGCTCTGCGAGTTCGTGCCCGTGGCGGCTTGCACCGACAGTTCGCGAACGCGTTGCAGGTTGTTGTTGACTTCGGTCAGCGCGCCTTCGGTCGTTTGAGCGATCGAGATGCCGTCGTTGGCGTTGCGCGATGCTTGCGTCAGGCCCTTGATGTTGGCCGTGAAGCGGTTCGCGATGGCCTGACCGGCAGCGTCATCCTTGGCGCTGTTGATGCGCATGCCGGACGACAGACGCTCGATCGCGGTGTTCAACGCCGATTGCGACTTGTTGAGGTTGTTCTGCGTGAGCAGCGAGAGACTGTTGGTATTGATGACTTGCGCCATGCTCGACTCCTGTTTACAAAGGTTGTGGACTACTTCCGGCCTCTGGCCGTAACGTTGGACCTTCTCTCACCGTGAGACTCAGGCCACCGTTGGATCAGTTATCGGCACAGCCTTTGAAACCTTTAGGGCTGGACTTGAAAAACCCCCAGGTTGGCTCACTGCGTGTAGCCGAACCTGGGGGCGAGCCACAGTCACGCCGGCAGGCTCATCACTTCCTGGTATGCGCTCACCAGCCGGTTGCGCACCTGCAGCCCGGTCTGGAACGCCACGTTGGCCTTCTGCAGGTCGACCATGACGTCGTTCAGCGCGATGCCGGGCTTGCCGAGTTCGAAGGATTCGGCCTGGCCGTAGGCCTTGGTCTGGGCGCCGCTGATGTTGTCCAGCGAGCGCTTGAGCTCGGCGGCGAAGCCACCACCCTCGGCGGGCGCGGCGGCGGCGGGCGAGAAGCCGGCCTGCACGGCGGTGGCCCGCATCTGTTGCAGGACGGATTCGATGGCGGTGATCGACATGGTTTTCCTTTGTTTACTTTGGTGTTGCTATAGAAGCGCCCAGGCGCTCCGTCGTCCTTTCAGCGTAGCAAGGGAAGACCCCGATACAAGCGCTCAACAGACGGCTAAACCCACCGTTGTTCGGTCCATCGAATTTGTTACGGCTGCTCACAATCAACCGCGAAACGACAAGCCCGCTGACGACTTCAACGGCCTACGGCATGACCTCTGAACAACAAAACCTCTCCCTCTGCATGACCACGCACCGTCCCGGCGCACCGGCCATGGCGGGGATCCGACCATGAGTGCGACCGCCCCCGCGATCGCTGCGCCCGCAGCGTCCTCGCTGCCCCCGATGCTCGAGCGCCTGCGGGCCCAGCCCAAGCTGCCGATCGTCATCGGCGCCGCCGTGCTGGTGACCGCCGCGGCCGCGTTCACGCTGATGAACCGCGGCCCCGACTACAAGGTGCTCTACACCAACGTCTCGGACCGCGACGGCGGCGCGATCATCGCGTCGCTGCAGCAGATGAACGTGCCCTACAAGTTCGCCGAAGGCGGCGGCGCGATCCTGATCGCCGGCGACAAGGTGCCCGAGGTGCGGCTCAAGCTCGCGGCCCAGGGCCTGCCCAAGGCCGGCGGCGTCGGCTTCGAACTGATGGACAACCAGAAGTTCGGCACCAGCCAGTTCGCCGAGCAGGTCAACTACCAGCGCGCCCTCGAAGGCGAGCTGGCGCGTTCGATCGAGTCGGTCGGCACGGTGGAGTCGGCCCGGGTCCACCTGGCGCTGCCCAAGCCATCGCTGTTCGTGCGCGAGCAGAAGAAGCCTTCGGCTTCTGTCGTGCTGACCTTGCAGCGCGGCCGCAGCATCGACGAAGGCCAGGTCAGCGCGATCGTCCACATGATCTCCAGCAGCGTGCCGGAGCTCGATCCCAAGAGCGTCACGGTGGTCGACCAGCGCGGCAACCTGCTGTCGGCGGCCAACAGCGGCGCCCGCGGCCTCGACGTGAGCCAGCTCAAGTACGTGCAGGAGATCGAGCAGGGCTACATCCGCCGCATCGAGGCCATCCTGCAGCCGATCGTGGGCGCCAGCAACGTGCGCGCCCAGGTCGCGGCCGACATCGACTTCTCGGTGATGGAGCACACCGACGAGAAGTACAAGCCCAACCAGGAGCCCGGCAAGGCCGCGATGCGCAGCCAGCAGTCGAGCGAGTCGAACCAGCTGGGCGGCACGCCGCCCGGCGGCGTTCCGGGTGCGCTGTCGAACCAGCCGCCGGGCACCCCGAGCGCGCCGATCACCACGGCGCCAAGGCCGGGCACGCCCGGAGCGCCAGCAGGCGCCCCTGGAGCTCCAGGAGCTGCCGGAGCCGCTGGCGCCGCCGGCACCGCCTCGGTGGCGACCAGCTCGGCGTCGACCGGCCCCAGCAGCACGCGCCGCGACGTCACGACCAACTACGAGCTCGACCGCTCGATCCGCCACGTGCAGCAAGGCGCCGGCGGCATCAAGCGGCTCTCGGTGGCGGTGGTGGTGAACTACAAGGACGCGACCGACAGCGCCGGCAAGAGCAGCCCGCGCGCACTGACCGCGGTCGAGATCGAACAGATCCGCAACCTGGCGCGCGAGGCGATGGGCTTCAGCCAGGACCGCGGCGATTCGCTCAATGTGGTGAACAGCGCCTTCGCCGACGACAACAAGGAAGCGGCCGCGGCCGAAGTTCCGTTCTGGCGCGACCGCGCCAACCTCGAGCTCGGCAAGACCCTCGGCCAGTACCTGCTGATCGCCCTGCTCGCCCTGTTCGCCTGGTTCGCGGTGCTGCGGCCGCTGCTGCGCAAGCACCTCGCACCGCCGCCGGCCCCGGCGCCGACCGTGGCCGAGCCCGGCATGGCGGGTGATGCCGACGGCGACTCGCCGCCAGCGCCCGAGGAGCCCGCGATCTCGGCCGAGGAAGCCCTGCGCCAGCGCGAGGCCCTGCGCCACAAGGTCGACATGGACTACGCCCATCAACTCGCCGACCAGGATCCCAAGCTGGTCGCCACGCTGATCCAGCACTGGATGAACACACCATGATCAGTGAACTCGGAACCCGCAAGAGCGCCATCCTGTTGATGGCGCTCGGTGAAGACCGCGCCGCCGCGGCGCTGGCACACCTCGCCACCAGCGAGGTGCAGACCCTGGGCCTCGCGATGGCCAAGCTGTCCTCGGTCTCGAAGGACGAGCTGAACTCGGTGCTGTCCGAGTTCCGCCACGAGACCGAGCAGCTCTCGGCGCTGCACCTGGGCTCGAGCAGCTACATCCGCGCCGTGCTCAAGAAGGCGCTGGGCGACGACCGCGCCAGCAACCTGCTCGAGGACATCCTGCAGAACGACGAGCCGCACAGCGGCATCGAGCGCCTGAACCAGCTCGAGGCCAGCGAAGTGGCCGAGCTGATCCGCGACGAGCATCCGCAGATCCTGGCGACCGTGCTGATCCACCTGGACCGCATGAAGGCCTCGGAGGTGCTCGAGAAGCTGCCGGCCCGCCTGCGCCACGACGTCATCATGCGCGTGGCCACCTTCGGCGGCGTGCAGCCCTCGGCGCTCATGGAGCTGACCGACGTGCTGACCGAGATGCTCTCTGGCCAGGGCTTGAAGCGCAGCCGCCTGGGCGGCGTGCGCACAGCGGCGGAGATCGTCAACCTGATGAACAGCACCCAGGAAGACGAAGCCATCGCCCACGTGCGGGAGCACGACGAGGCGCTGGCCCAGCGGATCATCGACGAGATGTTCGTGTTCGAGAACCTGCTGAGCCTGGAAGACCGCAGCATCCAGCGCCTGCTCAAGGACATCGAGTCCGACTCGCTCATCACCGCGCTCAAGGGCGCGCCGCAGGAGCTGCGCGACAAGTTCCTCGCCAACATGTCCCAGCGCGCCGCCGAGACGCTGCGCGAGGACATCGAGCTGCGCGGCCCGGTGCGGGTCTCGCAGGTCGAGGCCGAACAGAAGGCGATCCTGCAGGTCGCACGCCGCCTCGCCGAAGCGGGCGAAATCGTGATTGCTGCGCCGGGCACCGATGACTTCGTCTAACTACCCCGCCCCCCCTTCGCCCTTCGGGGCGCGGGCACGCATGGCCACCGCCTACGCGCCGCCGGTGCGCAGCACCGCGAGCGCGACGCCGGGCAAGCCGGTGCTGTCCGCCTGGCAGCGCTGGGAGATGGACACGCTGGATGCCCCCGTCAACCGGGCCCCGGCCAGCGCCGGCCGCGGCATGCCGCCGCCGGCCGCCGAAGCCCCGCCCTCGGTCGCGCTGCTGCATGCGGCCGAACTGGTGAGCCTGCGGCGCGAGGCCCGCACCGCCGGCGAGGCCGAGGGCCGGCGCGAAGGCAAGGCCAAGGGCCATGCCGAAGGCTACGCGCAGGGTCGCACCGAAGGACTCGCGGCCGGCCTGGCCGCCGCCAGCGTGCATGCCGAGCAGTTGCGCGCGCTGGCCGCCAGCCTGCCCGCGGCGCTGCGCCGCGCCGACAGCGAACTGGCGGACGCGGTGCTGACGCTGGCGCTCGATGTCGCGCGCCAGGTGGTTCACCGCACGCTGCGCGCCGAGCCCGAATGGGTGCTGCCGCTGGTGCAGGACCTGCTGCATGCCGAGCCGGCCCTGCAGGGCGAGCCGCGCCTGCTGCTGCATCCGGACGATGTCGCGCTGGTGAAGAACAGCCTGGGCAACGAACTGGAAGCTGCCGGCTGGCAGCTGCGCCCCGACGAGACGCTGGGCCGCGGCAGCTGCCGCGTGCAGTCGGCCACGGGCGAGATGGATGCCAGCCTGGAGACGCGCTGGAAAAGCGTCACCGCGGCCTTGCACCGCGACGCCGATGCGCAGGAAGTCTGAAATGAAACACCCCCCGAAGCGCCTGCGGCGCCTCCCCCCTCGAGGGGGGCGATACCAGCGGCCCGGCGAAGCCGGTTCCGCGGTATCCCTGGCATTGGGTTGCGTCGGTTTCATGCGTGGTGGGTCACGCGACAACGTGGAGACAAACTGAGATGTCCGCCCTTCTGCAAGACGACGCGCACGCGACCGCCAATCCTCACCTGAAGTCCTGGCTGTCCACGCTGGCGCAAGCCCGCAGCGACGTGAGCCGCTGCGCGATGACGGCCCACTCGGGCCGCCTGACCCGCGCCGTCGGCCTGGTGCTGGAGGCCGTCGGCCTGCAGCTGCCGGTGGGCAGCGACTGCCTGATCGAGCTGCCGGCAGGCCATCCGCAGCGCCATGCCGAAGCCGAGGTGGTCGGCTTCGCCGGCGACCGCCTGTTCCTGATGCCGCAGACCGAAGTAGCCGGGCTGGTGCCGGGCGCGCGCGTCTTCCCGCGTTCGGGCGCACCCGGATCGGGCCTGGCCGGCGAGGCGCACACCAAGCGGCTGCCGGTCGGCGAAGGCATGCTCGGCCGGGTGGTCGACGCCGTGGGCCGGCCGCTCGACGGGCTGGGCCCGCTCGACATCAGCCGCAAGGTGCCGCTGTCGTCGCCGCCGATCAACCCGCTCACGCGGGCGCCGATCGATTCGGTGCTCGACGTCGGCGTGCGCGCGATCAACGCCATGCTCACCGTGGGCCGCGGCCAGCGCATGGGCCTGTTCGCCGGCTCCGGCGTCGGCAAGAGCGTGCTGCTCGGCATGATGGCCCGCTACACCAGCGCCGAGGTGATCGTGGTCGGCCTGATCGGCGAACGCGGCCGCGAGGTCAAGGACTTCATCGAGAACACGCTCGGCGAGGAGGGCCTGGCCCGCTCGGTCGTGGTCGCGGCACCGGCCGACAACTCGCCCCTTCTGCGGCTGCAGGGCGCCGCCTACGCGACCTGCCTGGCCGAGTACTTCCGCGACCTCGGCAAGGACGTGCTGCTGATCATGGACTCGCTGACCCGCTACGCGATGGCGCAGCGCGAGATCGCGCTCGCGGTCGGCGAGCCGCCGGCCACCAAGGGCTATCCGCCCTCGGTGTTCGCGAAGCTGCCGGCACTGGTGGAACGCGCCGGCAACGGCGCCCGCGATGCCGAAGGGCGCGGCGGCTCGATCACGGCCTTCTACACGGTGCTGTCTGAAGGCGACGACCAGCAGGACCCGATCGCCGACTCGGCGCGCGCCATCCTCGACGGCCACGTGGTGCTGTCGCGCACGCTGGCCGAGGCCGGCCACTATCCGGCGATCGACATCGAGGCCTCGATCAGCCGCGCGATGACCGCGCTGATTCCCTCGACCCAGTTCGACACGGTGCGCCGCTTCAAGCAGATGCTGTCGCGCTACCAGCGCAACCGCGACCTGATCAGCGTCGGCGCCTATGCGCCGGGGCACGACCTGCAGCTCGACCAGGCGATCGCGATGTACCCGCGCATCGAGGCCTTCCTGCAGCAGTCGATGGACGAGCGCACCGACTACGCGGCCTCGATCGCGCGCATGGGCAAGCTGTTCGAAGCCGCCTGACGAAGGAAGGAATCACGATGGCCGGCAAACTCCCGCTCGACACCCTGACCGACCTGGCGCGCACCAAGACCGACGACGCCGCGCGGCGACTCGGCGCGCTGCAGACCGCCCAGATCGGCGCCAACCAGAAGCTGGACCTGCTGCTGCAGTACCGCCAGGACTACTACGACCAGCTGCACGCGCTGATGAACAAGGGCCTGCCGACCGCGCAATGGCGCAACTTCCAGGCCTTTCTCGGCACCCTCGACGGCGCCATCGACCAGCAGCGCGCGATCGTGGCCCAGGCCGCCAGCCGGCTCGACCATGGCCGCATCGACTGGCAGCAGAACAAGCGCCGCCTCAATTCCTTCGACACCCTGGCCGAGCGCGTGCGCCGCCAGGAAATGCTGGCGCAGGCCAAGCGCGAACAGCGCGACAGCGACGAACGCTCGGCCCGGAAATTCTTCGACCGCGCCGCCCATCCGACTCTCTGAAGTCCTCACAGGATTGCCTCATGTCCACACTCATCACGCCTTCCCTCCAAAGCTCCGGCCCGCAGGCCGCGCAATCCGGCCCGCGCGGCCGCAACGCCGAACAGCCCGAGGGCCGCAGCTTCGGCGCGGCGCTCGAGCGCTCGCGCGCCGCCAAGGCGTCGGCGTCAGCGGATGCCGCACCGGACACCGCGGCGGCACGCCGGCCGGCGCGCGAGAACGAGCGCAAGAGCGAACTCAGCGCCGCCGACGTGCTGGCCCTGCTGGCACCGCTCGCCGCACCGATCGCGGCCGCCGTGGTCGCCCGGCCGGACGCTGCGCGCCAGGGCGTGGAAGATGCCGCTTCCGCCGCCAGGGGCGCGGCGATCGCCGGTGTGCTGCCGGACGGCGCCGCAGCGGCCGCGAGCGCGTTGCCGGCAGCCGATGCGGCGGCCGCAGAGGCGGCAGCAGGCGAGGAGGCGTCCGGGGCCGTGGCGCAGGATGCGACCGCAACCGAAGACGGCACCGACGCGGTGCCCGCTGCGCACGCGGCGCACGCGGCCAAGGCGAGCGGCGCCATCGACCCCGCGGGGACGAACCCGCCCCGGCCCGCGGCCGAGGCCGCCGCCGCTCCCGTGGCGGCCAGCGTGCAGGCGGCGGCGCCCGCGCCCGCTGCGGGCACGCCGGTGCCGGCCGCCAAGGACGCGGCCAGGTCCGCCGGCAATGCCGGCGCCGCTGCGCCGGCCGCAGCCACCGACACGCCGAAGACTGCCGCGGTCCAGGTCGCCGCGGTCGCTGCGGGCAGCAGCGCCGCGCCCGATGCCAAGAGCACCGAAACCATCGATTCGGACAGCGCATCGGCGCCGCAGACCGTGCCGCCACTGGCTTCGTCGCTGCCGGCCGCGGCCGAGCGCGCCGCCGCCGGCCGCAACGCCACGCCCGTGCTGACGGTCGCGCCCCAGGTGGGCAGCCCGGAATGGGGCCCCGCGATCGGCCAGCAGATGATCCGCATGAGCGCCAGCGGCCACCAGGTGGCCGAGCTGAACCTCAACCCGGCCGGACTCGGTCCGCTCAAGGTGACGCTGACGATGGGCGACAACCAGGCCCAGGCGATGTTCGTCTCGGCCCACGAAGGCGTACGCAAGGCGGTCGAGGCCGCGCTGCCGCAGTTGCGCACCACCCTCGCCGACCAGGGCATCAGCCTGGGCCATACCTCGGTCGGCGCCGAAACCCGCCAGCCTTCGCAGCAGGGCTTCGCCGAACAGAACCCGGGGCGCTCGTCCGGCCAGCCGGACTATCCGGGAGCCGGCCGCGGCACCGGCAGCGCCGCTGCGGCGCAGCCCGTACCCGCAGCCAGAACCGCGCGGGCCGCGAATGCCGGCCTGGACACCTTCGCCTGATCAACTGACGACCTCGCTCCGTCCTCAACTGATCAGAAGGCAATGAACGGATCTGAGGCGCTTTTCCGTCCCTGATCAACCGTTCGCCAAGCCTTCAGTTCGCAAAGAATAGACCGAACAAGTCAATCGAACTTCACCATGGCCACCACACCTACCGCCTCCCCCGCCGCGCCTCGTTCCTCCAAGCTGCTGATCGGCCTCCTGATCGGAGTCAGCCTGCTGGCCGCCGGCGCCGTCGCCTATGTGTTCGTCGGCCCCAAGGCCGCGCAGACCGAGGCCGCCAAGCCGGTGCCCGAGAAGCCGATCTTCGTGACCCTGGAGCCCTTCACGGTCAACCTGCAGGGCGAAGGCCGCGCCAAGTTCCTGCATGTGGGCATGGCGCTCAAGGTGAGCGGCGAGCCCTCCAAGGCGCAGATCACCGAGTTCATGCCCGAGCTGCGCAGCCGGACCCTGATGCTGCTGTCGAACCGGAGCGCCGATTCGCTCGTGTCGCCCGATGACAAGGCCAAGCTGTCCGAGGAGATCCGCACCGAGCTCAACCGGCCGCTCAACAAGGACCTGCCCGAACAGGGCATCACCAGCGTCGCCTTCAACACCTTCGTGGTGCAGTGACCCTCACCAGGCGAGCCACCCATGGCCTATGAACAAGTCCTCTCGCAGGACGAGGTCGATGCCCTCCTGCAAGGCGTCACCGGCGGCAGCGTCGACCAGACGCCCACGCCGCGCGCGCCCGCCGACGGCCTGCCGGCCTACGACCTCGGCGCGCCCGACCGGGTGGTGCGCAGCCGAATGCACACGCTGGAGGTCATCAACGACCGCTTCGCGCGCGGCCTGCGCAGCGCGCTGCTGAACTTCATGCGCCGCAGCCCCGACATCTCGGTCGGGCCGGTGCAGATCCAGCAGTACGGCGAGTTCGTGCGCCACCTGCCGGTACCGGCCAACATCAACATGATGCACATGAAGCCGCTGCGCGGCACGGCGCTCTTCGTGTTCGATCCGAAGCTGGTCTTCCTGGTGGTCGACAACCTCTTCGGCAGCGACGGCCGCTACCACGTGCGGGTCGAGGGGCGCGATTTCACGCGCACCGAGCAGCGCATCATCAAGCGCCTGCTCGACCTCTCGCTGCAGTGCTACGGCGAGGCCTGGCAGCCGGTCTACCCGCTCGACTTCGACTACGTGCGCGCCGAGATGCACGGCAAGCTGGCCAACATCGTGGCGCCCAACGAGGTGGTGATCAACACCACGCTGCAGATCGAGTTCGGTCCCATCGGCGGCTTCCTGCACGTGTGCATCCCCTACTCGATGATCGAGCCGATCCGCGACCTGCTGTCGAACCCGATCCAGGACGAGGTCGAGATCGACAAGCGCTGGGTCAAGCAGATGTCCAGGCAGATGCAGAGCGCCGACGTCGAGCTCACGGCCGACTTCGTGAAGATGTCCTCGACCATCGGCGAAGTGCTCAAGCTCCAGGTCGGCGACGTGCTGCCGATCGAGCTGCCCTCCACCGTCATCGCCCGCGTCGACGGCGTGCCGGTGATGGAGTGCGGCTTCGGCACCTCGAACGAACGCTACGCCCTGCGCGTGCAAAACATGATCTCCCACCAAGACAGCGATGTGAAGAACGACCATGACTGACAACATTTCCTCCGCCAGCGACGCGGACGACTGGGCCAGCGCGCTGGCCGAGCAGACTGCCTCCACGCCGGCCGCCCCCGCTGCCGAGCCGGTGCCGGCGCCCGCCACCGCCCAGGTGTTCCAGCAGATCCAGGAACCGGCCTCGACCGCCCAGGTGTCGGCCGTGGACATCGCCCGGGTGATGGACGTGCCGGTGCAGCTCACGGCCGAGATCGGCCGCACCCGCATCACCATCAAGAGCCTGCTGCAGCTGTCGCAGGGCTCGGTGGTCGAGCTCGACGGCCTGGCCGGCCAGCCGCTCGACGTGCTGATCAACGGCTATCTGATCGCCCAGGGCGAAGTGGTGGTGGTGAACGACAAGTACGGCATCCGGCTGACCGACATCATCACGCCGTCGGAGCGGATGCAGAAGCTGGCGCGCTCATGAGCCTTCCTACCGTGCCGTCCCAGGCGGTCGAGGTGGCAGCACCGGTGGTCGGCGCCTCGGGCCTGCTGCAGGCCGGCTTCGGCATGCTGATGGTGCTGGGCCTGATCTTCGCGTGCGCCTGGCTGGCGCGCCGCTTCGGTCTGCAGCGCTTCGGCAGCGGCGGCCAGGTGGTGAAGGTCGTGTCCAGCTCGAGCGTCGGCCAGCGCGAGCGCGTGGTGGTGGTCGAGGTGGCCGGCACCTGGCTGGTGCTGGGCGTGACCTCGAACCAGATCAACACCCTGCATTCCCTGCCCGCGCAAAGCGTTCCCGGCGCCACGGCCGCGCCCGCGCTGGCGGCTCGCGGCCCGGTCGACCTGTTCGCGCAGAAGCTGCGCGAATCGCTGACCGGCAAGGCACGCCCCGCATCATGGTGAGCCGGCCGATTCGCCGCGGCCTGCGGGCCGGCCTGCTGCTGCTCGCGGCCACGCTGCCGATGGCCGCCTGGACCCAGGGCCTGCCGGGCCTGATCAGCACGCCCGGCCCCGGCGGCAGCCAGACCTGGTCGCTCAGCGTCCAGACGCTGGTGCTGCTGACCTCGCTGTCCTTCCTGCCGGCGCTGCTGCTGTGCATGACCAGCTTCACGCGCATCCTGATCGTGCTGGGCCTGCTGCGCACCGCGATCGGCACGCAGTCGTCGCCGCCGAACCAGATCCTGGTCGGGCTGTCGCTGTTCCTGACCTTCTTCGTCATGTCGCCGGTCTTCGACAAGGTCTACAACGAGGCCTACAAGCCCTTCTCCGAAAACAAGATCAGCACCGACAAGGCCCTGGAACGCGGCATCGAGCCCTTCAAGACCTTCATGCTGCGGCAGACCCGCGAGAACGACCTGGCGCTGTTCGCCAAGCTCGCCAAGGTGCCCGACATGCAAGGACCCGAAGAAGTGCCGCTGCGCATCCTGCTGCCGGCCTTCGTGATCAGCGAACTGAAGACCGCCTTCCAGATCGGCTTCACGATCTTCATCCCCTTCCTGATCATCGACCTGGTGGTGGCCAGCGTGCTGATGTCGATGGGCATGATGATGGTGCCGCCGGCCAGCATCGCCCTGCCCTTCAAGCTGATGCTGTTCGTGCTGGCCGACGGCTGGCAGCTGCTGATCGGTGCCCTGGCGCAGAGCTTCTACACCTAGCGAGACCGGAATGACTCCAGAAACCATCATGTCGATGGGCAACCAGGCGATCCAGGTGTCGCTGGTGCTCGCCGCGCCGCTGCTGCTGGTGGCGCTGGTCGTCGGCCTCGTCATCAGCATCTTCCAGGCCGCCACACAGATCAACGAGGCGACGCTGTCCTTCATCCCGAAACTGCTGGCGGTGTTCGCGACCATGGTCATCGCCGGGCCCTGGATGCTCAACCAGATGCTGGACTACATCCGCACGCTGTTCATGAGCATCCCCCAGCTGATCGGCTGATGCCACCCGTCTTCGAGGTCAGCTCGGCCCAGCTCACCGCCTGGATGGTGAGCTTCCTGTGGCCCTTCGTGCGGATGCTGGCGCTGGTGAGCACCGCGCCCATCTTCGGCGAATCATGGGTGTCGCGGCGCATCAAGGTGGCGATCGCGGCCATGCTCGCCCTGGTGCTGGCGCCCACGCTGGGCCCGATGCCGGACGTGCCGGTGGTCTCCGCCGGCGGCGTCTGGATCATCATCCAGCAGGTGCTGGTCGGGGCCGCGATGGGCTTCACGATGCGCATGGTCTTCACCGCGGTACTGGCGGCAGGCGAGTACATCGGCCTGCAGATGGGCCTGTCGTTCGCGTCCTTCTTCGACCCGATGAACGGCGGCGCCACGATGGTGGTGGCGCGCCTGCTGAACATGCTGGCGATGCTGATCTTCGTCGCGGTCGACGGCCACCTGCTGATGATCGCCGCGCTGGCGCGCAGCTTCGAGGCGCTGCCGATCGCCGATGCACCGCTGGCTGCGCAGGGCTGGATGTTCCTGGTCTCGGGTGCGAGCCAGATCTTCGCCAGCGGCATGATGCTCTCGCTGCCGCTGGTCGCCGCGCTGCTGATCCTCAACCTCGCGATGGGCATCCTGAATCGCGCATCGCCGCAGTTCAGCATCTTCGCGGTCGGCTTTCCGCTCACGCTGCTGGCCGGCATCGGGATGCTGCAACTGCTGATGCCGCACCTGGCGGCGTTTCTCGAGCCGCGCTTCGCCGCCGGCATCGACGCCATGCTGCGCTTCGCCGGGGCCTTGCGGGGCTGAGCCGGTCGGCCGCCGCGGGCATCGCTCAGTCGATGGCGACCTTGGCTTCCTTCACCAGCCTGGCGTACTTGGTGGTGTCGTCCCTGATCTGCGCGGCCATCTGGGCGGAGGTGTCGCCCACGGGCTCCGCGCCGATCTCCTCCATGCGCTTCTTGAACTCCGGCGACTGGATGATCCTGACCATCTCGGCATTCAGCTTGGCGACGATGTCCTTGGGCGTTCCGGCCGGTGCCAGGATGCCGAACCAGGTCCCCTGGTTGAAGTCCTTGATGCCGGCCTCGGCCAAGGTCGGCACCTCGGGCAGCGTGCTCGACCGCTTTGCCGTGGTGACGGCCAGCGCGCGCAGCTTGCCGCCCTTGATGTGCTGGACCAGCGGCGTGAGGGTGTCGAACGACATGTCGACCTGGCCGCCGAGCAGGTCGGTGGTGAGCGGCGCGCTGCCCTTGTAGGGCACGTGCAGCAGCTCGACGCCGGCGATGCTCGAGAACTGCGTGCCGATCAGGTGCTGGACCGTGCCGTTGCCGTTCGAGCCATACGACAGCTTGCCCGGCGATGCCTTGGCCAGCGCGACCAGGCTCTTGACGTCGGTCGCCGGCGACTTGGCATTGACCACCAGGACATTGGGCACCATGGCGACCGTGGTGATCGGCGCGAAGCTCTTCTCGAAGTCGTAAGGCAGCTTCTTGTAGACGCTGGTGGCGATCGTGTGGTGCACCGCGCCCATCAGCAGCGTGTAGCCGTCCGGCTTGGCCTTGGCGACATAGTCGGCGCCGACCGTCGCGCCGGCGCCCGGCTTGCTCTCGACGATCACCGGCTGGCCGAGGCTCTGCGACAGCGGCGTGGTGATGGCGCGCGCCAGCGCGTCCGAGCTGCCGCCGGGCGGGAAGGGCACGACCAGGGTGACCGGTTTGGTGGGGTAGGCCTGGGCCGCGGCCAGCGAGGCCGCGAGGCCGAGGGCCAGCGCCGTGAGCGCGGTACGGGGGCGGATCGTCGGGTTCGTCATGCTTGTCTCCTTATGGGTGTGTGTGCTGTGACTCTAGGGAATGGCGGGTTTCGGATCCGCCCCGAAAGTCAATCCATCGTTAACCTGAATTCAATAGCGAGAAGGCGTTCAGGCGCGGCCCGCGCGGATCGCGCTGCGGCCTGCGAAGCTCGCGTCGGCCCCCAGTTCGGCCTCGATCAGAAGCAGCCGGTTGTACTTGGCCATGCGGTCCGATCGGCACAGCGAGCCGGTCTTGATCTGGGTCGCGGCGGTGCACACGCTCAGGTCGGCGATGGTGGTGTCTTCGGTCTCGCCCGAGCGGTGCGACACCACCGCGGAGTAGCCGGCCTTGTCGGCCATGGCGATCGCGGCGAGCGTCTCGCTGAGGGTGCCGATCTGGTTCGGCTTGATCAGGATCGAGTTGGCCGCGCCGCGCGCGATGCCGTGCTGCAGGATCTCGGTGTTGGTGACGAACAGGTCGTCGCCGACGAGCTGGACGCGGCGGCCCAGCTTCGCGGTCAGCAGCTCCCAGCCGTCCCAGTCGTCCTCGGCCATGCCATCCTCGATGGTCACGATCGGATAGGCGTCCACCCAGCGCGCCAGGCAGTCGACGAACTGCGCCGAGTCGAAGCGCCTGCCCTCGGACGCCAGTTCGTAGTGGCCTCCCTTGTGGAACTCGGAGCTTGCGACGTCCAGGCCCAGTGCGATGTCGGCGCCGGCCTTGAACCCTGCGGTCTCGATCGCGGCCAGGATGACCTCGATGGCCGATTCGTTCGACGGCAGGTCGGGCGCGAAGCCGCCCTCGTCGCCCACCGCTGTCGACAGTCCGCGGGCCTTCAGCAGGCTCTTCAGCGCGTGGAACACCTCGACGCCCCAGCGCATGGCCTCGCAGAAGCGGGGTGCGCCCACCGGCACGATCATGAACTCCTGCATGTCGACGTTGTTGTCGGCATGCGCGCCGCCGTTGATGATGTTCATCATCGGCAGCGGAAGCACCGGCCGGCGCTCGCCGCCGATCGCCCGGTACAACGGCTCGCCGCGCGAGGCCGCCGCGGCCTTGGCTGCCGCCAGCGATACCGCGAGGATCGCGTTCGCGCCCAGCCGCGACTTGGTCGGTGTCCCGTCGAGCTCGATCATCAGGCGGTCGATGTCCGCCTGGTCATCGGCGGCCCGTCCGGCCAGTGCCCGTCCCAGCTCGCCATTCACATGACCGACCGCCTTGAGCACGCCCCGGCCCAGGTAGCGGCCGGGATCCGCGTCGCGCAGCTCGATGGCTTCGCGGGCGCCGGTGGAGGCGCCGGAGGGCGATGCCGCGAAGCCCCTCGCCCCGTCCGACAGCAGCACCTCGGCGGCCACGGTGGGGTTGCCGCGCGAATCGAGGATTTCGAAGCCGCGGACTTCCTTGATGTTTGCCATTTGCTCGTTTCCGTTCAGATCTGCGCGATGCGCAGCAGGTTGGTGGTGCCGGACGTGCCGAAGGGCATGCCGGCGGAGATCACGATGGTTTGCCCCGCGGCGCCGAAACCCTCCTTGAGGGCGGTGCGGCAGGCGAGCTCGCTCATCTCGGGCACGTCCACCACTTCGTGGCACAGCACGGCGTGCACGCCCCAGGCGAGCGCCAGCCGGCGCGCCGTGGCGAGCCGGGGGGTCATGCCGATGATCGGAGCGCGCGGCCGCTCGCGCGCCATGCGCAGCGCCGAGTAGCCCGAGCTGGTGTAGGCGACGGTGGCCGCGGCGTTGAGCAGGCCCGTGATGTCGCGCATCGCCGAGCCGATGGCGTCGGCCGTGCGCGCGAGCGGTTCGGGGCGCGAGGAGTCGATCGCGGTGCGGTAGTTCGGATCGCTCTCGGTGTGGGCGATGATGCTGCTCATCATCTTCACCGCCTCGACCGGATAGCGGCCGCTCGCGGACTCGGCCGAGAGCATCACCGCATCGGCGCCTTCGTAGATCGCAGTCGCCACGTCCGAGGCTTCGGCGCGCGTGGGCACCGGCGCGGCGACCATCGACTCGAGCATCTGCGTGGCCACGATGACCGGCTTGCCGGCCCGCCTGCAGGCACGGATGATCCGCTTCTGGATCGACGGCACCTGCTCGGCGGGCATCTCGACGCCGAGATCGCCACGCGCCACCATCACCGCATCGCTCTCGGCGACGATGGCGTCGAGCGACGCGATCGCCGCCGGCTTCTCGAGCTTGGCGACGATCCCGGCGCGGCCGTCGACGATGTTCCTGACCTCGATCACGTCCTCCGGGCGCTGGACGAACGACAGCGCCACCCAGTCGACGCCGAGCTTCAGCCCGCAGGCCAGGTCGATGCGATCCTTCTCGGTCAGCGCCGACAGCGGCAGCACCACGCCGGGGACGTTGACGCCCTTGCGGTCCGACAGCTTGCCGCCGTTCACCACGCGCGTCTCGGCGAAGTCCCGCCCGAACTTCTCGACCCGCAGTCTCAGGCGGCCGTCGTCCAGCAGCAGGTCGGTGCCGGTCTCGAGCGCGGCGAAGATCTCGGGATGCGGCAGCGCCACGCGCGCCGCGCTGCCGGGCGTCCTGGTGTCCAGGTCGAGCCGGAAAGCCTTGCCCTCGGCGAGATGGACCGGGCCATCGGGAAAGGTGCCGATGCGCAGCTTCGGGCCCTGCAGGTCGAGCAGCACGCCGATCGGCCGGCCGCTCTCGCGCTCGACGTCGCGGATCAGGTCGAGGCGCCGCTTGTGGTCCTCGTGCGTGCCGTGGCTGAAGTTGAGCCGGAACACATCGGCCCCGGCGTCGAACAGCGCCTGGATGGTCTGCCGCTCGTCGCTCGCCGGGCCCAGTGTCGCGACGATCTTCGCGTGCTTGTTTCTTCGCATCTCAGTTTCTCCTGTGGGCGCGCCCGCTGCTGCCGGGGCCGGCAGCGATCACGATCGCGCGAAAGTCGTTCACGTTGGTGAGCGTCGGCCCGGTCAGTACCGAGTCGCCCAGCGCCTCGAAGAAGGCGTGGCCGTCGTTGTCGTCGAGGCGCTCGCGCGCCTTCAGCCCCAGCGCCCGTGCGCGGGCCAGGGTGTCGGGCGCCAGCACCGCGCCGGCGATCTCTTCCTGGCCATCGACTCCGTCGGTATCGCCGGCCAGCGCGTGGATGCCGGGCTCGCCGTTCAACGCGATGCCCAGCGCCAGCAGGAACTCGACGTTGCGGCCGCCCCGGCCGCTGCCGCGCAGGGTCACGGTGGTCTCGCCGCCGGACAGCAGCACGCAGGGCGCCGCCGCCGGCTGGCCGTGGCGCGCGACCTGGAGCGCGATGCCGGCCAAGGTCCGCGCGACTTCGCGCGCCTCGCCCTCGATCGCGTCGCCCAGGATGCAGGCCGCGAGGCCGGCATCGCGCGCGACCGCCGCCGCGGCCTCCAGGGCCATCTGCGGCGTCGCGATGAAGCGGGTCTCGATGGCGGGCAGCCGCGGGTCGTCCGCCTTCAGCGTCTCGCCCTCGCCGGACTCGAGCAGCGCCATCGCCCGCGGCGGCACCTCGATGGCGTAGCGGCGGAGAATCTCCAGCGCGTCGGCGCAGGTGCTGCGGTCGGCCACGGTCGGCCCGGAGGCGATGTCGACAGGGTCGTCGCCCGGCACGTCGGACAAGAGCAGGTTCAGCACGCGTGCCGGGTAGCAGGCCGCGGCCAGCCGTCCGCCCTTGATGGCCGACAGATGCCGGCGCACGCAGTTCATTTCGCGGATGCTCGCGCCGCTCGCCAGCAGTGCACGGTTCAACGCCTGCTTGTCTTCGAGCCTGAGCCCTGGCATCGCCAGCGGCAGCAGCGAGGAGCCGCCGCCGGAAACGAGGCACAGCACCAGGTCGTCGCTCGTGAGGCCGCGCACCGTCTCCAGCATGCGGGCGGCGGCGGCCTCGCCGGCCGCGTCGGGCACCGGGTGCGCCGCTTCGACGATCTCGATGCGCTCGCAAGGCACGGCGTAGCCGTAGCGCGTGACGACCAGGCCGCTCAGCGGGCCGGGCCAATGGTCTTCCACGGCCCGGGCCATCGCGGCCGAAGCCTTGCCGGCGCCGATCACCACCAGCCGGCCCTTGGACGGCGGCGGCAGGTGGCGCGGCACGCACAGCGCCGGCTGGGCGGCGGCGATCGCGGCGTCGAACATCGCGCGCAGCAGGCTGCGGGGGTCTGCGGGCTTCATGGCGGCGCTCATGCGGGTCAGGCCGCGATCCGCACGCCGCCACCGAGCTCGGCGCGAATCGGCTGGACCTTGCCCGCTGCCTCGTCATCGCCCTCGTACAGCTCGTCCAGGTCCTCCGGATCGCTGCGGCCGTCGAGCACCTGCGTCAGGCGGTCGCGGTCCACCGCGCCCACCCAGCGGGCGATCGCGATGGTGCCCACCGCGTTGCCGATGGTGTTGGTGATGGCCCGTGCCTCCGACATGAAGCGGTCGACGCCGAGCAGCAGCACCATGCCGGCGACCGGGATCTTGCCCATCGAGGCGAGGGTGGCGGCGAGCGTGATGAAGCCGGAGCCCGTGACCCCCGCGGAGCCCTTGGAAGTCAGCAGCAGCACGCCCAGCACCACGAGCTGGTCGGTCATCGTCAGCGGCGTGTTGGTGGCCTGGGCGATGAAGATCGCGGCCATCGTGTAGTAGATGCACTGGCCGTCGGGGTTGAAGGTCAGGCCGGCCGGAACCACGAGGCCGACCACCGGCTTCGAGACCCCGGCATGCTCGAGCTTGCGCATCAGCTGCGGCACCACGGATTCGGACGAGCTCGTGCCCAGCACCGTGAAGAGCTCGTCCTTGATGTACTTGAGGAACTTCCACAGGCTGAAGCCGGACAGGCGCGCGATGACCCCCAGCACGATGGCGACGAACAGGAAGCAGGTGATGTACATCGTGCCCATCAGCTTGCCCAGCGAGACCACCGAGCCCAGGCCGTACTTGCCGACCGTGAAGGCCATCGCGCCGAAGGCCGCCAGGGGC
The DNA here is from genome assembly GCF_030316765.1 of Variovorax saccharolyticus. Lineage (GTDB taxonomy): Bacteria > Pseudomonadota > Gammaproteobacteria > Burkholderiales > Burkholderiaceae_C > Variovorax > Variovorax saccharolyticus. The sequence goes on from NZ_JASZYT010000010.1 coordinate 145,158, forward strand.
GCCAGCCGCATGATCATTCCGACCACCGAGAACACGCCATGGGTGAAGGAGTCGAGGAAGTCGACCACCGGCCTGGCACGCGGCCCGATGTGGGACAGCGCGACGCCGAACATCGTGGCGAACACCAGGATCTGCAGGATGTCGTTGCGGGCCAACGCATCGACGATGCTGGTCGGCACCAGGTGCATCAGGAAGTCGACGAAGCCTTCGGACTTGGCGCCGGCGGCGGTGTAGCTCGCGATCGCCTTGGTGTCGAGCTGCGCCGGGTCGATGTTCATGCCCTGGCCCGGCCCGACGACATTGACCACCACCAGACCGAGCGCCAGCGCGAAGGTCGACAGGATCTCGAAATAGATCAGGGCCCGGACGCCGACACGCCCCAGCTCCTTCATGTTTTCCATCCGGGCGATGCCGAGCACCACGGTGGCGAAGATGATCGGTGCGAACACCATCTTGATCAGCTTGATGAAGATGTCGCCCAACGGCTTGAAGTCGCTGCCGATGTGGGGGACGAAGAAGCCGAGGGCCGCGCCGGCGAATACGCCGACGAGCACTTGGACGTACAGCTTGCCGAAGAAGCGGCGCATGACTTGTCTCCTGGTGGATGTGTGGGCACGAGTTCGCCCCCGCGGCGCTTGGCGGCCGCTTCGGGGGTGGGGGGCGGCGGGGCGCCGCGGGGCCTCAGGCCGCCTTGCGCTGCGCGCCGGCGCCCACCAGCTCGCACACGGCCTGGGTGACCTGAGCGGTGGTCGCCGTGCCGCCCAGGTCACGCGTGTGCAGCGACTTGTCGGCCGTGACCGTCTCGATCGCCTGCATGACGCGCTTGGCCGCTTCGGTCTCGCCCAGGTGCTCCAGCAGCATCACGACCGACCAGAAGGTGCCGACCGGATTCGCCAGGCCCTTGCCCATGATGTCGAAGGCCGAGCCGTGGATCGGCTCGAACATCGACGGATAGCGGCGCTCGGGGTCGATGTTGCCGGTCGGCGCGATGCCCAGGCTGCCGGCCAGCGCAGCCGCCAGGTCGCTCAGGATATCGGCGTGCAGGTTGGTCGCGACGATGGTGTCGAGCGAGGCCGGGTTGTTGATCATCCGGGCCGTCGATGCGTCGACCAGTTCCTTGTCCCACTTGACGTCCGGGAACTCCTTGGAGATCTGCAGCGCGATCTCGTCCCACATGACCATCGCGTGGCGCTGGGCATTGCTCTTGGTGATGACCGTGAGCAGCTTGCGGGGCCGCGACTGGGCCAGCTTGAAGGCGAAGCGCATGATGCGCTCGACACCGGCACGGGTCATCATCGAGACATCGGTGGCGGCTTCGATCGGATGGCCCTGGTGCACGCGGCCGCCCACGCCCGAGTACTCGCCTTCGGAGTTCTCGCGCACGATGACCCAGTTCAGGTCGTCCGGGCCGCAGCGCTTGAGCGGGCCGTCGATGCCGGGCAGGATGCGCGTCGGCCGCACGTTGGCGTACTGGTCGAAGCCCTGGCAGATCTTCAGGCGCAGGCCCCAGAGCGTGATGTGGTCGGGGATGTGCGGGTCGCCGGCCGAGCCGAACAGGATCGCGTCCTTGTCGCGCAGGGCGTCGAGACCGTCGTCCGGCATCATCACGCCATGCGCGCGGAAGTAGTCGCCGCCCCAGTCGAAGTCCTCGAACTCGAACTCGAAGCTGCTGCTGGCCGAGGCCAGGGCTTGCAGCACCTGCTGGCCGGCGGGCACGACTTCCTTGCCGATGCCGTCGCCGGGAATGGTTGCGATCTTGTACGTCTTCATGGCTGTGTCTCCGAGGGTGGTGGTGATGGGGTAGAGCGACTGTAAGAACTCGACACCCCTTCGGCTCGGCGCTAAAGTCAACCCATCGTTAACCTGAATTCAACAATGGAGCCGCCATGACCAGTTCCATACAACCGGGCGACCTCGGCTTCTTTTCCACGCTCGCCAGTGCCGGAAGCCTCAGCGCGGCGGCCCGGGAGCTCGGCGTCACGACGCCCGCGGTGAGCAAGCACCTGGCGCTGATGGAGTCGCGCATCGGCGTGCTGCTGGTCAACCGATCGACCCGCCGCATGAGCCTCACGCCCGAAGGCGAGGTGTACCTCGAGCACGCGCGGCGCATCCTCGGCGACATCGACGGCATGGAAGAACTGCTCGGGGTTGCGAAGGCCACGCCCAAGGGCCTTCTGCGGGTGAACGCCACGCTGGGCTTCGGGCGCAGCCACGTGGCGCCGCTGATCTCGAGGTTCGTGCGCAAGTACCCGGAAGTCGAGGTTCAGCTGCAACTGTCGGTCAACCCTCCGGCCCCGACCGAGGACCTGTTCGATGTCTGCGTGCGCTTCGGCGCCCCGCCCGACAGCCGGGTGATCGCGCGGCACATCGCACCCAACCGGCGCCTGCTCTGCGCCGCTCCCGCCTACCTGGCGAAGCACGGCATCCCGAAGGTTCCGAACGACCTGTCCAAGCACAACTGCATCGGGATCCGCCAAGGCGAGGAAGCCTATGGCGTCTGGCGGCTGGCGAGCGGCAAGGGCCGCAGCGCCACCACGGCGGCGGTGAAGACGCGGGGCAACCTCACCACCAACGACGGCGAGATCGCCGTCAACTGGGCGCTCGACGGCCACGGCATCCTGATGCGGGCAGAGTGGGACATCGAGCGTTTCCTGCGCAACGGCCGCCTGGTGCAGGTCCTGCCGCAATACTTCACGCCCGACGCCGACATCCACGCGGTGTATCCGCAGCGGCACCAGCTGGCCGCGCGGGTGCGGGCGTTCGTGGACTTCCTGGCGCTGTCCTTCACGCAGCAGGCCGCGGTCGCGAAGACATAGCGCCGGAACGCACTACTGGGCCGACGCCAGCGAGGTCGCGTCCCCGGTCAGCCAGGCGATGGCCCCGGTACTGGCGCTGATCGATGCGGCGGCCTCGGCCAGCCGCAACTCGCCCTTAGCGGCTTCGCCGCCGATGATTCCCGCCGCGGACCCCAGGGTCACCGCGCCGGCCAGGATGAAGTTCCATGTCGTGTTCATTTTCTGCCTCTGTGTGAAGCGAGTTTGAAGCCAAACGCAGCGACCGGAACGGGGCAAAAGGAACTGCAGTGTTCGCAGCGGAGAAACAATGGCGCGCTTTCAGGCCCTAGGCCTCGCCGGCCTCGCGCGCCTGGATCTCCAGGACCTGCTTGCGCCGTTCCCGCTCGCGGCGCAGGTAGGCGCTCGGCGTCAGGCCCGACCAGCGCCTGAAGCTGCGCGCAAACACCTTCTCGGATTCGTAGCCGGCCTGCTCCGCGATGCGCGCCGGCGCCAGCAGTCCGGCTTCGAGCTGCTCGGCGGCCAGCGCCATGCGGTGGGCGGTCAGATAGCCGATGGGCGTGTCGCCGACCAGCGTCTTGAAGCGGGCGCAGAAGCGCGAGCGCGACATCGCCGCCTCGGCGGCCAGCTGCTCCACGCTCCAGGCCTGCTGCGGCGCCCGGTGGATGCCCATGATCGCGCGCGCGATCGAGGGGTCGGTGAGTCCGCGCAGCCAGCCCGGATCCTGCGACGCCTGGCGGCCGAGCCGCTCGCGCAGGATGTTCACCAGCAGCAGCTCGCCCATGCGGCCGGCCGACAGGCGCCAGCCCGGACGACGGTCCAGCGTCTCCATGATCAGCGACTGCATGGTCGTGGCCAGGCAGCCGGCCATCGGCAGCTCGCTCTCGCGGATGTGGACCAGCGCGGGAAGCATGCGCAGGACCGAGTGTCGGCAGTAGGCGGAGAACCACAGCAGGGCCGAGAACATCTCGGTGGTCTCGCCGCCGCCGCCATGGCTGAAGACCAGCGGATTCTCGTCCTTCGGGCCGTCGGCATGCTGGGCGATGAGCTTCGAAAAGGGCACGGCCGAGACGTCGGGGGCGGAGGCGATGGTGTGCGCCGCGCCCAGCGGCAGCATGACGAGGTCTCCGCTCTCGACGCGCACGGGCGCGCCGCCCTCCAGCCGGATCCAGTAGGGCGCGCCGCGAGACAGCCGGATCATGGCGCCCGGCACGCCGTCCGAGCGCAGCGCCCAGGGTGCGCCGAGCGAGAAGCGGGCGGTCACGGCGCGTTCCGAGCGGCAGATTGCGAGCACTTCGCTCAAGACGTCCACGGTTCACTTGCTCCTGATGCGCGCACGAAGGCCTGGGATGAATCGTGCCTCTTTACGGACGCCCGGCGGTTGAGGGCCGGCGCCGCCTTCTGAAGAATCAGGCCATCCCGTTTCGGGGGGCGATCTTGACACACCGATCGCTTCCCGCAGGCCGCCGCCGCAGGCGGGCCGGCCCCTCGAACAGCTCTTGCACACGAAAGGAAATCCCATGGGTCCATTGAGAGTCGGCATCGTCGGCGCCGGCATCGGCGGCCTGGCCGCAGCGAACGCCCTTCACCAGACGGGTCACGACGTCACCGTCTTCGAACAGGCCAGGCAGTTCTTCCGCGTCGGTGCGGACATCAACCTGACGCCCAACGCGGTGCGCGCGCTCGATGGCCTCGGGCCGTCCATCGCGCAGGCGGCGCGCGCCTCGGGCGCCCGGCCCACCCACCGGATCAGCCGCATGTGGGACACCGGCGCCGAGACCTCGCGCCTGCCGATGGGCGACGAGGCCGAGCGCAAGTACGGCGCACCGCAGCTGACCATCCATCGGGCCGACCTGCTGGCCGTACTGGCCGAGGCGTTCCCGCTCGAACGGGTCCGCTTCGACAAGCGCGCCGAAGCCATCACGGCGTCCGACGAAGGAGTGAGCATACGCTTCAGGGACCAGGACGAGGCCACCGAACTCGACTTGCTGATCGGTGCCGACGGCATCCACTCGGTGGTGCGCAACGCGATGTTCGGCGCCGAGAGCCCGCGCTTCACGGGCGTGGTGGCATTCCGCGCGGTGGTGCCGACCGAGCGCGTCAAGGACCTGCCCGACATCGCCGCCTTCACCAAATGGTGGGGCCCCTCGCCCGAGAGCCAGATCGTGACCTTCCCGCTGAACCAGGGGCGCGACACCTTCATCTTCGCCACCACGGCGCAGGATTCGTGGCACGAGGAGTCGTGGACCACCGCCGGCAGCGTCGACGAGCTGCGCGGGTTCTACGCCCGCTTCCATCCCGACGCGCGCGCGCTGCTCGACGCCTGCGACACCGTGCTCAAGACAGCGCTGTACGAGCGCGACCCGCTGCCGCACTGGTCGAAGGGGCCGATGACGCTGCTGGGCGACGCCTGCCATCCGATGATGCCCTTCATGGCACAGGGCGCCGGCATGGCGATCGAGGACGCCGTGGTGCTGGCGCGCAACCTCGCCGGCGCCGACAGCCGCTCCCGGGTGCAGTCGGCGCTGGAGCGCTACGAGGCGATGCGCATCGAGCGCGCCAGCCGCATCCAGATCGGTTCCCGGGGCAACCAGTGGCTCAAGACCGGCGGCGATGCCGACTGGGTCTACGGCTACGACGCCTGGAAGGCCGCCCTGCCGGCGGCGATTCCTCAGAGGTAGTTGAACAGGGAGATCGAAGCCAGCTTCGCGAAGGTCATCTGGGTCGCCTGCAGCGAGGTCTGGCGCTGGTAGAACTCGGAGATCGCGCTGGCTGGATCCAGGTCCTGGATCGCCGACAGGTAGCTCTTGTCCATCAGGTCGCGCGCCGCGCCGCCGGTGTCCAGGGAATCGATCTCGTTCATGCGCGACCCCACCGACGACAGCACGGTCAGCACGTTGTCGTGCGCGTTCGTGACCTTGACGTTGGCCGTGCTCAACGCGTTCAGCAGTTGGGCTTTCGCCGCATCGCCGCCGCCGGAGAGCGGCGTGCGCAGCGCCGTGACCAGCTCGCCGATGGTCGCGAAGATGTCGGTGCCGGCGTTCTTGGCAGTGCTGACGTCGAAGCTGTCGCCGTCCGCCGGCGTGCCGCTGAAGCTGAGCTGCAGGCCGCCGAAGACGATCGGCGATCCGGCCGTGAAGGCACCGGATGCGGCCACCACCGGCGGCGTGTCCTGGGTCTGGACGGTGTAGTTGCCACCCGTGAAACTGATCGTGAAGTCCTTGCCGTAGTCGGCCGAGGTCGCATCGACCACGCTGACCGCGCTGAAGACACCCGTGCCCGAATTGCCGGCCAAGCCCGAAGTGACGTAGCCCGCACCGCCCTGCACCGTCTGGAACACGCTGCGGCCGTCGTCCGAGGTCGACAGCTGGCGCGCCGCGTCGACCTGCATCAGGCGCTGGCCCTGGTCGCCCACGTACTGCACGCCGCCGCCGGCCAGCGCGGCGAAGGGCGGGCTGGCGCTCTTGAAGCCGGCGAACAGGAACTGGCCGTTGCCGTCGTCGGAGTTCGCGATGCCGACCAGCTGGTCCAGGTTGCTCTGGATGGTGGTCGCCAGCGCGGCGCGGTCGGCGTCCGACAGCGTGCCGTTGCCGGCCTGCACGGTCAGGGTCTTGATGTTCTGCAGCAGCACGGTGGTGCTGTCGAGCGCGGTCTCCTCGCGCTTGAGCGCCAGCGTCGCGCGTTCGCGGCTGGCCGCGTACTGCGAGGATTCGGCCAGCGTCTCGGTGACGCCGAGCGCACGTGCCGCACCCACCGGGTCGTCGCCGGCGGTGAGGAATTTCGTGCCGGCGGACAGGCGCTGCTGCACGTTGAAAAGGTTCTGCTGCTGCAGGCCCATCGCGAGGGTGTTCAGCTCGAAGAATGAACTGGTGCTGATGCGCATGACGGCTCCTTGGATTCGTTTGAGGTCGGTGCGATCAGCTGCGGATGCCGAGGATCGCGTCGAAGATGGTCGAGGCGGTCTGGATCACCTTCGCGTTCGCCTGGTACATCTGCTGGTACATCAGCAGGTTGGCGGTTTCCTCGTCCTGGTTGACGCCCGAGATCGACTGCTGGCTGGCCTTGATCTGGCTGGTCACGCTCTCCTGGGTCTTGGTCGCGACCTTGATCTCCATCGCCTTGTTGCCGACCTCGCTGACCAGCTGCGCATAGGCGCCGTTGAAGGTGGTCGTGCCGTTGCCCACCGTGGACTTGCGCTGCAGCGCGCCGAGCAGCAGGGCATTGCTGCCGTCCGACACGCCGCCGCTGTTCTTGCCGATCGTGAAGGTGTCGCCGTTCGCCGGGGTGCCGGTCATCGTCATGGCGATGCCGTCGAAGCTGATCTTGGCGCCGGCCGTGTAGGGCACGGCGCTGCCGGCCGGGTAGGCGGTCGACGTGCCGTTGGGCAGCGTCACCGTGACCGCGGAAGTGGCCGGGAAGCCCGACAGAGAGCCGGTCGCCGCGTCATAGCTCAGCGTCACGTTGGCCGCCAGCGGCGTGGCGGGATAGCCGGCGTCGACGGTCGCCGCGCCGAGCTTGCCGCTGCCCTGGTTGCCGGCGCTGTTGCCGGTGATGATCGGCGAGGCTGCCGCCACCTTGGCCGGGTCCAGCACCAGCACGTCCATGTCGCGCGCACCGGTACGAGTGGGCTGGACCAGGAAGCTGTCGCCGGCCTGGGCAGTGCCGCTGGCCTGCGACAGGCTGACGCCGTCGAAGCTGATCGGGAAGGTGGTGAAGCTGCCCATCGACTGCTTGTCGGACAGGCGGGTCACGGAATAGTTGAGCACGCCCGCGACATCGGTGACCTGCACCGAGTAGTCGCTGGTGCTGAGCTTGCTGGTGTCGGTCACGCTGCCCGACAGCACCAGGTTGCCGTTGTTCTTGGCGTTGGTGAAGATGCCGGGGGTGGCGCTGTTGAAGAAGTCGGCACCGAGCACGCCGTTGAGGTCGACACCCAGGTTGTGCTGGTCGTTGAACTCCGAGGAAACCGCCATCGCGAGGCGGCCGATGGCGTTCTGCGTCGGGATCAGGGTCTGGGCACGGAAAGACATCAGGCCGCCCAGCGAGCCGCCGGTGATGACGTCCTCGCCGAGTTCCGACACGTTGCCCGCCAGGCCGACCAGCGCCACCGTGGTGCGGGTCGGATCTGCGGCCGACTGCACCGCCTTCACGGTCGCGGCCTGGTCGCCGGTCACCAGCGACTGGCCATTGCCCATGAAGACGTTGTACTTGCCGTTGTCCTGCTCGAGCACCTTGACGTCGACGATCTGGCTCAGCTCGCTCACCAGCTGGTCGCGCTGGTCCAGCAGGTCGTTCGGCGGCTGGCCGCTGGCGACCGCGGTCATCATGCTGATCTGCTTGTTGAGGCTGGCGATCTTGGTCGAGTAGGTGTTGATCTGGGCGACGCTGCCCGTGATCTGCTCGTTCACCGAGGCATTGAGGTCGCTCAGGTACTGGTCGGTGGAGCGGAACTTGTTGGACAGCGACTGCGCCGAGCTGATGAGCTGCTGACGCGCGGCCGAGTCGGCCGGCGTGTTGGCGACGCCCTGCACCGCGGTGAAGAAGCTCTGCATGAGCACGCTGATGCCGGCGGTCTTGTCGGCCAGCAGGGAGTCGACGCGGTTGATCTCGGTGCCGTAGGCGTTGAGCGCGGCGGACGACGACTGGGCCGACGCGAGCTGCGCCGTGAGGTAGCGGTCGTAGCTGCGGCTGATCGTGGTGACGCCGGCACCCGTGCCCACGTAGCCCGATCCGGTGCCGATCGCCGGGTTGGTGGCGACTTCGGCGACCTGCCGGCTGTAGCCTGCGGTGTAGACGTTGGCGGTGTTGTGAGCCGTGGTCATCAGCGCGGTGCGCGCGACGTTAAGACCGCTCAGGCCCGTAAAGAACAAGCTTCCTGACATTGGGGATTACCTGGTTGGCTGTTGTTGGTTTGGTGTTCTCGCGGCATCGCAGCGATGCCCTCAGGGTCTATATCGGCAGCGCTAGGCGAAACTTGAAGGCCGCGCCGCGTCCGTATCCCCGAGCCTGAAGACACCCACCACCTGCGACAGGTCGCCGGCCTGGCCTTGCAGCGACTGCGCGGCGGCGGCGGCCTGTTCGACCAGCGCCGCGTTCTGCTGCGTCACCTGGTCCATCTGCGTGATCGCCTGGTTGATCTGCTCGATGCCCGAGGTCTGCTCCTGGCTGGCCGCCGTGATCTCGCCCATGATGTCGGTCACCCGCCTCACGCTACCGACGATCTCTTCCATCGTCGCGCCCGCTTCGGCCACCAGCGCACTGCCCGCGCCCACCTTGCCCACCGAGTCGTCGATCAGCCCCTTGATCTCCTTGGCCGCCGCTGCCGAGCGCTGCGCCAGGCTGCGAACCTCGGAGGCCACCACCGCGAAGCCGCGGCCCTGTTCGCCGGCGCGCGCGGCTTCCACCGCCGCGTTCAAGGCCAGGATGTTGGTCTGGAAGGCGATGCCGTCGATCACCCCGATGATGTCCACGATCTTCTTCGAAGATGCATTGATCGAGGCCATGGTGTCCACCACCTGGCTGACCACCGCGCCGCCCTTGACCGCCACTTCGGAGGCCGATGCGGCGAGCTGGTTGGCCTGGCGCGCGTTGTCCGCGTTCTGCTTGACCGTGCTGGTGAGTTCTTCCATCGAGGCGGCCGTCTCTTCGAGCGAACTGGCCTGCTCCTCGGTGCGTGAAGAAAGGTCCTGATTGCCCGCGGCGATCTGGTTGGACGCCGTGGCGATGGTGTCGCTCGACGCCTTGATCTTCCCGACCACCTCGGTCAGCTCGATCTGCATCAGCCGGATCGAGTGCAGCAGGCTGCCGCTCCGGGCAGAGCCGGTGGCGATCGGTACCGCCAGGTCGCCGCTGGCGATGCGGCCGACGACTTCGGCTGCATAGGCGGGCTCGCCGCCCAGTTGGCGACCGAGCGAGCGGGCGACCATCAGGCCCATGCCGACGCTGGCCAGCAGGCCCAGCGCGGCAATCAGGAGCATCACCCAGCGCGAACCCTGATAGGTCTCGGCGGCGCTCTCCGCACTGGTCCTGGCCAGCAGCTTGCTGTGCGCCACCATGCTTTCGAGCACTTCCTCGAGCGCACGGGAATCCTTCAGCAGCTGCGCGCTGTCGTCCCCGACACGGCCGTCGAACTGGGAGCTGTCGAGCGACTGCTTGCCCACCAGCGCGACGAAGTCGGCCATCCGCTGCTTCAGCGGCGCCATCAGCGCTTCGTATTGCTTGTAGAGCTTGGCGCCCGCCTCGCTCTCCTGGAACAGCGGCTTGACCTCGGCGGCGCGTGCCTCCAGGTCTTCGAGCGACTTCTTGATCGCGTTGGATCCAGCGTTGCGCTCGCCGCGCGTGGAGGCCGACAGCAGCGTCATCTGGGACCGGCTGGCGTAGAGCAGGGCGATATTGGCCTGCTGCACGGACTGCAGGGCGCTCAACTCATGGCTGTAGAGCCTCTCGGTCGAGGCGCTGATGCGCGACATGTGAAAGATGCCGAGCGCGCTGACCACGGTGCCCAGGACCGCGACCACCAGAAAGCTCAAGACCAGCTTGACGGTCACGCGTAGACGTTGAAACCACTGCATTCCTTCTCCTTCTGTGGCGGCCCTTGGCACGCCTTTGTTTTAGAACTCGGTCCAGTCGCCCGACGAGGCGAGCTTCGGCTCGGTGCGCGCCGGCTCCGCCGTCCGCTTCGGTGCCGCAGCGGCAGGCGATGCGCCCGCTGGTTGACGCGGTGCGCGCGGGGCCTGCGCCTTCGACTTCGCCTGTGCGATGACGCGCGCGGCCTCGCCGTCGCTGGCCATCTTGAACACGCTGACCGCCTGCACCAGGCTGGTCGCCTGCTCCTGCAGCGATCCGGCGGCGGCCGCAGCCTCTTCCACCAGCGCCGCGTTCTGCTGCGTCACCTGGTCCATCTGCGTGATCGCCTGGTTGATCTGCTCGATGCCCGAGGTCTGCTCCTGGCTGGCCGCCGTGATCTCGCCCATGATGTCGGTCACCCGCTTCACGCTGTCGACGATCTCCTCCATCGTCTTGCCGGCTTCGGCCACCTGCTTGCTGCCTTCCTCGACCTTCTCCACCGAGTCGCCGATCAAGGTCTTGATCTCCTTGGCCGCCGCTGCCGAGCGCTGCGCCAGGCTGCGAACCTCGGAGGCCACCACCGCGAAGCCGCGGCCCTGTTCGCCGGCACGTGCGGCTTCCACTGCGGCATTGAGCGCCAGGATGTTGGTCTGGAAGGCGATGCCGTCGATCACGCCGATGATGTCGACGATCTTCTTCGACGAGGTGTTGATCGCGGTCATCGTGCCCACCACCTGGCTCACGACGCTGCCGCCCTTGACTGCGACTTCGGAGGCCGAAACCGCCAGCTGGTTGGCTTGGCGCGCGTTGTCCGCGTTCTGCTTGACCGTGCTGGTGAGTTCTTCCATCGAGGCCGCGGTCTCTTCGAGCGAGCTGGCCTGCTCTTCGGTGCGCGACGACAAGTCCTGATTGCCGCTGGCGATCTGGCTCGAGGCTGTCGCGATCGTGTCGGTGCCGGTGCGGACTTCGCCCACGATCTTCACCAGGCTGCTGTTCATCTCCTTGAGCGCCAGCATCAGCTGGCCGGTCTCGTCGGTCGTGCGGGCTTCGACGCGGCTGGTCAGGTCGCCCGAGGCCACCGACTGCGCGACCTTCACGGCCTCGGCCAGTGGCTTCGCGACGATGCGGGCAATCCAGAGCGCCAGCGCCAGGCCCAGGGCCACGCTGCCGAGCAGGATGCCGATGATCCAGAGACGGGCGTCCTTGAAGACCCGGTCACCCTCCTCGTCGGCCTTGGTCGCGCCCGCCTCGTTCACGGCCGCCAGCTTGTCGAGCATCTTGCTCAGTTCGAGGTTCAGCCGCAGCGACTCGCCGCGGACCTGGGCAATCGCTTCCTCGTTCTTCTGGGCACGCGACAGGGCGATGACCTTGTCGTGCTCCACCGCATACTGGCCCAGCGCCTTCACGAAGTCGGGGAAGACCGCCTTTTCTTCCGGCTCCGAGATCAGCTTCTCGTAGTCGGCCCGGTTCTTCTGCAGGCCGGTCCAAGCCTCCGCCATCGACTTCTCGTAGCCGGCCATGTCGGCCTCGGTGCTCGACAGGATGTGTTGCAGCTCCATCGAACGGTAGCGCGCCATCAGGCCCTTCATGTCCAGCAGCGAGCGGGTGGCGGGCATCCAGTTGGTCGTGATGTCGGTCGACATCTGGTTGACCTTGGACAGCTGCATCACCGAGAAGATGCCGACGAGCGCAGTCAGTGCAAGCACGACCACGAATGAGATCAGGAGCTTGGTCGCGATCCTGAGGTTGTAGAACGTATTCATGAAGTTACTCCCTTGATTGATTCAGGCCTTTGGCCCTGTGATTTGTTGCCGAGCCTCGATCAGAACTCGGTCCAGTCGCCCGCCGCACTGACGGCGGGTACAGATTGCGGCGCGCTGGCGGCCTTCTTCCCGAGCGGTCGGGTGGGCACCTTGGGGCTTGCCTTCGATGCGGCGGTCTGGACCGCCACGGGCCTGAAGGCCGGTTCGCTGCGTCCCGCCGAGGCCGCGCCCAGCTTGAACACGCTGACCGCCTGCACCAGGCTGCCGGCCTGTTCCTGCAGCGACCCCGCGGCCGCAGCAGCCTCTTCCACCAGTGCCGCGTTCTGCTGCGTCACCTGGTCCATCTGCGTGATCGCCTGGTTGATCTGCTCGATGCCCGAGGTCTGTTCCTGGCTGGCCGCCGTGATCTCGCCCATGATGTCGGTCACCCGCTTCACGCTGTCGACGATCTCTTCCATCGTCTTGCCGGCTTCGGCCACCTGCTTGCTGCCTTCCTCGACCTTCTCCACCGAGTCGCCGATCAGGGTCTTGATCTCCTTGGCCGCGGCTGCCGAGCGCTGCGCCAGGCTGCGCACCTCGGAGGCCACCACCGCGAAGCCGCGGCCCTGTTCGCCGGCGCGTGCAGCTTCCACTGCTGCATTGAGTGCCAGGATGTTGGTCTGGAAGGCGATGCCGTCGATCACGCCGATGATGTCCACGATCTTGCGCGAGGACGCGTTGATCGATCCCATGGTGTCGACCACCTGGCTCACGACGCTGCCGCCCTTGACTGCGACTTCGGAGGCCGAGACCGCCAACTGGTTGGCCTGGCGCGCGTTGTCCGCGTTCTGCTTGACCGTGCTGGTGAGTTCTTCCATCGAGGCCGCGGTCTCTTCGAGCGAACTGGCCTGCTCTTCGGTGCGCGAGGACAGATCCTGGTTGCCGCTGGCGATCTGGCCCGAGGCCGTGGCGATCGTGTCGGTGCCGGTGCGGACTTCGCCGACCACCTTCGCGAGGCTGTCGTTCATGTGCTTGAGCGCCTGCATCAGCTGGCCGGTCTCGTCGCGCCCCCCGATCTCGATGCGCATGCTCAGGTCACCCGCCGCCACCGTCTCGGCCACCTTGACCGCCTTGTCCAGGGGCCGCGTGATGCTGCGCGAGATGAGCCATGCAAAGAGGCTGCCCGCCAGCACCGTCAGGATGCCGAGGAAGAGCGTCAACGAAAAACTGCGCGCATTGGCCGCATCGATGGCGCGGCTCATGTCGTCGATCGCCTGCCGTTCCATCGACAGCAGGTCGAGCACGCGGGCCTCGTAGGCCTTGGCGGCGGGCTGGAACGAGTCCTTGAATGCGCGCTCCGTCTCCGCGGCATTGCCGCTGGCCTTCGCCTTGCCCACCACGTCCTTGCCCGCCTGGTACTTGGCGCGAAGTTCGACGATCGACTTGAACATCGCCTTCTCGGCGTCGGTCACCAGCAGCGCCTCGACCTTCGCCATGGTCTCGCTGCCCTTCTTGACGCTGTCGGAGATGACATCGGCAAAGGTGACGGGCAGCGTTTCGTCGGTGGTCTTGGCGATCATCGAGGTGCGCGCGATGGCCGAATAGGTCAGCACGTACCAGTCGGAAATGAGCCGCTCCTTGGCCAGCGGACTCTGCATCATGTGGCGCGTAGCCTCCGCGTTGTTCCGCGCGCTGACCAGCGCAGCGGCGGTCGAGACGATCGTGAGGCCCAGCACGATGGCGAAAGCGATGGCGAGGCGGGTGCCGATGCGGACGTTGGACAGGAGATTCATGATCAGGCTCGTGAATGGGAAGAGTGGGGTTCAGGCCGCGGCGGCTTCGATCAGGCCCATTTCGTCGCTGGACATCAGCCGGTCGATGTCCACCAGGATCAGCATCCGCTCATCCAGCGTGCCCAGCCCGATCAGGTAGTCCGTGTCCAGCACCGAACCCATCGCTGGCGCCGGCTTGATCTGCTCCGCCGTCAGCGTGATCACGTCCGACACGCTGTCCACCACCATCCCCACCACCCGGCCTCCGATGTTCAGCACGATCACCACCGTGAACTGGTCGTAGCTCGGCGTGCCCAGCGCGAACTTGATCCGCATGTCGATGATCGGAACGATGATCCCTCGCAGGTTCACCACCCCCTTGATGTACTCCGGCGCGTTCGCGATCCGCGTCACCGCGTCGTAGCCACGCAGCTCCTGCACCTTCTGGATGTCGATGCCGTACTCCTCTTCACCCAGGGTGAACGAGAGGAACTCGAGCGGCTTGCCGGCACGCGCCGAGGGTGCGGCCGCCTCGGAGGCGACCTGGTGGGCTTGATCTGTGGTCTTCACTTCGTTGACTCCATGACTTGAAAATTTCTGCTGCTGCTGCTTTTGCCGCCGCGGTTGTCGCCGCGGGCGTCCGGCCGGAAGACGCTGACCGCGTCGACCAGGCTGCCGGCCTGGTTCTCGAGCGCCTGGGCCGCTGCCGAGGCTTCCTCGACCAGTGCCGCGTTCTGCTGCGTCACCTGGTCCATCTGCGTGATCGCCTGGTTGATCTGTTCGATGCCCGCGGTCTGCTCGCGGCTGGCGGTGGTGATCTCGCCCATGATGTCGGTCACCCGCTTCACGCTGCCGACGATCTCTTCCATCGTCTGGCCGGCTTCGGCCACCAGCGCACTGCCGGCGCCCACCTTGCTCACCGAGTCGTCGATCAGGCCCTTGATCTCCTTGGCCGCGGCCGCAGAGCGCTGCGCCAGTCCGCGCACCTCCGCCGCCACCACCGCGAAGCCGCGGCCCTGCTCGCCGGCTCGCGCGGCCTCCACGGCTGCATTGAGCGCCAGGATGTTCGTTTGAAAGGCGATGCCGTCGATCACGCCGATGATGTCGACGATCTTGCGCGAGGACGCGTTGATCGAGGCCATGGTGTCGACCACCTGGCTCACCACCTCGCCGCCCTTGACCGCCACTTCGGAGGCCGATGCGGCGAGCAGGTCGGCCTGGCGCGCGTTGTCCGCGTTCTGCTTGACCGTGCTGGTGAGTTCTTCCATCGAGGCGGCGGTCTCTTCGAGCGAACTGGCCTGCGCCTCGGTGCGCGAGGACAGGTTCTGGTTGCCCGCGGCGATCTGGCCCGAAGCCGTCATGACGCCAGTCACGTTGGTTCCCACATCCGCGACGATCGCGAACAGGTTCGCGCTCATCTGGTTGAGCGCCCGCAGCAGCCGCTTGGTTTCGTCCTCGGGCCGGATCTGGAACTTCAACAGCGTGCCGCCCGCGATGGACTGCGCCACCCTGACCGCCTGGTCCAGCGGACGAAAGACCGTGCGCGAAAGAAACTGTCCGAGTCCGATCCAGGCCGCGGCCGAGCCCAGCGATGCCAGCGCGATCGACGTCGGCAGCCAGCCGGGCATCTGCGCGGCGGCGGCGAGCGGCGACATCGCCGCCCAGGCCGCGGCACCGAAGCCCAAAGAAAGCACAGCGGCGCCGGCGGTAACGGCGAAGACGCGATGCCGCACCGGAATGCGGCGCAGGCTGCCGAGCGGGTCCGAGAGACCGCGCCGCACCACTTCGCCCTGGCGCAGGCGCAGGCCCGTCGCCCGGCCATCGAGGATGCGGCGATAGATCTCGGCGACCGCCTCCACGTCCGCAGGTTCGGGACGGCTGCGCACGGACATGTAGCCCTCGGTCGCGCCGTTTCGATGGATCGGCGTCACGTTGGCCTGCACCCAGTAGAAGTCGCCGTTCTTGCGGCGGTTCTTGACCAGGCCGGTCCATGGCAGGCCACGGCCCAGGGTCTCCCACATGTCGGCGAAGGCTTCCGGCGGCATGTCGGGGTGGCGCACGATGTTGTGCGCCTTGCCGATCAGCTCGTCGAGCTCGTAGCCGCTGACCTCGACGAAGATCGGATTGACATAGGTGATGCGCCCCTTCAGATCGGTGCGCGACACCAGCGCCGCGTCGGGCGGCAGCAGGAATTCCTTGTCGCTGATGGGTAGATTGACACGCATGTTCTTCAGTGCTTTCCGGTTTCAAAATCAAGCCTGAACATGCTCACGACTTGCGACAGGCTTCCGGCCTGTTCCTGCAGCGACCCGGCGGCGGCCGCAGCCTCTTCCACCAGCGCCGCGTTCTGCTGCGTCACCTGGTCCATCTGCGTGATCGCCTGGTTGATCTGCTCGATGCCCGAGGTCTGCTCCTGGCTGGCCGCCGTGATCTCGCCCATGATGTCGGTCACCCGCTTCACGCTGTCGACGATCTCTTCCATCGTCTTGCCGGCTTCGGCCACCTGCTTGCTGCCCTCCTCGACCTTCTCCACCGAGTCGCCGATCAGGGTCTTGATCTCCTTGGCCGCTGCTGCCGAGCGCTGCGCCAGGCTGCGCACTTCGGAGGCCACCACCGCGAAGCCGCGGCCCTGTTCGCCTGCACGCGCAGCTTCCACCGCTGCGTTCAAGGCCAGGATATTGGTCTGGAAGGCAATGCCGTCGATCACCCCGATGATGTCCACGATCTTGCGCGAGGACGCGTTGATCGAGCCCATGGTGTCGACCACCTGGCTCACGACGCTGCCGCCCTTGACTGCGACTTCGGAGGCCGAGACCGCCAACTGGTTGGCTTGGCGCGCGTTGTCCGCGTTTTGCTTGACGGTGCTGGTGAGTTCTTCCATCGAGGCCGCCGTCTCTTCGAGCGAGCTGGCCTGCTCTTCGGTGCGCGACGACAGATCCTGGTTGCCGCTGGCGATCTGGCTCGAAGCCGTCGCGATCGTGTCGGTGCCGGTGCGGACTTCGCCGACCACCTTCGAGAGACTGCCGCGCATGTGCTCGATCGCATGCATCAGGCTGGACGCGTCGCCGGCCTTCAGCTCGATGCTTGCCGCGAGGTCGCCGTCCGCGATCCGCCGGGCGATGGCCGACGCGGCAGCCGGCTCGCCGCCCAGCTGCTTCAACAGGCCGCGCGATATGCTCCATCCCAGCGCAAACAGAACGGCGGCCAGGGCCACCGCCCAAGCCGACAAGGCGATCAGCCGCTGGATGATCTTCGCACTCACCGTGTCGACATACACACCCGAGCCGACGATCCACCCCCAGGGCTTGAAGCCCTTGACATAGGACACCTTGGGCACCGGCGTCTCGCTGCCCGGCTTCGCCCACTCGTAGGACACGAAACCGGCGTCGCTGGCTTTGACCGTCTTCACGAACTCGATGAAGATGGCCTTGCCGGTGCTGTCCTTGTTGCCCGACAGGTCCTTGTTCTCGAGCGCCGGACTGATCGGATGCATCAGCATCCGCGGCTCCATGTCGTTGAGCCAGAAATATTCGTTGCCGCTGTAGCGCAAGCCGCGCAGGGTCTGCATCGCCTGCTCCTTGGCTTGCGCCTCGCTGAGCACGCCCTTCTCCGCCAGCCCGTGGTAGTAGGTGAGCACCCCGTAGGCCGTCTCGACGGCCTGGCGGACGCTGGCCTGGCGCTCCTCCATGATGAGCTTCTGCTCGGAGTACAGGAACAGCCCGGTCAATGCGAAGACCCCGAGGACTGCGGCGCTCACGAGGATGCCAAGCCTCCTCGCGATGCTGACGGAGCGGAAATTCAGGATCTGGGACATGCTGGCCTGGGTGATTGGATGGTCCACACTGCTATCGGCAGCGCGCCGCCCGTCTTGAAGGGCTGGCGCGAAATTCCGCTCAGCGGCCCCCGTCCAGCTTGAACACGCTGACCGCCTGCACCAGGCTTCCGGCCTGTTCCTGCAGCGACCCGGCGGCCGCAGCAGCCTCTTCCACCAGCGCCGCGTTCTGCTGCGTCACCTGGTCCATCTGCGTGATCGCCTGGTTGATCTGCTCGATCCCCGAGGTCTGCTCCTGGCTGGCCGCCGTGATCTCGCCCATGATGTCGGTCACCCGCTTCACGCTGTCGACGATCTCCTCCATCGTCTTGCCGGCTTCGGCCACCTGCTTGCTGCCTTCCTCGACCTTCTCCACCGAGTCGCCGATCAGGGTCTTGATCTCCTTGGCCGCCGCTGCCGAGCGCTGCGCCAGGCTGCGCACTTCGGAAGCCACCACTGCGAAGCCGCGGCCCTGTTCGCCGGCACGTGCGGCTTCCACTGCGGCATTGAGCGCCAGGATGTTCGTTTGAAAGGCGATGCCATCGATCACGCCGATGATGTCGACGATCTTGCGCGAGGACGCGTTGATCGAGCCCATGGTGTCGACCACCTGGCTCACGACGCTGCCGCCCTTGACTGCGACTTCGGAGGCCGAGACGGCCAGCTGATTCGCCTGGCGGGCGTTGTCCGCGTTTTGCTTGACCGTGCTGGTGAGTTCTTCCATCGACGCTGCGGTCTCTTCGAGCGAACTGGCCTGCTCTTCGGTGCGCGACGACAAGTCCTGGTTGCCGCTGGCGATCTGGCCCGAGGCCGTGGCGATCGTGTCGGTGCCGGTGCGGACCTCGCCGACCACCTTCGCGAGGCTGTCGTTCATGTGCTTGAGCGCCTGCATCAGCTGGCCGGTCTCGTCGCGGCTTTCGACCGCGATCCGGCTGCCCAGGTTGCCGTCGGCCACGCTCTCGGCCACCTGGACCGCCTGACTCAGCGGACGAACGATCCCGACCGTCAAACGCCATGCGAACAGTGCACCCGCCGCCAGCGCGATGATCGACAGCACGATCAGCGCCCTGCGCCCCGTGTCGTGCTCGTTCGCGATCGCCCGGGCCGAAGCGTCGATCTGCGCGCGCTCGTGCACGGTGAGAGCGCCCACGGCTTTCTGGTAGTTCGCGAGCGCCGCGGCGAACTCGTTGTCGGCCAGCTTGCCGGCGCCCTCGGCATCGTTCGCGGCCTTGAGCTTGTTGAGCGCCGCGAGCAGTTCGAGCACCACCCGGCGCGCTTCGGCCACGTCGCCGTAGAGCTTCTTCTCTTCGGGAGAGCTCAGCAATTCTTCAAGCTTCTTCTGCAGCGGATTGATCAGCGCCTGCCCGGCGCCCAGTTCCTTCTTGAAATAGGCCTCGGTGGCGCTGTCGGAGGCCTTGACGATCGCGAAGGTGCGCACGATGTTGGCCGCCAACAGGGTCGACCATTCGCCGACCATGCGTTCCTTGACCAAGGTCTGTTCGACCATCTGCTGCGTGGCGTTCCCCACATTGGCCAGGCGCAGCATGCCGGTGGCCGAAAGCAAGGCCATCAGCACCAGCATGGCTGCAAAGCCGATGCCCAGGCGCGTGCCGATCTTCAGATTCTTCAAGCTCATCGCAAATCCCTCTTTTCCATCAAACGGGTGGCGTGGCGCCGGGCGCCACAAGACTTTCTAGAACTCGGTCCAGTCGCCAGCGGCGGACGCCGTCGTCACCGGCCGGGACGGCGCGGCGGCCTGCGGCGCGCGTGGCGCCGTGGCCTGAGGTGCCTGCTTCTTCGGCGCCGGTCTCGCGGGCGGAGCGACAGTTGCCGCGGCGTGCGCGAAGGCGTGCGCCGGGCGACCCGCCGCATCGAGCTTGAAGACGCTCACCACCTGCGACAGGTTGCCCGCCTGCTCCTGCAGCGACTGCGCAGCCGCCGAGGCTTCCTCCACCAGTGCCGCGTTCTGCTGCGTCACCTGGTCCATCTGCGTGATCGCCTGGTTGATCTGCTCGATGCCCGAGGTCTGCTCCTGGCTGGCTGCCGTGATCTCGCCCATGATGTCCGTCACCCGCTTCACGCTGTCGACGATCTCCTCCATCGTCTTGCCGGCTTCGGCCACCTGTTTGCTGCCTTCCTCGACCTTCTCCACCGAGTCGCCGATCAGGGTCTTGATCTCCTTGGCGGCTGCTGCCGAGCGCTGCGCCAGGCTGCGCACCTCGGAGGCCACGACCGCGAAGCCGCGGCCCTGCTCGCCGGCACGCGCAGCTTCCACTGCGGCATTGAGCGCCAGGATGTTGGTCTGGAAGGCAATGCCGTCGATCACGCCGATGATGTCCACGATCTTGCGCGAGGACGCGTTGATCGATCCCATGGTGTCGACCACCTGGCTCACGACGCTGCCGCCCTTGACTGCGACTTCGGAGGCCGAAACCGCCAGCTGGTTGGCTTGGCGGGCGTTGTCCGCGTTCTGCTTGACGGTCGAGGTGAGTTCTTCCATCGAGGCTGCGGTCTCTTCGAGCGAGCTGGCCTGCTCTTCGGTGCGCGAGGACAGGTCCTGGTTGCCGCTGGCGATCTGGCCCGAGGCCGTCGCGATCGTGTCGGTTCCGCTGCGGACTTCGCCCACGATCTTCACCAGGCTGCTGTTCATCTCCTTGAGCGCCTGCATCAGCCGTCCGGTCTCGTCCTTCGAATGGACTTCGATGCGCGAGCTGATGTCGCCCGCGGCCACGGTCTCTGCGATCTTTACCGCCTCGCCGATCGGCCGGGTGATCGAACGCGTGATGAACCACGCGATGGCCGCGCCCATCAGGATCGCGAAGCCGCCCAGCCCGAGCATGAGCTTGCGCGCCTGGCGGTACTCGGCCGCCGCTTCGTCCATGGCTTTCTCGGACAACCGGTTCTCGTGCGCCGCCATCTCGTCCAAAGCCGCCAGCGTGGCGCGCACGGCGGGATCGAACTTCTTCATCACCAGCTCGGTCGCCTCTTCGTTCTTGTTCTGGAGTGCGAGTTCGAGCAGCTTCTCGTTCAGCGGCGCCGCCACCGCCAACGCCTGCTCGACCTTGGCGATCCGGCTCTTGCCCTCGTCCGAGACGACCAGCTTGCCGAGCGTGGTCCTGGCCACGGTGTAGCGCTCGCGCGCCGCCGCGACTTTCTTCATCTGCTCGCGCATCGCGGCTTCGTCGGACAGCAGCACGAGTTGCGTGCCGTAGCCCGCGATGTCGCGGATCGAATCCAGCATCGTGTTGACCGTCGCGACCTTCACGTTGTTGAGCGTGACGATGCCGTCGAGCCGCTGCTGGATGGCCGCCAGCGAATTCAGGCCAAGGCCCATCAGCAGCGCCAGCAGAAGCAGCACGGCAGCGAATCCGGCAGCGAGGCGGGTTCCGATCTTGAGGTTTGAAAGCGTGTTCATGGGGTAGGAAGGAATGAGAGGGACCAGAGCGGATATCAGTGCATGGCGGCGCCGGCGAGCGGACGTGATTCGTCCTCGAGCTTGAAGGTGCTCACGATCTGGGAGAGGCTTCCCGCCTGTTCCTGGAGCGACTGCGCAGCCGCCGCAGCCTCTTCCACCAGTGCCGCGTTCTGCTGCGTCACCTGGTCCATCTGCGTGATCGCCTGATTGATCTGCTCGATGCCCGAGGTCTGCTCCTGGCTGGCCGCCGTGATCTCGCCCATGATGTCGGTCACCCGCCTCACGCTGCCGACGATCTCTTCCATCGTCGCGCCCGCTTCGGCCACCAGCGCACTGCCCGCGCCCACCTTGCCCACCGAGTCGTCGATCAGCCCCTTGATCTCCTTGGCCGCCGCTGCCGAGCGCTGCGCCAGGCTGCGAACCTCGGAGGCCACCACCGCGAAGCCGCGACCCTGCTCGCCGGCGCGCGCGGCCTCCACGGCTGCATTGAGCGCCAGGATGTTGGTCTGGAAGGCGATGCCGTCGATCACCCCGATGATGTCCACGATCTTCTTCGAAGATGCATTGATCGAGGCCATGGTGTCCACCACCTGGCTGACCACGGCGCCGCCCTTGACCGCCACTTCGGAGGCCGATGCGGCGAGCTGGTTGGCCTGGCGCGCGTTGTCCGCGTTCTGCTTGACCGTGCTGGTGAGTTCTTCCATCGAGGCCGCCGTCTCTTCGAGCGAACTGGCCTGCTCCTCGGTGCGCGAGGACAGGTCCTGGTTGCCGGCAGCGATCTGCCCCGAGGCGGTCACGATCGAATCGGTCGATGTCTTGATGCGGCCCACCAGGTCGGTCAAGGTGTCTTCCATCTCGCCCATGCCGCGCAGCAGCCGGCCGAAGTCGCCGCCGCGCCGGGTCTCGAACTCCTGGCTCAGGTCGCCAGCCGCCACGGTGTCGGCGATCAGCAGCGCCTCGTCGATCGGCTGCACGATGCTGCGCGTCAGCATCCAGGCCAGCGCCGAGCCCAGCGCCAGCGCGATCGCGGCCAGCACCATGAGGTTCATGCGGCCGGCACGGTAGGACGCATCGATCTCCATGGCCAGCTTGTCGATCTGCTCCTGTTCATGGGTCAGGATGCGGCGGATGCTGGCGTCGTAGCTGTCGAGCGTGGGCACCAGCTTGTCCTTGGCGATACGCATCGCCTCTTCCTGCTTGCCATCGGCCTTCAGCTTGAGGAGCATGGTGCGCAGCTCGATGTAGTCGGCGCGCTTGGTCTTGATGTCGGCCGCCAGCGCCATCTCCTGCGGCGAGCTCAGCAGCTCTTCGAGCTTCTTCTGGGTCTCGGAGATCGTGGTGCTGGTCTTGCTCATGCCCTTCTGCAGGTAGGCTTGCACTTCGGGCTCGTTGGTGTTCAGCAGCGCATAGGTGCGCACGCTGTTGGTGCTGGTGCCGAGCAGCCATCCGGCGGCCAGCCTCTCCTTCACGAGGGATCGCTTCGCCAGGTCGTTGGTGGCATCGCCCACGGCCTGCAGGCGCAGCACGCCGATGCAGGCGATGGCAGCCACCAGGGCCAGGATCAGTGCGAACCCGCCGCCGAGGCGGGTGCCAATCTTCCAGTCTTTCATTCCAGTGCTCCGATCGCTTCGTTGCTTGTCTCTGAGGCTTCGATGCGGCCGCTCTTCAGGCGGCCATCTTCTCGATCAGGCCCATGTCGTCGCTGGACATCAGCCGGTCGATATCCACCAGGATCAGCATCCGCTCGTCCAGCGTGCCCAGCCCGATCAGGTAGTCCGTGTCCAGCACCGAACCCATCGCTGGCGCCGGCTTGATCTGCTCCGCCGTCAGCGTGATCACGTCCGACACGCTGTCCACCACCATCCCCACCACCCGGCCTCCGATGTTCAGCACGATCACCACCGTGAACTGGTCGTAGCTCGGCGTGCCCAGCGCGAACTTGATCCGCATGTCGATGATCGGAACGATGATCCCCCGCAGGTTCACCACCCCCTTGATGTACTCCGGCGCGTTCGCGATCCGCGTCACCGCGTCGTAGCCCCGCAGTTCCTGCACCTTCTGGATGTCGATGCCGTACTCCTCGTCGCCCAGGGTGAAGGTGACCACCTCCAGGCGGTTCGCGTTCGCGTTCGCGAGGGCCGCGGCGGCAGCGCCGGCCGCATGGGATTGAAGGCTCGTGATCTCTGCCATGGGATTCCTTTGGATGGGGTGTGAGGGGTTGTTAAGGAAATGGATGCCGCCGGATCAGCCGAACTTCTGCATGATGCGAACCAGCTTCTGGCCGTACTGCGGATCGGTGGCGTAGCCCGCGCGCTGCAGGCCGTGCGCGGCTTCGGTCGGGTCGTCGGTCGCCAGCACATTGGCGTAGCGCGGATTGCGCGTCATGAAGCGCGCGTAGTCGGTGAAGGCTTCCTCGTAGGAGGCGTAGGCCCTGAACTTGGCGCGGATGCGCTGGGGTTCACCGTCCACGTATTCGGTGGTGGTGGTCTCGACCACCGGCCCCTGCCAGCTGCGGTCGGCCTTGATGCCGAACAGGTTGAAGCTCTGCGTGCCGTCGTCGGCACGGATCTCGCGCTTGCCCCAGCCGGATTCGAGCGCGGCCTGCGCCAGGATCAGCGGCGCCGGCACGCCGCTGGCGGCGCTCGCGGCCTGCGCGGAAGCGCCCATGCGGTTGACGAAGCTGTCGACGTGGCCCTGCAGCGATGCGACCGCACCGGCGGTGCCGCCCGAGCGATCGTTGTTGACCTGGTAGGCACTCAGGTCGGCGCGGACCGCGGGTGTGGCCTGCGAGGGCGAGGAACCCAGCGGGATGCCGGCCTGCGCCGACAGCGGCAGGCCGCCGCGCGGCAGCAGCGAGGTGCGCGCTGGGTTCGGCTCGCCGTCGTCCGCGCCCGAGGCCGCGGCTCTCTGCAGTTGCGCCAGCATCGCCTCGGCCAGCCCGAGTCCGCGGCCCGACAGGTTCTGCGACAGCTGCTGGTCCAGCATCGAGGTGTAGATCTTCTGGTTCTGGCCTTCGAGCAGGCCGCTCGACGGCGTCGCCTCGCGCATGCTCTTGAGCACCATGTTCATGAACATGGCCTCGAACTGCCGCGAGACCTGCTTGAGACCTTCCTCGGGCGAGGTGCGCACGGTGCGCCGCAGCGCATCCACACCCTGGACGTCGAGCGCGAAACGCTGGTCGAGCGCGCCGGCGCGACTCGCCGCGTCGGTGCCCGCCCATGAGTTGGCTGCAGAGATCGACATGCCGGCCTCAGATGATCTCGAGCTCGGCGCGCAGCGCGCCGGCCGACTTCATGGCCTGCAGGATGGACACCAGGTCCTGCGGATTCGCGCCCAGCGTGTTGAGGCCCTTGACCACATCGGCCAGCGAAGCGCCGCCGCGAATCATCTGCAGCGCGCCGCCAGGCTGGTTGATCGAGATCTCCGAAGTCTGCGAGACCACCGTGCGGCCGTTCGAGAACGGGCCGGGCTGGCTCACCAGCGGGTCGGTGTTGATGACCACCGACAGGCTGCCGTGCGCCACCGCGCAGTCGTTCACCCGGACCGCCTGGTTCATCACGACCGAGCCGGTGCGGGCATTGATGACCACCTTGGCCACCGCCTGCGTCGGCGTGACTTCGAGCCCCTCGAGCCGTGCCAGGAAGCCCACCCGCTCCTGCGGCGATTCGGGTGCCCGCACGCGGATCACGCGGGCATCGACCGCATCGGCCGTGCCACCGCCGAACTGGCGATTGATCGCCTCGACCGCGCGCTGGGCGGTGCCGAAGTCGGAACGCATGAGCTCGAGCGTGAAGGCGCCGTCGCCGCCCACCGAGGCCTCGACCACGCGCTCCACCGTCGCGCCGGCCGGGATGCGGCCCGAGCTCAGCTGGTTGATCTGCACCTTGCTGCCGTTGGCCGAGGCGCCGACGCCGCCGACCACCATGTTGCCCTGCGCGATGGCATACACCGCGCCGTCGACGCCCTTGAGCGGCGTCATGAGCAAGGTGCCGCCGCGCAGGCTCTTCGCATTGCCCATCGACGACACGGTGACGTCGATGTTCTGCCCGGGCCGCGCGAACGACGGCAGCTGGGCCGTGACCATCACGGCCGCGACGTTCTTGAGCTGCATGTTCACGCCCTGCGGGATCGTGATGCCCAGCTGCTGCAGCATGTTGTTCAGGCTCTGGGTCGTGAACGGGGTCTGCATGGTCTGGTCGCCGGTGCCGTCCAGGCCCACCATGAGGCCGTAGCCGATCAGCGGGTTGTCGCGCACGCCCTGGATGCTGGCCAGTTCCTTCAGGCGCTCGGCCCGGGCCGGCAGGCAGGCCGCGAGCGCGCACAGCGCCAGCAGCACCAGGCCCGCGCGGCGCGCGGAAGCGGAGATCGATGGGTGGGTCATGACTAGAAGGGCATCACGTTGAGGAAGAAGCGCTGCATCCAGCCCATGTGCTGGGCCTCGTCGATGTAGCCCTTGGCCGTGTATTCGATGCGCGCGTCGGCCACCTGGGTCGACAGCACGGTGTTGTTGCCGGTCACGGTGCGCGGGTTCACCACGCCCGAGAAGCGGATGAACTCGGTGCCCTGGTTGATGCCCATCTGCTTCTCGCCGCTGACCAGCAGATTGCCGTTGCCGAGCACGTCGACCACCGTGACGGTGATCACGCCGTTGAATGTGTTGGCCGCGTTGGCGCCGCCCTTGGCGGTGAGCGCGTTCTTGCCCGAAAGCTTGGCGTCCTGGTCGCGCAGCAGTCCGCCGAGCACCTTGGGAATCGAATCGAAGGCAGCCGACACGCTGCCGTCGCGGCTCGCGTTGGCACCCGAGTTCTTGCTGGCGTTGACCTTCTCGCTGATGACGATGGTCAGGATGTCGCCGACGTTGCGCGGGCGGCGGTCCTCGAACAGCGCGATGCCGCGGTTGGTTTCCTGGAAGATCGATCCGCTGGCCGCACGCGCCGGCGGGATCGGCTGCATTTCGGCACGCGCCGTCATCGGCTGGTGCACCAGCGGATCGCGCGGGATCTGCGCGCAGCCGGTGGCCAGCGCAAGGGCCAGCCCGGCCAGAAGAAGACGCGTGCTTTCGATCACAGCTGTGCGAGCCTTTGCAGCATCTGGTCGGAGCTCTGGATCGCCTTGCTGTTGATCTCGTAGGCGCGCTGCGTGGCGATCATGTTGACCAGTTCCTCGACCACGTTGACGTTCGAGGCCTCGACATAGCCCTGGCTCAGGATGCCGGCGCCGTCCAGGCCCGGGTTCACGAGGTTCGGGGCGCCCGAGGAATCGGTCTCGTTGTAGAGGTTCTCGCCCATGCTCTGCAGGCCGGCCGGGTTCAGGAAGGTGGCGAGCTGCAGCTGGCCGACCTGCACGGTCGCGGTGCTGCCGGCCTGGGTGATCGAGACGATGCCGTCGCGGCCGACCGTCATGCTGGTCGCGTTCTGCGGAATCGTGATGGCGGGCTGGATCGTGAAGCCGCTGGCGGTCACGAGCTGGCCATCGCGGTCGGTCTGGAACGAGCCGTCGCGGGTGTAGGAGGTGGTGCCGTCGGGCATCAGCACCTGGAAGAAGCCCGAGCCGTTGATCGCGACATCCTTCGGGTTGTCGGTCTTGGTCATGTTGCCCTGCGCATGGATGCGCTCGGTGGCGACCACATGCACGCCGGTGCCGACCTGCAGGCCCGAAGGCAGGCGGGTCTGGTCGGAGGTCTGGCCGCCGACCTGGCGCAGGTTCTGGTACATCAGGTCCTCGAACACCGCGCGGCTGCGCTTGAAGCCGGTGGTGCCGACGTTGGCCAGGTTGTTGGACACGACGTCGAGCTGCGTCTGCTGGGCTTCGAGGCCGGTCTTGGCCACATAGAGGGAACGGATCATTGAATTACTCCTGCGGGGGGATTTGCGAATCAGCCGTAGGCCAGCAGCTTGTTGGCCGACTGCGCGTTGATGTCGGCGGTCTGGATCGACTTCATCTGCATCTCGAAGCTGCGGCCGTTGGCGATCATGGCCACCATGGCCTCGACCGGATTGACATTGCTGCCCTCGACCATGCCGGCCGCGACGACCACGCTGTCGTCGGCCGGGGCCGGCGGCAGGCCGTCGCGCATGCGGAACAGGCCGTCGTCGCCGCGCACCAGGTCGGCGCTGGACGGGTTGACCAGCTTGAGGCGGCCGACCTCGGCCACTCCGGTGGCCGGGTCGCCGGCGCCGCGCGCCGCGATCGAGCCGTCGGAGGCGATGGTCACGGTCGAGCCGGGCGGGATCACCAGCGGACCGCCGTCGCCGACCACCGGCCGTGCGCCCATCGTCATCACCTGGCCATCGGCACCGACCTGCAGGTTGCCGACGCGGGTGTAGGCCTCGCCGCCGCCCGGCGTCTGCACCACCAGCCAGCCCTCGCCGCGCACCGCGACGTCGAGGTCCCGGCCGGTCTCGGTCAAGGCGCCGTGACTGAAGTCGGCGCCCGGCGTGGTGGCGGCGACGAAGGCGCGCGTCGGCGCCTCCTCGCCCACCACCGGCACCGCGCGGAAGCTGTTGATCTGCGCCCGGAAGCCCGGGGTCGAGACGTTCGCCATGTTGTTGGCGACCGAGGCCTGCTGCTCCATGGCCTGCTTGGCGCCGCTCATGGCGACGTACAACATTCGATCCACTGTGTGCTCCTGGTGTTGAGGGACTGCGTCGATTCAGAACACCGCGTCAGCGGATGTTCATCAGCGTCTGCATGACCTGGTCCTGCGTCTTCACGGTCTGCGCATTGGCCTGGTAGTTGCGCTGGGCGACGATCAGGTTGACCAGCTCGGAAGTCAGGTCGACGTTGGAGGCTTCGAGCGCACCCGCGGCCAGCGAGCCCTGCTTGGTGCCTTCGCCCGGCGTGCTCGTGAGGGCCGCGCCCGAGGCCTGCGTCTCCGCGTACATGTTTCCGCCCTTCGGCTCGAGCCCGTTCGGGTTGGCGAAGGAAGACAGCACGACCTGGCCCAGCAGCTTGGACTGCTCGTTGGAGAACTTGCCGGTGATGGTGCCGTCGGGATTGACCGAGAAGGAGGTCAGCACGCCCGAGGTGTAGCCGTCCTGGCTCAGCTTGCTCATGCCGTTGGCGGTACCGAACTGGGTCGTGCCCGTGAGGTCGAGCGTGATGTTGACCGGCGCCGAGCCGTTGCCGAAGGTCTTCGGCGGCACGACGATCGTGCCGCCGCCCGTGAGGTTGCCGTTGGCGTCGAAGGTCATGCTGGACAGCGCACCGGCGCCGATCGCCGCACCGTCGTACGTGCCGTGGACGTCCCAGCCGGTGGCGGTCTTCACGAAGTAGACCGACAGGTCGTGCGAAACGCCCAGCGAGTCGTAGATCGGGCCGGCCGCGTTGGAGTAGTTGAAGGTGTCCGAATCGGTCGGGTCGAACGGCGTCTTGGTGGGCACGCCCTTGCGCGAATCGAGATTGAACTCGGCGTCGACGCTGGTGGTGGCGTTCGGGGTCATGGCCTGGGTCGGGATCTGGATCGCCGACGGCGTGCCGCCGTTGATGCCGCCGCTGGCATTGACGCCGTAGCCGGTCAGGCGCAGGCCGCCGGCGTTGACGATGTAGCCGTCCTTGTCCTTGGTGAACTGGCCGTTGCGCGTGTACATGACTTCGCCGCTGGTGCTGGTCATGCGGAAGAAGCCGTCGCCGCTGAGGATCGCGACGTCGAGCGGACGGCTGCTGGTCTGCGTCACGCCCTGCGTGAAGTTCTGCACCACGCCCGACACCGAGGCGCCGAGTCCGACGCGCGAGCCCGCGTAGATGTCCTGGAAGGTCGCTGCCGCCGACTTGAAGCCGACGGTGCCCGAGTTGGCGATGTTGTTGCCGATCACATCGAGGTTGGCTGCGGCCACGCCGAGCCCGCTGACGCCCTGGGAAAAGCTCATGATGAATCCTTGGTTCGAAGCGTTGAAGAGAAGGCCCGCGACCGGGAGGCCGCCGGCGGAAGAAAGTGCGCGAGGGTCCTCAGAGGAACATCCGCACGTCGGCCAGCCCGATGCTCTGGCCCGATGCCAGTTCGAGCGTGACGCCGGTGGCGCCCTGCTTGACCGCCGCGACCTGCGCGAAGGTCAGTGCCGTGGCTTCGACGGCGGCGCCGCCGTTGGTCGCGGCCACCGTGAACTTGTAGCTGCCCGCGGGCACCACGTTGCCGGCGTCGTCCTTGCCGTCCCAGGTGACGGCGTTCACGCCTTCGGTCATGCTGCCGGCGTCGATGGTGCGCACCGTCTTGCCCGAGCCATCGACGATCTTGATCTCGACGTCGGCGGCCGTGCCCGGCAGCTGCACCGCGAAGGCCTGGATCGAAGGGTCCTTGCCCTCCTCCGGCGTCTGGGTGGCGAGCGTGTTGCCGGGCGACAGCACGTTGTAGCCAATCAGCGATGCCGCCTGCAGCACCTGGTTGGAGCCGGTCTGGCTCACCAGGCCCGACAGCGTGCTGTTGAGCTTCTCGATGCCGCTCACCGTGCTCATCTGTGCCAGCTGCGAAGTCAGTTCCGCGTTCTCCATCGGATTCAGCGGGTCCTGGTTGTTGAGCTGCGTCACCAGCAGCTTCAGGAAGCGCTGCTCGCTGTCGGCATTGGCGACGCTGGTCGTGCTGGCCGCCGCGCTGGCGGCGTTGGCGCCGGAAATGGAAGAGGTATCGGTGATGGCCATGAAGGGCTTTCTGGAGTGTTGTTACTGGCCGATGGTCAGCGTCTTGACCATCAGCGTCTTGGCGGTGTTGAGCACCTCGACATTGGCCTGGTAGCTGCGCGAGGCCGAGATCATGTTGGTCATCTCCTCGACCACGTTGACGTTCGGCATCGCGACATAGCCGTCGGCATTGGCGAGCGGGTTCCTGGGATCGAAGAGCATCTTGGCGGGCGAGGAGTCCTCGATCACGCCGGCGACCTTGACGCCGCCGATGTCCTGGCGGCCCGAGGCCGCGACCTCGAACACCACCTGCTTGGCGCGGTACGGCTGGCCGTCGGGGCCGGCTGCGCTCTCGGCATTGGCGAGGTTGCTCGCGGTCACGTTCATGCGCTGGGATTGCGCTGCCATGGCGGAGCCCGCCACGTTGAAGATGTTCATCGATGCACTGGGAAGCGGCATGGCGTTCTTTCGTTGTCTGCCGCTTACTGCTGCACGGCCGACAGCAGCGACTTGATCTTGGCGTTGATCACCGTCAGGTTCGACTCGTAGCGCAGCGCGTTGTCGGCGAAGTTGATGCGCTCGGCATCCATCTCGACCGTGTTGCCGTCGATGCTCGACTGGCTCGGCACGCGATACAGCAGGTCCTGGTCGGGCATCGATTTCGACTCGCCGGCCAGGTGGCGCGAGGAGGTCGTGGCAAGCGCGAAGGACTGCGACTGCCGGCCCTGCTCCACCGCCTGCGTCAGGCGGCTGGCGAAGTCGAAGTCACGCGCCTTGTAGTTCGGCGTGTCGGCGTGGGCGATATTGGCCGCCAGCACTTCCTGGCGCTGGGCCCGGAGATTGAGGGCTTCGCGGTTGAAGGCGAGTGCCGCATCGAGCTTGTCGATCATGGAGTTCCATCGGTTGGCGTCGCGTCCGCACTAGACGGCATGGCGACAGATGGAAAGCGAGTCTATGCATGCATCGCGTTCGCAATGGGCTGAACAAAGGGGCATTTCGCCAGCACTTCGCGACTTCGTGCCGCGGGGACCGTTCCTAGAATGACCCGGCGCCGGTGTGTGTCCTCCTTCCCTGTCCACCTGCGCTTGCCGAGGCACTCCCATGCAACATCGTCCCTTCCGGAACCGCTTCCTGCGCATCGCGCTGCCGGGGCTGCTGGCCGTGGCCGCCGCCTCTTCGGCAGCAGCTGCGTCGCCGCTGCCCGAGGGCGCGCGGGCGGCGATCGAAGCCCTGCTGCAGAAACAGACCAACGGCCTGCCCGGCAAGGTCAGTTTCAGCACCCAGGCCGCTGCCCTGCCGCCGTGCGACGACTTCGAGGCCTTCCTGCCCAAGGGCGCGACGCCCCGGGGCCGGATCTCGGTCGGCCTGCGCTGCCGCGGCGACAAGAGCTGGACCCGCTTCGTGCCGACCCAGGTCGCGGTCGAAGGCCGCTACTACGTCGCCGCGAGGGCCATCGAAGCCGGGGAGAGCCTGGGCGCCGCCGACGTGGCCGAGCGCAGCGGCGACCTCGGCGACCTGCCGCGTTCGGTGATCACCGAAGGCGCCGCGCTGCAAGGCATGGTGGCGACCAACCGGATCGCCGCCGGCGCGCCCTTGCGCAAGGAGTCGATGCGCGGCGTGGTCGTGATCCAGCAGGGCCAGACCGTGCAGCTGGTGGCCCAGGGCGCCGGCTTCACGATCAGCACCGAAGGCAAGGCCATGACCCGGGCCGAGATCGGCGCCACGGTGCAGGCCAAGACCCGCGACGGCCGCCTCTTGACCGGCGTGGCGTCCGAGGACGGCCAGATCCGACTTTCACAGTAGCCATTGAAGACGTTCTGTTTCGCCTGGTTTTCCACCTGGGCCGCCCGTCGAATTTTGTGCAAACTTCGCCTAAAGATCCTGCTGAAACCGCCGATATACGGGTCAGCCCTTTGAGGAACCATCTTGAAAATCGATCCACCCGGCCCTTCGGCCACGCCCCTCAGCCGCCCCACCAAGGCGGCAGCAGCCGCGACCAGCGGCATCGACGGCGCCGCGGCGCCCGCCACGGACGGAGCGCAAGCCATGGGACAAGTCCGAACCATGCCCAGCGCGCCCGGTGGCAGCGACTTCGACGCCGCCCGCGTCGCGGCGATCCGCGAGGACATCCGCGCCGGCCGCTACGAAGTTCACCCGGAGCGCATCGCCAGCGGCCTGCTGGCCAGCGTGCGCGACCTGCTCGATCCGGACGCCAAGCCATGAACACCATGCTGCTCTACCTGCACGCGGAGAAATCCTGCGTCGAGGAATTCCTGGCCGTGCTCGACCAGGAAGAACACGCGATGGCGAATGCCCGCTTCGGCGAACTTGCCGCGATCACCGAGCAGAAGATCGCCCTGCTGGACCGCATGGCGACCCTCGACCGCCAGCGCGAGACCGCCCAGGTGGCGCTGGGCTTCGAGCCCGGTCCGGCCGGTGCGGACGCCGCGGCAGCCGCCGCCGGCGAGCCGACCCGCCAGGCCTGGACGGCCCTGCTGGAACTCGCCGACGAAGCCAAGGCGCGCAACCTGCGCAATGGCTCGATGGTCCACACGCACCTCGACTTCACCCAGCGCGCGCTGCACTTCCTGCAGTCGAGCGTGCAACTGTTCTACGGCCCGGACGGCGCCCGCAAGACCGCCGGCGGCGGCAACCGCCTCGCCCTCGGCTGATTGAACTCTCCCCCACGCGCAACGCGTGGGGGTCGCTGCCCCCGAGCGGGCCGCCGGCCGTCCACGGCCGCCCCCTGATTGCCAAGCGCCAGTCCGAGCCTTCGGCCGTTCACCCTCCCCGCGAGTCCTTGCTGCGCACCGCGTCGCGCCAAGGCTGAGTCGCGCGCCTCTTCTCGCTCGGCCCCGACCGATCCGGGCCGGCCACCCCTTCCGAAAAGCACCATCGCGCCGTCCTGGAGCGCGGCCGCAGGCATGGCGCCGGTGTCAAGGCGCTGTCATCTGCTGACAGCAAGATCTGAGGCAAGTGTGGTGATTGTGGATTTTTGTGCGATTGATGCGCGAGCGATCGACGCCCTCGATTCCGCCACTTCACTGCCCCGGTCCTTCCCATGCCCTCCCCACCAAAGAAAGAGCTCCCATGCATGCCCGCTTCGCTTTTCCTCCCGCAGTACCCCTGACGGGCTGGCGATCGGTCGTCGTGTCGCTGTCGGCCGCCCTGGCGCTGAGCGCCTGCGGCGGCGGCAGCGACTCGATCCCCGTCCTGCCCTCGACCTCGAACCCCGCCGCCTCCGCACCGAACGCCGGCGGCAACACCGGCCCCGACGCGCCGGCGGCCGCGGCCAAGCCCGAACTGCGCTGCGCGCCCTGATTCCATCGAACGAAAAGAACCATGACTTCAAGACGCAACTTCCTGCGCGGCGCCGCCACCACGGGCATCGCCGCCGCCACGCTCGCTTCCTTCCCGCCGGCGATCCGCCGCGCGCTCGCGATTCCCGCCAACAACGCCACCGGCACGATCATGGACGTCGAGCACGTCGTGATCCTGACGCAGGAAAATCGCTCCTTCGACCACTACTTCGGCACGCTCCCGGGCGTGCGCGGCTTCGGCGACCGGTTCGCGATTCCGCTTGCCGGCAACCGCACGGTTTGGGAGCAGGAATACCTGGCCGGCCAGATCGTCACGCCCTACTACCTCGACAGCACCAAGGGCAACGCGCTGCGCGTGAAGGGCACGCCGCACGACTGGAACGACGGCCAGAACGCCTGGGACGGCGGCCGCATGAGCAAATGGCCGACCTACAAGAAGACCTCGACCGCGCCCTTCACGCAGTCGATGGGCTACTACCAGGAGGCCGAGCTCAAGTTCCAGTTCGCACTGGCGAACGCCTTCACGCTGTGCGATGCCTATCACTGCGCGATGCACACCGGCACCAACTCCAACCGCAGCTTCCTGTGGACCGGCACGAACGGACCGACCGGCGCCAACGTGGCGATGGTCACCAACGAGTGGGACGACATCGGCCCCTCGACCAGCGGCTACGACTGGACCACCTACCCCGAGCGGCTCGAGGCCGCGGGCGTCAGCTGGATCGTCTACCAGAACATGCCGTCGAACTACACCGACAACCCGCTGGCCGGCTTCAAGCAGTACCGCCGGGCCAACGAGGCCTCGGGCAAGCCCGTGAGCCATGACGGCAGCGTGGTGTCGCCGGCCTACGACCCGGCGACCGACAACGTCGGCAACCCGCTCTACAAGGGCATCGCCAACACGATGCCGGACGGCGGCTTCCTCGGCACCTTCAAGCAGGACATCCTGAACGGCAAGCTGCCGCAGGTCAGCTGGATCGCCGCGCCTTCGACCTACTCGGAGCATCCGAGCCCGTCGAGCCCGGTGCAGGGCGCCTGGTACATCCAGGAGGTCCTCGATGCGCTCACCGCGGTGCCCGAGGTCTGGAGCAAGACCGTGCTGATCGTGAACTTCGACGAGAACGACGGCTTCTTCGACCACGTCCCCTCGCCGGCGGCGCCTTCCAAGGACGGCGCCGGCGTGGCCGCAGGCAAGACCACGCTGAGCGACGCCGACATGGGCTTCGAGTACTTCACCCATCCGGCGCCTCCGGGCACCGTCGACCAGGACACCCCCGACGGCCGCGTCTACGGCCCCGGGATCCGGGTGCCGATGTATGTCATCTCGCCCTGGAGCCGCGGCGGCTGGGTCAACTCGCAGGCCTTCGACCACAGCTCCGTGATCCGCTTCCTCGAGGCCCGCTTCGGTGTCAAGGAGAGCAACATCAGCCCGTTCCGGCGCGCCGTGTGCGGCGACCTCACGAGCGTCTTCAATTTCGCCACGCCGAACTCCGAAGTGCTGCCCACGCTGGCCGGCCGCACGACCAAGGCCGGCGCGGACGCCCTGCGCGCTGCGCAGGACGCGCTGACGCAAGTGGCGCTGCCGGGCACCGCCGCGCTGCCCAAGCAGATCACCGGCACGCGTCCCTCGCGGGCCCTGCCCTACGAACTGCACACCAGCGCACGCTGCGACGCCGGGAGCGGCGTGGTGCAGCTGCTGTTCGCGAACACCGGCAAGCAGGCGGCCGTCTTCCATGTCTACGACAAGCTGCACCTGGACCGCCTGCCGCGCCGGTACATGGTCGAAGCCGGCAAGACGCTGGACGACAGCTGGGCCGCCATGACCGACGACGCCGGGCTCTACGATCTGTGGGTGCTCGGGCCCAACGGCTTCCATCGCCACTTCAAGGGCGACCTCAACGCGCTGCGCGCGAACGGCGCCGCCAACCCCGAATTGCGGGTGTGCTATGACATCGCCAACGGCAACGTCTACCTGAAGCTGGCGAACCCGGGCCGGAACGCCGCCAGGTTCACGGTCCGCGCCAAGGCGTACCGCACCGATGGCCCGTGGACGGCCAGCGTTGCCGGCGGCGCCGTCGTCGACGACCTGCACTGGGAGCTCGCCGGCAGCGGCCAGTGGTACGACTTCGCGGTCACCTGCGACAGCGATCCGCGCTACTACCGCCGCTTCGCCGGCCGCGTCGAGACCGGCAAGCACACGGTCAGCGACCCGGCGATGGGCCTGGCAGACCTCTGACCAGGCGCCACGCCGGCGGCGTCGAGGCGCCGCCCGATGCCCGCGTTCCGGCGCCGTTGCCGGAACGCGGGCGCAGTCGCTGGGGCGGCGTGTTCCAATCGCCCTCGCAGCCGAAGCCCGAACTCCTCCATCCATGCTTCAAGCCGAACGTTTCCTGCGTATTCGCAGCCTCCTGGCCACCTTCTCGCGCGTGAGCGTCGACCGCATCGTGCAGGACCTCGAAGTCTCGCGCGAGACCGTGCGCCGCGACCTGCTCGAACTCGAAGGCTACGGCGAACTGCGCCGCGTGCACGGCGGCGCCGTGGCCGCGGGACCCGAGCCCGAGCCACCGCTGTCGGTGCGGCTGATCGCGCGGCAACGCGAGAAGCGGGCCATCGCCAAGGCCACGGCGAGTCTGCTGAAACCCGGCCAGACCCTGTTCCTGGACGCCGGCAGCACCACCGCGATCCTGGCCGAGGAAATCGCGACGCTCAGCGGGATGACGGTGCTCACCAATTCGCTGAGCATTGCGCTGAAGCTCGCCGGCGCCGACGAGGGCCGCGCTTCGGGCAATGCGGTGCGGCTGCTTGGCGGCCAGATCGATGTGAAGAGCCAGGCCACGCACGGCGACGGCACCCTCGAGGACATCCGCCGCTTCTGCGCCGACGTCGCGCTGCTGTCGCCCGTGGGCCTGCATCCGAAGCACGGCGCGATGAGCTTCGAGCACCACGAGGCCGCGGTCGCGCGCGCCATGGCGGCGCAGGCGCGGCAGGTGGTGATCCTGGCCGACCACAGCAAGATCGGGCAGGCCAGCCGCGTCACCTACCGGCGCACCAGCGAGATCGACATCATCGTCACCGATGCCAAGGCGCAGGAATGCGGCGCGCTCGCCGCCCTGCGCAAGGATGGCGCGAAGGTGCTCATCGCCTGAGTGGTTCACATTCCCGACGCTGTCGTTGCCACACAACGAGTTTCCATCGCGTCGGTCGAGTTTGCATAGTTCCTGGTCGACTTTGCATAGGGCTCACGGGCACGCAATGTCGCTCGGATGCAATAGCCACAACTTCCCAAAAGGAGGTTGGCCCGGGGTCCGGCGGGAGCACCAAGTGCCAGTCACGGTGAGCCCTTCGCACCGGAGCCTCTGTTTAACCTTGGAGAAACTTGCAATGAAAAAATCTCTAGTCGCCCTGGCTGCTCTGGCTGTTGCCGGTATTGCCTCGGCTCAGTCGTCGGTCACCCTGTTCGGTGTGGTCGACGCCACGATCAGCAGCTTCTCGAACAAGACCGAAGGCCTTCTGGGCCAGAGCGTCACGACCAGCCAGACCGTGCTGCGCAGCGGGGGCTACAACTCCAGCCGCCTGGGCTTCCGTGGTACGGAAGACCTCGGTGGTGGCCTGGCAGCCAGCTTCTGGCTCGAAGGTGCTCTGAACAACGACGACGGCACCGGTGCAGCTACCGGCGGCGGCCAAAACTGGCAGCGTCGTTCGACCGTGAGCCTGGCCGGCGGCTTCGGTGAACTGCGCCTCGGTCGCGACTACACCCCGACCTACTGGAACGATTCGGTGTTCGATCCGTTCGGCACCAACGGCGTTGGTACCAACCTGATCTCGACCGCCAACGGCTACAACAACCCGGGCAGCATCATCTCCCAGGGCGGGTTCACCCAGAACACGACCTACCAGCGTGCCAGCAACTCGATCGGCTACTTCCTGCCGCCGAACCTGGGCGGCTTCTACGGTCAGTTCATGTACGCGTTCAACGAGAAGACCAGCTACGACCCGGGCACGCTGACGCCTCCTGGCGCTACGGCCTTCATCGCCAACCCGACGCAAGCCGGCCGCAACGAACGCGCCGGCCGCTACATCGGCGGTCGCGTGGGCTATGCCAACGGTCCGCTGGATGTCGCCCTGGCCTACGCTCAAAGCACCATCGCCTCGAACTACTTCGCCGGCACCACGAACAACCTCGACACGTTCAACCTGGGCGCTTCGTATGACTTCGGCGTGGTCAAGCTGTTCGGTGAGTACTCGAAGGCCGACCTGAAGCAAGACACCTCGTCGAACTTCGTTGCCGGCGCTACCAACCCGTTCGGCTTCCGTGAACCCGGCGCTGACGGCTGGCTGATCGGTGCCACCGTTCCCGTCGGTCCTGGCCTGATCCGTGTTTCGTACTCGGCAGTGGACTACAAGAACACCGGCGCTTTCATCAACCAACTGTTCGGCTTCCAACCCGATCCGAAGGCTGACAAGTTCGCCCTGGGCTATGTCCACAACCTGTCGAAGCGCACGGCCCTGTACGCAACGGTGGCTCGCGTGAGCAACAAGAACGGCGCCGACCTGACCGTCGGCGGCCCGGCCTTCTTCGCCGGCAACGCTGCTACCGGCGTGCTGACCCCGAAGAACTCGACCGGCTACGACTTCGGCATCCGCCACTCGTTCTGATCCGGCAACGGAATCACTCGGGTTCTCTGAGTCATTCCCGAAGGCGGTCCGGTGAACGCCGGTCCGCCTTCTTCCATGGTCAAGGAACGTCAAGGGAAGGTCTTCATGCAGAACGGTACTTCGTCCACCTGCGTTGCAGAGAAGCTGATCGACCTCAACGATCTCCGCATCTTCGCCTACGTCGCTTCGCTCTCCAGTTTCTCCCTGGCGGCCGATGCACTGCAGATCCACAAGTCGAGCGTGAGCAGAAGCATCTCCCGACTCGAAGCCATGCTGGAGACGCCGTTGCTCCAGCGCACCACACGCAAGGTCCTGCTGACCCAGCGCGGTGTCGATCTCGGTGAGCGCTGCGTCGAGCTGCTCTCGAAAATCAATGAAACGATCGGCCAGGTCGGCGGCATCGACACCGCACCGGTGTGCCTGGCGATCGGCCCCGGGCCCGCAACCATCGCCGATCCCGGCAAGGGCACGGCGGCGGTCGAGCGCAAGCCGCTGCATGCGATCGGACGCCTTCAGGCCCGGCTCGCGGCCGGGCGCATCGGGCGGCCGGCGGACACCGGCCGCTTTGCTCCGGCCGCGGCCTTCACGCCCTTGCCGAGCCACGGTTAGAGAGGATCGGCCACGCACCGAGGCGCGGCCGAACCGCCGCCGGCTCAGTGCTGGCTGCTTCGAAGACTCTGCCGCATCTTGCTGGGCGGGACGCGATACCAGTCCTTGAACTTGCGGCTGAAGTTCGTATGGTCGTTGTAGCCGAGCCGCGATGCGATGTCCTCGATCGACAGCTCCGTGTGCTGCAGATACCAGGCGGCATGCGTCTTGCGCAAGTCGTTCTTGATGTCGGAAAAGCTGAGGTCTGCGTCGGCGAGCCTTCTCGCGAGAGTCCGCGAGGAAACGCCCAGGTCCGGAGCCAGCGCGTTGAGATCGGGATTGGCGGTCAGGCGCTCGAGCAGCGCTTGCCGGACCCGATGAATGAACTCGAGGTGCCCGAGCTCCGACGCCATCTTCTGGCAGGCCTGCGCGGCGGCGTCGAACGCCTTCGCGTCGGCGGAGGGCGAAGGGCAGTCCAGCAGGTCGACGGGCAGTTGAAACGTCAGGCACTGCTGGTCGAACTCCACCCTGCGGACGTAGCGCAAGCAAGGCTCATCGCCGCCCTCCGGCCGGGCGTACGGCAAGCCCACCGTGAGTTCATCGACCGGCCGCCCCCCGATCGCCTCGACCATGCGGCAGTGCGCGCCGACGATGGACTGCATGACGAACACGTGCGTCTCGAACAGCGGACGCAACGGCCTGATCCTGAGGGTGCTCCATCGAGGGCCGTTGTCCAGCTGGAAATGCATGCTCCTGAAGATCAGCGTTGCGTGCCGGCTCAGGAATTCGAGCCCCTGTCCCAGGTTCGGGCTGGTCACCGCCGCGATGCCTACCGGGCTGTGATAGGGCTGGAGCATCGCGCCTGCGATGAGGCCCAGCGCGGGTTCTCCGCTGCACTGGATGGCCTGCACCACGAACCGGCGGAAGACGGAAAAATCCAGCAGCGGCTTCCCGTCGCCGAGATCCTGCCAGGACAAGCCCGCACGGGCGAGCACCTCCGAGGGCCTGATGCCGCGACTGTTCAGGCAGTCCAGGACGCCTCGGACGTAGATCGGATGCACGAACGGAATCGCGGCTTGGCTCTGGATGCTCATCAATCGGTCGGTCTTGCATGGCCGGGCGCCGCCCGGCGTTGCCGCGGGCCCTCAGGTCGATGCGTTGGATGTCGTGCCCCGCGACGGTCGATGACTCTTCGCGGAGAGAACCTCCCAATCTAGTCGCCTTGAGTGACACGACCGTGGCGGCTGCGTGACCGCCCGTGCAGCGCGAGGCAGCGCGCGGCGCCGACTGCGCGCCTGCTGCTACTTGTTGGGGTTGAGCAGGGCCTTCTCGCCCGTCGCGTGGCGCGAATAGACCGCGATGCGGTCCAGGCTCAGCGCCTCGACCAGCGAGAGCTCCGCCGTGTAGTGGCTCGCGAAGGTGGTCTTGAGCTCGGCCGCCACCCGCGCCTTGAGCTTCGCGGCGCCCTCGGGTCCGATCTTCTGCAGGAACGGGAACAGCAGCCAGCCTCCCATGCCCCAGGTCATGCCGAAACCGCGCGTGAACTCGGTCGGCCCGCGGTCCAGGCCGCCGTAGATGTAGACCTGCTTGTGGGTGCTGGAGCCGTAGCGGCTGTACTCGGTCGCCGTCTTGTTGAGTGCCGCTTCCATGCAGGTCAGGATCTGGCCCGCCAGCTTGCCGCCGCCGATGGCGTCGAAGGCCAGGGTGGCGCCGGTGGCGACCAGCGCATCGGTCAGGTCCTGCATGAAGGTGGGCGATTCCGTGCTGCAGACGTACTTGGCGCCGAGGCCGCGCAGGATCTCCTCCTGCTCCTTCTTGCGCACGATGTTCACGAGATCGATGCCGTCCTTGAGGCAGATCCGGTTCAGCATCTGGCCCAGGTTCGACGCCGCGGCCGTGTGCACCAGCGCCTTGTGGCCCTCGCGGCGCATGGTCTCGACCATGCCGAGCGCGGTGAGCGGGTTGACGAAGGCCGAGGCGCCCTCGGCCGCCGTCGTGCCCTCGGGCAGCGCCATGCACTGGGCTGCGGCGATCGAGCGGTACTGCGTGTACATCGCGCCGCCGAGCACCGCCACGGTCTTGCCGAGCAGCGCCTGCGCCTCGGGTGCCGCACCTGCCGCCACGACGACGCCAGCCCCTTCGTTGCCGACCTGCATGGACTGGTCCAGGCGCCCGGCCATGCTCTTCATCGCGGCTTCGGGAATGCTGGCGGTGACCACCGGCCGCTCGGCCGTGCCCGATGCCTTCGCGGTGCGCAGGTCGGCGGCACCGAACAGCAGTCCGAGATCGGACGGATTCATCGGCGCGGCCTCGACCCGCACGATCACTTCGTGGGCGGCCGGCTGAGGGATCGGGTCCTCCGACAGCGAGAGGGTCAGTTCTCCCTTGCTGCTGACGAGCGAGCGGATCTGAAGGGTGGTGGCGGGCAGTGTCATGGCGGTCTCCGGGTCTGGGGCCGGCCAGTATAGGAGTGGCGATTCAGGCGCGCTCGGCGCGCTGATTCAGCCTCAGGGCGTTGTCGGCGCAGGTCTTCCTGAACGCCCCGCCGATGCGCCGGTCGGCGGCGGCCCGGGTCCAGAACGCGAGGGCGGCCGCGCAGGCGGTGGTCCACGCCGCGCGCTGGGCAGGCAGCGGCAGCGGCGGCTGGAACTCCCGGGCCGGCACTTCGCCGCCAGCCAGCGGGGCGTAGAGCATCGGCAGCATGTCGTAGGTCGGAGCCAGCGCCAGCTCGCCCTGGGACGGCCGAAAACTCAGGTTTCCCAGGTGCATGTCGGTGTTCGCGATCAGCCGTCCGAACCACCAGAGATGCAGGATGCGCAACTCGTCTTCGGCCGAGAGCCAGCCGGCACCGGCCAGCCGGGCTGCGAGCCTCGGCCAGTCCATCACGCCCTCCCCGATCAGCGTGGCATTGACCGTGTCGAGACTCACGAGGCGGCTGCGGCCGAACATGCCGACGCGATCGAAGCGCTCCACCTCGAGAAAGGTGCGGCCGGCATGCACCGCCACCCGGCTGCGCGCGCTCTGCACGCCAGGCAGGGTGGCCGCGCAATCGAGCGCCAGATGCTCGGCCACCAGCAGATCGGCCCAGCGACGCACCGCCGGCGACCCATCGGCGCCGGAGAACTTCACCAGCACGTGCGGCGTCGCCTGGCGATCCAGGTCACGCAGCGCCGGGAACTTGGGAAACTCGCCGGCCGCGCTCGACCCGGCCACACCCTGCGCGATGGCCTGCTCGGCCAGTCGCCCATAGGCAGCGCCGACCCGCCTGCCCGGAATCGGCTCAGGCACCGACACCTTGGCCTGCAGCCAGCGCTCGCACGCCGGGTCGCCCAGGATCAGGTTGCCGCTGACGTCCGAGCCGCTGCGGCTCAGCACATGAAGAATGTCGTCGTCCGACCATTCGACCGGATTCGCCGGCACCTCGAACCGATGGTGCTCGGCCCGCGCGAACTGGCGCCCCATGTAGCCTTGGGGCCGCATGTCATGCAGCGGATAGGGAAGCCCGCCCCACCAACCGTCGCGCGCCTCGTCGACCAGGGGCCAGCCGGTACCGTCGAGCGGCATCATCGTGCCCTCGGGCATCACGGGGGCAAGGTGCGAGACGAGAGCGGCCTGCCCGTCGGCATCGACCTCGTACAGCGGCAGGTCGGACAGCACGCCCCGCAGCGGCCGGCGCAAGGCATAGCGTGCCCGGCGCGCCTTGCCACCGCTCACGATCCGATGGCCGAGCGCCTGCAGCATCCGGTGC
The DNA here is from genome assembly GCF_030316765.1 of Variovorax saccharolyticus. Taxonomy (GTDB): domain Bacteria; phylum Pseudomonadota; class Gammaproteobacteria; order Burkholderiales; family Burkholderiaceae_C; genus Variovorax; species Variovorax saccharolyticus. Next base: position 187,181 of record NZ_JASZYT010000010.1, read on the forward strand.
AGCGTCGGCACGCTGACCCCCAACGACCGGGCCAGATCAGCCGCACTTGCCATGGGCTGCCGCGCAAGCACGGTTGCCAGTTGATCAAGGGCGGTCGGGCGTCCGGCTTCCACACTGAATGCTTGAGAAGATTGATGAGAAGATTCTTTTCATTCTCCCACAGGAGAAAACAATAATCTCCTCCCGGTTCCCGAGAAGATTCTCAGACGATCCGAGGCTCAGGGCGCCAGGTCGGCCGCCCCCGCGTCCGGGTAGGCCAGCACCCGATCGATGCGCTTGCCTTCGAGCGCCGCCACCTCGAAGCACCAGCCTGCGCAGTCGATGCGCTCGCCGACTTCGGGCAGCCGGCCCGAGACGAACATCAACAGGCCCGCCACCGTGTTGTAGCGGCCTCGATCCTCTTCGGGCAGTTCGCGGATGCCCAGGCGGGCGCGCAGTTCCGACACCGGCATCAGGCCATCGAGTTCCCAGACGCCGTCGGGACGCTCGCGGGCCCAGGCCTCGGCATGGGTGGCGACCTGCAGTTCGCCGGTGATCGCCTCCAGCAGATCGCGCGGCGTCATGAGGCCCTGCACCACGCCATACTCGTCGACCACGAAGACCAGCCGGCCGGCATGCGAGCGGAACTGCTCGAGCAGTTCCATGCCGGTCAGCGTCTCGGGCACGAACACCGCGGGCTGGGCCGAAGGCTCGATCGGGCCTTCATGGGCGGGGCCGAGCCTCAGCAGGTGCGCCACGCTGATCACGCCGACCACGTCGTCGAGCGAACCACGGCAGACCGGATACCAGGAATGCACCAGGTTCAGCGCCCCGGCCGCGGACACCTTCTGCAGGCACTCGGCCACGGTCCACGAGGCCTCCAGCCACTCGATGTCGGCCCGCGGAATCATGAGCGAGGTCAGCCGGCGGTCGTCCAGGTGGAACACGTTGCGCACCATCTGGTGCTCGTGCATCTCGATCACGCCGGCATCGACGCCCTCTTCTAGGCTGGCGGAGATCTCTTCTTCCGTCACCACGCGGGCCGCGTTCGAATCGATGCGCAGCAGCTTCAAAGTGGCGGCGGTGGCGCCCGACAGCAGCAGCACGAAAGGCTTGGCCGCCGTGGCCAGGCCGCGCATCGGCCGAGCCACGAAGCGCGCCACCGGCTCGGGGTAGAGCTGGCCGATGCGCTTGGGCACCAGCTCGCCGAAGATGATCGTGAAGAAGGTGATGCAGGTCACCACCACCGCGGTCGATGCGATGCTGGCCGTGCCGGCGCCGATGCCCCATCCGCGCATCGAGTCCGCCAGCGGCTCCGCGAAGGCGGCCTCGCCCACGATGCCGCTGAGCATGCCGATCGAGGTGATGCCGATCTGCACGCTGGACAGGAACTGCGTCGGATCCTCCATCAGCTTGAGCGCCGCAGCGGCGCCCGCATCGCCGGTCTCGGCCAGAGCCGCGAGGCGCGCCCTGCGGCTGGTGGACAGGGCCATTTCGGACATTGCGAACAACGCGTTGAGCGTGGTCAGCAAGGCCAGTAGAAATACATCCATGAAGGGGGGAGTGAATGGGGACACGGCACTTTACTTCACCTGTGGCATGCCGAGTCCAAACGGGCCACGCCTAGAAATACCTTGGCCGCGACCAGTCCTTTAGATACATTTAGGTACATATACAACACCCAGGTGGAGCGGAGATGCAAGACGGCTGGTGGTTCGCAAGCGGCGAAGAAAGGAATGGACCGCTCTCGACCGAGCAACTCCAGGCACTTCTCGACGCGGGTGCTGTCGGTCCGGCCACGCTGGTCTGGCGCCCGGGGCGCTTGGCCTGGAAGCCGGTGGCCGACGTGTCCGACTTCCATCAGGACCGCACGAGCGTTCGCGTCCACGGTGCAGTTGCCGAACCCGCGCACCGGCGTGAACCTGTCTTCGACCTCGTGACGCTGCCCGCCCCGAGGCTCGAATCGATCCGGCAAGAAGACCTTCCCGACTGGGCTCGTACAGGAGCGCCGAGCTCGAGCTTCCCCGTGCAGCCTGCGGTCCTGCACCTGCCGCTGGCGGGTCCGTGGCGACGCTTCTTTGCCCAGCTGCTCGACATCTGGTCGCTGTGTGTTCCCGTCGGCTACCTGCTCGGCATGGTCGCCGGCCGCTTCTGGCCCGCTTTCGGCCTCTGGATGTCGAGCCCGAGCTCCGGCACCGGCCTTGGGTTCTTGATGATTCCGCTGGCCCTGATTGCGCAGGCCTTCGTATTCGGCCTGTTCGGGACGACCCTCGGCAAGGTCTTGTTCGGCGTGCGCGTGACCTTGCTTGGCGGCGCCCGGCCCACGTTTCTCCAATACTTCGGGCGACTGCTGGGGTTGTACTGGGCGGGGCTGGGGCTGGGCGTTCCTTTCGTCAATCTGGTGACGATGTGGCGACAGTACGCACGCGTGAAGTCTGGCCAACCAGCGAGCTACGATGCCGCGCGCTTCCAGGTGCATGCCGTGTCGATGGGCGCAGCCAGGCGCTCGGTCGCCGCGTTCTGTGTCGTTGCGATGGTGGCGGTCTTCGGCTATCTGCAATACGGCGACTCGGAGGCGAACAAGAAATACTTCGCCGGCTTCGAGTGGATCAATCCCATCTCCAACAAGCGCGTGGACATCCCACCCGGCTGGGTATTCACGCAACAGGTGAATGCCGAAGGTGACCCCATCTTCACGTTCAGCTCCCACGCGGCCGGCGTGGTCAGCGTCTTCGCCCTGGAGGATGTCGACGAATCGGTGACGCTGGAGCAGTATCAACGCGCGTGGATTTCTGCAGTGCGTCCACAGATGGCCATCGATATCCGAGCCGATCCGATCAACGTCAAGGGCCGCTTTGGGCTGCAGATGCGCGGCGTGATGGTGAACAACGCCTCGCGGCGAATCCACACGACATTGGTCAAGAACGGAAGCCAGGTCTGGCGGGTGGTCAGTGTCGGGATGAACGGCAGGGAGCCCGAATCGGCAGCCACCGAGGGTCTCAGAGCCGCGCTGCTTCAATCCCTGCCTGACCGTCCCGAGCGGCCTCGGCGCGCCGCCCCGACCGAGGGGCGAGGCGCGGCGATCTAGCCGGGGGGCCGCCCCGCACGACGGAAAGGCATGGCCAAGGGCAAGGCCGGCTTGGTGAAACCGAGCATGGTGGAAACGCCCCCGATAAAGAATAGTCCCGACTCGGCGGATCGCAGCAGGCGGCCAGTTGCGGACGCAAGCCAGCATGCCGCAGCCCCATGCAAACGCCATGATCGAATCCCCTATTTCCAGCGCCCAGATCGTCGTACGGGTCTGCCTCTTCCTGGCAGGCGCCATCGCTGTATCCGGCGGCTGTCTGCAGATGGTGCTTGGCCAACCACAGACTGCGCCGCGCCTGGACAATGTCCACCGGTTCATGGCAGGCATCTATCTCGGCACCGGCATCATCTGCTTCTGGGCGGGCTGGACCGTGCGCCAGCAGGGGACGCTGATCTATCTGCTGGCGTTGGGCATCTTCATCGCCGCATGCGGAAGACTGCTTTCGATGTCGAAGGTGGGCCTGCCGAAACCGGCCGTCGTCTGGCTTGGCTACCTCGCACCGGAACTTGTCCTTCCGATCGTGATGGTGGTAGCGCAGGCTATGCAGTGAATTACAGTGCTCCAATGACCGACACGACGACGTTCCCTCCTGAACTTCAAGCCGCGATGCGTGAACGCGACGAAGCCTTCTATGCGGTCGATGCGGCGAAGTGGGGCAAATACACCGCGAGCCGCTTCACGACTGTCCAGCAGAACGGTCAGTTCATGTCTCGGAGCGAACGGATCGGCAACCTCCAGGCGCAGAAGCAGCGGCCCTATGTCCCGCGCGAACGCGAGCAACTCGAACAGCAAGGCGACCTTGCAGTGACTCGCTTTCTCAGCGGCGGACTGTGGGTCGTGGAGGTTTGGAAGCGCATCGACGGTGCATGGGCAACCGTCATGACTCAGGCCACCACGGCGTCTGCCGAAAAGCCCTGACAGGCCCCCACGCGCCTACCGGGCGCGCGGCACGGCACTCGTCAGCAGCGCCAGCGCCTGATTCAGTGTCGTGGTGGCGAATCGTTCGCCCTTCGAATATCCGATGCGCACCACCACGAGGTCGTGCGATGGCACCACGACGACGAACTGCCCGGCGGCGCCGAGCATGTAGTACGCCGAGGTCGGCACTGCCAGCGAACCGGTTCCATTGATCCAGAAGAAGCCGCCATAGATCGGGCGCTTGTCCGCGGCCCACGCGGGTGCCACGGTGCTCACGAAACTGACGAATCCCTCGGGGAGAATGCGCTCGCCATTCCAGACACCGTCCTGGAGGTAGAGATTGCCCAGCCGCGCCCAATCTCGCGCCGACATGAAGTCGTATCCCTGCGTGAGGAGGTTGCCGTAAGGGTCGGTCTCGATCACCATCGAGCGGATGCCGATCTTGTCGAAGACATTGCGCTGCGGGAACGACAGGTACTCCTCGCCGCGTTTCTCGACTGCAAGGCGCACGAGGTAGTTGGCCAGCACCGGATCGGTGTTGCGGTAGCGGCCCACCGCATTCGGTGGCCACTGCTGCGGCCGTGTCGACGCATAGTTGAAAGCATTGATCCGGCCTGTGTAGTAGTAGAGGTGGTCCGGATAGGTTCCGTCGGGATCGAAGTCCGGATCGTCCGGCGCCTTGATTCGCAGGCCACTGGACATGCGCATGATGTCCGAGATGCGGATCTGCTTGCGAGCATCGCCTTCGCCCTGCCACTCGGGAATCGGGGCAGGCTGATCGAGTTGATACACGCCCTGCTTGATGAGCACCCCGATCATCGTGGCGGTCACGCTCTTGCCCATCGACCAGGATTCGAGCGGCGTCGCCACACCGACGCCGGCCTGATAGCGTTCCCCGACGATCCGCCCCTTGTGCGTCACCACGAAGGCGGAGGTATAGGCCTCTGGATTGGCGAACGCGGCATCGACCGCCTGGGTCAGCTTGGCAGCATCGATGGCGGCCGGCAACGGATCGGACGGCAACACGTCTCCCATCGGCCAAGCCAAGGTCGAGGGGTCGGCCAGCGCGCTCTTGACTTGCACCGGCTTGAAGAAGACCTCGTCCTTCCCGGTCGGCAGCGTGATGCAGCCTTGCGAGCCGAAATGGCGCGCGACCAGCGTCGGGCCGTTCGGAATCGCAACCCGGACTTCATTCTTGCTGCGATCGACGACGGGTGCGGCCATCAGCTTGCGCTGGGCATAGGGCGCCACGAAGTAGCCAAGGCTTTCGGCAGCGACCGCAGGATCAAGTCCGGTGATGAATACGGCCGAACACAGGGTCTTCGCAAAGCCCGATGCGTGGTGCTCGAGGACGTTGCCTGGTGGCGGCACATAGGGCGTATTCAGTTCGAGGCACTTGGCCCGCGCATTCAATGCACTGGCCGCCGGCAATTGACTCGTGATGGAAGCTGCGTCGCATGCCGGGGCTGCGGACGTTGCAGCCGCACCGTTGCCAACCCCGACACCAACCCCGCCGCCGCCACCACCGCCCCCGCCGCCACAAGCGCCCAGCACCACGGTCAGGACCAGCGCCGCGACACTCGGCAGCCGCCTTCCGAAGCGCGTGGCGCATCGCTGCTGGCCATCGTCGTGGCGTCGTGGGCGCGGGTGTCTCCACCTCGGGAATGCTTCCAGGTTGCGGCGCAATTGAGTCTCCTCGTTGGAGGGCCAGTGTGCCTTAGCTGGATTCAAGACCCGGAAGACCTTCAGAAAAGTGCTTGCTGTGCGCTGGTCAGCGTCATGAAGTTCTCCCCCATGGGCTGGAGGATGGCATCGGCGATCGGCTGGATCTGCTTGCTCAGATAGTGTTCGTAGTCGATGCGGGAATGGCGCGTTTCCAGCGGCTCCGGCCCGTTCAGCGTCATGACGTATCGAATCCAGCCACCCCTTTGGTACTGCCGAGGTCGGTTGACCCGGCCGTTGTATTCGTCGGCGATGCGCGCCGCGCGAACCTGCGGCGGCACGTTGACCTGGTAGGCGTCGAGGCGATGGCGCAGGCGCTTCCGGTAGATCAGCAGGTCGTCCTTCCGGCCAGCCAATGTCGACTGCGCGTAGTCGGTCACGAACTCCTTGTAAGGCTCGCCCTGGAAGATGCGCGACAGCAGGCCCTCCTGGAACTGGCGCGCCAACGGGGTCCAGTCGCTGCGGGCCATCTCCAAGCCACGGTAGATCATCTCCTCCTTGCCCGCAGCATCCACGCTCAGGCCCGCGTAGCGCTTCTTGCTGCCGACGTCCGAGCCACGAATGGTGGGCATGAAGAACTTCTTGTAGTGGGTGTCGAACTCGATCTCGAGGAAGTTCGCGAGGCCGTGCTCCTCGCGCAGGACACGCGTCCACCAGTCGTTGATGTCATTCACCAGACTTGCCGCGATGGCGTGCGCTTCCTCGTTGCTGCGGGTGCGCTTGAGCCAGATGAAGATGGAGTCGGTGTCGCCATAGATGGCCTCGTAGCCCCGGCTCTCCACGAACGTGCGCGTGAGCTTCATCATCTCGTGCCCACGCAGGGTGATGGCGGATACGACCTCGGGATTGAAGAAGCGGCAGTCGGCCGCACCCAGCACCCCGGCGAAGGAGTTCATGAGCAGCTTCAGGGCTTGCGAGAGCGACTCGTTCCTGACCCGCTTGGCCTCGTCCCGAGCCCGCCAGAGGGTGGTCACGATTTCCGGCAGGCAATGCTTCTGGCGCGAGAACGCGGTCCCTCCCGGGCCCTTGACCACCATGGCGGAGTCGCTGGCGTTCGAGCCGTCCACGAAGCCGACGGGGTCGACCAGGAAGGTTCGAATGATCGAGGGGTACAGGCTCTTGTAGTCCAGGACCACGACCGAGTCGTAGAACCCTGGCTTCGAGTCCATCACGTACCCGCCAGGGAAGGCCTTGCTCGGAATCTCGCCCACGTTCGGCGCCACGTAGCCCAGGCGATGCATCCGCGGCAGATAGTGGTGGCTGAACGCGGCAATGGAGCCGCCGAGGTGGTCCAACTGCAGGCCCGTGGTGTGGGCGCGTTCGATCATGAACTGCAGCAGCTTCGCCTTGTCGAAGATGCGCAGCACCAGTTCGCAGTCCCGGATGTTGTAGAGCGCGAGCGCAGGCTTGTCCTCCTGGTATCGCCGCTCGATCTCCGCCATCTTGTCGTACTCGTCGCCGATGGCCTTGCCCTCGCCCAGCAGTTCCTGTGAAACGGCTTCGAGGCTGAAGGAGGGAAAGCTCCTCGACGCGGCCTTCAGCGCGTCGATGCCGTCGATGACCACCCGGCCGGGCGTGGCCGCGAACAGATAGCCCTGCTTTCCCGGGTGGGTTCGCCAATCGATGGGCCGGCGCTCCCGCCCCAGCAGGAGCTGTGCCCCGCAGCTGTCGGCCGCCTTCTGCAGCACTCGCAAGTCGAACTGAATGACGTTCCAGCCGATGATGACGTCCGGGTCGTTCCTCTCGAACCAGTCGTTGAGCTGCTCCAGCATGGCCTTGCGGGTCGGGCAATGGATGAGGGAGAAGCCCAGGGGCTCACCCGGCTCAGGTGGCGGCTCAGGTGGCGGCTCGGGTGGCGGCTCTCCGAGCATGAAGACGACACGCTCGCCCGTGCCATCCAGCGCAATGGAATAGAGTGCCTCGTCCTGGCTGGTCTCGATGTCCAGCGACACCACCTGCAGCACCGGCCGGAAATCGGGTGCCGGCTTCAGCTTGCAGTCGACGATGGAGAAGCGGTCCGTCCTCCCTCCTTCGACCAGCACGCCGGCAGTGATGAACCGCTCCATCAGGAAACGGTCGTGCGGTCGCACATCGGCTTCGAGGAGCGCGACGCCCTGGTCCCGCAGCGCACGCGCCAGTTGACCCAGTTGGCGAAAGTGCTTCGCGTAGACACCGACCACGGGTGCCTGCTGGAAGGTCTTCAGCGGAAGCTCGCGGAGCTCCATCCCCGGCATGGCGGCAAGCTGCGCTTCGACCGACTTCCTGTGCTTCGCATCGACGAATGCGACGGAGGTCCGTGACGACAGGATCACCTTCCTCGGCCCGGCATCGGTGGCGAGCCAGTACTCGATCTCGGTGCCGGCCGCGACATCACGCCAGCGGCGCGTGAGGATGAAGCCCTTGAATTCGGTGGGGAGCACGAGAGCCTGATGAATGGGGTGGCAAGGAAAGACGGGCTTGGACAGGACCGATTTTCGCGCTGTTGTCGCCGCCTTGCGCAGGCGAACGGGCGGTGCGTCGGAGCCGTGATCCGCGCTGGATGCGCTTCATGATAAAAACTGGCGCCGACCTCTCCGTGTTCGCGTGTGACAAGCCCCAAGCCAGAATGAGTGCCGCAGATTTTCTCCTCGCTCCCGAAGTCCAGAAGTTGCTGAAGATCGTTTTCGCAGCACCCGCCAGCAAGTTCTCCGTCGCGCAACTCGCAAAGATGGCCAGGCTGGAGGTCGACGAAGTCGAGCGGACCCAGGAGCATCTCGTCAAGAGCGGCATCCTGACCCGGCACGAGCCCAAGGCCGACGAAGCCGGGACGGTCGAAGCGAACATGTCCTTCGTTTTCTACGACGAGCTTCGGTCCATTGCGCTCAAGTCGTTCGCCGCCGCCGAGCCCATCCGCGCGATGCTGCGTTCGAAGTTCAAGGATTCGGTCCTGCGCGCCTTCGTGCTGGGGGAGGACAAGGACGCCACAGTGCAACTTGTCGTGGTCTACGGCCAGCTGGTGCCGGATGAAGCGAAGATGTCCATCGCGTGCCAGAAGCTTTCTGCATCGATCGGCCGGCACCTCGACGTTCACGTGATCTCCGGCGCCAGGTACGCGGCCCTCACGCCACGCGACGAGCTCGGGGCCAAGCTGGCTGACCACCGTGCGGTCGAGATCATCGGCCAAGGGGAGACCAAGGCGAAGCCGGCGGCGGAACGCGAAGGTCTGTTGCAGATCGCCAGGAAGAAGCTGAGCGCCCTGGCCCGATAGCTTCTGCGGCGCGTCGGAGCGCGCAGCAAGCCACCCTCTTCTAAGAAGCCTTCAGTCCGCCTCGCTCAACGCCAGCGGCTTGCGGAACACGCAGTTGCGCTTGACCGCGATGAAGCCGCACTCTTCGTAGATGCGGTTCGCGCCGTTCAGGTTCTGGCTGTCGACGCCCAGACCGGATTCCTGCATGCCCCCAGCGCGTTGGGCTCGCAAGCTCAAGGAGATCAGCGCGCGAGCGAGGCCCCGTCCCCGCCACGGCTCGCCCACGCTGATGAATTCCGTCCAGCCTCGCCTGAGCCCGTTCGCGGAGTTCCATGTCTCATCGATGTAGGTTCGCACCTGGCCTGCAACCTCGCCGGTGCGGACGTCCCACGCGACCTGCCAGAGATGAGGTTGAAAGACCTGGCTCACTTGCCATCGCCGGAAATCTGCCTCCACGGAGGGCGAGAAGCCCCAGTGGGTCCGGAACGCGCGTTGATGGGCGTCCCAGATCGGGCGAAAGTGTTCGGGCTGAACCGGCCGCACTTCCAGGCCCGGCGGCATGGCGAAGTCGGCGACGTCGTCGAGCGTCGGTCGCACCATGGTGAAGAAGTAGCGCTCGGGTCGATAGCCTGATTTCTCCAGGAGCGCCGCGCGCGCGGTTTCGCCCTGAGTGACGAAGGCATGGTGCGCATGCATCGGCGCGCTGCAGTGAGCCGCCGCCATCTCGCGCTGTCGCGACTCCAGCCAGGTGTGCAACGAGGCCCCTATTCCCCTCCGGCGCCAGCGTGGTGCGACAACGCCGAACTGCCCGTAGAGCTGGAGTCCGTCCGCCTGCGCCCAATGCCATGCACGCACATAGCCGGCGATTTCTGTGCCGGCCTGGGCGATCCACACATCTCGTTGCGGCACGCAGTCGGTGAAAGAGGCATAGTCCCGCGCCACCTCCTCGACCGTCCGGAAGAACCCGGTCTGGTCGGCGGCGAAGCTCGCGTTGGCGCAAGCCACCATGGCTTCGAAATCCGATGGGCCCGCAAATGCCCGAAAGCTCACGCCCTGTCGTCGACTATGCATCGATGCTCACTGCGGGCGGTTCTTGTAGATGATGCCGTCCTTCATGATGACCGCGAAGCTCTGCTCGGGTCGTGCCACCAGGCTGATGTCGACCGTCGGGTCGCCGTTGACGAGCAGCAGGTCGGCCAGCGCACCTTCGCGGACCACACCGACCTGGCCCGCATAGGGGCTGCGCTTGCCGGACAGCGCCAGCAGTTCGGCGTTGGTGCCGGTGGCCATCACCAGCACCTCCGACGGCGAGTACCAGCGCGCCAGGCTCGCGAGGATCGCGCCCTGCTGGCCCGCCAGCGCGCTCGAAAAGAGGACGTCGGTGCCGAAGGCCGTCTTGAGCTTGTACTTCTTCGCCAGCCGGTAGGTCTTGTCGGTCCCGGCGAACACTTCCTGCGCCTTGTTCCACTGGTCCGATCCGCGCGGAAACGCGTCGGCCATTGCGTCGGGGAAAGGCTGGGTGCTCAGCCAGGTCCCCTTGCTCGCCATGAGCCGGGCTGTTTCCTCATCCATCAGGCTGCCGTGCTCGATGCACAGCACGCCCGCGTTGACGGCTTGGCGGATCGCATCCGGCATATAGGCGTGCACCGCGACGTAGGTTCCCCAGTTCTTCGCGGCGACGACGGCGGCCTGAAGCTCGGGCTCGGTGAAGGTGATGGCATCGAGCGGACTGTGCGGCGACGAGACACCGCCCCCCGCGGTGAGCTTGATCTGCGATGCGCCGCGCATGAGTTGTTCACGCACGCGGATGCGGACTTCGTCCGGGCTGTCGGCAATGGCGGTGTCGCCCACCAGGTCATGCCGCGAGCCGGGCGCGCCCAGGGCGCGCGGCAGGTCAGTGAATTCGCGGAAGTCGCCATGGCCGCTGGTGACGCTGATCATCGCGCCCGAGGGATAGATGCGGGGCCCGGGAATCAGGCCGTCATCGACGGCCGATTTGAGGCCGAAGGCGGCCCCGCCCATGTCCCGCACGGTCGTGAAGCCGCGCATCAGCGCGCGCGTGGCCTCCACGCCGGCCACCACCGCGAGATACGAACGCTCGGCCTGCATGGCGACGGCCAGCGACGGGCCTGCGAACATGCTGTGCCAGTGCATGTCGATCAGGCCGGGCATCAGCACGCGGCCCGCTCCGTCGATGACCAGCGCATCGGCATCGGCTGGCAGGCCGGTGGCGATCCGCTCGATGCGGTTGCCCTTCACGAGCACGTCGCGCGGCGCGGACACCTGGCCCGAAAGCCCATCGAAGACCCGCACATTGCGGAACAGGGTCGACGCAGGCCTGGGGGGCTGCGCCGGCGCGCTTGCCGCCGGCTGGATGCCCGCTGCGACCTCGTGTCCATGGGCGTTGAGCGCCAGCCCCGCGAATGCGGCGGCGAACAGGAGTGCGAAGCATTGCGCGGTTCGCGAAAGAGACCATCTCGACATCGATTGACCTGGAGAGTTGCCGGTGCCGGGAACTTTGCCACAAGTAGCGGCGAGCATGAAGCGAGTCTCAGGCGCGAGCCTTGCCCATCCCGTCAGGCAGGAATGGGCGGATGTTGCCCATGGCCCGCGCAACGAACGCGTCCTTCTCGCCCACGGGCGCCACGTAGTGCAGCGCAGCCTCCGCGGCCTCGACGCCTTCCAGCCGCGCAATGACCCACGCGGCCAGGTAGGGTGACGCCAGGCAACCCCCCGCGGTCGCCACATTGCCGCGGGCGAAGAAGGGCTGGTCGAGCACATCCACGCCTGCCTCCTGGACCCAGGGCTTGGTGGTCAGGTCGGTGCAGGCGGAGACGCCCTCGAGAAGTCCCAGCCTGGCGAGGACCAGGGTGCCTGAACACTGCGCCGCAAGCAGCTGTTTCGCAGGGTTCAGTTGCAGGCGCGACATCAGGGCAGGGTCTGCCACGACATCGCGCGTGAGAAGCCCGCTGCCCACGATGACCGCATCGGCGCTGGCCGCGTCCTCCAAGGTGGCTTGCGACTCCACCACCAAGCCGTTCATGGAACGCACCTTCGCGCCGGGGCTGGCGATGGAAACGCGCCAGTCGGGCTTCTTGATGCGATTCAGGATTCCGAGTGCGACGAAGGAGTCAAGCTCGTTGTAGCCCTCGAAGGTCAAGATGGCGATGTGCATGGGGTTATCCTCGACGATTTGTACGCCTGCGCAGGCCATTGTTGCCGGACAACGGGTCAGTGCGCACGCGTTTCAAGGCTCGAGGGCCCATGGCACTTTTCTTGATCGGCGACGTGCAGGGCTGCGACGAGCCCCTGCAGCGCCTGCTGGACGACATCGCTTTCTCCCCCAGCCGGGACACGCTGGTGCTGCTCGGCGACCTCGTCAATCGCGGGCCGGCGTCGCTCGAGGTGCTGCGCCGCGTGCAGCGCCTGGGCGCATCCGCGTTGAGCCTGCTGGGCAACCACGACCTGCACCTGCTGGGCGTCGCCCATGGTGCCCGCAAGGCGGGCCGCAAGGACACGCTGCAGGCCATTCTCCAGGCCCCCGATCGCGACGCCCTGCTCGACTGGCTGCGCCATCAGCCGATGGCGCTGCATCGGCGCGTCGGCGACGGCGACCTGCTCATGGTGCACGCGGGCGTGCTGCCGCAATGGAGCGTCGAAGACACGCTCGCCCTCGCGGCCGAACTCGAATCGGTGCTGCGCGGCCCCGCGCTGGCCGACTTCCTGCAAACCATGTACGGCAACGAGCCGGCCCGCTGGAACGCTGCGCTCTCGGGCAGCGCGCGGCTGCGCGTCATCGTCAACGCGTTGACCCGGCTGCGCTTTTGCAGCGCCGAGGGCGAGATGGAGTTCGAGAGCAAGGATGGGGCGGCAGCGGCGCCAGCAGGCTTCATGCCGTGGTTCGACGTCCCCGGCCGGCGCACGGCGGCAGCCACGGTGGCATGCGGCCACTGGTCGACACTGGGTTTGAAGTCGCGGCCCGACCTGCTGTCGATCGACACCGGCTGCGTCTGGGGCGGTTGCCTGAGCGCCGTGCGCATCGGCGCGACGCTGCAGGACCGGGAGTTGATCCAGGCGGCCTGCCCCCAGGCTCAGAAACCCGGATGAATCAGCTCGACTGCTCGGTCGCCTTGAAGAGCGCGGCGACCTTGCGCTTCGTCTTGATATTGGCCGAGATGCCGCGCGCGGGCGCGGCCTTGGCGGCGGATTCCCAGGCCGGAGCGCCCTCGCGCTCGACCGGCGCCTCGTAGGGCTGCTCGAAGAACGGGTCGCGCGGCGCCGCCGGCGCGCGGTGCGGCCGGGTGCTGCGCACCGGCCGGCTGTCGCTGCGTTCGCGCGGGCGGTCGAGGGTGTCGAGCACATCGCGCGCATCGCCGGCCTCGCCCTCTTCGCGCCAGTGGCGGCGGCCGTCGTTGATGCGGCCGCGCGGACGGTCTTCCTCGAACTCGACCGGCTCGAGTTCGATCTTCTTCTTGATCAGCTTCTCGATGTCGGCCACCAGCCGGACGTCGTTGCCGCCGCTGGCGAAGCTCACGGCCAGGCCGGAGGCGCCGGCGCGGCCGGTGCGGCCGATGCGGTGCACGTAGTCCTCGGCGTTGAACGGGATGTCGAAGTTGAACACCGCCGGCACGTCCTTGATGTCCAGGCCGCGGGCGGCGACGTCGGTGGCCACGAGCAAGTCGACCTCGCCAGCCTTGAAGGCGGCCAGCGCCTTCAGGCGCTCGTCCTGGCTCTTGTCGCCGTGCAGGGCCGTGGTCTTGAGGCCCTCGCGCTCGAGCGAACGTGCCAGCCGGGCGCAGCCCAGCTTGCTGTTGACGAAGACGAAGGCCTGCGTGATGCCGCGCTGCCGGATGATCTGCTTCAGGGCCCGGCGCTTGTCGTCGTCGCTGACGCTGAAGAAGCGCTGCTCGACCGTGGAGGCGGTTTCGTTCGGCCGCGCCACTTCGATGGTGACCGGGTTCTGCAGGTAGCTGCCGGCCAGGCGCTTGATCTCGGGTGAGAAGGTGGCCGAGAACAGCAAGGTGGTGCGTTGCTTGGGCAGGTAGGACAGGATCCGCTGCAGATCGGGCAGGAAGCCGATGTCGAGCATGCGGTCGGCCTCGTCGAGCACCACGTACTCGACCTGGTTCAGCACCGCGTTCTTGGCCTCGATATGGTCCAGCAGCCGGCCCGGCGTGGCGACCAGCACCTCGACGCCCTTCTTGAGCTCGAGGGTCTGGGGCTTCATGTCGATGCCGCCGAACACCACCGCGCTGCGCAGGTTGGTGTATTTGGCGTAGAGCTTGACCTGCTGCGCGACCTGGTCGGCCAGCTCCCGCGTGGGCAGCAGCACCAGGGCCCGCACCGGGTGGCGCGCCGGCGAGGTGGAACTGTTCTCGTGCTTGAGCATCCGCTGCAGCAGCGGCAGCGAAAAGGCCGCCGTCTTGCCGGTGCCGGTTTGCGCGGCGCCCATCACGTCCTGGCCCGACAGAACCACCGGAATGGCCTGTTCCTGGATCGGCGTCATGGTCTCGTAACCCATTTCGGCTACGGCACGCGCGAGGGGTTCGGCCAGGGAAAGATTGGAGAAGGAGCTTGTCATTAAGCCCTCTATTGTCGCACTTTGGCGAAAAACGCCAGTGACAGCACGGTAACTGCCGCTTTTTCCCTCGAAGACGCCGTCGCCGGCTACAGCGTCTTGGCCGCGAAAGTGTCGCAATCCTGCATGTTTCCGGACTTGAAACCGGCCCCGAACCAGCGCTGGCGCTGGGCGCTGGTGCCGTGCGTGAAGCTGTCGGGCACGATGGCGCGGCCGGCCGAGCGCTGCAGGGCGTCGTCGCCGATCTTCTGGGCGGCATTCATGGCGGCCTCGATGTCGCCCGGGTCCAGCCACTGCTTGGACTGCTGCGAGTGATGGGCCCAGACGCCCGCCAGGCAGTCGGCCTGGAGTTCGACCCGCACGCTCAGGGCATTGTTCTGCGCCTGGCTCAGCCGCCCGCGCATCTGGTCGACCTTGCCCGTGATGCCGAGTTCGTCCTGCACGTGGTGGCCGATCTCGTGCGCGATCACGTAGGCCTTGGCGAACACGCCGGGCGCGCCAAGCTGGTTCTGCAGGGTGTCGAAGAAGCCGAGGTCGATGTAGACCTTCTGGTCGCCCGGGCAGTAGAAGGGGCCCATGGCCGACTGGCCGGTGCCGCAGGCGGTCGGCGTGGCGCCCCGGAACAGCACCAGCCGCGACGGCGTGTAGCTGCTCCCGTTGCGGCGAAAGATGTCGCTCCAGACCACCTCGGTGTTCTTCAGCACGGTCGAGACGAAGGCCGCCTCGCGATCCTCGGGCGGCGGCTTCTGCGCCGGCCCCTGCTGCTGCTGGACCTGCGGCGCCGGATCCCCGCCGCCGGCCAGCATGCCGAGCATGGTCAGCGGGTTGATGCCGAAGATCCAGCCCGCGATCAGCGCCACCGCGACCGTGCCGATGCCGACGCTGCGCCCGCCGATCGGCAGGCCGCCGAAGCCCCCGCCCCCACCGCCGCGACGATCCTCGACGTTGTCCGACTGCTCGTTGCCTTCCCATCTCATGACAAGCTCCTCGCCGTCTCCGGGACGGCCGTCGCGGAATGGTACGCGCTCATCGCGACGCCACGTAACCGACCTTCATCACGTCGCGGGATGGCTGCGGCCGGCCGGATGCGGCCGGCACGGCCGTGGCCGGCGCAGTCGCGGCGGCCGCGTAGTGGGCCTCGGCCTTGCGCACCTGGGACCGCGTCACCATGGCCATGGCCACCACCTGGACCAGCACCACCAGGGCCAGCACCGCGATCAGCAGCAGGCGGTAGGGATGGATCTCGCGAAGCTTCTGGAAAATCGGCATGTTCTCGCTCCTGGGGCCCCGCGGACGCCGCGTGGCATGGACTCCGAGAATGCCGCGCCGCGCCCGGTGGCACAGGCCGCGCAGCGCCCAAGACGCTGTAGGACCGCGCCGAACGACCCGTCAGCGGCTCAGGCCTTGGGCAGCGTGACGCCGCGCTGACCCTGGTACTTGCCGCCGCGGTCCTTGTAGCTCACTTCGCAGACCTCGTCGCTCTCGAAGAACAGCACCTGGGCGCAGCCCTCGCCAGCGTAGATCTTCGCCGGCAGCGGCGTGGTGTTGCTGAATTCGAGGGTCACATAGCCTTCCCATTCGGGTTCGAAGGGCGTGACGTTGACGATGATGCCGCAGCGCGCATAGGTGCTCTTGCCCAGGCAGATGGTCAGCACGTTGCGCGGAATGCGGAAATACTCCACGGTGCGCGCCAGCGCGAAGCTGTTGGGCGGGATGATGCAGCTGTCGCCGTGGAAGTCGACGAAGCTCTTCTCGTCGAAGTTCTTCGGGTCGACCACGGTGCTGTGGATGTTCGTGAAGACCTTGAACTCGGGCGCGCAGCGGATGTCGTAGCCGTAGCTCGAGGTGCCGTAGCTGATGATCTTGTGGCCGTCCTGCTCGCGGATCTGCCCGGGCTCGAAAGGCTCGATCATGCCGTTCTTCTCGGCCATGCGCCGGATCCACTTGTCGCTCTTGATGCTCATGTCGGGGTCCTTCCTCGGGGCCGCTATTCTAGGCAGCCCGCAGGGCTACCCCGCCTGGGAGATGACGGTGCGCTCGATCAGGCGGTCGTCGCCGAGCACGATCAGCGAGAACAGCAGCTCCTCCAGGTTGTTCGCCAGCGCGGTCTTGCGCGCCAGCAGGGGCGTGGCCTTCGGGTCGATCACCAGGAAGTCGGCCTCGCAGCCCGGCTGCAGGTTGCCGATGACCCCGTCCAGCCCCAGCGCCCGCGCCGCGCCGCCCGTGTGCCGCCACCACAGCTGCGAGGGTGGAATGCTGACGCCGGGTTTGGTCTGGCCCTCGCGGCCGACGTAGTAGGCCGCCAGCATGGTCGCGAAGGGGCTGAAGCTGGTGCCGCCGCCGACATCGCTGGCCAGCCCGTAGCGATAGCCGATGCGGTCGGCGCCCTCGAAGTCGAAGAAGCCGCTGCCCAGGAACAGGTTGCTGGTCGGGCTCACGGCCGAAGCGGTGCCGGTGTCGCGCATCAGGCGGCGGTCGTCGTCGTCGAAATGGATGCAGTGGGCATACACGGCCCGCTCGCGCATCAGGCCGAAGCCGGCGTAGACGTCGAGGTAAGAGCGGGCGTGCGGGAACAGCTCGCGCGCCCACTTCACCTCGTCCTTGTTCTCCGCCACGTGCGAGTGGATCCAGGTGTCGGGGTACTTCGCCGCCAGCTCGCCGGCGCCGCGCAGCTGCGCATCGGTGCTGGTGGGCGCGAAGCGCGGGGTGATGGCGTAGCCCAGGCGGTCGCGGTTGTGCCACGTCCGGATCAGGGCCTCGGTGTCGGTCAGGCTGCGTTCAGTTTGATCCCGTACACCGTCAGGCGAATGCCGATCCTGCAGCACCTTCCCCGAGATCATGCGCAACTGCCGCCTCTGCGCCGCCTCGAAAAACGCCTGCACCGACTGCGGATGCGAAGTGGCGAAGGTCAGGGAGGTGGTGACGCCGTTGCGCAGCAGCTCGTCGAAGAACACCTCGGCCACCTCGGCCGAATGGGCCGGGTCGGCGAAGCGGCTCTCGGCCGGGAAGGTGTAGTTCTCCAGCCAGGGCAGCAATCCGTCGGCCGGCGCGCCGATGATGTCGGTCTGCGGAAAGTGGATGTGCATGTCGACGAAACCCGGCGCCAGGATCCGGCCCGGCCAGTGCGTGACCGCGGCGCCCGGATGACGGGCCGCGACCTCGGCGAAGGCGCCCGCATCCTGCACCCTTTGCCGGCCCTGGCCGTCCGGGCCGATCACCAGCAAGCCGTCGGTGTCGAAAACCGGCTGGCCGGCGGCGTCGAATCGCAAAAGAGAAGCTCGGTAGGCGTGCATGGCACGGAGGGTAAGTCAGGTCTGGCGGTATGCAATGTGCTTGCGCATATGAAGGCTATATGTCACGAACGAATCGGCGGCCGGCGGCTTGCTGCCGATCGGCACCCAGTTGCTCGAACATAATCCAGCGCAACTTCCCCATCCGTTGTCGCCTGACGACCTCTCGCGACCCCAGGACCGCCGCCAAAGATGAAAGTGCTTCTCGTCGCCAACTACGAGCCCGATGGCCAGAACAGCATGCTCGCCTTCCGTCGGGTGCTGGAGCGCGAACTCCCGCGGCAGGATTGCGAGGTGCGCGTCGCCGCCCCGGTCGCGCGCGTGCTGCGCCTCGCGCCCTCGCCGCGCTGGCGCAAATGGTTCGCCTACGTCGACAAGTTCGTGCTGTTCATCCCGTCGCTGGTGCGCGCCGCACGCTGGGCCGACGTGGTGCATGTGACCGATCACTCCAACGCCATGTACGTCCGCTGGCTCGACAGCCGGCCCAACGTCGTCACCTGCCACGACGTCATCGCGATACAGGCCGCCAGGGAGACGGGCGCCGACGCCAGCGTCGGGCGCACCGGCAGGCTGTTCCAGCGGCTGATCGCCAAGGGGCTGGGGCGCGCCGACCTGATCGCCTGCGTGTCGGACCTGACGCGCCGCGAGCTGCTGGCGCTCGAGCTGGCCGATGCGGGCAGGGTGACGACCGTGGTCAACGGCCTCAACGACGATTTTTCCCCGGTGCCGCCCGACGAGGCGCAGCGCCTGCTCGCGCGCTTCGAGCTGGCGCCGGAGAACGGCTATCTGCTGCATGTGGGGATGAACCTCCCGCGCAAGAACCGGCCGGCGGTGGTCCAGGCCTTCATCGCGCTGCACCAGCGGGCGGCGGCGAACGGCCGGCCTGCGCTGGCCGGGACGCTGGTGTTCGTGGGCCCGAAGCTGTCGTCCGAGCTGGTCGAGCTGCTTCGCACGCACGGCCTGGCCGACCGCGTCAAGGCGATCCAGGATGTGTCGCACGCCGAACTGCGGGCCCTCTATTCCGGCGCCACGGCCCTGCTGTTCCCATCGCTCCAGGAAGGCTTCGGCTGGCCGGTGATCGAGGCCCAGGCCTCGGGCTGCCCGGTGTTCACCTCCGACCTGCCGCCGATGAACGAGATCGGCGGGCCGGGCGCGGTGTACGTCGACCCGCGCGACCCGGACGCCATGGCCGCGGCGATCGAGCATGCCGCTCCCCGCCTGGGCGAGATGCGGCGCCTCGGCCTCGAGAACGCGACCCACTACAGCGCCGCGCAGATGGCCGCGAACTACGTCGCAAGCTACCGCCGCGCGAACACCGGGCGCGGGGCGCATCCATGAGGAAGCTGCTGCAACTGCTCGTGGTTCCGATGCCCTGGACTTTCAAGCGCTGGCTGCTGCGCCGCTTCTGGGGCTACCAGATCGCGGACGGCGCCCGCATCGGCCTGTCCTATGTCTTTCCGCGCCACCTGGTGATGGGGCAAGGCGCCTACATCGGCCACCTGAACGTCGCCATCCACCTCGATCGGCTGGAATGCGGCGCGCATTCGATCATCGAGCGCTCCAACTGGATCACCGGCCACGCGCGCTCGGGGAGGCACTTCAAGCACCGGACGGAGCGCGACCCGGTCCTGCTGCTCGGCGAACACGCGGCGATCACCAAGTCGCACATCATCGACTGCACCGACAAGGTCGAGATCGGCGCCTTCACCACGATCGCCGGCTATCACTCCCAGCTCATCACGCACGGCATCAACGTGGTGGAGGGCCGCCAGGACTGCAAGCCGATCCGGATCGGCGCCTACTGCCTGGTCGGCACGCGAGTCACCGTGCTGGGCGGTGCGGCGCTGCCGGACCGCTCCGTGCTGGGCGCGGGATCGGTGCTCAACAAGGCCCACACCGAGGAATTCGCGGTCTATGCGGGGCAGCCGGCGGTGCGGGTCAAGGAGCTGCCGGCCGACGCCGCCTACTTCCATCGCCCCCGCGGCTTCGTCAACTGACCCGGCCGCGGGGCGGTCGGGCCGAGGCAGGGTTCAGGGCGCTCTGCGGGCCACCTTGCCCTGCACGCCCTCGACCAGCCAGTTCATCTGCAGGATCTGCTCGTCGCTGAGGCTCTGGCCCTTGGCAATCACGACCCGGCCCTCGTTGTCGCGCACGTCGGCGAACGCCTGAAAGGGCTTCAGCTTGCCGGAGGCGATGTCCTGCTGGCGCGCCATCACCTCGTCCTGCACCGGCTTGGGCACCTTGCTGCCGAAATCGCCGACCCGGATCATCCCCTCCTTGACGCCGCCCCAGACGCTGCCGCTCTTCCAGCTGCCGTCGAGCACCGCGCGGGCGCGCTGCGTGTAGTAGCCGCCCCACTGGTGCGTGACCGCGGCGATCTGCGCATCGGGCGCGACCTTGCGCATGTCGGAGTGATAGGCCACGGCCAGCTTGCCGCGCTCCTGCGCCGCCGCCATCACGGCGGTCGAACCGGTGTGGAAGGCGATCACGTCCACATCCTGGTTGAACAGGGTCATCGCCGCCTCGCGCTCCTTCGGCGGGTCGAACCAGACGTCGAGCCACACCACCTTGACCTGCGCCTTCGGGTTGACCGAGCGCATGCCCAGCGTGAAGGCGTTGATGCCCTGCAGCACCTCGGGAATCGGAAAGCCCGCGACATAGCCCGCCACGTTGCTCTTCGTCATCCGGCCGGCCGCCACGCCGGCCAGGTAGCGGCCCTCGTAGTAGCGCGCATTCGCGATCGCCACGTTGGGCGCCGTCTTGTAGCCGGTGATCGACTCGAACTTCACGTCGGGGAAGTCGCGCGCCACCTTCAGCGTCGGCTCCATGTAGCCGAAGCTGGAGGTGAAGATGAGCTGGTTGCCCTGCCGCGCCAGGTCGCGGATCACGCGCTCGGCATCGGCACCCTCGGCGACATTCTCGACATAGGTGGTCTTGACCTTGGCGCCGAGCGCGGCCTCGACCGCCTTGCGGCCGTCGTCGTGCTGGCGGACCCAGCCGGCATCGGTGACCGGCGCGACGTAGACGAAGCCGATCTTCAGCGGATCGGCCGCGGCTGCGGGTTGGGAAAAAGAAGGCGATAAAAAACAGGCGGCCGCAAGCGCGGCTGCGAGGTTTTTGTACATGGTGTTCCTCTACATGGCCCCGGAATGAAAGAGGCGCCGCGGGGCAGCGGCGCCGACCTTCATTTTAACGGAGCCGCGGGCGCCGGCCCGGCGCGGCAGAATGCGGGCACCAGGAACGCCCTCATGCAGCGATCAAACCCCTTCGACCGCCACGGGAAACGCCACGCATGGCGCTAGATGCAGCCCTGCCCGCCGCCGCAGGGGCGACCGCCGACCCGGCGGCCGACGCCGAACGCCTGGCGCGCGAGCGCCGCCGGCTGCTGCGATTCCTGCTGCGGCTGGGGCATCTGCTGCTGGCCACGGGCGCGGCGGCCGGCGTGGTCGAGACCAGCCTGCGGCGCGTGGCCCAGACCTACCGGGTCGAGCACTTCAACGCCCTGGCGCTGCCCACCGTGGTGTTCGTGAACTTCACCGACGAGGAGTCGCAGCAGATCGAGTTCACCGCCGAGCAGGGCCTGGTGCTGCGCTTCGACCAGATCGAGGCGGCCTACGAGCTGGCCCGCGACGCCGAGCGGGCGCCGATCGATCCGGTCGAGGGACTCAAGCGCATCAACGCCATCCTCGCCATGCGGCCGGCCCTGGGCCTGGCCTGGGGCGTGCTGGGCCACGTGCTCGTGACGGTGGGCATCGCGCTGGTGCTGCGCCCTTCGGCCGACGTGGTCGGCGCCGCGGCCTTCTTCGGCGGCATCGTCGGCGTCCTCAAGGTGCTGGCGCGCAACCGCGGGATCATCACCACGCTGCTGCCCACGGTGGCTGCCTTCGTGGTGACGCTGGTGTCGCTGCTGGCGGCCCGCCACGGCTTCGCCGCCAGCCCGATCTACGTGCTGGTGGCTTCGCTCGTGACCTTCCTGCCCGGCGGCACGCTGGCCATCGCGACCATCGAGCTGGCCTACGGCGACGTGGTCTCGGGCGGCACGCGCTTCGTCTCCGGCCTGCTGCAGCTGGTGTTCCTGGTGCTGGGCATGCTGGCGGGGGCCTCGATCGTCGGCCTGCCGCCGGACACCCTGTTCCCGCCCGTGCCGGATACCGCGGTCCGGGCCTGGGCGCCGTGGCTCGGCGTGCTGCTGTTCGGCGTCGGCCACACGCTGCACTACTCGGCGCGGCTGCACACCCTGCCCTGGCTGCTGGTGCTGCTGTGCGTCGCGCAGGCCGGCCAGCTGGCCGGCAACGCGGTCTTCGGCGGCTACATGAGCGGCTTCTTCGCGGCGCTGCTGATCACGCCGGCCTCCTACCTGGTGCAGTACCGCCTCGGCGGGCCGCCGTCGATGGTGACTTTCACGCCGGCGCTCTGGCTGCTGGTTCCGGGCTCGCTGGGGCTGATCGGCATGGCCGAGCTGGTCGGCAGCGACCGGCTCGCCGGGGTCGAGAACTTCGTTGCCACGCTGTTCTCGATCGTGGCGATCGCGCTCGGCTCGGTCATCGGCACGGGCGTCTACAACGCGCTGTTCGATCCGGTGCTGCAGCGCGCCGGAACCATGGCCGACGCGATGCTGCGCTACCTCAAGCTGCGGCGCTGACGCCGCCGGCCCGGACCAGGCCGGGCCCGGGCACGCCGACGCTGTCGCGCACCGCCTCGCGCAGCAGCGCGGCCAGGCGCGCCACGGGCGCCGCCGGCTCGGCCTGGGCGCAGGCCATCGCCAGCGCGATCTGCGGCAGGGCCGGCAGGCCGGTGCCGGCGCGATCGAGCACGCGCACGTGGCGCGGCAGGCCGAAGGAGGTCCGCGCCGAGAGTCCCAGGCCGGCCGAGGTCCCGGCCCACAGCGCCGACAGGCTGGCGCTGGTGAAGGCGTGCCGCCACGGAATGCCGGCCCGATCGAGCACGCGGGTGACGATCTCGCGCAGCGGACAAGGCGCGTCGAGCAGCACCAGCGGCAGCGGCTCCTTCGACCGGCGCGGACCGGCGCCCAGGCGCTCGGCCCACCAGGGCGCCTCGACGGCTTCGGGCCCGGCCGACGCGATCCATTGCAGCGGCAGCCGCACCAGCCGCTCGGTGTGGGGCAGCGGCTCGGCGCCCTCCACTTCCCAGATCAGCGCCAGGTCGAGCTGCCCCAGAGCCATGCGCTCGCGCAGTTCGGCGCTGCGCGCCACGCAGGCCTCGATGCGCAGCCTGGGATGGGCGCGCGCGAAACGGCCGAGCACGCCGGGCAGCAGGTTCTCGCCGAGGTCTTCCTGCAGCCCGAGGCGGACCCAGCCCTCGAGGTCGGCGCCACGCATCGCCGCCGCGGCCTCCTCGTTGATCTCCAGCAGGCGATGGGCGTAGGCCAGCATCGTGTGGCCGGCATCCGTCAGTTCGAGGCCGCGTCCGGCCTTGCGCAGCAGCGGCGTGCCGGCCTGGGATTCGAGCTTCTTGAGCTGGGCGCTCACGGCCGAGGTCGAGCGGCCCAGCTTGTCGGCCGCCCTCGCATAGCTTCCGAGGGCCACGCCGGTCGAGAAACTGCGCAGCACATCGAGGTCGAACAGCACTTGGGTCATCGTCGATCATCCCATTTTTGTGGACGGATGATCGATTATTCTCTGATTTTCAAAACCTTTGCAGAGGCGGACACTGCGCCGCATGACGCCATCCGCCCGCATTGATTCCTCCCCGTCGCACCGCTGGAAGGTGCTCGCCGCCGGCGTCGCCGCGAACGCCGCCTTCTCGGTGGCCTTCAGCGGCATTCCGATGACCGCGGTGCTGATGCGCACCGGCTACCGGCTCGACAACGCCACCCTGGGCCTGGTGCTCGGGCTGATGGGCCTCGGCATCGCGGTCAGCGAACTGCCCTGGGGCCTGCTAACAGACCGCTGGGGCGACCGGCCGGTGCTGCTGACCGGCCTCGGCGCCACCGCGGCGGCCCTGGTCGGCATGGCATGCCTGGCAGCGCCCTCGGGCTCGCAGGTGCCGGGCATCGACTGGCTCGGCAGCGGCCTGCTGCTGGTCGGCTTGCTCGGCGGCAGCGTCAACGGCGCCAGCGGACGGGCGGTGATGGTCTGGTTCGCCGAAGGCGAGCGCGGGCTCGCGATGAGCATCCGCCAGACCGCCGTGCCGCTCGGCGGCGCGCTCGGCGCCTTGCTGCTGCCCGCGGTGGCGCTGCGTTTCGGCTTTGCCGCGATGTACGGCCTGCTGGCCGCGTTGTGCGCGCTGAGCGCGCTGCTGGCCTGGGCCTGGGTGCACGAGCCGGCGCCCTCGGCGCAGCGCGCCGCGTCGCCTATCGGCGCGAAGCCGGCGCGCCAGGACGGCCCGCTGCGCGATGCCCGGGTCTGGCGGCTGGTGGCGGGCATCGGCATCCTGTGCGCGCCCCAGTTCGCCGTGCTGTCCTTCGGCACCGTCTTCCTGCACGACTTCGGCCATGCCGGCCTGGCCGCGATCGCAGCCGCGATGACCGTGGTCCAGATCGGTGCGATGGCGATGCGGGTCTGGAGCGGCCGCTGGACCGATCGCCGCCGGAATCGCCCGGCCTATCTGCGCGCCTGCAGCCTGCTGAGCGTGCTGCTGTTCTCGGCGCTGGCCGCCCTGGCGCTGGCCGGCGAGGCGGCCGGCGGCGCTTCGGGGCCACTGCGCGCGCTGCTGATCGGGTTGTTGGCGCTGAGCGGGATCTGCGTCTCGGCCTGGCACGGCGTCGCCTACACCGAGCTGGCCACCCTGGCCGGCGCAGCGCGTGCCGGCACCGCGCTGGGCATGGCGAACACCAGCGTGTTCCTGGTGTGCTTTCTCACGCCGCTGGGCATTCCGCACCTGTTGGCGCTGCGAGGCTGGCCGCTGGTGTGGCTCGTGGCCGCGGCCTGCGCGGGGGCCGCGCTGCCGCTGCTGGCGGCCGCCGCGAAGCCGGCTCAGGCAAAGGCGTCGAAGGCCGCGTTGAGCCGGTCGACATAGGCCCGCTTGGCGACCGCATCGACGAAGCTGCCTTCGAAGCTGTTGGCCGCCAGCTGCCAGGCATGCTGCGCCGTGAGCCCGGTGGCGGCGAAGGTCTCGGTGAAGTTCTGGTTCATGTAGCCGCCGAAGTAGGCGGGGTCGTCGGAGTTGACCGTGGCCACCAGGCCGCCGTCGAGCAGCGCGCGCAGGTTGTGCTGCGAGAGGTCGGGGAACACGCACAGCTTGAGGTTCGACAGCGGGCAGACGGTCAGCGGAATGCGGTCCTCGGCCAGCCGCTTCATGAGCGCGGCGTCCTTGGTGCTCTGCACGCCATGGTCGACGCGCTCCACCTTGAGCACGTCGAGTGCGCTCCACACGTAGGCCGGCGGGCCTTCCTCGCCGGCATGCGCAACCAGGTGGAAGCCGAGCTCGCGGCAGCGCGCGAACACCCGCGCGAACTTCTCGGGCGGATGGCCGAGCTCGCTCGAATCGAGGCCGACGCCGATGAAGCGGTCCCTGAAGGGCAGCGCCTGCTCGAGCGTCTCGAAGGCGGCCTCCTCGCTGAGATGGCGCAGGAAGCACAGGATCAGCTCGGCATCGACGCCCAGCTTCGCCTTGGCGTCGACGCAGGCGCGGTGCAGCCCGTCGATCACGGTCTGCATCGAGACGCCGCGCTCGGTGTGGGTCTGCGGGTCGAAGAACATCTCGGTGCGGATCACGTGGTCGGCCGCCGCGCGCTCGAGATAGGCCCAGGCCATGTCGTAGAAGTCCTGCTCCTTCAGCAGCACGCTGGCGCCGGCGTAGTAGATGTCCAGGAAGGTCTGCAGATTGGTGAAGGCGTAGGCGGCGCGCAGTTCTTCCACGCTGGCGTAGGGGATCGTGACGCCGTTGCGCTGCGCCAGCGCGAAGATCAGCTCGGGCTCGAGCGAGCCTTCGATGTGGATGTGCAGCTCGGCCTTCGGCATCGCGCGCAGCAGCGCGGGAAGGCGGTCGGCGGCGATGTCGCGGACGGTGCGTTGCGGGATGGTCATCAGCAGACTCCGAAGGTGATGCCGCGCATTTTGAGGTGGCGGCGGTAGAGGGAGGAGGCCTTGTCGGCCACCGTGTGAAGTTCGGCGCGCAGGTCGAGCGGCAGCCGCTTGGGGCTTTGGGATTCGAGCACCGGCTTGTCCTGCAGGAAGATGGTGTCCTGGAAGGCGCGCACGGTCGCCTCGTCGCGCTCGAAGTCGGAGGTGGCGAAGCGGAACCAGACCCGGCAGCGCTCGGCGTCGACCGGGCAGATCTGCAGCGCGATCGACTCCCGGTAGCCGTCAAGGCCGATGCTCGCCGCCTCGGGCACCTTGGTCAGCACGGCCGCATAGGGTGCCGTCACCTCGTAGCTGTATTCGACCTGTGCCGGGGCGGTCGAATTGACCGTCGACTGCGGCTGCCATGCCTTGCAGCCGGTCGCGCGCAGGCCGCCGGGCGTGGCCTCCACCCGGTAGTCGTCGATCACGGCCATCTCGCGCGCGCCGAGCCAGCCTTCGTGCACGAAGCCGAAATGCGCCATGTCGAGGAAGTTCTCGACCAGGCGCGGGGCGCTGGTCTCGACGTCGTAGGGGCCGCAGCTGATCTTGCGCATGCGCGCGTCGTCCTCGGCGGCGAAGGCGGGCAGCGGCGCATCGCCGCCCTCGGCGTCGAGCCGGACCCACACCAGGCCCTGGGCCTCGAGCGCGGCATGCGTCGCGGCCCGGTGGGTGGCGGGCGGCACGAAGTCCGGCAGCGCCGGCACCTGCACACAGCGGCCGCCGGCCTCGAAGCGCCAGCCGTGGTAGGGGCATTCGAGCGTCGCAGCGCCGTCGCAGGCCACGACCCGGCCCAGCGAGAGCCGCGCGCCGCGATGCGGGCAGCGGTCGGCCCAGGCATGGACGGCGGCCGCGCCGTCGCGCCACAGCACCAGGTTCTCGCCGAGCAGGCGCACGGCCATCGGCGCCGCCGCGACCTCTTCGGCCAGCGCCACCGGATGCCAGAGTTGTCTTTCGATCATCATCGTGGGAGCCGAAACGAAAAAGGGTTGCCCCGAGGACAACCCTTCGCACCGGGGAATCCGGTTCGTCGCCGGCTTACTTCTTGTCGCCGCCCGGCACCTTGCCTTCGACGCCCTTGACGTAGAAGTTGACGCCGCTCAGGAACTTGTCGTCGGCCACCGCGCCGGCAGCGACCACTTCCTTGCCGTCCTGGTCGACGATCGGGCCCTTCCAGATCGAGAAGCTGCCGTCTTTCAGGCCCTTCTTGATTTCCTCGACCTTGGCCTTGGTCTCGGCCGGCACGTCCTCGGCGATCGACACCAGGTCGATCGCGCCTTCCTTGACGCCCCACCAAGTCTGGCCGGTGGCCCACTTGCCGTCCAGCACGTCCTGCACCGCCTTGGTGTAGTACGGCGTCCAGTTGATGATGGCCGAGCCCAGGTGGGCCTTCGGGCCGTAGGCGGTCATGTCGGAATCCCAGCCGAAGGCGCGCTTGC
This sequence comes from Variovorax saccharolyticus, assembly GCF_030316765.1. Classification (GTDB taxonomy): domain Bacteria; phylum Pseudomonadota; class Gammaproteobacteria; order Burkholderiales; family Burkholderiaceae_C; genus Variovorax; species Variovorax saccharolyticus. The sequence continues at coordinate 214,442 of NZ_JASZYT010000010.1, forward strand.
CCTTTTCCTGGGCGGTCTTGAGCACGGCCGGCGAGTCGGTGTTCTGGAACAGCACGTCGGCGCCGCCGTTGATCAGGGCGGTGGCGGCCTCGGTTTCCTTGGGCGGGCTGAACCATTCGTTGACCCACACCACCTTGGTCGAGATCTTCGGATTGACCGACTGGGCGCCCAGGGTGAAGCTGTTGATGTTGCGCAGCACTTCGGGGATCGGCACCGAGCCGACCACGCCCAGCGTGTTGCTCTTGGTCATCGAGCCCGCGATCACGCCGGCCATGTAGGCGCCTTCGTAGGTGCGGCTGTCGTAGGTGCGCATGTTCTCGGCCGTCTTGTAGCCGGTGGCGTGCTCGAACTTCACTTCCTTGTTGTCGGCCGCGACCTTGAGCATCGGTTCCATGTAGCCGAAGGTGGTGCCGAAGATCAGCTTGTTGCCCTGGCCCACCATGTCGCGGAACACGCGCTCGGCGTCGGCGCTCTCAGGCACGCTCTCGACGAAGGTGGTCTTGATCTTGTCGCCGAATTCCTTTTCGATCGCCTTGCGGGCGTTGTCGTGCGCGAAGGACCAGCCGCCGTCGCCGACCGGGCCGACGTAGGCGAAGGCGATGTTCAGCGGTGCCTTCGGTGCCGGTGCCGCAGCGCTGGGCGCCGGGGCGGCAGGCGCCGCGGCGGGGGCTGCTGCCTCTTCCTTCTTGCCGCAGCCGATGAGGGCGGCCGAAGCGACCGCGGTCAGGGCAGCCAGCTTGAGCAGGGAACGCTTGTTCAGATCATTCATTGTTCGAAATCCTCGAAGGACGGGTTGGCGGAGAAACAAAAGGAAACGTGATTATGAGCCGGGGTAGAAGGGTTTCCCAATCGAAGCCGGCATGTTGACGCGGATAAATGCGGGGTTGCGCGAGATCAGCGCCAGCACCACGATCGGCGCGATATAGGTCAGCATGCTCAGGAACTGGCTCGGGATGTTGACGCCGGTGCTCTGCAGGTGAAAGCCCAGCATCGAGACGCCGCCGAACAGGTAGGCGCCGAGCAGCACCCGCACCGGCCGCCAGGTCGCGAAGGTGGTCAGCGCGAGCGCGATCCAGCCGCGGCCGGCGACCATGCCCTCGACCCACAGCGGCGTGTAGACGGTCGACAGGTAGGCGCCAGCGAGCCCGCACAGCGCGCCGCCCGCGATCACCGCCAGGAAGCGGATCCGGCGCACCGGATAGCCCAGGGCGTGCGAGGACTCCGGCGACTCGCCGACCGAGCGCAGCACCAGCCCGGCGCGTGTGCGGTACAGGAACCAGATCAGGCCGATGGTCAGCGCCACGGCGAAATACACCATCGGGTGATGGCGGAACAGCGCCGGGCCGATCAGCGGGATGTCGCCCAGGACCGGCAGCGCATAGGACACGCTCTCGGGCAGCTTGGCCTGCACGAAGTTGATGCCGACGAAGGCCGAGAAGCCGACCCCGAACAGGCTCAGCGCCAGCCCGGTCGCGTACTGGTTGGTGTTGAGCCAGATCACCAGCACGCCGAAGAAGGCCGCCAGCAGCGCGCCGGCCAGCATGCCGGCCAGGAAGCCGAGCCAGGGGTTGTGCGTGACCACCACGGTGGCGAAGCCGGCGATCGCGGCGCACAGCATCATGCCCTCGGCGCCGAGGTTGACGATGCCGGCCTTTTCGTTGATCAGGAGACCCAATGCCGCGATCGCGAGGACGGTGCCGGCGCTGAGCGTGGAGCCGAGCAGGAGTGCGTAGCTTTCCATCATGCGGCTCCTTCGGTCGGGCGGGCCACGGGGGCCGTCAGGGGTGTACTCGCTTGCAGAGAGCCGGTCCCGGAGGTCGAGACGACCATCTTGACCGCCGCCTTGCGCTTGATCCGGTAGGCGATCAGCGTGTCGCAGGCCAGCAGCGTGAACAGCAGCAGGCCCTGGAACACGCCGGTCAGGGATTTGGGCAGCCCGAGGCGCGACTGGGCGAGTTCGCCGCCGATGTAGAACATGCTCATGAGGATGGCGGAGAAGATCATGCCGACCGGATGCAGCCGGCCGACGAAGGCGACGATGATCGCCGCGAAGCCGTAGCCCGCCGGCACGTAGGGCGTGAGCTGGCCGATCGGGCCCGCCACTTCGAGCGCGCCCGCCAGGCCGGCCGCGCCGCCTGAAGTCAAGAGCGCGATCCAGACCGCGCGCCGGGCCGAGAAGCCCGCGTAGCGCGCGGCCGCCGGCGCCAGGCCGCCGACCTGCTGGGCGAAGCCGGCGCGGGTGCGGAACAGGAAGATCCACAGCGCCGCCGAGCCGGCCAGCGCGATCAGCAGGCCGATGCTCACGCGCGAACCCTTGATGAGCCGCGGGATCTGCGTCACCGCGTCGAAGGTCTTGGTCTGCGGGAAGTTGTAGCCCTGCGGATCCTTCCATGGCCCGTAGACCATGTAGCCCAGCAGCAGCACCGCGACGTAGACCAGCATCAGGCTCACGAGGATCTCGTTGGCGTTGAACTTGTCGCGCAGGAAGGCCACGATGCCGGCCCAGACCATGCCGCCCAGGATGCCCGCGACCAGGATCGCTGCGACGATCCAGCCGCCGGTGGACTTGTCGGCCAGCAGGGCAACGCCGCCGGCCGCGATGGCGCCGAACACGAACTGCCCTTCGGCGCCGATGTTCCAGACGTTGGAGCGGAAGCACACGGCGAGGCCGAGCGCGATGATCAGCAGCGGCGTCGCCTTGACCATCAGTTCGCCGAGCGCGTAGCCGCTCTTGATCGGCTCCCAGAAGAAGACCGCCAGGCCCTTGACCGGGTCCTTGCCGAGCAGCGCGAACAGCACCATGCCGATCAGCACGGTGATCAGCAGCGCCAGGATCGGCGAGCCGTAGCTCCAGAAGCGCGACAGCTGCGGGCGGGGTTCGAGCTTAAGCATGGGCCACCTCCTTGGCCGCCGCGGCGGCGTGATGCGCGCCGTCCCAGAGTCCGCTCATCCACTCGCCGATCTGCGGCACGGTGGCGGCGGCACGATCGATCGAGGGTGACAGCCGGCCCTTGGCGATGACGTGCAGGCGATCGCAGATCTCGAACAGTTCGTCGAGCTCCTCGCTGACCACCAGCACCGCGCAGCCGGCGTCGCGCAGCGCCAGGATCTCGCCGCGGATCAGGGCCGCGGCGCCGACGTCCACGCCCCAGGTCGGCTGCGAGACGATGAAGATCTTCGGGTCGGCGTCGATCTCGCGCCCGACGATGAACTTCTGCAGGTTGCCGCCCGACAGCGAGCGCGCGGCGGCGTTCGGGCCGCCGGCCTTGACGTTGAAGCGCTGGATGATCTTGCCGGCATGCTGCTGCAGCGCGCCGGTGCGGATCCAGCCGCCCTTGCCGACCGCGTTGCTGCGGGTCAGCAGCATGTTCTGCGCCAGGCCGAGGGTCGGCACCGCGCCGCGGCCCAGCCGCTCCTCGGGCACGAAGTGCAGCCCCAGCGCGCGCCGCCGGCGCGGCCTGAAATGCGCGGCCGGCTCGCCGAAGACCTCGATCATGCGGGCCTCGGCCCGCGTGTCCTCGCCCGAAAGCGCGTAGAGCAGCTCCTTCTGGCCGTTGCCCGAGACGCCCGCGATGCCCACCACCTCGCCGGCCCGGACGTCGAGCGAGATGCCGTCGAGGTCGACCCCGAACTGGTCCTCGCGCGCCAGGCTCAGGGCCTTGACCCGCAGCGCCACGCCGCCGACCTTCACCGGCCGGTGCTGCAGCGGCGGCGGCTCGGCGCCGATCATCAGCCGCGACAGCGATTCGTTGGATTCCTGCTGCGGATTGCACACGCCCGTGACCTTGCCGCCGCGCAGCACGGTGCAGGCCGTGCACAGCTCGCGGATCTCGTGCAGCTTGTGGCTGATGTAGAGGATGCTGCAGCCTTCCGAGGCCAGTTTCTTCAGCACCACGAACAGTTTCTGCACCGCCTGGGGCGTCAGCACGGAAGTCGGCTCGTCGAGGATCAGCAGCTTGGGGTCGGTGAGCAGCGCGCGGATGATCTCGACCCGCTGCATCTCGCCGACCGACAGCGTGTGGACCGGCCGGGCTGGGTCGATGTCCAGCCCGTACTCGGCCGCCTTGGCCTGGACCCGGCGCGCCACCTCGGCCAGCGCCAGGCTCTTGTCGAGCCCGAGCCAGACGTTCTCGGCCACCGTCAGGGTGTCGAACAGGCTGAAGTGCTGGAACACCATGCTGATGCCGAGCGCCCGCGCCTCTTGCGGGTTGCGCACGTTGACCGGCTGGCCGTTGAACATCACGCTGCCTTCATCGGGCTTGACCGAGCCGTAGATGATCTTCATGAGCGTGGACTTGCCGGCGCCATTCTCGCCGAGGACCGCGTGGGTTTCGCCGGGTTCGACCACGAGCGAGACGTCGCTGTTGGCGACCACCGCGGGATAGCGCTTCGTGATGTGCGCGAGCTGGAGTCTGTGGATTGTCATGCCTGTGCCTGGCCTTTTGGTTTTTAGCGACGCATTGTCGTCAGTGTCCGCCGATATAAATGAACTTGAACAGGAAAACGCCGCCGATCAGCCACACCATCCAGTGCACCTGCCGGCCCTGGCCGGTGAACAGCTTCAGCACCGCGTAGGTGATGAAGCCGAAGGCCAGGCCGTTGGCGATCGAATAGGTGAAGGGCATGGCCAGCGCCGTGACCGCCGCCGGGATCACCTCGGTCGTCTCGTCCCAATCGAGTTCGGTCAGTTCCCTAAGCATCAAACAGGCCACGAAGAACAGGGCGGGCGCCGTGGCATAGGCCGGCACCGCGCCGGCCAGCGGCGAGATCACCAGGGCCGCCAGGAACAGCACCGCCACCGTGAGGGCCGTGAGGCCGGTGCGTCCGCCGGCCTGCACCCCGGCCGCGCTTTCCACATAGGCGGTGGTGCTCGAGGTGCCGAGCAGCGAGCCGGCGAAGATCGCGCCGCTGTCGGCCAGCAGCGCCTTGTTGAGCCGGTCCATCTTGGCCGGCACCAGCAGGCCGGCGCGGCGGGCCACGCCCATCAGGGTGCCGGTGGCGTCGAACAGCTCGACCAGGAAGAACACCAGGATCACGTTGAGGATGCCGCCCGAGAGCGCTGACTTGATGTCCAGCTGCAGAAAGGTCGGTGCGATCGAGGGCGGTGCCGCGAAGATGCCGTGGAAGGCGTTGCCGGCGAAGAAGAAGGACGCCACGGTGACCGCGATGATGCCGATCAGGATCGCGCCCGGCACCTTGAGCCGGTCGAGCACCACGATCAGGAAGAAGCCGATCGTCGCCAGCACCACCTGGGGCGTGTGCAGGTCGCCGAGCGTGATGTAGGTGGCCTTCGAAGGCGCCACGATGCCGGCGCTCTTGAGCGCGATGATCGCCAGGAACAGCCCGATGCCGACCGTGATCGCGATCCGGATCGAATGCGGGATGCCGCGGATGATCAGCTCGCGCAGCTTGAACACCGTGACCAGCAGGAACAGGCAGCCCGAGACGAACACCGCCCCCAGCGCCGCCTGCCAGGTGAAGCCCATCTGGCCGACCACCACGTAGGCGAAGTAGGCGTTCAGGCCCATGCCCGGCGCCAGCGCGATCGGGTAGTTGGCGTAGAGCGCCATGATGCCGGTGCCCAGGGCGGCGATCAGGCAGGTGGCGACGAACACCGCGTCCTTCGGCATGCCCGCGTCGCCGAGGATCGACGGGTTGACGAAGATGATGTACGCCATCGTCAGGAAGGTCGTGAGGCCCGCCACCAGTTCGGTGCGCACCGTGGTGCCGTGCTCGCTGAGCTTGAATATCCGCTCCGCCCAGCCGCCCGCGGCAGGGCGCGGCGAGGTGACGCGCTCATGGGGCTCGAGCGCTTGTTCTGTCCGGTTCATCGCTTTGTCTCCGTCTCTTTATGGGGTGTCCGTGGCGTTCCTGTCGGTGTCGCGACGCCGGCGCGAAATCTCGAATCGGCCTAGTCGGGCGCCGGCGCGGCGGGCGGCGGCCGCAGCGACGCCGCCACCGCCTTGGCACGCTCGCGCAGCCAGCGCGCCGAGCTCGACGAATGGGTGCGCTCGTGCCACAGCTGGTAGTACATGAGGCGCGGCAGCGGCACCGGGCAATCGAGGATCGCGACCGGCAGCCGGTCGACGAAGCGCTCGCAGTACTGGCGGCCGGTGGTCAGCACCAGCAGGCTCGAGGCCACCATGTCGGGGATCAGCCCGAAGTGGGCGCAGCGGGCCATGATGTTGCGCTGCCGGCCCATCTCGTCGAGCATCTGGTCGATGATCCCGCGCGCGCCCGGATGCAGCGGGGTCGGCGCGATGTGCTCGGCCGCGAGCCAGCTCTCGAGGTCCCAGCCGCGGCGCACCGCCGGATGGTCCCTGCTGACCAGCGAGACGATCTCGTCGCCGAAGAGGCGCGCCATGTGCAGGTCTTCCGGCGGCTTGAGCCAGTTGCCGATCACCAGGTCGACCTGGCCGAGCGACAGGTGCGAGTGGTAGTCCGAATCGGAGGACAGCGGGTGGATCTCGATGTGGCACAGCGGTGCCTGGCTCTTGATCTGCGCCACCAGCAGCGGCAGGAACTGCGGGTCCATGTAGTCGCTGGCCGCGATCCTGAAGGTGGTGGCCGCGGTCTGCGGGTCGAAGCCGCGGGCGTCGCTGAACAACACCTCGGCCGAGCGCAGGATGGCGGCCGCCGGATCGATCATGCGCAGCCCGGCATCGGTCGGCACCATGCCCGAGCCCGAGCGCACCAGCAGCGGGTCGCCCGACAGCTCCCGCAGCCGCTTGAGGGCGGCGGAAACGGCGGGCTGGTACATCCCCAATCGGATGGCGGCTCGCGAGACGCTGCGGTCGGTCAGCACGGTGTGTAGAACCCGGATTAGATGAAGATCGATCTTGTCGAGAAGCGCCTGGTCTCTCATGACTGCCCGCCGTGGTCTGGAATGTGCGGGCAGTTATACAGCGCAGCAATCACATGAAAAGGCCCTCAGGCGCCAGCCTGAACCGCGGTGATCGCGTTCAGGATCGCCTCGCTGGTGGCGGGCGCCCGCAGCGGCGGGTCGACCTTGTGATCGCCGGCCGCCGACACCGCATCGCGGATCGCGAAGAAGACCGAGAACGGCAGCAAGAGCGGCGGCTCGCCGACCGCCTTGCTGCGGTGGATCGAGTCCTCGAAGTTCTGGCCCTCGAACAGCCGCACGTTGAAGACCGGCGGACAGTCGTTGGCGGTCGGGATCTTGTAGGTGCTCGGGGCATGCGTGGTCAGCAGGCCGGTCTTGGGATGCCAGACCAGCTCTTCGGTCGTGAGCCAGCCCATGCCCTGGATGAAGGCGCCCTCGACCTGGCCGATGTCGACCGCCGGGTTCAGCGACTTGCCGGCATCGTGCAGGATGTCGGCACGCAGGAGCTTCCACTCGCCGGTCAGCGTGTCGACGACCACCTCGCTCACGGCGGCGCCGTAAGCGAAGTAGAAGAACGGCCGGCCGAACATCTTGTCCTTGTCCCAGCTGAGGCCCGGGGTGGCGTAGAAGCCGTCGGACCAGAGTTGCACCCGGTCGAGGTAGGCCTCGCCGACCACGGTGCCGAAGGGCAAGGTGCGGCCGTTGACCTCGACCTTGTCGTTGGCGAAGCGCACCTGCGACGCTTCGCCGCCATGGCGCGCCGCGGCGCAGGCGGCCAGCCGCTCGCGGATCTGGCGGGCGGCGTCCTGCGCCGCCTTGCCGTTCAGGTCGGCACCGGTCGATGCCGCCGTGGCCGAGGTGTTGGCCACCTTCTGGGTGTCGGTCGCCGTCACCCGCACGCTCTCGAAGCTGACGCCGAGCTCGTGCGCCACCACCTGCGCCACCTTGGTGTTGAGGCCCTGCCCCATCTCGGTACCGCCGTGGTTCACGAGGATCGAGCCGTCGGTGTAGACATGGACCAGCGCGCCGGCCTGGTTGAAGTGCTTGACGTTGAACGAAATGCCGAACTTGAGCGGCGCCAGCGCGATGCCGCGCTTGAGCACCGGGCTCTTGGCGTTGAAGGCCGCGATCTCCTCGCGCCGCGCGCGGTAGCTGCTGCTGGCCTCCAGTTCGGCCACCAGCTCGTGGATGATGTTGTCGCTGACCAGCTGGCCGTAGGGCGTGACGTTGTTCTCGCCCTTGCCGTAGAAGTTGACCCGCCGCACGTCGAGCGGATCGCGGCCCAGTTCGCGTGCCACGCTGTCCAGGATGTTCTCGATCGCGATCGCGCCCTGCGGCCCGCCGAAGCCGCGGAAGGCGGTGTTGCTCTGGGTGTTGGTCTTGCCCGAGTAGCCGTGCATGGCGACGTCGGGCAGCCAGTAGGCGTTGTCGAAGTGGCACAGCGCGCGGGTCATCACCGGCCCCGACAGGTCGGCCGAATGGCCGGCGCGCGAAACCATCGAGATCTCGGCGCCGAGGATGCGGCCCTCGTCGTCGTAGCCGACCTCGTACTCGTACCAGAAGCAGTGGCGCCGGCCGGTGATCATGAAGTCGTCGTCGCGGTCCAGCCGCAGCTTGACAGGCCGCTGCAGCTTGTTCGCCGCCACCGAGGCCACGCAGGCGAACAGGGCCGATTGCGATTCCTTGCCGCCGAAGCCGCCGCCCATGCGCCGGCACTCGACATGCACCTCGTTGGCCTGCAGGTGCAGCGCATGCGCCACCAGGTGCTGCATCTCGCTGGGATGCTGGGTCGAGCAGTAGACGTGCATCGCGCCGCCCTCCTTCGGGATCGCGTAGCTGATCTGCCCTTCGAGGTAGAACTGCTCCTGGCCGCCGACGTCGAGCTCGGCCTTCAGGCGGTGCGGTGCCTTGGCGATCGCGGCCCGCGCGCCGCCATCGTTCGTGCTGCGCACCAGGTGCATCGGCGGCACCACGTACTGCCCCCTGGCATGCGCATCCTGAGGCGTCAGCACCGGCGGCTCGGCCTCGATGTCGAGCGCCTCCCTGGCACGGGCCGCGGCGCGGCGGGCGGCGTCGCGGGTCTGGGCGACCACCGCGAACACCGGCTGGCCCAGGTAGCGGATGTCGCCGCTGCAGAGGATCGGATCGTCGTGAATGATCGAGCCGCAGTCGTTGCTGCCCGGGATGTCGGCCGCGGTGAGCACGGCGACCACGCCCGGCATCGCCCGGATGGCGTCGAGCTTCATGTCCTTGAGGCGCCCGTTGGCCACCGGCGACAGGCCCAGGGCGCAGTGCAGCGTGCCCGCGAGCTCGGGGATGTCGTCGATGTAGGTGGCTTCGCCGGCCACGTGCAGGGCGGCCGATTCGTGCGGCCGGCTGATGCCGACGCGGGCGCCGTCGTCATGCGCCCGGGCCTCGGCCTTGGCGTCGATGCGCGCGGCGGTGTTGGTCAGGTAGTCGGCGAAGGCCTCGGCGGACTGGAACAGGCTGGGATCGAGGGGTTTGTTCATCTCAGGCTCCTTCGACGCTCGCGCTCGTTTCGTGGGGCATCACGCTCCAGACGCTTGTGGCTTCCACCGGCAGCGGGTCCTGGGTGCGGGTTTCGAGCCACAGGCGCTGCAACAGGTTCTGCGCCACCTGCAGCCGGTAGTCGGCGCTGGCGCGCATGTCGGTCAGCGGCTTGAAATCCTGCGCCAGCGCCAGCTTGGCGGCGTTGACGCTGGCCTGGGTCCAGGGCTTGCCCGCCAGCGCGGCCTCGGCCTGGGCGGCGCGCTTGACGGTCGCGGCCATGCCGCCGAAGGCGAGGCGGATCTCTTTCACCACCTCGCCGTCGAGCGCGATCGAGAAGCCGGCGCACAGGGCCGAGATATCGCAGTCGAAGCGCTTGCTGATCTTGTAGGCCCGCACCTGGCGCGTGAGCGCGGCGAGCGGCACCGCGAGGCCCTGCACGAACTCGCCCGGCTCGAGCCTGTTCTTCATGTAGTCGACGTAGAAATCGGGCAGCGGCATGCGGCGCACGCGTTCGCCGCGGCGCAACTCGATCTCGGCATCGAGCGCCATCAGCACCGGCGGCGAATCGCCGATCGGCGAGCCGTTGGCGACGTTGCCGCCCATGGTGCCGGCGTTGCGGATCGGCGGCGAGGCGAAGCGCAGCCAGACATCGGTCAGGCTGGGCACGCGCCGGACCAGCGCGCGGAAGGCGTTCTCGAGCGAGGCGCCGGCGCCGATGTAGAGCGAATCGGCACGCTCCTCGACCACCTTCATCTCGGCGACGTCGCCGACCGAGATGATGTCGCCGAGATCGCGGAACTGCTTGTTGACCCACAGGCCGACATCGGTCGAGCCCGCGAGCAGCTGGGCGCCCGGCTTGGCCTCGCGCAGCGCGGCCAGTTCGGCCAGCGTGGTCGGGGCATGGAAATGGTCGATGCGCTGGCCCAGCGGCGCGGCGTAGTCGAAGGTGGCGTCGTGCCTGAGGCCGGCGAGCGCCTGCACGACGGGGGCGGTGTCCAGGCGCACGCCGGGCAGGTCGAACATGCGCTGGCCGGCATCGAGGATCGGCCGGTAGCCGGTGCAGCGGCAGAGGTTGCCCGAAAGGTCATCGGCCAGTTGCTGGCGGGTCGGCTGGGTGCCGCCTTCGCGGTGGTGTTCGTAGGTCGACCACAGCGACATCACGAAGCCGGGGGTGCAGAAGCCGCACTGCGAGCCATGGCAGTCGACCATCGCCTGCTGCACCGGGTGCAGGCGCTGCACCGGATGCTTCTCGTGGCGGGCCGGATCGTGCCCGTGGCCGCACTGCGCCTTCAGGTCCTCGACCGTGAACAGGGCCTTCCCATGCAAGGTCGGCAGGAACTGGATGCAGGCATTGACCGTCTGCAGGCGCAGGCCGCCGACGGCGCCGGTTTCGCCGGCCTCGGCCAGTTCGCCGATCACCACGGTGCATGCACCGCAATCGCCCTCGTTGCAGCCCTCTTTGGTGCCCGTGCAGCGGGCGTCCTCGCGCAGCCAGTCGAGCACGGAGCGGGTCGGGTGCACGCCGCTCACATCGACGATGCGGCCGCGATGGAAGAAGCGGATCGGTTGGGTGCTCGGGGTCATTCGCATCTCGTGGGGGGTGTCGGTCAATGTCGTGACGATCAAAAAACGGGCCAAGTCGAAGTTAGTGCTTTGCGGCGCCCGATGCATATATTCGAGGCCATAGCACCTATGCGGCGAGCGGTATGCGCGGCGCGGGAAAACCCTGAGGACGGGAGCTATTGTGGCCCTGCGCGTTGCCGGGTTCCAGGGCTGGCGCCGTTGTCGCCCCGGGAGATCGAAGCTACGCTACGCGGACACGCGCGCAGGAGACAACCATGACGGCCAGCTACGTGGAAATACAAGGCGCCCAGGCGGATATCGACCTCTGGGATCGGTTGATCACGGACCAGAACGCCCTCGTCGTGGTCCTGATGCAGAAGATGTCCGAGGTCGGAAGCACCGACGCGGCGTGGCTCGACGAGCGGATCACGCAGGCGGAGAGCATCGAGAATCGCCTGGTGGTCGGGCTCGATCGCGCCCAGCGTCGATTGCGGGGCCTGATCTAGAACCCCCGGCTGCGCGATTCAGGCCGCCTCGTCGTCGACGCCGAGGTAGACCCGGCGCAGCACCGCGTCCACCAGTTCGATGGGCGTGTCGTACTCGGGCATGGCGCGGATCAGTCCGTTCATGCGCCGGTCGATCAGCAGCATGGCCAGGCCGTGCACATAGCCCCAGTCGGCGGCCGCCTCCAGCGCCTCGGCGCCGACCAGGCGCGGCGGCGCCGTCTCGCCCGAGGCCTCGCCCACCTGCATGTCGGCCAGCACGCGCATCGCCCCCGCGGTCGCCTCCGCCAGCACCGGGTTGCGCATGTCGATGCGATCGTTGCTGAACATCAGCCGGAACAGCGCCGGGTGGTCGTAGGCGAAGTGGACGTAGGCATGCGCGATGTTGCGGCTGCGCCGGTAGCGGTCGCCGCCCCCTTCCAGCGCCCGGGACATCGCATCGCGCAGGCGGCGCATTCCGACCGCCGCCAACTGGCTCAGCAGGCCCGTGGTGTCGCCGAAGTGGTGCTTGGGCGCGGTATGCGAGACGCCGGCTTCGCGGGCGATGGCGCGCAGCGCCAGGCCCGCCAGGCCGTCGCGCACGAGCACGCTCTCGGCCGCGGCAAGCAAGGCTTCCGGCAGGGCCCCGTGGTGGTAGGGGCGCACGGGTTCGGGTGACTTCCGGCTCCGGGAAGCCTTGGCGGATGGAGCGGACTTGGCCGCCTTATTGGCCGCGGCGGGGGCCGGCGACTTCTGGGCAACGGGCATGAGGAAAATCTTACCACTGTAAAAATCGCTTGACGAGAAGGGCCGAGTCGGAGATATTTCCACTGGAAAGATAATCCATCGACCCGGAGCCATGATGAACCCAGCCCCTGAGTCCCTGCCTTCGGTGGCCAAGCCCACTGCGCGCAGCCCGATCGATTTCGAGACCGACCTCGGCCCCCTGCCCCTGCGCGGCGAGCTGCCCGACGGCCTGGTCGGCGCCCTGGTCCGCAACGGGCCCAACCCGGTGTTTCCCAACCCCGCCGAGCACTGGTTCGTGGGCGACGGCATGCTGCACGCCTTCTACCTGGCCGACGGTCAGGTGCACTACCGCAACCGCTGGATCCGCACCCAGCGCTACCTGGCCGAGCGGGCGGCCGGCAAGCCGCTGCAGAACTCGCTCGGACAGGGCGGGGCCAAGGACGACGGCGTCGCCAACACCAACGTCGTGGCCCACGCCAGTCGCCTGCTGGCGCTGGAAGAGGCCCACCTGCCGATGGAAATCGACCTGGCGACCCTGGGCACCCGCGGCCCGACCGACCTGCAAGGCGGACTGAGCGGCCCTTTCACCGCCCACCCCAAGACCGATCCGCAGACCGGCCAGATGCTCTTCTTCGGCTACGGAACGCCGGCGCCGCTGTCGGCCGGCATGCGCTTCGGCGTGATCGACGCCGACGGCAGGGTCGAGCGCCTGGAACAGTTCGAGGCGCCGTACGCCAGCATGGTCCACGACTTCGCGATCAGCGCACGCCACGTGATCTTCCCGGTCAGCCCCCTGACCGGGAGCATGGAACGCGCCCGTACCGGCCGGCCGCCCTTTGCCTGGGAGCCCGAATACGGCACCCGTGTCGGCCTGCTGCCGCGCGGCGGCCGCATCGAGGACATGGTGTGGTGGCGCGGTCCCGCCTGCTATGTGTTCCACGTGATGAACGCCTTCGAGGCCGATGGCTGCGTGCACGTGGACGTCATGCAGTTCGCCGCACCGCCGCTGTTTCCGCGCATCGACGGGACGCCTGCCGCCAACGACAAGGAGGCTGCACGCCTGGTGCGCTGGACCTTCGACCTGGCGGCTGCCGAAGGCAATCCCTCGCCTGAGTTCAGCCAGCGCCTGCTCGACCCGACGCCCGGCGAGTTCCCGCGCATCGACGAGCGCTACACCGGCCGGCCCTATCGCCACGGCTGGATCGCATCGCACGTCGGCGAGGGCACCGAGATGCATCTGTACTGCGCCCTCACGCACATCGACCTGGCGACCGCGACGCGCGAGAGCTGGTTCTTCGACCCCCAGGACCGCGTCTCCGAAGCCGTCTTCGTGCCGCGCTCCGCCGACGCGCCGGAGGGCGAGGGCTGGCTGCTCGCCGTGGCGTGGCGCGCAGCCGAAGATCGCAGCGACCTCGTCGTCTTCGACGCCCAGCATGTCGCCCGCGGCCCGGTCTGCGTCGCCGAGCTGCCGCACCGCGTGCCCGGGGGCTTCCATGGCGGCTGGTTCCCGGCCGGCTTCCCCGGCGCCACGCGCTGAACCCCCTATCTGGAGAACCTACATGGGCATGCTGCTCGCCTTCGCACCGTTCATTGCCTACGCCGTGCTGCAACGCACGCTCGGCGCCCTGCCGGCCTTGACCATCGCCGCCCTGATCTCGCTGGCCTTCACCGCACGCGACGCCTTCACGCCGGGCCGCCATGTGAAGGCGCTCGAGATCGGCTCCGCCGTGCTGTTCGGCGGCCTGGCGCTCTTCACCTGGCTCACCAAGGCCGACTGGCCGATCCTGCAGGTGCGTCTCTGGGTCGATGCCGGCCTGATGCTGCTGGTGATCCTCACGCTGGTCATCCGCGAGCCCTTCACCCTGCCCTACGCCCGCGAGCAGGTGCCGCAGGAGCACTGGAACAGCCCGCAGTTCCTGCACGTGAACAATGTCATCACCGCGGGATGGGCCGTGGCCTTCGCGGTGCTGGTGCTGGCCGACCTCCTGATGCTGTACCTGCCGGACGTCCCCCTCTGGGTCGGCGTGGCGGTCACCCTGGCCGCGCTGGGCGGCGCCATCCAGTTCACCAAGTGGTACCCGGAACGCGTCCGCAATCGCGCGGCCCGCCCGCTCTGAGTATCCTGCGTGTGCGTCCGGCGCCTTTCCGGCGCGGTTCACGCCATGCGTCAGGAGTGCTCGCCATGTCCATGCGACGACTTTTTTCCGCCTTCATGGCGGCCCTTGCAACGGCCTGCTTCGCATGGGCACCGCCGGCCGCCGCGCAGTCGGGCGCCGCGGCCCTGCGTGCGTCCTACGAGAAGCTCGCGCCGAGCTTGGCCAGCAGCCCGTTCGGGCGGCCGATGGTCCTGACTTCCGCCGAAACGCAGCAAAGCCTCAAGGGCGAGGTGTACGGCGTGCTGGACCGCCCGCTGGCCAAGGTCAGCGCCGCGCTGGACAAGCCGGAGAGCTGGTGCGAGATGATGATGCTCCACCTCAACAACCGTGCCTGCCGCATCGACGCGGGCCAGAAGACCCTGACCCTGAGCGTGGTGCGGAAATATGACATCCCCGTCGAAGAGGCCTTCGAGTTGAGCTTTCGCGGCCGCCTCGTCAGCGCCACGCCCGACTACTTCGAAGCCCGGTTGAACTCCGGCAAAGGGCCGTTCGGCACGAGCAACTATCGGATTGCGCTGGAAGGCATCCCGTTGGAGAACGGCAAGTCGTTCATCCACTTCAGCTACGCCTACGACCAGAGTTCGGCGACCCGGGTGGCGTCCAAGGGCTACCTGGCCACTTTCGGGCGCGGCAAGGTGGGCTTCACGGCCGTCGGCAAGGAGCCCTCCGGCGAACCCCGGCTGGTGGGAGGCATGCTGGGCCTGGTGGAGCGCAACGCGATGCGCTACTTCCTGGCGGTGGACGCCTACACGGAGGCGCCGGACGCCTTCGACAAGCGGCTGGTGCTCTGGTACTCGGGGACCGAAAAGTACCCGCGGCAGCTGAACGATCTCAGCCAGGCCGAGTACCTGAAGCTCAAGCAGTCGGACCGGCAGCGCCAGGGCACGCAACGGCCCTGAAGCCGAAGCCCCCTGCAAACCCGGCGGCCTCCGATACGCGCCCGTCACCCAGGCGCACATCGCGCTGGCAATCGGCCTGCGGCATCCGCACAATGCCGTCGAAGGACCGACGCGAACACGCATGGAATTCGTATGCCAGCAGAACCCACTTCCTCAGCCCCGCCGCCGGCATCGTCCAGCGACCTGGCGCGGCTGAACACCGACCTGGCCATCGAGCGCACCCTGATGGCCGCCGATCGATCCCTGATGGCATGGGTGAGGACCGCGCTGTCGATGATCAGCTTCGGCTTCACCATCTACAAGGTGCTCGAAGCCATGCAGCAGCAGGCCGGAATGCCGGCGCCCACCGAGTCGCCGCGCAACATGGGTCTGTTCCTGACCGCCCTGGGCACCCTGGCCATGGTGATGGGCACCATCGAGTACTGGGTGCGGCTCAAGTCCTTGCGGCGGGACATGCGCCTTCACCTGATGCAGCCCTCGCTCATCATGGCGCTGATCATGTCCATCACCGGCCTGGGCATCTTCGCGGGAATCATCCTCAGGCTGCTTTGAGCGCGCCCGATGCCACGCGTGGCGCCGGGCGGCCCGGGTCCGTGGCCTCGCCGGCTACCTCGCCCCTGCCATGTCCGGCGTGCCGCCCTGCTTGGCCGGCGCCCTGTTGGGATTGCGGTCCTCGCGCGCCGTGGCGCGCGCCTGCCCTGCCGCCGCCGCCCTGCCGGTGCCGATGGCGTCGCTCTGGGCCGATGTCGCCTGATCGCCACCCGGCTTCTTGACCTTGCCCTGGGGCCGCGCATCGACCCTGCTCTGTGCCCGCTGCTGCGGCTTGCTGTCGGTGATCACCTGTTCCTGCGATGAGGTGCCCGCCGGGTTCTGCGCGTAGGCGCCGGCGGCGAAGAGTCCTGCCATCATCACTGCGACTAGTTTTCTCATTGCGATGCCCTCGATGTGTGTTGAAGCGCCGGCCCTTTCGAAGCGTTCACGGTCGGCGAGGCCATTGTGGAACTCCGCCGGATCAAAATCCAGACCGGCTTCCACGGGCAAACACGTACGTGGCAACTGCCAGCTCACTTCGGATCGGGGTGCACGCGACGCACCGCGGCACGCAGTTCGCGCACGCTGACCGGCCGCGCCAGGAAGTCCGTCGACTCCAGGCGCGCGATGTCCACGGCCGTGCGAAAGGCGCTGTGCGGACCCAGCACGATCACCGGCAGTGCCACGCCCCGGCGCCTCAGTTCGCGCACCAGCCGCAGCGTCGCCGCCTCGTCGACATCGGCGGAGGCAATGAGGCAATGGCTCGCGTCAGCGGGCGGCCGGGCGAGAAAGGCCTCGCCGTCGTCCACGAAGACGAGCGCATCGGCGACTCGTCCCAGCGCCGATTCGATCCATGCGCGCTCATCCTCGCTGAATCCGACGACGTGGACGGTGGTGGACATGGCTTCGGCGTCTCCCGAGGCAGTAAGGGGCCGGATGGCCCTCCATGGTGCTGCCATTCGGGCGGCGCGACCATCCCGGCGGCCACGCAGCACCACGTACGTGGATGCGCCGCTAGCGACGGAAGCCGACGAAGGCGGGCCCGCCCCAGCCGCCCCAGCCGCCCCAGTCCATGGCGTTCATCTCGTTCATCTGGGCCGCCTCCAGATTGTTGTTGCTGAGCTGCTTGGCCACGCGCAGCCGCTGGTAGTCCTGGAACTGGGGCAGGCCGCCGACATAGGCGAGGTTGTTCATCGAATCGGGCAGCACGTAGTAGGTCGTGCCCTGGTAGTTGACGGGCGAGACCTTGTCCTTCGGAAGCTTGGCCAGCAAGGCCTGCTGGTCCGGCTTCGACGGCGTGATGACCTTGAAGCCGGCGGCGATGGCCAGGTTGTCGTTGCTCAGCGCGCTGTCGGTCGCGCAGCCGGCGACCACTGCGAACGAGGCTGCAGCGGCCAGGCATTTCAATGCATCGAATCGTTGGTTCATGGTCGTTCATCCAATGAAGATTTGTTGACGGGAAGCGATGTTGAACTGCGCGCCCGCCCGGGTGTATCCGGGCGGCCACCGGCATCACGTACGTGGCGCAGACGACTCGCCTACTTGCCCCCCAGTTCGATCTGGGGGTTTTCGCCGGTGTCGTAGCGCACCACCACGCCGGTGGGATTGAAATAGACATAGAACAGGCGCGGCATGTAGTTGTCGATGTACTGCCAGCTCCACACGGCGCCATCGAAGGAGCTCACGCGAGTGACCTGATACGGCTTGCCATAGGCGCGCAGCACATCGGCCTCGGTCCACTTGTTCAGCTGGATCGGGTTGTCGTAGAGCGGATAGGTCAGCATCGAGCGCACCGCGACCACCCGGCCGGCGGCGTCGAGATCGACGTTGTCGACCTGGTAGCCCGCAGGCTCGCGCGAGTATTGCAAGCGCTCGCCGCCGCCCGGCAGCGCATAGGTGGCGGTCGGCTTGCCCAGTTGCTGCAGGGCCTGGGTGCGCGTCGAGCCGATGGGCAGGCGCGCGGGATCGGAAGCGCAGCCGGCCAATGCGCAAAGGACCGTCGCCGCAACCCATAGCGTCCAAGCCGCATGCATGATGGCCTCCTGCGGGAACCTGAATTCGAGCGGGCGTCCCGGCCCGACCGATCAGCGAATCGTCGGCCCGTCCGCCCACGACGGTCAATCCCGGCGGCTACTCAATCCACGTACGTGGACGGACACGCAGCGCCCGCCGTGCGCAGCGGCGACGCCGTCCCGGCTATCGATCGCCCTTGACGCCGGGGCTCGCGTAGTAGGCCGCGAGGGCGCTGATCTCCTGCCCAGTCAACTGGCGCGCCACGCTGCGCATCTGGGCGCTGATGTCGTTGTGCCGGCGGCCCGAGGCGAGCGCCTGCAGTTGCACTTCGAGATAGGCCCGCTGCTGGCCTCGCAGGCCGGGCGCTCCGGGCGTGAATGCGAGCGGTCCATGGCAGGCCGCACACGCCGCGATGCCGCGCAGGGGATCGCCGACCTCCACCAGCCGACGCGCCACCGCATCGGCCGATGTGCCGGCCCCGCCGCCAGCGCCCGCGAAGGGATCGGGCAGCGAGGCGTAGTGCGCCGCCAGATCGCGCACGTCCTGCGGCGACAGGCCCGAGACGTACCCACCCATCACGGCGGCATCGCGCCTGCCGCTTCGGAAATCCTCCAGCTGCTTGTAGATGGCCGCCTGGCTCTGCCCGGCAAGGTTCGGAAAGATGGCGTCGGTGCCGACGCCGTTGGCGCCATGGCAGTTGTTGCATGTGGCGGCTGCGAGCACGGCGCCCCGGGCCGCCTTGCCCTCGGACAGAAGCTGCCGCGTGGCCGCGGTCCAGGCCACGTTCGAGGCCGACACCCCGGCTTCGACGGCCGCCTGCGGATGGCGGACCGGAAGGCCGATGGCGCTGCAGATCACATCCCAGAGTGCCGGCCCGCCCGCGCCCTCCGCCTGCCTGGCCGGCAGCCAGACGAAGCCCGCCGCGACCGCCGCGACCAGCAGTGCAGCGGTCGTACCGATCCACACCGCGAAGCGGTGGTCACGGGCCGCAGGCGTGCGGCTGCGGCTCATCGCGCCTCGACCGGATAGGTCGCCACGCCGCTGCGCTGCAGTGTCAGGATCTGCGCGATCGGGAAGCCGTAGTTCACCACGGTCAACGCCGCCACCAGCGCGATCCAGACGCCGAAGCCGTTCAGCGATGCCGGCAGCCGCGAGGGCGGGCGCAGCGCCAGCGAGAAGCGCAGCGGAGGCTGCACACTGACCGGCCCGCGATGCGAGCCGAGCAGGCCGAGCACCAGCAACAGGGTCGAGAACACCAGGATCGCCCCGCCGACCGCCGAGATGCTGACCCAGAGCGCCTGCGGCGCCAGCGCCGGATCGCTGAAGTCGTAGTAGGCCATGCGGCGGGGCTGGCCCATCATGCCGACCACGTGCCAGGGTAGCGTCACGACCAGCATGCCGATGAACCAGCTCCACAGCTGCCAGTGCATGAGCTTCGGCGCGATCGCCCGCCCGGTCATCCGCGGCCACAGCTCGTAGGCGATCGCGAAGTACATCATCACGACCGAGCCGCCGTAGATCAGGTGGAAATGCGCCGTCACGAACTGCGTGTTGTGCACCGTGGCATTGAGCGCATAGCTCATGTTGATGAGCCCTCCCGCCCCGCCCAGGCCCAGCATGAGCAGCGACAGCCCCGAGGCCAGGACCAGGGGCCGCTCCCAGGGCAGTGCCGCGACCCAGCCGAAGATGCCGCGCCCGCCCCGCAGGCGCCCGGCGATCTCGAGCGAGGCGCAGATGGTGAAGATCGTGAGCAAGGTCGGCACCGCCACCATCCCGGTGAAGACCGCGTGCAGGAACTTGAAGCCGGCGCCGACCTGCGGGTCGGCAAACAGGTGATGCATGCCGATCGGCATCGAGAAGACCAGCAGTTGCAGAAAGGCGATGCGGCCCATCTTGTCGCTGTACAGCCGCCCTCCGGCGGACTGCGGCAGGAGCACGTAGAACGCGATGTAGGCGGGCATCAGCCAGAAGTAGACGATGGCATGCAGGGTCCACGAGAACAGCATCCGCGCCAGCCCCGCGTCGATCGAATCGGTCAAGCCGAAGGCGTTGGGCAGGATCAGGAAGGCGATCTCCAAGCCCACGCCCAGCGAGGTCCAGGACCACAGCAGCGCACCCGCCGTGGTGGCGAACATCGCGAGCGGAACCGGCCTCCCCGGGTGGTCGCGCTTCCAGCGCCTGAAGTGCCACACCATCAGGCCGACCCAGATCCACGAGCCCGCGACCGCCAGCAGGATGCCGCCGTAGTACCAGGGGCTTGCGAGCAGCGGCGGGTAGAAGGTGTAGAGCACCGTGGCCCTGCCCGCGGCGACCGTCGCGAGTGCGATCAGTGCGCCCGCGCACACCATGGCCAGCGAGGTCCATGCGAGCCGCATGCCGTGCATCGGCCGGCCCAGCGAAACCGCGCAGACCGCATAGCCGAAGCCCATCACGATCAGGGTCGGGAACACGTAGGCCAGCGTGGTGCCATGTGCGGTGACGGCCGCGTAGTACCGCTCCGGGTCGACCCATCGGTGCAGCGGGCTGCGCACCAGCATCTGCCACGCACCCAGTGGCACCGCGAAGGCGAGGGCCGTGAACGCCACCCAGAAGTGGGCCAGCACGAGGCGGCTACTGCCCTGCACAGGATGCCCTCGGCTGCTGGCCATGGAGGCGATCGAACTCGGCCCGCTCCAGCACCTTGACGCGGGCCCACATCCCCTCGTGGCCCACGCTGCAATACTCGTGGCAGGGCATCAGGTGATCGGCCGCCGCGTCGAAGCGCGTGCGGACCTCGGCCACATAGCCGGGTATCACCATGGTGTTGACGTTGGTTCCCGTGACCAGAAAGCCGTGGACGACGTCCGGGCTCGTGACCCGGATCTTCACGGGCGTCCCGGCGGGCAGCACGATGCACGAGGGCACGAACGAATACTGCTGCGCGATCAGCCGCACGACAGCCGTCCGGTCGGGCCGGATCTCGGTGCCTAGGTTGCTCTCGACGAACTCGCCCGACAGGTGCAGCCGGCTCGCGTCGATGGTCTCGACGCTGGCCGGCGACATCGCGGTCCAGTGCAGGCCCGAATAGACCATGACCGCGAGCACCACGGCGATCACGCCCGCCACCACCCAGGACCATCGACGCTCGAACCGGTCGACGACCCGCGCAGCCGCCAGCTCGACCGACTCAGCCAAGGGACCCTCGCGGAGCGAAGACGAAGAAGAAGAACGCGATCCACAGCGCCAGCAGGACGAACACGGCCAGGCCGGCCACCGCCAGCGCACCGCGCGGTCCCGCGCAAGCGATCTCCATCAGCTCTTGCGGACTGCCGTGGAAGGCGACGTTCTCCGCGTGCGTCGCGGCTGACACATGCCCCATGTCCGGCGGGTCGCGATTCGGGGCGGCGTCCATGGCTGCTACTTCGCCGGGGTGGCGGCCAGTGCGGCCAGCACCGTGGCCGGCCTGAACGGCACCGAGCGCAGGTGCGCGCCGGTGGCATCCAGCACCGCATTGGCGATCGCCGAGGGCACGGCCGAGGTGGTGGGCTCGCCGGCGCCCCAGGGCGCTTCGCCCGGGCGATCGATCAGGTCGATGGCGACCTCCGGCACGTCCGTGAAGGTCAGGATCGGGTAGCTGGCCCAGTCCAGGCTGGTGACCGCGCTGCGATCGAAGGCGAGCCGCTCCACCAGGGTGCGGCTCACGGTCTGGACGACGTTGCCTTCGAGCTGATTGCGCAAGCCGTCCGGGTTGATGATCTGGCCGCAGTCGTGCACGACGAACACGCGCTCGACCTGGATCCGCCCGCTGCGCCGGTCGACCGCCACGTCCGCGACCAGTCCGACGTAGGTGCGAACGAGCTCGTACTTCGCGTAGCTGACGCCACGGCCGCGCGCCAGCGGGCCGGTGTCGCGCGCGCGTGCGCCACGGGGCTGCCAGCCGGCGAAGCGGCGCAGGCGCTCGAGCAGTTCCAGGCCGCGCTTGTCGCTCAGGTGGCGCACGCGGTACTCGAACGGATCGGTACCGGTCGCGGCCGCGATGTCGTCGATGAAGCTCTCGTTGCCGAAGGTGTTCTGCATGCGCCCGGGCGCGCGGATCCAGGCGGCCGGAAGCGGCGTGTCGTGCAGCCAGTGCGCCGCAAGCTGGCTCGAGGGAAGGTCGTAGGGAATGCCCAGGCCGGGGTTGTGGGTGCCGGGGCTGTCCGGGCCGGCCTTCGGCAGGCCCGCGAGCACGGCGCCCAGCAGGGTGACGCCCGAGCGCTTCATCGGCCGCTCGGGCAGGAAGATGTCGGCCTCCCAGGCGGCGATCCGTCCCTGGGGGTCGATCCGCGCGCGGTAGTCCAGCAAGGTCGGCGGCCCCTTCGGGTCCCAGCCGTGCTCGTCGTGCCGCATCCATTGCAGCCGCACCGGACGCCCGGCCTGCATCGCGATCAGCGCCGCCTCCGAGGAGCAGTCGTCCGCTCCGTTGCGCCCATAGCAGCCCGCGCCCTCGACGTAGATGCAGCGCACGCGCTCCTCGGGCAGGCGCAGCATGGTGGCCAGTTGCCCGCGCAGCATGTGGCTCGCCTGCGAGGGGGTCCAGACCGTGAGCCTGCCGTCCTTGAAATCGGCGACCGCGCACGACGGACCGATCGAGCCATGGGTATTCAGCGGGAAGTCGTAGCTCGCGCGCAACTGCCGGCCGGCACCGGCCACCGGCGTCGACGGCCCGCCCGTGCGTTGCAGCACCTCGTCGCGATCGACCTTCGCGCCGCGCATGTAGGCCACGAGGCGAGCCTCGTCGGGCAGGCCCTCCGCGGCGCCCCACTTCGCCACCAGCGCGCGCGATGCACGGATGGCGGCCCATTCGTCGCTCGCCAGCACGGCGAGGAAGTCGCCCTGGCGCACGGCGCGCAAATAGCCCGGGATGTCGCGGCAGAGCGTGTCGTCCCATGACTCGAGCCTGGCGCCGAAGGCCGCCGGATGCACGACGCGCGCATGCACCATGTCCGGCACCCGCACGTCGTGCACGAACTCGAAGCTGCCGAAGATCTTGGCCGGAATATCGAGGCGTCGGACCGGCTTGCCGACGATCCGGTAGTCCTTAGGATCCTTGGTGCGCACCGCCGGATCGAGCTTCATCGTCAGGCTGCGGCCCTGCAGCAGCGCCGCGTACGTGACGCCCGGGCCGCCCGCCCGCGGCGCCACGGTGCCCGCCTGCACCGCCAGCTGGTCCCTGGCCACGCCCAGGCGGGCGGCAGCCTGGTCCAGCAGGGCCTCGCGCGCCGTCGCCGCCGCCCGGCGGATCTGCATGCCGCCGGCCTGGATCGACAGGCTCGAGTCCGTCGGATGCTGGTCGGGCGTGAGCAGCGTGTCGCCCTGGATCGTGGCGACACGCTCCAGCGGCACATCGAGTTCCTCGGCGACGATCTGGGTGAGCGCCGTGAGCACGCCGGTGCCGAGCTCCACCTTGCCGCTGTACAGCGTGACGCTTCCCTGGCTGTCGATCGCGAGGAAGCCGCCGACCTCTGCCGGATCGACGCTCCTGGCCGCAGCGGGCCTGCCCGCCGCTTGCGCGAACGCGATCTCCGGCGGCGGCCCGAGGGCGAAGCCCACCACGAGCGCACCGCTGCCTTGCAGGATGGCGCGACGGGAGAGCTGGGGGTGGCGGGACATCGCAGCCCTCAGGCCATCTGCTGCGCGGCCCGCATCACGGCGCGCAGGATGCGCACATGGGTGCCGCACTTGCACAGGTTGGCCGCCAGCGCCTGTCTCACCTGGGCTTCGGTCGGACGCTTGTTGCTCGCCAGGAAGGCGGCCGCCTGCATGATCATCCCGTTGATGCAATAGCCGCATTGCGCGGCCTGTTCCGCGATGAAGGCCTGCTGCAGCGGATGCGGCTTCGCGGCCGTGCCGAGCCCTTCCAGCGTCACGATCCGGGCCCCCGCCACGGCCGAGACCGGCATCACGCAGCTGCGCAGCGCCTCGCCGTCGTAGTGCACGGTGCAGGCGCCGCACTGCGCCAGCCCGCAGCCGAAGTGCAGGCCGTGCAGGCCCAGCTGGTTGCGCAGCGCATAGAGCAGCGGCATCGCCGGATCCTCGGTCCGAAGCTCCGTGGCCTCGCCATTGACGGTCAGCTTGATGGTCGTGGTGGTCAAGGTCCGCTCCCGAAGGCCAGGTCCGGCCCGTCATCGCCCCCGGGAGGCTGCCCCGGGGGCGCTGCCACGCTCAATGAGCCGCGGAACTCGACTCCTGGAGCTTGCGCAGCACTTCGTCCAGGTTGAAGGCGGCGGGCTTCTGACGCGGCGGGAACTTCACGAAAGCATCGATCTGCTGCGACACCGTCCCCTGCATCGCATAGACGATGTAGGCATGCGAGATCACCCAGTCCCAGTAGGTGTTGGAGTTCTCGTCGGCCCGCTCGAAGGGATCGCGCCGCAGGTTGAACATCTTGGGCGCCCGGTACTTGACGAAAGGCTCGAACCAGCACTGCAGCGTCTTGGCGCGCTGCTCCATCAGCACGACCTTCCAGTCGTGCATGCGGATCGCCATGATCTCGCCGTCGTCGCTGATGTAGAAGAAGGTCTCCCTCGGGCTGGCCTGCGTCTCGCCGCTCAGGTAGGGCAGCATGTTGTAGCCGTCGATGTGCACCTTGAAGCTCTTCTCGCCGACCTTGCTGCCGTTCAGGAGCTTCTCCTTGACGTCCGTCTCACCGACCGCGGCGAGCAGCGTCGGCAGCCAGTCCTGGTGCGAGACGATGCCGTTGACCACGGTGCCGGCCTTGAACTTGCCGGGCCAGCGCACGAAGCAGGGCACGCGCCAGCCGCCTTCCCAGTTGGTGTTCTTCTCGGCCCGGAAGGGCGTGATGCCGGCGTCGGGCCAGCTGTTGTAGTGCGGGCCGTTGTCGGTCGAGTACATCACGATCGTGTTGTCGGCGATGCCGAGCTGGTCGAGCTTGTCGAGCATCTGGCCGATGTGCTCGTCGTGCGCCACCATCACGTCGTTGTAGTCGCCCTGCCCGCTCTTGCCCTTGTGCTTGTCGGCGCAATGGGTGCGGAAATGCATGGCGGTCGTGTTGTACCAGAGGAAGAAGGGCTTCTGGTCGGCGTGGCACTTGTCGATGAACTGCAGCGCCGCCTCCGTCGTCTCGTCGTCGATCGTCTCCATCCGCTTCTTCGTCAGCGGGCCCGTGTTCTCGATGGTCTGCCCGCCCTTGCCGTCCGACTTGCAGCGCAGCACGCCGCGCGGTCCGAAGCGCTGCCTGAAGGCGGGGTCCTTCGGATAGTCGGGGTCCTCGGGTTCCTCTTCGGCATTGAGGTGGTACAGGTTGCCGAAGAACTCGTCGAAGCCATGCACCGTGGGCAGGTACTCGTCCTTGTCGCCCAGATGGTTCTTGCCGAACTGTCCGGTCGCATAGCCGTGCGGCTTCAGGAGCTCGGCGATGGTCGGGTCTTCGGCATGCAGCCCGACCGAGGCGCCGGGCATCCCGACCTTGGTCAGGCCGGTGCGGATCGGGTTCTGGCCCGTGATGAACGCCGCCCGGCCGGCGGTGCAGCTTTGCTGGGCGTAGTAGTCGGTGAAGGCGACGCCCTCGTTCGCGACCCGATCGATGTTCGGCGTCCGATAGCCCATCTGTCCACGGCTGTTGTAGCTGATGTTCCACCAACCGACATCGTCGCCCCAGAGAATCAGGATGTTCGGCTTGCTCGTCATGGTAGTTCCTCGCACGGTGAGTGATCGGCGATGGCCCGCCGCTGCCGCGTACGGTGAAACGCGGGCACCGTGCGCCGGGGGATGCTATGACCGCCCGGCCTGCCTGCCTATCCCGGTGACCACGCACGAGCACGTACGTGGCGTGGCGTCACTTGCGGAACTTCCAGCGCAGCACGTGGTTGATCAGGCTTCGAACCACCAGATAGGGCAGCACCGCCAGCACGGCGGCCACCATGATGGCCTCGCCCGGGTACACCCAGCGTTGCACGATGAACTGGTAGGCCGCATCGATCACGATCGCCAGCAGGAACACCTTGCCCACGTGCCGCCAAGCCTCCTTCAGCAGGGTCGTGCGCTGGGTCGAATCGGTCGCCAGGGCCCAGAAGTAGAGCGGACGCCCCTCGCGCGCGTCCTGCCGGCCGGCCCGGAAGGCGAAGAAGGCCGCCATCAGCGGCTGGACGACGAAGCGGAACGACAGCGGCGCGTGCCTGCCGCTCGTGATGTCGGTCCAGGTCCGGACGAAGGCGTCGACGATGAGGTCCATGACCCGGACATTCTCGAAGCCGCCGCGACCGGCGGCAATCCCGGCGGCTACGCAGCGCCACGTACGTGGCGCCGCCCTGCGCGCTCAGCGGGAGCGCGTCACGCTCGCAAAGGTGCCCGGCGGCGGCAGTCGCCTATCCCGAAAGCCGGATTGACGGCCACCCCGCGATGTGGCGATGATGGCCGCCGCGATTCCTGACGCCGACGAATAAGGAGAGTCCCGCCGCGATGGACCCGTGGCAGCGGTGGGACGGAGGAATGTTCAACCACGCAACGAACGCGGTGCATGACCTTGCGGGATAGCCCCTGGGCACTGCCGACGCCGGTTCACAGCTCTCGCTGCGCGAGGCGGGGGCGAGGTCGTGCCAACTGCCGACCGTCACCGCCATGACCGCCCTGGCCCTGTCATCTTCCGCGCGGCCGGCGCCCCGCAACCTGCAGGACCTGCTGCGCTTCGAGCGCCTGCTGTCCGACCTGTCGGCCACTTTCATCGCCGTGCCGGTTCACGACATCGACCGCGCCATCGCGCAAAGCCTCGAACGCATCGTGAAAGCCCTGGACATCGATCGCTCGACCTTGACGCGCGTCACGCTGACCGGCAGCGCCGAGGTCACGCACTCCTATGCGGTCCAGGGTGTCGCGCCCGCGCAGCGGTTCCTCCCCGCGCGCGACTCTCATCCGTGGGCGCTTTCGATGGCGATCGCGAACCGGCCGGTCGCGTTCTCGCGCCTCGACGACCTGCCGCCGGAAGCCGGCGTCGACAAGGAGAGCTGGCGCCGCAGCGGCCTGAAGTCGCAGGTCATGATGCCGATCATGGTGGCGGGACATCTTCACGGCGCCCTCATCTTCGGCACCGTCCGATTCGAGCGCGAATGGCCCGACGAACTCCTCGGCCGGATGCGGCTGCTGGCGGAAATCTTCGGCAGCGCCCTGGCCCGCAAGCGCGCCCAGGAGGAACTCGAGCTGGCGATCGGCTTCGAGCGGCTGGCCAGCGGCATCCTGGCTTCGCTGGTGATGTCCAAGCCCCACGAGCAGAGCGAAGCCATCTTGCGCGGGTTGCGCGAGATCGGCGAATTCGTGGGCGCCGAGCGGGTCGCCCTCTGGCAGGGGATCGGCAGCGGCGCGCGCTACGACCCCGGCCAGCATTGGCATGCCGAAGGCTTCGCGGCGCCACCGGGCACGCGCGGAACCGGCTACCTGCCCTGGCTCAGCGGCCGCGTGGCCGCCGGCCATGTGGTCAGGCTGGCCACGCTCGACGAGCTTCCTTCCGCAGCGCGCCTGGACCGCGACACGCTGAAGGCACTGGGCATCCGCTCCTTGCTCGTGGTGCCGGTCGCGGGAGAAGCGGCCAGCGCGCTCTCGATCGCGACGGTGCAGCGTGAACACGCCTGGCCCGACTCCCTGCTGCCCGGCGTCCAGCTGCTCGCCGAGGTGTTCGGCAGCCTGCACGCGCGCGAGTCTGCCGAGCGCCGCCGGCTCGCCGCGGAAGTCGAGGCGGCGCACTGGCGCGAGCGCCTGGCGCATCTGGTGCGGGTCCATACGGCCGGGGAGATGTCGGTCGCGCTGGCCCACGAGATCACGCAGCCGCTCGGCGCGATCGAGAACTACGCGATCGCCGCGCGGCACCGCGCCACCGAGGCATCGCCCGACATGCCAAGGGTCGCCGAACTGCTGGACAAGGTGATCGGCCAGTCCACGCGCGCCGGCGACGTGGTGACGCGCATGCGCAGCATGGCGCAGCGGCACGAGCTCGACCCGAAGCCGATCCGCATCGAGCACGCGGTGCGCGAATGCGTCGGCATGGTGAAGATGGACTGCGACCTGCGCGACATCCGCATCGAGCTGCCGGCCGCAAGCCCGCTGCCCGAGGTGGTCGTCGACGAGATCCATGTGCAGCAGGTGGTGCTGAACCTGCTGCGCAATGCGATGGAGGCGATCGAACTCGCGCCGCCGGGCGGTGCGAGGGAGATCGCGATCGCGATCCGGGCCGGCGAGCGCGACGAGGTGCGGGTCGAGGTTGCCGACCGCGGCGTCGGCATCGCCGAGGGCGACCTGGAGCGGGTCTTCGAGTCCTTCTACTCGACCAAGTCGAGCGGCCTCGGCGTGGGCCTTGCGATCTGCCGCAAGCTGATCGAGGCCCATGGCGGCAAGCTCTGGGCTTCGCACAATCCCGGCGGCGGCGCCCGGTTCAGCTTCACGCTGCCACGGCTCCAATAGGGGCACGCCAATGACCGAACCCACGGTATTCATCATCGACGACGACGAGGCCTATCGCGACTCGGTGCGCGAACTGGTGAACTCGATCGGCCTCGCCACCGAGGTCCACAGCTCGGCGCTGGAGTTTCTCGACCGCTTCGATCCGTCGCGGCCGGGCTGCCTGGTGCTCGACGTGCGCATGGCCCGCATGAGCGGCCTCGCACTGCAGGAGCGCCTGTCCGCGATGGGCGCGCGCATCCCGATCGTCTTCATCAGCGGCCATGGCGACATCACGATGGCGGTCAAGGCGGTGAAGGACGGCGCCGTCGACTTCGTGCAGAAGCCCTACCGCGAGCAACAGCTGCTGGACGCCATCGACGAGGCCCTGCGGCGCGACGCCGGCATCCGGGCGGCACCGGCGGCCGAGGCGAACCAGGGCCTGGCCAAGCGGGTCGCGGCCCTGACCGATCGCGAACGCGAGGTGATGTCGCTGGCGCTCAAGGGCTTGCCGAGCAAGGTCATCGCCAAGGAACTCGCGATCAGCCACCGCACCGTCGAGCAGCATCGCAGCCGGCTGCTCGAGAAGCTGAACGTCAACTCGATCACCGAGCTGCTGCGATTGAACATCCAGCTTCCGTCCGAATAGGCCGCCGCGCGCAGGCAGCCGGCTAGGACTTCCTGACGATCGACGTGGCGATGGCCTGCGTGATGGTCATCTTCATCTGGTCGCCGACCTTGACGCCGTTGAGCATGGCCGGGTCCTTCAGCTTCACCTCGGTGAAGTGACCGAAGGGACCCCGGACCATCACCGTGCCCTTGGCCTGGTCGATGGCCCAGATGTTCGACACCATCGTGGTCTGCTTCATCGCAGCGCCGCCGGGCAGCTGACCGACCTGGGCGCGGTCGACGGCCGCCGTCGACGATGCCATGCGGATGCCGTTGCCGGTCTGGAAGTCCAGCGCCACCGACTGGATGTAGGTGGCATCGACCATGTCGCCGACCTTGACCTGGGCCAGGTTCTTGACCCGCGCATCGACCATGACCGCGAATTCGTTGCCCTCCGGCCCCTTGAGCGTCACGATGCGGTTCTTCGGATCGATCGCTGTCACCAGCGCGGAGATCGAGACTTCCTTCAGCAGGTCGCGGACATCCAGCACCTTGGGAGTGCT
The DNA here is from genome assembly GCF_030316765.1 of Variovorax saccharolyticus. Classification (GTDB taxonomy): domain Bacteria; phylum Pseudomonadota; class Gammaproteobacteria; order Burkholderiales; family Burkholderiaceae_C; genus Variovorax; species Variovorax saccharolyticus. The sequence continues at coordinate 243,764 of NZ_JASZYT010000010.1, forward strand.
CGAAGGCGTGCTCGGCTGCGCCAGGGCCGGCGCGCCGAAGGCCAGCGCCGAAGCCAGCGCGAGAACTGTGTACTGGGCTGCTTTCATTTCAGGTTTTCCTTTCACGTCCGGGTAGTCGGGGCGCTCGCCGCACCACAGGCCTGATCGCAGTGATCGCTCGCACTCCGCCCTGCGGATTTTCATGATTGCGATGCCGGGCGCCATCCGGACGGCCACGCAGGACCACGTACGTGACCTAGGTGGGCACCGGGATAGGCGCCAGCGCACCGCGCCTTGAGAATGTCCCGCAAGCGTCGACAGCCACGGCTCGTTTTCCAGTCCTGGAGGCTTCCATGCAGCGCTACATGCGGCCGCTCGCGGCCCGGACCCACGCCTTGAAGGCACTCCCTTGCGCGATCCTGCTCGGCATGGCACTGATGCAGAACCCCGCCGCGCAGCCGGCGGCGGGCGCGGGGCCCGTGGTCTTCCTCGACCAGGGCTGGACGGCCGCCGAACGGGCCTGGTACTACCAGGTCTCGCAGGGCTCGGCCGTGATGTCCTACGACCTGTTCCTCAACCTCGAGCTGGCGGGCAGCCAGGAACTGTTCCGCTCCGACGCCAACAGCGATCGCTTCGGCCTGATCACGCAGCCCGCTGATCCGCAGAACAACCCCGACGCGCTGCCCATCGGACTCAGCAAGACCATCGTCAGGAGAAAGGGCAGCAGCGTGGACGACGTGCAGGTCGGCCTGACCTGCGCCGCCTGCCACAACGCGCAGCTGAACTACCAGGGCAAGCGCATCCGCATCGACGGCGGCGCCGCCAACACCTTCGACATGATGGGCTACGTGGGTGCCCTCGACGATGCGATGCAGGCCACGCTGGCCGACAAGCAGAAGTTCGATCGCCTGGCGGTCCGGCTCGGCGCCATGAGCGCGGAAGCCAAGACGGAGCTCGGCAAGCGCGTCGAGCGCGAGGCCGGCCCGATCCGCGACTACCGCACGCGCACGCTGGCGACGCCGACCGTCTGGGGGCCGTCCCGCATCGACGCCATCTCCGCCATCGTCAACCGCCTGCTGGCCATCGAGACCCGCATCCCGCAGAACAACTCGACCCCGCTCGCGCCCACCAAGCCGCCCTTCCTGTGGAACGCGCCACACGGTTCCTGGACCCAGTGGCGGGCCTCCCAGCAGGACCCGATCAATCGCAACCTCGTCGAATCGATGGGCGTCTACCTGCCGATGAACCTGCATTCGAAGTCGCCGGCGGAAGGGCTCTTCGAGTCGAATGCGCAGTTGCTCAACCTGCAGCAGATCGAGAACCAGCTGACGCGGCTCGCGCCGCCCAAGTGGCCCGAAGAGATCTTCGGGCGGATCGACCGCCAGAAGGCCGCCGCCGGCAAGGCGCTGTTCGCCACCCACTGCGCCAGCTGCCACAACGCCTGGCCCTACACGTGGACGCCGCCGAACAAGTACGGCAAGCGCTTCCTGGAGGTCGGCGTGGTGCCGCAGAAGTATGTCGGCACGGACCCCGGCCAGTTCGACAACCTGCGGCCCTATGCGATCACCGGCAACCTCGCGCCCTTCCTGCCGGAGCCCTTCAAGGACAAGGAGGTCATTCCGACCGGCGCGCTCTACCTTATCACCCAGAAGCTGGTCCTGGACAAGGCACTGTCCGAGCTGAAGCTCGACGAACAGCAGACCATCAACCTGCACGGATACCGCGAGCTGCCGCCGGCCCGGCAGACGGAGGATGCCTACAAGGCCGCGCCGCGCGACGGCGTCTGGGCCACGCCGCCCTTCCTGCACAACGGCTCGGTGCCGAATCTCTACGAGATGCTGGTTCCGGCCAGGGAGCGGACCAGGAAGTTCTACGTCGGGCGCGAGTTCGATCCGGTCAAGGTGGGCCTGGACACCAGCGGCAAGAGCGGCAGCTTCCTGCTCGACACCTCGCTGCGAGGCAACTCGAACGCCGGCCATTCGTTCGAGAACAGCCCGCGCGGCAACGGCGTCATCGGCCCCTTGCTGACCGAGACGCAGCGCTGGGCGCTGGTCGAATACCTGAAGTCGATCCCCGAGGAAGCGGGCCGCGTCACGCCCTTCGGCGGCCCGCCGAACGCGGTCACGGGCACCAGCAAGTGGTCTCGCAAGTGAGCGACCCGCCATGTCCGACCATGTAGATGGACCGCGCCAGATCGGCGATCCCGCCGCCGACCTGACCGACCTGTTCGCCTTCGCCAGCCCGGCGGATGCCGGCCGCACCGTGCTGGCGGCGAATGTGTTTCCTTCCGCCGGCACGCAGGCGATGTTCTCGAACGCGATCGACCATGCCATCGTCGTGCGGCGGCTCGCGATCGCCGGCACGGGCGAACAGACCCGGTTCAGGCCGGGCGATCCGGAGCTTCGCTTCAGCTTCCGCTTCGATGTGCTGGAGCGCGCCGCGGCGGGCAAGAGGCCGGTGCAGCGCGGCACCTGCACCCTGCCGGGCGGCCAGACGATCCGCTTCGTGGTCGACGACGAGAAAGGAGCCAGCTCGGCCGACGGCACGTACCGCGTGTTCGCGGGCCTGCGCTCCGACCCCTTCTACCTGGCCTGGATCGTGGGCGAGATGAAGAAGTTTCCGAACCTGCTGCAGCACGACAACGTGCTGAGCTTCCTGATCGAGTTCGACACCGGCCGCGTGCTCGAACCGGCCAAGGGCTCGCTGTTCGGCGTGATCGCCGAGACCATCCCGATACCGAAGCCCGGCGGCTTCATCGGCCACGACCCGCCGCGCATCGACTGGGTCGGCCGTCCCGAGCAGACCAACATGCGGCTCAACAACAACGGCTTGGCCGGCACCGATGACCTGCGCGACCTCTGGAACCAGCAGACGCCCTTCGCGATCTCCGAGGAGTTCATGCCCCTGTTCCGCAAGCGCATGGTCGACAGCCTGAAGAACTGGGACCTGCGCGACGGCAAGGCCGACTGGAGCCCCGCTGCGCTGGCCGCCAACGCCAGCATGTTCCTCGACGACTTCATGGTCATCGATGTCGCGAAGCCCACCACCGACACCAGCCACCTCGAGATCGAGAAGAGCATGCTCGCGGGCCGGCCGCACCAGACCGGCGGCGGCCGCACGGTGAACGCCGACGTCATCGACATCCTGCTCACCTGGATGGTGAACCACGACCGGGAGTTCCTGCAGGGTGGCTCGACCGGTGCGACCAAGCCGGGCACCTCGGCCTTCCCCTACCTGGCCGCGCCGAACGCGGAACTGCAGAACCTGGCCTTCTCGGTCGATCTCGCGGCGCCGCCCGAGCAGGTCTGGGCCCTCATCGGCGGCTTCGGCGGCGACTGGCATCCGTTGATCGCGAGCGTGAAGCTGACCGGCACCGGGGTCGGCCAGCTGCGCACCATCGAGACCATCGACGGCAAGCAGATCATCGAGCGGCTCGACGCCATGGACGACAGGCAGCGCAGCTACCGCTACACCTCGATCGCGGGCATTCCGGCCACGGACTACACCGGCATGCTGGACGTCAAGCCCAAGGGCAGCGGCAGTTCGGTCGAATGGCGCGTGCAATACATGCCGGGCGGGCAGCCCGACATCATCGTGAAGACCATCAGCTCGACCTTGCTGAAGTCCGGCCTCGACAGCCTGAAGCCGCGCTTCGGCGTTCCCAGATGAGCGCCGACCCCGAACTCCCGACCGGACCGGTGCAGGCCACCGACGGCGCCATCGCCGCCATCAACCTGCGAAGCACCCTCGCGCAGTCCTGGAACCGCTTCTGGCAGGCGCCGCTGCGCACGGGCATCGCCGAGGGCCTGGTCGAGCAGGAACAGCTCGCCGCGCAATTTCTGGGCGATCTCGACGCCTGCGAGCGGCTGGAGCAGCTGGCTTCACACCTGCTCCGGCGCGACCCGGAGAGCGCACGCACGGCGCTCATCGAGGCCCAGGTCGCGGCATCGGTCCACCGCTTCGCCCACGCGCGGCAATGCCTCGCGCGGGCCACGCAGCGCGGCGGGCCCGCGCCCGCCATCGAGCGGCTCGCGATGAGCATCGACCAGGCTTGCGGCGTCTCGCCCGAGGCCCTGCTGGAGCGGCGGCGGCGCGTCGCCGCGGCGTCGGGGCGGCTCGAGGATTGGGTGCCCCTGGGTTCCCTGCTCGACGACCTGGGCGAGGTCGACGAAGCGGATCGCGCCTACTGCCGCGCCCTGGGCGCCTACCGCGATGTCTCGCCCTTCGCCGTGGCCTGGGTCTGCTTCCTGCTCGGTGTGCTGTGGGGCGAACGGGCGCCGCAGCCGCAGTCCGCGCGCGCGGCCCGCTGGTATGCCAAGGCCATCGAATACCTGCCCGGGTACGTCAAGGCGCGCGTGCATCTGGCCGAGATCCGGAGCGCCGAAGGCCGCGCCGGCCAGGCCCGCGCGCTGCTGCTTCCGGCGCTCGCCAGCGGCGACCCGGAAGTGAGCTGGCGGCTGTCCGACGTGGCCATCGTGCAGGGTCGGCCGGCCGAGGCGCGGGCACTGTCCGAAGCCGCGCGCCTCGGCTTCGAGGCCTTGCTGGCGCGGCATCCGCTCGCCTTCGCCGACCACGCGGCGGAGTTCTATGCCGGCAGCGGCGGCGATGCGCGCCGGGCCTTCGAGCTGACCCGCATCGACCTCGCGAACCGCCCGACGCTGCGGGCCTTCGAGTCGGCCCACGAGGCGGCGACCCGGGCCGGCGAGACCCAGGAGGCGGCAGGTATCCTCGCGGCGGCCCGCCGGCGCTGGGGATCGACGCCCGCCTTCCGGCAATCGCCGCTGGCCGCCCTGTCGCCGCGCACGGAGGAAGACCATGCCGATTGACCGCAGGACTTTCGTACTCGGCAGCGGCGCGGCGCCCGCCGTGGGCGCATTCGCCGCCTTCGGCACGCTCGCCGCCGCCGGGGCCGCAGCGCCGCCGGCGGCTGCGCTGCCCGCCGTCGCCGCCGGAGCTTCGCCCGAGCTGCGGATCCTGGGATGGAACCCCGGCGAAGCCCAGCCGGAGGCTGCCGCCTGGATCGCGATCGACACGCAATGGCGCGCTGCCTGGCACTGATCCGGGCCCTGGCCCTGGCCGGCAGGCTCGCGGCATCGCTGCGGCTGCGCCTTCGGCGCTCACGTACGTGGCTGTACGTGGCCGCCGGGATGGTCTTGTGGCGTGGGCACTCACACAATGGCTCGATCGGTCCACAGCCCAACAAGGAGCTCGCCATGAGCAAGTTTCTCGCCATCCTGATCACCGGCCTGGCCGCGGCAGGCGCCTACGCCCAGAACCCGCCGGGAACCTCGTCGCAGGAGCAGGTCATCACCAACTCCAAGCCCCAGGAGCGCGCCCAGGACAAGGCCAACGCGCGGCCGCAGGGCGAGGTCAGGAAGATCGGCGGCGACGAGGTCAACTCGCCCCTGAACGACAACATCGGTTCGGGCAAGGCGGCCGCCGCCGGCCAGGCCCGCGCCAACGCCCGTGAGGCCGGCAACCCCGGCACGGCGCCGGGCCAGTACCCCGCGCCGCCCAACACGCCCGGCATGCCGGCCGCCAAGTAGCGCCTTCGGCAGCTGCGGGCAGGTACGTGCCCCGCCTCAGCCTCGACGCTCCCTGAAGAAGGCCGGGGTCTGGCCGGTCCACTTCCTGAAGGCCTTGCGAAAGTTCGAGGTATCGGCGAAGCCGCTGCGCTCGGCGATCTTGTCCACCGACAGCTCCGTTCGCTCCAGCAGCTCGACGGCCAGGCGCTTGCGCACGCCGTCGATGATGTCCTGGTAGCTGGTGCCGGCATCGGCCAGGCGGCGATGCAGCGTCCGGGTCGACACGTGCAGCCGCGCGGCCATGTCTTCGGCCCGGGGCACGGCGCCGGCGCTGTTGAGGCAGGCTTCCTTGATAGACTTGACCAGCAGGTTCTCGCCGCCGATGGCCTCGAGCATGCGGCCGCAGAAGTCGGCCGAGAGGCTGGCCGTGATCGGGTTGGCGTTGGGCAGCGGGAGCGCCAGCAGGGCGGCATCGAACTGCATCTGCATGGCATCGGCCGCGAAACTCACCGGGCAATTCAGGATCTCGGGGTAGCGGGCGGCACAGGCCGGCGCGGGGTAGGGCAGGAGCATGCGCCGCGGCTGGAACGGCCGCTCGAGGATGCGCCCCATCAGGGTCACGATCGAGCTGAACCAGAACTCGGTCGCCAGGGGGAGCAGGCGCCCGAGGTCCAGCACGTCGCGGCCCTCGAAGATCGCCACCTCGCCCTCGATGCGGAAGCTCTTCTCGAGCACCGGCCCGGCCAGCCGCACGTGCTGGATGCCGAAGTTCACCGCCTCGCCCAGGGTCGCGCTGCTCAGCAGCACATAGCCGAAGACACCGAAGTCGGGGATCCGCTGCCGCTGCCCGGCCAGGAGGCCGATCGCCGGGTCCGGCGACAGGCGCTCCACGTTGTCGAAGAGCGCGAACTTCTGGCGCTGCGAGAGTCGCGCGTTGTGGTCCGTGATCGCCAGCGGCGAGATCCCCGTGCCCTCGAGCACCGCCGCCGCGTCGACGCCGAGCCCGGCCAGGGTCTCCACCAGCGCCGGCAGGCCCAGCGTGCTCTCGCTCGGCGTCTCCATGTCGCCGCTGCCGTGGCGAAACAGCAGGGACGACATCGCGGGGGACGGGCGGCCGGTGGGCTTGCGGGGCACGGGGTCAGCTTGAAGTGTTGGCAGATTTTCACCCGATTCTGGCGGCGGGCAACCTAGGCGCCGACCGCCCGGACGTCTACATTCAAGCTCCAAGCACGGGCTGCCGCCTGGCACCCCCAGTCCCATGGAGACCTCATGACCCACACCCTGGACGCGCCGCGCGCAGAACCCGTCGACCGCGCGCAGCAACGCGTCGCCCAGCTCTTCGCCGCCCAGCAGGCTGCCTTCGCCGCGGCGCCCTGGCCCGACGCCGACCAGCGGCGCGAACGGCTGAGGTCGCTCAAGAAGCAGGTGTCGCGCTATCAGGACCTTCTTGCCGAGGCCATGAGCCACGATTTCGGCTACCGGTCGGAAGCGGAATCGAAGATGCTCGACCTCCTGGGATCGATGCTCGAGCTCGACCACGCGATCAGGCATGTCCGGCGCTGGATGAAGCCGAGCCGGCGCTCGACCGAGCTGCTGTTCATCAGCAACAGCATCCGGGTCGAATACCAGCCCAAGGGCGTGGTCGGCGTGATCGTGCCCTGGAACTTCCCGGTCTACCTGGCGCTCGGGCCGCTGGTGGCGGCGCTGGCCGCCGGCAACCGCGTGATGGTGAAGATGCCGGAGGTGACGCCGGCCACCAACGCGGTGCTCAAGCGCATGCTGGCCGAGGTGTTCGCCGAAGACCTGGTGGCGGTGGTCGGCGAGGAACTGCTCGACCCCAATGCCTTCACGTCGCTGCCCTTCGACCACATCGTGTTCACCGGCTCGCCGGCCGTCGGCCGCATCGTCATGCGCACGGCGGCGGAGAACCTCACGCCGGTCACGCTCGAGCTGGGCGGCAAGTCGCCGGCGCTGGTCACCCGCAACTACCCGGTCGCCGACGCGGCCAGGCGCATCACCCACGGCAAGTCGACCAACTGCGGCCAGATCTGCGTGTCGCCCGACTACGCGCTGGTGCCGCGCGAGCATGTCGCCGAGTTCGTCGAGGCCGTCGGGCTCAGCTTCAAGAAGTTCTACGCCGGCAAGACGGTCGGCAACGCCGACTACACGGCCATCGTCAACGAGCGGCAATACCAGCGCCTGCGCGGCCTGCTGGACGATGCCCGCGCCAAGGGGGCCACGGTCGCGAGCTGCGCGCCGATGCCGACCGGCGAGGGCCGTCAGATGCCGCTGCAGATCCTGACCGATCTCACGCCCGACATGCGCGTGATGTCCGAGGAGCTCTTCGGCCCGATCCTGCCGGTCGTGCCCTACGACACGATGGACGAGGCGATCGCTTTCATCAACGCCCGGCCGCGGCCACTGGCGCTCTACTGCTTCAGCCATGACGCCGGCGAGCGCGATGCGCTGCTGCGCCGCACGCATTCGGGCGGCGTCGCGATCAACGACTGGGGCTGGCAGGTGGTCAACCACGACGCGCCCTTCGGCGGCATCGGCAACTCGGGGATGGGCACCTACCACGGCGTGGAGGGCTTCCGCGAGCTGTCGCACGGGAAGACCGTGTTCAAGCGCCAGCGCCTGTTCCCGATCGATCTCTTCTATCCGCCCTACGGCAGCTTCGTCCAGCGGCTGGCACTGCGGTTCTTCGTCGGACGCGCCGATGCCGGCCTGGCGGCCAGGACGACCCCTTCCGAACACCAGGCCTGAGCGCCGGCCTCGCGCGCGCGAGGCGCCTTGATCAGCCTGCCGGGTGCAGCTCGGCGGCGCTGCAATGGGCCAGGAAATCCGCGCTCGCACGGCCCAGCCGCTTTTCGCGGTGCAGGACGATGGCGAGCTGGCGGCTGGCCTTGGGCAGGCGTGTCCGCAACTCGACCAGATGCCCGTCCGCCACGCTCTGCTGCACGGCATGGCGTGACAGGCAGCCCAGGCCATCGCCGGCCGCCACCACCCGCTTGATCGCCTCGGTGCTGCCGAGCTCGAAGCCGACGCGGACCTGCCCCAGGTGCTTCAGCAGCCACTCGTCCGCGAACTGGCGGGTGCCGGAACCGTGTTCGCGCAGTACCCAGGTGGCGCCGGCGAGCTGGCGGGTCGTCGCGCAGCGATCCGCCAGCGGGTGATCGGGCGCGGCGAGTATCACCATCTCGTCATCCAGCCAGGGCCGCACGACCAGGTCGGAATGGGTCTGGGAACCTTCGACGAAGCCGATGTCGACTTCGAGGGCCGCGACCGCGTCGATGACGTCGCGGGTGTTGCCGATGCGAAGGTGGATCCGGCTCTTGGGGTGGCGCTGGGTCCACCGCGACACCAGGCTCGGCAGCAGGTATTCGCCGATCGTGAAGCTGGCGGCCACCCGCAGCGGCGCGGCGTGCTCGTCGGTGAACAGCGCTTGCACCTCGGCCGCCTGCTCGACCAGGGCCTGGGCCTTGGGCAGCAGAGCGCGCCCGTTCTCGTTGAGCAGCAGACGCCGGCCGATGCGGTCGAACAGCTCGACCCCGAGCGCGGCCTCGAGTTCGGCCAGCGAGGTGCTGGCCGCGGACTGCGAGCGCGCGATGCGGTCGGCCGCCGCGCGCGTGCTGCCGCTGCCCGCGGTGGCCAGGAAGACCTCGACCTGGCGCAGGTTGAGGCGCAGGCGCTGGAAGGATTGCTGATCTGATTTATCGATCATTGATATCGAAATTATCCGCTTTTTTCTTTTATCTCCTCTGCCTACCATCACCTTTCCTCAAGGCGCCGAATTCCGCGCACTTGCCCTCCACGCAGAGTCCCGAAGAGAAGTACCCGTGTTCAATTTCCTGCCGCCCACGCTCGCGGCCGACACCGCCACCAGCCCCGCAGGCCTGCCGCAGCACCTGGGGCGGCTGCTGCCCGGCATGGGCCTCGCGTGCGTGCTGGCGATGGCCGCCACGCTGGTGTCCACCTTGCACGGAGGCCCCCAGTTCCTGTATGCGCTGTTCTTCGGCGTCGCCTTCCACTACCTCAGCGAGGACGCCAAGACCCGACCCGGCATCGAGTTCTGCGCCCGCAGCGTGCTGCGCATCGGCGTCGGGCTGCTCGGTGCGCGGATCACGGCCAGCCAGATCGCCGGCCTGGGCTGGAGCACCGCGGCGATCGTCATCGTCGCCGTCGTGAGCACGCTGCTGTGCGGGGTGCTGCTGGGAGCGCGCCTGGGCATGAACCGCGCCCAGGGCGTGATGTCGGGCGGCGCGGTCGCGATCTGCGGCGCCTCGGCCGCGCTGGCGATCTCGGCGGTATTGCCGCGCAGCAAGGAGAGCGAGCGCTTCACCCTGATGGTCGTGGTGACCGTGACCGTGCTGTCCACCCTGGCCATGGTGATCTATCCGCTGATCGCCAGGCTGCTGCACCTGCCGCCCGAGCTCGCGGGCCTGTTCCTGGGCGGAACGATCCACGATGTGGCGCAGGTCGTGGGCGCCGGCTACATGCTGGGCCAGGAAACCGGGGACTACGCCACCATCGTCAAGCTGTTCCGCGTTTCCATGCTGGCCGTGGTGGTGGTGGTGGTGTCGGGCCTGTTCAAGCGGCAGCGCGCGGCCAGCGAAGGCGCCCGCGCCGGTGCCAGGCAAGCCCTGGTGCCCTGGTTCCTCTGGGTCTTCGTGGCGCTGGTGATCATCAACTCCGTGGGCGGCGTGCCGGCGGCCGTGCAGAACGGCCTCAACGACATTTCCCGTGCCTGCCTGGTGATCTCCATCGCGGCGCTGGGCGTGAAGACTTCATTCGCGCAACTGGCCCGCGCCGGCTGGCGGCCCTTCGCGCTGCTGCTGGTCGAGACGCTGTGGATGGCCGGCTTCGTGCTGGCCGCCATCCTGCTGCGAAGCTGATCACTCGGCAGGCTCGAGCACGAAGTCGAAGCCCAGCGTATGGAAAGGCCCCGGCTGCAAGCTGCCGTCGGGCGCGCTTCCGGCGGCATGCGATGCGAAGTTGCCGATGAGCGAGCTGCGCACGCCGAACACCGCATCGCTGTCCAGATACTCGTCGCCCGCGCGGAACACGTGCGTGATCAGCGTCTGGTAACCCGGCGCCCGGATCATGAAATGCACGTGGGCAGGCCGCCATGGATGGCGCCTGGTGGCCCGCAGCATCGCGCCCACCGGTCCGTCGGTGGGAATCGGATAGGCCACCGGCATCACGCCGCGGAACCACAGCCGGCCCCGGGCGTCGGTGCGCAGGACGGCGCGGCCCTGCGGCCGGTCGAGCGCCGGGCGCTGCACATCGTAGAAGCCTTCGGCGTCGGCCTCCCAGACATCGACCTCGGCATCGGCGACCGGTTCACCGTCGCGCCCGCGAACGGTGGCGTCGACGAACAGCGGCTCGCCCGCCGCGCCGCCCGAGATGTCGCCGCCGAGCGGCAGCCGCGGCGCGCCGGGCACGTGGAAGGGCCCGAAGACGGTCGCCTCGGTGGCCTGCGCGCTTTTCGAATGGTTCATCGCCACGGTCAGCATCGACAGGCCCAGCGTGTCCGACAGCAGGATGAACTCCTGCCGCTGGCCATCGCACTTCTGGCCCGTCGCGGTCAGGAACTCGATGCCGGCCGCCCATTCGGCCTCGGTCAGCTTCACCTCGCGCGCGAAGTCGTGCAGGTGGCGCACCAGCGCCGACATCACTTCCTTCAACCGCGGGTCTTCGCAGCCCGCCATGCGGTCGAGCACGGCGGCGGTGATGGTGTTCTCATTGATGTTTCGCATGGGGATGAAGCTCCAGTTTTTCGGCGACCCGGGCGACCGGCATCGAACGCTTGGAGGCCGCCGGATCGCGCAGCGCCAGGCGGCGCTGGGTCGGGAACAGCGACCAGCCCCAGTGCTGCTGCGCGTAGCCCCAGAGGCCCTGCTTGAAGAAGATGGTGACGACGATCGCGAGCAGGCCGAGCCCGAGCAGGTACCAGGTGCCGTAGTCGCTCAGGAACTTGTTGAGCGCCCAGAAGATCAGCGCACCGACCAGCGGCCCCTCGATGCGGCCGATGCCGCCGATCACGACCATGAAGATCGCGAAGGCGGTCCAGTTGACGCTGAAGGCAGCGTCGGGGCTGATGCGCAGGTTGCCGACGAAATACAGCGCGCCCGCCAGGCCGGCGCCGAAGGCAGCGACCACGTACACCGCGAGCTTCATGCGGGCGACCGGGATGCCCTGCGACTCGGCCGCCACCTCGTTGTCGCGGATCGCCAGCAGCGCCAGGCCGCGCTTGCTGCGCAGGAACAGGTAGACCAGCGCGATCGCCGCCACCACGCAGGCCAGCGCCATCCAGTAGGTGACGCTCTCGCGGGTCGCGCGCTCGATGCCGCGCAGGGCGGTCAGGGTGGTGCCCGAGCCGCCGCCCACCGCCGACACGTTGGCGAAGCTGAGCCGGAACACTTCGGCGATGACCCAGGTGCCGATGGCGAAGTAGCCGCCCGCGAGCCGGAAGGCGACGAAGGACACCGGCACCGCGATCAGCGCGGCCGCCAGCGCACCGAGCGGGATGGCGACGAAGGGATTGACGCCGGCGAAGTTGCCGAGCATCAGCATCACGTAGCCGCCGAAGCCGAAGAAGGCCTGCTGCCCGATGCTCACCATGCCGCCGTAGCCCGCCAGCAGGTTCCACATCATCGCGAAGATGAAGTAGCAGGCGATCTCGACGAACTCGCGCATCCAGCTCGACTCGCCCCACAGGGGCAGCGTGGCGGCGCCGATCACCAGCACGGCGGCGACCCACAGCAGGGAGCGGCTGGCGTCCGTGCCGCGCACGACGTCGAAGGTCCGAGGGTTCATGTCCGGGTCCATGGGGTTCGGCCTCAGCCGCGGGTCTTGGGAAACAGTCCCTGCGGCCGCAGTACCAGCACCGCGAGGAACACCAGATGGCCGAACCAGATGCCCCAGCCCGGATCGAGCCGGAAGCCGATCTGCTGCGCCAGCCCGAGGATCATGGCGCCGGCCAGCGTGCCCCAGAACGAGCCCATGCCGCCGATGATCACGGCCTCGAAGGCGAACAGCAGCAGCAGCGGCCCGTCCGAAGGCGAGACCGTGGTGCGCATGCCCTGCAGGGCGCCGGCGATCGCGATCAGCACGAAGGCGATCCCGGTGGCCAGTGCATAGACCTGGTTGGCCTTCAGGCCCATCAGTTCGGCGATCTCGCGATCGTCGGAGACCGCACGGAAGGTCCGGCCCAGCGGCGTGCGCGCGAACATCCACTGCATCGCCGCGGTGGCCGCCAGCGCCACCCCGAGGATCAGCAGCGGCAGCAGGCCGAGCGCCAGCGAATCGCCGATCCGCACCGACTCGGTGGCCAGCGGACCGACCTCGATCGAGCGCGGATCGGCCGAGAACAGCTCCAGCAGCAGGTTCTGGATCACGATCGAAAGGCCGAAGGTGACGACCAGCGAGGGCAGCGGGTCCTTGCCCAGCGTGCGGTTGAGCACGTGGCGCTGCAGCAGGTAGCCGGCGCAGAAGGCGACCGGCAGCACCGCCAGCACCACCCACAGCGGCGCGCTGCCGGTCAGCGAGACGCCGGCGATGGCGGCGAACGCGGCCAGGATGATGAAGTCGCCCTGCGCGACATTGGTCAGGCGCATGACGCCGAACATCAGCGACAGGCCGAGCGCGAACAGCGTGTAGAGGCCGCCGAGCAGCAGGCCCTGGATGAAGGTCTCGATCATGGCGCGGCCGCCTCCGCATGCGCCTGGAGACCGAAGTAGGCTTGCGAGATCTGCTCGCGCGTGAGCTCGCTGGAGCGCCCGCTGAGCGATACGCGCCCCTCTTGCAGGCAGTAGACGCGCTGCGACACCTGCTGCGCCATGCCGACGTCCTGCTCGACGATCACCACCGTCATGCCCTCGGCCGTGATGCGCGGCATCGCGGCGTAGATCTCGCGGATCACGATCGGCGCCAGGCCGAGCGACAGTTCATCGCACAGCAGCAGTTCGGGATTGCTCATCAGCGCCCGGCCCAGCGCCACCATCTGCTGCTGGCCGCCCGACAGCGAGGTGCCGGGCTCGGCGCGCTTGTGGGCCAGGACCGGGAACATCTCGTAAAGCCGCTTCAGGTTCCAGGGGCCGCTGCGGCCGCTCGCCGCGCCCATCAGCAGGTTCTCCTCGACACTGAGGCTGGCGAACAGCCGCCGGCCTTCGGGCACCATGGCCAGGCCGCGCCGCACGATCTCGCCGGGCGCCAGGCCGCCGATCGGCAGGCCCTTGAAGTGGACCGCCTCGCGCGGCGCCCGCACCAGGCCGGCCAGGCATTTCAGGAAGGTCGACTTGCCGGCGCCGTTGGCGCCGATGACCGCCAGCAGTTCGCCGGCGTGCAGTTCGAAGTCGATGCCGAACAGGGCCTGGGCATCGCCATAGAAAGCCTGCAGGCCGGTCGTCGAAAGCAATGCCGTCATCCTTCGATCCCCATGTAGACCCGCCGGACCTCGGGGTCGTTCATCACCGCGCGCGGTGCGCCTTCCGCCAGCTTCTGCCCGAAGTTGATGACCAGCAGCCGATCGGCCAGCGACAGCAGCGCATGCACCACGTGCTCGATCCAGATCATGGTCACGCCGCGCGCCTTGATCTGCTGCAGTTCCTCGACCAGTTGCCGCGCCTCGGGCTCGGTCAGGCCGCCGGCGATCTCGTCGAGCAGCAACAGCTTCGGCCGGGTCGCCAGCGCGCGCGCCAGTTCCAGCCGCTTGCGGTCGAGCAGCGTGAGCGCCCCGGCCGGCTGGTTGGCGCGCGCCATCAGCCCGGTCTGGGCCAGCACCTCGTGCGCCGTCTGCCAGGCCTCCTGCTCGCGCTGCCGGGCCCCGAAGCAGGCGGCGGTGACGAGGTTCTCGAACACGCTCATGTTGCCGAAGGGCTGCGGCACCTGATAGCTGCGGCCGATGCCCGCGTGGCAGCGCTGGTGCGGCTTGAGTCCGGTCACGTCGCGCCCGTCGTACTCGACCCGGCCCGCATCCACGCGCACGTCGCCCGAGATCAGGTTGAACAGCGTGGTCTTGCCCGCGCCGTTCGGCCCCAGGATGCCCAGCGTCTCGCCCTCGGTCACCGCCAGCGTGATGTCGTCGGTGACCTTGAGCGCGCCGTAGGCCTTGCTGACGGCGTGGAGTGCAAGCAGCGCCATGGCGGTCAGCCGGGCATCGGGCGCAGCGCTCCGCCGACCGGGATGTTCGGCGCCGCCTCGTTGTTGACGATCGTCAGCTCGTGCCTGTAGCGGCTGCCCTTGCCCCACTGGCCCAGCACCAGCGGGGTCTTGCTGACATTCCTGAACGGGCCCTGCCCGCCCCACTTGACCGGCCCGACCACCGTCGCCAGGGAGGTCGCGGCCACCGCGTCGCGGACGTCGGCAGCTTTCTGCGATCTGGCGCGCGCGAGCGCATCCGCCGCCACCTCGAACAGGGCGTGCGCGAAGCCGATCGGCTGCGTCCACTGCTTCTTCGCCCCGGTCTCGTAGGCCTCGGCCAGCGCCTTGGCGCTCTGCTTCGTGAGGCTCGAAGTGAAGGGATGCGACGGGCTCCACCACACCTCGGTCGACAGGCCGTCGCCGAGATCGCCGAGCGCATCGATCGCGCCCGGGAACAGCAGCGCCTTGCCGAGCGTGATGATCTTCGGCCGGAAGCCCTGCTGGCGCGCCTGCGTCAGGAAGGTCTTGGCGTCGGGCGGAATCACGACACCGGTGACGATCTCCACGCCGTCTTTCTTGAAGGCCGCGATCTGGGCGCTGAAGTCCTGCGTGCCGTTCTGGAAGCGGCCCGGATCGACCAGCGTGAAGCCCATCTGCGCGAGCGGCTTCGGAAAGCCGAGTTCCTTGTCGCCCCAGGCGTTGCCGTCGCCGTCGTTGGGGAACAGGCCGCCGACCTTCTTGTTGGTCGGGATGGTCTTCCAGCCGCTCGTGAAGTTGGCGATGACGTCCTCCAGTCCCCAGAACAGGTGGTAGGTCCAGGCGAAGCCCTTGGCCGGATCGCCCTTGCGGCCGAAGAACCAGGGCTGCCACGGCACCACGCTGGAGATGCAGGGCACTTCGTTGAGCTCGCAAGCATCGCTGACCGGGTTGGCCGTCTCGGGCGTGCCCGCGGTCAGGACCAGCGCGACCTTCTCCTTGAGGATCAGGTCGTTGGCGACCTCGCCCGCGCGGTTCGGATTCGACTGGCTGTCCTTCAGCACGATCTGCACCGCGAACTTCTTTCCGCCCACGCCGATGCCGTCCTTGAAGGCGGTCTTCATCTGGTCGATGACCCACTTGTCGGCTTCGCCGAAGGGCGCCAGCGGTCCGGTCTGCGGCGACACGTAGCCGATCTTCAGCGTGTCGGCCGCGAACACCAGCGGCGCGGCGCCGCCGGCGGCCAGCGCGGCCGCGGCCTGGGTGAACTGTCTGCGATTGAGGGTCATGGTGGTCTCCTTCTCTGGTCTTCTCTTCGTTGCACAAGCCGGTGCCGGCGCCGTCCGTCAGCGCGGCGCATCGCCGTCGAAGGCGCGCTGCAGCAGCGCGCGGATCGAATCGCGCTCCGCCGGCCCGAAAGGGCGCGGATTCCAGTAGGGGTTGGCCACCGCGAGATCGGCGGCGTGGTCGAGGTCGGCCTCGCGCATGCCGATGTCTTTCAGGGCGTGCGGCGCCCCGTTGTCGCGGGCCAGCGCCTGCAGCCCCTCGGGCGCCGTGGCGCTGCCCAGCGCCTGCGCGATGTCCGTCATCGCGCGCGGCGCGGCCTGCGCGTTGAAGGCGACGGCATGCGGCAGCAGCACCGCGTGCACCTCGGCATGCGGCAGGCTGAAGCTGCCGCCCAGCGTGTGGCAGAGCTTGTGATGCAGCGCCATCCCGACGCCGCCGAGCACGCTGCCGCAGAGCCAGGCGCCGTAGAGCGCATCGGCCCGCGCCTCGATGGCGTCGGGCTGCCTGCGGATCGCCGGCAGGGCGCGCGCGATCGCGGCGATGCCTTCGCGCGCCATCAGGTCCATGACCGGATTGCTGTCCTGTGCATAGAGTCCTTCGGCCGCGTGCGCGATCGCGTTGATGCCGCTGGTCACGCTCAGGCCCACGGGCAGCGTGCGCGTCAGTTCGGGGTCGTAGATGACGGTGCGCGGCAGCACGCGCACGTCCTTGCCGGTCTTCTTGAGCCCGCCTTCGGTCAGGCCGTAGATCGGCGTCATCTCGCTGCCGGCATAGGTGGTCGGAATCGCGAGGATCGGCAGGCCCGAGTCGAGCGCGATCGCCTTGCCGAGGCCGGTGGTCGAGCCGCCGCCGATCGCCACCGCGCAGTCGGCGTCGAGCCGGCGCGCCAGCTCGCGGGCCTCGCGCGCGGTCTCGATCGGCACGTGCATCACGGCGCGATCGAAGACGCCCGCCGCCTTCGCGCCCAGCATCGCGGCCACGCGCTCGGCCTGCGCCCGCTGCTCGGGCGTCGACAGCACCAGCGCACGGCGCGCGCCCAGCGCGTCGATCTCGCGCGCCAGATGGGCCAGCGCGCCGGCGCCGAACACGACGCGCTGCGCATGGCTGGTGTGGACGAAGTCGCGCATGGTGCTCAGCGCACGAAGTGCGGCGGGATCTGGGCGTCGACGTTCACCCACACGCTCTTGACCTGCGTGTACTCGCGCATCGCGTCGAAGCCCATCTCGCGGCCGTAGCCGCTCTGGCCGACGCCGCCGAAGGGCGAGCCCGGATTGACGCGCTTGTAGCTGTTGATCCAGACCATGCCCGCGTGCAGGTCGCGCGCGACGCGATGGGCGCGCTGCAGGTTGGCGGTCCAGAGGCCGCTGCCGAGGCCGTAGTCGGTGCCGTTGGCGATCTGCATCGCCTCCTCGTCGTCCTTGAAGGTGAGCACGGTGACGAAGGGGCCGAAGACTTCCTCCTGCGCGATGCGGTCGCGCCACGACCTGGCCCGCACGATGGTCGGCTGCACATAGCAGCCGCGCGCCAGTTCGCCGCCGGGTGCCGCGCCGCCGGCCAGCACTTCGCCGCCCTGCTCTTTCGCGACCTCGACGTAGTGCAGCACGCGCTCGCGATGCTGCGCGCTGGTGAGCGGGCCCATCTCGGTGGCATCGTCGAGCGGGTTGCCGAGCCGGATCGACTGCGCCAGCGGAACGAAGCGCTCGAGGAAGGCATCGGCGATCTTCTCGTGCAGCATCAGGCGCGAGCCGGCGATGCAGGCCTGGCCCTGGTTGTGGAAGATGGCCCAGGCGCTGCCGTTGACCGCCGCCGGCAGGAAG
Organism: Variovorax saccharolyticus; assembly: GCF_030316765.1. GTDB lineage: Bacteria > Pseudomonadota > Gammaproteobacteria > Burkholderiales > Burkholderiaceae_C > Variovorax > Variovorax saccharolyticus. The sequence goes on from NZ_JASZYT010000010.1 coordinate 261,492, forward strand.
GCGTCCTCGAAGACGATGTTGGGTCCCTTGCCGCCGAGCTCCAGCTGCACCTTCTTGAGATTGCCGGCGCTGGCCTGCACCACGCGGCGCCCGGTCGCGGTGCTGCCGGTGAAGGCTACCTTGGCGATCTCCGGATGCTCGGCGATGTACTGGCCGACCACGCTGCCCAGCCCCGGCACCATGTTGACCACGCCATCGGGCATGCCGGCCTCGGCCATCAGCTCGACGATCTTGAGCGAGCTCAGCGGCGTGATCTCGGCCGGCTTCATCACGATGCAGTTGCCGGCCGCGAGCGCCGGCGCCATCTTCCAGCTGGTGAACATCAGCGGGAAGTTCCACGGCACGATCTGGCCGACAACCCCGACCGGCTCGCGCAGCGTGTAGTTGAGGAAGCCGGCCTCGACCGGGATCGTCTCGCCCTGGAACTTGTCGGCCATGCCGCCGAAGTAGCGGAAGCAGGCCGCGGTGCGCGGCACGTCGAGCTTGCGCGAATCGCGGATCGGATGGCCGGTGTCGAGCGACTCGAGGCGCGCGAGCTCCTCGCCGTTGGCCTCGATCAGGTCGGCCAGCCGCAGCAGGATGCGTCCGCGGTCGGCCGCCGCCATGCGGCTCCAGGCCGGGAAGGCGCGCTTCGCGGCCGCCACCGCGCGGTCGACGTCGGCCTTGCCGGCCAGCGCCACCTCGGCGATGGTCGAGTTGTCGTGCGGGTTCAAGGTCGCCAGCGTCTCGCCCGACTCGGCATCGACGAAGCGGCCGTCGATGAAGAGCTGGTGGCGGATCGGTGTCTTCAGGCCGGCGGCCTGCTGGATGTCTGCGAGGGTCATGGGGTGGTTCACTTGTTCAGCCAGGGGTAGCGGGCGGTGTCCTTGCCCGCGTAGTCCGGGTCGAGGTAGATGAAGCAGCGCTGGATCAGCCAGTCGCGGATCTCGAAGACATCGCACCAGCGGCCCGCGCCCCATTCGGGCACGCCGGCGCGCCACGGGCCATCCGCGTGCTCGCCGAAGCTGGTGCCCTCGCAGGCGAACAGGTCGCCGCCCGAGAAGATCCAGTTGAAGCCCGCGTAGTCGTGGCGGATCGATTTGCCGCGGCTGCCCACCTCGCCGAACAGCTGTCCGATCTGGGCCTTGCCGTTCGCCAGTCCCCACTTGGGGAAGTACACCTGGGCGTCGTCGGCGAACAGGTCCAGGATCGAGCCGCCGCTGGAGGTGACGCCGCCGTTGTCGTAGGCCTTGAGGTATTCGAGGGCCACCGACTTGCGTTGCTCGTCGGTCATGGTTTGACGGGTGAGTGCCATGGTGAGTCTCCTTCTTCACTGCTGACGTGAGGGCGCACCGGCGCAGCCGGTCGGGGCTGCCGGATTCAGGTCGCTTCGCGGCGAGCGCCGCGCGGTCTTGCGCGCGGCCTCGGCCTCCGTCCTAGAACTGGACCGGGATTTCCGGGCTCTCGCCCTTCTGGATCTCGTAGACCAGGCTCGGCGAGCCGTTCTCCCAGACCAGCAGCATCGAGCGCTTCGGGCTGAAGCCCTGGTGGCGGCAGTAGGCCGGCATGGCCGCCATGTCGCCGGCCTTCATGATCACGCGCGCCATCGGCCGGCCGGTGTTCTTGTCGCCGCAGTCCCAGTGGATCTCGTCGGTCATCTGGAAGAACCATTCGACGCGGTCGTTGCCGTGGATGATCGGCAGGATGTGCTCCTCGGTGGTCGGGCACATGTAGCTGTGCTTGACGACCGAGGTGAAGCTCGGGTTCCAGGTCACTTGCGAGCGGCTCAGGAAGCCGAAGAGATTGAAGGCGTGCACCTCGTTCTCGAAGCCCGGCTCGGGGTGCAGCTCGGGCTGCGCCTGGTCGACGTCGGCGAAGGCCCGGTTGACCGGCGCGCCGCGCGCGTCGCTGCGCAGGTCGAGGTCGCCCTTGAGCCCGACGCAGCGCGTGGCGAGCTCGCGCGCCCGCGTGATCCTGGCCGTGTTGCTGCCGTTCTTGCGGCCGTAGGGCGAGCCGGTTTCCTGCGGCGCCGAGAACGGATCGAAGCTCTCGTTGGTCCAGTCGTCGAGCATGGCCTCGAAGGTGGCGCGGATCTGCGCGGTCGGGAAGTTCTCGAGCAGGTCGATGCCCGCGTCCTTCATGGTGCCGTTGAAGCTGCCGGCATAGAGGTCGACCGACTGGTAGTGGTTGACCGTGCCGACCACGTCGTCGAAGTTCACCCAGCCGTAGAAGAAGCCCCAGGCGACGTCGCGCATCAGGGCGCGCAGGTAGTTGCCGATGTCCATCGTGTGGCTCATCGGCCGGCCGTCGCGGGTCTTCCAGGTGATGTGGGCGAAGTACTCGTCGCGGCGGAAGCCGAAGCTGCCGAGCGAGAAATCCTTGTAGCCGAGCGTGGCGTCGGGCTGCGACGCGATGACCTTGGCGAGTTCTGCGGGTGCGTTCATGGCGGTGCTCCTCGGTGGCTCAGTGCATCTGGCAGATGTCGGCCCACTTCTCGACCGAGAGCTCGCCCTTGCAGGTCTGCAGCACGATCACGCCGGGCTCGCCGGCGCTGCGGAACTGGTAGGCGGTGTTCTTCGGCAGCAGGCCCTGGTGGCCGCGCGAGAGCCTCATCCAGCCCATCTTCGGGCCCTTCGGTTCGCCCTTCACGAGCACCGCGCCGTTCTTCTCCGCATCGGCGACGGCCTGCCCGGCGTCGAGCTTGACCAGGTGGATCTCGACCTCGCCGTCCATCACCAGCGCGAACTCGTCGTGGGCGCTGGTGTACCAGGGCGAACTGCCCTCGGCGCGCAGCGCCTCCAGCACGTAGATCTGGTTCTGGCCGAACACCACCTTTTCATAAGGCTTGCTCTTGCTCGCGATGTCGAAGCAGTTCGAGAACGCGTAGTGGCGGACGTCGTCGGCGATCGGCTCGACGTGGCCCTTCTGGTAGTTCTTCAGCGACCCGAAGCGGGTCTGGTAGGCAGCGGTCATGGGTTGTCTCCTCAGGTGCCGGACAGTGCAGCCTCGGGCTGCGGTGTCTGCACTTTAGGAAACGGGGGGCCGCTGCGGTAGGCCTCAAAAGCGGGCCGCATTGTTCGGTGAATCCGGTCAATGCGCAGGGTTTACCCTCAAGGCATCAAGCGTCGGTGATCAGTCCCGCCGGCAGCAAGCCGCGCTCGATCATGGCTGCGTCCCACGGCGGCACCTTCGCGAAGGCGGCCGTGATGTGCTCGATGAAGAGCCTGAGCTTGAAGGCATTGCGCGAGGTCCCCGCATAGACCGCGCTGAGCGAGAAGGACGACAGCTGGTGCTCCGGCAGCACGACCTGCAGCTCGCCGCGCAGGATCGGGTCGCCGGCCACCAGCGTCGGCAGGCAGACGATGCCGGCATGCTCCATCGCGTACTCGCGAAGCAGGTGAACGCTGTTGGTCAGCAGTGCGGCGCTCATGTACATCGTGACCTGCTCGCCGGCGCGATGGAAGGTCCAGCGGTCGCGCGTCGGATAGCCCGAATAGAGGCCCAGCGCGTGCTTGTGCAGCTCGCGCGGGCTCGCCGGCATGCCGTGGGCGCGCAGGTACTCGGGCGTGGCGCAGAACACCCGGCGCACCGGGAACAGCGGCCGCGACACCAGCTCGGTCGAGGCCGCCGGAAAGATCTGCAGCGCGCAGTCCACGCCGGCCTTCACCGGATCGACCACTGCATCGCTGACGATCAGCTCCAGGTGGATGTCCGGGAAGCTGACCTGGAAGGCCCGCAGCAGCGTCGCGAAGCGGCCCAGCACGAAGCCGGTCAGCGCATGCACGCGCAGCGTGCCGGTGGGCCCTTCCTTGGCATCGCGCATCTGGTCCATGATGTCGTTGGCCCGGCCGACCAGCTCGGTGCAGTCGCGCAGGAAGGCCTGGCCGACATCGCTGAGCCGCACCACGCGCGTGCTGCGGTGAAAGAGCGGCGCACCGACGTGGTCTTCCAGCTGCTTCACGCGGCTGGTGACCACCGACTTCGACACCCGCATCTGCCGTGCGGCCTCCGCGAAGCTCTGGGTCTGCGCGACGCGCACGAATGTCTCAATGTTCTCGAGTCGATCCATGGGTCAGCAATGTAGCGACTCCGGGCAGGCCCGGCGGCGCCTCACCCGGCGGTGCTGCCCGTCAAGCCGCGTGAACGGCCTTGCCGCGACCGATCTGCACCGGGTGCGCGAGCCTGTGCTTGCCCGGCAGTGCGACCCAGTCGGTCGACTGGCCGAGCAGGCTCGCGTTGCTGTAGAGCAGCTCCGCCCTGGCGCTGCCGCGCCCTGCGTCCAGCGCGACGATGCAACCGTTCTCGATGGTCACGCCGACTCCCTCGAACATCGCCTTCAGGCGCAGGTTCAGGTGGTCGGTGATGGCCGGAACTCCGGCGAACTCCAGCGCGACCTTGAGCTTGTTGTCGCAGACGACGTCATGCTTCGCCAGGAACATGTGCGTGGGCTGCCCCGACCCGCGCCGATCCGCGGTCGCGGCCTTCTGCAGCTCCGCCGTCTTGGCCCACGCCTGGGCCACCAGCTCCAGCACGTCCAGGTTCAGCGCCGAGGCCACCCCTTCCTGGATCTTCGCTTCCAGAAAACCCTTCTCCGGTCCTTTCGAAGGGGCGGCGTCATCGCCCTGCAGATGCATCTGCGACGAGTCGATGGCAAGGTCATGCGGCAGCAGGGCCGCGAGCGTGAATGTCGAGTCGCTCATGCTGCTTCTCCGTGGATCGCCACCAGGCTGGGCCGAGCGACCAGTTCGCCGGCCGGGCGCACGCCCGAGCCGACCGGCAGCCACTGGGTGCGCACCTGAAACGACGCGGCCGGGCCGGCCGCGGGCGACGCGGCTTCGAGCGACCAGGCGCCGAGGCCGACCGATACCGACAGCGGCTTTACCACCTGGACCGGCTTGGGCCACCACCATCGCACGGCCGCCGCCGCGAGTCCGGCGCCGAGCAGCGCGAACAAGGCGGCCCAGGACCAGCGCTCACGCTGCGCAGCCGCGAACGCAGCCTGCAGGCGGCGCGTCTCGTCTTCGAACTGCAGAACGCGCGTGGATGTCGCCGCCAGTTCGTTGCGCTGCCTTTGGGCCTCCTGCTCCCGGTTCGCGATGCGCTGGTTGGCCGCTTCCAGCGCCTGCGCGGTTCTCGCCTGATCGGCCTTCGCCTGCGAGAGTTCCTGGCTGGCCTGGTCGAGCCGGGTGCTCGCATTCCCGGCCTGGGCCCGAAGCGATTCGATCAGCTTCGAGAGTTCGCCGACCTGGCCTTGCAGCGCCCGGTTTGCGGCTTGCTGCTGGTTCGCGTCCCTTTCGGTCTTCGCCGCCTGGGCCTGCTCCTTCTGATGCGCGGAGGTCGCCGCCGCATCGGCGGCCCCAAGCGCGGCGATCCGTGCATTCAACGACTCGATGGTCCGGCGCAGCTGCAGGATCTGGGCGTTCAGGGTGTCGATGGTCTGTCGCAGCTGCTGGTTCTGCGCATTCAGCCCCCGGTTGGACTCCCTCAGCGCCTCGTCGCCCTGTCCAGCCGGTGGCGGGGCCGCGGCACCCTTGGCCAGGGCGCCGAGCGCGAGTCCGATCCCGAGCCCCAGCGCGGCGCCTTCGCCGGCGGACACCCTGCCCCCGGGCCTTGCGGGAGGGACCTGTCCGGACGGGCTCTGGCCTGCTTGCGGCGCCGCACCCTCTCGCGCCCCTGCTGCGCCGGCAGGAGCCTGACGGGGTGCGACATCGCCCCTGACTTGCGCCGCAGTCATGCCGGCGCATGCGGCGAGCGCGAGGGCGCAGAGTGCGGCTTGGAGGCGACAGCCCTTGTGACGTGGCTTCATGCCACGCACTCTATGGCGTCGGCGTGCGCTGCGAAACCTTCGGATTGGGGATGGTCGGACCGGGCAGCAACAGGATCTTGCCGACGCTCTCGCCCGATTCCATGCGCCGATGCGCCTGGGCCGCATCGGCGAGCGGGTAGCGGCTGTCGATCACGGGCCGGATCGCGCCGGCCGCCAGGGCGCCAAGCCATTGCTGCGCGAAGCGTTGAGTCATGGCCTGCTTGACCTCGGGAGGCCGCGACTTCATGACCGTGCCGAAGATCTGCAGATGGCGGTACAGCAGCAGGTCCATGGGCAGCGCGGCGCCTTCCGCGCCTCCCAGCAGGCCCACGACCACCATGCGTCCGCCCACCGCCAGCGAACGCAGGTTGCGCTCCAGGTAGGGGGCGCCGATGAAGTCGATCACGACGTCGACGCCTTTGCCCTCCGTCCTGCGGGCCACCACGGCCTGGAAGTCGTCGCTGCGGTAATCGATGACCTCATCCGCCCCGAAGCCCAGGACCGCATCGCGCTTGTCGCCGCCCGCGGTGGCGAACACACGCGCGCCGGCAGCGTGCGCGAGTTGCACCGCGGCCGAGCCGACACCACCCGCCGCCGCATGGATCAGCACCGACTCGCCAGCCTGCAGGCGGGCCAGATGAAACAGGGCTTCGTGCGCGGTCACGAACACCTCGGCGACCGCACCGGCATCGACCAGCGCGAGGCCTTCTGGCACGTGCATGGCCATCCGGTGATCGATGCGCGAGAGTTCGGCATAGGCGCCGCCGCCCACGATGCCCATGACGCGGTCACCCACGCGGAAGCCCTGCACCAGCGGCCCCATCTCGACCACGGTGCCGGCAATCTCCAGGCCCATCGTGTCGGCGTCGCCGAAATAGGCGCGGCCGTAGGCACCCTTGCGATGCGAGAGGTCGGCGCGATTGACCCCGATGGAAGCGTTGCGCACCAGCAGATCATGGGGTCGGACTTCCGGTGCGGCGATCTCGCGGCTCACGAGCACTTCGGGTCCGCCGAAGTCGTCGAAGACGATGGCTTGCATTGATTTTTTCTCTTTCATTCCAGGGTGATCTTCAAGTCCTTGACTGCCTCGGCCCACGCCTTGTCCTGCTGGGCCAAGAACTGTCGAAATTGCTGCGGAGTGCCTGTCTCGGGCTGCATGCCGAGCTGTTCGAGCCGCTGGCGCAGCGCAGGGTCGGCAAAGGCCTGGACGGCCGCCTTGTTGAGCTTGTCCACGATGGCCGGCGGCAGGCCGCGCGGGCCGAAGAAGCCGAACCAGCCCTGGACGCCGAAGCCCGGGTAGCCGGACTCGGCCACGGTGGGCACATCCGGCAGCATCGGCACGCGGTTCGGCCCCGTGACCGCCAGCACCTTGATGCGCTTGCTGGCGTGGTAGGTCATGGTGGTGGCCAGCGAGGTCTCGAACGACAGGTCGACATGGTTGGCCAACAGGTCCTGCATCGCAGGTGCCGCGCCCTTGTAGGGGACGTGGACCATGTCGACCTTGACCGCCTTGGCGAGGATCTCCGCCGTCAGGTGCGGGATCGAACCGGGGCCCACGCTGGCATAGGTGACCCGGCCCGGGTTCGCCTTTGCATGCTTCACGAACTCCGGGAAGTTGTTGAAGGGCGTGCCGGGGGCGGCAATCACGGCGCCCGGCGTATTCACCAGGTTCGTGATGGGCGTGAAGTCGCGCGCGGGATCGAAGGGCAGCTTTCGGCTCAGGTGCGGGCCGATGGACAGGGCACTGACCGTCAGCACGCCCAGGGTGTAGCCGTCCGGCGCGGCGCGGGCCACGGCGTGCGTGCCGATGTTCCCGCTGGCGCCCGCGCGGTTGTCGACAACCACGGCTTGCCCGAGCGACGCACTCAGGCGATGGGCCAGTTCGCGCGCCACCACGTCGGTGACGCCACCGGCCGGGAATGGAACGACGAGCGTGATCGGCCGGCTCGGGTAGTCGTCCTGCGCGAAGGCGGCGCCGCACAGGGCAGCCGCTGCACACAGCAGCGCAGCCGCGCCACGGCGCCAGGTGCTCCGGTTCATGAGCTTCATGGTCTTGTCTCCTTGTTCGTCCTGCGGATGCCGGCCTCAGATCTGGCTGATGAACTTCGTGCTGAGGTAGCTCTGGATGCCTTCGGCACCGCCTTCGGAGCCGTAGCCGCTGTCCTTGATGCCGCCGAACGGCAGCTCGCAGACGATCATCTGGGCGTGGTTGATGCCGATCATCCCGGCTTCCAGTTCGTTGCCCACGCGCACCGCGGTGCGCGTCGACTCCGTGAAGGCGTAGGCCGCCAGGCCGTACGGCAGGCGGTTGGCCTCGGCGAGGGCTTCGTCGATGGTCTCGAACGGGCACACCACGGCCAGCGGGCCGAAAGGCTCTTCGTGCATGACCCTCGCGTGCGCCGGCACGTCCGTGAGGACGGTGGGCTGCCAGAACAGGCCCGGCCGATCGATGCGCCCGCCCCCGGTGCGCACGGTGGCGCCACAGGCGCGGGCGTCGGCCACCAGGGCCGCGATGGCCTCGACGCGCCGCGCGTTCGAGATCGGACCCACCTGCGTTTCGGGGTCCAGGCCATCACCCACCTTCAAGGCCTGCGTTTCGGCGACGAACTTCGACAGGAAGGCCTCGTACACGGGGCGCTGCACCAGGATCCGCGTGGGCGACAGGCAGATCTGCCCGGTGCCGCGGAACTTGCCCGCCGCCACCAGCCGGGCCGCCGCGTCGAGGTCGGCGTCGGCGAACACCAGCACCGGCGCATGTCCGCCGAGTTCCAGCGTGATGGGCTTGAGCGCCTGGCCGGCTTGCGCCGCCAGCAGTCGACCCACCGGCACAGAGCCGGTGAAGGAGACCTTGCGGATCACCGGCGACTCGATGAGATGGCGCGAGATCAGCTCGGGCACGCCGAACACCACGTTCAGCACGCCCTTGGGCAAGCCGGCGTCGTCCAGGGCGCGTGCAATCGCCAACGCGGTTGCCGGGCACTCCTCTCCGGGCTTGAGCACGACGGAGCAGCCTGCCGCCAGTGCGGCCGCGATCTTGCGGCTGGGCGTGATGGCGGGGAAGTTCCAGGGTGCGAACGCCGCGACGGGCCCGATCGGCTCCTTGTGGACGCGCTGGTGCACCTCCGGACGCCTCGAAGGGACGGTGCGGCCGTAGACACGGCGCCCCTCTTCGGCGAACCACTCGAAGTAATCGGCGGCACTGGCGACCTCGTACTGCGCCTCGTGCAGGGCCTTGCCCTGCTCCAGGGTCAGCTGCCTGGCGATGGCCTCGGCGCGCTCGCGCAGAAGGGCCGCGGTACCGCGCAACACCTTGGCCCGATCGTAGGCGGGCGTTCTGCGCCAGACCTCGAAGCCGCGATCCGCTGCCTCCAGTGCGCGATCCAGATCCTCTCGACGCGCATAAGGCACGCGACCGATCACCGCCCCGGTCGCCGGATTGAGTACCGGCGAGTTGTCCCGGCCCGCCCCGCCGATCCACTCGCCCTCGATGAAGAGAAACAGCTCGTCATACTGAACAGACACCTGCATTCCTTTGCTTTGCATGCTTAAATCGATGAAGTCGAGGGATCGTATGGGGACACCTTCAAGCGGACAATCCCTCGCTCTCGCGAAACATCTTTGCAAGGAACGCAAATATGAGCCAAGCCCGCACCATGGAAAACCTGGAGGTCTTCGTCGACACGGTGCGTACCGGCTCCTTCTCCGCCGTGGCGCGGCGCAGGGGTGTGGCCGTGTCCTCGGTGGCGCGGCAGATCGATGCGCTTGAAGAAGAACTGAAGGCGTCGCTGTTCACGCGCTCCACGCGCGCGATGCGCCCCACCGACGCGGGTGAACTGCTGTTCCGCCGCGCGGTCCAGATCCTCAGCGATCTTGCCGATGCACGCAGCGAGGTCAGTTCGGTCGAGGCTGCGGTCGAAGGCGTGCTGCGCGTGAGTTGCCTGCCCACCTTCGGACGGCGCTACGTGGTTCCCTGCCTCGCGAAGCTGTTGCAGGCCCACCCGGGCTTGAGCGTGGAGCTGGACCTGACGGAGCGGCTCGCCGACCCGACCACGGAAAGGCTCGACCTAGCCATCCGCTTCGGCAACCTGCCCGACAGCGCGCTCTTCAGCAGCCGGCTCGCCGACCAGGCCTACGTCGTGTGCGCTGCGCCGGACTACCTGCGGCGCCAGGGCCCGCTGCAGGCGCTGGACGCCCTCGACAACCACCGGCTGATCGACAAGCGCCGAAGCCAGAGCCCGCTCGGCTGGCGCGAGGTGTTGGGAGAGGACCTGCTGCAGCACGGCTGCTGCGTGTTCGAAGCGGACGACTTCGACGCCCAGCGTCAGGCCGCGGTCGACGGCGTCGGCATCGTCCGCCTGCCGGATTGGGTCGTCGGGCACGACATCGGCCGCGGAGCGCTGGTGGCCTTGCATCCGCAGGGCCTGCCTGCCGCCGAGGCGACCGGGATTCATCTGGTGCGCGCGCTGCCGCGTCCGAGTGCCCGCCTGAAGGCCTTCGCGGCCGCATTGACCGACTTCGTCGGCCGGCCGGCGAGCTGGCAGCGCGCGATGAACGGCGAAGCGTGACGGGGGGCGAACTCGAGGCGCCGCGCAGCTAGCCCGCCCGCCGCGCCGGCCACAGACGCAGCGCCAGCGCGCCCACGCCCGACGCCGTCGCCAGCGCGGTCACGCCCATCCAGCCCCATTGCGGCAGCAGCAGAGCGGCCAGTGCGGAGCCCACGGCCATGCCGATGAACATGCCCGTGAACAGCACCGCGTTGAGCCGGCTGCGGGCCGCGGGCTCGATGCCGTAGACGATGGTCTGATGGGCGATCAGCGTGGCCTGCACGCCGAGGTCGAAGCCGACGGCGCTGACCGCCAGCAGCCACAGCCGGGCGTGGGGCGACAGCAGCGGCATCAGCGCCATGGCCGCGAACGACAGCACCACCAGCCCGGCGCCGAGGCGCGTCACCCGTTCGGGGCCGCGGCGGTCGGCCAGCCGGCCGGCCAGCGGCGCAGCCAACGCGCCGGCGGCACCGGCCAGCCCGAAGGCGCCGGCCGCAGCGCTGCCGAGATGGAAGGGCTCGCCATGCAGCATCACGGCCAGCGTCGACCAGAACGCGCTGAAGCCGATCGCCAGCAGCCCCTGCGCCAGGGTCGCCCGGCGCAGACCGGGATGGCGCCGCCAGAGCGCGGCCAGCGAGCCCAGCAGCGCACCGTAGGCCAGCTGCGTCGTCGGCCGGAAGCGCGGCAGGCCGCGCCAGGCCGCAGCGCCGATCAGCGCGACGCTCGCCGCCGCCAGCACGAACATCGCGCGCCAGCCGAAATGCTCGGCCACGAAGCCGCTCACGACGCGCGACAGCAGGATGCCGAGCAGCAGGCCCGTCATCACCATGCCGACCACCTTGCCGCGATGCGACTCGGGCGCCAACGTGGCCGCGGCGGGCACGATGTCCTGCGCCATGGTGGCGGCCAGGCCGATCGCCAGGCTGGCCACCAGCAGCAGCCCGATGCCGGGAGCAGCACCGGCCAGCAACAGGGCCGCGCACAGCGCCGCCGCCTTCGCGAGGATGATGCGGCGCCGGTCGAAGCGATCGCCGAGCGGCGCCAGCAGCAGGAGGCCGAGCGCGTAGCCCAGTTGCGTCAGCGTGGGCACGAAACCGACCTCGCGGGTCGAGGCGCCGACGTCGGCGCCCAGGACGCCCAGCATCGGCTGGCTGTAGTAGATCGACGCCACCGCCAGGCCGGCGCCGCTGGCCAGCAGAAAGACCAGCGAAGCCGGCATTTGCGCGGGCATCGCCTGGGCGTCGCCTGCAGCGCTCGCATGCGCCACTTGAATGGAAGACATGGTGAAAACCCTTGATATCTTGAATGAGCTGGAGTTTGGCCCTGCAGCCTTCCTCTTGGTAGTCATCAAGAGCGCACAATAGTTATACGTTCGACGCATACAACTCTTGCAACCATGCCGCCGTCCACCCTGCCCTCCGCCATCGTCGCCTCGTCCGACCGCATCGAACTGATGAAGACCTTCGTGCAGATCGTCGAGGCGGGCAGCCTGTCGGCCGCGGCGGCGCAGATGCGGACCACGCAGCCGACGGTCAGTCGCCGGCTTCAGGCGCTGGAGCGCCTGCTCGGGGTGCGTCTGCTGCGCCGCTCCACGCATGCGATGAAGCTGACCGAGGATGGCGAGCGCTGCGTCGAGCGCGCCCGGGAGCTGATCGAGAGCTGGCAGGCTTTCGAGTCCGACCTGCGGGGCGACGACGAGGAACCCGAGGGCATGCTGCGCGTGGTGGCGCCGCACGCCTTCGGCCAGCAGTTGCTGGTCGGGCCGCTGGCCGCCTACATCCGGCGCCATCCGCGGGTCAGCGTCGAATGGCTGCTGCACGACCGGCGCCCCGACTTCATCGCCGAGGGGGTCGACTGCGCGATCCAGGTCGGCGAGGTGAACGACCTCGGCGTCGTCGCCATCAAGCTCAGCGAGGTACCCCGCATCGTGGTCGCTGCGCCCTCGGTGCTCGAGGGCTTGCCGGCACCCACGCACGCGCGCGAACTCGCGGCACTGCCGTGGCTCGCGCTGCGCACCTTCTACCGCACCGAGATCCTGCTGTCGCACGCCAGGAGCGGCGAGAGCTGCCGCGTCGCCCTGCGCCCGCGCCTGAGCACCGACAGTCTCTACGCCCTGCGCAGCGCCGCCGTGATGGGGATGGGCGTGTGCGTGGGCTCGACCTGGCTCCTGGCCGAGGAGCTTGCGCAAGGCCGCCTGATCCAGCTGGCGCCCGAGTGGCAGGCAGCCGCCCTGCCGGTCTATCTGACCTATCCGCAGGCGCGACTCCAGCCGCCCAAGCTGAAGCGATTCATCGAGGCGATGCGCTTCGAGTGGCCGACGTAGATCGCAGGGAACGAGGTTCCTCCACGGCCCGGAATCTTGCATCTGTAAGAGACCCGCCCGCCGCATGAAATCGGCCGGAAACGCCGGCCACCGACAGTCGAGGCGTCGCCTGAGTCGCGGCACACAAGGAGCACCGATGACGCCTCGCCACCTCGCACTGCACGCCCTCCCACCAGCCGCTCCGGCGCTTTCCACATGACCACGCCGGACCGCCCTCGCGCGATCATCGCCGGCGGCTCGCTCAGCGGCCTGTTCGCGGCGACCACCCTGCGTGCCGTCGGCTGGGATGTCGCGGTCTTCGAGCGCTCGCCGGACGCACTCGACAGCCGCGGCGGCGGCATCGTGCTGCAGCCCGACGTGCTGGCCGCCTTTCGCTTTGCCGGCGTCGGCCACGCCGACGCGCTGGGCGTGCGATCGGGCGACCGCATCTACCTCGACGCCGAGGACGGCGTGATCCACCGCTCCTGGATGCCGCAGACCCAGACCTCCTGGAACATGCTCTACGGCGCCATGCGAAGGGCATTGCCGGCCACCTGCATCCATGCGGGCGAACGGCTGGTGAGCTTCAAGCAGACGGGCGAGCGCGTGACGGCGCTGTTCGCGAGCGGCCGCCTGGAGCGAGGCGATCTGTTGATCGGCGCCGATGGCGCGGGCTCCACCGTGCGCAGCCAGTTGCTGCCGGGGCTCAAGCCGACGTATGCAGGCTATGTCGCCTGGCGCGGGCTGGTGCCCGAGTCGGCATTGGCCCCTGCGGCTGCCGCCAGGCTCGGCAGCGCCTTCGTGTTTCAGCAAGGGCGCGACCACCTCGTGCTCGAGTACCGGGTTCCCGGCGAAGACGGGTCCGTGGCCGAAGGCGCCCGGCGCTGGAACTGGGTCTGGTACCGCAAGGTGCCCGCCGGCTTGCCGCTGACAGAGCTGCTCACCGACCGCGACGGCGTGGCACACGCGTTCTCCTTGCCGCCCGACGCGCTGCGGGATGCACCGATCGCCGCCTTGCGGCGAGATGCGCGGCAACTGCTGGCGCCGAGCCTGCGCGAACTGGTGCTCGCCACCGAAGCGCCCTTCATTCAAGCCATTCTCGACCTGGCGGTCCCGCGCATGGTGTTCGGACGCACCGTGCTGATCGGCGATGCCGCCTTCGTGCCGCGACCGCACACCGCAGGCAGCACGGCGAAGGCGGCAGCCGACGCGCTATCGCTCGCGAAGGCCGTGGCGCCGGGCCAGCGCGCCATCGACACCCGCTTGGCGGCCTGGGGAGCAGAACAGTTGAACGCCGGTGCCTGGATGGGCGAACGGGGCATTTCGATGGGCAACGAGATCATGGGGATCGCATGATGTGGCCCATGGTCGTCGACGACGGCCCCACCCGCATCTCTCCACTCGTGAGGACACCGAAATGACCAGGCAATGCACGCACACCGCAGGCATCCGGCAAGTGCTGCCCAGCGCCAAGGGCTGCGAGGAATGCCTCAAGACCGGCAGCAACTGGGTCCATCTCCGGCTGTGCCGGACCTGCGGCCACGTGGGCTGCTGCGACGAGTCGCCCAACCGCCATGCGCGCGCGCACTTCCATGCGACATCGCACCCTGTCATCGAAGGCTACGACCCGCCGGAAGGCTGGGGATGGTGCTACGTCGATCGCGTCGGGCTGGACCTCGGCGATGACACGACCCCGCAGCTCGGACCGATCCCCCGGTACTTCTGACTGTTCAAGTCCGGTCGTCGTGCGGACTGCCCGCGGCATACAGCACCGCGCGCGGCGCACGGCACAGGCCCCACAGGCGAACGCCGGCGAGTTGCGCCAGCCGCACGCCCATCGCGAGCGTGCCGAGCAGCTTGTCGAGTGCGTTGTGCCGGCCCACGTCTTCCATCACGTCGAGCAGGTCGCCAAGCTCCCCGGTTTTGCTTGCGGCCAGATCCGCAGCGCCAGCGCGGCAGTGGCCGCGAGCGCGGACAGCGCGCTGACCGCGATCCACCCCCATTGCGCGAGCAGCAGGGCACCCAGCGCCGAACCGACCGCCATGCCGATGAACATGCCCGTGAAGAGCACCGCATTGAGGCGGCTGCGGGCGCCGGGATCGATGCCGTAGACGATGGTCTGGTGCGCGATCAGCGCAGCCTGGATGCCGAGGTCGAAGCCCACCGCGCCGGCCGCCAGCAGCCAGAGCTGGGCGCCGGGCTGCAGCAGGCCGGCGAAGGCCATGGCCGCGAACGACAGGACGACCAGCGCGGCGCCCAGCCGGGTCACCAGTTCGGGGCCGCGCCGGTCCGCGAGGCGGCCGGCCATCGGCGCGACCAGCGCGCCGGCCGCACCCGCGAGGCCGAAGGCCCCGGCGGCGGCGGCACCGAGATGGAAGGGCTCGCCATGCAGCATCACGGCCAGCGTGGACCAGAAGGCGCTGAAGCCGACCGACAGCAGGCCCTGCGCCCAGGTGGCGCGGCGCAGTGCCCCATGCCGCTGCCACAGGCTGGCGAGCGAGCGCAGCAGCGCGCCGTAGCCCAGCTGCGTGGTCGGCCTGAAGGCCGGCAGCATGCGCCAGGCGCTGGCGCCGACCAGCGCGATGCTGGCCGCCGCCAGGACGAACATGGCGCGCCAGCCCCAATGCTCGGCGACGAAGCCGCTGACCACGCGCGACAGCAGGATCCCGAGCAGCAATCCGGTCATGACCGTGCCGACGACCTTGCCTCGATGGACTTCCGGGGCCATCGTGGCCGCCGCCGGAACGATGTCCTGTGCCATCGTGGCCGCCAGCCCGATGACGAGGCTGGCGCCCAGCAGGACCGCAAGCGAAGGCGCCGCGGCGGCGAGCAGCAGCGCCGCGCACAGCAGCGCGGCCTTGAGCAGGATGATGAGGCGCCGGTCGAAGCGGTCGCCCAGCGGCGCGAGAAAGAAGATGCCCAGGGCGTAGCCGACCTGCGTGAGCGTGGGCATCAGCCCGACGGCCCGGGCCGATGAGCCGATGTCGGGCCCGAGGATGCCGAGCATCGGCTGGCTGTAGTAGAGCGCCGCCACCGAGGCGCCGGCGCCGCCTGCCAGCAGCAGGACCAGCGAAGGCTTCAGCAGAGCGGCGGCCGCTACAACCCGTAGCTGCGCCGGATGGGGCGAGGTGTTCATGGCTAGGGCTCCTTGTCGATGAATGGCGGCCTCGATCCTCGGTCGGCGGCATTTCCGCTTCGCATCAAGTTCGGCTCCGGGCATTTCATCTGCAACATGGTCGTCGGCCATGAAACGACGCGGCAATCCGCGCACCCCACAGTGCATCCATGGACCCGGCAACGCATCGGCCGGCCGTTCATCTCCAACCCCGATGCAATTCACAGAGGCCGCTTTCATGACCACCACACTCGAATCCACTCTCGCCCGCCGCCAGGCGCCCTTGCGCACCCCGACCGCCCTCGGCGCCGATGCCCGGCGCGACATCGGCGCCGGCCTCGCGGCCCTGCTGGCGGACAGCTTCGCGCTCTACCTGAAGACGAAGAACTTCCACTGGCACATGTCCGGCCCGCACTTTCGCGACTACCACCTGATGCTCGACGAGCAGTCGGACCAGGTCTTCGCCCTCACCGACCCGCTCGCCGAGCGCGCGCGCAAGCTCGGCGGCAGCACGCTGCGCTCGATCGGCGACATCTCGCGCCACCAGCGCCTGTCGGACAACGATGCGCCCTTCGTCACGCCGGGCGACATGCTGGCCGAACTGCGCGAGGACAACCTGCGCCTGGTCGACTACATGCGCGCCACCCATGCGATGTGCGACGCCCATGGCGATGTCGCCACCGCGAGCCTGCTGGAGAACTGGATCGACGAGGCCGAGCGGCGCGCCTGGTTCCTGTTCGAGACCGGCCGCGCGGCCTGAACGGACTGCACGGTGCGAGCCCTCGCAAGGGCTCGCATCGCGCGGCTCAGTGCAGCACCTGCACCTGCGGCTCGAACACGTAGCCGGCGCCGCGCTCGGTACGGATCATCTTCGGCGCCGAGGCGTCGACCTCGATCTTGCGCCGCAGCCGCAGGATCTGAACGTCGATCGAACGGTCGTACACCTCGGCGCCGTGCAGCCGCGACAGCTCCAGCAACTGGTCGCGCGACAGCACGCGCTGCGGCTGCTCGCACAGCGCCAGCAGCAGGTTGAACTCGCCGTTGCTCAGCTCGACGCGCTGCCCCTCGGGCGAGGTCAGCCGGCGCGCCAGCAGGTTGAGCTCCCAGCCCGCGAACCGATAGGCGCGGCGCTTGCTGCTGCGGACCGGCGACGCCACATCGGTGCGCGCCTGGTAGCGGCGCAGCACGGCGCGGATTCGGGCCAGCATCTCGCGGTTGCTGAAAGGCTTGGTGACGTACTCGTCGGCGGCGATCTCCAGGCCCATCACCCGGTCGGCCTCGTCCTGCTTGCCGGTGACGATGATGACCGGCAGCTCGCTGGTGTCCCGCAGGCCGCGCGCCAGCTGCATGCCATCCTCGCCGCCCAGCCGCAGGTCGAGCATGACCAGGTCGATCACGCTGTCCTGCAGCACCGCGTTCATCTCGGCGCCGGTCGCCACGGCGGTCACCTGGAATTCGTTCTCCGACAGATAGGCCGACAGCAGCTCGCGCAGTGCCGGATCGTCGTCGACGACGAGGATGTGGGGGGAGGCTGTGTTCATGTCGCTCGAAGCGTAATTCAATTGGTCCTACGCGTGCCTACCGATCGATTGCAGATGAAATCTCCGGCCCCGGCTCTGACATTGCGCCGGCACCGGCATCGGCGCCAATCGGTCCCAGGGGGCGCAACGACGCCCCGGCAACGGACGGGACTGATTTCATGTCGAAGATCATGGTCATCGAGGAAGATAGCGCGATGCGCGTGCTGATCTCCGAATGGCTGGCCAGCGAGGGACACGAGGTCCGCTCGGTGCCGCGGCACGACGCCGCGAGCGGCACTGTCACCGACGACGCGGTCGATCTGGTCATCCTCGACCTGCCGCATCCGCGCTCGCGCAGCGGCGAGGCCGCCCACGCGGTCCAGGTGGTGCACGCGGCCTATCCGCAGGCGGCGGTCATCGGCATCTCGACCCTGATTGGACGCAGTCTGGGCATCGATTCCGGCGCCAGCCGCACGCTCGGCGTCAGCCGGCTGCTCGCCAAGCCCTGCACCAGGGAAGAATTGCTCGGCGCCGTGGCGGCCGCCCTGTAGCCGCATGACGTCGGGTGAGCGCCTGAGGCAGCGGATCATTGCAGCGGGCGTGGTCCTGATTGCCGCCTTCGCCGGCTCCGCGATCTACGATGGCTGGCGGCTGCACCAGCAGATCATGATCGCGGTCGACGTCCTGCTGCGCGACACCGGCTAATGGTGGGAGACCACCGGCCGCAGTCTGCCTGGGGACGCGCTCGCGGGTCACCGGGGAGGCGCTGGTTGGGGGAAGGCGGCGCCGCTGATTGATCGACCCTGGCGCGGACGCTCGGTTGCAGGTGAAACAAGGCGCCGCGGATTGCAATGCCGGCGCAATGCGGGAGTCCGAAAGTAGTGGCTCCACTCAACCACCGGAACTCCCATGAGCACCATCACCACCGCCGACGGCACCGAGATCTTCTACAAGGACTGGGGCAGCGGCCAGCCGATCGTCTTCAGCCATGGCTGGCCCCTGTCCTCCGACGCCTTCGAGGACCAGATGTTCTTCCTCGCCGCGCACGGTTTCCGCTGCATCGCGCACGACCGCCGCGGCCATGGTCGTTCCAGCCAACCCTGGCAAGGCAATGACATGGACACCTACGCCGACGACCTGGCGGCGCTGGTGAAGCAGCTCGACCTGAAGGACGCGATCCATGTCGGCCACTCGACCGGCGGTGGCGAGGTCGCGCGCTACATCGGCCGCCACGGCACGGCGCGCGTCGCCAAGGCGGTCCTGATCGGCGCCGTGCCGCCGCTGATGGTCAAGACCGAGGCCAACCCGGGCGGCACCCCGCTCGAAGCCTTCGACGGCATCCGCGCCGGCGTGCTGGCCGACCGCTCGCAGTTCTGGAAAGACTTGAGCATGCCCTTCTACGGCTACAACCGGCCCGGCGCCAAGGTGTCCGAAGGCGTGCGCGAGTCGTTCTGGCTGCAGGGCATGGCCGCCGGCATGCCGGCCTCGTACTTTTGCGTCAAGGCCTTCTCGGAAACCGACCTCAGCGAGGATCTGAAGAAGTTCGACGTGCCGACGCTGATCCTGCACGGCGACGACGACCAGATCGTGCCGATCGCCGACTCGGCGCTGCTCTCGGCCAAGCTCGTGAAGGGTTCCACGCTGAAGATCTACGAGGGAGCGCCGCACGGCATGTGCACGACGCGCAAGGACGAAGTGAGCGCGGACCTGCTGGCGTTCGCCAGGGGCTGAGGAAGCCGCGGCGCTGCGGCGGCTTCCCGGACGCAGCGCGTTCGCTACCCTGCCAGGGTGGCGAACGACGCCCGGCCGATCGCCAACAGGCGGCCGTCGCCGTCGAACAGATCCACATCGGCCACGCCGACGGTGCGGCCATTGCGACGAACCCGCGCGACCACTTTCAAGTCGGTGTCGATCGCCGGGCGAAGGTAGTCGACGCGGAAGTTGATGGTCGGCAGCCCCCGGCCGAGCTGCATCGCCAGCGCGAAGTCGCCCACCGTGTCGATGATCGCGGCCAGCGGGCCACCATGCCACTGCCTGCTGCCGCGGCCCCGCTCGAACTCGGGCCGCATCGGCACTCGCACGGCCAGCAGCCCTTCCTCGAGGTCGAGCGATTCGGCCTTCAGGCCCAGGGTGGAGATGTAAGGCGACTCGTCGAAGTGCTGCTGCACCTGCGCCAGCGTGAAGGGCGTCACCTGCGGCGTACTCATGGATTCACCAGCACCTTGCCGACGATGCGGCGCTGTTCGAGGCTGTCCAGCGCGCGGGTGCCATCGGCCAGCGAATAGCGCTGATCGATGGGTACTTTCAACTCGCCGCGCTGCACCTTGTCGAGCAGCGTGTGGATGTCGTCGCGCTGCCAGCCGTTGGAGCCGCGGATCTGCAGCTCGAAGGTCCAGATGAAGCGCAGGTCTTCCTTCGGGTCGTAGCCCGCCGTGGCGCCGCAGGTCAAGGCCCGCCCGCCCACGCGCAGGGTCCTCAAGCCCTTGACCCAGGTGTCGCCGCCCGTGAAGTTGACCACCACGTCGACGCCACGCTGGGGCACCCCCTCGGGACTGCGCCTGATCGTCGGCTTGCCGTGCCGCGCATGCGAAACCTGCACGAAATCCTCCTCGGTGTAGAGGATGGTCTCGTCGGCGCCCAGCGCCTTCAGCTGCTCGGCCTTGGCGGGCGTGCCCGCGCAGGCGATCACGTAGGCACCCGCGGCCTTGCACAGCTGCAGCGCGCAGACGCCGACGCCCCCGCTCGCGCCCAGGATCAGGACTTTCTCTCCGGCCTTCACCTGGCCGATCGTGCTCACCATCCGCAGCGCGGTGCCATAGGCCACGGGCAGCGCGGCCGCTTCGTCGAAACTCACCGCGTCAGGCAATCGGATCAGCTGGTGCGCGCGCGCCCGACACAGCTCGGCGAGGCCGCCGTGCACCGTCTCCCCCATCAATCCGCCTTCGATGCGGTTGATCGGATCGACCAGTACCCGGTCGCCGATCGCCCAGCCCTCGACGCCGGCGCCGATGGAGACGATCTCGCCGGCCACGTCCAGCCCCATGATCGCCGGCAGGGGAATGCGGATGCCGGGCATGCCGCGGCGGGTGAAGACGTCGTGGTAGTTGAGCGAGGTCGAGCGCACCCGCACCACCACGTCGCCCTCCCCCGCCACCGGGTCGGGGAAATCGGTCTCCAGCTCGAGTTGCTCGGGGCCGCCGTGCTCTCTCAGTACAAGTGCTTTCATCAGGTGTTCTCGTTGGGTTGGATTTGATTCATTGAATGGGAGGATCACCAGCTCGCGACGCCGCGGACCGCTGCCTGCGTCAAGGCCAGCCCGTGCTGCCACACGGCATCACGCCAGTCCTCGGCCACCGGGTTCAGCGCGTCGAGCACGTCGGCGGCCATCTGCTGGCGCACGTCGTCGTCGAGGCCGGCACCGTGGCGCCGCAGCCATTGGTCCAGGCGCAGCGCGCGTCCGGTGGCGCTGCCGCGCGTGCCGAACTCGATCACCGCGCCCGCCAGCTGCCGGCCTTCGAGAAACGACTGCACGCCGTAAAACACCAGCCCTTGGTAGTGAGGCCGCGCCAGGCCGTTGGGCCGGGAGCCGATGACCTTGTCGGCGCCCCACCAGCGAGCGGCCTCGGCCTGCTCCGCCGAGCCTTCCTCGTTGAAGCACAGGAAGAACGGTTGGCCGCGCTCCCCGATGCCGGTGTGCCAGTCGATCAATCCCACCTTCTCGGCGCTGCCGAGCTGCTCGCGCACGATCTTTTCCAGGGTCAGATTCGACCACTCGCGCTGCACGCCACCGTAGAACGGGCCGAGCGGATCGACATACTGCCCCCGGGCCAGGGTGTCGAACAGCGCATCGGCCCCATGGCGTTCCACGAAGGCTTTCTCACCTGCATCTCCGGCGGCCAGCTGGTCCTGGGACCAGTGGGCGGGCACCAGGTGCTCGCGCAATTCGTCGTAGCGCGGGTTGACCGGATGCGGCTTGCGGTGATCGACGAAGTTGCGGTTCAGGTCGACGTTGTTCTCGGTGGTGCGCGTCCCGCGCGCGAAGCCGTAGGGGTTGATGCCGTGCACCAGCAGGACGCCGGTATCCGCGGGGATGCGTGCCGCATCGCCGCTCTTGAGCCAGGCCACCTGTGCCGCCGACCCGGCATAGCCTTCCTGGCCATGGGTTCCGCTGATGACCAGCAACTGCCTCGAGCCCTTGCGATCGCCCAGGTGTGCGATGTCGACGGTGAGCGCCTCGCCCGAAGGCCCACGCTCCTCGGGATGCGTGAAGGCCTCCAGCGTGGCCGCGCCTGCCGCCTGGGCCGAGCGGCGAAACCGCTCCCGTGCGCCCACATAGCTGGCGGCGAAGAAATCGGTGAAGTTCATCTCAGTCCCGGTCGGTGAAGACGATTGCCAGGCCAAAGGCCTGGTCGGCCGGCACGATCAGTCGATGGGGCAGCTCGATCACACCCTGGATTCCTCCGCGCGCGAGCACTGCGCGCGCAGCGTCGAGGTCGTGGGTGCGCAAGGTGAGCGCCGCGTAGCGGTCACCCGTGGTGCCGGCGGGCGCCGCCTGTCCGTGCAGCTGGACGCCCAGCTGCTCCGGTGTCAGGAACAGCACCGCCGAACGCCCGGTGGCCAGACGCAGGCCGCCCGGCACCTGACTCACCCCCTGGTCGCCGAAGGCCTTGATGAACGGGCGCGCGCTGGCCACGGGGTCGACGGCCGATATCACGAACTCTCGAATGCCCGTGACGCCATTCGGGTGCGTGCGCCAGGCGTCCTGCCAGACGTTCTCGGGCGTCTCGTGCTGGCAGAAGAACACCACGCCGCCCGGGCTGGTGTCGGCGGGCAGGTGCAGGACCTGGAAGCGGGCATCCGCAACCCGGCCGTCCGGCAAAGTGACCGGCCGCGAGAAAGACAGCGGCTCGTCGACCGGCACGCCGCGCGCCTTCAGCTGCTGCGCGAGGTCGTGCACGTTGGCCGGCTTGAAGACCAGGCCGATCAGGCCTTGCGGGTATTGCCACATGGGCTTGTCGGCCTGGGCCGAGGCGAGCGCCGGCTCGTAGCCGAGGAGTTCGAGGTAGTCGTCGCCGAAGATGGCCAGGTGGTTGCTGGTCCCCAGCGTGTGATGACCTCGCTCCAGCAGCGAGAAGCCGAGCTCGCGATAGCGCGCCGAGGCACTGTCGAGTTGGTCTTTCACGCCGATGACGACGTGGTCGATCTGAAGAAGGGGCAAGTCGCTCAAGGGGTTCTCCTGTTGAATGTCAAAGGCGCTGGCCGCCGCTCGCATCGATGCGCTGGGCAGTCACCCAGCGCGCGGCGTCGGAGGCCAGGAAAGCCACGAGGTCGGCAATGTCGTCGGGCTGCCCGACGCGGCGCAGCGCCGTGGTGGCCGCGATGGCCTGTGCCGTGACCGGGTTGCTTGCGGCGGGGTTCATGTCGGTGGCGGTCGCGCCCGGCAGCACGGCGTTGACCGTGATCCCGCGCGGCCCGAGCTGCTCCGCGAGCAGCAGCGTCAGCGCCTCGAGCGCCGCCTTGCTCGGCGCATAGGCGGCCATCAGCGGATAGGCGGCGCGGGTTCCCATCGACGACACGTTGATGATCCGCCCCCCGTCTCGCAGCCTCTGCAACGCGCGCTGGATGATGAAGAACGGCGCCTTGAAATTCACCTGCAGGATGCGGTCGAGGTCGGCCGGCGAGGTGTCCTCGATGGCAGCGCGCACGCCCACGCCGGCGTTGTTGACGAGGATGTCGAGCCGATGGTGGCCCAAGCGCGCCTGCAACGCCGGATCGAGCGCAGCGAACAGCTGTTCCGGTCCGCTCGCGGCCTGCAGGTCGGCGGCAATCGCCACGCCCCGGCCGCGCAACGCCTCGATCTGCCCGACCACCGCCTCGGCTGCCTCGGCCGCCTGGTTGTAGTGCACGGCCACGAAGGCACCGCGCTGCGCGAGCTTCAAGGCGATCGCGCGCCCGATGCCACGGCTGGCGCCGGTCACCAAGGCCACCTTGCCTGCCAGGTCTTGCGGCGAGCCGTGCGTGTCGCTGCGCGGATCGATGTCGCTCATCGCGACCACTCCTGCGCGGCTTCGAGCGCGCGGGCTTCGCGCAGCAAGGCGGCACGATCGATCTTGTTCGTGCCCGCCCAGGGCAGCTCGCTTCGAAACGAGATGCGGCGCGGATGCTGGTAGGCCGGGCCGCGTTCGATGGTGAACGCCTTGAGCTCGTCGACCGTCGCCGTCGAAGCCGCCGCGAGGACGATGAAGGCCACCGGAACCGCGCTGCGCTCTTCATCCGGCAGCGGCACCACGGCCGCATGCTGCACCTGGGGGTGCTGCTCCAGCAGCTTCTCGATCTCGCCGGGGTAGATGTTCTCCCCGGAACAGACGAACATGTCGTCGGCACGGCCCACGAAGTAGTAGAAGCCCTGCGCATCGCGCCGCATCACGTCGCCGCTGATGTACCAGCCGTCCTGGAACACCTCGGCACTCTTGGCCGGCAGGTTGAGGTAGCCGGTCGACACGGCCGGGTTGCGCATCCACAGCACACCCTCGTCGTCGCTCGGACCACCCGCCAGCCTGACCTCGCAGCCGGGGATCGGGAAGCCGAGCGCCAGCGGCGGAATCGGCCGGCCGTCGGCAGGCGGCGCGAAGACCGCCGGGCCGGCCTCGGTCGTGCCATAGCCATTGCCCACCTGCGCACTCGGAATCGCCCGGCCGATGCGCTCGATCAGCGAATAGGTCATGGGCGCGGACCCGAGGCCGATGCGCTTGAGCTTTCCGAGGTCCAGGTCGGGCCGCTGCGCGAGCACCTTCACGACACGCGCGAACATCGTCGGCACCGCCATCACGCTGGTGACCTCCCACTGCGCCAGCGCCTCGGTGTAGGCCGTGGCGTCGAACGACGGCAGCAACACCAGCGAGGCACCGTTGAGGAAGACTCCCTTGGTGACCATCAGTCCGTTCATGTGGAACAGCGGCTGCGCCACGACCTGGCGCTCGTTCTCGGCGCCCGGCACCAGGCCGCGCGCCTGCAGGGCCCAGAGCTGGCCGGCATGGCTCAGCGGCACGCCCTTGGGCCGCCCGGTCGAGCCCGAGGTATAGAGAACCTGCGCGAGCTCGCCCGGACCCGGCAGCACGCTGTCGAACTCGGTCGGCTGCACCTGGGCGTCGAAGCCCGAAGGGCCCTCGTCGTCGAAGTCGATCTGCTCGATGGGTGCGGCGAAGCTGCCGCGCCGCGGACCGTCGACGAAGGCGATGCGGATCTCGGAATCGGCGGCGATGTAGTCGATCGTGTCGCGCGGGAGCTTGGTGTTGACCGGCACCGCCACCAGGCCGGCTCGCATGATGCCGAAGTAGGCGGCGATGTACTCGGCCCGGTTGAGCGAGGCGATCGCCACCCGCGCGCCGCGCGGCAGGCCGCGCGACACGAGGAGCCGCGCCACGCCGCCTGCCAGGCGGTCGATGTCGCGATGGCTGTGGATGCGGGCATTGCCGGCTTGCCGAAGGTCGATGACCGCGATGCGGTCCAGGTCGCGGGTGCGATCGATCAGGTCACCCAAATTTGTAGGCTGTGGCATGGACTGAAGGGGTTGGCTGAAAAGGAATGACGTTCGCCGGAACAGGCGGCGCCGCCAGCGGCGGCAGATCGAAGTGACAGGCCAGGTGGCGGCCATCGGACAGCTCGCGCAACCCGGGCGTCTCGCTGGCGCAGCGGGCCGTCGCATGCGCGCAGCGCGTGCGAAAGGCGCAGCCCGAAGGCGGCGCCAGTGGATTGGGCAGTTCGCCGCGCAGCAGCGCCTCGGGGCGCGCCTGGCGGAGCCGGGGGTCGGCCACCGGCGAAGCCGCCAGCAGCAGCCGCGTGTACGGGTGCGAAGGCCGCTCCCAGATGGCTTCCGTGGGGCCGCTCTCGACGACCTGGCCCAGATACATGACCAGCAGCCGGTCGCAGACGTGACGCACCACCGCCAGGTCGTGCGAGATGAACAGATAGGACACACCCAGCTCGCCCTGCAGGTCCTGCAGCAGGTTGATGATCTGCGCGCGTACCGAGACGTCGAGCGCAGACACGGGCTCGTCGCAGATCAGCAACTTGGGCTGCAGCGCCAGGGCGCGCGCGATGCCGATGCGCTGCCGCTGCCCTCCGGAGAACTCGTGCGGGAAGCGCGCGGCGGCACCGGGCGGCAGGCCGACCTTCGCGAGCAGCTGCTGCACGCGGGCATCGATCTCGCGCCGGGGACGACCCGCCACCGACATCGGCTGGCCGATGATCTTGCCGACACGGTGCCGCGGGTTCAGGGAACCATGCGGATCCTGGAACACCATCTGCATCAGCGACCGCAGGGGCCGCATCCGCCGCGTGGGCAGCCGCGTCACGTCGTGGCCGTCGAGCCAGACCTGCCCCGAGGCCGTCGGCGTCAGTCGCATGATGGCCTTGCCCAGCGTCGACTTGCCGCAGCCGGACTCGCCCACCAGTCCCACCGTCTCCCCGGCCGCGATGTCCAGACTGACGCCGCGAACCGCCTGCACGACGCCGCCCGGCGTTGGATAGCTGACGCGCAGCTCGCGCACCGACAACAAGCTCATGCAGGACTCCATTCGATTTCTTCGGCCGCATCGACCGCAAAACAGGCGGCCTGCTGACCTGCCCCGACCTGCACCAGCGACGGACGTTCGTTCAGGCAGCGATCGAAGGCGCGCGGACAGCGGTCGGCGAAGGCGCAGCCGGTCGGCAATGCCGACAGGTCCGCCACCATGCCGGGGATGTCCGCCAGCCGGCTGCCGCGCGGGCGCAGCGGCGAAGGCGTAGCGGCCAGCAGGCCGCGCGTGTACGGATGCTGCGGTGCGTCGAACAGCAGCTGCACCGGCGCCTCTTCCACCTTGCGTCCGGCATACATGACCAGCACGCGGTCGGCCACTTCGGCCACCACGCCCAGGTCATGCGTGATGATCACCAGGCCCATGCCCGATTCCCGCTGGATCTGCGCCAGGAGCGCCAGGATCTGCGCCTGGATCGTCACGTCCAGTGCGGTGGTCGGTTCGTCGGCGATCAGCAGCCGGGGCTGGCAGGCGATGGCCATGGCGATCATCACGCGCTGGCACATGCCGCCCGACAAGCGATGCGGATACTCGTGCAGGCGGGCCTGTGCGTTCGGGATGCTGACCTGCTCCAGCAGCCGCTGCGCCCGCTGCCAGGCGGCTGCATTGCCGATCCGCTCATGCGCCTGCAGCATCTCGACCAGCTGTGCGCCCACGGTGCGTACCGGGTTGAGCGAGCTCATCGGGTCCTGGAAGATCATCGCGACATCGCGTCCGCGCACGTCCTGCAGCTCGCGTTCGGACAAGCGCGCCAGGTCGCGTCCAAGCAGGCGGATGGCGCCGCCGGCCATCTGCACCTGCGGCTGCGGCAGCAGGCCCAGCACCGACAGCGCGGTCAGCGATTTGCCGCATCCCGACTCCCCGACGATGGCCAGCGTCTCGCCCGCCGACACCGAGAACGACATCCGGTCGATGGCTTTCGCACGGCCCGAGCGCGTGTGGAGAACGACGTCGAGATCTTCGACCTCGAGCAAGGCGGAACCAGCCATCAGCGGTGTCCCAGCTTGGGGTTGAGGGCGTCGTTCAAGCCGTCGCCGACGAGGTTGAGCGCCAGCACCGTCAGCATGATGGCCGCGCCCGGGATCGCGCAGATGAACCACGATGTGCGGATCAGCGTGCGGCCGTCGCCGATCATGCGGCCCCAGCTGGCGATGTTGGGGTCGCCCAGGCCGAGGAAGGACAGCGCCGACTCGAACAGGATGGCGCTGGCCACGGTGAGCGACGACAGCACGATGATCGGCGGCAGCGCATTCGGGAGGATCTCGCCCAGCACGATCCGCAGGTCGCTCATCCCGCTGGCGCGGCAGGCATTGACGAAGTCGCGCTCGCGAAGCGACAGGAACTCCGCCCGCGTCAATCGCGCGATGCCGTTCCACGAGACGAAGCCGATGGCCAGCGTGATGTGGGTCAGCGTCGGGCCGAGGATCGCCACGATGCAGAGCAGGAAGATGAGGTTGGGAATGGTCTGGAAAAGCTCGGCCACCCGCATCACGATTTCATCGATCCAGCCGCCGCAGTAGCCGGCCAGTGCGCCGACGGTCACGCCGATCAGGGTCGCGGTCAGCGCCGCGAAGGCGCCGATCAGCAAGGAGGCACGGGCGCCGTGCACGATCATGGCGGCGATGTCGCGCCCCATGGCATCGGAGCCCAGCAGGTGCTGCGATTCCTGCAGCGGCCACAGCTCGGGCGCGGCGACGATGCGCATCGGGTCTCGAGGAAAGAAACCGTCGGCGAGCGCGGCGCCCGCGATGACGAGCAACAGCAGCAGCGCACCGGCCAAGGCACCGCGGTGTCCGGCAAAGCGGCCCAGCAGGCCTTGCCTGCGTGCAACAGGGGAATTCAGGACAGAGGTCATCACAGCCGCACGCGCGGATCGAGCTTGAGATAGGCCAGGTCGACGGCCAGGTTGCAGACGGCCACCACCAGTGCGCTGAGCACCATCACGCCCAGCACGACCGGGTAGTTGCGGCTCATCACGCTGTCGAACAGCAGGCTGCCGATGCCGGGCCAGCTGAACACGGCCTCGATCACGACGCTGCCGCCGAGCGCCGTGCCCAGCTGCAGGCCGACCAGCGTCACCACCGGGAGCAGGGCATTGCGCAGCACGTGCGCCAGCACCACCCGGGCGCCCGACAGTCCCTTGGCCCGGGCGGCGCGCACGAAGTCCATGCGCGCCACTTCGAGCATCGAGGCGCGCATGACCCGCGCGTAGATGGCGGCGTAGAAGAGGCCCAGCGTGAGCGCCGGCAGCGCCAGGTGCCTGAGCAGGTCGACGACTTGAATCCAGACCCCGCCGTCCAGCCCGATCGTCTGCATGCCGCCCACCGGCAGCCAGCCGAGCTTCACCGAGAACAGCACCACCAGCATGATGCCGAGCCAGAAGCTGGGCGCAGCGAAGAAGAACACGGCCAGCGCACTGACCAGGCTGTCCCAACCGGAGCCGACCTTGACCGCGGCGACCACACCCGCCGCGCTGCCCACCAGCACCGCGATGCTGATGGCCGACAGCATCAGCAGCAGCGTGGCGGGGAGTTGCGCCATGATGATGTCCAGCACGGGCGCGTTCTGGCGATAGGAGAAGCCGAGGTCCAGGTGCACGACCGAAACGAGGTAGCGCCACAACTGGACGAGGGGCGGCTGGTCCATGCCGTAGGTGCTGCGAAGCCGCTCGACAATGGCCGGATCGGACACCTGCTGCTCGGCCGTCATGACATCGAGGAAGCTCCCGGGCGCGGCCTGGATGAGGGCGAAGTTCAATACGATCACCCCGAGCAGCAAGGGGATCAGCTGCAGCAGGCGCCGCAAAAGCATGCGAAACATGGTCAACCTCAAGGGTCGCGCCGATCGGCCGGGCCGATCAGCGTGCGAGCCAGACCTCTCCCCAGCCTTCACCCATGAAGTTCGCCGATTTCGAATGGTCGCGCACGGTCTTGCGGGCCACCGTATAGGGCTCGATCTCCACCAGCGGCAGGATCGGCGCCTCGGTGCTCACGATGCGGGCGAAGTCGTGCGCGATGGCCTTGCGTTTGCCTTCGTCGGTCTCGGTCGACAAGCGCGCCACCAGCTTGTCGACTTCCGGCCGCGAGAAGCCGGTGGCGTTGCGGAAGGCCGCGCCCTTGACGATGCCGTCGGTGGTGTAGAACTGGGTGAGCGAAGGCACGGGCTCCGCGGCGCCGGCATTGTTGGACAGCGCGATGTCGTAGTCGTAGTCGCCGTAGATGCGCTTGAGCGAGGTCGGCCGGTCGAGCACGTTGAGGTTGACCTTGACCTTCACGTCCTCCAGCGCCTGCTTGACGTACTGGCCCAGCTTGACGTTCTCCTCGAACCAGCCCGCCGCCACCAGGTTGACCGTGAAGCGCGATCCGTCCTTGACCGGGAAGCCCGCCGCGTCCAGAGCCTTGCCTGCCTTCACCACGTCGAACGGGTACTGCGGCAGGTCGGGGTTGTAGAAGAGCGTGTTGATGCTGGAGAACGGGCCGTTCCCCGGCCGCGCCTGCTTGTAGTAGATGGTGTTGGCGATGAACTTGCTGTCGATCGCCTGCAGCAGGGCCTGGCGAACCTCCCGCTTGTTGACGATCTCCCGCCGCTGGTTGAACTCGATCGTGGCGACCCAGGCCGAGTTCTGGTAGCCCCGCTTGTCGACCGCGAACTTGCCGCCGCTGGTCAGGCGCGCCAGATCGGGCACCGGGACCGGGTTGAAGGTGGCGATGTCGAGCTCCCCCGCCTCCAGGGCGGCTGCGCGCGACGCCGGGTCGCGCCACCAGCGGATGATCAGCTTGTCGAGGTAAGGCTGCGCCGGGTTCCAGTACTGTTCGTTGCGCACCAGCTCGACGTGGCTGCCACGCACCCAGGTCTTGTACTTGAACGGGCCGGTGCCCACGGGGGTGTTGTTGATCGGGTTGGTGATGATATCCTTGCCCGCGTAGAGGTGCTTGGGCAGCACCAGGTCGGTCGCCAGGATGCTCTTGAAGGTGAACTCGGGAATCGGCGCATCGAGCCTGAAGACCACGGTCAGCGCGTCAGGGGTCTCGACCGTCTTCAGCGACCTGAGTGACACGCCATCGGAGATCGGCTTCCAGTATTCGAGAGCGTTGTAGGCCACGTCGGCCGAAGTGAAGTCCTTGCCATCGTGCCACTTGACGCCCTTGCGGAGCTTCACCGTGTAGCTCTTGAAATCGGGCGCGGCAGCAACGCTCTCCGCCAGCAAGGGCGTGAACTTGAAATCGCCCTCGAGCCTCAACAGCCGCTCGAGCACCTTGGTCGATGTGAAAAGAGGGCTCGAGCCTCCGCCGGCGGGCACGAACAGCGCCTGCGGCTCGAAGCCACCCCAGGTGGCAGTCAGCGTCCCGCCCTTGACGGGGGTGTCCCCTGCCTGCGGGGCTGCCTGGACCGCGAAGGCGAAGGTCAAGGCGAGTGTGGTGATCGAGAGTGCGGAGCGCAGCGGCATTGAATCGGGTTGTCGTTTTGTGGTGCGGGAAAGATGACGCGAGTCATCGAAGCGAGACCGCAACCTTAGGACTTCCCTCGCGCTTCCCCAACGAAGAAGAAGCGTCTTGCTTATTCGGTTTGCGACTCAAAGATTGGCCACCCGACCGCAGGCAGGGGCTCTGCTCAGAAGGCTTCCTTGAACGGGCGCAGATCGATCTCCTGCGTCCAGGCGCTGCGGTGCTGCATATGCAGTTGCCAGTAGCTCTCGGCGATCGCGTCCAGGTTCAGGAGCCCGTCTTCGCCAGCCTGGGCCACTCGCTGCGGCGCATTGCTGCGCAGGCGCTCGCCATCGATGCCGCCGTCGATCACCACGTGGGCGACATGAATGCCCTGCGGTCCGAACTCGCGCGCCAGACTCTGGCTGAGCGAGCGCAGCCCCGCCTTGGCGGCCGCGAACGCAGCGAAGGGCGGCTTGCCGCGCAAGGCCGCCGTGGCTCCGGTGAAAAGCAGGCTGCCACGGCCGCCGGGCGCCCGTGCGTCCTGGTCATTCGCCAGCAGCAGCTGCAGCGCTTCGCGCCCGAAGATGAAGCCGCCCAGGGTACTCGTGCGCCACGCCTGCGTGAACTGCTCGACCGTGAGCTCGAGCGTCGGCGCGCGCACCGCGCTGGCGGCATTGAAGACCGCAATCGACAGGGCGCCGAGTGCCTTCACGCGCTGCGCGATGCCGTGGATCTCCGCTTCGCTCGCCACGTCGCCGGCGAATGCATGGGCCCGGCCGCCGGCCGACTCGATCTCGGCAGCCACCGCCTGCAGCTGCTGCGCCGTGCGCCCGGTCAGCGCCACGCTGTAGCCACCGCTGGCGAACCGGCGCGCCAGCGCCGCGCCGAGCCCGGCGCTGGCGCCGACGCCGGCGATCCATGCCACCGGCGCACGGCCCTCGGGAAGTTCTTGGCTCATGTTCTGGTCCTCTCGAATCGGATGGCGCGCCGGCCCGGATGCCTCATGAAAGTCCGGATGCCAGCCGCAGCATGATGGCCCACTCAGAGGATCTGCGCGACCTCGTCGAAGGGCAGCCGGGGCCCGCGCGGGAAGGTGCCGGAGGGGTCGGCAACGCCCAGGTTGACGAGGAAATTGGTGCGCCAGCGCCCGTCCGGGAAGAAGCTCTTGTCGACGAGCTCGGCGTTGAAGCCGGATTGCGGGCCGGCATCCAGTCCCAGCGCCCGGGCCGCCAGGACCAGGTACGCACCCTGCAGGCTGCCGTTGCGAAAAGCCGTCGCCTGGGCCGCGTCGGCGTTGCCTTCGAAGATCGGCTTGGCGTCATAGGCCGGGAACTGCTGCGGCAGATGCTCGTAGAAGCGCGTGTCGTGGGCGACGATCACTGTCACCGCCGCGGCAAGCGTCTGCGCGGTGTTGCCCGCCGAGAGCGCAGGCCGCAGGCGTTCTTTCGCCTCGGCGCTGCGCACGAACACGAATCGTGCGGGCTGCGCATTGAAGGCCGTCGGGCCCCACTTCACGAGGTCGTAGAGCGCGCGCAGGGTCTGGTCGGTCACGGGCACCGGCTTGAAGGCATGCACCGTACGGGCATTGCGAAACAGCTGATCGAGTGCGGCGTCCGGAACGGCTTGGAGAGTGGTCATCGCAGGGTGGGTGGGTGGTTCAGGAAAAGTCGACCGTCAGATGGCCCATCGCAGCCCCTGCGTCAAGGCGTCCTCCAGCCGGGTGTCGTTCGCCGCCGTTTCGGCGCCGAGGGCCGGCCGGCCATACGCCAGCGCGGCGGCCCGGAGGCGCCGCATCATCCGGATCGGCACATGGCCATGCGGCGCTCGCCGCGCCACCTCGTGCGGCGACGCAGGCGCGATCTTCCAGGCCGAGACGGTTTGCGCGATCACCCGGCGCGAGTGCTCGGCGGGCGACAGTTCGATCTTGAGTGTCATCAGCGGATCCTCGGGTTCATGCAATGCCGGCGAGCGCGGCTTCGAGCACGTTGATCTTCTTCGGAATGAGCTTCAGCTCGAAAAAGGTGTCGGCGATCCGCTGCTGCTCGCCGAGGATCGCCTTGGTGATCGGCCCGGTGCCGAAGTTCGAGCGGCCGATGGACACGTCGACCACCGGCTTCGGGATGCCCCAGAGCGCCGCCAGCTCGGTGGCCAGCTCGCCCTTGTTCGCCGCGCCCCACTGATCGATGGCATTGATCTCCTCGACCAGGATCTTCGTCACGTCGGTGTTCTTGCCCGCGTAGTCGAGCGACGAGAAGTAGTAGGCGCGATTGCCCACGACGCCGGTGGCGTCTGCCAGCAGGCGGGCATCCAGGCTGGTCTGGGCGGCGGCCAGGAAGGGGTCCCAGATCACCCAGGCGTCGATCGAGCCCTTCTCGAACGCGGCGCGTGCATCGGCCGGCGGCAGGTAGACCAGGTTCAGGTCGCTGTACGGCAGTCCGTGCTTCTCGAACAGCTTGACGATGAAGTAGTGGACGTTGCTGCCCTTGTTGAGCGCGATCTTCTTGCCCTTGAGGTCCTTGACCGACTGGATCGTCGACGCCTTCGGCACGATCACCGCCTCGGCCTGCGGCCGCGGCACCGTCGCCGCCACGTAGGCCAGCGGCGCCCCGGCGGCCTGCGCGAAGATCGGCGGCGCCTCGCCGACGTCGCCGAAATCGATCGAGCCGACGTTCAGCGCTTCGAGCTGCACCGGACCGGCCGTGAACTCCGTCCACTTGACCGATACGCCGAGCGGCGCCAGCCGCTTCTCGAGCGTGCCGCGCCCCTTGAGCACACTGAGGTAGCCCTTCTGGTTGCCGATGCGAAGCTGGCGCCCCGGCGTCTGGCCGAAGGCGGTGATGGCTGGCAACGCGATGGCGGCGGCGGCGCCCTGGAGCAGCCGACGGCGGGGCAGTGCGATCTCGGTCATGGATGGAGCATGGAAGTGACGGACTGATTCTGCGGATGCACGACCTGCCTGCAAACGAAGCAAATCGAGTTTGCAGATTCGGTTTGCGTTGCATGCGCATCGGATCCATCAGATCCCTGGGAGCAGCGCGCTTGCGCGGACCAGATCCGGATAGTCGAAGCCTTCGGTGAACCGCCCATAGATCGGTCGCAGCACGGCCTCGGCCTCGTCGGCCCGGCCTTGCGCCCGACAGAGTCGCGCCAGTGCGGTTGCCGCACGCAGCGCATACAGAAATGCTCCCTGTTGCCCAGCGACCTTGCTCGCTCGCCGATACGCAGTCTCGGCGCCCGCCAAGTCGCCATCGAGTTCTGCCAAGCGTCCGCGCAGCGAGAGGAACGGGGCGGCCTGGAACCACTCGACGGTTTCCTGCAAGGCCTTCTCGCCGGCCAACAGGAACTCGGTGGCCTCCTCCCTTCGTCCGGCGTCGAGCAGGACTTCAGCTGCACGCGCAGTGGAGACGATGCTGGCGAATCTGCCGCCGAACGTTGTCCATCCCGAATAGCCTTCGCGAAGCAGTCGGGTGCCCTCGTCGAACCGTCCCGTCGCGACCAGGGCAAGACCGAGCCCGGACTTCGCCGCGACACCGAATGCCTTCAGGCCGTGACGTTCCGCCAACTCGATCGCCTGCGTGAAGTGCGTGATTGCATCTTTCCATTCGCCCTTCAAGCCGGACATCACACCCGTCATGCGCAGCGCCCAGACTCGACTGTTCGAATGTTGTCGCTGCTCCGCCATGGCGAGTCCCTCGTGCACGCAAGCATGGGCCGATGACAGGAGGCCTCGGAACACCAGGCTCGAGGCGAGGTGCATCAGGATCGCGACCAGCGGATCGGCGCCGGCCAGCGCTTGCCACTCTTGGGGCCTCACCCTCTCCAGTTCGCGCCTGGCCTCGGTCAGGTCGCTGCTCGCCTGTTCCAACGCTCCGAGATACATCCTCGGAACGCCCATGAGCACGAGTCGAATGACGCGGCCCATCGGCTTCACCCGCATCAATTCAGCCGGCCCGTATCGCTCCAGCAACGCGATGGCCTCGCCGCATTGCCCGGCGGCGATCAGCCCCGTGGCGATCCCGCCGCAGGCATGAAGCTGCTCATCGGGCCGGTCCAGCGACGCCGCGAGATCACGGGCCCTCGTGTAGTTCTCCTTCGCGCAAGACGAGGTGAACCCTTCGGTCTGGAACACCGCGTTGCCGAGTTGGATGCGCAAGCCAAGCTCGACCTGGGCGCAGGGTTCGACAGCCTGCACGCTGCCCAGCAGTGCGACCGCCGCCTGGTAGTGCGTCACCGCCTCGCGCACGGCCGAGCGGGCCATCGCCTGATCGCCCGCCGCCTGCCAGTGGCGCAGCGCCGCCGCGGCGTTGCCGCCTTCCTGATGGTGGTAGGCCAGCAACTCGGCCTGCGCCGCCGGGGCAGCGCGGTCCGGCTTTTCGAGGGCCGCCGCGATCTGTCGATGCCACAGCACGCGCTGGCTCCTGAGCATGCAGTCGTAGGCCGTGTCGCGCACCAGCGCATGCTTGAAGCTGTACGTCGCATCGGGCGGCGTGCCGCGACGGAACACCAGTTCGGAGCGCACCAGCTCGGCCAGC
Organism: Variovorax saccharolyticus; assembly: GCF_030316765.1. GTDB lineage: Bacteria > Pseudomonadota > Gammaproteobacteria > Burkholderiales > Burkholderiaceae_C > Variovorax > Variovorax saccharolyticus. Next base: position 296,293 of record NZ_JASZYT010000010.1, read on the forward strand.
GCAGCGGCGAGCCTGGGCGGCGGCATGGCGCCGAGCAGCTCGACCACCAGGCGGTGCCCGAACTCGCGGCCAATCACCGCGCCGACCTGCGCGACTTCCTTGGCCGCGGCGAGTCGGTCCAGGCGCGCCATCAGGGAGTCCTGCAAGGTGGCGGAAATCGCCAGCCGGGGCAGCGGGCCGCTCAGACGGTAGCCCGACGGCGTGTCTTCCAGCAAGCCCGACTGCACCACGGTCTTGGTCAACTCTTCGATGAACAGCGGTATGCCGTCCGTCTTGCCGATGATCTGGTCCAGCACCTCCGCCGGGAGCGCCTTGCCCGCCGTGACCCCACCCACCAGCGCCGCGCTCTGCTTGCGGGACAGCCGGTTCAGGCTGTGACGGGTCGCTTGGCTGGCGCCGCTCCATGAGGGGATGTACCCGGGTCTGCAAGTCACCACCAACAGCACGCGCGCGTCGCGAATCCGCTCGGCGACCTGCCCGATCAGCTCTTCGGTGGTCGGGTCGATCCAGTGCGCATCCTCGACCAGGAAGAGCACCGGCTGCTGCCTGGACAAGCGCAGCAGCAGGTCGATCAGCCCCTCGAGCGTGTGCGCCTTTTCCTCCTGCGGCGAGGCACCGCCAGGCGAGGAGCGGCCGCCATCGGGCAAGCCCACCAGCCGCAGCAAGCAACCGAGGGACGACGCTGGCAGCGCGCCGGCCATCAGTTCGAGCTTGCGCGCGCGGTCCTCGGGCGGATCTGCCGGCGCCATGCCCGCCGTGCGCTCCAGATGCTGCACCACCGGGTACAGCGCGCTGCTGCTGAAGTAAGGCGAGCACTGCAGCAACACCGTGGCCACCGATTCGCCGGCAAGCCGCTCGCGCAAGACCTGGCAGATGCGCGACTTGCCGATGCCGGCCTCTCCCGACAGCAGCACGACCTGGCCTTCGCCATCTCGCGCCAGTGCCCAGCGCTCGAGCAGCAGCGCGAGCTCGCTGTCGCGGCCGATGAACTCGACCAGGCCGTGCATGTGTTGCGCCTCGAAGCGCGTCGCGACCCGGTGCTCTCCGGCCACGCGCCAGGCCTTCACCGGCTCGGCGAAGCCCTTGAGGTCGAGAAGGCCCAGCGATTCCAGCACGAACGAATCGCCGACGAGCTTGCGCGTCTCGTCGGCGAGCACGATCTCGCCCGGTCGTGCCTGCGCCTGCAGGCGCGCCGCGAGATTGGGCGTCTCGCCGCTGGCCGAACGTTCGGCCGCCGCAGTGCCCTTGCCGATCGCGCCGACGACGACCCGTCCGGTCGCGATTCCGATGCGGGTCTGCAGCTCGATGTCGCCCCGCGCCCGCCTTGCGTCGAGCGCCTTGACGAGGCTCAATGCCGAGCGTACGGCGCGCGTCGCATCGTCCTCGTGCGCCTGCGGATAGCCGAAGTACACGAGCGCGCCGTCACCGAGGAGTTGCGCGACATGGCCCTCGCAGGGCGCGACCGCCATCGCCACTTCCTCGTGGTAGCCGCGAATGAGTTGTTGCAGGTCCTCGGGATCGAGCCGGGCCGACAGCGCCGTCGAACCGACCATGTCGCAGAACATCACGGTCAAGTGCCGGCGCTCGGCATCGCGAGGCGACGTTGATGCCGCGGCCATCGCTTCCACGGAGGCTGCCTGCGGCGATGGCCCGGCGCCGCTGCTCAGCGTGGCAATGGCGCGCAGCAGCCGCTTGCGATGACCGAGCGCGGCCACGCCGAGCGCCTTCAGATCATCGTCGCCCAGTTCTCCGAGCAGGTCGAACTCGACCCCCTGCTCGGCGAACGCCTGCGCGTATTCCCCGAGGCTCAGACCCTGCAGCCACTGCGCCACGTCGTCCATCGAGCCAGCTCCTGCGTATCCGTTCGATGACAGCGAACCAATGGATCGCCGCCTGGACATCATTCTTGCTGCGGACTGAGCGCGTCTTGTAAGCAGGCGCTGAGGTCCGGGCTGCGGGGCGGAACGGGTTCAGCCCTGTCGATGCCCGGGCAACTGCGGACCCATGGTGTCCGCAAAGGCGCCCATGCCGCACCAGGGCGACGAAGTGTCCAGGTATTAATCGCTTCGCCCGCCCGCGGACATCGATTGTTTCACGGTATTTTTGCTCGTTCATTTTTTCTCAATGAAAACAAGGACTTAAGGTCTTTATCTCGTGTCCCGAGGCAAAATGTTTCACGAAATTGAGCTGGATTCAAGACATTGGCTTGCAGGTTCATGGTTGTCGGACATAATTAGGTTATTAGGTAACCAATATGTCCACAAAGCCCTTTTCCATCGTCGAAATCCCATCCGTGCATTCCGGCAACGAAAGCTCGGAGGCTTCGGCGGATATCCAGCAGGCGGAACGGCCACTCGCCAGCGAAGGCTGGCCCGCCGTATGCACCTTGGCGGAGCTTGGACGAATCCTCACGCTGATTCACGGCGTTCGGGCACCTACAGATTCATCCCTCAAGAAGTGGAGCGCCGCCGGTGCCTTCCGAGACTGCCTGGCCAGCAAGGATGAAATCGAGGCCAGCGAAGTCCCTCCCTCCCTCACGCACGATGCGCTGCTTCGTCCCAAGCGAGGCGGACGGCCAGGATTGCGGCTGCGCACCGCAGCGGCCATCGGGCGCGTCTACGAACTCTGGCCCTTTCTGGCCGACTCCGATCCCAATGCGGTACTCGAACTGGCGATCGCCCGGACGGCCGATCGCTTCCGATCCGCCCTCGGGCCGATCGCCGCTTCCGCCGCGGCGGCCCCGGCACCCCTTGCCGCACAGCCGGCGGCGACGGATCCGGTACTCAAGGAGGTCCAGGAGCAGCTGGCCATCTTGACCCGGGAAATGACCGCGGTGCGGCGCGAGCTGGCGCAGTTCTCGGCGCTGCGCAACAACCTCATCACCAAGCTGGACGACGTGGTCGCCCGGGCCAAGGACGCTTTCGCAGGTCATGCCCAGGCAGCGGGCCCAGGCTTCGACCCGCTGGCGGAGGCGCGCCGAGACCGGGACATGGGGCTCATGAAATCCACGCTTGCCGAAATCCTGACGGCGTTGGAGCGGATCGAGGCAGGTCGCGGCTGACAGGGGCGCCTCAGGGGTAGTTTGAAACCACCCCCCTGCTCCTCGAACGAAGCGGACGAAAAAAAGGGGGTAGTTTGAAACTACCCCCTTCATCTCACCGCCATCACACGCGCCGGTATCGGCCCTGACGTGCGCCGCGACGCATGCGCCCCGCGGGCTGTTCAAGCCTCAAATCGAATCCACGAATCCCTGCATGGCCTGGACCAGCGCCTTCTGCTGATCCGTCGACAACTTGATCGACAAGCGGAAAGACGGCCGTCCGATGGCATCGAATCGAAGCGAGCCCACCTTCTGCCCTCCCACCTTCAGTGCGTGGCTGGCCTGAGCGGGAAGCGGCGCCGCCTCAGGCACGACCGACGGTGGAGACACCAGCCGGGCGAAAACACTCTTCGCCGGCACCACGCCCTTCTCTGCCGACAGCGCTTGCGCTCGCGCCATCAGCCCGGCCTCATCCTCCGCCAGCGCCTTGCCCAGGTCGGTCGCCCATGCAAGCTGGATCGACTGTGGCGTCGGAAACGCTGCGACCACGGATGCGGGCAGACGCGCCAGCGCGATGGCCTTGCCCAGATTGCTGATGTCCACGCCCAATGCGGCCGCCATCTGCCGGTTCGACGGATAAACGCCCTTCTCGAGCGCTCGCAGGTAGGTCATGCCTTGCTCCCAGGGCGACGGGTCCGCCCTGCCCCGGTTCTCGCGGTCCATCTCCTCGATCAACGCACGATCGTCCAGGTTCTCGACCACGGCCCAGACCGGCAAGCCGACCTGCCGGCAAGCCTCGTAGCGCCGATGCCCGAAGACCAGTTCGTAGCGCGGGCCATCGCCCGGGTTCGCGATCGCACGAACCTTGATCGGCTGCGAGTTCCGCCCTGCTTCCTGGATCTCGCGCTTGAAATCCTCGAAGAGCTTTCCCTCGAACGCTGAGGCATGCCGGTTCGCAAACTCGCTGCGCGCGATGTCCGCGGTGTCGATCAGGCGCGCCGGGAGCGCCCCATCCCAGCTGCGCAATTCGTCGCGAACCTCGCTCAGGCGCCCTTCGAGTTCGTCGACCTGCGAAGCCCTGGCCCGCAGTTCGTCGTTCTCGCGTAGCAGGTCGGAACGCTGGTCGTTGGCAAATGCCATCATTGCGCCCGGTGCCGTCTTCGGCTTCGCCAGCTCGGGGTTGGGCTGCGAACCGGGCAGGATCGACGCAAAGTCGATCTTGGAAGCTTTGTCTTTCAGTCCCATGTCAAACCGCCGTTTCCAGAACTTGCCGCTCCGCCACCTGACGTGCCCAGACCGCTTCGATCTGCTGCTCGATCAGTTCGCACATCCGGTCGTAGGCCACCCGCGCCCGTGAGAAGGTCTTGGAGTTGACCGACCCGCGCGGCAGATCGTAGACCGTGCCGAACTCGGCGCTAGCCGTCGCGGCCACCGCCGTCTTGGGAATCTCGATCGGCAGAACCTTGTCACCGTAGCCCTCGAGTACCCATTGCCGCACGACCGAGCTCGCGGTGTCCGATGCCTCCACGCGCGACAGCAAGACATCGATGAACTCGAAGCTCTTGTCCTTGCCCCGGCTGCGGACGAGCTGATTGCACAGATCGGAGAACAGATCCCAGAACTGGGCCGAACTCGCGAAATCCAGCGCCGAAGGCGGCAAGGGCATGATCACCCCGTCGGCCGCCATGAGCGCATTGATGGTCACATAGCTCAGCGAAGGGGGCGTGTCGATCACGATGACGTCGTACTCCTCGCGCGGCAGGTCCAGGCCACGGTCCAGCACACGCCAGAACTCGAAACCCGGGTCGCGCGCCTGGCGCGCCGGCAGATGGAACTCGGCGCCGTAGAGCAGGGGGGCAGCGCAAACCAGGTCGATATTGGGCCAGTAGGTGGGCCGAACCGCATACTTGAGGTTCTCCTGGTCACCTGTGAACAAGGACATGGCCGTGTGCTCGGTTTCCACTTCCGCGTCCGGCAGCACGCCAAACAGCGTCGTCGCCGAACCCTGGGGGTCGAGGTCGACCAGCAGCACGCGGTGGCCGCGCATCGACAGGCCCTGGGCCAAGGTGACGGCCGAAGTGGTCTTGGCGACGCCGCCCTTGAAGTTGGCCACCGTGATCGTGATGCCGGCCGCGCCTTCGGGCCGCAGATGTTCGGAGCGCAGCTCGCGCGCCCAGCTCTGGGCTTCGGCCATCGTCCATTCACGGCTGTTCCCGTGAATCTCTCCCGCCGGGAGATCGCCCCGGGTCAGCCTGTACGAGATCTTCGACTTGTCGACGCCGCACAAGTCCGCCAGTTGCACTGCCTTGAGACTGGGCGCAGACTTCACGGCCGTCGGTGCCAGCATCGCGGCCCGGATGCGGTCCATCATGCCGGCGATCTTGTGTGCTTGCTGCTCGATGTCCTCCAGGTTTTGACGTCGAATGGTTTGTTTGATGTCCACGGAATCTGCCTCGAAAGTTGCGGTGTCTTGCGATTATGCAGGGCACCCGCGAAAAAACGAAGAAACCGCGATCCTTGACGCGCACCAGGGGCCGTATCTGGTGTTTTGATCCTCTTTCAGAGCTCCCTGGGGAGATTAAGAAGAGAACTTCAATTAATTCAAGAGATTAAGCCGCCTTGATATGGTAATTTCTTCAATTAAATCAATGACTTAGAAGCGGCCAGGCGGTCCAAGTGTCCAGGCTTTAATCGCTTGCGTCCGGGTTTTGAGCGAAAGCGTCCGGCCTTCCATCGCCTTCTGTCCGGATCGAGATCGGTGAGCCAGTCTGCTTGTCCACAGCCCCGAAATCGCGCCAATCGCACCGGCTTGGCGCAAGTGTCCAGGTTTTAAGCGGCCCTCCGGGGCCGGTTTTAGGGCATTCGGAGCGGCCGAAGGGCCTGATGTCCGGGTTTTAATCGGCTGCTGAAGCCCTGCCCGAACTGTCGCGCGCAGCAAGCGTCCAGCTTTTAATCGGCCTTTGCGGGTGAGTCTGGAAGGCAAATGTCCAGGTTTTGATCGTGCCCGGACGCCGACAAGCGGGTGGGCTTGTGTCCAAACGGCGTTGGACATAACATCGAGCCCTCAATGAGCCATCCAATTGCGGGAAATCCGGGCGACAAACCCCTAATGAGCCACGCCGTCGACGACGTGCTGGAGCTCAGGAAGCCGCACGAGATGATCGTGATGATGCCGCGCTCGGCCCGCGTCACCCTGACCGGGCGCCGCATCTACAGCGCGCTGCTGCAGGTGGCGCAGACCCGGTTAGTCGCACTGCCCGGCATGCCGGCGGCCGACTTCATGTTCGAGGCGCCGCTGGCGGCCATCCTGCGCACCACCGGCTCCAGCGGCAGCGAGCGCACCGCGGCCAAGAAGTACCTGATCGAGATGCGCAGCCTGGAGGTCGACTGGGAGTCGACCGCGCCGGGAGACGGCGTCAAGTGGCGCGGCTTCTCGATGCTGTCCGAAGTCGCGCTGGAGCTGCGGCGCGGCGAGAACTGGGTCAGCTGGTCCTATCCGCCGACGATCATGACCGCCTTGAGGGACCCCCAGCGCTGGGCCCGCATCGACCTCGACGTGCTGGCCAAGCTGGGCTCGTACACGGCAGTGGCGCTCTACGAGATCTGTGCGCGCTACCGCGAGAACCCGAGCGGCGTCACCAGCCGCAAGCCGGTCACCTGGTGGGTCGATGCCCTGAGCAACGGACCCGGGCCCGAGCGGCGCGAATGGCGCAAGTTCAAGAACGAGCGCGTCAAGGATGCGGTCGCCGAGATCAACGCCGAGACCGATCTCGAGATCGACCTGATCGAGCACAAGCAGGGCAGGGTGATCACCGAAGTCCAGTTCGCGGTTCGCAAGAAGCGCCAGGCTGCTGCGCCCCGGCCGCTGGTGGGCGAACCGGTCGACGCCACCCTGGTCCTGCGCGCCGAGACGCTGGGCATCCGGGAGATCAAGCTGGAAGGCCTGCTGAAGGAGTTCGGCGACGAGCGCGTGCGGGCGCAGATCGAGGTGCTCGAGCGACGGGCGGCCAACAAGTCGCTGCGCACCATCGAGAACGCCTTTTCCTACCTTCGCTCGCTGTTGCGTAACGAGCCGGCGGGCGAATCCGCCGCCGACACCCGCCCCGCCATCCCCGCGCCCGCGGCGCCGAAGCCCGAGCCGCAGGCGGCCACGCCGGTGGCCAATGCCGAGGGCGCGAACTGGCTGCGCGAGCAGATCGAGGCGATGAAGAAGGAGGTCGCGGCGCTCGAGCCCGCGCAACTCAAGCGCTGGGTCGACCAGGCCCTGCAGGACCTGGCGCGCAAGGGCGCGCTCAATGCAGTCATCAGCCGCCGCGCAGCGCAGGGCGACGTGCTGCACGGGCTGCTGGGCTCGGCCGTCGTGTATGCCTACGCGGACGCTACCTACGGGCCCGACTGGAAAATCGACCGTCAATTGTTCGACGTCGAGGCGTGAGGGTGCCCCCACGCTCCCCCACTGCGTGTGGGGCCCGGCGTCGGCCTGGGCAGGGCGCTTATGCCCTGTGCATATAAGCACCTTTCGAATGCGTCGTTCCCTTCGGGATAAGGGTTAGCGACAATTGCGGACTTTGCCGCGCTGCCATTCCGGCCCCGCCTGTCCTGCGCAGGTGTTGCGCGACCGCTTCGTCCATGACTTCCTCTTCCCCGGCCGGGCAACAGCCCAGGCCACCGCTGATCCGGCTCCAGTCGGTTCAGAAATCCTTCACTCTCCCCAGCGGCGAAGTCTTCGACGCCGTTCGCTCGCTGTCGCTCGACATCCACGAGGGCGACGTGTTCGGCCTGATCGGCAAGAGCGGCGCCGGCAAGTCGACCCTGCTGCGCCTCATCAACCTGCTGGAGCGACCCGACGCCGGCAAGGTGCTGGTCGGCGGCCGCGACCTGACCACGCTGTCGCGCCGCGAACTGCGCGACACGCGGCAGAACATCGGCATGATCTTCCAGCAGTTCAACCTGATCCAGAACGCGACCGTGGGCGACAACGTCGCCTTCCCACTCAAGATCCACGGCCACCATTCGCGCGAGCAGATCCGGGCCCGCGTGCGTGAATGCCTCGACCTGGTCGGCCTGGCCGAGAAGATCGACAGCTATCCGGCGCAGCTCTCGGGCGGCCAGAAGCAGCGCGTGGCGATCGCCCGCGCGCTGGCGCCGCGGCCCCAGGTGCTGCTGTGCGACGAGCCCACCTCGGCGCTCGACAGCGAGACCACGCGCGCGCTGCTCGAGACGCTGCGCGACATCAACCAGAAGCTCGGCGTGACGATCGTCATCGTGACCCACGAGCTGTCGGTGGTCGAGGTGCTGTGCCGCCAGGTCGCGATCCTCGAGCAGGGCCGGCTGGTGGAGCAGTTCGAGGTCGACGCGCCGCCGACCGAGCGCGTCACCGCGCTGGGCCGCGAGATCGACGCGCTGGTGCGGCGCCGCGAGCGCGATGCCCGCGAGGCGCTCGAAGCCCGGCACGCCGCATCGACCCCCGAAAAGGAGCTGGCCCATGCCTGAGAACATCGTCGCCATCCTGCCCGAGCTCGGCATCGCCATCGGCCAGACCTTCATGATGCTGGCGATCGGCCTCTCGGCCGCGCTGCTGATCGGCGGCCCGCTCGGCGTGCTGCTGTTCCTGCTGGGCCCCGGCCAGTCGCTGGAGAACAAGCCGGCCTTCCTGGTCCTCAACTGGATCGTGAACACGGTGCGCTCCTTCCCCTTCATCATCCTGCTGGTGGCGCTGGTGCCCTTCACGCGGGTGATCGCGGGCACCTCGATCGGGCCGCTGGCGGCCGCGGTGCCGCTGTCGGTGGCGGCCATCCCGTACCTTGCGCGGCTGGTCGACCAGTGCCTGCGCGAAGTGCCGCGCGGCGTCATCGAGGCGGCCCACGCGATGGGCGCCTCGGAGCTGCAGATCATCTGGCGCGTGCTGATCGTCGAGGCCCGTTCGGGCCTGGTGCTGGCCTTCACCGTGCTCGCCGTGAGCTTCCTGTCGTACTCGGCGATCGCCGGCGTGGTGGGCGGCGGCGGCATCGGCGACCTGGCGATCCGCTACGGCTACTACCGCTTCCAGACCGACGTCATGGTGCTCACCGTGGCCCTCCTGGTGGTGCTGGTGCAGATCATCCAGTTCGTCGGCAACACGACCGCGCGGCGCCTCGACAAGCGCTAGCCGCACGCCGCAGATTCCAGACTTTCAAACCGTGACCGTTCTCATGAAAACATCTCTCGCCCGGCGTTCCATCCTCGCCCTCTCGGTGCTCGCACTGTCGCTCGGCGGCCTCTCGCTCGAAGCGCAGGCCCAGGCCGCGGCCAAGAAGGAGCTGGTGATCGGCGGCACCGCCGGCTCCAACTTCGACCAGCTCAAGGTCGGCATCGTGCCCCTGCTCGAGAAGAAGGGCTACAAGGTGAAGCTGGTCGAGTTCAACGACTACGTCCAGCCCAACCAGGCACTGGCGCAGGGCTCGCTCGACGCCAACTTCTTCCAGCATCGCGTGTACCTGCAGAAATTCGCAGCCGACCAGAAGCTCGACATCGTCGAGCTGGTGCAGGGCCCGATCGCGCCGCTGGGCATCTATTCGAGCAAGCGCAAGACGCTGGCCGAGGTCAAGGACGGCGACCGCTTCACCCTGCCCAACGACCCGAGCAACCTGGCGCGCGCGCTGGTGCTGCTGGAGCAGAACAAGCTGATCACGCTGAAGCCCGGCATCGACGGCCTGCGCGCCTCCGAGAAGGATATCGCCGAGAACCCGCGCAAGCTGAAGTTCATTCCGCTCGAGGCGGCCCAGCTGCCGCGCTCGCTGGGCGATACCGACTACGCGGTCATCACCGGCAACTTCGCGATGTCCTCGGGCCTGAAGCTGACCGAAGCCGTGGTGCTCGAGAAGACGCCCGACCACTACCTCAATGTGGTCGCGGTGAAGCGCGCCGACAAGGACGCCGCCTGGGCCAGGGACATCGCCGACGCCTACCGCTCGAAGGACTTCCGCACGGTGGTCGACAGCAAGTTCCCGGGCTACGCGAAGCCGAGCTTCCTGCAGTAGGGCAACGGGGCGGGGACGCGGCGCGATCAAGCGCCCGCGTCTTCGACCGCACGCAGAAGGGGATCGGATGCGGATGGCACAGCGCTTGCGTGCCACATCCCTCGGATAACATGCACGCCCACAGGCCGCCGCCTCCACGGGCTTTCTTCCTGGACGGCTTCCCTGGACAAGGTCATTCGAATTGGGCACCGATCACGCTTTCGCCGAACTGGGACTGGCACCTGACGCGACCGAGCGCGAGGTGAAGGCGGCCTGGCGCCGGCTCGCTTCGCAATGGCATCCGGACCGCAACGCCAGCGCCGGTGCCAGCGCCAGGATGCAGCGCATCAACCAGGCCTTCGACGAGATCCGCCGCGCCGGATTCCACGCCGCGGCGACCGCCGATGTCGACACGCCCGGCGCGACGCCGGACCACGCCCCCGACGGCTTCGACGACGACCAGCCCGGAACGGCATCCGGCGCGGCCGGCACCGAACGGCGGCGCCGGCCGCTTCGCCGCAAGCTCAGGATGACGCTGGAGGAGGCCGCCGCCGGCTGCATCAAGGTGGTGCAAGGCAGGTTCACCGACACCTGCGCCGCCTGCGCCGGTGCCGGGCACCAGGTGCTGGGGGGCAACTGCGCCCGCTGCGGCGGCTCGGGCGCGATGCCCAAGCGCGCCTTCTTCGGCTGGCCCACCGGCGCCACCGAGTGCGAGGCCTGCCTGGGCGGCGGGATCGCGCGGCAGCCGTGCGCAGCCTGCAGCGGCCGTGGCAAGACCGCGCCGCGCGGCTACAAGATCAAGGTGCGCATCCCGCATGGCGTACGCGATGGCGATCTGCTTCATGTCGACGGCAGCCGCGTGGGCGCCGAAGGCCCGCCCGCGGACCTGGAGATTCGCGTCGAGGTGGCGGAGCATGCGTTCTTCAGGCTCGACGACGACGGCACCATCCGCTGCGAGATGCCGGTCGACGGCTTCGCCTGGATCGCCAACCGGCAGATCCAGGTGCCGACCTTGGCCGGCTTCCACACGCTGCGACTGAGCCGTGACCGGCTGACCTACCGCCTGGAGGGCGAGGGCTTCCCGGTGCAGCGCCGCGGCCCGCGCGGCGACCACCTGGTCACGCTGGTGCCGATATTTCCCCAGCAGCTCAGCACCGATCAGCAGATCCTGCTCGACCAGCTTTCGGCCACCGGTTCCGGTGCCGGCGGCGAGGCCCTGGACGAGCGCCTTCGGGCATGGAATCGCGGGCTGCGCGCCTGGGAACGAAGCCTGTAGGCAGCCCGCGCAAGGAGGGACAGTCGCCGGCATCGAGGAACCGCCCCGGATGGGGCAGCTGCAAAAGCAACCTCTACCAGCGCCGGCGGACTGTCTGTTCTGAAGGATAGTCCGCCAGCGTGAAAGTTCCATTACGCTGCGGGCGAAGAATCCCGAGGAGCCAACATGGACTTGAGTCTGGGCGTGCCGGCGACGCTCGCGATCGCCGCACTGGTGCTGGTCGTGGGCCGCGAGCTGGTCAAGCGCATCGGCTTCCTGCGCAAGTACTCGATCCCCGAACCGGTGGCCGGAGGACTGGTCGCCGCGCTGCTCGTGGCCGCGCTCCAGGCCGCCGGCGTGCGGATCGGCTTCGACAGTTCGCTGCAGCCCGGGCTCATGCTGGCCTTCTTCGCGACCATCGGCCTCGGTGCCGATGCCCGCATGGTCGCGAAAGGCGGCGGCGCGCTGCTCCGGTTCACCGTCTGCGTGATCGGCATGCTGGTGCTGGAGAACGTCATCGGCGTCGGTGTCGCGAAGGCCCTGGGCATCGATCCGCTGATCGGCCTGATCGCGGGTTCGGTGACCATGGCCGGCGGGCACGGAACCGGCGCGGCATGGGGCCAGCGCTTCGCCGAGCAGTTCGGATTGGTCGAGGGGCCGGCGCTCGCGCTGGCCTCCGCAACCTTCGGCCTCATCATGGGCGGCGTGATCGGCGGGCCGGTGGCGATGCGGCTGATCCGCCGCCTCCAGGCGCGCGGCGAAGCGCTCGGAGTGGCGGCCGAAGAGGCACTCACGCATGACGAGGCGGAAGCCGTCGAGCCGTTCACGCCCGAGCGATTGACAGTCACGATCATGCTGGTCGCGGCCAGCGTCGCGGCCGGAACCGCGCTCGCGCGCATGACCGAGAACCCGGTCTTCACGCTGCCGACCTTCGTCTGGACCCTGTTCGTCGGTGCGCTGCTGCGCAACCTGCTCTCGCTGGCCAGGCTGCACGAGATCGACGGTCAGGCGCTCTCCTTCACGGGCATCGTGGCGCTGTCGCTTTTCCTGGCGATGGCGCTCATGAGCCTGCGCCTCTGGGAGCTTGCGTCCCTGGCCCTGCCGATGCTCGTGATCCTCGCGCTCAACGCGGTCGGCGTCGCGCTCTACACCTCCTTCGTCACCTTCCGGATCATGGGCGCGAACTACGAAGCGGCGGTGCTGGTGGCCGGCCAATGCGGCTTCGGCCTTGGCGCCACGCCGACGGCCATCGCGAACCTGCAGGCCATCTGCTCGCGCTACGGCGCGGCGCCCCAGGCCTTCATCCTGGTGCCCGTGGTGGGTGCGTTCGTGATCGACCTGTGCAACGCCATCGTCATCAGCGGCTTCGTCCACATCGTGGCGCTGCTGCGCTGAATTCAAAGAACCTCGGCGGTAATTTCGAGGCCGCCCGCAGGCTCCCTTGCATCGTCGCGTAACGGCGCGCGCATCCGGCGGCCGAGGATCACAATGACGCGATGCGGATGGAATGGAGCGACCTCCGGATCTTTCTCGCCGTTGCGAAGGAAGGCTCGCTGGGTGCCGCCGCGCGGCAACTCGGGTTGAGCCAACCGACCGTGGGGCGGAGGCTCCGTGCGCTCGAAGAGGCCATCGGGCAGCCGCTGTTCCAGCGCGGCGACGACGGTGTCGTGCTCACCGACGAAGGCGCTTCGGTCCTGCCCCGCGCCGAGCGGATCGAGGCCGAGACTGTCGCGCTCCAGCGCGAACTGTCGGGCCGGGATCCGAAACTCGAAGGCGTGATCCGCCTCTCGTCCTCCCACTGGTTCGGCGAGCATCTGCTGACGCCGGTGCTGGCCGAATTCGCCTCCCTGCAGCCCGGCCTGGTGGTCGAACTGATCACCAGCGCAAGGGCCTACAGCCTTCAGCGGCGCGAGGCGGACCTGGTGTTCCGGGTCTATCCCTTCGACGATTCGGAAGTCGTTTCGCGCCGGCTGATGAGCATCTCCTACGCCGCCTACATCCGGAAGGGCGCCACCCACCCGGCCGCGGGCAACGGCGCCGGAACCGCGCTGGTGACGATGGACATGACCGTCGGCGCGGTGCCCGACGCGGTCTGGCTGAAGGGGATTCTTCCGAACGCGACGGTGAGTGCCCGGAGCAACAACCGCGATGTCCAGGCGAGGATGTGCGCACTGGGCGCCGGCCTGGCGGTGCTGCCTCGCCCACTGGGCGATTCGATCGCCGACATCGAGCCGGTCGATCTCGGCGAGGAGCCGCCGCACCGCGACACCTGGCTGGGCTATCACCGCGACCAGAAGCGCCAGTCGAGGCTGCAGGCGCTGCTCGACCTGCTGGTGGCGCGACTGGCCAACTGAGCACGCCCGATGTCCGGCGATCGGGGGGCAAGCGCCGGACTCAGGCGTTGCTGGTCGCGCGAACCTCGCCGATGGTCGTGAGGCCCTGCAGCACTTTCTCGATGCCGTCCTGCCGCAGCGTGCGCATGCCGCCGGCCTGGGCCGCCGCCAGGATCGTCTCGGCGGGCGCGCGAGCCTGGACCAGCCGGCGAAGCTCCTTGGACATCGCCATCAGCTCGTGGATTCCGATCCGCCCCTTGAAGCCGCTGTGGCCGCACGACTCGCAGCCCGAGCAGGTCCAGGTCATGAGGCGGCCTTCGCGGCCATGCAGCCGAAGCCAGTGCGAATGCATGGCACTGCGCTGCGGCGGCTCCAGCCCGCTCGCGAAAGCCTGCAGGTAGTCCGAGAGCAGTTCCTCCACCTCGGCGTCGGTCGCGGGCCGGCTGCTGGCGCAGCGTGGGCAGAGCTTGCGCACCAGCCGCTGCGCCTGCACCGCAAGCAGCGAGTCGCCGAAGTTGAAGGGGTCCATGCCCATGTCGAGCAGGCGGGTCACGGTCTCCGCGGCGCTGTTGGTGTGCAGCGTCGAGAGCACCAGGTGGCCGGTCAGCGAAGCCTCGACGGCCATCCGGGCGGTTTCCTCGTCGCGGATCTCGCCGACCATCACCACGTCCGGATCGGCGCGCAGAAATGCGCGCAGGGCCTTCGCGAAGGTCCAGTCGATGCGAGGGTTCACCTGCACCTGGCGCAGGCCCGGCTGCGTGATCTCGACCGGATCCTCGGCGGTCCAGATCTTCCGCTCGGGCGTGTTGACGTGCGCCAGCGCCGAATGCAGCGTGGTCGTCTTGCCGGAGCCGGTCGGGCCGACGCACAGCACGAGGCCGTAGGGCCGCTCCATGGCTTCACGCAGCTTCTGCAGGTTGCGCGGCGACAGGCCCAGGTCCTCCAGCGCGATCGCCTTGGCCGAGGCCAGGATCCGCATCACCACGTCTTCCAGGCCGTTGTTGGTCGGGATGGTCGCCACCCGCAGCTCGATCGGATGCTGCGCGGAGAATCGCGCGAAGTTGATCTTCCCGTCCTGCGGCTTGCGCTTCTCGCTGATGTCGAGCTCGCACATGATCTTGATCCGCGCGATGATCGCATTGCGATAGCTCGGCGGAAGCTCGAGATAGGTCGACAGGCGGCCATCCCGCCGGAAGCGGATGCGGATCTTCTCGCGGCCGGGATAGCTCTCGATATGCACGTCCGAGACGCCCTCGGCATGCGCCTCGATGATCATCCGGTTGACCATGCGCACCAGCGAGTTGTCGGACTGCTCGATCGGCGCATCTTCGTTTTCGAGCGTGCTGCCTTCCTTTTCGAGCGTCTCCAGCAATTCGCTGGAGCCGAGGTCGAATTCCAGGGGTTTCGACGGGTCGTCGATGGCTGCCATGGCGTCCGTCGCGCCGATCTTCTCGTAGGCCTGCTGGAGGATCTGGTTGAGATTGCGGCATTGCGCGAGCACCGGAACCACCTTCGCCTGGGCAATGAACTCGAGCTCCTCGATGGCCGCATGGTGGCTCGACGGGTCGTCGAGCGCCGCCACCAGGCGGCCGCCCGAAACCATCAGCGGCATGACCTTCAGGCGCAGCGCCGCGCCGTGGCTGACCTTGCGCAGCGCTTCTGCGGAGGCGGGAAAGCGCTCCAGGTTCACCAGCGGGTAGCCCATCTTGTGGGCGAGGGCGGTCTTCAGGTCGGCCCGGGTGATGAGGCCCATGCGCACCAGCGTCTCGCCCAGCGGCACGCTGCGGTCCAGCTGCTGCTCGAGCAGGCCCGCCTGCAGTTGCTCGTCCGTGATCATGCCAAGCGAGGTCAGCGCCTGCCCGATGCGGACAAGCGGCATCCGGCTCTGCGCGTCGAGCTGGGCCAGCAATGCCTCGGGCGTGGAAACTTCGGTCGTGATCATGGTTGGGCGATGGCATCGCTGTGGCCGGCGGTGGCCCGTGTCGCGAAACGCCATGCCTGCCTATCGGCAGCGAGCGAGCCGTTCTGAAGGGCGCGCAGGGGCGGGCGGCAAAAAAACTAACGCGGCTGGCGGCCGTACGCGATCGACTGCACCACGCCCGAGCGCAGGTAGACCGTGGCCATCATGTTGCCCGGGCCGCGTTCGTAGAGCCACTCCTCGATCTGCTGGCAGGGCACGAAGGCGGATGCGAAAGGCTCCGGGATCGGGGTCAGGCTGCCCGGGTAGTACACGGCAGCGCAGTAGGTGTCGGAGAGCAGG
The DNA here is from genome assembly GCF_030316765.1 of Variovorax saccharolyticus. GTDB lineage: Bacteria > Pseudomonadota > Gammaproteobacteria > Burkholderiales > Burkholderiaceae_C > Variovorax > Variovorax saccharolyticus. The sequence goes on from NZ_JASZYT010000010.1 coordinate 312,179, forward strand.
GGCTGGCCGCACTTGTAGATCACCGACAGCCGGGAGTCGCCCTCGGAGACCAGGCCCCCGGCGCAGCGCAGCGATTCCGCGCTTGCCAGGCACGGCAAGCCAGCCAGGACCGCGATGCAAGCGAGCTTCAGAGGCTTCATGCCGCAACTTTCATTTCGCCCCCGCCATTCTGCTCCGGCGGCGCCGGCGGTCTTCGCGCTAGCTGCGGTCCACGCTCGCGGCCACCCAGTCCGCATAGGGCGGGTGCACATCTGCCAGCGTCTCGGCGTGGATATCCGGAACCTCGTAGGGATGGCACTGCGCGATGGCGGCCATGAGCGCGGCCTTGCGCTCCAGCGTGGTCTTGAACAGCACGCGGACCTCGGCTTCGCGCTGCAGCTCGCCTTGCCAGACGTAGACGCTGTCGATCGGCGTGAGCTGGGCGCAGGCGGCGAGGCGGCGCTCGACCATGGCGGTGGCGAGCGCACTGGCCTGCTCGGCGCTGGCGACCGTGGTGCTGACGGCGGCGATCACGGCAGGTCCGAGGCTGGGCCTAGCCCGGCGGCGCGGCCGAGCCGGCCGGCTGCCGGGTGGCCGGGCTTGCCGGTCCGGTCATCGGCTCGAAGGCCGGTGCTTCCAGCCGCACGGGCTCGGCCTCCTGGCCGTGGCGGTAGTCCGCGGGCGTCTTGCCGGTCCAGCGCTTGAAAGAGCGGAAGAACGAATTCGGATCCGCAAAGCCCAGCAGGTAGGCGATCTCGGTCAGGCTCGCGCGGCCTGCCGCCAGGTAGCGCCGCGCCATCTCGAGGCGGGCCTCGTCGAGCAGCGCGCTGAAGCGCAGGCCCTCGCGCGCCAGTCGGCGCTGCAGGGTGCGCTGGCTCACGCAGAGCGCGCCGGCCACCTGCTCGATGCTCGGCACGTCGCCGTGCAGCAGCTGCCGCAGCGCCTCCCGCACCGCATTCGCTGTGTCGTGGGCCGAGCGGTGGGCCACCAGGTCGCGCTCCGCTGCGTCTTCGAACAGGGCGGCGACGCCCGGGTTGGCGCTGACCAGCGGCAGGTCCAGGTCGCTGCGGTGGAAGACGATCGCATCCTGCGCCTGCCCGAACAGCGCCGGACAGCCGAACGCCTCGGCATAGCGGGCATGGTAGGGCGGGGCGGCGCCGGCCAGCGTCAGGCGCAGCGGAACGATCTCGCGCTCGGTGAAGAGGCGGCCGAAATTGAGCAGGGTGCCCATCTGGATATCCAGGCGGCAGCGGCTGTACGGACGCTCGGGGCCCGCGTAGCGCACCCCCACGACGGCTTCGTCGCCATCGACCAGGATGTCGAGCTCGCAGGCCGACACCAGTGCGTTGTAGCGCTTGATGCGCTCCAGCGCCGCACCGAAGCTGCTGCAGGCCATGGCCGAGAAGCCGACCACGCCGAACAGCTCCGGCCGCATCGGCTGCAGGCCGAGGAACAGCCCGACTGCCGGATCGCCGACCCGCTCGTAGGCCGCCGTGAAGAAGCGGTCTGCCTGGGCCTCGGTGAGGGGCTTCTTGAGTTCGGCGGCGGTGAGCCCGGCGACGGCGGCCAGTTCGGCCAGGTCGATGCCCGCCTTCTGTATGCCGGCGAGCATGTTGAGAGGCAGGGCGGCGGTGGATGTCACGAAGAAATATCCCCTCCAGAGATGAGGCCGCAGCCCGGCTCGGGCATTTGGCGCCTTCGGCAAGTGAGATTGGCGTCTGCGGACAGTTTTCCCCCCGGGGTCGCAGCTTAATCTGCAAACCAAAGAAAACACAATTATTACTTTCTGTATGGTTCCTGCGACCGAAGCCGTTGCGGGTGGATTTGGCGTGCGCAAGACCCACCCGATCGTGGAGCTGGACTATCGTGTCCGGCTGCCGGTGTGCCTGCTCGTGCTGGCGCTCTGGGCGACGATGCTGGGCCGCTACCAGGCCAGCGGCTGGTTCTGGGCCCTGGCGGTGTTCCATGGCCTGCTCTGGCCGCACCTGGCCTATTTCCATGCGCGCAGCGCCGCCAACTCCAAGCAGGCCGAGCTGCGCAACCTGCTGGGCGATGCCTTCCTGTGCATGCTGATGGTGGCGCTGTGCGGCTACAGCCTGTGGCCGGCGGCGGCGGTGGTGATCACGCTCAATGCCGCCAACCTGAGCGTGGGCGGACCCGGCTTCGCGGCCAAGGGGCTGCTGGCGCTGGCGGCCGGCGCCGTGGTGGGCGGTTCCTTCACCGGCTTCGCGGTCGACCTGGACTCCAGCCTCACGATCTCGGTGCTGTGCATCGCGGCGCTGGCGCTGTTCACCACCATCTTCGGCGTCAGCTCGCACGCCCAGACCCGCAACGTGCTGCGCACCAAGCAGAAGCTCGAGAGCCAGAACCTGCTGATCGCCGAGCAGAACCGCTACATCGAGACCGCGCGCGCCCAGGCCGAGGAGCAGCGCGCGGCCGCCGAACAGGCGCGCGAGGCGGCCGAATCGGCGAACCGCGCCAAGAGCGCCTTCCTGGCCAACATGAGCCACGAGCTGCGCACGCCGCTCAACGCGATCATCGGCTACAGCGAGCTGGTGGCCGAAGAAGTCGCCGAACTGGGGCAGCCGCAGCTGCAGCCCGACCTGCACAAGATCCGTTCCGCCGGCCAGCAGCTGCTGGAGCTGATCAACAACGTGCTCGACCTGTCGAAGATCGAGGCCGGCAAGCTCGAGCTGCAGATCGAGGATGTCGACCTGCAGAACCTGATCGGGGACGTGCTGGACATCGCCCGGCCGCTGATCGCGCGCAATGCCAATGTGCTGGAGGTCAGTGTCGAGCCGGACCTGGGCGCGGTGCGCGCCGACGGCATGAAGCTGCGGCAGGTGCTGCTGAACCTGCTGTCGAATGCCGGCAAGTTCACCAGCGACGGCCTCCTGTCGCTGGACGTGCGCGGCGCCGCGCGCGACGGCGTGCGCTGGCTCGAGATCGCGGTCAGCGACTCGGGCATCGGCATGACGCCGGCCCAGATCGAGCGCCTGTTCCTGCCGTTCTCGCAGGCCGACAGCACCACCACGCGCCGCTTCGGCGGCACCGGCCTGGGCCTGGCGATCAGCCGCCGCCTGTGCGAGCTGATGGGCGGCGATATCCGGGTGTCGAGCGAGGAGGGCAAGGGCTCGCGCTTCACCGTCATGCTGCCGGTGCTCGACCTCGAACTGGCCGCCCTGGGCGCGGAGGCCTGAGGATCCATGAGCGCCCCCGCGGCAGCAGTTCCCCGGCGCATCCATCCGATCGTCGAGCTCGACTACGGCGTGCGGCGCTGGGCCAACCTGCTGGTGTTCGTGGTGCTGGTGTCGCATTTCCTCGAGCGGCCGCCGCCGCCGTGGGCCTGGGCGGTGCTGGTCTTCCACGGCTTCCTCTGGGCGCCGCTGGCGCGCTGGCTGGCCTGCCGGGCGCCCGACAGCCGCCAGGCCGAGCACCGCAACCTGATGGTCGACGCGCTGCTGTTCGGCGCGCTGAGCGGGCTGGTGTCCTTCTCGCTGTGGCCGAGCACGCTGATGCTGAGCTCGGGCCTGCTGTCGATCCTCAGCCTGGGCGGCCCGCCGCTGGCCGCGCGCGGCTTCGTGGGCTGGCTGGCCGGCGCGCTGTTGGCCAGCGCGGCCAACGGCTTCGACGTTCAGCTGGAGTCCTCGCTGCGCACTTCGCTGCTGTCGGTCGCCTGCTTCGTGCCCTACCTGCTGATGTTCGGCGTCCATTCGTATTCGCAGTCGCAGCGCGCGCTGGAAGCACGGCGAGAGGTGATCCAGCGCAACGAGCAGATCACGCTGAAGAACCGGCAGCTCGAACTGGCCCGCATGCTGGCCGACTCGGCCAACCGCACCAAGAGCGCCTTCCTGGCCAACATGAGCCACGAGCTGCGCACGCCGCTGAACGCGATCATCGGCTACAGCGAACTGCTCGAATCGGAGTTCATGGACATCGGCGAGGCCGAGCGCGTGGGCGACGTGCAGAAGATCCGCAACGCCGGCATGACGCTGCTGTCGATGGTCGAGGGCGTGCTCAACCTGTCGAAGGCGGAAGCCGGCCAGGCCGAGGTCTTCAACACGCCTTTCCATGCCGACGAGCTGGTCGAGCAGGTGGCGCAGGAGATGCGCGAGCAGATCGAGCTCAACGGCAACGTCTTCAGCGTGTTCTGCGAGGTGCCGACCTTGCGCCTGCTGGGCGACTCCGAAAAGATCCGCGAGATCCTGGGCCACCTGCTGTCCAACGCGGGCAAGTTCACGCGCGACGGCGAGGTGGTGCTCAACGTCCGCCACGAATCCGACACCCAGATGCTGGTTATCCGCGTCGACGACAACGGCATCGGCATCGCGAGCGCGCAGCGCGAGGTGCTGTTCCGCGCCTTTGCGCAGGCCGACAGCTCCAGCACGCGCCGGTTCGGAGGCAGCGGGCTCGGGTTGGCGATCACGCGTCACTACTGCGAGCTGATGGGCGGCAGCGTCGATGTCGACAGCCAGCCCGGGGCCGGGGCGCATTTCACGGTCCGCGTGCCGGCGCCGGTGGCGGCACGCAGGGGTCTCGCCCATGCCTAGGATCCTGATCGTCGAGGACAACGAGATGAATCTCGACATGCTGTCGCGCCGGCTGTCGCGCCAGGGCTTCGAGATCGCCGCCGCCACCGATGGCGCGCAGGCGCTGGCGCTGGCCGCCAGCGCGGCGCCCGACCTGATCCTCATGGACATGAGCCTGCCCGTGATGGACGGCTGGGCCGCCACCCGCGCCCTGAAGGCCGATGCGGCGACGCGGGCGATCCCGGTGATCGCGCTCACGGCGCACGCGATGTCAGGCGACCGCGAGCGTGCCATCGCCGCGGGCTGCAACGACTTCGACACCAAGCCGGTCGACCTGGCGCGGCTGATGGACAAGATCGCCCGCGCACTGCTTGCGAAGGGCGCTGCGACATGAACAGGCTCAGCATCACGCGCACCGCCACGCTGGACAACCTGCCCGAGCTTCTCGCCGTGGCCGACCAGGCCTGCGAGCGCGCCGGTGCCAGCCGGGAGGTGCGCGATGCGGTGCGCCTCGCGGTGGAGGAGGTCAGCGTCAACGTCATCACGCACGGGTACGCCGAAGGCGAGCCGGGCCCGATCACGCTGGAGCTGGACTGGGAGCGCTGCCCGATGACGATCGAGATCGCCGACCGGGCCCGCAGCTTCAACCCCGACACGCTGCCCGCGCCCGCGCTCGACGCCGCGTGGGATGAGCGCCCGATCGGCGGCCTCGGCTGGCATCTGGTGCGCCAGATGGTCGACGAGGTGCGCTACCGGCCCGACCCCGAGTGCGGCAACCACCTGACGCTGGTCAAGCACATCCACCCCTAATTCAGATCAGAGGAGTTCACCCATGCAGATAGACATCACACCCGGCGACGTCACGGTGGCGGCCATCAGCGGCAGCGTCGACAGCCTCACGGCGGAGCAGCTCATGCAGACGCTCGGCAAGGCGGTCAGCGACAACCAGGTGCGGCTGGTGGCGGATTTCAGCGCGGTGGTCTACACCAGCAGCGCCGGCTTGCGCGCGCTGCTGGCGACGCTCAAGGACGCCCGCCGCCAGGGCGGCGACTTCCGGCTCGCGGGCGTGCAGCCGGCGGTGCTGCGGGTGCTGGAGCTGTCGGGCTTCACCAGCATCCTCAAGCTCTATGGCGACGTCGGCTCCGCCGTCGCGAGCTTCGACGCCGAACTGCAATGACACCGCCCGATGGTGCCAAGGCGCGCAAGCGCATCGCCCTGGTGATCGGCTCGGGCAGCGTCAAGTGCGCGGCGGCGATCGGCATCCAGAGCGTGTTGAAGCGCGAGGGCTTCGAGCTCGACATGGTGGTCGGCTGCAGCGCCGGCGCGATCTATGCGGCCGTGATGGCGGCCGGGCACGACGCCACCGTGGCGGCCGAGATGACGAAAAGGCTGTGGACCAAGGAAGTGGCCAACCGGCGCAACACGCGGGCCCTGCTGCAGACCGTGGCGCCGCGCTGGCTGCGCTTCGACAAGGCGACCTTCGGGCTGCGCGACGACCGCGTGATCCAGCAGCGCCTGAAGACCGCCTTCGGCGACATGCGCATCGAGGACCTGCCGACGCCGCTGCACATCGCGGCCACCGATCTCGCCAACGGCGAGCAGGTGGTGCTGTCCTCGGGGCGGGTGGTCGACGCGGTGCGCGCCAGCATCGCGCTGCCCTTCGCCTTCTCGCCCTGGCGCATCGGCGACAAGCTGCTGATCGACGGCTTCCTGTCCGATCCGATGCCGATCGGCGTCGCCATCCGGCAGGGTGCCAACGTGATCGTGGCGGCGGGCTTCGAGAGCCCCTACCAGACGAGCATCCACTCGGCCGGGCGCTTCGCCTTCCAGCTCAGCGCGATCATGTCCAACAACCTGTTCAAGTCGAACTACGCCTTCCACAGCCTGGCGCACCACAGCGAGATCATCCCGATCATTCCGCGCTTCGAGGAGCGCGTGCGCCTGTTCGACACCGACAAGATCCCCTACATCATCGAAGCCGGTGAACGCGCCGCCGAGGAGCAGCTGCCCTACCTGCGTGCTCTGATGCAGCAGAGTTCCGAGCCGGCGGCGCACGCATGAAGCAGGGACACCCGGGTTTGCCGGAGCGCAGACGGCCCCGGGTGGCGGTGGTGATCGGCTCGGGCGGACTCAAGTGCGCGGCCGCGCTCGGCGTGCTCAAGGTGCTGCAGCGCGAAGGCATCGGCATCGACATGGCGATCGGCTGCAGCGGCGGCAGCTTCTTCGCCACCGCGATCGCGCTCGGCGCCGACGACATGGACGAGGTCGCCGTGCGCTTCGCGCGCGGCTGGAGCGGCACCTTCGGGCGCATCGGCTACCGGACCATGCTCAGTGCGCTGTTCCCGCGGCTGTTCGGCTTCGGGCATCGCTTCGCCCTGCTGGACGACCGGAAGGTGAACGCGGCGATCGAAGCCTTCACGCGTCAGCTCACCTTTGCCGACACCCGCATTCCGCTGCATCTCGCGGCCACCGATTACGCCAGCGGCGAGAAGGTGGTGCTCTCCCACGGCAAGCTGGCCGACGCGATCCGCGCCAGCATCGCGATCCCGCTGGTGCTGCCGCCGTGGCCGGTCGAAGGACGGCTGCTGTTCGATGGCGGCGCCTCGAACCCGGTACCGGTCGACATCGCGACCCGCGAGGGCTGCGACATCGTGATCGCGATGGGCTTCGAAGAGCCGGTGGACGGCCAGGTGCAGTCGGCGATGCAGCTGGCGCGGCGCGCGATCTCGATCTCGGTCAATCACTTCATCCGCTCCCAGTACGCGCTCTACAGCCTCACGCACCACGCCGAGGTGATTCCGATCCTGCCGGTGTTCGAGCGGCGCATCGGGCTGCGCGACCTCAGCGAACTGCCCTACATCATGGCGCTCGGCGAGCGCGCCGCGGAAGCCGAGATCCCCTACCTGCGGCGGCTGCTGGCGGCCGGAATGACGGCCATGGACCGCGAGCCGGGGAGGGCGCTGTGAACGCCACCGCGGTCGCCCCGGCGCGCGCCCTGGTGGTCGACGACAACGAGATGAACCGCGACGTGCTGTCGCGCCGGCTGCAGCGCAGCGGCCATGCGGTCGAGGTGGTCGACAGCGGCGAGCGCGCGCTGGCGCGGCTCAAGCTGCAGAACTTCGACCTGATCCTGCTCGACGTGATGATGCCCGGCATCGACGGCTACGAGGTGCTGGCCCGCCTCAAGCAGGACCCCGCGCTGCGCCACATCCCGGTGATCATGATCTCCGCGCTCGGCGAGACCGAGAGCGTCGTCCGCTGCCTGGCGCTGGGTGCCGACGACTACCTGACCAAGCCCTTCAATCCGCTGATCCTGCAGGCCCGGGTCGACGCCTGCCTGATCAAGAAGCGCATGCACGACGGCGAGATGCGGCATCTGCAGAGCATGGAGCGCGAGTTCGAGATCGGCCGCGCGATCCAGGCCGGCTTCTTGCCCGAGTCCTTGCCCGCGATGGCGGGCTGGGACGTCGCGGTGCGCTTCCGGCCGGCGCGCCAGGTGGCGGGCGACTTCTACGACCTCTTTGCGACCCAGTCCGGCGGCATCTTCATCGTCGTTGCCGACGTCTGCGACAAGGGCGTCGGCGCGGCGCTCTACATGGCGCTGTTCCGGACCCTGATCCGGGCCACCGCGAGCCAGCCCTTTCCCGAGGGCACCGATGCGACCGCGATCCTGCTGGCCACCGCCACGCTCACCAACGACTACATCGCGCGCATCCATGGCCGCGCGAACATGTTCGCCACCGCCTTCCTCGGCATCCTCGACGCCCGCACGGGCAGCCTGATGTACGTCAACGCCGGCCACGACCCGCCGCTGGTCGCCAGCGCCGAGGGAGGCCGGCGGCGGCTCGGCCTCACCGGGCCGGCGCTCGGCCTGCTGGCGGAGCAGCGCTTCACGGTCGGCATGACGCACCTGGGCGTGGGGGACCTGCTGCTGGGCTACACCGACGGCGTGGTGGAGTCGGTCGGCATCGAAGGCGCGTTCGGCGAGGCGCGCCTGCTGGAGGCCCTGCTCGACCTCCAGGGTTCGTCCGACCGCATGCTGCAGCGCATCGAGGCCGCTCTCGATGCCTTCGGCGACGGCGCCGAGGCTTCGGACGACATCACGATGGTGGCGTTGCGGCGCACCGCGGCGGCCCAGGCACTGTAGATCACGGCCTACGCGCGCCGGCGAGGGCGCCTTGCATTTCGACACAGGTGGCGTCTCTAGAATGGCACACCACGAGTTGAATGGAGCTTCACCCTTGCGCATCGCCACCATTGCCCTTGCCGCGGCAGCCACCTTCCCGGCCCTCGGGCAGGTCAACATCAATATCAACGTGCCCGGCGTGGTGCAGGTCGCGCCGCCTCCGCCGCGCTACGAAGTGATGCCCGGCCCGCGGCCGGGCCAGGTGTGGGTGCCGGGGCGCTGGGTCTGGAACGAGCGCGACTACGTCTGGCGCTCGGGCCGCTGGCAGCAGGCCCGCCCCGACTACGTCTATGCGCCGGGCCGCTGGGTGCAGGCCAATGGCGGCTGGCGCTGGGTCGACGACCAGTGGAAGCCGGGCAAGCCGCCGAAGCACGGCAAGCATGACAAGCATGGGCATGGGCACGATCACGACGATGACGGCTACCACTGCCCGCCGGGGCAGGCGAAGAAGGGGCGCTGCTAGGCCGCTTCGGCCGGGCTGCAGGGCCAAGGGATCCTAGCGCGCGAGCAGCAGGTAATCGAACAGCTGCGCGCCACCCGCGCCGCCCAGCGGCACCAGCAAGGCCTTGAAGAGGGGCTGATCGAAAAACCCCGCGAAGGCACCGGTCTGATTGCGCTTGACCGCCTCGATCAGCGCCTTGAAGGGTTCGACCAGGGCCGCATGCCGCGGTGAGCCGGTCAGCCAGCGCAGGTCCGCCTCCATGCGCTGCAGCGCGCTGGTACGCACCCGCTCCGCCGCGCTCTTGAGCAGCATGGCGATCACGATCAACCAGAGCAGGCAGGCGCCGGCCGCGACTGCGATCGGCAGGTTCAGCGACCAGTTGTCGAACAGGCGGCTCCGTGCCACGACCAGCATGGCCAGCACGACGAAGGGCCAGATCACCAATGGCGCGATCAGCTTGGTGCGTCTCGCCACCACCTGCACGTCGATCCAGTCGTCGAGCAAGCTGTGATGCGGCGTCCTGGCATCGGCCAGGGCCGGGCCGCGCGCTGCCGGGTCCGCCGCCAGGCCTTCGGTCCACAGCGCCACATGCTCCGGCCCCAGGGCCTGCGCGAATTGCTTGACGGTCTCCGGCGGGTAGCGGGTCCGGGCCCGGTCGAGGTGCCAGAGGAAGCGGCAGGTGAGCATGGTCGCGTCGGCCACCGCGACGATCAGCAGCGCGAGCAGCAGCACGCAGAGGCCGAGCGTCCAGCCGAACAGGGCGCGGTGCTCGGCGCCGCGAACCGGCACCACGGGAACCTGGCCATCATTGAAGACCAGGAACAGCGTGGCCGCCAACCCGACCGTGACCACATACCAGAAGAGCGTGCGCAGACCACGCCCCAGGGCCTGTCCGCGCTCGACATAGCCCCACCACAGGCTGCTGAAGTCCACCTCGTCCCGCGGGCGCTTCCAGCCGGCGATGCTCAGCTGTGCCCAGAGGCGCGCCAAGTCCCCACCGTCTGATGTGGCTGGCTGCTTCGCCGCGCGGTCGAGGGCCAGCCACCGCGTGTCCGGCGCCGTCGCGTCGAGCGTCTTCGACCAGGAATAGTCCAGCGCACAGGCGATGACGAACAAGGCCAGCAGATGGACCAGATGCGAGGGCCAGGCGCTCACGCCCTCCAACCATTCCACCGGCTCGCAATCCACGCAGGGTGCGGGATTCATCGCCCGCCAGGCCATCCAGGCCCAGGCAACCAGCAGCGCGCAAAGCGGGACTCCCACCGAGATCAGCCACCGGCGGGTCGTCACCCCGCTTCGATCCGGTTCGGGCGGCGCCGAGAATCGGCGGGCGGCGGCCGGAAAGAGCCCGAAAGCGGCAACGATGCCTGCCAGGGCGGTGATCACCAGGATGGAGATGAAGCCGAGGTGTCCCGGCTCGATGAGTTCGATCACCGAGCACAGCGCGAAGGCCAGCAACGCGAAGTGCAGCCCCACGATGAGCGCCGACGGCAGGCCGATGCCACGAACCGCAGCCGGGCCGGCCGCCGCCGGCAGAAGGGCCGAGCGGGCCCGCCGCAGCACTGGCGTGGAGGGCCAGATCAGCAGCACTGCAGCGAGCAGCGTGTACAGGGCGGCAGCGAGAGCGGCACGCGGGCCGTTGCTTTCGGTGAGCCGGGCCTCGAACGCGTAGCCGGCCAGCGGGACCGCGCGGCTGCGACCGATCTCGTAGACCGAAGGGGCATCGAGGACTTTCTGCGTGGCTCGGTCTTCGTCCTGCACGCAGCCCTTGTCCCGGCAGGCCGCGCGTCGCGCAGCGAGATAGGTCGCAGTCTGGTACATGTCGCGCATCGGCGGCGTGCCGGATTGCAGGCCGGCACGGCGCTCGAGAACCGGCGCTGCGCCGGCCGGCTCCCTGGGCTCGACACCCGTGGACGCGAGCTTCAGTGGCAGGCTCGATGCGACGATCAGGTTGCGCGTGAAGCTCATCGTGCGCGGATGCAGGTAGCGGGCATCCATGTCGGTGGTGAAGAAAACCTTGTCGGCAAAGGGTTCGTGCAGGGCCTGGAGCACCAGCAGCTTGTCATGCACGTCGCTGGCCAGGATGCCGATGCCGCTGATCGGCCCCTGCTTGCCCGGGGCTTCGCTGTCTTTCAGCCATGCGACCATGCGGCGCAAGTAGTCGAGCTGGTCTCTCGCCTCCGGCCATTCGATCGCCTGTGCGGCGCGGGTCGCCGCGTCGGCGGAACCGCCACCACGAGGCTCCTCCGATTTCTGCGCAGCATCGCGCGTGGTCACGCCGTCCAGGCCACGGAAAAAGTAGACGACCTCGAAGCTCAGGTCGTCGGTCAGCTCCGGCGAGTCGCGCAGCATCCGGAACTTGAGTTCGCTCACCAAGGCCTGGGCGTACAGCGAATCGCGCTCGGCGACCAGCACGATGCGGCGTCGACCGCCGCCGGCCGAGGAGGGCAGACGCAGCTGAAGCTCTTTCACGAAGCGCTTGAGCACCGTGCTGTCGGTCGCGACCATCCGCTTGAACCGCACTTCGGGCGGCAGCGTTGCCCCGAGGATCTCTCCGAACTTCGCGTTGAGGTGCTTCTGGAGCTTCTGCGTCTCGAGCTCCTCGAGCTGATTGTCGGCCGCAGTGGCCCCGGCGTTGAGGAATTCCGCCTGCGCCAGGTAGGCATAGCCGCGCCGGACCTTCCAATCCAGAGGCTGGCGCGTCTCCCCGGCATCATTTGCGACGGCGGCATCCTGTTCCGCCTTGGTGATGTCCGTCTTCAAGGCTTCCTGCGCGGCCGCCGGGCAGCCGTCGTAGATCTTCTTGAGGACTGCCGCCTGCTCCCGCGTCGGCGGGAGGGTCCTGCTCGCCCGCGTGAGGTCGGCCAGCGCGACGCGCAAGGCATCGGAGGACGATGGCCCGACGATCGCCAAGCGCGGGTGCTTGCACGGCACCTTCGCGAAGAGTTCATCGATCAGGCTTGCGAAAGAGTCGAGCTTGGGCGACTTGAGCGCGGCTTCGTCGATCCACAGCAAGGCCACCTGCGCAAAGCGGCTGCCTTCCTTCGCCGGTGCATCGCCGCGCAATTGCGGCCGCTCGGAAAGCAGCTCGTACGGAATCGTCAGCGCGCTGGGCGGCGCGTCAGGAGGATTGCGCGTGACGAACTGCAGCAGGCCGATGCGATCCGCGTTGTCGGACACATAGCCCTGCGACTGCAGGCCGGCCAGCAACGCATAGCGGGTCCGGCGCCGGTTTTCCTCGGCACCGACGAACGGGTTCCCCGGAACCAGCGCGGCGATGATCAGCGTCTCGTCACGATCGCCGTCGCGGTTCTTGTCGGCCAGACGGTCGGCAACGAAGCGTGCCGGTTCGCGCTGCTCGTGCGGATGCGTCGCCTGGCATTCGGGTGCGAGGTCACCCGCCGCGGAACCCTTCGGCGCGGCCTTCGCGCAGCGATCGGCGCGTTCGGTCTCGAAGCGCCGCAGGGCGAAGAACGGGTCCTCCCACAGCCGTGCGTCGATCTCCAGTTCGACGCCATCGGGCAACTGCGCGCGTTCCTTCTCGGGCGGCCGAAGCTGGTCGAAAGCGCGCGGCACCAGCAGCGTGCTGGACACCAGCGCCACCACGACGGCGATGCCCGCCCACGGAATGCTGGGGCTGGATGAGTCCGACATCGTTGCCTCTCCTCGTCGAAGGTCCTTTCAGGCCGACGCAGGTCCCGGCAACGGACCCCGCGCAGGCCTTGCGGATGGAGGCGCAGCGAGCAGACACACGCCTTGCATCGCACTCTAGCCGTCGCATCGCCGCGTTCAACCCCAAGACGGGTGAGGCCAGGGCGCTCGATGGAGGCAGGCCCTAGTGATGGGTGGCCTGGGTCTCGCTCGGGAGTTCGTGAAAGCGGGCCTTGTAATAGGCCGCCAGACGTCCCGCATGGCCAAAGCCGAACTCCAGCGCGGCGGCCGTGATGCTCACGTCGGGTTGCAGCAAGAGCTTGGATCGAAGCGCTTCGAGGCGCATGTTGCGCAGCAGCTCCATCGGCGACATGCCGTGGAATCGTCGACACAGCACATTGAGGGTGCGCTCGCTGACGCAGCCCGCCCGCGCCAGGTCGTACAGCGAGACAGGCGCGCCCAGGCGCAGGCGCATGTAGTCGAGCACGAGTTCCATGCGTCGCTCGCCGTCGGCCAGCGCGAGGCGGTCCACGCCATCGCCGTGCGGCAGGGACAGATCGCCTTTCATGCCGCTGGACGTCTCGGCCGGGTGGTGGGCCGCGAGGAACAGGGCCACGCTGCGTTCGAAATGCGAGACCCACGCGGGATTCAGCGCCACATCGCTCGGAATCGACAGCACGCCCAGCAGCGAACGCATGAGCAGGGTCCACTGCGGGCCCAGCAGCCGTGGGACCAGGAATGCGGAACTCCTGGGCAGGTCTTCTTCTGCGACCGCGGGCGACACCTCGCGCAACAGGGCGTTGGGCACCTTGAGCAGCAGCCGCTCCGAACCGGCCAGGCAGTGCAGCCGCAGCGAGCGGCGGGGCGACACGAACACCGCGCGGCCTTCGGGCACATGGAGTCGGCAGTCGTCGATGTCGATTTCGGCGCCGCCGCGAAGCGACATGTGGACCAGCGAGAAATCGTCGAAGGTGCTCGACTCGACGCTCACCTCCGCGCCGTAGCGCATGAGGTACATCTGCATGCGATCGAACTCGCCCTTGTACATCGACGTGCTGACCATGCCTCGCCCCCACTTCAAGGCGTGATCGGTCAGCTCGGCGCTGAGCTCGCCATGCGATGGCGCGTGCTCGTCCGACTGGAGAACGCAGTTCCGGAAAAGGGGTGACAGGTCGGCCGCATGCAATGCCGCCGGGCTCCGTGGATCGCGAGCTTGCATCGTGAGGGTGTTGCCGTGAGGGTCAACGGACGCAAATTTTCTGCCCGCCCGAATGCTCCGTGATCGGTGAATACCCCCGAATCCGCGATCCATGGACCGTGTGGCTTGCCCGCAGGGGACGGACAGTCCGTGGCTGCCGGCGCGCAGGAACTGGATAGTCGTCTGCATGTGCGCTTCATAGACTTGCCTCCTCGCCGCAAAGGAGTGCCCCTCAGTGGAAAAGACCAGATCGACCGAGCTTGCAACAGCCGACGGCACTCCAGTCATCGATGAAGAGGATGCGCCGGCATGCACCGGCCGGTCGCGAACCCTCACGCGCACGGCTTGCGAAGAGGAGGCGGAACGCATCGATGCACTATGGGTCGCAGCGTGCCGCCATCAGGCGCAACTGCATGAAGAAGTGCTGGCCAGAGAGCGCCATGCAAACCAGGCGTAGCCGCCTATTCGGACCTGGCCTGCGTTTGCCGCGGAAGTTCGCCGAAGCGGTCGAAGTAGTAGGCCGAGAAGCGGCCCAGGTGCCCGAAGCCGAAGGTCAGGGCGGTCTCGGTGATGCTCAGATCAGGCTGGGCCCGGAGCCGTGAACGGACGGCGTCCAGACGCAGGTTGCGCAGCAGCTCCATCGGCGTGACGCCGTGCTGGCGGTGGCAGAGTTCGTTGATCGTGCGGATGCTGACCCCGGCGGCGCTGGCCATGTCCTCGAGCGACAAGGGGGCGCCGAGGCGCGCGTCCATGTACTCGAGCAGCATGTTCATCCGCCGCGAGTCGCCCGCGCCGAGCACCGCGTCCTTCAGCTGACCCGGCTGGACCACCTGCAAGCCGAGCGTTGAAGCCTGGGCGCTTCCGCGGACCTGATGGGACAAGAGGAACAGCGCCGCATTGTGTTCGAAATGATCGAGCCAGGTCTTGTCCAGCGCCGCCTCGGCGGGCAAGGACATCGCGTTCAGGAGCGAGTGCATGATCAGGTCCCACTGCGTGCCGAGCCGACGGTCGAGGAGATAGCCGGGCGTGAGTTCCGGCTTCTCGCCCTCGTCGAGAAGCGCCAGTTCGCGCAACAGGACATGCGGCACCTTCAGGATCAGCTGCTGCGTGCCGGGGTACCAGCGCAGCCGCACGTGCTGCTTCGGTGTCAGCACCCCGGTCCTGCCTTCCGCGATCACCAGCTTCTGCCCGTCGACCTCGATCTCGGCGCCGCCCGAGAGCGAGGTGTGCACCAGAGTGAAGTCATCGAAGGGGTTCGGCGTGACCTCCACTTCGGCGCCGTAGCGCAGGAGGTACATGCTGAGGCGGTTCAGGCTGCCCTTGAACATCGCCACGTCGGGCATGCCGCTCTTCCAGCGCAGCAGATGGTCGGCGAGTTCGCGGCTGACGTGGTCGTGCGCGTCGACCCGCTCGTCGGACCTGAACAGACAATTGCGGTACAGCGGCGACAGCAGGTCGGCCTTGGTCGACAGGGGCATCGTTGGGGCACTCCACCGTGAAATCCGGACACCGGTCCGAAGAAGCCGGTTGCCTGGGAACTGGCCGATATTCTTACAGCCGGCAAAGGCTGCGAGAACCGGATGGAACCCGCGTCATGAGGCCCATCTGCAAGAAACGGATGGACCGGCGTGCATGTTTCGCAAGCCGTGGATGGCCTTTGGCGGTGGCGCGAACCCTCGACCGATCCATCAGCGCTGGCCCAGGGCCCCTGCCACCCACTGGCACAGCGGGCTGGATGCATGCTCGAAGCCATGGATCGCGGAGAAGTGATGCGCGCCGGCTTGCGCTGTCAGCTCGGAGCGGTTTCCGGCCTTTGACCATGCGGCATGAAAGCTCGCGGCCTGGCGAGCGAACTCCTCGGACTCGGCGCCGCCCCAGGTGACCAGGGCCGGCGTGGCGCAGGGGCGCACCGCGAACAGCGGCGAACACTGCTGGACCGTCCGCTCATCGAGCTGGATCAACGGCTGGAGGTAGCTGTAGCGCAGCGGCTCGAGGTCATAGAGGCCGCTCACCAGCACCGCCGCGGCGATCGGGTCGCGCGGCAGCCCGTATTCTTCCGCCCACCGGGTCTGGAGGCACATCGCCGCCAGATGGCCGCCCGCCGAATGGCCGCCGACCGCGATGCGGCGCGGGTCGCCGCCGTGCCGGTCGATGTTCCGCACGACCCAGGCGACCGCGGCCCGCGCCTGGCGGGTGATCTCGTCGATGCGCACCTTGGGGCAGAGCGAGTAGTTGATCACGACCGTCGTCACGCCGCAGCCCTGCAGCCCGAGCGCGACGCAGCTGAACTCCTTCGACGTGTTGGCGCGCCAGTAGCCGCCATGGATGAAGACGAACACGGGCGCGTCCGGACGATCGGCGGGGAAGATGTCCAGCGTCTCGTCGAGGGTGGGGCCGAAGGGGATGTCCAGGGTGCACCGCAGCCGCTCGCGGGCGAACGCGCTGCGCTCGATGAAGTGGCGCGCCTCGGCCGCCGGATCGGCCACCCATTGCTGCGTACCGTACTGGGCGTCGATCTGCGCCTGCTGCGTGAAGTCGCGATAGAGGGGGGGCATCCACATGGTCCGGTTCTCTGTTGGTGGCACAGGGGTTCGTCGTTCGCCGGCAGTCTAGGGAGATGCGGGCGCAGAGGGCTATCCGAAATCTGCGCGGCGGCCGCCGGACGCCATCCACAACTTGCTGATGCACCACGCGTGATTCAGCTCAGGCGCGCATCGACCGGCGCTAGCGAAGGCGGCAGGTCCGAATAGCCCAGCGCCTCGAGCGCATCGATCTCGATGGTGCGGCAGAGTGCGTGCAAGGGCAGGTGGTGCGCTTCGGTGCCGAATGGCTCCTCGATCTCGTCGCCGACGGCGGCCAGCCCGAAGAAGGTGTAGGCCACGAAGGCCACCACGACCGGCGTCACGTAGCCCGTCAAGTCGACCAGGCCGAAGGGCAGGAAGAAGCAGAACAAGGTCGCGGTCCGGTGGAGCAGGAGCGTGTAGACGAAAGGGATCGGGGTCGAGCGGATCCGCTCGCAGCCCGCGGCGACGGCCGTCATGCCGGACAGCGTCTCATCGAGCTGCGCGGCGAGTCGAGGGTCGATGCGTCCTGTGCGCACCGCCACACCCAGGTCGTCGCCCATGCGGCGAAGCAGGTACGACGTTCCATTGCGTGCCTTCGCGAAGGCCGTTGCCTCGGCGGCGTCGAGGAAGGACCTGACATCGGCCTGCGGCGCACTGCCCCGCAGCTGGTGGCGCAAGGCATGTGCGAACGCGATGCTGCGGCGGACCAGCGTCACCCGCACATCGCTGCAGCCATCACCCGCCGCGAGAGGGTCCGGGTCCGCGATGAGACTCTGCGCCTGCCTCGCAAGGCTGCGCGACCGGTGGATCAGTTCACCCCAGAGCTTGCGCGCTTCCCAGTAGCGGTCGAAGGCCGCGCTGTTGCGAAAGCCCAGGAAGATGGACAGCGCGAGTCCGATGATCGAGAAGGGCACCGCGGTCAGCGTGACCTTCCAGTCGAACAGGTAGCCGCGCGACAGCGTCACGGCGATGGCCAGCGCGGTGCATGTCGCCACCGCGGGCGCGATGCGCCGGAGCACCGAGCCCTTGAGAACGAAGAACAGCCGAATGCCGTGAGGGCGCTGCAGAACGATCATGCGAAATCCGTCGCTCGGGTGTTGCGGGGCACGAAATTCTGCATCGCGCCGCGGTCGCGTGAAGGACGTCGGACCCTTCTGCCGCTGGCTTCCGCAAGAAGCGGACAGTCGCGGGCAGGGATCTCGCAAGCCGCGAACGGTGGTCGCCGTGCATTGCAAGATTCGGATCCGCGGCGGCCATCGCTCGGCAGATTGCGGATAGATCGAAAGAGGTCGTCTTCCTAGACTCAGCTCCACATCGAAAGACCCGCGTGGTCCCCCGATGAACACCACGAGAAAAACGGAGACAGGTCTGTGAGCTACAACATTGCGCTCAATTTCGAGGATGGCGTGACGCGCTTCATCCAGTGCAGCGGCACGGAGTCGGTGGTCGATGCGGCCTACCGCCAGGGCATCAACATCCCGATGGATTGCCGGGAAGGCGCCTGCTCGACCTGCAAGTGCCGGATCGAGTCCGGCGACTACTCGCTCGGCGACTACATCGAGGACGCACTCAGCAAGGACGAGGCCGACAACGGCTATGCACTGGCCTGCCAGATGCGACCCAAAGCCGATTGCGTGGTGCTCGTGCCGACCGATTCGACCGCCTGCAACACCAGGCAGGAGAGCTACGAGACCGAGATCGTCGAGGTCCGGAAGCTCTCGGACAGCACCTTCAGCCTGGTGCTGCGCGGCGCGGGACTGAAGACGCTCAGCTTCCTCCCCGGCCAGTACGCGAACCTCCAGGTGCCCGGCGAAGAGCAGCGACAGCGTGCGTACTCGTTCAGCTCGCTCGCAGCCGGCAGCGACACCGTGTCCTTCCTGATCCGCAACGTGCCCGGCGGACTCATGAGCGGCTTTCTGAGCCAGCGTGCGAAGCCCGGCGTCGGCCTCTCGCTGACCGGCCCCTTCGGCAGCTTCTACCTGCGCTCGATCCAGCGCCCGATGCTGATGCTGGCGGGCGGCACCGGGCTCGCGCCTTTCCTCGCGATGCTGGACAAGATCGCCGCGGCCGGCGGCAGCGCCCACCCGATCCATCTGCTCTACGGCGTCAACATGGACCGCGACGTGGTCGAGACGGACAAGCTGGAAGCGTTCACGAAGCAGATCCCGAACTTCAGCTATGCAGTGTGTGTGGTGGATGCCAACAGCGAGCTGCCGAGGAAGGGCTATGTCACGCACCATATCGAGCCCGCGCACCTCAACGAGGGTGAAGTCGACATCTACCTCTGCGGCCCGCCGCCGATGGTCGAGGCGGTCGCCAACCACCTGCGCGACGTGAACCTCAAGTCGGCCTCGTTCCACTTCGAGAAGTTCGCCGCAAGCATCGGCTAGCGCGCTCCTCCCATCCCATTCAAGCAAGGCGCATCGATGAACGTCGCGATCGATTTCGCGTGGGACGACCGCTTCCTGGTCGGTCACCCCGCCATGGACGACACGCACCACGAGTTCGTCGAACTCGTGAATGCGATGCTGGGCGCCGGCGAGAAGGACTTCGCCTGCCTCCTGGACGCGTTCGCGTCGCACGTCGAGGCGCACTTCGCGTCCGAAGAGACGCTGATGGACCGCTACGGCTTCCCGGCACGGGATTGCCACGTGGACGAGCACGAGCGCGTGCTGGCGTCGGTGCGGGAGGTCCGGGCGCTGGTCGCCGATGGCGACGTGGAGACCGGCCGCGCGCTGGCCCGGGCACTGGCCGACTGGTTCCCCGGCCATACCGACTACATGGATTCGGCGCTCTCGACCTGGATCACGAAGAAGGTCGCCGACGGCGCGCCCGTGGTCCTGCGCAGGTCGATGAAGCACAGCTGAAGCGCCTGCAACTATTCATCAACGGAGACACCATGTCGATTGCAAGATCAGCGAATGATTGGCGAGAGTTCATCTCGGGATGCCTGGACTTTCGTCCGGAAGAGAACATCTATCGGGTGGCACGCGCCATGTTCACAGAGCCCGAGCTGTTCGAGCTCGAGATGGAGATGGTCTTCGAGAAGAACTGGATCTACGCCTGTCACGAGAGCGAGATCAGCAAGCCCAACAACTTCGTGACCATGAAGGCGGGGCGGCAGCCCCTGATCATCACACGCGACAGCAACGGCCAGCTCAACGCGCTCGTCAACGCCTGCGCGCACCGCGGGGCGACCCTGACGCGCGTCAGCCGCGGCCACCAGTCGACCTTCGTCTGCTCGTTCCACGCCTGGACCTTCCGCTCCGACGGCAAGCTGCTGAAGGTGAAGGCCCCATCGGAGTACCCGGAGGGCTTCGATCTCTCGCAGCGCAATCTCAAGAAGGCGCGCATCGCGAGCTACAAGGGCTTCGTCTTCGTGAACCTCGACAACGAAGGCAGCATGTCGCTGGAGGACTACCTCGGAGATGCCAAGGTCTTTCTCGACCTCATGGTCGCGCAGTCGCCGACCGGCGAACTCGAGGTGCTGCCGGGCAAGGGCCACTACACCTTCGCGGGCAACTGGAAGCTGCAGAACGAGAACGGCCTCGACGGCTACCACGTGAGCACGGTGCACTACAACTACGTGGCCACGGTGACGCACCGCGCGGAGATCAACGCAAAGAAGGGCGCGGCGGACGCCAACACGCTCGACTACCGCAAGCTCGGGGTGGGCGACGACGCCACGGACGATGGATGGTTCTCCTTCCCCAACGGCCACAGCGTGCTCTTCAGCGAGATGCCGAACCCGGAGGTCCGCCCCGGCTATGCCACGGTGATGCCCCGGCTGATCAGGGAGTACGGCCAGCAGAAGGCCGAATGGATGATGCACCGGCTGCGCAATCTGAACATCTATCCGAGCCTGTTCTTCATGGACCAGATCAGCTCGCAGCTGCGCATCATCCGGCCGGTGGCCTGGAACAAGACCGAGATCCTGAGCCAGTGCATCGGCGTCAAGGGCGAGTCCGACGCCGACCGCGAGAACCGCATCCGCCAGTTCGAGGACTTCTTCAACGTCTCGGGCATGGGTACGCCCGACGACCTGACCGAGTTCCGTGAAGCGCAGCGCGGTTTCCAGGGCCGCATGGAGAAGTGGAACGACATCTCGCGCGGCTGCGACAAGTGGATCAAGGGCAGCACGGCAAACGCCGAGACGCTCGGGATCCGCCCGGTGCTGACGGGCAGCGAACTCACGCATGAAGGCCTCTACGCCAACCAGCACGGCGCCTGGCGCGATGCGCTGCTCAGGGGCCTCGACATCAAGAGCCGCGACGCGGAAGGAGCAAAGCAATGACGGGCGACCTGCAACAGAGCGTGGAGCAGTTTCTCTATCGCAAGGCGGACCTGTGCGACCGCCGCGAATGGGTGGACTACCTGGAGCTCTTCGACGAGGAGTCCGAGCTCCATATTCCCCAATGGGACTCGGAGCATGTCTACACCACCGATCCCAAGCGCGGCATGTCGCTGATGTACTACGCGAACCGCGCCGGCCTGGAGGACCGCGTGTTCCGCATCGGCACCGGCAAATCCGCCGCTTCGACGCCGATGCCGCGCACGCTGCACCTGGTCACCAACGTCGCGATCCAGGAAGTCTCCGATTCCCAGCTCGAGGCGAAGGCCAAGTGGGTGACGCATGTCTACCGCTTCGGCCAGTCGTCGACCTTCCACGGCGACGTCACCTACCGACTCAGGCCCGCAGGCTTCAGCTGGGTGATCCTGAAGAAGCATGTCGTGATCCACAACGACACCATCGATTCGGTGCTGGACTTCTATCACGTCTGACCCAGCCCGCACCCTTCAGAACGACCACCAAGGAGACATACATGCGTCAAATCGACGTCCACAGACTATCCGACGAATCGCGCTTCAACAGCTTCCATGGGCTCGTGCTGTTCTGGTGCGCGCTGATCATCGTGTTCGACGGCTATGACCTCGCGGTGATGGGCATCGCGTTGCCGTCGATCATGAAGGACATGAATGTCGACCCGACCAGCGCCGGGTTCATGGTGAGCGCGGCGCTGTTCGGGATGATGTTCGGCGCCATCACGCTCGGAACGCTGGCCGATCGCATCGGTCGCCGGCGCACGATCGCGATCTGCATCGCCCTGTTCAGCGTGTTCACCGCGGCCGCGGGTCTTGCGAAGGATCCGATCACCTTCAGTGTGGTCCGGTTCCTGGCGGGTCTGGGGATCGGCGGCGTCATGCCCAACGTGATCGCGCACATGACGGAGTTCGCGCCCCGCAAGATCCGCAGCATCATGGTCACGCTGATGTTCAGCGGCTACTCGGTGGGCAGCATCCTGGCCGCTCTGCTGGGCAAGGGGCTGATCGAGACTTATGGATGGCAATCGGTGTTCCTGGCCGCCGGTGCGCCCGTGCTGCTGATCCCGATCATCCTGAAGTCGATGCCGGAATCGATGCCCTACCTGCTTGCGAAGGGCCGCACCAGCGAACTGAAGGGGATCGCGTCGCGGCTCGATCCGAGCTACATACCGCGCACCGACGACCAGTTCATGGTCCCGGCCGCGGACAAGATCGACAGCGCGCCGATCCGCCACCTGTTCACCGAAGGCCGCGGCTTCAGCACGATCATGTTCTGGATCGCCACCTTCATGTGCCTGTTCATGGTGTACGCGCTGAGCTCGTGGCTCACGCGGCTGATGATCACGGCGGGCTACAGCCTGGGATCGGCGCTGTCCTTCGTGCTGGCGCTCAATGCCGGCGCGATCGCAGGCGCGATCGGCGGCGGCCTGCTGGCCGACCGGTTCCACATCAAGTACGTGCTGATCTGCATGTACGCGGTGGCCGCGGTGTCGATCGCCCTGCTGGGCTACAGGATGTCGACCGAGCTGCTGTATGTGTTCGTGGCGCTGACAGGTGCCTGCACGATCGGCACCCAGATCGTGAGTTCGGCCTACATCGGCCAGTTCTACCCGATGTCCGTGAAGTCGACCGGCATCGGCTGGGCGCTGGGCGTCGGCCGCAGCGGAGCCATCCTGGCGCCGATCATCATCGGTTCGCTGGTGGCGATGCAGCTGCCGCTCGAGAAGAACTTCCTGGCGATCGCAGTGCCGGCGGTCATCGCAGCCGTGGCCATGATGCTCGTGAACCATTCGCGCTCGGCATCGGCCCAGCACGAAGCGGCTGCCCGCGGCGACGCCTTGCCAGAGCCGCTGCAGCCGCGCCCGGCGAGCGCGCGGCACTAGGCCGGCAAAGCGCCCCGGCATGCCCTACCGCATCACGATCACCAACACCGCCGAAAGCTACACCTGCGCCGGGGAGGACAACCTGCTCAAGGCCATGGAACAGCTTCGCCGCAAGGGCATCCCGGTCGGTTGCCGCAACGGGGGCTGCGGGGTTTGCAAGGTGCGGGTGCTGCAGGGGGACTGCGTGATGAACAAGATGAGCCGCGCGGCGGTGAGCGAGGAAGAGCAGCGGCAGGGCCATGCACTGGCGTGCCGCGTGCAGCCCCGCAGCGACATGCAGGTGGAAGTGGTGGGAAGGATGGCGCGAGCCGTCGAGTCCCGCAGAAGTACGTCCTTCAGCTTCGATTTCAGGAGCGAGGGGCGGATGAAGCAATCAGACAAGGAGAACTAGATGGCAATCACAGGCGTTCTGCGCCCGGGACACGTCGCGATGCGCGTGCTCGAACTCAAGCCGGCGCTCAAGCACTATGTCGATGTCCTCGGCCTGGTGGAAACCGGCCGCGACGACAAGGGCCGGGTCTATCTGAAGGCCTGGGACGAGATCGACCATCACAGCGTGGTTCTGCGCGAGGCCGACGAGGCGGGCCTGGACTACATGGGTTGGAAGGTAGCCTCGGCGGCGACGCTCCAGCGCCTCGCTGCCGAGGTGGAGGCCTCGGGCCTGGCCAGCGACATGGCGTGGATTCCCGCGGGCGAGCACCCGGAGACCGGCGAGCGCTTCCGCTTCACCGTGCCCACGGGCCACGTGATGGAGCTGTATGCCGACAAGGGCAAGGTCGGCAACGGTTGCGGCACCGACGGCCCGGACATCAACCCCGACCCGTGGCCCGATGGCCTCAAGGGCATCGCGCCCTCGCGCTTCGACCACTGCCTGCTCTATGGCGACGACCTCGACGGCACCGTCAAGCTGTTCACCGAGGTGCTCGGCTTCAGCGTCGCCGAGCGCGTGATGACGAGCGCCGACAAGAACTTCATGATCGCCGCCTTCCTGAGCTGTTCGAACAAGGCGCACGACGTCGCCTTCATCCGCCAGCCGGTGAAGGGCAAGCTGCACCACGCATCCTTCGAGCTCGGCAGCTGGGAGAAGGTGCTGCGCGCGGCCGACATCCTTTCGCGCACCAAGACCTCGATCGATCTGGGACCCACGCGGCACGGCATCACGCGCGGCGAGACCATCTACTTCTTCGACCCCTCGGGCAACCGCAACGAGGTGTTTTCGGGCGGCTACATCTTCTACCCCGACAAGCCGGCCATCACCTGGTTCGACGAGACGCTCGGGCCGGCGATCTTCTACCACGACCGCCAGCTCAACGAGGCCTTCCTGTCGGTGTTCACCTGATGAAGAAGGCTGTCACACAGGCGGTCATCGACTGGGAAGCCGCCATGGCCGCGGCATCGGGGGCGGCGCGCTGGGCCGAGGAGGCCGGCATCCGGGTCAACGTCGCGGTGGTCGACGCGGGAGGCAACCTGGCGGCCTTCGTTCGCATGCCGGGCGCCTTCCTTCATTCGATCGACATCGCGATCGACAAGGCCTACACGGCGGCCGGCTTCGGCTTGCCGACCAGCGCCTGGACCGAGGCGCTCGCCACCCACTCGGGCGCGGTGCGAGAGGGGATCCCGCTGCGGCCCCGGATGGTGTGCTTCGGCGGCGGACTGCCGCTGCGCCACGAAGGGCAGGTCATCGGCGGCATCGGCGTCTCCGGCGGTTCGGAGCACGAGGACGAGACCTGCGCGCGCGCCGGTCTGCATGCGGTCGACTTGGAGATTTGAAAGGACGGACATGAAAGAGATCAAGAACTTCATCAACGGCGAATTCGCCACCAACCTGAGCGGCAAGGTGTTCGAGAAGCGCACGCCGATCGACAACTCGCTGGTCGGCAAGGTCTACGAGGCCGGCCGGCCCGAAGTGGACGCTGCCGTGAACGCCGCGCATGCGGCGCTCGAAGGCGACTGGGGCAGGCTCTCGGTCAATGACCGGGTCAAGCTGCTCGACGGCGTGGCCGACGAGATCAACAACCGCTTCGACGACTTCCTGCAGGCCGAGATCGCCGATACCGGCAAGCCGGTGCACCTGGCCTCCCACGTCGACATCCCGCGCGGCGCGGCCAACTTCAAGATCTTCGCGGACACGATCAAGAATGCCTCGACCGAGTCGTTCCGCATGGCCACGCCCGACGGCAAGGACGCGCTGAGCTACGCGGTGCGCGTGCCGCGCGGCGTGATCGCGGTCGTGTGCCCGTGGAACCTGCCGCTGCTGCTCATGACCTGGAAGGTCGGGCCGGCGCTCGCTTGCGGCAACACGGTGGTGGTCAAGCCCTCGGAGGAAACCCCCAGCACCGCGACGCTGCTCGGCGAGGTGATGAACAAGGTCGGCGTGCCCAAGGGGGTCTACAACGTCGTGCACGGCTTCGGCCCCGACTCGGCCGGCGCCTTCCTGACTTCGCATCCGCGGGTCAACGGCATCACCTTCACCGGCGAGACCGGCACCGGCACCGCGATCATGAAAGCGGGAGCCGAAGGGATCCGGCCGGTGTCGCTCGAACTCGGCGGCAAGAACGCGGCGCTGGTGTTCGCGGACTGCGATTTCGAGGTGGCGGTCAACACCGTGACGCGCTCGGTCTTCGAAAACTGCGGCCAGGTCTGCCTCGGCACCGAGCGGGTCTATGTCGAGCGACCGATCTTCGAGAAGTTCGTCAACGCGCTCAAGGCCAAGGCCGAGGGCATGAAACCCGGACGCCCCGACGACCCGGCGACGAAGATCGGGCCGCTGGTGAGCCAGGAACATCGCGCCAAGGTGCTGTCGTACTACGAGCGTGCACGCGAAGAGGGCGCGACCGTGGTCACCGGCGGCGGCATCCCCGACATGCCGATCGACCTGCGGGAAGGCGCCTGGGTCCAGCCCACCATCTGGACCGGACTGCCCGAGACCGCCGCGGTGGTGCGCGAGGAGATCTTCGGCCCGTGCTGCCACATCCAGCCCTTCGACACCGAGGACGAAGTGGTGCGCATGGCCAACGACACGCCATACGGCCTGGCGACCTCCATCTACACCAGCGACCTGGGCCGCGCCAACCGCCTGGCCGTGCGCATCGATGTCGGGCTGTGCTGGATCAACAGCTGGTTCCTGCGCGACCTGCGCACCGCCTTCGGCGGTTCCAAGCAGTCGGGCATCGGCCGCGAAGGCGGCGTGCACTCGCTCGAGTTCTACACCGAGCTGCGCAACATCATGGTCAAGTACTGAGGGAGACGAGCCAATGGAAGCCAGGAAGATTCAGGGCTACGGCGACGCGCTGTACGAAGCGCTGCTGAGCTGCAAGGCGATCGCTCCGATCACCGAACGCGAACCCGACATCACGATCGAGGACGCCTATCAGATCCAGCTGCGCATGATCCAGCGCCGCATCGACGCCGGGGAGACCGTGGTCGGCAAGAAGATCGGCGTCACCAGCAAGATCGTGATGGACATGCTGCAGGTCGACCAGCCCGACTTCGGCCAGCTGCTGTCGGCGATGGTCTTCAACGAGGGCGAGCCGGTGCTCGTCGACAGCCTCATCGCGCCGAAGGCCGAGGCCGAGGTGGCGTTCCTGCTCAAGCGCGACCTCGAAGGGCCGGGAGTGACCGCCGCCGACGTGCTGCGCGCCACGGAATGCGTGATGCCCTGCTTCGAGATCGTCGATTCGCGCATCAAGGACTGGAAGATCAGGATCCAGGACACGGTCGCCGACAACGCCTCGTGCGGGGTGCTCACGCTCGGCGGCCAGCGGCGCAGCCCGCGCGACCTCGACCTGGCGCTCGCCGGCATGGTGCTGGAGAAGAACGGCGAGGTCATCAGCACCTCCACCGGCGCCTCGGTGCAGGGCTCGCCGGTCAACGCCGTGGCCTGGCTCGCGAACACGCTCGGCCGCCTGGGCATCGGCCTGAAGGCCGGTGAAATCATTCTCTCGGGCTCGCAATCGCCCCTGGTGCCGGTGAAGGCCGGCGACAGCCTCCACTGCAGCGTCGGTGGCCTGGGCGGCACTTCGGTGCGATTCATCTGAAGCAAGGACATCAACAACATGACCACCCTGGACAAGAGCGAGATCACCCGGCTCGCCGAACTTCTCGAGGCCGCGGAACTGCAGGCGCGCGACGTCACCAAGATCACCGACGACTACCCCGGCATGGACTGGAGCGATGCCTATGCGATCCAGGACGAACTGCGCCGGCTCAAGGAGAGCCGCGGCCACAGGATCGTCGGCCTGAAGGCCGGGCTGACCTCCTTCGCCAAGATGAAGCAGATGGGCGTGACCAGCCCGGTGTTCGGCTTCGTCGCCGACTACATGGCGCGGCTCGACGGCGGCGAGATCGTGACCTCCGAGCTGATCCATCCGAAGGTCGAGGCCGAGATCTGCATCGTCACCAAGGCGCCGCTCAAGGGTCCCGGCTGTCACGTCGCCGCGGTCATGGCCGCCACCGACTTCGTGATTCCGGCGGTCGAGGTGATCGACTCGCGCTACCGCGACTTCAAGTTCGACCTCAAGAGCGTGATCGCCGACAACACCTCCGCCTCGCGCTTCGTGATCGGCGGGCGCATGCGCGAGTTGGCCGCGCTCGACCTGCGCACGCTGGGCGTGGTGCTCGAGAAGAATGGCGAGGTCGTCAGCATGGCCGCGGGCGCGGCGGTGCTCGGACAGCCGCTGGCCGCCGTCGCGATGCTGGCCAACCACCTCGGCGAGCGAGGCCAGGAGATCCCGGCCGGCACCTTCATCATGACCGGCGGCGTCACCGAAGCGATCGCGGTGGAGGCCGGCGACAGCGTGGCAGTCCGCTTCCAGGACCTGGGCACGGTCTCGATGCGCTTCGTCTGAGCCGGAGGAACACAGCGCCATGCCGTTCGCACAGATCCACATGATCGAAGGCCGCACCGAGGAACAGAAGCGCGCCGTGATCGAGAAGGTCACGCAGGCCCTGGTGGACGCCATCGACGCGCCCAAGGCCAACGTGCGCGTCTGGATCCACGAGGTGCCCAGGGAAAACTGGGGCATTGCCGGCGAGACGGCCAAGTCGCTCGGTCGCTGAGCTTCTCCATCCCCCATCGCGTCGCCCCACCCAAGAAAAGACCCTCCAATGGCCACCAAGAAAGACATCCCCAATCACTTCACCCAGGAGGAAGGTTCGATCCACCTGGGCGGCATCGATGCGCTCGTGCGCCTCACTCTCGACCAGGTGCGCACCGACGCACGGCGCGGTCTCAGGACGGGCATGTTCGTCTCCGGCTACCGCGGTTCGCCCGTGGGCATGCTGGACGCCTCGCTGATCAGGCAGGAGAAGCTGCTGGCCGAGCACCACATCAAGTTTGTCGACGGCATCAACGAGGACCTGGCTGCCACCGCCGTGTGGGGCACGCAGATGCTGCACACGGTCGGCAAGCAGAAGTTCGACGGCGTGACCGGCATGTGGTACGGCAAGGCGCCGGGCGTCGACCGCAGCGGCGATGCGCTCAAGCACGCGAACTACACGGGCATCGGGAAGAACGGCGGCGTGCTCGCGGTGGTCGGCGACGATCCGAGCTGCAAGAGCTCGTCGCTGTGCAGCCAGTCCGAGCCGATGCTGTTCCATGTCGGGATGCCGTCGCTGTATCCGGGCAACGTGCAGGAGATCCTCGATCTCGGGCTGCACGGCTACAACATGTCGCGGCTGTCCGGGCTGTGGGTGGGCCTGAAGATCGTCACCAACGTGGCCGACGGCACGGGCACGGCCGAGGTTTCGCCGGAGCGGCTGAACTTCGTCACGCCCGACCTGATGTTCGACGGCAAGGCCTTTGCGCCGAGCATGAACCTGGGCATGAACGTGCGTGCCGAGGCGCTCGAGATGGAGCAGTCGCTCTACACCCGCCGCCTCGAGGTCGCCAAGCGCTACGCGCGCGAGAACAGGCTCAACAACGTGGTCTTCGAGAACCGCGACGCCTGGCTCGGCATCATCACCGCGGGCAAGACCTACAACGACCTGCGCCAGTCCTTCCTGGAACTGGGTCTGGACGACGAGGCGCTGCGCCGCTACGGCATCCGCATCCTCAAGATGGGCATGCTGTTCCCGATGGAACCCACCGTGGTGCGCGAATTCGCGCAGGGTCTGGAAGAGATCTTCGTCATCGAGGAGAAGCGGCCCTTCCTGGAAATGTTCGCCAAGAACGTGCTCTACGGCATGGCCAACGCGCCGCGCATCGTCGGCAAGTTCGACGAGGAGGAAAAGGAACTGCTGCCGCACTACGGCGAGTTCGAATCGGACGTGATCGGGCGGGCGCTGACCAAGCGGCTCTCGCGCAAGGCCAGCGTCGAATCGGCCGAGGCCTGGCTCAGGCGCCTCGACGAGATCCATGCGCGCGCCAAGCTCGCCACCGCCACGCGCACCGCCTGGTACTGCTCGGGCTGCCCGCACAACAGCTCGACCCAGGCGGTCGAGGGAAGCATCGTCTCGGCCGGCATCGGCTGCCACACGATGGCCATGTGGATGGACCGCAACGTCGTCATGGGAACGCACATGGGCGCCGAGGGCGCGCAATGGATCGGCATGGCGCCGTTCACCGACACCCGGCACATCTTCCAGAACATGGGCGACGGCACCTATGCCCACTCGGGCAGCCTCGCGATCCGCTACGCGGCGTCGACCAAGGCCAACATCACCTTCAAGCTGCTGCGCAACGCCCACACCTCCATGACCGGCGGGCAGGAGATCATGGGCGCGCATCCGGTGGCCGACATGGTGTCGGACCTGCTCGCCAACGGCGTGAAGAAGGTGATCGTCACCACCGACGACCTGGAGGCCTACCTGGGCGTGAGCCTCGTCGGCGGCACGCAGGTGTGGCATCGGGACCGGCTCGACGAAGCCCAGCGCGCGCTGGCGGCGATCCCCGGCACCACGGTGCTGATCCACGACCAGGAGTGCGCGGCCGAACTGCGTCGCGCACGCAGCCGCGGCAAGGTCGAGGAGCCGGCGGAAGTCACGGTCATCAACGAACGCGTGTGCGAGGGCTGCGGCGACTGCGGCGTCAAGTCGAACTGCATGAGCGTCGAGCCGGTGGAAACCGAGTTCGGCCGCAAGACGCGCATTCACCAGTCTTCCTGCAACAAGGATTTCTCCTGCGTGAAGGGCTTCTGCCCCTCCTTCCTGACGATCACGCCCAACGCCGCGCCGGACGCGGGCGAGGCGGGCGCGAAGAAGAAAAAGAAGAAGGGCCGCATCCCCGCGCTCGACCGCGTGCTGCCGGAGCCGGTCTCCAAGGTCGACGCGAGCTTCGGCTTCAGCGTCCACATCATGGGCATCGGCGGCACCGGTTCGGTGACCGTGACCGCGACGATCGCCGCGGCCGCGCGCCTCGAAGGCAAGCATGTCATCGGCCTCGACCAGACCGGACTCGCACAGAAGGGCGGCTCGGTGATCTCGGACATCAAGATCACGAACGCGCCCTTCGACGGCTCGAACAAGATCTCGGACGGGCGTGCCGACCTGTACCTGGGCTTCGACATTCTCAACGCGACCGACCCCAAGAACCTCGACAAGTGCCATCCGGAACGCACCATCGCGGTGGTGTCGACCACCCAGACGCCGACGGGGCAGATGATCGCCAACCGGCGCGTGCTGTTCCCGGCCACGCGCGGGCTCACCGCCGGCATCGATCGCGTGACGCGAAAGGCCGACAACGTGTTCCTCGACGGGCAGGCGCTGGCCGAGGGCCTCTTCGGCGACAGCATGGCGACCAACACCTTCATGGTCGGCGTGGCCTACCAGGCCGGCACGATCCCGCTCAAGGCCGAATCCATCGAGGCGGCCATCCGCAACGCCGGCGTCGGCGTCGAGATGGGGGTGGCCGCCTTCCAGTGGGGGCGCATGGCGGTGGTGGACCGGGCGGCGGTGGTGGCCGAGATCGCGAAGGGTGCCGCCTCAACGGGCGCGTCGGAGCCTGCGGCGCCGATGACGCCGCAGGCGCGCGCGATCGTCGAGGCCGTGGGTGGAGAGGGCGAAGTCCGGCGCCTGCTCGAGGTCCGCGTGCCGGAGCTGATCGCCTACCAGGACGAGGCCTATGCGAAGCGCTATGCCGCCGTGGTGGCGCGCGTGCTGAACGCGGAGCGCAGCCGCACGCCGGGTGTGACCGCGCTCGGTGAAGCCGCTGCACGCTATCTCTACAAGCTGATGGCCTACAAGGACGAGTACGAGGTGGCACGGCTGCACACGGACCCCGCCTTCCTGGCCCAGCTGGACGGCATGTTCAAGCACGGCTACACGGTCAAGTACAACCTGGCGCCGCCGACGATCTCGCGGCGCGATCCGGGCACGGGCCAGCTGCAGAAGCAGCAGTTCGGACCGTGGATGCGCACCGCCTTCAGATGGCTGGCGCGCTTCAGGGGCCTGCGCGGCGGCGCGCTCGATGTCTTCGGCAAGAC
The DNA here is from genome assembly GCF_030316765.1 of Variovorax saccharolyticus. GTDB lineage: Bacteria > Pseudomonadota > Gammaproteobacteria > Burkholderiales > Burkholderiaceae_C > Variovorax > Variovorax saccharolyticus. The sequence goes on from NZ_JASZYT010000010.1 coordinate 343,354, forward strand.
CGACGAGCGCCGGGAGGAGCGCCGGCTGATCGAGGACTACATCGCGCTGCTCGACCAGATCGCGCGCGACCTGAGCCCGGCCAACCATGCCGCCGCGGTGGCGCTCGCCAGCGTGCCCGACGAGATCCGCGGCTACGGGCATGTGAAGGAGAAGAGCGTCGCCGCGGCCAGGCAGCTGCAGCAACAGCGCATGCAGGAGTTCCTGCGGCCGGCCCCGGTCGAGCAAGCCGCCCCGATGCGCGAGGCCGAGGCCGAGCAGGTGGCGGCCTGAAGCTTCGGTCTCAGCTACACAGTCACAGGAAAACGCCATGAATCGACTCAACGGCTACGACTTCGAAGACCTCGAGATCGGCATGCACGCCACTTTCGCGAAGACCGTCACCGAGGCCGACATCGTGCTGTTCGCCGCGGCCTCGGGCGACAACAACGCAGTGCACATCAACGAGGAGTTCGCGCGCACGACGCAATTCAAGGGCCGGATCGCGCACGGCATGCTCAGCGCCAGCGTGATCTCGGCCGCCATCGCCGGGCGGCTGCCCGGTCCCGGCACGGTCTACCTCGGCCAGAACCTGCGGTTCAAGGCGCCGGTGCGGCCGGGCGACACCGTGCAGGCCACGGTGACGGTCAAGGAACTGTCGACCGAGAAGAAGCGCGTCACGCTGACCACCATCTGCACGGTGGAGGGCAAGGTGGTGATCGACGGCGACGCGATCGTCATGCCGACCTCCCGGCAGGCGCGCCAGGCAGCCCCATGAGCTCGCCGTTCAACATGCCGGACGAGTTCGTCCGGGGCTTCGTCGAATCCGGTGGGCGCCTGTTCGGCGCAGGCGGTGGTGCGGCGGTGGATGCGGCGCAGTTCGCGCAGGCCCAGGCGCACTACTGGCAACAGCAGGCGGCGCTCTGGACCGGCTGGCTCGCCAGCGGCGGCACGCAATCGGCCGCCGTGGTCGACGCCGAGCGAGGCGACCGGCGCTTCCAGGGCGATGCCTGGAGCGGCCAGCCGTGGTTCAGCCTGCTCAAGCAGAACTACCTGCTGAACGCCCGGCTGCTCGGCGAGCTGGCCGATGCCGCCGAGCTCGAGGCGGCGGACAAGCACAAGCTGCGCTTCTTCATGCGTCAGTTCATCGACTCGATGAGCCCGGCCAACTTCGCCGGCACCAATCCCGAGGTGCTGAAACTGGCGCTCGAGTCCAACGGCCAGAGCGTCGCGGCGGGCCTGGCGCATCTGGTCGACGACCTCGGCAAGGGACGCATCTCCATCACCGACGAGAGCGCCTTCGAGATCGGCCGCAACGTGGCGGTGTCCAAGGGCTCGGTGGTCTACGAGAACCCGCTGATGCAGCTGATCCAGTACGCGCCGCTGACCGAGAAGGTCGCGGTGCGTCCGCTGCTCATCGTGCCGCCTTGCATCAACAAGTTCTACATCCTGGACCTGCAGCCCGAGAACTCCTTCGTTCGCTTCGCCTGCGAGCAGGGCCAGACGGTGTTCCTGGTGTCGTGGCGCAACCCCGGCCCCGATCTGGGCCACGTCACATGGGACGACTACCTGGTGCTCGGCGCGATGGCAGCCATCGAGGTCGCACTGGCCATCAGCGGCGCCGACAAGCTCAACGCGGTGGGGTGGTGCGTCGGCGGAACCATCCTCGCGAGTGCGCTGGCGGTGCTGCGCGCGCAGGGGGACCGGAGTGTGGCCAGCGCGACCTTCCTCACCACCATGCTCGACTTCGCGGAGCCGGGCGACCTCGGCGTCTTCGTCGACGCCCAGGGCGTGGCGCAGCGCGAGGCCACGATCGGGCGCGGCGGGATCTACGCCGGCGCGGAACTGGGTTTCGTGTTCCAGTCGCTGCGCGCCAACGACCTGATCTGGCCCTACGTGATCGGCAACTACCTCAAGGGCAAGAGCCCCGCCGCCTTCGACCTGCTCTACTGGAACGCCGACGCGACCAACCTGCCGGGGCCGATGTACGCCTGGTATCTGCGCAACATGTACCTGGAGAACAACCTGCGCGTGCCGGACCGCCTCACGATGTGCGAGACGGCGGTCGATCTCGGGCGCATCGACATGCCCTGCTACGTGCTCGCGACCCGGGAGGATCACATCGTTCCCTGGCGATCGGCCTACCAGACCACGCAACTGGTCGGCGGCAAGTCGCAGTTCGTGCTCGGCGCGAGCGGACACATCGCCGGGGTCGTCAATCCGGCGTCGAAGGACAAGCGCAGCTACTGGACCGGCGCCGCGCAAGGTGAATCGGCCGACGCCTGGCTCGCCGGCGCGCAAGAAACGCCCGGGAGCTGGTGGAAGCACTGGCGCCAATGGCTCAAGCCGCTCGAGGGCAAGCAGGTGGTCGCGCGCCAGCGGCTCGGAAACGCCGAACACGCGCCGATCGAGGACGCACCGGGCCGCTACGTGAAGCAGCGCGCCGAATGAAAACCGCCGGGAACCCGCCATGCCCTTCGAGACCCTCCTGATTGCAGAACACGGTGACACCGCGCGCCGGACCACCGTCATCACGCTGAACCGTCCGAGGCAGCTGAACGCACTCGACGATCAGCTGATGGACGAACTCGGCACGGCGCTGCGGGCCTGCGATGCGGACGACGGCATCGGCTGCATCGTCATCACCGGCGGCGAGAAGGTCTTCGCCGCTGGCGCCGATGTGGCCGCGCTGGCACCGCACGACTTCGCGAAGGCCTATGGGCAGGATCTCATCACGCGCAACTGGGAGACGATCCGCGGCATCCGCAAGCCGGTCATCGCGGCCGTGGCGGGCTTCGCGCTGGGTGGCGGCTGCGAACTCGCGATGATGTGCGACTTCATCATCGCGGCCGAGAACGCCCGCTTCGGGCAGCCCGAGATCCGGCTCGGCATCGTCCCCGGCGCCGGGGGCACGCAACGCCTGCCGCGGGCGGTCGGCAAGTCGAAGGCCATGGACCTGGTGCTCACGAGCCGGACGATGGATGCCCGGGAGGCGGAGCGCGCCGGGCTGGTGGCACGCATCGTCCCGGCCGAGCGCTTGATGGACGAGGCGCTCGAGGCAGCCGCCGCGATCTGCGCGCTGGGCGGGCTCAGCGTCATCGCGGCCAAGGAGTGCGTGAACCGCGCCTTCGAGTCGGGCCTGTCGGACGGCGTGATGTTCGAGCGCCGGCTGTTTCACTCGCTGTTCGGGACCGCGGACCAGATCGAAGGGATGGCCGCGTTTCTCGAGAAGCGCAAGCCCGCGTTCGGCCCGCGCTGATCGCCGATCCGACCCATCTCAGGAACCGTCGCCATGCTCTATCACCTGCATGAAACCCAGCGCTCCCTCATGGAGCCGTTCGCCGACTTCGCTCAGGCGGCCTCCAAACTCTACGGCCAGGGCGCCGCGCTCGGTCAGACGCCGATGGCTCAGCGCATGGCCGCCGGCTACGACCTCCTGTACCGGCTGGGCAAGGACTACGAGAAGCCCGAATTCGGCATCAAGACCGTCAAGGTCGACGGCCACGAGGTGGTGATCCACGAAAGCGTCGAGATCGAGAAGCCCTTTTGCCAACTGCGCCGCTTCAAGCGCTTCACCGACGAGCCCGACACCCTGCAG
>NZ_JASZYT010000011.1 GCF_030316765.1 Variovorax saccharolyticus
ATTGCTCGGCAGGGCCTGCAGGCTGGTGCGGCCGTTGTTGCCGGTCGTGCCGTAGGCGCTCGGTGTCGGGCCGTAGCGGTATTCGATGCCCTCGGCCTTGCCCATCTGGGCGGCCGTGGCCACGTAGGCAGCCGAACTCAGGGGTCCGGGGCTCTCCACCACCGTGCCGCTGCCAGCCGACGTGCCGCTGCCCGTCGTGGTCGAAGTCCCGACCGAGCCAGCTGCCGCGAGCGCGCCCAGGCCAGCGCCGCCCCCTCCGCCACCGCCACCGCCGCCACAGGCGGACAATCCACAAGCGGCGACAAGCAGAAGAACCGCGCATTTATATGGAACATTCAACAAAAAACACCTCCAAAATAACAAGTTGTGCTTTTTAGTGGGAGTGGTCCTACAGGGCAACTCTTATTTCAAATGCTTTCTTCATGTTCTTTACCCCCTATGGACTCGCTTACAAAGGTATCGAATAGTGACGTTATGACCGCAAATCATCAAGCCCCACGTCGAGTAGCTCTTTCTACTTATATAGGCGCCGACAGCATCGCCATCGTTCCGACCTCGCCGGAGCGCCAGCGCAACCGCGACAGCGATTTCCTGTACCGGCACGACAGCTACTTCTATTACCTGACCGGCTTCGCCGAGCCGAACGCGTGGCTGGTGCTGTCGGGCGACGGGCGCTCCACGCTGTTCTGCGCGCCCAAGGACCTGGAACGCGAGATCTGGGACGGCTACCGTCTGGGCCCGGAAGCGGCGCCCGCGGCTCTCGGAGTGGACGAGGCCTATTCGATCGACGAGCTCGACGCCCGGCTGCCGCGCCTGCTGGAGAACAAGCGCGTGGTCTGGTTCCCCTTCGCCACCCACAAGGGGCTCGAGACCCGGGTCGACGGCTGGCTGTCGGCGGTGCGCTCGCGGGTGCGCTACGGGGCCCTCTGTCCCGAGGAGCAGCGCGACCTCTGCGGCCCGCTCGACGAGATGCGGCTCGTGAAGGACGCCCACGAACAGGACGTGATGCGCCGCGCGGCCCAGATCAGCGCCCGGGCCCACATCCGCGCGATGCAGACCTCGGCCCGCATGCTGCGTGAAGGCCGGGAGGTGCGCGAATACCACCTCGACGCCGAACTGCTGCACGAATTCCGCCTCGGCGGCTCGCAATACCCGGCCTACGGCTCGATCGTCGCAGCGGGCGCCAATGCCTGCGTGCTGCACTACCGCGCCGATGCCGCGCCGGTGCGCGATGGCGAACTGGTGCTGATCGACGCCGGCTGCGAGCTCGACGGCTATGCCAGCGACATCACCCGAACCTTCCCGGCCAACGGGAAGTTCAGCGGTCCGCAGCGCGCCCTCTACGACCTCGTCCTGGCCAGCCAGGAAGCCGCCGTGGCCGCCACGCGGGCCGGGCAGCGGTTCACCGATCCCCACGAAGCCACCGTGCGGGTGCTGTCGCAGGGCATGCTCGACCTCGGCCTGCTGAACGCCGACAAGGTCGGCAGCGTCGACGACGTGATCGAAAAGCGCGCCTACTTCCCTTTCTACATGCACCGCACCGGCCACTGGCTGGGCATGGACGTGCACGACTGCGGCAGCTACATCGAGCCGACCCAGGTCGGCGAAGTGAGCGAGCGCCGGGATCCGCTGTCCAACGAGCTCATCCAGAACCGGCCCAGCCGGATCCTGCATCCGGGGATGGTGCTGACGATCGAACCCGGCATCTACGTGCGGCCGGGCGAGGGCGTGCCGGAACAGTTCCACAACATCGGCATCCGCATCGAGGACGATGCGATCGTCACCGAGACCGGATGCGAGCTGATTTCGCGCGGGGTACCGGTCGATGCCGACGAAATCGAGGCATTGATGCGCGCCTAGCGCAGGACCGACCCATGCGCGCACGTTTCTGGATTCCGCTCGTCCTGCTCTTGCTGGCCTGGTCCTACTTCGCCCGTCCGGTCTACGATTTCGCCTGGGTCGCCGCGGGCCGGCTCTGGGACATGGCCGGCGCAAGGATCGGGTCCCCGACCCTGCGCCCCTCGCGCGAGGCCGAGGTCGGCCGCAGCCTGGCGCAAGGGGAGGAGATCGCCGGCTATCTCCGCGGCCTGCGCCGCGCAGCGCCCGACGCGCTGACTGTTGCCGGCGCCCCCGAGGCCGCGCGTGAGCAGCTGCGCCGGAGCCTGCGTTACCCGCCGCCAGGTTTCGACACGCCGAGCACCGAAGCGGTGGTCGAAACCCTCGTTGGCGAGGATGAATTCGCGACCTACCGCGAGCTGAAGGTTCCGGTCCTGCCGGGCGTCTACGCGACCGGCATGTACCTGCGGCCCAAGACCGCGGACCCGGCGCAGAAGCTGCCGCTGGTCATTTCAGCGCATGGCCGGGGCGGGATGCCCTCCGAGACCGCGGATGGCAAGCTTCCGGGCCTGCGCAAGTCGCGCCGCGATCTCGCCTGGGATGCGCTGAAGCATGGCTACGCGGTCTGGCTGCCGGTCTACGTGCACTACAACCAAAACGGCAGCGATTTCCGCGATCGCCTGACGGCCCGGGCCTGGCAGGCGGGCACCTCGCTGCCGGCGATCGAGATCGCCAAGACGGTGAAGGTGCTGGACGCGCTGCTGAAGCGTCCTGACATCGATGCCGGGCGGGTCGCCATGATGGGCCATTCGTATGGCGGCTTCTACACGCTTTACACCACCGCCCTCGACCCGCGCATCCGCGTGGCGGTGGTGGCCGCCTATTTCAACGACCGCGAAGCGGTGCTGGACGGATCCGAGCCGACCGGCTTCCTGGACTGGCGCTTCCCCGACTCGCTGACGCTGTGGCGCGACCCGTCGGTCGCGGCGCTGGTGGCGCCGAGGCCGTTGCTGATCGAGGCCGGCAACCAAGACCAGCTGTTCCCGATCGCCGGCGCGCGCAAGGTGGCGCCGGAGGTCGAACGCGTCTACCAGCGCCTGGGCGTCGCCGATCGTTTCGAGTTCAGGGAGTTCGTCGCCCGGCACGACTTCGATGGCGAGGCGGCGATGAACTTCATCGACCTACACCTCAAGCCGTCCCCGCGAGGTGCCCGCGAGTGAAGGCCTCCTCGAAGATCGAATAGCCGGACCAGTCGGCGTGCGCAAACGCCAGGCGGCCAGCGACCACCCGCCGAGGCGCCCCCAGCGTCGCGAGCAGGCCCGGGGCCGGGATCGCCATCGCATGCCCGTAGCGCGTGATGTCGATGCGGGTCGCGAGCCCGGCCAGGTCCGGATGCGGCACCGACAGCTCGGCCAGCAGTTCGTCGCGCCAGCCGCTCCAGGGCCGTTCGAGCAGCAGGCGCCGGCTGTCGATGCCGTCCCAGCCGCTCGGGCCCAGCGGCCGGTACCAGCTCAGCACCGTGGGGCCCGGCGTCGGATCGAGCGCCTGGTGCCGGGCATCGACATAGCCGAGGCCGCGGCTGCCGTGGATCACGTTGTCCCATGACGGCGCGGCGCCCGGCCGGTCGGCGAGCGCCGCGCGAAGATGGATGTTGGCGACCAGCCAGGGCGCATGGCGCAGCGCCGCCGCGGCCTGGCGCAGCCGCTCGGGAGGAGCCTCCACCACCCGCGCGGCAACGAACACCGGCAGCGCGACGATGCACCGCTCGGCCTGCCAGCGCAGCCGCCTTCCGCTCGCGGCATCGACCGCATCGACCTCGACGCCGCTGCGCTGCTCGGCGATGCGCGTGACCGCGTGGCCGGTGCGCAGCCGGTCGCCGAGCGGCTGCGCGAGCCGGCGGGTCAGCCAGGCGTTGCCTTCGGGCCAGGTGAGCACCGCGTCGCGGACGCTGTCTTCATCGCCGGGCGCGTGGAAGCCGTGCCGGCTCGCGAAGTAGTGGATGCCGGCCCAGGCCGACACATGCGCCAGGCCGGCGCCGTAGTCGTCGCGGCAGCAATAGTCCAGATACCAGCGCAGCTGCGGGTCGGAGAAGCCTTCGCGCCCGAGCCAGGCCTCGAAGGACTGCGCGTCGAGTTCCAGCAATGCCGGTGCGACGGCCGTGCGCAGCGTCGGGATCGTGAAGCGCCCCTCGCGCCCCAGCGCCTCGACGCGCCTGGAGAAGCGCCGGTACTGGGCCAGCGTCGCTGCGCCCACGCCTTGCAGCGGCAGCAGGCCGTCCTGCCAGCTGCCCTGGAAGAACAGGCGTTCCTGCGGGCTGTGGCACAGCTGGCGCTCGTCGTACTCCCAGCGGCCCGACACGCGGCGGCGCAGGCCCAATTCCTCCAGCAGGTCCTGCACCTCGTGCGCGTCGTCGCCGGGCAGCGGCAGGTAGTGCGCGCCCAGCGGACAGGCGATGCCCTGCACGGCGCCGGCGCGGCTGTTGCCGCCGGCCGTGTCCTCGAGTTCGAGCAGCACGAAATCCTCGACGCCGGACAGCCGCAGCGCCCGTGCCGCCGCCAGGCCGGCCACGCCGCCGCCGGCGATCACGACGCGGGTGCGCCGCGCAGCCTCGGGCGCGGCACCGGCCGGCAGCGCGCCGTCGCGCCAGGCATGGCCACGCGCGACGTCGATCCCGGTGAACCCGCCCTCGATGTCGTGGCGCGCACTGCAGCCCGCCAGGACCGCGGCGGCCGGCATGCCGAGGAAGGCGCGCCGCTTCATCGGCCCCACTCGTGCTCGTAGGTCGTCACCAGGGTCTGGTTCGACAGCCGGTTGACCTCGGCCGGCACGCGCGCCATGTCGCGCGGGAAGTCGAACAGCAGCGGCAGCGTCGGGATCGACAGGAAGCGCAACCCTTCGGGCAGGGCCTCGGGCATCCGGAACGGCCGTCGGCTCGCGACGATGAAGCCCCACTCGCCGAAGCTCGGCACATGCGCGTGGTAGGGCGTCGCCGTGAGCCCGGTCGATTCGATGGTCGTCGCCACGGTCCAGAAACTCTTGCGCGCCACCAGCGGCGACGTGGTCTGCACGACCGCATAACCACTGGCCGCCAGCCGCTGGTCGAGCAGCGCATAGAACGAGTTCGTGTAGAGCTTGCCGATCGCGAAGTTGGTCGGATCGGGAAAGTCGACCACGATCACGTCGAAGAGCTCGCCCGGCTGCTGCAGCCACTGGAAGGCATCGGTGTTGACGATCGACAGCTTGGCGGAGCTCAGCGCGTGGCCGTTCAGCGCCGCCAGCGTCTCGTGCTCGCGGAACAGGCGGGTCATGTTGGGGTCGAGTTCGACCAGCGTCACGCGTTCGACCGACGGGTACTTGAGGATCTCGCGCACCGCCATGCCGTCGCCGCCGCCGAGCACTGCCACCTTGCGCGGCGCGCCGTGGGCGGCCATCACGGGATGCACCAGCGCCTCGTGGTAGCGGTACTCGTCGCGTTCGGCGAACTGCAGGTTGCCGTTGAGGAACAGCCGATGCCCGGCGGCGCCGCGCGTGACCACGATCCGCTGGTAGGGCGAACTCTCGCTGAAGACGATGCGGTCCTGGTAGAACTTGTCCTCGGCCAGCGTCGTGATGCGGTCGGCGAAGACGAAGGCCGCCAGCAGCGCGGCCAGTGCCAGGCCGCAGGCCACGGCATGCGCGCCGACGCGGCGCAGCTCATGGCGGAACAGCCACAGGGCCCAGAGCGCGACCGCGGCATTCATGAAGCCGAACAGGAGGCCCGTGCGGATCATGCCCAGCTGGGGCACCAGCAGCAGCGGAAAGGCAATCGAGACCGCCAGTGCGCCCAGGTAGTCGAAGGTCAGCACCTGCGACACCAGGTCCTTGAGCGCGACATTGCGCCGCAGGATCCGCATCACCAGCGGGATCTCGAGCCCGACCAGCGTGCCGACCACCAGCACCAGACCGTAGAGCAGCAGCCGGAACGCCCCGGGGACATAGGCGTTGGCGATGAACAGCAGCGCCGGCAGTGCGCCGCCGACCAGCGCCACCATGAGCTCGATGCGCAGGAAGTGCGCCGGCAGCTGGCGCTCGAAGTAGCGCGACAGCCACGAGCCCACGCCCATCGCGAACAGATAGGTGCCGATGATGGTGCTGAACTGCAGCACCGAGTCGCCCAGCAGGTAGGAGCTCAGCGCCGCCGCGCTGAGCTCGTACACCAGCCCGCAGGCCGCGATGACGAAAACGCTCGCGAGCAGCGCGATCTCGACCGGCTGGGGACCGCGCCGATCGACCGGAAGCGCGGACAAGGCCGCCCCCGTCAATGGATGGCCGCGGCGACGATGATGCAGATGCCGAGGCTCATCGCGGCCACCACCAGCCCCAGGGCCATGTTCTGCTTCTCGACGATCTCCTGCCACAGGTCATAGGGCGTGAGCTTGTCGATGAGCAGGAAGGCCAGCCAGAAGACCGCCAGGCCGATCACCGCATAGATCAGCGATCCAAAGATCACGTCCGGCTTCAACCATTCAATTCCCATGATGAGAACCTCCGAAAAAAATCGTCACTTGTGGCCGCCGCCACTCGAATAGCCGCCGTACGAGCCGCCCGCGCTGCGGGAGCCGCCGGAGCCGCTCCCGCTGCTGCAGGTGCTGAGGATGATCAGCAGCACGATGATCACCACCACGATCAGCACGATGGTGCCGCAGCCCAGGCTCGACGCCGCGCTCACCGGCAGCGCGTCGGCGCGCTTGAACATGTCCTTCCTGCGATCGAGCTTGAAGGCCGCGGCGACCGCGGCGCTGTCGATCCGGCTGCCGGACGACCAGGTCAGCTCATTGGCCGAGCGCTCCATCGACAGCAGCGCGCTGCCGTTGGCGAAATCGCGGTTGAAGGTTTTCTGGCCGCGCTCGACCTGCCAGTAGAACTCGCCCGCCACATAGCTGGTCTCGGCGTTGTAGGCGTATTGCTGCTGGTAGGTCTTGCCCAGGTAGGTCGCTCGCGCGCCGCTCTCGGCCATGGTGGGCGCGCCCGTGGTCGGCTTCACGAGGCTCCAGCCGTCTTCGGCATCGACCAGGAAGCTGAAGCCGCGCTTCTTGTTGTAGAGCAGGTATTCGCTCCAGCCGAAGTGCTCGTCGTCGCCGGGCGCGACGCCCATGCGGTGCTGGAAGCCGACCACTTGCCAGTCGGCGCCCTGCAGCTGGCCGATGCTGCCGAGGGCGATCAGCGGCTGCACCGGCTCGTGCTGGGCCGCATGCCGGAGTTCGCCGCCGATGCCCTGCGACAGGTCGATGATCTCGTTGCATGAGCGGCAGGTGATGCTCTTGCTGTCGGCCAGGTTGACCGTCACCGGCGAACCGCAGTTGGGGCAGTTGAAGCTGCGGCCCTTCTCGTCCTTGGCCGATTCGTCGCGCAGCCCGGTGAGCTGCAGGTCCTCCAGGCGCACCGAGCGGCCGAGCCAGGCGCTTGGCGGATGGGTGTCGTAGTCGAGGCTGAGCACCTGCCCCTGGTCGTTGCGCAGTTCCACCGCCGCGAACGACCGGCCGAGCTCGGGCAGGCGCGGCAGTTCGCCCTGGGCCGAGACCAGCGCCACCTGCTCGTTCGACGCCACCGTGTAGTTCCGGCCGTTGAACGCGGTGGTCGCGCCGACCCGCAGGTCGGCGGCCGCAGGCGCCGCGCGCTGCAGTTCGAACGGCGAAGCGAACACGAAGGCGCCGTTGTCCTCGCTCAGCAGCCCGGTGCGCTCGCCATCGAGCGCGGCGATCCACTCGGTCCATCGGCCGCCCGGCGCGCTGTACTGCAGCCGCCCGACCAAGGTGAAAGGCTGTCCGTCGATGCGGCCGGCGGCGAACAGCTGCAAGGGGCTGAAGTCGTCGAACAGCTCCGCCATCTTGCCGGTGCGCGCCAGCGTCTCGCCCTGGCGCACCACGGTGCTCTGGCAATAGGCGCAGACGGCATGCGTCGACTGCGCCGATCGGAACTCGACCGGCGCACCGCATCCGGGGCAGGGCGCGCGATAGTAGCGCTGGCTGCCGCTGTCCGTCACACGAGTTTTTTCAGCAGCTCCGCCTTCTTGGCGTCGAATTCTTCCTGCGTCAGGATGCCCTTGGCCTTGAGTTCACCGAGCTTCTCGAGCGTGGTCATGACGTCGGCCGGGTTGACCACCGCGATCGCCGGCTGCTGCTGCGCCGCCGCGGGCTGCGGCTGCAGGCCCTGGGCCAGGTTCTGCGCCAGCACCTGGCCCAGCGCGACGCCGGCGCCGAGTCCCATCGCATCGCCCGCGATCCCGCCGCCGCCGCCCGCGCCCTCGGCGAACTTCGGGATCGCCTGCGCGGTCTGGTACTGCATGAACTTGCCCATGTCGTTGCCGACCATGCCCATGCCGATCTTCTGATCAAGGATCTTCTGCAGTTCTTCCGGCAGCGAGACGTTCTGGACCGTGATGCTCTCCAGCTGGATCCCGATCCTGGCGAACTCGGGCACCAGTTGCTTCGCCAGCGCCTCGGCGAACTGGATCTGGTTGGCCGCCAAGTCGAGGAAAGGCACGCCGCTGGCCGCGATCGCATTGCTGATGTTCTGCAGCAGCAGGCCGCGCAGCTGGCCGTCGAGATCGGCCACCGTGTAGAGCTCGCGGGTGCCCGAGATCTCGGTATGGAACAGCTTGGCATCGCCGATGCGGAAGCTGTAGTTGCCGAAGGCGCGCAGCCGGACCGCGCCGAAGTCCTTGTCGCGCACCGTGATCGGCTGCGGCGTGCCCCATTTCTGGTCGACCTGCTGGCGCGTGCTGAAGAAATAGACGTCGCTCTTGAAGGGCGACTCGAAGAGCTTGTCCCAGTTCTTGAGATAGGTCAGCACCGGCAGCGTCTGCGTCGTCAGCTTGTACATGCCGGGACCGAAGACATCGGCCACCTGGCCCTCGTTGACGAACACCGCGACCTGCGACTCGCGAACGGTCAGCGAAGCACCGTTCTGGATTTCCATCTCCGCCATCGGGAAGCGCCAGGCCAGCGTGCCGTCGCCGGTCTCGGTCCACTGAATGATGTCGATGAACTGCTTCTTGATGAAATCCATCAGCGCCATGGTCGCTCCTCGTTCACGGGGTTTTCCGTGGCGGGGATATTGCCACAGGCCCAAAGGACAACCCTGGGGACAGTTCCGGCACAAGCCGGTAGTTGTCCACAGGCCAGGGCACAGCTGCAAAGTTGTTCGCCCTGGCGCGACAGCACCGAAGCGCGGCTGCACACAGCCGGCGGGCTGCGGCAAGCCCTTGTCACAAAAGGAAAAAAGAGCCCTGTCCACAGGGGAGGCGGTCCCTTACTACTACTACTAATCTAAATAAGAAGACTAAGAAGAAAAGATAGGAACAACCGCTTTTCGCGGTGCCGGCCGCGTCGGTCCCTCGCGTCCCGCAGGGCTTGTAGGCGGAGGTCTACAATCGGCGCCCTTTACAAGAAGCGTCCTAGGAGGCACGGTCCATGTCCGATTCGACTTCGCAGATCCCCACGCCCGAAGACAAGCGCGCCGAGCTGCGCCGCGCGGCACTCGAGTACCACGAGCATCCGGTCCCGGGCAAGATCGCGATCGCGGCCACCAAGCAGATGGTCAACCAGCGCGATCTGGCGCTGGCCTACTCGCCCGGTGTCGCGGCGCCTTGCGAAGAAATCGTCAAGGACCCGACCAACGCCTTCAAGTACACGGCGCGCGGCAACCTCGTCGGCGTCATCACCAACGGCACGGCGGTGCTCGGCCTGGGCGACATCGGCCCGCTGGCTTCCAAGCCGGTGATGGAAGGCAAGGGGGTGCTTTTCAAGAAGTTCGCCGGCGTCGACGTCTTCGACATCGAGATCGACGAGAAGGACCCGGCCAAGCTGGTCGAGGTGATCGCCGCGCTGGAGCCGACCTTCGGCGCCATCAACCTCGAGGACATCAAGGCGCCCGACTGCTTCTACGTCGAGCGCGAGCTGCGCAAACGGATGAAGATACCGGTCTTCCACGACGACCAGCACGGCACCGCGATCACCGTGGCGGCAGCGATGCTCAACGGCCTCAAGGTGGTCGGCAAGAACATCGGTGAAGTCAAGCTCGTCACCTCCGGCGCGGGCGCCGCGGCGCTGGCCTGCCTGAACCTGCTGCTCAAGGTCGGCTTGAAGCGCGAGAACGTCTACGTGACCGACCTTGCCGGCGTGGTCTACGAAGGCCGCACCGAGCTGATGGATGACGACAAGCGCCAGTACATGCAGAAGACCGACGCGCGCACCCTCAACGACATCATCGAGGGTGCCGACGTGTTTCTCGGACTGTCAGCGGCCGGCGTGCTGAAGCCCGCGATGGTCGCCAAGATGGCGGCCAAGCCGGTGATCTTCGCGCTGGCCAACCCCAGCCCCGAGATCTCGCCCGAGGACGCGCATGCGGTGCGCGACGACGTCGTCATGGCGACCGGCCGCACGGACTATCCGAACCAGGTCAACAACGTCCTGTGCTTCCCCTACATCTTCCGCGGCGCGCTCGACTGCGGCGCCACCACCATCACCGACGAGATGGAAGTGGCGGCGGTGCATGCGATCGCCGACCTCGCGCAAGCCGAGCAGAGTGAGCGCGTGGCAGCGGCCTACGTCGGCGAGAAGCTCAGCTTCGGCCCCGAGTACCTGATCCCGAAGCCCTTCGACCCGCGGCTCATGATGAAGATCGCGCCAGCCGTGGCCAAGGCCGCGGCCGACAGCGGCGTGGCGCTGCGCCCGATCACCGACCTCGACGCCTACCGCGACAAGCTGCAGACCTTCGTCTACACCTCCGGCACGATGATGAAGCCGATCTTCGATGCCGCCAAGCGGGCGCCGAAGAAGCGCGTGGCCTACAGCGAAGGCGAGGAAGAACGCGTGCTGCGCGCGGCCCAGATCGTGGTCGACGAGGGCATCGCCCGGCCGACGCTGATCGGCCGGCCGGCCATCATCGCGCAGCGGATCGAGAAGTTCGGCCTGCGGCTGAAGGAAGAACTCGACTACGACATCGTCAACGTCGAGCAGGACCACCGCTACCGCGATTTCTGGCAGACCTACCACCGCATGACGGAGCGCAAGGGCACCACGGTGCAGACCGCCAAGATCGAGATGCGCCGGCGCCTGACCCTGATCGGCGCCATGCTGCTGCACAAGGGCGATGTCGACGGCCTGATCTGCGGCACCTGGGGCACCACCGCGCTGCATCTGCACTACATCGACCAGGTGATCGGGCGACGCCCCGGCGGCTGCCCGAGCACGCCGCAGGATGTGCCGATCTACGCCTGCATGAACGGCCTGCTGCTGCCGGATCGCCAGGTGTTCCTGGTCGACACCCACGTCAACTACGACCCGACGCCCGAGGAACTGACCGAGATCACCACGATGGCGGCCGAGGAAATGATGCGCTTCGGCCTCAAGCCCAAGGCCGCGCTGCTGTCGCATTCGAACTTCGGCAGCAGCAACCAGCCGAGCGCGGTGAAGATGCGCCAGACGCTCGACCTGCTGCGAGTCCAGGCTCCGTGGCTCGAGGTCGACGGCGAAATGCACGGCGACGTTGCATTGGATGGCAAGCAGCGCGCCGCCGTGATGCCGCACAGCGCCCTGGCGGGCAACGCCAATCTGCTGGTGTTCCCGAATATCGATTCGGCCAATATCTCCTACAACCTGCTGAAGACGGCGGCCGGCGGCAATATCGCGATCGGGCCGGTGCTGCTCGGCGCAGCCAAACCTGTGCACATCTTGACGCCCAGCGCCACCGTGCGCCGAATCGTGAATATGACAGCACTCACCGTGGCGGATGCCAACGCCGAACGGTAGGCTGAAATTCGATAGCGACTGCTAACTTCAAAAGCGTCGCTTCTCCTCTTCGCCTGCTCAAATATTGAGCAGGCGCTTGCTATTTGCGCGTCGCTGGTGCACACTTGCGGGCTTGAATTTGCGGGTTAACCCCAAGGTTGGCCCCCGGTTCGGTCTCGCTCTTTTCCTTCTGGTGCTCCATGGCGGCTTACGCCTCGATCTCGTCCCCGGTTTCCAAGTTAGCGCTCACCTGCGTTCTGTTGGTGTCTCTGGTGACGGGAGTCCAGGCTCGCGACTGGTTCGGCGTTCGCGCCGGCACATCGGCACAGGAAACGGTGGCTCTGGCCGAACTGCCGGTGCAGGGCCAGCGTACCTATGAGGCCATTTTGAACGGTGGTCCTTTTCGGCACGAGAAAGACGGCACGGTGTTCGGCAACCGCGAACGCCTGTTACCTCAGGAACGGCGAGGCCACTATCGAGAATACACGGTCGATACACCCGGTTCGCGGAACCGGGGCGCCCGGCGCATCGTCTGCGGAGGCGAGCGTGCAACGCCATCGGTGTGCTGGTATACGGCAGACCATTACGCGAGCTTCCGGCGGATCGTGCCATGAGCGAGCAACTGAATTGGAGCGGCGCCCAAAGGCGTCCCGAAGAAATGACGACGACGACAACCATGGAAAGACCAGCGGAGATGACCTTATCCCTTCGTGCAGTGCGACCGAACATCGTGCAGTCGATTCGCGCCTTCCGCGTGAACGACCTGCAGGAAGCGGCGCATGCGGCCGGTCAGCATTTCCTGTACGCCAACCTGGGCAACGCCCAGACGAAGCAGGACGTGCTTGACCTGATCGCCCAGCAGTTCACGTTCCCGCAGCACTTCGGCAAGAACTTCGATGCGCTGTACGACTGCATGACCGATCCCTTGCACAAATCGGGCCCGCAACCAGGTTTCGTCATCGTGCTCGAGCAGATCCCGGCCAATGCCAAGTTCGACAAGGAAGCCCGCGAACAGCTGCTCGACATCTTCCGTGACGCCTCCGACTATTGGGGCGACCGGAAGATACCGTTCAGGTGCTTCTATTCTTTTCTGTAGCCCGTTCTGCACACACCAGCCAAGCAGAACGGGCGAACGAGGCTTCGCAGGACAATGCCGCCGCTCCGGCGCCGGGCGTCGACCTGAATACCGATCCCACCGCCGAGAAGATGCCGACCGACAAACTGGTTGATGTCTCGCCTCTCGCGCTGCGGATGAGCAGTCCCTTCAACGCCGGATACTGGCTCGCAGCAGCCTGAGCCAGCAGCAAAAAGCCCCGCAATGCGGGGCTTTTTCTATTCCGGCACCGACTGCGCCAAGGCAACGTATTCGGCCACGGGCACCTCTTCGGCACGGCGCTGGGTGTCGAAATCGCCGGCGAAGGCGTGCTCGTCCAGCCATTTGCCCAGCGTGTGGCGCAACAGCTTGCGGCGCTGGCTGAAGGCGACCTGGACGATCTCGCCGAGGCGGGCCGCATCGACGGCCGGCGGTTCGGCCAGCGGGACCATGCGCACGACCGCGCTGTCGACGCGTGGCGGCGGATCGAAGCTCTCGGGCGGCACGAACAGCACGTTGTCCATCGCGTAGCGCCATTGCAGCATCACGCTGAGGCGGCTGTAGTCGGACGTCGCCGGGCGGGCGACCATGCGGTCGATGACTTCCTTTTGCAGCATGAAGTGCTGGTCCGCGATCAGGTGGGCGAAGCCGAGCAGGTGGAAGAGGATCGGCGTCGAGATGTTGTAGGGCAGATTGCCCACGACGCGCAGCGGCGCCGGCGAGAACCGGTCGGCCAGCGCGGCGAAATCCACCCTGAGCACATCGGACTCGATCACGTCCAGCTGGCCATGGCCGCGCAGGCGCTGCGCCAGGTCGCGGTCGAGTTCGATCACGGTGAGCCGCCCCAGGCGCTCGACCAGCGGCTGCGTCAGTGCCGCCAGCCCCGGCCCAATCTCGACCATCGCATCGCCGGCCTTCGGCGCGATCTCGCGCACGATGGCGTCGATGATCCCGCCGTCCGTCAGGAAGTGCTGCCCGAAGCGCTTGCGCGCGACGTGCTTCACGAGGCTGCGACCTCGAGGCGCTTCATGTCTGGGGAGCTTCGCGGTATTCGACGTAGGCGCGGGCGCGCACTTCCTGGGCCCAGGTCTCGGTGGCTTGCTCGACCCGCTTCTCGCGCATCACGGCGCGCACGGCTTCGCGCTGCTCGGCCTGGCTCAGCTTGGCTTCGCGCCGGCCCTGGACCTGGATCAGGTGGACGCCGAAACGCGAGACCACCGGGTCGCTGATTTCGCCCGGCGCCAGCCGGTTCATGGCTTCCTCGAACTCCGGAACGAACATGCCGGGCCGCGACCAGCCCAGGTCGCCGCCCTGCTTGGAGGTGCCGTCCTGGGAGTTGTCGCGCGCCAGGCCGGCGAAATCGGCGGTGCCGGCCACCAGGCGCTTCTTGAATTCGGTCAGCTGGGCGACCGCTTCCGCCGTGGTGCGCTTGGGATCGTTGTTGCGCAGCAGGATGTGCCGGACCTGGGTCTGGGTGACGACGGCATCGCTGGCCCCGGGCTGTGACTTGCTCAGCAGCTTGAGCACATGGAAGCCGGCGCTGGAACGGATCGGTCCGGCGATGCCGCCGACCGGCGTCGATTGCGTGGCTTCGACGAAGATGGCCGGATAGCGGTCCGCGCTGCGCACGCCCAGCACGCCGCCACCGGCGCGGTCCGGCGCATCGGAGTTGTCCTGCACCAGTTTGGTGAAGTCTTCGCCGGCCCGGGCGCGCTGCGCCAGGGCCTGCGCGCGCTGCTGCAGCTTTGCCACGTCGGCTTCGCTGGCGTTCTCGGGCACCAGCACGATCAGCTGGGCCATGTTGACGTTCGGCGGGAAGGCAGCGTTGGCGCCGGCGCGCTGCTCCTTGATGAACTGGTCGACTTCGGTGTCGCTGATCTTGATCTTGGCCTCGATCTCGCGATCGCGCAGGCGCGTGAGGATCAGCTGGTCGCGCAGGTCGCGCCGGAACTGGTCCTGCGACAGGCCCTCGGCCGCCACGCGGCGGCGCAGTTCGGTCACGCTGATCTGGTTCTGGCGAGCGACGGTCTGCTCGGCCTGGTCGACCGCCACCTCGTCGACCTTGACGCCGTATTCCTTGCCCATCTGGAGCTGGGCCCGCTCGTTGATGAGCCGTTCGAGCACCATGCGCACCAGGTCGGCGCGGGGAATGCGCTCGGCATCGGGGTTCTCGCGCAGCAGGCGCTCCATGCGGGACTGCACTTCGTTGTTGGTCACCGGCTCGGAGTTGACCAGCGCGACGATGTACTCGGCCGATCGGCGCACCGGTGCGGCCTGAGGACGCGGCTGGGTCGGCATCGGGGCCGGCCCGACCCGGGGGCCGGTGCGCATGATGTCGGTGATGCCCTGCGCGCCCGCCGTGGCGGTCAGTGCCGCGAGGCAGGCCAGGGTGAGGAGGGATCGGATGTGGTTCATGGCGAAGCTCGATCTCAGTCGTAATTGGTAAAGCGGCTCGGGCCGATGCCCGGCTGGCGCATCGGCGTGTAGCGCTGGATGTTCTGCGTCAGCGTGCGTTTCGGGCTCGAGCCGATGCTGGCGAATCCGACCAGCTCGAGCTGGAACATGATTCGCGTGTTGGCTGTGACCTGGCCGGTGGTGACGCGTTCCACCACCACGCGCCCGATCCAGCAGCAACCGTCGTATTCGAAGCCGAGCACCCCGTCGGTCAGTTTGCTCGATTCCAGACTGTAGTTCAAACGGCCTACGGCGTACCAGCGCCCGCCGCCTTGACCCCTTCCGGGGCCCAGGTCCTGGCCTTTGTCGCCCCAGAGGTCGTTCAGCGGCCATTGCCAGGTCACGTCGATCGACCGGTTGCCGTCGTTCGACGTCGGCGTGGTGTCGGCCTGGTAGCGGTAGGCGGCGCTCACCGTGCGGTAGGGCCCGGGGTTGTAGCGGGCGCTGAGCGCGGTGCGGGCCGAGGTCTGGGTGTCGGGGTTGTACTGGACGGTGCCGTCCACGCTCCACTTCGAAGTCCAGTTGATCTGGGCGCCCAGCAGCAGGTCGCTCAGCCGGTCGGTCACCGGCACGCCGCCGGGCATCGTGACCAGCTGGTCGGCGAAGCGCAGTCGCTGGGCAACGCCGAAGCGGGCGGCTTCGGCGCCGGTTTCGGGATCGATCAGCCGGGTCGTCACGCCCAGGGTCAGCAGGTTGCTGTCGGAAATGCGGTCGTTGCCCGAGAAGGCGTTCTCGGTGTAGATGGTCGCGAAGTTGAAGTCGTTCTGCGCCGTGTCGTACACCGGCAGGTAGTTCTGGTTCCGGAACGGCGTGTACACATAGAAGGCGCGCGGCTCCAGCGTCTGGCGGAAGGAGCGTCCGAAGTAGTTCGCGTCGCGCTCGAAGATCAGGCCGCTGTCGAGGCTGAAGGTCGGCACCACGCGGGTCGCCGAGGTCGCGGCGTTGGTCAGCAGCGGCGCGTCGAACTGGTAGGCGGTTGCATTCAGCATCACCTTCGGGGTGATGAAGGTGCCCGGCGTCAGGAAGGGGCGGCTCAGCGAGGCCAGCGAGAAGACCCGCTCGCCGTTGGGCTGGCCCTGCACGAACGGGTTCTTGGCCTCGAAGCGCGTGTAGTCGTTGGCGACCGTGAAGTCGAAGCCGTTCCAGTCGAGCTGGCTGTAGTTCGCCGTGATCTGCGGCATGCGGTCGTAGGGCGGCACGATCGGCGCCGGCGCGTACTGCAGCGTCTGGTAGCTCAGGGCGCGCGCCATGCCGCTCCAGTCGCCCTTGGCCCAGCTGAGCGAGCCGTCGTTGGCCAGCAGGCGCTGCGTCAGCGAAGGCGTGCGGGTGAAGTCGCGCCAGTAGTCGTTGTCGCTCACGCGGTTGATGCTGAGCGTGCCGACCAGGGCGTCGAGGCCGAAGTACTTGGCGTCGAACTGCTGCGAGTGATGGGTCCAGATGCCCCAGCGGTCGCGGTCGCGCAGACGGTCGTCCGGCATGTAGTCGGCCCGGATTTCGCCGCTGTACTTCTCTTCGAGGTAGCGGAACTCGGTGCCCAGGTTGATGCCCCGCTTGCTCATCAGCGTCGGGTACAGGGTGGCGTCGCGATTGGGTGCGATGTTCCAGTAGTAGGGCGTCGTGATGTCGACGCCGTTGACGTTGTCGATGCCGATGATCGGCGGCAGCATTCCGGTCTTGCGGTCGTTGCTGAGCGGAAAGCTCAGCGACGGAAACGGCGGCGTGCTGACGCCCATGAAGGTCAGCCGCGCGTTGGTGGCGACGCCGACGTTGTCCTCGGTGTCGGTGGTCAGGGTGGCGGCACTCAGCAGCCAGGCCGGCATCCAGCCCGGATAGTCCTCGGGCCGGCAGGTGGTGTAGGTGGCCATGCGGGCCACCGACACGTTGCTGTCGACGAAGTCGATGCGCTCGGCGTCGCCCCCGCCGCCGGTGGCGAGGAAGCGGTAGCGGACCTTGTTGAAGAAGCCTTCGAAGGTCTCGATCTTGAGTTCGAGTTCGGGTCCCTCGTAGACGTTGCCGGCCTGGTTGATGCGGACATTGCCGGTGGCGCGCGCGCGATCGTCGGGCTGGTAGTACTCGAGCCGGTCGGCCCTGAGCGAGAGGTCGCCGCGGCGCAGGGTTGCGTTGCCTTCGACCACGGTCTCGAGGTCGGGGCGGCCGGAGATCTTGTCGCCGTCGACGAAGGTCGGCAACTGCCCGCGCAGGGTCGGAGGAATGGTCTCCGCGAGTTGCGGCGTGCGCTTGAGCACGAGCGGCGCGTCCAGGTCCGCATCCTGTGCCCACGCGCCTTGCGCATGCAGCAGCGCCAGCGTCAGCAGCGCCAGGGGCAAGGGCGGGCGGCACCGGCGCCAGGCGGCTCGGTTCAGGTCAGGCATCGGTACGGGACAAATTTCGTCTGGGAGGGGGAAGACGGCGCCGGGGGCCATCAGGTTGCGAAGCTCCGCGCCAGGCGGATTTGTAGAATCGATTATCCATGACAGCCTTCCAGCCACCGTCCGGCGCCGCCGCCCCCCCTACCGAAGCACCGGCCTGGAGCGATCCGGCGCGCGCCAGCGCCTTCCAGCAATGGATGGAGCGCATTTCCGAGCGCCACCACCTGCGGCCCGCGAGCGTGCGCATGGCCTCGGCCGATGCCAGCTTCCGGCGCTATTTCCGGGTCGATGCGAGCGTCGGCGCGCCGACCCGGATCATCATGGACGCGCCGCCCGCGCAGGAAAACAGCGCGCCCTTCGTGCAGGTCGCCCAACTGATGGCCGAAGCCGGCGTGAGCGCGCCGCAGGTGCTCGAATGGGAAGCCGCCGAAGGTTTTCTGCTGCTCGACGACCTGGGCCGGCAGACCATGCTGGATGTCATCGACCCGGCGAATCCGCAGGCGGCACGGCCCCTCTACGACCAGGCCGTCGACGCCCTGATCCGCTGGCAGCTGTCATCGAAGCCCGGCGTGCTGCCGCCCTATGACCGGGCGCTGCTGGAGCGCGAACTGGCGCTTTTTCCGGACTGGTACATCGCGCGTCACCGCGGCGTGGCGGTCGAAGGCCGGATCAAGGAGCGGCTCGAGCGAAGTTTCATGGCCATCGTCGAGAGCAATCTCGCCGCCGCGCCGGTCTACGTTCACCGCGATTTCATGCCGCGAAACCTGATGGTCGGCGATGGCGACGCGCTCGGCGTGCTGGACTTCCAGGATGCGGTCTACGGGCCCGTCACCTACGACATCGCGAGCCTCATGCGCGATGCCTTCCTGAGCTGGGACGAGGAGTTCGTGCTCGACGTCACGGTGCGCTACTGGCAGCGAGCCCGCAAGGCCGGGCTGCCGGTCGACGACGACTTCGGCGCCTTCTATCGCGCCGTCGAATGGATGGGCCTGCAGCGCCACCTGAAGGTGGCGGGCATCTTCGCCCGGCTGACCTTGCGCGACGGCAAGCCGAAGTACCTCGCCGACACGCCGCGCTTCATCGCCTACATCCGGGCCACCGCCAGCCGCTACAGCGAACTGACGCCGCTGCTGCGCGTGGTCGACGAGGTCGAAGGCACGACGGCCCTGAGCGGCTTTGCCTACGGACGGATGTGACTGCGCGATTCCATTGCGAGGTGGCGGTCAGCGCCGACAGCGACCTGCTGCTGCCGGCCGGCGCGGCGCGCCATGTCCAGGTGCTGCGGATGCAGCCCGGCGATGCCCTGACCCTGTTCGACGGCCACGGCGGCGAGTACGCAGCCACCGTCGAGCGCATGGGCCGCAGCGAGGTCGCGGTGCGGGTCGGTGCCCACGCGGCGGTCGAACGAGAGGCCGGGCGGGCGATCCACCTGGCGGTCGGCATGCCGGCCAACGAACGCATGGATTGGCTGGTCGAGAAGGCCACCGAACTCGGCGCGGCCAGCGTCCAGCCCCTGATGACCGCCCACGGCGTGCTGCGGCTCAACAGCGAGCGCGCGGACAAGAAGCGGGCCCACTGGGAGGCGATCGCGATCGCCGCCTGCGAGCAATGCGGACGCAACCGCGTGCCCCGGATCCATCCGGTGCGGACCTTCGGCAGCTGGCTGGAGGGATTTCAGGAGAAGGCAGAGCGCTTCATCCTGAGCCTGGCGCCTGGCACCCGCGCGCTGGCCGATGCGCGCGCTGCCGCCGACCGCGATGCCTGGGTGCTGAGCGGGCCCGAGGGCGGCCTCAGCGCCGCCGAGGAGCAGGCCGCGATGGCGCAGGGCTTCGCGCCGCTGACGCTCGGGCCGCGTGTGCTGCGCGCCGAGACCGCTGCGCTGGCCGCACTGGTCGGGCTGGCCGGGGGCTGAATCATGCGCTCCGGCTTCCCCTCCCGGCGGCGTGCCGCGGCACTGCTGCTGGTCGCGCTGGCCGCCGGCGACGCGCTGGCGCAGAACGCGGCCGTGGCGCCCACGCCCACCCATGTGCGGCCTGCGGTCGACCAGGCCTATACGCAACTCCTCGCTGCGCCGTCGATGCGCAAGCTCCTCGATGCGCTGAAGGCCGATCACGAGCGCTCGATCGACGACCTGCGGCTGCTGACCGAGATCGAGGCGCCGCCGTTCAAGGAGCAAAAGCGTGCGGAAGCCTTCCTGGCCCGCATGAAGGCGCTCGGGCTGACCGACGCCAGGATCGACGCCGAAGGCAATGTGATCGGACTGCGCAAGGGCAGCGGCAATGGCCCCAGGCTGCTGGTCTCGGCCCATCTGGACACCGTCTTTCCGGCCGGCACCGATGTCCGCGTGAAGGAGCGCGACGGCCGGCTCCACGCGCCCGGCATCTCGGACGACACACGCAGCCTGTCGGTGCTGCTGTCCTGGCTCAAGGTGCTCAACGACCAGCAGGTGCAAACCGTCGGCGACCTGATGTTCGTCGCCAACGTGGGCGAGGAGGAACTCGGCAACCTGCGCGGCATGAAGGCGATCTTCCGCGACCAGCTCGATATCGACGGCATGGTCGGGCTGGAGCCGGCGGCCGACGGCACGGTGCTGGTGCTCGGCACCGCCAGCCATCGCTACGAGGTGAACTTCAAGGCGCCCGGCGGCCACAGCTTCGGCGCTTTCGGCCAGGTGCCGAGCGCGGTCCATGGCATGGGCCGGGCGATCGCCCGCATCGCCGACATCGAGACGCCGACCTTTCCGCGGACCACCTTCACCGTCGGGACCGTGGGTGGCGGCACCTCGGTCAACACCATCGCACCGGACGCGCGCATGACGATCGACATCCGCTCCGACGAGATGGGTCCGCTGCTCGAGACCGAGAAGAAGGTGCTGGCCGCGATCGACGAAGCCGTGGCGGCCGAGAACAAGCGCTGGAACACCACGACACTCAGCGCCTCCGCGAAGCTGATCGGCGACCGGCCCGGCGGACGCACGCCCGCCGACTCGGTGATCGTCGAGGCGGCGGTGCGCTCGAACGCCGCCTTCGGCCACAGGACCCTGCTGGCCGGCGCCAGCACCGATGCCAACGTGCCGATGTCGCTGGGCATTCCGGCGATCATCATCGGCAGCGGCGGCAAGACCGGCGGCTTTCACGCGCTGTCCGAATGGATCGACGTGACAGACGCTTGGCAAGGCGCGCAGAATGCCCTGGTGACCGTGCTCGGGCTGGTCGGCGTGCAGGGCGTGAGCGAACCCCTGCTGGCCAGGCGGCCGCCGCGCACGCGATAGCCCTTCCTCCCACCCTCACTCATGTCAGGAGCCCATCATGGGATTGCTCGATTCGGTACTCGGTCAGGTGCTCGGCGGCGCGCAGCAGCAGCCTCAAGGCGGCGGCGGGCTTGGTGATCTCGGTGCGCTGCTTGGCGGCGCGGGCGGCTCGTCGGGCGATCTCGGCGGCCTCGCGGGCGCGCTCGGCGGCCTGCTCGCCAACAACGGCGAAGTCGGCGGCCTCGGCGGCCTGGTTTCCAAGTTCGATCAGGCCGGCATGGGTGATGTGATCGGCTCCTGGATCGGCAAGGGCGAGAACGCGCCGATCTCCGGCGGGCAGCTGCAGCAGGTGCTCGGGAGCGACGCGATCTCGGGCATCGCGCAGAAGCTCGGCATCAACGTCTCGACCCTGCTGCCGATGCTCGCCGCGCTGCTGCCGACGCTGATCGACCAGCTCACGCCCAAGGGCCAGGCGCCGGCCGAGGGACTGGGCACGCAGGACGACCTGCTGTCGTCCCTGAGCGGCCTGTTGCAGAAGCGCTGACGAAGCTTCGGTTCGTCCGCCGCACCCGGAGGCGCCCGCAAGGCGCCTTTTCTTCTGCCGATCTTCTTTGCCGCCGTGATAGAACGGGCGGTCCAACGCATCCTCGGGCCCCATGAACCGCAACCTCTGGCTGCTCGCCATCTGCCAAGGCCTGTTCCTCACGAACAACGTCACCTTCATCGCCATCAATGGCCTGGTCGGGCTCTCGCTGGCGCCGCGCGGCTGGATGGCGACCCTGCCCGTGATGGGCTATGTGGTCGGCGGCGCACTGGCCACCGGCCTGGTGGCGCGCACGCGGCAGCGCTTCGGGCGCCGGCGCTCGTTCCAGATCGGGATCGCGGTGGCGCTCGGGTCGGCGCTGCTGTGCGCGCAGGCGGCGCTCTGGCAGAACTTCTGGCTGCTGTGCCTGGCCACCGTCGTGGCTGGCTATTACAACGCCAATGCGGGGCTCTACCGCTTCGCCGCGGCCGAGCTCACCGGTCCCGACTGGCGCGAGAAGGCGGTTTCGCTGGTGATGGCGGGAGGCCTGATCGGCGCCGTCGCGGGCCCGAACCTCGCCGCGGTCACGCGCAACTGGTTTGCCGTCCCTTTCGCCGGTGCCTACGTGGCGCTGGCCGCGGTGGCGCTGCTGTCGATGGCGGTCATGAGCTTCATCGACTTCCCGCCACCGCCGCCGCGCGGCGCCGGCCGCGGCGGGCGCCCGCTGGCCGAGATCGCGCGCCAGCCGGTGTTCATCGTCGCCGCGATCTCGGGCGCGCTGGGCTTCGGCGTCATGAACCTGCTGATGGCGGCCACGCCGATCGCGATGCAGGTCTGCAGCCTGCCTTTTAGCGACATTGCGCTGGTGCTCGAATGGCACGTGATCGGCATGTTCGCGCCGGGCTTCTTCACCGGCCACCTGATCCGCCGGATCGGCGTGCTGCCCGTGATGGGCCTGGGGCTGGTGCTCAACCTGGGCTGCATCGCGGTCGCCTTGTCGGGCGTCGACCTGCACCAGTTCCTGCTGGCGCTCTTCATGCTCGGTGTCGGCTGGAACTTCCTCTTCACGGGCAGCACGACGCTTTCGCTCGCGGCCTACACGCCCGAAGAGCGCGACCGCGCGCAAGGGGCGCTCAATTTCTGCGTCTTCGCGACCTTGGCGTTCACTTCTTTCGCATCGGGCGTGCTGGTCACGACACAGGGCTGGCGGCTGCTCAACCTCGGCTCGCTGGTGCCGGTGCTGCTGACGGGCGCCGCGCTGTTCTGGCTCGCACGCCGCCGGCGGGCCGCGGCGGCAGCGGTCCAGGGCGTGAAGACGACCTAGGCGAAACGGGCGTCGAGCCAGTCGCGCAAGGTCTGGAACACCGGCCCGGCCTCGCGCTCGTTGAAGATCTCGTGATAGAGCGCGGGAAAGCAGCGGGCCGTGACCACCGCGGGCGGCGCCGCAGCGGCAAAAGCCTTGCTCCCGGCCGGTTTCACGAGGCGATCGTCACCGGCATAGATCAGCAGCGTGGGCACCTGCCAGGCCGGTGCCGCCGCCTGCACCTCGGCGCCCTCGTCGGCCAGGAAGCGCGCCAGGCGGGCACCGATGCGGTCGTGGCACAGCGGATCGGCCCGGTAGGCCTGCGCCACGCCGGGCTCGTGCGACAGGAAGTCGGCGTCCAGCCCGTTGCCCACGCGCAGGCCGGGCGCCAGGCGCGACAGCGTGGCGACCAGCAGCTTCTGGAAGGCACTGAGCCCGGCGTCGAGCGCCGGTGAGGACAGCACCAGGGCATCGACCGCGCGCACGCCGCGTGCCACGGCGCTCGCCGCCACCAGGCCGCCCAGGCTGTGGCCCAGCAGCACCAGCGGCAGGCCGGGGAAGGCCCGGCGCGTGTCGTCGATCACCAGGGCCAGATCGTCGAGCAGGCGGCCCGTGCTCGGCAAGCCTCCGCGCGCACCGCTCGAGGCGCCGTGGCCATGGTGGTCGGCGGCCCGCACGGCGAAACCCCAGCCGTTGAGCTCGGCGGCGACCCGGTCGTAGCGCCCGGCGTGCTCGCCCAGGCCGTGCACGACGAGGACGATGGCCCTCGGCGTGCCACTGGCGAGCGGCCAGTCGCGCAGTGCCAGCGTTTCGCCGTCGGCCGTTCGAAGCGTCGTCAAGCTGAGGCTGCCGCGCGCCCTGGCGGCAGCGCGGCGATCACCTCGGCCACCGCGGCGGTCAGCTTCTTGGCGTAGGGCACGTGCAGGAACTCGTTCGGGCCGTGGGCGTTGCTCTTCGGGCCCAGCACGCCGCAGACCATCATCTGCGCCTTCGGGAAGCCCTGGCTCAGCATGTTCATGAGCGGGATCGTGCCGCCCTGGCCGATGTAGCCGCAATCGGCGCCGAAATGGGCCTGCGACGCGGCGTTGAGCGCGCGCTCGAACCAGGAGGCGGTTTCGGGTGCGTTCCAGCCGGTGGCGCCGCCGCCGCTGTCGAAAGTGACCTTGGCCTGGTAGGGCGCGTTGTCCTCGAGCAGCTGCTTGAGCTGCTGCACCGCCTGGTCGGCATCGACCAGCGGCGGCAGCCGCAGCGAGAGCTTGAAGGCGGTGTACGGACGCAGCACATTGCCGGCGTCCTTCAGGGCCGGGAAGCCCTCGGCGCCGGTGACCGACAAGGTCGGCTTCCAGGTGCGGTTGAGCAGGGCTTCCAGCGGGTCGGTGGTGGTCGGCAGCGCGAAGGTGGTCGAACCGCCGCAGTCGTAATGGGCCCACGGAAAGCGCTTGTAGACCTCCTCGCCGAGGATCGCGGCGGTGGCGCGGGCCTGGGCCAGCCGTTCGGCCGGCACTTCGCAGTGGAAGCTCTCGGGCAGCAGGCGGCCGGTCTTGCTGTCCTCGAGCCGGTCGAGCACCTGCCGCATGATGCGAAAGCTCGACGGCACCAGGCCGGAGGCATCGCCCGAATGGATGCCCTCGGTCAGGATCTCGACCTTGAGCGTGCCGCTGGCCATGCCGCGCAGCGAGGTCGTGAGCCACAGCTGGTCGTAGTTGCCAGCGCCCGAATCGAGGCAGATGACGAGCGAGACATCGCCCAGCCTCGGCCGCAGCGCATCCACATAGGGCAGCAGGTCGTAGGAGCCCGATTCCTCGCAGGTTTCGATCAGGCCGACGATCCGCGGATGGGCCACGCCCTGTGCCTTGAGCGCCTGCAGCGCGGCGACGCTGGCATACACCGCGTAGCCGTCGTCGGCGCCGCCGCGCCCATAGAGCAGACCGTTCTCGTACTTCGGCGTCCAGGGGCCGAGGTCGTTGCGCCATCCGGTGAATTCGGGCTGCTTGTCGAGGTGGCCGTACATCAGCACGGTCTCGGTCATGGCGGTGCCGGTGGCGGGCACTTCGAAGAACAGCACCGGCGTGCGGCCTTCGAGGCGCACGATCTCGAGCTTGAGGCCCTCGACCTTCTGGGCCTCGACCCAGCTGGCGGCATTGCGCAGCACGGTTTCGAGGTGGCCGTTCTGCGACCAGTCCTTGTCGAATCCCGGCGACTTGGCGGGGATCGCGATGTAGTCGGTGAGCTGCCTGACGATGTCGTGGTCCCACTGGGCGGAGACGTCGGACAGTGCGCGGCCGGCGTCGAGCAGGCCGGCGGGCATTTCACGGTGGAGGGGGGCGTTCATGTGGGAGTCTCCGCGGAGTGGGGAAACGATGTTAGTGCCTACCGAAGCTTCCTGCGCGCAACGCTGTCATCCGGCCCTTGGATGCGATAAAAAGGCGGGCCCCGCCACACCCACCGAAGGCAAGCCATGACAGCGCGCAAGCCAGCAGAAGCCGCTTCGACCCCTCCGCGCATCCGCGTCGGGGTGGGGGGCTGGACCTACGAGCCCTGGCGCGACAACTTCTATCCCGCCAAGCTCCCGCATGCCCAGGAGCTGAGCTATGCGAGCCGGCAGCTCACGGCCATCGAGGTCAACGGCACCTACTACAGCACCATGAAGCCGGTCAGCTTCAAGAAGTGGCACGACGAGACGCCCGAGGGTTTCATGTTCTCGCTCAAGGCCTCGCGCTTCGCGACCAACCGCAAGCTGCTGGCGACCGCGGGCGAATCGATTGCGCGCTTCATCGACAGCGGGATCGAGGAACTGGGTGCGAAGCTGGGGCCGATCGTGTGGCAGATGATGCCGACGAAGGCCTTCGACCCGGAGGACTTCGCGGCCTTCCTCGCGCTGCTGCCCGGGAAGGCGGGCAGCCGGGCCCTGCGCCACGTGATGGATGTGCGGCACGAGAGCTTCAAGTCGCCGGAATACCTCGCGCTGGCGCGCAAGCACAAGGTGGCGACCGTGTTCACCGACTCCGGAAAATTCCCGTCCTTCGCCGACCTGACCGGCGACTTCGCCTACGCGCGCCTCATGAACAGCGAGGCCACCATCGAGACCGGCTACGCCCCGAAGGCGCTCGACGCCTGGGCCGAGCACGCGCGCAGCTGGGCCGAGGGCAAGACGCCTGCCGCGCTGCCGCATGTCGGGGAGGCTTCGTCATCGAAGGCCGGCAAGGAGCGCGACGTCTTCGTCTTCTTCATCAACGGCGCAAAAGAAAAGGCACCCGCGGCTGCGGGTGCCTTGATCGAACGCCTCTCGTGAGGCCTTGCGGGACTGATCAGATGGATCAGGCGGCCGCTTGCAGCGTGGCGCTGGCCGGCTTGGCAGCGCTGCCCGACGATGCCGACGTACCGAAGCTGATCTCGCCCGACAGCTGGCCGCCTTCTTCGACGACGATCTTGCCGTAGCGGATCTTGCCCGTGACCTTGCCGGTCGAATGGATCACGAGCTTTTCGCGCACCGTGAGGTTGCCATCGAACAGGCCGCGGATCTCGGCGATGTCGATCTCGGCCGAGCCCTTGAAAGCGCCTTGTTCGGCGATCTGCATGACGCGCGAATCCATCGTGGCTTCGACCAGGCCCTCGACCACCAGCGTGTCGCAGTCCGTGATCTCGACGCCCTTGAGCTTGATGTTCGGGCCGACGGTGAGCTTGCTGCCACCTTCCTTGGCGACGCTCGCCGCAGCGTTCGCGGCCTGCGTCGTGAGGGTCGACGGGCTGACGGGCGTACCCGAAAGATTGGTGCTCGAACCCATCAGCGGCGCGGGACGGGAGGTGAGATTTTCGGCTTCGCGATCACGTTTGCCGAAGAAGGGGGACTGTGTGGCCAATGGGTAGCTCCTCAAAAGGTCTATCGTAAGAAGCACATTTCGCCTCGCGGCACTTCATTGCGCAAGAGGCGTAACTGAATAAATCGTGGGTTGACACGATTTGCTTACTTTCTCGCTCACTTTGCGTCTCGTTTGGCCTCGCCGCCTGACTTCAGCCACGCAACACGCCCTTGCGCGGCGTCGTCGACCCGGCTAATGAAGCCGGCCGCGACCGGCTCGGGAAGGCTCAGATCGAAGTGCACCATGCTTTCGTGGCGCACCTCGTCGAGCTTCGCGCCTGCGGCCGAGATCTCGCGCCGCAGCAGACCCTCCAGGGCATAGGGCACGGCGCAATGCAGCGTCCGCTGGCGCACCAGCGGCAACCGGGGCGCGTCGATCAGTGTCTGCGCGATGCTGTCGGTGTAGGCCCGCACGAGTCCGCCGGCGCCCAGCTTCACGCCGCCGAAATAGCGCACCACGGTCGCGAGCACACCGTCGAGATCGTGGTGCCGAAGCACTTCGAGCATCGGCCTGCCCGCGGTGCCGCCGGGCTCGCCGTCGTCGTTGGCGGCAGATTGCCCGCCGGCCATCAGTGCCCAGCAGACATGCGCCGCGGCGGGGTGCTCGCGCCGCAGCGCCTCGACCACCGCCTGTGCCGCGGCGCGGTCGGCCACGGGCTGGACGCAGCCGATGAAGCGGCTCTTCTTGATGACGAGCTCGCTGTGGCGCGCGGCTGCGAGGGTAAAGGGCATGGCCTCTGGACCTGGCGGCGAGCCTCAACCCCTCTCGAACTTGAAGACGGCGGTGCTGGCGCGCGCGTTCGGCAGCCAGCGCACTTCGCGGCCGTCCTGCAGGCCGAAGGCATCGAGCACACGCAGGCGGTTCTTGTGCGCCAGCACCTCGAAATCCTTGAAGGTGCCGACGCGGATGTTGGGCGTGTCGTACCACTGGTAGGGCAGCCGCCGGGTCACCGGCATGCGGCCGCGCGCGACGCTGACGCGGTTCGGCCAGTGGGCGAAGTTGGGAAAGGCGACGATGCCGATGCGGCCTACGCGCGCGGTCTCGCGCAGCATGACCTCGGCGTTGCGCAGATGTTGCAGCGTGTCGATCTGCAGCACCACGTCGAAGGAGGCGTCGTCGAACATCGCGAGCCCTTCGTCGAGGTTGAGCTGGATCACGTCGACGCCGCGCCGTACGCACTGCAGCACGTTGCCGTCGGCGATCTCGACGCCATAGCCGCTGCAGCCCCGTTCGCGCTGCAGCAGGTCGAGCAGGGCGCCGTCGCCGCAGCCGAGGTCGAGCACGCGGGCGCCTTCGGGCACCAGGCGGGCGATGAGTTGCTGCGTGGATGTGTCGCTCATACGTCAACCTCCGTGCTACGCACTGCGGTGCGAGCGCCTTCGGGCGGCCGGGCGTCGCTCATGCTTCCACCTCCCCCACCGTGCCGGCAATGCGCTCGAAGTAGGAGCGCACCACGCTCATGTAGCGCACGTCGTCGAGCAGGAAGGCGTCGTGGCCGTGCGGCGCATCGATCTCCGCATAGCTCACGTTGCGGCGGTTGTCGAGCAGGGCCTTGACGATCTCGCGGCTGCGTGCCGGCGAGAAGCGCCAGTCGGTGCTGAAGCTGACCAGGAGGAACTTCGCGCTGGCCTGTGCCAGCGCGGCCCGCAAGTCGCCGCCGAAGGCGCGTGCCGGGTCGAAATAGTCGAGCGCGCGCGTGATCAGCAGGTAGGTGTTGGCGTCGAAGTACTCGCTGAACTTGTCGCCGTTGTAGCGCAGGTAGCTTTCGATCTGAAACTCGACTTCCTGGGTCGAGTAGAGGAACTCGGTGTTCGCGGCGCTGCCCTCGACCGCGCTGCGCAGCGCGCGACCGAACTTCTCGTTCATGACGTCGTCGCTCTGGTAGGTGATGTGGCCGATCATGCGGGCGATGCGCAGGCCGCGCCGCGGGATCACGCCATGCTCGTAGAAGTGGCCGCCATTGAAGTCGGGGTCGGTGACGATCGCGCGCCGCGCCACTTCGTTGAAGGCGATGTTCTGCGCCGTCAGGCTCGGCGCGCTGGCGACCACCACCGCATGCTGCACGCGGTCCGGATACTGCAGCGTCCAGGACAGCGCCTGCATGCCGCCGAGGCTGCCGCCCATCACGGCCGCCAGCCGTTCGATGCCGAGGGCATCGAGCAGCCCGGCCTGGGCCGCGACCCAATCCTCCACCGTCACGACCGGGAAGTCGGCGCCGTAGGCGCTGCCGGTCTCGGGGTTCTCGTGCATCGGACCGGTGGAGCCGAAGCAGGAGCCGAGGTTGTTGATGCCGATGACGAAGAAGCGGTTGGTGTCGACCGGCTTGCCGGGGCCGATCATGTTGTCCCACCAGCCCTCGGACTTCGGCTGGTCGGCGTAGACGCCGGCCACGTGATGGGAGGCATTGAGCGCGTGGCACACCAGCACCGCGTTGCTGCGCTCGGCGTTGAGCCGGCCGTAGGTTTCGTAGGCCAGCGTGTAGTGGCTGATCGACGAGCCGCTGCGCAGTGCCAGCGGGCCCGCGAACTGCATCGATTGCGGAGTGACGACGAAGGACATGAATGAAAAAGACCCGGCCTCGCCAAAAACGAGCCGGGTCCGGCATCCGTCTTTAGCTGCATTTGTAAAGCGCCCGCAAGCTGGAGCAA
The DNA here is from genome assembly GCF_030316765.1 of Variovorax saccharolyticus. Taxonomy (GTDB): domain Bacteria; phylum Pseudomonadota; class Gammaproteobacteria; order Burkholderiales; family Burkholderiaceae_C; genus Variovorax; species Variovorax saccharolyticus. Next base: position 29,107 of record NZ_JASZYT010000011.1, read on the forward strand.
ATCGGCGCGTCGCGGAAGTATATGCCGCTCAACCCCAGCCGATCAACGCGGCGACCCCGAGCACCATGAAGATGGCGGCCGAGATGCCGTGCACGAGCTGGATCGGCACGCGCTTCACGATGCGGTCGCCGAGCCAGACCACCGGCGCGTTGGCCAGCATCATGCCGAGCGTGGTTCCCATGACGACCCACACGTAGGCGTCGACGTAGCGGGCGGCGAGCATCACGGTGGCGATCTGCGTCTTGTCCCCCATCTCGGCGAGGAAGAAAGCCAGCACCGTCGTCCCGAAGACGCCGTAGTGCGAGGACTTGGGAACCTCGTCTTCGTCGATCTTGTCGGGGATCATCATCCACACCGCCATCGCGATGAAGGAGCCGCCGAGGATCCAGCGCAGGATGTCGGGGCCGAGGAACTGGGTGACCCAGTTGCCGACCGCGCCGGCCAGCGCGTGGTTGAGCACCGTCGCCGTGAAGATGCCCGCCACGATCGGCCAGGGCTTGCGGAACCGCGCCGCGAGGATGAGGGCGAGCAACTGGGTCTTGTCACCCATCTCGGCGAGCGCGACCACACCGGTTGCAACGAGAAAAGCTTCCATGAGAAAAAAGGGATTCCTACGGCCGAAGGACGCAATTGACCGCGCAACACCTTCGGCCGAATCCCGAAGTTGCGCGGTCAAAGGTCTCGCCAGGCTGCTGCTGCTTGCGCCATGTGCTGCACGGGTGCAGTACAAGTCTGTTGACGCAAACCCTTCTCGCGATGGAAGGCGGCTACTCCCCAATGACCGGTCGATTGTAGCGTGTCCGGGAGGCTATATGTAAGCAACTGCTTACTTCACATTTATTCGCCGGGCCGCCGACTGCGTGCAAATTCCTACTTGCATTCGAGCCGTTTCACCCATAATGCACGAGCCTCCCTTCAAAATTCGGGGGGGCGAATCGGTGATCGGTCAGTTTCGCGCAACTCGGCGGATGTTTCGCCGTATTGCTGCTCTCGGGACTCCATCGCTTTTCTTGATGTGTTTATAGGAGTCCCTTGATGGGCAACAAACTGTACGTCGGTAACCTGCCTTACTCGGTGCGCGACGGTGATCTCGAGCAAGCCTTCGGCCAATTCGGCGCCGTGACGAGTGCCAAAGTCATGATGGAGCGCGATACCGGCCGTTCCAAGGGCTTCGGCTTCGTCGAAATGGGCAGCGATGCGGAAGCACAAGCAGCCATCAACGGCATGAACGGCCAGCCGCTCGGCGGCCGCAGCGTCGTGGTCAATGAAGCCCGTCCGATGGAAGCCCGTCCGCCCCGCAGCGGTGGCGGCGGCTACGGCGGTGGCGGCGGTGGTTATGGCGGCGGCGGTGGCGGCGGCTATGGTGGTGGCGGCGGCGGCGGTTACGGCGGCGGCGGTGGTGGCCGCAGCGGCGGTGGCGGCGGCTACGGCGGCGGTGGCCGCAGTGGCGGCGGCGGCGGTGACGGCGGCTTCCGCAGCCCCTATGGCGCGGGCCCGCGTGGCGGTGGCGGCGGCGGTCGCGGCGGCTACGGCGGCGGCAATGGCGGCAACAGCGGCTACTGATCGCGCCTCGAACGCGAACCCCGGCAAAAAGGCTCCCCAGGGAGCCTTTTTTCATGGGCGCTCGCTACGCCTCGTTCTCGCGCCGCTTGCGGCCGCGGCCCTCGAAGACCCGGTCGAACAGCGGGTTCGGCAGCATGCGCATGAGCTTGGCGATCACGCCCATCTGCCAGGGAATCACGCGGTAGCTGGCGCCGGCCCGGATCGCGTCGAAGGCACGATCGGCGAACTCCGCCGGTTGCAGCAGGAAGGGCATGCTGTAGCGATTGCCTTGCGTCAGCGGCGTGTCCACGTAGCCTGGGCACAGCGTGACCACCTTGACCCCGCTGGCCCGCAGTTCGCCGCGCAAGCTTTCGCAGTAGGCGACCACGCCGGCCTTGCTGGCGCAGTAGGCGCCGTGTCCCGGCAGGCCGCGAATGGCCGCCACGCTGCCGATCCCCACCAGGCGGCCGCTGCCGCGCCCGGCCATGGCGGCGACGAAGGGATGGAAGGTGGCCGCCAGGCCGAGGTTGTTGGTGGCGAAGGTGCGCGCCATCACATCGAGGTCGCCGCGCACCGCGCTGTCCATGCCGATGCTGATGCCGGCGTTGGCGATGACCACCGCGGGCAGGCCCTGCTGCGCCATGCAGGCGGTGCCCGCGGCGACGATGCTGTCGACATCGGCCACATCGGCGCCATAGATCCGCCAGCGGCCGGGGTCGAGCCGCCGGGCAGCGGCCCAGGCCTCGACCTCGGACGTGCGCCGTGCCACCAGGGCCAGGTCGTAGCCGGCCGCGTAGAAGCGCTCGGCCAGCGCCTGTCCGATGCCGCTGGAGGCGCCGGTGACGAAGAGCAGGGGATTCGGGCTGCCCATGCGCTCAGCGCTTCGGGCCGGGCGGCGCCGGCATCAGCAGCCCGCGCACGCGGCCCTTGAGGTTGGCGACGCCGCTCAGGCTGTCGTAGTCCATGGAGTCGGAGGTGAACTGGTCGCTGCCGCGGATCAGCGTGACCGGCTTGTCCGATTTCACCCGCTCGGTGTCGAGGTAGGCATGCAGGAACTCGCCGCGGAACTCGAGCCGCGGCAGCGGCGTGCCGGTGGGCGACTTGGCGGCATCGCGAATCACGATCGCATTGCCGAAGAGTTGGATCTCGGTGCCGTCGCCGTTCGAGACGCCGCGGTCGGCCGAGCCATGCGTGACCAGTCCCTCGGGCGAGATGGAGCGCCAGCGCACCTGGTCGACCTCGAGCGTGTCGGTGTCGGGGTAGTGCCGGCCTTCCTTGCCGAAGACTTCGGTGCGCAGGTCGCCGTTGGGAAGGAAGTTCTTCACCGAGAAGTTGCGCATGAAGTAGTCGGGCTCGTGCGTCGGCGCCTCCTGGGCCTGGGGCGCCAGCATCTCGGGCGCGTTGCGCACCAGCCAGTAGGTGCCCAGCGCGAGCACCGCGGTCAGGATGATCGGCAGGTAGATCGTCAGGCGATCGAAGGCGTCGCGCAGCATGCGCCAGGCGGACTTCATTCGGCGAGGCCCCGCGCCTGGTCGAGCAGCCGGCGGTAGTGCCCGCCGGCGGTCAGCAGCAGATCGCAGAATTCTCGTGCCGCGCCTTCTCCGCCGCGGGCAGCCGTGACGTGGCGCGCGATGGCGCGCACCTCGGCATGGGCGTTGGCCGGCGCCGCCGCGAAGGCGACCCGCAACAGCACCGGCAGGTCGGGCCAGTCATCGCCGATGGCGGCCGCCTGCGACCAGTCGAAGCCCAGCTGCGCGAGCATCGCCTCGGCGGCGGGCAGCTTGTCCTCGGTGCCATAGCGCACGTGCGTGATGCCCAGCGCCTCGAGCCGCAGGCGCAAGGGCTTCGAATCGCGGCCGGTGATCACGGCCGGCGTGATGCCGGCCAGGCGCAGCAGCTTGAGGCCGTAGCCGTCGAGGATGCTGAAGCGCTTGAGCGTCTCGCCGTGCTCGGTGAAGTACACGCCGCCATCGGTCAGCACGCCGTCGATGTCGAAGAAGGCGATCCGGATGTCCTGGGCGGCGAGCAAGGTCTCGGGCCTGAAGTCGACACCCATCAGATGACTTTCGCGCGCATCAGGTCGTTGATGCTGAGGGCGCCGATGAGCAGGCCGGCCGGATCGACCACCAGCACGCTGGTGATGCGGTGCTGCTCCATGAGGTCGGCCGCCTCGGCCGCCAGCGCATCGGCGCGCAGCGTGCGCGGGCCCGCGTGCATCACGTCGCTGGCCTTGAGGGCGCGCAGGTCGTCGCCGGTCTCGACCTTGCGGCGCAGGTCGCCGTCCGTGAAGATGCCGATCGCGCGGCCATCGGGCCCGACCACGGCGGTCGCGCCGAGCCCCTTGGAACTCATCTCGCGCATGATCTCGCTGAGGCCGGCCTCGGGTCCGACCCGCGGCACGTCGTCGCCCGAGCGCATGACATCGCTGACATGGGTCAGGAGCTTGCGGCCGAGGGCGCCGCCGGGATGCGAACGCGCGAAGTCCTCGGTGCCGAAGCCGCGGGCATCGAGCAGGGCCACCGCGAGCGCATCGCCCATCGCCATCTGGGCGGTGGTGCTGGCGGTCGGAGCGAGGTTCAGCGGACAGGCTTCCTTCTCGACGCCGCTGTCGAGCACGATGTCGGCATGGCGCGCGAGGGTGGAGTCCGCGCGCCCGGTGAGCGCGATCAGCGGAACGCCCTGGCGCTTGACCACCGGCAGGATGGTGGTGAGTTCCTCGACCTCGCCGCTGTTGGAGATGGCCAGCACCAGGTCGACGGACTTGATCATGCCGAGGTCGCCGTGGCTGGCTTCGGCCGGATGCACGAACATCGCGGGCGTTCCGGTCGAGGCCAGAGTGGCCGCGATCTTGCGGCCCACATGGCCGCTCTTGCCCATGCCCATCACGACCACGCGGCCGCGGACATCGAGGATCTTCTGCACTGCAGCAGGAAAGCTGGCGCCCAGGCGGTCCTTGAGGCCGAGCACCGCTGCCGCCTCGATGTCGAAAGTCGTGCGGGCGCGCGCCAGCAGCGCTTCGGAATCGATCGTGGGGAGGTGGGAGCTCATCGGCGGATTTTATCGGCCGGCCGGTCCATGTCCGAAGAGAGGACGATTTCGCGCCGGGGCGGGCAAGCGTGTTGCTAGCATGCGGTCATGTCTTCGCTCGATCTCACGCTGATGTACCTGCTCGCTGCGGTGATCGGCGTGGTGATCTGCCGGTCGCTGCGGCTGCCGCCGATGCTCGGCTACCTGTCGGCCGGCGTCCTGATCGGGCCGCATGCGCTGGCCCTGGCGCAGAACTCGGAGGGCATCCGGCACCTGGGCGAGTTCGGCGTGGTCTTCCTGATGTTCGTGATCGGCCTCGAGTTCAGCCTGCCCAAGCTGCGGGCGATGCGCCGGCACGTGTTCGGCCTCGGGCTGCTGCAGGTGCTGCTGACGATCTCGGTGGCCACCGGCGGCGCCTTGCTGGTCTCCACCTGGCTGCCGCCGGCCTGGCGGCTCGACTGGCAGGCCGCGCTGGTGTTCTCCGGCGCGCTCACGATGAGCAGCACCGCGATCGTCGTCAAGCTGATGGCCGAACGCCTCGAACTCGACAGCGAGCACGGCAAGCGCGTGATGGGCGTGCTGCTGTTCCAGGATCTGGCGGTGGTGCCGCTGCTGGTGCTGATCCCCGCGCTCGGCGCGCCGCCGGAGACCCTGCTGAAGGCCCTCGGCTTCGCCCTGCTGAAGGCCAGCTTCCTGATCACGCTGCTGCTCTACGGCGGGCCGCGCGTGATGCGCTGGTGGCTCACGCTGGTGGCGCGCCGGCGCAGCGAGGAGCTCTTCATGCTGAACCTGCTGCTGATCACGCTGGGCCTCGCCTGGCTGACCGAGCTGGCGGGCCTGAGCCTGGCGCTGGGCGCCTTCGTGGCCGGCATGCTGGTGTCGGAGACCGAGTTCAAGCACCAGGTCGAGACCGACATCCGGCCTTTCCACGACGTGCTGCTCGGGCTCTTCTTCATCACCATCGGCATGTCGCTCGACTGGCACGTGATGGTCGAGCGCTGGGCCCTGGTCGCGGTCCTGCTGCTGCTGCCGCTGGCGTTCAAGCTGGTGCTCGTGACGCTGCTGGCGCGCCTGCTCGGCGCGACCAGCGGGGTGGCGCTGCGCACCGGCCTCTACCTGGCGCAGGCCGGCGAGTTCGGTTTCGTCTTGCTGGCGCTGGCCCAGGGTCAGGACCTGCTGCCGGCCTGGCTGGCGAATCCGGTGCTGGCCTCGATGGTGCTGTCGATGTTGTCGACGCCCTTCATCATCATGTACAGCAACCGCATCGTCCGCAAGCTGGTGGCCAGCGACTGGCTCCAGCAATCGCTGCAGATGACCACGATCGCGCGCAAGACCATCAACACGGCGCGCCACGTGATCATCTGCGGCTACGGGCGCTGCGGCCAGAACCTGGCGCGGATGCTGGAGCGCGAAGGCATTCCCTACCTGGCGCTGGACCTCGACCCGGACCGCGTGCGGCAGGCCGCCGCGGCCGGCGACTCGGTGGTGTTCGGCGATGCCTCGCGGCTGCAGGCGCTGATGGCCGCCGGGCTGGCGCGCGCCAGCGCCCTGGTCGTGACCTACCAGGACGTGCCCGGTGCGCTCAAGGTGCTGGCCAACTCCCGCGCCCATGCGCCCCAGGTGCCGGTGATCGTCCGGACCCAGGACGACCGCGACCTCGAGAAGCTGCAGGCGGCCGGTGCGACCGAGGTGGTGCCGGAGGCGATCGAGGGCTCGCTGATGCTGGCCAGCCACGCGCTGGCGCTGGTCGGCGTGCCGATGCGGCGCGTGATCCGTGTGGTGCAGGACCAGCGGGACGAGCGCTACAACCTGCTGCGCGGCTATTTCCACGGCGCCGACGACGACAACGCCGACGAGATCGACCACGAAAGGCTCAACAGCTTCACGCTGACGGCGGGCGCGCGCGCGATCGGCCAGCCGCTGGCGGGCCTGGCGCTGGCCGGGCTGCAGGTCCGCGTCGCCAGCCTGCGCCGGCGCGACGGCAAGGCGGCCGATGCCGCTGACGACACCGTGCTGGCAGATGGCGACACGCTGGTGCTGTCGGGCAAGCCCGGCGCGCTGGCCATGGCCATCGACAAACTCCAGAAGGGCTGAGCGCCAGCTCGCCGCTCAATTCAGCAGCGTCGGATTGCGCCTTTCCTCCTCGACCTGCTGCTGGCGGCGTACCGCGTCGCACTGGGCGTGCGAGCGGAGTTCGGGCTTGGCGCACTGCGCCGCCAGGCACTGGGCGCGGGCGATGAAGTTGAGGCCGGCGCACAGCGCCTGCGGGCTCGGCGCAGGGGCAGGAGGCGGCGCCGCCGGCTCGGGGGGCGGCGCCGCGACCACGACGGGCGCGGGTGCGGCCGGCGGCGGCGCCGGCTTGCGGATCTTCGGCGGCGCGGGTTTCGCCGCGGCGACCGGCGGCGTCGGCGTCGCCGCTGGTGGTGCTGGCGGTGCTGGCGGTGCTGGCGGCGGCGGTGGCTCAGGCGTTGGCGTCGGCGTCGGCGTCGGCGTCGGCGCCGCAGGCAGGCTGATTGCGGCTGAAGGCGTGGCTGCCGGTTCCGGCTGCGGCTGCGGCTGCGGCGTCGGTGGCTCCGCCGGCAGCGGGAGAGGCGCTGCGGACGCGAGGGCGGCCGGTGGCTGGGCCGAGGTCTCGGGCGCCGCAGGCTGGACCGGTGCGGCGGGTGCGGGCGATGTCCGGGCGGTCGAGCCGGTGCCGTGAGGACCGGAGGAGAAGAACCAGCCGGCAGCAGCGGCGACCCCACCGACGATCAGCAGGGCGATCACGGCCGTGCGCATCGGGTTCGCGGGCGGCGGCGGGGCGGCGACCCTTCGTGGCGCGCTCATCTTGGGTGCCGGGGCGACCTTGCGGCTGGCCGCTGCGGGAAGCGGCGCCGTCGATCGGCGTCGGCGCGGGGACGGCGGAAGCCGCAGATCGGACTCCATCGGCATTCGCTGCGTCGCGGCCCATTCGTCGTCGGCGCCCGGCAAGCCGGGCACGCCGGTCAGCGGCGCGGGACCGGGCAAGACCAGGCGCCGGCCGCATCCCTTGCAGAACCTGGCGCCGTCACGGTTCTCTGTGCGGCAGTCGGCGCATGCCTGGATCATCGTCCGACTTCAGGTCACTGCCACCCGCTTGGGCTTGTTCACCATCCGCTTGGCGATGACCGCGCCGAGTCCCATCGTGAGTTCCAGTGCGAGATTGGGTTGGCGGTTCGACAGCTCGGCGAAGCGGATGGCGCTCAGCCGCCAGACACGGGCGGCACCCGTGGCGACCACATTGGCCGAACGCGGCGCGCGCGAGAAGAAGGAACCCTCGCCCACCACCGAGCCCGGATTCAGGATCGCCAGTTGCATTTGCCCCTTGTCGCCGATCAGGTGCACGCTGAGCGCTCCGCTTTCGATGAAGAAGACCGTCCGGTCGTGGGTGCCCTGGTCGATCAGGACCTGCCCCGCGGCAAGGTCGAAAGGCTGCAGATAGCCGGCCACCGTTTCCCACTGCTGCGCATTGAGCGCCGGCGCGAAGGCATCGTAGCTGGTGTTCTGCGAGATGGCTCGGCAAAGATCCTGAATGCTGGATGACATTGTTCTAACCCTGCTGTGCTCGCGCAGTATCCGCGATTGCTCAAATTTGCGGTGACAGATGTCACAAAAAGCCACACTTCGAGTTACTTGCCGATGCAAAAACGGGAAAAGATCACGCCCAGCAGATCGTCGGCGCCGAACTCGCCGGTGATCTCGTTCAGCGCGTTCTGCGCCAGCCGCAGCTCTTCGGCCAGCAGGTCCAGCAACTGCGCGTGGGCCGCCAGATGGGCCGATGCGAGGGCGATGTGTTCCTCGACCCGCGACAGCGCCTGCACATGCCGGGCCCGCGCCAGGTAGACGCCTTCGGGCACGGCCTGCCAGCCGGCCACTTCGAGCAGTTGCCGCCTCAGGGTCTCGATGCCGGCGCCGGTGCGGGCCGAGAGGCTGACCCCGCGATCAGGCTGCGGCGCATCGGCGGGCGCCGCATCCAGCTTGCTCCAGACATCGATCACCGGCACGCTGGCGGGCAGCCGGGTGGCCAGGAGGCCGGCGATATCGGCGTCGTCCCGCACATAGGCGGGCGACGCGCTGCGCGTCAGGTCGTGCAGGAACAGCACCGCGTCGGCGCCCTCGATCTGGCCCCAGGCGCGCGCGATGCCGATCTGCTCGACCTCGTCGGCGCTCTCGCGCAGGCCCGCCGTGTCGACCACGTGCAGCGGCACGCCCTGGATCTGGATGGTCTGGGAAACGACGTCGCGGGTGGTGCCCGCGACCGCGCTGACGATCGCCAGCTCGGCCCCCGCGAGCGCATTGAGCAGCGAACTCTTGCCCGCATTCGGCTGTCCGGCGATCACGACCTTGATGCCTTCGCGCAGCAGGGCGCCCTGGCGGGCCCGCTGCTGGACCGCGGCCAGCTGGACCTGCAGCGCGACCAGTTGGCCCGCGGCATCGGCCTCCTGCAGGAAGTCGATTTCCTCGTCGGGAAAGTCCAGCGTCGCCTCGACCAGCATGCGCAGGCGAACCAATGCCTCGAGCAGGGTGTGGATCTCGTCGGAGAAGGCGCCCGACAGTGAGCGGCTGGCGCTGCGCGCCGCGGCTTCGGTGCTGGCGTCGATCAGGTCTGCAATCGCCTCGGCCTGTGCCAGGTCGATCTTGCCGTTGAGGAAGGCGCGCTGGCTGAATTCGCCGGGCTCGGCCACCCGCATGCCGGCCAGGCGCGGCAGGCCGGTCGCCGGATCGGTTTCGGCGGCGGCCGCCAGGCAGCGCGCCAGCAGCAGCTGCAGCACGACCGTGCCGCCGTGGGCCTGCAGCTCGAACACGTCTTCGCCCGTGAAGGAGTGGGGTGCCGGAAAGTGCAGCGCCAGCCCGCGATCGATCGGCGAGCCGTCGGCGTCGAGGAAGGGCAGGTAGCTCGCTTCGCGCGGCTTCAGCGGGCGGCCGCACAGCGCCTGCACCAGCGGTGCCAGTTCGCGGCCCGAAACCCGCACGATCCCGACCGAGCCACGGCCCGAAGCAGTGGCGATGGCAACGATCGGATCGGCGGTGCGCGAAAGCATGAGGGGACGATTCTTCCAGCAAAAAGGGCCGCTTTCGCGGCCCTCGGGGTTCGGCGGCCGAAGCCTTACTTGGCCGGCTTCGCCAGCTTCGGCGTCTTGGACGGGTTGCCCAGCACGCCGAGGCGCTTGTTGATGAACCACTGCTGCGCGATCGACAGCACGTTGTTGGTGATCCAGTAGAGCACCAGGCCAGCCGGGAAGAAGATGAACATCACGCTGAAGGCCAGCGGCATGATCCACATCAGCTTGGCCTGCATCGGGTCCGGCGGCGTCGGGTTGAGCCAGGTCTGGAACAGCGAGGTCGCGGTCATGACCACCGGCAGGATGAACCACGGGTCCGGTGCCGAGAGGTCATGGATCCAGAGGATCCACGGCGCATGGCGCATCTCGACCGAGGACAGCAGCACCCAGTAGAGCGCGATGAACACCGGGATCTGGATCACGATCGGGAAGCAGCCGCCCATCGGGTTGACCTTCTCCTCGCGGTAGATGCGCATCATCTCCTGCTGCATCTCCTGCGGCTTGTCCTTGAGCCGCTCGCGCATCTCCATGATCTTCGGGTTGATGGCCTTCATCTTGGCCATGCTCGCGTAGGCCTTGGCGTTGAGCCAGTAGAAGGCCGCCTTCAGCAGCACCACCAGCGCGACGATGGCCCAGCCCCAGTTGCCGAGGATGCCGTGCAGCTTGTTGAGCAGCCAGTAGAGCGGCTTCGAGATGATCGCGAAGATGCCGTAGTCCTTGACCAGGTCGAGGCCGGGCGCGATGGCCTCGAGTTTCTTCTCTTCTTCGGGGCCGGCGAACAGGTTGCTGTCGACCGTCTGCGCTGCGCCCGGCGCCAGCTGGGGCAGCTTCAGCACCATCGCCACCGAGAACAGGTTGTTGCCGAGGTCGGCGACGCGGAATTCGCGCTGGATCGCGTCGCTGCCCGGCACGTTGAGCAGCCAGGCCGACACGAAGTAGTGCTGGACCATCGCCACCCAGCCGTTGTTGGTGGGCGCCGGCAGTTCGACCTTGCCCTTCGTGATGGCGCTGAAGTCGATCTTCTGGAACTTCTTCTGCTCGGTGTAAATGGCCGGGCCGGTGAAGGTGTTGGTGCCGAACATGGTGCCTGCGGCCACCGTGCCGTGGCGCGTGAACTGCAGGTACAGCTGCGGATCGAGCGGCTTGTCGCTGACGTTGACGACCTGGTGGTTGACGCGGATCGAATAGTCGCCGCGCAGGAAGGTATAGGTCTTGACGTACTTCAGGCCGCCCACCGGCTGCGACTCGAACACCACCTCGAGCTTGTTCTGGCCGTCGGCCAGCTCGCGCGGACCGGGCCGCGCCGTCATGAGGCTCAGATGGTTCGGGAAGCGATCGCCGGTATCGACCGTGTTGAGCAGGCCGGTCTGGGCCACGTAGCGGGTGGCGGGCGAACCGTTCTCCATCAGCAGCACCGGCCGGACCTCGTTCTGCGGCACCGGCAGCCCGACCAGGCGGCGGAACCACTCGACCAGGCCGCCGTGGTTGGTCTGGTCGAGGAATTGCAGCAGCTGCAGTTCCGACAGCGTGCCGCCTTCACCGTCGATGGTCGCCTTGAAGAGGTCGGTGGAGACCGTGACCTTCTCGCCGATGGCGGGCGCCGAACCCTGCACCGGCACGGCGCCGGCGGCCGGCGCGGCGGCCGCGGGGACGCCGTTGGCGTTCGCGGCGGCGGGTGTCGCCGCCGGATCGGCCGGCGCGCTGCTCTTGGTCGAGGGCAGGAAAGTCGGCTTGTTGCCGTTGTAGACCTGCCATTGGTCCCACAGCAGCACCAGCGAGAAGCCAAAGATCACCCACAGGATGGTGCGGCGGATATCGTTCATGAAGATGACTTCTTGTCGTCGGAAGAGAGAAAGGCGAACAGCGACCCGCGCCTGGGCATCGGCCGCTGTGTCTTCGGGGGAACCGGATCGTGGCCGCCCTGGCACCAGGGCTGGCAGCGGGCGATGCGGTGCAGCGTGAGGTAGCTTCCCTTGGCCGCGCCGTGCTGCTCGAGAGCGCCGATGGCGTACACGGAGCAGGTTGGCTCGAAGCGGCAGGACTGGCCGAGCCAGGGGCTCAGCAGCAGTCGGTAGCCCTTGACCAGGCCGATCAGGAGGCGCCGCATCATGCGCGCGCCGTTGCGGCCCGCTCCAGCAGCTGCTGGAGTTCGGCGCGGACGGCGGCCTTGAGCTTGTCGGATGACGCGCTGACGAATTGCTTGCGATCGAAAGCCGCGCGCAGGCGCACCACGTGTGCCGCGCGCGGCAACGTTGCGTCGGGCGCGGCGGCGCTCACGGTGTAGATCTGGCGTTTGATCGCGTTGCGGGTGACCGCGCGGCGGGCCCAGCGCTTGGGAACCATCGCGCCGAGCCACACGTCCTCGGTGGTGAACAGCGGCTCGGCCCCGGCCGGCGCGGCGAGCGCGCAGCGGTGCAGTGCGAAGTGGGCTGTTCGCGCCACGGTGGCACCTGCGAGGACGGCCTGGAACTGCGCGCGGGTCTTGAGCCGCTGCATGGAAGCCAACCGCGGGACGCCGTCGGACGGTGAGGGCGGCAGCGGGTCGACTGGCAACGGTGCCGGCGAGTCTTGGACTTAGACGGCCAGGCGCTTGCGGCCCTTGGCGCGGCGTGCGTTGATCACGGCGCGGCCACCGCGGGTCTTCATGCGGACCAGGAAGCCGTGGGTACGGGCGCGGCGGACTTTGGAAGCTTGGTAAGTGCGTTTCATGATGATTTTCCTGGTTCACCGGCAAGGCCGGCGTTTGAGCCTCCGGGCCCCGAAGGCCGTCGGCAGTTTTATCGGGCGAGGAGGCTCCCCGTGTGTGCCCAGATTCGATTTACCCCAAAACACACAAGAAGGTTTTCAGGGAAACCCGCGATTATCGCAAAGATTCAGCTGCGCGACAATGTCAAGCGGCTTTGCGGGTTACTCGCAGGGCTTCGAAGCCATGTGGATAAGGTTTTGACAAGTTAGAATCCAGGGCGCATCGCGGGTGCGACTATCCACAATACAAAGACGATAAATGGCTGAGGGACAAACCACTTTTCAGAGCGCCCATGCCGGGTGAAGGCATCGGTGACAGCCTCTGGCAGGCCTGTGTCGACCAGCTCGCCCAGGAACTGTCCGAACAGCAGTTCAACACCTGGATCAAACCCCTGACCGCCAAGGTCACGGACGATCTCTCGCGGGTCACGGTCTTCGTGGCCAACCGCTTCAAGCTGGACTGGATCCGGGCCCAGTATGCCGGCAAGATCGCCTCGATGGCCGAGAAGCTCTATGGCCAGCCAGTCATCATTGAGTTAGCGCTCGCTCCTCGGGAGATCGTCAACCGGCCTGCTTCCATGGCCATCGTTTCCGAAACCGATGTGCCGCGCGACATGGCACCTTCGGGCGAGGACCTGGCGGCCGCGGCGTTCAAGAACCGGCTCAACTCGGGGCTCACCTTCGACACCCTGGTGGAGGGCACGGCGAACCGCATGGCGCGGGCCGCGGCAATGCACGTGGCCGGAATGCCGGGGCATCTCTACAACCCGCTTTTCATCTACGGCGGCGTCGGCCTGGGCAAGACCCACCTGATGCACGCGGTGGGCAACCGCCTGCTTGCCGACCGGCCGGATTCCAAAGTTCTCTACATCCATGCGGAGCAGTTCGTCTCGGATGTGGTCAAGGCCTATCAGCGCAAGACTTTCGACGAGTTCAAGGAACGCTACCACTCGCTCGACCTGCTCCTGATCGACGACGTGCAGTTCTTCGCCAACAAGGACCGCACGCAAGAGGAATTCTTCAACGCCTTCGAAGCCCTGCTGGCCAAGAAGTCGCACATCGTGATGACCAGCGATACCTATCCCAAGGGTCTGGCGGACATCCACGAGCGGCTGGTCTCGCGCTTCGATTCGGGGCTCACGGTGGCGATCGAGCCGCCCGAGCTCGAGATGCGGGTCGCGATCCTGATCAACAAGGCACGCGCCGAGAGCGCCGAGATGCCCGAGGAGGTCGCCTTCTTCGTCGCCAAGAACGTGCGTTCCAATGTGCGCGAGCTCGAAGGCGCGCTGCGCAAGATCCTCGCCTACTCGCGCTTCAACCAGAAGGAGATCTCGATCGCCCTGGCGCGCGAGGCGCTGCGCGACCTGCTGTCGATCCAGAACCGGCAGATCTCGGTCGAGAACATCCAGAAGACGGTGGCCGACTACTACAAGATCAAGGTCGCCGACATGTATTCGAAGAAGCGGCCGGCCTCGATCGCGCGGCCGCGCCAGATCGCGATGTACCTGGCCAAGGAGCTGACCCAGAAGAGCCTGCCCGAGATCGGCGAGCTGTTCGGTGGCCGCGACCACACCACGGTGCTGCATGCGGTGCGCAAGATCTCGGGCGAGCGCCAGCAGCTCACCGAGCTCAACCAGCAGCTGCACGTGCTGGAGCAGACCCTCAAAGGATGACAGTGAGCGCCTCGTTCAGAATGCGCAGTCCCTGTCAACGGACAACTCTGGGGACAGTTCCGGCACAAGAGGGTGCTTGTCCACAGGCTGCAGCGGCGGGCCGAAGTTGTGCGCCGCGCGGCGACAGCGCGAAAGCATGGCTACGCACAGCCGGCGGGCTGCGGCAAGTCCTTGTCACGAAAGCGGAAAACGACGCTGTCCACAGGACGGTGCGTCCCTTATCTACTACTACTAATTTGAATTAAAGAAATAAGGAAGAGGTAAGACAATGATCGTTTTGAAGGCAACACAGGACAAAGTCCTCGCCGCGCTGCAGTCGGTGGCGGGCATCGTCGAGCGGCGCCACACGCTGCCGATCCTGGCCAACGTGCTGATCCGCAAGACCGGCGGCCAGTTGCAGCTCACCACCAGCGACCTCGAGATCCAGATCCGCACCCACGCCGAGCTCGGTGGCGACGAAGGCAACTTCACCACCACCATCGGCGCCCGCAAGCTGATCGACATCCTGCGCACGATGCCGGCCGACCAGACCGTGAGCCTCGAGTCGAATGCCAGCAAGCTGGTGCTCAAGGGCGGCAAGAGCCGCTTCACCCTGCAATCGCTGCCGGCCGAAGACTTCCCGCTGGTGCAGGAGTCGGCCAATTTCGGCCCGGTGTTCAGCGTGCCGCAGAAGACCTTGAAGGACCTGCTGGGCCAGGTGTCGTTCGCGATGGCGGTGCACGACATCCGCTACTACCTCAACGGCATCCTGTTCGTCGCCGAAGGCAAGCAGCTGAGCCTGGTCGCCACCGATGGCCACCGGCTGGCCTTCGCCTCGGCCACCCTCGACGTCGAGGTGCCGCGCCAGGAGGTGATCCTGCCGCGCAAGACCGTGCTCGAGATGCAGCGTCTCCTGTCCGACGCCGAAGGCGCGATCGAGATGCAGTTCGCCAACAACCAGGCCAAGTTCAGCTTCGGCGGCATGGAGTTCGTCACCAAGCTGGTCGAGGGCAAGTTCCCCGATTACAACCGCGTGATCCCCAAGACCCACAAGAACACGGTCACGCTCGGTCGCGCGCCGCTCCTGGCCAGCCTGCAGCGCACCGCGATCCTGACCAGCGAGAAGTTCAAGGGCGTGCGGCTCAACATCGAGCCCGGCACCTTGCGCATCGCCTCGAACAATGCCGAGCAGGAAGAGGCCCAGGACGAGCTCGACATCGACTACGGCGGCGACGCGATCGAGATCGGCTTCAACGTGACCTACCTGATCGACGCGCTGGCCAACATGAGCCAGGACATGGTCAAGCTGGACCTGGCCGATTCCAACAGCTCGGTGCTGATGACGATTCCCGAGAACGCTTCGTTCAAGTACGTCGTCATGCCGATGAGGATTTAGCCCACCCCCAGGTTGGCTCACTTCGTGTAGCCGCCCACCCCCTTGCAGGGGGCGATACCAGCGGCCCGGCAGCGCCGGTTCCGCGGTATCTCCCGAACAGACGGCGCCCAGCCCGGTGCCGAGAGAGAAAGACAGTGATGAGCGAAGAAAACAAGCCGGACGTACCGCACACCGAGCCGGTTTACACCCCTGAGATCGACAGCGCGATTCCGATCGAGGTGACACCGGCCGGCGACACCTCCTACGGCGAAGGCTCCATCACGATCCTCGAAGGGCTGGAGGCGGTGCGCAAGCGGCCGGGCATGTACATCGGCGACACGTCCGACGGCACCGGCCTGCACCACCTGGTGTTCGAGGTGGTCGACAACTCGATCGACGAGGCGCTCGCGGGCTACTGCGACGACATCGTGGTCACGATCCACACCGACAACTCGATCTCGGTCACCGACAACGGCCGCGGCATCCCGACCGGCGTCAAGATGGACGACAAGCACGAGCCCAAGCGCTCGGCGGCCGAGATCGCGCTGACCGAACTGCACGCCGGCGGCAAGTTCAACCAGAACAGCTACAAGGTCTCGGGCGGCCTGCACGGCGTCGGCGTGAGCTGCGTCAACGCGCTCAGCAAGATGCTGCGCCTGACAGTGCGGCGCGAGGGCAAGGTCCACACGCTCGAGTTCAGCAAGGGCTTCGTGCAGAACCGCATCGTCGAGACGGTGAGCGGCGTCGAGGTGTCGCCGATGAAGATCACCGGCGAGACCGAAAAGCGCGGCACCGAGGTGCACTTCCTGCCCGACAACGAGATCTTCAAGGAAAACGCCGACTTCCATTACGAGATCCTCAGCAAGCGCCTGCGCGAGCTGAGCTTCCTGAACAACGGCGTGCGGATCCGGCTGATCGACGAGCGCAGCGGCAAGGAAGACGACTTTTCGGGCGCCGGCGGCGTCAAGGGCTTCGTCGAGTTCATCAACAAGGGCAAGACGGTGCTGCACCCCAACGTGTTCTACGCGATGGGCGAGAAGCCGGCCGACACCTACGGCGGCATCCCGGGCACGCACATCGGCGTCGAGGTCGCGATGCAGTGGAACAGCGGCTACAACGAGCAGGTGCTGTGCTTCACCAACAACATCCCGCAGCGTGACGGCGGCACCCACCTCACCGGCCTGCGGGCCGCGATGACCCGGGTCATCAACAAGTACATCGAAGAGAACGAGTTCGCCAAGAAGGCCAAGGTCGAGGTCACCGGCGACGACATGCGCGAAGGCCTTTGCTGCGTGCTGAGCGTCAAGGTGCCCGAGCCCAAGTTCTCGAGCCAGACCAAGGACAAGCTGGTGTCGAGCGAGGTGCGCGCGCCGGTCGAGGACATCGTCGGCCGCCTGCTCACCGACTACCTGCAGGAGCGTCCGAACGACGCCAAGATCATCTGCGGCAAGATCGTCGAGGCGGCGCGGGCGCGCGAAGCCGCTCGCAAGGCGCGCGAGATGACGCGCCGCAAGGGCGTGCTCGACGGCATGGGCCTGCCCGGCAAGCTGGCCGACTGCCAGGAAAAGGACCCGGCGCTGTGCGAGGTCTACCTGGTGGAGGGCGACTCCGCCGGCGGCTCCGCCAAGCAGGGCCGCGACCGGAAGTTCCAGGCCATCCTGCCGCTGCGCGGCAAGATCCTGAACGTCGAGAAGGCACGCTACGAGAAGCTGCTGACCAGCAACGAAATCCTGACCATGATCACCGCCCTGGGCACCGGCATCGGCCGCGCCGGCGCGACGACCTCGGGCGGCGGCGCCGACGACTTCAACGTCGCCAAGCTGCGCTACCACCGGATCATCATCATGACCGACGCCGACGTCGACGGCGCCCACATCCGCACCCTGCTGCTGACCTTCTTCTACCGGCAGATGCCGGAGCTGGTCGAGCGCGGCCACATCTACATCGCGCAGCCGCCGCTCTACAAGGTCAAGGTCGGCAAGGAAGAGCAATACCTCAAGGACGGCCCGGCGCTCGATGCCTTCCTGCTGAAGGTGGCGCTGAAGGATGCGAGCGTGTCGACCGGCGGTGCGAGCCCGACCACGCTCGGCGGCGACACGCTGGCCGAACTGGCGCGCAAGCACCAGCTGGCCGAAGCCGTGATCGCGCGGCTCGGCGTGTTCCTCGATGCGGCGGCGCTGCGCGCGATCGCCGACGGCGTGTCGCTCGACCTCGACACCACGGCCAGCGCCGAGGCCTCGGCCGTGGCGCTGCAGAAGAAGCTGCGCGAGCTCAACACCACCGGCGCACCGGCCGAAGTGTCGAGCGAGTTCGACACCCGCACCGACAAGCCGCTGCTGCGCATCAGCCGGCGCCACCACGGCAACATCAAGAGCAGCGTGCTGACGCAGGACTTCGTCCATGGCGCCGACTACGCCGCCCTGGCCGAGGCCGCCAAGACCTTCCGCGACCTGCTCGGCGAAGGCGCCGTGGTCAAGCGCGGCGAGGGCGAGCGCGCCAAGGAAGAAAAGGTCAACGACTTCCGCGAGGCGATGCGCTGGCTGATCGGCCAGGCCGAGAACGCCACCGCGCGGCAGCGCTACAAGGGCCTGGGCGAGATGAACCCCGAGCAGCTGTGGGAGACCACGATGGACCCGGCGGTGCGCCGCCTGTTGCGGGTGCAGATCGACGACGCGATCGAGGCCGACCGCGTGTTCACGATGCTGATGGGCGACGAGGTCGAGCCGCGGCGCGAGTTCATCGAGCAGAACGCGCTGCGGGCGGCGAACATCGACGTTTGAGCGAGCCTCGGCGAAGTTCAGCTGCGGACAAAGGCGAGCAGCAGGCGATGGTCACCCTGGTCTGCGGCACGCAGGGCGGCCAAGTATTGCGAGCGCGCATGGTTGGCGGCCACGAGGTCGCCGCCGCCTCCCCAGGAGAACGCAGGCTGGCCAAGGCTGCGCAGCAGCGCGTCGGCCATCATGCGTGCGTGTCGCCCGTTGCCATTGGGGAACGGGTGAATCCAGACGAGGTCACGGTGACAGCGCGCCGCGATCTCGTCGGGTGGAAACGTGGCGTTGTCGACCCACCAGCGCGTGTTGTCGAACAGGTCCTTGAGTCGCACCGCAACTTGAGTCCATTCGCAGCCGATGTTCTTGTCTGAGCGGCGGAAGGTGCCGGCCCACGCCCAGGTCTTGCCGAACATTTGTTGATGCAACCCCCGGCAGAAGCCCTCGCTGAGCACGTCCGGCGAACGCGCTCGCTTCAGCCAACGCACGGCGCTCAGGATGTTCTCCTGCTCCCAGTCGTTCAGTTCGCTCTTCGTGGCTAGGTGGTCCGGGATGAGCCCAGCCTTCTCATCCGGGTCCAGGGGTGTCTGGCCATCCTGCTCGTCGAGATCTATCGCCATAGGTCCGACCAGCGCCCGCGCAGCAATTCCGCGGTCCTGCGTTCCACCTGCTTGCGAAGTCGCTCTGCGGCGGGGCGCTGGTCCTCGAGGCTCATGGTGTGGGCCACTGCGCCGACTTCTTCGATGGCGATGGCGCGGGCGCGGTCCTGGACCATGTCTGTCAGTGGGCGACGGGGCACCAGGGAGTAGACCAGCTCGCATTCGAGTCCGTCTGCGAGCTTGCGCAATTGGCCAAGCGTGATTCGGTCGTCCGCTTCCGACTGCTCGGACTTGTGCAGCGTCGGCCCCGAGATGCCCAGGCGTTGGGCTTGTTGACGTTCCGTGCGCCCCAGCGCTTCTCTGATCAGTTTCAGCCAGCCGCGCGACGGCCGAGGTCGTTTCGCCATGTCAGCGTAGGTGGACACGGTGGCTTGCAGTTGCTCAAGTCGAAGCTGGCCGAGCTCAGAGGACATTTGCTAGCTCATAGGCTTATATGAAGTGGCTCAATGATAGCCTATGATGCAGCAAATTGAAATGATATGCTTCCCCATCAGGAAGCAACGTGAAATACATTGGCTCCTGATGGCCGAGCGGCGGCGCTCAGCCGCCTTCGGTCGAGGCCGCCAGCGCGGCCCGGCCGGGCGCTCGTCCGAGCCCACCCACGATCACCGCGGCCACCAGCACCAGCGCGCCGCTCAGCAGCATCGCGGTCGAGATGCCCCAGCCGTCGACCGCCAGGCCGCCCAGCAGGGCGCCGGTGGCGATCGCCACCTGGAATCCGCTCACCAGCAGGGCCTGGCCGGCCTCGGGGGCATCGGGAACGGCCTCCATCATCCAGCCGGTCAAGGCGACCGGGATCATGCCGAAGGCGAGGCCCCAGGCGACCACCACCACGGCGCCGGCGATGAAGCCGCTGCCGACCAGCGTCGACAGCAGCAGCGCGCTCGCCAGCAGCACGGCCGCCAGCAGGGTGGCGGCGCGCACGCTGCGCGCAACGAGGCTGCCGCCGATGAAGGTGCCCGCGAAGCCGACCGCGCCATAGGCCAGCAGCAGCGCCGTGACCGCGCCCGAGCCGAGCCCGAAGACCTGTTGCAGCAAGGGCTTGAGATAGGTGTAGGCAGCGAAGTGCCCCGCCACCAGGAACAGCACGGCCAGCAGACCGACCTGCGCCATGCGCCGGGTCAGCGGCGTCAGCAGGTCGCGCGGCCTGATCGCGCGCGCCGGCGGCATCGCGGGCAGCAGCCAGACTTGGATCGCCAGCACGATCACCGCCAGCGCGCCGGTCAGTCCGAAGGCGGCGCGCCAGCCTGCCAGCGTGCCGACCAGGGCGCCCGCCGGCACGCCCAGCACGGTCGCCGCCGAGACGCCTGCCAGCACCAGCGACATCGCCCGGGCCCGGGAGGCCGGTGCCACCAGCTGCGTGGCGGCGGTCGGCGCGAAGGTCCAGAAGCCGCCGATGCAAAGGCCCAGCAGCAGGCGGGCCACCAGCATCGTGCCGAAATTGGGCGCGAAGGCGGCCAGCAGGTTCGACGCCACGAGCATGGCGGTGAGCGTCACCATGACGGTGCGGCGGTCGAGGCGGCCGGAGGCGACGATCAGCGCCGGCCCGGCGAAGGCGGCCAGCACACCGGGCATGGTGACCATCAGGCCGGCCGTGCCGTCGCTGACCTGAAGTCCGGCGCCGATGTCGGTCAAGAGGCCGATCGGCAGGAATTCGGTCGTGACCATCGCGAAGGTGCCGACCGCGATGGAGCCGACACCGAGCCAGGTGGCGCGGGAGGTGGGGTGGCCGGCGTCGGCCAGTGCCTCGACGCAGGGGGAGCAGGGTGCGTTCATGTGGCGATCCACAGGGGTTGCTGTTGCGAGGGGCTCGAGTCTGGCGGCGCCGGGGCGGGCTCGGAGCCGCCCTGCGGAACATCTCTATTTCCGCTTCGCCAACAATGAAAACCGTCGTTGCTCATGCGCTTTCCGTTCCACGGTCGTCGCGCCCATGCCACTTCGCGTAAACGCTATTCCTAGCCCGACTCTTGCTAAGCAGAATTGCCGGCGATACGTCGCCACTTTCGAGCAAGGACAGCACAGCAATGAACCCGACCCGGTTTTGGCGGCCCGCCGCGGCCCTGGCGATCTTCGGCATCTTCACTTCGGCGCAGGCGCTCACCAATCCGCCGATCCGGATGGCCCAGGGCATCGAGTACATGTGCGGCGGCAAGAGCAGCGCCGAAGCGGCGTTCATGCAGACCGTGGCGCCACGCTGGGCTGCCACCCTCGAATTCGCGGTCAGCCGTGGCCGGCCGGGCCAGTTCCCGGGCGATGTGAGCGTGGTGGTGCGCGACCGCTATTCGGGCCGCCTGGTCATGGAGGCAGCCACCGGATCGCCGTTCATGCTTGCCCGGCTCGATCCCGGCGCCTACGAGGTCGAGGCCACGCTGGGCGGCATCACGCTGCAGCAGTCGCTGACGGTGTTCAACGGGACGAGCTCGAAGGCCCAGTTCGTCTGGCCGTCGAACGTCGATTTCGCGTCGGCGATGGGCTTGCCGCGGCCCGAACAGCAGGCTGCGGTGCAGACCGGCCGCTGAGACTGCACTTTCCGGGTGCACCCAGGCTGCCCTCGGTTCTTTTTTTGAGAGTTCGCTGAAGACGGCGCCAGATCGGGCGTGGGAAAATCCCCGGTTGCCTTTGCATGGCACGCACCTTGAATGTGGGTGGTGTTGCTCGCACATGGTGTGTCCGGGCGCAGCCCGTCTTCCTAGGCCCCGATGCCGCTTCGCCCCCTCATCTTTCTCACCACGCTGCTGCACGCCTACATCGGGCTGCGCCTGCTGCCCGCGTTGGCGGGCCTGCCGTTCGCGTTGCCGCTGCTGGGGCTAGCGCTGCTCGTGTCGGCGCTCACCATGCCCCTGCCCTTCATCGGCATGCGCTCCGGGACACGCCAGGTTGCCGATGTCTGGAAATGGATCGGGCTCATCAGCATGGGCTGGTTCTCGTCGATGCTGGTGCTCACGCTGGTGCGCGATGCCGGCCTGCTGCTGGCCTGGATCGGGACCTCGGCGTCGGGCGCTACCGTCGACTGGGCGCGCTGGCGCTTGCTGAGCGCCGCCGGCGTGCCGGCGGTGGCGACCGCGACCTCGCTGATCGGCCTGCTCAACGCGCGCCGTACCGCCGGCGTGGTGCGGGTCGACGTGCCGATCCGCGACCTGCCCTCGGCGCTGAGCGGTTTCACGATCGCGCAGCTGAGCGACATCCACGTCGGGCCGACCATCAAGCGCGGCTACATCCAGCGCATGGTCGACGCGGTCAATGTGCTGGGCGCCGACATGATCGCGATCACGGGCGACCTGGTCGACGGCACGGTGGCCGAGCTGCGCGAGCACATCGCGCCGCTGCAGCAGCTCAAGGCGCGGCATGGCACCTTCGTGGTGACCGGCAACCACGAGTACTACGCCGGCGCCCACGCCTGGATCGAGGAACTGCGCCGGCTCGGCCTGCGTGTGCTGCTCAACGAGCACGTGGTGCTGCAGACGCGCAACGTGAAGGGTGCACAGACCGACGAGGAGGTGCTCGAAAGCGCGCTGCTGGTGGCCGGCGTGACCGACTACACCGCCGGGCATTTCGATGCGGCGCACGCCAGCGACCCGCATCGGGCGCTGGCCGATGCGCCGCCGCTGGTGCATACGCGGGTGCTGCTGGCGCACCAGCCGCGCAGTGCGGCGGAGGCAGCCGACGCGGGCTATCACCTCCAGCTCTCGGGCCATACGCATGGCGGCCAGTTCTTCCCGTGGAACCTGTTCGTGCCGCTGCAGCAGCCCTTCACGGCCGGCCTGCACAAGCTGCGCGAGATGTGGGTCTACACCAGCCGGGGCACCGGCTACTGGGGTCCGCCGAAGCGCTTCGGGGCGCCCTCCGAGATCACCCTGCTGCGGCTGATGCGCGAATGAGCCTCAGGCGGGCTTGATGTTGCGCGCGCTGCCGAGCAAGGTGGCGCACAGGGTCTCGTTGCCGTCGGCGTCGATCGCGAACACGTCCGCGGCGCACACCGTGAGCAGCTTGCCCGCGCTGACCACGCGCCCGCGGGCGCGCAGGGCAGCCCCGGTGGCGGGCGCCACCAGTTTCAGCGTGGCGTCGACGGTGGCGTTGACCCAGCCCTCGGGCAGCACGCTGCCGGCCGCGCCGACCGCGGCGAAATCGGCTGCCGCGAAAACCGGCGTGGCCTGGAGCTGGCCGGGCCTGAAGGTGAACGGCTCGGTGATCGGGATCTCGAGCTCGACCCGGCCCGGTTCCAGGCGCGTGAAGCGCAGGCCCAGCGTGCGCGCCATCGGCATCGCGAGCACGGTCCGTTCCAGTTGCTGCAGGTGGGAAGCGGTCATTTGCGGTCCTTTCGGGCGGCCGTCTTCGGCCAGGGTGAGGCGGGTCGGGCAGGAGCGCGTTTCGGCTTGCGCTCCTGCTCGCGCAGCCAGGAGACGTGTTCGATGACCTGCTGGTGCTGGGCCTGCAGCTCGGCAATCTGGCGCTCGAGCGCGGCGGCGCGCTGCTGCAGGGCGTCGGTCATGGTCGCGATCGCGAGCCGCCCGGTGCGATAGGCCGGCAGCAGGTCGGCGATGGCCTGGAGCGAGAAGCCGATCCGGCGCGACATCGCGATGAAGACGACCTCGCGGCGCATCGATTCGGGATAGTCGCGGTACCCGGAGGCGGTACGCGCGGGCTGCAGCAGCCCCAGGCGCTCGTAGTGGCGCAGCGCATGCACCGTGACGCCGGTGCGGCGGGCAAGCTCGGAGATCCGCATGCGCCAAGGCTAGCAAGCCTCGCGCTGCACGAAGCTTCGGGCAGCGGAAATTAATTCGCTGCCGCGGGCGAGTGCCTTGTCAGTCCTGCCCGGCGGACAGCCGGCGGGCGTTCGACGTGGTCTTCGCGTGGATCGGCTTGAGTCCGCGCTGGACGATGCGCGCGCTCGCGCTGGACAGCTGGCTCACCGCTTCGGCCGAGCGCGTGGCGGCGCTGCCGAAGGCTTCGGCATGGCCGACCGCTTGCGCCGGGGTGGTGCTGGTGGCGAGCGAGAACAGGGCCACGCCACTGCCCAGCCAGTGCTTCACCGCCCGGTTCACGAGCGCGAACTGCGTGGTGTGCAACTGGTTCGCCATGGCAACGCCGGATTCGCTGACCGCCGCCAGCTTCTCGTGGCTCATGAGCTGGAATTCGGCCATGTCGACGTCGTTGGGCGAGAGGCCGGCCTTTGCCATGCGCTCGGTGCGCAGCTGGATCACCGATCCGGCCGACAGCAGCATCTCCTGCGTCTTCAAGGCCACGTCGACCCACAGCATGAGCGGATTGAAGAAGCGCGGGGAGGAGAGGCTGGGGGTCATGGGGAGTCTGGTTTGTGCGAGGAGCCAACCCGACTATAGACCTCCAACGCCACTTTTGCTGCACTGCAACAATACTTTGGGGGCGCCGTCCTACTCGGAGCTCGGCGGAATCGACAACGACCGAGGCACACAAGTCTTGCCATGCTTGTTACATTGCCAATCGCAACGCGTGTGAAGACGAATGAACTACAAGTCACGCCTCGCCAAGATGCTGCTGTTCGCAGGATGCCTGTCTCTGTTCGTGGGCGCTGCGGCCGCCGGCATGGACGGTGCACCGGGTGCCTACATCGACCTGGGTGCCACGGCACGAAGCCGCGGAGATGCCGAATCGTTCACCCTGGGCGTGGTGTTGCCCTGGAGTCACGGCGAACAGCCGGTCCAGCCGCGTGCACTGTCGTTCTACTGGGATTTCTTCCTCAGCCAGTGGCGGGCGCCCAATCCCGACGGTGCGGACTGGAGCAGCTACACCCAGCTTGGCGTGATCGCCAACTGGCGCTACCGCTTCGACCAGGGCGCCTCGCCCTGGTTCGTCGAAGCCGGCGTGGGCGGCACGGTGATGGACAGCCTCTACCGCACGTCCGGACGGGAGTTCAGCACCACCTTCCAGTTCACCGAGCAGATCGGGCTCGGGCGCAGCTTCGGCTTGCAGGGCGAGCACGAGCTGTCGCTGTGGCTGCAGCATTTCTCGAACGCCGGCATCAAGGAGCCGAATCCGGGCGAGAACTTCGTGCGGCTTCGCTACCTCTATCGCTTCTGAGTGCGGTTCGCGCGGGCGGCGTACCGAAGATTCCCCGATAGCCGTCCAGCGTGGCGGCGCGGGGCGTGCCGGGCCCGAACTCGAGCAGATGCCCGTCCCAGCGCACGCTCAGCTCGGGGGTCAGGATCGCCCACCGCAGCGGCGCCAGGCGGCGCGCGAAGAAAGGCGCCACCGCCTCGACGATGTGATGGTCGGGGTCGAACCAGGCCAGGTGCAGGGCGTCGATGCCCGGCGCTTCGTCGACGACGCTGAAATGGATGAGCGCCTTCATCTTGTGCATGTCGCGGCGCACCGCCTGGGCCATGTGGAGCGCCTGCACGCGGTCGGCATCGAGCGGATTGCGCTGCAGGCCCGGCTCATGGACCAGCCGCCACAGCAGGCGATAGAGCAGGCCGAATCGCAGCGGCGCACTGTGCAGGATCACCGTCTCGCAGAGCGACATGAACGAGCGCGGCACCAGCGGGTGGGTGATGCCGGCAGGGGCGGAGCCGCGTGCTACGGCGGCATCGCCGGCCCTGGAGAAGCGCTCCGTCGCCGCCTTGCGGTCGATGACCCAGCTCACCTCTTCCGGCGCCACGAGTGCCGACAGCAGCGACCGTGCGCCGCGCCGGAAGCCGGGTGAATCGGTCTCGCCCGCGAGGGTGATGGTGTGCAGGGCCATGAGCCGACGCTAGGCGCGGCCCGGTGCATCGCCTGTAGGCGTTCAGGCGTAAAGCGCAGAGGCCTTCGCTGGCGTGGCCGTGCCGGCCAGGTCAGCGCGAGGCGGACAGCCGGCCGTCCCGAAGCCTCCTGGCGCGAAGCTCGGTGGCCACGTAGGCCATCGCTGCGATCAGCAGCGGCAGGAGGTAGTAGAGGGCCCGGTAGGCCAGCAGCGCGCCCAGGAGCGTGCCCTGCGGCAGCCGGTGGCCGAGCAGCGCCAGGAACACGGCCTCGAGCACGCCCAGTCCGCCCGGCACATGGGTGATGACGCCGGCGACGGCGGCGACCAGCATCACGGCCAGCACCTCGGGATAGGGGAGCTGGCGCTGCAGCAGCAGCCAGATCACGCCGCCGATCAGCGACCAGTTGAGCATCGACATCGCGAGCTGGAGCCAGGCCATGCGCAGCGAGGGCGTGTCCAGTTCATGGCCGCGGATCTGCCAGGTGTGCTGGCGCGCGATCGCGCACAGCCCGAGGTAGGCGACGCCCGCGGCCAGCAGCACCGCGCCGAGGATGCGCAGTCCCTCGCCGTCCATCTTCCAGTCGGGTGGAAGCTGCATCGGGAAGAAGCAGAAGACGGCACCGGCGAGCACTAGGTAGCCGAGCCAGTTGGTCAGCATGCTGAAGCCGAGCACGCGCGTGATCGTCAGGTTGTCCAGGCCCAGGCGCGAATAGAGGCGATACCTGAAGGCGACGCCGCCGACCAGGGCGCCCAGATTGAGATTGAAGGCGTAGCTGATGAAGGTGACGCGCATCACGACCGCGCTGCCGAGCCGGTGTCCGGTCATGCGGCGGCCCAGCAGGTCGAAGGTGCTGTAGAGCAGGTGGCTGCCGGCGGCGAGTGCGGCGGCCGCCAGCAGCGCCTGGAGCGGAATGGCGCGCAGCGAATCCAGCACCTCGCTCCAGTCGATCGTGCGGGCCTGCCGCACGACCAGCACCAGCACCAGTGCGAAGAACAGCCATGCGGCCGCGCGCTTCGCCAGGGCCCAGCCGCCGGTGGCGCGGGCCATCACGCGGCGTCCGTTTGCGTCGCGCCGCCGCCCTGGGGTTTGGGCGTGTCGAGCGGCTCGAGCTTGGGCGCGTGGCGCGGCAGCCAGCCGACCCACGAGGGATACCAGCGCAGCAGGTGAAAGATGAAGAAGCTGCGCACCAGCCGCCAGCTGCTCCATTCGCTCAGGTCGGACGCCTCGATGCGCTTGCAGCTGTGCTGCATCAGGGCGTCGAGCCGCTCCCACAGCGTCTGGTTGAAGGCCTTGTCGCGCACGATGACGTTGGCCTCGAGGTTCAGCGACAGGCTCAGCGGGTCGAGGTTGCTCGAGCCGACGGTGCTCCATTGGTCGTCCGCCAGCGCCACCTTGCCGTGCAGCGGGCGCTCGCAGTATTCGTAGATCCGCACGCCGGCATGCAGCAGGTGGTGGTAGAGCATGCTCGCCGCCACCTTGACGATCGGCATGTCGGGCTCGCCCTGCAGGATCAGGCGCACATCGACGCCGCGCCGTGCCGCCCGCCGCATGGCCTTGATCAGCCGGTAGCCCGGGAAGAAGTAGGCGTTGGCGATCACCACGCGTTGCCGGGCACTGCGGATGGCGGCCAGGTAGTGGCGTTCGATGTCGTTGGTGTGGCGCCGGTTGTCGCGGGTCACGAACTGCACCTGTGCGCTGCCGGCCGGCGGGTTGGCTTCGCTCGCGCCCTCCTTGATGCGGCGCCGGAACCAGCTCGCGCCCTTGCCGCCGCTGACCGCGATCGCATGCAGCACGAAGCGGTGGATCTCCGAGACGATCGGCCCGGTCAGCGCCACCGCGAAGTCCTGCTTGGCCTGGGGGCCGAAGTCGAGCAGGTGGTCGGCCGAGTAGTTAATGCCGCCGACGAAGGCGAGTGCGCCGTCGACCACCACGATCTTGCGGTGCATGCGCCGGAACACGTTGAGCCGCTGGCCGAAGAAGCGCTTGCCGGGATCGAACACCCGCACCTTGACGCCGGCGGAGGTCAGTCCCGAGATGAACTCGGGCGACAGCGAGGGCGAACCGAAGCCGTCGATCAGGAGGTCGACCTTCAGGCCGCGTCGGCCCGCCTCGCACAGTGCCGCATGCAGCTGCTCGCCGACCTTGTCCTCGAACAGGATGAAGGTCTCGACGATGACCTCGCGCCGGGCCTCGCGGATGGCGTCGAACACGCGCGGGAAGAACTGCTCGCCGTTCTCGAGCAGTTCGACGCGGTTGCCGTCGGTCCAGCGCCGGCCGCCGTTCGCGTTGTCCGATGTGTAGCCGCTCACAGCGAGATCTCCGCCACCAGCGGCGCATGGTCGGAAAGGTGCGACCAGGGCTTGCGCGGCAGCACCACCGGCGAATGCACGCCTGCGTTGCGCACGTAGATGCGATCCAGCGGCAACATCGGGAAGCGCGACGGAAAGGTCCGCGCAGCACTGCCGTTGGCCTGCACGAAGACTTCGCGCAGCGCCGCGCCCTGCTCGAGGATCTCGTGGGCGCGGCCGCGCCAGTCGTTGAAGTCGCCGGCGACGATCAGCGGCGCATCCGCGGGCACTTCGTCGCGCACGATGTGGCACAGCAGTTCGAGCTGCTGCAGGCGATGCGCCTCCGCGAGGCCCAGGTGGGCGCAGATCACGTGGACGTCGATGGTGCGCGCCGGCAGGCGCAGCACGCAGTGCAGCAGGCCCCGCTTCTCCGGGCCGACGATCGAGACGTCGTGGTTTCGGTAGTGGACGATCGGGAACTTGGACAGCACCGCGTTGCCATGGTGCCCCCTGGGATACACCGCGTTGCGGCCGTAGGCGAACTGGGGCCACATGGTGTCGGCCAGGAATTCGTAGTGCGGCGCTTCCGGCCAGTTGTCGATCTTGCGCGAATGGCGCGAGTGGGTGCCCAGCACTTCCTGCAGGAACACCACGTCGGCACCCACCGTGCGCACCGCCTCGCGCAGCTCCGGCAGGATGAACCGGCGGTTCAGCGCCGTGAAGCCCTTGTGGGTGTTCACGGTCATGACCTTGAGCGAGGTCGGCGGGGCGGCCATGGCGGTCGAGTGGGAGGAAGGCTTCACGAAGAAGGTTGTAAGCCGGCCGGCACGCCTTGGCTGTAGGAACGCGCCACCTCATGCGCCGGCCTGCGTACAGGGGCGTGCGGCTCCTACAGGCAGCCCGGCCCGAACCCCACATCGACGCCGTTCCCGGCCTCCTACGGTGGATTCAGAGCTTGAGGCAAAGGCTCGCTTTTTTCAATGAACCCAGAGACAGGAGCCATCATGAAGCAACGAATCCTCGCCACCTCTGCCCTGCTCGCCGGCCTGATGGGCATGGCGGGCCTCGCCACGGCCCAGGGCACCACCGCGATGCCCGCCCAGCCCGATCCCTCGGTGGCCGGGCAGGCCAGCACCAAGACGCCGGCCGGCGTAGGCAACCCGACCCAGCGGCCCGACGGCAGCAATCCGGCGTCGCGCGACATGGTCAAGTCGGAAGCGCGCATCCACAACCGCAACAACGCCAACAACAACGTCCCCAAGGGCGAGGCGACGACCACGGTGAACCACCAGCCGAACGCCATGCCGCAGCCGAGCGGCGAAATGTCGCGCGCCGAGGTCAGCCAGACGGCGCGCAAGGTGAAGCCGCGCTTCGGTGCCAAGGGCGAGCGGCCGGAGGTGCCGACCAACCCGACCGACAAGACCGGTACGCCGCAGTAGGCTCTGCGCCCTCATGGAAAAAGCCCCCGACACCTGGGCGTCGGGGGCTTTTTTGTTGCAGGGCGCCTCAACTCCTGGCGGGGGGCTGGCCGCCGTGGTGGTGACCGCCAGGGCCGCCGTGTCCGCCATGACCGCGCTGGCCGAAGCGCGCCATCGATTCGGCGTCGAAGGTCTTCTGCTGCTCCGGCGTCAGCGCCGCGTAGAAGCTGCGCGTGGCATCGGCGCGCTTGGCGAACATGGCGCTGCGCTCGGCCTGGCGCGCCTGCATGCGATCCAGACGCTGCGGCGTGGTCAGCTTGGCGAATTCGGCCCGTCGGGCTTCACGCTGGGCCGCATCCGGTCGGGCCGGCGGCTGCTGCGCGGTGGTGAAGCTGCTCCAGGCGCTTTCCTGGGCCGGCGTGAGCTTGAGCTTTTCCTTGAGGGCGGCCAGGCGCTGCGTGCGATGGGCCTGCATGCGCTCGGCGCGCTCGGCGCGGTCCGCACGCGGGTGCTGCGGCTTGGCGGGCGCCTGGGCGCCGGGCTGGGCCGCGGCGGCGGCCGGCGGGGGCGCCGTCAGCGGCGCCTGCGCGAAGGCACCCGACGAGGCGAAGGTGGCCGAGGCGAGCAGGCCGGCCCAGAGAAGGCTTTTGCGAGACGGGATCATGAGAGTGCTTCCTTTCGAAGAAGCCCGCCGCCGATGGGCAGCAGGTGAGAGGAAGTCTGGCGCCGCGATGTATCGCGATCGTGAGGCCCGGGTGAGCGCCGGTAAAGAAGAATGAACGGCCCGGCGCGCCCGATCAGCCCAGCTTGCCGTTCTGGAAGTCGTGCACCGCCTGCGTGACCTGCTCGCGGGTGTTCATGACGAACGGGCCGTACTGCGCGATCGGTTCGTGCAGCGGCCTGCCGGCGATCAGCAGTGCGCGTGCCGGGCTGTGGTTGGAAGCCGGCGCGCGCAGCACGATGCCGTCGCTGCCCGCTTCGTTGGCCAGGATCGCCATGCGCTTGGTCGGGATCTCGGCACTGCCGATGTAGAGCGATTCGCGGAAGACGTAGACCAGCGCGTTGCGGTCGTCCGGCAGCGGCTGCGCGAACTCGACGCCGGGCGGCAGCGTGATGTCGAGGTAGAGCGGCTCGGTGTGGGCGCGCTGCACCGCGCCCTGCACGCCGTGGCTGGCGCCGGCGATCACGCGGACGTGCGCGCCGGCGGGTGTGGTGAACTCGGGAATCTCGGCGCTCTGGATGTCGCGGTACCAGGGCTCGCGCATCTTGTCCTTGGCAGGCAGGTTGAGCCACAGCTGGAAGCCTTCCATGAGGCCTTCTTCCTGCTCGGGCAGCTCGCTGTGCACCAGCCCTCGGCCGGCGGTCATCCATTGCACGCCGCCGTTCGACAGCAGGCCCTCGTGGCCGGCGCTGTCGCGGTGCCGCATGCGGCCCGAGATCATGTAGGTCACGGTTTCGAAGCCGCGATGCGGGTGGCTCGGAAAGCCGCCGATGTAGTCGCCCGGGTTGTCGCTGCCGAAGGCATCGAGCATCAGGTAGGGGTCGAGCCGTTGCTGCAGCGGTTGTTGCAGCACGCGCGTGAGCTTGACGCCGTCGCCGTCGCTGGTCGAGACGCCGGCCACGATCTGGTCGATGCCGCGCGGCTGGGAGAGCGCGAGCGGCTCGACCGCGTGGGACGGATGGGCTTGGGAGGGGTGGCTCATGGCGGCATGGTGGCACGGTCAGGCCGACCGCGCTGACGGTGGGGCTGTGGCGCCGCGCGGAGCTCGCCGGTCAGCCGAGCGACTCGAGCTCCCAGGACACGCTTTGCCAGGCGACGCCGAAGCCCGGGGCCGCCGCAGCGGACAGGCCGCTGCGGATGGCGGCCAGCGCCCACTCGCCACCCGCGCTCACGCTGTCGATCAGCGGCACCGGCACCGAGGCCGCGATGTCGATCGCCATGCCGGCGAGGGCGGCGCCGCCGAGGATCACGGCCTGCGCCTGGAAGCGCACCGCCGCCTCGCGGCAGGCCTCTGCCAGCAGGCCGCGGGCGCCGACCGGGTCCTGCGCCAGCTGGGCGCCGCTCGGCGCCACGGTGTGGATGCCGGCCAGCGCGGCCGAGAAGCCGAGCGAGGAGGCCAGGCGCTCGAGCATCGGTCGCCAGCGTTCGCCGCCGGTCACGATGGCGAAGCGCCCGTGCCGTGCCGCCGCCGCGAAGGCGGCCTCCGCCAGGCCGCCGACCGGCACGCCGGCGCCGTCGCGCAGGGCGAACAGCCCCGGGTCGCCGAAGCAGCCGATCAGCACCGCGTCGGGCCGCTCGCCGTGCGCGTGCGCGGTCGCCCAGGCGTCGAGCACCGCGTGCTGCGCCACCGCGTAGGTGGCTTCGCTGGCGATGTAGGGCGCGCCGAAGCGGGCCGTCACCGTGTGGACCTCCAGGGCGCCGGCCAGCTGCCGCTGCAGATGCTGCTGCAGCAACCCGCTCACCGACGACGAGGTGTTCGGGTTGACGACGAGCAGCCTGGCAGCCATCAACTCTTGCGCGTGGAACGCCGCCGCAACAGCGCGGCCGAGCCGAGCGCGAGCGCCATCACCGCGAAGGACACGATGGTGGTCACCGTGCCGAGTGCGTAGATCGATGGCGTGGTCACGGTCGAGGTCAGCGCCTGCAGCTCGAGCGGCAGCGTGTTGACATCGCCGATGGCCTGCGAAGTGCGCGCGATCTCGTCCCAGCTCAGCGTGAAGCCGAACATGCCGATGCCGACCACGGACGGTCCGATCAGTGGCAGGACCACGTGCACGAAGCTCTGCCAGGGCGTTGCGCCGAGGTCGCGCGCGGCCTCTTCGTAGGCGGGGTTGAAGCGGTTGAACACCGCGAACATGATCAGGAGGCCGAAGGGCAGCGTCCAGGTCAGGTGGGCGCCGAGGGCCGAGGTGAGCAGGCCGAGCGCCGTGCCGTAGCTCTCGAGCAGGCCCTCGGCGCCGATCGCGCCGAGTGCGCCCTTGAGGCCGGTGTCGAGCAGGCGGAACTGCAGGCCGATGCCCAGCGAGACGATGATCGACGGCATGATCAGGCTCGCAACCGTGACGAAGAACAAGGCGTTGCCGCCCTTCAGGCGCTTGCGGAAGGCCAGCCCCGCGAGCACCGACAGCACCACCGTGAAGCCCATCACCACCGCGCCGAGCATCAGCGAACGGCCGAAGGCGGCACCGATGTCGACCGTGCCCAGGCCCTCGGCGAGCTTGCGGAACCAGTGCAGCGAGACGCCGCGCAGCGGAAAGGTGAGCCCGCCCTCGGGGCCCTGGAAGCTCAGCACGAAGATCGTGATCATCGGGCCGTAGAGGAAGATCACGAACAGCGCGAAGACCAGGGCCAGGGGCCAGAAGCCCGGGCTGCGCTGTTCGCCGATGCGTTGGCTCATGGAAAACCTCCGCGCAGCAGCGCTTCGGTATTCGCCTTCGGAACGGCCGTGCGGCTCAACTCACAGCTCCTTCCGGATGTCGACCAGGCGCGTGAGGCCCCAGATGATCATCAGCACCACCGCCAGCAGGATCATCGCGTTGGCGGCTGCCAGCGGGAACTGCAGGTAGGAGGTCTGGACCTGGATGATCTTGCCCACCGAGGCGATCTGCTGGCCGCCCATGACGCCGATGGTCACGAAGTCGCCCATCACGATCGTGATGACGAAGATCGAGCCGATCAGGATGCCGGTGCGCGACAGCGGCACGATCACGTTCCACAGCGTCTGCCAGCCCGAGGCGCCGGAGTCGTTGGCGGCTTCGAGCAGCGAGCGGTCGATGCGCATCATCGAGTTGAAGATCGGCACGATCATGAACATCGTGTAGAGATGCACGAAGGCCAGCACCACCGAGAAGTCCGAGAACAGCAGCCACTCGACCGGCGAGTCCACCAGGCCCATGCCCATGAGCCCCTGGTTCACCAGCCCGTTGCGTCCCAGCAGCGGCACCCACGAGATCATGCGGATCACGTTGGAGGTCCAGAACGGCACGGTGCACAGCACGAAGAGCAGGGTCTGCATGCCCGGCGAGCGCACGTGGAAGGCCAGGAAGTAGGCCACCGAAAAGCCGATCAGGAGCGTGATGCCCCAGACCAGCAGGCAGAACTTGAGCGTGCTGAGGTAGGTCGACAAGGTGACGCAGAAGTCACCGTTGTCGGTGAGGCGCGAGCAGCCTTCGAAGATGCTCAGGTAGTTGCGCGGCGACAGCGCCGGGATCAGTTCGTACTCGTTGAAGTCCCACAGGCTGACCATCGCGATCAGCGCCAGCGGGATCAGGAAGAACAAGAGGAACACCAGCGCGAACGGCGCCGCCTGCCACCAGGCCTTGAGGGTCCGGGTGGGTGAAGAGGCAGTTGCCGTTGCGCGCGTGATGTCGGACATCACGCGGCTACGAATTCATTCCACTTGCGGACCATGTATTCGTTCTCGTCCATCACGGCGTTCCAGCAGGCGATGCCGCCCATGCGTTCCTCGTAGCTGCCGCCGTCGCGCAGCGCCCCGGCCTTGGCGATGACGTCGCCCTGCGGGCTCTTGATGTCCTGCGTGGCGGGCTTGCCTTCCATCCAGTAGGCCCACTCGTAGGCTTCCATCTTGGCCTTGGCGGTTTCCAGCACGGCGCTGTAGTAGCCCTGGCGGTTCAGGTAGGCACCGGCCCAGCCGTCGAGGAACCAGTTGATGAATTCGTAGGCGCCGTCGAGCTTCCTTCCCGACAGGGTGGCCGGCAGGCCGAAGCCCGAGGCCCAGGCGCGGTAGCCTTCCTTGAGCGGCTGGAAGGTGCAGGCGATGCCCTTGCTGCGCACCGCGGTCACGGCCGGCGACCACATCGACTGGATCACGACCTCGCCCGAGGACATCAGGTTGACCGACTCGTTGAAGTCCTTCCACAGGGCGCGGAACTGCCCCGCCTTCTTGGCCTCGATCAGGGTCTTGATCGTCAGGTCGATCTCGGCCTTGGTCATGTTGCCCTTGTCGGCGTACTTGTGGATGCCCTTGGCCTCGACCACCATCGCCGCGTCCATGATGCCGATCGACGGAATGTTGAGGATCGCGGCCTTGCCCTTGAACTCGGGGTTCAGCAGCTCGGCCCAGGAGCCGATCGGCCGCTTGATGAGGTCGGGCCGGATGCCCAGCGTGTCGGCGTTGTAGGTGGTCGGGATCAGCGACATGAACTGCGTCGGCGTCTTCGAGAACACCTTGCTCTTCTCGCCCTCGAGGAAGATCACCTTGATCGGCGCCGTGCCCTGGTTGCCGATCTTCTTGCCCGCGACTTCGCCCTTGGTGAAGACGCTGGTGATCTTGTCGGCGTTCTTCACGCGCTTGGTGTCGATGCCCTTGAGGTTGCCGGTGGGCACGATCTTCTTCAGCGAGAAGTACTCGGTGTCGATCAGGTCGAAGCTGTTCGGCGCGGTCACGGCGCGCTTGGTGACGTCGTCGGTGGTGACGGCCACGTACTGGATCTCGATGCCGGTGTCGGCCTTGAACTTCTCGGCGATCGCCTTGTCCTGGTTGACCGCGGTGCCGAGGTAGCGCAGCACGATCTTCTCCTGCGCGTGGATGGCCGGGAAGACGCCCGCCGCGAGGATGCCCGCCGTGCCATGCAGCAGGGTGCGGCGCTGCAGGCCGTTGGAAGGGGTTTCGATTTTTTTGGACATGGGAGGTCTCCTGGGAGGCGGTGGTGAAGAAGGGGAGGAGGAGGGGAACCGGCTGCGGGACAGGCGCTCGGGGCTCTTTCAGGCCGCCATCGCTGCCAAGGCCGCCAGCGGCGCATTGCGCGAGGGCGGGCCGCCGTTGCTGCGCCCCGCGGGTCGCGTGGCGCCCGGGCCCAGCGTCCGGGCGTCCGACTCGGCCCATGAGATGCGCACGCTCTCGCCGACGGCGTAGCTGCGGACCGCGAAGTCCTTCTCGGACAGCAGCACCGAGATGCCGCTGCGCTCGGGGCGCACGCCGGTCAGGCGCAGTCCGAGCAGCACGTAGGTGCCTTGGTATTCGACATCGGTGACATGGGCCGGGATGCCCGGCTCGCCGGCCGCGCCGGTGGCCGGCGAGATCCGCGTGTGGTCGTTGCGCACCGCGACCAGCCCGTCGTTCAGCGCGAAGACGTTGTGGCCGCCCATGAAGCGGGCCACGAACTCGCTGGCCGGGTGGTTGTAGACCTGGTGCGGCGAGCCGACCTGCTCGATCAGGCCGTTGTTCATCACCACCATGGTGTCGGCCAGCGCCATCGCTTCCTCCTGCGAGTGCGTGACATGGATGAAGGTCAGGCCGAGCTCCTTCTGCCAGCGCCGCAGCTCGGCGCGCATCTGGATGCGCAGGAAGGGGTCGAGCGCCGACAGCGGCTCGTCGAGCAGCAGCACGCGCGGCTCGGTGATCAGCGCGCGCGCCAGCGCCACCCGCTGCTGCTGGCCGCCCGACAGCTCGCCGGGCTTGCGTTCGGCCAGGTGGCCCATCGCCACCCGCTCGAGCAGGTTGCCGGCGCGCTTGTGCCGCTCGCTCTTCGAGATCCCCTTCATCTTGAGGCTGAAGGCGACGTTGTCGAGCGCCGACAGGTGCGGGAACAGGGCGAAGCTCTGGAACATCATCGCGGTGCCGCGGGCGGCTGCCGGCAGGTTCGTGATGTTGCGGTTGTCGAGCAGTATGTCGCCGCCGGAGGCCGATTCGTGGCCGGCGACCATGCGCAGCGTGGTGCTCTTGCCGCAGCCCGAGGGCCCGAGCAGGCAGCAGTAGCTGCCGCTGGCGATGCGCAGGTCGATCTGGTCGACGGCCGGGGGCGTGCCGGCGGCGTAGCGCTTGCTCAGCGCGACGATTTCAACGGCTGCGGGCGGGGGGGCGGTGACAGCATCCATTGGGGATGCCATCGCAAGACATGTGCCAGCGGCCGGGCCGGCGCGCGGCACCCGGGCGCGCCGCGATGGTGCGTACCTCTGCCTGCGTCAAGGTGGTGCGAAGTGCGCTGCCGCGACGTTGCGCAGCAGGGCGTCGCGCTGCGGCTTGCTGATGCCGCGCACGCCTTCGGCAACCCACTTGGCCCGCTCGAGGTTGATGTTTCCGTCCTGCTGCCACTTGCGCACCGCTGCCGCGGGGTTGTTCAGCATGGCGGCCAGCCAGACCGCCTGCGCCGGCTCCAGGTTGCGGGCGCCGCGCTTGAAATAGGTGCGTGCCGCCGCTTCGGCGCCACAAATCTGGGCGCCCCAGGGCGCGTTGTCCAGGTAGAGCTGCAGGATCCGCGCCTTGCCGAGCGTCTGCTCCATCTCGACCGCGTAGAGCAGTTCGCGCAGCTTGCGGTCGGCGCTCTGCTCGGCACCGGTGACCAACATCTTGGCGAGCTGCTGGCTCAGCGTGCTGCCGCCCCGCTCGGCCTTCGACGCCTTCTGGTTGATTTCGAGCGAAGCGCTCAGTTCGGCCATGTCGTAGCCCGGATGGCTGAAGAAGCGCTGGTCTTCGGCGGCGATCACGGCCCGCGCCAGCCAGCTCTCGCTGCCGAGGCGGCTCGGTGCGCCGCAGCTGGTGCGCGCGTTGGCGAGGGTCTCCGTGCCGAGCCCGTCGACCGTGAATTCGGCGATCCGCGGCTGCAGCGCAAAGGTGCCGGCGGGCAGTGCCACCTGGGCGTTCAGGGCCAGCGTGCCGCTGATGCGGGCGCGCTGCAGTTCCGCCAGCTCGGGCGCCAGCGCCCCGTACCAGCGGGCGATGGGCGTCTCGGGCACGTGGATGTCGATGTGCAGCGCCTGCTGCGACAGCCGGCCGGTCCAGCGGCCGCGCAGGATGCCGTCGTCGCTGCGGCCGGCCACCGGCATCGGCCGCGCCGGTGGCGAGGCTTCAAGGATGCCGCTCAGCACGCCGGCGTCGCGGCGCACCGTGGCGCGCAGGCTGTCGAGCCGGATCGGCGCCTTGCCGAGCGCCGGCACCGTCGCGCTGCAGGGCGCGCAGCGGATGTCGAGGGTCTCGGTGGCGGCATTCCAGCCGAACTGCACCGGACCGTGGGCCGTGTCCAGCGTGCGCCCCGCGAGCCAGGGAGCGAACCAGGAGGACGTCGCCAGCCGGATCGCGGTCGGCACGCCGACGTCGATCGCCACCGGCCCGGCCTGGATGCGGGCCGGCCATTCGTCGCGGCCGGGCGCCAGCGCCAGCTTCACGATCAAGTACACCGCGACCGCCGCAGTCAATACCAGCGCCAGGGTCGCGAAAAGCAGATAAACCAGTGCTTTCTTCAGCAAATCACTCTCACTTCATCGGTCTTGCCAGGGTCACGGCTTGCCAGGGCCCGTTCGAGCGGCCGCTGGCGGCCGCCCAGTACCAGGCTGAAGTGTCGGTGAAAGCGTCGCCCCGGGCGTCGACGATGCGCTCGCAGACCCGGATTTTTTGCATCGAGGCGCGCTCGGCGACGAAACAACGCCACAGTCGCTCGTGCAGATCGCGCTCCAGGCGCGCCTGGGCGATGCCGTAGCCCAGCGCGCGATAGCAGTCGGCGGCCGGATGCAGCATGCGCGTGGGCGCGTTCACCTGGCGCATCACCAGCACCTGCTCGCCGTCGGTCAGGCGGGCGATGGCGCCCGGGAAGCGCTCGGCGAAACGGCCTTCGACCTCGCTCATCGCCAGCGGCCTGAGCGGCGCGCCGTCCCACTCGCTGGGCCATTCGTGGGCGGCACTGGCAACAGTGGCCGGCGGCGGGGGATGCAGCGCAGCGCTGCCCGACCAGGCCAGGCACAGCAGCATGGCGAGCGCGAACAGCGCCTTGTGCAGCATGCGGTGCACGAAGCGGTTGGCGAAGCAGCGGTCAAGCAGCGCGATGGCCATGGCGCGATTCCTTGTTTGTCTGGTTCATGACGCACGCGATGCCGCCGCAGACGGCGGCGAGCAGCGCGAGGCCGAAGGCCTCGTGCAGCCAGGGCGCCGGCGCATGACCGGCGGCTTCGAGGGCCACCAGGATGCTGTTGCGAACGATATTGCCGATCAGCACCAGCACGCCGACCACCGGCAGCCGGGCGAGGAAGCTGCGGTCGTCGCGTCGGGCCCAGAGCGCGACCACGCAGGCCGTGAAGTAGCCCAGCCAGACCATCTGCACGCCCGAGCAGGGCGCATCGACGATCACCTGCCGGCCATCGATCCACAGGCTGCTGCCTTCGCGCGCAACCTCGAAGCCCGGGGCCAGCAGCCAGCGGCTGGCTTCGGCCGTGACCACGCGAAGCGGGTAGCCGGCATAGAACTGCAGCGAGGACAGCAGCGGCAGCGCCAGCACCGCGAGGCCGGCGACCGGCCAGGCGGCCACCTGGCGCGGCAGGAAGGCCAGCAGCGCGCAGGCCAGCGCCAGCATGGCCACCAGCGCCGCGGCCAGGGGCGGCAGCGCGGGCAGCGGGCCGACGCCGGTGCGGGCCAGCGTGGCCGCGAGGGTCGCCGCGGCGGCCAGCGCCAGCCAACCCAGGCGCGGTGCGGCGCGCAGTTCGCTGCGCAGCGAGATCACCAGCCAGGCCAGCGCGGCGAGCGCCAGCAGGCCGAGCGGATCGTCCGAGCGGTCGAGCATCCGCCGGGCCATCCAGAGCCAGGTCGGTGCCAGTGCGGCGGCCTGCAGCGCGAGCCAGGCCAGGGCCGGGGCGCGGTCGAGGCGGATGCCGGCCTCGAAGAGGCGGGGGTGGCGGGTGGCCAGGGAGTCGAGGGTCATGTTCATCGTCTCACGAGGTCAACCGGCGCTGGTCGTTGCGGCGCGCGCGGCGCCTGAGCATCGCCAGCATCGAGAGCAGCAGCGCGACGGCGCCCAGGGTCTCGGGCTCGGGCGTGCTCGGCACTTCGGCGCCGAGCGCGGTCTCGCCGACGCCCTGGGGCAGCGGCAGGGGCTGGTCGACGCCGGCGGCGTTCTGCGGCGCCGGGTTGCGCACCACGCGGTCGATGGCGATGAAGCTGGTGTATTGCGTGAGCAGGCTGTAGCGCAGGCCCAGCTCGGTGATGCGCTGGCGCTGGGCGTCGCCGCCGTCGAGCGCTTCCTGGTCGGACAGGCTGGCGATGCGGTGCCGGGCCCAGAGGCTGCGCAGCGCGGCCGCGTCCCGGCGCGCCTGCGGGTCGACCTTGAGTTCCTGCCGGTACGGGCCTTCGGCGCCGCGGCCTTCGATCACGAGGCGGCCCCGAGCTTCGCCACGCCACTTGCCGAACAGGATCACCGGCCGTTCGCCGAGCACGTCGGGCAGCACCGAGGGCTCGAGGTCGTAGACGTCGAGGCCGTCGAAGCGCGCCTTCACCTGGGTCAGCACGGGCGACTCGATCAGCCGCTTGAAACGCGCCGCCTGCTCGGGTGCCTGGATCGGATCGGTGATCACGAAGGGCTCGCCCATGCCGGCGCGGGCCAGGCCTTCGATCAGGTGCCGGTTGACCGAGGAGCCGATGCCGAAGGCGAACAGGTTGGCCTGGCCGAGGTTGCGGCGCACCAGTTCGAAGGCCTCGCGCTCGACCGTGACGTAGCCGTCGCTGACCACCACCAGCGTGCGCGAGACGCCTTCGGCCTTCGGCTCGGCATAGGCGCGCTTGAGGGCCGGGATCAGCTCGGTGCTGCCGCCGCCGCTGTAGTTCTGGATCGTCGCCAGCGCCTGTGCGATGTTTGCGCGCGTGGCCGGCACCGAGCGCGGCGACAGCATGCGGTTGCTGCCCGAGAACAGCAGCACGTTGAAGGTGTCGCTGGGCCGCAGGCCGCCGATCAGCCGCTCCAGCATGGCCTTCGCGGTGTCGAGCGGAAAGCCGTGCATCGAGCCCGAGATGTCGACCACGAAGATGTAGTCGCGCGAGGTGATGCTGTTGGCGGCCACCGACTTCGGCGGCTCGACCATCGCCAGGAAGAAGTTCTCGGCGCCATCGCCCTGGCCCTGGTAGAGCATCAGGCCGGACTGGATGCGCTCGCCCGCGAGCCGATAGTCGAGCACGAAGTCGCGGTTGTCGGCCGGCCCGGCATTGCGCGCCAGCGTGACGTCGGCATGGGCATCGCCGTCGCGCCGCGCGACCTCGATCGCATGGCTCTGCGAACGCACCTCCTGCAGCGGCATCGGCGCGTCGAGGGCGACCCTGAGCTTGAATGAAGTGCCTGGCGCCACCGCCGCCCGCAGCGTCGGCTGCGCCGCCCAGCGGGCCTGCGCGTTCTCCGACTGCGGGCTGTTGTAGCGCGGGCCGACCACCGTCGGATAGACGAACTGGTAGCTGCCGCCCTGCGGCACCAGCAGCTCGGTGTAGCGCAGCGCGACCCGGACCTCGTCGCCCGGCAGGATGTTGGCGACGTTCATCTGGAACACGTTGGGCAGGTGCTGCTCGAGCAGCGCGGCGGTCTTGCCCTCCTTCTTCGCGGCGTCGTAGTCGATGCGGGCCTGCGCCTTCTCGCGGATCTGCGCCGACACCAGGCGGTCGCCGATCCGCACGTCGAGGGCGCCGACCGCGGCGCGGGTCGAGCCCGGGAACACATAGCGCGCCTCGATCGCCCGCTGGCCCTCGTTGCGGTAGGTCTGCGTGACCGTGACGTCGGCGATCACGCCCGAGATCTTCACGTCGACCTCGGTGCCCTTGAGCGGCAGGCGGTCGAGCTCCGGGTCGTCGCTCTTGACGAAGAAATAGGGGCTCTCGGTCTTGGCGCGCGGTCCCGGCGCTTCCTGCGCATGCAGCGGGCGCAGGCTCAGCGCGAAAAAGCTCGCTGCTGCCAGCGCCACGGTGACCAGCCAGAGCCGGCGGCCGGGGCGACAGGGGGTGGCGGGAGTGTCCATGTGTTCTTCCTTCTCCTTCTTGTTGTGCGAACTTGCACGGAAGCCACTGTCGACAGCGTCCGAGAAGGGAGTTGGAAGGCTTTTTGAAGTCCGGCGCGGACCGCGCAGCCTTGTGTGAAGTCCGTGTGAAGTCCCGGCCAGCGGCACTTCACACGGTCATCGCCCGGATCGGGAACCATCGCTGCCTGTTCCTGCTCCCTCTGTGCCATGACCTCTCCCGCCGCAACCCCTTCCCGAGCACCTTCCTGGCGCCGCCCAGCCGCCTGGATCGCCGGCCTGTCGGCCGGCACCGTGGTGGTGCTGGCGATCGCCGGCGGCATCGCGGTGGCCACCATCGACCGGCGCCTGCCGGAGCTCTCCGCGCTGTCGGACTACCAGCCCAAGCAGCCGCTGCGGGTCTATTCGGCCGACGGCGCGCTGATCGGCGAATTCGGCGAGGAGCGGCGCAACCTGACGCCCTTCGCGCAGATTCCGCAGGTCATGAAGGACGCGGTGCTGGCGGTCGAGGACGCGCGCTTCTACGAGCACGGGGGTGTCGACTACAAGGGCTTCGCACGCGCCGCGCTGGCCAGCCTGCAGGGCGGCCGCAAGCAGGGCGCCTCCACCATCACGATGCAGGTGGCGCGCAACGTCTACCTGAGCTCCGAGCGCACCGTGCAGCGCAAGACCTGGGAGATCCTGCTGGCGCTGCGGATGGAGCGCCAGTTGAGCAAGGACCAGATCCTCGAGGTCTACCTGAACCAGATCTACCTGGGCAACCGCG
This sequence comes from Variovorax saccharolyticus, assembly GCF_030316765.1. Lineage (GTDB taxonomy): Bacteria > Pseudomonadota > Gammaproteobacteria > Burkholderiales > Burkholderiaceae_C > Variovorax > Variovorax saccharolyticus. Next base: position 70,863 of record NZ_JASZYT010000011.1, read on the forward strand.
CCTATGGCTTCGCTGCCGCGTCCGAGGCCTATTTCGGCAAGCCGCTGCAGCAGATCACGATCGCCGAGGCCGCCATGCTGGCCGGCCTGCCGAAGGCGCCGGGCACCAACAACCCGGTGGCGAACCCGCGCCGCGCCCGCGCGCGCCAGCTCTACGTGATCGACCGCATGCAGGAGACCGGCTTCATCAGCGCCGCGCAGGCCGAGGCGGCGCGCCGGGAGCCGCTGCAGCTGCGCGACGCCGCCGACCCCTCGCGCCTGCATGCCGAGTACGTGGCCGAGACCGTGCGGCAGATGATGCATGCGCAGTACGGCGACAGCATCTACACCAGCGGACTCAAGGTCACGACCTCGCTGATCGCCTCCGAGCAGCAGGCCGCCTACCGGTCGCTGCGCCGCGGCATCATGGACTACGAGCGGCGGCAGGCCTACCGCGGCCCCGAGGCCAGCGTCGAACTGCCCGAGGACCCGAAGGCGCTCGACGACGCGGTCGACGACGCTCTGGCCGAGCACCCGGACAACGGCGACCTGGTGGCCGCGGTGGTGCTGAAGGCCAGCGCGAAGGAAGTCGTTGCGGTGCGCGCCAATGGCGAGACGCTGCAGATCAGCGGCGAAGGCCTGAAGCCCGCCCAGTCGGGCCTGGCGGAGAAGGCGCCGCGCAACATCCGCATCCGTCCGGGCGCCGTCATTCGCGTCGCGCGCACGCCGAAGAACAACTGGGAGATCACGCAGCTGCCCGAGGTCGAGGGCGCGTTCGTGGCGCTCGATCCGCGCAGCGGCGCGATCCAGGCGCTGGTCGGCGGCTTCGACTTCGACAAGAACAAGTTCAACCATGTGACGCAGGCCTGGCGCCAGCCGGGCTCGAGCTTCAAGCCGTTCATCTATTCGGCCGCGCTCGAGAAGGGCTTCACGCCGGCCACCGTGGTCAACGATGCGCCGCTGAGCTTCGAGGCCGGCGCCGGCGGCACCGCCTGGGAGCCCAAGAACTACGACGGCGGCCACGATGGCCCGATCACGCTGCGCCGCGCGCTGCAGCAGTCGAAGAACCTGGTCACGCTGCGCGTGATGCAGTCGATCGGTGCCGACTACGCGCAGGACTGGGTCACGCGCTTCGGCTTCGAACGCGAGAAGCAGCCGGCCAACCTGCCGATGGCGCTGGGCGCCGGCTCGGTGACGCCGCTGCAGATGGCGGCCGGCTATGCGGTGTTCGCCAATGGCGGCTACCGCGTCAATCCCTACCTCGTGACCCGGGTCACTGACGCCCGCGGCAAGGTGCTGATGGAGACCGAGCCGCCGGTGCTCGACGAGGCCCGGCGCGCCATCCCCGAGCGCAATGCCTTCCTGATGGATTCGCTGCTGCAGAGCGTGGTGAAGGGCGGCACCGCGTCGCGCGCCTGGCAGGCGATCCGGCGCGACGACCTGTACGGCAAGACCGGCACCACCAACGATTCCTTCGACACCTGGTTCGCCGGCTTCCAGCCGACGCGCGTCGGCATCGCCTGGGTCGGCTACGACACGCCGCGCCAACTGGGCGTGCGCGGCGAGACCGGCGGCAGCCTGAGCCTGCCGATCTGGACCGGCTACATGCAGCCCACGCTCAAGGGCGTGCCGGTGGCGGCGCTGAAGGCGCCCGAAGGCGTGGTCCAGGTCGACGGCGAGTGGTACTTCGACGACTACGCGCCGGGCCGCGGCGTGGCCAGCCTGGGCCTGGACGCCAGTCTCGCGCCGCTGCCGGCCGAAGACCTGGCCGGCGTGCCGGTGAGCCCGCCGGTGGCGGCAGAGCAGCGCAACCGGATCCTCGATTTCTTCCGCTAGCGGCGCAGCGGCGCGAGCGCGGGGTCTCTACACTCGCTGCTGCTCAACGCTCTCGCGACCGCTTCATGGAAACCTTCACCCTGGTGACGCTGATCGTCATCGGCGCCTACTTCGTCAACGCCCAGCAGCAGCGCCGCCGCATCGCGCTGCTGGGCAGCCACCTCGGCCACTTCCAGATCGAGAAGCTCATGGAGAACCTCACCGAGGGCTACCTGCGCTGCCTCGGCGAGGATGATCCCGAGCGCCGCGAACAGATCTGGCGCCTGCTCGACACCACCGAAGAAAAACTGTCGGGCCAGTTCGACAGCTTCGCCGCCGAGTTCGCGCAGGTGGGCGAGCAGGAGGCAAGGGTCAGCAAGCTGCCGCTGGCGCTGCCGTTCGCGCAGCAATTGCTGCCGGGCGCGAGCTTCGACCTGCGCCAGGCCTTCGCGATCCATGCCCGCGGCATCGCCGGCGTGATGCGCAACGAACGGCAGCGGCCGCCGAAGGCCAAGGCCTTCATGATGTCGGCCGAGCTGTTCCTGATGCAGCACAGCTGCCACTGGTACTGCAAGTCGAAGACCGTGGCCTCGGCGCGGCTGCTGGCGCGCCACAAGACCTCGTACGAGCAGGTGCTCGACGCGGTGAGCCCCGAGACCCGCAAGGCCTACGGCGAGCTGACCGGTCAGTGATGTGACAGCAGCGGCAGCGTGAGCGTGGCCAGCGCGCCGCCGCGCGGCGCATTGGCGAGCTCGACCCGGCCGCGGTGCAGGGTCGCGATCTCCTTCACGAAGGCCAGGCCGAGGCCGGTGCTCTTCTTCTGGCTGTGCGGCCGCGCGAGCGAATAGAACTTCTCGAACACCTTGTCCTGCGCGTAGTCCGGGATGCCGGGGCCGCGGTCGCGCACGCTGACGACGGCTCGGCGCGAGCCGGCTTCCAGCGCCAGCAGCACCTCGGCGCCGGCGGGCGAAAAATCGATCGCGTTGTCCAGCAGGTTGCTGATCGCGCGGCGCAGCAGGAACGGATCGCCCTCGACGCGCGCCTCGGTGTGGATCGCCACCTGCACCCGCACATCGCGCCGCGCTGCCGCGGCCTGGGCGCTGGCGGCCACCTCGCGCAGCAGCGGGCCGAGCGCCACCGGTTCGCTGCGGTCCAGCGCGCGCCGGGTCTCGAGCGCGGTGAGCTCCATCATGCGGTCGACGATCTCCTGGATGCGCTGGGTCTCGTGCGCGATGTTGCCGAGGAAGCGCTCGCGCTCGGCCTGCGGCATGGAGGGCTCCTGGATCAGCTCGGCGGCGCCGCGGATCGCCGACAGCGGGCTCTTGATCTCGTGCGTGAAGGTCTGCACGTAGTCGGCGATGTAGTTGCGGCCGGTGAAGGCGTCGCGCATTTCCGCGACGCCGCGGCGCAGCGTGTCGGCCGCGCGGCGCAGCATGCGTCCGAGGCTCGGGCTGCGCTGCGTGCGCAGCCAGCCCAGGTAGTCCGAGATCAGGCCGAAGGGCCGCACCAGCCAGATCGAGACGATGATCGCGCCCACCAGCAAGGCCAGCGCCGAGAAGCCGCCGACCCACAGCGTGCGGGCGCGGGCGTCCTCGACGAACTGGCCGAAGCTCTGCACCGGCTTGCCCACGCTGACCACGCCGACGATCTCGTTGCCCCAGCGCACCGGCGCGCCCACGTACATCACGGAGCTCAGCGGATCACCGGCGATGTCGCGCGTGGTGCGCGCGCCGTAGGTGCCGGCCAGCGAGCGCCTGACGTCGCTCCATTGCGAGAAGTCGGCCCCCAGGTTGCGGCCCTGCGAATCGAAGATCACGCGCCCGCTGCGGTCGGTGACGTACATGCGCAGCTCGACATGGCGCTTGTGCAGGTTGTAGATCTGGGCCGAGAACTGGCGCGCGTAGACCGAGCGGAACAGCGGCTCGAGCCGCGCGGTGTTGATCGCGCCGGCGATCACGTCCTGCTCGACCAGGCTGGCCATCAGCTGCGAGGCCTCGACCAGCGACTCCTCGGCCGACTCGCGATAGCGCGGGTCGATGTCGATCACCACGCGGTAGAGCAGGAAGGCGATGCCGGCCGTGTAGATCAGCAGGATGCCGAGGAAGATGCGGGTTCGACTCGTCATGGCATGGCCCCCACGCTCCCCCACTGCGTGTGGGTCGCTGCCCCCCGAGGGGGCCGCAGGCCGCCTTGGGAGCGGCCCGGCGCCGGCCTGGTACTCATGGAGTGGAAGGCAGGTCTTCGTTCAGCGCGTAGCCGGTGCCGCGCAGCGTGCGGATCGGGTCGACCTCGGGCGCGATCGCCCTGAGCTTGGCGCGCAGCGTCTTGACGTGCGCATCCACCGTGCGGTCGAAGCTGTCGCTGGCTTCGTCCCAGACCAGCCGCAGCAGGTCGTCGCGCGTGTAGACGCGGCCGGGCCGCTGCACCAGCAGCCGCAGCAGGCCGTACTCGTAGCGCGAGAGTTCGAGCAGCCGGCCGTAGTAGCGGATCTGCATGCGCTCCGGGTCGAGCGCGAACGGGCCGGCCGGTGCCGCCGGAGCCGCCGGTGCTGGCGCCGGGGCAGGGGGCGCCGCCGGGGACGGTGGCGCGGCCTGGGCGCCGCGGCCGCTGCGGCGCAGGATGGTGCGCACGCGCGCCACCAGTTCGCGCGGCGAGAAGGGCTTCGCGATGTAGTCGTCGGCCCCGAGCTCGAGGCCGACCACGCGGTCGATCTCGTCGCTGCGCGCGGTCAGGAACAGCATCGGCACCTGCGCCCCCCCGGGCAGCGCCTGCAGGCGCTTGAAGAGCTCGAAGCCGTTCATGTCGGGCAGTCCGACATCGAGGATCGCGAGCGCCGGCGGTTCGGCCGAGAACTGGGCGATCGCCTGCTCGGCGGTGGCGCACCAGACCGGCACGAAGCCGTCGGTGCGCAGCACGTACTGCAGGGTGTCGGCGATGCCGGATTCGTCTTCGGCGATCAGGATCCGCGGGTTGAATGGCATGGCCGGATGGTAGCGGGCGCCGGCCCCGCCGCCCGGCGCCTACTTGGCCTGGTAGCCCGCGTTCTCGATCGCAACGATGATGTCCTGCCGCGGATGCTCGCTGACCACGTCGACGTGGCCGGTTTCGAGGTCCACCGTCACCTGCGCGCGGGGATCGATGGTCTGCACGGCGTTCTGCACCACGCCGGCGCAGTGGCCGCAACTCATGCCCGAGACCTGGAATTTCTGGCTCATCGTGCTTGCTCCTTCTGTTGGATGAGCACCGAGTTTGAACCTTGCCCCCATGTCAATGTCCAGCAAGGGGGCGCTTCGTGCGGTACAAACAGCGGGTTTTCTTTCTTCATCCCATCCCATGCGAATCCTTCTGGTCGAAGACGATGCGGTGCTGCGCGACGTGATGCTGCGCAGCCTGGGGGACGCGGGCCATCGCGTCGACGTGGCGGCCAATGTCGAGGACGCCGACCACCTGTGGCGGGTGCAGTCCTTCGACGCCGTGCTGCTCGACCTGAACCTGCCGGCCACCGCCAGCCCCACCAGCGGTCTTGCCAGCGGACTGATCGCGCTGCGCCATGCGCGCGCCCGCGGCGACCGCACGCCGGTGCTGGTACTGACCGCGCGCGACCGTACCGAGGAACGCATCGCCGGCCTCGACGCCGGCGCCGACGACTACCTCGGCAAGCCCTTCGACCTGGCCGAAGTCGAAGCCCGGCTGCGGGCGCTGGTGCGCCGGGCCCAGGGCACCGAGGACGTCGCCTTGCTCGGCCAGTTGCGGCTCGATCGGCGGGCCCGCCGCTTCGCCGTCGGCGGCGTGCCGATGGACCTGCCGGCGCGCGAGTTCGAGGTGCTCTGGGAGCTGATGAGTCCGCCCGGCCGAACGGTCAACAAGCGTGAGCTGTCCGACAAGCTGTCGACCTTCGACGAGTCCCTCGGCGACAACGCGCTCGAGGCCTTCATCTCGCGACTGCGCAAGAAGCTGGCCGGCAGCGGTGCCGCGATCCGGACGCTGCGCGGCATCGGCTACCTGATGGAAGCCGAGCCGTGAGTTCCGGCGCGGCGGCGGCGCCGTCGCTGACCGCGCGGGTCCTGCGACGGGTGCTGCTGCCGCTGGGCCTGACATGGCTGCTGGGGACCGCGGTGGCGGTGGTGGTGGCCAGCTACTTCACCGAGCAGGCCTTCGATCGCGCGATGATCGACGATGCCCATACGGTGTCGGCCAACGTGCGGGCCAGCGAGCGGGGCGTCGAGATCCTGCTGTCGCCGCGCGAGATCGAAGCCCTGCTGTACGACCCGGCCGAAACCGTCTTCTTCGCGGTGCGGCGGCCCGACGGCTCGCTGCTCGCCGGCGATCCCGGCCTCGAGGTGCCGATGCCCGAAGAGGGCGCGCACCACCGCTTCTCGCGCATCGAGCACCAGGGCCACACGCTGCGGGCGGTGGCGCTGAACCAGGGCACGCCGCTGGCCTATCGGGTGGTCGTTGCCCAGACCACGCGGGCGCGGGTGCTGCTGGTGGAGCAGCTGCTGGCGTACTCGCTGGCGCCGCAGCTGGTGCTGCTGGCCTTGCTGGCGGGCTGGCTCTGGCGTGGCATCCGCCGCGAGTTGCATCCGCTCGGAGAGCTGCGCCGGACACTGGAGACACGCGACGCCCAGGACCTCGCCCCGGTGCCGGTGGCACGCAGCTCGCGCGAGCTCGAGCAGCTCGGCGACACCCTCAATGCGCTGCTCCAGCGGCTGGCCCAGAGCGCCGCGGCGCAGCGCGAGTTCGCCGGCAACGTGGCGCACGAACTGCGCACGCCGCTGGCCGGCATCCGCGCGCTGGCCGACTACGGCTTGTCGCAGCAGGACCCGGCCGTCTGGCGCGAGCAGCTGCAGCAGATCGCCATGAGCCAGGCGCGCGCCAGCCGGCTGGTCGACCAGCTGCTGGGCCTGGCGCTGGCCGACGAGGCGCGCACCCGCCTGCAGCGAGAGCCCCTGCGCCTGGACCAGCTGGCGCAGCAGGCCGTGCTGCGGCACCTGGCACGCGCCGACCGGCAGGGCGTGGATCTCGGCGGCTCCGGGCTGGAGGATGAGATCCTGGTGCAGGGCAATGCGGCGCTGATCGAGGGCATTCTCGACAACCTGATCGACAACGCGCTGCGCTACGGCGGCCGCACCATCACCGTGGAACTTGCCGGCCTGACGCTGAGCGTGGTCGACGATGGCCCGGGCATCGCGCCCGACGCCCAGCCGGGCCTGCTGCAGCGCTGGGCGCAGGGGCCCGCAGGGCAGAAGCTCGGGCAGGGCGCTGGGCTGGGCCTGGCGATCGTGGCCCGCTACGCGACGCTGCTCGGTGCCGAGCTGCGTTTCGCGCCGGCCTCGGCGGCGGGCGGATTGCGCGTCAGCGTGACCTTCGCCCCCGACGCTCAGGCCAGCGCCGGATAGTCGATGTAGCCGGCCTCGCCGCCGCCGTAGAAGGTGTTCTTGTCCCACGGGTTCAGCGGCGCGCCTTCGCGCAGGCGGCGCACCAGGTCCGGGTTCGAGATGAAGGGCCGGCCGAAGGCGACCAGGTCGTCGCCTTCCTTCAGCGCCTCTTCGGCCAGCGGCTTGTCGTAGCCGTTGTTGACCATCCAGGCGCCCTTGCCGCCGGCCTGGCGGTAGGCGGCCTTGAGGGCTTCGTAGTCGAAGGGCCGGTCGTCCAGCTCGCGCGGTCCGCCGGTGGCGCCTTCGATCACGTGGATGTAGGCCAGGCCGAGCGGCGCCAGTTGCCGGATCACGTAGTCGAACAGCGGCTGCGGGTCGGCGTCGTGGGCGTCGTTGGCAGGCGTGACCGGCGACAGCCGGATGCCGGTGCGGCCGCCGCCGACGGCGTCGACCACTGCGCGGGTCGCCTCCAGCAGCAGGCGGGCACGGTTCGGGATGCTGCCGCCGTAGTCGTCCGTGCGCTTGTTGCTGCCGGTCTTCAGGAACTGGTCGAGCAGGTAGCCGTTGGCGCCATGGATCTCGACGCCGTCGAAGCCGGCCGTTTCGACCGCGTTGCGCGCCGCGACGGCGTAGGCGTGGACGATGCCGGGCAGTTCCGCGGCATCGAGCGCGCGGGGTTCGGAGGTCTCGACGAAAGTCGGCACGCCGTCCTTGATCAGCACGGTCTTGGTCTTGGCGGTGATCGCCGAGGGCGCCACCGGCTTGCCGTTGTCGGGCTGCAGTTCGGTGTGCGAGACGCGGCCGACGTGCCACAGCTGGACCACGATCTTGCCGCCTTCGGCGTGCACCGCGTCGGTCACGCGCTTCCAGGCGTCCAGTTGCTCGCTGCCGTAGAGGCCGGGCACGTCGGCGTAGCCCTGGCCCTGCTGGCTGATCGCCGTGGCCTCGGTGATCAGCAGGCCGGCGGAGGCGCGCTGCGCGTAGTAGGTGGCCGTGATGTCGCGCGGCACGGCGTTGGGCGCGCGGTTGCGCGTCAGCGGCGCCATCACGATGCGATTGGCGAGCGCCAGATCGCCGGCCTGGACGGGATCGAAGAGAGAGGACATGGAGAGAACGCCTGTTGTTGCTGAAAGAAGGAAGACGGCGCAAGGGTAAACCCCGGATCGCAACCCTGCTGTCACGGGGTTGTCGGTTTGCTGCTAGGCGCTGCAGCAGAATGGGCGCGGCCCATGCACTCGTCCTCCGCCTCGCCCACGCCCGCCCAAGCCCTTCGTCTCGCACTGGCCCTGTCGCTGGGGGCGGCCGTCTCGCTCGGCATCACCCGCTTCTCGTACGGCCTGCTGCTGCCGCCAATGCGCGCCGATCTCGGCTGGAGCTATGCGCTGGCTGGCGGCATGAACACCGCCAACGCCGCCGGCTACCTGTTCGGCGCCATGCTGACGCCGGCCCTGATGCGCCGCTTCGGCGCCGTGCGGCTGCTGGTCGGCGGCGCGGTCGCAGCCAGTGTGTTCATGGCGGCCAGCGGCTTCTTCAGTTCGGCCCCGGCGCTGCTGCTGCAACGGCTGCTGGCGGGCGTGGCGAGTGCCTGGGTGTTCGTGTCCGGCGGCCTGCTGGCGGCACGCCTCGGCGCCTCCCAGGCTTCGCGCTCGGGCTTCCTCCTGGGGCTGTATTACGGCGGGACCGGCTTCGGCATCACGCTATCGGCGTTGCTGGTGCCGGCGGTGCTGCAGGCCGCGGCCGGCGTGCCGCAAGGCTGGGCCTGGGCCTGGTGGGCGCTGGCGCTGGCGAGCGTCGCCGCCACCGCGGTGCTGGCGATCGCCGTGCGCGCGATGCCGGGGGAGGGCGCTGCCGCCGCAGCGCCGGCACGCGGCCCGGCCACCGCCACTTCGACCGACTGGCCGCTGCGGCGCTTCGGCTGGGCCCTGTCCGGCTATGCGCTGTTCGGCGCCGGTTACATCGGCTACATGACCTTCGTCATCGCGCTGCTGCGCGAGCAAGGCGCGAGCCCGGGCGACGTCACCTTGTTCTATGCCCTGCTGGGCGTCGCCTGCGTCGCCTCTTCCCGGCTGTGGGCCGGGCTGCTGGACCGCTACCGCGGCGGTGGTCCGCAGGCGCTGTTGAATGGGCTGCTGGGGGTGGCGACCCTGCTGCCGGTGCTGAGTCCCGCGTGGCCGGTGACGATGGCCTCGGGCCTGATGTTCGGCGCGGTCTTCTTGTCGGTGGTGGCCTCGACCACGGCGCTGGTGCGGCACAACCTGCCGGCGTCCCAATGGGCGGCCGGCATCAGCGCCTTCACGATCGTCTTCGCGCTGGGCCAGATCGTCGGGCCCACCGTGACCGGATGGATCTCCGACGGCCGGGGCGGCCTGGCGGGTGGCCTGGTCGCCTCGGCCCTCACGCTGTGGGCCGGGGCGCTGCTGGCCTGGCGCCAGCGACCCGGTGCGCCTACTTCGTGAGGCCTTCGGCCTTCAGGGCGTCCTGGACCGCCGGACGCGCCGCGATCCGCGCATGCCAGGCGTTCAGGTTCTCCAGTCCCGACAGGTCGACGCCGGTCGGCTTGGCCCAGTTCGTGACGGTGAACAGGTAGCCATCGGCGACGCTGAAGTGCTCGCCCATGAGGAACTCCTTGTCGGCGAGCTGGCCGTCGAGCCATTCATAGCGCGAGCGCAGCTTGGTCTTGGAGATGTTCTTGCCTTCGTCCGGCATGCCCGGGTTGAACAGCGGCGAGAAGCTCTTGTGGATCTCCGTGCCGATGAAGGTCAGCCATTCCTGCAGCCGGTAGCGCGGCATCGTGCCATTGGCCGGTGCCAGGTTCTTGGTCGGTGCCAGGTCGGCGATGTACTGCAGGATGGCCGGGCCTTCGCGCAGGCGCGTGCCGTCGTCGAGCTCCAGCATCGGCACGTAGCCCAGCGGATTGATGCCGTAGTAGTCGGTGCCGTCCTGCAGCTTGTGGCTCTTGGTGCTCGCGAGCACGGGCTCGAAGGCCAGGCCGGCTTCGCGCAGCGCGATATGGGGCGACAGCGAGCAGGCGCCCGGCGAGTAGTACAGCTTCATTCGAAAAACTCCAGTGAATAGGCAAACGCGTTCTTGTCGACGCGAAGGCGATGCTAGCGGTTTCACGGCGCGCGCGTTTCTGTCCTACGGACCCTTGGGCTGCGCGACTATGGGGCCCCTGGGTCCGTGTCCCTAAGCTGCTGCGTACTGCGGCGATGGCGCCGTGCAAGGAGTTCATCCATGTTGAAGTACGCGATCGTCTTCGCCGTCATTTCGCTGATCGCCGGTGCCCTGGGCTTCGGCGGCGTGGCCGCGGGCGCCGCCGGCATCGCCAAGGTGCTGTTCGGCCTGTTCCTGATCCTCGCGGTGGTGTTTCTGGTGCTTGCCGCCTTGGGCGTGGGCGCGGTGAAGAAGGCGCTGGACTGATGGCGCCGCGTCTGTCGCCACGCTGGCCGCGCGCCCGTCCGCTGGTCGCCCTGCTGCAGAGTCCTGCGCATCGCGTGATGCGCGTGCTCGACGTGACCCGCTCGCACTGGCAGGTGCACGCTCCCGCGGCGCAGGGCTGAGCCATGCATTTCTCACACGTCGATGCGGTGCTGGAGTACGAGGTTGCCGCTCCCGCTCACCTGCTGCTCAATATCGAGGCGGCGCGCTGCGGGGCCCAGGCCCTGGTCAGCGAAGACCTGGTGATCGAGCCCGCGGTGCAGATGCAGGCCTTCTGCGACGAGGGCAGCGGCAATCGCTTCGTGCGCTTCGATGCCCGGCCGGGGCCGCTCAAGATCCGCTACAAGGCCCATGTGCAGCGCTCGTGGGCGGAGGTGCCGACCGACTTGGCGGAAGTGCCGGTCAACGAAGTGCCGAACGAGATCCTTCATTACCTGATGCCGTCGCGCTACTGCGAATCGGACCTGATGTCGCGTTGCGCCATCCAGCTGTTCGGCGACCTGCCGCAGGGCATCGGCCGGGTGCAGGCCATCGTCGACTGGATCCACGACAGCATCACCTACGAGCCGGGCAGCAGCGACTCGACCACCACTGCGCGCGAAGTCTTCGTCGAGCGGGCCGGCGTCTGCCGTGATTTCGCCCACCTCGGCATCACCTTTTGCCGGGCGCTGAACATCCCGGCCCGGCTGGTGGTGGGCTATGTCTGGTTCGACGAGCCGCCGCAGGATTTCCATGCGGTGTTCGAGGCCTGGCTGGGTGGGCAATGGGTGCTGTTCGACGCCACGCGCATGGCGCCGGTCGACCGGCTGGTGCGCGTGGGCACCGGCCGCGATGCCAAGGATGTCGCCTTCTGCACCATCTTCGGCCCGGTGCGCATGACGGCCAAGACGCTCACCGTGCGGGAGTTGCAGGACGAGCGCGAGGCCGCGCCGGTCGAGCCCCGTCCCAGCGGCCAGATCGTCGGCATCGAGAAGCCGGTTCCGGTGCCGGAACTGGAGGCCGGCGCCGCCTCGGCCCACGAGCTGCCGGTCGCCGGCTGAAGATCGATGATTGCTATCAAAATGATAGCAATCCGATCAATGTAGAAGCCCCGCCGGCGCGGGCGGCGGCCGGGCCGGCTTGACCTCGAAGCAGCACGGAAACACGGCCGCGATTAAAATTGCCGCCCCCCTTCCGAGAGCGCACACCTGCTGCGCCCCAATTCATGCTGTACCCCGAAGAATTCGATGTGATCGTCGTTGGCGGCGGCCATGCCGGCACCGAAGCTGCGCTGGCCTCTGCCCGCATGGGCGCTCGCACGCTGCTGCTCACCCACAACATCGAGACGCTGGGGCAGATGAGCTGCAATCCGTCGATCGGCGGCATTGGCAAGGGCCACCTGGTGAAGGAGGTCGACGCCCTCGGTGGTGCGATGGCGATCGCGACGGACGAGGGCGGAATCCAGTTCCGCGTCCTCAATTCGAGCAAGGGACCGGCCGTGCGCGCGACCCGGGCGCAGGCCGATCGCGTGCTGTACAAGGCGGCGATCCGTCGCCGGCTCGAGAACCAGCCCAACCTGTCGCTGTTCCAGCAGGCGGTGGACGACCTCATGATCGAGGGCGATCGGGTGGTCGGGGCAGTCACGCAGGTCGGCATTGCCTTCCGTGCCCGCGCCGTGGTGCTGACGGCCGGCACCTTCCTGGACGGGCGCATCCATGTGGGCCTGGACAACTACCAGGCCGGGCGGGCCGGCGATCCACCGGCGGTCAGCCTGTCGGCGCGGCTCAAGGAGCTCAAGCTGCCGCAGGGGCGGCTCAAGACCGGGACGCCGCCGCGGCTGGACGGCCGGACCATCGATTTCTCGAAGTGCACCGAGCAGCCCGGCGACGGCATGCCGGGCGGGGCCGGGCCGATGCCGGTGTTCAGCTTCATGGGCCGTGCGGAAATGCATCCGCAGCAGATGCCCTGCTGGATCACCAACACCAATGCCCGCACGCACGACATCATCCGCTCGGGCTTCGACCGCAGCCCGATGTTCACGGGCAAGATCGACGGCATCGGACCGCGCTACTGCCCCAGCGTCGAGGACAAGATCAACCGCTTCGCCGACAAGGAAAGCCACCAGATCTTCCTGGAACCCGAAGGCTTGACCACCAACGAGTACTACCCGAACGGGATCTCGACCAGCCTGCCTTTCGACATCCAGTACCAGCTGGTGCGCTCGATGGCGGGCCTGGAGAACGCCCACATCCTGCGGCCCGGCTACGCGATCGAGTACGACTACTTCGACCCGCGCGAGCTCAGGAGCAACTTCGAGACGCGGGCGATCCAGGGGCTGTTCTTCGCCGGCCAGATCAATGGCACCACCGGCTACGAGGAAGCGGCGGCGCAGGGCCTGTTCGCGGGCATCAACGCGGCGCTGCAGTGCCGGGGAGAGGATGCGTGGCTGCCGCGTCGCGACGAGGCCTATCTGGGCGTGCTGGTTGACGACCTGATCACCAAGGGCGTGACCGAGCCCTACCGGATGTTCACCAGCCGGGCCGAGTTCAGGCTCCAGCTGCGCGAAGACAACGCCGACATGCGCCTGACCGAGACGGGTCGCAAGCTGGGCTTGGTCGACGATGCACGCTGGGATGCCTTCTCGCGCAAGCGCGACGTTGTTTCACGTGAAACAGAGCGGCTGCGCTCGATCTGGGTCAATCCGCGCAACCTGCCGGCAACCGAGTCGGAGCGGGTGCTCGGCAAGGCCATCGACCACGAATACAACCTCGGCGACCTGCTGCGGCGGCCGAATGTCAGCTACGAGTCGCTGATGTCGCTGGACGGTGGCAAATACGGCCCGTCCGTGGCCTTGGGGCCGGTCGAGATCGAGCAGATCGAGATCGCCGCCAAGTACTCCGGCTATATCGATCGCCAGCATGACGAAGTCGAGCGGGCGGCGCATTTCGAGAATCTCAAGCTGCCGGCGTCCTTCGACTACGGACAGGTCAAGGCCCTGAGCTTCGAGGTTCGGCAAAAGCTGTCGAAGCACCGGCCCGAGACCTTGGGCATGGCGTCGCGCATCTCTGGCGTGACCCCGGCTGCCATCTCGCTGCTGATGATCCATCTTCGCAAGGGCGGGCATCAGGCCTTTGCCCGCGATCCGGCCGAAGCCGCAGAAACTCCGGCCGTCGAATGAGCCAGGAACAACTGCTGCGGGACGGCGCCGCCGCCCTGGGTCTGAGCCTGAGCGATGCGCAGTGCGAACGCCTGCTTGCCTATGGCGCTCTCATTCTCAAGTGGAACAAGGTCTACAACCTGACGGCCCTGCGGGATCCGGGCACCGTGCTCACGCACCACCTGCTCGACAGCCTGTCCGTGATCGCGCCGCTGGCGCGCGAGTGTCCAGAAAAGGCGAATCTGCTGGACGTTGGCGCCGGAGCCGGCTTGCCTGGCGTGGTGATCGCCATCCTGCGGGACGATATCCAGGTGACCTGCCTCGACGCCGTGGCCAAGAAGGCGGCCTTCGTCCAGCAAGTCGCCTCCGAACTGCGCCTGAAGAACCTGCGCGGCCTGCACGCCCGGGTCGAGGCCCTGACGGGCAGCTATGAGCTGATCAGTTCCCGCGCCTTCGCTTCGCTGGCGGATTTCGTTTCGGGCTCGCACCACCTGCTGGCGCCGGGCGGTGTCTGGATGGCCATGAAGGGCAGGGTGCCGGACGACGAAATCGCCCAGCTGCCTCCGGAATCCAAGGTGTTTCACGTGGAACAACTCACGGTTCCCGGCCTGGATGCCGAGCGTTGCATCGTCTGGATGCGAAAACCCGGCGCTTGAACGGCGCTCCGCGCGTCGACCTCGCTTAGACTCGACGCACTCCCTTTTGAGGTCATTTCCATGTTCGGCATCGCTGACTACGGCGCATTCGTCGCGGCCATCATTCTTTTTCTCGCGATTCCCGGGCCTGGCAACCTCGCGCTGATCACCTCGACCGGCAAAGGCGGCGTCCGCGGTGGCCTGGCCGCCACGCTCGGCGTGATTGCCGGCGACCAGGTGCTGATGTGGGCTGCCGTGGCCGGCGTCGCTGCCTTGCTGGCCGCGTACCCGGCCGCTTTCAGCGCGGTGCAATGGCTTGGCGCCGCCTATCTGGCCTGGCTGGGCTACAAGATGATCCGGGCCAAGCCCGGCGCCGCGCCGATCCTCAATATCCGGCCCCGCCAGTACTTCCAGCAGGCGGTGACCATCACGCTGTTGAATCCCAAGGCCATCGTGTTCTACATGGCCTTCTTCCCGCTGTTCATCGATCCCGCCCGCCATCAGGGCTTCGCAACCTTCGGCGCGATGGCCGCCACGATCGCCTTGCTGACCTTCATGTACGGCCTGATCGTCACGCTCCTGACCTACTTCCTGGCCGAGCGGCTGCGCGCCAATCCGCGGATCTCGGGCGCACTCGGCAAGCTGGCCGGTGTCTTCCTGATCGCCTTCGGCTTCAAGTTGGCGATTTCCAGATAAGCATGGCCAAGATTTTCTGCATTGCGAACCAGAAGGGCGGCGTCGGCAAGACAACGACCACCGTGAACCTCGCGGCCGGCCTGGCCAAGGTCGGACAACGGGTCCTGATGATCGACCTCGATCCCCAGGGCAATGCCACTATGGGCTCGGGCGTCGACAAGCGCCAGCTCGAAACCACGGTGTACGACGTCCTGCTCGAGTCGGCTTCCGTGGCCGAGGCGCGCGTCCACTCCGAGAAGTGCGGCTATGACATCCTCGGCGCCAACCGCGAGCTGGCCGGCGCCGAGGTCGAGATGGTGGCGCTCGACCGCCGCGAGAAGCGCCTGCGAACGGCCCTTGCAGCGGTTGGCGCCGAATACGACTTCATCCTGATCGACTGCCCGCCCAGCCTGAGCCTGCTGACCCTCAACGGACTGTGTGCCGCCCATGGCGTGATCGTGCCGATGCAGTGCGAGTACTTCGCGCTCGAGGGGCTGACCGACCTGGTCAACACGATCAAGCAGGTGCATGCCAACCTCAACAAGAACCTGCAGATCATCGGTCTGCTGCGCGTGATGTTCGACCCCCGCATCACCCTGCAGCAGCAGGTGAGCGAGCAGCTCAAGGCCCATTTTGGCGAGAAGGTGTTCGACACCGTGATCCCGCGCAACGTGCGGCTGGCCGAAGCGCCGAGCTACGGGCTGCCGGGCGTGGTGTTCGACCCGCCGGCCAAGGGCAGCCAGGCCTTCGTCGCCTTCGCCGAGGAGCTGGTGCGCAAGATGCCGCCCGCCAGCGCCCTGGCGGCCGAGGCCGCGTCGCCGCCGGTACCGCCGGTGCCGGCCCCGATGGATGCACCGCCGGTGGCGGTCCAAGTGCCGGACAGCCTTTGAGCGCGCCGAAGATCCTGCTGCTGCCCGGATGGCAGAACAGCGACCCGGGCCACTGGCAGAGCCGCTGGGAGGCGGTGTACGGCGACCATCGGGTCGAGCAGCACGACTGGATGCGGCCGCTGCGCGGAGACTGGTGCGCCCGCCTCGAGGAAGAGGTCCTGGCGGCCCCGGGTCCGGTGGCGCTGGTCGCCCACAGCCTGGGCTGCATCCTGGTGGCGGCCTGGGCCGCGCACTCCGGCCATGCGCACAAGGTGCGGGCAGCCCTGCTGGTGGCGCCCGGCGACCTCGAACGCGACGACCTGCGCCAGATGATCCCGGGCTGGGCGCCGATCGTGCGCCGGCCGCTGCCGTTCCCCGCCCTGATGATCGCGGCAGATGACGATCCCTACTGCGAGGCCGGCCGCTCGCGCCAACTGGCGCGCGACTGGGGCGCTCGCTTCATCGATGCCGGTGCCCGCGGCCACATCAACAGCGAGTCCGGCCTGGGTGACTGGCCCGAAGGCCGCGAACTGCTGAACGACCTACTGAAAGAAGAATGACCTCCATGGCCACCAAAAAACCCAAGGGCCTCGGCCGCGGCCTCGAGGCCCTGCTGGGCCCGACCTTCAACGGCTCGGACGCCGCGGTCAACGACGAGTCGGCGGCGCCGAATCCGACCACGCTGCAACTCGACCAGATGGTGCCGGGCGTCTACCAGCCGCGCACGCGGATGGACGAAGGCGCGCTCTACGAACTGGCCGAGAGCATCAAGGCGCAAGGCATCATGCAGCCGATCCTGGTGCGCCGCCTCGACGCCGACGCAGCGCGCGAGAAGAAGGCCGAGTTCGAGATCATCGCGGGCGAGCGGCGCTTCCGGGCCGCCGGCCTGGCCGGGCTTGAAAGCGTGCCGGTGCTGGTGCGCGACGTGCCCGACGAGGCTGCGGCCGCCATGTCGCTGATCGAGAACATCCAGCGCGAGGACCTCAATCCGCTCGAGGAAGCCCAGGGCCTGCAAAGGTTGGTGCAGGAGTTTGGGCTTACTCACGAATCCGCGGCGCAGGCCGTCGGCCGCTCACGCAGTGCTGCCAGTAACCTGCTGCGCCTGCTGAACCTGGCCGAACCCGCACAAGCGATGCTGATGGCCGGCGACATCGACATGGGCCATGCCCGCGCGCTGCTGTCGCTCGACAAGGGCACGCAGATCACCGCGGCCAACCAGATCGCGGCCAAGAAGATGTCGGTGCGCGAGGCCGAGGCCCTGGTCAAGAAGCTGGCGGCCGAGTTCAGCCTCACGCCTTCGCCGCGGCGCGGCAGCGCCGAGAAGTCGCGCGACCTGCTGCGGGTCGAGGAAGAGCTCGCCGACCTGCTCGCGGCCGAGGTCGAGGTCCGCATCAAGAAGCGCACCCGGCGCGGCGGCAAGGTGGAGGAGAGCGGCGAACTCGCGATCCACTTCGGTTCCCTCGACGCCCTCAACGGCCTGATCGATCGCATCCGCCAAACGGCCTAGGCCACCTTCGGCCGGCCTTTGCTTCTGGTTGAATTGATTTCAACCGGTTACCCGTCCTATGCTCCAGATGCAACTTTCTAATAGAAAAGTTCTAAGAGGAGAATCACATGGGACTGACCAGATGGCCACTTGCCGCCCTGGCCGCGGGCACGGCGCTGCTCACCGGTTGCCAGACCACCGACATGCAGATGGGCAGCCAGAGCGCCAAGACGGTGGCCACCGGCAGCGCCGCGGGCAGTGCCAGCGCCAACACCAGCGGCGCGCTCGAGCGTTGTGACTCGCCGCTGGGCACGGTCTCGCTGATCGAGAACCAGTCGGCGGGCTGGTACACCATCCTGCGCAACGAGTACAAGCTGCCGCCGACCGCCAACCTGCTGCGGCTTCTGGTCCAGCAATCGAACTGCTTCGTGGTCGTGGAGCGCGGCGCGGCCGGCATGAACGCCATGTCGCGCGAACGCCAGTTGTCGCAATCGGGCGAGATGCGCCAGGGCAGCAACTTCGGCGCCGGCCAGATGGTCGCCTCCGACTACGGCCTGTCGCCCGAGATCGTCTTCAGCAACCAGAACGCCGGCGGTGTCGGCGGCGCACTGGGTGGCCTGGTCGGCGGCCGCTACGGCGGCGTGCTGTCCGCGGTCGGCGGCAGCATGCAGACCAAGGAGGCCAGCGCGCTCCTGACCCTGATCGACAACCGCTCGGGGGTCCAGGTCGCGGCCTCGGAGGGCAGCGCCTCGAAGACCGATTTCGGCGCCTTCGGCTCGGTGTTCGGCGGCAGCGCGGGCGGCGCGCTGGGTGGCTACACGAACACGGCCCAGGGCAAGGTGATCAGCGCCGCCTTCATGGACGCCTTCAACCAGATGGTCATCTCGCTGCGCAACTACAAGGCGCAGACGGTGAAGGGGCAGGGCCTGGGTGGCGGCGGCCGGCTCGGCGTCGATGGCGGTGCCGCGCCGTCGCAGACCTCGGCGCCGCAGCCCGCGCCGGCTCGGCGCGGCAGCAGCACTCAAAAATAAGGGCAACGCTCAGGGTGCGAAAAACCCCGGCCGCTCGCCAGAGCGGGCCGGGGTTTTTTTCTGATCAGTTGAGGACAGAGCAAAAACTGCTGCGCAGTTTCTTGGTCTGTCCCGCAAGGTCTCACAAGTTGAAGATCTTGCCGGGATTCATGATGTTCTTCGGATCGAGCGCGCGCTTGATCGTGCGCATCATGTCGACCGCGCCGGCGCCGGCCTCGGTCACCAGGAAGCCCATCTTGTGCAGGCCGACGCCGTGTTCGCCGGTGCATGTGCCTTCGAGCGCCAGCGCGCGCGACACCAGCGCATGGTTGAGCTTCTCGGCGGTCACGCGCTCTTCGGGGATGTTCGGGTCGAGCAGATAGCCGAAGTGGAAGTTGCCGTCGCCCACGTGCCCGACCAGGAAGTAGGGGATGCCGCTGGCGTCCGCCTCGGCCACGGATTCGAGCAGGCAGTCGGCCAGCCGCGAGATCGGCACGCAGGTGTCGGTGGAGATCACCCGGCAGCCCGGCCGCGACTGAACGGCCGCGAAGTAGCTGTTGTGGCGCGCGGTCCAGAGGCGGGTGCGCTCCTCGGGCGTGCTGGCCCATTCGAAGGCCTTGCCGCCATGGCCGCTCGCCAGCTCCTGCACCGTCTCGGCCTGCTCCTTTACGCCGGCCGGCGAGCCGTGGAACTCCATCAGCAGCATCGGCTCCTCGCGCAGGCCCAGCTTGGCGTAGGCGTTGACCATCCGCACCGTGTTGACGTCGATCAGCTCGACCCGCGCGATCGGCACGCCCAGCTGGATGACCTCGATCGTGGTGCGCACCGCGGCCTCGATGCTCGGGAACGAGCAGATCGCCGCCGACACCGCCTCGGGCAGCGGGTAGATCCGCAGCGTGACCTCGGTGATCACGCCCAGGGTGCCTTCGCTGCCGACGATGAGCCGCGTGAGGTCGTAGCCGGCCGAGGACTTCTTGGCCCGCGTCCCGGTGCGGATCACTTCGCCGCTGGCCGTGACCACCTCGAGCGCCAGCACGTTCTCGCGCATGGTGCCGTAGCGGACCGCGTTGGTGCCGCTGGCGCGCGTGGCCGCCATGCCGCCGATCGAGGCGTCGGCGCCCGGATCGATCGGGAAGAAAAGGCCGGTGCTCTTGATCTCGTCGTTGAGCTGCTTGCGCGTGACGCCGGGCTGCACGGTCACCGTGAGGTCGTCGGCGTTGATCGACAGCACGCGGTTCATGCGGCTGACGTCGATGCTGATGCCACCCTGCACCGCCAGCAGGTGGCCCTCGAGCGAGGAGCCGACGCCGAACGGGATCACCGGCACGCTGTGCTCGGCCGCGAGCCTGACCGCATCGGCGACGTCGCCGGTGCTCTCGGCGAAGACGACCGCCGAGGGCGGCGGCGCGTCGAAGGAGGATTCGTCGCGGCCGTGCTGCGTGCGCACCGCCAGTGCGGTCGAGCAGCGCTCGCCGAAGCGGGCCTTCAGGGCGGCGATCAGTGCGTCGGGCACGGCGCGCAGCGCGATCTCGGGCGTAAGGTGGGAGGGAGCGGTGGGGGCGTTCATGGGGCGCGGTCTCCTGAAGGGTCTAACATTCTACGAACCGCACCTCCAACCCGCACGAGAGACCACCCATGGGCAACCGCCTGACACAGATCGCAACCCGCACCGGCGACGACGGCAGCACCGGCCTCGGCGACAACACCCGCGTCCCCAAGGACCACCTGCGCGTGCACGCGATGGGCGACGTCGACGAACTCAACTCGCACATCGGCGTGCTGCTCTGCGAGCCGATGCCGGCCGCGGTGCGCGAGCTGCTGGTCGATATCCAGCACCAGCTCTTCAACCTCGGCGGCGAGCTGTCGATGCCGGGCTACACGCTGCTCAAGGCCGAGGCCCTGCTGCAGCTCGACAATGCGCTGGCCGAGCACAATTCGGCCCTGCCGCGGCTGGCCGAGTTCATCCTGCCCGCGGGCACGCGCGCCGCCTCGCAGGCGCATGTCTGCCGCACGGTGGCGCGGCGCGCCGAGCGCGCGGTGGTGGCGCTCGGCGCGCAAGCGCAGATCAACGCCGCGCCGCGGCACTATCTCAACCGCCTGAGCGACCTGATGTTCGTGCTGGCGCGGGTGCTGAACCGCGTCGATGGCGGCGACGACGTCTATTGGAAGAGCGAGAGGATGGCCCGGGCTGCCGCCGAAAGCCGGGACTGAACGCCAGACACCAAGGAAATCGAACCCATGTCCCTGAACCCGAAGACCCCCGCTGCGCGCCTGCTCTGCGCAGCCTGCGCCCTGGCGGGCGCCATCGCCGCACTGCCCATCTCCGCGCAGGGTGCGGAAAGCCGGGCGACAGTCAAAGACAGCAAGGTGCTGAACGGCATCGAACGTGGAACCGACGCCGCCGGTCGCGGCATCGAGCGCGGTGCCGATGCGACCCGGCGCGGCGTCGACCACACGGCGGAGCGTGCCAGCGCGCCGGTGCGCCGCTGGGGCGAGGCGCTCGGCCGCAAGATCACGCCCAAGGCCAGCCACAAGCCGAGTTCGCCAGCGGTCGGACCCCAGGGCAACTCGCCCTGAAGCCGGGCCCGGGAACGGCCCGGGCTTTACCTTGCTTCACGTGCCGCGCACATGCGTCGGGGACGCGCGTTACATGCGCCGCCCACACTGGACTCCTCATCAACGCAGAAGGAGTTCCGAAAATGATCCACACAAAGAGCATGGCCGTTGCCGCCGCAGCGCTCGCGATGTGCATGGCGGGAAGCGCCTTCGCGCAGGATTCCAGGTTCGACCGCGGCGACCGCTTCTCGCCGCAGCAGCAGCAACAGCAGCGCCATGAAGGTGCGGCGGGCCCCGAGCGCGGACGCCCCGACGGCCGTGCCGATCAGCGGGGCGACTATCGTGGCGACTACCGCAGCGATTACCGCGGCGATCACCGCAGCGACCATCGTGCCGACTACCGCCCGGGCTATCGCCCCGACTACCGTCCGGGTCGCCAGTTCGACCATCGCGGCCATCCCAACCCGCATGCCGAGTGGCGCCGCGGCGGCCGCGTGCCGGCCGAATACCGTGGTCACCAGTACGTCGTGAACGACTGGCGCGGGCACCACCTGCAGCAGCCGCAACGCGGCTACCAGTGGGTCGGCGTGGGTGGCGACTTCGTGCTGGCTGCCGTCGCGACCGGCCTGATCGCGCAGATCATCGTCGGCCAGTAAGGACGGCGGGGCTCAGGCTGCGGAGGGCGCGAGCTGGGCGCAGACGTTGCGCCCGGTGATCGTGAGCCGCAGCCCGCCGCCGTGCCACTCGAGCCAGTTGAGGCGCACGTAGGCATCGATGTCGCTGTCGTCGATGCGGTCGGCCTGGTGGTTCTGCAAGTGGCCGACCGTGCCGGGAAGCGCCTGCCGGAGCCGTTCGCGGGTGGCGGCTTCGGCTTCCGCCCGGGCGGAGATGCGCGTCTGAGAATTCGATGCCATGCGGGTTCGATCCAATCGCTGAGGAATCGCATCAATGTACGCTTCCTGGGCGATCCGTCACGGACCTATTTCTCGTTATTGCGCAGGACAAACACCGATTCCGCCCGGCGGTGTCTCATTTTTTCGGTTGCAGCAGCTTGCTGACCTCGTCGACGTTGTCGCGAATGCGCTGGCGAACGACGTCGAAGGCGTCGGCCTGCGACTTCGCGGCCATCTCGGACAGTTCGCGGATGTCGTCCAGCGCCTGCTTGAAGGCCGCCTTGCCCATGGCGTCGAGCTTCGCGAGGCCTTCGCGCGGGTCGCCGCCCGGCAAGCTCTTCACGGTGCCCTGCCATTCCTCGATCGAGGACTTGAGCATCTCGGTCTGCCGCTGCACCACGGCCTGCAAGCCCTGATAGGACTTCTCGTTGGCCTTCACCAGCGCCTGGAGGTCCTTGCGCCCGCTTTCGACGATGGCGCCCGCGGCACCTGCCAGCGGCAGGTCCTGCAGCCGCTCGGCCATGCCCTTGAGCGGCTTGATGAAGGCGTCCTGGACATCGGCCGGCGTGGGGATGCCCCCAGCGCGGGGCTTCTTGGCGGCGGTGGTGCTCGTCTTGCTGGTGGCCATGTGCGCTTTCTCCAGATTTGAGGTTGGGCCGCCACGATACGCCCTGAAGGGGGTTTCATGAAAGCCCCGCGAACTACTTGACGAGCTTGATCGTGCCCTTCATGAGCCCGGAGTGCCCCGGGAAGGAGCAGATGTAGGCGTAGCTGCCGCCGGCGGCGAGCTTGGCCGGGGAGAAGCTGACGCTGTCGCTTTCGCCGCCGCCGATGATCCGGGTGTGGGCCACGACGCGCGCATCGCCGGCCTTGACGTAGTCCTGCGGCAGGCCGGCGGCGATGCCGTCGGTGGCGATCGCCTGCATGTCGGCGGCCTTGCCGAGCACCCAGTTGTGGCCCATGGCCTGCTTGGGCAGCTTGCCGCTGTGCTTGAGCTTGACCGTGAACTCCTTGCAGCTCTGGCTCACCTCGATCACGGGCTTGTTGAACTGCATGGCGTCGTTGCCCTCGATCTCGACCGCGCATTCGGCGGCGAGGACAGGGGCGCAGGCGAAGGCCAGCACGGTGAGGGCGGCGAGACGGCGATGAAGCATTGAAGGCATCCAGGGTAGGTAAACACAGGTGCGCCGCACACCTCGTGCAGCGCGAAGCCGATTGTCCAAGCTGCGGGCAGGGCTTCCATGACCTGGATCAAGGACGCGCGCTCGACGCGCGTTCGACACTGCCTGCAGTGCCGACCTTCGTGCGTCGGCCATCACTGGAGAAGCAGAAAACAAATGGCAAGCAGCAATCTCGTGCGCGCATTGATCGGCGCCGCCCTCGGCGCCTCGTGCGCCCTCCCGGCAACGGCCCAGGAAGACCAGGGCAACTGGCTCGTGCGTGCCCGCGTCGTGCGCATCGACACGGCCAACAAGTCCGATCCGATTCCCTCGCTGGCGGTGCCGGCCGATGCGATCACGGTCAACGACAAGACCATTCCCGAGATCGACATCAGCTACTTCTTCACGCCGAACATCGCCGCCGAGCTGGTGCTGACCGTGCCGCAGAAGCAGACCGTGACCGTGCAGCAGAGCGCGCTCGGCGGGCCCGTCGACATCGGCACCTTCAAGCAGCTGCCGCCGACGCTGATGCTGCAATACCACTTCCTGCCGACGGCCAAGGTCCGGCCGTATGTGGGCGCCGGCCTCAACTACACGCGCATCAGCTCGGTGAAGCTCGCGGTGCCCACCGTGGGCCGCCTCGATCTCGAGAACAGCAGCTTCGGCTTCGCGGTCGGCGGCGGCGTGGACATCGAGATCGCCAGGAACGTGTTCCTGAACTTCGACATCAAGAAGGTGCAGATCCGCTCCGACGTCAGCCACCTGGGCCAGACGCTGTCGACCGTGAAGATCGACCCCTGGCTGTTCGGCGCCGGCGTGGGATACCGCTTCTGACCTCCTCTTGATCTGGGTCAAGGGGCATCCTGCCGCGCCCGCTAGCCTCGGGGCATGGAAGCTGCGCTCCCTTCGCCCTCGTCGGCCATGAACCTGTCTGCCGCGCCGCAGTCGGCCTGGTCGCTGCTCGACGACCCGGCCGAGTGGCCCGGCTTCGGACGCGCGCTCGACGACGGCGATGCCACCGGCCGCTGGGAGTCGCAGGCGGTGGTCGAGGGCATGCATTGCGCGGCCTGCGCCTTCACGGTCGAGGCGGCGCTGCGGCAGGTGCCGGGCGTGCTCTCGGCCGAAGTCAATGCGGCCAGCCGGCGGGCCCGGGTGGTCTGGTCGGCCGCGGCCGTCAAGCCCTCACGCTGGTTCGCCGCCTCGGAGTCCGCGGGCTACCGCCTGGTGCCCGCGGCCGACATGCTGGCCAGCGCGCGGCGCGCACGCGAGTCGCGGCTCGCGCTCTGGCGCTGGCTGGTGGCGGGCTTGTGCATGATGCAGGTCATGATGTACGCCTATCCGGCCTACATCGCGCAGCCCGGCGACATGACGCCCGATGCCGCCCAGCTGCTGCGCTGGGCCTCGTGGGTGCTGACCTTGCCGGTGCTGCTGTTCTCCTGCGGCCCCTTCTTTCGCAGCGCCTGGCGCGACCTGCGGCAGCGCCGCATCGGCATGGACCTGCCGGTGGCGCTCGGCATCGCGATCACCTTCGTCGTCAGCACCGCGGCCACCTTCGATCCCGGGGGACCGCTCGGGCATGAGCTGTATCTCGATTCGCTCACGATGTTCGTGTTCTTCCTGCTGACCGGCCGCTGGCTCGAGGCGCGGCTGCGCGACCGCACCGCCGGCGCGCTCGATGCCCTGATGAACCGCCTGCCCGACAGCGTGCTGCGGCGCAACGCCACGGGCGAGTTCGAGCGCGTCGCGCTGCGGCGGCTTGCCGTCGGCGACATCCTGCGGGTGCTGCCGGGCGAGGCCTTCCCGGCCGATGGCCGCGTGATCGCGGGCGACACCGCGGCCGACGAGGCGCTGATCACCGGCGAGTCCAGCCCGGTCCCGCGCCCCTGCGGATCGCGCGTGCTGGCGGGCAGCCATAACGTTGGCGCGATGGCGGAGGTGCGGGTCGAGGCGCTCGGCCCGGACACCCGCTTCGCGCAGATCGTCGCCCTGATGGAAAGCGCCTCGCTTGAGAAGCCGAGGCTCGCGAAGCTGGCCGATCGCGCGGCCCGGCCTTTCCTGCTCGCGGTGCTGGCCGCGGCGGCGGCGGCGGGCGCCTTCTGGTGGCAGATCGACCCGGGCAAGGCGCTGATGGTCGCGGTGGCGGTGCTGATCGTGACCTGTCCCTGTGCGCTGTCGCTGGCGACGCCGGCGGCGATGCTCGCGAGCGCGGGCACGCTGGCGCGCGGCGGCGTGCTGGTGCGCAACCTGCAGGCGCTGGAGGCGCTGGCCGCGGTCGACACGGTGGTGTTCGACAAGACCGGCACGCTGACCCGCGACACGCCGCGCCTGGACCGCGTCTACAGCCGCCAGGGCGTGCGGCCGGGCGATGCGGTCGAGCTCGCGGCCGCACTGGCGGCGCAGTCGCTGCATCCGGCGTCGCGGGCGCTGGTGCAGGCCTGGCGCGACCAGCACCGGAGCGCGCCCGGCTGGACGCTGGTGCGGCTCGCCGAGCGCGCCGGAGAGGGCCTCGAAGGCCAGCTGTGCAGGCATGCCGCCGGGCCGCTGCGCGAGCTGCGCCTCGGCTCGGCCGCGTTCTGCGGCGTGGCACCGCTGCGGGCGGAGGCGGCCCAGGTCTATCTCTGCGACGGCCAGGGCTGGGTGGCGAGCTTCGTGCTGGCCGAAGACCTGCGCGCGGACGCCGCTGCTGCCGTCGCCGAACTGGACGCGCAGGGCCAGTCGGTCTGGCTGCTGTCGGGCGACAGCGGTGCCGCGGCGCGCGAGGTGGCGCGGCGCGCCGGCATCGGCATGGCGCTCGGCGATTGCACGCCCGAAGAGAAACTGCGCCGGCTGCAGGACCTGCAGTCCCAGGGCCGCGCCGTGGCGATGGTGGGGGACGGCCTCAACGACGGGCCGGTGCTGGCGCATGCGCACGCCTCCTTCGCCTTCGGCCGCGCCGTGCCGCTGGCGCGCGCCAACGCCGACTTCGTGGTGCTCGCCGATTCGCTCGGCGTCGTTCCCGAGGCCATCGCGCAGGCGCGGCGGACCTTGCGGGTGGTGCGGCAGAACCTGTGGTGGGCGGCCGGCTACAACGCGCTGTGCGTGCCGCTGGCGATCGCCGGCTGGCTGCCGCCGTGGCTCGCGGGCCTCGGCATGGCCGCGAGCTCGCTGGCCGTGGTGCTCAACGCGGCGCGGCTGGCCGCCCGGCCGCTGCGGGCGGAGGCCGCCTGATGGACATTCTGTTCCTGCTGATCCCGTTCTCGGTGGTGCTGGTGCTGTTCATCCTCGCCGGTCTCTGGTGGGCGGTGGACCGTGGCCAATTCGACGACGTCGAAGGCGAAGGCGAGCGCATTCTGCGCAACGATTGACCTGCATCAAAACCGCGCCCGAACGGCGCCGGGACACTGGGCCTGTTCCATAAAAGAAGGCTCTGCGATGCATGCTCCGAATCCTTCCGCGCCGGTCTACAGCGACACGGTGGTGCGGCAGTTCGCTCTCATGTCGGTGGTCTGGGGCGTGGTCGGCATGCTGGTGGGCGTCATCATCGCCTCGCAGCTGGCCTGGCCCGATCTCAACTTCGGCATCCCCTGGCTCAGCTACGGGCGGCTGCGGCCGCTGCACACCAACGCGGTGATCTTCGCCTTCGGCGGCTGCGCGCTGATGGCGACCAGCCTGCACGTGGTGCAGCGCACCTGCCAGGTCCGGCTGTTCGCGCCGGGGCTGGCGTCGTTCGTGTTCTGGGGCTGGCAGGCGGTGATCGTGGCCGCCGCCATCAGCCTGCCGATGGGCTACACCAGCGGCAAGGAATACGCCGAGCTCGAATGGCCGATCGACATCCTGATCGCGCTCGTGTGGGTGGCCTATGCGATCGTGTTCTTCGGCACCATCGGCATCCGCAAGGTCCGCCACATCTACGTCGCCAACTGGTTCTACGGCGCCTTCATCATCGCGGTGGCGCTGCTGCACATCGTCAACAGCGCCGCCATCCCGGCCGGCGCGATGAAGAGCTACTCGGCCTATGCCGGTGTGCAGGACGCGATGGTGCAGTGGTGGTACGGCCACAACGCGGTCGGCTTCTTCCTCACGGCCGGCTTCCTCGGGATGATGTACTACTACGTGCCGAAGCAGGCCGGGCGCCCGGTGTATTCGTACCGCCTCTCGATCGTGCACTTCTGGGCCCTGATCTTCACCTACATGTGGGCCGGCCCGCACCATCTGCACTACACGGCGCTGCCCGACTGGACCCAGTCGATCGGCATGGTGTTCTCGCTGATCCTGCTGGCGCCGAGCTGGGGCGGCATGATCAACGGCGTGATGACGCTGTCGGGCGCCTGGCACAAGCTGCGCACCGACCCGATCCTGCGCTTCCTGATCGTCTCGCTGTCCTTCTACGGCATGTCGACCTTCGAGGGTCCGATGATGTCGATCAAGACCGTCAACGCGCTCTCGCACTACACCGACTGGACCGTCGGCCACGTGCACTCGGGCGCGCTCGGATGGGTCGGCCTGATCTCGATGGGCTCGCTCTACTACCTGATCCCGCGCATGTACGGCCGCACCGAGATGTTCAGCGTGAAGGCGATCGAGCTGCACTTCTGGATGTCGACCATCGGCATCGTGCTGTACATCGCCGCGATGTGGATCGCCGGCGTGATGCAGGGCCTGATGTGGCGCGCGGTCAATGCCGACGGCACGCTCACCTACACCTTCGTCGAGAGCGTGAAGGCGACCTACCCGTACTACGTGGTGCGCGTCATGGGCGGCCTGCTCTACCTGGGCGGCATGCTGGTGATGGCATGGAACGTCTGGATGACGGCGATCTCGGGCTTCTCCAGGCCGTCGCCGGTTCCGCAACCCGCCATCGCCCACGCCTGAGGACACGCCATGAGTTCGAACACCCCCGAGGCCGGCTTCTCGCACCAGAAGATCGAGACCAACAACTTCCTGATGATCGTGCTGATCCTGCTGGTGATCGCGGTCGGCGGCCTGGTCGAGATCGTGCCGCTGTTCTTCCAGAAGTCGACCACCGAAGCGGTGCAGGGCGTCGAGCCGCTGACGCCGCTGCAGCTCGCGGGCCGCGACATCTATGTGCGCGAGGGCTGCTACAACTGCCACTCGCAGATGATCCGGCCGTTCCGCGCCGAGACGCTGCGCTACGGCCACTACTCGGTGGCCGGCGAGTTCGTCTACGACCACCCGTTCCAGTGGGGCAGCAAGCGCACCGGACCCGACCTGCATCGCGTCGGCGGCAAGTACAGCGACGAGTGGCACCGCATCCACCTGAACAACCCGCGCGACGTGGTGCCCGAGTCGAACATGCCGGCCTACGGCTGGCTCGAGAAGACACCGCTCGATGGCGTGGTCGCCGCCAACCACATGACGGCGCTGCGCCGGGTCGGCGTGCCCTACACCGACGCGCAGATCGCGGCTGCGCCGGCCGAAGTCAACGGCAAGACCGAGATGGACGCGATCGTCGCGTACCTGCAGTCGCTCGGCCTCGCACTCAAGTAGGGAGCACGGCGATGGACAGCATCACCACCTTGCGGATCGCCGCCACGCTGGCGTCGTTCGCCACCTTCATCGGCATCCTGGTCTGGGCCTGGTCGCGCCGCAACGCGAAGGCCTTCGAAGAGGCCGCGCGACTCCCCTTCGAAGAGGACCCCTCATGAGCGACTTCACCAACGACTTCTGGTCGCACTTCGTGACCGCCATCGCGCTCGGCGGCATCCTGGCCTGCGCGCTGCTGCTGTGGTGGACCGCGCGCTTCCGCGGCCCGGCCAGCAGCGACAACACCACCGGCCACGTGTGGGACGAAGACCTGCGCGAGATGAACAACCCGCTGCCGCGCTGGTGGATGGGCCTGTTCGTGCTGACCATCGTGTTCGGCATCGGCTACCTCGTGGTGTTCCCGGGCCTGGGCAGCTACCGCGGCACGCTGGCCTGGACCACGCAGGGCGAGTACGCCAAGGATGTCGAGAAGGCCAACGCCGAACTGGCTCCGGTCTATGCCGCGTACTCGGCCCAGCCGGTCGAGCGCCTGGCCGGCGACCCGGGGGCGATGGCGATCGGCGAGCGCCTGTTCCTCAACAACTGCGCCCAATGCCACGGCTCGGATGCGCGCGGCAGCAAGGGCTTTCCGAACCTCGCCGACGGCGACTGGCTGCATGGCGGAACGCCCGAGAAGATCCACGAGACCATCGCGCTCGGCCGCACCGGCGTGATGGCACCTATGGCCGCGGCGGTGGGATCGGCCGAGGACGTGAAGAACCTCGCCAACTACGTGCTGAGCCTGTCGGGCAGCCCGCACGACTCGGTGCGCGCGGGCCTCGGCAAAGCCAAGTTCACGGTCTGCGCGGCCTGCCACGGCATCGGCGGCGTCGGCAACATCGCGGTCGGCGCGCCGAACCTCGCCGACAGGATCTGGCTGCACGGCTACGGGCAGGAAGCCATCATCGCGATGATCAACGGCGGCAAGGTCAACCAGATGCCGGCGCAGCAGGGCCGGCTGACCGAGGCGCAGATCCATGTGCTGACGGCCTACGTGTGGGGCCTGTCGAACAAGTCGCCTGCCGCCGCCGGGCAGTGAGCCTCGGCACCAGCGTCCCATGAGCGAGTCCCTGTCCGTGCCGACACCGAAGCCGCCCCCGCGCACCGTGATCCCGATCGCGGTGGCCGAGGAGAGCGTCGGGCTCTACGCGGCCCACCAGAAGATCTATCCGCGCAGCGTGAGCGGCTATTTCGCCCGCTGGCGCTGGGCGCTGGTGTTCGCGACGCAGCTCGTGTTCTACGGCCTGCCGTGGCTCGAGTGGGGCCAGCGCCAGGCGGTGCTGTTCGACCTCGGCGCGCGGCGCTTCTTCCTCTTCGGCCTGGTGCTCTATCCGCAGGACCTGATCTACCTGACCGGGCTGCTGGTCGTCTCCGCGCTGTCGCTGTTCCTGTTCACCGCGGTGGCCGGCCGCTTGTGGTGCGGCTACGCCTGCCCGCAGACGGTCTACACCGAGATCTTCATGTGGGTCGAGGAGAAGATCGAAGGCAGTCGCATCGCGCGGATGCGGCTCGACAGTGGCGCCCTGTCGGCCGAGAAGCTGGTCAAGAAGTGGTTCAAGCACATCGTCTGGATTTCGATCGGGCTGTGGACCGGCTTCACCTTCGTCGGCTACTTCTCGCCGATCCGCGAGCTGGGCATGGAGTTCCTGCAGACCCGCATGGGCTCCTGGGAAGTCTTCTGGGTGCTGTTCTACGGCTTCGCGACCTACGGCAATGCCGGCTTCATGCGCGAGCAGGTGTGCAAGTACATGTGCCCCTATGCGCGCTTCCAGAGCGCGATGTTCGATCGCGACACGCTGATCGTGAGCTACGAGCCCGCGCGCGGCGAGCCCCGCGGGCTGCCGGCGAAGGCGCGTGCGGCCAGCGCGCCGGCGGCCGGCCACTGCATCGACTGCAAGCTCTGCGTGCAGGTCTGCCCGACCGGGATCGACATCCGCCAGGGCCTGCAGTACGAGTGCATCGGCTGCGGCCTCTGCGTGGACGCCTGCAACATCGTCATGGACAAGATGCAGACCCCGCGCGGCCTGATCCGCTATGCCACGCAGAACGGCATGGCCGGCCGCTGGACGCCGCGGCAGGTGCTGCGCCGCGTGCTGCGCCCGCGGGTGCTGATCTACGCCGCGGTCCTCATGGCGCTGTGCGTCGGGCTACTCGCGAGCCTGGTGATCCGGACGCCGTTGAAGGTCGACGTGGTGCGCGATCGCGCGTCGCTGGCGCGCATCGTCGAGGGCGGCCAGCTCGAGAACGTCTACCGGCTGCAGATCATGAACGCCACCGAGCAGCCGCAGCGCTACCGCATCCAGGCCAGCGGCCTCGACGGGCTGCAGGTGTCCTCGGAGCCCTGGGTCGAGGTCGCGCCGGCGCAATCGCGCTGGGTCGCGGTCAGGCTGCAGCTGCCCTATGGCGCGGCGCCGGCCGGCTCGCACAAGGTGCACTTCGATGTCCGCTCGGAGGACGGCCGGGACGGCGTGTCCGAAAAGGCCGTGTTCCTGGTTCCGCGATGAATCCCCGCTTTCAAAGGAAGCCATGATGACCGACGACGTTGACGCGACCCGCCCCTGTCCGCCCTGGTACCGCTTTCCGCTCGTGTGGATGGTGATCGGCGGGCCGGGCGTGGTGGTGATCGCGAGTTTCGCCACGCTGTGGCTGGCCCTCGGCACGCCCGACCCGGTGGTCGACCAGGACTACTACCGCAAGGGCGTCGAGATCAACAGCACGCTGGCCGACAAGAAGCTGATGCCGGCGGTGGCCGGCCGCAACCACGCGGCGACCCCGGGCACCGACGTGCCGGCACCGAGGCGCTGAAGCGATGCGGGCGCGGTGCTGGATGTGGATTCTGTGGCCGGCCTTCCTGCTGGC
This sequence comes from Variovorax saccharolyticus, assembly GCF_030316765.1. Classification (GTDB taxonomy): domain Bacteria; phylum Pseudomonadota; class Gammaproteobacteria; order Burkholderiales; family Burkholderiaceae_C; genus Variovorax; species Variovorax saccharolyticus. The sequence continues at coordinate 102,274 of NZ_JASZYT010000011.1, forward strand.
CTGCGCGCTCGAGGTGCTGGTGTTCGCGCTGGTCGATCCGGGCGACCTGCACTGGCGCGGCGAGGCGATCGGGGCCTCGCGGCAGGCCGTCTACACGGCCGGCTTCTTCGCCTTCTGGCTGCTGGCGACGGGTTCGGGCGCGCTGACGCTGCTGCTGACCCGGCCGGCGCGCGAGATCAACAACCCGGCGAATTGACGATGCGCCGCAGCGCGTCGGGGTCGACGATGCGCACGTTGCGCTGCTCGACCTCGACCATGCCCTCGGCCGCGAACTTCGACAGGGTCCGGCTCACGGTCTCGAGCTTGAGCCCGAGGTAGCTGCCGATCTCCTCGCGGGTCATGCGCAGCACCAGCTCCGAGCGCGAGAAACCGCGCGCGTGCAGCCGCTGCACCAGGTTCAGCAGGAAGGCCGCCAGCCGCTCCTCGGCCCGCATGCTGCCGAGCAGCAGCATCACGCCGTGTTCGCGCACGATCTCGCGGCTCATGATCTGGTGCACGTGGCGCTGCAGCGCCGTGACTTCGCGCGACAGTTCCTCGATGCGGTCGAAGGGCATCACGCAGACCTCGGAATCCTCCAGCGCCACGGCGTCGCAGGTGTGCTGGTCGTTGACGATGCCGTCGAGCCCGATGATCTCGCCCGCCATCTGGAAGCCCGTGACCTGGTCGCGGCCGTCCTCGCTGGCGACCCGGGTCTTGAAGACGCCGGTGCGGATCGCGTAGAGCGAGGTGAAGGGCTCGCCGTTGCGAAACAGCGTCTCGCGCCGCTTGACCTTGCGACGCGTGGCGACCAGGTCGTCGATGCGCTGCAACTCGCCGGGCGCCAGTCCCACCGGCATGCACAGCTCGCGCAGGTTGCAGTTGGAACAGGCGACCTTGATGTTTTCGGGTTTCATTGATGCAGTCGAGGTCATGCGGGGATTGTCCGTTGGGCGGTGGCCCGGATGGTTGACGCAGGTCAAGGTTTGCAGGGCGCGACGGCGGCATAGTGACACATCGAAGCCCTTGCCGCCGTCTGCGATGCTCCTTGCCTCCGCTCCAGCCCTCTCGCCGTCCGTCGCGTTGCCCACGCCCTCCGTGCTGCGGCAGTTCGACGTGGCCGGACCGCGCTACACCTCCTATCCGACGGCGGATCGCTTCGTCGACGCCTTCACGGCCGAGGACTACGCGCAGACGCTCGAGCAGCGCAGCGGCGCCGGCGCCAGCGCACGGGCGCTGTCGCTGTACGTGCACATCCCGTTCTGCGAATCGCTCTGCTACTACTGTGCCTGCAACAAGATCGTGACCCGGCACAAGAGCAAGGGCGGCGAGTACCTGAGCTACCTGGCGCGCGAGATCTCGCTGCAGGTCGACAAGCTCGGCCGCGGCGCCCGCGTGCGCCAGCTCCACCTGGGCGGCGGCACGCCCACCTTTCTCGACGATGCCGCCCTGCGCACGCTCATGGCCATGCTCCGTGACGCCTTCTCGCTGTCACCCGACGGCGAATACTCGATCGAGATCGATCCGCGCACCGTCGACCGCGCGCGCCTCGTGACGCTGGCCTCGCTGGGCTTCAACCGGCTGAGCTTCGGCGTCCAGGATTTCGACCCTGATGTGCAGAAGGCGGTACACCGCATCCAGCCCGCCGGCCAGGTCTTCGACCTGATGTCGACGGCCCGCGGACTGGGCTTCGATTCGGTCAACGTCGACCTGATCTACGGCCTGCCGCGCCAGAGCCCCGCTTCCTTCGACCGCACGTTGGAGCAGGTCTGCGCGCTGCGGCCCGACCGCATCGCGCTCTACGCCTATGCGCACCTGCCCGAGCGCTTCAAGGCCCAGCGCCGCATCGACACCGAGGCGCTGCCCGATGCCGCGGCCAAGGTCGAGATGCTGTCGCGCTCGATCGCCGCGCTGACCGCGGCCGGCTACGTCTACATCGGCATGGATCATTTCGCGCTGCCGGGCGACGCACTGGCCGTGGCCAAGCGGCAGGGCCGGCTGCACCGCAACTTCCAGGGCTACAGCACGCAGCCCGACTGCGACCTGGTCGCGCTGGGCGTGTCCGCGATCGGCCGCATCGGCGCCACCTACAGCCAGAACGCCAAGACGCTCGAGGAGTACTACGACCTGCTCGACCAGGGGCGGCTGCCGGTGGTGCGCGGCCTGGCGCTGACGCGCGACGACGTGCTGCGGCGCACCGTGATCATGGCGATCATGTGCCAGGGACGGGTCGACTTCGAAACCGTCGGGGCGGCGCACCTGGTCGATTTCGCGCAGTGCTTCGCGGCCGAACTCCAGGCGCTGCGGGCCCTCGCGGCGCAGGGGCTGGTGCTGCTGAGCGACCGCCACCTCGAAGTCACGCCGCTGGGCTGGTTCTTCGTGCGGGCGATCGCCATGGTGTTCGATCGCTACCTGCAGGCCGACCGCAACCGGACGCGCTTCTCGCGCATCGTCTGAGCCATGCAGGCGGCGCTGGCGGCCAGCGCGCTGGTCATGGGACTCGTCGGCGGACCGCACTGCGTCGCCATGTGCGGCGCCGCCTGTGCCGGCGTGATCCGCCTCGTGCGCGCACCCGCCGGCGGCATCGCCACGCTGGCGCCACCCGCCCCTTCGCTGCCGGCCGGCCTGTTGTTCCATGCCGGGCGCGTGGCCGGCTACGCTGCCGCCGGCGCCGCGGCCGCGGCCTCGATGCAGGGCCTGGCGCTGGCCAGCGAGCGGCTGGGCGCGCTGCGCCCGGCCTGGATGCTGCTGCACGCCTTCGTGCTCGCCTGGGGCCTGCTGCTGGCCGCCTCGGGCCGGCAGCCGACCTGGGCGCATCGCGCCGGGCGCTGGGCGGCGGCCCGGCTGCAGCCGATGACCCGCAGCCCCTTCGGCGTGCTGGCCGCCGGTGCGCTGTGGGTCGCGATGCCCTGCGGCCTGCTGTACTCGGCGCTGATGCTCGCGGCCCTCGGCAATGGCGTGCTCGAGGGGGCGATTGCGATGGCGCTGTTCGCGGCCGGCGGTGCCGTGTCGCTGCTGCTGGCGCCCTGGCTGTTCGAGCGGCTGCGCGCCGGCGCCGGCCGCCGGTCGCAGCAATGGGGTACGCGGCTGGCGGGCGCGATGCTCGCCGCGCTGGCGCTGCAGGCGCTGTGGATGGATCTCGCGCACCAGATCGAGATCTGGTGCCGCTGACCCGGCCGTGCGCGCCGCGCCTCAGGCGCCGGGCGCGGGCGGGGGCGCGGGCGCGGGCGCGTCCAGCTTCATCACCACATGGAACACGTCGGAAGACTCTTCCTCGCTCGGCACCCGCACGAAACCCAGGGCGCGCGAGAGCTTCAGCATCCGGCTGTTCTCGCGCAGGATCAGGCCGGCCAGGCGCTGGGTGCCGCGGCTCCGGGCATGGGCGATCAGCTGCTCGAACAGCAGCCGGCCGAGGCCGCCGCCCTTGAGGTCCGAGCGCACCACCAGCGCGAACTCGGCCTCCACGTTGTCGGGGTCGCAGATGGTGCGGCCCACGCCCAGCGTCTCGGGCTCGCCGTCGTCGCCGATGGCTTCGGCGATGAAGGCCATCTCGCGGTCGTAGTCGATCTGTGTCAGCCGGGCCAGCTCGCTGCGCGGCAGTTCGCTGCGGGCCTGGAACAGCCGCATCCGGACGTCCTCCGCGCTGAGCCTGGCGAGGAAGCGCAGGTGCTGTGCCTCGTCTTCCGGACGGATCGGCCGGAGCGTGAGCGCGCGGCCGTTCCATTCGAGCTTGCGAGCCCATTGCGTGGGGTAGGGCCGGATCGCGAAACTGGCGGCGCCGGCGACCCGTGCGCGCGCCACCCGCAGCCGGGCGTCGAGCGCCAGCGCGCCGTGCTCGTCGACCCACAGCGGATTGATGTCGAGCTCGGCCAGCTGCGGCAGGTCGGCCAGCATCTGCGAGACCGCGATCAGGACATCGTGCAGGGCGTCGAGGTCGGCCGGCGGATGGTCGCGGTAGCCGGCCAGCAGCCGCGACATCCGGGTGCGGGAGACCAGCTCGCGCGCCAGGCTGCGATTGAGCGGGGGCAGGGCGACGGCGACGTCGGCCATCACCTCGACCGCGATGCCGCCGCCGCCGCAAAGAACGACCGGCCCGAAGACCGCATCGATGCTGGCGCCGACGATCACCTCCTGCGCATGCGGGCGGTGCACCATGGGCTGCACCGTGAAGCCGTCGATGCGGGCGCCGGGCTGCAGCGTGCGCACCGCCTGCCGCATCTCGGCCGCGGCCCGCTCGAGGGCCGGCGCGTCGCGCAGGTCCAGCCTGACACCGCCGACATCCGTCTTGTGCGCGACGTCGCGCGAGACGATCTTGAGCACCACCGGATAGCCCAGCTCGCGGGCCGCCTCCAGCAGGCCCTCGCCCGATGCCGGCACGGCCAGCGTGCGCACCACCGGCACGCCGTAGGCCTGCAGCACCGCCTTGGCCTCGTGCTCGCCGAGCCATTCGCGGCCGTCGGCGGCCGCGGTCTCCATCAGGCGCTGCGCCGCCGGCACGTCGGGCGCCGGGTTCTCGCTCGCGCTGGGCGCCTCCATCAGCAGCGCCTGGTTGTCGCGGTAGGTCTGCAGCATGCCGAAGGCCCGCACCGCGTCCTCGGGCGTCGGATAGTCGGGAATGCCGGCGGCGTCGAACACGCGGCGCGCCGGGTCCATGCCGGTGTCGCCGAGCCAGCAGCCCATCAGGCGCGGTTCGCCGCCGTGCAGCAGCGCGGCGCAGGCCTGCGCGATGTCCTCGCCGCGGGCCGCCACGGACGGGGCGTGGACCAGCAGCAGCGCGCCGGTCGACGGCTCTGCCAGCAAGGCGGACAAGGCGGCGGCATAGCGCTCCGGCGGGGCGTCGCCGAGGATGTCGATCGGGTTGGCCCACGAGGCGTTGGGCGGCAGGATCGCGGCGAGCCGTTCCTGCAGCGCGAGGCCTGGCTCGGCCAGCGGGATTCCGGCGCGCGCCGCGGCATCCGCCGCCATCACCCCTGCGCCGCCGCCGTTGCCCAGGATGGTCAGCGTCTCGCTGCGGTTGCCGCGAAAGCGCGCCAGCGTCGCGGCCGCCATGAACAGCTCCTGCAGCGTGTCCACGCGCAGCATCCCGGCGCGGCGGATGGCCGCGTCGTGGACGATGTCCGAACCGGCCAGGGCGCCGGTGTGCGATGCCGCGGCGCGCAGCCCCTGGCCGGCGCGGCCGGCCTTGACGGCGATCACCGGCTTGTTGCGGGCGGCGGCCCGCGCGGCCGACATGAACTTGCGCGGCGATTCGATCGATTCGACGTAGAGCAGGATGGCGCGCGTGCGGCCGTCGCTCGCGAGGCGGTCGAGCAGGTCCGCGACATCGACGTCGCAGGGCTCGCCCAGCGCCACCAGGTGCGACAGGCCGACGCCCCGGCTGCGGGCCCAGTCGAGCATGGCGCTGGCCACCGCGCCGGACTGCGAGACGAAGGCCAGTTCGCCCGGCAGCGCGTCGACCGGCGCGAGGCTGGCGTTCAGCCCGATGCAGGGGCTCAGCAGGCCGATGCTGCCCGGCCCCAGCAGGCGCATGAGGTGCGGACGCGCCGCATCGAGCGCGGCCTGCTTCTCGGCGGCGCTCGACCCGTTGCCGATGATCACCGCGGCGCGGGTGCCGAGCTCCCCGAGCTCGGCCACGATGCGCGCCACCCTGCGCGGCGGCGTGCAGATCAGGGCCAGGTCGGGCGGCGAGGGCAGGTCGGCGGCACGCGCGAAGACCGGCTCGTCGCCGAGCCGCGCGTGTTTGGGATTGACCGCGTACATCGGGCCCTTGAAGCCGCCGGCGCGCAGGTTGCGCCAGACCGTGGCGCCGATCGAGCCGGTTCGGTTCGAGGCGCCGAAGACGGCGACGGATCGCGGGGTCAGCAGTCGGTCGAGGTGGCGCACGCTCATCGAAGGCCCTGGCAGCAACAGCAACAGGCCCGCATCATGCGCGCGCTTCGAGCTTGCGGGGGCGCTTTGCCGCATTTCTTGATCTGCGGCAAAGCAGCGCAGGCGCCGGCGTGGAAAGCTGCAGCTTCCACCGGAGACGAACATGGCACACACCACCACCCGCATCATCCGCGACGAGCACTCGGCCCTCTCGGCCATGCTGCGGTCGATCCTGCTGCTGCTCGATGCCCATCGAAGACAGCAGAGCACGCCCGACTTCTCGGCGCTGCGGGCGATGCTGTTCTATGTCGACCAGTTTCCCGAGCAGCGGCATCATCGCCACGAGACCGAGCTGCTGTTCCCCAAGCTGCGCGCTCGCACGCCGATGTCGCGCGACCTGCTGGACCACCTGGACCGGGACCATGCGCGCGGCGAACGCAACATCCGCGAGGTCGAGCATGCCCTGCTGGTCTGGGAGATGCTCGGCGAGGCCCACCGCGAGTCCTTCGAGCGCGCCATCGCGCGCTACACCGACTTCTACCTGGACCACATGGCGCTGGAGGAGAGGGAGGTGCTGCCGCTGGCCGAGCGCGTGCTGACCGAGGACGACTGGCGCGATCTGGACGCCGTCTTCGGCGCCCATCGCGATCCCTTCGCCGGCAATGAGCCCGAGGACGAATACCGCGCGCTCTTCACCCGCATCGTCAATGCGGTGCCGACGCCGATCGGCCTGGGCCCCGCGCTGGTGCCCGGCAAGGCGAGTCGGCAAGCGATGCAAGCTTGATCCCTGTCAATCCGCCCGGCGCGCGACTGTCCCAGACTGGAGGCCTTCCATCTGGAGACCTCATCATGTTCAAGAAAATCCTGGTTGCGACCGACGGCTCCCCGTTGTCGGAGAAGGCAGTTGCCAGTGCCATCGGCCTGGCGCGGCAGCACGGCGCCGAGCTGGTCGCCTTCACCGTGGCGCGCCGGCCGCCGCACAGCTACATGGACGGCACCACGATCCAGCAGACCACCGAGAGCGAGAACATCGACAAGCTGCGGCTCGAGAAGGCGCACGCGATGGTGGCCGCGATCGGCGAGCGGGCCAGCGCCAGCGGCGTCAGCTGCCAACCGCAGGTGGCGCACTCCAACCAGGTCGCCGAATCGATCATCGCCGCGGCCGAGAAGCACGCCAGCGACCTGATCGTGATGGCATCGCATGGCCGCAAGGGCATCGGGCGCCTGCTGCTCGGCAGCGAGACCCAGCACGTGCTGACCCATTCCACCCTGCCCGTGCTGGTGCTTCGCTAGGGGCCGGATGAGAGAGCCATCCAACGAAGCAGTCGACGCTGCCCGAAGCCTCGCGGCGCAGGCTTCGGCCTCGGGCCTTCGAAGCTGGACGCTGGCCGGCCGCGAGCTGCTGCCGGTGGTGCAGGGCGGCATGGGCGTCGGGGTCTCGGCGGGCCGGCTGGCCGGCACGGTGGCCGGCCTGGGCGGCGTCGGCACGGTGTCGTCGGTCGACCTCCGGCGCCTGCACCCCGACCTCTGGGCGCAGACCTCCGGCATCGAGGACGCTCCCGATGCCGGTCCCCGCATCGACGCCGCCAACCTCGAGGCCCTGGGCCGCGAGATCGCCAAGGCCCGGCAGCTGGCCGGCGGCCGCGGCCTGGTGGCGGTCAATGTCATGAAGGCGCTGACCGCCTACGAGGCGCAGGTGCGGCACGCGATGGCCTGCGGCGCCGATGCGCTGGTGGTCGGCGCCGGCCTGCCGCTGGACCTGCCGGAACTGGCGCGCGAGCATCCGGGGGTGGCGCTGATACCGATCCTGTCGGATGCGCGCGGCGTGCAGCTGGTGGTTCGCAAATGGGAGAAAAAGGGGCGGCTTCCCGACGCCATCGTGATCGAGCATCCGCGGCTCGCCGGCGGCCACCTCGGCGCTGCCCGGGTGGGCGACCTCAACGACCCGCGTTTCGAATTCGACGTCGTGCTGCCGCAGGTGCAGGCCTTCTTCAAGTCGGCGGGCCTCGAAGGCCGCATTCCCCTGGTGGCGGCCGGCGGCGTCGAGAGCCTCGAGGACATTCGCCGCCTGCAGTCGCTGGGGGCTTCGGCGGTGCAGCTCGGCACCGCCTTCGCGGTGACCACCGAATGCGATGCCGACCCGGCCTTCAAGCATGTGCTGGCCGATGCGGGCCCCGAGGACCTGGTCGAGTTCACCAGCGTCGCGGGCCTGCCGGCGCGCGCCGTGCGCACGCCCTGGCTCGACAAGTACCTGCGGCTGGAGCCGAGGCTGATGGCCAAGGTCCACCGTGAAACCGCGTGCACCATGCGCTTCGATTGCCTGGCCCACTGCGGCTTGCGCGACGGCACGCCGGGCTGGGGCAAGTTCTGCATCGACAAGATGCTGGGCCACGCGCTGGCGGGCCGCACCGGCCAGGGCCTGTTCTTTCGCGGCGCGGGCCGGCTGCCCTTCGGCAACCAGATCCGGCCGGTGCAGGACCTGATGCGCTGGCTGCTGGGGGGACTCGTGCCCGCAGAAACCTCCGGCGCTACTTTCTGAAATCGCTTCACGCGAACACAGCCTGTTCAAGCCTCCGGGAGTGCCGGCGCTGGGGATAATTTCCGCAGCGCCCGGTACGAGTCACCGGCTCGCGTGAGGCAGTAGCCTTCGGGTGCTTTCACAAAGACAAGCTTCGGGTTTGCAGCCTCGCTTGCGCGCCGGGTTCGTGAACACCCTGAGCCGACCGCCTGACCGGCCGGCTACAGTCAGCCCGAACCCGTCGTCCCTCTCACCTTTTTGAAGGAGTCCTCCGTGGTCGAGACAACCAAGGCAAAAGGACCTGCCTCGTACTTTCCTTCCATCGAAAAGACCTACGCCAAGCCGATCGCGCATTGGATGGATCTTCTTCAGAAGGCGGGTCCCCTGAAGCACATGGAACTCGTCAAGTTCCTGAAGGACCAGCACCAGATCGGACATGGGCATGCGAACGCCCTGGTGGCGGTGTTCCTGGCGAAGAAGTAGCGCGTCTGGCGCGAGGCGGGTACGTGATTGAGCGCTTCCGGCCGACCGCCGCCTACTTCTGCGAGGACCATCGGACCGTGAGGATGCATGCCGGCTGGACGCCAAAGGCACGATGAAACAGGCCTGGCCCCCAGATGACGAAGTCCCCGTGGCGACGCAAGGTGTGCGCCACGATGTCTGTCGCGAAGTCATCCGAGGCGGAGAACTCGATCCTGAATTCGCTGCTCGGGCTCACCAGGATCGACATCGTCCGCCCTTCGCTCAATGGCTTGTATTCGCCATTGGGATTCCCTGCCGGATGAGAGAACCACTTGACGCACAACCCGCCAGCAAGCTCCTCGGCCGGCACATGGCGAAGGTGGGTCGGAGGCTTCCGGGTCCAATCGCTGAACCCGACAAACCAGCCCGTTCCGTGGGTGTCCAGATCACCGGCGTTTCCGAACTCCACGTTCTGCGCGAGATGCTGCTTCGAGTGCATGCCGAATTCTGCCTCGGGACAGGACGCCTGATATCGGCTGGCTGCCGCGGCAACTAGTCCAAAGAGGCGCGTCGGTACTCCGCGTATGCCGTCGGTCGGAAGCTCGCCACCGGGACGGTTTGCTCCTCATCCGAAAGGACGACGCGGACGTTGGACTCTTCACGCGTCCAGCAACCACGCGCTGCCTGGCCATCCCAAGTCGCCAGGAAGCAGACTCGACCCGGCGCAGGGCATTCGCCTTGAGCATCGGTCAGTTGCAACATGCGAACCGGGCTTCCGTCGGCCACGAAGAGCACGCTGGGCGTGAGGTCGCAGCCGACCACACAGGCGCAACAGAGGCAAACGACAGGCCACAGAGTGGGGCTGCAAGCGGGGGTTGGGTCCGCTCGCGGCGGCCGATACAACCGTGCCAAAGAACCGAGATTGAACATGATTCAGGTCCAAAAAAGCAAAAAGGCAACGAGCTGAACTCGTTGCCTTTGAGGGGGCGACTGGCGAAGTGAGCGGGCTAACTGCCCAAGCAAATTCGACCGCGCTGCTCAAAGGCAACGAAGGTGCGAAAACTCGAAATCGACAGGTGCATGGACACGATGAATGCGTTCAATGTGACTGGGTTGCGGGCAGTCTATGCCGGCGGCAGGGAGTTGTCTACGTGAAAATTGCCACGCCACGCACACCTTCATCTCCCCGGTTCGCCGGCTCGAATCGCGCGCCCCGCAGATGCAGCGCCAGCGCCGCATCCATCGACTGCACGTGCTTGTGATACCAGTCGCGGAACTGCCAGGCCATCTGCCGGACTTGCAGCGACTGGCCCTCATGGGCCTGCACGATGCCTTCGCGCATGACCTCCAGCACCACCCGGTGCTGCAGCGTGTGGTCCTTGCGGCAGGAGAAGCGGGTGGCCTGCATCCACTCGTCCTCGCGCGCGAAGCTTTCGGCCGCCAACTCGACCACCCGCTGCCAAGCGGCCGGCAGCTCGGCGTCGCCGGCTTCGTCGACGCACTTCAACAGGACCGTGAACTGCTCGTGCGCCCGGTCCATGAAGGGCAATTCGAGCGAAAGCGAGGCTGCCATGTGAGATCTCCGCATTGAAAGACACAAGGCTAGCCCTCCCGTGCGCGGGACTCATTGACCTGCGACAAGCATCGCGGCTGGCCGCGAAAGCAGCCCTAGCTGCGCAAGGTGAAGACGACCGAGAGATACGACACAGGCTGCGTGCCGAGGTCCTCGATGCCGTGCATGGCGGCGGCGTCGAAGAGCAGCGAATCACCGACGCGCATATTCACGCGCCTTGGCCCATAGCGGTAGGTGACGTCGCCCGACAGGAAGTAGAGAAACTTCAAGCCCGGATGCTGAAAGGTCACATGGGGTTGGGCGTCGGCTTCGAGCATGACGAGGTAAGGCTCGACGAACAGGTTGCCCGAGAGCACATGGCCGAGCAGCTCGTAGCGGTAGTCCGCGACGGTGCCCAGGCGTTCGACCCGAAGGCCTTTGCCTGAGGGCACATGGCTGAAGTCGGTGCGGCAGCGCTGCTCGGCGAAGAGGCGCGACATCGGAACGCCCAAGCCGTCGGCCAGTCGAAGCAATGAGTGGAGAGAGGGCGATATCCGGCCGTTCTCGATGCGCGAGAGCATGGAGCGCGAGACGCCCGAGCGCTGTGTGAGCTGCTGACACGAGATGCCCGCGGCCTCGCGCAAGTGCCTCACCTGGGCACCCACGATCGCGGCGGCTTCGCTGCGGATGGGTTTGGCCTTGGGAGTGGGCAGGTAGAGCGACGGCGGCAGCCTGAGGGGGCGCGCGGTCGGGAAGGGGGAGGGGACTGGTTGGGTCTTCATGGCTCGGGCGTCCCTGTCCGAGCCTTGTCGTTGCAAGGCATTTGATCTCCTCCCTTTGGCACTGCTGGCAAGTCGCTTCGAAGGTCCGCCAACACGCGGGTGTTTGCTTGAGCGTCAAAGCATTCGATCTCACTCTAGCAGATGGATGGGAAATTTACCAATCTCGTGGGAATGATAAAAATCAACTGCTCATGACAATCGTCCGGTGCGATCCCGAGTCAAAGAAGCAGAATCCTTTTCCGAGCGCTTGCGTGTCGCGATGGCCAGGCGCGGCTACAAGGAATTCGGGGCAACGGCTCTCGCCGAAGCGTTGACGCCGGCTTTTCCTTCAGGGCTCAGCGTGCAGACCACGCACAACTGGGCATCAGGCAAGTCAGTCCCGCGACCGGATCGCATCGCCTTGATCGCGAAGATGCTCGATGTGTCGCCGCATTGGCTCCAGCACGGGCCAGATCCGCAAGGCGAACGAAAGAACCCCAAGACGCTGGATGGAGAGATCAGCGGGAAGGCGTTCGCTGAGCGGTTTCATGCGCTGACCGCAGAGCAGCGCCGGATCATGTTGGCGCTGCTGCATGAATTCGAGCGCGGCAGGTCCAGGTGAACTGCAACTCGGTCACTCAAAGTCCACGACCTATGGAAGCTTCGCTCGGTACCGTCATCATCTACGCGCGCGACATGCGGAAATCCGCGGACTTCTATGCCAGGCATTTCGGCTTCATCACCACCGGTGAAGTGATCGAGGGCCTCATCGAGTTGAATGCACCTCGTGCCGGCGCGGGGATACTCATCCACCAGGCGGCCAAGTCGGTACAGCTGGGCCAGGCCGGGGTCAAACTGAGCTTTCATGTACGTGACGTCGAAGCCTTCGTGGCCGAGGCCGCGGAGCGGGGACTCAAGTTCGGAGCTATCCACCGCGCGAACGGATATGCCTTCGCCAACTGCAAGGACCCGGACAAGAACTCTGTCAGTGTCTCCAGTCGCGCGCATCGGCTCTGATGTTCGTCGTCAGATGGTCACCACCAGACCTCCAGCAAAAAGAGGAGCCAACGATGCCTTCCGAACCGCGTGATTGGCCATTCGACAGCCCGCCCGACGTGGCTTGCCTGACGGTCCGGTCCATCGTCGAAGGCGTGAAGCCCGTTCTCATGGCTTCGAGAGACGCCAACGATGGCGCCTGGCAGCTTCTGACCGGCGACGCCTTCGACGCGGCGGAAGAGATGCGGGTCTCGTTGGCAAGCATGATTGGCCGCGACCCGACCCTGCTCCAGCTTGCCGACCTTCAGCCAGGCTGGATGGCATGGCGCGAGCATCTCGGAGCTCCCTGGAGTCGACACGCCGAGGCCGCGCAAACAGACGACTAGCACGGCGGGCAGGTTGCCGGAGGGCCAGACCTTCGCAAGCTCGGCCCAAGAGCGCATTTCCTGAGGAACAGCCATGCAAGTTCGCAGCACCACTGCTTCTGACCTCGATGCAGTGCATCGCCTGCTCTCGACCCATGGTTGGTCCCATCGGCTGGGTACGGTCGAAGACCTTGGCCGGCTGATTTCTGCATCCCAGAGGGCACTGGTTGCGGTGGAGGATGGCGAGATCGTCGGCTTCGCTCGCGCCATCACCGACGGCATCTCCAACGGGTACTTGTCCATGGTCGTGGTCGCTCAGCCCTTTCGTCGGCGAGGTATCGGACACGCACTCGTCGAGGGCCTCGTCGGGTCGGACCCGAACATCACATGGGTTCTTCGGGCAGGAAGAGAGGGCGCCGCCGAATTCTTCGCGAAGCTGGGCTTCAGCGCCTCGACCACTGCAATGGAGCGTCTGCGGCGCTGACCGCCTCTGGAAGGAAGGTCGATGCAGAAGCCAGGATGCTTGCAGGTGCGGACGTTCAAGACGTGGCTCCTGGTCGAGTTAGTCTCTCGATCATGAGCTACCAAATCTCGACCGCGCGAACGGTGACGTGGCAGGAATTCGCGGAGTTGATGGAATCGGTAGGCTGGGGCGGAGGCTATGACGAAGAATCGTTTGAGCGTTCGTATCGCGCCTATCCACTGGTCGTGCACGCTCGTGCAGATGACGGAGTGCTGCTGGGGTACGTCTCCGCTTTCAGCGACGGAGTGTTCTCCACGATGTTGGGCGAGCTTGTCGTGCGTCCGACTGCTCAGGGCTCAGGCATCGGACGCGCCCTCCTGAAGGCTGTGGAGGCAGAGTTTCCGGGTGTTCCCGTCTACGTGAAGGCCATGGGAGAGGCCAAGAGATTCTTCGAGGCATGCGGCTATCGCCGCCCGACCACCGAAATGACGGTCATGTTCAAGAAACCGTCGGCTGGCACGCGGTGAGCCGGGAGGGGCGACGACCTGAACCTGGTGAATGCGATGACCGTCGGAGTGCGGCCACGAGAGCTGCTGTGGCAGGATGCGGCCAGAACACTTTGCTCGACCAGGAATGGATGATGTCAATGCTCAAACGCCTCAGAGGTGAGCCCAGGGCTACCGTGTCCTTTCTCGGCCGGAACCTGACGCTCTATCGCCAAGGTTCCCGAGTTGGACTGTTCGCCGGACTCGCGACGTTCGTGGCCTTCAACTTGCCGTGGCATCTTCTTCCCGCCGGCGGTGAGATGCTTCGACTGCTGACGACGGTCGTCGGCTGCTACCTCGCCGCCACGCTGATGGCGTCACGAACAAAGGCAGAGATGGGTGCTGATGAAGCTGCTGCTCGCTGGCTCTGAGGCTGCGTTCGGCGAGAAGAAGAAGGAGGCGCGCTATGCGGACTGAACGTTTCGACCTGCCACTTTGCATCGTGGTCGAGGAGCCGATTCGCGGCCTTGCAATCGCATTGCAGCGGGGTCAAGCCGGCAAGGCGACACTCCTGCCGCCTGCACGCAACTCATTGGCTTCTGTGGCTTTCGAGCTTGAGGTGACGGTGGACGGAAGGCTCCCGGATGGGCGACCCCGGCTGCTCGGTCCCTTTGTTCAGGGACCACCCGACGCGCGCTTCGTTTATCTGGCTGTGGGCAAGAGGGCCGGCCAGGTTGACTTGCCGTGGGACGGTCGGGTCAAGGTGCCGCTCGGAGGGCTCGGGTGGGACCAGATAGAGGAGCTTGCTCCGAAAGGGCGGCTCGTCGCGCGAATTGCAGGTCAGTCGAAAAAAGGAACACCGGCACTCGCGTCCGTTCGGCTTCTGCCGCCGGGTTGGGCGGCGCAGTGAGAAATCGTGGCTCGATACTCGCACCGCTCCAACAGTGCCATCGCGAAAACTCGGTGTCGGCCAGCAACGGACCCTCGCGGCCCTTGTCATTTGTAACCGGCGCTCCAACGACATAGGCGAGCTTGCCCCGAAGTGCATGGCGGATTGCCCTTTCGGCCGATGTACACCGCCCGACGGGGCGCTCATCATCGTGGACCGCGCCCGTTTGCCCCGCGAAGGTGGGTGCCCCACATCGGGCGCTCCATTTGCAGGAGTGCGCGATGAAACGTATGCCTTTGCACAGTGTTTGCATGGGTGCCTCCATCGGTCCTGGAGGGCAGTCGGCTCCATCTGCCTCAAAGAGTACGGAACCGTTTGGCGGCCAGCCACCTCAGGGCACCCAGGCTTCCACCAAGGACCTGGACTATCAGCTCAAGTACCAGCGTGCTTTCGAGGCGACGCTCTGGGCCATTCCCGCCGCCGCCATCTACCGATTCCGCGGGGCGGCCTTCGACGACCTGGGCCTGAAAGACAACGACATCATTGTCTACAGCGCCCCGGCCACGCCCAAGCTTGAAGCGCTCACTGCCAACAGCAGCACGCCGTACATCACGGCTTTCACGGACTTGCAAAAGGGCCCCGCCGTGTTGGAGGTGCCAGCGGCGGGTGCCGATGGCAGTGTGTACGGCCAGGTGGTGGATGCTTGGCAACTCACGATTGCCGACGTCGGCCCGTCGGGCAAGGACCAGGGCAAAGGCGGCAAATACCTGCTGACCCCACCTGGGTACAAGGACGCGATTCCGGACGGCTACATCCACATACCGTCACCGAACTACCGTGTGGCATTCGCGTTCCGCTCGGTACCGGTGCCGGGAAAGACGACAGCCGACGCGTACGAGTACGCCAAGCGCCTGCGCATGTACTACCTGTACGAGGCGGAGAATCCACCGAAGCAGCGCTTCATCGACCCCATCAACGACCGCTACGCGACCCTGCCTTTCTACGACGAACGGATGTTCAAGGACATCCACGACATCTTCACCATCGAGCCGGTACGTCCCCAAGACAAGCTGATGATGGGCATGCTGAAGAGCCTGGGCATCGAGCGGGGCAAGCCTTATGCCCCCGGCGAGACGACGACGCGCGCGATGCGCCAGGGGGCCATCGATGCATGGCACTACCTCCAGGGCGTATTCGACAACTTCCCCACGGACAAGCTGTTCTGGCCCGACCGGCACTACGCATCGCTCATGCAGACCGATGACAACCACCGGTTCACCTACGACTACCCGGACCGCATCGACATCATCGCCCGTGCGGCCCAGTACGCGTGGTGCACCTATGTGCCCGAGGTCTTGAGCGATTCGCCAGCCACGCAGTACACGGTTGCCATCGCTGACAAGAGCGGCAAGCCCCTGGACGCGGGAAAGCTCTACAAGGTCAACGTGCCGCCCAAGGTGCCGGTCAAGCAGTTCTGGGCGTTGACGGTGTACGACCGGGCCACCTTCTCTTTCATTTACAGCGAGAGCAACCGCACCACGCTTTCCTCCTTCGACCTGGAGAAGATGACGAAGAACGCGGATGGCGGCGTGACAATTTATGTTGGCCTCACGGCCCCGCAGGGGCTGGAAGCAAACTGGATTCCGACCTCTGGAAAGCGGCCCATGCCCATGTTCCGCTACTACGGCCCGACCGACGAGCTCAACCAAAAGACGTTCAAGATGCCGGATTTCGAGCTGGCTGAATGACCGCTTCGTAGAGCATCAGACTTCGGCTTCGGGGACCGAAGCGGACCTCGTGCTCTCCCCAAAACCTGACCTCGACCCATGCGTTTGCGGACCGAAGCGTTCGCTTCCGGCGTCTGCCTGGCAGGGCTAAGCCTCAGCAATCGCTGCGATGGACACTTTGAGTCCCGGAATGCGAGCGGGCAGCTTTGCACCCTGGCGGGCAGGCGGGTCGGAGGGAAACCACTTCAGCCATTCCTCATTCATGCCAGCGAAATCGTCTTCATCGGCGAGCACCACTGTCATGCTCGCCACCTTGTCCATCGAGCTGCCGGCTTCTTCGAGGATGGCACGTATGTTCGTCAGACATTGGGCAGTCTGCTCCTGAATGGTGGTGCCTCTGATTGCGCCGGTGGCGGCATCAATCGGCGCAGTTCCGGAGACGAACACGAGCCCGGCCGCCTTGACGGCTTGGCTGTAGAGCGCCGGCGGCTTGGCAGCCTTGGTGGTGAAGACAATCTGACGCGCCATTTCATATTCCTCTTGGAAGGCGAAAAGTCCCAGGAGGTTGACTCGTAGAACTCATTCGCGCAAGGCTCCCTGTCTTCCGACTGAAGCGCGCCTAGGCTTCTTCGCCTGACCTGGAAGCGCCGACGCGGCGCCACAGTCCAAGTGTGAGCTTGGCGACGGCCCACCATGTGACGGTCCACACGGCGACGACCGCTGTCCATCCAAGAAACGATGGAGCGGCCCAGCCTCCGGATTCGCCATAGCCGAAGACAGGGATGCCCATTTTCTGCAGCGGCATGAGCGGCAAGTACACCGAAGCTGCGATGAGAGGCGCCAACGGACCTGGCGCAAACAGCAGGCCTGCCGCGTGGAGAAGTGCGAGCGCTGCGAAGAGCTGCCAGCTGCGATTGGAGCTCAACATCGAAGGTCCGGGGTCGGTCGCGAGCCGCGCTGCGGCCGCTACTGCAGCCAGCGAAGGTTGGCCCAGAAGCTGTCGCCGAAGTGGGCGGCGCTGACGCCGCAGGCAACCATGGCGATTCCCACCAGCACGCACGCGCCCAGGGTGCTCAGCGGCGACAGGCCAACGCACATGCCGAGGCCGACGACCAGGCCCAGCAGTGCCCCGCAAGCAAATCGCACCTTCATCTCGAAAGCATCGGGCTTCCTGCCCGCGAGCGTCGGTCCTGATTCAATCTTCATGTCGCCGACCTTGGGGACTCATCGACCTGCGGCATACACAGCCGCAGGTCGCGAACCGATCCCTACCCCCGCGCCGCCAGCGCGTCCGGCAGCTCGATCTTCACCTCCAGCACCTCGAGGTCGTCCTGCTTCTCCAGGTGCACCTTGATGTCCTCGGCCTTGATCGACACGTATTTCGAGATCACCGCGATCAGCTCGCGCTGCAGTTCCGGCAGGTAGTCGGGCCGCTTGGCGCCCAGGCTGCTGCGCTCGTGCGCCAGGATGATCTGCAGCCGTTCCTTGGCGACGCTCGCCGTCTTCTTCTTCTCGCCGAGCAGAAAGGAAAACAGGGACATGGCTACCTTCCGAAGATGCGTTTGAAGAAGCCCGGCTTCTCGGCGTCGACGAAGCGCATCGGCTTGTCTTCGCCCAGGAAGCGCGCCACCACGTCGCTGTAGGCCTGCGAGACGTCGGTGCCGGTGTCGTGGATCGCAGGCACGCCCTGGTTGGAGGCCTGCAGCACGGTTTCGGATTCCGGGATCACGCCGATCAGCTTGATCCGGAGAATGTCCTGGATGTCCTCCAGCGACAGCATCTGGCCGCCGGCCACGCGGTTCGGGTTGTAGCGCGTGATCAGCAGGTGTTCCTTGATCGGCTCGCCGCCTTCCTTGGCACGCTTGGTCTTGGAGCCCAGCATGCCGAGGATGCGGTCCGAGTCGCGCACCGACGAGACCTCGGGATTGGTCACGATCAGCGCCTCGTCGGCGAAGTGCATGGCCATCAGCGCGCCGGTCTCGATGCCGGCGGGCGAGTCGCAGACGATGTAGTCGAAGCCCTGCTCGTCGAGGTCCTTGAGCACCTTCTCGACGCCTTCCTGGGTCAGCGCGTCCTTGTCGCGGGTCTGCGAGGCGGCCAGCACGAACAGGTTGTCGCACTGCTTGTCCTTGATCAGCGCCTGGTGCAGGTTGGCTTCGCCCTGGATCACGTTGATCAGGTCGTACACCACGCGCCGCTCGCAACCCATGATCAGGTCGAGGTTGCGCAGGCCGACGTCGAAATCGATCACGGCCGTCTTCTTGCCCGCCAATGCCAGTCCCGATGCAAAGCTCGCGCTCGTGGTCGTCTTGCCGACGCCGCCCTTGCCCGAGGTCACCACCACAATTTTGGCCATGCCATTCCTTCTTCGTTCGTTCGTTTCAGTTGTTCGTTCTTTGCCGCCTGCGAGCGCATCCGTCGATCAGAGGATCGGCGCCATGACGATTTTCTTGCCGTCGAGCGAGATCTGGGCCGGCTTGCCGGAGATTTCGGCCCCGAGTGCGACTTCCGACGTGCGGTAGATGCCGGCGATGGCCACCAGCTGCGCTTCCATGCAGGTGGTGTAGATGCGCGCCGCGGTGTCGCCGCGGGCGCCGGCGATCGCCTTGCCGCGCAGCGGTGCGTAGACATGGACGTTGCCGTCGGCGATGACTTCGGCGCCGAAGCTCACGACCGCGGTGACGATCACGTCGCCGCCGCGGGCATAGACCTGCTGGCCCGAGCGCAGCGGCTTGTCGATGACCAGCGTGCCGTTGGCCGGCACCGGCACTTCGCGCACGATCTGGGGCGCCTCGGCGGCGGCTTCGGCCGGCGCAGCGGCCGGGCGCGGGGCCGGCGCCACCGGCATCGCGGTGACCGACAGCCCGGCGGCGCGGGCCGCGGCGTTCTGGACGTCGCTGCCGCCGCGCACCGCCACCGGCTGGGTCTGGTGGCGCGCCAGCAGGGCCCGCAAGGCCGTGAAGTCGAGCGTGCTGCCGCTTTCGGCGTCGCCTTCCTGCAGCAGCGAGAGGTCGATGACCACCGGCTCCTGCTCGAAGAAGTCGGGCGAGTCCGCCAGTTGGGCGTCGAGCGCTTCCGCCAGCACGTCGAGATCCGCCGTCTTGAGGATGACTGCGATCAGCGGCAGCGTGGCGCTCTTGAATTCGAAAACCGCCCTGGTGCGCGCGGCGGATGCATCTGCCATGGAAAAGCTTGGTGCGAAAAGCGTTGGAGTCTAACGGGCACTGGGCTTGGCGTCGCAAAAGGGCGCGGCAAACCGCCCGCCGGACAACATTTCTTGCACTGCGTTGCACTTGGCGCCGCGGCCCGGGAGGGCCTCCCGTGACATCCCTCACGCTGGCGCGCCCCGGCTGCGCCGTCTTAGTGCAATTGCACTATTCGTGGGATTGCCCCCCGCAGAC
This sequence comes from Variovorax saccharolyticus, assembly GCF_030316765.1. GTDB lineage: Bacteria > Pseudomonadota > Gammaproteobacteria > Burkholderiales > Burkholderiaceae_C > Variovorax > Variovorax saccharolyticus. The sequence goes on from NZ_JASZYT010000011.1 coordinate 121,737, forward strand.
AGACTCGCCGCACCGCTGTAACAGTTCGTTAGCGGGCCGAACAACCGAGGAGTTTGATCTTGTTGCGCATCCCACAGAAGACACGAATGGCCCTTTCGACCGCACTGCTGCTGTCCCTCGCCGCATGCGGCGGCGGTGGCGGCGGCAGCGGGGGCTTCCTGCCCACCGGCGGCACCGGCACGAACACGGGCAGCGCAGGGACCGGCGCGGCGACGGGCGGCGACAGCGGCAGCACCGCGACCGCCACCCTGAGCGGCATCGCCGCCACCGGCGCCGCCTTCGCGGGCGCCAAGGTGACCGTGGTCGACCAGCGCGGCGTCACCGTGTGCAGCACCGAGACCGACGCCAAGGGCGCCTACGAATGCCCGCTGCCGGCCGGCACCAAGGCGCCGCTGGTGGTCACGGCCACGCGCGACGACCAGATCCTCTACAGCACCACCGCGAGCGCCGCGGGCGGCAATGTCAACGTCACGCCGCTGACCACCATCATCGTTTCGCGCCTGTCGCCCAACGGCGATCCGGCCAGCCTCGCCGGCGCCATCGCGACCCGGCCCGACGTGGTGACCGAGAGCACGGTCAAGCAGCAGGTGGCCGAGCTGGTGGCGGCGCTGAAGCCGCTGCTGACCCTGCTGGGCGACGCACTGGACCCGATCAGCGGCGCCTTCACGGCCGACGGCTCGGGCCACGACCGGCTGCTGGACTCGATCGCCGTGAGCGTGCGCCCCGACGGCAGCGCCGCCAACATCGAGATCACGGTGAAGAGCGTGCCGACCAACGGCGAGGAGCCGGTCTCGATCGCCTTCCGCAGCGACGCGACCCTGCCCGTGCTGCCGCCCGAAGTCGCCACCGCGACGCTGGCGCCGGCCGGGGCCTCGCTGTCGGTGGCGGCGCTGTTCGCCCGCATGGAGCAGTGCTTCGCGCTGCCGCTGTCCAGGCGCGTCAATGCGCCCAACGACACGGCGGCCGTGACCGGCGGGCCGAGCGACGTCATCGCGCCCGAGTGCCGCACCCTCTTCGCCGGCGACGACCCGGCCAGCTTCCGCAACAACGGCGCCACCGTGGGCCGCAACAGCAACAACCAGGGCGCCTTCGCCGGCCTGTTCAGGCCCGGTGCCACCGGCCTGAAGTACGACCGCGGCCAGCTGGAGTTCTTCCGCTCGAACGGCGACCTCGTGCTGAGCTACCGCAGCGTCGACAGCGTCGGCGGGGTGCAGAACCAGACCATCGTGGCCAAGGATGTCGGTGGCGTGCTCAAGCTGATCGGCAACCAGTACCGCTACGTGGTCAACGTCGCGCCGACCGTGCAGGAGCGCGACTTCCTGAATGCCTCGGCCTTCAACTACCTGAGCGTGTCCTACGACGTCTCGATCCCGAAGCAGAACGATGGCGGCGGCAACGCGATCGACCATGTGGTGGTGAAGGCGCCGAACGGCGTCAGCTACACCTACAAGCCGCAGCCGGGCAATGCCAACCTGCAGCTGGAGCGGGTCGACGGCAACGGCACCGCCAACACCACGCTGCTGCGCCTGGGCTCCGGCTTCCGGGACGCCGCCAAGTCGGGCAGCCCGTCGCTGATCGAGGGCTCCTACTTCCTGGCGCCGCAGCTGAGCGACGACCAGCTTCGGCTGCTGCCCGAGCAGGGTGTGTTCACGGTCGATTTCAGCTTCGTGGGCGGCGGCACCGCGACCCAGACGCACCGCATGATCACGCGGGTGCCGACCATCGCCGAGGCCCGGCAGCGCCAGTTCGCCGAGCTGTCGCCCACCTTGCGCGAGGAGCTGAAGGCCGAGGTGGCGTCGAACCAGGCCATCGTCTTCGACGCGCCGAACGCCAACGAGCCGAGCCTGATCGACTTCAGCGCCGCCGGCGACACCGACGGATGGACCGTTCCCGCGGGCGCTCCGGTGCCCACCGCGCTCACGGTCTTCGGCCGCTCGGCGACCAGCGTGGCTTTCGAGGACCGCGCCGACTTCAACGGCTCGGCGCGCAAGGCGAAGATCTTCTGCAGCACGGAAGCCGGCGGCGGCGACGACCATTGCACGACGATCAACGGCAACTCGCTCTATGCGGCCGGCACCCGCATCACGCTGTTCCAGCTGTCGGCCACGGATGCGCAGCAGGTGCTGTACCTCAAGGGCTTCGCGACCTACCTGCCTGCCAACTGAAGCAAGTTGCTGCGGAGCCTTCGGGTTCCGCGGTTTTCGGAGCCCCGCCCGCGCGGGGCTTTTTTCGTTCTCGCGCGGGAGGCTCAGGCGCGCGAGCGCGACAGCAGCGCGTACAGCAGGATCGCGCCGAAGGTCGCGGTGCCGATGCCGCCGAGCGCGAACTGGCCGAACTTGAGCGTGAAGTCGCCGGTGCCGAGGATCAGCGTGATCGCGGCCACGATCAGGTTCTTGTTCTGCGAGAAGTCGACCTTGTTGTCGACCCAGATCTTGGCGCCCGCGACCGCGATCAGGCCGAACACCACGATGCTGACGCCGCCCATCACCGGCAGCGGAATGGCCTGCACCAGGGCGCCGAACTTGGGACTGAAGCCGAGCACCAGGGCGATCAGCGCCGCGACCACGAACATCGCGGTCGAGTAGATCTTGGTCGCCGCCATGACGCCGATGTTCTCGGCGTAGGTCGTGACGCCGGTGCCGCCGGCGGCGCCGCTCACCATGGTGGCGACGCCGTCGCCGATGAAGGCGCGGCCCAGCAGGGGATTGAGGTCGCGGCCGGTCATCGCGCCGACGGCCTTCAGGTGGCCGAGGTTCTCGGCCACCAGGATGATCGCCACCGGCGCGATCAGCAGGATCGCGTTGACCTCGAACACCGGCTTCGAGAAGGTCGGCAATCCGAACCAGGGCGCCGCCGCCAGCGCGCCCAGGTCGATCGGCTTGCCCAGGCCCATGCCGTTGGTCAGCACGGCATAGACCAGGCTGGCGACGATCAGGCCCATGAGAATCAGCAGCCGCTGCACCATGCCGCGCGCATAGACCGCGATCAGCCCGACCGACAGGAAGGTCACGGCCTGCATCCAGGTGTCGAAGCCGGTCGGCGCCATGTTCTTGATCGGCACGCTCGCGAGATTGAGCCCGATCACCGCGACCACCGCGCCGGTGACGACCGGCGGCATCAGCCGCTCGATCCAGTGCACCGCGACGTCCTGCTCGACCTCGTCCACCTCGAGGCCTTCGAGGCCCTTGACCGGTGCCGACCGGGTGTGGCGCTCGTTGGTGAGGGCCACCAGCACGCCGATCAGCGCGTAGACCGCGCCGCAGACGATGATGCCGCCGAGCGCGACGCCCAGGTTGGCGTTGGGCCCGGTTCCCGAATAGCCGCTGGCCGCGATCACGACGCCGATGAAGGCGAAGCTGGAGCCCAGGTAGCTCGGCACGCGGCCACCGGTGATGAAGAAGAACAGCAGGGTGCCGATGCCGCTCATCAGGATCGCGATGTTGGGATTGAAGCCCATCAGGATCGGCGCCAGCACCGTGGCGCCGAACATCGCGATCACGTGCTGCACGCCCATCGCGGCGGTCTGCGGCCAGGGCAGGCGCTCGTCGGGCGCGACGACGGTGCCCGCCGTCGCGCTCACCTTGCGCCAGCGGGGCAGGTAGGAATCGCTCATTTCTTCTTCTCCTCGGTTGTTGTTCTTGGACGGCGCCGGGCGCCTCGGCTCAGCCGGCCTGCGAGGCCAGCACCGCCATGGTGATGCGCGAGACGCAGGTCAGGTCGCCGGCGTCGTTGGTCATGTCGATCTGCCAGACCTGCGTCGTGCGGCCGCGGTGCACCGGCCGCGCCGTGCCGGTGACCCAGCCCGAGGTGACCGAACGGATGTGGTTGGCGTTGATGTCCAGCCCCACCGTGCGCTGGTCCTCGGGCGCGGAGTAGTGGGCGCCGCACGAGCCCAGGGTTTCGGCCAGCACCACCGAGACGCCGCCGTGCAGGATGCCGTAGGGCTGCACCGTGCGCCGGTCCACCGGCACGCGGGCCCGGATGGTGTCGTCGCCGATCTCCAGGAATTCGATGCCCAGCAGCGACACCGCGGTGTTCGCGTGCGACAGGGTCAGGGCTTCGATCGAGATGTCTTTCTTCCAGATGCGCATGAATTGGCTCCTTGTCGGGATTGTCAAAACTATAGCGACAGCTTGCGCCTGCCGGCGTGGCGTAAACGCGCCCGTGGCTGACAGCGCCCGCGGCCGGGCTGGGCGAAGCTGTGGCCATGACGCGCCCCGCACGATGGATCGCCGGCCTGCTCGCCGCGGCAGCCCTCCTGCTGGGCGGGGGCTTTCTGGCGCTCAACCTGCTGCTGCCTTCCGATGGCGAGCTGGCGGCCGAAGTCGGCGCCCGCTTCCAGAAGGCGTCCGGCATCGGGCTCAAGGTCGGCTCGGCGCACTGGTCGCTGCGGCCATCGCCGGTGGTGGTGCTCAACGAACTCGCCACCGACCAGCCGGCGCCGATCACGGTGCGGCGGGTCGAGCTCCGGCCGCGGTTGGCTGCGCTGTGGCGGCGCAGCATCGCGATCGAATCGCTCGAGATCGAGGGCGCGGTATTGCCGAGGGCTTCGGTGCGCGCATTTCGCGGGCGCTGGAATACCGGTGCGGCCGGTGCCGCCGGTGGCGCCGATGCGGCCGACCTGGCGCTGGGCGCCGCCTGGGCCCTGACCGACCTGCCGATCGAGCGCCTGCGCCTGCGCGACGTGGTCTGGATCGATCGCCGCGGCGTGGCGCTGGCCTATGACGCCGACGTGCGCTTCGACGCCGGCTGGCGGCCGCGCGAGGCCGAGCTGTCGCGTGCCGGCGTGACGCCGCCGGCCAGGCTGCGGCTCGAGCGCGAAGGCGACCAGGATCGCTGGCGCACCGCGATCGATGTCGGTGGCGGCACGTGGAACGGCCGCACCGAACTGCAGCCGCGGACCGATGGCCGATGGCGCCTGACGGCCGAACTCGAACCCCGGGGCGTGGATGTCGCCGCGCTGGTTCGCAGCTTCGGGCGGCGCGCCGCGGTCGAAGGCAAGCTCGACGGCCGGACCACGGTCGACGCCGAAGGCACGGATGCGGGCGACCTGTTACGGCATCTTCACACCCGCACCCGTTTCTCGGTCGCACCCGCGACCCTGGCCGGCTTCGACCTGGCCCGCGCGGTGAGCAGCGCCGGCGTCAGCCGCGGTGGCCGCACGGTGCTGGACAGCCTCGAGGGCACGCTAGACACCCAGGCCGGCGAGGACGGCGTGGTGTTGCGCTACAGCGGCATCAAGGCGCGTTCCGGCGTGCTGACCGCGAGCGGCAGCGCGACCGTGCTCAACCGCCGGCTCGACGGCGAGATGGCGGTCGACCTGGTCGATGGCGTGGTCGGCGTGCCGCTCAAGCTCGGCGGCACGCTCGACGCACCCGAACTGTCGCTGACCGGCGGGGCACTGGCCGGAGCCGCCATGGGCTCGGCCGTGCTGCCGGGCGTCGGCACCGCGATCGGTGCCCGCATCGGACAGCAGATGGAGAAGCTGTTCGGCAGCGGCGAGAGCAGGAAGCCCGAGAAGCCGGCGCCCCGATCGCCTTGAAGGCGCGGCGCTGCAGCGGCGAGAATCGCGCGGGCGCCCAGTCCGCGCTTTTAGTCAGTCCGCTCTTCCCGAGGTTCCAGCCCATGCAGTACAGCGATTCGGTCTTCACGGAAACGACCTTCTGGCTCATGGTGGCGGTCTCGGTGGTGCTGCCGTTCGGGATCTACGCGGTGATGATCTCCAAGCAGGCGATCTCGCGCTGGACCGTGCTGGTGCTCGGCTTCACGCTGGTCGCGATCGCGGCGGTCAACGTCTACTTCCTGCAGCGCCTGGCCACCATCGCCGCAGCCACACCTTCACTGGCCGACAACGTGCTGTTCGTGTCGGAGCTGCGGGTGGCGCTGTACCTGCTGCCGGCGCTGTTCGCCGGCATCGGCATCAACCTGATCTCGCACGTGCTCACCACCCACCTGAGCACCGCGGAAAGGCGGTTCAGCGAAGAGCATCCCGACACGGGCCAGAACGAGGACGTCTAGGCCCTGTTCAGGCTAGGCCCGCGCTCCTTCGAGCCTGAAGGCGCCCACCACCTGCGACAGGTTGCCCGCCTGCTCCTGCAGCGACTGCGCAGCCGCCGAGGCTTCCTCCACCAGCGCCGCGTTCTGCTGCGTCACCTGGTCCATCTGCGTGATCGCCTGGTTGATCTGCTCGATGCCCGAGGTCTGCTCCTGGCTGGCCGCCGTGATCTCGCCCATGATGTCGGTCACCCGCTTCACGCTGTCGACGATCTCCTCCATCGTGCGACCCGCTTCGGCCACCTGCTTGCTGCCTTCCTCGACCTTCTCCACCGAGTCGCCGATCAGGGTCTTGATCTCCTTGGCCGCCGCTGCCGAGCGCTGCGCCAGGCTGCGCACTTCGGAGGCCACCACCGCGAAGCCGCGGCCCTGTTCGCCGGCACGTGCAGCTTCCACTGCGGCATTGAGCGCCAGGATGTTGGTCTGGAAGGCGATGCCGTCGATCACGCCGATGATGTCGACGATCTTCTTCGACGAGGTGTTGATCGCGGTCATCGTGCCCACCACCTGGCTCACGACGCTGCCGCCCTTGACTGCGACTTCGGAAGCCGAGACGGCGAGTTGGTTGGCTTGGCGGGCGTTGTCCGCGTTTTGCTTGACCGTGCTGGTGAGTTCTTCCATCGAGGCCGCGGTCTGCTCGAGCGAGCTGGCCTGCTCTTCGGTGCGCGAGGAAAGGTCCTGGTTGCCCGTCGCGATCTGCGTGCTCGCGGTCGATACGTTGGCGACCACGCCATGCACCTGCTGCAGCGAAGTCTGAAGGGCCGTGCGCATGCCGTCGATCGCGCGCAGCAGCAGGCCGGTCTCGTCCTTGGCGTAGTGCGTTTGCGCCGCGCCGCTGAGGTCCATCGCGCCGATCTCCTGCGCCGTGGCCTCGGCCTGCTTCAGCGGCAGCGTGATGCTGCGCGAGAGTCCCCAGGCCAGCAGGCTGCCGAGCACCAGCGACACCGCGGTGCAGACCGCCAGCAGGGTGCTGGTCTGCGCCCGCATCGCCTCGGCCCGCTGCGCGGCGGCGTCCAGACCCGCACGCTGCAGGTCCACCATCTCCTGCACGCCGGCCAGGTAGCTGACCGAGGTCGGCTCGAAGCGCGCGCTGAACACGCGGTTGGCGCCGTCGAGATCGCCGGCGAGCTTGAGCTTGCTGACTTCCTCCCGCGCCGCCAGGTATTCGCGGCGCAGATCGCCGACCTTCTGGAACAGCGCCTTCTCCTCGGGCCGGACCATCTGGCCTTCGATGAACTTCTGCAGCGCGTTGGTGTCCTTGATCGAGGTCGCGGTGGCCGGCGCGAAGTAGGCGATCAGGCTCGGGTCGCTGCTCTTGGCGATGGCCGCCGCGCGCTGCACGCCCGAGGTCGTGTGGCGCAGCCAGTCGGAGCCGGCGCGCTCGGTCTTGACGTTGTCGTTCACCATGCCCTCGATCTCTGCCCCGAGGGCATGCAGTTTCAGCACCGCGAACACGCTGCTGGCGAGGAACAGGGCCAGGATGGCGCCCAGCACGAGGGCCAGGCGCCTGCCGATGGAAAGATTGCTCAGAAACATGATCGTGATTCCAGATGGGACGGAGGGGGAACGCTGAGGTATATCGGCAGCAAACCGAAAACCTTGAGGCCGCGCTCTCTCCGCCCGGATCACGCATGTCGGGCGAGCTCGGGTCCGGACCGACCTAGAACTTGTAGGTGACCGCCAGGTACGGAACGATCGGATTCAGCTTCAGGCTGGCCTCGCTGGTCGCCACCGGGATGCCGCGGGCGGTGGTGGTCAGCTTGGCCGTGGTGCGCAGCGGAATATAGGAGACCGAGAAGGCCATGCCCCAGTGCGGGTCGAACTGGTAGGCGACGCCGGCGTTGAACACCGCCGCGAACGAACTGGCGAGCTTGGCCGTGGTCGCCGACAGCGCCGATGCGGGCAGGCGCAGCCGGCTCGCCAGCGCGCCCTGCATGCCCGGCGTGAGGTTCACGTCGCTGTACCAGACATAGGTCGCGCCGAGGCCCACATACGGGCGGAATTTGGCCTCGCCGTCGTTGAAGTAGTACTTGGCCAGCAGCGTCGGGCTCCATTGCCTCGCGCTGCCGAGTTCGCCGATCGGCCCCAGCGTGCCTTCGCCCTCGAGCTTGAACTTCGGCGGCACGCCGAGCACGCCTTCGACCGCCCAGCGGCTGTCGATGAAATAGGTGAGGTTCATGCCGAAGGTGTCGGAACTGCCGACGCTGGCGCCGGAGCCCGGTACCACGGCGGCCACCGGCGAGGTGAAAGTGAGGGGCTTGCTCGAGTCTTGCGGTGCAAAGTGCAGCCAGCCCGCACCGACCTGCCAGTCGCCGGCCTTCTGCGCGAAGGCGCTGCCGGATGCGAGGGCGGCGACGCTCGCCAGTGCCAGGATGCTTTTCTTCATGAATGAGGTGTTGTGATTGAAGATTGAAGGAAGGACCTGGGATCGGACTGCGCCGCCAGGGTTCAGTCCGCCGGCGCCGTTCCTGTCGCGGTGGCGACTCCGCCAAAAAAATGGCCCGCACGAGGCGGGCCGAATGATCTCTGGTGAGAAGATCCCTGGAGAACCAGCCTTGATATCGACAGTTCGCCGGAAAACTTGAGGCATGAGCGTCGATGCCCTCAGACGCGGCGCTCGCCGCGGCCGTTGCGATGCGCGTCGCCGTGCTTCGCCCTGCCGCCCTGGCGGAAGAAGGTGGCCCAGTCGCTGCGTTCGCGCACCACCGCATCGATGTCGACCAGGTCGTCCGACAGCGTGATCAGCCGCAGCGCCTCGTCGTTCGGCAGCAGGCGGTTGTCGTAGAGAAAGCGCAGCTGGCAGTCGCCGGTGCTGATGGCGTCGCCGTTGGCCAGCGCCCGCTCGCGGATGCGCGTCTTGTTGACGAAGGTGCCGTTGCGGCTGGACAGGTCGGTCAGCACGAAGCGGTCGCCGGTCCAGTGGATGGCGGCGTGATGGCGGCTGACACCGAGGCTGTCGATGTGGACGCCGCAGGACGGGTCGCGGCCGATGGTCGTGATCGGCCCCTTGATGTTGACCTGCCGCACGCTGCCGTGACGGGTCAGGACGATGAGTCTGGACATTGCTATCTCGCAGTCGAATGGTTGCAGTCACCGCATTTCGGCAAGCGGGACGACTTTATGAAGTCAACGAAATCCCGAAAACTGAGACATTCGTCGCGCTCGCCGCGATTGCGATGCCGCCAGGGGCCCCTCCGCGGTTGTTTCGTCCACTAACCTCTGCGCTCTTGGCGAAACGAATCGCCGCGACCTGTCGAGCTGTTGAAAGAACCCGGTAATGAGAAAAGCGCGCAATGTCTTCTACGTGGTCGACGACCATCCGATGATGAGGGACGCCATTGCATTGATGCTGCGGCGGCTGCAGCCGGCCGCGGGCATCGTCGAGATCGACCGGCTCGACAAGCTGGCGGGTGCGGTCGAGCGCAACGGCGCCGCGGACCTGATCTGCCTCGACCTGAACCTGCCCGACACCAAGGGCTGCGCGGGCGTGCAGACGGCGCGGCGCGAGCACCCCGAGGTGCCGATCGCGGTGTACTCGGCACTGCCTGCGGCCGACATGGAGGCGCTGTGCCTGTCCGCCGGCGCCAACATCTACATCGAGAAGGCCTCCGATGCCGCCGGCCTGATCAAGGGCCTGCGCAGCGTGCTGAAGACCGGCGACGACAAGGACGAGGCCCCCACGGCGGCGCCCGAAGCCGGCGCCCGCCTGACGCCGCGCCAGGTCCAGCTGGTCCAGCTGATCGCCGAGGGGCTTGGCAACCGCGAGATGGCCGAGCGGCTCGAGATCAGCGAGGACACGGTCAAGGTCCACATGTGGCGGCTCTACCGCCGCATCGGCGTCAACAGCCGGACCCAGGCGCTGCACTACGCGCGCACCAACGGCCACCTGTCGGGCGCCGGAGCGGCAGTCGCGGCGTAGCCTGGGGGCCAGGCCGCCGCCGGGCCGCCCCAAGGCGGCCTGCGGCCCCCTCGGGCGCCAGTTACCATCCTGCTGCATGCGTCCGCCGGACGCGCGCTCACAGGAGAACACATGATCGGACGACGAATCCTCACCCTCGCCCTGGCGACCCTGCTGGCGGCCTGTGCGAGCCCGGTGACCGTCAAGACCGACTTCGACGCCAAGGCCGACTTCTCCGGCTACCGCAGCTACAGCTGGATCGCCCAGTCTCCCGGCGACGGATCGCTGGTGCCGCAGACCATCATCCAGGGCATCGACGCCCGGCTGCAGGCGCGCGGCTGGAAGCGGGTCGCCGACGGCGACGTGCATGTCGCGGCCCATGTCACGACGCGCGATGGCCAGACCTACAACACCTTCTACAGCGGCATCGGCCACGACCTCACCTGGCTCGGCTTCGGCCCGGTGCCCGACAGCGTGACGATGTCGACCGACCCCTACCGGGCCGGCACGCTGGTGGTCGACATGTTCGACGGCAAGAGCCGGCGCGCGATCTGGCGCGGCAATGCCTCCGGCATCCTGCCCGATGACCCGGCGCGGCTCGACGCCTCGGTGCAGCGGACTTTGGACCGCCTGTTCGCAGGCTTCCCGCCGAACTCCGCCAAGCGCTAGCTGGCGCCCACGCGGCAGGCGGCGCGGATCAGGCGCTGGGTCGGGTTCGGCTCGACATCGCGGAACAGCATCGGCCGGGGGTTGGCGCTGTAGTCGATGACCGGCTTGGGCGTTCCGCGCCACAGCGGCTCGGCATAGAAGGTGGCTTCGATGTAGGAGGCCTTGCGGGCCCGGCAGTCGAAGATCACGCGGGATTCGTAGGAGCGGTAGGGCAGGCCGTCCCAGTTGCGCCGATCGGTGGCGCGGCTCACGCGGACATTCATGGTCTTCAGCTCGCCTTCGGAGCGGATCGCGACCGGATCGACCTCGACCGTGTCGACGCCGGGGTCGGCCCGATTGCCCGTGACGGTGAACCAGGGCGTCTGCGCCTCGGCCTGGCAGGCGATCAAACCGAGCAATACCAACCACCTTCTCACGTCGACCCCCTTTGCTGGCGCAGCGCCGTGGATTCTAGCCAGCCGTCGACGCCCTCAGTCGAGCCGGACCACCTCCGGATCGTCCAGGCCGGCGTGCAGCCGCTCGACCTCCGGTGCGCGCCGCGAGAGCACGGCGCGCTGGTTGATGTAGCCCTTGTCGGTGATCTCGCCGGCGTCGATGTCGGGCGGCGTCGTGAGCACCAGCGCCCGCACCGGGCATTGCGACGAGCCGGCGCCGGCATCGCGCAGCTCGCGCATCACGCCCAGCAGGGCGGCGTGCAGGGCGGCGCGCGGCTGAGCCGCGGCCTGCGGGCTCGGGAAGACCAGCAGGCCGATCTCGCTGCGGTCATGGCCGGTGACGACGATGTCCTGCACCAGCGGCGCGAGCCGCGAGACCAGCTCGACGCGCAGGGTGCCGACCGAGACCCAGGTGCCGCTCGCGAGCTTGAAGTCCTCGGCCACGCGGCCGTGGAAGATCACGCCGCGCTCGGGCCGGTCGCGGTCGGCGAGGAAGCCGGCATCGCCGATGCGGTAGTAGCCCTCGTCGTCGAAGGCCTCGGCGCTCTCGCGCGGCGCGTTGACGTAGCCCGGGAACACCGAGACGCCCTTGACCCGCATCTCCAGCTTGTCGCCGTTCGGCACGAACTTCAGCTCCAGTCCCGGCAGCGGCGCCCCGATGCAGCCGGCGCCATCGAGCCGCCAGTGGGCCGAGGTGATGGCCGGCGAGGTCTCGGTCGCGCCCCACGAGGTGGTGAGCCACAGGGGCCGGTCCGGCCGGGCGCGCCGGGCCACGGCTTCGAGGCGCTGCCAGGTCGACGGCGCCAGCGCCGCGGCGGCATAGAAGGCCAGCCGCAGCCGCGACATCAGCTCGGCGGCCAGCGCAGCGTCGGCCTCCAGGAAGGGCAGCAGCATGTCGAAGCCGCGCGGCACGTTGAAGAGCAGCGTCGGGCGCACCTCGCGCAGGTTGCGCACCGTCTTGTCGATCAGCCCCGGCGCCGGCCGGCCTTCGTCGATGTAGAGCGCGCCGCCATGGCACAGCACCATGTTGAAGTTGTGGTTGGCGCCGAAGGTGTGGCTCCATGGCAGCCAGTCGACCAGCACCGGCTTCTCGCGATCGAGGAAGCGCCAGGTCTGGCTCATCATCTGCTGGTTGGCGCACAGCATGCGGTGGGTGTTGATCACCACCTTGGGCCGGCCGGTCGAGCCGGAGGTCAGCAGGTACTTGGCATGGTCGCCGGGCAGGATCGCATCGAAGGCCTGCATGACGGCCGGCGTCTCGTCGGCCTGCATCAGCCGGTCGAAGGAGAGGGCGCCGCGGCGGGTCTCGGCATGGCGGCTGAACACCATCGGAACCTCGAGTCCGCAGCCTTCGAGCGCCGCGCCGTAGACCTTCGCGTCCGAGGCGTAGACCAGCGCCGGATCGAGTGCGCGCAGCATGCCGTGCAGCCGTGCCGGGTCCTTCGCCATGCGCGAGTAGGCGCTCGACAGCGAGCAGGCGGTGCGGCCGATGTGCATCGCGGCCAGCATCAGCACCGCGTGGTCGATCGCGTTGTCGGACAGGATCACCACCGGCCGCTGCTTCGGCACGCCGAGGTCGAGCAGGCCCTGCGCGACCGCGCCGACCGCGCGCCGCAGCGCCGCGTAGTCGAGCTTGCGCCAGGCCTCGCCGCTGTCGTCGCGTTCGGCCAGCGCCAGCGCATCGGGCGTCTCGCGCGCCCAGCGCTCGAGCCACTCGCCGACGCAGCGCGCATGGGGCTTGAGCGCGGCCGGCGAGCGCAGCGCGAAGGAGCCGTCGTCGAAGTCGATGCGCACCGTGCGCGGCGGCGCGAGCAGGCTTTCGTCGTCGAAGAAGACGTTGCTGTCCATGGTCTTGTCCCCAGGCCCTGGGCGGGCCTTGTTGTTTGCTATTCGAGGGTGCGCGAGGCTGCCTTGGCGCGGATCAGGTCGAGCAGCAGCGCGTCGCGCGCCGCTTCGAGATCGGCGCTGCGGCGTCCGCCGAGTTCGGCCGCCATGCCCTCGGCCACCTGCTGCTTGAGCTCCGGGCTCATCGACGGCGCGCCGAGGTCCTTCCACCAGTCCTCGATCGGACCGCCGAGGTGGTCGAGCAGATGCGCGATGCCGCCGGCGCCGCCCGACAGGTGCAGGTTCATGAACGGCCCCATCAGCGCCCAGCGCAGCCCGGGGCCGTGCGCGATCGCGGTGTCGATGTCGGCCACCGACGCCACGCCCTGCTCGACCAGGTGGAAGGCCTCGCGCCACAGCGCCGCCTGCAGCCGGTTCGCGATGTGGCCCTTGACCTCGCGCCGCACGTGGATCGGGCGCTTGCCGATCGCAGCGTAGAAGGCCATCGCGGCCACGATGGCGGCGGCCGAGGTGTGCTCGCCGCCGACCACTTCGACCAGCGGGATCAGGTGCGGCGGGTTGAAGGGATGGCCCAGCACCACGCGCTCCGGGTGCCGGCAGCCGGACTGCACCGCGCTGATCGCCAGTCCCGACGAACTCGACGCCAGCAGCGTGGCCGGCGGCGCGGCGGCGTCCATGCGGCGGAACAGGTCGATCTTGATGTCGATCCGCTCGGGGCCGTTCTCCTGCACGAAGTCGGCCTGGGCCACGGCGTCCTCGAGCCGCGCATGAAAGCGCAGCCGGTCGGGCGATGCGCCTTCGGCGAGTCCGAAGCGGGTCATCGTCGGCCAGTGCTGGGCGACGGCATCGCGCAGGCGCGCTTCGGCGCCGGGCGAGGGGTCGGTGGCATCGACCTCGAGGCCGCGGGCCAGGAAGTACGCGGTCCAGCTGGCGCCGATGACGCCGGTGGCGACCACCGCCACGCGTCTCACGTCCGATGGCGTGTTGCTCATCTCGGGGCCCGTCGCGTTCAGCGCGGCGCGAACTCGGGCCGCGGCGCGCCGACTCGCGGCAGGCCCATGATCTCGCGCGCCTCGGCCGGCGTGGCCGGCTCCATGTCCATCTCGCGGATGATCCGCACGATGCGCTCGGTGAGCTGCAGGTTGGTGGCGAGTTCGCCGTGGCGGTAGTAGAGGTTGTCCTCGAGGCCGACGCGCGCATGGCCGCCGAGCAGCAGCGCGGCGATGTTGGCCTCGAGCTGCGACGGCCCGATGCCGCTGACGCCGAAGATCGCGCCCTTGGGCAGGGTGTCGACCATCATCTGCAGGTTGCGCGGCGAGTAGGGCATCGCGTTCTGGAAATTGCGGTGCACGTTCATCACGAGGTTGATGAAGTAGGGCTCGTCGTCCAGCCCTTCCTGGATCAGGGTGGTCGTGTCCTGCAGGATGTGGGTCGGGCTGAACACCTCCCACTCGGGCTTGATGCCGCGCGCCTTCATGCCGGCCGCCAGGGCACGGCCCTTGGTGAGCGGCGTGTCCATGAGGATCTCGCGGCCCTCGAAGGACAGGTTCAGCGTGGTGGCGTCGAGCGTGCACATCTCGGCGCCGGCATCCATGCCTTTGATGCGCTCCTCGAAGGCGATCTCCCAGCGGTCGCCCGGCAGCGGCTTGACCATGTCGCCGTGGACGCCGCCGCCGGTCGAGTTGTTGATCACGATGTCGCAGCCGGCCGCGCGGATGCGGGTGTTGATGTCGCGGTAAACGTCCGCGTTGCAGGTGGCGCCGTCGTCGGGCCGGCGCGCATGCAGCGCGACCACGCTGGCGCCGGCGCGCCAGCAGGCCACGACATCGGCGGCGATCTCGGCCGGCTGGGTCGGGAGGTGGGGGTTCTGCGACTTGTGGGCCATGCCCCCGGTGGGGGCGATGGTCACGATCACCTTGCGCTTCGACATCGTGGAGTCTCCTTTGAACAGCGGAGTATTATTTTTGGCTGCCCCGGCCGGTGCAGTCATCGCGACGACATTTGGGCTCAGGGTTTACGAGGCGCACACTTCATGCACAACAAGCCGGCCCGCAGCCAACACGATGCCCTGTCGCTTTCCATCCCGGGGCTGCTGGAGCTCTCGGGCTGGTACGACCAGCTCGACCCCGAGGCCCAGGCCCGCGTGCTGGACGAGATGCGCGAGGAGCAGGTGGCCGCCGGCGCCGCGCTGTGCCGGCGCGGCGAGACCCCGCTGCACTGGTACGGCACGCTCGAAGGCCTGCTCAAGTGGTCGATCACCTCGGACGACGGCCGCTCGGTGACCTTCGGCGGCCTGTCGGTGGGCAGCTGGTTCGGCGAGGGCACCCTGCTGCGCGCCGTGCCGCGCTCGGCCGACATCATCGCGCTGCGCGACAGCCGGGTGGCGGTGCTGCCGATCGAGACCTTCGAATGGCTGCACCGCACGCAGATGAGCTTCAACCATTTCCTGCTGGTGCAGATCAACGAGCGGCTGCACTGGTTCATGGGCAACTATGCGGCGCAGCGGCTGCTCGATGCCGACAGCCAGGTGGCGCGGGCCATCGCCGGGCTGTTCCACCCGTGGCTGCATCCGCTCGGCCAGGCCCATCTGGAGACTTCCCAGGAAGAAATCGCCAACCTGTCGGGGCTGTCGCGGCAGCGCTGCAACGCGGCCCTGAACCGCCTGCGTGCGGCCGGCCTGCTGCAGATCGAATACGGCGGCATCACGGTGGTGGACCTGGAGGGCCTGCGGCGCTTCGTGGACCAGATCTGAGGGTGGCGGCGCCTGGCGTCCCGGCCGCGAATCAGCCGCGCGACGCGAGCTGTTCGCGCACTGCCGCCACGTGATTGCCGACCTTCGAAATGGTCTCGCGCAGCTTCGCGTCGGTGCATCGAAGCTCCTTGCACCAGTACTGCATCTCCAAAGCGTCGTCCTCGAGGATCCGACCTGGATCCAGCGGCTTGAAATTGCTCAGGTCATCAGGCATACGGCCTCCTCGGGCTGTGTAGCCGGTTCTTTATAGGCGCGTGCGAAGCGCTCCGCAAGGCGGTCGGGGAGGGCTGGGTGCAGACCATTGCCCTTCGCTTCGCTGCGGCGTATCGTGTCCGGCATGAAGGAGGCCGCCTATGCCTTCAGGAAGACAACTCGGACGCGAAGCAACTCGGGGCATGCCTGCGATGCCCCTGGGCTCGCTGGACCACGACGAGGCGATGGCGCCGCCATCCGATGCCGAGTTGTGCGAACGCGCGGTGCTGGCGATCTGGCGCAGCCTCGACGAGCATGACCTGGTGGACGAACGCGTGCGAAACCAGCTCGCGGCGGTGCTCGAGCCGCTGACCGCGCTGCCGCTGGGGAACCGTCCGCAGCGGCTGATCAACACCCTCAGGCTGCCCAACCCGATCGATCCCTCGAACCTGTACTGGCTCACGCGCCGGCTCCTGACCCTGGTGCCGGAACTGCAAGCTGCCGCGCAGGCGTCGGCGCAGCCCGGCCGCAGCCTGCCGCCCCCGCTGGCCTGAGGCACCGCGGCCACGCAAGCCCCGCGGGGATCTGCGAGGATGCGGCCATGCCCCTGTCATCCGAAGACCTCGAGCGCATCGCTGCCGTCACGCTCCAGCACTACGACCAGAGCGCGGAGGCCTTCTGGGAAGGCACGCGCGATCACGACGTCAGCCAGAACATCGCCGCGCTGCTCGGGCATATCGAGGCGGCTCCGCCGTACGCGATCCTGGATTTCGGCTGCGGGCCCGGACGGGACCTGAAGGCGTTCAGCCGGCTCGGGCACGTCGCGACAGGCCTCGAAGGGTCCGGGCGCTTCGCCGCGATGGCGCGGGCGCACAGCGGGTGCGAGGTCCTGCAGCAGGATTTCCTCAAGCTGGACTTGCCGGCCGGCCGCTTCGACGGCGTGTTCGCGAACGCATCGCTGTTTCACGTGCCGACCCAGGAACTGGCGCGCGTGCTCGGGGAGCTTCATGCGGCGCTGAAGCCGGGCGGCGTGCTGTTCAGCTCGAACCCGCGTGGCAACGGGGAGGAGGGCTGGAACGGCGCCCGCTACGGCAGCTTCCTCGACCTCGAGGCCTGGCGCCGGTACCTGGCGGCCGCCGGGTTCTCCGAGCTGACCCATTACTACCGGCCGCCCGGCAAGCCGATCGAGCAGCAGCCCTGGCTGGCGAGCGTCTGGCGCAAGCCGGTCGCTTGAGCTGCGAGGCGAACCGCCCGCCGCTCAGGCCGCGATCAGCAGGCCAGGCGCCAGGCAGGCCACGGCCAGCAGCGCCGCAGCCATGCCGATGCGCGCGGCCCGCCGCGGCGCGTAGCTCGCGATGCCGGCGGCCGCGAGCGCCGCCGCGGTGAGCATGCCGAACCACAGCACCCAGCCCCGGGTCGGGCCTTGCAGGCCGAGGCTGGCGCCCAACGAGAGCACGAGCATGGCTGCGCCTGCAGCGCGCAGCCATGGCCTGCGTCGGCCGGGTGTCGTGCCGCGGCCGTAGGCGTCCTCGTGGTGCCGGTCCATGGCCAGGCAAAGCGACAGGAAGCCGCCCAGCGCTCCCGCGCCGGCCGAAAGCACCAGCCACATGGCGCTCACGAGGCCAGCCCCGCGTTGCCCGCAGCCGCGGCCTTCGCCCTGGGCCGCGGCTTGCCGGCCAGCAGCGCCGCCGCCGCCAGCGCCAACCCCAGGGCGAGCGACACCAGGTCGAAGCCGGCCACGCTCCACAGTCCTTCGCGCAGCGAGACGCCGAGGTGGGTGCGGGTGGTCAGTGCATTGAGCAGCGGAATCGCCGCGAACAGCAGCGCGCCGACGCCCAGCTGCAGCTGCCACATCCGGCGCGTCGGCCGCGCCAGGCCGGCCAGCGCGGCCACGCCCCAGGCGATGAAGAACCAGCGGATCTCGGCCGCGGCGCGTTCGTCGATGCCCACCGGCAGCAGCCGGTTGGCCCAGAAGTAGGCGCCGAAGGCGATCGGCACGCCCGCGAGGGTGCCGAGGTTGAGCCCATCCACCAGCCGCAGGCCGAAGCCGATGCGGCCGCCGTGCTTCACGACCTTGGCGTATTTCTGCCTTTCCTTCACGGCCCACAGCAGGAGGCCGGTCGCGACCATCAGGCAGCCGGCCAGGCCCGAGAGGAAGAACAGCGCGCGCAGCAGCGGATTCGAGAAGCGCGCGATGTGCAGGCCATACAGCACGCCGCGGGTCTCGGCGGCGGGCCCAGTCTGGTCGCCGGCGGTCGACAGCAGCGTGCCGGTCACGCCGTCGAACAGCATCGAGGGCTGGTTCTGCGACATGCTGCGGCCTTCCTGGCGCGAGATGCTCACGGTGGCGGCGGCATCGTTCGGGTGGTTGACCACCACCCGCCCGGCCGCTGCGCCGTCCCAGTGCGCGCTGGCCTGCGCCAGCATCGGCGCCAGCGGTGCGAGCGCCGCCCGCTGGCCGGAGGCCTTGGCGTCGCGCGGCCCGCCCGAGGGGAAGACCTCGGCGAAGAAGCTGTCGATGCCGCCGCGGTCCTTGTAGGCGGCCTGCGGTCCCCAGGGCATGTACATGAACATCAGCGTGACCAGCCCGGTGTAGGTGATCATCAGGTGGTAGGGCAGCGCCAGTACCGCGGTGGCGTTGTGGGCGTCGAGCCAGCTGCGCTGCCCCTTCTTCGGCCGGAAGGTGAAGAAGTCCTTGAAGATCCGCTTGTGCGTGACGATGCCGCTCACGATCGCCACCAGCATGAACATGGCACAGAAGCCGACGATCCAGCGGGCCCAGATCGCGGGCATGTAGTGCAGGTCGAAGTGCAGCCGGTAGATGAACTCGCCGCCCCGCGTGGCGCGCGCGGCGCTCGCGGCCTGGCCGCTGGCGGGGTCGAGTTCGGCGTTCTCGAAGCGCTGGCGCCGGCGCTTTTCGCCGGGCGCGGCCGGCGGCTGCGGCGGGCCGCTCCAGAACATGCGGACGGTGGGTTCGCGCGCGGTCGGCAGCGTGATGAACCAGCGCGAACTGTCGGGGGCGCGCCGCTGCAGCAGGTCCACCGCGTGCGCGAGCGCCTGCGCCTGCGGCACCGGCTGGCCGAGCGCCTGGTGCAGCTCGGGCTTCATCCAGAAGGTGATCTCGTCGCGGTAGTAGGCGGCGGTGCCGGCCGTGAACACCAGAAACAGCACCCAGCCGACCAAGAGGCCCGACCAGGTGTGCAGCCACGCCATCGACTGGCGAAAGCCTTCCTTCATGCCTGGCTCCCCGCCTGGCGCGCCAGCAGCAGCACGCCCAGCAGCGCGGCCGGCACGGCCAGGCCCAGCCAGGCCCGCCATGCGCTGCGCGCCGCGAAGACCCACATCACGGCGCAGACATGGATCACGAAGGAAGCCAGTGTGGCGGCCAGTGTCGCTTCCACCCGCTCGAGCGGCAGCCAGAGCGCGAGCACCGCGGCCGAGAGGGCGGCGACGGCATAGCCGCCGCCGATCGCGGCGAGCGCGCGCGAAGCCACCGCCAGCCGCACGAGCAGGCCTTCGCTGCCGTGCGACAGCCAGCGGTGGCGACGGATCGGCGCCGCGTCGTTCGTCACTTGGCGATGAAGCTCAGGGTCGCGACGTGGCGGGTCTGGGTGTAGGGCTTGCCGTCCCAGGTGCCGGTCGCTTCCTTGTCGAGGTGCGACACCTCGGCCACGTACTGGCCGGGCCAGGGCGTCTGCAGCGTGAGCTTGCCGGTGTCGTCGCTGTAGAAGCTCTTCTCCCACTTCGGCGGTCCGAAGACGACGACCTTGGTCTTCGCCAGCGGCTTGCCGTTGAGCAGCAGCGAGAAGCTGTTGCTGCCGGGCGCCTGCGGCACCAGCTCCAGCGCGTGGCGGGCCGTGGTCTCGGTGCGGCCGGTGCGGGCCTGGTAGAGGCTCACCACACCCTTGTCGCTGACATAGCCGCCGACCAGGCGCGCATCGCCACTGGCATCGGCCTTGACCGAGAAGTGATCGTTGTGCCGGGTTGCCGGCAGCTCCTTGCCGTCGGCGCCGATGCCGCGCGGCGCGCTCACCAGCTTGAGATGGCCGGCCTCGGTCTCGCGCAGGTCGTCGGCCCATTCGCCGAAGTAGGCCTTGGCCTCGCCGCCCGCGGCGGGCTCGAGCCAGACGAAGTGGGCATGGGCCGCGCCGGACAGCGCCAGCGCCAACGTGAGCAGGGTTTTCTTGAGAGTCATGGGCGTGTTCCTTGAAAGGAGGGAGGGGATGCGGCCACTCAGAAGCTGCCGCGCAGCGTGACCATGAAGTTGCGCGGTGCGCCGTAGAAGCTGCTGGTGGTGCTCGTGTAGTAGGTCTTGTCGAAGACGTTGTTGAGCGCCACCGCGATCGACATGCTCTTGTTGACCTGGTAGCGGGCCATCAGGTCGACCGTGGCGTAGCTGGATTGCGTGAAGCGCGCGTTGCCGAGCGGCCCGAGGTTGCTGCTGTATGTCTCGTTCTGCCAGTTGACGCCACCGCCCACGGTCAGGCCGTTGCCGATGCTGGCGATGCGGTAGGTGGTGAACAGCTTGAACAGGTTGTTGGGCACCTGCGTGTTGAGCCGCACCCCCGCGGCGTCGCGCGCCACGCTGCGCGAGAAGCCGGTGCCGATCTGCCAGCCGCTCATCACCTCGCCGGCCGCTTCGAGCTCGTAGCCGCGCGACTGGGTGCCCTGCGCCGCGCGGTAGGCCGCCGAGCCGTCGGGCGCGAACTGGTTCGGGATCAGCACCGGCAGGTTGTCCTGGTCGATCTGGAACACCGCCGCGCTGACGTTCAGCTGGTCGTTGTAGAACGAGCCCTTGACGCCGGCCTCGTAGGCGATGCCTTCGAGCGGCTCGAGGTTGTTGCCGCTCAGGTCCTTGTTGGTCTGCGGCCTGAAGATGTCGGTGTAGCTGGTGTAGACCGACCAGTGGTCGCCCAGGTCGTACACCAGGCCGGCATAGGGCGTGACCACGCCGTTCTCGCTGCGCGAGCTGAAGGTGGCGCGGCCCGTGTAGGGGATGCGGCGCGTCTTTTCGCTCCAGTCGCTGACGCGGGCGCCGAGGATCACCGACAGCGCGTCGGTGGGCCGCAGCCGGGTGGTGGCATAGAGGCCCGACTGGTTGGTCGCGGTCTCGTTGGTGCCGGTCTGGGGATTGAAGGCCTCGGCCGGATAGCTGCCGTTCCAGAGGTAGAAGTTCGGGATCGCGGCGTTGTAGCCCGGGATGTTCCAGTTGGTGAAGCTCGGCGGCTCGTCGACGGTGCGCGAGATGTTGTAGCCGACCACCAGCTCGTGCTTGCGGCCGAACAGCTCGAACGGCCCGGTGGCATGAAAGTCGGCCGCGTTCTGCACCGGCTCCGACTTCCAGCGGTTGGGCCACAGCGACAGGCCGGTGCCGGTCGTGCGGTTGACATAGCCGCGCGCGGCATAGCCGATCACGTCGTCGTAGCCGCGCCGCGACTGGTTGAAGGCCGCATGCGCGGTCCAGCCGTTGTCGAAGCGGTGGTCGAGCGCGACGAAGAACTGGCGCTGGTCCTGGTAGGAGTGCGCCCAGCTCGCCGCCGCGCTGGCCGAGCGGTCGTAGTTGGCGAGCGAGCCGTCGCTGAAGAACAGCGGCAGGCCGCTGCGCGCCGACGCGTCGTTGTCGTGCTGCTGCAGGTCCAGGCCGGCGGTGAGCCGGGTGGCGGGCGTGAGGTCGGCCTCGACGATGCCGTAGAAGACTTGCTTCTTCTCCTTGTAGCGGTCGATCCAGGACTCGTTGTCCTGCACCGCCGCGACGATGCGGCCGCGCACCGTGCCGGCCTCGTTGAGCGCACCGCCGATGTCGACCTCGCCGCGCAGGTAGTTCCACGAACCCGCGCTCAGCGACACGTTGGCCTGGAACTGCTGCGTCGGCCGTTTGCGCACCAGGTTGATGGTCGCCGCCGGCGTGCCCACGCCATTCATGAGGCCGGTGGCGCCGCGCACGATCTCAACGCGGTCGTAGGGCGCCAGGTCGCCGGTCTGCGTCAGCCAGCTGCCCAGCTGCGGGATGCCGTCGATCTGGTAGTTCTCGACCTGGAAGCCGCGCGAATAGACCGAGTTGGCGTCCGTGCCGGCGTTGCCGCTCTGCACGAAGCTCAGGCCGGTGGTGTTGCGCAGCACGTCGCTGACCTGGCGGATGCTCTGGTCCTCCATGCGCTGGCGCGTGATGATCGTGACCGACTGCGGCGTCTCGCGCAGCGTCAGGGGCAGGCCGGTGGCGGTGCCGATCGGCGCATCGGTGGTGAAGGAGCCGGTGCCTTCGGTGACCGTGTCGCGTCCGGCGGTCACGGTGACGGTGTCGAGCGAGCCGCCCGATGCGGGCGCTTCGCTCGCCGTCTCGGCGCGCGGCCGCGGCGTGGCGGTGCGCACGGTATAGCCGCCGGAGGCGCCGCGCGCCGCTTCGAGCCCGCTGCCTTCCAGCAGCATCAAGAGCGCCTGGCGCGGCGTGTAGCGGCCCTCGATCGCGGGCGCCTGCTTGCCGCGCACCACGTCGGCGTCGACCCCGACCAGCAGGCCGGTGTGGACCGCCAGCGCGGTGAGCGCGCTGCCGAGCGGCTGCGCAGGCTGGTGCCATTCGATCGCCTGGCCTGCGTCCGCGGCGGACGTCTGGGCCCATGCGCCGCCTGCGGCCAGGCCCAGCGCGAGCGCGAACGCCGAGAGGCGATGGCACGGACCGGCTCGGCGGCCGAGCTTCTTGCTTTGATTCATTTCCGGCTTCCTGTCATTTGGGTGAACTCCTTCTCACCACCAATGACAATCGGCTCGCGGATTCGGGTAGGGCCAGTCGAAGATTTTTCCAACGCGTGCTAGCGCGCGGCCGGGGCCGACACGCGAACCAGCCAGGGCGAGAGCCGCGACACCTCGATCGGCAGCGCCGCCGCCAGCAGCGCCAGCGCCTCGTCGCTCTGGCGCGCCGGCAGCACGCCGGTGAAGCGAAGACCGGCCAGCGCCTGGTCGTCGGCCAGCAGCAGGCCGGGCCGGTAGCGTGCCAGTTCGCGCAGCACCTCGGCCACCGGCGCATCCTGGAACACGACCCGGCCCTGCCGCCACGCCAGGGCACCCGGTGCCACCGAGCGGGTGGACTGCGTGATGCCGTTGCGGTCGAAGCGGACCTGCTCGCCCGCGGCCACTTCGGTGGCCTGCTCGGGTGCCGCGCGCGGGCGCACGAGCACGCGCGATTCGGTCACGGTGACCAGCGTGTCCTCGGCATCGCGCCGCACCGCGTAGCGCGTGCCGAGCGCGCGCGCCGAGCCGTCGCGGTCAATGACGACGAAAGGCGCACTGCCCTTCGCCACCTCGACATAGACCTCGCCGCGGCGCAGCCGCAGCCGGCGCTTGTCGCCCGACAGGTCGATGTCGATCGCGCTGTCGCTGTTGAGCGTGACCAGGCTGCCATCGGCCAGCGTGATCTGCCGCACCTCGCCGACCGCGCTGCGCTCGTCGGCCAGCCAGATGCGCCAGGGCAGGGCGCTGCCCAGCCACAGCAGGCAGGGCAGCACCACCAGCAGGCCGAGCGCATGGCGGGAGGCGCGCCTGCGCGTGGGCCGCCGCTCCGGCGCCGGCACTGGCGTCTGCGGCGTGACCGACTGCCACATGCGGCGCATCGTCTCCAGCGCCCGTGCGTGCCGCGGGTCCTCGGCACACCATTGCGCGCAGGCGGTGCGGGCCGCCTGGTCGGCCGGATCTTCATCGAGCGTGACCACCCACAGCGCCGCCTGCTCCTCGATGCTCGGCGGCGCCAGGGCCGCGTCACTCATGGCTGGGTGCCGGCGCGGCCGAGGCGCTCGCCATGCGGGTGTGGAAGTGCAGCAGCACCTTGGCCAGGTACTGCTTGACGCGGGTCTCCGAGACGCCCAGGTGGGCGGCGATCTCGCGGTACGAGTTGCCGTCGACCCGCGCCATCAGGAAGGCCGTGCGGCTCTTCACGTCGAGCTCGTTGGCCAGCATCGCCAGCACCTGCCCGAGCAGCTGGCGGGTCGAGGCCTGGTCCTCGGCACTGGCCGCCTGGTCCTGCTCGGCCATCCAGCCGATCGTGCGCAGCACCTCGGCCTCGATCGTCATGCGGCGGTAGCGGTTGATCATCAGCCGGCTGGCCACGACCTGCAGGAAAGCGCGCGGCTGGCGCAGCACCGGGGGCGCCGGCTGCTCCATCAGGTTGATGAAAGTGTCCTGCGTCAGGTCGGCGGCCGTGAAGCTGCAGCGCAGCCGGCCTCGCAGCCAGCCGCGCAGCCAGCCGTGGTGGGCCACGTAGAGATCATGGAATTCCTGGTGGTGCGGGGACACGGTCAGCTTTCCGGGCGGGTTTCTATGAATGCAATTGATAACGATTCGCATTATATGGATTGCTTCCGTCCGTGCAGCCGCCCGGGCTACCCGAATCCCGGGCTCGTGCGTCATCCCTGCATGAGCTCACCCGAATCCTTGCCCCCCGGAACCGCGGGCCGCGGCCGAAGCCGCGCTGCCCGCCTGCGCCGCACCGGCCTGCTGGCGCTGCTCGCGCTGCTGGGTGCGGCGGGACTGTGGGCCGCGAACCGCGATGCGGACGGCGGCTTCGACACCGTGACCCTCGGGCGCGGCGACATCGAGGCCACTGTCGATGCGATCGGCACCCTGCAGCCGCGCCGCTACGTCGATGTGGGCGCCCAGGTCTCCGGGCAGGTGCGGCGCCTTTACGTGCGCGCCGGCGACGTGGTCGAGCAGGGCCAGAAGCTGGCCGAGATCGACCCGACGGTGCAGCAGGCCACCGTCGACGCCAGCCGGGCCGCGCTCGCCGGCCTGAAGGCGCAGCTGGCCGACCAGCAGGCCCGCCACCGGCTGGCGCAGCACCAGCATGCGCGCCAGTTGCAGATGGCGCGCGACGGCGCCACCCGCGACGAGGACGTGCAGGTGGCCGAGGCCGAGAGGGCCTCCACCGCGGCCCGCATCGACCACCTCAAGGCGCAGATCGACCAGGCGCAGTCGACCCTCCAGGGCAACCTGGCCCAGCTCGGCTACACCCGCATCGACGCGCCGATGGCCGGCACCGTGGTGTCGCTCGACGCCCGCGAAGGCCAGACGCTCAACGCCGCCTACCAGACGCCCAACGTGCTGCGCATCGCCGACCTGTCGACGATGACCGTCTGGACCGAGGTGTCCGAAGCCGAGGTGCGCCGGGTGCGCGCCGGCATGCCGGTGCACTTCACGACGCTCGGCGGCACGCCGGGCCAGGCCAAGCGGCGCTGGAGCGGCACGGTGCGCCAGGTGCTGCCCGCGCCGCAGCAGCCCGAGGGCAAGGCGGCCGGCACCGCGCTGGCGCCGACCACCAGCAAGGTGGTGCTCTACACGGTGCTGTTCGACGTCGCGAACGCCGACGGCGAGCTGATGCCGCAGATGACGGCACAGGTGTCTTTCGTGACGGCCGCGGCCCGCGGCGTGCTCACTGCGCCGCTGCCGGCCCTGCAGCCCGTGAGCGGCCAGCCCGGCCGGTACAAGGCGCGGGTACTGGACGCCGACGGCCGGCCGCAGCCGCGCGAACTGCGCATCGGCGTGCGCGACCGGCTCACG
The DNA here is from genome assembly GCF_030316765.1 of Variovorax saccharolyticus. Classification (GTDB taxonomy): domain Bacteria; phylum Pseudomonadota; class Gammaproteobacteria; order Burkholderiales; family Burkholderiaceae_C; genus Variovorax; species Variovorax saccharolyticus. Next base: position 147,124 of record NZ_JASZYT010000011.1, read on the forward strand.
GCCGAGGTGCTCGAAGGCCTCGCCGAGGGCGACCGGCTGGTCACTGCCGAGCGCAGCGCGGGCAGCGGCGTGCGGAGATTCCAGTTTTGAGCGGCGCCGGCGAAGCGGCGGCGGCCCCGCCGCTGATCGCGCTCGAGAACCTGCGCAAGCGCTACGGCGGCCGCGGCGGCGCGCCGGCGGTGGAGGTGCTGCGCGGCGTCTCGCTCACCATCGAGGCCGGCGAGTTCGTGGCCATCGTCGGCGCTTCGGGCTCCGGCAAGTCGACGCTGATGCACCTGCTCGGCTGCCTCGACCGGCCGAGCGACGGACGCTATCTTTTCGCCGGCCAGGATGTCGCCACGCTGGACGCCGACGCACTGGCCTGGCTGCGGCGCGAAGCCTTCGGCTTCGTCTTCCAGGGCTACCACCTGATCGTCACCGAGTCGGCGCAGGAGAACGTCGAAGTGCCGGCGATCTATGCCGGCCTGCCCGAGGCCGAGCGCCATGCGCGGTCGCGCGCCCTGCTCGAGCGGCTCGGGCTCGGCGACCGCCTCGACCACCGTCCGCACCAGCTGTCGGGCGGCCAGCAGCAGCGGGTGTCGATCGCGCGCGCCCTCATGAACGGCGGCCGCGTGATCCTGGCCGACGAGCCGACCGGCGCGCTCGACTCCCGCAGCGGCGCCGAGGTGATGGCGCTGCTCGAGGAACTGGCCGACGCCGGCCACACGGTGATCGTCATCACGCACGACCGCGAGGTCGCCGCAGCGGCCCGCCGCGTGATCGAGATCCGCGACGGCCAGGTCGTCGCCGACTCCGGCCGCGCCGGCCCGCCGGCCGCGGCGGCCATGGACCGGCCGCCGCGCTCCGGCGCCGGGCGCGGGCGCGAGCACCACGGGCCTTCGCTGGCCACCGAGCTCGCGGACGCCTGCCGCGCCGCCTGGCGCGTGATGTGGATCAACCGCTTCCGCACCAGCCTCACGCTGCTGGGCATCGTGATCGGCGTCGCCTCGGTCATCGTGATGCTGGCGGTCGGCCTCGGCACGCGCCAGCAGGTGGTGGCGCAGGCCAGCGCTTTCGGCGCCAACCTGCTCTACATGAGTTCGGTCGGCGCCAGCTCGCGCATCCCCGGGCGCAGCGTCACGCTGGCCGACCTGCAGGCCGTGGCCGAGCTGCCGCAGCTGGCCGAGGTGCTGCCCAACGTGACCGGCAACAAGGTGGTCCGCTTCGGCGAGAAGGACCTGCAGACCTATGTGCGCGGCACCGGCGCCGCGATGCCCGAGGTGCAGAACTGGCCGGTGCGCCTGGGCGGCTTCTTCAGCGCCGAGGACGACCGCGACCTGGCCGCCGTGGCGGTGCTCGGCCACAAGCTCGCGCGCGACCTGCTGCCGGACCATCCGAACCCGGTGGGCCGCCGCATCCTGATCGAGAACGTGCCCTTCCAGGTGATCGGCGTGATGGCCGAGAAGGGCGCGGCCGCCGGCGACCAGAGCTACGACGACCTGCTGCTGATGCCTTTCGCGACCGCGGGCGTGAAGGTGTTCGGCCAGCGCGAGCCCACCTACACCGCGATGACGGTGCGCGAGGGAGCCAGTGTCGATGCTGCCGAGAAGGCGGTCGATGCCGTGATGTTCGAACGCCATGGCATCCGCGACTACCGCATCGGCAACGCCGCCGCCGCGATCGCGGCGAAGGCGAAGACCGAGGACACGATGACCCTGCTGCTGGGCCTGATCGCCGCAGTCTCGCTGCTGGTCGGCGGCATCGGCGTGATGAACGTGATGCTGATGACGGTGCGCGAGCGCACCCGCGAGATCGGCATCCGGATGGCGACCGGCGCCCGCCGCAAGGACATCCTGCGGCAGTTCCTGACCGAAGCCGTGCTGGTCTCGGTGGTCGGCGGCAGCGCCGGCGTGGTGATCGGGCTGGCGGTCGGCGGCGTGCTGATCGCCGCGGGCGTGCCGGTGATCTTCTCGCTGCGCGCGATCGCCGGCGCCTTCCTGTGCGCCACGGCCACCGGACTGGTGTTCGGCTTCATGCCGGCGCGGCAGGCCGCCGGACTCGATCCGGTGGTCGCGCTGTCGAGCGAATGAAGAGAAGAAGGACGAATCACTTGCTGCGCATCCTGACGATCCCCCTGCTGCTGGCGCTGGCCGCCTGCGCCGCCGCGCCCGCGGTCCCCGAACCGGCTCCTGCGCTGCCCGTGCACGCGGCCTGGTGGAACGCCTTCGGCAGCGCCGATCTGCGCGCGCGGGTCGAGGAAGCGCAGGCGCAGAACCTCGACGTCGCGGCGGCCGGCGCGCGGCTGCAGCAGGCCGAGGCGCTGGTCCGCGGCGCCGATGCGAACCTGTGGCCGAGCGTCTCGCTGGCGGTCGGCGCCAGCCGCGAAGGGCGCTGGAGCGGCGATGCCCCGGTCGCCGGCAACGCCCATGCGGCGACCCTGGTGACGCGCTACGAGGTCGACCTCTGGGGCGGCCAGCGGGGCCTGCGCGAGAGCGCGAAGGCCGACCTCCGTGCCAGCACCTTCGACCGCGACGCGGTGCGGCTGGCGGTCGGCGCCGGGACCGCGTCGGCCTGGCTGCGCACGGTCGGACTGCGCGACCGGGTGGCGATCGCCGAACTCAACCTGGCCGATGCCGAGCGCCTGCTCGGCCTGGTCGAGGCCCGCCAGCGCGCCGGCGCCGCGACACCGCTGGAACTCGCGCAGCAGCGCGGCATCGTCGCCACGCAGCGGCGCGTGCTGCTGGCGCTGCAGCGCGAGGCCGCCGACAGCCGCGTGCTGCTGGCGGTCTGGCTGGGCCGGCAGGCGGCGACACCGCCGGTGGCGGGCACGCTCGACGAGCTGCGGGTGCCGCCCTTCGATGCCGGCCTGCCATCGGACCTGCTGGCGCGCCGGCCCGACGTCGCGCGTGCCGAGGCGCGGCTGGCGGCGGCCGATGCCGACATCGAGGTCGCCCGCGCCGCGATGCTGCCGAGCCTGTCGCTGTCGGCGGGCATCGGAACCGGCGGCGGCCGCTGGCGAGACCTGTTCGAGTCGCCGCTCTACACGCTGGCCGCCGGCCTGGCGGCGCCGATCTTCGATGCAGGCAAGCTGGCGGCGGGGCGCGACCTGGCAGTCGCGCGGCGCGAGGAACTGCTGGCCGGCTACCGCTCGAGCATCGTGGCCGCCTTTGCCGATGCACAGGCGGCCCTGCAGGCGCTGGCCAGCCTGGACGCCGAGCGCGTGGCCCAGGCCGAGGTGCAGAAGCAGGCGCGCCAGGCGCTCGCGATCGCCGAGTCGCGCTACCGCGCCGGTGCCGAGACGCTGCTGACCCTGCTCGATGCCCAGCGCACGCTGTATGCGGCGCTCGATGCCGGCTCCCAGCTGCAGCTGGCGCGGCTGGAGGCGTCGGTGGGCTTGTACAAGGCGCTGGGGGGCGGGTGGGGGCTGGGCGCCGCCACCCTGTGACTCGATCCTGAGTGAACGCCTACGGCGGCGAGTCGAAGCTCAGCAAGCACGTCGGACCCTCGGGGTCTTCGACCACGGCGGTGCCTGCCGGAACAATCGAGCGCCAGAAATTCAAGCCGGATGCATTGCTGCCAACAACCTCGATTCGCCAATGGCCGGAGTGCGCCGCCAAGACCTTCAGCGCGGCCTGCCGGCCCGCGTAGAGCCGACGGAATGCGATGCATACGAGGTGTTGCGTGGACGTCGGGCCACTGCGATTTAGGCTGGTCACGCCTCCATTCGGATCTCTGAACTTTCTGAATCTTCCGTCTTGTCCGGCCGCTTGTATAAAATCTTGTACATTCCGGCGATGAACGACGACAGGGAGATTCGCTGGGTTGGCTCGGCTTACGATGACTTGTTGGCCTTCCCCCTGGACTCGCGGCGCGACGCCGGCTTTCAGCTCGGGAAGGTGCAGGCCGGGTTGGATCCGACCGATTGGAAGCCCTTCGATGGCGTGGGATCGGGCACCAAGGAAATACGCATCAGGGATGCGAGTGGAATCTACCGCGTGATGTACATCGCCAAGTTCGAGGAAGCGGTCTATGTCCTGCATTGCTTCCAAAAAAAGTCCCAGGGAACGAGCAAGCATGACAAGGCCATTGCCGCGGCGCGCTATCGCGCTGTGGTGAGCGCACGAAAGACAGAGCAATGAAGATCGACACCGAAATCCGTCATGTCACGAAGGCAGGGGCCAACCTTTTTCTGGAGCTTGGCTTCTCGCCCGAGGAGGCCAGGCGCCTCGAAGCGGCCTCGCGCAAACAGATCAACGACACCCGCCTGCTCAAGCAGCAACTGATGGAAGCACTGGCGGCCTGGATCAGCGAGCACCACCTGAAGCAGGCGGAGGCCGCCGTGATTCTCATGGTGTCCCGGCCTCGCGTGTCCGATGTGGTGAACAAGAAGGTCGCCAAGTTCACCATCGATGCGCTGGTCGAAATGCTCAGCCGCGTGGGCAAGCCCGTGAGGCTGGCCATCGGCTGATCCCGCGCCGCGAGTCGAGTCGCTCAGACCCCCAGCAACTCCTCCAGCACAGCCGGCTCCGCCACCAGCTCGGCCGACGGCCCGTGCCGCACGATCTTGCCTTTTTCCATCACCACCGCGCGGTCGGTGTGCGCCAGCACGCGGCGCCAGTCGCGGTCGACGATCAGCGTGGCGATGCCGGTCGAGCGGATGCCGGCGATCACGCGCCAGATCTCGGCCACGATCAGCGGTGCCAGGCCTTCGGTGGCCTCGTCGAGGATCATGAGCCGCGGGTTGGTCATCAGCGCGCGGCCGATCGACAGCATCTGCTGCTCGCCGCCCGACAGCTGCTGGCCGCCGTGCGAAAGCCGCTCGGTCAGCCGCGGGAAGGTCGCCATCACGCGATCGAAGGTCCACTCGCGCTTGCCGTCGATGCCGGCGCGTGCGCTCATCACGAGGTTCTCGCGCACCGACAGGTTCGGGAAGATGCCGCGGCCTTCGGGCACGTAGCCGATGCCGCGCCGCGCCATCTTCTCGGGCGTCCAGCCGGTGACCTCCTGGCCGTCGAGTTTCACGTGGCCGGAGGCCGGGCGCACGTAGCCCATCAGCGAGCGGATCAGCGTGGTCTTGCCCATGCCGTTGCGCCCGAGCAGGCCGACCGAGGTGGCAGCGGGCAGCTCGACGTCGACGCCGCGCAGGATGTGGCTGTCGCCGTAGTAGGTGTTGAGGGCTTCGATCTTCAGCATCTCAATGGTCCTCGCCCAGGTAGGCGGTGCGCACGTCGGGATTGGTGCGGATCGATGCCGGGTCGCCGGTCGCGATCACCGTGCCGTTGACCATCACCGTGATGCGGTCGGCGATGCGGAACACCGCGTCCATGTCGTGCTCCACCAGCAGGATCGCGTGCGAGGCCTTGAGCTTCGCGAGCAGGCCCAGCATGCGCTCGGTCTCCTCGGCGCCCATGCCGGCCAGCGGCTCGTCGAGCAGCAGCACGCGCGGCTTGGTGGCCAGGCACATCGCGACTTCGAGCTGGCGCTTGGCACCATGGCTCAGGGTGCCGGCGATGCGCTCGGCCACGCCGTCGAGGCCGGCCGCGGCGAGCGCTTCGCGCGCGCTGGCGTTGCTCTCGGCGCAGCGGCTGGAGGACTGCCAGATCGCCCACGGCCGCGGCGTCGCGGCCTGTGCCGCGAGGCGGCAGTTTTCGAGCACCGTGAACTCCGGGAAGATCGTGGTGCGCTGGTAGCTGCGCCCGACACCGGCCAGCGCGCGGCGGAACTGGGCCCGCGTCGTGATGTCCTCGCCATCGAGCGCGATGCGGCCGTCCGAGGCATCGATCTCGCCCGAGAGCATGTTGATCAAGGTCGACTTGCCGGCGCCGTTGGTGCCGATCACCGCGTGCACTTCGCCGCGGCGCAGGTCGAGCGTCACGGCATTCACCGCGACCAGGCCGCCGAAGCGGCGCGTGAGTGTTTCGACTGCGAGAAGGGTGCTCACGATGCAGCCCCCTTCGGCGACAGCCGCGCCGTGATGCCGATGATGCCCTTGGGCAGCAGCGCGACGAAGGCGATGATCGCCAGGCCCAGCGACAGCTGCCAGTGGTCGGCCATCGGGCCGACCAGCGCATGGGTCGAGAGCAGCTCCTTCAGCAGCGTGAACGCGACGGCGCCGATCACCGCGCCGCGCAGGTGGCCGAGGCCGCCGAGGATGATCATCAGCAGCACCTCGCCCGAGTTGTGCCAGGCCAGCAGCTCGGGGTTGACCACGCCGTCGCGGGAAGCGACCAGGAAGCCTGCGAGCCCGGCCAGCGCGCCGGCGATCACGAAGGCCGCCAGCTTGTAGCCGTAGACCGGAAAGCCGGCCGCACGCATGCGCTGTTCGTTGACGCGGATGCCGGCCAGCGCGGCGCCGAAGCGCGAGCGCCGGATCAGCGCCAGCAGGCCGTAGGTGGCCGCCAGCGCCGCCAGCACGAAATAGAACTGCGTGTAGCGGTTCTCCATGTCGAGCGCGCCCAGCGTCGGGCGGATGTACATGTAGATGCCGTCGCTGCCTCCGCCCAGGGCGGTGTCGTGGAAGACGAAGAAGGCCATCTGCGCGAAGGCCAGCGTCACCATGATGAAGTAGACGCCGCGGGTGCGCAGGCTCAGTGCGCCGACCGCCAGCGCATAGGCCGCGGCACAACCCATGGCCAGCGGCAGCAGCAGCGCGATCGAGCCGCCCTCCTTGCCCGAGCCGAGCACCGTGGCGTAGGCCCCGATGCCGTAGAAGGCCGCATGGCCCAGGCTCACGAGGCCGGTCATGCCGACCAGCAGCTCGAGGCTCAGCGCGAAGATCGACAGGATCATCACCTTGACGACCAGGTCCGACATGTAGGGACTCAGCATCGGGCCGAGCAGCGCCAGCGCGATCGCACAGGCGAAGGGGAGCCAGTGGTTCAGTTTGTTCATCATCAGCCTTTGCGTCCCATGAGGCCTTCGGGCCGCCATATCAGGACGATCGCCATCAGCACGTAGACGCCCATGCCGCTCAGCTCGGCGAAGAAGACCTTGCCGAAGGTGTCGACGAAGCCGACCAGCAGCGACGCGACCAGCGCGCCCGTGATAGAGCCGATGCCGCCGATCACGACCACCACGAAGCAGATGATCAGCACGCTCGAACCCATGCCCGGATACACCGAGGACATCGGCGCCGCGATCATGCCGGCCAGCGCCGCCAGCGCGACGCCGGCCGCGAACACGATGCGGTAGAGCCGGCGGATGTCGATGCCCAGGCCGCGCACCATGTCGCGGTTGCTGGCGCCGGCGCGGATCATCATGCCCAGCCGCGTGCGGTTGACCACGAAGTAGAGGCCGACCGCCAGCAGCACGCAGGCCGCCGAGGCGAAGAGCCGGTACCACGGGTAGCTCATGAGGTCGCCGAGCGCGAAGCTGCCTTCGAGCCAGGGCGGCGCCTTGACGCCGTGCACGTCGTTGCCGACCAGCAGCGAGCGCAGCTCTTCGAACACCAGGATCAGCCCGTAGGTCATGAGCACCTGCTGCAGGTGGTCGCGCTGGTAGAGGTAGCTGAAGAAGGCCCACTCGAGCAGATAGCCGAACACCGCGGCCAGCACCACGCCGGCCGCCAGCATCACGATGAACTGGTCGCCGAACAGCGGCGACAGCGCGAAGGCCATGTAGGCCCCCAGCATGTAGAAGCTGCCGTGCGCCAGGTTGATCACGCCCATGATGCCGAAGATCAGCGTCAGTCCGGAGGCGACCAGGAACAGCAGCAATCCGTACTGCACGGAGTTCAGGCACTGAACAAGAAAGGTACCGAAGTCCACAGGCAGTCTATTGGTTGAAGTCGTTGGCTACCGGGATCCCTCGCGGGAAACACCGCGGAACTGGCTTTGCCAGGCCGCTGGTGTTGCCCCCGGTAGGGGGTGGGCGCCCGGACACGAAGTGCCGGGCAACCTGGGGGCGAGTTAAAGCTTGCAGCCGCGCGCCGGGTCGGCCAGGCCCTTGACCGCGATGTTCACCATCTTGTTCTCGTTGCCCTCGACCTTGCGCAGGTAGACGTCCTGCACCGGGTTGTGCGACTTGCTGATCGTGAAGGCGCCGCGCGGGCTGTCGATCTTCGCTTTCTCGATGGCGCCTGCGAACTCGGCCTTCTTGCTGATGTCGCCCTTGACCGCGGCCAGGCCGATGGCCAGCATCTGCGCCGCGTCGTAGCCCTGCACCGCGTACACGTCGGGCTGCAGCTTGAAGGACTTGGCGTAGGCGGTGCGGAAGGCGGTGTCGCGCGGCGTGTTGAGGCCGTCGGCGTAGTGCAGCGTGGTCAGCATGCCCTGGGCGGCTTCGCCCTGTGCCTCGAGCGTGCCGTCGGTCAGGAAGCCGGGGCCGACCAGCGGGATGGTCTTGTTGAGGCCGGCCGCCGCGTAGTCCTTGACGAACTTGACCGCGCCGCCGCCGGCGAAGAAGGAATACACCACGTCGGGCTTGGCCGCCGCGATCTCGGTCAGCAGGGCCTGGAACTCGACGTTCGGGAACGGCACCGTGAGCTGCTTCTCGACCTTGCCGCCGGCCTTCTCGAAGCCTTCCTTGAAGCCGGCCACGGATTCATCGCCGGCCGCGTACTTCCAGGTGATCGTCATGGCCTTCTTCTTGCCCTGCTTGCCCGCGACCTCGCCCATGGCGTAGGCCGGCTGCCAGTTCGAGAAGGAGCTGCGGAAGATGTTCTGCGCGCACATCGGGCCCGTGACCGCGTCGGCGCCGGCGTTCGGCACGATCAGCACGGTGCCGCTTTCCTTGGCCGCCTTGGCCATCGCCATGGCAACGCCGGAGTGCACGGTGCCGATGATCACGTCGACGTTGTCGCGCTTGATCAGCTTGTTGACGTTGTCGGTGGCCTTGGCCGGGTCGGACTCGTCGTCGACCTTGACGAACTCGATCTCGCGGCCGCCGAGCTTGCCGCCCTGTTCCTCGATGCGCAGCTTGAAGCCGTTCTCGATGGCGACGCCGAGCGCGGCATAGGTGCCGCTGAACGGCAGCATCAGGCCCACCTTCAGCTTGCCCTGCTGGGCATGGCCCAGGGTGGCGATACACGCCAGCGCCAGGGCTGTGAGGGTGGTGCGTGCGATGCGGTGGCTCATGGGAAGGTCTCCTTCGGTTGATTGGAAATACTTTACTGCTAAACTATTCACGACTCAAGTAAGAGTTTCCCCCAGCATACCCGGCTAATCCTGCGTGCAGGGCGGCGGGTCAAGAGGACTTCTCTGACTTGATGAATGAAACGGTCGCCACTATCGCCGTTTCGGGCTGATCGCGATGCGGGGAATGCCCGCAGTCCGGGATCTCCAGCAGCCGGGTCTGCGGCACGCGCTCGGCGATGCCGCGGATCTGCCGCAGGGTGCCGTACTCGTCGTCGATCCCCTGGATCGCGAGCACCGGGCAGCGGATGCCGCCGATCTCGTCCTCGATGGACCATTGCCGGAACGGCGGATGCAGCCAGATCCGGTTCCAGCCCCAGAAGGCGGAGTCGACGTCGTCGTGGTAGCGGCCGAGCTTCTGGCGCAGGTCGGTCTCCAGGTAGGCCTGGCGCGCCAGCTCGATGTTGGCGACCGTCACCTCCTCGACCAGGATGTGCGGCGCCATCGCGACCAGTCCGGCCACGCGGTCGGGAAAGCGCGCCGCGTACAGCAGGGCGATCGATCCGCCATCGCTGTGGCCGAACAGCCAGGGCTGCTCGGCGATGCCCAGGGCCTCGAAGAAGGCCGGCAGCACCTCGTGCGCCTGTCGGTGCATGAAGTCCACGTCCCAGGTCTCGTCGGCGTCGCGCGGCGTCGAGCGGCCGTAGCCGGGGCGCGAGAACACCAGGCCGCGAAAGCCCCCGGCCGCGCACAGGCGCTCGGGGAAATCCTTCCACATCGAGATCGAGCCGAGGCCTTCGTGCAGGAACACGACGAGCGGAGCATCGGTGCGCTCGGGGGCGATCAGCGCGTACTCGACGCGCACATCCTTGCCCCGCCAGCGGATGGCGGCGAATTCGGAGGGGGAAATCACGCTTTCTGCTCTCTTTCGCGCAGGCGGAAGCGCTGGATCTTGCCCGTGGCGGTCTTCGGCAGTTCGTCGACGAACTCGATGAAGCGCGGGTACTTGTAGGGCGCCAGCCTCTCCTTGACGAAGGCCTTGAGCTCGTCCTCGTCGACCGCCTGGCCGTCCTTTCGCACCACGTAGGCCTTGGTCTTGGTCAGGCCGTCCGCGTCTTCCTTGCCGATCACCGCGGCCTCGAGCACGGCCGGGTGCTGCATCAGCGTGGCTTCGACCTCGAAGGGCGAGACGTAGATGCCGCTGACTTTCAGCATGTCGTCGCTGCGCCCGGCGTAGGTGTAGTAGCCGTCGGCATCGCGCGAGTACTTGTCGCCGCTCTTGGTCCAGCCGTCGCGGAAGGTCTCGGCGCTTTTCTCGGGGTTGCCCCAGTACATCAGCGCGGTGCTCGGGCCCTTGATGTAGAGGTCGCCGACCTCGCCGACCGCGACCGGCTGGCCGTCCTCGCCGCGCAGTTCGATCTCGTAGCCTTCGACCGGCTTGCCGGTCGTGCCGTAGCGGATGTCGCCGGGCCGGTTCGACAGGAAGATGTGCAGCATCTCGGTCGAGCCGATGCCGTCGACGATCTCGCAGCCGAAATGGGCCTTGAAGCGCTGGGCGATCTCGCCCGGCAGGGCCTCGCCGGCCGAGGAGCACATGCGCAGCGCGACCGCCTCGCGCGCCGGCAGCCGGGGCGAGGCCAGCATGCCGGCGAAGCCGGTCGGGGCGCCGAAGAAGACCGTCGGCTTGAGGCCGGCCTGGCCGGTCCAGCGCTTGAAGGTGGCATCGGGTGTCGGCCGCTCGGCCATCAGCAGCACCGTGGCGCCGACCGACAGCGGGAAGGTCAGCGCATTGCCCAGGCCGTAGGCGAAATACATCTTTGCGGCCGAGAAACAGACGTCGTCTTCGGTCAGGCCCAGCACCGGCTTGCCATAGAGCTCGGCGGTCCACCACGGGTTGCCGTGGGTGTGGACCGTGCCCTTGGGCTTGCCGGTGGAGCCCGAGGAGTAGAGCCAGAAGGCATGGTCCTGCGGCGCGGTGGCGGCCGGTGCGGGGAGCGGCTCGCTGGCCGAGATCGCCGAGTCGAAATTCTGCGCGCCATCGGGCAGGGGCCCCGCGGGCTGCGAGACGAACAGGGTGCGCACGAGCGTCGATCCGCTCGCTTCCTTCGCGATGGCCTCCTGCAGCACCAGCAGCAGCGCGCCCGACACCAGCGCCGCGGTGGCGCCGCTGTTGGCGAGCATGTAGGCGTAGTCGTCGGCCGTGAGCAGCGTGTTGACCGCCACCGGCACCACGCCGGCGTAAAGGCTGCCGAGGAAGGCGACCGGCCAGTCGCTGCTGTCGAGCATCAGCAGCAGCACGCGGTCCTCGCGCTGCATGCCGCTGGCGAGCAGGGCGGCGGCGAGCCGGCGCGACCGGTCCTCGAGCTGGCCGTAGCCGAGCGCGCCGCGGTCATCGACATAGGCCGCCTTCGGGGCACGGCCGCGGTTCAGCGCGAACAGGTGCTCGGCGAAGTTGAAGGTATCGGGCAGGTTCATCGTGTGTCTCCTCGGGTCCGGTCTTGTCTGCGGCCTCGGCTCACTGAAGGCCGAGCTGCGCCAGCACCGCGGGGCTGGCCTGCACCGCGCTCCTGCGGTGGTAGAAGTCCAGCGCCCGCAGCCCGCCGAGCTCGGCGCCGCCGCCGGCACGGCCCGGACCGCCATGCATCGACATCGGCATCACGTTGCCGTGGCCGGTCTGCGCCTGCGCCGCCTCGGGCGAGATCACGTGCACGCGGCCATGGCTGGCGGCGAGCTGCACCGCGGCCTGGCCCAGTGCCGCATCGTCCGCGCCGTACAGCGAGGTCACGAGCGAGCCCTGGCCGCGATGGGCGAGCGCGATCGCGTGGTCGAGGTCGCGGTAGGGCAGCAGCGTCGCCACCGGGCCGAAGACCTCGATGTCGTGCACGCGGCCGGCCGTATCCGGATCAGGCGCGCCCAGCAGCACCGGGCCGATGCAGGCCGCGATCGCCGGGTCGGCGTCGACCAGTGCCTTGGCGCTGCCGTCGTGCAGCACGGTGGCTTGCGTCTTGAGTGCTTCCAGCCCCTCGCGCACTGCGACCAGCTGCGCACGGCTCACCAGCGAGCCCATGCGCACGCCCTCGTTGCGCGGATTGCCGACCGTGACGCCCGCGAGCTTCGCGCCGATGGCTTCAGCCGCGGCGCCGTAGAGCGCGGCGGGGACCAGGATGCGCCGGATCGCGGTGCATTTCTGGCCCGACTTCACGGTCATCTCGCGCACCACCTCGCGCACCAGCAGGTTGAAGGCCTCGCTGCCGGGCGTGGCGTCGGGCAGCAGCAGGGCCGAGTTGAGGCTGTCGGCCTCGATGTTCACCCGCGCCGAGCGCTGCGCCACCGCCGGGTGCGAGCGGATCACCGCGCCGGTCTCCGCGGAGCCGGTGAACGACACCACGTCGAAGGCTTCGAGCTGGTCCATGAGCCCGGCCGAGCTGCCGCAGATCACCGACAGGGCGCCGGCCGGCAGCACGCCGGCCTCGACCACGTCGCGCACCATGCGCTGCGTCAGCCAGGCGGTCGAGGTGGCGGGCTTGACGATCACCGGCACGCCCGAGAGCAGCGCCGGCGCGGCCTTTTCCCAGAGGCCCCAGGACGGGAAGTTGAAGGCGTTGATGAACAGCGCCACGCCGCGTGTCGGCACCTGCAGGTGCTGCGACAGGAAGACCGGTTCCTTGCCGAGCTTGACCGCGTCGCCGTCGGGCAGCGCGCGCAGGTCGCCGAGCGCATCGCCCCACTTGGCGTACTGGCCGAGCGTGAAGATCGCGCCGTCGATGTCGACCGCCGAGTCGTTCTTGACCGTGCCCGCATTCGCGGTGGCGATCTCGTAATAGACGTCGCGATTGGCCTGCAGCACCTTCACGATCGCGGCCAGCAGTCCGGCCCGCTGGCGGTAGGTCAGGGCGCGCAGCGCCGCACCGCCGGTGTCGCGTGCGAAGCGGAAGGCGCCCGGCAGGTCGAGCCCGGTGGCGTCGACCCGCGCCAGTTCGGTGCCGAGCACCGGGTCGAAGAGCGCGGTGCCGTCGCCGCTGCCGGCCTGCCAGCGGCCGCCGACGTAGTTGGGAAGAAGTTCGGTCATTTGCTGAATTGGATTTGCCCTTCGGGCAGCAGGTAAAGGACCAGCGCGCGGCCTTGGGCGACGGTGGGGTGATGGGCGCTGCCGGGCGGGTAGACGCACCAGCCGGCCGGCCGGCCGTCGAAGGTCGCGTCGCCCTCGAGCGGCATGATCAAATCGATCTCGCCGTTGGGATGCGTGTGGTGCGGCCCGGCAAGGTCGCGCATGTCGACCACGTCGACCGAGAATCGGCTCAACGCGTCCTCGGCCTTGAACACCCGCCCGTAGCGGATGCCGCCGCCTTCGCGGTCGCACAGCCAGCCTTCGGCGACGCCGTCGATGCAGGCCTGCCGGAACTTTTCGAAGCTGGCGCTGCCGGCGCCGTGCTGGCTGTTGAGCCACTGGTCTAGGTCCTGGTCGAGCGGACGGCCGGCGATCTGGTCGGTGAGGTCCGCAACGAGTTGGTGGAAGCTGTCTTTGGACATGGGCGTGTTCATGCGTGGAGTTGAACTTGCGGCAATCGGCTGCGTGCAGTATCTTGCCTGTGAGCGAACCATAAGCACCGACTACCGAGGTGTCAAGCAATATAATGCATGTACTGGTGTTAACCCTGAGCCGAACCGCCGGCCGAGCGAAAGCGAGTCATGAATCAGCGAGCTGAGGAGGCGGTGCTGTCCGCCTCTCCCGAAGTCCCGGCGCCGGCCGAGGAAGCCAAGAATCCCTTGCTGGCGGCGCTCGGCGAGCGGGTGCGCAACCTGCGCGCGCGCCGCGGCCTGACCCGCAAGGCGGTGGCGCTGGCGGCCGACGTGTCGGAGCGGCACCTGGCGAACCTCGAATACGGCATCGGCAACGCCTCGATCCTGGTGCTGCAGCAGGTCGCGACCGCGCTCCAGTGCTCGCTGGCCGAACTGGTCGGCGACGTCACGACCATTTCGCCCGAGTGGCTGCTGATCCGCGAACTGCTCGAGAACCGCAGCGAGGCCGACCTCCGCCGGGCCCGGGTCGCGCTCGGCGAGCTGCTCGGCACCGCGGCCGGCGACCCGGCGCGACACCGGCGGATCGCGTTGATCGGCCTGCGCGGCGCCGGCAAGTCCACCCTGGGCCAGATGCTGGCCGACGATCTCGACGTGCCTTTCATCGAGCTGAGCCGCGAGATCGAGAAGATCGCCGGCTGCAGCGTGCGCGAGATCCACGACCTCTACGGCACCAACGCCTACCGCCGCTACGAGCGCCGCGCGCTCGAAGAGACCGTGCAGATCTACAGCGAGGTGGTGATCGCCACGCCGGGCGGGATCGTCTCCGACCCGGCCACCTTCAACCAGTTGCTGGCGCACTGCACCACGGTCTGGCTGCAGGCCGCGCCCGAAGAACACATGGGCCGGGTGGCGGCCCAGGGCGACACCCGGCCGATGGCGGCCAGCAAGGAAGCCATGGACGACCTGCGGCGCATCCTCAGCGGGCGGGCCGCGTTCTATTCGAAGGCCGACATCAGCGTCGACACCGGCGGGCAGGACCTGGCGCAGAGCTTCGCGCGTTTGCGAGGCGCAGTGCGCGAGGCGATGGCGCAGGCCGACTGAGGCCGGGTTCAGGAAGTAAAAAAGTCTTCGAAGGGTTGACGCGCGCCAGAACATGCAGCATGATGCATGTTCTGGCGATCGACAAATGCATTATTGTTCCTAGCCAGCCCCCGACACCCCCAGGAGACCTGCATGACCGACAGCACCCAAGCCCTTCGCGTTGATTACCGCACCGACCCCACCCAGTACCGCCACTGGAAACTCAGCGTCGAGGGCTCGGTGGCCCGCCTGTCGCTCGACATCGCGGAAGACGGCGGCATCCGCCCCGGCTACAAGCTCAAGCTCAACAGCTACGACCTGGGCGTCGACATCGAGCTCAACGACGCGCTCAACCGCGTGCGCTTCGAGCATCCTGAAGTCCGCTCGGTGATCGTCACCAGCGGCAAGGACCGCATCTTCTGCTCGGGCGCCAACATCTTCATGCTCGGCGTCTCCAGCCACGCCTGGAAGGTGAACTTCTGCAAGTTCACCAATGAGACCCGCAACGGCATCGAAGACACCTCCAAGCACTCGGGCCTCAAGTTCGTCGCCGCGGTCAACGGCGCTTGCGCCGGCGGCGGCTACGAGCTGGCGCTGGCCTGCGACGAGATCATCCTGGTCGACGACCGCTCGTCCTCCGTCTCGCTGCCCGAAGTGCCGCTGCTCGGCGTGCTGCCCGGCACCGGCGGCCTGACCCGCGTCACCGACAAGCGCCGCGTGCGCCATGACCTGGCCGACATCTTCTGCACCAGCGTCGAAGGCGTGCGCGGCCAGCGCGCGGTCGACTGGCGCCTGGTCGACGCGATCGCCAAGCCGGCCCAGTTCGGCGCCGTGGTGCAGGAGCGCGCCGCCAAGCTGGCCGAGGGCAGCGACCGCCCGGCCGGCGGCAAGGGCGTGAGCCTGACCCGCCTGGCACGCGAAGACGGCGCCGACAGCCTGCGCTACGAGCATGTCTCGGTCGACATCGACCGCGCCCGCCGCACTGCGACCCTGACCGTGAAGGCGCCCACCGGCGCGCAGCCCACCGACATCGCCGCGATCGAAGCCGCCGGCGCCGCCTGGTGGCCGCTCGCGATGGCGCGCCAGCTCGACGACGCGATCCTGAACCTGCGCACCAACGAACTCGACATCGGCACCTGGCTGCTCAAGACCGAGGGCGATGCCCAGGCCGTGCTGGCCAGCGACGCCACGCTGGTCGCCCACAAGGACCACTGGCTGGTGCGCGAAACCATCGGCGCGCTGCGCCGCACGCTGGCGCGGCTCGACGTCTCGTCGCGCAGCCTCTTCGCGCTCATCGAAGAGGGCTCCTGCTTCGCCGGCACGCTGGCCGAACTGGCTTTCGCGGCCGACCGCGCCTACATGCTGGCGCTGCCCGACGCGCCTGAGAAGGCCCCGAAGCTGACCTTGAACGAACTCAACTTCGGCTTCTTCCCGATGGTCAACGACCAGAGCCGCCTGCAGCGCCGCTTCTACGAAGAGACCGCCCCGCTGGAAGGCGCGCGCGGCGCCGCCGGCCAGCCGCTCGACGCCGACGAGGCGCTCAAGCTGGGCCTGGTCACCGCCGCACCCGACGACATCGACTGGAACGACGAGATCCGCATGGCGATCGAGGAGCGCGCCGCCATGTCGCCCGACGCGCTGACCGGCCTCGAAGCCAACCTGCGCTTCGCCAGCAAGGAGAACATGAACACCCGCATCTTCGGCCGCCTCACCGCCTGGCAGAACTGGATCTTCAACCGCCCCAACGCGGTCGGTCCCAAGGGCGCGCTGAAGGTCTACGGCTCCGGCGAGAAGGCCGGCTTCGACTTGAACCGCGTCTGATCCCACCCGCTTCGCAACGAACCAAGGACAACCAAATGAGCACGGTCAACTACAGCGAAAAGATCCCCAACAACGTCAACCTCGGCGAAGACCGCACCCTGCAGCGCGCGCTCGAAGGCTGGCAGCCGAACTTCGTCAACTGGTGGGACGATGTCGGCCCGGACGGCTCGACCGCCTACGAGGTCTACCTGCGTACCGCGGTCAGCGTCGACCCGCAGGGCTGGGCCCAGTTCGGCCACGTCAAGATGCGCGACTACCGCTGGGGCATCTTCCTGAACCCAGGCGACGCCAACCGCGAGATCCACTTCGGCGACCACAAGGGCGAGAAGGCCTGGCAGGATGTGCCCGGCGAACACCGCGCCAACCTGCGCCGCATCATCGTGACGCAGGGCGACACCGAGCCGGCCTCGGTCGAGCAGCAGCGCCACCTGGGCCTGACCGCGCCCAGCATGTACGACCTGCGCAACCTCTACCAGATCAACGTGGAAGAGGGCCGCCACCTGTGGGCGATGGTCTACCTGCTGCACAAGCACTTCGGCCGCGATGGCCGCGAAGAAGCCGAGGCGCTGCTGCAGCGCCAGTCGGGCGACCAGGACAACCCGCGCATCCTCGGCGCCTTCAACGAGAAGACGCCCGACTGGCTGGCCTTCTTCATGTTCACCTACTTCACCGACCGCGACGGCAAGTTCCAGCTGTCGGCCCTGGCCGAGAGCGCTTTCGATCCGCTGGCGCGCACCACCAAGTTCATGCTGACCGAAGAGGCCCACCACATGTTCGTGGGCGAGAGCGGCGTCTCGCGCGTGCTGCAGCGCACCGCGCAGGTCATGAACGAGCTCAAGACCGATGATCCGCAGAAGGTGCGTGCGGCCGGCGCCATCGACCTCGGCACCATCCAGCGCTACCTGAACTTCCACTACAGCGTGACCATCGACCTGTTCGGCGCCGACCAGTCGAGCAACGCCGCGATCTTCTACAGCTCGGGCCTCAAGGGCCGCTACGAAGAGGGCAAGCGCACCGACGACCACGTGCTCAAGGGCCAGACCTACAAGGTGCTCGAGGTGGTCAACGGCCAGCTGGTCGAAAAAGACGTGCCGATGCTCAACGCGCTCAACGAAGTGCTGCGCGACGACTTCATCAAGGACTCGGTGGCCGGCGTGCAGCGCTGGAACAAGGTGCTCGAGAAGGCCGGCATCCCGACCCGCCTGACCGTGCCGCACAAGGCCTTCAATCGCCAGATCGGCGCCCTCGCCGGCATCAAGATGTCGCCGGACGGCCGCGTGGTGAACGAGGCCGAATGGGCGGCGAAGAAGAACGAATGGCTGCCGACCCCCGACGACTTCGCTTTCGTGGCATCGTTGATGGGCCGCGTGGTCGATCCGGGCAAGTTCGCCGGCTGGATCGCGCCGCCGGTGATGGGCATCAACCGCCAGCCGGTCGATTTCGAATACGTAAGGTTTGGCTGAATTGTCATAACGCGCCACCAGGAATACCGCGGAACCGGCATTGCCGGGCCGCTGGTATTGCCCCCGGTAGGGGGTGGGCGCTCCGACACGAAGTGCGGAGCAACCTGGGGGCGAGCAAGGAGACTCACGATGGACATGGCAGTCGACGTTTCTGTGATCAGGCAGCACCTGATCGACCCCGAGATCTGCATTCGCTGCAACACCTGCGAAGCCACCTGCCCGGTCAATGCGATCACGCATGACGACCGCAACTACGTCGTCCGCGCCGATGTCTGCAACGGCTGCATGGCCTGCATCTCGCCGTGCCCGACCGGCTCGATCGACAACTGGCGCACCATGCCCGTGGTGCGCGCCTACTCGATCGAGGAGCAGCTGACCTGGGACGAACTCCCGGCCGAGCTCACGCCCGAGCAGTTGGAAGCCGAGGGCGTGGGCGAGCCGCAGGAGGCGCTGCAGCAGGTGCCCGCGGCCTCGCCGCAGCCGCCCGCCGCACCCGGCGAAACCGCCTTCAATTCGGCCCAGTACGGCGCCACCGTGCCGCCCTGGTCGGCGGCCCATGCCTACACCAACCTGCATCCGCCGAAGAGCCCGACCACCGCCACCGTGGTCGGCAACTTCAACTGCACCGAGGCCGGCTACGAGAACCAGACCCACCACATCGTGCTGGACTTCGGCGCCATGCCCTTCCCGGTGCTCGAAGGCCAGTCGATCGGCATCATCCCGCCCGGCACCGATGCCAACGGCAAGGCGCATTTCGCGCGCCAGTACTCGATCGCCAGTCCGCGCAACGGTGAGCGGCCCGGCTACAACAACATCTCGCTGACCGTGAAGCGGGTGTTGCAAGACCACCAGGGCAAGCCGGTGCGCGGCGTCGCCAGCAACTACGTGTGCGACCTCAAGGTCGGCGACAAGGTGCAGGTGATCGGGCCCTTCGGATCGTCGTTCCTGATGCCGAACCACCCGAAGTCGCACATCGTCATGATCTGCACCGGCACCGGCAGCGCACCGATGCGCGCGATGACCGAATGGCGCCGGCGCCTGCGCAAGAGCGGCAAGTTCGAGGGCGGCAAGCTGATGTTGTTCTTCGGCGCCCGCACCCAGCAGGAGCTGCCTTACTTCGGTCCGCTGCAGACCTTGCCGAAGGACTTCATCGACATCAACTTCGCCTTCTCGCGCACGCAGGGCCAGCCCAAGCGCTACGTGCAGGACCTGATGCGCGAACGCGCCGCCGACCTGGCCGAGCTGCTGAAGGATGGCCAGACGCACTTCTACGTCTGCGGCCTGAAGAGCATGGAGGAGGGCGTGGTGCTGGCGCTGCGCGATGTCGCGACCGAGGCCGGGCTGGATTGGGACACGGTCGGCGCTGGGCTCAAGCGCGAAGGGCGCCTGCACCTGGAAACCTACTGATGAAATTCGCGGACTTCCATGAGGGCCAGACCATCGAGGCCGGGCCGTACCTCGTCACCGAGGCGGAAGTCCTGCAGTTCGCCCGGGCCTACGACCCGCAGTGGTTCCACACCGATGCCGAGGCCGCGGCCGAGGGCCCTTTCGGCGGCCTGATCGCGAGCGGCTGGCACACCAGCGCGATCGCGATGCGCCTGGTCACCGATGCCGCGCTGGCGGGCTCCGAGTCCTTCGCTTCGCCCGGGCTGGCCTTCCTCAAGTGGCCGAACCCGGTGCGCCCCGGCGACAGCCTGCGGCTGGTGGCCGACGTCATCGAGGCGCGCCGTTCGGAGAAGCGGCAGCACCTGGGCATCCTGCGCTGGCGCTGGCGCCTGTTCAACCAGCGGGAGCTGCCGGTGCTGGACCTGGAGGCGACCAGCCTGTTCAAGCTGCCGCAGGCCTAGCCGCCGGTCGCCTGCACTCACGGCCTGGTCGCCGCCGTGAGAACCGCGGGCATCGGCACTTCGTAGCCCAGCCCCTTCCTGAACGGCTCCAGCGCCGCGAGGATGGCGTCGTCGATGGCATCACGCACCTCGGCCTGCTGGCGTTGCAGCGCGCCGCGCATGCGCACCGTGCCGGTCTTGACGGTGAGCAGGATCTGCTCGCCCGACGAAGGCCGCCAGGTCTGCGGAACCCGCGTCACGGCGATGTCCTGGAAGCCGGCGCGGGCCATGGCCTGCAGGCTCGACGCTGCATCGGCGAAGAGGAACATGTCGGGGCCGCCCGGCAATCCCACGTCCAGGTCGCCATGGGCGTCGATCGCGCTGAGCACGGCACCGAAGAGCCTGGCCTCGTCGGGGCGCCCCCAGACCGTGAAGGCCAGCCGGCCGCCGTGCTTCAGCACGCGGAAGGCCTCGCGAAGGAAGGCCTCCGGTTCCGGGAAGTGAAGCACGCCGTAGTTGGCCACGACCGCATCGAATGCCGCGCTCGCGAACGGCAGACTGGCGGCGTCGCCTTCGACCAGCGTCGCGGCGGGGAAGCGTTGCCTGGCCAGCCGCACCTGTTCCGCCGAGAAGTCGGTGCCCGTCACCACCGCGCCGCGGGCGAGGGCGGCGCCGGCGGCGTAGCCGGCACCCGTTGCCACGTCCAGCACCAGGCTTCCAGCCTTGACGCCGGCCGCATCCAGCATGGGCGCGATCGATTGGGTCGTGAGGCTCGACAACAAGTCGTCGTAGCTCGCGCAGACGGCGGGGTCGGTCCACCCGTCGTGTTCGAAGTCCCTGAACGCTGAGGCCATGGCGTCCTCCTGCCGATGATCCGTGCGGCCAGAGGATGATCCTTTCGCGGCGCGGCCACAAGCCCTGCGCGGGCGCCCGGCCTACTGCCTGACCCAGTCCGAGGCCGCGATGATCGGCCCCCAGTGCTTGGTCTCGGCGGCAATGCGCTCGCTCAACTCGGCCGGTGTCGAAGCCCTGGGCTCGAACACCAGCCCGGCCATGCGCTGCTGCACCTTGGGCGCGGCCAGCGCCTTGTTCAGCACCGCGTTGAGGCGCTCGACCGTGGGCTTGGGCGTGCCCGCTGGCGCGAACATGCCGACCCAGAAATCGATCCGCATCGGATAGCCCAGCTCGGATGCGGTCGGCACCTCGGGCAGGACGGCCGAACGCCGGTCGCCAACCATCGCGATGACCTTGAGCTTGCCGGCGCGATGGAATTCCAGGAAGTCGCCGAGCGCCGTGATGCCGGCCGTGAGGTGTCCGCCCGCGAGGTCCTGCACCATCGGCACCGAACCGCGGAAGGGCACGCTGGCCAGCGGCACGCCTTGCTTGCGAGCGAGCGCGTCGAGCTGGAACTGCGGCTTGCTGCCGGCGGCCGAGACACCGACGTTTCCTGCCTTGGCGTCGGCCTTGGCCGCGGCCAGCAGCCCCGACATGTCCTTGATGCCGCTGGCCTGGCTGACCGCCAGTGCGCCCGCATAGTTGGCGACCAGTCCGATCGGCGCGAAGTCGCTCGCGACATCGAAGCCCGGCTGGGCCAGCGTGAGCGGGATGATCACGGCCGTGTGGTCGGGCGCGAGCATCAGCGTGCGGCCGTCGGGCGCAGCGCGCTTGAGCGCCTGGGCCGCGAGCTGGCCGCCGGCGCCGGTCGGGTTCTCGACCGTCACGGGCACGCCGAGTTCCTCCCGCATCTGCTCCGCCACCTGGCGCGCCACCACGTCGATGGTGCCGCCGGCCGGAAAGCCGACCAGGATGCGGATCGGGCCGGAGGGAAAGTCGCCGGCGGCCGATGCCGGTGAAGCGGCGGCCGCGAGGGCGAAGGCGACGAGGCCGAACATCCGGCGCCGCATCGTGCTGAAGACTGTCATGGAACGCTCCTGGGAGGGGATGGAAAGTCGGTGCCGGGATGTCGTCGCAAGCCTCAGGCCGGCAGCAGGATCTCGCGCGACACGCTGCGCGCATCGACCTCGATCTCGAGGTCCTGGACCGGCGGGCGCACCCAGTGCCAGCCGAGGCCGCCGGCCAGGGCGCCGCGCTCGGCAAGCTCCCGCTGCATCGCGTGGTGCAGGTCGTGCACGGTGTACAGGCGGGTGTCCGCCACGTCGGCCCAGCCCACGCCCATCAGCGCGAAGCGCGACTCCAGGTCGCCGAGGGCGAAGCGAAGCTTGTCGACGAGCGCGTCGGGCGAGCTTTCGCCCAGGCGCACGATGTTGTCGCGATAGCCGGGGCGGTCCGGGCATTCGGCGGCGCCCGAGGTCACGAAGTCCGCGGCGCCGCGCATCGATGCCGAAGGCAGGGTGTAGCTGAAGGCGTGGAAGCCGGCCTGGCGCGGGGCGTCGAAGGCGGGCACCAGGTTGCATCGCGCGACCGGATTGACGTCGTCCTCGAACAGCCCCCATTCGCCGAGCGGCCCCACGTAGGCGCGGTTGAAGGCGATGAAGGCGGCTTCGTCCATCGGCGCGGGAGAGCGCAGTTCGCAGGCGCACAGCGCAGTCGGCGGCCGGCCGAGCGCGGCCAGATGGGCCCGGATGCGCTCGAAGCCTTCGGCCAGGGGCACCGGCCGCAGGAAGCGCGCGCGCTCGATGACGTGGCCGGGATCGGCGACGACCGCGGCCGAGTACTGGAAGCCGCCGGGCAGATAGCGGTACTGGCCGGCCGGGAAATGGAGGAGCTGAGTCATTGGAAAACCTCAGTTAGTACGTATTCGTAGTATTTAAAAGCGAAACCCCTACGCTCGTTCATGGGGTTTTCCCTTGCAGGGAAGGCGAGGCCGCTAGCGGTCGAAACCCAGCATCTTGCGCAGCAGGCCGATCAGCTGTTCACGCTCGGATGCGCTCAGCCGGCGCGCGACCGCGTCCCGGTACTCGACCGCCTTGCCGGTGCTGTCGACCAGTGCCCGCTCGCCGTCGTCCGTCAGGAAGAGGCAGAAACTGCGTCCATCGACGCTCGAACGCTCGCGCTTGAGCAGGCCCTTCGAGGCGGTGCGCTGCACCAGGTCGCTGCAGGTGTTGAGGTCGAGCCCGATGTCCTGCGCCACCTGGCTCTGGGAGCCGCCGGGCCGCTGGGCGACCGCCACCAGCAGCGCCAGCTGGCGCGAAGTCAGTCCATCCCCGTAGATCGACGGGAACAGGGCGTCGGCTTCGAAGTGGGCCCGTCGCAGCAGGTGGGGCAGGTGCTGCAGCAGCTGGAATTTCGAGATCGTCATGGCCTCGACAGTAGCGCCGAAATCGCGCGTTCGCGGCTCACTCGGCTGGCGCCGGCCGCCAGTCTTCCCGGGCCACCAGCACCGGCGTGGCCGGCTGCAGCACGAAGTTCGGCGACATGATCTGCACGCCGTACTCGTTGAAGACATCCTGGATGTGGCCGTGCAGGATGTTCAGCACGTCGTACTTGGGGGCGCCTGCGCGCATGAAGACATTGAGCTCGTACTCGACGTAGAAGTCCTGCAGCCTCACCTGGCGCACCGTGGGCCGCGGTTCGGCCAGCAGGTCGGGGGTGCGGCCGGCGGCCATCACGAGCATCGCCTGCACCTGCCGCCAGGGGCTGTCGTAGCCGATCGTGACCGAGGTCGACACCGCGATGCCGCCGCCGCTGGTCTTGGTGGTGTCGCTCGAGTTGAGGATCCGGGTCCCGACGACCACCGAATTGGGCAGCGTGACCTCCTGGTCGAGCCGGTTGCGCAGCTTGGTCGACAGCGTCCCGAGCTCCACCACATAGCCTTCGGACTCGCCGATCTGCACGTAGTCGCCCGGCCGCAGCGCGCGCGAATAGATCAGCACGAAGCCCGACATGATCTGCGACACCAGGCCCGAGGAGCCGAGCGTCACGAGCACGCCGAAGAACACGCTCAGGCCCTTGAACGCGTTGGAGTCGGACCCCGGGATGAACGGGTAGGCCACCACCAGCGCAAACAGCCAGACCAGCACCACGGTCAGGCGCCGCGTCGCACCGATGGTGTCGCTCTGCAGCGCCGCCATCTTCACGCCGGTGGCGTGCGCGGCGTTGAAAAGCGCGTGCAGGCCGCGGACCCCCAGGTGCGCCAGCAGGAAGATGAACGCGACCATGGCGAGATCGGGCAGCGCGTGCAGAACGGCGACCGCGACCCGCGAGGCCACGGCGATCAACGAGGCGTCGAGCGTTTCGCCCCAGGGCCGGGTGTAGGGGAAGCGGGTCAGCACGTAGGCCAGCCAGACGTAGACCGCCATCAGCATCAGGGCGAACTTGAACCACTGGACCGCACGGCCCAGCGCCGCCACGCCGATGCGCCGGGGGTCGAAAAGCGGCCGCGCCGCCGCCCGCGAACGCAAGCCCTGCATGCGGGCCTCGACGCGCCGTCCGACCGCCTGCAGTGCCAACAGCACCGCGACCAGCAGGCCGGAGGCGAGCGCCACCCAGCCGAGCGAGCTTGCGAACTGGCGCGTGCTGCTTTGCGACTTCCGGGCCAGCAGCGCCTGATGCAGCCGCGCTGCGGCCTGCCCGGCCACCTGCGCCAGCGCCGGATCGCCGGGCTCCAGGTCGCTGGCGAAGATCGCGAACAGCGTGGCGCCCTCGAGCATCACTGCATAGCCCGGCAGGCCTTCGTGAGCGAAGCTCGCAACCTCGACCGGCGCGCCGAGGCTGGCCGCCGGAATGTCACCGATGCGCTCGGCGGCACGCTGGGCGCGCTGCTGCGGCGAAAGGCCGAACATCGGCACCCGGAAGACGAAGACCGGGCGATTCCAGACCTTGAGGGCGGCGCCGGTGTCCGGAGTCGAAGGCTCCTGGGCCGCGGCGCCTCCAGCCGCCACAGTGAGCAGCAGGGCCAGCAGGCAGGCACCCCGTTGCAGGGTCGACCCGAAAAGCGCGAAGAATCGAAGGAAGCGAAGAAAAACCATCCCGGGGTGCCGCACCAGGCTCAAGCTGCCGGACGTGCCGCGCCCACGGGCGTGGCCAGCTGCAGGGGCGCCGCCTGCGCCTGCGCCTTGGGTTCCTTCGGCTTGGGTTCGCAACCCGCGAGCGCCGCCGCCACGCAGACCAGCGCCAGTGCCAGGCTTCGATATGAGTTCATGCTTGCTCCTTTCAGCTGCGGCCGTCGGAAAGTACACCACGATCGGCAAGCTCAGACAAGGCGCGGATTCAGCCTGGCAGGCGGCAGGCAAGCACCGTGCCGCGGCTCTCGCCGAAGCCGATCCGCGCCGCGCCGGGCTTCTCGCACCAGCCGCGCAGCATCACGGCGTCGCCGTCCTGCAGGAAGCCGCGCGATTCGCCGTTCGCGAGCGCGATCGGCGCCTGTCCGCCGCGCGTCAGCTCGATCATCGCGCCCGCTTCTCCAGGGCCGGGGCCCGAGATGGTGCCGCTGCCGAACAGGTCGCCCGGATTCAGGCTGCAGCCGCCGGCGGTATGGTGCGCGACCATCTGGGCGATGCTCCAGTACTGGTGGCGGAAGCTGGTGCCCGACAGCCGGGTCGGGCCATCCGCTTCGTCGCGGTCGCGCTGGCTCTCCAGCCAGACCTCGAGCCGGATGTCGATCGCGCCGTGCTCCCGATTGCCCTGGCTGTCGAGATAGGGCAATGGCTGCGGATGCTCGGCCGGCCGTGTCCAGGCGCTGCGATAGGGCGCCAGCGCATCCATCGTGACGATCCAGGGCGACACCGTGGTGGCGAAGTTCTTCGCCAGGAAGGGGCCGAGCGGCGCCATCTCCCAGAACTGGATGTCGCGCGCCGACCAGTCGTTGAGCAGGCAGATGCCGAAGACGTGGTCTTCGGCGCGCTCGAGCGGGATGGCTTCGCCCGCCGCGTTGCCCCGGCCGATGTAGATGCCGAGTTCGAGTTCGTAGTCCAGGCGCGCGCAGGGGCCGTAGCTGGGTGCCTTCGCACCCGGCGCCAGGGTCTGCCCCATCGGCCGATGGAACGCCTGTCCGCTGACGCCGAGTGTCGAGACCCGCCCGTGATAGGCGATCGGGATCCACTGGAAGTTCGGCGTGATCGGATCGTCGGGCTTGAGCAGGCGGCCGATGTTCAGCGCGTGATCGATCGACGTGTAGAAGTCGGTGTAGTCGCCGACGCGTGCCGGCAGCGCGAATTCGATCGCCGCCTGGGGCCGCAGGCAGGCGCGCACCGCATCGGCGTCGGCGGCGGGCGCGTCCTCGTTCAGGGCCGCGAACAGGGCATGGCGCAGCGCCCGCCAGGCGGCGGGGCCGAGCGCGAAGAAGTCGTTGAGCACCGGTTGCGCGCAGGCGCGTGCGGCCTGCAGCGCCGGGCCATCGAGCGTTCCGGCAGCGGCCAGCGCCGCGAGGTCCACGACCTGGTCGCCGATCGCCACGCCGCCGCGAAAGGCCTCCTGCGTGCCTGCGAGGCGGAACTCCGCGAACGGCAGGTTCTGGATCGGGAAATCGCAGCCCCCGGCCTGCGCCGAGGCGAGCCAGCTGCGGGCGGCGGGGTCGTGCGTGTGATCGAGCGCCATGGCGGCCTTCACTCGCTGGCCATCAGCGCATCGTCGAAGATCGCGACCGCGCGCGTCCAGCCGGCCGAGGCGCCGCGGATCTTGTGCGGGAAGCAGCTGATGAAGAAGCCGTCGGGCGGCAGCGCCTCGAGGTTGTGCAGCTTCTCGATGTGGCAGTAGCCGATGTCGCGTCCGGCCTTGTGGCCCTCCCAGATCAGCGAGGCGTCCTGGGTCTCGCCGTATTTCTTCGCGGTGTGCACGAAAGGCGCGTCCCAGCTCCAGGCATCGGTGCCGGTCAGGCGAACGCCGCGTTCCAGCAGGTACATCGTCGCCTCGTAGCCCATGCCGGCGCCCGCCGACACGTAGTCGTTGTGGCCGTAGCGCGAGCCGGCGCGGGTATTGACCACCACGATCTCGAGCGGCTTGAGCGTGTGGCCGATGCGCTTGAGCTCGGACTCGACGTCGTTCGCGGTCACCACGTAGCCATCCTCGAAGTGGCGGAAGTCGAGCTTCACGGCCGGCTGGAAGCACCACTCGAGCGGCACCTCGTGGATCGCGATCGCCGGCTTCTTGTGGCCCAGCGCGCGGTCCATGGTGGAGTGGAAGTGGTAGGGGGCGTCGAGGTGCGTGCCGTTGTGGGTCGACAGCTGCACCAGCTCGACGGCCCAGCCTTCGCCGTCGGGCAGGTCCTCTTTCTTCAGGCCGGGGAAGAAGGGCTCGATCTGCTCGTAGGTCTGCTCGTGCGTGAAGTACTGGATCTTCGGCGCGAAGGCGGGCGGGTCGGACATCACGTCGTTCTCGAGGAAGATGGACAGGTCGACGAATTTGCGGGTCATGGGGGCTCCTTCTTAAGGTCTCAGCAAGTTGAGGACAGAGCAAAGATGACTGCGACATTTCCTGGTCTGTCCCGCAAGGTTTCACGAGGACTGCCAGCGCAGCAATCTCTTCTCCGCGAATGCCAGCAGCGCGTTGCTGGCGAAGCCGATCAGGCCCAGCAGCGCGATGCCGGCGAACAGGTCGCTGGCGCGGAAGGCGCGCGCCGCCAGCAGGATGGCCTGGCCCAGTCCGCTCTGCGAGGCGATCATCTCGCCGACCACGGCGACGATCAGCGAGATCGTCATCGACAGGCGCATGCCGGCGAGGATGTCGGGCAGCGCGTTGGGCAGGCCGATCTTCCAGACGAAGGCGGCGCGCGGCAGCTGCAGGCAACGCGCCACTTCGGCCAGGCGCGGCTCGACCGCCGCGAAGCCGTGCACGGTCGCCAGCAGCACCGGCCACATGGCGCCGAAGGCCACCACGAACAGCACCATGCCGGGATTCAGGCCGAAGATCGAGATCGCCAACGGCAGAAGCGCCGAGGCCGGCAGCGGGCGGATGAATTCGAGCGTCGGCTGGACCCAGGCGCGCACCGAAGGCGAAACGCCGATCGCGGCACCCAACACCACGCCGAAGACCGAGGCCAGCAGCCAGCCTTCGAACATGCGGCGCACGGTCGCCAGCGTGTAGCCGAGCAGGTCGCCGCGCAGGCCTTCGGCCAGGCTCGCCGCCGTGGCCTCGGGCGTCGGCAGGAACACACGGCTGACCCAACCCGCGTTGCTGGCGGTCCACCACAGTGCGACCAGCGCCGCGAGCACGGCGGCCGAGCCGAGCCAGCTGCCTGGACGTCCGTTCATGGCGAGGCTCCCATGCGCCGCGCCACGCGCCGCTGCAGCCGCTGCATCGCGGCGTTGATCGCATAGCCGACGATGCCGATCCAGCCCAGCCAGGCCAGCATCAGCGCCGGGTCGAAGCTCTGCTGCGCGATCATCATCGCGTAGCCCATGCCGTTGGGATTGGCCGCGATCTCGACCGTCACCGCGACCACCAGCGCCACCGCCACGCCCAGCCGCAGCGCCACGAACAGCCGCGGCACGATCGCCGGCAGCACGATCTTGAAGGCCCGGTCGCGGCGCGACAGGCCCAGCACCCGGCTGACTTCGAGCAGCCGCGGGTCGACCTGCCGCACCGCCGCCTGCACCAGGATCAGCATCGGCCAGAAGGTGGCGAAGGCGACGATCGCCAGTTCCATGCGCACGCCGAAGCCGAACATCAGCATCGCCAGCGGGATCAGCGCGACCGAGGGCACCGGCCGCAGCACCTCGATCGACAGCAGGCCGAGATCGGCGGCGCGGCGCGAGAGCCCGAGCACGATGCCGCCCCCGATGCCGAGCACGGCGCCGAGCAGCAAGCCGAGCGCCGCGGTGCCGAGCGTGAAGGCGGTGGCCTGCCACAGCGAGCCGTCGAGCGCCGCCGCCACGAAGGCCCGGGCCGCGGCGCTCGGCGGTGCCAGCGCATCGCTGCCCAAAGCGGCGGCGCGGCGCGCGTACCACTCGAAGGCCGCCAGCAGCATTGCGGGCAGCACCCAGGGGCGCAGCACGAAGAAGATGCTGGGACGCTCAGGCCGGCGCCGGGCCGCCCCAAGGCGGCCTGCGGCCCCCTCGGGGGGCAGCGACCCACACGCAGTGGGGGAGCGTGGGGGCCTTTCAGTCATGGCCATGAGCGATGAAGGAGAACAGTTCCCGCCGCAGCCGCAGGAACTCGGGGTGCTCCTTGGTCGTGAGCTGGTCGCGCGGACGCGGGATGTCGACCTCGATCATCCGCGCCAGGCTGGGCCGCCCAGGCCCGGGATCGGCCTGCAGCGCGATCACGCGATCACCGAGGTAGATCGCCTCCTCGAGGTCGTGGGTGACGAAGAGCACCGTGAGCCCGTCCTCGCGCACCAGGCGGGCCAGCTCGTCCTGCAGACCCTGGCGCGTGAGCGCGTCCAGCGCGCCGAAGGGCTCGTCCATCATCATCAGTTCGGGCTTCTGCGCCAGGCAGCGCGCGATCTGCGCCCGCTGCTGCATGCCGCCCGAGAGCTGCATCGGGAACTTGCCGGCATGGCGGGTCAAGCCGACCTTGGCCAGCGCCTCGGCGATGCGCGGCGGCCGCAGTCCCGCGGGCACGCCGGCAGCTTCCAGCGCCAGGCTCACGTTGCCCTCGACTGTGCGCCAGGGCAGCAGCGCGCGGCCGTAGTCCTGGAACACGAAGGCGACCTCGCGCGACGGACCGCTCATCGGCAGGCCGTGGCGCCGCACCTCGCCGGCACTGGCCGCGACCAGTCCGCTGGCGGCGCGCAGCAAGGTCGTCTTGCCGCAGCCGCTGGGGCCGACGATGCACACGAACTCGCCGCGTGCCACCGAGAAAGAGGTCGGCGACAGCACCTCGCGGCCGTCGTAGCGGATGGCGACGCGGTCGACGCAGAGCAGGTCCGCGGCCTGGATGTCGCGTGCGTTCACTTCACGACCAGCTTCGCGACCTCGATCGGGGTCCTGAGCATCTCCTGCTCCTTCATGAGCCCGACCCAGTAGGCGAGCTGCTTCTCGCTCACCACGGCGCCGGGCGGAGAGATCTGCACCTTGGCCAGAACCTCCGGCGGCAGCTTGATGAACTTGCCGATGCTGGCGCGAACCCGGGCATCGTTCCTGGGCTGCTGCATGAAGGCCGCACCCTCCTGCACCGCCTCGCGGAAGCCGCGCGCCGCGGCCGGGTTCTGCTGCGCCCACTCGCGCTTTGCGGCGTGCACGATGGTCTGGTTGCCCTCGGGCAGGAAGGTCGAGTAGTACGAGGCCACGTAGCCGGCGCCGCTGTCGGTGATGCGGCTCATGAACGGGTCCGCCGACACCACGGCATCGACCGAGCCGCCGCGCAGCAGGTCGCCGTGCTGCGGAAACGCGGCCTCGACGAAGTTCACCTTGCGGTAGTCGACGCCGTTGTCCTTCAGGTAGGCGCGGAAGGTCACGTGCAGGAAGGCACCGAGGCCGGGCACGCCGATCTTCTTGCCCACGCAGTCCTGCGCGGTCTTGATGCCCGAGCCCGCGCGCGCCACCAGCCCGAAGCCGGTGATGGTCTTCGACGTCAGGCCGCCGCCCGACACCACCACCAGGTCGAGCCCGCCGTCGACCGCCTGCAGGAACACCGATGGCGTCGGCCCGCCGATCTGCAGCGAGTCGGACTGCAGCGCAGCCGGAATGGTCGAGTTCAGCGGAATGAACTTGAGCTCCACGTCGAGGTTGCGCTTCTTGAAGTAGCCCTCCTCGGCGGCCACGAAGACCGAGGCGAAGTCGGTCACGGCGGTGTAGCCGAACACGATCCGGGTGGCGGCTTGTGCGCGTGCGGGCAGGGCGGCGCCGAGGCCGGCGGCGCCCAGCGCCGACAGCAGGCTGCGTCGTTTCATCATGTCTGTCTCCTGGTGGGGGTTTTCTTCTGGGGGATCCGGGGGCGCGGCAGCGCGGCGCGCAGTCCGCCGACGATGAAGCTCACGAGCATCGGCGCGGCGGCCGGATCGGCGCGCCGGTTCTGGCCGTGCGACAGCCGTTCGATGCGGCTGTCGTTGAGGTGGTGCAGCAGCGCACCCAGCGCGAACTGGTAGCCCCAGGCGACCTGGCCGCGCGTGGCATGGGGCAGGGCGACGTGCAGCGCATCGATGTAGGCCTCGGCCAGGGGGTCGAAGTACCCTCGCAGCACGCGGTCGGCCTCCTCGGTCGCGTGGTAGAGCTCGCGCGCCACCAGCAGCGCGTAGTACTCGCCCTCGGCGCTGGCGCGCAGGGCCAGCACCGGCGCCGTGAAGGCCTCGATGATGCGCGGCAGCGTGCGCGCATCGGCGGGGTCGTTGCGCACCGCGCGCAGGCGCTCGAGCCGCTCCTCGATGGTGTGGCTCCAGTGCGCGAAGATGGCGTGGAAGAGCTCGTGCTTGGGCCCGAAGTAATAGCCCACCAGCGCCAGCGGCACCCCGGCTTCGTCGGCGATCTGGCGGATCGAGACCACGTGGTAGCCGTGCTGGGCGAACAGCTTTTCGGCCGCCAGCAGGATCGCCTGCCGGCGGTCGGGGCGCGGGTCCTCGGGCGCCGCGGCGCTGCGGCGAGGCGATCGGCGAGCAGGCGCGACGCGTTGGACCATGGCGCGATTGAACGAGCGTACAAACTTGTTGAACACTCGTACAAACCCTGTGCTAACCCGCATTGATGCCGAGCGGCCTGCGGGGTTAGGCTATCGAGGGTGAAGACCTCGACACCCGCCCCCTTCGTTCCGCAGATCCGCATCTATCAAGACTGGCTGCAGGCACAGCGCGGGCTGGCCTTCGGCAGCTACGACGCGCTGTGGCGCTGGTCCGTCACCGACCTGCCCGCCTTCTGGCAGAGCATCTGGGACTTCAGCGGCATGCACTCGCCGACGCCCGCCAGCGCGGTGCTGGCCGATGCCCGCATGCCCGGCACCCGCTGGTTCCCGGGCGCCCAGGTGAACTATGCGCGAGAGGTGCTGCGCCATGCCGATGCAGCGCACGCCGCCGGCATGCCGGCCATCGTCAGCGACAACGAGCTCGGCGAAGTGCGCGAGATGTCGTGGCCCGAGCTGCGGCGCCAGGTCCATGCCTTCGCGCTGACGCTGCGCGGGCTCGGCGTCGAGCGCGGCGACCGCGTCGCGGCCTACCTGCCCAACGTCACCGAGACGATGATCGCCTTCCTCGGTTGTTCCAGCATCGGCGCGATCTGGAGCGTCTGCGCGCCCGACATGGGCACCGCCGCGGTGGTCGACCGCTTCCGCCAGATCGAGCCCAAGCTGCTGATCGCCGCCGACGGCGTGCACTACGGCGGCAAGCCCCTGGACCGCAGCACGGTGGTGCAGGAACTGCGCGCCTCCCTGCCCAGCGTGCGCAAGCTGGTGCTGCTCAGGACGCCGTTCGCCAGCCATGCCGTCGAGGCGGATTCCGACTGGACTGCCGCGGTGGCGCGCGACGATGCCGCGGTCGCGGCCTTCGAGCCCGAATGGCTGCCCTTCGACCACCCGATCTGGATCGTCTATTCGAGCGGCACCACCGGGCTGCCGAAGCCGATCGTCCACGGGCAGGGCGGCATCCTCGTCAACATGTATGCCTGCGGCCTGCACCACGACCTCGGCCCGAGCTATGGAGCCAACAATTTCGGCGAGCGCTACCACTGGTACAGCTCGACCGGCTGGGTGATGTGGAACTCGCAGCTCTCGGGGCTGGCCTTCGGCTCGACCATCTGCATCTACGACGGCCACCCGGCCGGCAGCCGCGAGAAGCCCGACTGGGGCGTGCTGTGGCGCTTCGCCGCGCGGCACCGCGTGACCTTCTTCGGCGCCGGCGCAGCCTATTTCACCAACTGCATGAAGGCCGGCCTGGAAGCGAAGGACTGCGGCGACCTCGCGCGCGTGCGGGCGCTCGGCAGCACCGGATCGCCCCTGCCCGAGGAGGTGCAGCGCTGGGGCACGGCTCAGCTGCTGGCGGCCGGCGCCCGCTCGGTCTGGTGGTACAACATTTCGGGCGGCACCGATTTCTGCGGCGGTTTCGTCGGCGGCAACCGCGAACTGCCCGAAGTGCCGGGCCAGATGCAGTGCCGCTACCTCGGTGCCGCGGTCGAGGCCTGGAACGAGGCCGGCGAGCCGGTCGTCGGCGAGGTCGGCGAACTGGTCTGCACGCGGCCGATCCCGTCGATGCCGCTCTATTTCTGGGGTGACGAAGGCAACGCGCGCTACCTGTCGAGCTACTTCGACACCTACCCGGGCGTCTGGCGGCACGGCGACTGGATCAGGATCGGCGCCGACGGCGGCTGCGTGATCTACGGCCGCAGCGATGCCACCATCAACCGCCAGGGCCTGCGCATGGGCACCAGCGAGATCTACAACGCGGTCGAGGCCCTGCCCGAGGTGCTCGACTCGATGGTGGTCGACCTCGAGTACCTGGGCCGCGAGAGCTACATGCCGCTGTTCGTCGTGCTGCGTGCGGGCGCCGTGCTCGACGACGCGATGCGCAGCCGGATCAACAACGCGATCCGCACTTCGCTGTCGCCGCGTTTCCTGCCCGACGACATCTTCCTGGTGGCGGAGATCCCGCGCACGCTGTCGGGCAAGAAGCAGGAGCTGCCGATCAAGAAGCTGCTGCTCGGCCAGCCGATCGACAAGGTGGTGAACCGCGAAGCGATGGCCAATCCGGCCAGCCTCGACTGGTACGTGGCCTTCGTGGAACGACGCTCGCCCCCAGGTCGGGCTCACTGCGTGTAGCCCTCCCACCCCCTGCCGGGGGCGCAGTCAGCGGCCCGGCGAAGCCGGTTCCGCGACTGCTCACCAACAGGCGTGCGCTGCGCGCCGCCGTGGAGCAGCACTCGACCGTTCGCTATTGGCCGGCGCAGCCAGGCCCGTTGCTGAAACACCGCGGAACCGGCTTCGCCGGGCCGCTGGTGTTGCCCCCGGCAGGGGGTGGGCGGCCGGACACGCAGTGCCGGACAACCTGGGGGCGAGCAACAATCACAACCAGTTGCCTGTGCTCGGCATCTGGATCGCGTCGGGGCCGCTGGTGTCGACCAGCGCACCGAGGAATACGCTCAGCAGCGAGATGAAGATGCTCGCGAACAGCGCGGTCCAGAAACCCGAGACCTTGAAGCCGCGCACCAGCGCCGACACCAGCAGGATCATCAGCGCGTTGATCACCAGCAGGAACAGGCCGAAGGTCAGCAAGGTCAGCGGCAGGGTCAGGATGATCAGCAGCGGCTTGACCACCGCGTTGGCGAAGCCCAGCAGCAGCGCGGAGATCACCAGCGAGCCGGTGCTTTCGAACTTGAGTCCCCGGAAGATGTAGCTTGCGACCCAGAGCGAGAGGGCGGTGATGGCCCAGTGCAGCAGGAAGGGCGCCAGGGAATTCAGCATGTCGATGCTCGCGGTTCAGATGGAGCCGCCGATCTTATCGGTGGCGATCGGGGCGCGCCTCGGCCTCAGGCAGGTTGACGCCGGTTCGACAGCTTGGTGAGCAGTTCGTCCGCGACCTCGAGCGCGCGGTGCTCCATCACCGCCACCGGATAGCTGCCGATCCGCATGCGGTCGACGATCACGGTCGCGAAGCGGAACTCGGCGCCGAGTGCGGCCGCCGCATCCTGCAGGCAATCGGCCACCGACGCCAGTCCCTCGCGCGCGTAGCGCCGGGTGCCGTTGCCGATGCCGACGTAAGCGTCGAACTGGCCGTCCTCGCGTTGGATGATCTCGACCTCAGGCTGCATGTCCTACTCTTCCAGGTGGCGTCATTCTTCGGGTCCGCTGGGCGGAACCCTCGAAGATACAAAGAGTGGAGCGCGAGCGCCATCACCGAAAACCGTGAGCGGGCGCTGCTAGAGGTCGGCGAAGCCCGAGCTGCCGCTGTGATCCCTGGACTGCCATTCGGCCAGCCAGAGTTCCACGCGCGTCGCCACCCGGTCGAGCGCCACCTTGCGGTCGCGGTCCAGGTTGGACAGCAGCATGCGGCAGCGCAGGACCCCGTTCTCGTGCAGTTCCGCGACGCCGCCGTGCGCCAGGTCGTCCCCGCGCCTGAGCTGGAGGCTGAAGGTCCAGCCCTCGGGCAGGGTCAGCGAGAGTTCGAGGCTGCAGTCATCTGGTTCGTCCATCATGGTTCCGGTCCGCCCGGGGCGGAACCGGAAAGGATACGCCTTCGGGGACGGAGGCAGCGGTCAATTCACATGCGGGTGGCGCGCCTGCTCGTACAGCGTGCGCGCCAGTTCGCGGTGACGCGCGAGAAGGGGCGCGAGCTCCAGATCGGCGAAGCGGCCGTCCCGGATCCGCACCCGGCCATCGATCACGCTCAGCGCGGCGGCGCCCGGCTGGCAGAACACCAGCGCGGCGACCGGGTCGTGGCCGGCGCCCGCATGCCCGACCCCGCGCAGGTCGAAGGCCACGATGTCGGCCGACATGCCCGGCGCCAGCGCGCCGATGTCGTCGCGCCCGAGCACGCGGGCGCCGCCCAGGGTGGCGATCTCGAGCGCCTCGCGGGCGGTCATCGCGGCCGGGCCGAAGCCCACGCGCTGCAGCAGCATGGCCTGGCGCGCTTCGCCGAGCAGGTGGGCGCCGTCGTTCGAGGCGCTGCCGTCGACGCCGAGCCCGACCGGCACGCCGGCCCGCCGCATCGCGCCGATCGGCGCGATGCCCGAGGCCAGCCGCATGTTCGAGCACGGGCAGTGCGCCACGCCGGTGCCGGTGCGCCCGAACAGCGCGATGCCGGCCTCGTCCAGCTTGACGCAGTGGGCATGCCAGACGTCGCGGCCGACCCAGCCCAGGTCTTCGGCGTACTCGGCCGGCGTCATGCCGAATTTCTCGCGCGAGTAGGCGATGTCGTTGTCGTTCTCGGCCAGGTGGGTGTGGAGCGAGACGCCGCGCTCGCGCGCCAGTTCGGCCGACAGCCGCATCAGGTCGCGCGAGACCGAGAAGGGCGAGCAGGGCGCCAGCACGATGCGGCGCATCGCGTGGCGCGAGGGATCGTGCCAGCGGTCGATCAGGCGCTCGCTGTCGCGCAGGATCGCCTCCTCGGTCTCGACCACCTCGTCGGGCGGCAGGCCGCCCAGGCTCCTGCCCACGCTCATGCTGCCGCGCGCCGCATGGAAGCGCATGCCCATGGCGTCGGCGGCCTCGATCGAGTCGTCGAGCCGTGAGCCGTTCGGGAACAGGTAGAGATGGTCGCTGGTCGTTGTGCAGCCCGACAGCATCAGCTCGGCCATCGCGGTCCGGGTCGAGACCCGGATCATCTCGGGCGTGATGCGGGCCCACAGCAGGTAGAGGTTCGTGAGCCAGCCGAACAGCTCGGCGTCCTGGGCCTCGGGCACGGCGCGGGTCAGGCTCTGGTACATGTGGTGGTGGGTGTTGACCAGCCCGGGCATCGCCACGTGGCCGCGCAGGTCGATTGCCTCCGCCTGGCCGCGTGCCAGGGCCTCGGCGTAGACCGCCGGCAGCTCGGCCGTGGCGCCGACCCAGGCGACGGCCGGGCCCTCGGTCACGACCGCGCCGTCGGGGATCTCGCGCCGGGCGGCGTCCATGGTGACCAGCACGTCGGCGTGCCGGAGGATCAGCGGGCGGGGGGGCGTCGCGGGAGAGCTCATGTCATTCGGTTCCATGTGAAGTGCCGGCGGCCAGCGCGAGGGCGCGCTCCTTCGGCAGCACGCCGTTGTAGAAGAGGTTCAGCAGCACGGCCACGCAAGTTCCGAGCACGATACCGCTGTGCGTGAAGGGATGCGTCCAGGCCGGGAAATGCTGGAAGAAGTTGGGCGACAGCGTCGGCACCAGGCCGAGGCCGATCGAGATCGCGATCACGTGGAGCGCATGGCGGTTCTGGCTGTAGTCGATCGAGCCGAGGATGCGCACCCCGGTCGCCGCCACCATGCCGAACATCACGATGCCCGCGCCACCGAGCACGAAGGTGGGCACCGAGGCCACGATGTGCGCCACCTTCGGCAGCAGCGCCAGCGCGATCAGGAACAGCCCCGCCAGCGCCGCGACGTAGCGCGAACGCACGCCGGTGACGGTCACCAGCCCGACGTTCTGCGAGAAGGAGGTGTAGGGGAAGGTGTTGAAGACGCCGCCGATCACGGTGCCGAGCCCGTCGGCGCGCAGGCCGCGCGTCAGCGCGTCGGGGGTGATGCGACGCCCGGTGATGGCGCCGAGCGCCAGGAACATCCCGGTCGATTCGACCAGCGTGATCATCATGACGATGCACATCGAGACGATGGCGCCGAACTCGAAGCGCGGCAGGCCGAAGTGGAAGGGCGTCGTGATCGCCAGCCAGCCGGCTTCCTCGATGCCGTCGAAGCGCATGCGGCCGAGCGCCAGCGACAGCGCGACGCCGGCCACGATGCCGAGCAGCACCGAGATGTTGGCCACCAGCCCGCGGCCGAAGCGCGACAGGACGATCACCACCGCCAGCACCACGGCGGCGATCGCCAGGTTGGCCGGATCGCCGTAGGCCGGGTTGGCCACCGAATGGCGGACGCCGTCGATCACCGTCGACTGCGTCGGCTGGCCGCCGGCGGCCCAGTGGATCGCCACGCCCATCAGCGAGACGCCGATCAGCGTGATGACGGTGCCGGTCACCAGCGGCGGGAAGACGCCGAGCAGCCGGCCCATCAGCGGCGCCACCGCGATGCCGAAGAGGCCGGCCGCGATGGTCGCGCCGTAGATCGCCGGCAGGCCGAGCGAGGGGTCGACGCCGATCGCGATCATCGGCCCGACCGCCGCGAAGGTGACGCCCATCATCACCGGCAGGCGGATGCCGAAGCACCAGAAGCCCAGCGCCTGCACCAGCGTGGCGATGCCGGCGGCGAGCAGGTCGGCGTTGACGAGAAAGGCGATGTCCGACTTCGACAGCCCCAGCGCGCTGCCGACGATCAGCGGCACGGCGATGGTGCCGGCGTACATCACGAGCACGTGCTGCAGGCTCAGTGCGGCACAGCGGGGAAGCGGGATCTTCTGGTCGACCGCGTCGCTGTCGGGGGCTCGGGTCGTGAATGGCGTGGCAGGCATCAGGGGACCTTTCTGAGGGCGTCGAAGGGCAAGGACGGCCGCAGTCTAGGCAGCGAGGGTGTGCACACGCAAAGTCATTGTTTGGCCCATGGCGTCCACAAAAAGTGGACAGGCCGCGCGGCGAACCGGGCCTCAGGGCGCCAGCAGATCGTCGAGGCAGCGGATCACCAGCTCCGCCAGCAGGGTCGCGGCCGGCTCGGGCTCGCCGCCGGCGCGCATCACGAGCTTGAGCGTCTGCGGCGACAGGCCGGCGTCGCGCAGCGGCACGAAGACCAGCGAGCCGGCGCGGCGCTCCTCGTCGATGTCGAGCCGGTTCAGCAGCGTGATGCCGACGCCCTGCACCACCAGCCGGCGCATCAGCGCGGTCGAGGTGGTCTCGATGATCGGCGCGACGCTGATCGCCGACCGCCGGAAGGCGCCATCGAGGATCGGGCGCAGCGACAGCGACGCCGCCGGCAGGATCAGCGGGTGGCCGACGCATTCCGAGAGCACCGTCGTCGCCTGCGCGGTCAGCGGATGGCCGGGAGGCACGACCGCGCCGATCGGCCATTCGCTGGTGAACAGGGTCCGGAAGCCGGCGCTGTCGGGCACGTCGTAGGCCAGCCCGAGGTCGGCATCGCCGTCGCGCACGCTGCGCAGCACCTCGGCGATCGGCAGGTCGAGCAGCGTCAGCCGGATCCCCGGATGGGCGGCGCGGAAGCGCTGCGTCACGGTGGGAAGGAAGGCGCCGGCCAGGCCGGCCATCGTCGCCAGCGAGGCTTCGCCTTCGCGCAGGCCGCGCACTTCCTCGATGCGCTGGCGCACGGCGTCGAAGTCGCGCAGCGTGCTGCGGGCATGGGCCAGCACGATCTCCCCGACCGGCGTCAGCTTGAGGGTGTTGTGGATGCGCTCGAACAGCGGCGCTCCCAGTTCCTCTTCGAGATTGAGGATCTGCCGATTGACCGCCGTCGGCACCACGTGCAGCTGCTCGGCCGCCTTGCGGATCGAGCCGGCGCGGACCACCTCGACGAAATAGCGGACGACCTTGGCATGCATGCTGGCGCGGATTCTGCACGAGCCGTGCGCGCAGGATTTTTTCGGTCACCCCCTGTTCAGGCCTGCCGCCGCTGCCGATAGATTGGGGTGGACACACGGACGATCCCTCCCACCGGCGAGCCGGGCTATCGCATCCTGATGCGCGAAGGGTGCCGGCTCGTCTATGGCCACATGCCGCTGCCCGAGTTCCTGGCGCTGATGAAGCAGGCCCACGACACCGAGCTGCTGCATGCGGGCATGGCGCGCATGCTGGACGCGACCGCGGTCATCGGCACGCCCGGGGCGCTGGCGCGGCTGCGCCTGCGCGAGACGCCGGCCGCGATCGAGCGCATGCGCGCGCAGCTGGGCCGGGCCGCGCTGCGGCTCGATCCGCAATCGCTGCGCTGGCTGGCGGCCGGCGAGCAGGGGCCGGCCAGCCTGTCGCTGTTCGTCCTGCTGACCGGCGTGCGGCCGCGCCACCATCGCCATCCCGCCCCGCAGCTGCCGCGCGATGCCGGTGCCTTCCGGCGCTGTCGGCTGCTGATCGAGCAGGTGCCCGCGCTGCGCCATGCGCTGCCCCTGCTGGCGCAGCGGGTCGCGGAGCCCGGCGTGGCGGAGTGGGCGGCGCTCGCGCAGGCCTGGGATGACCTCTGCGCCCAGATGGACCACGAAGCGCCGGACTGGCGGCAGGGGGTGGCCGGGGCGGCGGGCCTCACCGCGATGCTGGCCTGCTTCCGGGAGCTCGAGACCGCGTAGGGCGTGCGAACCCGCCGGGTCAGCGCCGTGGCCAGCGGGCGCCGCCGGCGGACGGGCGGCGGGCGAAGAACCAGCGCCGCTTGCGCGTCGGCCGGGGGGCGGCCGCGCGCTCGTCGAAAGCGGCCCATTCGAGCTCCAGCGTCCGGATCAGCGCCGCCAGGTTGGCCTGCTTGTATTGCCAGACGCCAGCCACCACGAAATGACCCATGCGCCGGGTGTCGGGCATCGGCGTGATCAGGATGTGCTCGGCCCCGATCGCCTGCAGCATCGCGGAGCGCTCGGCCGCCAGACGGAATCCTTCGGAGTAGCCTTCGATGTCGCGTGCCAGCGAGATCTGGATCAAGGTCACGCTCGAGAAGTGCTCGGCGATGTAGGCGACCAGTTCGAGCAG
This sequence comes from Variovorax saccharolyticus, assembly GCF_030316765.1. Taxonomy (GTDB): domain Bacteria; phylum Pseudomonadota; class Gammaproteobacteria; order Burkholderiales; family Burkholderiaceae_C; genus Variovorax; species Variovorax saccharolyticus. The sequence goes on from NZ_JASZYT010000011.1 coordinate 186,890, forward strand.
CACGACGCGGCCGATCTTGAGCTTCTGCAGGCGCCGGCCGGCTTCGGTGCCGGCCGCCGTGAAATGCTCGATGCGCACCTCGGTGCCGCCCCGGCTGATCGGCACCGGATCGAGCGTCCCGATGAAGGTCTCGCCGTAGTGGGCGAGCATCGGTTCACCCAGAACGCAGGGCCCCATCTCGGGTCCCGTGAAGCGCAGGCTGTGGATGCTCATGGCCGATTGTCGGCCGGCTGCCGCCGTCGGCATCGGTCGAACAGCGATGCATTGGCCGTTCAGTTCGCGGTTGCGCGGTTGCGCGGCTGCGCGGTCCGCGTCGGCCGGCTGCTAGCCGAGGTCGAAGGCCTGGCGGAAGGCGGCACAGAATTCCGGCGTTCCGCTGATCGACAGGCTGACCGTGTGCCGGGCCATGCCGGGCGGTCCCGCCTGCACCCGAAGCTGCGCCGTGGAGGGGTCGAAGTCGATGGCCTCGGGCCGGCTGGTCTCCTGCACGCCCTGCAGGTCGTAGTCCCAGTCGCCGCCGTCGCCGACCGCCGCCCCAGGCTCGCCGAAGCCGGCGTGCGCCCAGGCCAGCACCTGCGCGATCTCGGCATGCACCGCGGCGACCTGGGGCGCGCCGGTGCTCGCCATCGCGTCGAAGACGCCGACGCCCTCGGTGTCCTCGCTGTAGTCGAAATCCAGATAGTCCAATGTCATGCGCGCCTCGCGGGTTTCAGCCGGCCATCATCCCCGATCCCGCAGGCGCTCAAGTAGACTCGCGCCTGCGAATCCAAATTTAAATTCAAACTTCAGCCGCCTCGGCCCACCCTCAGAGCATGCTTGCGCCAGCCAAGAAGAAGTCCCCCGTGCCCGCTGCGCGTTCGCCGCGCCCCGACGGCGATGCCACGCGCGCACTGCTGCTCGAGACGGCCGGACAGGTGTTCGCCGAGCGAGGTTTCGCCGACGGCACCAGCAAGGAGATCTGTGCGCGCGCCGGCACGCCGATGGCCTCGGTGAACTACCACTTCGGCAGCCGCGACGCCTTGTACGAGGCGGTGCTGATCGAGGCTCATCGGCAGGTGATGGCGCTGGACGACCTGCTGGCGCTGACGCAGGGGCAGGGCGACCCGAAGCAGAAGTTGCGCGCGCTGCTCGCGCACCTGATCGGTCTGTCGGCGCGCGGCGCCGCGCCCTGGGGCTTCCGGGTCATGCTGCGCGAGGTGTTGACGCCCTCGGCCGCGGTGCCGGCGCTGATCGAGCAGGCGATGCGGCCCAAGTCCAGGCTGCTGCTGGGGCTGTTGGGCGAGGTTCTGGGCCTGCCGCTGGACCATCCGGCGACCCAGCGCGGCCTGATGTTCGCGCTGCTGCCCTGTCTGGTCATCCTCGTGGCGCCCAAGGAGGTGCCGGCCCGGCTGCTGCCGGCGCTCACCGGCGAGGGCCTGGCCGAAGAGTTCATCCGCTACGCGCTGGCCGGGCTCGAGGCGATGGCGAAGGCGCATCGTGCGGATCAGCCGCCGGGCCCGAAGCCTGCGCGAGCAGCCACTCGCGAAAGAGCCTGAGCGCCGGCCGCTCGTCCTGCGCCGCCGGCGAGACCAGGAAATAGCTGCGCTCTCCGCGCAGCGGCCGGTCGCAAGCCACCACCAGCTCGCCCCGGGCCAGCTCGGCCTCGATCAGCATGCGCGGCATCAGCGCCACCCCGAGCCCGTGCGCCGCGGCGGTCGCGAGCATCGAGAACAGCTCGTAGCGCGGACCGCTGTGCGCGCGCGGCGCATCGACCTGCTGGGCATCGAACCACTGGCGCCAGCCCTCGGGGCGGGTGCTCTGCTGGAGCAGCGGCAATCGGGCCACCGCTGCCGGCGAGAGCTGTGTGCGCGGCGCGATCAGGGCCGGGCTGCAGACCGGCAGCACGTCCTCGTTGAGCAGCGCGGTCGACCGCGTGCCGGCCCAGTTGGCCGCCTGCGCCGGGGTCCCGGTATAGAGCGCGGCGTCGAACGGCGTCTCGTTGAACAGGAAGGGGCGCGTGCGGGTCTCGATATGGACCGTGATGTCGGGGTGGCGGGCCGCGAAATCGGGCAGCCGCGGGATCAGCCAGACCGTCGCGAAGGTCGGCACCGCCGCCAGCTGCAGCGAGCCGCCGAGGCCCTGGCGGGCCATGGCGTCGAGCGTGTCGCGCTCCATCGTGTCGAGCTGCCGGGCGATCTGCCGCGCATAGTCGGCGCCGGCCGGCGTCAGCGCCACGCCATGCCGCGTGCGGCGAAACAGCGCCATGCCCAGGAAGTCCTCGAGGGCGGTGATCTGGCGCGACACCGCGCTCTGGGTCAGGGCGAGCTCCTGCGCGGCACGCGTGTAGCTCTCGTGGCGGGCGGCGGCCTCGAAGCAGATCAGGGCCTGGGTGGAGGGGATCTTTCGGCGCATGGTATGCGGTCGCTACATAGTTGAGGTGGGCCTTGTTCAAGTGATGGCTCCCAGGCACATTGTGCTTTGAAGTGCGTCAAACGCATAACTGGGTGTCGAATCGTCGTTTGCACTGGCTTCCTCCGAAGCTTACGATCACGCCCAACCTCAGCACCTATCCACGGAGACCTCACATGGCCAAGCACGCCGCATTCCAATGGGACGACCCCCTCCTGCTCGACCAGCAGCTCACCGACGACGAGCGCATGGTGCGCGATGCCGCCAACGCCTACTGCCAGGAGCGCCTGGCGCCGCGCGTGATCGAAGGCTTCCGCACCGGTGAAACCGACCCGGCCATCTTCCGCGAGATGGGCGCCCTGGGCCTGTTGGGCCCGACCATCCCCGAGCAGTACGGCGGCCCCGGCCTCAACTACGTCTGCTACGGCCTGATCGCCCGTGAAGTCGAGCGCGTCGACTCCGGCTACCGCTCGATGGCCAGCGTCCAGAGCTCGCTGGTGATGGTCCCGATCAACGAATTCGGCACCGAGGCGCAAAAGCAGAAGTACCTGCCCAAGCTGGCCACCGGCGAATGGATCGGCTGCTTCGGCCTGACCGAGCCCGACCACGGCTCCGACCCCGGCAGCATGGTCACCCGCGCCAAGAAGGTGCCGGGCGGCTACGCGCTCACCGGCGCCAAGATGTGGATCAGCAACAGCCCGATCGCCGACGTCTTCGTGGTCTGGGCCAAGGAAGTCAGCGAAAGCGGCACGGTCGGCCCGATCCGCGGCTTCGTGCTCGAGAAGGGTTTCAAGGGCCTGAGCGCCCCGGCGATCCACGGCAAGGTCGGCCTGCGCGCCTCCATCACCGGCGAGATCGTCATGGACAACGTGTTCTGCCCGGAAGAAAACGCCTTCCCCGAAGTGCAGGGCTTGAAGGGCCCGTTCACCTGCCTCAACAGCGCCCGCTACGGCATCTCCTGGGGTGCGCTCGGCGCCGCAGAGGACTGCTGGCACCGCGCCCGCCAGTACACGCTCGACCGCAAGCAGTTCGGCCGCCCGCTGGCCGCCAACCAGCTGATCCAGAAGAAGCTGGCCGACATGCAGACCGAGATCACGCTGGGCCTGCAGGGCTGCCTGCGCCTGGGCCGCATGAAGGACGAAGGCACGGCCTCGGTCGAGGTGACCTCGCTGCTGAAGCGCAACTCCTGCGGCAAGGCGCTCGACATCGCCCGCCTGGCGCGCGACATGATGGGCGGCAACGGCATCAGCGACGAGTTCGGCGTGGCCCGCCACCTGGTGAACCTCGAGGTGGTCAACACCTACGAAGGCACGCACGACATCCACGCGCTCATCCTGGGCCGCGCGCAGACCGGCATCGCCGCCTTCGCGAACTGATGACCGCCCCCGCCGCCACGCAAGGCGCCCTCGCGGGCCTCAAGGTCCTCGACCTGTCCCGCGTGCTCGCGGGACCGTGGTGCACCCAGATCCTCGCCGACCTGGGCGCCGACGTGATCAAGATCGAGCGGCCGGGGGTCGGCGACGACACCCGCGGCTGGGGCCCGCCCTTCCTGAAGGACGCGGACGGCAACGACACCCACCAGGCCACCTACTTCACGGCCTGCAACCGCAACAAGCGCTCGGTCACGATCGACATGGCGACGCCCGACGGCCAGGCGCTGCTCAAGCGGATGGCGGCCGAGAGCGACATCCTGGTCGAGAACTTCAAGACCGGCGGCCTCAAGCAGTACGGCCTCGACCACGAGAGCCTGCGGGCCGCCAATCCGCGCCTCATCTACTGCAGCGTGACCGGCTTCGGCCACGACGGCCCGCACGCCATGCGCGCCGGCTACGACCTGATGATCCAGGCCACCACCGGCATGATGAGCATCACCGGCCGCCCCGACGACGTGCCCGGCGGCGGACCGCTGCGGGTCGGCGTCGCGCTCACCGACCTGTTCACCGGCGTCTACGCCAGCACCGCGATCCTGGCCGCGATCGAAGTGCGCCACCGCACCGGGGAAGGCCAGCACATCGACATGGCGCTGCTCGACGTCGGCATGGCGATCCTGGCCAACCAGGCCAGCGCCTTCCTCAACACCGGCGTGGCGCCGCAGCGCCAGGGCAACAGCCATCCGAGCCTGGCGCCGTACCAGGACTTCCGCACCGCCGATGGCGCGATGCTGCTGGCGATCGGCAACAACGGCCAGTTCACGCGCTTCTGCGAAGCCGCCGGCCATCCCGAATGGGCCACCGACCCGCGCTTCGCCACCAACACGCTGCGCGTCAAGTACCGCGAGCTGTTGATCCCGCAGATGGAAGCCGTGACCCGTACCCGCAGCACCGCGCAATGGATCGCGCTGCTCGAGGACAAGGCCGTGCCCTGCGGCCCGATCAACGACATCGCCCAGGCCTTCGAGGACGACCAGGTGAAGGCGCGCGGCCTGGCCGTGACCCTGCCGCGGGATGCCGGCGACGGCATCGAACAGATCGTCGGCGTTGCCAGTCCGCTGCGGCTGTCGGCCACGCCGCCGGTGCTGCGCCGCGCGCCGCCGGCGCTGGGCCAGCACACCGACGAGGTGCTGGCCGAACTCGGCATCGACGCCGCGCAGCGCGCGGCATGGCGGGCGGCAGGCGTGCTTTGACCGATCCGGGCACGGCCGCCGCGAAGCGCTCGACGCGCGCGGCGGCCGCGCCCGCACCCGACACGCTGACGCCGGCGGACCGCTACCAGGAGCTGTTCGTCGCGGTCCAGTCGGGCCACGTGTTCGCCGACAGCAAGACCTTCGTCGACTGCGCGCCGCTCGGCGACCCGGACGCCATCGTGGCCGCCTACCGGGCGCGGAGCGCGCAGCCGGGCTTCGATCTCGCCGCCTTCGTGCAGGCGAACTTCCAGCTTTCCGAACCGGCGCCCAGCGACTACGTCTCGGTGCCCGGACAGCCGATCGCCGCGCACATCGAGGATCTCTGGCCGGTGCTGACGCGGCATCCCCAGTCGCATCCGTCGCTGTGCTCGCTGCTGCAACTGCCGCACCCGTACCTGGTGCCCGGCGGCCGCTTCCGCGAGCTCTACTACTGGGACTCCTATTTCACGCTGCTGGGGCTGGCCGCCGAAGACCACCGCCCGCTGGTGCGCGGCATGGTGGAGAACTTCGCCTACCTGATCGACACCTACGGTCACGTGCCCAACGGCACGCGCAGCTACTACCTGGGCCGGTCGCAGCCGCCGGTGTTCGCGCTGATGGTCGAACTCGGGCAGCGCTTCGGCGCGCTCGACGCGGTCGAGTTCCTGCCGCAGCTGCGCCGCGAGCATGCCTGGTGGATGAGCGGCGGCGAGGCGCTGGCCGCGGGCGAGGCAAGCCGGCACGTGGTGCGGCTGCCGGGCGGCGCACGCCTGAATCGCCACTGGGACGAGCGCGACACGCCGCGCGAGGAGTCGTGGATCGAGGACGTGGCCACCGCGCGTGCCTGCACACGTGCGCCGGCCGAGATCTACCGCGAGATCCGCGCCGCCTGCGAGTCCGGATGGGACTTCAGCAGCCGCTGGATGCGCGAAGCGCCGCCGCGCGAATCGCAGCAGCGCGGCCATGTGCGCGCGGCAACGGCCGCGTCGCTCGCTTCGCTGTGCACCACCGACATCCTGCCGGTGGACCTCAACGCCTTTCTGTACAAGCTCGAAAGCACGATCGCCGCCTTGAGCGCGCAGGCCGGCGACGCCCAAGCTGCGCAGGCGTTCGAGCGCCAGGCGAATGCGCGCGGGGCCGCGATCCGCGAACTGTTCTGGGATCCGCAGCAGGGCGCCTTCTTCGACCACGACTGGCGCCTGGGCGCTCGCCGCAGCTGCCTGACAGCGGCCAGCGTCGTGCCCTTGTTCGTCGGGGTCGCGACGCCTGCCCAGGCCGAGGCCTTGGCGCGGACCGTGTCGCAGCGCCTGCTGGCGCACGGCGGCCTCTCGACCACCGAGTGCGGCAGCGACCAGCAATGGGACCGGCCCAACGGCTGGGCGGCGCTGCAGTGGATGGCGGTGCGTGGATTTGCCGACTACGGCCACGAGGCGCTGTCGCGCAGCATCGCCAGGCGCTGGCTCGCGACCGTCGCCGCGCTCTACGAGCGTGAGGGCAAGCTGGTCGAGAAATACGCGCTGCGGCGGGTCGAGCAGGACGACACCGAAGGCGGCGCCGGCGGCGAGTACCCGCTCCAGGACGGCTTCGGCTGGACCAACGGCGTCACCGCAGCACTGCTGGCGGAACACCGCCAGCACACGGCCCATGGCTGCGTCGCGCATGCGGCGGTGCCCCAGCATCGCTGAGCGGCTCCAGCAGCGCCGGGATCTGGCTGCGACCCACACCCAGGTCGCACAAGTCGCGATCGCTCATCGCCCGCAGCAGGCGCTGGTCGCGTCGGCGATGGCCGGCCAGCCGAACCGCCTCCGACAGGCGAATGACGAAGGCGGGCTTTCTCGATGGCATGGCATGGCTCCTTGAACGGGAGTCCATCTTGCAAGCGCGCGTGCTATTGTGGAAGTTGAGAATCCTGTCACTTCCGATCAGCTTTCCTGATGAGACAACTCAACCTCGATCAATTGCGCACGCTGGTCTCGATCGCCGACCTCGGCAGCTTCTCCGCCGCGGCCCGGGCCCTGCACCTCGCGCAGCCGACGGTCAGCCTGCACATCAGCGAACTCGAATCGCGCCTCGGTGCCCGCCTGGTCATGCGCGGAAGTCGCCGGGTCACGCCGACGGCGGCCGGCGCCGCGCTGGTCGAGCGCGCCCGCCAGCTGCTGCGCGACGCCGACGAGGCGGTCGACGCGGTGCGGCGGCAGGCCGAGGGCCGCGTCGGGCGGGTGCGCCTGGGCACCTCCACCGGCGTGGTGGTCGACCTGCTGCCGCAGGTGCTCGAGGCGCTCGAGCAGAGCCATGCCGGCATCGATGTCGAGGTCAGCATCCTGGGCTCCAACGAAGCGATGGCGCGGCTCGCCATGGGCACGATCGACATCGGGCTGGTGGCGATGCCGCAGCCGCCCCTGCGCGATCTGGTCGTGACGCGCTGGCGCAACCAGCCGATGATGGCTTTCGTGCCGCGCAAGTGGAAGTCGCCGCAACGGGCGACACCGAAGTGGCTGGCGCAGCAGCCGCTGATCGCCAACGACAGCAGCACCCACATGTACCGGCTCACGACCGAGTGGTTCGCGGCCGCGGGCGAGGCGCCGCGGCCGCGCATCGAGCTCAACTACGACGCCGCGATGCGCAGCCTGGTGGCCGCGGGCTACGGCGCCGCGGTGCTGCCGGTGCTGCCGGCCAGTGACGATCCGCACGACGAGCGCATGCGCATGCTGCCGCTGCGGCCGCCGCTGGTGCGGCGGCTGGGCATCGCGCATCGGCCGCGCGCGGCGCTCGATGGCGCGACCGAGAGCGTGCTACGGGTGCTGGAGACCTTCAGCCAGCGCTGAGCCGGCGTGCCGTCAAAGCGCGCGGCCGAGCACCGCGATGGCAAAGACGAGCACGCCCAGCACCAAGTTCACGGAGACCAGCTTGCGGACCGTGTTCAGGTTCGCCGCCGCCACCGGCCACTCGCGCGCCGCGACCGCGCGCACCAGGCGTGGGTAGGGCGCGAATCGCAGGTGCAGGAACAGCGCCATCATCACCAGGCCGAGCGTGAACATCGCGTGCACGCTCCAGTGGACCCGCGCGAAGCCGCCATGCAGCCAGACCAGCCCGAGGCCAGTGGCCAGCAGCACGGCGATCGCGGTCGAGACGCCGACGAAGAAGCGCGACAACGCCGCCGCCATGAAGGGCAGGCGCAGCGGCGGCTCCAGGCTGGCGACGGCAGCCGGACGCACCGCGAAGTGCATGGTCGCCATGCCGCCGACCCAGAAGGCGGCGGCGAGCAGGTGGAGGAACAACAGGAGGGCGGGCAGTAGGGGCATGGCGTAGCGTAGACCAGAACGCCGATGACCCGCGGCTTCAGCGGGGCTTCTCGAAGCCGCTTTCGATCCAGGCCTCGGCGCTGGCGGCGCTGAGCCTGAAGTCGGGCTTCACGCGCAGCTCGGCGAGTTCGCTGCCGGATTCGTCGTGCGCCCTCAGCATCGCGTGCGGGTTGTCCTCGTCGGGCACGATCTGCAGCGACACGCGGATGCGTTCCGAACCGGCGCCCACGCTGACGCTCTTGTTCAACTGCGCGTGCAGCTGCTGCTCATGGCGGCGCAGCACTTCGGACGCCGTCTTCACCAGCGTGTGGAAGGCCGGCGCGTCGAGCGGCTTGGGGTTCTTCTTGTCGCGGCCCATGGTCCAGGGGCCGACCAGCGCCGGCTCGGGGTCGCCCTGGCGGGTCATGGCGACGGCCCAGCCGTCGTCGTCTTCGTTCTTGATCACGCGGGCGGTCCAGAGCTCGTCGCTCCAGAGGGTGGCTTCCTGGATCGGGGGGGCGGTGTCTGAGGGTTCTGTCATGGGTGCAATCAAAAGATGGAAAGGCCGGTGCGGGTCGCGAACAGCTCGAGCGCCTTCAGGCCCAGCAGCGAGTTGCCGTTGGCATCGAGCGCCGGCGACCAGACGCACAGCGTCAGCTGGTCGGGAACCACCGCGACGATGCCGCCGCCGACGCCGCTCTTGCAGGGCAGGCCGATCGAGAAGGCGACGTCGCCGGCAGCGTCGTAGGTGCCGCAGGTCAGCATCAGCGCGTTGATGCGGCGCGTATGGCGTTCGGTCGTGACCTCGGGTTCGCCGTCGCTCGGGTGCGCGCCGTCGCGGCACAGGAAGGCGGCGGCGCGCGCCAGCTGGCGGCAGTTCATGCGGATCGCGCACTGGTGGAAGTAGAGGCTCAGCACTTCGCGCACGTCGTTGTCGATCTTGCCGAAGCTCTTCATGAAATTCGCCAGCGCGATGTTGCGGAAGCCGGTCACGGCTTCGGAGGCGGCCACTTCCTCGTCGTAGGCGATCGCCTCGCCGCACAGATCCGACATCAGCGCCAGCAGGTCGGCCTTGGCATGGCCCAGGCTCACGAGTCGGTCGGCGACCGCGATCGCGCCTGCATTGATGAAGGGGTTGCGCGGCACGCCGTGCTCGTGCTCCAGCTGCACCAGCGAGTTGAAGGGATTGCCCGAGGGCTCGCGGCCGATGCGCTCCCACAGCGCATCGCCGAGGCGGCGCATGGCGAGCGTCAGCGTGAACAGCTTCGAGATGCTCTGGATCGAGAACGGCGTGTCGGCGTCGCCGGCGGCCGCTTCATGGCCGTCGCAGGTCCGCAGCGCGATGCCGAACTGCGCTGCCGGCACGCGCGCGAGCGCCGGGATGTAGCTGGCCACCTGGCCCTCGGCGCCGAGCAGCGGGCGAAGCTCGGCGTCGATGGCGTCGAGCACGGGCTGGAAGTTCATGGCTTGGCTCCGGGTCGACGATTCACCAGCACGAGGCCGAACGCCACGCCGGCCAGTGCCAGCACCAGTTGCAGCGTCAGCGGTTCCGACAGCAGCACGACGCCGAACACCAGTGCGAACAGCGGCGTGAGGAAGGTGAAGGACGAGATGCGGGTGGCCGGGTAATGGCGCAGCAGCCACATCCAGGCCAGATAGCTCGCGAAGGCGCCGATCGCGGTCTGCAGCCCGATCGAGAACCAGGCATAGCCCGAATACGCGAAGCCCCAGCGCTCGCCGAGCAGCAGCGACAGCAGCGGCGAGACCGCCGCGGTCACCGCGATCTGATAGAAGAGCGTCTTCTCGGCGCTGGCGGTGGCCAGGCGCGTGGTGCGGATGGTCAGGGTGGTCAGCCCCCACAGCACGCCCGCGGCGAGCGCCAGCGCATCGCCGCGCAATTGCGCCGAGGTGCTGTGGCCGAAGCTCTCGCTGAAGGCCAGCACCACGCCCGCGAAGGCCAGCGCCAGGCCGATCCATTGCAGGCCGCGCAGGCGCTCCGCCGGGACCCAGCGCGGCAGCAGCAGCGCGACCACGAAGGGCGAGGTGTAGAGGAACACCGTAAGCCGCGAGGCGGTCGTCAGCTGCAGGCCGAGGTAGATGCAGGTGAACTCCCCGGCGAACAGCGCACCCGCCAGCAGGCCGCCCGGCAGCGTGCCGTCGCGGTCGAACAGCGGCACGCCGCGCCGCACGCACCAGGCCCACAGCAGCACGACCGCGCCGGTCATGCGGATCGAGGCCTGCCACAGCGGCGGCACTTCGGCCACCGTGGTCTTGATGAGGATCTGCTGCAGGCCCCAGAAGGCGCAGCAGGCGAGCAGCAGGGCGGTCGCGCGGGAGTCGAGGTGTTCCTTGCGTTCGATCATTCGTTGTCTCTGTTCTTCTTGTGTTGCGGCCCGGGGGCCGGGCAAAAGCGATCAGTCGCGTGCGACTGCATGGGGCGGCTGGCCGCGGGTGACGATCATCAGTTCGACGCCAGCAGCACCGCCGGCGTCGCCTTCAAAGCGGATGCTCCGTGTAGAAGCGTCCGCCGTGGAACAGCAGCGGCGACGCGCCCGCGCGGTGCGAGCAGCGCTCGACCTCGCCGACGAAGATCACGTGGTCGCCCTCGTCATAGCGGCTGCGGTTGAAGCACTCGAAGCTGGCCGCCGCGCCCACCAGCACCGGCGCGCCGCCGATGCCCTCGGTGTAGGCGACATCGCGCCAGCGATCGACGTTCTTGGTCGCGAACCGCTCTGCGAGGCTCTTCTGGTCGGCGGCGAGGATGTTGACCGCGTAGTGCGAGCCGGTGCGCAGGGCCGCCATCGAGGCGGCACTGCGCGCCAGGCTCCACAGCACCAGCGGCGGATCGAGCGAGACCGAATTGAAGGAGTTGGCCGTCAGGCCCACCAGCGTGCCGTTGGCGGCCCGTGCGGTGACGATGGTCACGCCGGTCGCGAACATGCCGAGCGATGCGCGGAATTCGCCGATGGAGAAGGAAGGCGGTTGCGCCTGGACGGGAGCGGTCACGGGAAAGCAGTGCAGTTGGAGGCCCATTTTGGCCGATCGGCCGCGCGCCGGTCTGTCGCCGGCTCCGACGCTCAGCCGAAGAACCAGTAGCCGACCCCGATCGCGGCCACGACGCCGGCCAATTCCGCCAGCAGCGCACAGCCCACCGCATGGCGCGCCCGCTGGATGCCGACCGCGCCGAAGTACACGGCCAGCACGTAGAAAGTGGTTTCGGTGCTGCCCTGGATGATGGCCGCCACCAGCGCGGCGAAGCTGTCGACGCCCTGGCTCTGCATGGTCTCGATCAGCATCGCGCGCGCCGCGCTGCCCGAGAAGGGCTTGACCAGCGCGGTCGGCAGCGCGTCGACGAATCGGGTGTCCCAACCGGTCAGCGCCACGGTCCAGCGGATCCCTTCGAGCGCCAGGTCGAGCGCGCCGGAGGCCCGCAGCACGCCGACCGCGCACAGCATCGCGATCAGGTAGGGCAGCAGGTTCTTCGCGACGTCGAAACCTTCTTTCGCGCCCTCGATGAAGCACTCGTAGACCTTGATCCTGCGGATCGCGCCGACCAGCAGGAAGCCGACGATCAGGCCGAACAGCGTCAGGTTGCCGAGCAGCGAAGAGAGCGTGGCCAGCGCCGCGGCCGACAGCGTCGCCAGCAGCGCCATGAAGCCGCCGAGCAGCAGCGCGCCGGGCAGCAGGTAGGCCAGCACCACCGGTTCCCACAGCCGCAGCCGCTGCATGAAGGCCACCGACAGCAGCCCGACCAGCGTCGAGGCGCTGGTCGCCAGCAGGATCGGCAGGAACACCAGCGTCGGATCGGCCGCGCCCTGCTGTGCGCGGTACATGAAGATCGTCACCGGCAGCAGCGTCAGCGAGGAGGCATTGAGCACCAGGAACAGGATCTGCGCGTTGCTGGCCGTGTCCTTGCTCGGGTTGAGGGTCTGCAGCTCGCGCATCGCCTTGAGCCCGATCGGCGTCGCGGCGTTGTCCAGGCCGAGCGCGTTGGCGGCGAAATTGAGCGTGATCAGCCCGAGCGCCGGATGCCCGGCCGGCACCTCGGGCATCAGGCGGCGGAACAGCGGCCCCAGCAGCCGCGCCAGCCGGTCGACGATGCCCGCAGCCTCGGCGATGCGCAGGAAGCCGAGCCACAGCGTGAGCGTGCCGAACAAGAGCACCATCACCTCGACCGAGAGCTTGGCCATCGCGAACAGGCTCTCGACCATGGCGGCGAACACGCTGGCGTCGCCGCCCAGCAGCCAGCGGCCCAGCGCCGCCGCCGCCGCGGTCAGAAAGAAGCCAAGCCACAGTCCGTTGAGCACGCCGATCCCCTGGTTGCGAATGCGCGCCGATCATAGGGGGCGCGACAATGCGCCCATGAATTTGCGTCGCAGGGAGTTGAATCGCGCAGCCTTGTGGCTGGCGCTCGGGGCCTGGGCCGTGCCGCTGACCGGGCGCGCGCAGCCGGCTGGGCGCTGGCGGGCCGATCCCTTCACGCTCGGTGTCGCGAGCGGCCAGCCGCGCCCCGACGGCGTGGTGCTGTGGACCCGCCTGGCGCCCGACGCGGAGGACCTGGACCGCATCGCCGGCACCACCTGCGTCGTGCAGTACGAGATCGCGACCGATGCGGCGCTCCAGCGCGTCGTCGCCCGCGGCGACATCGCGACCGATGCAGCGCGCGGCTTCAGCGTGCACGTCGCCGCGCAAGGCCTGCAGCCGCAGCGCGACTACTGGTATCGCTTTCGCTGCGGCGATGCAGCGAGCGCGGTCGGCCATACCCGCACCGCGCCGGCACCGGACGCGGACGTGCGCCGCCTGCGGCTCGCTCTCGCCTCCTGCCAGCACTACGAACAGGGCTTCTTCGCCGCGCACCGCGATATCGCGGGGCGCGATCTCGACTTCGTGCTTTTCGTCGGCGACTACATCTACGAAGGCAGCAATCCCGCCTATACGCTGCGCCAGCACGGCGCGCCGACGCCGCACACGCTGGCGGCCTACCGCGAGCGGCATGCGCTCTACAAGCGCGACCCCGACCTGCAGGCCGCCCATGCCGCGCATCCGTGGATCCTGACCTGGGACGACCACGAGGTGGTCAACGACTACACCGGCGACCGCGAGCCGGCGCACGACGACGCGGCGCGATTCCTTCGCCGCCGTGCCGCGGCCTACCAGGCCTATTTCGAGCACATGCCGCTGGCCGTGCCGCCGCAGGGTGCCGCCATGCGCATCCACGAGCGCTTCGCCTGGGGCCGGCTGGCCGAGCTGTGGACCCTCGATTGCCGCCAGCATCGCAGCCACCATGCCTGCCCCGATCCGGCGCACGACGCCGGGCGCAGCGTGACTGGCTGCGCCGAGCTGGCCGATCCCGCGCGGACGATGCTCGGCGCCGGGCAGGAGCGCTGGCTGGCCGATGGCTTGGCCGGCGCCAAGCGGCGCTGGAACCTGCTCGGCCAGTCCAGCCAGATGAGCGCCACCGGCATCGACTCGCCCGAGGGACGCCGGACCTGGACCGACGGCTGGGACGGCTACCCCGAAGCGCGACGCCGGCTGCTGCAGGGCGCGGTCGATGCCGGCGTGGGCAACCTCGTGGTGCTGGGCGGCGACGTCCATCGCCACGTGGCGGCCGACTTGCGGGTGCGACCCAACGACCCGGACTCGCCGGTCATGGCCAGCGAATTCGTGGGCGGGTCGGTCACTTCGCGCGGCGCCGGCGCGGCCGCCATGGCCCGCCTGCGGCGAGACAATCCCGATGTGATCCACGCGCGCGGCGACCGCCGCGGCCATGCGCTGATCGAGCTCACGCCCGCCGCGCTGCGCTGCGAATTCCGCACCACCGCCCACCCGGTGCCGGCCGAGGCGCGCTTCGAGACCGAGGTCCGTTTCGAGGTCGAGGCCGGCCGCGCCGGCGTGCACCCGGCGGGGTGAAAGCCCGGCGGAACCTGTGCCCCTGCGTCAGCGCCGTCGGGGGGGTACCTCGATGAGCAAGTCCGGATCGAAGTCGTCCTGCTCCCCCTTGCCCAGGTAGCCCAGCGGATTGGCGACCACGCGGCAGCCGTCCTTCACATAGTCGAACTGGCAGTGCAGGTGGCCGTGCAGCCAGAGATCGGCCTGCGGCAGCAGATCGTCGAGGCTGTTGCAGAAGCCCGCCGTCCCCGGGCTCAGGCCGTAGCGCGGATCGGCGCTCGCCAGGGTCGGCGCGAAGTGCGTGATCGCCACGGTCGTGCCTTCGAAGGGCTGGGCCAGTGCCTCGCGCAGCCAAGCCTGACATGTCAGTGAGTGCTCCCTCAGTTCTTCGGCCAGGAAGATCTTGCCAGCGCGCTGGGTGGCGGCTTTCTGCAAGTAGAAGTTGGCGGCGCGCATCGCCTTGCCGCGCTTCCTGAGCGCGTCGGCCAGGCCGTCGCCAGCCTCGACCAGGGCGTCGAAGTCGGCCCACAGCGTGGTGCCGACGAAGCGCACGCCGTCGATGACGAGGGTCTCGCGCTCCAGCCATTGAATGTCCAGCACCTCGCAGGTCTCGCGCAGCCGGTGGTGCACCGCGTCGAAATCGGCGTTGTCGTACTCGTGGTTTCCCGGCACATAGATCACGGGCGTCGGCCAGCCGCGGCGCGGCGAGAAGCGGGCCAGCCCGAAATCCGGCTCGACCAGCGACGACCCCTCCTGGTAGGAGCCGATGTCGCCCGCCAGCACCAGCAGGTCGGCGCCGGCCGCGGGTGCGATCTGAAGGTGCGGATGCACCTCGATATGGAGGTCCGAAAGCAGTTGAAGCTTCATGGATGCAGTCTAGAGGATACGGTTATGCCTTTTGTGCATGACGTCTCGCTTGAAAGATTGGGGAAAACCCTTAATCTTGGTGCATCGTCACTCCGCGCCGCCTCGTGGGCAGCGCACCATCATGTTTCACCTCATCGCCCTCGTGGCCCGCTTTTTCCGCCCGACCGACAAGGCCATCGATGCCAGCCCGGCCGCCATCCTGATGCAGAACGCCGACAGCCGTGCCGGCCTCGACGCCCACCACGCCCAGGAACTGCGCGCCGCCGCCAGCGCCTGGCTGTCGGTCGTCCGCTGATCCTCAGGCTGCCGGCTCCGGCAGCGATACCGCGAACGCCTCTTCGGCCGATCGCAGCAAGGCCTGCCGCAGCCAGCCGTGCGCATGCGCATGCTGGGCGCGCCGATGCCAGAGCGCATCCACGTGCACCAGCGGCTGGTCGAACGGAAGCTCGCGCAGCACCAGGTGGTCGTCGATGCCGGTCACGCGCGCGAAATGCCGCGGCATCACGGTCAGCAGGTCCGAATTGGCGACCACCCGGCCGGCCGTGAAGAACTGGTTCACCGTGATCACGATGCGCCGCTCCCGGCCCAGGGCGCCCAGCGTCTGGTCGATGAAGCCGTAGGGCCGGCCCGAGAAGCTCACCAGCAGGTGCCGCGCGGCGCAGAAGCTGTCGAGCGTCAGCGGCGCGTCCGCCAGCGGATGGCCGCGGCGCATCACGCACACGTACTGCCCCACATACAGCCGCTGGGTCTCGAAGGGTTCGCCGACGCCGGACTGTCCGCGCGCCGCCAGGCTCGCGATCACGGCCGGAAAGTAGCCGATCGCGACATCGACCTCTTCCTGTTCCAGCATGCGGCGCGGATCCCGCGTGGTCAGCGGCAACACCCGCAGCGAGACGGCACGGGCCTCCCGCTCGACGATCCGGATCAGGCCCGGCATCAATTCGGCCGCGGTGGCATCGGCCATGGCCAGCAGGAAGGTGGTGTCGGCGATCCCGGCATCGAACTCGCCCGGTGCCAGCGTGTGCTGGAGCTGCCGCAACGCGTCGCGCACGGTGGGCCAGAGCGCCAGCGCCCGCGGCGTCGGTTCCACGCCGGCCCCGGCCCGGCGCACCAGCTCGTCGCCGAGCACTTCGCGCAGCCGCCGCAGCGCATTGCTCACCCCCGGCTGCGTGATCGACAGGTTCCGGGCGGCTCGCGTGAGGTTGCGCTCCGCCATCACCTCGTCGAAGACGCGGAGCAGGTTCAGGTCGAGCGTGCGAAAGTTGACATCCATAAGTCCTGTGAATGATAAACATCAGTAAGATAAAGTGGCAAAACACTAGGGTAACCCCTAATATCACCCCATCGGCTTCGGCCACTTGTCCTTTCAGGAGGAACACCATGACCAGTTTCATCCACGTTGAAAAGCCCGTCACCCACCCCGGCATCGTTCGTGCCGAGGCCGTGATCGATCGCGTCCGCGCCGCCCGCCGCGGTCTGGATGGCGCCCGTGGCCTGGCAGCGTTGCTGCTGGCAGCCATCGTGTCGTCCCTGCTCGTCGTCGCCGACCGGCTGATGTCGAACATCGACGAAGGCGGCCTGCTGCTCGCCTGGGTCGTGCTGTGGGGCGTGGCCTTTGTCGGCCTGGCGCTGTTCGCCGGTACCGCGCGCTCGCTGGCTGTCCGTGCCGCGGCGTCTGCCCGCAATGTCGCCAAGCGCCGCGCGGCTGCTCGCGCTGACGAGAAGTTCCTGGCCTATGCCAAGTACGACCCGCGCATCATGAACGAGCTCAGCATCATCGCCACGCACCAGCAAGTGGCCGACGCCGAGCCGCAGGTCACTGCCAAGGAACAGTCGCTGGCGCTGGTCGCGAAGCGCACCGCCGACGTCCGCATCCCGACGGTCTACGAAGCGATGCGCCGCGTCAACCTCGGCCAGTACTATTGATCCTGCCCTCGGGCATGACGCAAAAAAGCCGCCCTCGGGCGGCTTTTTCGTGGGCGCTCGCCGGGCTCAGGCCGCGAGGCGCTTCTCGATCGCTGCCTTCGTCGCCGGCAACTCCTGCGGCAGCCGGTGCGACAGTTGCTCGAACAGCTCCGCGTGCAGCTTGAGCTCGGCCTGCCAGGCGGCCTTGTCGATGCTGGTCACGGTGTCGAACTGCTTGGCGCTGAAATCGAGGCCCGTCCAGTTGAGGTCCTCGTAGCGCGGGCTGACGCCGAACACGTGCTCGGTGCCATCGGCCTTCTGCTCGATGCGGTCGATCATCCACTTGAGCACGCGCATGTTCTCGCCGTAGCCGGGCCAGACGAACTTGCCGTCCTCGCCCTTGCGGAACCAGTTGGTGGTGTAGATCTTCGGCAGCTTCGCGCCCGAGGCCTCGAGCTTCTTGCCGAGGTCCAGCCAGTGCTGGAAGTAGTCGCTCATGTTGTAGCCGGCGAAGGGCAGCATCGCGAACGGATCGCGTCGCACCACGCCCTGCTGGCCGCCGGCCGCAGCGGTGGTTTCCGAGCCCATGGTCGCGGCCATGTAGACGCCTTCCACCCAGTTGCGGGCTTCGGTCACCAGCGGCACGGTGGTCGAGCGGCGGCCGCCGAAGATGAAGGCATCGATGGCCACGCCCTTCGGGTCGTCCCAGGCGTCGTCGAGCGCCGGGTTGTTGGTGGCACCGACCGTGAAGCGGGCATTCGGGTGCGCGGCCTTGGCGCCGGTCTCCTTGGCGATCGCCGGCGTCCAGTCCTTGCCTTGCCAGTCGATCGCGTGCGCCGGCGCGTCGCCCATGCCTTCCCACCAGACGTCGCCATCGTCGGTCAGCGCGACGTTGGTGAAGATCACGTCGCGGTCGAGGCTGGCCATGCAGTTCGGGTTGGTCTGCATGTTGGTGCCGGGCGCCACGCCGAAGTAGCCGGCCTCGGGGTTGATGGCGTGAAGCTTGCCGTCGGCACCGGGCTTGATCCAGGCGATGTCGTCGCCGATGGTCGTGACCTTCCAGCCGTCGAAGCCGGCCGGCGGGATCAGCATCGCGAAATTGGTCTTGCCGCAGGCGCTCGGGAAGGCGGCCGCCACGTGGTACTTCTTGCCGGCCGGGTTGGTCACGCCGAGGATCAGCATGTGCTCGGCCAGCCAGCCTTCGTCGCGGCCCATGTTGGACGCGATGCGCAGGGCGAAGCACTTCTTGCCCAGCAGCGCGTTGCCGCCGTAGCCCGAGCCGTAGCTCCAGATCTCGCGCGTCTCGGGGTAGTGGACGATGTACTTGGTCTTGTTGCAGGGCCAGGCGACATCCTTCTGGCCGGCTTCCAGCGGCGCGCCGACCGTGTGGACGCAGGGCACGAACTCGCCGTCGTCGCCGAGCACGTCGAACACCGCACGGCCCATGCGGGTCATGATCTTCATGTTGACCGCCACGTACGGGCTGTCGGACAGTTCGATGCCGATATGGGCGATCGGCGAGCCCAGCGGGCCCATGCTGAAGGGGACGACGTACATCGTGCGGCCCTTCATGCAGCCGTCGAACAGGGGCTGCAGCGTGGCGCGCATCTCGGCCGGTGCCATCCAGTTGTTGGTCGGGCCGGCTTCGTCCTTGCTGGCGGAGCAGATGTAGGTGCGGTCTTCGACGCGGGCGACGTCGCTCGGGTCGGAGGTGGCGAGGAAGGAGTTGGGGCGCTTGGCCGGATTGAGCTTCTTGAAGGTGCCGGCGTCGACCATCAACTGGCAGAGGCGGTCGTATTCTTCCTGGCTGCCGTCGCACCAGTAGATGCGTTCGGGCTTGCACAGAGCGGCCATCTCGGCCACCCACGCGATCAGTTTCGCGTTCTTGACGTAGGAGGGCGCCTGCATGGCGAGACCCTTCAGCGGTGCGTTCATCGTTCTATCTCCTAAGTTGAAAACCGTCTTTTCGAACGGGACGCGACGCCGGGAGGCGGTCGAGATCCGTTGGAGAAAACGCTTCCGTATAGGGATGAGGTCGGATGGAAGCCCGTTTGAACCGGGAGGAGGTCGTCGTGGCGACGACCGGCTCGGGCGTGGCAGGTCACGACCCGCAGGCGGCACGCAGTGCGCCCACGGTCGAGATGCCGGTTCAGGCCATGTAGATGGCGATCGAAGCCAGGAGGAGCATGAGCACCCCGCCGACCAGCGGCAGCACCAGGGGCATCAGGGGAACGATCGACTCGACCGCGTCTTGTTCGACGGCGGCGGCATGGCCGGGTTCGATGGGGGTGGGGTTGGACATGGGAATTCCTTGGGTTCGCAAGACTGGGGCCATTTTACCGGCTGGTACGCAGGCTGCGGTCTAGGGGGTTGCCAGAGCCTCGGGCCCGTCCGCCGGAATCCTGCGGGGCATCGATCATGGACGAAGATGTGGTGCGCCAGAGACATGGCCCGGCGCATCGGAAGTTTCGTCATCAATTCCGGAAATGGCCCATCGGTTGGGGCGGGCGCGGACGACATACAGAAGCCGGGGCGCGACCTAACCTCGCCTCCCATGAGTTACTTAGACAACGGTCGGGCGGAAACCATGAGTATCACCGAGGCTGGCGAAGCCGCCCCGGCGTGCGCGCGCGCCCGCGGCCAGGCACCCGCCGCCGGTGCCGCCAAGCGACGCAAGATCCTCAACTACCCGGGCCCCGGCTTCCTGCACATGACCAAGGAAGAGTGGCGCCGGCTGCCGCGCAACTGCAAGGGGTCTTGGCTCGAAGGCCTGGGCGTGCCGGGCCATGCCGCGCACCGGGTGCGCATCGCCGTGGCGGACAGCGCATCGCTGTCGCCGGTCTACATCGTCGACGCGACTCGCATCGATCCGTCCTGGCCTCCTGCGCGAGCCTCATCCCTCCCGACTCCATCGCTCACCACGCAACACTGACCCTGCCCTTGCCACTGCGCTCCGGTTCGGGCTCGATGTCCGCTCCCTGAGCGACAGACACGGCTCCCGAATCGCCTGGACCCAGAGATCCAGGGCGGCCTCCCGCGGAGAGTGCCGAGGCGCTACCAATCCCGTCCCCCCATGCCCGACTGCCCGATCAGCTCGCGCATCGGATGCGAACGGCCCCGCCACCGATGCCTTTCCCTTGATGAACTTCGTGCTTAGTTTTCGCCGTTTGGCCGTCTTGGCCCTGCTGGCAGTTTCTTTCCCGGGGCTTGCCTCCGCGCAAGGTTTGAACCGGAGTGCCGCTGCCGCTGGTTCGACCGACTTCGCCGGCGACTCCGTCATCTTCGACGCGGTCGAGCCATGCAGAGTGCGGCGCCGGCCCGCGGCCCCACGGCCGCTGCGCCAGCCCCGGTCCCGCAGGTGGTGCCGACCACTCCGCAGGGTCTGGACTATCGCGCCAATCTCCAGAGCGACGTCTTCGGGACGCAGCTCTTTACCGGGGCCTTCGCCAATGCGGGCGCCACCCAGTTCAATCCCGACTACCTGGTGGCCGGCGGCGACAGCCTGCAGGTGCGCCTGTGGGGCGCCTTCGAGTTCGATTCGGCGCTCACCGTCGATCCGCAGGGGAACAGGCTCGGGCTCTGCAGCACCGAGATCTTCTTGAGCGTGCGGCCCACCTCGATGCGCCCTTTCTCCAGCCCGACCAGTGAAGTCCGGTACACGTCCTGCGCGAACGTCGACTCGAGTTCCAGCCGCTGGTACTCCTCGACCCTGCTGTTCAGCGTGCTGCCCTGGGGCGCCGCGAGCCGCTTCTGCTCCGCGCCAAGTTGCCGCTCGAGAGCGCCGATCTGAAGATCGATCTGCGCCACGTCAGGCGCCTGCGGGCTGAGGTAGCCGAGCATTGCGGCCTTGCGTGCCTTGAGCTCGGAAATCTGCCCCTCGAGGCGCGCCCCGATCGCGACCAGGCTCCCGGCCTTCGCTTGGGGGGAGATCAGGCCGGTCTTGTTCTGGAAGTCCAGCAGCGCGCGCCGCGCGACCAGGGCGCGCTCGCCGCTTTGCGCAACCTGCTGTTCGAGAAACGCGACTTGCTCGCGCGCCAGGCGGTGGCCCATCTCGTTCATGAAGGCCTCTCCTTCCTCGAGCAGGGCCTTGGCGATGGCCTGCGCGGTGGACGGGTCGAACGCCTGGGGTCGTCGTGCGCCCGGTGGACGTGACGATCAGCGAATGGGACTCGACCTTGGAGGAGCCCGTGCAGGGCGCAGCCTCGGCTCGCTGGGACAGCACCTACGAGCAACCGCTGCGCGCGGTACGCCTGGGCTTGGGTCGAATCAACGGCATGCGTGAGGAGGCGGTGCAGCGCATCGTCGCGGCGCGTGTGCAGAAGTCTTTCGCTAGCGTCGAGGACCTGGCGATGCGTGCGCAACTCGATGCCCACGACCTCAAGTGCCTGTCGAGCGCAGATGCGCTGCTCGGCTTGGCCGGTCGCCAGCCCGACGCGGTGTGGGCCGCCAAGGGCGTGGACACGCGGCCGACCAAGATGCTGCGCCAAGCGCGCACCTTCGAAGAGGAGATTCAGTTCCCGACGCCCGAGGAGGGGTCCGAGATCGCCGACGACTACGGATCCGTGGGTCTGAGCCTGCGCCGGCATCCGCTTGCGATCATTCGGCCCCAGCTCACCGAATGGGGCATCAAGAGCTCTGAGGACTTGCGGGTTCGCGCGAAGGATCGCCAGAAGGTGCGCGCCAGCGGGATCGTCACGCACCGGCAACGGCCGAGCACGGCCAATGGCGTCGTCTTCGCCACGCTCGAGGACGAGACCGGCACGGTCAACATCATCGTGTGGCCACAGGTAGCGGAAGAACAGCGCACGGTCCTGCTCGGCGCCAAGCTCCTGAGCGTCGAGGGCACCTGGCAGAGCGAGAAGGGCGTCCAGTCGCTGGTGGCCACGAAGCTGGTCGACCACACGTCGTTGCTCGGGACGCTTCGGACATCCAGCAGAGACTTTCGCTGACCTTCGAGAGGTTGCGACGGTCCTGCCTCTACCCCCTTCACGCACTCCGAAGTACCCAGTGGCGCCGCGCCGAGATGATGCTTCACACTATGACGATGCAAAGCACAAACCACCTTCGCCAAATTTCGCTTAGCGTCGATGAGCCGGAACCCGGTTTGTTCCATTGGATTTTGATGGAGTCAACCGAGGACGCCAGCGTATGGGGAGAACTCGACGCATCAGAGCAGTCCTTCAGCACTTGGACCGCTGCGTTCGAGGCGGGGTGCGCCGCTCTCTCTACAGGCTCGTCCCTGATGAACGCGTTGGCCCTCGGACTCAGGGTGATACCGCAGACGTTACGCGAACCTAGACCGAGTGTTGGCTTTTGCCGACGTTGGAAGTTGCCGCGCCCAGATGCTCAGCGATAAGATTGTTTGGCAATCCAAGCCCTTAAGACCTTCGTCATGTTGAGCTCAACCGCCACCACCATTCGCGTCGCTATCGACGCGCGCATGGCTGTGCGCATGACGATTTGCACCGGTTCGTCGACCCGTGCCTCGAATCAGGCAGTAGCGGCGACATCGCCTCTCCTCCACCTCGTTTCCCCGTCTTAAGGAGCTGACCGATCGGCTCCGCCAAGGAGTCCAGAATGGTCAGCAAGAAGAGCGAAAAGAGAAAAATCAACGCCCCCGCCGGGTACGGCATTCACGCCGATCACGGCGACGTCGCCGGCGAGTTTTGCAAGCCGTTCCTTCTTCCAAACTCGCTCCTCGAGCAACTCGAGGTTGAAACGCTCGAACGCGAGCGACTGGCGTTCGAAGAGGCTGAGCGCAAGAGAGCCGAAGACGACGCTGCCTACAGAGCGCGGGTGAAGGCGGCGGAAGAGGAGCGCCTGTCGAAGCCCGCACCTCCACCTCCGCCCATCACTCGCAGTTTCCAGACGCCATTGCAGGCTGCGCAGGCCCTGACCGTCCCGGACGAGTTGCCGCCGGCGCCGCCGGGCACAGTCGCAGTCTTCGACTGGGATGCAGCACGCAAGCGGTTTGAGTCGCTGAAGAAGAACCCGGCGACGGCGGACAAAGAGATCATCACGCGAGATCTGCGGCACTTTGCCAAGGCGATGGGCAACGGACCGTGGCGCTCGATCGCGAGGCCGCGGGCGTGGAGGGAAGATCTGCAGCAGCTCGCCGCGGAAATGCCTCACTTCGCTATGGTTGTCGACACAATTCAGCGTGCCATGGCACTAGCCGACCTCTCAGGTCGACCGCCGACGCTGCAGCCGATCTTGCTGTTGGGCGCGCCGGGTGTTGGCAAGACGCACTTCACGCATCGCCTAGCGGAGATTCTCCAGACGGCGATCCATCGGCAGTCGTTCGACAACGCACAGTCCAATTCTCCCCTTAGAGGTTCGGACCGGCACTGGGCCAACTCGTCCGTGGGCGCCCTGTGGGAACTCATCGTCCTGGGGGAAAGGGCAAACCCCGTTGTCCTGCTAGATGAGGTCGACAAATGCGCCAATGAAGGCAGTCACCGTCCGGTAGACGCGTTGCTCTCCTTGCTCGAGCCGGTGACGGCATCGAGGGTCAAGGACGTCAGCATCGACTTTGAGTTCGACGCGAGCCACGTGGTGTACATAGCCACGGCAAACGACGCTGGCCGGATTGCCGCACCGGTGCGCTCGCGCTTTCTTGAGTTCTTCATCGAGGAGCCGGACATCGACGGGCGCCTGGTGCTTGCGCACAGCATTTTTCAGTCGACGCTCGAACGGATGCTGCCGTCGGAGGAGGTGCGCGCGACGTTCGCACGTCCGACGGACCTCCAGATCTGCCGTCTGGCATGGATGACGCCGCGCCAGATTCGCATGGCCACCGAGCGGGCCCTGGGCGCAGCCGCCTACGAGGGGCGTCGTCATTTCGAGGATCGTGACTTCGATGCGCCGAAGCCGCACGCGCAGGTTGCGACGACGTCCCGCCAGCCGAAAGACGGCGGCGGTGACGAGATTTCCGTCTTCGTGGTCAGGAGCTGATGGAGATGAACGCCAGCACGCCACCCGTCCTGCGGCGAATGAAGCCTCTCGCGCTCATCGTGACGGGCTCCGGTCCGTTGATCACCCTGGCCGCCGGCGCAGCGCTCGACGCCCTTTTTATCCCCGGCTTGCCGGTGATCATTCCCGATATGGTCCAGTTCGAGGTCATTCGTGACCTCGACAAGCCGGGCGCACGAGAGGTGACCGACTGGATCCGCGCAAACGAACTTCGCGTGCGGATCGCGAGCACCGAAGTGTTCGAGGAGTTCGAGGGTCTGCGCGGGGCGAACCCTCTGGCCAAAACGAAGGATCGCGGCGAGCAAGCGGCCGCAGAGGTTCTGGCTCGGGAGCTTGAGAATGCTGACTTCGGCGTCCTCCTCGTGTTCGAGGACAGCATGGCTCGCAAGCAGAACTTCCTGGTTCCATTGCCCGAGGGCGTCGTGGTCACATCGACGTCGGAGCTTCTCGACGGTTTCAACGGCCCAGCCGCTCAAGTGAAGCCATGAAGTTGCTGATCCTGTCCGACCTGCACCTCGAGTTCGAGCCCTTCGAACCGCCGCAGGCGCTCGAATTCGACGTCGTGGTCCTCGCCGGAGACATCCATTCTCCTGGCCGGCGCGCCGTCCAGTGGGCCGAGGCGCGTTTCGCCGGCAGGCCGGTGATCTACGTGCCTGGCAATCATGAGTACTACGACAGTCGGATGGACCTGGCCCTGTCCGAGGCACGCGCCGCGGCCGTTGGTGGCCAGGTGCGTCTACTCGATGGCGACGAACTGGTGATCGACGGTGTGCGTTTCCTCGGCGCGACGCTCTGGACCGATTTCGAGCTCGCAATTGACACACCAGGTGGTCGGCGTAGCGACGCAGCTGTGAGCATGGGGAAGGCAACGAACCTCATGAATGACTACGCTCTGATCCGAGCTGCCGACGAGCTCGCAGAGCCAGATACTTGGCGCGCTCGCCACGGACGAAAGCTCAAGGCCGAGGAGACGCGCCAAATTCACCTGAACCAGCGCAGATGGCTGAGCCAGAAGCTCTCAGAGCCGTTCGATGGGCCCACTGTGGTCGTCACCCACCATGCGCCGCATCGCGGCTCGCTCGCGCAGCGATACGCCAACGACTGGGTGTCGGGCGCCTTCGTGAACGAGCTGCCGGAGGCGTTCTTCGATGTGCCGGTGCTTTGGGTGCACGGCCACACGCACCAGAGTTTTGACTATCGGGTGGGTTCTTGCCGCGTCGTGAGCAACCCCCGCGGCTACGTGAACTGGAGCGGCAGAACGGAAAACCAGACATTTGATCCTGGTCTGGTGCTCCAATTGCCAGATTGCAAAGATGGACTTGTGGCATGACCAAGGATCTCTACGGCACGGTCGCAGAGACTGCAGCTTTGCTTCGTGAGGGCGAAAAGTACCGCCACGAACGCCTCCGAGCGGCCGACATGATCTCCGTCTCTGAGGCTGCCTCGCTCCTGAACGTGGATGCTTCGACGATCGCCACGTGGATCAGTGGCGGCCGGTGTATTGGCATTGCCGGCCCCGACGGAACGCTGAGGATTCCCCGTTGGCAGTTTGAGCCGTCTGCCTGGTCAGCAATTCAGCTCGTCGGCAGAGCTCTGGGCACGCAGGAGCCGTGGCTGATCCTCGTCTTCCTTGAGACGCCGGCAGCCGCACTGGACGGCTTGACACCGCGAGTGGCGCTCGAACGAGGTACGGCGATAGAGCGTGTCCTCGCCGCAGCCATCAGCGACGCGCACTGATCGAAGATGAAGCTCCTGATCCTTTCTGACCTTCATGCCGAATTCGAGACCTTCGAGCTACCGAAGGGCCTGGACTACGACGTGGCCATCCTGGCGGGCGACATCGTCGCGCCTGGCCGATTGATCGCGCGCTGGCTTCGAAACCCAGAGCGTTTTGGCGACAAACCCATCGTTCACGTCGCCGGCAATCATGAGTACTACGAGTCCGTGCTGGATCAGGAAGAGGCGGAGATGCGCCGCCAGGCGAAGGAGCAGGGTGTTCACTTCCTTGATTGCGATGAGGTCGTGATCGCCGGCGTGCGCTTCCTGGGCTGCACGTTGTGGACCGACTTCAGCCTGCGCATCGACAACCCCGGCTTTGCTGGGCAGCCAGTGCGCCTGCTGTCGGACCGATATCGCTCGATGACCGAAAGCGCGCGCTACCTGGCCGACTACTCTGCCATCCGCGTCGAGGACCCGAACACCTCGAATTCGCGTGGCACGCGGCGCCTGGTGCCGATGGACACACTCCAAATCCACCGGCGGCACCGCTCCTGGCTGCGCAGGAAGCTCGCTGAGCCGTTCGATGGGCCCACGGTGGTGGTGACCCACCACGCGCCGCATCGGAAGTCCCTGGCGCCCCGATTCGCTGAGGACTGGTCCTCTGGCGGCTTCGTCAACGAGATGCTTCCTGAGTTCTTCAAGGTGCCGGTCCTGTGGGTGCACGGGCACACACATAACAGCTTCGACTACCAGGTGGACGGCTGTCGCGTGCTCTCCAATCCGCGCGGCTACATGAACTGGCACGGGGAGTTCGAGAACAAGGATTTCAACGCTGGACTGGTGGTACAGATCGGGACGTCGGCACCGGAGATCGACCTGGATAAGTTAGAGCAGGACTTGCCGACGCTTGCTGCTCAGGTGTTCGGAGCACATGCGCAGATGTGGTTGAGCAAGCCGCATGAGCTTCTTCAAGGCCAATCGCCAGCAGAGTTCGCTGCCCGGGGTGGGTTGGAGAAGGTACGCTCGATTCTCAACATGATTCGACACGGCGGTGTTGCCTGATGGGGGCTGCCAAGGCGTTCATGGAAGGGGTGTGGGACCGTCCCACACCCCCTTTGAGTCCTCCGACTCGGATAGCGTGATGACCCGCGACCACGAAGAGATCCTCTGGAAAGCTCGGTTGCAACGCTATGCACCACGCCTCCCTGTGGGAAACTGGGAACCATGACAGACGTTGCCACCAAGCCCTCGCAGGTCAAGCGCAAGCTGCCGACGACGTCGCGAGCTTCCGCCTCCCCCCCGAAAGTCAAAGGCTTGGTGCTCTCATCCTCTGGCGTCTTTGCGGCGGCGCGCGACAAGTTGAACAACTCCACGGCACCATCCCAGGGCGCTCGCAAGATCACGCCAGCTGATGTGGTCAAGGCTGCAAAACGCGCTGGGATCTTTACGGCCACTGGGAACCTGTCCCGCAAGTACAAGTGAGCGGCGGGTGCTGATGGACCGTCCATCACCCCTATAGAGAGCTGGGAAGCGGCCTGCTGCAACTAGCGGCCCTTGCGCTTGAAGCGCTCCGGCGGCACGGCACCCTTGCGCTTCACCTTCACCCAGTCGGCTGACCTCACGCCCGGTACGTAAAGGCTGTCGACTCGCTTGGCGACCAGGCCCTCCAGCTTCAGGCCGAGGACGGCCTCATTGAAGACGCGTTCGATGTCGACTTCGAAGTAGCCGACCGCCAGGACGTTGTCGGGACATGGGTCGAGCCGCTCGGCCAGGAGCGCCTTGCGCTGCAGGAGCGTCTGACCTGTGACATCTATGCCGTGATCGACCATCAGGTCGAAGATGGCGTAACCGACGGGGTCGCCGCCGTCGACCCAGCGTCTGCGCTGCGCCCGGGTCTGGAGTCGGTCGAAGTCGCTGCGCCCGAGGTCATCGAAAACGCAAACCTCCCCGTCGGTGATGTAGGGACCACCCGGGACGCGGGCCAGACTTTTGCTTACCTCTGGGAACCACCGGGTCGCATCGGCGCCCCCGCAGCGACGTCTTCTTTGGAGGGCGCCAGGGGCATCCCCCGGGGGGACCTCAGTGCCTCCCGGGGAGGGCTAGAAAGGCGCCAGGGGGAGGCCCAAAGGGCCCCCGGTCTCCCCGATTTTTTGCATTTTCCACCAGATCACCAGTGCTCGGGCTTGCGGATCGGCTTCTTCTTCGTCGGCACGCGCGGCGGCAGCTGCGCAGCCTCGAGCTCGCCGTCGAGCAGGTACCGACGCGTCCAGTGCGCATGCTTCGAGAGCGAGGCGCTGACGCCGCGGGGCGCGCCCTTCGCAGGATCTGGCGGCGGTACCGGGGTGACGACGCCAATCAGTAAATCTGGGAAGTCCTCCCGCAGGGCCTTGAGCACTGGCTCGGCGTCCGAGTCGTTCGAGCAGAGCACGACATGGTCATAGAGGCCTTTGGCGGCATCGCGGTACATCGCCATGGCCAAGTTCACGTCGGTCTGCTTCTCTTCGATCTTCCAGACCCGGACCCGATCGTTTCGGTTGTAGGGCACGCCAGGCCGAACGGCCGGCAACAGTGCGCCTGTCCTGTCCATGCTGTGGGTGCCAAGGGTGATGGCGAAGCGATCGGGATAGAGCGTCTCCAGAGCCCGGTGGTAGCTCTGCTGCGCGGTGATCGATGCCTCCCCGTGTGACGCGAAGCGGGCGAGGGCGTGAGCGCTGAAGAACTTGACCATCTGGACGGGCGGCACGCCGTCTTGGATCCTCAGGAGGTCTTCGAACAGCCGCACCAGGTCCAGCCACTTGTACGCGGTCCCTCGCAGCCGGCCGTAATAGAGGTTGTAGCCATCGATGTAGACGGCTGTTTTCTTGGTCTCCACGGCGGTCCTGGAAAGCGAGCGGGCATGAAAAAACCGCCCTGGGGCGGTCTTTTCGTCCAAAGCCGGGAGCCAACTTAATGACGCGGCAGAGGAGGAGTGGTGACGCATATGGTACCTGAAAACCAGGTACCGAGCAACCGACCGGAGTGAGGCTGGCTGCTTCCCGGCTCTATCCGATAGGGGGTGATGGACGGTCCATCACCTTCCTCGATCACTTGACGAACATAGCCGTACTACCGTACATTTGTACGTAAGTCCGGTATTTCACCGGATACCCGGGGATTTACCATGGCAAAAGCCGAACGACTTGAACTGCGACTCGACGACGAACTCGTCGATCGCATCGACACCTGGATGAATGAGACGGGGCAAGCCAGCTCCCGCTCCGACGCTGTTCGCCAGCTAGTAGACATCGGGCTCGGCACGGTGACGGGCAAGAGCATTCAGCTCACGGACGGCGACAAGCTGAACTTCATGATGCTGCGAGACATCATGAAGCACCTGAAGATCAAGGACGCCGAAACGGATGTCGATTTGGTCGCCGAGACCATCTACGGCGGTCACTACTGGGCTCCGACGTGGGAGATGCAGGGTCTCTTCCATAAGC
Source organism: Variovorax saccharolyticus (assembly GCF_030316765.1). Lineage (GTDB taxonomy): Bacteria > Pseudomonadota > Gammaproteobacteria > Burkholderiales > Burkholderiaceae_C > Variovorax > Variovorax saccharolyticus. The sequence continues at coordinate 215,992 of NZ_JASZYT010000011.1, forward strand.
ACGCAGACCGCCCCGCAGACGTCAATCTGGTGGTCGACACGCTGGAAATGTGGGACTTCATCGAAGGATGCATCGAGAAGCTGAAGCCCGAAGAGAGCGAGCGCCTGAAGGAGGCGAACCATGGCTACCTGCCCAAGTTCGCGGGCTTCGACGGCAACAACGAGAGCTCGTTGATGAGCATCGCCCGCTTCATTGTCGAGAAGATGGATCGCTTCTCCCGCTTCAAGAAGCGCGACTTCAACTCGCACGCCCCGACCGCGGCGCGCTATCGCCGCATGACCACGGCGTTCGAGCCGATCCGGGCGACCCTGGGCCTCGGCCGCGACCTCGGTGTTGACCAGATCATCGAGTTGCTCAAGGTCGAGCGCTGATTAGGTGTTGAGTTGCAATAGGTTGTTCCCGGCGAGCCGGGATGCTGGCGGCTGGTAGCCCAGGGCCGAGTGAGGCCGGCGGGCGTTGTAGTAGGCCAAGAACGTGGGTAACCAGGTGGTTCGCTCTTCGCTGTGGGCCCAGATGCGTCCATAGGCCCATTCGCGTAGGCAAGTTTGGATGAAGCGTTCTGCCTTGCCGTTGGTCTGCGGTCGATAGTGGCGGGTGAACGTGTGCTTGATGCCCAAGGCTTGGCAGGTGCGCGCGAACAGCTGCGATCGATAGGCTGGGCCGTTGTCGGTGATCAAGCGCTTGATTGTCACGCCCAAGGCCTTGTAGTGCGCCACGGTGGCCTCCAGGAAGGCCCGAGGGCCTCTTCTCGTCCGGGTGCATCTGCACGAATCCCACGCGCGAGTGGTCGTCGATGGCCACGTGCGCCACCTCCCAGCCGACCCCGCGGGTGTGGTCGCGAGGATCTCCCGTGACGCGATGGCCTGGCGCGGCGATACGCCCGAGCTTTTTCATGTCCATGTGCAGCAGATCGCCAGGCGCCTCGTGTTCGTAGCGCACCACGGGCTCCTTGGGGTCGAGCGCCTTGAGGCTCGACAGGCCCAGTTGTGCGAGCACACGGCTGATGGTGGCGACGCTGCGGCCCACGACCTGGGCGATGCGGCGCATGGGCATGCGTTTACGCCGCAGCCGTTCGATACGTTGAGCCAACTCGGCATCGACAGTGCTGCGCGTGCGCACAGGCCGGGAAGTCCGATCGATCAAACCCTCGAACCCGAGCAGTTCAAAGCGATTGCACCACTTGTTGGCTGTTCGGCGGCTGATGCCTGCGGCCTCGGCCGCAGGCATCAGCCCCATGACCGCTATGCGTTCAATCAGCAGCTTTCGCCCTTCGAAGGTGAGTCTGGCATTCTTATGGCTGTTCATCCGGCGGGATTCCTCTGTGATCCTGAAGCGTGGTAACTCCAGTTTCCCAGACCTGTCCGGGTGAACAACCTATTGAAACATCACAATTAGGGCCACCGAGCAAGCCCGCCCACGTGCGGGCCTGCATCGGTATTGACGTCTGCACCCTAACCAGTACCTCTCGAACATTCCGGACTGGGTTTGCATACAGCCAACTGCTATCATGTAAACAACGACTGAGCGCATACGCATTGGAGTCGCCCGTCCATGTGGAGGCGGTGCTGCCGATAAAGCTCAGAAGTCGAGCCCTCTGCAAGGAGGGCTTTGGCGGTGGAGGGGTTGGGTGCGCCTAAGTCCCTCCCATCAGCCAAGTTCCTCTGCTGACATTTGCTAATTCGGATCGCACAAGCTGCTGAGCTTGTCGCCCCAAACTCCGCGCCGACTCGGCGCTTCATACACCGACCCCTGCGATATAGCTTCAACATGGGAGGTTGATCTGCCCTAGACGGCGGCCTTTGATGCTTAAGCCTCGCTCGCCCTGAATGCTCTGGCCCGCCATGTGCGGGCCTTTTCATTTCTGATTTCATGCTTGTCCGCAACGACAAGCCCCAGCCGGTTGACTCGCAAGAGCAGCCGGCTTTTTTTTGCCCGGAAGGGCTTCTAACCCTCGACACACCATGCGCAAGCTTCAAAAGCTGCTGGAGTGGATCTTCGTGATGATCGACCTCTACGGTCTGATCGACATTCCTCGCGGTGCCGGCTGAACATCACGCCCACCTGGTCGCGTTTGAGGCCGACAGCATCGCGCACGTAGGCCAGATCGACGGTGGCCCCTTGGGCTGCGTTGACGGTGGTCGCGTAGCCTTCCTCGAACACGCCGACTTCCAGCCCGCGCTTCGCCGCCACTTGTCGCGCCGCCGCGTGGATCGGCCGGCAGTCGCCGAACAGCAGCAGCACATCGATGTCCAGCCGCTCGAGCAGGGCTTCGAGCCAGGCCGGCCATTCGGCCATCGTGCCCTTGAACGAGAAGGCGGGCCGCCGGTAGAACAGGCAGTCCCCGGCATTGAAATTGACCTTGAACACGGTGGCCCCCGCCAATTCGAGGTCGTGTGCGAGACGGCTGAAAAAAGGCCCTACCGGGCCTTGCAACAAGAGGACGCCTTTTCCTCGGAAGGCGTGGATGCCGCGTTCGATCATGAGGGCCGCGAGGCTAATGCCGAACCGGCCCCGAACAGCCGGGCTCCCTGCGAGGCAGCCCGTTCCGGCTGCCAAGATAGAAACGCCCTACAGATGGAAGCGAAAGGCCGCGCTCAGCGCTGCTCCACAGCCTCGAAGCCCGCCCCCCGCAAGGCCTCCAGCACCGCCGCCAGGTGTTCCCGCCCGCGCGTCTGCAGGACGAGCTCCACATCCACGTTCTGCGCCGCCAGCATGGTGAAGGCGCGCTGGTGGTGCACCTCGTCGATGTTGGCGCCCGCTTCCGCCACGGTGGCCGTGATATGGGCCAGCGAGCCGGGCACGTCGCGTGCGCTCACCCGCACGCGGGCCAGCCGGCCGGCGCGCACCATGCCGCGCTCGATGATCGCCGCCAGCAGCAGCGGATCGATGTTGCCGCCCGACAGCACGAGCCCGACGCGCTGGCCCCGGAACTGCTCGGGATGCCGGATCAGCGCCGCGAGCCCGGCCGCGCCCGCGCCTTCGACCAGGGTCTTCTCGATCTCGAGCAGCATCAGCACCGCCTGCTCGATGTCGCCTTCGTCCACCAGCAGCAGGTCGTCGACTTCGCGGGCGATGATCTCGCGGGTCAGCACGCCCGGCGTGCCGACGGCGATGCCTTCGGCGATCGTGCTCGTGCCCTGGGGATGGTGGGTGCCCTGCACCGCGTTCACCATGGCCGGAAAACGCGAGGTCTGGACTCCGACGATGCGAATGTCCGGCTTGCGCGCCTTGGCGGCGATCGCCATGCCGGCGATCAGCCCGCCGCCGCCGACCGACACCACCAGCACGTCGAGGTCGGGCACCGCATCCAGCATCTCGAGCGCCACCGTGCCCTGCCCGGCGATGATCGCCTCGTCATCGTAAGGGTGAACGAAGGCCAGCCCCTCTCGTTCCGCCAGCGCCAGGGCATGCGCGCGGGCGGCATCGAGGGTGTCGCCGTGGAGCACCACTTCGGCGCCGAAGCCGCGCGTGCGTTCGATCTTCACGCCCGGCGTGAAGCGCGGCATGACGATCGTCGCCCGCAGCCCCAGGCGCTGGGCGTGGTAGGCGACGCCCTGGGCGTGGTTGCCGGCCGACATGGCGATCACGCCATGGGCGCCGCCCTCGGAAAGATCGACGAGTTTGTTACATGCGCCGCGTTCCTTGAACGAGGCGGTGAACTGCAGGTTCTCGAACTTGAGGAAAACCTGGGCGCCGACGATCTCGGACAGAGTGCGCGATTCGACGCAGGGGGTGTCCAGCAGTTGCCCGCGGAGGCGCTCGGCAGCGCGTTCGATAGCTTCGATTCCAATCATCGGCGGGATTGTGGACGGATTTGCAACATCCAGGTATTTCGTGTCCGCAGGCTTCCCGAAGCCAAAACTCTGCGTTATGGTCGCTTCCAGTTTCACCTTCTCATACCTGGGGGTTGTCCGATGGTCAAGCGTTCCGGTGTCGATGCAATGGCTGCGGCTTCCCGCGGCCATGCACTGCCATCGCCCGGACTCAAGGAAGCGCCGGTGCTCGAGCTCATGTGTTCGCACTTCGTGCTGACGCTGGCGGCCAAGCAGGGCCCGCGCTTCAACGTGCGCCGCGACCTCAACGGACTGCTGTCGCTGACCGGGCGCCACCTGGTCTGGCCGCTGCCGGTATTGCAACGGTTGCGCGAGTTTCTTGCCCGGCGTTGTCTCGGCAACGAGGTCTGGAAGGGCGTCGAGGACTTCGATGGCCGCACGCTGCTCGATCGCCACGGCATCTGGCGCGGCCCCTACGAGGAAGGCACGCTGTTCTTCTACCTGGATGAATACGCCAAGGACCAGCCCAAGGACCTGCTGTCGGTGCTGTCCGTCACGCGCGACTGGCTCACCCATGCGCTGCGCAAGCAGTCGACCCTGGTCGAGAAGAACATCGAAGCGCTGGCCGGCCTGCTGCAGCTCAACAAGGCCGAGCGCGCGCTGCTGCTCTACGGCACGCTGGCACGCTACCAGCGCGACCTGCGCTCGCTGCTGGTGGAGTTCAAGGTCAACAACGCGCCCGAGGCCTATGCCGCGATCGCCGAGGTGGCCGGCGTCAACGCCAGCGAGGTCGGCGAGGCGCTGCGTGCCGGCTCGCGCCTCGAGCGCATCGGGCTGGTCGAGAACCTGATCTCCGAGCACAACATCACCGACCTGGCCGACCTCATGAAGGTCAGCGAGAAGCTGCCGCCGGTGCTGATGCGCGAGTACCGCGACCGCAACGAATTGATGGCCGTCTTCACGCGGCCGTCCGCCAAGAGCAACCTGTCGGTGCAGGACTTCTCCTTTGTCGAGGACGATGCCCAGATGCTGGTGACGCTGCTGCGTGCGGCGGTGGCGCGCAAGGAGCCGGGCGTCAACGTGCTGCTCTACGGCCCGCCCGGCACCGGCAAGACCGAACTCGCCAAGGTGGTGGCGCAGGCCGCGGGCCTGGAATTGTTCGAGGTCGAATATGCCGACCGCGACGGCAACTCGCTGTCGGGCCGCGACCGCTATCGTTCGCTGCAGATCGCCCAGGTGTTCCTGAAGGGCAGCGAGCAGTCGGCGCTGCTGTTCGATGAGGTCGAGGACGTGTTCCCGCCGATCAGCACCGAGGCGGCCCAGTTGATGGCACGCGCCGAGCAGATTCCGTCGCCCGCCAGCGGCAGCGTGAGCGGCAAGGCCTGGGTCAACCAGATTCTCGAATCGAACGCGGTGCCGACCTTGTGGGTCACCAATCGCATCGAGCAGATCGACCCGGCGTTCCGGCGCCGCTTCGCCTATCACCTCGAACTCAAGTCGCCGCCTCCCGGTGCGCGCGAGCAGCTGGTGCGCAAGACGCTCGAAGGCGTTTCGGTGTCGGAGGCCTTCACCGCCAAGCTGGCCGGGCGCAAGGGCCTGACGCCGGCGCAGATCCGCACCGCGGTGCGCTTCGCCGAGCTGGCCATGACCGAGGGCGGCTCGGTCGAGAGCCTGATCGAGCGGCAGCTCAAGAACGCCGATCTCGCGCTCGGCACGCCCGACGGCCCGGGCGCACGCCGCAGCGTCACGACCTACGACCTCGACATGCTCAATGTCGAGACCCGATTCGAGATCCCGCGCATCGTCGAGGCGCTGAAGGCGCGCGGCCACGGCACCCTGTGTTTCTACGGCGCACCGGGCACCGGCAAGACCGCGCTGGCCGAGCACATCGCCAAGGCCATCGGCCGACCGCTGATCGTCAAGCAGGCGAGCGACCTGATGAGCAAGTACGTCGGCGAGACCGAGCAGAACATGGCGGCCATGTTCAAGGAGGCCGAGGCCGAGAAGGCGGTGCTGCTGCTCGACGAGGCCGACAGCTTCCTGCAGGATCGCCGCGGCGCCCAGCGCACCTACGAGGTGACCGAAGTCAACGAGATGCTGCAAGGCATGGAGCGTTTCGACGGCATCTTCGTGTGCACCACCAACCTGCTCGACCGGCTCGACCAGGCGGCGCTGCGCCGCTTCACCTTCAAGATCAAGTTCATGCCGCTGACCGCGCAGCAGCGCGAGCGGATGTTCGTCACAGAGGCGCTGGCCGGCGATGCCGGCTTGCTGACCCCCGAGATCACGCAGCGCCTGGTACGGCTGCCGCAGTTGTGTCCGGGGGACTTCGCTGCCGTCAAGCGCCAGACCGACATCCTGGCGGTCGAGTTCTCGGCCGCCGAGTTTCTCGATCAGCTCGAAGCAGAGCACCGGATCAAGCCCGAAGTGCGCGAATCGCGCGGCATCGGCTTCGTCCAGTAACAACCCACACAAGAAGAGCGCGGCTGGCCGCGCGCGAGGGAGAGCGTTCGATGAGGAGTGTCCGGCAGAAGGGCGCGGCGCGGTGCGCCCTGGGCTTTGCGGCTGCGGCGGCGCTGTGCGTGCTGGCCGCGTGCGGCGGGGGTGGTGGCGGCGGCGGTGGTGCGGCATTGCCGCTGGGCGCGGTGCCGGCGCTGCCCGCGGCGCCTGGGGGCGAGCCGATCGGCTCGTCTGCCAGCCTTGCCGGCCGATGCGCTTCGCCGCGCCTGGGCGTCGATCCGGACACCGGGGCCGCGTTCCCCGACCAGGTCGGCTCGGTGGCAGCGGAGAAGAACTGGGTCCGGGCCTGGATCGACGAGTCCTACCTCTGGTACTCCGAAGTGCCGGTGCTGTCGGCTGCCGACTACGCCACCCCGATCGCGTACTTCGACGTGCTCAAGACACCGAAGCTGACCGCGTCGGGCCGGCCCAAGGACCGCTTTCACTTCGCCGCCGATACCTCGGCCTACCGCGAGCAGTCGCAGGCCGGCACCCAGGTCGGCTACGGTGTCGAATTCGCCTTCCTGAGCGCTGCGCCGCCGCGCGATATTCGCGTCGCCTACACCGAGCCGGGCTCGCCGGCCGCGCAAGCCGCGCTCGATCGCGGGCTGAAGCTGATCGGGATCGACGGCATCGATGTCGTGGCCGGCACCGAGGTCGCCGCACTCAATGCCGCCCTGGCGCCGACGCGGGCCGGGCAGACGCACAGCTTCAGGCTGCAGTCCGGCGACGGCAGCGTGCGCGCCGTCACCCTGAGCTCGACCCAGGTCGCGCGCATGCCGGTGCAGAACGTGAAGACCATCGCCACGGCCACCGGTGCCGTCGGCTACCTCTTGTTCAACGACCATGTGGGCGCGGCGGAAGGGCCATTGATCGCGGCGGTCAATGCGCTCAAGGCGGCGTCCGTCAGCGACCTCGTGATCGACATGCGCTACAACGGCGGCGGCCTGCTCGAAGTGGCGAGCGAGCTGGCCTTCATGGTCGCCACGCCCGAGGCCACGAACGGCACCGTGTTCGAGCGGTTGAAGTTCAACGACAGGAACCCGTTCGGCCTCAGGAACAACGAGATGAACCTGCCCTTCTACGGGACCACGCGCGGCTACACCACGACCGCAGGGGACCCGCTGCCCCAGCTGGGCCTGTCGCGCGTCACGGTGCTGGCCGGGCCGGACACCTGCTCGGCCAGCGAATCGGTCGTCAACGGACTGCGCGGCGTCGGCATCACCGTGAACCTGGTCGGCGCCGGCACCTGCGGCAAGCCCTACGGATTCTTTCCGCAGGACAACTGCGGAACGACCTATTTCGCGATCCAGTTCCAGGGCGTGAACCAGCTGGGCTTCGGCGACTACGGCGATGGCTTCGCGCCGACCTGCGCGGTGGCCGATGACTTCGATCATGCGCTGGGCGATCCGGCCGAGGCCCGGCTGGCTGCGGCGCTGGCGCTGCGCAGCACCGGCGCCTGCCCGGCGGCCCCGGTGAGCAAGTCGGCACAGGCGCTCGGCAAGGCCGAGGCCGCCGGCATCGGCTACCTGCTGCGTCCGCCGGCGCGGGAGAGCCGCATCCTCGCCCGCCCCTAGTGCGGTTCGGTGCGGTCCGGCGGCGAGGCGCTGCGGGGCCGCTAGAACGCGCTGCAGACGCGCAGCACGTCGTCGCCGTAGGCGTCGAGCTTCTTGCTGCCGATGCCGCTGATGCCCTGCAGGTCTTCGAGCGTCGCCGGGCCGCGCTCGGCGATCGCGGCCAGCGTGGCGTCGTGGAAGATCACGTAGGCCGGCAGGTTGTGCTCGCGCGCGACTTCGGCGCGCCAGGCCTTGAGCGCCGTGAAGCGGGCCTGGCCGACGGCGTCGAGCGCCGCAGCGGCCGGCGAGGGTGCGCCGCGTGCGGTCTTCTCGCGGCGTGACTTGCGATCGGCCGGGGAAGAGACCGACTCGCGCAGCATCACCTGCACCTCGCCCTTGAGCACCGCGCGCGAGCCGTCGGTGAGCTGCAGCGTGTTGTACGCCTGGGCGTCGACCGCCAGCGCGCCGATGGCGATCAACTGGCGCAGCACGCCGCGCAGCTGCGCCTCGCTGAAGTCCGCGCCGATGCCGAAGGTGCTGAGCGAGGCATGGCCGAACTGCGTGACCTTCTCGGTCGTCTTGCCGCGCAGGATGTCCATGATGTGGCCGGCGCCGAAGCTGATGCCGCTCAGCTGCTGCACGCGGTAGATGGTGGAGAGCAGCTTGCGCGCGGCGTCGGTGCCGTCCCATACCTGCGGCGGCGTGATGCAGTTGTCGCAGTTGCCGCAGGCCGAGCTCTGCTCGCCGAAGTAGCCCAGCAGCCGCACGCGCCGGCAATCGCTGGCCTCGGCCAGCGACAGCAGGGCGTCGAGCTTGCCGCGCATCACCTGCTTGAACTCCTCGCCGGCGGGGCTTTCGTCGATCATGCGGCGCTGGTTGACGACGTCCTGCAGGCCGTAGGCCATCCAGGCGTCGGCCGCTGCGCCGTCGCGGCCGGCGCGGCCGGTTTCCTGGTAGTAGCCCTCGATGTTCTTCGGCATGTCGAGGTGGGCGACGAAGCGCACGTCGGGCTTGTCGATGCCCATGCCGAAGGCGATGGTGGCGACCATCACGATGCCTTCGTCGCGCAGGAAGCGGTCCTGGTGCTTCTGGCGCACCGCGGCATCGAGGCCCGCGTGATAGGGCAGGGCGTTGATGCCGGCGTCGCGCAGCGTCTGCGCCACGTCCTCGACCCGCTTGCGCGACTGGCAATAGACCACGCCCGCATCGCCCTCGTGCTCGCGCTCGATGAAGCGCAGCAGCTGCGTGGTGGCTTCCTTCTTCTCGACGATGGTGTAGCGGATGTTCGGCCGGTCGAAGCTGGAGACGAACTGGCGCGCCTCCTCGAGCTGCAGGCGCTCGACGATGTCGGCCCGCGTGAGGGCATCGGCCGTGGCGGTGAGTGCGATGCGCGGCACGCCGGCATAGCGCTCGTGCAGCACCGTGAGCGCGCGGTATTCGGGGCGGAAGTCGTGGCCCCACTGGCTCACGCAATGGGCCTCGTCGATCGCGAACAGCGCCAGCTTGCCGCGCTCCCTGAGCGAATCGAGCTGCGACAGGAAGCGCGGCGTGTTGACGCGCTCGGGCGCCGCATACAGCAGCGTGATCTCGCCGCGCAGCATGCGGCGCTCGACCTCCTGGGTCTGCTCCCAGTCGAGCGTCGAATTGAGGAAGGCGGCGTCGACGCCGGCCTCGTGCAGGGCGCCGACCTGGTCGTGCATCAGCGCGATCAGCGGCGACACCACCACCGTCACGCCATGGCCGGCGCGCTGGCGGGCGATGGCGGGGATCTGGTAGCACAGCGACTTGCCGCCGCCGGTGGGCATCAGCACCAGCGCATCGCCGCCGGCCACGACGTGATCGACGATCGCCTGCTGGGGACCGCGGAACTGCGGGTAGCCGAAGATCTCGTGAAGGATCTGCGCCGGCGCAGTGGCGAGGGATTCGGAGGGCTGGGCTGACAAGGGAATTGCTCTGGTTTTGGGAATGCGCCGCAGCCCGCCATCGGTCCAGCCGCCGCCGTTCTGCCGGGACGCAGCGCGCACCTCCCGTGCGCGCGACGGCCATTGTCTCCGAAGGCGGCGGCGCGGGCTGGCACAGCGCTTGCAACTCATACGTTTCGTTGCGAGATTCCCTGTATAGACATCTTTTTGGTGCAGAAAACCCCTTGGCGCGCATCGGCGCAGGGCGAGAAGCACTTGATCCGGGACCGTGTTCCGGGTTAACCTGTATATACAGGACTAACGCTGCGATTGAAACTCGGCGCCGTGCTGGATCCCGCACTTCACGCGGACTGGCGAGCCGAGAACTTCTTTGAAACGCAACAGGAGAACCTTGATGGTCAAGACGGTAGCAAGAATCGCCTCGCTGGCAGTCGCAGGCGCGTGCATCGCGGCGAGCGCCCACGCCCAGGAAACCAAGATCACCCTCGGCATGTCCGGCTGGACGGGCTTCGCGCCGCTGACGCTGGCCGACAAGGCCGGCATCTTCAAGAAGAACGGCCTCGAGGTCGACCTGCGCATGATCCCGCAGAAGGACCGCCACCTGGCGCTGGCCTCGGGCGCGATCCAGTGCGCGGCCACCACGGTGGAGACCCATGTCGCCTGGAACGCCAACGGCGTGCCGATCGTGCAGATCTTCCAGATGGACAAGTCCTACGGCGCCGACGGCATCGCAGTGCGCAACGACATCAAGAACTTCGCCGACCTCAAGGGCAAGTCGATCGGCGTCAGCGCCCCGGGCACCGCGCCGTACTTCGGCCTGGCCTGGATGCTCAGCAAGAACGGCATGGGCATGAAGGACGTCAAGCTGGTCTCGCTCGAGCCGCAGCCCGCCGCACAGGCCTTCGTGGCCGGCCAGAACGACGCCGCCATGACCTACGAACCCTATCTGTCGACCGTGCGCGCCAACCCTGCCGCCGGCAAGATCCTCGCCACCACGCTCGACTACCCGATGGTGATGGACACCGTGGGCTGCGCGCCGACCTGGCTCAAGGCCAACGCCAAGGCCGCCCAGGCGCTGACCAATTCGTACTTCGAGGCGCTCGAGATGATCAAGGCCGACCCGGCCAAGGCGAACGAGATCATGGGCGCGGCGGTCAAGCAGACCGGCGAGCAGTTCGCCAAGTCGTCGTCCAACCTGCGCTGGTCGGACAAGGCGGCCAACCAGAAGTTCTTCGCCAACGACCTCGTGCCCTTCATGAAGGACGCGCAGGTGATCCTGCTGGAGTCGGGCGTGATCCGCAAGGCGCCGGACGACCTGAACGCGACCTTCGACACCAGCTTCATCAAGTAAGCAGAGCGAGATCACCATGAGCGCGACGCCTGTCATGACCTCATCCAAGCCGGTGCAAGCAGCGGTGCCGGCCGCATCGACGGCGCCGCGGCGGCGCCGTGCGCTGGCGCCGCTGGAGCCCGTCGGCGCGCGGGCGCGCTGGCTGCTCGGCGTCGGTTTCTTCGTGCTGTTCGTCGCGGTCTGGGCCTTCTTCACGCTCGGCGGCTTCGTGTCGCCGACCTTCCTGGCCAGCCCGGTCACGATGGTCAAGGAAGCGGTGCTGCTCTTCACCGAGTACAACTTCAGCCACGACATCGGCATGACCGTCTGGCGGGTGTTCGGCGGCTTCGTGCTGGCCACCGTGGTGGCGGTGCCGCTGGGCATCGCGATGGGCACCTGGAAGGGCGTCGAGGCCTTCTTCGAGCCCTTCGTCTCGTTCTGCCGCTACCTGCCGGCCTCGGCCTTCATTCCGCTGCTGATCCTGTGGGCCGGCATCGGCGAGACGCAGAAGCTGCTGGTGATCTTCATCGGCTCGGTGTTCCAGATCACGCTGATGGTGGCGGTCACGGTGGGCAGCGCGCGGCGCGACCTGGTCGAGGCCGCCTACACGCTGGGGGCCAACAGCCGCGGCATCGTGCTGCGGGTGCTGATCCCGGGCGCCGCCCCGGGCATCGCCGAGACTCTGCGCCTGGTGCTGGGCTGGGCCTGGACCTATGTGATCGTGGCCGAGCTGATCGGCTCGTCGTCGGGCATCGGCCACATGATCACCGACAGCCAGGCGCTGCTCAATACCGGCCAGATCATCTTCGGCATCATCGTCATCGGCATCATCGGGCTGATCTCCGACTTTGCCTTCAAGGCGCTCAACCGCCGACTCTTCGCCTGGAGCACGATCTGATGAACCAGCTTTCCATTCGCGGCGTCTCGCGCACCTTCACCGGCACCCGCGGCCAGACCACGCAGGCGCTGCTGCCGATCGACTTCGAGGTGCGCGAGAACGACTTCGTCACCATCCTCGGCCCCTCGGGCTGCGGCAAGTCGACCTTGCTGCGCATCGTCGCCGGCCTCGACTACCCGACCGAAGGCCGCGTGCTGCTCGACGGCCAGACCGTCGAGGGCCCGGGCGCGGACCGCGGCGTGGTGTTCCAGAGCTACACGCTGTTCCCCTGGCTCACGATCGCGCAGAACATCCGCTTCGGCCTGCGCGAGCGCGGCATGAGCGAGGCCGACCAGAAGGAGCGCAGCGATTTCTTCATCGCCAAGGTCGGCCTGCGCGGCTTCGAGAACCATTTCCCCAAGCAGCTGTCGGGCGGCATGCAGCAGCGCACCGCGATTGCGCGCGCCCTGGCCAACGACCCCAAGATGCTGCTGCTCGACGAGCCCTTCGGCGCGCTCGACAACCAGACCCGCGTGCTGATGCAGGAGCTTCTGCTCGGCATCTGGGAGTCGGCCCGCAAGACGGTGCTGTTCGTCACGCACGACATCGACGAGGCGATCTTCATGGCCAACCGCGTGGCGGTGTTCAGCGCCCGGCCGGGCCGCATCAAGACCGAGATCCCGGTCGACTTCGGCCATCCGCGCCACTACACGATCAAGACCTCGCCCGAGTTCATGGACATCAAGGCGCGCCTCACGGAAGAGATCCGCGCCGAATCCATGGCCGCCGCCGAACACTGACCCGCACACCCGAAAGACCGCATGACCGCCGCCTCCCTTCGCAAAGCCTCCGACGTCCGCCCGCCCGTCTTCAAGACGGCGGCGCCGGCGGGCGGCGCTCCGGCGCTGGCGCTCTACGAGCAGGTCAAGGTCTTCATCACCCACAAGATCCAGGACGGCTCCTGGCCGGCCGGCCACAAGCTGCCGTCGGAGAGCGAACTGGTGGCGCAGTTCGGCGTGGCCCGCATGACGGTCAACCGCGCGCTGCGCGAACTGGTGGAGCAGGGACGCATCGTGCGCGCGGCCGGCGTCGGCAGCTTCGTCGCCGAGGACAAGCCGCAGTCGACGCTGCTGCAGATCGCCAACATCGCGAGCGAGATCCGCGCGCGCGGCCACGACTACCGCTGCGAGTTCCTGGTGGCCGAGCGGGTCGCGGCCTCGCCCGATGTCGCGGTGTGGCTCGACCTCCGGCCCGGCGAGTCGGTGTTCCACGCGGTCTGCCTGCACCTGGAGAACGAAGTCCCGGTGCAGCTCGAAGACCGCTACGTCAATCCACGCGTGGTGCCCGACTTCCTCGACCAGGATTTCTCCGTGCTGCCGCCCAGCGAGTACCTGGTGCGCAACGTTCCCTTCGACCAGATCGAGCACGTGGTCGACGCGGTGCTGCCCAGCGCCGAGCAGGCCGAGCGGCTCGACATGGCGGCGAGCGACCCCTGCCTGCTCCTGACCCGCCGCACCTGGACCCGCGGCGTGCCGGTGACCGTGGTGCGCTGCCTGCACCCCGCCTCGCGCTACCGACTGGGCAGCCGCTTCCGATCCGACGGCAACCCCACCTTTGGCTGAGCGCACGAGGCGCCCCCGATTTTCGACGGACCTACTTGTATAGACAGGATGACTGACATGAGCCACGCAACTTCCACCTCCGACGCACCCCTCGTGCTCACGCCGGGCGAGGTCGATCTCGCGGCGCTGCGCCGCGTGCACGCGGGCGGCGTGCAACTGGCGCTGGACCCCGCCTCGCGTGCCGGCCTGCTGGCCGCCCAGGCCACGGTGCGCCGCATCGTCGATGCCGGCGCGGTGGTCTACGGCATCAACACCGGCTTCGGCAAGCTGGCCCAGACCACGATCCCGGCCGAACGTCTGGCCGAACTGCAGCGCAACCTGGTGCTGTCGCACAGCGCCGGCACCGGCGAGCCGCTGCCAGCCGGCGTCGTGCGGCTGGTGCTGGCGACCAAGGCCGTGAGCCTGGCGCGCGGCCATTCCGGCGTGCGGCCCGAGCTGGTCGAAACGCTGCTGGCGCTGCACAACGCCGGGCTGCTGCCGCGCATTCCCTCCAAGGGCTCGGTCGGCGCCTCTGGCGACCTCGCGCCGCTCGCCCACCTGGCCTGCGTGCTGATCGGCGAGGGCGAGGTCACGGCGCCCGACGGCGAGGTCATCGGCGGCGCTGACGCGCTGCGCCGCATCGGCCTCGAGCCCTTCGTGCTCGGTCCCAAGGAAGGGCTGGCGCTGTTGAACGGCACGCAGGTGTCGACCGCGCTGGCGCTGGCCGGCCTGTTCGGCGCCGAGGACGTGTTCGCGGCCGGCCTCATGGCGGGTGCGCTGTCGCTCGAGGCGATCCAGGGCTCGATCAAGCCCTTCGATGCCCGCATCCACGCGGCGCGCGGCCAGCCGGGGCAGATCGCGGTGGCCGGTGCGGTGCGCGAGCTGCTGGAGGGCAGCGAGATCGTTCCCTCGCATGCCGACTGCGGCCGCGTGCAGGACCCGTACTCGATCCGCTGCGTGCCGCAGGTGATGGGCGCCTGCCTCGACAACCTCGCGCATGCCGCGCGCGTGCTGCGCATCGAGGCCAACGCGGCCTCCGACAACCCGCTGGTCTTCGACAACGGCGACGTCATTTCCGGCGGCAACTTCCACGCCGAGCCGGTGGCCTTCGCGGCCGACATCATCGCGCTGTCGATCAGCGAGATCGGCGCGATCTCCGAACGCCGCATGGCGCTGCTGCTCGACAGCGGCCTGTCGGGCCTGCCGCCCTTCCTGGTGCGCGACGGCGGCGTCAACTCCGGCTTCATGATCGCGCAGGTCACGGCCGCGGCGCTGGCGTCGGAGAACAAGTCGCTGGCCCATCCGGCCAGCGTCGACAGCCTGCCGACATCCGCCAACCAGGAGGACCATGTGTCGATGGCCACCTTCGCGGGCCGGCGCCTGGCCGAGATGGTCGAGAACACCGCGGTGGTCGTGGGCATCGAGGCGATGGCGGCCGCGCAAGGCATCGAACTCAAGCGCGGCCCGAAGAGCTCGAAAACCCTGGAAGCCGAATTCGCCGCCATCCGCGAGCGCGTTCCCTTCATCGATCAGGACATCTTCTTCGCACCGACCATCGAAGCCATGCGCACCTGGGCGCGCCAGAGCCGGTGGCCCGATGCCGTGCGATCCATCCTCCCCAGCCACGCCTGATTCAACGATCAAGTTCCGACATCGAAAGGACACTCGCCATGAACGCACCCGACAAATTCCTCGCCGCCAAGAACGACCCCCGCCATGACGCGAGCCGTGTGATCCGCTCGCCCCGCGGCAGCACGCTGACCTGCAAGAGCTGGCTCACCGAGGCGCCGTTCCGCATGCTGCAGAACAACCTCGATCCCGAGGTGGCGGAGCGCCCGCAGGATCTGGTGGTGTACGGCGGCATCGGCCGCGCGGCGCGCGACTGGGCCTGCTTCGACCAGATCCTCGCCTCGCTCAAGGAACTCGAAGACGACGAGACGCTGCTCATCCAGTCGGGCAAGCCCGTGGGTGTCTTCAAGACGCACGAGAACGCGCCGCGCGTGCTGCTCGCGAACTCGAACCTCGTGCCCAAGTGGGCCACCTGGGAGCACTTCAGCGAACTCGACCGCAAGGGCCTGATGATGTACGGCCAGATGACCGCGGGAAGCTGGATCTACATCGGCAGCCAGGGCATCGTGCAGGGCACCTTCGAGACCTTCGTCGAGGCCGGCCGCCAGCACTACGGCAACGACCTCGCGGGCAAGTGGATCCTGACCGCCGGCCTCGGCGGCATGGGCGGTGCACAGCCGCTCGCGGCCACGCTCGCGGGTGCGGTGTCGCTCAACATCGAATGCCAGCAGGCCAGCATCGACTTCCGCCTGCGCACGCGCTACCTCGACAAGCAGGCCAAGGACATCGACGACGCGATCGCGCTGATCAAGCAGCACACGGACGCCAAGGAAGCGGTGTCGATCGGCCTGCTGGGCAACGCGGCCGAGATCCTTCCCGAACTGGTGAAGCGCGCCAAGGCTGGCGGCATCAAGCCCGACCTCGTGACCGACCAGACCTCCGCGCACGACCTCGCCAGCGGCTACCTGCCGATCGGCTGGACGCTGGCGCAATGGGAAGCCGCGAAGGCCGACACGACGCAGCATCCGACATTGCGCCGCGCGGCGGCCAAGTCCTGCGCGGTGCACGTGCAGGCCATGCTCGACTTCCAGGCGATGGGCATCCCGACCGTCGACTACGGCAACAACATCCGCCAGGTCGCGTTCGACGAGGGCGTGAAGAACGCCTTCGACTTCCCCGGCTTCGTGCCGGCCTACATCCGCCCGCTGTTCTGCGAAGGCAAGGGCCCGTTCCGCTGGGTGGCGCTGTCGGGCGATCCGGAAGACATCTACAAGACCGACGCCAAGATCAAGGAGCTGTTCCCCGAGAACAAGCACACGCACCGCTGGCTCGACATGGCGCGCGAGCGCATCGCCTTCCAGGGCCTGCCGGCGCGCATCTGCTGGCTGGGCCTGGGCGAGCGCCACAAGGCCGGTCTGGCGTTCAACGAGATGGTGAAGAACGGCGAACTGAAGGGCCCGATCGTGATCGGCCGCGACCACCTGGACACCGGCTCGGTTGCCAGCCCCAACCGCGAGACCGAGTCGATGAAGGACGGCAGCGACGCCGTCTCCGACTGGCCGCTGCTCAACGCGCTGCTGAACACCGCGGGCGGCGCGACCTGGGTCAGCCTGCACCACGGCGGCGGCGTCGGCATGGGCTATTCGCAGCACTCCGGCGTGGTGATCGTCTGCGACGGCACCGATGCGGCAGCCAAGCGCGTCGAACGCGTGCTGTGGAACGATCCGGCCACCGGCGTGATGCGCCATGCCGATGCCGGCTACGACATCGCGGTGGCGACGGCGAAGAAGCAGGGCCTGAACCTGCCGATGATCAAGTAGGCCGCGCGAGGCGCCGGAAGTGACATTGCATCGCTTCGACATCGTCTCGCTGTCCGCCGCCCCGTGGAAGAACGGTGGCGGCGTGACGCGCGAGATCGTCTGCTCGCCGCCGGGCGCGGGCATGGACGGCTTCGACTGGCGCGTCAGCATCGCGACCATCGACAAGCCCGGGCCGTTCTCGGCCTTTGCCGGCGTGGACCGCGTGATCATGCTGCTGGACGGCGCCGGCGTCCGTCTTCGTTCGCAGGACGGGCGCATCGACCACCGGCTCGAAGTCCCGCATGCGCCCTTCGCCTTCGGCGGCGATGTGGCGCTGGATTGCGAACTGCTCGGCGGCCCGTCGACGGACTTCAATGTGATGTCGCGACACGGCCGCCTGCGCGCCGACCTGCGCGTGCTGCACGAGGGCGGGGACATCGCGCCGGTCGAGCGCGGCCTGCTGCTGGCACTGCACGGCCGCTGGCAATTGAACGGCATCGATTGCGCGCCGGCCACCGGCCTCTGGTGGGACGGCGAGACACGGGCATGGCAAGCGACCACCCTCGACACCGGCGCTGCCTTGGTCGCGGTGCGGCTCGAACCCTCGACAAACACAAGCTGCGGCGACTGAAGACCATGACTCATTCCGAACTCCCCTCCGCCGACGGTGTCTGGGAACACCTGCGCATCGCTCCCGGTGCCTTGGCCGACGATCGCGCGATCGATGCCGATGCGGCGATCGTCGTGGCCGATGGAAGGATTGCATGGATCGGCGCCGGCGTTGCCTTGCCGGGCGACTTCGCCGGGCTGCCGCGCTTCGACGGCGCGGATGCGCTCGCGACGCCGGGCCTCGTCGATTGCCACACGCACCTGGTCTACGGCGGCCAGCGCGCCAACGAGTTCGCGATGCGGCTGGCCGGCGCGACCTATGAAGAAGTCGCGAAAGCGGGCGGCGGCATCGTCTCGTCGGTGCGCGCCACGCGCGATGCGGACGAAGACACGCTCTACGCGCAAGCCGCTCGGCGCCTCGAACAGCTGCTGGCCGACGGCGTGTGCGCCATCGAGATCAAGTCCGGCTACGGCCTCGCGCTCGAACACGAGCGCAAGCAGTTGCGCGTGGCGCGGCGGCTGGGCGAGACGCATGGCGTCACGGTGCGCACCACCTTCCTCGGCGCGCACGCCCTGCCGCCCGAATACGCGGGCCGCAGCGGCGACTACATCGACCTCGTCTGCAACGAGATGCTGCCCGCGCTGGCCGCCGAAAGGCTGGTCGATGCGGTCGACGTGTTCTGCGAGCGCATCGCCTTCTCGCTGGCCGAGACCGAGCGCGTGTTCCAGGCCGCCGGGGCCCTCGGCCTGCCGGTGAAGCTCCACGCCGAGCAACTCTCGGACATGGGCGGCGCGGCGCTGGCGGCGCGCTACGGTGCGCTGTCCTGCGATCACATCGAGCACCTCTCGGCCGAAGGCATCGCCGCGATGCGCGAGGCCGGCACGGTGGCGGTGCTGCTGCCCGGCGCCTACTACACGCTGCGCGACACGCACCTGCCGCCGATCGAGGCGCTGCGCGCGGCGGGCGTGCCGATGGCCGTGTCCACCGACCACAACCCCGGCACCTCGCCCGCGCTGAGCCTGCTGCTGATGGTCAACATGGCCTGCACGCTGTTCCGCCTGACGGTGCCCGAGGCGCTGGCCGGCGTGACCCGCCATGCCGCACGTGCGCTGGACCTGCAGGACACGCACGGCACGCTGGCCGTCGGCCGGCCCGCTGACTTCGTGCTGTGGCAGCTTCGCGAGAGCGCCGAGCTGGCGTACTGGTTTGGCCAGCGGCCGGCGCGCACCATCGTCCGGCAGGGGCGCATCGCATCCATGTCCCAACCCTGAGCCGTGCGAACCATGCCATTGCCCGATACCCGTCAATCCCTTTTCGCTGCCGATGCCTTGCTGCCCGCAGGCTGGGCCCGCAACGTGCTGCTCGAGTGGAATGCTGCGGGCCAGCTGACCGCGGTGACGCCCGACAGCCAGCCAGCCGGCGACACGCCGCGCGCCGCCGGGCCCGTGCTGCCCGGCATGCCCAACCTGCATTCGCACGCCTTCCAGCGCGCCTTCGGCGGCCTGACCGAATTCCGCGGCGCGGCGCAGGACAGCTTCTGGAGCTGGCGCACGCTCATGTACCGCTTCGCCGCGAAGATCTCGCCCGAGCAGCTCGAAGCGATCGCGACCTGGCTCTACATCGAGATGCTCGAAGCCGGCTACACCTCGGTGTGCGAGTTCCACTACCTCCACCACGACGCCGACGGAACGCCCTATGCGGACGACGCGACGCTGGCGCTGGCCCTGCTGCGCGCCGCGCGGCGTGCCGGCATCGGCATCACGCTGCTGCCGGTGCTCTACCAGAGCAGCGGCTTCGGCGCGCTGCCGCCCGGCGAGGGCCAGCGGCGCTTCATCCGGTCGACCGATTCGATGCTGCGCCTGCTGGAGCGGCTGCATCCCTTGTGCAAGGCGCAGGGCGCGCGGCTCGGCCTGGCGCCGCATTCGCTGCGCGCGGTTCCGCCCGAGGGGCTGCGCGATGCGCTCGCGGGCCTGGACGCGATCGACGCGAGCGCGCCGATCCACATCCACATCGCCGAACAGACGGCCGAGGTCGATGCCTGTCTTGCATGGAGCGGCCAGCGCCCGGTCGCGTGGCTGCTCGACCATGCGGCGGTCGATGGGCGCTGGTGCCTGGTGCATGCCACGCACATGGATGCGGACGAATACCGGCGCGCCGCGGCCAGCGGCGCCATCGCCGGCCTGTGCCCGACGACCGAAGCCAACCTGGGCGACGGCATCTTCGATTTCAATGCCTGGCGCGCGGCAGGGGGCCGCTGGGGCATCGGCTCCGACAGCCATGCCTGCGTCAACGCGGCCGAGGAACTGCTGATGCTGGAGTACGGCCAGCGCCTGGTGACGCGGCAGCGCAACGTGGGGGCCGATGCGGCGCATCGCGAGGTCGCAACCGCGCTCATGCTGGGCGCGGTCGAGGGCGGCGCACGGGCCGCAGGCCGCACCATCGCCGGCCTCGCCGCAGGCCAGCAAGCCGATTTCGTCGTGCTCGATGCGGCGCACCTGGCGCTGCAGGGCCTGGCAGCGCCGGAGATGCTTTCGTCGCACGTGTTCGCGAGTCATCGCACTTCCGCCATCGATGGCGCATGGGTCGCGGGCCAGCCGCGCATCGCCGCTGCCCGCCACGCTTTGCACGACGAGGCCGCGGCCGCTTTCGTGGCGGCGCGCAGCCAACTTCTATCCAAGGATTGAGCCCCATGTCTTTCACGACCACCGAGCCTCCCTTCCGTTTTCGCCGCGGCACGCGCCCCTTGCTGATCTCGATGCCGCACGTCGGCACCCATGTGCCGCCGCAGCTCGCGGCACGCCTGAGCGACGAGGCGCGTCATGTGCCCGACACCGACTGGCATCTGGAGCGGCTCTACGATTTCGCCGATGAACTCGGCGCCTCGGTGCTGGTCGCGACGCATTCGCGCTACGTGGTCGACCTCAACCGTCCGCCCGATGGCGCGAGCCTCTATCCGGGGCAGAGCGTCACCGGCCTGTGCCCGGTCGACAGCTTCGACGACACGCCGCTCTATCCCGCCGGCGATGTGCCCGACGATGCCGAGATCGCTGCGCGCCGCGAGGCGATCTGGCAGCCCTACCACCGGCAGCTGGCCGACGAACTCGCGCGCATCAAGGCGCAGCACGGCATCGCCGCGCTGTGGGACGCGCATTCGATCCGCTCCGTGCTGCCGCGCTTCTTCGAAGGCCGGCTCACCGACCTCAACCTGGGCACGGCCCAGGGCGCCAGTTGCGATCCGGCGCTGGCGCAGGCGCTGCTGGGCGTTGCCAGAGAGGCGACCGGCTTCACGAGCGTGCTCAACGGCCGCTTCACCGGCGGCTACATCACGCGCCACCACGGACAGCCCGCGCAGGGCGTGCATGCCGTGCAGCTCGAAATGACGCAGTGCAGCTACATGCAGGAGGCCTTGCCCTTCGACTACCTGCCCGAGGTGGCGGCGCGGGTGCAGCCGCATGTGCGGCGCATGCTCGCGACTGTGCTCGACTTCGTCGAATCGCGCCGCGGCTGAGCGGCATCATCCATCTCTTCCGGGAAGGCTTTCGGTCCATGAACGCAGCCGCCATCCGCGAACTCGTGCGCCCCGAGGTGCCCGCGCTTGCGCCCTACAACGCGGGCCTGTCGTCGCAGGCCGTGCGCTCGCGCTACGGCGTCGAGCAGATCGCGCGTCTCGCGAGCAACGAGAACCCCTTCGGCGCCAGCCCCGCGGTTGCGCAGGCGCTGGCGGGCCTGGCCTTGCGCGTGGGCACCTACCCGGATGCGAACTGCACCGCGCTGCGGGCTGCCATTGCCGAGCGCACTGGCGCGAGCGCAGAGCAGGTCGTGATCGGCAATGGCTCCGAGTCCATCCTCCAGATGCTCTGCCAGGCCTTTCTCTCGCCCGGCGACCGCGTGCTCACGCAGCGGCCCGCCTTCGGGCTGCACGAGATCTATCCGCGGATGATGGGCGCCCAGGTCGAGCTGCTGGCACTCACGCCGGCGCTCGAATTCGACCTTGGTGCCTGGTGCGAAGCGCTGGCGCGCGGGCCGAAGATCGCGATGCTCGCCAATCCGTCGAATCCGGTGGGCTGCATGTTCGAGCGCCAAGGCTTCGCGCGGCTGCTCGAGGCCACGCCGGCCGGGACCTTGCTGGTGATCGACGAGGCCTACTACGAGTACGCGCAGCGCGCCCGCGGCTTCCCCGATGCCCTGGCCGCACTGCGCGCGCAGCAGCGTCCCTGGATCGTGCTGCGCACCTTCTCGAAGGCCTGGGGGCTGGCTGGCCTGCGCGTCGGCTACGGCATTGCGTCGGACGCCTCGCTGGTCCAGTGGCTGGACCGGGTGCGCACGCCCTTCAACGTCAACGAGGCCGCGCAGGCGGCCGCGCTGGCCGCCTGGGGCGACGAGGCCTTCATGGCCCAGACCGTCGCGCAGACCGTGACGCAGCGCGAGTGGCTGGTGCAGCAGTTGCGCGCGTTGGCGCTGCCGGGGCTGCGCATCGCGCCATCGGCGGCCAATTTCCTGTTCATCGACCTGGCGCGGCCGAACGGTCCGGTCAATGAGGCGCTGCTGGCGCGCGGCATCATCGTCAAGCCCTGGAAGGAGGCCGGTTTCGAGAGCTTCATCCGCGTGTCGATCGGCACCGCCGAGGACAACGCGCGCTTCCTGGGTGCGCTGGGCGAGATCCTCGGCGGCCACTGAAAGTCGGCGCGGCGACAAGACCCGCCGCCGCCGAGGGCCCGCGCCGCTTTCTACAATCGGCGCATGAAGCCCGTCGTCTACACCCGCGCCCAGCAACTTCCCGCCATCCTGGCGCAACGCATCGCCATCCTCGATGGCGCCATGGGCACGATGATCCAGCGCTTCAGGCTGAGCGAGGAACAGTACCGCGGCGAGCGCTTCAAGGACTTCCCGCGCGACGTCAAGGGCAACAACGAACTGCTCTCGCTGACCCGGCCCGATGTCATCCGCGACATCCACGAGGGCTATCTCGCAGCCGGCGCCGACCTGGTCGAGACCAACACCTTCGGCGCCACCCGGATCGCGCAGGAGGACTACAAGATGGCCGACCTGGCGCGCGAGATGAACCTCGAATCGGCCCGGATCGCGCGGGCCGCCTGCGACAAGTTCAGCACGCCCGACAAGCCCCGCTTCGTGGCCGGCGCGCTCGGCCCGACGCCCAAGACCGCCAGCATCAGCCCCGACGTCAACGACCCCGGCGCGCGCAACGTGAGCTTCGAGGAATTGCGCGCCTCGTACTACGAGCAGGTCGAGGCGCTGGTCGAAGGCGGGGCCGACGTGCTGCTGGTCGAGACCATCTTCGACACGCTGAACGCCAAGGCCGCGCTGTTCGCGGTCGACGAGTACTTCGAGGCCAGCGGCGAGCGGCTGCCGCTGATCATCAGCGGCACCGTGACCGACGCCTCGGGCCGCATCCTGAGCGGCCAGACCGTGACCGCCTTCTGGCACAGCGTGCGCCACGCGCGGCCGCTGGCCATCGGCCTGAATTGCGCGCTGGGCGCCGCGCTGATGCGGCCCTACATCCAGGAACTGGCGCGCGTCGCCGACGACACCTTCATCAGCTGCTATCCCAACGCCGGCCTGCCCAACCCGATGAGCGAGACCGGCTTCGACGAGACGCCCGACGTCACTTCGCGCCTGCTGCACGAGTTCGCCGCCGAAGGGCTGGTCAACATCGTCGGCGGCTGCTGCGGCACGACGCCCGAGCACATCGCGGCGATCGGCCAGGCGGTCGCGCCGCTGCCCGGCCGCAGCCTGCATCGCGCCGCCTTCTACAGCGAAGCGGCCTGATGGCCCCATCCCGGCGCATGTGAAGCCGGGATGAAGAAGCTCTCCAAACGTTCCTGGCGTGCGCGAACGCGCGCGCTGAAGCGTTCTTTGCTGAAGGCGCCCGCTGATTGACAGCCCGCCGAAGGCCCCTACCCTGGACTGCAAAGGAAATCTCCATGAACAACAAGGCTATGCGCTGGTGCGGCCTCGGCGCGATGGCGCTGATGCTGCCGCTGGCGGCCACGGCCCAGCAGGCATTCACCCGCGGTCCGGTCAATCTTCGCGCCGGTCCCGGCGACACCTATCCGCTGGTGGCCTCGCTGGCGCCCGGACAACCGCTGCAGGTGATGGGCTGCACCGCCGGCTACGGCTGGTGCGACGTGGTGCTGCCCGACGGCCTGCGGGGCTGGTCCTATGCGGCGAGCCTCGAGTACGCCTACCAGGAGGAAAGGGTGCCGCTCGCCACCTACGGCGCGGTGATCGGCGTGCCGCTCGTGACCTTCGCGATCGGCAACTACTGGTCGAACTACTACCGCGACCGCCCCTGGTACGGCCAGTCGCGCTGGTGGGGTGGCCGCCCGCCGCCGCCGCCGGTGCCCGGCTGGCGCCCGCCGCCGCCGCCGGTCCCGGGCTGGCGGCCCAATCCCTGGCCGGGCTACGCGCCGCATCCGCCGGGCTTCCGGCCGCCCTCGGCGCCGGGCTTCGGACCGCCGTCGTCTCCCGGCTTCCGGCCGCCGCCGTCACCGGGCTTCCGGCCTCCGCCGCCCCAAAACGTGCGGCCGCCGCACGGCGGCGGCCCACGGCCGCCGGATGCGCGCCCGCCCGGCCAGGGCTTCCAGACCGGCGGCAGGCCGCCGGGGCAGGGCGGCGGGCGCGGTGACGGCGGCCAGCGCGGTGGGCGCGGCGATGGCGGACATGACCGCGGCCAGGGCGGAGGCGGCGGACACGACCGCGGCCATGGCGGCGGTGGCGGTGGCGGCCAAGGCAACCAAGGCGGTGGCCACGGCGGCGGCCATGGCGGAGGCCACGGAGGCGGGCGCGGCGGCGACCGGCACTGAGCGCCGCCTCCGCGCCAGGTCACTCCTTCTTGCGGGCGATCAGCGCCACGAAGCGCTGGGCGCCCAGGCCCAGCGGCCGCTCGCGCGACCACACCACGTCGACCCACAGGTCCAGCCCGTTCGACAGGTTCTCGAACGGGATCTCGACCAGCGCGCCGGTCGCCACGTGCGGCCGCGCGAAGTTGCGCGGCAGCCAGCCCCAGCCCAGGCCGGCGGTGATCAGGCTCAGCGCGGCCAGCGCGTTGTCGGTCCGCCAGACGTGCCGCGCGAAGACGAAGCGCGGGTCGCTGGTGGCGAGGTCGCGCCCGGCGACCACGATCTGCCGCGTGGTCGTCAGGTGCTCTTCGCGCAGCCGTCCGCCGGCCGCGGCCAGCACCGGATGGTCGGGCGCCATCACGGCCACCATGGTGTCGCTGGCCACCTCCTGGAAACCCTCCCGCCCGTCCAGGCTCGGGCGCTCGAAGACCAGCGCCAGGTGGGCCCGGCCGCTGTGCAGCAGCGCCAGCGCGTCGGCCTGCGGCGCGGCCAGCACCTCGACCTCCAGCAGCGGGTACTCGGCCGCCAGGGCGGCCAGCGGGCCGCTCCAGGGCGCGGCCAGCAATTCGGGCGCGATGGCCAGCGTCAGGCGGTTCTCCAGGCCCTGGGTCAGTGCCAGCGCCTGCACCTGAAGCTGCCTGAGCTGCGCCGCCAGCAGCCTCGCCTGCGGTTCCAGCGAACGCGCCGCGGCGGTGGGCTGCGGCTCCCGGCCGCCGCGGTCGAACAGCGAGAGGTCGAGCTCGGCCTCCAGGTTGGCGATCGCCATGCTGATGGCCGAGGGCACCCGGCCCAGGGCCCTGGCCGCCGCCGAGAAGGAGCCGTGGTCGATGACCGCGAGGAAAACAGCCACGCTGTCACTGGAAAAGCTCATGACGGCCTCAATCTATCAATTTTTCTGAAAGAAGATAACTTTATATATCAGCCTGGCACACATAAAGTCCGGTTCCACGCCAACCAACACAGGATCGATTTCATGCAAGGGCTCAAGCGCCGCGTCGTCTACATCAGCCTCTACGAGGGCATCGCCATTGTGGCCGCCAGCGCGGGGCTGGCACTGATGTCGGGCCAGGGGCTCGGACATTCGGGCGTGCTGGCGGTCATCGCCTCGGTCATCGCGGTGCTCTGGAACCTCAGCTTCAATGCCTTGTTCGAGCGCTGGGAGTCCCGCCAGGCGGTGCGCGGGCGCAGCCTGCGCCGCCGGGTCGCCCATGCGATCGGCTTCGAAGGCGGGCTGATCGCCTTCCTGGTGCCGGTCTTCGCCTGGTGGCTCGGGGTGAGCCTCTGGGAGGCGCTGGTGATGGACCTCGGCCTGGTGGTTTTCTTCCTGGTCTACACCTTCGTATTCAATTGGGCCTTCGACGCCGTCTTCGGCTTGCCCGCATCGGCCGCCGCCGTCGCCCAGCCGGCGTAAAATCCGCGGCTCCCAAGGAGCGTTGCAGCGCCGCCGGCCTTCAGGCCGGCCGCGTCAGGCTTGGGCTTCCAGCCACTGGAGTGCAACGACGCTCGCCTGACCCCGCATCCACAGGTGAGCCCATGCCAACCGATACGCCCGCATCCCCGAATCCGCCCCCGATGAAGTTGTCCGGCCTCGAGCCGGTGCTGATCGGCGAGGGCGCCCTGTTCGTCAACATCGGCGAACGCACCAACGTCACCGGCTCCAAGGCCTTCGCCCGCATGATCC
Organism: Variovorax saccharolyticus; assembly: GCF_030316765.1. Classification (GTDB taxonomy): domain Bacteria; phylum Pseudomonadota; class Gammaproteobacteria; order Burkholderiales; family Burkholderiaceae_C; genus Variovorax; species Variovorax saccharolyticus. The sequence goes on from NZ_JASZYT010000011.1 coordinate 242,069, forward strand.
TCAACGGCCAGTTCGAGGAAGCGCTGGCGGTGGCGCGCCAGCAGGTCGAGAACGGCGCCCAGGTCATCGACATCAACATGGACGAGGCCATGCTCGACAGCAAGGCCGCGATGGTGCGCTTCCTGAACCTGATCGCCAGCGAGCCCGACATCGCCCGCGTGCCGATCATGGTCGACAGCTCGAAGTGGGACGTCATCGAGGCCGGCCTGCGCTGCATCCAGGGCAAGGGCATCGTCAACTCGATCAGCATGAAGGAGGGCGAGGACCAGTTCCGCCACCAGGCCCGCCTGCTGCGCCGCTACGGTGCGGCCGCGGTGGTCATGGCCTTCGACGAGAAGGGCCAGGCCGACACCTACGAGCGCAAGATCGAGATCTGCGAGCGCGCCTACCGCATCCTGGTCGACGAGATCGGCTTCCCGCCCGAGGACATCATCTTCGACCCGAACATCTTCGCGATCGCCACCGGCATCGAGGAGCACAACAACTACGCGGTCGACTTCATCAACGCGGTGCGCTGGATCAAGCAGAACCTGCCGGGCGCCAAGGTGTCGGGCGGGGTGTCGAACGTCAGCTTCAGCTTCCGCGGCAACGACCCGGTGCGCGAGGCGATCCACACCGTCTTCCTGTACCACGCGATCAAGGCCGGCATGGACATGGGCATCGTCAACGCCGGCATGGTCGGCGTCTACGACGACCTCGAGCCCGAGCTGCGCGAGCGCGTGGAAGACGTGGTGCTGAACCGCCGCCCCGACGCCGGCGAGCGCCTGGTGGAAGTCGCCGAGACCGCCAAGAGCGGTGCCAAGGACGAGAGCAAGAAGCTCGAATGGCGCGGCACGGCCGAGCACCCGGTGCACGTGAACCAGCGGCTGTCGCATGCGATGGTGCACGGCATCACCGACTTCATCGTGGAAGACACGGAAGAGGCCTACCAGCAGATCCTGGCCACCGGCGGGCGTCCGCTGCATGTGATCGAAGGCCCGCTGATGGCCGGCATGAACATCGTCGGCGACCTGTTCGGCCAGGGCAAGATGTTCCTGCCGCAGGTGGTGAAGTCAGCCCGCGTGATGAAGTCCGCGGTGGCCCACCTGATCCCCTACATCGAGGAAGAAAAGCGCCAGGACGAGGCCGCCGGCCGCGACGTCCGCACCAAGGGCAAGATCGTCATCGCCACGGTCAAGGGCGACGTCCACGACATCGGCAAGAACATCGTCACGGTGGTGCTCCAGTGCAACAACTTCGAGGTCGTGAACATGGGCGTGATGGTGCCCTGCCACGAGATCCTGGCGCGCGCCAAGGTCGAGGGCGCCGACATCGTCGGCCTCTCGGGCCTGATCACGCCCAGCCTCGAGGAGATGCAGTACGTGGCCGGCGAGATGCAGAAGGACGAGCACTTCCGGATCAAGAAGATCCCGCTCCTGATCGGCGGCGCCACCACCAGCCGCGTGCACACGGCCGTCAAGATCGCGCCGCACTACGAAGGCCCGGTGGTCTACGTGCCCGATGCCTCGCGCAGCGTGAGCGTGGCGCAGTCGCTGCTGTCGGAGCAGGCGGCGAGCTACATCGACGAGATCAACGCCGACTACGACAAGGTGCGCCACCAGCACGCCAACAAGAAGCAGACGCCGCTGTGGCCGCTGGCCAAGGCGCGCGCCAACAAGACGCCGATTTCCTGGTCGGACTACCTGCCGCCGGTGCCCAAGTTCATCGGCCGGCGCGTGTTCAGGAACTTCGACCTGACGGAACTCGCGAAGTACATCGACTGGGGCCCGTTCTTCCAGACCTGGGACCTGGCGGGGCCGTTCCCCGCGATCCTCAAGGACGAGATCGTCGGGACCGAGGCGGTGCGCGTGTACGCCGATGGCCAACGCATGCTCAAGCGCCTGATCGAGGGGCGCTGGCTCACCGCCAGCGGCGTGATCGGCTTCTGGCCGGCCAACACGGTCGACGACGACGACATCGCGCTCTACACCGACGAGTCGCGCAGCGAGGTCGCGCTGACCTGGTACGGCATGCGCCAGCAGACCGAGAAGCAGGCGATCGAGGGCGTCATGCGGCCGAGCCGCTGCCTGGCCGACTTCGTGGCGCCGCGCGACAGCGGCGTGAAGGACTACGTGGGCATGTTCGCGGTCACCGCCGGCCTCGGCGTCGAGAAGAAGGAGAAGTACTTCATCGACGACCTCGACGACTACTCGGCGATCATGCTGAAGGCCCTGGCCGACCGCCTGGCCGAAGCCTTCGCCGAGGCGCTGCACCATCGCGTGCGCGCCGACCTCTGGGGCTATGCGGCCGACGAAGCCCTCAGCAACGAGGACATGATCGGCGAGAAGTACCGCGGCATCCGGCCGGCGCCCGGCTACCCGGCCTGCCCGGACCACAGCGTGAAGCGGCCGATGTTCGACCTGCTGAACTGCGCGGACATCGGGATGACGCTGACCGACAGCCTCGCTATGATGCCCGCCGCCAGCGTGAGCGGCTTCTACCTGAGCCACCCCGAGGCGACCTACTTCAACGTCGGCAAGATCGGGCACGACCAGTTGCAGGACCAGGCGGCGCGCCGCCAGGAGAGCGAGGCGGATCTCGAGCGCTTGCTGGCGCCGAATCTTTGATACCAACAGGCCGTGGCCAGTAGGCGCGGCGAGCGGGAGTTCCTATTCAGAAGCTGATGTTCGGGGTCGCCCACTATGCGGCGGCAGCGGTCTTCGCGGTCGCTTGCTGGGGTTTCGGCCGGGCGCTGCTGTCGCGCATCGGCATGCCGCCGCGCCGCGACCGGAGCCTGGAGACCGCCATGGCCGCCGCGGCCGGCCTCGGTCTTTTCGTCTGCATCTTCCAGGCGATCGCGATCGCCGGGCTGTTCGGCCGGGCCACGGTGATCGGCGCGGTCGCGCTCGGCCTGCTGGCGGCCGCGCTGCAGGCGCCGGCCTGGCTGCGCGAACTGCGGTCGCGCGAGCGAGCCGCGGCGCCCTTCAGTTTCGTCGAGAAGCTGGCCGTCGCGGTGCTGGTGCTGACCGCGCTGCCGGCGCTGGTCGAGCCGCTGGCGCCGCCGGCCGTCTTCGACGAGTTGATGTACCACCTGCCCTATGCGCGCGAAGTGGCGCAGAGCGGCCGGCTCGGCGTCCACGAGTGGCTGCGCTATCCCTGGTTCCCCTACAACTACAACCTGATCCATGCCGGCGCGCTGCTGCTCGGCGACGACGTGCTGCCGCACCTGCTGAGTGGGCTGGCGGGCTGGCTGTCGGTGTGGATGGTCTACCGGCTCGGCGTGCAGCATGCGAGCCGGCTCACCGGTCTCATCGCCGCCGCTGTCTGGCTCGGGATCGCCGACTTCGAGAGCGCGCTGATCGACATCAGCGTCGCGCTCTTCGTGCTGGCCGCCTGCACCGCCCTGTGGTGGTGGCGCGAGTCCGAAGAGCCCGGCCCGTCCGGCCAGTCCGTCGACAAGGCGCGCGGGCCGCGCTGGCTGGCGCTCGCGGCTTTCTTCCTCGGCGTCGCGGCGGGCTCCAAGTACCAGGCGCTGACCGTGCTGCCGCTGGTGGCGCTGTTCGTGGTGCGTCGCGAGCGCAGGCTCAAGGTCTGGGGCGTGGCGCTCCTGTGCTTCCTGCTGCCCTGCATCTACTGGTATGCACGCAACGCCATCACCACCGGCGATCCGTTCAACCCGATCGGCGCCCGCCTGTTCGGCTTCACCAACTGGAACGCGGCCGACTACAAAAACCAGTTCGACGATGTGAGAGCGCATGCCGGATGGCCCAACGGCTTTCTCTGGGGCGTGCTGTTCGCGCCGTTCGCTCTGGCCTGGAAGCGGTCGGCCGCGGTGCGCGCGGCGACGGTCTTCAGCGTCTATTCGCTGTTCGTCTGGGCGCTGACCTCGCGCTATCCGCGCTACCTGGCGGCCTCGGTGCCCCTGATCGCACTGGTCTCGGTGGTGGGTTGGCAGGCGCTGCTGGGCGGCCTGGCGGACTGGCTGCGCCGCGTGCTGCCGGGCTGGAACCAGAGCGGCGCGCTCGACCGCGGCGGACGCTGGCTGGGCGTGCTGGTGGTGGCGATCGGGGTCGGCGGCTCCTTCTACATGGCGCGGCGCAGCGTCGCGGCGATCGCGACCACGCCGGCCGAGCGCACCGCCTTCCTCGAGGCGCAGGTGCCCGGCTATGCGGTCATGAACTACCTGCGCGAGCACGTGACGACCGGCCGGGTCTACCAGATCGCGCTCAGCGAAACCATCTACTACGGACCGGCGCCGGTATGGGGCGATGCGATCGGGCCCTGGCGCTACTCCGACTTCATCGTGCTGCCGCCGGCGGAATTCGCGCGCAAGCTGCGCGGCCTGGGCTTCGAGGCGATCGCGGTGGGTGCCAGCGCGGTGCCGATGCTCGAGTCGCAGCCGGGCTTTCTTGACCATTTCGCCCTGATGTACGACAAAGCAGGCGCCAAGGCGTACCGTATCCTGCCTCCCAAGAATGAACGAACGCAGCCCTGACCCCCGCCCCTTGCGCATCGCCGCCGTGATCCCGTGCTTCAACGAGGCACTCGCCATCACGCAGGTGGTGGAGGAGTTCCGCGCGGCCTTGCCCGAGGCCGAGATCCACGTCTTCGACAACAACTCGACCGACGACACCGCGGCCGTGGCGCGGGCTGCCGGTGCGACCGTGACCCACGTCGCACTGCGCGGCAAGGGCAATGTGGCGCGGCGCATGTTCGCGGACGTCGAGGCCGATGTCTACGTGATGGTCGACGGCGACGCCACCTACGACGTCGGCGAAGTGCGGCGCCTGATCGGCCTTTTGGTCGAGGGCAACCTCGACATGGTGGTGGGATCGCGCGTGGACGACGGCGCCGACCAGCAGACCTACCGGCGCGGCCACCGCTTCGGCAACGCGCTGCTGACCGGGGCCGTGGCCAAGCTCTTCGGCGGCCACCTGAGCGACATGCTGTCCGGCTACCGGGTGTTCTCCCGGCGCTATGCGAAGTCCTTTCCGGCCGTGTCGGAGGGCTTCGAGATCGAGACCGAACTGACCGTACACGCGCTCGAACTCCGCATGCCCTTCGCCGAGGTGCCGGTGCCGTACCGCTCGCGGCCGGAGGGTTCGGAGAGCAAGCTGTCGACCTACCGCGACGGCTGGCGCATCCTCAAGACGATCTGCAAGCTGTTCGTGAGCGAGCGGCCGCTGCAGTTCTTCTCGGGCATCGCGGGCTTGCTGGTGCTGGTGTCGCTGATCCTTGCGGAGCCGCTGATCGTCACCTACCTGGACACCGGCCTGGTGCCGCGGCTGCCGACCGCGGTGCTGGCCACCGGCTTGATGCTGATCGCGATGCTGTCCTTCGTCTGCGGCGTGGTGCTGCACACCGTGACCATCGGCCGCCAGGAGGCCAAGCGGCTGTGCTACCTGGCCATCCCCGGCGTGCGATCCCACGGCGAGCCGTGAAGATCGGAAGAGAGTTCCTGTCGTTCGCGGTGGTCGGCACGATCGGCTTCTGCGTCGACCTCGGCGTGCTCTACCTGGTGGCGCCGGCGCTCGGCTGGTATGGCGGGCGGGTGGTCTCGTTCCTGGCCGCGGCGACCGTCACCTGGGCGCTGAACCGGGTCTACACCTTCGCCGGGCGCCGCTCGGGCGGGTCGATCGCGCGCGAATACCTGCGCTATCTGCTGACCATGCTGGCCGGGGCGCTGGTCAACTACCTGACCTATGTGCTGACCCTGCACTGGCTCGAAGGCCCGCTGGCGCCGGCGCTGGGCGTCGGCTTCGGCAGCATCGCCGGGTTGATGGTCAACTTCCTGACGGCGCGCTTCCTGGTGTTCGGTTCGGCGCGCTGACGCGGAGCCCGCGCGCTCAGTGCGCGCCGGACACCACCACCGGCACTTCGGTCGCCGGCGGCGTGTTGCGGCTTCGCCCGCAGCGCACGATGCCGTCGATCATGACCATCCCGACGCCCGGGATGTCGCCGAGCTGCACGCTCTCCAGCAGGGTCTTGCCCGAGGTGTGCTGGGCGCGGTCCATGAACACGAAGTCCGCATCGCGGCCCGGCTCGATCAGCCCGCAGTTCAGGTTGCGCATGCGCGCCGTGTTGCCGGTCGCAAAGCAGAAGACCGACTCGGCCGGGATGTTCGCGAACGACGACAGCAGCGACACCATCCGCAGGATGCCGAGCGGCTGCACGCCCGAGCCTGCAGGCCCGTCGGTGCCGAGGATCACCCGGTGCGGGCACTTCAGCTCGATCGCCGCCCTGGCCGCCGCGACGGCGGTGCGCTCGTTGCCGTTGTGCACGATCTCGATGCCGCGCGTGCTCTTCTCGCACAGCTCGCACACATGCGCCTCCGGCAGCGAGGTATGGCCGCCGTTGATGTGGCCGATGATGTCGGCGTCGGCCTCCAGCACCGTGTCCTTGTCGATGTAGCCCGAGCCCGGCACCGACGGTCCGCCGGTGTGGATGGTGCTCTGGATGCCGTACTTGCGCGCCCAGGCAACCATCTCCTTGGCCTCGTAGCCGGCCTTCACCGTCCCCAGGCCCACCTCTCCGAGCAGGCCCACGCCGGCTTCCGCGAGCTCCTTGAAGTCGCTCTCGACCATGCCCTTCTCGATCACCGGCGCGCCGGCCAGCACCTTGACGCCACCCGGGCGGAAGGCGTCGAAGGCGCGCTGCGCCGTGATGGCCAGCGCCTTCAGGCCCACGATGTCCTTGGGCCGGCCGGGGTAGTGCACTTCGCCGGCGGAGATCATGGTGGTGACGCCGCCGTTCATGCTCGACTCGATCCAGTTGAGCTGGCTCTGGCGCGGCGTCCAGTCGCCTGCGACCGGGTGCACGTGGCTGTCGATCAGGCCCGGCGCGACACAGGTCTTCTTGCAGTCGATGACGGTCTTCGCGCCTTCGAGGTCGCAGTCCTTCTCCTTGCCGACCGCGACGATCAGCCCGTCGTTGACGACGATGGTGTCGGCGTCCAGGATGGGCTTGTCGATGTCGCCCGAGAGCAGCAGGCCTATGTTCCGGATGACGACCTTGCCCGACTTGGCGCCGGTTGCGACTTCTGCCATTTCTTGACCTCGTGGGGTTGTGTAGTGTCTTCGTCGGAAGCGCCCGCATCGACCGTGCGCAGCACGGTCTCGATGACGAAATCTTCCCAGTGCGCGACCGCCTCCGTCGACTCCAGGGGCTCGCCCAGGAACGCGGTCAGTGTGTGCCGGTTCGATGTATAGAAGTAGCCGGTCGACGCGATCAGCAGGTAGAGGTCGCGCGGCGCGACGCCCTCGCGGAACAGCCCCTGGGCGACGCCCGCGGCGACGATCTCGCTGATGATCGATATCGCCCGCGACGAATATTCGCGGGCCCGCAGCGACTTCGCGATGTGCCGGCCCTTGTGCAGGTTCTCGGTGTTGAGCAGCGTGACGAACTCGGGGTTCTTGCGGTAGTAGCCGAGCACGAAGCGGATCAGCGCGGTCAGCGATTCGACCGGCCGCGTGGCGTCGAGGTCGAGTGCGGCCTCGGCGTCGTCCATGCGCCGGTAGATGCCTTCGAGCACCGCGATGAACAGGCCTTCCTTGCTGCCGAAGTAGTAGTAGATCATGCGGTCGTACGACTTCGCGGCCTTCGAGATCTTCTCGACGCTGCCGCCGTCGTAGCCGTACTTCGCGAACACCTTGGTGGCCGCGCGCAGGATGCTCTCGCGCGTGGCCTGCGCCGCCGCCTCGCGCACGCCGGTGCGGCGCGTGGCGGGCTTGGGCGCGCTCCTGCGCGCGGCTGCCTTGGGCTCGGCCATCGCGGCTTGCCGCCTACTTTTCAGCGAAGGCGCGTTCGACGACGAAGTCGCCCGGCGTCGACGTGTTGCCTTCCTTGAAGCCGCGCGCCTCGAGGATGTGCTTCAGGTCGACCAGCAGGCCCGGGCTGCCGCACAGCATCACGCGGTCTTCGGCGGCATTGAGCGGCGGCAGGCCGAGGTCGTCGGTGAGCTTGTTGCTCTCGATCAGCTCGGTGATGCGGCCCATGTTGCGGAACTCCTCGCGCGTCACGGTCGGGTAGTAGAGCAGCTGCTTCTCGATCATCTCGCCGAGGATCTCGTGCTTGGGCAGGTGGTCGGTGACCAGGTCGTGGTAGGCCAGCTCGTCGATCTGGCGCACGCCGTGCACCAGGATCACCTGCTCGAACTTCTCGTAGGTGTCGGGGTCGCGAATGATGCTCATGAACGGCGCCAGACCCGTGCCGGTGCCGAACAGGTACAGCCGCTTGCCCGGCAGCGTGTAGTCGATCAGCAGCGTGCCGGTGGGCTTGCGGCCCACGATGATCGTGTCGCCGACCTGGATGTGCTGCAGCTTCGAGGTCAGGGGGCCTTCCTCGACCTTGATGCTGAGGAACTCCAGGTGTTCCTCGTAATTGGGGCTGACGATGCTGTAGGCCCGCAGCAGGGGCTTGTTGTTGACCTTCAGGCCGATCATCGTGAAGTGGCCGTTCGAGAAGCGCAGGGCCGGATCGCGGGTGGTGGTGAAGGTGAACAGGCGGTCGGTCCAGTGGTGGACGCTCAGCACGCGTTCTTCGCTGAATGCACTCATAAGGGTCAGGAATGGTTATGAACGAAAAAGGGATGCACCAATTGTCGGCGATGCGGGAGGAAACACCATTGCAAGCATCGGGCCCGTTTGCTACATTGATCCAGGAAATGTAGTGTTCACCACATGAAAGTGTAGGGAATGCTACACAAACGTCAGTTCCAGCACAAGTGAAGCTGCAGGCGGGGTCCCGGCACAGATGTTGCACTCCGCCAAGCCTTCCCTCACAAGATTGCCACGAGGTTTCCCGCGATGACCGAACACACCAAGACAGACGGATTGCCCGGCATGGATATGCCGGTACTGCCCGAGGCCACCGGCCGCGCGCCGCTGCGCAACGAGCGCATGAATGCCGCCAAGGTCGAGTGCAATGCCTGTCCCGTGCTGTGCCAGATCTCCGATGGCCGCACCGGTGCCTGCGACCGCTACGCCAATCGCGCCGGCGTGCTGGTGCGGGTCGACCCGGTGGTGCTGCTGCGGCGCGAACTGGCCAGCGAATCGCCCGCGCTGGTGCCCTTCGCCCGCGGCGCCGACGAGGCGGTCGAAGGGGCCGCAGATGCCGCTGCCACTGTCGACGCCGACTGGCGCGGAGATCTCCTTCTCGCTGACGAGGTCTTCGTGACCGGCGTGGGCTCGTCCACCACCTACCCCGACTACAAGCCGGCGCCCTTCATCGTGGCCTCGAAAGCCCAGGGCGTCGACATGGTGACCGTGGTGACCGAAGGTATCTTCAGTTACTGCAGTTTCAAGGTGAAGATCGACACCGACCGCTTCCTCGGCGCCGAGCAGGCCAACGTGCGCTACCGCGGCGAGGTGGTGGGCCACGTCACCACCGCCGAGTACGGCTCGCAGATGCTGTCGCTGGGCGGCGTGCATCACCTCACGGGCGGCAGCAAGAAAGAAGGCCGCATGACCTGCGAGCTGATGCAACTGCTGGGCAACAAGAAGGCGGTCGAGTGCGTGATCGATGGCGGCGCCAGCATGGTGATCCAGGCCGGCCGCGCGCCGATCGTCAACGGCGTCGAGGAAAAGCGCATGCGAGTGGGCTGCGGCTCGGCGGCGGTCGGCATCTTCGCGCGCCAGCTGTTCGGCCACGCCGACGAGGTGGTGGTGGTCGACGACCACATCACCGGCGTGCTGACCGAGCACCAGGCCGGGCGCTGTCTCGACATGGCGCCCTCGGGCATCCAGATGCGCGGGCGCAAGTCGACGCCGGGGCGCTACTTCCAGGTCGCGAATCCCGGCAACGGCTGGGGCGGCACCGACATCGACGATCCGCTCTCGATCATCGAGGGCTGGGAGGAGGGCGTGGCGCGGCCGGGCCTGCGCCTGCTCATGACCTCCACCACCGGCGAGCACGCGCAGTGGTACATGCTGGACGACGCGCTGCAGCCGGTCGAGCAGCCGATGCCCGCCGAAGTGCGCCGCATCGTCGAGCGCATCGGCGAGAACTGCGAGCCCTCGCTGTGCACCGTGCTGTTCCTCGGCGGCGCCGGCGGCTCCCTGCGCGCCGGCGTGACCGAGAACCCGGTGCTGCTCACGCGGGCCATCAAGCGCGCGCTGGTCAACGTGACCTGCGGCGGCGCGCCGGCCTATGTCTGGCCCGGCGGCGGCATCACCGTGATGGCCGACGTGCTGCGCATGCCCGACAACAGCTTCGGCACGGTGCCGACGCCGGCCATCGTCGCGCCGATCGAATTCAGCATGCGGCGCGAGGACTACGCCGCGCTCGGTGGCCACATGGAGCATGTGTTCTCGCTGGAGCAGGCGCTGGCGCGCGGCGCCTGGCAGGACGACGGTGCGCCGCTCGCGCGCCAGTGGCTGCGCATGGATGCGGCCAACCCGTGGCCGCTGGGCCAGCCACCGATGCTGGGGTAGTTCCATGTCCGCACAACGCACGGCGCTCGACGGCGGCCGCTGGCACCTCAACCACGGCCCGATCGACCTCATCGCCGAAGCCCACGGCGATGCGGTCGAGGTCGCGGTCGCGCACGAGCATGTCTGGCGGCGCTTCGGCGCGGTGCTCGAGGAACTGGTGGCCGAGCTGCCCCTGCTGCGGCAGCCGGTCGGCGCCGACTGCGCGCTTCGGGGCCCGATCGCGCGCCGCATGTGGGAGGCCTGCGCACCGTTCCGCCAGAGCTTCATCACGCCGATGGCCGCGGTCGCCGGCGCCGTGGCGCAGGAACTCATCGCCTGCTACCACCGCCCGGGCATCGAGCGCGCCTGGATCAACAACGGCGGCGACATCGCGCTGCACCTGGCGCCGGGGCAGTCGGCGCGCGTCGGGCTGTTCGCCGACCTCGCGCGCTTCGACCTGCGCGACCTCGGGCCGCTCAGCACCGACGGCCGGTTCGAGCTTCGTGCCGAGCATCCGGTGCGCGGCGTCGCCACCAGCGGATGGCGCGGCCGTAGCTTTTCCCTTGGCATCGCCGACAGCGTCACGGTGCTGGCCGCGACCGCGGCCCAGGCCGACGCCGCGGCCACCGTGATCGCCAATGCGGTCGATGCCGACGATGCCGGCATCCGGCGCCGCCCCGCGAGCGAATGCAAGGACGACAGCGACCTCGGCGACATCCCGGTCACGGTCGACGTCGCCCTGCTGGCGCCCGCGGTCGTGCAGTGCGCACTGGATGCGGGCGTCGAACGCGCCGAGGCCCTGCAGCGCCTCGGACTGGTGTGGTCGGCGGTGCTGGTCTGCCAGGGGCAATGGCGGGTCGTGCAGCCCTTAAGCTCCGGGCTTCCGGCGGCGCCGCCGCAAAGCGCGGGCAGCATCGCCGCCGATGCAGTTGGTTCAGTATTTGCTTAACGAAAAGCAGGACATCCTTTCATGATCGATATACGTCGCGTCTTCACCCATGTCGAGCACATCCACCACGAGTTCGGGCCACGCGCCGCAACGCCGCTGGTGCGGGGCGCCATCGGCGCGGTGCTGACCAATCCCTTCGCGGGCCGCTACGAGCCCGACATCCTGCCGATGATGGCGCTGCTCGATCCGGTGGGCGTCGACATGGCGCATCGCCTGCGCGCCGCGATGGACGTTCCGGTGGAGCAGATCGCCACCTACGGCAAGGGCGCGATCGTCGGCGCCGCCGGCGAGCTCGAGCACGGCGCGCTGTGGCACGTGCCCGGCGGCTATGCAATGCGCGAGCTGCTCGGCTGGAAGGGCGACCGCGAGGCCTATCGCAAGGGCCAGGCCGAAGAAAAGACCGGCCAGCCCGGCAACGCGCTGTCGATCGTGCCGTCGACCAAGAAGGTCGGACCGCCGGGCGCCGCGCTCGACGTGCCGCTGACCAACATCAACGCCAGCTATGTGCGCGGCCAGTTCGACGCCATCGAAGTCCGCGTGCCGGGCGCGCCGGCGGCCGACGAGATCGTCTTCATTCTCGCGATGAGCACCGGCTACCGCGTGCATGATCGCGTCGGCGGCTTGCGGGCCGAGAACATCAGCAAATGGGACGGCCTGCGCTAGGCCTCGAACGCATCCAGAGACAAGGAACAAACCATGAGTGCAAACATCCGCAAGCTCGTCGTCCAGGTCGACGAGACCCGCAAGGAAATGGGCCAGGCCATCGATCCGCCGACGCGCCGTGCGGTCGCGATCGCCGTGATCGACAACCCCTACGCCGGCCGCTACAGCGAATCGCTCGACGAGCTGATCGCCATCGGTGAAGAGCTCGGCGCGCTGCTGGGCCGCAAGGCCGTGGCCGCGCTCGGCATCGAGCCCGGCCAGGCGCAGAGCTACGGCAAGGCCGCGATCGTCGGCGAGGCCGGCGAGCTCGAGCATGCCGCCGCGATCCTGCATCCCAAGCTCGGCGCGCCGCTGCGGGTGGAGGTCGAGAAGGGCGCCGCGCTGGTGCCCTCGAGCAAGAAGCGCGGCACGCTCGGCACCGCCATCGACGTGCCGCTGGGCCACAAGGACGCCGCCTTCGTGCGCAGCCATTTCGACGCCATCGAGGCCCGCGTGTCCGACGCGCCGCGCGCCAACGAGATCGTGGTCGCGGTCGCGGTCACCGACAGCGGCCGTCCCCTGCCGCGCATCGGCGGCCTGCAGGCATCAGAGATCAAGGGCGAAGACGGCCTGCGCTGAACGCCGCCGCCAACGAGTTTTTTCTGTTCGATCCCAAGGAGTCCCCATGAATCCCATGCGCCTAGCCTTCACCGCGGCCGCCGTCGCCACGCTCGTCACCGCACTCGTCCCCGCGCATGCGCAGGGCGTGATCAAGATCGGCGAGATCAACAGCTACAAGGCGCAGCCCGCCTTCCTCGAGCCCTACAAGAAGGGCATGGAACTCGCGGTCGACGAGATCAATGCCGCCGGCGGCGTCAACGGCCGGAAGATCGAGCTGATCACGCGCGACGACAACGCCAACCCGGGCGACGCGGTGCGCGTGGCCGAGGAACTCGTGTCGCGCGAGAAGGTCGACATCCTGGCCGGTACTTTCCTGTCGAACACCGGCATGGCGGTGGCCGACTTCGCCAAGCAGAAGAAGTTCTTCTTCCTGGCCGGCGAACCGCTCACCGACAAGCTCACCTGGCAGGGCGGCAACGCCTACACCGTGCGCCTGCGCCCCGGCACCTACATGCAGGCCGCGATGCTGGTGCCCGAGGCGGCCAAGCTCAAGAAGAAGCGCTGGGCCGTGGTCTACCCCAACTACGAGTACGGACAGTCGGCCGTGGCCGCCTTCAAGCAGCTGCTCAAGGCCGCGCAGCCCGACGTGGAGTTCGTCGCCGAGCAGGCCACGCCGCTGGGCAAGGTCGACGCCGGCAGCGTGGTGCAGGCACTGGCTGATGCCAAGCCCGACGCGATCTTCAACGTGCTCTTCGGTGCCGACCTGTCGAAGTTCGTGCGCGAAGGCAACACCCGCGGCCTGTTCAAGGACCGCGAGGTGGTGAGCGTGCTGACCGGCGAGCCCGAGTACATGGACCCGCTCAAGGACGAGGCGCCCAACGGCTGGATCGTCACCGGCTACCCCTGGTACGGCATCACGACCGCCGATCACAAGAAGTTCGAGCAGGCCTACCAGGCCAAGTTCAAGGACTACCCGCGCCTGGGCTCGGTGGTCGGCTACAGCATGATCAAGTCGGCTGCCGCGGGCATCGCGAAGGCCAAGAGCACCGACACAGAGAAGGTGGTCGCGGCCTTCAAGGGCCTGCAGGTCGACACGCCCTTCGGCAAGATCACCTACCGCCCCGAGGACAACCAGTCGACTATGGGCGCCTTCGTGGGCCGCACCAAGAACGACGGCGGCAAGGGCGTGATGGTCGACTACGTGTACCTCGACGGCGCCGACGCCAAGTACCAGCCTTCCGCTGCCGAGATCAAGAAGTCCCGCGCTGCGGACTAAGCCAAGGAACGAACGGGCCATGAGCTTCTCAGGTTTCATCGTCCAGCTGCTCAACGGGCTGGCGAGCGCGTCCTCGCTGTTCCTCGTGGCAGCCGGGTTGTCGCTGATCTTCGGCGTCACGCGCATCGTGAACTTCGCCCATGGTTCGTTCTTCATGGTCGGCATCTACGTCGCCTACACGCTGGTCGACCGGCTGGGCACCGGCTTCGGCTTCTGGCCGGCGCTGGTGATGGCGGCGCTGGCGGTCGGCGTGCTCGGCGCCCTGATCGAGGTGGTGCTGCTGCGGCGCATCTACAAGGCGCCCGAACTCTTCCAGCTGCTGGCGACCTTCGCGCTGGTGCTGGTCATCAAGGACGCGGTGCTGTGGCTCTGGGGTCCGGACGAACTGCTCGGCCCGCGTGCGCCCGGCCTGTCGGGCTCGGTCACGATCCTCGGCCGGCAGTTCCCCTCCTATGACCTGTTCCTGATCGTGGTCGGGCCGGTGGTGCTCGGGCTGGTCTGGCTGCTGCTCACGCGCACCCGCTTCGGCACCCTGGTGCGCGCCGCCACGCAAGACCGCGAGATGGTCAGCGCGCTGGGCGTCAACCAGGCCTGGCTGTTCACCGCGGTGTTCGCGCTCGGCGCGCTGCTCGCGGGCCTCGGCGGCGCCCTGCAGCTGCCGCGCGAGCCCGCCACGCTAGAGATGGACCTCAACACCATCGGCGCCGCCTTCGTGGTGGTGGTGGTCGGCGGCATGGGCTCGATCCCGGGCGCTTACGCCGCCGCGCTGCTGATCGCCGAGATCAAGGCGATCTGCATCTGGCTCGGCGTGGTCGATGTCTTCGGCATTCCGGTCTCGTTCTCCAAGCTCACGCTGGTGGTCGACTTCCTCGTGATGGCCGTGGTGCTGGTCTGGCGCCCCTGGGGCCTGTTCGGCAAGCCGCAGGCACCGAGCCGCTATGTCGGCATGCAGGAAGAACCGCTGCGCCGTCCGGGCCGCACCTACCTGGTTGCAGTGGGCCTGTTCGGCCTGGTGCTGGTCGCGATGCCCCTGCTCACTGCCGGATCGCCCTACACCACCGTGCTGCTGATCGACCTGCTGATCGCGGCGCTGTTCGCGGCCAGCCTGCACTTCATCATGGGTCCGGCCGGCATGCACTCCTTCGGCCACGCGGCCTACTTCGGGCTCGGTGCCTACGGCGCCGCGCTGCTGGTGCGCTCCAGCGGCATGCCGATGGAACTGGCGCTGGTGGTCGCGCCGCTGGTGGCAGCGGCGGGCGCCTTCGTCTACGGCTGGTTCGCGGTGCGGCTCTCGGGCGTGTACCTCGCGATGCTGACCCTGGCCTTCGCGCAGATCACCTGGGCCGTCACCTACCAGTGGGACAGCTTCACCGGCGGCAGCAACGGCCTCACCGGCGTCTGGCCTTCCGACTGGCTGGCCGACAAGCGCGCCTACTACTGGGTCACGCTGGCCCTGGTCGGGCTGGGCGTCTGGTGGCTGCGGCGCGTGCTGTTCTCGCCCTTCGGCTATGCGCTGCGCGCGGGCCGCGATTCGCAGCTGCGTGCCGACGCCATCGGCATCGACGTCAAGCGCATGCAGTGGGCCGCGTTCGTGATCGCCGGCACCGCGGCCGGCCTGGCCGGTGCGCTCTACGCTTTCTCGAAGGGCAGCATCTCGCCCGAATCGCTCAGCGTCGGCAAGTCGGTCGACGGCCTCGTGATGGTGCTGCTCGGCGGCATCCAGACGCTGGCCGGCCCGGTGGTCGGCGCGGTCACCTTCACCTGGCTGCACGACACCGTGGCGCGCAACACCGACTACTGGCGCGCGATGCTGGGCGGCATCATCCTCTTGCTGGTGCTGCTGTTCCCGCAGGGCATCGCGGGCTTCGCCAAGCAGCTCTTCGACCGGCGCCGCCACACGGGCGACGCGGTCGATCTCAAGGAAGTCAAAGCATGAGCCTGTTGAAAGTCAACGAGCTGGGCAAGTCCTTCGGCGGCGTCAAGGCGGTCGACGGCATCAGCTTCGATCTCGCGGCCGGCGAACTGCTGGCGCTGATCGGCCCCAACGGGGCCGGCAAGTCCACCACCTTCAACATGGTCAACGGCCAGCTCAAGGCCGACCGCGGCTCGATCCTGCTCGACGGCCAGGAGCTCGTGGATCGCAAGCCGCGCGAGATCTGGCGCCTGGGCGTGGGACGCACCTTCCAGATCGCCGAGACCTTCGCCTCGCTCACCGTGGCCGAGAACGTGCAGATGGCCTTGCTCTCGCACGACCACAAGCTGTTCTCGACCTGGCGCCGCGCCGCCGACCACAAGCGCGACGAGGCACTGTCGCTGCTCGACCAGGTCGGCATGAAGCCGCAGGCCGACCGGCCCTGCAGCGTGCTGGCCTATGGCGACGTCAAGCGCGTCGAACTCGCGATCGCGATGGCCAACAGCCCGAAGCTGCTGCTGATGGACGAACCCACCGCCGGCATGGCGCCCAAGGAGCGCAACTCGCTGATGGCGCTGACCAAGCAGCTCGTGATCGACCGCGGCATGGCGGTGCTGTTCACCGAACACAGCATGGACGTGGTGTTCGCCTATGCCGACCGCATGATCGTGCTGGCCCGCGGGCGCCTGATCGCGCAGGGCAAGCCGCTCGAGATCCGAGACCATCCGAAGGTGCAGGAGGTGTACTTCGGCAGCGGCAAGACTTTCGAGAAGATCGCAGAGAAAGCCGCCGCGGTGAACGCGGCGGTCGGGGAGCACGCATGAGTTCGCATGAGACCTTGCTCGAAGCCAAGGCCCTGTGCGCCTGGTACGGCGCGGCACAGATCCTCTACGACGTCGATCTCGAGGTCCGGCGTGGCGAAGTGGTGGCGCTGATGGGCCGCAACGGCGCCGGCAAGTCGACCACGCTCAAGGCGCTGATCGGCATGCTGGCCAAGCGCCGCGGCGCGGTGCGCTTCCTCGGCCACGACATCTCGAAGAGCGAGCCGCATGTGGCGGCCCGGCTGGGCCTGGGCTTCGTGCCCGAGGACCGGCGCGTGTTCACCGACCTCAGCGTGATGGAGAACCTCGCTGTCGGCAAGCAGCCGGCCCGGCGCTGGAACGACGGCACCGATGCGCCGCTGTGGACCCCCGAGCGCCTGTTCAAGCTGTTCCCGAACCTCGGCGAGATGCCGAACCGCCCGGGCGGCCGCATGAGTGGCGGCGAGCAGCAGATGCTGACCGTGGCGCGCACGCTGATGGGCAATCCCTACCTGGTGCTGCTCGACGAACCCTCCGAGGGCGTGGCGCCGGTGATCGTCGAGCAGATGGCCAACATGATCCTGGAGCTCAAGGCGCAGGGCGTGAGCATCCTGCTGTCGGAGCAGAACATGCACTTCGCCGAGCTGGTGTCCGACCGGGCCTATGTGCTCGAGAAGGGGCAGATCCGCTACCAGGCATCGATGGCGGAACTGGCGGCCAACGACGAAGTGCGCCGTGCCTACCTGAGCGTCTGATTTCATCAACCGAGGAGCCTCCAGCATGCACAACACCCGCAGAACCCTCCTGAAATCCACCGCCGCGCTCGGCCTGCTCGGGCTCGGCGCCGCGCCCCTGTTCGCCGCCCCGAAGATCAAGCCGGCCGCCAACGCGGCGCTGATCGTGGTCGATGTGCAGAACTGCTTCATCGAAGGCGGCACGCTGCCGGTCAAGGGCGGCGCCGAGGTGGTGCCGGTCATCAACAAGCTGGCCGAGGCCTTCGACAACATCGTGGTCACGCAGGACTGGCACACGCCGGGCCATGCCTCGTTCGCCAGCACCCATTCGGGCAAGAAGCCCTTCGAGACCACCAAGCTCAGCTACGGCAACCAGGTGCTGTGGCCCGACCACTGCGTGCAGGGCAGCGACGACGCCGGCCTGCACAAGGAGCTCAAGCTGCCGACCGCGCAGCTGATCATCCGCAAGGGCTATCACAAGGGCATGGACAGCTATTCGGCCTTCGAGGAGGCCGACCACAAGACCCCCACCGGCCTGGCCGGCTACCTCAAGGCGCGCGGCGTCAAGACCGTGTTCGTCACCGGGCTGGCCACCGACTTCTGCGTTGCCTGGACCGCGATGGACGCGCGCAAGGCCGGCTTCGAGGTCTACGTGATCGAGGACGCCACGCGCGCCATCGACCTCAACGGCTCGCTCGCGGCGGCCTGGAAGCAGATGGCGGCCAAGGGCGTGAAGCGCATCCAGTCGAGCGACATCGTCTAGGCCGCCGCAAGAGATGCCGGGGTTCGCACTGAAGGTCAACGGTCGCAGCGTCGAACTCGCGGCGTCGCACGAGGCCTCGCTGCTGCATGTGCTGCGCAACGACCTGGGCCTCAACGGCCCCAAGTACGGATGCGGCCTCGGCCAGTGCGGCGCCTGCACGGTGCACGTGGACGGCGTGGCGGCGCGCTCCTGCGTGATCCCCGCCCATGGCGTGGCGGGCCGCGAGATCACGACCCTCGAAGGACTGGGCTCGCGCGACTGCTGGCACCCGGTACAGCAGGGTTTCGAGGACGCCCAGGCCGCGCAGTGCGGCTACTGCCTCAACGGCATGGTGATGCAGGCCGCGGCACTGCTGGCGCGCGAGCCGAATCCGGGCGAGGCGCGCATCCGCAGCGAGCTGTCGGGCAACCTGTGCCGTTGCGGCACCCACATCGAGATCCTGGCCGCGGTGCAGCGCGCGGCGCTGCGGATCGCGGAAGGCGCCGGCACGTGACGCGCCGCGCCGACCTGCCCCGCACGCGCAGCGATTTCCTCCAGGCCGACGGCGTCCTCGTCGTCGTGCGCGAGACGCCGCCGGCGCCGCCGCCATCGCCGGGCCAGCCCGCGCTGGTGTCGGGCAATCCCGCGGAGGGCCCGGAGGTCCTGCTCGCGGTCTGGGACGACGGCAGCGTGACCGCGCTCAACGGCCACGTCGACCTGGGGACCGGCATCCAGACCGCGCTGTCGCAGATCGTGGCCGAAGACCTCGACGTGCCGATGGCCCGGGTCCGGATGGTGCTCGGCGACACCGCGCGCGCGCCCAACCAGGGCGCGACCATCGCCAGCGCTTCGATCCAGATCCACGCGGCGCCGCTGCGGCTGGCGGCGGCGCAGGCGCGCGGCTGGCTGCTGGCGCAGGCGGCCGAGCACTTCGGCGTGCAGCAGTCGCTGCTCACGGTGCGCGAGGGGCGGGTCCACGCCGGCGACGACCCGGCCTTCAGCATCGGCATCGGCGAACTGGTGGCGGGCGGCCGTGCCCTGCTGCAACTCGATGCCGGGCAGCGGCTCAAGGACCCGGCCGACTACCGCATCGTCGGCCGCTCGCAGCCGCGCGTCGACATCCCCGCCAAGCTCGCCGGCGACACGGTCTTCGTGCACGACATGCGGCTGCCCGGCATGCTGCACGGCCGCGTCGTGCGGCCGCCCTACGCGGGCGCCGACCACGGCGACTACATCGGCAACACGCTGGAGTCGGTCGACGAGGCGTCGATCGCGCACATCCCCGGCATCCGCGCGGTGGTCGTGATCCGGGACTTCGTCGGCATCGTCGCCGAGCGCGAGGAGCATGCCGAACAGGCGCTGCGCGAGCTGCGCGTGCGCTGGAAGGCCTGGCCCGGCCTGCCCGCGCTCGACGATCTCGAAGCCGCGATCAGCGCCAACCCGTCGACGCAGCGCCTGCTGGTCGACGAAGGCGATGTCGATGCGGCGCTGGCCGCGGCGGCGCAGCCGATGCCCCGCACCTACGTCTGGCCCTACCAGATGCATGCGTCGATCGGGCCTTCCTGCGCGCTCGCGCACTGGCAGCCGGGCGAGGGCATGGGACTGAGGGTCTGGGCCGGCTCGCAGAACCCGCACGTGCTGCGCGCCGATCTCGCCAGGCTCATGGGCCTCGACGACATCGCGGTCGACGTGGTGCGCATGGAGGCGGCCGGCTGCTACGGCCGCAACGGCGCCGACGACGTCGCGGCCGACGCGGCGCTGCTGGCGCGCGCGGTCGGCGCGCCGGTGCGGGTGCAGCTCACGCGCGAGCAGGAGCAGCTGTGGGAGCCCAAGGGCGCCGCGCAGCTGATGAAGATCAACGGCGGGCTCGACGGCGCGGGCGGCGTGGCCGGCTACGACTTCGAGACCTCCTATCCGTCGAACGGCGCGCCGACGCTGGCGCTGCTGCTGACGCGCACCGTCGAGCCGGTGGCCCAGGCCTTCGAGATGGGCGACCGCACCGCGCGGCCGCCCTATGGCTACGGCAACCTGCGCGTGAAGGTCAACGACATGGCGCCGATCGTGCGCGCCTCGTGGCTGCGCGGGGTCTCGGCGCTGCCGAGTTCGTTCGCGCACGAGTCCTACGTCGACGAACTCGCGACCGCCGCGGGCGTCGACCCGGTGGCCTTCCGGCTGCGCCATCTGCCCGACCCGCGCGCCGCCGAGCTGGTGCGGGAGACCGCGCAGAAGGCCGGCTGGCGCATGCGCACCGGGCCGCAGGAGAACTCTGATGGTGGCCTGGGCCCCGGCGGCGACATCCTGTTCGGCCAGGGCTTCGCCTACGCGCGCTACGTGCACAGCAAGTGGCCGGGCTTCGGCGCCGCCTGGTCGGCCTGGGTGGCCGACGTCGAGGTCAACCGCAAGACCGGCGAAGTGCATGTGCGCCGCGTCGTCGTCGGACACGACGCCGGGCTGATGGTCAACCCGGCCGGTGTCGAGCACCAGATCCACGGCAACGTGGTGCAGACCACCAGCCGCGCGCTCAAGGAGCAGGTGCGCTTCGCACCGCAGCGCCCGTCCGGGAGCGGCGACCTGCTGCCCGGCGTGCCGCCCTCGGGCGTGGTCGCCAGCCGCGAGTGGGGCAGCTACCCGATCATCAACTTCCGCGAAGTGCCGGTGATCGAGGTGCTGCACATGCAGCGCCCCGGCGAGCCGCCGCTGGGCGCGGGCGAGTCGTCCTCGGTGCCGGGCACCGCCGCCATCGCCAATGCGATCTTCGATGCCACCGGCGTGCGCTTCCGGGCCCCGCCGTTCACGCCCGAGGTGGTGCGGGCGGCGCTGAATCCGCTGCCGGCGCCGGCCGGGTCCGAAGCCGCGCCGGTCGCGGCGAAGCAGGCGCTGCCCGCCACCGCGCCATGGCCGAGGCGGCGTGGCCTCTGGGCCGGCGCCGGGGCGCTGATCGTCGGCGGCATCGGCGTGGTCGCGGGCCTCGCGGGCTGGCGCTCGGCGATCGCGCCGGTGAGCTTCAGCGCGCCGGCCTACAGCGAGGCCACGGTCGAGCGCGGGCGCGTGCTCGCCCGGCTCGGCGACTGCGCGGTCTGCCACACCGCGCCGGGCGGCACGCCCAACGCCGGCGGCCGCGCGATGGAGACGCCCTTCGGCACCATCCACACCACCAACCTCACGCCCGATGCGGACACCGGCCTCGGCCGCTGGTCCTTCACGGCCTTCCAGCGCGCGATGCGCGAGGGCATCTCGCGCGACGGCCATCACCTGTACCCGGCCTTTCCGTACACCGCCTTCGCCAAGACCAGTGACGACGACCTGCAGGCGCTCTATGCCTATTTCATGTCGCTGCCGCCGGTGCGCGCGCAGACGCCGCCGGCCGAGCTCAAGTTCCCGTTCGGCCTGCGTCCGCTGATGGCCGGCTGGAACGCCTTGTTCCATGACCCGAAGCCCTACCAGCCGGTGGCGCTGCAGAGCGCCGAATGGAACCGCGGTGCCTATCTGGTCAACGGCCTCGGCCACTGCGGCGCCTGCCACACGCCGCGCAACGCGCTCGGTGCGGAGCAGGGCGGCAGCGCCTTCCTGTCGGGCGCCATGATCGACGGCTGGGAGGCGCCCGCGCTGACCGGGCTGTCCGGCGCGGCGGTGCCGTGGACCGCCGAGGCGCTCTACGGCTACCTGCGCCACGGCCATGCGCAGCAGCATGGCATCGCCGGCGGCCCGATGGCCGAGGTGGTGCGCGAGCTGGCGGCGGTGCCGGACGCCGACATCCGCGCCATGGCCAGCTATCTGGCGTCCTTCAACCCGGCGACGACGCCGCAGGCCGCCGAGATCCAGGCCCAGCGCGCGGTCGCCACGGCGGCGGTGCAGCAGGGCCGGCTGCTCGGCCCCGCGCAGCGCATGTTCGACAGTGCCTGCGCCGCCTGCCACCACGACGGCGACGGCCCGACACTGCTCGGGGTCAACACGCCGCTGGCGCTCAACAGCAACCTCACTAGCGCGCGGCCCGACAACCTGCTGCGCACCATCCTCGACGGCGTGCGCGAGCCGGCTTCGCGCGACATCGGCTTCATGCCGGCCTTTCGCGAGGCGCTGGACGATGCGCAGATCGTCGAGCTGGCCGGCTACATGCGAGCCCGCTTCGCGCCGCAGGAACCGCCGTGGCGGGAGCTGGCGCAGGACGTGGCGCGGCTGCGGGCCGCGGGACCGAACGCCGGCCTGCGCTGAGACCCCTTAGGATCCGCGATGCAGAGGCCGACTCACCGGCCCGCTTCGGAGACCTCCCATGACCTCGATCCTTACGCCCGCCCAGTCCCTGCCTCGCGATGCCGAGCGCGCCACCCTGGTCGGACGCCTCTGGCTGCCCGACGTCGGACCCGTGCTGGTCGCGGTCCACGAGGGCGGCCTGCACGACCTGTCGCGCGTGGCCGCCACCGCCAGCCAGCTGCTGGAGCTCGACGACCCGGTCGGCGCGGTGCGCGAGGCTCTGCGCGACGAGCGCACGCAGCGCGTCGCCTCGCTCGAACAGGCGCTCGCCAACAGCGACGAGAACCGCCGCGACCGGCAGCATCCGTGGCTGCTCGCGCCCTGCGACCTGCAGGCCGTGAAGGCCAGCGGCGTGACCTTCATCGCCAGCCTGCTCGAGCGCGTGATCGAGGAGCAGGCACGCGGTGATGCCTCCAAGGCCGACGCCGTCCGCGCGGCGCTCAGCGACGTGCTGGGCGACAACCTCGCGGGCATCGTGCCGGGCTCGGAGCAGGCGGCCAAGGTCAAGGAGGTGCTGATCGCGCAGGGCGCCTGGTCGCAGTACCTCGAGGTCGGCATCGGGCCCGACGCCGAGATCTTCACCAAGGCGCCGGTGCTGGCTGCCGTGGGCACCGGCGCCGACGTCGGCATCCATTCGGCTTCGGTCTGGAACAACCCCGAGCCCGAGGTGGTGCTGGCGGTCGACAGCCGCGGCCGCACGCTGGGCGCCGCCTTGGGCAACGACGTCAACCTGCGCGACTTCGAAGGCCGCAGCGCGCTGCTGCTGGGCAAGGCGAAGGACAACAACGCATCCTGCTCGATCGGCCCCTTCATCCGCCTGTTCGACGCGCACTTCGGCATCGACGACGTGCGCCGCATCACGGTGGCGCTGCGGGTGCTCGGCCCCGAGGGCTTCACGCTCGACGGCGCCAGTTCGCTGTCGCAGATCAGCCGCGATCCGCTCGACCTGGTGGCGCAGGCCATCGGCCCGCACCATGCCTATCCGGATGGCCTGATGCTGTTCCTCGGCACCATGTTCGCGCCGACCCAGGACCGCCACGGCCCAGGCCAGGGCTTCACCCACGTGGTCGGCGACCAGGTGACGATCTCGGCGCCCGAACTCGGCGCGCTGCACAACCGCGTGGTGCACGCCGACCAGGCGCCGCGCTGGACCTTCGGCATCGGTGCGCTGATGCGCAACCTGGCCGGCCGCGGGATTATTTGACTCGCCCCCAGGTTGCCCGGCACTTCGTGTCCGGGCGCCCACCCCCTGCCGGGGGCAACACCAGCGGCCCGGCAAAGCCGGTTCCGCGGTGTTTCACGAAAGGGCCTAGCTGCGCCGGCCATGGCGTTGCGCGGCGAGCAGCGACAGGACGGCGAGCAGGCTGGCCGCCAGCAGGACCCACAGTCCCGCGGTGTAGCCCTCGCCCGGCGTCCACAGCAGCCCCAGCATCAGCGGCGCGAGGGCGCGGGCGATTGCGCTTGGCAGGCCGAGCGCGCCGTTGAGCGTGGCCACGTGCTCGCGGTTCACGTACTGGGCGATCGCGGTGCCCTTGACGATCGTGAGCATGCCGTTGCCCATGCCGTAGAACAGCACGAAGGCCAGCGCCGCCGACGGATGGCCGGCGCCGGCCAGCAGGGTCGCGAGGCCGATCGGGATCAGGCAGGGGATCAGCCGGTTCGCCAGATGCAGATCGAAGTGATGCTCGAAGAAATAGAGCAGGGCGCGGCCGAACACCTGCACGATGCCGATCGCGGCCGGCACCGCGATGGCCCAGGTCTCCGACAGCCCGGCGCCGCGCAGCAGGCTCACCATGTGCGGCGGCAGCGCCGCGGTCACCGCCATCAGCAGCACGGTGAAGACCGCGATCAACAGGAAGGGGGCGCTGCGCAGGTAGTGGCCGACCGGCCGCTGCGTGGCTGCCGTGCCCGCGGCCGGCGCGACGATGCTGCGCCTGGGCGCCTGCCGCAGGATCGATGCATGCAGCGGCGCGCACACGAGCAGGTGGATCGCGGCCAGCACCCACAGCGCATGGCGCCAGCCGAGCTGCGCGATCAACCAGGCGCCGAGCGGGATGAAGACCGTGCTGGCCAGCCCGCCGAGGAAGGTCAGCGTGATGATCGCGCGCCGGAAGTCGTTCGGAAAGCGGCGCGTCACGACCGCGAAGGCCGGCGTGTAGAGCGTGGCCGAGAGCGCCGCGCCGAGCAGCAGCCAGGCGGTGTAGAAGCCCGCCGCGCTGTGCACCACGCTGTGCAGCAGCAGACCGGCGGCGATCAGTAGCGAGCCGCCGGTCATCACGGCGCGCTCGTGGCCGCGGTCGATCCAGCGGCCCACCGTCCAGGCCATCGCGCCTTCGGCCAGCAGTGCGAGGCTGAAGCCCAGCGAGGCTTGCGCCCGGCTCAGGCCGAGTTCGCGCTCGACCGGCTCCAGCAGCAGTGCGAAGGTGTAGAAGACGCTGCCCCAGGTGATCAGCTGGCCGACCGAGAGCCAGGCGACGAGGCGGCGGTCGTAGGGAGCGGGGCGCGGAAGCGATACGGGAGTGCCCATCCGCCCCGACTCTAACGGGCCCGGGTGCCCGGGCTGGGCCGCCGCTTCAGTTGGCGGCGTTGAGGGCCGGCGCCGTGGCGCGAGCCGTTGCGGCGGGCGAAGCCAGCAGCAGCCTGTAGATCAACGCACCGATGATCGCGCCCGCGATCGGCGCCACCCAGAACAGCCACAGCTGGTCCACCGCGATGGCCGGCCCGAACAGCGCCGGCCCGGTGCTGCGCGCCGGATTGACCGAGGTGTTGGTGACGGGAGTCGAGATCAGGTGGATCAGCGTCAGGCACAGCCCGATCGCCAGCCCGCCGAAGCCCGCGGCGCTGTGCTTGGCGGTGGCGCCGAGGATGACGATCAGGAAGACCGCGGTCAGCACGACCTCGGTCACCAGTGCCGACGCCAGGTTGAAGCCACCGGGCGAATGCTCGCCGAAGCCGTTGGTGGCGAAGCCGCCGATCTCGGCGCCGGCCTTGCCGGTGGCGATCACATAGAGCACGAAGGCCGCGGCGATGGCGCCGAGCACCTGCGCGACGATGTAGCCGGGCAGCTCGGCGGCGCGGAAACGCCCGCCGACCACCAGGCCGACCGACACCGCCGGATTGAAGTGGCCGCCCGAGATCGGGCCGAGCGCATAGGCGCCGGTCAGAACCGTGAGGCCGAAGGCCAGCGAGACACCGACGAAGCCGATGCCCAGGCCTGGAAAGGCGGCAGCCAGTACTGCACTGCCGCATCCTCCGAAAACGAGCCAGAACGTGCCGATGAATTCGGCCGACAGCTTCTTGAAGGTACTGTGTTCCATTTTTTTGTTCCCTGAATCTTCATGTGTGACAAACATGCCGCCGACCGGAGCCGAGGGCGGGCGGATTCTAGGGAGCGCGCAGCAAGATGGCCGGCAGCGCCGCGGGGCAGGTCGCGGCGATGCGGCGTTGTTCACGAAAGCGGCGGCTTTCTTCGGGAGCGGGAGCCTGCGCGCGCTGCAAAAGCCCCCCGGTCTTGAAACACTGTGTTAAGAAATGTAATGGGCGGCGCGATTCAATCCGTCGCCTGCAGCGCCCGCCGGTACTGCATGGCCTCCGCCACCTGCGCGGCTTCGACCGCCTCGGTGCCGGCCAGGTCGGCGATGGTCCGCGCCACCTTGAGCGCCCGGTGCGTGCTGCGTGCCGACCAGCCCAGCCGCGCCGCCGCCGTGTGCAGGAACTGCATCGCCGCCGGCTCCAGCATCGCGCGCCGGTCGATCTCGCCGCCCTCCAGCCCCTGGTTCGGCTTGCCCTGCCGGGCCACGGCGCGCTCCCGCGCCGCCACGGCCCGGCTCCGGATCGTCCCGGTGGCCTCGCCTGCGGGCGCCTGCAGCAGTTGCTGTGCCGATACCCCGGGCACCTCGATGTGCAGGTCGATGCGGTCGAGCAGCGGGCCGCTGAGCTTGCCCTGGTAGCGCGTCACCTGGTCCGGGGTGCAGCGGCAGGCCCTGGCGGTCGAGCCGCGCCAGCCGCAAGGGCAGGGGTTCATGGCCGCGATGAGCTGGAAGCGGGCCGGGAACTCGGAGCGCCGTGCGGCGCGCGAGATCGTGATGGTCCCGGTCTCGAGCGGCTCGCGCAGCGCCTCCAGCGCCGAACGCGTGAACTCGGGGAACTCGTCGAGGAACAGCACGCCATGGTGGGCCAGCGAGATCTCCCCTGGCCGCGGCGGCGATCCGCCGCCCACCATCGCCACCGCGCTGGCCGTGTGGTGCGGGCTGGCGGTCGGGCGGCGCATCCATTGCGCCGTCTCGAAGCGGCCGCCCAGGCTCGCGACCGCCGCGCTCTCCAGCGCCTCGTCGACGCTCATCGCCGGCAGCAGCCCGGCGAAGCGATGGGCCAGCATCGACTTGCCCGAGCCGGGCGGGCCGACCATTAGCAGGCTGTGGCCACCAGCCGCGGCGATTTCCAGCGCCCGCTTGGCGCCCGCGTGCCCCTTCACGTCGGCCAGGTCGGGATGCTGCACCGCTTCGCCGGGCGGCGTCGCCAGCACGCGCGCCCAGCCGTCCCCGGCGGCCTCGCCGGCCTCGCCGCCCGGCACGGCGCCGTCCGGCAGGAACTGCCGCACCACATCGAGCAGGTGCCGGGCGCCATAGACCTCGGCGCCCGGCACCAGAGCGGCCTCCCGGGCGCTCTCGGCCGGCAGCACCAGCCGGGTGGCGATGCCGCGCACGTGCAGCGCCAGCGCCATCGCCAATGCACCACGCACGGGACGCAGTTGCCCCGACAAGGAGAGTTCGCCCGCGAATTCGTGGCCGGCCAGCCGGTCGGCCTCGATCTGGCCGCTGGCGGCGAGGATGCCGAGCGCGATCGGCAG
Organism: Variovorax saccharolyticus; assembly: GCF_030316765.1. Taxonomy (GTDB): domain Bacteria; phylum Pseudomonadota; class Gammaproteobacteria; order Burkholderiales; family Burkholderiaceae_C; genus Variovorax; species Variovorax saccharolyticus. The sequence continues at coordinate 269,233 of NZ_JASZYT010000011.1, forward strand.
GTCGAAGCGGCCGGAATCCTTCGGCAGGTCGGCCGGCGCCAGATTGACCGTGATGCGCTTGTTGTTCGGGAATTCGAGCCCGGCGTTCTGGATCGCGCAGCGAACCCGCTCGCGGGCTTCCCGGACCTCCACATCGACCAGGCCGACCAGCGTGAAGCTGGGCAAACCGTTGGCCAGATGCACCTCAACCGTGACATTCGCCGCTTCGAGGCCCAGCAAGGCGCGGCTCTGCACCAAAGACAGACTCATTTCGCTCCCTTTCACCAAGATGGTGCGTTCCATCTCTTGTTCTTCATTGTGACCAAGTGCTTCGGGTCCGGAACCTGCCTCCTGGAGAGGATGCGCTTTGGCACGCTCCCTGCTTTGACAAGGATTCCCAACCACTTTCAAAACACGAGGAGTCCGCTCGATGATGCACCGTAAATCCGTCCAGGTCCTGGCTGTTGGCGCGCTCGCCGCCCTGCCGCTGATCGCCAGCGCGCAAGCCGCAGCCGAACCCGCAGCGGCGCCGAATCTCACGGGCAACGTCGCGATCACGACCAACTACAAGTTCCGCGGCCAGGACCA
>NZ_JASZYT010000012.1 GCF_030316765.1 Variovorax saccharolyticus
AAGTCACCCAGTTTTGAATCAAGTAGAGGATTATGTTCGCTTCGGCCTTGTGGGAGTGTGTTCTGCGGGGGAGTCGGGGCCCCCCCCCCCCCCCCCCCCCCCCCAAGGCACCTAGACACTGAAGCGGTGCCCTCCGGATTGCGCGCAGTCGTCGCGGCCGACGCCGCTCGTCGCGTCGTCCAAGCTGCCAGGAGCGGGGCAAACCGCCCCACCCCGCCGGAGCGCCGTCACGCAAGTAAGAGTCTGTCGAATTGCTGCGCCAAAGCTTCAGCCAGGACCTACGCTGCCGGCTCGGCGCTAGCAAGGCACCCTTTGCGCCGTTACCTATTCATTGCTCGTGGGGGTCCGGTGGTACTGTGGCCAGCGGTGAAGAACTACCTCGCCGGAGGCAGCATAGGCGTAGCAGCTATCGATCTTGATCGGCCGGCCTGAGCCGTCGACCTCTTCAAGCGGCTTCCCTGGGAGGAGCCCACCTACGGCTTGCAGAGCTGCGCTGGCCATCGGAGGAAGGAGTTCCCTCAGGTGGGTGCAACTGCTCGCGCCGCCAAGGCGGCTGCGCACTTCCTGACTCCAACCGCGACCGATGCGCAGCCCAGTCAGGCTTTTCAAAGCGTGCCCACCTTCTGGGCAAGCTGCGTACGGAGCGCTCAACGTGAATGTCTCTACTGAGCGAACAACCATGTCCCCGTCGAAAACGAGACGCACGCCCATGTCGTGGATCGGTACGTTGGCGGGCACCGTGTGGCCATCGCCAGGCCGGACGAACGCGTGCGTCTTGCGGTCGCTGAGGCGACCTTCGATCTCATATAGGCCGTCGCTTCGGCTAAAGCCACGCATCTCGATTCGCCTAAGGTGGATCTCCGCGCGGCCTACTTCTGAATGAGCCGGGGAAACGGCGGCAGATGAACTATTCACGAGGCGAACTCCCTGATTTGCCCCGCGTGGCCGCTATGACTTCGACATGCGCGCGTTGGTGGCGGCTCGCGATCCTGGCGAACAGGTAATTTCGACGTTCCGCATCGGTGATACGGTCCAAGTTGACGTTCCCCCGTTCGTCGCAGGGAAACGAATAGATGTGCTCGTTTGACTGCCAGCGAAAGCGAATCTGGAAGCTCTCATCCGTAGTGGGATGGGCGGCAGTCACAGGGGCTCCTTTTGACTTCATGCAAGCACTGTACATCCGTTGATGCATATGTCAACCATTCAACTCTGGTGTCACGAAACCCGGATTCCTCAAGTGATACATCATGTTAATCCGGGCTTACTTACACTCAACTTATATTTATGGTTATCCATTGACTTCGGAACGAATCTGACTGTTCCAAAGACTGACGCATCACAACGCACCCTGCAGGCGAGGAACACAGCGGCTGTGCGATGGGCGCGCTCCGCTGTGGCGTGGGCCTCTCATAGCGCGGCAGCACGCCTGGATCGCGGCACTGTTGTCCGGCCGTGGACCCTGCGGGGGGAACGGCGCTGCGCAGCCCACCATCGGCGTCAGGCGCCGAACTCCTTACCGCGGCAAGCTGCCTGGCAGGCTGGGCGAGATGCGACGGGGCCGCCGAAGCGTTGGCTAATCCGAAGTTCCGTACTTCGTATCGGAAGGAGCAGGCGGGTCGCGCTGGAGGACTTCCTGTATGGCAGCGGGGTCTACCTTGATCTGGACACCGACCCGCTCCTGCGGCAGGAGCATGACAGCCCTACAGTCACGCTCTGACCAGCCGCGATTCATTGCCTCCTGGATGTCGGCAAGAGCAAGGTTGGAAAAGCGCATGGGAACACCGAGCTCGCGGCCCAAGTCCGTGGCAATCATCATGTCCTTGTGGATGATCCGCAGTGCCGCGTGAGGTGGGTCGAAGCTTGCCGGCAGGAACTCGTCGATGAGTCCGTCGAAGGTGCGTCTTCGGCCGAGCGAGCCCTGCCGGATGGCCTGCCACAAGGCAAGCGGCTCCGCACCGGCCTTCACGCCCAACACGAATATCTCCGCGATCGCAGCCTGGGTCGCTTGACTCATGCAATTGCCAACAAGCTTGGTGACCAGCCCTGCACCGACAGCGCCGACATGAACCGGTTGATCGCCCATCGTCTTCAGGACAGGCTCGTAGCGTTCGAAGACCGTTCTATCGCCGCCGACAAATATGCCCAACCGTCCCCGCTCCGCGCCGCGCGCGCCCCCACTGATCGGCGCATCGAGCATGAAGGCGTCGCGCTCTGCGAATGCAGCGTGCAGCCGTGCGACGAGTTCCGGCGAACTGGTCGACATCTCGAACAAAGCTTGGCCGCGGCGCACGCCCGTCAGAATGCCATCAGTACCGAGCGCGACCGCCTCGATTGCCGCTAGGTTGGGAAGGCACGAGAAGATAACTTCGCATTGTTCGGCCACGGCGCGCGGCGTATCGGCCCAGGCCGCGCCTGCCTCGGTATGTCGCGCGGCGGCCTCCCGTCGCACGTCGTTGACGACGACCGGGTAACCTGCCCTCTGCAGATTGGAAGCCATGGCGGCTCCCATGATGCCTAGGCCAATGAAGCCGACCGTCGGTAGAGCGGAATTTTTCATGATGCGCGTTCGTTGTGATGAGGTGGGTTGCGTGTTGCCAAACTAGGCAAGGTGTTGGGCCGCTCCGGAAGAGACTTCGTTGGTATTGACGTTGACGGTCGCGAAAGGTCATTGCGGCATAGTGTCGGTTTCGGGCTCGTTGCAGCCTTCAACCATCCGCCGTCAACCTCGTTTTAGAAGTCAGGACCGATACCTTAGCTTCTGGGCGCCATACTCGCTCCCAGATGAGTTCGCGTCGCTCTAGCTTTCTCCCGTACAGCCCGGCCGGTGGCCTCAGCAGCAGTTTGTCTTCACTGAGCATAACGACGCCGCGAACTTGACGACTGCCGACACGCTGAGGATCGGAGGCAACGTCCACAGCACAGTCGAGGGTTTCGCCGTCGAAGGTGTATGGTCCGCCATAGGAATTGAAGGAGCGTGCGTCTGGCCCCAGATCGTTGTCGCCGTTACACAAGGCAACCAACATGCGTCCTCTAGAGAATGCAATCTGGCCAACAGGATGCGATCCGTACGGCATGCTCAATCGCTCAGTGATGCCGTTCCATGCTCGGCTGTCAACAAGCCGCCAGATTCCGTCAAGTGCCTCCACGTCTGCTCCTGTTCATCCAGAGTCGATAAGCAAGTCACCCGAGCGAGCGAATCTTTGAGCTCATCAGATCTATGTGTTCGAGGATGGCCTTCGCGTGTTCAACGAACAGTTGTCCGGCATTGTTGGTGCGCAATCCGCGATGGTCGCGAGTGAACAACGGGCTTCCCAATGAGGCCTCGAGGGCAGTTAGCCGATAGCTGCTTGTGGACAAGGAACAGTGCGCGCGCCTTGCGGCCGCAGACAAGGAGCCGAGTTCGGCGCACAGCACCGCCAGTCGAATGGACACGAGGTCAACCCGCGCAAGGTTAATGCTGACAGGCTCAGCTTCGAGCGCGTCGGCCAGATCCCCCCGACATGCCGTCTCCATTGCATTAACCTTGTCAGCACATTCGCTTCGCACCATCAGCTCCATTTGTCGCTATCCACGATCTAAGCGCCTGGAAATCCGGCCTGTAAGCGCTGCCTACCTGCGGCATGCACCTACTCGTTGCCCCGTACGATATAGGTTAACCATAAACCGTAGAGGTGTCAATTGGGTGCTTACGGCCTAGAGAGGGCTTCCGATCGCCCGGCGCCCCGGGACGGGCGGCAAGCTGTTGGACGCCCATCGAGGTGCCAAGAAGGTGCCCATAGCGCAGGTCTGTCCTTGCGGTCTGCTGGTCAACCAGGGCCAAACTTGCTTGGGATTCGGATGCGGCGTCACACCGCCCAGACCACGCGACCACGCGACCACGCGACCACGCACCCTGCGGGCTTTTCTAGTGAAGAGCAAGACGCCTTCGGACACTAACCCCCAGCCATTGGGCGGCCGCGAAGGGTCGCGCGGAAGATCAAACCAATGGTTACGCAAAAAGCGCGGCGCCGGGGAAGCACATTCGAACCTGACGGTCACGCCAATGTGCGCGCTAACGCAGGGGGGCTGCCAGCTTTGTAGGTCGAACTGAACGACGACAGCCAGCTCCGGCCGGAAGTCAAGGCCGCATCGGCTGCAGCCCTTGAGGCGTGGACCGCCAGGCAACGGGCCTCCTTTGTGTGCTTCCAATCGCGGAGGGCGCGACTGCCGATGGCGTGGTTCGCTTCGAGGCGCTCCGCGGACTACTTCTTGCCGCGCCGCACCGGCACCGGCACCGATGCGGGCGCGCGCGCGCGTGCTGGGCGATCGCCGGCGAGAGATATTTCCATCCCGCTCGAACGAAGAGGCAGCGCGTTCGCCGCATGGATGTGCTTTCGCATGCTGCTTTCAGCCAAGTCGCCGTCGCGCGCTTCAATCGCTGCGTTAACCCGCGCATGGATGCGAATGACTTGGTTGTGCGTATCGGGCGTGTCGTACTCTTCAACCATCGTGGCTGCGTGTACCCCCTGGGAGATTGAGTACAGAACTGTCGCAAGAAGCTCATTGCCGCTGGCGGCAGCCACAGCGTTGTGCCACTTCACATTGATATTGGCGAACTCCCTGAAGTTTTCGCCAGAGGCGATCAGCGCCTCATGCAGTGACTTCAACGCACGAAGATGCTCCTCGGTGCGGCGTTCAGCCGCCTGCCGGGCAAGATATGGCTCGAGCAGTTCGCGCGTCTCCTGAATAATGCGCAAGGATACCTTTTGTCCGCGAACGAAGCGGTTGATGGCTGTGGAGATCGAGTCCTGCCCAGGAAGGGTCACCATGCTTCCGCCGAAACGGCCATGCCGTGTCTGAACCAGACCCTCATCCGACAGCTTGCGCAAAGCTTGTCGAACGGCTCCGCGGCTCAGGCCCGTCTGGTCTACAAGCTCTCTTTCCGAAGGCAAACCCTCCCCTTCTGGAATCTCTCCTCGAAGAATGCTCTCGCGCAGGTGCTCGGCCAATACATCCTGCGGCTTTGGCACCGAAATCCGGTTGACAGTGACTCGCCGCTTGCGGTCCTGCTCCCGAACGTTCTCGCCCAAGCCCTGAGAGTCCGCCGCAGGGATCTCCTGCGGCGCGCCAATCGCGTCTTTTTGCCGTTGGTTCACCAAATTGCTCGAAAAAATGACTTTCGGATCGACTGTGTCGTTCCGTGATCATACTGCGTCCATCAGTGCCCCGATACCACAGTAGGAATCGCCTTTTCCTCTCGCCAGAAAATGCACCTCAAAATGCGCTAGCTACGCGGGAGAAGCGAGAGAATCGCGCTTCCGGCGTTTAAGTCGCCACCGATGAACCACTGAACGGCCCCAAATGGACCCACTTGTGGGCGGGGAGTTGCTTTTATGAAACTCGCACAGCGCGGAGCCCTACAGATCACACAGGATTTTCGTGCAACCGGAGACGCGCTTCGTGCGCATTTTGAAGACGGTTAGGCGCGACGCCCCGTCGCGATAGCGCTGCTCCCAGTTTCGCTCGCACGAATGCACTGGTGGTGTATCGGGTGACGCGTGAATGGAACTTCGATGAACTTCCAGCCCCATGTCGGAGTACAGATCAATGACGTTCGGCGATAGCCAGAGATTGTCATAGTCGACCATCGCCGGTACCCGCCGGCCGAGGGGCGCGAGCATCCGCGTGAGGCGCCGTGCGCGCCGCCCCCACGTCGTCGGCTGCGCTACGAAAGGACAACCCCGCGAAATTCGCGAAGCCGGCTGCTCTTGCTCGACGCGCACGGACTTGCCGTCAGCAACCGTGTAGCATTCCTTGTCGCGTCGATGGGAAGACATTGACCCCTCCGCGTTTCAGCGCCCTCACGTTGGTTCAACAAGTGCCATGCATCGACCTAGCTAGTATGTCGCGAATCTTAGGCTTCGGTCGGACCACCACGTCGCGAGCTGTCAACAACCTCTGGAGGTCGGGCTCGTGGCCCGCGTATGACGACGACGATCGCCGGCGTTCAGGTCGCCCTACCGCTCGCCCAGTCAAGGATGCAACAGCGCGGCTAAGCCAAGTGCGTATGTCAGCAGACGGTCAAGACTGATCGGCCGCGACATAGCGCAGCACCGCGTCGGCCACGAAGCGGCGCACACGACCGGCGTCGCTCGCATCCCGGCCGAAGATCGCTCCGAACGTGTGTTGGTTGGCGACGTTGAAGAAGGCCAGCGACACGATGATCTGATAGAGGTCAACGACGTCGATGTCCTTTCGAAAGACCCCGTCTGCCTGGCCCTTGGCCAGCGCCGCGGCGGTGCGTTCGAGCGACAGCGAAGCGCTGCTCATCACCGACTTTGCGCGCTTGAGGTGTTGCGCCTTGTGCTGATTCTCGATGGATACCAGGGCGACGAAGGTCGGGTGCGCGATGTAGTACCCCACCCGGAACGAAACCAAGGCGCGCAACGCAGCTTCAGGATCGAGCCCTTCCCATGCGATCTCGTGCTCGGCCCGCCAGATGGCACCGTAGGCATCTTCCAGGACAGCGACATACAGCCCCTCGCGACCACCGAAGTAGTAGTAGATCATTGCGCGCGTGATGCCCACCTTCTGAGCGATCACTTCAAGGCGTGCGCCTTCAAAGCCTCGAAGCGCAAATTCCTCTGCTGCGACGGTCAGCAGACTGGCACGTACGAGTTCCGGATCCTTGACCCTCGGTTCGACCGGCAGCTTCTTGGTAGCAACTTTGGTTTGCATCTGCGAAGAATACGGCAAGGTCGACCGCCCCTCCTTGCCTGCAGGCCCGGGTAATCACCAAGCCACGTCATTAACAACATTGTTAATCTCCCGCTTCCTTGAAAGCCGTAGGCGCTCGCGGGGCCGGACTTCAAGCATTTGTCGTGAAGACCCAGCAAGCCACTCCTCCGAAGCCATCACCTTGAAGCGAGGTTCATCCATGTCATTCCTCTCCGGCGTCAAATCGAAATCTCGTTGGACAGCCAGCGGCTTGCGACGCGCCTGCGTCGCCACGGCCATGTCGATCGTTGCATCGGCAGCGTTCGCTGTGGTGCCCACCCCTGTGGTCAATGGTCCAATCCCCTCGGACCCCTCCAGCCCGTCTCGCAACTACACTTTCTTCGCGACCGACCTGGATCTCAAGGCGCGGGGTTATGTCGAAGAGGAATTCTTCTTCTCCGGGACGGCGAACACCTATGACGCCACATTCTCCGGCGGCATCGGCGCCCGGCCGACGGCGTCGCCGACCGCAAACATCGTGACGGCCGGCAACCCCTACACCACGCGAATGGTCGTGCGGCGCCCCGCCCACCCAGGCAAGTTCAACGGGGTCGTGGTCGTCGAATGGATCAATGCCACCAGCAACTACGACGTCGAGGCCCTGTGGTTCCGGGCGCACGAGTTCTTCCTGCGCGATGGCTATACGTGGGTTGGCATCTCGGCTCAGAGTGGCCCGATTACGAACCCGACCTTGGGGCTCAAGCAATTCAGCCCTGCACGCTATGCGTCGCTGGATCTGACCGCGGGCGGGAAGTTTCCCAGCGGCGACCCGCTGGGCTACGACGTCTTCACCCAGGGCGTCCAGGCGGTTCGGCACGCCGGCGTGCTCGGCCCCTTGAGCAAGCATGTCAAGAAGGTCGTCGGTGCCGGGGTCTCTCAGTCCGCAGGTCGCCTTTCGGTGCTGATGAACGCCATTCAGACCCGTGACGAGCCTGTGATGGATGCGGTGCTTCTGTACATCGGCGGTGAGCGCCTGCGCACAGACCTGAACTATCCGATCATCAAGCTACTCTCGGAGACCGAGTACACGGCGCCGGCCTCGGCCAACGAGATTGCCGTGCTTCAACCCGACAGCGAACTGCTGCGGACCTGGTCCTTGGCTGGAGCCTCGCACTCGGACTGGGCTTCGTTCGCGGTGCGCTACTCGTTGCTGCGCCGCGACCAACCGACCGCAGCGCTGCGTGACAACTGCCTGAATCCCAGCCGCAGTCGCGTCCCGGACCGCTACGTCATTTCTGCGGCGATCGACTGGCTCTCGCGCTGGGGCGACAAGAAGGGCCACTCCGGCAAGGTCGTCTCGCCGCCCGCTTCGCCGACGATCCAGCTCGCCGGCGACGGCGTCACGGTCGTGCGCGACGCCTACGGCAATTCGCTCGGAGGAATCCGCCTTGCGCCCTTCGCCGTGCCGGTCGCACTCGACTCGGGTTTCAACGACCTGCCACCGGGTGCCGGCGGTCTGTGCTTCCTGAACGGGACGCATATTCCCTTCGACACGGCAACGCTCAATCAGCTCTATCCGACGCGACGCGCCTACCTCGAGCCGTTCACGAAGGCGGTCTTCGACAACTGGCGCGACGGCTTCGTTCTCGAGGAAGATGCGAAGGAGATGCTGGGGCAGGCCGCCGTGTCGCTGTACGGACGCAAGCTCGAATGCGGCCCGCTCTGCGCCAACTTCGCCCAATTCCCGATCCAGCCCTCCACCCAGTTGCTGCGCGATCACACCCAGTTTCTCTACATGAGCGGCGACGACCCCATCCTGCTTTCGCTGGATGCGGCCACGCATGCCGTGGCACGCGGATACACGACATCGCTGACCTCCGTCAAGACCGCCTGGTTCACCCAGGCGGTGGGCTGGCTGCAGAAGTACAAGACGCAGATCGCTGGTCAGCTGGCCAAGGGGCGCGCGACGACACAGCAAGCGGCATTGCTGACCGAGTACGCAGATGTCCTGATCGCGGAGCTTGTCAAGCTGGGCGCATCGGCTGCGGTCAACACCGCGCTGGACGACCGACTTGACCATGACCGGGACAGAGACGCCTGGCCTGGAAAGCGGTAACGCGCCGGCTTAGTAGACGGGATGCGGGGCACGATCTACGAAGTGAGGTATGCCGCGAGGAAACCTCGTCGTTTGACCTTGCTGACCGTTTGCGTTGCCTCAGCCCTGCTCGCCTTCTTCTTCTGGAGTCCAGACGAAGAAGCGCGAGTGGAACGGGCATCCACTCCAGCACAAGCCAGCCCGCCCGGGGGCCCCTCACTGCCGCCCGACATTGCCGCGGATCCGTTCGGCGTACGCAATTGGCCATCGGTACCCCATGCCACTGTCATAGATGAAATGCCAACGCGGGCGGATCCACCGCCACCGCTGCCCTTCACCTACGCGGGATCCTGGAGCGAGAAGGGCACGCTGTACGTCGTGCTGATGAAGGCGGGCCGAACGCTCGTCGTCTCAGGGCGTGCAGACGTGGACGAGGAGTACCGGGTTGATGCCGTCGACGAAGAGAAGGTCGTGTTTTTCGAGAAGCGGACGCAAACGCGCCGCTCACTGCCATTGACGACGCCTCCGCGGACGATCGATGGGCAGCCCATCGGCACACTGCAAAGCTTCGACTACATCAGGCAAGCACTGCCTGCCGGTTCGCCCTCCTCGTGGACCGAATCTCTGGGGGACGCCGCAGCGCCCGGAGGGCGCAGTGCAGAAGGCATCGATCGCAACAGCAAGGATGGGGCATGAATCTCGCGGAGTGGACTCGCTGTAAGGCTGCCATCGTGCCCGAGCCCCATCGTCGGGTTCAGTAACCGCCGCACCTCTGGACCGAACGCCTTCGGGCGCTCCGTCAAGGCGACCAAGATATGGAAACTCGTACTTGGCCTGAGGCAAGACCATGGTGGCAGCGTCTTCGCCGAAGAGGTGGATGGGAATCTCTCGTAGAGTCTCGTCTGCGCGCCGACGTGCGGATGATCGGAACGACGAAAACTCACGACCTCTTGACCCGCGCGTCCTCGATCTTGCGCATGCTCTCCTGGGCTTGGGCACGGCGCCTACGAAAAGAGCGAGCTCGCCTTCGAGCCGGGCAACTATCAGGTGACGCCTTGGCGATCGTTGCCGTTGCCCTGCTGAAGACAGGAGATTCCGTGGAGATCGTCAGGGCTTGGATACAGCCGCCATCGTTTGTGTTGCATCGACCGGTTGAATGCGCAGTCTGAAGGACACGTAGCTTTCAACGATTGAGCCTTTCGGATGGGTTCATGCGGCGCTAGATACTGGACGGCCTGAAGGCGCTTGGCAATGGCCCCACCCCCGTTTTCAACAGCCATTCTCAGCCGGCCTTACTGGCGAAGTGTGGGGGCACAACCGGAGACGTTGAACCTCAACAGCGAGGATTGACGGGATCTGCTGCGCCACGAGTGCACTAGCCCGCTCTGGAGTCAGCCTTTCGCTGGCCGATCGCCAAACTGCTGCAACAGAGTCTGGCGCAACCACAGGCTTGCCGGATCACGGTGAACGACCGAGTGCCACACCATGAGAACCGCCGCACGAGGGATCTTCATTGGTAGGGCCTTCATGCTCACGCCCTTGGCCGAACGCGCAATCATCTGCGGTACCGTCGCCAGCAGGTCCGAACCGGCTACGACGTCCACCGCCACATGATAGTTCGAAACGACCAGCCTGATGTTTCGCTTCAGCCGCTTCCTTGAAAGATGCTGATCGACCAGAGCGTCCGCCTTGCCGGTAGTCACCGCAATATGCGAGGCGCTCAAGAACGACTTCAACGTCAAGCTGTCCTCGAGCAGTGGATTATCTTCTCTTGCAACGATGCAGTACGGATCATCAAAGAGATGGCTGCGCTCGAACCCCGCGTTGAGAAACGGCAGGTTTCCGATGGCCAGGTCAACGGCGCCCGATTGAAGAGCTTCAGCGTACTTGTCATGCGCCATCTTCACCGCCTCGAAAGTCAGTTGTCCTGACAACTCGCTGGCCCCTCGCATCAGGCTCGGAAGCATGGCCGACTCTCCGGCATCCGACATCAGCATCCTGAAGCACCTTACGGCGGTCATAGGATTGAACTTCTGCTGCTGGTCCAAGCCATTCTTCAGAATTGTCAGTGCCTCATTGACAGGCTTGATCAACTGATTCGCAAGCACGGTGGGCTCCATGCCACGCGGTGTCTTGACGAAGAGCTCGTCGTCGAAGCTACGCCGCAACCGGTTCAGCGCGTTGCTCATGGCGGGTTGCGACAGCGCCTCGCGCCGCGCTGCCGCGGACACATTGCGTTCCACATAGATCGAGGCGAAGGCACGCAGCAGGTTGAGGTCCAGTGTTCTGAGATTCATTCGTGATTGCCTGACACAGCCATTGGCCGAACGAGACTCCAAAACCAGGGGAATGGAAATAAGAGTAACCCATGATATTGACATTGTGAATAGGAATTCCGCTCAGTTTCGATTGGACCTAGAGGCGTCTCGGGCAAAAAAATCGTCCCGTCGCTTCAGGTTCAAACATGACAACTACACACAAAATCGGCTCCAAACACGAGACACGGAAATTCAACAAAACTTGCTTCGCACTCGCCGCGCTGGCCTTCAGTGGTGTTGCTTCAGCCCAATCCAACATCACGGTGTTCGGCGTGCTCGATGCGGCCGTGAGCCACTACGATGCGAGAAGCGTCTTCTACAGCAACGATTCCCTCGCGCGGCCCCCGGCTGCCGCGCCGGCCGACGTCACGAAAAGCAAGTGGGCCATGTCGACCGGCAACATGGTTGGCAGCCGTCTGGGCTTTCGCGGCATCGAGGATCTGGGTGGCGGGCAATCCGCGAGCTTCTGGCTGGAAGCTGGGCTGACCAACGATACCGGCCAGGGGACGGCACCCGGCGGCGGCCTGACCTTCAATCGCCGCTCTACCGTCAGCCTTGCGAGTGCTTGGGGAGAGATCCGCCTTGGCCGCGACTATGTGCCGACCTACCAGAGCACGCTCGTCGCCGATCCTTTCGGAAACGGCGGCGTGGGAGGGACGCTCTTCGGAACTGTCGGCGCCAACCTGGCGGTTGCACGAGGCCCAGGATCGCCCATCAGCAGTTCCGACAACTACGCACGCACCAGCAACAGCGTTGGCTATTTCCTTCCCTCGAACCTGGGCGGCTTTTACGGGCAGTTGATGTATGCACTGCCGGAAACAACGAAGGTTAGCGGCACCGCTTCATCGCCGTCGTCGAAAGGACGCTACTACGGCGGCCGCTTCGGATACGCCAGTGGCCCGTGGAACGTGGTGCTGGCGTACGGATCCAGCCAAGCGGCTGATGGCGCCGACGGCAACGCCTGGGTCAGGGACAGGATTGTCGAGACCAGCCTGGTCACCACCTACGACTTCGGGCCCTTGCAGCTGCTCGGTGAACTCGTGCAGATGCAAGCTAGGCGCGAGGTCGACAGCCTGCCAGCTGCCGCGGCCAGCACCTGGAGCCACGACACTTACAACGGCGGCCAGATCGGGGTAATCCTACCGATCGGCGCAGGCGTGATCCGTGCAACATACGCCGAGCTCAACTTCTACGTGGATGGCGACCGAGGCTCAGTCAACACCGACGCTTCTGCGCAAAAATTGGCACTCGGCTATGTCTACAACTTGTCCAAGCGCACGGCGCTGTATGCCACGGTCGGCAAGGTGTTGATCAAGAACGGCCAGAACAACCCGAACGTCTTGGGCGCCACGACGGGTGGTGGGCTGACGTATCTGTCGACCGGCGCCGGAGTGCAAGGGTATGCACCTCGTTCCTCAACAGGCTACGACTTCGGCATCAAACATTCCTTCTGACCCAGGACCCGGGACCACACGACCCGCGGGGGTCCTGCGGCTGTCTCGAACGAAAAACAAATAGCCAGGCTCGAGATTGCTCCTCGGGCCCGGCAGGCTTTCGTACTGTCTTGAATCAGGTCCAGCTCAGGTCGTGCACCCGAAACGGCAAAGAGCGGATGCGCTTGCCGGTGGCCGCGAAGATCGCGTTGCCCAGGGCCGGGGGGACCGGACCCATGGCAGCTTCGCCGACGAACGCCATGCGGGGATGTCCCGAGACGGCGCCAAAGTGCACGTTGATGCGTTTCGGCGTATCACCGATTCGAAGCATCGGATACTGGTGGTAGTTGCCCTCGACGATGCGACCGTCCTGGACCGTCACCTGCTCGTTGAGCGCCGAATTCAAGGCGAAGATCGCCCCCCCTTCGAGTTGCGAGCGCAGGCCATCCGGGTAGCCCACGCGTCCCGGATCGATCGCCATGTCGACCGAATCGACGCGCACCTCGCCCTTGCGGCTCACTTCCACGGTCACGATCGCCGCAACCGTGGCCCCGCCCTCTGGCTTCCCCGCGCCGCCCCAGTTGGCGATTGCAATGCCCTGGCCCCAGCCACGAGCAAGCTTTCGCCCCCAACCCGCCTTGCCCGCCACTTCCTTCAAGCATTGAACCCAGGCGGCGTCCGGCCACTTGGCGAACAGCCTGAGCCGATACTCGAGGGGATCGATGCCGGCCGCCGCTGCGCATTCGTCGACAAAGACTTCCGTGAAGAACGAATTGACGTTGGTCCCCGGGCCGCGGTAGTCGCTGCCCATGACATGGAACGGCACCGCGCGCGATTCGACGTGCACATGCGGCGCAAGGCCCGCGCTCAGTGGGCAGTCCGTCAAATAGCGCACCCGGAACGCCGGCGTGCCGGCGGCTCGGACGTGAAATGCCTCGGGCATGCCTTGGGGGTCCAGCCCGGCGCGCAGCCGAACGGTCGTGAGATGCCGATACCGGCCCTGGCGCATGGTTTCCTCACGCGTCCAGATGACCTTGACCGGCCGACCCGGAAACTTCTTTGCGACGGCCACCACCATGCGCGCGTCATCACCAAAGATGCGCCTGCCGAATCCTCCACCAACAAATGTCTGGTGCACAAACACTCGTTCCGGTGGAACGCCGGTTTCGTTCGCCGCCACTAGGTGGACCTGCGCCGCTTGCTGCGACGGCTGCCAGACCTCCACACGATCGGCGGTGACCAGCGCGGTGCCGTTTAGCGGCTCCATGGTCGCATGCTCCGCGAAAGGCGCGTGATACACGGCCTCGACCACCCGGGAATGTTTGTCCAGCACCTGCAAGGCATTGCCGACTTTCACTTCCACTTTCTCGCCAGGTTGATCGATGGCATCGCGAACCGCCTTGACCACCTGGTCGTTCGACTTCCACTGCGCGCCCGCTCCATCGTCCCACTCGATCGGCATCGCCTCCAGCGCCTTGCGCGCTTGCCAGTAGTGAGCGGCACCACCGCCACCGCGCTTTGCGGCGCCGTCATTTCGGGCGGCCCGTACGGCAGCGTCTTGGGATCCATCCGTGGTCGCGGCTCGTTTGGATCCACGACGGCCACGCCAATCACGCCCGGCATGCGGCGGATCTTCTCGAAGTCGTAGCTCTTGAGCCTACCGCCTTGCACCGGCGCCTGCATCAACGCCGCGTACACCATGCCGGGCGGATGAACGTCCAGGCCGAACTGCGCGCTGCCGTTGACGAGAAGCGGCTGCTGCACCCGCGGCGGACTGGCCTTGCCCACGAACCACCATTCTTCGGGCGGCTTGGGTGTGGGCTCGGCGTCGAGCTTGATCGCCGCAGCCTGCTGCGCCACGTCTCCGAAGCCGAGTTTGCGCCCTGACTTGGCATGGATCAGCACGCTGTCCTTGACCACGATCTCGGATCGCGGCACCTTCCAGGCCTGCGCAGCGGCCTCCTTCAGACGCTCCCGTGCGCTGGCCCCCACTTGCAGCAGGATCGCCATCAACTGCGGGCCGGTGGAGCGGCCGAAGAAAGTGCGCGGGCCGATCTGCTTTGAATAGATCTGCCCCTGCACATAGTTCCGATTCACCGACGCGTACTCGGCGCGGATCTTGCCCCAATCGCAGTAGAGCTCCTCCGTGACGGTCATAAGGTTCTGCGTCACCACCCCATTGCCGAGGTCCGGCGTCCCCACCCGCACGGTCACGATGCCGTTGCGGCCGACGGACAACCATGGCGAGTACTCGGTCGCGCCGGCCGGCAAGGGCTGGTCCCACGGCGCTGCGGCCACCGCTTCGTCGGCGCCCGCGGCATCCATCCACGTGATGCCCACGGCCAGTCCGCCGCCGACGACGGCCGAACGAATCAGGAAGTCTCTTCGACTCTGGTGCATCGCAGCCTCCTCACGCCTTCCTGGCCATGGAGGCGGCCTTGTGAATGGCCGCACGCACGCGCGGGTACGTGCCGCAACGGCAGATGTTGCTGACCTGCGCGTCGATGTCCTCGTCGCTCGGACGAGGGTTGCTCTTTAGCAGCGCGGCCGCCGCCATCAGCATGCCGGATTGGCAGTATCCGCACTGGGCCACGTTGTCCGAGATCCATACCTTCTGTAGCGGATGCGAGCTGTCCTTGGAAAGGCCTTCGATGGTGGTGACGCGTTGGTTCGCCACGGCTTCCAGCGGGATGACGCAAGAGCGCACGGCCGCACTCTCCAGGTGGACCGTGCAAGCGCCACACTGCGCCATGCCACAGCCAAATTTGGTTCCCGTCATGCCCAGGTGGTCGCGCAGCGCCCACAGCAGCGGGGTTGCCGGATCTGCATCGACAGTCAGCTTTTTTCCGTTCACGATCAGTGAAGTCGCCATGTATGTCTCCTCGTTTGAAGTCAGGCCACGCGAGCGGCGAACTCTCGAAAGTGCTGGTTGACCACTGGCGCCGCCTCGATCATCGGAAAGTGCCCGACGCCCGAGATGGTTCGCACCTCGCACTGAGCGATCACCTTGGGGGCAAGCTCCATGAACGGCGTCTTGATTCCATCCTTGAGAGGCACGCGCTTGTAGTCGGAGGTGAAGTACGTCGATTGCAGCAGAAGCGTGGGCACGGCAATATGTTTCATCGACTCGAGCCCGGATGGCAGCTCCCAGCGCACGGCATCGACCAGCAAGGCTTCGGCGAAGTCGGGATCCAGGGCTTGAGCGCGAGCGGCCAAGCGCTGCCTGAGTTTCGGGTCGCCGTTGTCCATCACCATGGAATCGAACTGGCGCTTGGCCCACTCCTTGTAACCCTCGCGCGCCAACTGGGCGCGCAGATTCGCGTTGATGGTGTCCGGGTTTCCGGAGTAGACGCTGCCGTCGATAAAGACCAATCCGACGACACCCTCCGTGGACTGGCGGTAGGCCTCGCGCACGACCTTGGATCCCATGCTATGACCCGCGAGAATGACTTTGCGCGCACCGCTCCGCTCCTTCACGTCGTTCACAGCTTGCGCCAGCGCGGCCATCGTGGGCTGGGCGGGCATGGCGGAGGCGCCATGGCCCGGCAAGTCCAAGGCGATACATCTGTAGGAAGACGAGAGTGCGTCGATCTGCGCCTGATAGTCGTCCGCGGCACAAGCGAAACCGTGCACGAAGATGATCGTGGGGTCGTTGGCGCCCGCGGCGATGGTCCGGATCCGGCCAGCGCCGAAGGCGGACCGGTTGAGGCCCAGCGCAGCGAGCCCGGCCACCCCGGCGGTGATGAACGAGCGCCGCGACGGGCCTGCGTGTGAGGGAGTTGGGTTCTGGGTCACGAGGCATGTCTCCTTGGTTTTGTTGTGCAACGCCCGGCGCTCAGCTGGCGCCTTGCCCCCGCCGCACGCTTTCGATCATCCGACCGACACGCTGCTCGTAGGGCGGGTACTGGATACCGAACTCGCGTACCAGGCGCTCGTTGTCAAACAGGTAGCCTCCAGAGAGGGCCTCCCCGCCGCTTTCCTTTTCGAATGAGATGTCGGCTTCGGGCAGGAACTTCCTGACGATGTCGGCGAGCTTCCCGAGGCTGAGGGTCTCGCCGCCCGAGTTGTACAAAGGGTGCTCGGGTTGCGCCTTTAGGGCCAACCGGACGAACACCTCCGCAATGTCATCGGCATAGACAATGCAGCGCATGCGGTCGCGATAGTCGAAGACGGCCCTCTTACCCAGCGCCGGATTGACGATGCACTGCACGTGGTCGACAGAGCCAATCAGCTTGTCGCCGCCCGAGATGTGGGCCGCGCGCAGTCCCGTGATGCACATGCCGTGCTTCTCGCGGTACTCCTTGGCCTGCCACTCGTTGAAGACCTTATGCACCGAGTACTGCTTGGCAGGACAGGGTGGATCGGTTTCCAGGATCTTGCGGTGCCCGTAGGGTGCCTGGCTTCCGTTGACGGCGATGGAGCTCGAATACACGACGTGCGCCACGTCGCTCAGCCGCGCGGCCTCGAAGCAGTTGTCCATGCCCAGCACATTGACCTTCATGGCCGGGCGCGGCAGGTTCTCCCGCATGTAGCTCAGATTGATGACCACCTGCGGCTTGTGGGTGGCCATGGCCGCGATGACGTCCTCGAACCGGGTCAGATCCATCCACTGCGAGCGAACCTGCTTGCCCAGGTCGCTGAAGTCCGCCGAGGCCACATCCAGACTCACCACTTCGTGCCCCTGGGCCGCCAGAAGGCGCACGACGCGCCGGCCGATGAAGCCGGCGCCGCCAATCACAAAAACCACCATCTCAGTTCTCCGTTGTAAATGCGACTTCGCGGTCGCTGGCGCCGCGGGTGACGCGACCTTGGGTCGCAACGATGTGATGTACAGCCACGTAGGCGAACACGATGGCCGGGCCGATGTTGATACCGCCACCGGGATAGAAGCCACGCATGACATGGGACATGTCCTGGCCACAGGCGTAGAGGCCAGGAATCGGGCGCTCCGAGGCATCGAGCACCTGCGAGTGAGCGTTGACGGCCAGGCCGATGCTGGTCCCCAGCGTCGAAGGAACCATCTGCAGAGCGACGAAGGGTGCCTGGACGATGGGTCCGAGGTTGGGATTGGGCTTGAACGCAGGATCCCCCAGCAGCTTGCTGTTGAATGGATTGGTCCCACGCCTGAACTCGGGGTCGACGCCAGTCCGCGCGTACTCGTTGTGCTTGCTCACCGTGTCGACCAAGCCTTGAGGATCGATGCCGATCTTTGCCGCCAGTCCTTCCAGGGTGTCATCGACGGCGACGTACCCCGACTTCGCGTAGGGCGCCAAGCTGGGCCGGAAGGGTCGGATCAAGCCCAACCCTCGCTTCCAGACGAACTTGCGATCGCAGATGAAATAGAACCGGTTGCCCTGCCCCACGCCATGGCGGAACATCGCTTCTCCAATGTCGTGGTACGAATTCGATTCGTTCACGAAGCGACGTCCACTCGCGTCGACCGCGATGATGCCGGGCTTGCCCCTGTCGAGGTAGCCATACAGGATGGTTTCCTCTGTGCCATCCGGGCGACGCAGGAGCGACGAGGGTTGCCACAGCCCCGGTCCGACCACCTTGTAGTCGATGACCGCGCCGATCTGCCTGGCGGCGTTGATGCCTTCGCCCACGTTGGCTTCCCAGCCGACCGAGCGATCGTGTGGGTGGTTCGGCCCGAGCTCCTGGCGCATCTTCGCGTTGTGGGGAAAGCCCCCGGTGGCCAGGATCACGCCGTGCCGGGCGCGAACCCGCTTGGTTCGCCCCTCGTGCCGGACGACCGCACCGACCGCTCTTCCGCTCTCCGAGATCAGCTCGACGAGCGGCGCGCCGACCCACAGATCGGCCTTCGCCTTGCGCAGCGTCAGCAGCAAGCGGGCGATCAAGGCGTTGCCCGCGCCGATATCGGTGCCGCGCGAATAGCGCGTGCGATCGGCTGCGAAACGCGCGAGGGTGCTGACGACACGCACGAAGCCGCGCAGGGACTTGAACGGGTTGAGAAAGTCGTCGACCTTGCGTTTGTCGATGGACATGCCGCCCAGAAGCATGAGCCGGCGAATAGGCGGGCGGATCAACTCGAAGTCTTGGCCCAAGGCGCGACCGTCAAAGCGGCGCGGCTCGTGCGTGCGTCCGGCACTGACGCCACCCACCTGGTCCGCGTGGTAGTCGGGCCAAGGCACGTAGTCGAACACGACGTCGGTACCGTCCTGCAACGTGGCCATGGCCTCGGGGCCAGCTTCCAGGAAAGATTCAACCAGATCGGCGCGGTAGAAGTTGCCGAGCTCGTGCTGCAGATAGGTCCGAGCGTTGTCAATGGAGTCCTGGGCGCCCGCGGCCTTTGACTGCGCGGTGTTGGGCACCCACGCGAACCCACCCGACGTCGCGGTCGTGCCCCCGACCACGGGCATCTTCTCGCAAATGAGCACGTCGAGGTTGCGCTTGCGGGCAAACACGCCCGCGGAAAAGCCGGCCACACCGCTGCCAAAGATCAGCACGTCGGTCTCGTGGTCCCAGGCGGTGGTTGAAACTGTCACAGTCGCTCTCCAAGGGTGGGTTCAGCGCCATGCCGGGTATCGGTTGGCGCGGGTGGGTCATCGTGCAGCGCCTCACGAATCCCGCGTGGATCGACGCGGATCGAGACGCCGGCGCGCTCCTGTGGGAGCAGCATCACGCAGCGGCCATCACGCTGGGCCCAGCCCCGGTTCATGGCCTCCTGGATGTCGGCCAAGGCCAGGTTGGCAATCCGCAGGGGGACCCCCAGTTCACGTCCCAACTCCGTGGCCGCGAGGGTGTCCTTGTGCATGATGTCCAGGACAGCCTGGGGCGTGTCGTACTCCGCGGGCAGGAATTGATCGATCAGGCCATCGAAGGTGCGTCGGCGCCCGATCGCGCCTTGCCGCACGGCCCGCCACAACGCGAGCGGGTCGGCTCCGGCCTTGACGCCCAGGCTAAAGATCTCCGCAATGGCAGCCTGCGTCGCTTGGCTGGTGCAGTTGTGGACCAGCTTGGCGACCAAGCCGGCACCGCAAGGGCCGAGATGGCTCGGGTGGTCGGCCATCGCCTGCAACACCGGCTCATGCCGCTCATACGCGCGCTTGTCGCCGCCGACCCATATCGCCAGGCGGCCGCGCCGGGCGCCGCGAGGGCCGCCGCTGACGGGCGCGTCCAGCAGATCGACGCCTTGTTGCGCAAAAACCGAATGCAGTTGCCGAACCAGCGCGGGGGAACTCGTCGACATCTCGAAGTAGGATTGGCCGCGATGAGCCCCAGACAGGATGCCATCCTGCCCGAGGGCGACCGCCTCAATCTGCGCGAGATCCGGCAGGCACGAGAAGATCACGGCGCATTGCTGCGCGACGCCGCGCGGCGTGTCGGCGCGCATCGCCCCGGCCTGCACCAGCGGTGCGATTGCCTCTTCGCGCCGGTCGTGCACGACCAGCGGATACCCCGCCGCCTGCAGCCTGGCCGCCATCGGCGCGCCCATGGCCCCAAGGCCAATGAAGCCCACAACAGGCTTGGATGATTCATTCGACGCCATGCTGGCCACGCTACTCCGCCTGGATCTTGTATTCCGCCACGAGCCGCGTCCACCTGGCGATGTCCGAATCGATCAGCGACTTGAGTTCGCCAGGCGTGGCCCGTTGCGCAACCATGCCGATGCCCTCAAGTTTGTCGACGAACTCCTGCTGCTTGAGGATTGCGCTCACCGCTGCATGGACCCGGCTGACCGTCTCGGGCGCCATGCCGGCCGGCCCGACGAAGGCAGTCCAGGCGGAGAAGTCATAGCCGGACAAGGCCTCCGCGATGGACGGCCATTGCGGCGCGGCCGGATTGCGTTTGGCCGATGTGACGGCCAGGGCGCGCATCTGCCCGGCCTTGCCCTGGCCGAGGGCGTTCACCATGTCGACGAAGGTTGCATCCAGAGTGCCGCCGATCACGTCGGTGATGGCCGGAGGAATGCCCCTGTAGGGCACCTGCAGCACGTCGATGCCGGCCTGCTTGGCCATGGCGGCGATTTCCGCGTGCGAGAGCGTGCTGGCGTGCCCGATGCTCACCTTGCCCGGGTTGCGCTTCGCATAGGCGATGAAATCCGAGAAAGTGCGCGCCGGGTGGGCGGCGCCCACCATCAGCACCTGGTTGGACAAATAGCCGCCCGAGATCGGCGTGACATCCTTGCGCGGGTCGTACGGCAGATTCTTTAGCAACGCCACATTGATCGCGAGCGGAGACAGCGAGCTGAACATCAGCGTGCTGCCGTCCGGCGGCGATCGCACCAAGTCTTGCATCGCGATGATGCCGTTGGCGCCGGGCTTGTTGTCCACCACGATCACCTGGTTGAGCGCGACGCCCAGCGGCTGCGCGAATAGCCGCGCCACCTGATCGGTGGATGAACCTGCCGGATTCGGGACGACCAGGCGAACGGTGCGGCCGGGCGCGGCTCGGGCGATGGGGTTGAGTGCGCTGCCCACGAGGCCAAGCGCCAGAAACTGCAAGGTTGAACGTCGTTGCATGGACCGATGTCTCCGTCAAATTGTTATGAAGCTCAGGGATGCTGGCGATCCTTGTCCGGCTTGAAGACAGGCCAGTAGGGAAAGAAGCGCCGAGCGCTGAACAGCCAGCGCCCCTCCACTTTCCGGAACGAATCGATGTAATGGCCGCAGAACGGGTCTTCGCCGATCGAGGTCATCGCGCAGGTGCCCTCGACCTGGTCACCGTGGATGTGCGTCACCTCGTTGGTCACCAGCGGTATGCGACGCGCCGGTCGCATGCGCGAGAAGTAGTCCTGCAGCGCCGCCCTGCCCGTGACGATGGCCGGCGTGTCCTCGCTGCTCCTGGCGTTTTCGAACACGCCGTCCTCGGTGAACAGTTCCACCACCTCGTGGCGCAGCGCCCGCACCGTGTACCAGCAGTACCTGGAACGCAATTCGCTGATCGCGAAGCGGTCTTCGAGTGCACACAGGCGCTCTTCGATTGTGGCCATCACGCCTCCACTTCTTCCGAATGCACTGGGGTTGGCGTCCATGAGACGCCAGGCGCTGCGCCTCGCACGGTGTCGACGATGCGTTCGGCGTCCGCCGCCGTCTCGCCACGCCAGGCGACATGCCCGTCCGGGCGGACCAGCACCAGCGCACGTTCGTACAAGGCGGCCACGCGCGGGTCGTCGACGCGTTCAACCACCAGCGGTACCTTGCGGTGGGCGAACGCCTGCTCCAGTTGCTGCGTGTTCGCGCCCGCACCGAACGCAAGCAGCACAAAGCCGCGGCCGAACAGATCGAGCGTGGAGCGCCCGTCCGCCAGCCACGCATGCGGCGCGCGCGAGCCGGGCCTCGACGTCGGCACATAGATCGAATAGTCGTCGGCGGTGGGCGGCGTGCCGTCAGGCACGCAGATTGGTGAGCCCTCATAGCGGTGGCCGATCTGCAGGCCCAGGGACTCCCACTCCACGCGGGTTGAGTCGGCCAGCCGTTTGCCCACCTCGGCGCGAATCCGGACGCCTTCGGGAGTCTCGTCACAAACCTGGCGGGTGTCAGGCACGTCGCGCCAGGCGTTGTAGTTCTGGGTCGAAAAGCCAATGTTGCGTGCGGCGATGGGCTTGCGCTCAATCTCGTAGCTGGCCAGCAGACCGGGGCCGGCCCAGCCGTGCAAGGCACCTTCGAGCTTCCAGCCCAGATCCAGCACCTCCTGCATGCCGGTGTTCATCCCCATGCCGCCGGTGGGCGACATCGTGTGGCCGGAATCGCCCACCAGCAGCACGCGGCCCCGGGCATACGAATCGGCCAGCATTTCGCTGCGACGCCACGGGTCCACCGACAACACCTCGAACGGGATGTCATCGGCGCCGAGCGCGCGCCGGACCCAATGGCTCGCATCGAAGTTCTCGAGGTCCATTTTCTGGCCCGAGCCGAGGACGGTCAGCCGCCAGATGGCCTGGCCGTCGACGACGGTGAGGTTGCCCCAGGTGCCCTCCGGACCCACGAACAGGTAGCGCTCGGCCGGGCCCATGCGATGTCGGCTCACCAGGCCGGGCGCACGAATGAGGATGTTGATCGAGTAGCTCAGCAGGCGTCCATTCATGGGGATGCCGAGTTCGCCGCGCACAGCGCTGGTTGCACCATCGCAAGCGAGCAGGTAATCCGAGCGGATCTGCAGCGGCTCTCCGCTGCGCAGGTCGACCACGCGGCTCGTGACACCCTCTTCATCCTGCGTGAACCCTTCCAGCCGATGCAGGTGGCGCAGCCCGATGCGCTGTTGCTGCCTCACCGCGTCCGCGAGGATAGGTTGCATCCACAACTGTGGGCAGCGCTGCTTTTTCTCCGGCGTTTCTGCAGGCGTCGGCGTGTCGCGCATGCTGGGATAGGGCTCCTTGGCCAGCAGCAGCCCGTTCAACGACGTGCAGAACACCATCGACAGTTCGTAGTCGTCCGGGAAGCCGCTTTCGCGAATGCGCTGCGCCAGCCCCCAGCGGCGAAGCAGTTCCATCGTGCGTACCGCCATCAGCCCGGTGCGCGGGTGCTCAATCGTGCCATCACCTTGCTCGATCAAGATCGAATCAATTCCTCTCCATGACAACTCGATCGCCATACCAAGGCCGACAGGACCGCCCCCGACAACGAGAACGGAAGTGCGAAGTGGAGCCGGCGCGTTGTCGGCAGGAGGTGCAATCGAGGGCATGGTGCTATGCAGACGCGTTGATGATGCATGGATCTTCGTGGCACCTGCATGCGTCGTCCAATCGATTGTGAGGGGCAAGCCTATTCAGGATGTGAATAGGGAATTGCAGGGCAGCGTGTCCCCGACGCGTGCAACCCTGTATTCGCATCGATCGCCGAAGGTGGGCTACAGCGCCCCGCACTGACGTGCTGCAAGCGCCTGACACTGAATGAGTCTGAAGGCACCCCAAAATGGTAGGCTGGCTGCCCCTCAATAGCCCCCCCAGGAGGACCTTTGGCAAGCTTCACTTGCTGGCCGGGTAGGCACGCAGGTCGCTGTCGATGTCGAGCAGGCGGAATTGAACTATTGGCAAGCGCTCCTTGCAGGTCTATCCAGCGAACACCTACTATCGCGGTTGCCAAAGACTTCCTAAAGTCGACAGTCCCGCGCGCGCCCTGTCCAGAGGCCGCGACGAACACCAGACAGGAGCTGTGGCATGGCGATAGATTTGGATGTCAATGGCAAGGTCTACAAGGCCGATGTTGATCTGGAGAGTCCCCTGCTGTGGGTGCTTCGGGACGAACTGAAGCTTGTCGGCACCAAGTTCGGCTGCGGCGTCGGTCAATGCAGCGCATGCACGGTGCATCTCAACGGTGTGCCGGTGCCCTCCTGCCAGTTGCCAGTGGCAGCGACGCAGGGCCAGAAGATCACGACCATCGAGGGGCTCGCTGCCGGCAATGTGCTGACCGCCGTGCAACGAGCATGGATCGACCATGACGTCGCCCAGTGCGGCTACTGCCAGGCCGGACAGATCATGAGCGCGACCGCGCTGCTGCAACAGTTCCCCCAACCCACCGACGCGCAGATCGATGAGTTCATGTCGCGAAACCTGTGTCGCTGCGGCACCTATACGCGCATCCGGGCGGCGATCAAGTCGGCCGCTGGAACCGCCATCGCCACACGGGGGGTCAACCAATGAAGGACGCTGTCCATAGCGAAGCCGAAGTACGCGACCTGATCGACGGCTTCACGCGATCCCTCTCGGGGCCCGATCCGTCAGAAGCTGCAGGCCAGCTGTCGCGCCGCTGCTTCATCAAGTTTGCAGCCGGTGCCGGCGGTGGACTGTTCTTCGGCATTGGCAGCCCGACTGTCACGCAGGCCCAGCCAGCCACGACAGCCGCACCAGCATTCGTGCCAGGCGCCTACGTTCGCATCGCCCCGGACGGCAAGATCACGCTGTACGCCAAGAACCCCGAGATCGGCCAAGGTGTCAAGACCGCATTTGGCTTGATCCTGGCCGAGGAGCTGGATGCCAACTGGTCGGACGTAAACATCGAGCAATCGCCCATCGATGCGTCCGTGTATGGTGTGCAGATGGCCGGGGGGTCCCTCTCCATTCCTACCAACTGGATGGTGCTGCGACAGGCCGGTGCGGGCGCGCGCGCCATGCTCGTGGCTGCGGCCGCGACGCGATGGGGCGTTCCGCCTTCGGAGATCACGACCAACGAGAGCATGTTGCTGCATTCCGCTAGTAATCGCCGCGCCGGCTATGGCGCGCTCGCCTCGGAAGCGGCCGCTCTGCCCGTGCCCGACCTGCAAACCCTGAAGCTGAAAGAACGCAAGGCCTTCAAGCTCCTGGGCAAACGCCACAAGGGCGTGGACGGCCTGAAGATTGTCACCGGCCAGCCGCTGTTCGGCATCGACGTGCAATTGCCGGAGATGCTGGTGGCGGTGTTTCAGAAGTGCCCGGCCATCTATGGCAAGGTGGGCAGCGCGAACCTCGATGCGGTCAGGCGACTGCCCGGCGTCAAGGACGCCTTTATCGTCGAAGGCACCGGCAAGCCGACCGAGGTGTCAAACGGCGTCGCCATCGTTGCGAAGAACACTTGGTCTGCCATCTCGGCCCGGCGTAAGCTCGAAGTCATATGGGACGAGAGCGGTGCCTCCAGGGACAGTTGGAAGGGCTTCAGTACACAGGCGCGCGAGCTCGGTAAGAAGCTCGAGGGTGCGCAGATCGTGCAGGCGATCGGCAACGTCGACGAAGCCCTCGCGACAGGGCGGCAGGTGGAGAGCTTCTACACCTACGGCTTCGTCGGCCACGCGCAACTCGAGCCCCAGACGTCAACGGCCTGGTACAAGAAGGAGAGTTCCGGCGACAGCATCGAAATCTGGGCGGCCTCGCAAACCCCCACCAACGCCCGCAACCTGCTGGCAACAGTATTCGGTATCCCGGCCGGCAGGGTGACTATTCACCAGCAGCGGCTGGGCGGCGGATTCGGCCGCCGGCTGGTCAACGACAACGTGATCGAGGCCGCGCAGATCTCCAAGCAAGCGGGTGGCCTGCCCGTCAAGCTGGTGAGCCTGCGCGAGGACGACATGGCGCATGACTTCTTCCGTCCCGCCGGCTTCATGGCGTTCAAGGGATCGCTCAACGACCGCGGCCGCATCGCGGCCTGGAACTCGCACTTGGTCCACTTCAAGAGCGAGGGCGGCGCGGCAGTCACGGCGGCCAATTGGCAGGCCAACGAATTTCCGGCCCTGAACGTGCCGCGTTATCGCGCCTCTCAGACGCTGATGCCCCTGCGCGTGCCCACGGGGTCCTGGCGCGCACCTGGCGCCAATACGGCGGGTTGGGTGGTGCAGTCTTTCATGCACGAACTGTCGACGGCCGCGAAACGCGACCATGTGGAGTTCCTTCTCGAAGTCACCGGCGCACGGCATGCGGGCAACACGGGCACGCCACCCGGCCGGCCCGTACACGTGCCGGAACGTGCGACCGCCGTGATTCGCGCCGCTGCAGAAAGGTCTGGCTGGGGGAAAAATAGCCTGCCACAAGGGCGTGCGCTCGGCATTGCCTTTCACTTCAGCCACCAAGGCCACTTTGCCGAAGTTGCCGAGGTCAGCGTGGACGCGAAGAAAAAGATCACCGTCCACAAGGTCTGGGTGGTGGGCGACATCGGGCCGATCGTCGACCTGTCATCCGCCGAGAACCAGTGCCAAGGCTGCGTCATCGACGCCATCAGCACCATGTCGCTCGAGATCACGATGGAGAACGGCCGGATCGAGCAGAAGAACTTCGACCAGTATCCTTTGGGCCGCATGCCGATCACGCCGGTGGTCGACGTTCACTTCCTCGATACCGACTACCCGCCGACAGGCGTGGGCGAACCCGCCTTCCCGCCGGTGGCACCGGCCATCTGCAACGCGGTCTTCACGCTCACCGGCCAGCGCATTCGCACCCTTCCGATCACGCGCGAAGGCTATTCGATCTAGTTCCGGGAGCCCGCAGGTCGATGGGCATCGACGTGATGCCCATTCGTCCGGTCTGCCCGGACTGGATCATGCTTTCGCCAGGTCGGTGTTCTTCAGCGGGAGGTTGCGCACCCTCTTACCGGTCGCCGCGAAGACGGCGTTCAGCACCGCGGGCGCTGCAACCGCGATCGTCGGCTCACCCACACCGCCCCAGAATCCGCCCGAGGGCATGACAATGACCTCGACAGCCGGCATGCCATTCAGCCGAAGGACGTTGTAGCTGTCGAAGTTGCGCTGCTCGATGCGGCCATCCTTGACAGTGCATTCGCCAAACAACGCTGCCGAGAGTCCGTAGGCGAACGAGCCGGCCACCTGGGCCTCGACCTGCTGCGGATTGACGACGTGCCCCGGATCGGTCGCCGCGACGAGGCGCAGGACCCGAAGCTGCCCTTCGCTGACCGAGACCTCCGCAACCGCTGCGGTATAGCTGCCGAAGCCCATATATTGCGCGATGCCGCGGAAGACGCCCTTGGGCGGCGGCTTGTGCCAGCCCGCGCGCTCAGCCACGGCGTCAAGCACCGCGAGGTGCTTCGGGCTCGCGCCCATGTGGCTGCGGCGGAACTCGTAGGGATCCTTTCCTGCGGCGTGCGCCACCTCGTCGATGAAGCACTCGCTGTAGATGGCGTTCTGGTTGGTGTTCACGCCGCGCCAGTAGCCGGGGCGGATATGCGGGTTGTGCATCGCATAGTCGATCAGCAGGTTGGGCACGCCGTAGGCGAAGTTGCCCTCGGGCGCCTTCGGTATGAGCCCCTGGAAGATAAAGGGGTCGCCATTCGCCGTCATCGCCGAAGGGTTCACAAAGGCAGTGATGGACTGCCCGGAGATCCGCATGTGCAAGGCCTCGAGCTTCCCGTCGCGGTCTAGTGAGGCACGCAGTCGGCACTGGGTGACCGGATGGAAGCGGCCCTGCGCCATGTCTTCCTCGCGGGTCCACATCATTTTCACGGGAGTGCCCGGAACCTGTCGCGCGATTCGCACGGCCATCGTCAGGTAGTCGGTCGCCAGGCGGCGCCCGAAGCTGCCGCCAATGCGCATGGGGTGCACCTCACAGGCTTCCGGCGGCAATCCGGCCGCGCCGGCCACGGCCTGGAGGGCCAGCTCGGCCACCTGGGTCGGCGCCCACGCATCGCAGCGCTCGCGCGTCCAGCGCACGGTGGCCGACAGCGTCTCCATCGGCGCATGATTCTGATACGGCGTGCTGTAGTCGGCCTCGACGACGCGGCTGGCCTTCGACAAGGCGCCGCGCGCATCGCCAGCCTGATTGCCGACGTAGGGCGTGTCACCGGAGAGTCCTCCGCGCAAGACGGCGGCGATGCTCTCGCTCGAGACCTTGGCGTTCGCGCCCTCGTCCCAGACGATCGGCAGTACGTCGAGAGCCTTCTTCGCCCGCCAGAAGGTGTCGGCGACCACCGCCACGGTTTCATCGTCCACGCGCAACACATGACGCACGCCAGGCATGCCGGACACGGCCTTCGCTTCGAAGCTCACGAGCTTGCCGCCATGGACCGGGCACGCGCGCGGCAATGCCACCAGCATGCCCGGCAGCTTGAAATCCATGCCGTAGACGAGCGAGCCATCTAGCTTGTCGAGCGTGTCGATTCGCTTCAGCGGCCTGCCGGCGATCTTCCAGTCCTTCGGGTCCTTGAGGACGACGTCGGCCGGAAGCTCCAGCCTGCTCGCCGCAGCGGCCACTGCGCCGTAGGTCGTCGTGCGTCCGGTGGGCAGGTGGGTGATCGTGCCCTTGTCCACGCGGCAATCGGCAACGTCGGCGCCCCAGCCGCGGGCGGCCGCCTGGACCAGCATGCCGCGCGCCGCCGCACCGCCCATGCGCACATAGTCCTGCGAACCCCGGATGCCGCGCGAGCCGCCGGTCCCCATGTCGCGCCACACCCGGTTCCGGCTCCTGTTCATGCCCGGCTTCACGAGTTCGAAGCTCACGCGTTCCCAGTCGCACTCCAGCTCCTCGGCAAACAGTTGGGCCAGCCCGGTCAGGGTCCCCTGCCCCATCTCGGCGCGGGCGATGCGGATGATCACTCGCTCGTCGGGCTGCACCACGACCCATGCGTTGACCTCGGTCGGCACCTGTCCGACCGCGGCGGCAGTCGTGAGCGGGAAGGAAAATGCCAGCGTGAAGGCTCCCGCCGCCGCGCCGCTGCCTTTCAGGAAGCCGCGCCGCGAGAGAGTGGCTTGCGCGACGTCGATGTCGGTCGGCTTGTTCATCGTGGTTGCCTTCATGCAGCGTTCGCCGCGAGTCGCGTGGCCGCCAGCTGCACGGCAGCCAGCACGCGGGGGTAGGTGCCGCAGCGGCAGATGTTGCTGATGCCGTCTCGGATGTCCGACTCGCTGGGCGATGCGTTCTGCGCCAGCAAGGCCGACGCGGCCATCATCATTCCGGGCTGGCAATAGCCGCACTGGGCCACGTCGAGTTCGGCCCAGGCCTGCTGGACGACCTTGAGCCTCGTGGCTCCGAGCCCTTCGATCGTCACGATCCTTGCCGTCGGCGGGATCGCGCTCACAGGGACCGAACAGCTGCGGATCGCGGCGCCATCGACATGCACAGTGCATGCGCCGCACTGGACGACACCGCAGCCGTACTTGGTCCCGGTCAGCCCCAGATGATCGCGGATGACCCACAGCAGCGGGGTGTCGCCCTCGACCTCCGCGCGGGCCACCTTGCCATTGATGTTCAGTTCCGTCATCGCATGCCCTCGAAGTGCTGCCGGTTCATTTCTGCTGGAGGATCCACGCCGCGAGTGCCTTGGCCTCGTCCGGCGTGACCTGGGGGTTCGCTGGCATCGGCATCACGCCCCACCGTCCGGTGCTGCCCTTGATGATCCGCTCGGAGAGTCCCGCGGCCGCGTCGTCCGAGGTCGCGTACTTCGCGGCGATCTCCTTGAACGAAGGGCCGACCACCCGGGTCGCAGCCGCGTGGCAAGCCATGCAGTTTTTCTGCTGCGCAAGCCCCTGGCTTGCGAAAGTGATTGCGGGCGAGATCGCCAGCGCAATGGAGAGGGCCAGCCTGGCAGAAGGCTTCATCGTGGATTTCTCTTTCGGGTGGAATTGCCGTCGTGCCGAACGCCGACCTAGCGATTGGCGATTGGCGATTGGCGATTGGCGATGGTTCGACAGACGTACTCTAGGGGCTCCATCGCCTCGGAACTATCGCCCGATCCCTTGAATGAGAAACAAGCGGGGCTTGCTAATCACCTTCGGTCCACCGGCAGCCGGTCACCGCAATGAATCATTCCTACGGCACATGCTCATCCTGCCTCAATGGGGAGCTCGACTTGGCTTCCCTACGCACCGAGTGGCGCGCTTGCCGAGCCCATGGCCCTCCACGACGACACGTCGGTCCAGCCTTCAAGCAGACCGTCGGCCCCCAAGAACGGCAGCCTGCTCACTCAAGCAGGAGGCGGGGTTGCCTCTGCCCGGATCTCGTCGAAGACTCTCTTTGCTACGACCAGAGCCTCCCGCGAGGCTGGAATGCCGACGTACCCAGCCATGAACAACAGGATTTCCGTAAGCTCGTCTTCGGACCACCCGAGGCGGCGAGCCATGCGCAGGTGTAGCGCGAGTTCCACTGGAGACTTCGCAGTCGCATCGATGACGACGCATACAAGCGCCCGCAGCTTGTTCTCGATACCCGGCCGAGTCCAGAGCATCCCGAATACCGCCTCGCGCACATAGTCCGAGATCTTCTGCATGCCTGCATCCTCGTAGATGCCGCTGTCCTCCAACCGTTCGACCGCCGCGGCGCCCAGCATCTCGGCGCGCACAGCATCACCCTTTTTCCACAGGTCGGACTTTTCCACGATTGACTCCTGACGATGGCAGCCGAGTTGGTCAGCTTGCAACAGACGAAGGAGTCTAGGAGTAGCTCCAAATCGAAGTCCATGTCGGATTTCGGGACGCCGCATGCCGAAAAACGCGATGGCCGCTCGCTGCGCGCGCGCAGAAAATGCCCGCACAAGGACTCGGAGACATACAAATGCCGGCATCGCACCAGCCCAATCGCCGTATAGCCCTGGCCGCTGCTGTCGCCGCCGCCGGGTCTTCGATCCTGTGGCCAATGTCGGCCGCCTCGCAGCCTGCCTGGCCGAACAGAACGATCAAGATCATCGAGCCAACGTCGCCTGGAACCAGCACCGACCTCATGGCGCGAATGCTCGCCGGCAAGCTCAGCGAGCGCATCGGACAGCCCTTCATCGTCGAAAACAAGCCGGGTGCAGGCCTCAGTCTCGGCACCGATGCAGTCGCCAAAGCCACCCCCGATGGGCACACGTTGCTTCTAAGCTCAACCGGAGTCTGCGTCAATGCGGCCTCCGGCAAGAAGCTGCCCTTCGACCTACTGAGGGACCTCGCGCCCATCGGACAGTTTGCGTCGACGCCTCTGATCATCGTCGTGCCGAGCGAGTCTCCGATCAGATCGCTGCGTGACCTCGTCGATCAGGCACGGGCAAAGGCAGACACTATTCACTACAGCTCCAGCGGCATCGGAAGCATGAGCCACATTGGGATGGAACTGCTTGGCTCCGAGACAAAAACCAGCCTCAGGCACGTACCGTATCGGAGTGTCTCGCTGGCCATCCCAGATCTTCTGAGCGGGCAAGTTCAGGTGGCACTGGGCACCGTCGCCACTTACCTCGCCCTGCTCGAAACCGGAAAACTGCGGGCCTTGGCGGTGACCAGCACCCGGCGCTCGCCCTACCTCCCCAACGTGCCAACCACCGCTGAAGCTGGATACCCTGGATACGTGATCGAGTTCACATTCGGTCTGCTGTGCCCGAGGGGCACGCCAGCCAGCGTTGTAAGACGGCTCAACACCGAGCTGAACGCCATTGCGGCCAGCGTCGAAACGCGTGAACTGCTGGCCCGCTTCGCCGCAGTCCCGACGTTCGGAACGCCCGCCGAGTACGGGCAGGCCAACACCCAGGAGGTGGCGCGGTGGAGCAAGCTGATCGTCGCCGCGAACATCAAAGTCGAGTGATCGACACCTCACCTCCACACGCAGTCAATCTCATCGAAGGCCAATGTCTGTACGAGCACCGCGGAGCGACGTAACGCAGAGGGAATCTCTCAAGCATGTGTCGCCTCGCACCTGCCAGACAGGTTCCAGGCAACCGTAAGCGGCTGATCGTCGGGCCTTCGTCTCAGAGCCCGAGATTCAATGGTTCATCAACGCGGAAAGGGCGAAAAAGATGGTCATTTTGGAAGGCTTCTGGCGGTTGCAGGATTGCCGGGCACTGGACGAAGCGACCGGTCGCCTTACCGCGCCTTATGGAGCCCACCTGGTTGGAGGCATCAACTTTCAGGGTGGACGGATGCTTGTCGCACTCTTGAGCGGCAAGGCCCGCGAGCCAATCTATTTCGGAGGCCCCTACAACTTCGATGGGGCCGTTGTTGCTTGCGAGGTCGACGTGGCCTCAGATCCAGCGCGAATCGGAACCCTAGAGCCTCGGCAGGTTGCGTTCCTGGGAGACAACGAGATTCTATGGCGGCCACCTCCGCGCCGGTATGCGAGCAGATTGGAGCGACATGAACTCATTTGGACGAGAGACGTTGTGGCGGGATTGCAGTTCGGCATCGAGTCGCTATTGGCCGAACTGGCCCTCAACGCAGCATCCGGGTCCAAGTCCGTCGACTGACGGCCATCAGCTTGGCCAAGGAAGTGTTGGCGAAGAACTTGGCTTGCTTCAAGAATGCAGGTGCGGAAGGCGATACGTCCTGCAGACGGTTTTGTGAAACAGCTCACTCCGCTCGTCCACAGACCATCCCTGTGTGCATCGCTTGAATGCATTCCAGAGTTCGACGTAGCAGCACGACTGCTTGTCGATCGGAAAGTTGCTTTCGAACATGCACCGGCTTGCGCCGAACGCATCGACGCAGATGTCGATGCGGGGCTGCCATGCAATCGCCAGTTCCTTCGACGTCGCTGGTCGCAAGCCATGCTCGAATCCGAACCCGGACAAGGGCATACCCAGGCCACCAATCTTGACGTTGACATTGGGCCGAAGGGCGAGCGCCCGCAGATCCTTCTCCCATCGGGCCATCTGCGTCGGCATGTCGTCCCGATATTGTCCAACGCCGATCAGTATGCCCATGTGGTTCAGGACGAAGGTCGTTTCGGGAAACGCATCCGCCAGGTCGGCGACTTCACCGAGTTGCGTGTGGAACACCAGGGCATCAAAGCTGAGTCCGAATCGTCCGAGCCACGCAAAGCCCTCGCGGAACTGCTTGTCGGCCAGCAGATGGGCGGGGGCGCTGTGAGTGAAACGGCCGACGACTCCAGCGTCGCGCGTCGCATGATGGCGAACGCCGCGCAGCCGCCCTTGTCCTGCTGCCACGTGGGCCTCGAGTACAGCCCGCACGCCGTCGCCCAGGGTGAGGTCCACGTTCGACACGATGCCCGCGGCCACGTGGCACAGGTTGGCGCCTGCCTGGCGCGGCGCATCACAGGCGGCGCTGACCTGCTCGACCTCCCCGACCGATCGGAAGCCGGCTGGACCGTCGGATCTCCAGCCGGACTCGAAGGCCTCGACGTAAACACTTCCAAGCACCCGATGACCACCTGCGAGGTCGTCGACGAAATCATCGAGTCGATAGTGCTGCGACTCGCTGACGATGCCATACAGGTGATGATGGGCATCGACGATGGGGAGGTCCGGCTCGATCGCAACCTCAGGAGCGGACGTGGCCAACCACCGCGCAAGCTCTTCAACGGTGCGAGGCCGATTGCCACGGAACACCGCAAGAGGACTATGCATTTCAGCTCGCGCCGTGCGGCAGCAGAATCTGCCGGACTACGCCTCCGCCGTGCAACAGATCAAAGCCCTTGTTGAGTTGCTCGAAACTGATGTGCTCGCTGCGCAACTTGTCGACGGGAAGCCGGCCACGTAGGTACATGTCGACGTATTTCGGAATGTCTTCCTGCGGAATGCCGCCGCCCAGGAAAGAGCCCCGGAACACACGTTCTTCACCGACCCAGGCATTCTGTGGAACGGTAAACGCGGCCGAGCTCTTTCCGAGGCCCACGCCCACGACCTCTCCACCGCGCGCCGTGATCGCCTGCGCCATGTCGAGGGCGGCCGAATTCCCTGATATCTCGAAGGCGTGATCAACACCCCCACGCGTCAGGTCGAGAATGAGTTGCACCGCATGGGCATCTAGCGCGTTGACGCAGGTCGTCGCGCCAACCGCCGAAGCGAGCGCGAATTTCGATGGCAGCACGTCGATGCCAATAATCTGAGATGCGCCGGCCTCGCGCGCCGCCATGACAGCGGTTAGCCCGACACCACCGAGGCCAATGATGGCCACGGTCTCGCCGGCCCTGACCTTGGCACTGTTGAATACGGCGCCAGCCCCGGTGACGACCGCACAACCAAACAGCGATGCGACATCTAGCGGAACCTCTGGATCGATCTTGATGAGCGATTGCGGCACATTCACCGAGTACTGCGCATAGACCGAAATGCCGCTGTAGTGATTGAGACGTCCACCATCCAGGAAACGAAGACGTCGGGCACCGTTCGCAAGGACACCGTCGGCTCTTGCACCGCTCACGGCCTGGCAGAGCCCGGGACGGCCGGAAAGACAGGTGCGGCACTGGCCGCATCCGGCCACTGCAGCCATCGCGACGTGATCGCCCGGCGCGAATCCCTTCACGCCACGACCCACTTCGCGCACGATGCCCGCCCCTTCGTGCCCGCCGACGATCGGCAATGGCCGCTTTCGCATCCCCTCGACCACCGAGAGATCGGAATGGCAGATGCCGGCACCTCGAACTTCCACAAGCACCTCGCCATCGCCTGGCCCATCCAGTTCGACCTCCTCGATCCTGAACGGCCGGCTCTCCTCATAGGGTGCTGGCAAGCCCTGCTCGTACATGACTGCTGCGGTCATACGTATCATTCGAATCTCCTGAGAATGCATGAATGCGCCAAGGGCGCATGCTCTTGCGCCAACGCTACCAGCGTTGGATCCGGCCAATCAGGCCGCGCTGCGCTCGGCTGGCACGACCTGCGTCCCAGACAGCCGATCGATGAGCAACGCAACTTCGTTGACCTGCGCATCGGCGCCCATCTCGTTGACGGTCATCTGGTAGAACTCCTTCACCAGATTGGCGAAGTACAGTGTGACACCCGAGTCCGCGCCGAGTTGGCAGGCCAGTCGAATGTCCTTGTGCAGCAGGCCGACCGTGAACCCGGACCCGAGCTTTCCGGTCAGAATGTGCGAGGCCATGAACTTCTCGACGAAGAAGTTTCGGCCCGAGCCGGCCATGATGATCTCGACCGCCTTCTGCGGCGCGATGCCGTTTTTTACGGCGAGTGCAACGGCTTCGAGGCTGAAAAGCCGCTGACTGCCAGCCAGCAGGTTGTTCACGATCTTCGCGACGTGGCCGGTGCCGGTGCCGCCAGCCAGGAAATAGTTCGGGCTGATGGCCTTCAGCACAGGTTCGACGAGCTCGAATTGTTCAGGCGTGGCGCCCACCATGATGGCGATGGTGCCTGCGTCCGCCCCGAAGGGGCCGCCGCTGACCGGTGCATCAATGATACCCATGCCGATCGCGGCGAGCTCCTCGGCGAGTGCACGGGTGACGGTGGGATCCCCCGTCGTCTGATCCACGAAAACCGTTCCTCGCCGGGCCGACGAAGCCAAGCCATCGGCGCCGAATATCACGCTGCGCACGTGCGCGGAAGTCGGCAGGCATAGGAAGATCAAGTCGCAACCTGAAGCCAGCACGGCCAGGCTGGCAGATGCGGTGGCGCCCTTGTCCACGAGACGCTGCACTGCTTCCGCGTTCTGATCGTACACATGCAGGGCATGCGTAAGTTGAAGGCGCCGGGCCAGGGCGCCGCCCATGTTGCCAAGGCCGACGTAGCCGATGTTCATCTCATTGTCTCCAAACTAGGAATGCGAACCGAGCGACGCGCCCACCCGGCGGGCGGCCCTCCGTCGTTGCCAACCATGCTGCGACCGGAGTTCTGGCGCGTTGATCCGGAATGCAGTTTAGTAAGCCGCAATGCGCGGGGTCCATGGCCTTTTTCGGGACTCCACATTCATGTTTCACGAACGATCCGCAAGCTCCCGCGGCGTTCTGAAAATAAGCACACGGACTCCCGAAAAAAGCCATGGACGCGTTGCTCAGCCGATTCCTAAACTGCGTCGCAACAAGAACTTTCGACCGCAGACGAGCAATCCCGCTTCCGGTCGTCTACCCGAGACAAAGATGGACCACACATTGACGGGTTCGACCCCGAAGCCAGCCCAGCAGCAGCCCGTGCAAGACGCTAGCGATCCGTTCATGCTCGCTGGCCAAGTGGTGGTCGTCACGGGCGGTGGCAGCGGCATCGGCCGCGCCGTGGTACTGGCCTTCGCCCAGGCGGGCAGCCGCGTGGTGGTGCTCGATCGGGACGCCGTGGGTGCCGAGAGATCTGCCGCATTGGCTCGTGAATCGGGCGCCGAGGCGACGGCGCTCACCTGCGATGTGGCGGACGCTGGCAGCGTTGCGGATGCCGCCAAGGCCAGCGAAGCACGATTCGGTCCGTGCGATGTTCTGGTCAACAACGCAGGGATCATATCGCAAGGTGCGCTCGCTTCCATCTCGATTGCTGACTGGAATCGGGTCCTCTCGATCAACCTGACCGGTGCGCTGCTGTGCGCTCAGGCGTTCGGCGCGCAGATGCGGGCACGGCGGCGAGGTGCGATGGTGCACATGTCCTCTGTCGTCGTGGATCACCCGGTGCCATGGTCGGG
The DNA here is from genome assembly GCF_030316765.1 of Variovorax saccharolyticus. Lineage (GTDB taxonomy): Bacteria > Pseudomonadota > Gammaproteobacteria > Burkholderiales > Burkholderiaceae_C > Variovorax > Variovorax saccharolyticus. Next base: position 36,231 of record NZ_JASZYT010000012.1, read on the forward strand.
GTGCTACAGCATCACCAAGGCCGGCGTCGCCATGCTGTCCAGACTGCTCGCGCTCGAGTGGGCAGAGGACGGCATTCGCAGCAACGCGGTGAAGCCCGGGCTGATCAGAACCGAGATGACGGAGGCCTTCTACGACAAGCCGGGCCTCGAGGCGCGCCGAAGCGCCCTCATCCCCTCGCGGCGGATTGGTCGCGCCGACGACATCGCCCAGGCTGTGCTGTTCCTCGCCAGCGATCGAGCCTCCTACATCAACGGTGAGGAACTCGTCGTTGACGGTGGCTTCCAGAGAATGCTCTCGAGCCTGGTGCCACGGGAAGGGTTCGATGCCACTGCACCCAAAACTTAGAAGGTCGCGCACACCGCCGCTCTCGGCACCTTGAACGCAACAGCGGAATGGCTTCGTCCGCCCACAAGAAACACTATCCGGAGACAGCAATGGACATCAATCCTCTCATTCAAGAAGATCCGAAAGCGAGAACCTTTCGCAAGCTAGCCGGGACGGCCCTGGTGGGATTCGGCCTGACGATATGCATGCTCTCGGCTGCGAGTGCGCAAACGCTGAAGATCGGTGTCATCGGTGCTCTCACGGGCCCCGGCGCGCCCTGGGGCCTCGCCGCGCAGCACGGCGCCAGGATCCTGGCGGCGGACGTCAACGCCAAAGGCGGCCTTGAGGTCAGCGGCAAGACGTACAAGGTCGAAGTCGTCGCCTACGACGACCAGTACAAGGCGACCGACGCCGTCGCAGCGTACCAGCGACTCGTGAAGCAGGATGACGTCAAGTTCCTGATCCTCATGAGCTCGCCCTCGACGATGGCACTCAAGCAAAGCATCGAGGATGACAAGATCGTTGCCCTCACCTCCGGCATCACGCCCTTCGCAGTCGATGCCAAGAGCAAGTACATGTTCAGACTGTTCAGCAACCCGGTCGACTACGTGCCGTCGTTCGTCGCCTGGCTGAAGGACAACGTCCCCCAACGCAGGGTGGTGATCCTCAACCCAAACGACGAGGCGGGCCTGGACCAGAATCAACTCTGCGAAGGTCTCTACAAGAAGGCCGGCTTCAATGTGCTGGGCAAAGAGTTGTTCGAACGCGGCCAGAAAGACTTTCAACCGCTGCTCACCAAGATCGTCGGCATGAAGCCGGATGTGATCGATCTTGCAAGCACAGCGCCGGCCACAGCTGGCATCCTCGTGCGTCAGACACGCGAACTGGGCTACAAGGGCCTCTTCGTGAAAAGCTCGGGGCCGAGTCCGAGAGAAGTGGTTGCGGCCGCCGGCAAGGAAGCCTCCGAAGGGATGGTCAACCTGCTCTATGTGGATCCTGCCAACCCGGGCTACAAGAGCATCGCCACCGAATACAAGAGGGCGGTCGGACAGGATCCGAACGAGATCATTGTGCCCTTCTACGACGCCACGAACGTCCTCCTGCGAGCGATCCAGAAGTCAGGCAGCGTGAGCGATACGACCAAGGTGGCGGCTTCGTTCTCGCAGGCTCTCCCCATGAAGTCGGTGCAGGGCGACACCCTGACGCTGGGCGGAAAGGCTCACTCGGGCGTGGACCATCAGATCATGACGGTCGACTACATCGGCGTCATCAAGAATGGTGAGCCAGTCGCCGTCGGCAAAGTCAGGTAGACGGGACGCAGCAATCATGTCCACCGAACTGCCGATGCCCGCCGTGGATTCCACGCAGCGTGGCGTCTATCAAGTGTTCTCGCTTTGCTTCGCCATTGGTCGTTCTCGACGAACTCATGAGAACTTCATGAACCGGGACATCGCCGACGGACCGATGCCGCTCAACTACAACCTGTGGATCCTGCGCGATGCAACCCGGACCGTGCTGGTGGACACGGGATTCGGCGACAGGGTTGCGGCCGAACGCGCGAAGCCGCTCGACAGGCACCCCGTCGACACCCTGATTCGCCTCGGTATCGATCCCGATTCGATCGAGGACATCATCCTCACGCATCTTCACTACGACCATTCAGGCAATCTGGATCGGTTCGCCAAGGCACGATTTCATCTGCAAGAGGCAGAACTCACTTTCGCGACCGGGCGTTGCATGTGCGATGCGCCCGTGCGTGCCGGGTTCAACGTGGAAGACGTGGTCTCCCTCGTCCGCCACACGTATGCGGATCGAGCTCGACTCTACGACGGTGACGCCGAACCTCTTCCAGGCATCAAGCTGCACGCCTTGCCCGGCCATACGGCCGGAATGCAGGCGGTCGAGGTCATGACGCAACGCGGGCCCATCGTCCTCGCGTCCGACGTAAGCCACTACTACGCCAATCTTCTTCGCCGAGCACCGTTCGCATGGACGCTCGATGCCAAGCGGACGCTGCAGTCCTACGACCGGTTGATGGAGATTGCAGGCGGTATCGAACGCGTCATCCCCGGCCACGACCCGAAGGTGCAGCGGCTCTATCCGAATCACACCTTCGCCGGTGTCGAGTTGACCGCACTGCATGAACAGCCGCTTCCTCACGACATCGAGGAGCTCACGCGGCTCGACAACTATCAATGACAAACGAGTAGCGCGAACGAATCCAGTTGCAGCCTATGGCAACTCGAAGCTGAAGTTGCGTAACCAAGTCATCAAATCATTCAGGAGACAACCATGACCATTCGAATTCCCGCAAAGGCATTTGCCAGCTTGCTTCTCGCTTCGGCCAGCCTGCTTTCCGCAGTCCATGCCCAGACCCTGAAGATCGGGGTGATAGCGCCCCTCACCGGCGGCGGCGCGCCCTGGGGCATGGCCGCAGCAGAAGCACCCAAGATTCTTGCGGCCGAGATCAATGCCAAAGGTGGACTGGACGTCGGAGGAAAGAAATACCGCGTCGAGGTCATCGCTTATGACGACCAGTACAAGGCAGCCGACTCGGTTGCGGCTTACAACCGGCTGGTCAACCAGGACGGCGTCAAATACATGATCGTTCACACGTCGCCCGCCGCGATGGCACTGAAGCAGAACGTCGAGGATGACAAGGTCATCGCGCTGACCGCGGCCGCGACACCCAAGGCCTTCGACGCGAAAACGAAGTACATGTTTCGCATCGTGAGCGCCCCGTCCGACTATGTGGAATCGCTGATCCCATGGATCAAGGACCACTACAAGGGTTCGCGCATCGCGCTGCTCAACCCGAACGACGAGACCGGCTGGGACCAAGCGCAGCTCAGCGAGAAGGTCTACAAGAAGACGGGGTTCGAAGTCCTCGGCAACGACCTCTATGAACGCGCGCAGAAGGACTTCCAACCACTCTTCACCAAAATCATCGGAAAGAATCCCGATGTGATCGACCTCGGCAGCACCCCCCCTGCGACGGCGGGTCTGATGATCCGTCAGGCACGCGAACTTGGCTTCAAGGGGCTGTTCATCAAGACCGGCGGCGCCGGACCCAAGGAGATCGTCGCTGGCGCCGGCGCGGCCGCATCCGAAGGCATGCTGAGCAGTCTCTACATCGATCCGACCAACGAGGGCTATCGCCGGATCGCCGCTGATTACAAGAAGTCCGTTGGTCAGGAACCCAACGAGATGCTCGGGCCGCTCTACGACGGCGTCGCCGTGCTGCTCCAGGCGATCCAGAAGGCCGGTGACGTCGGCGACACGGCCAAGGTCGCGGCTGCGTTCTCAAAAGCACTCCCGATGAAATCGATCCAGGGCGACATGCTCACGCTCGGCGGCAAGTCGACCATCGGCGCCGATCAGCAGGTGATGTCCGTGACCTACGTCGGCGAGATCAAGAACGGCCAGCCCGTCGTCGTCGGCAAGCTCAAGTAACCACAACCCTCGCGGCTCCTGCAGCACGCCGGCGCGTGGGCGGGCGCTCGCAACCAAAGCGGGATCGATATGATCGAACAAATAGTCGTCAATGGCCTGCTGGCGGGCCTGATTTACGTGATCATGGCATTGGGCTTCACGTTGATCTTCGGGATCATGCGCATCGTCAACTTCGCTCACGGCGAGTTCTACATGCTGGGCGCAATAGTCGTGCTGTTCCTGTTCGGCGCAATGGGGTGGCCCTTCTTCCTCGCGGTTATCGGAGGCGGCGTGGTCAGCGCGGTGCTGGGTGTGGTGGTCGAGCGGACACTGTTCCGGCCGCTGGTCGGCGAAGAGCTTCCCGGCATGATCATGTCGCTCGCGGTCGGCATCATCTTGCAGTCCATCGCGCTTCTGGTCTATGGACCCGCCGAGCAGACCATGCCGCGACCCTTCTCGGGAACCTGGGCCCTCGCGGGCGCAGCGGTGCCGTGGGACCGGACGATCGTCGCCATCTCCGCCCTGGTCATCCTGGCATTGTTCTACGTGTTCCTCAAATACTCCCGCCTCGGTCTGGCCATGCAGGCTGTCGCCCAGGATCCGGAGACGTCGAGCCTCATGGGCGTTGAGTCCGGTGCGATCTATGCCTCGGCATTCGGCATCGCGTGTCTGTTGGCTGGCCTCGCGGGCGGACTGATGGCACCCGTCTACACGATCGGACCATACATGGGTGAACTGCCGATGCTCAAGGCTTTCGTCGTCGTTATTCTCGGTGGCCTGGGAAGCCTTCCAGGCGCCATGCTCGGCGGCTTGCTGATGGGGCTGAGCGAATCCGTCCTCGCGACTCTGCTGGATTCCACCGCCGCGCTGATCGCGTCCTTCGTCATCGTGCTGATGGTGGTCGTGGCGCGGCCTAGCGGGCTGATGGGAAGGAGCGTGCGATGAAGCGCGGTCTCATTCTTGCGGGAATCGCGTTGCTTGCGCTCGTTCCGTGGGTCGTCGACAGCCGCTATGTCTTCCACATCGCGACCATGATCGTGATCATGATCCCGATGGCGCTGGGCCTGAACCTGATGATGCGGATCGGCCAGCTTTCCCTCGCTCAGCCCGCCTTCATGGGGCTGGGCGCGTACGGGAGCGCGCTGCTGACGATGAAGCTCGGATTCCCGCCAATCCTGGCACTGCTCACGAGCGCCGTGCTGGCGGCCGCACTGGCGACCCTGTCAGGTCGTATCTTCCTGCGCACCAAAGGGGTCTATTTCGTGTTGTTGACCTATGCGTTCGGCATGATCATCAACCTGGTCTTCCAGGAATGGACATCGCTCTTCGGCGGCAACAGCGGCCTCTACGGAATCCCGAAGTTCTCAATCTTCGGCATGCGACTCACGGGCGTCGGCCAGTACTACGTGCTCGGCCTGATCTTCGCCGCCGCCTCCTTTGCCGCGATGCGCGCAATCGAGCGGTCAGACATCGGGGCCATTTTCCAGTCACTCAACGAGGACGAGATGCTGAGCCGATCACTGGGCTCCAACGCCTTGTCGTGGCGCATTGCTGCGTTCACGTTCAGCGCCTTCCTTGCAGGTGTCAGCGGCGGCATCTACGCGTTCTACATCGGCTTCCTGTCACCCGACCCATTCGGCTTCCGCGCATCGGTCGACCTGATCGTCATCAACGCCATTGGCGGTGTGAACTCGGTGCTCGGACCACTGTTGGGAGCGATCGTCGTGGTACCGCTGCCTGAACTGCTGCGCGATGCCCGTCAATACCAACTGCTCATCTATGGCCTGTGCCTGATCGTGTTTCTCATCTTCATCAAGCAGGGCATCGTGTCCGTCATCGATCGCCCGCGAAGGAAAACAGCATGACCAATCTCCTCGAGGTCAAGGGTCTCATCCGGCGTTTCGGCGGTCTGACCGCGGTTTCGGAGGTCTCCTTCGATGTCCGCAAGGCCGAGATCTTCGGGATCATCGGACCCAACGGCGCGGGCAAGACCACGCTGTTCAACGTGATCGCCGGGCACTTTCCACCCAGTGCAGGCAGCGTCCATTTCGAAGGCGAGGACATTTCAGGCCATTCCAGCGACGAGATCGGACGACGCGGGATCGCGAGGACCTTTCAGGCGGTCCACGCTTTCCAGCAACAGTCGACCGCGGAGAACCTGCGCCGGGCGGAGGTCATTGCCAGGCGCCACAACCCGCTGCACTACTTCACGCATCGCAGCGCGAGCGTCGCAGCAGACCTGCAGGACGTAGCCCGCTTCATTGGGCTCGACAAGCTTCTTGATGCGCCGGCAGGAAGCCTTTCCTACGGACTGCAGAAGATCCTCGGCTACGGCATGGCATTGATGGCCGCACCCAAGCTTCTGCTGATGGACGAACCTGCCGCCGGCCTGAATCCATCCGAAAAGCTCGAAGCCGGAGCTCTCATCCGGCGACTGCGCGACGAACGCGGCATCACCGTGCTTCTCGTCGAGCACGACATGCCCCTGGTGATGGGCGTGTGTGATCGCATCCTGGTGATCAATCAAGGCAAGCCGATCGCGCTTGGCACGCCTGACAGCGTGAAGGCCGACTCTGCAGTCATCGAGGCCTATCTTGGAGAAGACTATGAATTTGCTTGAAACTCGGGGAATCTGCGTGGACTACGGAGGTGTCCATGCGCTGCGTGACGTCTCCATCGCCATTCCGGAAAAGCGCGTCGTCGCCGTGATTGGCGCGAACGGCGCGGGCAAATCGACACTGCTCAAGACGATCGCCGGCCTGGTTCGCCAAAGCGAGGGATCGATCATGCTGGAAGGGCAGGAAATCTCGAAGCTCAGGACGCACGAACGCCTGGACCGCGGGATCGTGCTCTGCCCGGAAGGCCGCCGGCTGTTCCCGGATCTCACGGTGTACGAGAACATCCGGATGGGCGCCTACCGGATGACAAACAAGGCGCAGTTCCGCCAGCGGCTCGAGCTTCTTCATGACAGCTTCCCGCGCGTCGCGGAGCGAAGCAAGCAGGTCGCGTCGAGCCTGTCGGGCGGCGAACAGCAAATGGTGGCGATCGCGCGGGCGCTGATCAGCCAACCCCGCATCCTGATGCTGGACGAGCCGACGCTGGGCCTGGCACCCAAGTTGATCATCGAGGTCGCCCGCCTGGTCCAGACCATCAACCGCGAGGGGGTGACGGTCGTGATCGTGGAACAGAACGCGAAGCTGGCGCTGAAGATTTCCGACCACGCCTTCGTCCTCGAAACAGGCTCCGTCACCCTGCAGGGCAGCAGTGCCGATCTGCTCGCGAGCAACGAGGTCCAGAACGCCTATCTCGGTGGGGGCACGACGACGACGGGTGCGGCGGCAGTGGACGCCATCGCTGCAACCGTCTGATCAAGGCGGCCGCGTCTTGACGCACGTCAGGGACAGTGCACCGGCTCGAAGTCGTCGAGCCGCATGAGCTGCCCCAGGTCGTGGGCGGTCGGTGTTTCGTGCAAGGCGGTCAGTTCGACGCCCTCGAAAATGCGACGCGGGTAGAGCCGGCGAACCTTGGGGTCGTGGCCAGGAATGATTCGATCGACCGCGCCGGCAATGGCGACCAAGCGGTCATAGGAATTCAGCGCAGCGAGCACGTCGACCATCCCAACGAAATGCTGCTTGCGCAGGAAGTTCGCATAGAAGTGACTGACGTCCGACGCCAGTACGATCCGTCCGCGCGGCGTCATGACGCTCACGGCCTGCATCCCGGGCGTATGACCTGACATCGCATGCAGGCCGATTCCGGGCAGCGGTGTCGCGTCACCGTCATGAAACTTCACTCGGTCCGCGTACGTGTTGCGCACCAGCGTCACCACGTCCTCGACATCGAACGGCGCGCGCGCTCCCCGGTCGCACATGCAGCGTCCGGTGGCGAAGCCGGCTTCAGCCTCTTGAATGTGAAAGCGGGCCTTGGTGAAACGGTCCATATTGCCCGCATGGTCATAGTGCAGGTGCGTGATGATGATGTCTTCGATTGCGCTCGGGTCGATGCCCAGGCGTGCGATGGCTTCGACAGGATCGATGGCGAGCTGCCGTCCTCGCTCGACGGCAGCACGCGCTCCAAATCCGGTGTCGACCAGCACTGTGCGATGGGCGTTTCGCAAGATCCAGAGGTTGTAGTCCAGCGGCATCGGCCCGTCGTGCACGTCACCATCCGTGAAGTTCTGACGCGCGTTGCGCGCCAGCCTGGCATAGCAAAGCGAGAAGACCTGATAGACGTCGTTCCCGCTGATCTCCTTCCCGGGAAAGGTCGATGAGGTGGCCATCGCGATCAGGCCAGGAGCTTGCGCTCCTTCAACACCTCCTCCGCCACCCGGAAAGCTTCCCCCGCCGCCGGCAAGCCGCAATAGACAGCCGACTGCAGGAGGATCTCCTGCAGTTCGTCGACGGTGCAACCATTGTTGAGCGCTCCCTCGACATGAACCCGCAACTGCGTCGGCCGGTTGAGGGCCGTCAGCATGGCGATGTTCAGGATGCTGCGCAGCTTCCGGTCGATGCCGGTGCGTGACCATACCCGCCCGAAGCAGACCTCCTCCGAGAACTCGTTGAGGACAATGTTGAAGCTGTTGGCCTTCTTGTCCTTGGTCTCGAGATACTGCGGCCCCATGAGTTCTCGCATGATCTGGCGGCCCGTTTCCTTGTTGTCCATGACAAATCCTCTATCTACTGATTGAAAGATGTTTGACGCCTGCCGAGGATTCAGCGCGCTTCAGCATTCATTTCGGCGAAGGCCTCCTTGGCGGCAATCACCGCTTCTCGGACCAACGGAACGCCGACATAGCCGACGAGGTGCAACAAGCATTCCACCAGCTCGTCCTCGGTCCAACCCTGATTGCGCGCGAAGCGAAGATGGACCTTCAACTCTGTGGTGCGGCCGGTGGCAGCGTCGGAGACAAGCGTGACGAGTGCTCTGGTCTTGAGGTCGATGCCGGAGCGGGTCCACAGGCTGCCGAACACCAACTCCTGGGTCAGTTCGCCGAACTTCTCCATGATCGGATCGATGTACAGATCCTGGTCGAGCTTGTCCGCATAGGCGTCGCCCACGAGCTTTCTGCGCATTGCGCGGCCCTGGGTCCGCAGCGGGCTGTGAGGCTTTGTCATTCTCCGGAAACCTTGTATTTGATGACGATCGGCCGCCATTTGTCGACCTCCGATCTGACCAGTTTTTCGAACTCCTCCGGTGTGGAGGGCGCGGCCGTCATTCCGAGCGAGGCGAGCTTCTCCACGTTGGCTCTGTCCTTCAGGATCTCGTTGACGGTCTGATTCATAGCGACGACGATCTCGCGGGGAACGCCCTTCGGGCCTTGCAACCCCGTCCACGGTTGAGACGAAAATTTGTAGCCCTCTTCCAGCAGCGTCGGCACGTTAGGCAGTGACGCGTCGCGCCGGTCGCCGAAGACCGCCAGCACCTTGATCTGGCCCGATTGCACTTGCGGCATGTAGTTGCCAACGAGCCCCATGCCTGCGTCAAGATGGCCACCCAGCAGGTCCTGTAGCACCTGCGGCGGACCGCGATAGGGGACGATGTTGAACTCGACGCCCGCGAGGTCCTGCAGCGCGAGCTGGGTCATGTGCGAGTAAGTTCCGTTGCCGGGACTGCCCATCCTGACCGCGCCGGGATTGGCCTTCGCATAGGCGATGAACTCTTTGAAGCTGCCGATCTTCAGACTGCTGCGGACCACCAGCACCGAGGGGTCCCTGTTTGTGACGCCAATGAAACTGAAATCCGTGAGCGGATCGTAGGGCAGTGACTTGAAAGTCAATGCGTTATTGGCTGCCGGACCGGGCGTGGTCACGATGAAAGTGTAGCCATCCGGCTTCGCTCGCGCGGCTGCCGCCTGCCCGATATTGCCGGAGGCCCCGGTGCGGTTGTCGACTACGACGACGTTGCCGTACTTTCGGTGGATGCCGTCGGCGATCACCCTCGCCACCACATCGAAGCTGGAGCCCGCGGGCCATGGCACTATGAGCGTCATGGGCTTCTCCATCGGCCATTTCGCTTCGGCCCCGCACAGCGTTGCCGCGAGCAGGGCCGCGCCGACGAGCAACGCCTTGGCGGCATCGATCCTTCGTCTTGTGTCGATTCGGCCCATGGCGGCCTCCAGTGGAAGGTGAAGAGTGACTCAGTTCAGAACAAAGAGCCGTTCCTCGGTCATGTCCCGGATCGAGAACTTCGGTCCTTCTCGGCCCATGCCGCTGTCCTTGACGCCGCCGTACGGCATCTGGTCGGAGCGCCAGCGCGAGGTGCCGTTGACAATCACGCCGCCCGTGCGGATCGTCTTGATCGCCGACAGCGCGAGATCGAGCGAGTTGGTGTAGATGCCGCACTGCAGGCCGTAAGGGCTGTCGCTGATCGCCGCGAACAATGGCGCGATCTCGTCGTAGGCCTGGATCGTCATCGCCGGGCCAAAGATCTCGCTGCTGACCACGTCCATGTCGGGCTTGACGTTGGTGAGAATCGTGCCCGGAAGCTGGGCACCACTGCGCTTGCCGCCGCGAAGCGCCTGCGCGCCGGCGTCGACCGCGCGCCCGATCATCGCCTCCACCCGCATGGCCGCCTGCTCGTCGATGAGGGTGCCCACCTCGGTCGCGGGATCCAGCGGGTCGCCGAAGCGGATCGTGTCCATCTCGCGGCACACCGATTCGACGAAGCGCTCGTGGATCGCCTTGTGGACGAAAACGTTCTGTACCGAAACGCAACTTTGTCCGGCCAGTGCCACCGCATTGCGTGCGCAGGCCTTTGCGGCGGCCTCGAGGTCGGCATCTCGGTGGACAAAGGTCGGTCCGACGCCGCCAAGCTCGAGCGCCACACGCTTCATTCCGATCGTGTCCCGGATCTTCTTGCCGATCGGAATCGAACCGGTGAAGCTGACGAAGTCGACACGGGCGTCGCTGACCAGCAGTGGCGCCACGGCGTCCCCGTAGATCGTGTTGACGGCACCTGGGGGCAAGCCGGCCTCCATGATCGCTTCGATCAGCATGTGAACGCACAGCGGAGCCTTCGGCGAAGGCTTGAGCACAACGCTGTTGCCCGCCGCAAGCGCCGGTCCCAGCTTGTGGATCGCCAAGTTCACAGGCCCGTTGAACGGCGTGATGGCCGCGACCACCCCAACCGGAAAGCGCATCAACATCGCGATCTTGCCGGCACCGACCGCGCTCGCATCCATCGGGACGTGCTCACCCTGGATCCGCACGGCCTCTTCGGCGCACAGGCGCAACAGATCGCTCGAGCGCTGCGCCTCGACGCGTGCATCGCGTAGCGCCTTGCCAGTCTCGAGAGTCATCGCATGCGCGATCTCTTCAGCGCGGGCGCCCACGGCGTCCGCTGCGCGTCGCAGCATCGCGGCGCGCTCGTGGCCGGGCATGTCGGCCATGGCTTTCCTTGCCTTCTGGGCGGCGTCGAGGGCGTCATCGCAATCGCGCCGGCTCGAGATGGGCGCTTGAGCCACGACGCCCCCCCGGTAGGGATCCCGCACCTCCTGGTGCTCCTGCGCGTCCCGCCATTGGCCGCCGATCTGCATGCGGATCGGTGTGGGTTCGGTGCTGGCGGCGGTTTGGCCGGTCGGAGAGATGTTCATGGATTGTCTCGTTGGCTCGGCCTTGCGCGGCTGCTGCGCGACGAGGCCGTGGGTGTTGTCGTTGTGAAGCAGTGTAGGAATCAGCCGGATGCAGCGTCCATGGCTTTTTTCAGGAGGCGGTGTTCAGGTTTCGCGAATGCAGCGGCGCGCACCCCCGCCGTCAGGTGCGGAGACCTGTCGCGGAGAGCCCTCAGCCCTGGGACGTGCCGTGCGAGGGTGTGACCGCCATGTCGGGCCACACTTGTCTCGCTGCGGCGAGGAAGGCGCAGACCAGGGGGTCGTTGAGGCGGCTGGTCACATGGGCCATGAGGAGAGGAAATTCAGCGTGGGCGATCGGCGATGTGACGAGGACGCCCTGCTCCAGTCCCTGCCTGACATGCTCTTCGCGCATCAGCATCAGACCCACGCCAGCTTCCAGCATCGCACGACCGAGCGTCGCGTTGTCGAAGCGGGCCACGGCGTTGAGTTCCAGGCCACGCTCGTCGAAGAGTTGTCGCAGAATGGTCGAATAGGCCAGGCTGCTGTCCGTGGGGCAGATCCAAGGAAGCGCCGCTAATTCCGCCCAACTCGCACTCTCGATCTTCTGCTTCCAGGCGGCAGGGCCCGCCACCCGGAATGGGATCGTGGTGAGCTGGTAGTACCTGAAGGCCGCGTTGGTGGGTCTGCCCAGCAGCAGGCCCACGTCGAGTTCACCGGTCTTCAGTCCCTCCTGCGCGCCGAAGGAAGGTCGTGCGCGCAGATCGACGGTGATGAGCGGGTGGGCGGCGCGCAGAGCTGCGATGACCTCGCCAATCCGGCTCGACGCCGGGTCGCTGGTCGAGCCGAGCACCAAGTGCCCTTCGATCTTGCCGTGGATCTCGCGCGCGAACGAGGTGAACAGCGTCGCTTCGTTCAACAGCGCCTTCGCCTTGCCCAACAAGAGCTGCCCGGCGCGGGTCAGTTCGAGGCTCCGATTGGTGCGGATGAAGAGCTGCGTGCCCAAGCTCTCTTCGACCGCGCGCACATGGGCGCTGGCGGCCGACTGGCTGACATGCAGCCGCTCCGCCGCGCGCGTGAGGTGCTGTTCCTCGGCGACGGCAACGAAGGTCCGCAGCTGGACGAGATCGATCAGCATATTGCTTCCTGTTGAACCTGTTTTTGTCTCCAACCGCCAATGCTACCTCTCGGCCACGGATTGTTCGCGAATCAAGCACGCGGAGTCCCGAAAAAAGCCATGGACCCGGTGGGGTCCTCGTTCCTAAACTGCCTCTCACACGAAAGAAGAGACACGGGTGCGAAGCGCCTCGAGGCGAAATCCGGAGACAACACAGTGGCAGCATTCAACCGACCGATGGACCTGACCGATCATCCCAGGCACCCTGCCCTCACCGGCGCACAGGGTCCTGCGGAGGACTTCGCCGCCGTCCTCGCTCGTTTCGGCTGCGGGCTCACCCTGGACCGCCTTGCCCCACCCGTACTCGCCGCCGCAAAAATGAACTTGCTGGATACGCTGGCCTGCGCAGCGGCCGGCTCAGGCGCTCCGGGTGTGGCTGAGGCGCGCAGCCTGGCCACCGAATGGGCCGGCGCGGCGCAGGCCTCGGTCCTGGTTTTTGGCGACAAGGTGCCGGCACATCATGCGGCCTGGGTCAACGGCACGATGGCGCATGCGCGCGACTACGACGACACGCACGACGCCGCCGTACTTCATGCGGGCGTGTCCGTGGTGCCGGCCGCACTCGCCGCGGCGCAGCTGCGCGGCGCGACAAGCGGGGCCGACTTCATCGCCGCGATCGCCGCCGGTCTGGAAACCATCTGCCGCCTCGGCGTCGCCACCCGCATCGGCATCGTCGAGAGTGGTTACATGTACACCTCTTTGTTCGGGCACTTCGCAGCGACAGTTGCCGCTGGCCGTGTGCTCGGACTGGACCCGACCCAGATGGTGAATGCCCTGGGCATCGCCTATTCGCAAGTCGCTGGCAATCACCAGGTAACGCGCGACGGCGCCCTCACAAAGCGCATGCAGCCGGGCTTCGCGGCCCAGTCCGCCCTGGTGTCGGTCCAACTCGCGCTGCGCAACGTGCGCGGGGTCCAGGCCACCTTCGAAGGCGACGACGGATTTCTTCGCGTCTACCTGCGCGACCGCTGCGACCGAGAGGCGCTGCGCGATGGGCTCGGCGAGCGATTCGAATTCACTCAGCTGAGCTACAAGCCCTATCCCTGCTGCCGCCTCAATCACAGCGCAATCGACGCTGCCCTCGCGCTCCGTGCCGGGCACGGCATCCGCCCCGATCAGGTGAAGCGCATCCGCGTCGGGATCAACCGGCAGGCGCATGAAGCCGTCTGCACACCGATCGACGTGCGCAAGACGCCGCGCAGCATCGTCCATGCCCAATTCAGCTTGCCATACACGGTAGCGGCCGCCCTCGTGGACGGCGCTGTCCGCCTGGGTCATTTCGAACAGGGCTCGCTCGGTCGCGAGGACATCCTGGCGCTGGCGCAGCGGGTAGACCCGTACATCGACGAGGACATCGAACGCGAGTGGGGCCGCAACGTCACGCCCGCCCTGCTCCACATCGAACTCAACGACGGCTCGACGCACCGCCTGCGCATCGACCAGCCCCTGGGTCATCCCGAGCGCCCGATGACGAGCGCCGCCATGGAGGCCAAGGCCGCCGACTGCTTTCGCGCGGCGGCCCGTCCGCTGCGCACCGATGGCGCCGCACGCCTGCGCCAATGCGTCGACGGCCTGGAGCGCTGCGATGACGTGAGCGTGCTGGCCGGCATCCTGGAACCCACGGCATGAACGAAGGAGACAGGTCCATGCAGTTCATGAACCGATCGAACCGTCGGCTGGTACTCGCAGCCTGCGCGGCCGTCCTGTCTGCTGTCTGCCTGCCGGCGCAGGCGGCCTGGCCGGATCGGCCCATCAAGCTCATCGTTCCGTTCGCCCCGGGCGGCAGCAACGACAACATCGCCCGCGTGGTCGCGGCCAGGCTGGGCACCCGCCTCGGCCAGCCCATCATCGTGGACAACAAGGGTGGCGCGGGCGGCACCATCGGCACGGACTACGTCGTCAAGTCACAAGCTGACGGCTACACGCTGCTGTTCGCATCAAGCTCGATCACGACCAACGCGGCGATCGGAAAGAAGCTCAGCTACGACCCGCTGAAGGACCTCGCACCGATCGGCGAGATCGGCGCCGGTCCCTTCGTGGTGGTGGTGGCGAACGACGTCAAGGCGACCACGCTGCCGGAACTGATCGCGTTGGCCCGGGCAAGGCCGAAGAGCCTCAGCTATGGCTCCGCGGGCATCGGCGGCATGAACCATCTGGGGACCGAACTGCTGGCGTCGGCTGCCAAGGTCCAGCTCGTTCATGTTCCTTACAAGGGAATCTCGCTGGCTTTCACCGACCTGATGTCCGGCACGCTGCAGGTGCTGCTGCCTAGCCTGGCATCGGCCGCGCCCTACATCCACGCCGGGAAGATGCGCGGCCTGGCTGTGACGAGCCTGGCACGCTCGCCGCTCGCGCCAGAACTGCCCACAGCATCGGAGGCCGGCCTGCCCGGTTTCCAGCTGGAGGTGTGGTGGGGCCTGGCAGGCCCGGCCAGGTTGCCCGCGCCGGTCGTGAAGAGGCTGAACGAGGAACTGAATGCCGTCCTCGCGCTGCCCGACGTGAGCGAGTTGCTGGCGCGCGAAGCGGCGACGCCGAAGCCCGGAACACCCGGGCAGTTCGGACAGCTGATCCGCGACGACTTCACACGTTGGAATCGACTGATCAAAGACGCGCACATCCAGGCGGAGTAATCACAACCATGCCCGACATCATCGCCATCGACCAACTTCGCATTGCCGATCATCTGAAGCCGAACGACGTGATCGGCTGGCCGCAAGGACCCGGCGAGCCGCTCGCGCTCACGGAGGCCCTCGTGGCCCAGCGCGCGAACCTCCAGGCACCGGAGCTGTTCTTCGGCTTGTCCGCCTCGGACACCTTGCGGCCAGAGATCGCGGACCGCTTCTCCTTCCGCGCACTCAACGGCGCGGGCGGCAGCCGGCGCGTCACCGCGATGGCGGAGATCTACCCCTGCCACGTCAGCACGATTCCTTCGCTGCTTCGCAACGGAACGCTGCATGTGGACGTGGTGTTGGTCCAGGTCAGGCCCTTGCCCGGCGGCGGCTTCACGCTCGGGATCATCTCGGACTTCACGCAGGCGCTGATCCAACAGGCCCGACTGGTGATCGCTCTTCTCAATCCCGCGCTGCCTTTACTGGCGGGTGACGCAGCGGTGGCCGGGGCCGACATCGACGTGCTGGTCGAGAGCGACACGCGCATCATCGACATGCCGGACCCCGAGCCTTCGGCCGTCGAGACACTGGTGGCGCAGCAGGTGGCAGCGCTGGTTCCCGATAGGGCGACGATCCAGCTCGGCGTGGGCACACTGCCGGCGGCCGTCGCCCGCGCGCTGGCCGGCCATCGGGAGCTCGGCGTGCACAGCGGCGTGGTCTCGGATGTCCTGGTCGACCTAGTGGAGCAGGGCGTGGTCACGAATGCTCACAAGGGGCGCGATGCCGGTCGCACCGTCACCGGCGGCCTGTTCGGAACCCGGCGACTGCGCGATTTCGCCGAACGCACCGGCGCGATCGAACTGCGCAGTGCCGAGTACACGCATCACATCGGGGTCACGTCGTCGCTGTCCCAGTTCCACACAATCAACTCGGCGATCGAGATCGACCTGAGCGGGCAGGCCAACGCCGAGATCGCCGGTGGACGCTACTTGGGTGCGGTCGGCGGCCAGGTCGACTTCGTGCGCGGGGGGGTGGCCTCGCCCGGCGGGCGATCGATCATCGCCTTCCCGTCGACCACCCCCGACGGCAAGCACTCCCGGATCGTCGCCTCGCTCGAGGGGCGGCCCGTGACCACCGCCCGCAGCGATGTGGATGTCATCGTGACCGAATATGGCACGGCGCATCTTCGCGGCTGCCCGCTGAACGAACGTGCGCGCCGCCTCGCGGCCATTGCGCACCCAGACCACAGGGACGCGCTGCTGCGCGGGCTGAACAAGAAGGATCACGCATGAACAAAGACCTCTTCCTCGATGACCTGGGCGATGGCGTCTTCCAGATTCGCCTGGAGCGGCCCGAGCGCATGAACGCGCTCGGCGTCGCCACGGTATCGGCACTCGAACAGGCGGTGGCCGATGCCGCCGCCGCAGAGGCGCGGGTGCTGCTGATCCGCGGCAGCGGGCGAGCCTTCTGCGCCGGCGCCGATCTCAAGGAACGCAAGGGTATGGACCTCGCGGCGCGCATGGCGCACAACGCCGGGATCAACGCGGCCGTCAACGCGGTCGCGGCATCTCGCTGCGTGACCATCTCTGTGCTCAACGGCCTCGCGCTCGGCGGCGGACTCGAGCTGGCCTTGGCCTGCGACCTTCGCATCGCCGCCGCAGGGATCAGCCTCGGCCTGACCGAGAGCCGCGTCGGCGCCTTTCCCGGCGCCGGCGGTACACAACGGCTGCCGCGCGTGGTCGGTGCCAGCCGGGCACTGCACATGATGCTGAGCGGGGAGCCCGTGACTTCCGAGTACGCGCTCGGCATCGGCCTCGTCAACGAACTCGTGGCGCCGGAATCGCTCGATGAACGCGCAATCGGCTTCGCCCGTTCGCTGGCCGGCCGCTCCGCCGCCGCGCTCACGGCCATCAAACGCTTGGTCTACCAGGGCATCGAAAAGCCGCTCGCAGACGGGCTTCGGCTCGAACGCGCGGCGTTGCCGGAAATCCTCGGGTCGGCCGACTACGCCGAAGGCCTCGCTGCCTTCGCCGAACGCCGCCCGCCCCGCTTCAACCAACCCACCCTCACAAGGAACCCAGCATGACTACCCAGAGACTTCTCCTCACCGACGACCAGCGAGCACTGGTCGGCGCCGTGCGCACGCTCGCCAAGGACAAGGACTTCCGCGGCAACTCGATCAAGTACCTCGATGGCACCTATCCGTGGGACAACCTGAACGCGCTGGCGAAGATCGGCGTGCTGGGCATGTCGATCCCCGAGGAATACGGAGGCTCCAACCTCCCGGTGTTCGACACCGCTCTCGTCATGGAAGAGGTCGCCAAGCACTGCTACAACACGGCAATGGGCCTGATGGGCATGGTGGGCGTGCAGGTGCGCGTCATCAGCACGTACGCGCCGGAGAGCATGAAGCGCGACATTCTGCCCAAGGTCTGCTCGGGCGAAGCGCACCTGGCAGTCTGCATGACCGAGCCTCACGCGGGCACCGACGTGCCGAACTACAAGACCAACACCGTCATCAAGGGCGACCGCGCCGTGGTCAACGGCGTGAAGACACTGATCAGTCGCGCCAACGAGGCGGAATGGTTCGTGGTGTTCACGCGGATCAACGGCACACCCGGCCGCGAGGGCATCGGCTGCGTGCTCGTGAACCGGCAGACCCCTGGTTTCGAGGTGACGGCGCGCTACCACACGATGGGCGGCGAGTACCTGGCCGAGATCCAGTTCAACAACTGCGAAGTCCCGGTGGAGAACGTGGTGCTTCGCGAAGGCGGCTTCAAGAAGCTGCTGTCGGCGTTCAACACGCAACGCTGTCTGAACCCCAGCGTATCGCTGGGCATGGCCGAGGCAGCCTTCGAGGAGGCGATCAACTACGTACGCGAAAGGTCGATCCGCGGCAACCCTGTCGCCAACTTCCAGGGCATCCAGTGGAAGCTCGCCGAGATGTACCGAGACATCGAAGCCGGCCGCAGCCTCCTGTACCGCGCCTGCCTCACGGCCGACCCGTTCCCGGATCCGCACGACGCCGCGATCGCCAAGATGTTCGTCAACGAGATGGCGATCCGTGTCTCCAGCGAAGCGCTGCAGGTGCACGGCGGATACGGCTTCTGCGACGACTACCCGATTTCGCGCATCTACCGCGGCGTGCGATATGGCACCCTGGGAGGCGGCGCCACCGAAGCGCTCAAGGACCTGGTCGGCAAGAAACTGGTCAGCGACTTCGATCCGGTGGACGGCTTTCTCTCGACGGGGACATTCTGATCATGCGCTCGCTGCTCTTCGTCCCCGGCCACGATGCGCGCAAGCTCGCCAAAGGCTTGGCTTGCGGGGCGGATGCGCTGATCATCGACCTGGAGGACTCGGTCCCCGACTCGGAGAAGGCGCGGGCACGCGAAGTGTGCGCGGAATTCATCGGCGCGAACCGCGAGCGCATGCCCTTGTTCGTCCGTGTCAACGCGTTGAGCACCGGCTTCACAGTGGATGACCTGCGAGCGGTGGTGCACGCCCGGCCCTACGGGGTCATGCTGCCCAAGTGCGCAAGCGGTCACGACGTCGCGGTGCTCGACGCCTATGTGGGCGAGTTCGAGGCAAATCACGACGTGGCGCCGGGCTCCCTGCGCATTCTGCCAATCGTGACGGAGAGCGCCGCGAGCCTTTTCGGCATGGATAGCTACCGGCACTTGGCCGGACCCAGGTTGTGCGGGATGTTCTGGGGCGGTGAGGATCTCGCGAGCGACATCGGAGCGTCGAAGAACCGCGATCCGGAGGGTCGCTACACCGCGCCCTACCAACTGGCGCGTGCGCTGACACTGCTCGGCGCCACTGCAGCGCAGGTTCCGGCCATCGATGCCGTCTTCACCGATTTCCGGGATCACGCCGGATTGAAAGCCGAAGCTGCCGAAGCGGTGCGCGATGGCTTCTGCGCGAAAGTGGCGATCCACCCGGACCAGATCGGGCCGATCAACGATGCCTTCACGCCCTCACCCGCCGACGTGGCCTGGGCACGGCACGTCGTCGCGGCCTTCGATTCCCAACCCGCCGCCGGTGCCATCGCGATCGAGGGGCGAATGCTCGATCGCCCGCACTATCGCTCGGCGCAACGCCTGCTGGCACGTGCGGCGCTGGTACAGACCTGACCTCGCCGACCTCCTTCATTGCCAAATTCGACGAACTGCGGAGCCTCCATGCCATCAACCGAACACCCCGTCAACGATTCACATCGCAACTACCCGCTCGCGGGCATCACCGTCATCGACCTCTCGCATGTCTACAACGGGCCCTACGCGACCTTTCTCATGGCCATGGCAGGCGCCAACGTGATCAAGGTCGAACCCTTTCAGGGCGAACACCTGCGCAGTCGCGGCGACATGGGCGGCGCGGCTCTACCCTTCGCGATGCTCAACTCGAACAAGCAGCCCGTCACCCTGAATCTGAAGACGGAACAGGGCCGTGAACTGTTGCGCGAGATGGTTGCGCGGGCCGATATTCTGGTGGAGAACTTCGCGCCAGGCGTGATGGAGCGACTGGGCGTGGGTTCGGCCGCGCTGCACGAGGTCAATCCGCGGCTGGTATACGGGTCGAGTTCGGGCTATGGCAAGTCGGGACCATACCGCGACTATCCAGCCATGGACCTTGTCATGCAGGCCATGTGCGGCGTCATAGATTCGACCGGATTCCCGGATCAACCGCCAGTCAAGTCCGGGGCGGCCATCTGCGACTTCATGGCCGGAATCCATCTGTACGCCGCAATCATGACCGCACTCTACGAACGCGAGCGCACGGGCCGCGGCCGCGTGGTCGAGGTGTCGATGCAAGACGCCACCTACGCGTCGCTCGCTTCCAACCTCGGAATGCTGCACGCCCGCGGTGCGGACGCCCCGGCGCGCACGGGCAATCGCCACGGGGGGCTCGGCATCTCGCCCTACAACGTCTACGAGACAACCGACGGCTTCGTGGTGCTCAACGCCCCTGGCGATCACCACTTCCGGGCGATCCTTGGCGTCATGGGTCGCTCCGACCTTCAGGACAATGCCCGCTTCGCGACGCGCTCGGCACGGGTCGAGAACTTCGCGGATGTCGACGCGCTGATCGAGGGATGGACACGCACGCTTACCCGCAATGACGTGGCAAAGCGCATGCTGGCCGCGAAGGTTCCGTGCGCGCCGGTGCGCGATCTGACCGAGGTGATGCACGATGAGAACATGCATGCACGTGGAAGCCTGCAGTGGATCGACCATCCAGAACTGGGGGATGTTGTGCTGCCGCACTCGCCGCTCGTTTTCGAAGGCACCGAACGTCGACCGATCGAACCGAGCCTGCCACTGGGCGCCAGCAATCGCGCAGTGTTCGGCCTCTGGCTCGGACACTCGGAAGACGAGCTGACCTCGTTCGAAGCAGCTGGCGCCATCGGCCCCATCCAGCAGTTCACAAGCTGACTCGACCCTCATCTCAGCGAAGCCAAGATGCCTTTGCCACCTCCTGAACCCCGGCGGCCCCTTCACCACCGCAGCATCGAGCTGCACGGCTACGAACGGCTCGACGGACTCTACGACATCGAGGCGCGCTTGATCGACACCAAGGCGATCGGCGTGCTGCTCGGCGATGCGCGCGCGGTGGCAGCGGGCGACCCGATTCACGACATGTCGATCCGCCTCGTGATCAATGTGAATCTCGACGTGATCGAGGTTGACGCGTGCATCGACGCTTCACCGTACCAGGTTTGCGGCGAAGCGACTCTTGCTCTGCAGTCGTTGCGCGGCCTGCGCATCGGCTCCGGGTGGTCCGCCGCGATTCGCGAACGGCTCGGAGGCCACAAGGGATGCACACACCTTGCCGAGCTGCTGCGGCCGCTGGCGACTGTGGCGCTTCAGTCGCTATGGCAGGTGCGCGAGACCATGCCCACGCCAGTCGACGCAGACGGGAAGCCGCGCAAGATCGACAGTTGTCATGCCTACGCCAGCAATGGCCACGTGGTGCGGCAACGCTGGCCGCACTACTACACGGGAGATACCCGCACTCACCCACAAGGAGACGACCAAGAATGAACACCTTCTCGAGATGGCTGTTGGCGGCAACGCTGATGACGGGATCCCTCGCCATGGCCCAGGGCGACGCCTATCCGTCCAAGCCGATCCAGATCGTCATCACCAGCACGCCGGGATCGGCTTCCGACGCGATTACGCGAGTGCTCGGCAACGAAGTTACCAAGACTCTCGGACAGCCGATCGTGGTGATCAGCAAGGCCAGCGCTGCCGGCACGATCGGTGCCGACTTTGTCAAGCGGTCACCGCCCGATGGCTACACGCTCTTCTTCGGTGGCAACACGACCATGGCAGCAAACGTGTACCTGGTGAAGAGCCTGTCATACGACCCGGTGCGTGACTTCGAACCCATCACCCTGGTGTCGGTGAATCCCCTGCTGCTGGTGGTGCGCTCGAGCCTGCCCGTGAAGACAGTGGCCGAACTGGTCGCCTACGCGAAGGCCCACCCCGGAGAGATGAACTACGGCGTCGGCAACTCGGGTGCGCGAGTGGCAGCGCAGTTGATGATGACTGGCACCGGTCTGAAGGCACAGGATATTTCCTTCAACGGAGCATCGCAGGCCGCGCTCGAACTGGTGGCCGGCCGGCTTGATTTCATGTTCGTTGATCCACTTGTGGTGGACTCCTTCATCCAGCAAGGCACGCTGCGGCCGTTAGCCGTCTCGTCGTCGGTTCGGCTGCCATCGATGCCGAACCTGCCGACGATGCAGGAAGCTGGCCTGAAAGGCTATGACTATTCTTCGTGGCTCGGCTACTACGCGCCGCGCGGTACGCCGAAGGCGATCATCGACAAACTGAACGGCGCGTTCGCGCAAGCCATCCAGAGCCCCGAAGCGCAGGACTACTTTCGCCGCATGGGCATGATCGGACGCTCTTCGGCACCCGACGGACTCGCCGCATTCAACAAGGACCAGATCACATCCTGGGGTCGCTGGGTCAAGGAAGCAGGCCTTCAGGCACAGTGAAGTGATCGATCATCCTTTGATCAAAGCACCATCAACATGGAGATGATGAATGGATTTGAAGCTTGAGGGACGCCGATGCCTTGTGACCGGGGCGAGCGCTGGTATCGGGGCAGGCGTAGTGGAAGCGCTGCTGCGCGAAGGTGCACTTGTAGCGGCAACTGCCCGGAGAGGTCAGCAGCTCGAGGCCCTGGCGCAGACGATGAAAGATGCCGGAATCGCGCGTCCGGTGATAGTGCCGAGTGACGTGACCAATTCAGACGATGTCAAGCGCATCGCGCGAGAGGCGTCCGCTACCATCGGTGCAATCGAAGTGCTTGTCAATTGCGCAGGCGGTTCGCGACCAGTCTCCGTGGAATCTGGAGACGACGAGTGGGACGAGTCATTTGCACTGAACTTCACGGCTGGTCGACGCTTGACGGCCCAGTTGCTGCCATCCATGAGGCAGGCGCGCTGGGGACGCATCATCAACATCACGGGGCTGTTGGAGCCGCGCTCCCTGAATGCCGCAATGGCGGCGAAGGCAGGCGTCCATCTCTGGGCCAAGGGCCTCTCCCGCGATCTCGCACCCGAAGGCATCACGGTCAATAGCATCGCACCGGGCCGCATCGAGAGTGAGCAACTGGATCGCCTCTATCCCGAGCACGAACGCCGCGCGTTCATTGAGCGCTTCGTGCCCATTGGTTACTTCGGAAAGCCCGCGGATGTGGCGAACCTGGTGATCTTCCTTGCGTCACCCTTGGCAAGCTACATCACCGGGACGGTCATTGCCGTGGACGGCGGGATGAGCTACTACGGGGCCTAATCAGGCCCCCGTCGCCCATCGCCTGAAGCTACCTGGCGCTGGGCTTCCAATCGATTTCGACCAGCCGCCCGGCATAGGACTGGGTGACGTATGCCTTCGTCATGTCGGAACCGGCAAAGCAGAGGTTCGTGATGTGCGTATCGCCATCGACCGGAACGAACTCGACGAGCCCGCCCTCCGGTGAGCAAACGGTAACTCCCCCGCGATCCAGCGTGGCCACACATATGTTGCCGCTATCCTCGATGGCAAGCGAATCGAACCGCGCGAAGGTCGGCCATCCGTAGACAAGGCGGCTGCCATGTGGTGAATCGATTGACGCCTTGGCAGGGGCCGCCAGCTCGCCCGGGCCCTTCAGATCCCATGCCCACAAGCGCGCGGAATCTGTTTCAGCCACATAGAGCGTCTTGCGGTCCGGGGACAGTCCGATTCCATTCGGCTTGTGTATGGGAAAGATGACCTCACGTGCCATGGATCCGTCGGTCTTGGCGTAGCACACGCTCCCGCGATCCCAATCACGATGACGCGTCTTGCCGGGGTCGGTAAACCAGAATCCTCCCTCGCCGTCCAGCACGATGTCGTTGGGCCCACGAATCTGGTTGCCGCCGACCGTGTCGTAGAGGACTTCGAACTTCCCGGTCTCGATGTCTACCCGTTGGATCGAACCGGTCACATAGTCGGCAGGCGTGCCGGCTGACATCCAGCCTCCCGCCGGCCGCTGAACAAATGCAAAGCCGCCGCTGTTCGCAACGTAGCAGTAGCGGCCTCCGTCGAATGCAGCACCATTCGGTCCACCACCAAGATGCGCGATGATCTCCTTCCGACCGTCGAGCCAGATGCGGGTCAAGGTCTGCCTGCGGATCTCGACAACCAGCAGACTGCCATCGCCAAGCCACACGGGCCCTTCGGGAAACCACAGGTCTTCGGCGATGACTCTCATGCGACGTTCCTGCACATCGGTATGTATTTGATTTGCATCGGGTCGTCCTCGTTTAGCTCAGACAGCCGTGTTCACGCAGCACCTCCTCAGCGACGCGGAAAGCCTCGCCGGCGGCAGGAAGCCCACAGTACACCGCCGATTGAAGCAGGATCTCCTGGATCTCTTCGACGCTGCAGCCGTTGTTGAGAGCGCCCTCGAGATGGTGTCGCAGTTGGGCAGGTCGGTTGAGGGCCGTCAGCATTGCGATGTTCAGAATGCTTCGCATCTTTCGATCGATTCCGGGACGCGCCCACACGCGCCCGAAGCACACTTCCTCGGAATACTCGTTCAGAAGCACATTGAACGAGTTGCGCTTCTTGTCCTTGGCCTCGACATACCCTGCGCCCATCAGCTCGCGCATGATCTGTCGGCCGGCTTCCTTTTCGCTCATCATGAGGTTTCCTTCTTTGCTTGAATTCGATGTGTCCCGCGCGCCGACTGTTGATCAGGCAACGGGCCATCTGTTGGATCATGGCGAATAGCTCCGCATGACCCGCGTCTCCATGAAGCGGCCGAGTCTAGATGCGAGAACAGGACACATCCATGTCCATTTTCAGCAGGTCGTGATTACAAATTGCGAACGTTCAGAGAGGCATGTCGA
Organism: Variovorax saccharolyticus; assembly: GCF_030316765.1. Taxonomy (GTDB): domain Bacteria; phylum Pseudomonadota; class Gammaproteobacteria; order Burkholderiales; family Burkholderiaceae_C; genus Variovorax; species Variovorax saccharolyticus. The sequence continues at coordinate 60,726 of NZ_JASZYT010000012.1, forward strand.
CCGAATGGCAGACGCCGCGGGCGTGCCTTTTCGGCGTTCGCAAAAGCCGAATACGAGGTGCCGAAAATGCCCGCGAACTCGCGGGTAAACGCGGCGACGGTGTTCTTGCTCGCTGCTCGAAACTTCGGAGCCATCCCTGGCGCTACATGTCGCACCTGGTGACAGAGATCGTGGGGATCCCTCCAAACCTTTCATGCGAGACAAGGCTATGAACTACCCAACCAACTTTGCGCGTCAAACCGAAGGATCCATCGTCGGAGGCAATGCGATCCGATCGGCTTCACGCGGCATGGCTTCCAGTCTGCGCAAAGCCGCCATGACCATTGCTGTCGGCGTGGGATTGGCGATCAGCTCGTTGAACGCTGTTAACGCACAGACACTCAAGGTTGGAGTGATCGCGCCGCTCACCGGTGGTGGAGCCCCCTGGGGCATGGCGATGGCAGAGGGTACCAAGATCGCAGCGGAAGAGGTCAATGCGCAAGGCGGTCTCGACGTCGGTGGGAAGAAGTACCAGGTGCAGGTAATCGTGTACGACGACCAGTTCAAGGCCGCGGACTCTGTTGCCGCCTACAACCGACTCGTCAACAACGACAAGGTCCAGTACATGGCGATCTTTCACTCCCCCGCGGCGTTGGCGCTCAAGAACAGCCTCGAGAGCGACAAGGTGGTCGCGATCACAGCAGCAGCCGCCAAGGACGCCATCGACGCCAACACCAAGTTTCTCTTTCGCATGAACAGCGTCCCGGAGAACTACGAGGCCGCACTGGTCACGTGGCTCAAGGATCGCTACAAGCAGAGACGCATCGTGCTCATCAATCCGAACGATGCCGTCGGTTGGGTCATGTCGCAATCGAGCGATCCGCTCTACAAGAAGGCCGGATTCGAGGTTCTTGACAATCTGATGTACGAACGTGCGCAAAGCGATTTTCAATCCCTCCTGACCAAGGTCGTCGCGCTCAAGCCGGAGATGATCGACATCGGAGCCACGCCGCCCGCCACTGCCGGGTTGATGGTCCGGCAGGCACGCGAACTCGGCTACAAGGGGCTGATTCTCAAAACTGGCGGACCAGGCTGGTCGGAGATCGTCGCCACTGCGGGGAAGGATGCGTCCGAGGGGTTGATCAGTGCTCTCTATGCGGACCCCAAGAACGAAGGCTACAGGCAGCTTTCCGCGAAGTACAAGAAGACCGTCGGACAGGCGCCCAACGAAATGATCCTTCCCACGTACGACGCGATGAAGGTCATGTTCCGGGCGATAGAGAAGACAGGTGATGTCAATAACACCTCCGGCGTTGCCGCGGCTTTTGCGAAGGTCCTGCCTGTCAAGTCGCTTCAAGGAGACGAGATGACGATCGGCGGAAAGGACCTGTTCGGGTCCAACCAGCAGATCATCACGTGGACCTACATCGGCGAGATCAAGAACGGCGAGGCGGTTGCGGTCGGCAAGGTCAAGTAGCCCGCGAATCGATTTTCTCCGAACAGTACGAGCGCAATCCCATGCTGAATTCAGCTACTACCGACGATGGTGTCTATGAGGTCTACGCGCTGCGGTATGCCAGCATGCCGGAGCGCCGATCCCTCGAGAACTTTCTGGTTCGCGACGGCATACACGACGGGCCCATGGCGCTCGAGTTCTACATCTGGATCGTTCGCAATGCACACCGGACCATCCTTGTCGACACGGGATTTGGCCGAGAAGCGTTTGCCGGGCAACGCCCCTGGACGCTGATCATCGATCCGATTGAATCACTTGTTCAGCTCGGCATCGATGTCGAGACGATCCAGGATGTGGTCATCACCCACCTGCACTGCGATCACGCCGGGAGCATCGACCGATTGCCGAACGCGCGTCTTCACGTTCAGGATGCCGAGGTCAACTATGCGACCGGCCGGTGCATGTGCGAGTCCCATCTTCGGTACGGCTTCGAACTCGAGAACATCCTGACCCTGATGCGGCGCGTCTACTCGGAACGCGTGTGCTTTCACGATGGCGACGCAAGTCCGTTTCCGGGCGTGTCGCTCCACCTGGTGCCGGGCCATACGCCGGGCATGCAGGTGGTTCGAGTCATGACGAAACGCGGGCCGGTGGTCTTGGCGTCCGATGCCAGCCACTACTACGCCAACTACCTGCGCAGGGCACCGTTCAAGCTCACCACCGATGCCATTGCCACGCTGCGCTCCTACAACCGCTTGCTCGAATTGGCCGACGGAGCGGTAAGCCGGATCGTCCCGGGCCATGACCCCAAGGTGCGTGCGCTGTACCCCAAGCAGGAAGCAGGAGGGATCGAGCTCATCTGTCTTCACGAGGAGCCGGTCCACCATGACCTCGAAGCGCTCAGTCGGGTCGACAACTTCTGAGGCTCACCATGCGTCCCAAAATAATCTGCCACATGGCCAGTTCGATCGATGGCCGTCTACTGGTGGCGCGCTGGACTCCGCTCCCAACGGAACTGGGGCCGAAGTTCGCAAGCATTTGCTACGAGTCGGTGGCATCAAAGCTGGAAGCGGACGGCTTCATCATCGGCCGCACGACGATGCAGGAATTTGCGGGCGTATCGGAGCAACCACCGTCGTTGCGATCTTCCACCAATCCGCGTCCGTTTCATCGAGCCCAGGCGGCCTGCACACCCGTAGCCGTCGTGGTGGACCCGCAGGGCAAGCTCCACTACAAGTCGCCCTCCCTTCAGGAGAGCCATGTTGTCGCCGTCCTCAGCGAGCGAGTCTCCGACTTCTACCTCGACGAGTTGAAGGCGGTCGGAATCTCCTATCTCTTTGCGGGCCCCGACGGCATGGACCTGCAAGTCGCCATGTTGTCGCTCGGAACGGACTTCCAAGTCAGGAAGATCCTGCTGGAGGGTGGAGGACGCATCAACGGTGCATTCCTGAAGGCCGGGCTGATCGATGAGTTGAGCGTGCTCGTCTATCCCTGCATCGACGGACTTTCAGGCGTGCCCAGCATCGTGGACTACGTGGGCAATGCAAACGAACGTCCGGCGCTGGGCTCTCGCCTTTGTCATCAGGCCACAGAGGTCCTGGACGGCGGCGTCACGTGGCTTCGCTATTCGATCGACAAGGATCCTGCGTCAGTTCACTGACGGCCACTCGATACGTCAGGTCCGGGACGAGGCCGCGTCGAATGGCGTTCGCCTTTTGCGCACGCCGGCTGCTGAAAAAGGCCATGTACTTGCGTCGAGCCCTATTCCTATACTTATTTTTTGACAGAGGAACATCATGACGAGACTGAAAGACAAGATCGCGATTGTGACGGGCGGTGGCTCCGGTATCGGACGCGGAATCGCATTGGCTTACGCCAAGGAAGGCGCTCACGTTGTCGTGGCCGACGTGAATCTTGCGGGTGCGCAGGAAACGATCGCGGGCGTCGAAGCGGCCGGACGACGTGGCCTGGCCATCCAGACCGACGTGGCATCGCCCGAACAAGTTGAATCCATGGTCGCCGCGGCGCACAAGGCGTTCGGACGAATTGACGTTCTCGTAAATGTTGCAGGCATCATCTATCCGGTTTCGCTCATGGACACCACCCTCGAGCAATGGGATCGGACGCTGGACATCAACCTGCGCGGCAACTTCCTGTGCATGCAAGCGGTCGGTCGCATCATGATCGAGCAGCGCAAGGGAAAGATCATCAACACCACTTCGATCCTGGGAAGTCGGGCGCGTGCTCAGCGCGGTGCGTACTGCGCTTCGAAGGCAGGCATCATCCTCCTCACCCAGACCGCGGCGATGGAACTGGGGCCACTCGGAATCGCCGTCAACGCCATCGCGCCCGGCTCGATCGAGACGCCGATGGTTCAAAGCGCCCCCTCGACGCCTGAAGCCGCGGCCAAAAAGGCGGCCGCAATTCCGCTGCAGCGCAGGGGTGACCCCGAGGATCTGACTGGCCCGGCGATTTTCCTGGCGTCCGACGATTCGGACTACGTGACAGGCGTCGTGCTCACGGTGGATGGTGGCATGACGGCTGGAATCGTCTAACTTTCCCGATTGTTTGCCAGGTCGGACTGGTCGTCCAGCACTGTCCACAAAGGCGGGCGCTGACAAAAGGCTCACTGAGGAGCAAGCTCTCCATAGTGGTACGAAGCGGTGACGCCGCCGTCCATCAGGAAGTCGCTGCCAGTGATGAAGGCACCGTCCGCACCCATCAGGAGCGCGCCAACGGTTCCGACCTCATCCGGAGTACCGGCGCGCCCAACCGGGCAAAGCTCGATCATGCGTCGATAGCCGGCGCCCCGCGGCCCTGTCAGTTCGTCGTTCGCGAGCGGCGTGATGATGATGCCGGGGCTGATGGCGTTCACGCGCGCGCCGCGTTTGCCCCAGCGAACCGCTTCTGCCGACACACGCAACACATTTGCGCGCTTGGCCAATTGGTACGCATGCAGCGAGTCTTTCACCTGCTCGGCCTGCAGCATGGGCAGTGCCAGAAGTTGATCGGCTGGCGTCGTTGCAAGCGCCTTGTCTTGATCGGCGGTCAATGCGCCGAGGCGATGCCCGGATTGCGAGGAGATGACGACACAGGAACCGCCGTTTGCGATGACGTCGCCAAATTCCTCGAGCAGGATCGCCGTGCCGTAGAGGTCAACAGCGAGGATCCTTTGCGGAGAGGCTTGCGACGGCGACACACCTGCCGCATGAATGACGCCGAAGACCTCACCCAGCGCAGTGGCCTCAGCGACCAAAGCGTGCACGGATTCTCTCGACGATACGTCGACGGTTGTCGTGCTGACATCGAAGCCCGCGTCTTTCATAACCTTGGCGGCTGCTTCAGCGTTGGCCTGAGTGATATCAGCGAGTAACACCTTCTTGCCGGCGCTGACGCGGCGGGCGATAGCCAATCCGATAGATCCGGCGCCGATGACGACGTTGACGTTGGTCATGATTTCTCCTTGAAGAGGGTTCAGGATGAAGGCTTCCTGCCAGCCAGTTGAAGCAATCTCGTGGCTCACACGCTTCAGCAAGAACAGGGGTGACGCCGCTCCCTGCTCCCTGCTTCCGATGGTCAGGGCTTCTTGAACACGTCCTTGGCTACCGAGATCGCGGTCACCGCGCTCGGCCAGCCGGCGTAGAACGCCAGGTGCGTGATGGTCTCGATCAACTCGTCCTGCGTCACGCCGTTCTCGCGCGCACGCACCATGTGGGGACGCAACTGGTCGGGCCGGTTCATGGCGATCAGCGCACTGACCGTGATCAGGCTGCGATCCCGCTTCGAGAGGCCGGGACGCTCCCAGACATCTCCGAACAGCACGTTGTCGGTGAGCTCGGCGAACTTGGGCGAGATCTCGCCGAACTGCTGCTGGGCCGGCGTGGCACCCCTGACGGGTGCAGGCGGCGGCGTCTGCGCAGAGGCCGACGTCGCTGCGGACAGCGCCACTGCGGCGCCGGCGAGGGTCTTTGCGATGGATCTCATGGTTGGCTCCCGTATTGCGTATCGTTGACTTTCTCGAGCCAGTCGACGGCCTTGCCGTCCGACAGCTCCGTGATGGCCATGTGCGTCATGGCCGTGGTCGGTGCCGCGCCATGCCAGTGCTTCTGGCCCGGCGGAATCCAGACCACGTCGCCGGGCCGGATCTCCTGCACCGGATCGCCCCAACGTTGCACGCGGCCCGCGCCTGCCGTCACGACCAGTGTCTGGCCGACGGGGTGGGTGTGCCAGGCGGTGCGTGCGCCTGGCTCGAAGGTCACGTAGGACCCGGTCGCATGGGTCGGTCCGTTTGGCTTCGGGAACAAAGGGTCGACCCGCACGGTTCCGGTGAAGTAATCGGCCGACCCCTTGGCAGAAGCCTGGGAGCCGTTGCGTGCGATCTGCAGGCCAGTCTCGCTTTTCTCGTTCTGCGCGAACGCCGAGGCCGCCATCGAGAGGGAGATTGCCGTCATGGCGAGGGATTTCACGTGTTTCTCCTTCTTGGGGTTCAAACTGCGGGCAGCGTCGACATGTCGATCACGAAACGGTACTTGACGTCGCTCTTGAGCATGCGCTCGAAGGACGCGTTGATGTCTTCCATGCGAATAACCTCGATGTCGGAGGTGATGCCATGCTGGCCGCAGAAGTCGAGCATCTCCTGGGTCTCTGGCAAACCGCCGATCACCGAGCCCGCGACCGCCTTGCGGCCCATGACCATCGGCGCGCTGTTGAGCATCGGCTCCAGGGGGCCAAGGTAGCCGACCAGCACCAGCGTGCCGCTGATAGCCAGCGTGGCCACATAGGGGTTGACGTCGTGCACGTAGGGCACCGTATCGATGATCAGGTCGAACGCGCCCTTCACCGTCGCCATCTGCACTTCGTCGGTCGACAGGACGATACGATCGGCGCCGAGTCGGCGGGCGTCTTCTTCCTTGCCGGCCGAGCGGGTGAACAGCGTCACTTCGGCGCCCATGGCCTTGGCCAGCTTCAACGCCATGTGACCCAGCCCGCCGAGGCCCACCACCGCAACCTTGCTGCCGGTTCCGACCTTCCAGTGACGAAGCGGCGACCAGGTAGTGATGCCCGCGCATAGCAGCGGGGCGGCCCCCGGGAGATCAAGGCCATCGGGCACCTTCACGACGAACTTCTCCGAAACGACGATGCACTCGGAGTAGCCGCCGAAGGTGGTCATGCCGTCATGCGGGTCGACGCCGTTATAGGTCGGCGTGAAGCCGTTCTCGCAGTATTGCTCGAGGCCGCGCGCGCAGGACCTGCAATGCTGACAGGAGTCGACCAGGCAACCGACGCCGACCGCGTCGCCGACCTTGAAGCGGGTCACCTCGGCGCCGACCTGGCGCACGCGGCCGACGATCTCGTGGCCGGGCACCATCGGGTACTTCGCGCCGCCCCAGTCGTTGCGGGCGTTGTGGATGTCGGAATGGCACACGCCGCAATAGAGGATGTCGATCACGACATCGGTGGCGCGTGCTTCTCGGCGATCGAAGCGGAACAGGCCGAGGGAGGAGTTGGCGGAGTGGGCGGCGTAGCCGCGAGTATTCATGACCATGGTGCTGTTTTGGTGTGTGTTGTAAAGGGGCAATGGATGTGGCCTGTACGTGGCCTCCGACCGACTGGACATCACTTTAGGCCGCGAAGCGCGCGGCAACTAGTCCGTGAGACCTTGAAAGACTGGCAAGCCGCTGTTGATGATCTTGACGCGCAGCGCCTAAGGAATCTCGCGCACCAACCGCAACCCGATGCTGATGCCTCGGTAGTCCGGTTCATAGGCACGCCGAAATGCCGAACGCCAGCCGTCGCCGGTGCTGTGCCAACTTCCACCGCGCACCACCCGCTGGCTGCCAAAAAGCGGACCTTGCGGATCGCTGGACGGACTGCTTGCGTAGTAGTCAGGGTCGTACCGATCCTGCACCCACTCCCAGACGTTGCCGTGGACGTCGTGCAGGCCCCATGGGTTGGCTGGCTTCTGCCCGACCGGATGCGTGCCGCCTGTTGCGAAACTCTCGCCGTGCCAGGCATAGCGGTCGAGTTGGCCGGCGTCTTCCCCGAACGAATAGGCCGTCGTCGTGCCCGCCCTGGCCGCGTACTCCCACTCCGCTTCGGTCGGAAGACGGTAGAGAGCGACGCCTTCCTTCTCGTTCAGGCGCCGGATGAACTCCTGTGCGTCGTTCCACGAGACAGTGGCGGGATGCGTCGGCTTCGTGATACGGGCAGCCATGCCCGGCAGGTTGTAGTACGGGTTCGATCGAGACAAGGTGTAGGGGTTGCTGCCCATCACCGCCTCCCACTGCGCCTGCGTAAGCTCGAAGCGCGCCAGGTAGAAGGACTTGCTGATCGTGACGGGGTGGCGGGGCTTCTCGCTTGCTGGCACTTCACGATTGACTTCGGTGGAACCCATCATGAAACTGCCGGCCGCAATCCGCGCAAACTCGACGCCGATCGAATTGGTATAGGTGTCTGGGCGCTGAAGGCTGGAAGTTCGCGAGACGCCTTGCGCAGTCGCGACCTGGGCGCAGGCCGCGAGGGCCAGGGTCAGCGCAACTGGTGCCACCAACCTGTCGGAACGGGTATGCAGCCCCACCGCCTACAGACCAGCCGACGCTTCGTCTCCGAACACGTTGCCGGCGCGAGCCGTCTGCACGGCGTCGTTGCGCACAGAGACGCGGCTCAGTTGCAGGTCGCGCGCGGGTGTCACACCGGCCAGCAACGAATCACCGTAGGCATTGGCAGCGCGTGCGGCTGAACGCGCTTCAGCCGCCACCTCGGCACGGCTGAGTTGCGAAACCGATGCAGGCACGCCTTGATACGTTTCGGCTTGAGCGATCGCCATGCCAAGCGTGGAAAGAACGAGCGTGCCGATGAGTTGGGTAGAAGTCTTCATGGAAATTTCCTTGAACATTCGAGATCGGAAGGTGGTGGAGGCCGATGCCTTTGAATGGGCGACCTAGGGATACTTTAGAACCGCGGATTGGCATCGAATAGCCCATCCGGCCTTGAAGGACTACAAAGCTGGAGTTGATAATCAGCATCTACAGGAATCCCTTCATGCCCATCAATGAGCTGCGCTCCATCGCGACATTCGTCAAAACCGCCGAGTTGGGCAGCCTGAGGCAGGCTGCCGTATCACAAGGCATGACGCCGCAGGCGGCCAGCCAGGCCCTGGCCCAACTGGAGCGACACCTGGGGGTGCGCTTGTTTCATCGCACCACGCGCAGCATGTCCCTCACGGACGAGGGGCGGCAATTTCTCGAGGCCGCACAACCTCCCTTGATCGGCATGCAACGCGCACTCGAGATGGCGCGCCAGGCCACAGATGGAATCGCGGGACCCTTGCGCATCGTCGGCCCGAGCTCAGTCTTTGCCCCGGTTCTCTGGCCACTGCTGGACGAGTTCTGCCGCCGCTACCCTGAAGTGCAGCCCGACGTCCAATTGGACGACCGCATCGGCAATTGGGTCGAAGACCGGGTCGATGTCGGATTCAGGGTCGGGCCCTCCCCGGCAGAGGGCGTTATCGCGCGCAGGCTCTTCCCGCTTCAGCTCATCATCTGCGCCGCGCCCGACTACCTGATCCGCCATGGCGTACCTGACAGCCTGGGCAGCCTCGCGACGCATCGCTGCAGCGCATTCAGGCACCCGGGCACGGGGCGCGTCCTGCCTTGGTTTGTAAAGACCAACGACGGCTTGAGCGACCACCACGTGGTACCCGCGTTGACGGTAAATGATGAAGCACTTGAGACCGAAGCGGTGCTGGCCGGTCACGTGATCGGGTTGTTGACTGGCGTCGCAGCCGCCCCTCACATCCGGACGGGACGGCTGGTGCCGCTGCTCATCAAGCACATAGCAGACAAGTCCAGCGTGTTCGTCTATTACGGCAGCCGATCGGCTCAGCCGGCACGCGTGCGGGCCTTCATCGATGTGGCGGTTGAGTTGCTCGTGGACAACCCCGCATTCGTCCTGACGGCGAAGGAACTGATCTCAGCGGAAGCCAAGGGCCGCAAAGCGGCCCGTGCCTGAGCGCGAGCCCGGTGATCTCCGGTGCCACAGCTACAGCGCGGTCGACCAGCCACCACCCAGCGCGTGCGCCAGTTGTGCAGACGCTCGGCGCTGCCTCGTTTCCAGTTCGAGAGAACTGCGCCGCGCCTGGAGAAGGGTCGTCTGCGCGGTGACCACTTCGAGATAGCTCACCGCACCCTCCTGATAGCGGTGGGTCGCCAGTTCCACCGCGCGCCGGGATGCGGCGACCGCCTGATCCTCGGCCACGGCGGCTTCGCTGTACTCGGCCAGCAACCCGAGCTGATCCTCCACCTGTTGAAACGCACCCAATACGACCATCCGGTATCGCTGCCCGGCCTCATCGAGGACGGCTTCGGCGCGCGCCAATTCCGACTTGCGGCGACCGCCATCGAATACGGCCGCGGTCAAGCTCGTGCCGATCGCCCAGAACACGTTCGGCGATTCGATGAAGCGGCTCAGTGCACTGCTCTGAAACCCGCCGGCGGAGCCGAGTGTCAGCGAAGGATAGAACGCCGCATGAGCCACCCCCACGCTGGCGTTGGCCGCCGAAACCCGCCGCTGGGCCGCTGCAATGTCCGGACGACGCTGGAGCAATTCAGACGGTAGGCCCGTTGGCATTGTCGGCAGTGGAATCTTGTCGAGCACGGGCTCCAGCGAGAACGTCGATGCGCTGGCCCCGACGAGGGCGGCAACGGCATGCTCGAGCACTGCGCGCTGCGCCTGCACCTGGTGCGCCTGAGACCGCGTGCTGTCCAGCAGCGCTATGGAACGGGCGACGTCCAACCCCGAAGCGATGCCGTCGCGATGCCGGCTGTTCGTCAGGTCGGCCGCGCGCGCAAAGTTCGCCGTCGTCTCGCGCAGCAACGCCTGCTCGCGATCAAGTCCCCGAAGCGCGAAGAACGTGTCTGCTAGCTGCGTCTGCAACGCGAGCCGCGCAGCGGCAAGGTCGGCGGCAGCGGCCTGCTCCTCTGCGACTCCTGCCTCCACTTGCTGTCGCACCCGGCTCCACAGATCCACTTCGTAGTCGAGGGCGAAGGCCAGCGTCGCGCCGTTGTAGTAGTCAGGCGAGGTCGCTCCGAGTACACGCAGCGGCCTTCGCTCGGACTGCCGGTTGCGCTCCGCAGCCACGCCCAAACCCAATGAAGGCGACTGCGCGGCCCTCAGAACGCCGGTCGCTGCGCGTGCCTGTTGATAGCGTGCCAGCGCGCTGGCGAGGTTCGGGCTGTTGTCGAGCAGTTGCTGCTGCAGACGATCGAGGCCAGGGTCTTGGTAGACAGTCCACCAACTCTCGCTCAGCGGACTGGTCGCAGATGAACCGCCGGCTAGCCATGGGCCCCGAGCTTCCTTGAAAGCTTCTGCAACAGGCACTTCGGGCATTGACGACGGCACGATCTGGGCGCAGCCGACGCATGCGAACACTGCGGCCGCCAGCAAGCTGCACCTCATGGCGTGACGCCTCCTTGCAGGCCGGCAATGCGTACCTTGTCGCCGTTCGCAAGGCCGTCGGGCGGGCTCTCGACCAACCGGTCACTGCGCTCGATGCCACCTGCCAGCTCGACCACGCTCCCCAGGTCCCGGGCTACGTCCACCTTCTTGATTCGCACCAGCCCCTCGCTGTCGACAGTGGCCACGCGCACTCCCTCCTTGCCGAACATCAATGCACTCGGCGGCACGCCCATGCCGCCAGCGCCTACCGGCACATCGAAGCGAACCGTCGCGAACCCGCCGGGCAACAGCTCGCCTGCCTTGTTGTCGACTGCCAACTGCACCAGCATCGTGCCGGAGCCTGACTGAATGGAGCGCGCCGTGGACTCCACCGTGGCGTCGAACCACCGGCTCGGACGCTCGGGGCTGACCAGCCGCGCCCTGGTGCCCCGCCCAATGGACGCGACTTGTCGCTGGGGCACGTTCACGTAGACCCGCAAACGACGCACATCCGACACGACGAACAACTCGCTGCCGGGCGCGCCTCCGGCGCCAATCAGTGCTCCGACATCGGTATTGCGCGCGGTGACGACTCCGTCGAACGGCGCCACCAAGCGGGCGTATTTCTTCAATGCCTGAACGCGCTCGACGTTGGCCTGCAATCCGTTGACAACCGACTGCTTGGCGCTGAGGTCGCCCGCTTTTTCGTCCGCCTCCTGACGCGAGACGGAATCCGTAGCAAGGAGCGATTGCCAGCGCCGCGCCGTACTCTCGGCGAGCGCGGCGTTGCTACGCGCGGTGGCCAGCTCGGCCCTGGCCTGCGACAGTTGCTCATCGAGCTCCGGCGTATCGATCTCTCCCAGCAATTGGCCTGCCTTGACCGCACCGCCGATCTCTGCCGTCCAGCGACGAAGGTAGCCGCTGACCCGCGCGTGGATTGGTGCTTGTGACCAGGCCTCCAGTCGCCCCGGAAGCTCCAGCACGCTGCCATCCATGACCGAGGGTGAGATCAGCTTCACGGTGGAGACCGCCTGTGCAGCCACCACCTGTTGCAGCTGCTCCGCCTGGGAGCGCCGGCTTAACAGACCTGCCACCAGCACGGCAGCGGCGAGTGTGAGGGCGGTTGCGGCCACGGCAGCGCGCCGCCATGAGAAAGAGTCGGTATCAGTACGCATGTGAGGATTCGACAGGAGAAGAAGGGGCTGACGGCAACTCGCTGCGGCGAGCATCACGCGCATGCACGAGGCTGAAAACCACGGGAACGAAGATTAATGTCGCGATCGTTGCGCTGACCAGCCCGCCGATCACGGCACGGCCGAGCGGCGCGTTCTGCTCGCCACCCTCGCCCAGGCCCAGCGCCATAGGCAGCATACCGATGACCATCGCTAGTGCCGTCATCACGACCGGCCTGAAGCGCACCACGCCTGCTTCGAGCGCCGCTTCGGTGGCATCGCCGAGCTCCGCGAGACGCTCGCGCGCAAAACTGATCACTAGCACGCTGTTGGCGGTCGCGACGCCCATGCACATGATGGCGCCGGTGAGGGCCGGCACTGACAGCGTGGTGCCGGTGGCGAACAGCATCCACACGATGCCAGCCAAGGCCGCCGGTAGCGCCGACACGATCACCGCCGGGTCGCGCCAGGACTGGAAGTTCACGACGATGAGGAGGTAGATCAACGCTACCGCACCGAGCAGTCCGAAGAACAGGCTAGTGAAGGCGCTGTCCATCGTGCGCACCTGACCGAGCAAATGAACGCTGGAGCCCTTGGGCAAGTCTGCAGCGGCGTCCGCGATGACGCGTCGAATGTCGGCTGCCACTGCACCGAGGTCGCGATCCTGTGTGGCGGCATGGATCTGAACCATCGGCTGCACGTCGTACTGGCTGACCATCGCGCTGCCCGCGCTGCGCTCCAGCCGCGCGAGGCTGCCCAGCGTCGTGGTTCCAGCGGTGGCCCCGTTGCCCACCGGCAGGTTCTCCAGTGCGGCGAGCGAATCGAGTTCGTGTTGCGGGGTCTGCATGACGATCGGATAGCTCACGCCATTGGCCGGGTTCAGCCAATAGGTCGGTGCCACCTGGCTGCTGCCTGCAAGGTTCACGACCAGGCTGCTGGTCACGTCCCGCGTGGTGAGCCCCAACTGCTGCGCCTGCGTCCGGTCGATGTCGACATTGAACACCGGCGCCTTGTTGGACTGCTGGATACGCACATCGACCACGCCGGGGATGGCGCGAATGCGCTTCTGCAACTGTTGGGCGTAAGCGAAGTTCGCCTCGACATTGCTGCCGCGGATCTGCAGGTCGATCGGCGCTGGTGCGCCGAAGTTCAGGATCTGGCTGACGATGTCGGCCGGCGGAAACCAGAAGCTGGTGTCCGGAAACTCGTGTGGAAGCGTGGCGCGCAGGCGCCGCACATAGTCGGAGGTCGGGCGATGGCCTTCGCGCAGCGCGATCTGAAAATCGCCATCGTGCGAGCCGGAAACGCCCGTGTTGTTGTAGGTGAGGTTGATGTTGCTTGGCGGCAGGCCGATGTTGTCTACGAGCGTAGTGATCTCCTCGGCCGGGATCACGCGACGGATCGCTTGCTCGATGGCCGCGAAGCGGGCGGCGGTTTCTTCAACCCGCGTCCCAACGGGCACGCGTGCATGCATCAGGATCTGGCCCGAATCCACCGATGGAAAGAAGTTGCTGCCAATGAAAGGGACAAGGCCGAAGGAAAGAAGCACCACCGCCGAAAACCAGATCAGGAACGGCCTGCGTCGCTCAAGGGCACGCACCAGAACGCCTCGGTAACTCTCCCTCACTGTTTCGAATCTGGCTTCGAAGCGACGCTGGAAGCGGACCAGCGGGTTCCGTGATTCCTGTGGTAGCGCTTCGCCCTCTTCCGCCTCGGCGTGCGCGGCATGCCGGCGTAGAAGGTATTTCGCCATCGTCGGCACCAGCGTTCGAGACAGGATGAACGAGCAGACCATCGCGAAGATCACCGCCGCCGCCATCGGCACGAAAAGGAAGCGCGAGACTCCTTCGAGAAAGAACATCGGCACCAGCACGATGCAGATGCACAGCAACGAAACGAATGCGGGCCCCACGATCTGCTGCGCCCCATCCAGGATGGCCGCCTCGACTTCCTTGCCCTGTTCCAGGTGCCAGTTGATGTTCTCGATCGTCACGGTGGCGTCGTCAACCAGGATGCCGACCGCCAGAGCAAGGCCGCCGAGCGTCATCAGGTTGAGCGTTTGCCCCGTGAGGGCCAGCGCGACAATTGCGCCGAGGATGGACAACGGGATCGAGACCGCGATGATCACCGTCGGACGCCAACTGCCGAGAAATAGCAGGATCATCAAGCTGGTCAGCACGGCCGCGATCGCGCCTTCCAGCGCGACCCCCTTGATGGCTGCTCGAACGAACAGCGATTGGTCGTTGATGGGGAGGACCTTCAACGCCTCAGGCAGGGACGACCGCAAGCCGTCCAGCTTTTGGCGAATGCCGTCGACGATGGCAAGCGTGGATGTCGAGCCGTTCTTCAAGACCGACATGAGGACGGAGCGGCCACCGTCAACATGGACGATGTTGGTCTGCGGCGCACTGCCGTCGCGCACCTGGGCCACATCGTCCAGATGCACCGTGCTGCCGGCGATCACCTTCACCGGGATGCGGCCCAGGGCGGCGATCGCCGAGGGTGCGCTGTTGAGCTGGAGTGTGTATTCCAGGCTTCCGATCTTTTGCGTTCCGATGGGAGTCAACACGTTCTGCGCGGCAAGTGCCACGGCGACATCCTGAGCTGAAAGGCCGCGCGCCTGGAGCGCTTCAGGATCCAGATCGATCTGCACCTGCCGTTGCTTGCCGCCGTACGGCAGCGGAATGGCCGCGCCAGGCACGGTCACGAGAGGTGTTCGCACGGTGTTCATGCCGAGATCGAACAGCGTCTGCTCCGACAAGCCTTGCCCCGACAGCGCCAACTGAAGAATGGGGACTGTGGCGGCGTTGTAGTTGAGGATCACCGGAGGTGTGATGCCGGCCGGCATCTGCCGCAGCGCGACCTGTGAAGCCGCCGTCACCTGTGCATTGGCCACCGCCACGTCGACCCCGGGCTGGAAGAAGATCTTGACGACGCTGACCCCTTGATACGTGCCGGCCTCGATGTGCTCGATGTCATTGACGGCCGTCGTCAAGATGCGCTGGAACACCGTCGAGATGCGTCCCGCCATCTGGTCCGGCGGCAGTCCGGTGTATTGCCATGCCACCGCGATGACGGGCATGCGGATTTCCGGAAAGATGTCTGTGGGCGTGCGTCGCGCGACCAGCGGGCCCACGATCATCAGCACGAGCGCCATCACGACGAAGGTGTATGGCCGTCGCAGCGCGACGCGAACGACTCCAATCAGCATGCAGGGGCCTCGGCGAAGTTGGCCATGAGGGAAGTCGATCGAGTGGTCACGTCTGAGGAGCTGGTTTTCAAGGCCCTGCGCGCCTTGAAATGGGCGACGGACCGAGGTTGCGGATGTGCCAAGCACGGTGTGGCAGAACTTTAGAGTCGGGCCATCGATGCGACTAGACCGCTTCGCCTTGATTGACTAGCAACCAGCACTTGTGATTCCGGCCGACGCCTAGGCGCGCTTTTGCCGCAGGTCAGTTCCTGTAGCGCAGTGCATCCACCACCAGTGCGAGGACCCGCGAGGACTGCCTGCGGCTCGGGTAATAGATGTGGAATCCGGGGAAGCTTGGGCACCAGTCCTCCAGGACCGACACAAGCTCTCCGCGGTCGATGTACGGTCGGGCCAAGTCGGCCGAGAAGTACGCCAGGCCGACGCCAGCCCGCGTCGCATTCACGATCTGCGCGATGGTGTTGAACGTCCATTGACCGTCGACCTTCGCATTGACCTTCTCGCCCTTCTTCTCGAACTCCCAGGCGTAGTAGCCGCCATGGGTGGGCAGCCGCAGGTTGATGCAATTGTGGCCCGTCAGATCGTGCGGAGTCTTTGGCCGGGGCATGCGCTGAAGATAGTCCGGCGCAGCCAGCACGGCCATCTTCATGTCCGGGGCGATGCGGACCGCGATCATGTCCTTGGCCACCTGGTCGCCGAGCCGAACGCCCATGTCGAAGCGTTGGGCCACGATGTCGGTCATCGAGTAGTCGACGACGATCTCCACCTTGAGGTCCGGGTAGGCAGGGACCAGCTTGCCCAGCTTGGGGATAAGAATGGTGTCCACCGCATGGTCTGAGGTGGTGATGCGGATGGTGCCGGCCGGCTTGTCGCGAAGCTCTGCCAATGCGCCGAGTTCCAGTTCGATCTCATCCAGGCGAGGCGCCATCGCGTTGAGCACCCTGTCGCCAGCTTCCGTTGGGGAGACGCTGCGTGTTGTGCGCGTCAACAACCTGTAACCCAACCTGGCCTCCAGGTTACGCATCGAATGGCTGAGCGCCGACTGGGAGATCCCTAGACGAGCCGCCGCGCGGGTAAAGCTGCCCTCGCGGGCGACCAGCACGAAAGCATACAGATCGCCGAGATTTTCGCGAACACTCATGAATTTTCCTCATCCGGGTTAGCTAAGTCTGCCACTTCTCAACGAAGTCGCGAATCCCTAAAGTCGACTCCTTCATGCGGCAAGGATTTATTTCCGCTGCCGCCTCAACCTGAATGGAGTCAAAAATGCAGACGCGCAAGCTTGGAAATCTGGACGTTTCGGCCGTAGGTCTCGGATGCATGGGCTTGAGCTTCGGCCTCGGCCCAGCCACGGACC
Organism: Variovorax saccharolyticus; assembly: GCF_030316765.1. Taxonomy (GTDB): domain Bacteria; phylum Pseudomonadota; class Gammaproteobacteria; order Burkholderiales; family Burkholderiaceae_C; genus Variovorax; species Variovorax saccharolyticus. Next base: position 77,333 of record NZ_JASZYT010000012.1, read on the forward strand.
GCAAAGAAGCCATCGGGGTCATTCGCTCCGCGGTGGAGCGCGGCGTGACGCTCTACGACACTGCCGAGGGCTATGGCCCGTTCGTCAACGAAGAACTCGTGGGCGAAGCGCTGGAACCGGTTCGCGACCAAGTGCTTATCTGCACCAAATTCGGCTTCAAGATCAACGAGAAGAAGGAAACCGTCGGCCTCGACAGCCGACCGGAACATATTCGCGACGTGGTCGAGGCGTCCCTGAAGCGCCTGCGGACCGACCGTATCGACCTGCTCTACCAGCACCGCGTCGATCCGGCAGTCCCGATGGAAGACGTGGCGGGTGCGGTCAAGGATCTCATCGCAGAGGGCAAGGTCAAGCATTTCGGCCTGTCCGAAGCCAGCGCGCAGAACATCCGCAGGGCACACGCTGTGCAACCGGTGACGGCCATCCAGGATCATTATTCGCTGTGGATGCGGGAGCCTGAGACGACCAAATTCGCGTTGTGCGAAGAGCTCGGAATCGGTCTGGTCGCCTGGGGCCCGCTGGGTCAGGGTTTCCTGACTGGCGCCATCACCCGGGAGATGAAGTTCGACGACCCGAACGATCTGCGCCGCGACTTCCCGCGCTTCACGCCCGAAGCGCTGGAGGCGAACTTCAAGGTGGTCGACTTCCTTAAGGCGTTGGGGGCTCGCAAGGGAATCACCCCCGCCCAGATCGCGCTGGCCTGGCTGCTCGCGCAAAAGCCCTGGATCGTTCCGATTCCAGGTGGCACCAAGATCGCCCACCTGGAAGACAACGGCGCAGCTGCGGATGTGACGCTGACGCGCGACGACCTTGACGAGATCGACAAGGCCTTCGCGACGATCGACATCAAGGGGGCGCCCTTGTCCGAAGGCCTCGACGCGGCCATTGATCGCTGAGAGTTCACCCAACCAAGCCATCAATCGGAGTCCACGCTTGACCCATGTCCTTATCCTTGGCGCGAACGGTCAGATCGCCCGCGTCGCCACGCAGCTGTTTCTGCAGCACACGGATGTGGCTTTGACGCTCTACCTGCGCAGCGCGAGCCGACTGAAGCGCTCCGGTCCCGCGGATCGCGTGCGAGTCCTGGAAGGCGATGTGCTTGATGCCAGTTCGCTGGCAGATGCGATGGTGGGCCAGGATGTGGTCTATGCCAACCTGGCCGGCGCGCTGGAGCAGCAGGCGCAAGCGATCGTGAAGGCGATGAAGACGGCGCACCTGCGCCGGTTGATTTTCATCAGCTCGATGGGCATCTACGACGAGGTCCCTGGTGAACGTCAAGGCGCGATTCTCGATCCGTATCGCAAGGCAGCAGCCGTGATCGAGGCTTCCGACCTCGATTACACGATCATCCGGCCTGCATGGCTGAGCGACAAGGACGAAGTCGCCTACGGCACCACAAAGAAAGGCGAGTCGTTCAAATCGGCTGGCGACACCGTATCGCGCAAGAGCGTTGCGGATCTGGTGGTGAAACTGGCCACGGCCCCTGCGCCCGGCGTAGCACTTCGCTGCAGCCTCGGCGTTCACAAGGCGAGCTGAATGGACGACACCCGCCGCAGCCTGTTGCTCGTGATCGCTCTCGTGAGCTACGCGATGATCGTGACCGACAACTCGATCGTCATCACCGGGTTGCCCAGGATTCGCGAGGGCCTGGGCTTCACCGAGGCCGGCCTTTCTTGGGTGCAGAACGCTTACACGCTGGCATTCGGTGGCCTGATGATGCTCGGGGCTCGCGCTGGCGATCTGCTGGGCCGGCGTCGCATGCTGCTCGCCGGGCTCGCGATCTTCACTGCAGCGTCACTGGCCATCGGCTTGGCCGCCTCCCCCGCGTGGCTGGTGGCAGCTCGCGCCGTGCAAGGCGTGGGGTCGGCGATCCTGGCGCCGGTGACGCTGGCCTTGCTTTCGACCACTTTTGCGGAAGGCCCGGAGCGCAGTCGTGCCCTGAGTTGGTACGGCGCGGTTGGGGGCATCACCGCCAGCATCGGTCTGGTCGTGGGGGGCATCGCTGCCGATCTGCTGTCGTGGCGCGCAGGCTTCTTCATCAACGTACCGATCGGCTTGCTGCTCATCGTTGCAGCGCGTCGCTACGTGCCGGAGACGGCCAAGCGCACCGGGCGCTTCGACCTGGCGGGCGCCGTTCTGTCCACGCTGGGCATGGTCTCGCTGGTCTACGGTCTGGTCCATGCGGCCGAGGAAAGCTGGTTTCATCTGGGCACGGCTGTGCCGCTCGCGACGGGTGTGGCCCTGCTGTCGCTTTTCATCTGGAACGAGGCACGCGCGGCACAGCCGATCTTGCCACTGCGCCTTTTCGCCAGTCGCGAGCGGTCGGGCGCATACGCCTCACGTGTACTGTTCGTGGGCGGCGTCATGGGGTTCTTTTTCTACACCACTCAGTACTTGCAGGGTGTACTGGGCATGCGGCCGCTGTGGGCCGGTATGGCATTCCTCCCGTCCATGCTCGCCAACTTCATGGCGGCCATGTTCGTGCCACGCCTGGTACAGCGTTTAGGCAATGCCGGCACGCTCGCTGGCGGGCTGGTGATGTCGATGGTGGGCATGGCCTGGCTAGGCCAGATTGAAGTCGGCACGCCGCTCATCACGGGGGTGATGCTGCCCATGGTTCTGATCGGCGCAGGCATGGGTTGCTCCATGAGCCCCTTGACGATTGCTGGTGTATCGGGTGTCGCGGCAGAAGACGCGGGCTCTGCCTCCGGACTGGTCGGCGTGGCCCACCAACTCGGCGGATCGGTGGGTTTGGCGCTGTTGGTAGTGGTCTTCGCGATGAGTGCTGCCACGGGCAGTGACACGCAAAGTGAACTCACGCACCGCATCGGCACGGTGATGGCGGGCGGTGCCGTGATGTCGGCGCTCGCATTGGCGGTCGTTCTGACTTGCCTCGTCAGACGGCGCACGGCCGAGAGCCGACTTCCCCTGTGAATCATCCATGAGCAAAACATCTTCGAACGATCAAACCCGCCGCGCACTCATGACGTCGCTGGCCGCCCTCTCCCTCGGTGGCGCCGCGCACGCTGCCGGCAATTCATCAGAAACCAAACCCGCCCAGGGGGGATCCTCGATCCTGGTCGCGTACTTCTCTCGCACGGGCAACACCCGCGTCGTGGCCGGCTTGATCCGCCGCGCCACCGGTTCCGACATTTTCGAGATCCAGCCCGCCGTCGCCTATCCCGAGGACTACCTGGCAACGGTCGAGCAAGCGCGAGTAGAGCGCAACAACGGCACTCGTCCTGCCCTGGCCGCCACGATCCCGGGCATCGCTAGGTACCAGACGGTTTATCTAGGATTCCCTATCTGGGGCGAAACCGCGCCTCCCGTCATTCGCGCCTTCCTGGGATCGCATGACATGTCGGGCATGACGATCATCCCCTTCATCACTCACGGTGGCTACGGCCTAGGGAACAGCGAGACTGTCCTCGCCCGGCATGCGCCACAGGCACGTCTGGCGCGTGCCTTCTTGATGCAGGGCGATCAGGAGCGCCAGACCATGGATCGCGTCAATGGATGGTTGAACGAGGCGCGCGTCGCTCGCTGAACCTTCCCTACAAGGAACTCCCAAAATGCAACACGTTACATTGAACAACGGCATCCAGATGCCCATCGCTGGCTTCGGCGTCTTCCAGATCGCCGACCCCAAGGAATGCGAACGAAGCGTGGCCGATGCGGTCGAATGCGGCTACCGGCTGATCGACACCGCAGCTTCGTACATGAACGAGGAAGCCGTGGGTCACGGCCTGCGCAGCAGCGGCGTGACGCGCGAAGACCTGTTCGTCACCAGCAAGCTTTGGGTCCAGGACACCGGCTTCGAGCGTACGAAGGCGGCGATCGACAAATCGCTGCAGCGGCTGAAGCTCGACTATCTGGACCTCTACCTGATCCACCAGCCGTATGGCGATGTTCATGGTTCATGGCGCGCCATGGAGGAAGCCCACCGCGCGGGCAAGCTCAGGGCCATCGGCCTGAGCAATTTCCAGCCTGATCGGTTGATGGACATGATGGCCTTCAACGAGGTGGTGCCGGCGGTCAACCAGATTGAAGTGAATCCCTTTCACCAGCAGGCCGAAAGTTTGAGGTTCATGCAGGACAACGGCGTGCAGGCCGAAGCCTGGGCGCCGTTCGCCGAGGGGCGCAACAACCTTTTTCAGAACCCGGTCCTGCTGACCATGGGCGAGAAGTACGGCAAGTCCGTGGGACAGTTGGTGTTGCGCTGGCTGGTGCAAAGGGGCATCGTGGCCCTTGCCAAATCGGTGCGCAAGGAGCGGATGGCCGAGAACCTGAGCATCTTCGACTTCGAGCTAGACGACGCGGACATCGCGCGGTTCTCGACGCTCGAAACCGGGCAGAGCAGCTTCTTCTCGCACCGGGACCCAGCCATGGTCAAGTCGTTGAGCGGACGTCGGCTCGACATCTGACCGATGGCACGCCAGAAGCAAGTCACCCCGTTGACAAAACAACATGGGGCAGGAATCGGCGCGCTGAGCACCAGCCTGCCGCCGGTCAGCCGTCCGATCGCTGCCGAATTGAGAAACTGAGCATGAAAATCACAAGAATCCTGCTTGCCATGGCTGTGGTCAGCGTGCTTGCCGCCTGTGCAACCCGGCCTAGTGGCGAACGTGGTTTCGCCGGCCCCTTGTCGATTCAGGCACAAGGCAGTTTCGCCGCCGGTGGAAAGGTGGTGTCAGCGCCGGGCACCTTCAACCCGCGCAAGCCACTTGAACCGGCTGGGCAGACCTACCACGGTGATCATGCCTACGCCTTCTACCAAATTCCAGTCGACGCCCGAAAGCTCCCTATCGTTATGTGGCATGGCGCGGGTCAGTTCTCGAAGACGTGGGAAACCACAGCCGATGGCCGCGAAGGCTTTCAGAACATCTTCTTGCGCCGACAGTTCGGTGTGTATCTGGTCGATCAACCACGACGCGGTGGTGCAGGACGTAGCATGATCGAAGCGACGCTCAAACCGGTGCCGGACGAACAGCTCTGGTTCAACCAGTTCCGAATCGGTCTATGGCCGAACTACTTCGAAGGCGTGCAGGTGCCTCGCGATGAGCAGACCCGAGACCAGTTCTTCCGCGCCATGACGCCGAACACTGGACCGTTCGACATGGGCGTGGTCTCCGATGGAGTGTCGGCAGTGTTCAACAAGATCGGCCCCGGCATCCTGTTCACCCATTCGCAAGGGGGAGGCCCGGGCTGGCTGACCGCGATCAAAAACAGCAAGGTCAGAGCGATCGTGGCCTTCGAGCCGGGCAGCAGCTTCGTCTTCCCGGAAGGCGAAGTGCCGCGCCCGATTCCGAGCGCGTTCGACACTGTTCAGGGTGCGGCAGTGTCGATGGAACAGTTCTTGGCCCTCACGAAGATCCCGATCCTCATTCTCTACGGCGACAACATTCCGGCGCAAGCGATCGACCTGCCGGCCCAGGACAGTTGGCGCGCACGCCTCGAGATGGCCCGGTTGTGGCGCGACGCGGTCAACAAGCATGGTGGGGACGTGAAGCTAATCCATTTGCCAGAAATAGGCATCAAGGGCAACACGCACTTCCCGATGTCGGACTTGAACAATATTCAGGTCGCCGACTTGGTCTCGAGCTTTCTCACCGACACGGGCCTGGATTGACTGACGGCAACAGGAACGAATACAACGAAAGGCCCATGCGTAGTCGCGCAGTGCCATTCACTAAATTCCGCCCAAGCACACATACTTGATCGATTTGTGGTCGTCGAAGCCGTGCTTTGAACCTTCCGACCAAAGCCGGACTGCTTTCCTCCGCCAAACGGTGCGACCTCGGTGGAGATTAGCCCGTGTTGGCGCCAAAGGGGAGGAAGAGATTCCTGGGCCGCTCAGCGCTAGCAGCCAACGTCGCAACCATCACCTGCGCGAGAAGGCCGGCCCTGGGGATGCCCTTGTCGATCAGCGGGGCGTGTACCGGCGCTTAGATCAGCGTCTGGCCCTCCGCGCAGGCCGACTTCGCCCGAACATCTTGCTCGACAGTGAACAGACGGTGCCGTGCGATCGCACGAACAAACCACCGATATGGCGCCCGCTGTCTCCTGGTCTGCCAGGGCAACCTCTGGCAGCAGCGGGTCGAGTTCCTTACGCGTCATCGTCATCTGAGTGCCATCGGACGACATGCATCGAGATCTCGGGCCTGCGATGGGACGTCCTGCGCTCTCATGGCTATCAAGTGGAGGGACTTTTGCGCGCGTCGTCCATGTCCTGAGCCATGTGCTCGAGGTCTGCGCAGCCGTCGACCGCTTCAATCGCCGTCAAAATGGCTTTGAGGCAGTGCTTTGCACGGGCAGCCGCTGGCTCTTGGCTTACAGTGCAGAATACACCGCCGCCCCCAATCTAGTCCGCGGGGGCCTGCAGTGCGGCGTTCCGCACGAAGGCATAGCCTTCCATCAGGCGGCGTGCAGTGCGCGAGAACAGGACCTCGTTGACCTTCCAGGCGCCGTCGACCTGAACAACATCGCTGCGCGCGGTGATTACGCCGCTGGGATGACCGATGCGGATGGCTTCGCCGGCTTCGATCGGAGCCATGCACTGATGAACGATGCTGCCTTCGATGCGGGCCGCCACCGAGGTACAGATAGTGCCGCCGCCCGGATAGGCCTTGTGCGTGAGCCGGTTGCGGCCAATCATCTTGCCCAGCATATGCACATCCCTGGCCTGGATCGTACGGGTGCCGGCGTAGTCCAGGTAAGACTGGGCAGGGCCTACCATGATCTGAAAGGGCGTCATCAGACCATCAACGGGCAAGTTGCAAAGGCCGACCGCCCCTTGGCGCAGTTCCTCAGCAATCTCAAACGCCTGGTCGGGCAGTTCATCGAGGGCTTCGATGCCGCTCAGGCCGATGTCAGCAGCGCGGAAGAATACGCAGATCGTTCCGATGTCGACAATCGATACTGGGATCGACTTGCCCAATGCGGTCACATAAAGATGGTTGACCGCCTCGCCAGTGGGCAGCAGTTTGCCGGTCGCGCCGCCGCTGGAGTCTGAGTAGTCCAATGCCACCTCGGCTCCCGATCCCGGTGCACCGTCAATTGCCGAGTCGCCTTCCACGCGCGGCATGCCGTCATGCGTTTGTACCTTCACGCGCAGCACTTTGTTGGTGTTCGTGTTGTGAATGCGAACTGTGGTCAGCGGGTCGGTAGCGCGAACATACCCCTCCTCAATCGCAAAGACGGCAGCGGCAGAGGAGATGTTGCCGCAGACGATCTCATAGCTAACCGTCGGCTCTTCAATACCGATTTGGGCAAAGGTGTAATCGATATCAGCGTCGGGCCGGGTCGAAGGTCCGATGATGGCGCACTTGCTGGTCAGCAGATCAGCGCCGCCGAGGCCATCGATCTGACGCCTGTCGGGGCTGCCGAACAATGTCAGCAGCAGTCGATTTCTGGTCGCCAGATCTGCGGGAATCTGCGTCTCATTGAGGAAGAGGGCTTTGCTGGTGCCACCGCGCATAATGGTGGTCTTCACTCGGGTTTGCTCGTTCATAGTGATCTCTCGTTGCGTATAGAAAAAGATGACTGGCGTTCAGCTAACTTTCTCCAAGGAAATTCCGAAGGCTCGGAGCACCTCCTCGGTATGTTCGCCAATGCCCGGTGCGCAATGGTCTTTGCGGTCGCTGTTCTCGGTGTGCGGGTTGATCGGGAAACCCGGCATGCGCAAGGTTCCTTCCGGAGTCTCCACGTTGATGAAGGACCGATTGCTCTCGACCTGCGGATGGACCATCAGATCCAAATAGGTTGAAACCTTCGCGCACAGGATGTCGTGCGCCTGAAGTAGCGCCAGCCAATGTTCAGTACTCTGCGCTTCAAAGGCCGGACCCAGTTCCGCGCGCATGGCTGCGCGATGTCGCGTGCGCGCGGCCGAGTCAATAAATCGAGGGTCTTGAGCCAAGTGCTCGCACCCCAAAAGTTCACACAGGCGCGGCCATCGGTCGCCCATGTAGGCTGCCACCATCACCCAGCCATCGGTGGTGCGAAACGCTTCGTTGGGCGCCGAGTACGGCGCGGCGCTGCCGAGGCGCTCGGGCAGCACTCCGTCGCGCAGATAGCTGGCGAGCGATGGCAGCTGCAGCGAGATGGCCGAGCTCAGTAGGCTCACATCCAGCAGCCCGCCTGGACCATCAGCGCCGCGCTGCAGCAACTTGGCCACGATGCCCATGCAGGCGAGATTGCCAGTCATTACATCAACCACCGGCGTTTGCACCTTACACGGTTCGGCGTCGGGCAAGCCGACGATGCTCATCAGCCCGCTGTCGGCCTGTAGTATGCCGTCCACCCCAGCGCGCTGGGCATACGGGCCTGTCTGTCCATAGGCTGAGATTGCGCAGTAGATCAGGCGCGAGTTCAGCGCGCGCACCGTCTCATAGCCAAGACCCAACCGTTCCATAACACCCGGCCGGAAGCTCTCGACGACGACGTCTACCTGCCCTGCCATGGCCAGGATGGCCTGCACCGATTCGGGCTTCTTGAGGTCCAAGCACACGCCCTTCTTGTTGCGGTTAAAGGCGTGGAAGAGCGCGCTGTCTCGCCCCACCCACGCTGGCCCCAACGAGCGGCCTAGGTCGCCCTGTGGCGATTCAACTTTGATCACTTCGGCACCCATGTCAGCCAGCAGCATGGTGCAGATCGGACCGGCCGCGATCTGGCTGAAATCGAGCACGCGAATGCCCCGCAATGCTTCTCTCAGCATGGAGTGTCTCCTCTTTGCATGGTCATGTAATTAGGTTCAGGGCTCAACGCCCTGTAAAGTTTGGAGCCCGCTTCTGGGCAAAGGCAGCGCGCCCCTCCACACGGTCCTGCGTATCTCGAAGCGCGCCCCAATGGAGCTCGGTCAAGTCCTGGGCCTCGGTCTCTGACAGATGCACCGTGGCGTGTGCCAGGCGCTTCACGGCTTGCACAGCCAAGGGGCCGTTGGCGGCAATGCGTTCGGCAATCGCAAATGCGCGGTCCATCAGGTCACGCGCCTCCAGCACTTCAGACACCAGGCCCATGGCCTGCGCCTGCGCGGCGGCGACACGATCACCGGTCAGCGCCATCTGCATGGCGTGGCTAGAGCCGACCGCGCGCATCAAACGCGTGACCCCCAGTACACCTGGTATCGACCCCACGCAGACTTCCGGCAACCCGAAGCTGGCATTGCGCGATGCGATTCGTATGTCACACTGCAGCGCCAGTTCCAGCCCACCGCCCAGGCAGTAGCCCTCAATGGCGGCTACCACCGGCTTTGTAAGGCGCAGGTCGTTCAGATCCATCAGACGCACGTACAGGCCGTTTCTGTCGCTGGCGTCTTTGGACCCGAACATGCCTTGGGCATAGCTGGCGCCGGCGGGCGCGCCCTTGAGGTCCGCTCCGGTGCAAAAAGCGCGCTCACCCGCGCCGGCTAACACGACGCAGCGCACTGCAACGTTGTCCTGGCACCTCAGCAGGTGCGCGCGCAACTCGCTCAGGCTGTCGACGTCAAGGGCATTCATCGCCAATGGGCGGTTAAGCGTCAGCAAGGCTACAGGGCCTCGAATGTCAAAAGCGACAGGCATTGGTGGCTCTTCAGACGCTGGGAGATGAAAGGCTTCGACCACCGCAGACGTAAAGGGTCTGCCCGGTGACATAGCTCGCGGCCGGATCGAGGAAGAACTTGATCGCGCCGGCGATGTCCTCGGGCGTGCCGATGCGGCGCGCCGGCACCGACTCCTGCAGGCGCGACTGCACTTCTGGCGGAAAGTTTCGGAACAGCGGCGTGTCCACGATGCCGGGCGCGACCGCATTGACCGTGATGCCCTTGCTGGCGAACTCGATCGCCAGGCTGCGCGTGAGGCTCACCACGCCGCCCTTGGCGGCCGAGTAGTTGGCCTGCCCGAAGCCGCCCAGCCAGGCACGCGACGAGATATTGACGATTCGCCCGAAGCCGCGCTCGACCATACCGGGCAGCGCCGCCTTGCAGCACAGGAACTGGGACTTGAGGTTGGTGGCTATCACCAGGTCCCAGTCCTGTTCGGTCATCTTGAGGAAGCGCATGTCGCGAACCGCGCCGGCATTGTTGACCAGGAAGTTGACTTGGCCGAAGTCGCGCCTAGTCCCCGCGAAGGCCTCCTCGACCGCGGGGCCGAAGGTGAGGTCCACTGTCTCGGTGTGGACGGCGGCGCCGGCCTCCCGCAATGCGTGGGCCGCGGTTGCAAGCGCGTCCGCGTCGCGGTCGAACAGGGCCACGCGCACGCCCTCCTCCACCAAGGCCTTGGCGATGCCAAAACCGATGCCGCGCGCGGCGCCCGTCACGACCGCGGTATGTCCTGAGTGTCTCGACGCCATGTCACACCCCCAGAACGTGAACGGACGACGCAGCGTGATCCACGCCGGCGATTCCGCCGCCGGTGCACTGCGTGACGCCGATGCGCGGCGCGCCAGCCTGCCGGTCGCCTGCGCGGCCTTGCAGGTGCCAGGCGACCTCGACCATCTGCGCGACGCCGGTCGCGCCGAGGGGGTGGCCCTTGGCGAGCAGGCCGCCACTCGGGTTCACCGGAACCCGGCCACCGATGCGGGTCGCTCCCGAGCGCAGCAGCGAGGTGGCCTCGCCCTTGCCGGCTAAGCCGAGTGCCTCGTAGTACAGTAGCTCGGCGATGGTGAAAGCGTCGTGGAGCTCGACCACGCCGACATCGGAAGGCGACACGCCGGCCTCTTCATAGGCCTTGCGCGCAGCGCGGGCGGTGATCTCGGCGTCGAGGATGTCCTCCTGGGGCCCTTCGAGCAGGCCAGACTGCACGACGGAGGCGAGTATCTTCACGGGCTTGTGCGAACCGGTGCCGGCATTGCGGCTCAGGACGAGCGCAGCGGCGCCGTCGACCTGGGAGGGACAGCATTGCAGCAGGGTTAGGGGCTCGGCGATCGGCCGGCTCGACAGCACCTCCTCGACCTTGACTGCAGTCCGCTGCTGCGCGTATTCGTTCAGCGTGCCGTGGAATCGATTCTTCACGGCGATCTGGGCCAGGTCCTCGCGCGTGCCGCGGCCTTCGTGCAGAAATCGCGTCGCGCGCATTGCGTACACGGCCGGCAGTACCATGCCCGCCTTGGCATACAGCTCCGTCATGTCGTCGTTGCGCTGGAGTGGAATGGTGCCGCCGCCGAGCTGAGTCAGCATTTCGACGCCGAAGACGATGACGTTGTCGTACTTCTGCGCCTCCAGGGCATGGCGGGCGAGATGCACCGCCGTGGCGCCGCTCGCGCAGGCGTTCTCGACGTTGTAGACCGGGATGCCCTTCAGCTCGAGGTCACGCAGGACGACTTGGCCCAGGATCATGCCTCCGAACACATTGGCGCAGTACACGGCCTGAATATCACCGAACTCCATCTCTGCGTCGGCGAGCGCCGAGAGGATGGCGCATTGCGCAAGTTCGGGTGCGCGCATGTCGGAATGGCGACCGAAGGGGGTCATGCCGACGCCGCGGATGAAAGTGTTGCTCGACATCGGTTGCTACCCCTTGATCAGATCGAACGCATAGCCAAACTCAGGGTCGGGGACCGCGACGCATCGCGCACCGATAGCCAGCCCCTCGCCGCTGATGCGGCCGAAGATGCGCGCCGGGCCCTCCATGTTCACGTAGCCCAGAGCGAAGGGAGGGGTGCCGAGCTTGGGGTTGGAATGGATCACGCTGTAGCTGTAGACGACGCCCTCGGAAGGCAGCGCAACGGTTTGATGCCTCGCGGCCATCGGTGACATCCCGCTGAAAGGGGGAAATCGCAGGGCACCGCTCGTGTCGGCGCGAGACGCAAGCAACCGGGGGGGAGTGTGGTTGCTCCAGATAGCTGTTGTTGAATTCATTCACGTCCTTTGGATTTGATTAAGAGCCGCCGGCCTGGCTGGCTCGGAAAAGGCCGACGGAAGTCGATGGCGTCGCGAGACGCCCTGGAGACACCATTGCGCGCCGAGAAAGGACTACCGAAGCAGAAACATGCAGACCAGCACGGCGAGCACCAGCGCCATCTTGGCGACGAGGCCCACGCCACGGTAGAACTCCTTCATCTCTTCCGGTCCGGCGATAGGGATCGCAATGCCATCGCAGTTGAAGATGTAGTTGGTCTCCCGGCAGGAAGAGACCTCGACGGCCGCCTCAGTGCTCCGACTGAAATCGGGGGACATCCTCTCCCTCCTTGTAGGCGATCAGCACATCCGCGGCGGCAGCGGCGAACTGCTCGTACATCTCGTCCGTGGGCCAGCCCAGGTGCGCCGTGAGCACGACGTTCGTCAGGCCTCGCAACGGGTGAGAAGGCGGCAGGGGCTCCACGTCAAACACATCGAGCCCGGCGCCGGCGATTCGGCGCTCCGACAAAGCGTCCACCAAGGCCTGCTCGTCGACGATGGGGCCGCGGGCGGTGTTGATCAGGTATGCCGTGGGCTTCATCGAAGCAATGCGCGCGCGGTCGATCAGGCCGCGGGTCTGGGGACTCAGAGTCGCATGGATCGATACGATGTCGGAGATCCGCAGGACTTCATCGAGCTCGCATCGCCTGGCGCCGACCTCAGCAGCCCGTTCGTCCGTGAGACGGCTTCCCCAGGCCACCACGTTCATGCCAAACGCCTGCGCAACGCGCGCCACATAGCGCCCGATATTGCCCAGGCCGACGATGCCGAGGGTCTTGCCGCGCAGCACCCAGGTCATCGGTGTGGGCCACTCGCCCTCTTTCATGGCGCCGTCGACCTGCGGGATCTGCCGCATCACGGCCATCATCAAGCCGAAGGCCAGCTCGCCGGCCGCCGTGCAGAAGCCGCCGGTGGCCTTGCCGATCACAATGCCGCGCCGCTCGGCGGATGCGAGATCGACGTGGTAGGCGTGGTTACCCGTCTGCGCGATCACGCGGACGTCGGGCAATTGCTCAAAGGCAGCGTCGTTGAACTTCGTGCGCTCCCGCGTCGCGACAATGGCGTCGAAGCCGCGCAGGTCCTGGAGGCTGTCGACGCGCTTCGTGAAGATGGTGACCTCCCCCTCGCGCCGCAGGCGCGCGACGCCCGCGGTCTTTGCGTAGGCGCTGTGGAAGTCGTCGATGAATGCAATTTTCATGTTGTCTCTTCAGAATGCGGAGGCAGGGCTTCGCGCGTGGAGCGGCTCCAGGATGTCGAGCATGGCGCCGAGCTTCACGACCTCGGCGTACTTGCTTTGCATGTCGATCAAATTGCTCGCGTGCTGCGCCTCGGAGCGGTCGCACACGGCTTCCTCGACCACGAAGGGCGCAAAGCCGAACTGGATGGCATCGACGACACTCGCGCGCACGCAGCCGCTTGTCGTGGTTCCGGCGACGACCAGCATGTCGACATGCCAGCTCGCCAGCAGCGCCGGGAGTGGGGTGCCGAAGAAGGCCGAGGCCTGGGTCTTCAGGAGCAGCAGGTCCTTAGCGGGATCGACATGCAGCCTCGGGTCGATCTCGCAATGCGCGCTCCCCCGCTTCAGGGTCGCCAGCACGCCGTTCTTCTGCTTCCACACACCGATGTCCGATCCGTTCGCGTCGTAGCCCGCGGCGGTGAAGACCACCGGACCAAGGTCGCGCATCGCATCGATCAGCCTATTCGTCGCAACCAACTGTGCTTCGCATTCCGAGGCCAGGGGGCTCAGGGCCGGCTCCGTGAAGGCGCGCTGGTAGTCGACCACCAGCAGAGCGGGCCTCACCCCGCTCTTCAGCGTCCCGCTGAAGCCGCTTGCCGCATTCTTCTCGTCAAACATCACTTTTCTCCTTTGATTGCTGAACTTGGGTTGAACGTCTTCTGGTCGATCTCGACATCGCGCCGGATCCGCGCGACGTTGTTCTCGAGATCGGTCCACGGCGGCTCCTGCTGCGCGTACCGGGCGCGTAGGTAGCGCGCCAGGTCGGCCAGTTCCGCGTCATCGAAGGTCTGAGCGAAAGATGGCATGAAGCCGACGTCGCGATGCGGTGTCTCCCGAACCCCCTCGAGCAGGGTTCGCAGAAGGTTGTCCGGCTTCGCGCTTGTGAGGTTGCTGTTGAGCGCGAGCGGGGCATTGACACCCAGCAGCGTGGGGCCGTCGCCGTCGTGATGACAGGAGGCGCATGCGGCCTGAAACATGCGCTGGGTGCGTCCGTGCAGGCTGTCTTGGGCCTGCGCCGCGCGCTGGGTGGCCTGCGCAGCGATCTCCGCGTCCGATCTCGCCTCGCTCCTTGTGGAGAGCGAACCCAGGTAAGTGGCCATGGCGCTGATGTCTTCGTCCGGGAGCGCCGCGAGTTCACTCACCACGCCTGCCATCGGCCCTGCGGCGACGCCGTGATACTGGGTGTGCCCTTGGCGCAGGTACAGGTAGAACTCGTCCTTGGACCATGGCACAGCGGACTTCGACTGCCCATTGAGCGCATGCGCTTCCCACCCCTTCACCATGGCACCGGCCAGGGGGTCGCCGTTCCGCTCCGCACCGAGCGCGTTGCGCGGCGTGTGGCAGCTTCCGCAGTGGCCGAGACCGTTGACCAGGTAGGCGCCGCGGTTCCACTCCACGGACCGATTGGGGTCGGGCTTATAGGACGTGGCCTCGTGGTAGAGGCCGTTCCAACCGGCTATGAGGCTGCGGACGCCGAACGGCGCCTTCATTTCAGCCTGCGGCGTCGGCGCGTAGACGGGGGTCAACGACTGGAGGTAGGCGTAGATCGCCAGCAGGTCGTCATCGGAGGTCTTGGCGAACGCGGTGTACGGGAACGCGGGATAGAGGTGGCGGCCATCGCGCGAGATGCCCTCCCTCATCGCGCGCTGGAACGCGCTGAAGGACCAGCTGCCCAGGCCGGTCCCGCGATCCGGCGTCAGGTTGGTCGTGTAGACACGGCCGAAAGGGGTGTCCATCGGACGGCCACCTGCGAATGGCACCAGGCCAGGCATCGTGTGGCAGCCCACACAGTTACCCGCCGATGCGAGCACGCGGCCGCGCTCGATCGTCGCTTCGCTATAGGCTCTTGCGCCCGAGGTCGACACTGGCGCGATCTCACCGCGCCAGCCAGCGAGGCCGGCGATAGCGCCGATTCCGCCCACCAGCAATGCTCCCAATCCGGCCCACCAGCCTCGTCCAAACCTGAAGGGCCCAGTCGTTGCTTGCCTCGCGCCGCCCGCCGCGAGTCCATCGCTCGCGTCGTCAACGGGCGGTGAAGGGGGCCCCATCGGCGGCAAGGCAGCTGCCGAAGCCGGCCCGTTCAAGCCGTCGAGGATCTTCTCGGGCGTGAACGGGGGGGAGCGGAATCGCACGCCGGTGGCGTCGAAGATTGCATTTGCGATGGCCGCCGCACCTGGCACCGAGGCCGACTCCCCTGCTCCCAGCGGCGCGTCGCCCGGCCGCATGATGTGATGGACCTCCACCACGGGTACATCGCGAAAAGAGATGATGGGGTAGCGCGCGAAGTCACGACTCGCGTTGACCTGCGAAAGCAAGGTTGGCAAGGGCGGCTTTCCCGGCTCCGGCGTCGTCATGGTCGAGACCGTCGACCGAGTCGGTGCAAAGCTGGCCTCTTCGAGCAGAGCACGGCTGGTGGCCTGGATCACGTTGCCGTGCACTTGGTGCTCGACCCCCGAAGGGTTGACCAACAGGCCTGCATCGTGACCTGTTACGACCCGCCGAACATGGACTTCACCGGTTCGACGATTGACCTCTACATCGGCGACCCATGCAGACCAGGCCGCTCCATTGCCCGGCCACATGCCGTGCACATAGCGCGCGTACGCGAAGCCCTGGCCGAAAACGACATCGCCCCCTGGGCCAAGGCCGCCGTCGGCGTTTTCCATCGGTCCCGTCCGGACTCGCCATCCTGCTTTGTCCGCGGTCGTCCGGACCAGTTCTGCCGCTCGGACATCGGGGAGGTGCCGAAGTCGAAACTCGACAGGGTCCGCGCCCGCGGCGGTCGCCAGTTCGTCGACGAAGGACTCGTGCGCGAAGACGTTCGGAAGCGCCGCGACCCCGCGGAACCACGCGGCTCGCACGATGGGCGCCATGTCGTTGACCGCGACGCGCAGGTGTGCATATTGGTAAGGCGGCCGCGAGGTCCGATCCCCCAAATAGAAAACGCCGGGTTTTGGCTCGATGGCGCGCGTGAACAATAGCGCGGAGATGGGCGGCGCATTTGACGGATAGGACGTCTCGAAGCTGTATGCACCCAGGCGACCCTCTTCGGTAAGCGTCCCTGACACCTCCATCAGCTGAGCGGTGCCCATGCTGTCCCACTGGTTCTCTTGCTCTCGCGTCAGCTGAACACGAACCGGGGCACCAACTGCCCGGGACAGCAGCGCTGCGTCGCCCGCGACGTCATCTGCGCAATTGCGCCCGTAACAGCCCGCCGCTTCCATCCGGAGGATGTCGACCGCGACGTCCTCGATGCCCATCAACAGCGCCAAATCGGCGCGAAGGACGTGGGGGTTCTGCGGCGCCGCCCACACCCGGAGGCCGAACGGGCCGCTGTCGCCATCCGGCATCCAATAGGCGACCGCGCAGGATGGCCCGATCGACGCGTGGAGTTGGTAGGGCCAGCGATAGGTCCGATGCAGCGCGTTCGGATCCTTTAGTGCCCCGTCGACATCGCCCTCGTTAATGAGTACGCGCTGGGTGCGCGGATTCGCCCGAATGGCGGCTTCGATCTTGTCTGGGGTCGAGAGATCGGGCATGCCCGGCCAGGCCTTCCAGCGCACCTGGAGTTCACGCATGGCCTGCTCCGCGTGCTCTTCGCGCTCGGCGACGACGCCTACGAAATCCCGGATCACGACGACCGCGCGAACGCCCGGAATGTGCGCGATGGAAGACTCATCCACCGTTTCAAGCGTGCTTCCGATGAAATCGCCTTGCTCCGCGCCCACATAGGGTGGCCTGATGACCCGGCCGTGCAGCATGCCCTTGACACGCACGTCATGAACGAAGACTAGCTCGCCCGCGAGCTTCGCCGGTAGATCCACGCGCGGCTGCCGTTCGCCGACGATCCTGTACTGGTCCGGCGCCTTCAATGGCGTCGCAGGGTCCAGCGAGATCACAACCGCAGGTCCAGACAACAGTTGCGCATAGGTAACGCCTACGTCCGAGGAAGGTTTCGTCTTCAAGCGCGCCACGCCATCGGTGACCTCCACGTCTTCGGCCGCGCCGCCCAGACGCTGCGCTGCGGCAGCGACCAGCCAGCCGCGCGCCTGCGCCGCGGCGATCCTCAGCGGCTGCGAATGAGTCTGTATCGACGCGCTCGCGAAAGTGCCGCCCTGGTTAGGGGAGACGCTGGTGCAGCCGAGCATCATGTGCACGTCGCCAACGCGAACGTCGAGTTCCTCGGCAACGATCTGGCTCAGTGCGGTGCGAAGTCCTGTCCCAAGGTCCACGTGGCCATTGAGACCAGTGACGCTGCCGTCGTCCCATATGGCAAGGAGAATTTCGTCGCCTTCCTCAGGATTTCCGGGGACGTAAGGTGGCTGACCGACCGCAGCCGGCGGCGGCGGCGGCGTCTTCCGTGTGACAACAAGGACACCTTGTGCAGTGATGAAGTCCGCACGAACACGAGGACGGCTGGCTCGAACCATGATCACTCCTCGGAAACGGTTTGAAGTGACGCCATGCGGATGACGGCCAACTCCACAGCCTTGAGGATTTCAACATGCGTGCCGCACCGGCAAAGATTGCCAGACAACTCGGCTTTCACCAGTTGCGGCGTCGGAGCCGATTCGCGTAGCAGGAGCGCGACGGCCTGCATCACCATGCCATTGAGGCAGTAACCGCACTGGGCTGCCTGCGCGTCCTCGAATGCAGCCTGGACGGGATGCCACGCGTCCCTGCTTCCAAGACCTTCGAGCGTTGTGATGAGCCTCCCGGCAACGCCGGAGGTCGGAACGACGCACGACCGCGTTGCCACCCCATCGACGTGCACGGTGCAAGCACCGCACTGCCCCATGCCGCAGCCGTACTTCGGGCCGTTCAGTCGTAGATCATTGCGCAGCACCTGCAAGAGAGGTGCGCTGGTCCGCGGCACCGACACCGGGCGACCGTTGACATTCAACAGAATGGAATCCAGGCAAGCTTTCACAGTAATGGTCTCAAAGGTCCAAGTACGCGGAACGCACTTCTTCGTTGCGGACGAGATCCTTCATCGACCCCTCAAAGCGGATGTGCCCCTTCTCAAGTACATAGGCCCGATCCCCGACCCATTCGGCGAACGTGATGTTCTGCTCGGACAACAAGATCGAGACGCCCTGCTTTTTCAACCGCTGGATCGTCAATGCAATCTTCTCAACAATGACCGGCGCGATGCCTTCCGATGGTTCATCAAGCAGAACGAGCGAGGGATTGCCCATGAGCGTGCGGGCGATCGATAGCATCTGCTGCTCGCCACCGCTCATGCGCCCTCCCAGCCTGCCCGGCATTTCACCCAGGTTGGGAAACATCTCGAACAGTCGGTCATGCGACCAAGGAGGCATGCCTGCGCGCGCGGGCTGCCTGCCGACCTCCAGATTCTCGAGCACCGTCAGTTCAGTGAAGATGCGCCGGTCCTCGGGAACGTAACCGAGCCCTGCCTGGCTGATGCGGTAAGGAGGCAAGCTCGAAATGTCGCGGCCTGCAAAGCACAATGCGCCTTCCTTCCGATCCATCATATTCATGATGGATTTCATGGTCGTGGATTTGCCCGCTCCGTTTCGCCCCATCAAGACCACGACCTCGCCGGGCCGAACGTCGAGCGCCAGATCGAAAAGGATGTGTGCCTTGCCGTAATAGGCGTTTAGCCCCGATACGGAAAGGAGCGCCTCGTCCTGGGGCGACGGACGCCCGATGCGAATCGAGGGGCGATTCTCTGCGATGGGCTCCTTCATGACGATACCTCTTCGTGTTGCTCAAATGTTCTTCCCGAGCCGAAGTAGACCTCCTGCGCTTTCGGGTTTGCCCGAATGGACGGACCGTCACCGTCCGCGATGACGTGCCCACGGGCGAGAACGATCATTCGATCGGCGTAGCGGAACACGACGTCCATGCTGTGTTCGGTGAAGAGGACGGCGATGTTGCGCTCCGTGACAAGCGTCTTGGTCAAGGCCATTAGCTCGTTGCGCTCGACGGGGCCCATGCCAGCCGTAGGTTCATCCATCAGCAGGAGCCTGGGCTTGTTGGCCAGAGCGATCGCGAGTTCAACGCGCTTGACGTCGCCGTAGGCCAACTGGCTGCAAGGGCGTTCGCTCTGCGGGCGCATCCCCACCATCTCCAGCAGCGACAACGCCTCGTCCCTGTGGAACTCGGAGGCGTCGCGCCAGAAGCTGAAGATCTTTCTTTCGCGCGACAGCAGGGCCATCTGGACGTTCTCCACGACGCTCATGGAGCCGAAAGTGGCGGCCACCTGAAATGTCCGTCCGATCCCCAGCCGCCAGATTTGCCGCGGGCGCAGCGCCATCAATTCCTGCCCTTGGAAGCGAATCGACCCGTCGTCGGCCCGAATCTGTCCGTTCAGCATGTTGAAGCAGGTCGACTTGCCTGCGCCGTTCGGCCCCAGCAAGGCGAGGAACTGACCCGCCTCAAGATCGAACGAGACGTTGTCCACCGCTCGAACGCCGCCATACGACTTCGAGATCCCACGTACTTCAAGGAGCTTCATGATGCAGCCTCATTCAAACGGTCGCGTTTGAGCGAGCCGACGAGCCCCTGGGGCAACAACTGCACGAGCAGCAGGATGGCGATACCGAGCATCCCGCCCCAGTAGCGTGACTCGCGGGCCAGCGTGTCCTGCAGGGTCGTGAAGACCACGCCGCCCACTACCGGGCCCAGCACGGTCTGGACCCCGCCGAGCAGCACCATTACCAAGCCGTCGAGTGAACGCGTCATGCCCAGGGCATCGGGGGAGATGCTCCCCTTGCTGTACAGGAACAGCGTGCCTGCTAGGCCGCAGAGGGCGCCAGCGACGATGAAGGCGATCCACTGAACCTTCTTCACATCGATGCCGATCGCATCGCTTCGCAGCGCGGAATCGCGCCCGGCGCGCATGGCGTAGCCGAATCCTGCGAATAGGACACGGCGTACAAGGTAGAGCCCCGCCACCACGAAGAACAAGGTGAAGTAGAAGTAGGTGATGCTGTCCCCGAGCCAGCGCGGCGGCCATATGCCGACCAAGCCATTGCTACCGCCCGTGAAGCTGTCCCACTGGTAGACGATCGACCAGACGAGTTGCGCGAACGCCAGCGTGAGCATCGCCATGTAGACACCGCTCAGCCTTACGCTGAACCAGCCGAAGACTGTCGCCCCGAGCGCGGCCAGCGCGACGCCAATCGGCATGGCGACCAGGATGGGCATGCCGAAGCGCGATGCCGCCAACCCGGCCGCGTAGGCAGCGAGACCAAAATACGCAGCGTGACCGAACGAAACCATGCCTCCCGGCCCGAGGATCAAGTGCAAGCTGGTCGCGAAAAGCGCCGCGATTAGCAACTCGACACCGATCACTGGGGTGTACGGGAAGATCGGCGTCAACAGCGGCGCCAGCACCAGCATGGCCAGCGCCACCTGCGTGAGGCGCTTCTGGCGCGGCGTCGCCTTTCGCACGGGCTTCTCGGCCGAATGGCCGGCCCGCACCGGCGCTTCGGGGCGCCCCATCAGGCCCCAGGGGCGGACGACCAAGATCAGCGCCATGATGACGAAGTCGACCGCCATGGTGAACTGGCTAAACGACACGGAGAAGCCACCGAAGTCGACCGTACCGAGCCCGGCGCACAGGGCGCGCACGACCGCGATGATGAGAGCGGCTACATAGGCGCCCGAGATGCTGCCCAGCCCGCCAACGACCACGACGACGAATGCATCGACGCTGGCATGCACGTCCAGCGCGAGGGACGCCGCCTCGTTGTGTACCTGCAGTGCACCGGCCAGGCCCGCGAGGAACGCGCCAAGGGCGAACACGCTGGTGAACAGCCAGGTCTGGTTCACGCCGAGCGCCGCCACCATGCCGCGGTCCTGGGTGGCCGCCCGGATCAGCGTGCCCCAACGGGTCTTTGCCAGCAACAGCCGAAGCGCGAGGTACACGACCGGCCCGATCACGATGAGGAGCAGGCTGTAGGTGGGGAAACGCTGTCCGAGGATCTCCACCGCGCCGCCTAGGCCCGGCGCGCGTGGCCCCGGGATCTCTTCCGGACCATAGAACGCCAGCACGATGTCCCGGATGATGAGCGCCAGGGCGAAAGTGGCTAGAAGCTGGAAGAGTTCGGGGACGTGGTAGATCCGGCGCAACACGACAAGCTCGATGAGCGCGCCGAGCATAGCGACGGCCAGGGCGGCTAGCAGCAAACCCGCCCAGAAGCCGACGCCGCCCGACCCCAGTCCAGTGACGATGGAGTAGGCCAGGTAGACCCCCACCATATACAGCGAGCCGTGGGCGAAGTTGACGATTCGGCTTACCCCGAAGATGAGCGACAGTCCGGACGCAAGAAGGAAGAGCGTGGATGCGCCTGCCAATCCGTTGAGCAACTGCGCGATCAAGCTGGCGAACGTCATGCAATTCCTTTCGCAGAGATTTCAACCCGTGTTCGATCAGTCATTCGGCCGTAGCTTCCTGACCTCTACATCGGAAGGCAGGAAATCCTTGCCGTCTAAGTACTTCCAATCGACAAGCACTCCCTTGCCGTCCCTGACAGCGACCGTGCCAACGTGGGTTCCCATCGTGGACTGGTGATCGATCGCCCGGTACTGGACGTCGCCGAAGGGCGTTCCGACCTGGAGACCTGCAAAGGCGTCGGACAGGGCATCGGCGTTTGTGGAGCCGGCCTTCTTGATGCCGGCCGCGAGGGAGTAGATCGCGGAATAGCCAACAACCGAGCCGAGGCGCGGCGCCTCCTTGAAGCGCTTCTGATAGGCGTCGACGAACTTGACGTTCCCCGGTCGTTTATCTTCCTGCCACGGATAGCCTGTGACGATCCAGCCTTCGGGAGCCTCGTCGCGCAGCGGATCGAGGTACTCGGGCTCGCCAATGAGCATCGAGACGACCTTCATATCCTTGTTCAAGAGGCCCCGCGTCCTGCCTTCCCGCAGAAACTTCAAGAGGTCTCCGGCCCAAATGGTGCTGAAGATCGCATCAGGCTTCGCGTCGAGCAGCGCCTGGGTGGTGGCTGCGGCGTCGATGCGTCCGAGCGGGACGGCCTGCTCGGCGACGAACTCAACATCGGGTTGCGCCGCTTTCAGTAGCTTCTTGAACGCCGCGGCCGAGGCTTGCCCATACTCATAGTTTGGGTAGACGATCGCCCAACGTTTGCGCTTGAGCGCGCTGGCGGGTGGCACCAGCATGGCGGCAAGCGTGTAGGTCGAGCTGCGCAGACGGTAGGTGTACTTGTGCCCGTTGTCCCAGATCAACTTGTCGGTCAGCGCTTCCGAAGCGAGGTAGAAGACCTTCTTCTGGCTTGCGAAATTGGACACCCCGAGCGCCACGTGCGACAGCATCACGCCCGTCAGCACGTCGACCTTTTCACGTGAGACCAACTCATCGGCGACGCGAACGCCGTCTGCAGGGTTCGAATTGTCGTCTCGCGTGTGGAGCTCCAGTTTCCGGCCGAGCACGCCGCCGGCGGAGTTGATCTCTTCGATGGCGAGTTCCATGCCCCGCTTGTGAGGCTCGACGAAGGCCGATTGAAGCCGATAGCTGTTGATTTCTCCAATCTTGATCGGACCCTGGCCTTGTGCCATGGCGCCGGTGCTTCCGAGAAGAGCGCATGTAGTCGCCAAGACGCGCATGTATCGCTGAACTTTCATCGCAATGCCTTTCAAATGAATGGAAACCTGCTCACACCTCGATCGAGGCCTTTGGCGCCACCAGCGGCACCTTGAAAACGTCGTACCCGAAACACCACGAAGGATCCTCGCCGTAGCGCAGCCATGTGTTGTTCTTAGACACGCGCTGTACACGGCTCGCACGCTCGCTGCGGTTCGACTCGTAAAGATTGAATGCTGTTGCGTAGTCGTCAAAGCCAGTCTCTTGCAGACAGCGGACCAGCATCGCGGCGTCCTCGATGGCCATGCCGGCGCCTTGCGCCATGTGGGGCTTCATGGGGTGGCAGGCGTCGCCAAGCAGCACTAGGCGGCCGCGGCTCCACAGCGGGAGCGGGTCACGGTCCATCAGGGGCCACTTCGTCACTTCCCGGGTAGCATCGATCAGTGCCTGGATTCCCGGATGCCAGCCCGCGAAAGCCTCGCGCATCTCGTCCCGGCTGCTCGGCAACCAGCCCTGAGCAGGGTCCCACGTGGTTTGAGGGACGCCGGTGACGTAGTAAATCTCGTCCTTGTTGCGGTCGACGTAGTAGACGACTATGTGACGATCGCCACTCCACCACTTGGAGACCTCGTCGATCGTGAACCCCTTGAGGTCCTTCGTCGCGAACATCGCGCGATGCGCGATGTCGCCGGTGTACGTCGGACGGCCCGGGCCGAGGAGCTTCTCCCGGATCTTCGAGTTGATGCCGTCGGCCCCGATGACGATCTCGGCTTCGACGGCGCTGCCGTCGTCAAAGCTCAGGTGCACGGAAGATCCTGTGTCGTCTAGGTCTACGAGGCGCTTTCCGAAGTGGACCGTCTCCGGCTTCACCGACTCCAGCATCAGCGCGTGGAAGTCACCACGCCTGACCGTGAGATAGCTCGCGCCAAAACGCTCGACCGCGTGGGCGCCGAGGGCCATCTCGAACATCACTTCGCCGGTCAATCCGTCCCGGCTGCGCCACCGATCGGGATGAGCGCCTGCCGCCTCGAGTTGCTTCTCAATGCCCATGCCCTGCATGACCCTCATGACGTTCGGCGAAATGTGAATGCCGGCACCCAGGCGCTGGAAGGACGGAGCTTGCTCGAAAACACGCGCCTCGATGCCGGCTTTTTGCAACAAACGGGCTGCGGCCAACCCGCCCAGTCCGCCACCAACGACGGCGATTCGAATCTTTCTTTTCAACACGAACACTCCTTGATCGCGCTCAAACTCTAGCGCATGCACTGTAGCGTATGCACTAGATATGCCAATGTCAACAGGCAGACGTGTTGTCGATTGAGGTACGGTGTTGGTGCAAACCCCAATGCCGAGCGCCATTGATGGGCGATGCGCACCAACTTGAAGAAAAAATCGCCACTGTCTGCTATCGACAAGTTTGAAGCGTATACGCTAGACTTTCAAACATTGATCAACTATTGGTGCTCATCCTTGACGACGCTTGTTCATTCAGGTCACGTCCATGCAAATGGAATTCGCCAACACTTCCTCCGATACCGCGCACGATCCGCATCCGAGGTGTTGCCGTCGGTGGTACTGTTGCCCGGCATCACCAGTCCGGCGGTGACATGGGGCTTTGTTGCGGAACGGCTCGGCTCGGTGTTCGACGTCTTCGTGCTCGACATCCGCGGGCGCGGCCTGTCGGAGTCGGGCGATGGCCTGGACTACAGCCTGGACGCGCAAGCTGCCGACGTGCTTGCATTCACTGAGTCGATCGGCATCGACAGGTATTCGATCGTTGGCCATTCCATGGGCGCGCGAATCGCAGCACGAGCGGGCCGGACGCGCCCCGCGAAGCTGGATCGGCTCGTGCTCGTCGATCCGCCCGTGTCTGGCCCCGGGCGACGGCCCTATCCCATGCAGTTGTCCTGGTACCTGCAATCCATCGAGAGAGCCGCACGCGGAATGTCGGCAGACGAGATGCGCGAGTACTGCCCGACATGGTCCGAGGACCACCTCTCCCTGCGAGCGGAATGGCTGCACACATGCGACCCTCGCGCGATCACTGAGAGCTTCAACGGCTTTGCCAACGACGACTTCCATGGCGATCTTCCTCACATCGAGGTTCCGACGCTGCTAGTGACCGCCGCCCGCGGTGACGTCGTTCGCGATGTTGACGTTGCGGAGATCCGAGAGGCAGTCCCCGATCTCATTCACCGCTCGGTCCATGGCGCCGGTCACATGATCCCCTGGGATGACGAGGCGGGCTTCCACGTCGCCCTTGGAGATTTCCTTGGAGCCGCCATCCCTACGCGCATCCTCTAACCACCAAGAACGAAGGAGTTCAACAACATGCCAATCTCAGATTACCAATTGGTGGAGGGCTGGAAGCACGTCCTCAAGCTCTCAAAAATCGGCGCGGGACACGTCGTGACCGTGCTGACGAGCGCGAACACCCATGCTCAGACGCTTTCCACGGCCATGCAAGCCATAGCGAGCGTCGGCGCGGTCGGGAACCGGCTCGACGTGCCGCCCATCAACGGGGACAAGTCCTTCAGCCGCGACCGCATCGCCTACTTGGGCCAGACGGCACTGACAGGTAATCCGGCAGCCGTCGCGGCCCTAAAGGCCAGCGACATGGTTCTCGATCTCATGCTGCTGCTGTTCTCGCCAGAGCAACTCGACATCCTCGAGAGTGGCACGAAGATCCTCTTGGTCATTGAGCCTCCGGAAATTCTCATGCGGATGCTGCCCACGGAGGAGGATAGGGATAGGGTCAAGGCGGCAGCATCGCTGCTTGAGAAGGCCAAGGAGATGCGCGTTACTTCCGGGGCCGGCACCGATCTGGTCCTGCCCTTGGGCCAATACCCTGTGATCTGCGAATACGGCTTCGTAGACGAACCTGGTCGATGGGACCACTGGCCGAGCGGATTCCAGTTCACGTGGCCCAACGAGGGCGCAGCACAAGGCAGGATCGTTCTGGACCGGGGCGACATTCTTTTGCCGCAGAAGTGCTACCTGAACGGTCCGATTGCAATGACGGTGAAGGATGGCTACGTGACGGCGATCGAGGGTGGCACCGACGCCGCGCTGCTTCGCGACTACATGGAGGGTTTCGAAGAGCCCGAGGCCTACGCCTTTTCTCACGTTGGCTGGGGAGTTCAGCACCGTGCCCGCTGGTCCACCATGGCCCTTTACGACCGAGAGGCGGTGGTGGGACAGGACGCCCGATCCTATGCGGGCAACTTCATGTTTTCCCTTGGGCCAAACACTGAGGTTGGCGGAGCTCGAGCGACCAAGTGCCACATTGACATTCCCGTGAGGGGCTGCACCATCAGCCTTGATGGCCAACCTGTGATTGCGGAAGGTAAACTCCTTGACAATACGGAGCTTTAAGGAAGGCCGCAATCGCAGTACTGGGACCCAGGCCACGAGCCGCTCACTGCGCAATGCCTTGATCCCGATGTTTCATCTCAACCTTCACGATCGAATCGGGCACGTATTGCGGCGAGCCTACCAGCGCCACGTCGCGATATTTCAACAAGCGATGAGCCAATACAAGCTCACGGCGGCCCAGTTCATCGTGCTTGCCACTCTGCTGGAGTCCGGTGGAGCTTCGCAGAGCGATCTGGTGCGTCAAACTGCGATCGACCAGGCCACGATCCGCGGAATCATCGACCGCCTCAAGGCACGGGGGCTGGTGATTACCACGGTCGATCCAGCGGATGCGCGCAAGGTCAGCGTCAGTCTGACGCCGGAAGGCAGTGAAGTCACTGAGGGTGCGGCCGAGCAAGTAGAAGGCATCTCGGATCAAACCTTCAACGGGCTGAATGAAGCAGAGCGCGTCGCCGCCTTGTACTTGCTGAGACGCATGGCCGACATGGAGTCGACTCCGTAGAGACCTTGTGCGAGTTCGGTGGTTTGGCTCGCACGATTGACGTCGTCAGTTCCCGAGTTCGGGTCGGCAGATCACGCTCCTTGAACCCCGCCGCACAGCACACTTCAGAGGGCCGACACGCGACGAAAGTGCCTTTTGGTGTCGAACGGCGCCTTCGCCACAAACGCGCGTAGATGGGCCATCGAGCTACCGTTGAGCAGCAGCGTGTACACGTCCGGCGTGGATCAGGCCACTGCATCGGATCCGATAGCTGTCCCCGCTCCTGGGCGGTTTTCCACGAAGACCGGCTGTCCAAGTTCCTTGGCTAACCTGTCCGCCACGACGCGCCCGATAAGGTCAATGCAGCCGCCAGCAGCGAACGGCACCACGAGACGCACAAGTCGGTTGGGAAAACTTTGGGCCTTCGACGGCATGCTCGTCCCCAAGGCGAAAACACACAGCAATGCAATGATGTAGACACGAAAGAAGCGAACCGGCATTCAAACCTCCTGAGTTCAAGCAGTATCGGCAGCCTGGCCGAAAAGGCGGCTGTCCACGTAGCCCTAAACAGCCTTCCCGTCGTTGGCTTCGCGTTCCATCTGGGCCTCATCCAGATGCCGGTTTCCAATGCGCGGATGCGCACGGCCACCGGTGGAGGCACCGATCACGACAACAATCTCGTCGGTGCCGGGCGCGTCGGGGATGGAAAACTCGAGCGTGATGAAGTGGGAGCGAGCGGCCGCGTCATGCAGATGCTTCATCGGCATCTGGATCGACGTGCCGAGGCTTCCGCGCTTGTTGGTGAATGTGAGGTAGCTCTGCGCGTCCACGGCGTTGCGGTAGTGGTTGCCAAAGCGCAGGTTGTGAATCACCGCCGAAGCGTGTTCCACCTCGCCATTGGCGCCGACGACCGCAGCCTTGCCGTAGGCCTCGATGCTGTCCTTGTCCACCTCGCTCAGCATCTGGGCGACCATCCGCTCGCCGAGGTCGCTACAACCGTCGCGCTGCTCGGGTGACAGATCCTCGACGAATCCGCGCCCCGCCCACGGGTTGCGAATTACGGCGGCAACGCCGACCATGGTGATGGGCTTGAGCAGGGCGCGTCCGCCCTCCTCGTAGGTGATGTCCTTGAAGACGACAGACTTGCGGATCTGGAATGGCATGGGAAATTCCGATGTTGAAGGTTTCAGATGTTCTTGAAGACAGCGTTGGCCGTGCGCATGCAGTCGACGCCCACGGGCACGCCGCAGTACACGGTAATCTGCTGAATGACAGCAGCGAGTTCCTGTTTATCGATGCCGTTGCGGACCGCACCGCGCAGGTGGAGTTCGAACTCGTGCATCTTTCCGAGCGCGGCGATCATCCCCAGATTGAGCAGGCTGCGTTCGCGAGGGCTCAGCGTGTCGTCGCCCCAGCACTCGCCCCAGCAATACGCGGTGACCATGTGCTGGAACTTGCGATTAAAGTCGTCCACGCCAGCCATGGCGCGATCGACGTATTCGTCGCCGAGCACGGCGCGTCGCGCCGCCAGTCCCCGCTCGAAGACCGCGTCGGATGACGCATCCTGACGCTCGACGTCTTCGATGAAGGCCCCGATCTGCTCGGCAACCCGCTCCGGGGCTTCGAGCAGCACGCTGTGCTTGAGCCTCGGGAGGATGACCGCACGGGCATTCGGAATGCGTCCGGCCATCGCATGCGCCATGCGCGGCGTCGAGCCGCCGTCCTCTTCACCCGTCATGACCAGCGCGGGCGCCTGGACGCCGTGCAACTGATCGATCAGGTCGCTCTCGGCGAGCACCTGGTAGGCGGCCGCGTAGCTGGCGGGGTCGTTTCGCAGGCTTCGCTGCACTCGCTGCTGCACCACTTCCGGGTGCGCGGCCCGGAACTCGTCGGTGAACCAGCGCTCGACGGAGTTCTGCATGTGGGCGGACGCTCCCCCGGTCAGCAGCGTGCGCGCGCGCTGGCACACCCGCTCCTGCTCTTCCGCGGTGCGACCTCCGACGGAACTCACGATGACGAGCGACTTCACCAAGACGGGATACCGAAGCGCGAAGGCCTGAACGATCAGTCCACCGAGCGAGAAGCCCACGAGATGAAAGGAGGTCCAGCCAAGCGAGGCTGCCAGGGCGCGAAGATCGTCGACGAAGAGGTCCAGCGAATAAGGGCCGGGCGTCTTGTCCGAGTTGCCGTGGCCGCGCAAGTCGTAGCGCAGGCAGCGGTACCGGTCACCGAGTTGCGAGACCACGCCCTCCCAGCTTTCCAGGCTGGCGCCGACGCCATGCACGAAGACCACCCTCCGCCCCTGGCCGGAGACGACGAAGTTGAGGGTGTGCGCGGCTTTCATGGCAGCACCACGCTGTCCTCGGCGCTCCAGCACACGCGCACGCGATCACCCACGAGGTGGCCCTGGTGCGCAGTGGAGAGCTGCTCCAGCGCTGCGAGCTCGGTGCCGCCGTCGGTACGCACGATGTAGCGCTTGGCTTGGCCCAGGTAGACCGCAGCAACCACCTCGCCATCGAGTCGATTGCCTTGCCCGTTCGGAACGTTCGCCGGAGACAGTCTGATCCTCTCCGGACGGACCGCGATCGCAACCTGATCGCCGCGCCGTACCTGATGACCGAAGCTCGCATGGATCGCTTTGCCGCAAACCGTCTTAAAGATGGGGGCGCCATCCCCCTCCTCCACGCAGGTGACGGACAACAGGTTCGACTCCCCGATGAAATCGGCCACGAAGCGGCTGCACGGCAGCTCGTAGAGGTCGCTCGGACTGCCGATCTGCTCGATGGCGCCCGCGTTGAACAATGCGATGCGGTCGCTCATGACCAGTGCCTCTTCCTGGTCGTGCGTCACGTAGATGATGCTGACGCCGAGCTCGCGGTGCAGTCGCATGATCTCGATCTGCATCTGCAGACGCAGCTTCTTGTCAAGAGCGCCGAGAGGCTCGTCCATCAGCAGCAAGCGCGGCTCGTAGACCATCGCGCGAGCCAGCGCGATGCGCTGTTGCTGGCCTCCTGAGAGTTCAGCCGGCAGCCGCTTACCATGGGAAGGCAGGCCCACGAGTTCCAGCATGTGCTGGACGCGCTTGTCGATCTGCTTCTGATCCACACCGCGCACCTGCAACGGAAAGCCCACGTTCTGTGACACGCTCATGTGCGGGAAGAGCGCGTAGCTCTGGAACACCATGCCGATGTCGCGGCGATGGGGCGGCAGCGGGCCGAGCGGAAGACCGGAGAGCACCATGCTGCCGGCTGTCGGCTCCGTGAAGCCCGCGATGCTCATCAGCACCGTGGTCTTTCCCGACCCTGAAGGACCGAGAAAGGTGAGAAATTCGCCCTCGGCGAGGTCGAGTGACACATCGCTGACGGCGACGTGCCCTTCGTACTCCTTGCGGAGGTTCTTGATACTGAGAATGATTGGCTTGCTCATCGGAATGCTTGGGTCGGATGGGTGCTATCGATTGGCTTCGCCGCGTCCGAAGATCGCCTCGACTAGGAGGATCAGCAGCGCGAACAGGAACAGGACGGTGGCCAGGGCCGCGATCGTCGGGTCAACATCGCCGCGAATGTTGGACCACATCTGCACGGTCACCGTGCGCGCCTGTGGTGAACTGACGAAGAGCGAAACCACCAGTTCGTCGAACGACACGACCAGCGAAAACAGAAAGCTCGACATCAGCCCGGACTTGACCAGCGGCAAAGTAATGCGCCGGAACGAGGTCCAGGGCGTCGCGCCCAGGCTGGCCGCCGCCTGGCCGAGGCGTGGGTCGAGCACCTGCAGCGAGGACGAGATCGTCGCGAGCGCGTAGGGAATGCACAGTATGGTGTGGGCCACCACCAGCCCCTGGACCGTGCCGTACAGCCCGACCGGGCGGAACAGCACGTACATCGCAGCGCCAGTGACGATGACGGGCACGACCAGCGGTGACATCAGCAACCCACGCACAAGGCCGGCGGCCCAGTGCCGGGAGCGGTCGAGTCCGAGTGCCGCGCCCAAGCCGATGCCCGTCGCGAGTACGGCGGTCGGAATCATCACGATCACGCTGGTGGCGAGCGATTCGGTCCAGGCGGGGTCTCGGATGGACCGATACCATTGCAAGGAAAAGCCGGGCGGCGGGAACGTCAGGAACGGCGCGGATGAGAAGGAGATCGCCACCACGATGAACAGTGGCACTACCATGTACATCACCACCAGCACGCACAGCGCAGCGCGTGCCCACCACCAGCCAGAAAGTCTAGTGTTCATGACCTGGACCGGCTCCTGCGTGCGGCGCGCACACGCGGGAGGCGCGCCATAGAGAACATGAGGCCGGTGCCGACCAGCAGAACCAGGGACAGTGCCGCCGGAATCCCCCAGGTGCCGATGTCGGTCACCTGCTCGTGGATCAACTGCGCGATCATGACGTCGGAGATCCCACCGAGCAGTGCCGGTGTGATGAAGTAGCCCATGGAGGTCACGAAGACCAGCAGGCATCCGGTCACGACGCCCGGCATGGAGAGGGGCAGGTACACCCGGAGGAAGGCCGTGACGGGTGTTGCGCCAAGGCTGGATGCGGCACGCACGAAGGCCGGGTCGATCTTGGACATGATGGCGTAGAGCGGGAAGATGATGAACGGAAGCTGCACTTGGACCATGCCGATCAGCAGACCGGTCCGGTTGAAGATCAGCTCCACCGGGTGATGGACCAGACCGATGCCGATCAGCAGATCGTTGATCAGCCCCTTGGGCTGCAACAGCACCATCCACGAGAACGTGCGCACCAGCAGGCTTGTCCAGAAGGGCACCAGGACCACGAAGATCAGGAACCGTCGCGCCCGGGGTGTGCTGTTGGCAATGGTGTAGGCCAG
This sequence comes from Variovorax saccharolyticus, assembly GCF_030316765.1. GTDB lineage: Bacteria > Pseudomonadota > Gammaproteobacteria > Burkholderiales > Burkholderiaceae_C > Variovorax > Variovorax saccharolyticus. The sequence continues at coordinate 108,713 of NZ_JASZYT010000012.1, forward strand.
CGGATAACCGAATGCCAGAGCGAGTACCGTGGTGGCGCCACTGATGACGGCGGTGTTCCACAGCACCTTGGCATACAGCGAGTCGCCGAAGATCTGCCGGAAGTTCTGCAGTCCCAGGCTCGGCTCGGTGAAGGCTGCCGCGAGGAACAGCGTCACCGGCACCGCAAAGGCGCCGATCACCAGTGCCGTTGCGGGCAGGGCCAGCCAGGCGTTGCGCGGAACGGTGCTCAAGCCACCCGCCATTTGTTCCACCGGTCGTTCATCGACTCGAGCTTGTCGCTCCACCACTTGCCATCGATTGTGACGCCGCGCGCGGCGTTGTCCTTCTGACTCGCAAGCCAGGGCAGCAGGGAGTTCTCGACCTTGGTGAAAGCCTCCGGGGTCACCGGCGCATAGGCCGTCGCGTTGACGAACCGGGCCTGCGCGTCGGCCTGAATGGAGCGATTGATCAGGTGCATCGCCACGTCGACATTCTTGCTGCCCTTGAGCACCACCAGGTAGTCCACCGAGCGTAGGTTCTGCGCCCACTCGATAGCCAACGGCGCCCCCTTGCGCGATGCGTCGAAGGCACGGCCATTCTGGATCACGCCACAGGTCACCGCGCCGTCGCTGATCAGTTGCTGCGACTGCGATGGCGTGTTCCACCAAGTGATGTCGTTGCGGATTGTGTCGAGCTTCCGGAATGCCCGCTCCACATCCAGCGGGTAGAGCTTCGACGGCTCGACACCATCGGCTAGGAGCGCAATCTCGAGCGTGGAGTAGACGCGGTTACGGAACATGCGCTTGCCAGGGAAGCGCTTGACGTCGAAGATGTCGGCCCAGGTCTTGGGACCGGAGCCCGGCGCGAAGGACTTGGTGTTGTAGCAGACGTTGTAGCTCCACACGTTGTTGCCCACGCCGTATTCCTGCGCGTATTCCGGAACGAGCAGATTGCGCTGCACCGTCTTGTAGTCGACCTTTTCGAACAGCGCGCTGCCGCCGGCAAACAGGAAGGTGTCGGTGACATCGCACACGTCCCAGTCGGGCGAGCCACCACCCACCATGGTTCGAAGCTTGGCCTCGTTCATGGGACCGTCCTGGATGATGCGCGAGCCGGTCTCAAGGGCAAACGGTTCGCAGTAGGCCGCCTTCTGCGATTCCTGATAGACGCCGCCCCAGCTCGTGTGCACCAATTTGCGACCTTCGAAGCGTTTGGCCTGGGCGAAGGACAGCGGGGCCAGGCCCGCTGTCAACGCGCCAGCCGCAGCGACGCTCAGCAAGCCTCGTCGCGACAGTGCAAGGCGTGTGTCCTGGTCGACGGCACGAAGGAAGGCTTGGCGTTCTTCTTGGGCGTTCATGATTGCTCCAGAGCTGAGGATTGGTCGAAGGCTAGGGCAGGATGCGCAGCGTTGAAGTGCGGCAGCACGTCGGAAATGAAGAGTTTCAGCGAGCGCCTGACCCAGTCGTAGGGCATTCCGAAGAAGGCGCCATACATGAAGTAGTCGATGCCCAACGCTTCGTACTGGCGCAGCTTGCGCACGACCTGGTCCGGGGTACCGAACATCATGTTCTCGCGCAAAGACTCGGGTGCATAGTCACTCTTGTTGGCGATCACCGGAAGATCCACGGGCTCGGGGAAGCCGTTGTTGACCTTGCCGAGGTTCTTGAACAGGTTCTCGAAATAGCGCCCGTAGTTGGTAAGACTCTCCACCGGGGTCCGCCAGTCACTCTCGTTCTCATAGACCGCGGTGCGCCGCAACATCATCAACTTCGGCCGTTCAACGTCCGGGTTGTTGCGCAGCGTGTCCTCGAAGCGTTGCACCAGCGTTTCGACCTCTGCGTGTGGAGCGTGCAACGGGGTTGCCATGATCGACAGGCCATTCTTTACGGCCCAGTCAAAAGAGCCTGGATCGCGCGCTGCGCACCACATGCGAGGCGCCTTCTGGATCGGCTTCGGCACGGAGGTGGCAGTTGGAAACTTCCAGTAATGCCCGTCGTGCGCGTAGTCTCCTTCCCAGAGCTTGCGCACCGCCGGGATGAGCTCCTTCATGTAGGCCACACCCTCCTGCTGCGGCATCCCGGGGCGCATGCGGTCAAACTCGTACTGGTAGGAGCCACGGCCAATGCCGAACTCCAAGCGGCCGCCGGTGATGATGTCGCACAGCGCCGCTTCGCCCGCAAGGCGGATCGGATGCCAGTAGGAGGCAGACAACACGCCGGTGCCGAGACGCGCTGTCTTCACCTTCGAAGCCAACGCCGACAGCACTTGGAAGGGATTCGGCGCGATCGTGACCTCGATGGTGTGGTGTTCGGCCGTGAAGATGATCTCGAACCCACCTTCGTCGGCCATGCATGCGAGCTCTTCCAGCCGCGACCAGACAACCGGCATCGGCACGTCCGCGCTCAACCGGTCCATGTTCAGAACAATTGCAAACTTCATATTGACTCTCTCACTCTCATGACAAATGCGTCGGGCGTGGTTCGCGAGTAGTCGACCATCACGCTCTTCACGCGGGAGTACTCGCGCATCGACTCCAGGCCGTAGTGCTTTCCATAGCCGCTCTCCTTGAAGCCGCCCATGGGCGTGGTGAAGGAAGCAGCCCTGTAGGTATTGACCCAGATCGTTCCCGCCTCGACACGCTTGGCGAACTGCATCGCGCGGTCCAGGTCTTGCGTCCAGACTCCCGCCGTCAATCCGTAGCGGGTATCGTTGGCCAGCGCGATCAGTTCCCCTTCGTCCTCGAAAGGCATGACAACGCCGACCGGACCAAAGACCTCCTCTTGCACGATCTCGGCGTCCTGTGACAGCCCAGTCAGCAGAGTGGGCTCGTAGAACCAACCTTGGGCCAGCTCGGCGCCGGGCTGTTTGCCGCCGTGAAGCACCTGCGCGCCCTGTTGGCGTGCGGCCTTGACCATTCGCCCGATCTTGTGCAGTTGATCGTGAACGGCGACCGGCCCCATCTGGGTCTCCTCGGCACGCGGGTCGCCGAGGCGGATAGCAGCAGCGCGTGCCGTGAGCGCGTCGACGAACCTGGAAAGGATTCCCTTCTGCACATAGATGCGCGAGCCCGCCACGCAGGTCTGGCCGCCGGCAGCGAAGATGCCGGCAACCACCCCATTGACGGCGCGCTCGAAGGGCGCATCATCGAAGACGCAGTTGGGTGACTTGCCGCCCAGTTCCAGATTGCACTGCGCAAAATGATCTGCAGCGTTGTGCGCTACCTTGCGTCCCGTGGCGGTGCTGCCGGTGAAGGCGATCTTCGCGATGCGCGGATCGCGGGTGAGCGCGTCGCCTGTGGTCGCGCCCAAGCCCGTGACGACGTTGTACACCCCCGCCGGGATGCCGGCCTGCGCGACCAGTTCGCCGATGGCCAGCGCGGAGGCCGACGTGTGTTCCGAGGGCTTTACGACGACGGTGTTGCCCATGGCCAGCGCAGGGCCCAGTGTCCAACTGAGTTGGTAGAGCGGCGAATTCCACGGGGTGATGATGCCGACCACGCCCAGGGCCTCGCGCACCGTATAGGCGAGGACGTCACGACGATTGATCGGGATGGTGCTGCCTTCCATCTTGTCTGCTGCACCCGCGAAGTAGTCGAATTGTTCCGCCAGAACGCCAATTTGAGCGCGCATCTCGCGCAGAAGTTTTCCGTTGTCGTGCACCTCCAACTGCGCCAGCGCTTCGGCGTTGTCGGCAATCAGTTGACCCAGGCGTCGCAGCATGCCGCCGCGCTCGATCGCATGGACCTCACGCCATAACGCAGACGCGCGGGCGGCGGCGTCGATGGCGAACTGCACGTCCTGCGTGTCAGAGTCGGCGATGGAGTACCACGGCTGTCCGGTGAATGGATTGAAACTGGGGATCCAGCGCTTCGACGCGGGCTCGCGCCAAGCGCCGTCGACCCAATTGGAAAGGCGCTGGTCTTGGATGGTCTCGATCTTCAGCATGTGGAGTCCAACGAACGTGCGTGTTGCGCCCAAGGGGTGGGAGATCCCTCAAGCATCGCTACGCTGCCACAACCCGCAGCCTCGGTGTAGATGCCGAAGCGATCGTTGCCACGCTCCACGAAGTAGCGGCGTAGCATGTTGCGGACCTGGGATGAGGCAAGCTGCTCCCAAGGCAGTTCGGCCTCCGAGAAGAAGGCTGCACCCTGGATCGTCGCAGTGGGATTCGTTTCATTCTGGACGATCCCGCGGTACACGATCAGCGTGTCCGGACCTTCGTCGAAGACTGAATAGAGAAAGGAAAGCGCCACCTTCGCGCCGAGAGCTTCGAGGGTGCGCGGCAGACCGCCGGGCGCGTGCTCGGATTGCACGGCGCGCGCCTCTCCGCCTCGGGCGCAAGGAATCGACCAGCGGCCGGTCGGCGAATCGCGCGTGAGCAGGACCCGGCCACCGCTGTCGGCAATGGCACCGTAGACCAGGTTGCGGCCGGTGCCCACCGCCTCTTGCTCGAGGCCGAAGTCGATGTAGTTACCGCGGCAGTAGGCAAGAGGAATTCCGGTGGTGTGGTGAAAGTCTCTGACTTCGCCGAGCAGCAGCAGGTGGTCGCCCGCATCCACGGACTTGTGCACTTCACAGTCGAACCAGCAGACCGCCCCCTCCACGAGAGGGGCACCCGTCACGGCAGTGAAGGTCGCACAGTGCTCAAACTTGTCCGGAGCCTTGGACGCGAAGAGCTTGGAGATATCGCGTTGATCCGCGCCGAGGATGCTCACCGCGTAGCCCGTGGCTTGGCTGAAGACTTGGTGGCTCGCAGCCTTTTTGTCGATGCACACCAGGACGAGGGGAGGGTTCATCGACACTGAGGTGAAGGAATTGGCGGTCAGTCCGCGCGGGACGCCATCGCCGTCGAGCGCTGAGACCACCGTGACCCCGGTGACGAAGCCACCAAATGCCTTACGCAACTCGGGCGGATCGAGCGGGGTGGAAAGCGTGTGTGGGATGTGTGTCATGCCTGAAATTCTTCCGGGGCGCCCCTCCTTCGAATAGATTGAAAACAGAGTGATGGAACTTGAATAACACTACGTTTCCTAGCAAGCCGGGGTCCGGATCCGTTACGAGCATGTCGCCAATATGGTGCATGGCGCACTTAATTGATGCCTTCGGCGCCACAAGTAGGTAGAAACGCTAGGATTCATAGCAGCAACTACTCCCGACGCGGCCTTCTTGGCGCCTGATGAGGTCGGCGGATAGCGCGGCTTCATCGGGCGCGTGGAATGACCTGCACCTAGATCCCTCCGAGGCAGAGGTATTTGAGCTCGAGGTAGTCCTCGATGCCATGCCGCGAACCTTCGCGCCCCAGCCCCGATTGCTTGACGCCGCCGAAAGGTGCTTCGGCGGTGGAGATGTGGCCAGTGTTAATCCCAACCATGCCCGACTCCAATGCCTCGGCGACGCGGAAGATCCGACCGATGTCGCGGCTGTAGAGGTAGCTGGCCAAGCCGAATTCCGTCGCGTTGGCCAGCGCAATGGCCTCGGCTTCGCTCTGGAACCGGAATATCGGAGCCACCGGGCCGAAGGTTTCCTCGTGGGCGCAAAGCATGTCGGCGCTGGCATCGGCGATGACCGTGGGCTCGAACAGCCGACCCGAACGCAATCGCCCCCCAGCCAGGACGCGCCCACCCTTGGATTGCGCATCGCTCACATGCTGACGGACCTTCTCCACGGCTGGATCGTCGATCAGCGAGGCCACCTGCACGCCGGGATCGAAGCCGTTGCCGAGCCGCAGCTCGCGCACGCGCTCGGCGAGGCGCGTGACGAAAGTCTCGTACACCCCCTCCTGCACATAGAACCTGTTGACGCAGACGCAGGTCTGTCCGGCGTTGCGAAACTTGCTGATCAAGGCCCCCTCGACGGCACTCTCGATATCCGCATCGTCGAACACGATGAATGGCGCATTGCCGCCGAGTTCGAGCGACAGCTTCTTGATGGTCGGCGCGCATTGGCGTATGAGGATGCGCCCCACTTCGGTGGAACCAGTGAACGACAGGTGGCGCACCACCGGACTCTCGCACAGCGCGCGGCCGACCGCGATCGAGTTGGCGCCGTCCGCACTCAGCACGTTGAAGATGCCGGGAGGCAAACCCGCGCGCGCGGCCAGTTCGGCCAAGGCCAGTGCACACAGGGGCGTCTGTTCGGCCGGCTTGACGATTACGGGGCATCCCGCGGCCAGTGCCGGAGCGACCTTGCGCGTGATCATCGCGAGCGGGAAGTTCCATGGCGTGATCGCTGCGCAGACGCCCACTGCCTGGCGGAGCACCAGCAGGCGCTTGCCCGGGTCATGCGTGGCGATGGTTTCGCCGCAGACGCGGCGACCTTCCTCGGCGAACCATTCGAGGAAGCTGGCCGCGTAGGCGACCTCGCCGCGAGCCTCGGCCAAAGGCTTGCCCTGTTCGGCGGTCATCAGGAGCGCGAGGTCATCTGCGTGCTCGAGCATCAGCGCGTTCCAACGCATCAGCAGAGTAGCGCGCTCCTTGGCGGTCTTGTCCCGCCAAGCAGGCCAGGCTGCGCCGGCCGCAGCAATCGCCTGCTGCGCGTGGCCCCGATCAGTATCGGCAACCCGCGCCAGTTCCAGACCGGTCGCCGGGTCGGTGACCGAAAATCGTTGCGTCTGTTCCAGCCAGGCGCCGTTGACATAGGCCGCGGTCTTTAGCAACGCGCGGTCCCGGAGATTTTGCAAAGGGGAGTGATTCATTGTCAGTGGAGTTCGCATGCCGCGCCGCACCGGACAGGGGATGCCGGGAGTCAGCGCGTGAAGGGTGCGTCAAGGTGCCGCACCGTCGTGACGCCGCGCCATACCGCGCCAGATCGAGAAACCGAACTAAGGCGTTCTGCGCGGCGGCAAATTCTCCCGGGGATACCCGCCGGCCCGATAGGTCAGAAACAGAGCGTCCAGAGGTGGATAGCGCTATGTTTCCTAGTAGAGTCATCTCCAATCAGCCCCAGAAAATGCGAGCTTGCTTGGTTAGATCAGGCGCATTCTTCAAGGCGGTTGCCACCCAAAATAGGCGAATACACGATGATTCCTAGCGTCTCGCGCTCAAGCGCCACAGCCGAGCGGTCAATCCTCCAACTCACGAGCTTGGCCGAGGTCGCCAAGCTCGTGAATGCGAGTTCGGACCTTGGCACGATGCTGGACCGGATCGTCCTTGCAATTTGCCGCTACACACAGTGGGATATGAGCTCGATCATGAGCATCGACGAGCGCACGGGCCGGACGGTATTGATGGCGCGCTATGACCCGCTTTTCATGGATGTACCGACCGCGCCGCGCACCTGGGATCTGGCGACGAGTCCCGCGCTCCAGGTGATGCGCACCGGCAAACCGGTGATCTTGCTCGATGCCCAGAACGACACGAACTACCCCTTCTATCAGGAAGACGCCCGCGCCCGGAACTACTCCACGGTGGTCATCGCACCGCTTCCAGCGCGTGACGCGTACGAACGCCAGATGGTGATTGCGGTGCAATCCAAGGCGGCCATTGACGTCGACGACGAAGCGCTCGAGTTCCTGCTCACGGTTTCGCATCTCGCTGCGATCGCCGTCGAGAAGGCGCACAAGCTGGCCGAAGAGCGGGCTCTCTCAGACCACATGCGAAGGACCGTCGAGACGGCGGGAGTCCTCATGAAGCTGGTGCTCTCGGACTCCTCCGCATCGCACGTCCTCGAAGTGGTCGAGCAGTTGCTTGGGCGTAAGGTCTGCGTTACCGATCACTCAGCCGTGGCCGTGTTGACTAGCGAGGCTACGGGCCGCGACCCGGCCGTCCTCGAATTGCTGCCCCCGGTGCGTCAACGCCTCGACTCGGCCTTGCGCGCGCCGACCCATGGCAGCCGTTCTGCCGGCGCCTTGCCGCCTTTCCTTCAAGGGCGGGAGCAGCAGCTCGACGTCGACGGAGCAATCGTCGGAAGCCTGTACATCCTGGGCGAAGCGAGCGAGGTCGACGCACTTGACGAACTCCTGGTGCAACAGGTGCAGTTCTCAGTCAGCGTGCTGTTGATGCGAAGCGTGGTGCGTTTCAATAGCCTTGCCGAGTCGCAGTCGACGCTCCTCGAAGAGCTGGCGCTCGGCGGTTGGCGCAAGGAGGAGGACGTCCGTCTTCGTGCCGCTGCGGTCGGCGTTCACATCGGTGCGCCCGCGTACCTGGCGGTGGTGAGTCTGCCGATGCAGGACCATCAGCGAGCCGAATGGCTCGAGCAGCACCACCGGGCCGTCAGCTTTCTGGTGAGCCAGGCTTTCGACAAGTCGGCCGTGGTCATGATCCGCCCTTCCGAACTGCTCGTTTGGTTCTCTCCGTCCGAATCTGGGCCTGACGCCTTCCGCAGCGACGGTCCGCTCCTAAAAGTCCTCTGCACGGAACTGGGGCGCCTGCTCGGCGAATCAACCTTTCTCTGCATTAGCGATCGCTGCGTAGGCATAGCGGACTACGCCGCAGCTTGGTCGGCATGTCAGCGCATGTCCGAACTTTCGCTGCGTTTCGGCCGACGGGGCGTGGTTCACGAGACGGACTTCGGTCCGGATGCGCTCATCCTTGCGGCCTTGCCGCACGACGGGGTACGCAAGTTCCAGAGCAAAGTCTTGGATCGCATTGCCGCCTTCGACGAGCGCAACGGCTCGGAGTTGCTTCCGACCGTGGAGTCATTCATGATCTGCAACTGCAAGTTGCAGCGATGCGCCGATGCCATGTCGATCCATGTCACGACGCTTCGATACCGACTCGAACGCGTGCGCGAACTATTCGGCATTGACTTTGAAAGTGCGGACCAGCGCTTCAGCTTGCAGCTTGCCTTACGGATTCGTGCGCTCGAGGCACCGGCCCGGCACACTCCTTAGGAGAATCCTTTCGATCTGACTCAACCCTGTGTCGAGAGAAAGAATTTCCTCCGTTGCTGCGTCATTCTTCTGACTCCCTGCCGGCTGCCCAACCGATGGCCAGTGATTTCCTCTCTCGACTCTTACGAACTATGTCTACCTCGTGCTAGTTTCGACTTTGCACGGAGCGAACAGACTCATTCCGAGCAAACAACAACAATTTGAAGGAATGTGTCGAGTTCTAGGACAGGTATCGTTTTCTGTTCGAACATCCCATAAAATCCGCTCCGGCGCGGATTGGGATGGGCGATGTTCATTCATCGACTCATCAAAGGCGCCTTTGTCGCAGACGTTCATGAGACCAAGCGACGAACTCCCTCAACTTCAAAGGTTTCAGACTCAATGACGAAGTCCTACGCGCAACTCAAATCCGCCATCGCCAAACTTGAAAAGGAAGCCGCTGCGCTCCGAGAAGCCGAGACGACAAAGGTGGTTGCGCAGATCAGAGAGTCGATCGCCACGTTTGGCCTGACCGTCGAGCACCTCTTTGGCCGTGGTGCCAAAGCACTGAAGACAGCCACTGGCAAGGCTCTCGGCGGTGGCAAAGCAACGCGCAAGGGCGCAGGCATTCCCAAGTACCGCCACCCCAAGACGGGCAAGACCTGGACCGGGTTCGGCAAAGCTCCCGGTTGGATCGCCTCTGCGCGCAATCGTGACAAGTTCCTCATCGACCAATCTGGCGTCGTTGCGGCACCTTCGGTCGAAAAGGCTGAAGCGCCTGTCGCTGCAGTGGCGAAAAAGGCTACTCGCAAGCCCCGCAGTGTTGCAGCACCGGTGAAGAAGTCGCTACGCGCCACGAAGCTTGCTTCCGCTTCCGCCGCAGTTCCCGATGCGAAAGCTGAGACGACGATTGCAAAGAAGGCTGCCCCGAAGAAGAGCGCTCCTTCGAAGAAGGCCACGCCGGCGAAGAAGGCGGCGGCCGCCCCCAAGGTTGCCAAGGCTGCAGCGAAGGCTCCCAAGAAGGTCGTTGCCAAGTCCGCGAAGTCGCAAACCGTCGCCAAGACCCGCCGCCCGCGTGCAACCACGGCCGCTGCAGCACCTGTGTCGACCTCCGCTCCCGCAGAGACGAGCGTATCCGCGAGCTGATATTGCACGTCGGCCGTCTGCGGCCGCCGAGATCACACAAACGGGCCGCTTTTGCGGCCCGTTTGTGCTTTGGCGCAGTTGCCCCAGACAGCGACCGGGTGCGCTCAACGTCCACGGGGGAGGCATGTTCTTGGCCGAGCACGCCGCGTCGACGCCAGGCGACGCTTAGTCGAACGCCGCTCCTGGCGTGACACCGAATCACTTCCAAGGCATTGCTCGCAGAGCGAGGAGAACGGACCCCGGGCAAGAATGCGATCTCCAGCGACCCCTGAACAATCGCCCTCGCCTTCCCGCTTTCTACCAAATGCCCGATCGATGAAGCCAACAAGAAGACCTTCGAAGACCCAGACCCGTATCGCCACGCGGGGACCCGCCGTGGGCGAGTGCAACATCTGCGGCACCGTCGGCCCTCTGACTGAAGACCACACGCCGCCCAAAGGTTGCTATCAACCAAAGGCCGTCGAGCTACGCGCACTTGTTCGCAGGCTGGCAGACCCGTCCTATGGCGCCTTAGGACCCGAATCGCGCTTTTCTCAGAACGGCGTCAAGTTCAAGACGCTATGCCATCGCTGCAACAACACCCTGCTCGGAACGAAGTACGATCTTGCGCTCATTGAATTTGTAAACCGAGTTGCTCGACTCGTCAGGTCGGATCTCGAGCTGCCCCTTGAGCTCAAGGTAGAAACTCAACCCCAGGCGATCGCTCGTGCGGTACTGGGGCATATGGCTGCCCAGGGAGTTGGCCGATACCCAAAGGGACCGCAGACCGAGGCGGTGCGCGACTACCTCCTCGACGAGGCACTGCCTTTGCCCAGAGGGTCAAGCCCGAGCGCGATCCGGCGACCAAGGAGGTGTTGCCTCCCGAAAAGCAGGACAAGCGCTCGATCATCCCGATCGAGCGGGGCGATGTCGACCAGTGGCTGGCCGGCACCGTCGAGGAGGCGCAGGAGCTGCTCAAGCTGACGCCGGTTGACGTGTTCGACGCCGGGCCGATCACCGCTCCGGCCTAGCGCTCATACAGCGCCCTGCGCCGCCCGATCGTCGCCTCCGAACACGTTGCTTTGGGGACCTGCTCGGACCGCTACGATCACCATTCCAAAAACGATCGAGGAGTGAGAGATGAACGGAATGGCTGGGCTCGGAGTGTTCCTGTCGGTGGCGCTTTTCCTGCTGGGACTCGTGGTGGCGATCCTGTGGATTTGCATGCCGTTCGCGATCTTCGGCACGAAGCCGCTGCTTCGCGAACTCATTGCTGAGCAGCGCAAGACGAATCAGTACTTGGCTGCTGTTGCGGCCGCCGACCGCGGCAAAGCCACTTTCGACGTCAGCGCCGGCGGGGGCGCGCGTAGGGTCGAACCAACCTGAATCGGAGGACCGATGAACGAGTGGTTCTTCGGGCTGCTCTTAGCCTACCCAGGGGCGTTCCGCTTGGCCGGACGCGCACTGTTTAGCCTATGCGGCGTACTGGCGTTGATCGGTCTTCGATTGGATCGAATCGGGAACCGCGCTGGCAGGATGGCGGCGCGAGCGCATGTTGAGGCGCCGGACGTCTTGGCGGGCCTTCCATGGTGGCTTGGGATGGCAGTTCCTGAATCTCCCATGGAGTGGGCGGGGCTCGTAGCGCTCGCGGTCCTCGGTGCGTACTTGGCCTACCTCGGTAAGTGGGCCAGCAAGCTGTCGGCATGAAAAAGCCCGCCGAAGCGGGCAAGACCTTGGAGCACCGAGGAGGAGGTCCATGGTGGAACTCGCCCATGAACGGGGCCTGAATCACCGCGCGGCGCGGACGGGAATCGCTCTGATCCACCTCAATCACTGATCCCCGCGCTGGGCCTTGCGCCAGTCCCACGGCGGCACCGGCTCGGCATCGCGCCAGAGCCCGGCGTGCTTGGCCTTCGCTTCCGTCTCGGCGAACTCGTATTGCCCACGTTCCTGGGCGGTCTGTTCTCGAGAGTAGGCCTGGTACCACCAGGCCATGCCTACCGTGACCATCGCAAGGCCGGCATCGAGCGTCTTGGGCCCGCGCGGCGCTGAGGCGGGCGTCACCATCACCTTGCACACAGAGCGGCCGTAGCGATCGGTCTTGGGGCAGTCGAGGTCGACGTCCTTCATGTAGACCATGTCTGACATCGCCTGCTTGGAGCGCACGCCAAACGGCTGCCGCTTCTCCGGGGCGTCTATGCCGTTCAGCCGAACCTTGACCTCCTCGTAGCTGCCTGGCTGACCACAGCGGGCCTTTAGGGTGTCACCGTCTGAGACCCCGACCACCAGGCAGGTGCGAGGGGCCGCGAAGACGGCAAGCGGGAGTGCGAGTAGGAGAAGTGGGAGGAAGCGACGCATGGTCCCATTGTCGCGAAGCGTCATGCCTGTCCGCGCCTCCGCAGCCCTTCGCGGAACAGCAGCGCACCAATCCCTCCAAGTACCGCCCAATCGTCTTCTGTGAGGCGATCTCCAGCCAGGTCCATCCAGGCCGCTAGACTGGCTATGGCGTCGTCCAGCCCCTGTCCGCTCCCCTGCACGTCCAGTAGAGAAGCGCGTTGTTCGAACAGTTCGATGGTCGGGTGTTTCATGGACCCATTGTCGTCCCAGGGGCAGTCCATCTCCCTGCAGCGTCAATGGCGGACGGTGAGTCCTGACCCGCTCGAAGAGGTTGCGGCTGATCTGTGGCTCTACGAGAGGCCGTTGGGCGCGCGCCGGTCTCCAGCAGAATGCGCAGATGGCGATCGCTACAGCTCGCCGGTCGTCCCGACCGCGACCGGCTGCAGTCGTCCAACATCGGACCTTCATGCCTGCCTTCCAATTTGCCAAGAACCGACCGACGGACATGACCCACAACCGCCGTTCTGAGCCGCGCCCAGCAAAACCGTTCTGGGGGCGTCCGTAGAATTCACCGCTTTGCCGAGACAAACATGACCACTGCCAAGAAGCAAACGGCGTTCACGCGCCCCCTGACACCCAGCGTTGAGCTCGCAGCTGTCATTGGCTCCGCACCCCAGCCTAGAACCGAGGTCACCAAGCTGCTGTGGGACTACATCAAGCTGAACAACCTCCAAAACCCAGCGAACAAGCGCAATATCCTTTGTGATGCCAAGCTTCAAGCGGTGATGGGCAAGCCCGAGGTGACGATGTTCGAAATGTCGGGGCTTGTTGGGAAGCACCTGTCCTGAAGAGCGTTGCCGCACGCAGCCGGCTTCGGCCGGCCAGGGGCCGACCCTGCTCGATGACCGGCCGCAGACGGCCAACATCTGACGTTCCGCTGAGTTAGTCGTCCGGTCAAAATGCAGGGGTTCAACGTTTGAGGCAACTACATGCTTGAAGAGCGCGGCCACTGGTTTCCGGCGAAACGCTATGGGTGGGGTTGGGGTATGCCGACGCGCTGGCAAGGCTGGGCGGTTCTCATCGCGTACTTCCTCCTGCTCGGTCTCGCCATCATCGTGTTCCGTCCAGACCGGACTCCAGTTGCGTTTCTTGCGTCCACCGGGTTTTTGAGCCTCGTCCTGGTCGGGATTTGCTGGCTGAAGGGCGCGCCACCGAAGTGGCGCTGGGGATGACCGTGACCCGTCCGTCGTGACCGCACCTGCCTCGAGCGCCCAATTCCACAGTCGCCTGCCGGCCGAGGGCGTGTGAAATCAGACGCTCTTGCCAGAAGCTCCACGCCGCATTCGGCACCTTTTCTCGGATGCCCAGGTTGAGCGACGGCTGGGTGCACATCCTGATCGAGCCCACCGTGAAGGACATGCTGGGCCAGCTGCGGTCGATCGGGGCCTGCGACTGCCGTGACTGTGTCCCTGACCTGATCCGCGCCCCAGACTCCCCAGTCAGCGAGGCGGAGGCTCTATTGCCGAACCATCGCCATCCTCCGTAGGCTCAGCAGCATCGGCAAGCACGGCGCGCGCTTCCGCTTCGATCGCATCGAACACCTCTGCGGGCAGGTCCGCGGCGAAGCGCTTGCGCTTGCTGATCGAGATTGTCCCTTCGCCATCCATTGCGATCGAGATCAATGTGGCGAGCAGCGAGCCGCGAACGTCGTAGCGTTCGTCGATCGCGCGCCGAATCGCATCGAAATGCGCGAGGTATTGCGTCTCCTGGCGAAGTTCGACATCGAGCGCCTGCTCGGCCATTGCAAACCCAAACTCCACGGCTGGTGTGGCGTCCCAATACCGATAGATCGTGTCGTCCGCCTTGAAGTCGAAATAGAACTGACCTTCGCCTGCCGACGTCACCTGGACCAATTCGCGAGCGGGAGCTGAGAACGCCTGCAGCGTCTCCAGATACTGCCGCTCATGGCGTTTCATCGCGACCGAAACTGGCAGCAATGCGCCCTTCTCGAGTTGGCCGGACGTGCACAGAGCCTTGTGGAAGAGGAATCGCGACAAACGGCCATTACCGTCCATGAACGGATGGATGTACACGAATCCGAACGACGCGATGCTCGCGGCCACAATCGGGTCAATCTGCTTCGGGGCAGTGTTCGCGAAAGCCATCCACTCATCCATGAGCCGTAGCACGGCGTCAGGTGGCGGAGGAACGTACGAGACGCTTGCAGCCCCTCCCCTATTCCCGCCGCTGCGCAACCAGTTCTGCTCGTTGCGAAACTGGACAGCCTTCTCGAAGACGCCACTGACAGTGGAAGACTGCAGCTCGACCAGGTATTCCTCGGAGAGCGGCCGCCCCTCATGGGCTTGCTTCAGCAGCGCGATGAACTTGCGGGCCTTGTCTTCTGACGGCGCCTCTCGCTCGATTGCGTAGCTGTCCTCGGTCTCGTGCAGGTATGCCCACGAAAGCGCTCGATCCATCATCTCCTTGCCCAGGCTGTCGATGAACGCTTTGGTGCGGCCCAGGATGTCCGACCTGATTCCGGCTTCGACGGCTGGTGATCGCTCAACCGTGGCGCAGTACATCGGCGAACCGAGGCCATTGAAATTCAGGCGCCATCGGCTGTTGCGATTGTCGGGTCCGGTCACGTATCGCTCAGGATCGAAGAGGTCGACGTAGCCGCCGGCGATGTCAGGCTTGCCCTCGAGTACGGCCCCGGTGTGCAACTCCCAGAGGTAGCAGGCCGCCCGTATGTATTGGCCATTTGGAGAATCGTTGAGTTCCTTCAACATCCGTTCGGCCGAGATCTTCGGCAAGGCCTGCGCGAGGATCTGCATGTTGACGCCCTCATGCTTCAGCGCAAACAACAGGTGGTTGAGTGGGTCCTCGGTTTGCGGCACCACGTGCGCTGGCACCGCCAAGTGGCCTTCGATCGCCTGGATGCGAGTTACCGGTCGAACGATCGCAGGCCTCGCCGAAGGCACGGCGGCGAGATTCAAGGACGTTCGAACGAGTTCATATCCGGCATTTGCCATGTTTTCTTTCAGCGTTCTCAGATTTTTCTCATTTCCCAGCTCAAAGGCTGGATTTCTTTCAGTTCTCCATTTTCACCCGGGTAAATTACCCTCAAACACCGCGGACAGATGATTTTTCACTCCGGGCAATTTATCTTCATTTTTGCGGCAGCAGTCCAATTTATTTTCAGTCTCTCGCGGCGCAGCCTAGCATCATGGGACCGCTCTGTCAGCGCTCGCGACGTCGGTGATGAACGCATCGATCTGTCCACCGATCAGATCGTTCAGCGCAGGCCCCGTGCTGACGAGCTTCATGCGATCCACGGTCGATCTGCGGCTTCGCTGGCAGGAAGCTCAAGCGATTCAGGGACTTCAGAGGATCGAAGGAGCGCGCGGCATGAACTCGCTGCACGCAGCCCCGATGCAGAACGACCAGTGCAAAACTGGCTTCGCGTGGAAGCGAGCAATGTGATCGAGCTGGGCTCTTCAATTGGTGGTGCCCACTGACGGCCCCCAAGGCTCGCCACGTTCCTCAGAAGATGTGCCTGATGCCGAAGTCGTACCCAGTGGAGCTCTTGGGGATGAGAACACCCGTTGCAGGCGTCGCCTGATAGAAGTTCGGTCCGCCCAGAATCAGATCGGCGCCGTTCTTGTTTCGGATGCTGGCCACTGTTGCGTACAGTGCCGTACGCCTCGAGAGGTTGTGAACGTAGCCCAAGGCCCACTTGTCGGCCTTCGGATCGTCGGTCAGGCCGAACACCTGATTGAGTCGCGTCACGTTGTTGTAGTTGACTTCCGAATAGGCGAGGCGGATCAGTCCGGGGCCCACGGGCACCGTCGCACCAAGCAACCAGCCGTTTGCGCCGGGCTTCTGGAAGTTGGCCAGCGTGAAGGTGCGTTGCGTGTCCTGCTTGTTGTTCGAGTACTCGCCGAACAGCTTCACCGCGCCGAAGTCATACGAAGCTCCGAGGTTCCAGATGTCCAGATTGGTCGTCGTACCCAGGAAGTAGTTGGAGGCGACGGTGGATTGCGCGTAGGCGGCTGCGACATCGAGAGCACCGCTCGCATAGCCGCCACGTACGCCCCAGTAGCGGCCCGCACGCGCATTGTTGGCGGCAGCCGCCAACGCGGGGTTGCCCGCAATGGCAACCGCCCCCGGTGGAGTGAGGCTCCCCGGGTCGTAGCTCGTCTTTTCGTTCATCGCGAACATGGCCTGGCCGTAGAAGCCTCCGAGGTCCCGAGGCAGGAAAAAGCCGATCGAGTTGCTTGCCCGAGCATAGTTGCCGTTGCTCGTAAACCCATTGGTGATCGCGCCGCTGGAGCTGTACCCGTTGGCAGTCAACAGGATGCTGGCACCGACGCCATTGGAGCCGAAGGGGTCAAAGACAGTGTCGTTCCAGAATGTCGGCGTGTAGTCGCGGCCCAGCCGGATTTCTCCGAAAGCACCAGACAGGCTCACCGTCGACCGACGGTTGTAGTTGAACGCGCCTGCAGTGCCGGCGCCGGTACCGGTGTCGACGTTCAGTCCAGCTTCGAGCCAGAAACTGGCCGCGAGTCCGCCACCAAGGTCTTCGGTGCCACGAAATCCAAGCCGACCGGAGTTGTAGCCCGACGGCGACACGCCCGTCTGACTGGTCGTGATGCCGACACCGCGGACGCTCTCCGTCTTGTTGGAATAGCTGCTGATCGCAGCGTCCGCTACACCGAACAGTGTGACTGAGGACTGCGCGGATGCAACACTGGCAGCAGCCAGTGCAGCAAAGGCGACAAGGGATCTTTTCATGCAGGTTTCTCCATTATTTGAATGCGAGGGTGACGGCCTGAGGTCCCAGTGACCTTCAGCGCCGAGCACCGAATGGCCCAGAGTCAACCTCCCAACGGGAAGTCAACTTCATTGCACCAAGGCCGCTTCATTCATGAAGAGTCATTCCTGCAATTTCATTCAATAACTCTGCAAGTTCAACACCGACGAGTCGACATTGCGTTGTTTGACAACGACAAGCCCGAAGAACAACAGCACGGGTTCAACGCGTATCCGTACGCAAGGTCTGCCGCATCTTGCTGGGAGCGACGCGATACCAGAACTTGAACTTGCGACCGAAGTTGGTCGGATCTGCATACCCCAGCTTGGAGGCAATGGCTTCAATCGACAGTTCGGTATGCTGCAGATACCAGGTCGCGTGCGTTCTTCGCAAGTCTTCCTTGATGTCTGAATAGGTGACCCCCGCCTCTGCAAGCCTTCGAACCAGTGTGCGCGCCGAGATGTGAAGATCGAGAGCGAGCTCACTCACATCCGGATTGCTCGTCAGCCGTTCGAGCAGCCTGCGACGCACCCGTTGCACGAAGGCGCCACATCCCTGCTCCGACGCCATCTTCCCGCATGCGTGCGCGGCTTCGACAAAGGCCTCTGGATCGGCCGCGACGCAAGGCACGCGAAGCAAATCCGCCGGCAGTTGGAAGCTGAGGTACTCCTGGTCGAAAGTCACGCGGCGTACATAGCGCAAGCACGGGACGTCATTGCCGGGCGGGCGCGCATAGGGCAGACCAACAGTCAGCTCGTCGACAGGTCGCCCGAGGATTGCCTCAAGGAGCCGGCAATGCGAGCCGATGACGGATTGCATGACGAACACTTGCGTCTCGCACAGCGGCCGCGTTGCTTTCACCTTGAGCGTGCTCCATCGAGTGCTGTTCTCCAGCTGGAACTCAAGGCCACCGAAAACAAGGCCGGCGTATCGCGTCAGGAACTGAAGCCCTTGCCCCAAGCTGTCGCTGGTCACTGAGCCTATGCCTATCGGTGTGTGGTAGGGCTGAAGCATCGATCCGGCAATCAACCCCAAGGCTGGGTCGCCGCTGCATTGAATGGCGCGAGCGACGAATCTCCGGAAGACGGAGAAGTCCACCATCTGCTGGCCGTCACGCAAATCCTTCCAGGCGAGGCCCGCGTTCTCCAGTACCGCCGCCGGCCTGATGCCGAGACTGTTCAGGCAGTCCATGACGCTCCGGATGTAAACCGGATGCGCGAACGGAATGTCCGGGTCGTCCAGCAAGCACGCAGCGCTGACTTCCGGCGCGGTGTGATCCGCGCCGCAGGGATCTGCCGCTGCGTCATGGACCATTGCGTGGGGCCTAAGCGCCGCGCACGAGGAGGACTCGATCGACCTGCCCGCTCGGCCCCAGTCCACCGTAGCCTTCGACACGGTCGAGGTCGATCACCACCGCAATCCCGCTCATCGCGAAGTCATGCTCCCGCTCCACCTGGGGCGCGGCGTCATACACGATCTGGCGTTCGAGCGCCGACGCCGTCACGTGCGCCCTTCCGAGGAAGTGGTAGGTCGCCTTGATGCCTTCGTCGCGATACATGAGCGCAACCCGCGGATTGACCTCGATGGCTCTTGCGAATCCACCGCGGGCGTTGCGCACCCAAAGAGAAAGGCGAGCATCGCCGTGCGCCTGCAACGATCCCCTGAACGACAGGTGAGGCTGACCATCGGCGTCCACGTAGGAGAGCAGCATGGGATGTCGCTCCCTCAGGGCGGCATTGATCTTCTCCCGAAGTTGACGGGGCAGTTCAAGCGCCGAGGCCTGCACGGGTCGAGGCGCCGAGCGCTGCTGGCTCAGCTCGGCGATGCCGCCGTCGCGCGCAACGATCGTCAACACATACCCTCGCTGCCATGATTCTGGCGGTGACGCGATCTCCAGGACCACGTGGCCCGTATCGCACGACGGCGGCAAGCAGCGCATGCCTGCACCGCGAGCCTCCTGGGCGATGGCACACAAGGCCGTCGAGCCCGCCTCCTTGCCCTCGATCCGTCCACCCAGCGAGCGCACGACACAATCGGCGAGCAACAGCTCTTCGACCGCCGCCTGACTGATCGTCTCTCCCTCCACCGCCGCTTGCAGCACGCGCCCGAGCTTGCCCGCCACCACCAACGAATCTTCATGCACCGCTTCTCTCCTATTCGGGCTGAATCCCGGCGTCCTTGAGCAATGCGGACCAGCGCGGCTCGTCCTTTTTCACGAACTGATCGATCTCGCTTGGCGTCATCGAGAACTGTCGACCCGACTCGACGATGAACTTCTGCAACTCGGGCAAGGCGCTGATCTCGGTGATCTGGCGATGCAGATAGTCGACCACCGCACGCGGTGCTCTCGAGGGTACGAAGTACCCGGTCCAGGTCGTGAGCACCACACCGGGCAGCTGCTCGGACAGCGTGGGGACGTTCGGGAGCAGTTGCACGCGCTGCGATCCGCTGACAGCCAATGGCACGACCTTGCCTGCCTCGAGCAAAGGCGTCGCCGCCAGAATGGGGCTCAGGCCGACAGCGATCTGACCGGACATGATGTCCAGCAGCATGCGGGAGTTCTCCTTGTAGGGAACATAGACTGCCTTGATCTTGCCCGCATTGGCCATCATCTGAGCGGTGACCGCCGTGGTCACGCTGGCGCCCCCGATCTCGTAGCGGCCCGGCTCGTCGCGGATTCGTTGGATGAGCTGAGCCAGCGTCATCCCCCTATTGGCTGCGCCGGTCACCAGGAGGAAGCTGGTCTCCTGTGTCATCGCAACCCCGGCCAGATCGGTGGTCGGATCATAGGAAAGGTTCTTGACCATCGCACGCGCTGCCGAGATGCCGGAGTTCGTGCCATAGAGGATGGTGTAGCCATCTGCGGGTGCGCTGCGGGCCACGTACTGCGTTCCGAGCATGCCGTTGGCACCGGGACGGTTCTCGACGATGACGGGCTGCTTGACCCGCTCCGACAGTTCCTTGGCGAGCAGCCTGGTGAAGACATCGGGCGATCCACCCGCGCC
Organism: Variovorax saccharolyticus; assembly: GCF_030316765.1. Taxonomy (GTDB): domain Bacteria; phylum Pseudomonadota; class Gammaproteobacteria; order Burkholderiales; family Burkholderiaceae_C; genus Variovorax; species Variovorax saccharolyticus. The sequence continues at coordinate 128,781 of NZ_JASZYT010000012.1, forward strand.
GAACGGCACGATGAAACGTATCGGCTGCGAGGGAAAGGGAGCTTGTGCCTTTGACATCGGCGCATGGGCAATCGCCGCCAAGCCGACGCCGAGTTCGAGTGCGCGTCGCTGGAAAGCGCGTCTTGTGAGCTTCATCGCACTGCTTCCTCAGGCCACGGACGCGGAAGACCCACGCGACGTTGCGCTGGATTCCCTGAGTTCGCGCTTGAGCACCTTGCCGATGGCACTGCGCGGCAGTTCGTCCATGCGATTCACCGATACGATGCGCTGCGTCTTCCCCACGCGTGCATTGACCCATGCGCGCAAGTCTTCCGTGCTCAGTTCTTCGTGACCCTTGCGCCACACCACGAAGGCGCCGGGTGATTCGCCCCACTCCTCCGAAGGCAGGGCCACCACGGCCGCCTCGAGCACCGCTGGATGGCTGCACAGCACCTCTTCGAGATCGCTGGGGTAGATATTGAATCCGCCCGAGATGATCATGTCCTTCTTGCGGTCCATCAGGACCAGAAATCCATCGGAATCGAAGCGCCCGACATCGCCAGTCCGGATAAAGCGCTTGCCACTGGCGTCGAACCATTCGACGCTGCGAGTCTTTTCGGATTGCCCGAAGTAGCCGGTCATCATGCCGCCAGAGCTTCCGACGACCTCCCCCGTTTCGCCGGGCGCGCATTCCCGGCCATTCTCGTCGATCAGCCGGATATCGCTGCCGCTCGCCGGCTGGCCGACGGTGTGAAGCTTGTCCGGATGCAGATGAGCCTCGAGGATGCAGGTCCCTCCGCCTTCGGTCATACCGTAGTACTCGATCAAGCCACCGGGCCATCGCCGCAGAACGTCGGCCTTGAGGGCTGCAGAAAATGGCGCGCTGGTCGAGAACTTGATGACGAAGGCCGAGAGATCGTGCGCATCGAAGAGATCGCTCGCCATGAGCCGACGGTATTGCACCGGTACGAGCATCGTGTGCGTCGCGCGAAACGATTGGCACAAGGACAGGTACACCGGCACACTGAACTTGTTCAACAGGACCACCGTGCCGCCGAACGCCAATGTCGGGAAGAAGACGACCAGGGTGGTATTCGAGTAGAGCGGAGTGGCCAGCACCGAGACGCTCTCGCCGGTGTAGCCGCTGGAGCGACCTCTTTGCATGTGGGTCCAACGCATGCCGTGAGACTGCACGATGCCTTTGGGCTCTCCGGTGGTGCCCGACGAGTAGATGATATTGAAGCCGGAGTCCGCCTCGATGGTCGCCGGCCTTGCCGGCACGCTGATTGACGACGTCCATCGTGAGAAACTCGCTCCGATTTTCGATTCGTCGAGTGCGATGCGCTGCGCGCGTCCCTGCGGAATCTCGCTGACGAGGTCTGCAACGCTATCATCGACGAAGAAAAGCCGGGCGCCGGAATCCGACAGCATCCGGGCAAGCTGTTGCGGCGTCGAGCTGGGTGCAAGGGGGACGACCACCACGCCGGCGCGCAGCGCGCCAAGAAACACCAGCGCGTAGGGCACTGACGAGCGACCACAGATTGCGATGCGGTCGCCCAAGGCCAGGCCGGATTCATGAAGCGCAGCCGCCACGTCGTCCATGCGGTGATCGAGCTCTCTGTAGTCGATCGCTTGCGAGCTATCGCTGCCATCCACCAAGGCCAGCCGCTCTGGCGCGCGCTGCGCATGCATGCGGATCAGTTCGCCGATGGTGCCGAAATCGTCATCCATCGACAGTTCCGTCGTTTCAGGGCCGGTCGAGGCCGTTGAAGGAAAAGTCATCTGCTCTCCGTGGGCGCCGGCTCGCGCCGGGCGAATAGTGATTCGAGGAAGTCGAGCTCAGCGGAACGCCAGCCCGCGCCGACCTGCATACGATCGCCAAGCACCAGATGAAGATCGGTACCCGGTGCGTAGGCAGGCCATTCTGCGGGCAGGCCATCGACATTGGGATTCCCCGTCGTCGCAAAGGCGACCCAGCTTCGCATCATCGAATCGCTGAGCTGCTCGTCGACGGCGTCGAAGCGTGCCGGCGAACCTCGCCTTGCGACGGCCAGGTTGCCAAATACGTGCGCCACTTCCTCGCCGTGGTGAGGTCCATCGACCTGCCCGGGTCTGCGCCGAGTGAAGACGTAGCGCCACACGTCTTGCCCTTGGTCCGCCATGGCTCGCGCAAGCAATCGCGTTCCGTAGTTGAACTGGGTGTCGGCGAACATCTCGGCAACTCGGGTGCGCACTTCGGACGCATCGCGCGCGCCGTAGACGCTCCGCGCTTGCTCCACACAATCCTCGAAGTTCGCATGGATCAGCGCGTCGAAGCCTGCGAGGTCCTCGACGTTCCAGGCGGCGGTCAGCATGGACCCTTCGTCAAGATTGGAGCCGATCAGGATCGGCATCGCGTGTACACGTCCCCCGATGAATGCGGGTCGCTCGTCTTCGGGCAGTACCCAGCCATCGCGGATCGGTCGCAGAACCCGAGGCGTGGTGAGGCCACGCACCTTGGGGGTCAGGAAGGCGGTGCGCCTGAGTACCTCGGCGCCGTCGAGCCGGCGCAAGGCCTGCACGTCCGCCCCGACGGCCTCGCCGGCGCGCTCGGCATCCGCCAGCGTGGCCAAGGGCCGAGCGGCGCCGGGGCTCTGGAGAATCGCTTTCTGGAACAGTCCACGGGACAGCGGAGAAGCCAGCAGCAGGGAGATCGATGCAGACCCGGCCGACACTCCGAAGACCGATGTCCGCGATGGGTCGCCGCCGAAGGCCTGGATGTTGTCGCGCACCCATTTCAGCGCACAGATCTGGTCCAGCAGTCCGTAGTTGCCGGACACGCCTTCCGGCGACTCGGCGCTCAGACCGGGATGCGCAAGGAAGCCGAAGAGTCCGACCCGATAGTTGACGGTGACGAGCACAACGCCGCGCGCCGAGAGCGTCTGCCCGTCGATGCGTTCGTCCGACCCCGAGCCGCCGACAAAGCTCCCCCCATGGAGCCAGATCATCACGGGCAGAGTGCCCGGCGACGCGTCGACAGGAGACCACACGTTCAGATAGAGACAGTCTTCGCTCTGTCGGGGCGCGCGTGTGAGGGTCTGGCTGTTCTGTGGACAGTCCGGGCCGAATGCGGTCGCATCACGCCTGCCTGCCCAGGCCGCGAGAGGTATCGGCGGCCGCCATCGTGCATCGCCTGTCGGAGGCGATGCGTACGGAATGCCGAGAAAGGCACGCACGCCGCGCCGCGCATCGCGCCGTCCGCGCAGGGCACCGCAGGGTGGATCGACACAAGGCGTGGCTTCATCCACGCCTTCGCTGTCCGCAGTCACTTCGCTCCCGCGTCCACGGTCTCCGCCCTCATGGCAGTTGCGGAAGACGACACAGCGCTCGGCGCCAACGCGGCCTTCTGTGCCGGACGAACGGCCTTGTCGACCTGGTCCTCGTAGGCTTGCAACCAGTCGATGCCTTCATCCACCACGAAATAGCCGCTGCGTGACTTCAGGAAGACCTCTGGGTTGTCCACTCCCGGAGGCACCGTCTTCTTCTCAGCGAGTGCGCGTGCCGCCTTGAGCAACCGGCGCCGGGTGCGGGCGATCATCTGGTCCGATGGGCCGAGATGCTCGAAGTCGTGGTCGGTGATCCCTCCCATGCTCTCGGTTACGGCCTGGTCCTGCAGATGGATGTTCTCGATTCCGGAGTAGATGCTGTTGTTCTGCTGTGCCTCGCGGTCCAGGGTCCAGTCGTTCGACTCGTTGGCCTTGAGACGCCAACGCCCCAGCCATTCGGTGCTGATCGGCTGGTATTCTGCGGCCTTCAAGCTGCCTCCCAGAAAGCTGCCGTCCTTCAGGGGACGCTGCCTGAGATTAGGCATGTCGCTGCGCCAGCGCAGGAACACCATCATCGTGTGTGTGTCGTCCAGCGGAACCCAGGCCCGCGCATGCACGTTCTTGTCGAATTCGCCTTGCGGAGTCTGCGTCCAGAAGGGAAACATGAAGTTGGCGAAACGCCAATAAGTCTTGCCTTCGCCCGCATTTCGAAATGCACCGTAGGACGTGCCCCAGTCGGTCTCGCGCACGTGATAGCGCGGGGCACGTTCGGTGGCGGTGTGGTCCAGCGGGTGGCCGGACGGAACGTTCTCCGGGTCCAGGTTGCCCGCGTGCAGGAAACCGAAGTGCGCGGTATCGATGTCGCCCTCGAGGCTCTGCACGAAGTTGCAGTCGCGCAGCACCATCGAGATGTCGAGTTCGTCGCCCGGCACCAGCGACGGCTCGATCATCGGCAGCTCGGGCAACTGTTCGCGGTCGCCCATGTAGACCCAGATCAGGCCATTGGCTTCGCGAACCCGGTACGCCTTGGCCTTGACCTTGTCCTTGAAATCCTGCTCGGGCGGCACACTGGGCATGTCGATGCAGTTGCCTTCGACGTCGAACTTCCAGCCATGGTAGATGCAGCGTATGCCGCTCTCCTCGTTGCGCCCGAGGAACATGGATGCGCAGCGATGGGGGCAACGGTGATCCATCACGCCGACGCGCCCCTGGCTGTCCCGAAACGCGATGAGCTTCTCGCCCAGCAGCATCAGTCGCATCGGCGCGCCGTCGGCCGCCAGTTCCCTGGACATGATCGCCGGCAACCAGTACTGGCGCATGAGGTTGCCCATGACCGTTCCAGGGCCCACGCGGGCCAGGTCGTCGGTATCTGTCGAAGTTCTCATCGTTGTTTCTCCTTGGGGGTCGATACAGCCAAACGGCTGCTCAGCGGTTGATCAAAGTTTGATTGAAGGACGGACTGCTGCTCTGTTCTGGCGGACCAGGTCATGCCAGAGAGGCGGTTCGGACCGGTCGCTGAGCGCCTTGAGGACCTTCCATGTCCGAGATGCTCGAGGGATCGCGGTGCGGCGGCACCATGGTGAACTTGCTCTCGACGCTGGTGTAGTCGAGGTAGCCGAGGCGCGCGAGAGGACGCAGGCGCACGATATCGATGCGGCCTTCGGCGTCGAAGGCGCGGTCGTCAATGTGAATGCCGATCACCCTGCCGAACACGACATCCACCGCGCCTGCGCCGTTGCCCGGGAGTGAGACGGTCTGCATGTAGCGGCATTCGAAGTGAACCGGGGAGTCCGCGACACGCGCGGGCTTGACGAGAGTCGAAGGCAGCCGCTCCAGGCCGATCTTTTCCATTTCATCGACCCCGAACGGATAGTCCTGCGACGATCGATTGACAGCGTCACGCTGTGCGAAAGTTGCCATGTTCCAGACAAACTCTCCGGAGTCCTGCGCATTTCGCACCGTATCCTTGGGCTCTCCGCTCTGACGGCGATTGGCCGAGAACAAGACCATCGGCGGGTCATAGCTGACATTCTGGAACTGACTGTAGGGCGCGAGGTTGCCGATGCCGTCCTTGCTCAGCGTCGAGATCCAGCCAATGGGGCGGGGCACGACGCAGGATTTGAATGGCCGAAATGGAAGATGATGGTCGGTAACGCCAGGTTCGTAGTACATGGGGGTCTTTTCGTTGATCACTCGACGGCGAGTGGTGCGGTGCCGGGGTCTACTGCGCCTCGACATTGATACTCTTCAGCAGCGCGCCCCATCGCGGTCCCTCTTTCTTCACGAAGGCGTCCGATTGCTCGGGCGTCATGAACAAGGTCACGGCGCCACTGTCCTGGCTGCGCTTGAAGAACTCCGGATCCTTCAGGATCTCCTGGGTCTTCGCATGCAGGAATTCGATGATCGGCCGGGGCGTGCCAGCGGGCGCCCAGAATCCGGTCCAACTGGTGAGTTCGAAGCCCGGTAGGGTCTCGGACACCGTCGGTATGCCGCTCCACTTGCCAGTCAGACGCTTGGGCGCCGTGATCGCGAACACGTGCAGCTTGCCTTGCTCGACCAGCGACTCGATGCCGCCCAGCGCACTGACGGCGATGTCAAGCCGACCGCCGATCACGTCGTTGTTCAGATTGGGGTTGTTGTAGCGGGCATAGGGCTGGTCAATCCTTGCAGCGCGCTGCAGCATTCCATTGACAACCTCTTGCGTGATTGCACCTCCGCCGATCGGGTGTTTGCCGGGCTCGTCACGCATGAGCTGCAGCATTTCGCCCAGACTCTTTGACGCCAACTCCTGGCGGCCAATCAAGACCATCGGCGACTCCGAAGTCACCGCAATGGCGGAGAAGTTCGACAAAGGGTCGTACTGGAGCGACTTGAACAGGTACGGGGCCGCCGCGAGAGATGAGTTGCTGCCGTACACGAGCGTGTACCCGTCCGGCTTGGCGCGCGCGACGTACCCCATCCCCACGGTGGTGAGCGCGCCCTGTCGATTCTCGACCAGGATGTTTTGCCCGACCTTCTGCCTCAGCTTGTCGGCGAACAATCGCGTGTAGGTGTCCGGAGGCGACCCCGCAGCATACGGCACGACGATGGTGATGGGCTTCGACGGATAGGCCTCCGCGGCGTGCGCCGGGTCATGCACGAGAAAGGCTGCGGCCAACGTCGACAAGGCGCCCCGCATGAGCGACGAAAGAGCGGACCGGCTTGCGAAGCGGCGACTGCCGACGGGCGGATTGGCAGTGGTCCGGAAGATTCTCATGTTGTGTGTCTCGTGGTTGCGCGGACGTGTCGACCGGCCGCAAGTTCACTGAAATAATATTCCATTTTTCACTTCTTCGCCTAAGGTAATCCCTAGTCGCGTAGGTTGCACGTGGTTCTGGCGCAATCTTCGATAAATGGAATATTATTTTGGAACAGGAACGCCGCGATCGACGGCGAGCGACGAGCAACCTCAGAAACGGGCGCGAAGCCCTGGAGACAAGAGCCCCATGCCACAAGTGAATCTGGAAAAGGTCGTGCGCCGCTTCGGCGGCGTCGCGGCAGTCGACGAAGTCAGCATCTCGATGCCCGACGGGGCTTTCGTGACACTGCTCGGCCCCAGCGGCTGCGGCAAGACCACCACGCTGCGAATGATCGCTGGATTGGAAGCCAACGACGAAGGTCGCATCCAGATCGGCGAGCGTGTGGTCAGCGATGCCAACGCTGGCGTCTTCGTCTCGCCTGATCGACGCGACCTGGGCATGGTGTTCCAGTCCTATGCGATCTGGCCTCACATGACTGTGTTCGAGAACGTGGCCTATCCCCTGCGCGCCCGACACGTCGCGAGCGGGCAGATCGCGACGCGCGTGAATGAAGCACTCGAGATGGTCGAGATGGGTGCCTATGCCCAGCGGCCGGCTCCCGCCCTGAGCGGTGGCCAGCAGCAACGTGTCGCCATTGCCCGTTCCCTCGTCTCGCGCCCCCAAGTGCTGCTGATGGACGAACCCCTCTCCAATCTTGACGCCAAGCTCCGCGAGCAGATGCGGATCGAACTTCGCGCGCTGCAACAGCGACTTCGCATCACCACGGTGTATGTGACACACGATCAGCGCGAGGCCATGGAACTGTCCGACCACGTGGTCGTGATGCATGCGGGCCGCGTGCAACAGGCCGGTGCCCCAGAGCAAATCTATGCGCGACCATCGACACATACCGTGGCCTCCTTCATGGGGTCTCCGAACCTGGTCCGGGCCCGGGTCACGGGCCGCGCCGACGGACCCGACGGCGCCTTGCTCGACGTCGAAGGCCAGGGCTGGGCGGGCCGCTGCCCCGGCGTCCCGGCGCTGCGCGCGGGCGATGACGCCTGGCTGATCGTGCGGCCCGAGTCGATCAGGCTGGACAACGATGCACGCGCATGTGCTGCCGGCATCAGCTGGCATGGTGAGATCCAGAGTACCTCTTACCAGGGGGCCATGCACGCGATCCGGGTCGCCATTCCGGACGCGGTGATTCATGCGGAGGTGGAGGCCAGCCGGCGGCCGCGTGTGGGTGAGAACGTCGTCTTGCGCGCGGATGCAGCGCAGGCCTGGGTCGTTCCTGCGGAAGCTGGCCAATGAACGCGGCCGGAGCCACCCTGACGCCACCGGTCGTCGCATTGCCCGGATCTTCGCTGAACCGCCCGGCGCTGCGACGCGCACTAGTGATCGGTTCGCTGGCGTTGCTGCTTGGATTCCTGACCCTGTATCCGCTCCTGATGCTGCTTTACGGCAGCTTCCATACGGCGCCGCCCGGAGAGTCCGGCAGCTTTTCGCTGGCCGGCTACCGCAGCATGTTGACGGGCGAGAACCTGCACATCCTGTTGAACACCGCGCTCATCGCGCTAACGAAGACGGTGCTTTCACTGGCGATTGCGGTGGCGCTGGCCTTCATCATCGCCCGCACCGACGTCCCACTGCGCGAGCCGCTCGAAATCCTGATCACGCTGCCCTTCTTCATCCCGCCGATTCTCACGGCGATGGCCTGGGGCATGCTGGGAAACACCCAGGTCGGAACGCTCAATATAGCCTGGCGCTGGCTCACCGGTTCCGAGGCGGCATTGATCAACGTGTACTCATGGGGCGGCGTGGTCTGGCACATGATGCAGTACTCGATCCCCTTCCTGTTTCTTCTGATGGTCGAGGCGATCCGGGCCATCGACCCTTCGCTGGAAGAGAGCGCGCGCACCAGCGGCACCGGGCCCTGGACCACTGCGCGTCGCATCACGCTGCCATTGCTGCTTCCGATCATCAGCAGCCTGTTCGTGCTGTCCTTCATCCGGGGCATCGAATCCTTCGAGTCGCCGATGTTCTTCGGCACGCCGGCTGGCATCGAGGTGATCACCACGCAGATCTACCACCTTCTCAACCGGCAGGCTGCTCCCGACTATCAGTCCGTTACCGCGATGTCCTTCGGCATCGTGATCCTGATGATGCTGATCGTGGTCTGGCAACGCCGCCTTCTCGGCGGTCGAAGCTACCAGACGATCACCGGCAAGGGATTCCGTCCGAGGCTGGTGCGGCTCGGCGTCTGGCGCTGGCCGGCATTCGCATTCTGTATGCTGTTCTTCGTGCTGACGGTGGCCCTGCCCGTGGGCCAGTTGCTGCTCGGCAGCCTGGTGCGCTTCGTGGGCTTCTACGAGGGGGACATGTTCACGCTGAGCCACTACGTGGCTGTATGGCGCAACGACGTGTTCTGGCGCGCGCTCGGCAACACGGCGCTGCTTGGCATCGGCGCCGCCACCGCGGTGATGTTACTGGGTTCGGCGGTGGCCTACATCGGCGTGCGCACCACCTGGCGAGGCCGTCACGTGCTGGAAATGCTGGCCTGGCTGCCCTGGTTCATGCCGGGGATGGTGCTGGGCGTCGGCTTCCTGTGGGCCTTCTCGCTGCTGCCGAACTGGATACCGATCTACGGCACGGTATGGGCGCTGTTTCTGGCCTACGTGGCACTGGGTTCGCCGCTGGCGACGCGGGTGATGTCGGCCTCCTTCATGCAGATCTCGAATGATCTGGAGGAATGCTCGCGGGCCCACGGGGCCGGCTGGACGCGCACCTTCTGGCGAGTCCTCGTCGCGCTGGCCTGGCCCTCGTTCGCCGCCGGCTGGGTGCTGACCTTCTTCATGGTGCTTCGAGAGCTGAGTGCCTCGATCCTGCTGTACTCCGCCGGCAGCGAGGTTCTGTCGGTCGTGATGCTGCGCCTCTGGATGGATGGCAAGGCCGAGGAAGTCAGCGTGATCGGGCTTCTGATGCTGCTGCTGGTGCTGCTGTTCCGCTTCATCGAACTGAAGCTCATCAAACGCCGCATCAGCACCCTTTGAGCCCGACGCCATCAAAAACATACCGACCTCACCGATCGCAATGACCGCCTCCATTCCCGAAGATTCGCGCACCGCGCCCTTTCGTCCGCTGCAGTCACCGCCGCCCGCGGTGGAAGTCGAGCACCGACCGGACGGCAGCGTCCTGCTTCGCTGCCCCTACGCGCTTGGCGAGGTCTCCAATGACGTGCTGACCTGGCTGAGGACGTGGTCGGTTGCCGATCCGGGTCGCACGATGCTGGCCGAGCGTGATGGCGACCGCGCCTGGCGCCGTATCGGCTACGGGCAGATGCGCCTGAAGGCCGACGCCATCGGCCAGGCCCTGCTGGACCGAGGTCTGCGTCCGGGCAGCACGCTGATGGTGCTCTCGGGCAACTCGATCGAGCACGCCGTGATGGTGCTGGGTGCCATGACCGTCGGCATCATCGCTGTCCCGGTCACGCCGGCCTATTCGCTCGCCAGCAAGAGCCTCGAGAAACTGCGGCACGTCGCCTCCTTGGTGGAACCCGCGGCGGTGTTTGCCCAGGACGGAACTGCCTTCGCCGGTGCATTGCGCTTGCTCCATGACGCCGGCGCCCGGGTGGTGGTCGCCAAAGGCGAACCCGGGACACCGCACGACCGCTTCGACGATCTTGCGTCGACGACGGTCACGCCCGCGGTGGACGCGGCCTACGCCAGAGTCGGACCACAGACCGTCGCCAAGATCCTCTTCACCTCGGGCTCCACCGGCCAGCCCAAGGGTGTCATCAACACCCATCAGATGATGTGCGTGAACCAGGCCATGACGGCGGCCCTGCGCACGGCAGCCGGTGAAGCCCCGCCCGTGACCTTGTCGTGGCTGCCATGGAACCACACGATGGGCGGCAATGCGCTGTTCAATCGCAATATGCGGCTCGGCGGCACGCTCTACCTGGACGATGGTCGCCCTCTTCCCGGCGAGTTCGAGCGCACCATCGCCAACCTGCGCGAGGTATTGCCCGCGACCTTCTCCAACGTGCCGGCCGCGTTCGGCATGCTGGCCGATGCGCTCGAGGCCGACGACGATTTCAACCGGCGCTTCTTCGCCGGACTGGAGAGCCTGTCCTACGCTGCCGCCGCCTTGCCCGACGCATTGCTCAACCGCATCCAGCGTCTATCAGTCCGTGCAACCGGCATGCGAATTCCGTTCACGTCGGGATACGGCAGCACCGAAACCGCCCCGATGATCACGATGCTCTACTGGGTGAGCGAAGGATCGAATCTCATCGGCCTGCCCGCACCCGGTGTCGAAATCAAGCTCGCACCGGTCGCAGCCAGCCGCTACGAAGTGCGGGTGCGGGGCCCGAACGTCACGCCCGGCTACTACCGCCAGCCCGATCTGAGCGCGCAGGCCTTCGACGACGAAGGTTTCTATTGCATGGGCGACGCCGCTCGACTGGTCGACCCCGCGGACCCGTTGCAGGGGCTGATGTTCGCGGGCCGCGTCAAGGAAGACTTCAAGCTCCAGAGTGGTACCTGGGTGGCCACCGGCCCGCTGCGCGCGGCGGTACTGCATGCGACCGCGCCGATGCTTCAGGACATGGTCATCGCAGGGCATGACCGCGACACGCTGGGCGCCCTGGCCTGGCCGAACCTGCCTGCCTGTCGCGCCTTGATGGGTCAACCCAAGGCCGGGCTCGCGGACATCGCGGCATCGCGCGTGGTTCAGGAATCCATCGCCGCCGCGCTGGCCCGCCACAACGCCGCTAATCCGGCATCGTCGCTTCGCATCGCACGACTGATGCTGTTGACCGAACCTGCCAGCGCCGAAGACGGAGAGATCAACGACAAGGCCTATATCAACGCTGCAACCGTGTTGGCGCGGCGAAGCGCCCTGATCGACGCCCTCTACGCCTCGACGCCCAGCACGGGAGTTGTGCTACCCGCCGGTGCGGCCCACGAGTTGGCTGCTTCGCCCGCCTGAACCTTCACGCATCCCCCTCCCCTCGAACCTACATGATCGGACTCACCCCATGAGCATCAAAGGCGCGGCCTATATCGCCGGCATCTACGAACATCCCACCCGCAAGGCCACCGACATTGCATTGGCCCAGCTTCATGCCGAACTCGCCAAGGGCGCGCTCGACGACGCTGGCCTGTCGCTCTCGGACGTCGATGGATTCTTTTGCGCCGGCGATGCGCCCGGCCTGGGGCCACTGTCGATCGCAGACTACCTCGGCTTGAAGCTGCGCTATCTGGACACCACCGAGACGGGCGGCTCCTCCTACATGATCCACGTGCACCACGCGGCGCAAGCCATCGCGCAAGGAAAGTGCAGCGTCGCCCTCATCACGCTGGGAGGACGTCCGCGCTCCGAGGGCATGGGTTCGGGCCTTGGGAACGACCTGGATCGCTACCCCGAAAGCCAGTTCGAGCGGCCGTACGCGCCGGCCATCCTGAACCTCTATGCCATGGTCGCCAAGCGACACATGCATGAATTCGGCACCACCAGCGAACAGTTGGCGTGGATCAAGGTCGCGGCCTCACATCACGCGCAGCACAACCCGCATGCGATGCTGCGCAACGTCGTGACGGTCGAAGACGTGCTCGGCTCGCCGATGGTCGCCGATCCACTGCACAAATTGGACTGCTGCGTGATCAGCGACGGCGGCGGCGCACTGGTCGTGACCACCCCGGAGATCGCCCGCTCGCTGAAGCGCCCACGCGTCAAGGTGCTTGGCTGCGGCGAAGCCAACAAGTCACAGAACGGCGGCGAGATCGACATCACCTATTCGGGCGCCGTCTGGTCCGGCCCTGCCGCCTTTGCCGAAGCAGGCGTCAAGCCATCCGACATCAAGTACGCATCGATCTACGACAGTTTCACCATCACCGTGCTGGTGCAGCTCGAAGACCTCGGCTTCTGCAAGAAGGGCGAAGGCGGCCGGTTCGTCGCCGATGGCAACCTGATTTCCGGCGTCGGCAAGCTGCCTTTCAACACCGACGGCGGCGGACTGTGCAGCAACCATCCGGGCAACCGCGGCGGCATGACGAAGATTCTCGAGGCCGTGCGGCAGGCTCGGGGTGAGGCCCATCCCGCGGTGCAGGTTCCCAACTGCGACCTGGTCCTGGCGCACGGCACCGGCGGAATGCTGGCCACGCGCCATGGAAGCGCCACCCTCATCATGGAAAGAGAATGAACATGCGCATCGCACCCGACCGCAAGATCAATCCGCCGAAGCCGAATCCGGAGACGCTTCACTACTGGGAGGCAGCCAGCGACGGCCAATTGCTGATGCGCCGATGTACTCAATGCGGCAAGCCGCACTTCTATCCGCGCACGCTCTGCCCTTTCTGCCTCGGCGCCACCGCATGGGAACGGGTTTCGGGCGAAGGAACCATCTACACCTTCTCGGTGATGCGCCACAGCGAGCAGCCCTACGTGATCGCCTACGTGAAGCTGGCCGAGGGTCCGACCATGATGACCAACATCGTGGACTGCGACATGGATCAGGTCCACATCGGCCAGAAGGTTCGGCTGGTCTTCAAGCCCAGCGAAGGTGGCCCGCAGATTCCGATGTTCACCGCCGCCTGACAGCCCAGTTCCCAATCTTCGAGATCCATCATGAGCACTATCAACGCATCCGTGGCACTGACTCGCCACGACAGTATCGCAGTCATCACCATCGACAGCCCGCCTGTCAACGCCCTTTCGCATGGCGTTCGAGAAGGGTTGGTGCAGGCCGTCGCCCAGGCGGGGCAGGATTCCACCGTGCGCGCGATCCTTATCGCATGCGCCGGGACCACTTTCATCGCCGGCGCCGACATCACGGAATTCGGCAAGCCGCCGAAGGACCCGCGCATCAGTGCCGTCATTGCCGCCATCGAGGACTGCCCGAAGCCGATCATCGCCGCCATGCACGGCACCGTGCTCGGCGGTGGCCTGGAACTGGCGCTGGGCTGCCACTACCGTGTGGCCGCACCCGCGACTCGGCTCGGCCTGCCGGAAGTCAACCTCGGCATCATCCCGGGCGCAGGCGGCACCCAGCGCCTGCCGCGGGTCGTTGGCGTCGAGCGTGCGATCGAGCTGATCACCACCGCCTCTCAGCTGAGCGCCAAGCAGGCTCTGGAAGCGGGCCTGGTCGATGCGCTGATCGATGGCGACCTGGTTCAGGGCGCATTGCAGTTCGCACGTCGCGTGGTCGATGAAAACAAGGCACTGCTGCGCGTGCGCGATCGCGACGAACACCTGGTCACCGCGCGCGGAAACCCCGCGCTGTTCGAGAAGGCCCGTGCCGCCGTGGCCAGGAAGTCGCGCGGATTGACCGCACCGCTGGCCGCCATCGACGCCATCGAGGCGGCGGTGAACCTTCCCTTCGAACAAGGCCTTCAGCGCGAGCGCGAGCTGGTGACCGCACAGGTCTCCTCGGACCAATCCAAGGCGCTGCGCTACTTCTTCTTTGCAGAGCGCGAGTCGGCCAAGATCCCCGGCATCCAGACCGGCGATGTCGCCAAGGTGCAGCAGGCCGCTGTCATCGGGGCTGGAACGATGGGCGGAGGCATCGCGATGAGCCTGGCCAATGCGGGCGTTGCAGTCACCCTGATCGACCTCAACCCGGAGGCCCTCGAGCGCGGCCTGGGCATCATCAGGAAGAACTACGAGAACACTGCGCGTCGCGGCGGAATGACCGAATCCGATGTGTCGGCGCGCATGGCGCTGATCCGGCCATCCACGAAGCTCGCTGACGTCTCGTCGGCCGAGGTGATCGTGGAGGCTGTTTTCGAGAACACGGAACTCAAGAAGAGCGTCTTCACCGAGATCGACCGGCACGCCCGAGCCGATGCCATTCTCGGCACCAACACCTCGACACTGGACATCGACGAAATCGCAAGCGCCACAGCGAGGCCCGAAAGCGTGATCGGCCTTCACTTCTTCAGTCCGGCCAACGTGATGAAGCTGCTGGAAGTGGTTCGTACCGGCCGCACTTCGGAGTCGGTGGTTGCACGCGCCATGGCACTGGGGCGCCAGATGCGCAAGGTTCCCGTGCTGGTCGGTACCTGCGATGGCTTCGTCGGCAACCGGATCCTACGCGCGCGCAGCAAGCAGGCCGAGCAGATCATCATGCAAGGCGGCTTCCCGGAGCAGGTCGACCGCGTCCTCCAGGACTTCGGCTTCCCGATGGGCGTGTTCGCAATGGGCGACATGGCCGGACTGGACATCGGCTGGCGAATCCGAAAGGAAAGGGGTCTGAAGTCCATCGTCGCCGACAAGTTGTGCGAGATGGGCCGTCTGGGTCAGAAAGCAGGCGCTGGCTACTTCCGCTACGACCCCGCGAATCCAGAAGGCGCCCGTGCGCCGATCGTCGATCCGATCGTCAACGAATTGATCCTTCAGGCCTCGCGCGATCAGAACATCGAGCGCCGGGACATGGACGATGTCTTGATCCGCGAGCGGCTGCTCTATCCGATGATCAACGAGGCGGCCAAGATCCTCGAAGAAGGCGTGGCGCTGCGCGCCGGCGACATCGACGTGATCTGGATCTACGGCTACGGATGGCCGCGCCACCGCGGCGGCCCCATGCACTATGCGGACTCGATCGGTCTGGCGAAGATCCGCGACCGCCTACGCGAATTCGAACGCGACCACGGGGACGCATTCAAACCCGCCGCACTGCTTGAGCGGCTCGCCGATGAAGGTGGGACATTCGCCGGACATCGCACCGGCGCCTTGCAAGCCACAGCGGCGGCGACGGCGGTTGCCGCTTGATGGTCACCAACGCCATGGCACCCCTTGCATTGAATAGCTCTGCCGCGCGCGTATCGCGCCGGGTCGTCCTGCTCTCGCTGTCGGCCAGCGCGCTGCCTGCTTACGCACAGCCCGCCAAGACTCCCACAACCGGCGGCACCTGGGATCAAGTCGTCGCCGCGGCCAAGAAGGAGGGGCGGCTGGTGCTCTACAGCGGTGCGGCGACGCCGACCACTCTGGGTCCAGTCATCAAGCGCTTCGAGTCGCAGTTCGGGATCAAGGTCGACCTGATCTTCGGTCGTCCGAGCGAGATCCGCGAGCGGATCCGAGCCGAGCAGGCTGCGGGCCGCATCCAGGCCGACCTCGTCATGGATGGACCGACGATCAACCAGCCTGCCTTCATCGGCGCCTATGTACCCCACGAGGAGATCCCGAACGCCAGCAAGCTGGTCGCACCCTTCGTGGACGACGGCCTCCTGCTGCCGGTAGGCATCGGGCGGCAGACTGTGCTGATGAACACGCGCGTGGTGAAACCCGCCGATGAACCGAAGAGCTGGAACGATCTCCTGGACCCCAAGTGGAAAGGCAAGATTGTCATCGACGACCCGCGAAGCCCCGGTTCGGGAGGACTCGTCTTCGACGTGCTCAATGAGAAGCTGGGCCCCGACTATCTGCGCAAGCTTGCGGCCCAGGCGCCAGTGATATCGACCGACATCTCGCTCAACGAGCGACGCGTGGTGCAGGGCGAGTTCGCCTTCTTCGTGCCGTTCCGCATCCAGAGCATCCTGAACCTCAAAGGCCTGCCCGTGAAGGCGATGTCCGCCAGCGAGGGCGATGTGTACATCATCATGGCGCTGCTGCGCGTCAAGGATGCGCCCCATCCCAACGCAGCGCGGCTCTTCATGAATCACTTTCTCGACTCACCGACCCAGAGGCATTTGCTGGACGCCGCTTACGGCACCGTCACGGGAGAGAGCGATGCCGAACTCCCTGCACAATTGAGGGAAATCAATCAAGGCAAGCTGCTCGGCGCGTCCGTGCCGCAGGGGCTCGACGAGCGCCGAAAGGCAATTGGCGCCCTGTTCGCGAAATAGGCTGAAGCGCCGGGATCGCAGGCCCGGCGCTCCAGGTCGCTAGATGGTCGGGTATTGCGGCCCCGGTACACCACGGACGAGTACTTCGCGCACCTCGTCTGTGAGGGCCAGCAGCTTTTTTCCGATGCGCTGCATCCGCGCCGGGGTCTGCAGGTGTGCCGGTCCTTGGGCATTGAAGGCCATGATCGTGCCTGAGTCGCCCCAGATGAAAGGCACCGCCACCGTGTTGGTCAGCTTGGCAAAAGTGCCTACGGAAATGACGTAGCCGTGCTTCTGATACTGCTCGAATGACTCTTCGAGTTCCCGCCACAGCGACTGCCATTCCTTGGGGTAGTAGTGCTGCATCGCCTCGAGCAACTCCTTGTGCTGCTGGGGTGACATGGCGGACGCGCAGGCTCGCCCCATCGCAGTGCGCACCAGCGGCACCCTGAATCCAACGCGCTGCCGCCGATTGGACTTGATGTCTCCGGGTGCGTATTCGAGGTAGAGCATGCTCAGCCCCTCGACTACGCCGAGCCCGACATTGAGATTGGTCTCGGCCGCCAGCTTGAGCATCAGCGGACGTGCGGCCGAGGGCACCACCTGCTTGGCGATGTACGGATAGGCGAGCCCGACGACGCCTGCCGCGACTTCGTACTTGCCGATGTCTTCACGGTAACGCAGGTACCCCAGTTGGGTGAGCGTGTAGGTCAGACGCGAAACCGTCGGCTTGGGAATGCCCGTACGCTCGGCGATGTCGGCGTTCGCCAGGAACTGCTGATCGATGTGGAAGGAGCGCAGGATGGCAAGCCCACGTGCCAGCGCGCTGTTGAAGCGCGGGTCGTCGTCTTCGATCTTGAGTTGGAGTCCCTCCGAGTAGTCGGGCACGACGACTTTATCTTTTCGACTCGGACGACCCACGTTCTCTCCTTGAATTGGCTCTATTCATCATAATGGAATTCAAGTCCGTTCTTGAAACGCACGATGCCTGTGGCGCCGCATCAAGTTGCGGCGGGTACATGCAGCGCAGTGGCCTCCATGTAGCTCTTGAGCCCGAGGCTCGAGAACTCCCGGCCGAGGCCCGACTGCTTGGCGCCACCGAAGGGCACGAATGGGTCCAGCGCCAGATGCTGGTTGACCCACGCCGTACCCACCTCCAGTCGCGCAGCCAGCTGCGCAGCGTGGCTCACATCGGGTCCCCATACGGAGCCGCTGAGGCCGAATGACGTGGCGTTGGCGCGCGCGAGTGCCTCGGCTTCGTCGTCGTAGGCCAGGATGGGCAGGGCTGGGCCGAAAGGCTCTTCCTGCACAAGGCGACTGTTTTCGGGAAGGCCCGCGACAACCGTCGGTGCGATGAAGTAGCCCGGGCGGTCGAGCGCACGCCCCCCCCGCGATGAACTCGCCGCCACGAAGACGCGCGTCGTCGAGCAGCTCAACCACAAGCGCGCGCTGAGCGGCGTTCTGCACCGGGCCCATCTCTACCCCGTCTTCGAAGCCATCGCCGACGCGCGCCTTGCGGGCCAGGGAACCGATCGCCTCGCAAAGCTCGTCATGCTGAGAGGCATGCACGTACAGGCGCTTGATCGCCATGCAGATCTGGCCGCTGTTGGAAAAGGCAGCCGCGTACAGGCGCCCCGCGATCGCATGGATGTCTGACTTCGGCAGCACTATCGCGGCATCGTTGCCACCGAGCTCCAGCGTGACCCGCTTGAGGTTGCTGGCGGCGCTGGCCATCACCCGGCGGCCCGTGGGTCCGGAACCCGTGAACGATATCTTGTGGATGCCCGGATGCTCGGTCATCCAGCGGCCCAGCTCGTCGCGACCTGCCAGAACGCTGAAAACCCCGGGCGGAAAGACGGCACGCCCGATTTCGCCGATGCGCAGCGTTGCGAGCGGAGTATAGGGCGACGGCTTGAGGATCAGCGCATTGCCGGTGTAGAGCGCATGCACGATCTTCCCCATGGCCAGCCCCACCGGTACGTTCCACGGCGTGATCGCGCCTACCACGCCCAGCGGCCTGTAGTGCATCTCGACGCGCCCCAGGGCATTGCTCTTCAACACTTCGACATCGATTCGAATGCTGGTGACCCTTTCGATGGTGAGGGCCGTTCGGGTTACCTCGTCCATCGCGCGAGTGAACGGCTTGCCCTGCTCCAGCGTCGTGAGTGAAGCCAGTTCGTCCGCATTCGCGACCAGAAATTGACCGAATCGAAGCAGATGTGCGCGGCGTGCTTCGAAGCCCAGCCGTGCCCACGCCGGTGCAGCCGCTGTGGCGGCATTCACCGCCGCGTCGAGTTGCGAACGATCCGCGGCGGGACTGCGGGCAAAGGCCTGACCTGTTGCAGGATTGACCACCTCGAAGTCGCTGGTGCTTCCCATCGCCTGTGCATCGATGGTCTGTGCGTAGCGTGTCCGGGCGGCCGCGACTTCGCGTCGTCTCATGGCATCCGATGGATTCATGGATTTCGTCCTTGGAAAGGTGTATGTGGTGGCGGAGCACGGGTCCTCCGACCCGATGCAAGACGACATTGATGAAATGATATTTTGTTTCTGGTGTGCGCGGTGGCTTGTCAAGCCGGTGACACGGTCTTGGCATCAACCCTTATTGAAGGGTATAATGGAATTATATTTCAGTAACCGCTCGTCTTGAGATTTTGCTGAAGGGGCCCGCCGCAGCGAAGCGCAGCCCCCCCAACCGGAGACACTAGAGATGGCAAGAATCGTTCTCGGAATCGGCACGTCGCACACGCCCATGCTCAATGCACCAGTGGCAGACTGGACTCGCTTCATCGAACGCGATCGCGGCCGGGCCCACCTGGACAAGGCTGGAAATCCGGTGAGCTACGAAGAGCTGGAGGTTCTTGCTGGCCCGGCGATGCGAGAGCAACTGGACAGCGGGCTCCTCAACCAGCGCCATGCCGAAGCAATGAGCCAGGTCGACCTACTGGGCGAGAAACTGCGCAGCGCCAAGCTGGATGCCTTGATCGTTGTGGGCGACGACCAGAAGGAACTCTTTCAGGACAACAACATGCCGAGCATGCTCGTGTATCACGGGGAGAGCATCCGCAACGTACCGTTGGCCAACTTCAGCGGACCGCAATGGGCGGCCAATGCCTCCGCGAAATACTACGAGCCTTCTCGACCGCGTGACTATCCGGTCGATCATCGGTTGGCGCGCCACATCATCGGTCACCTGGTGGAGAGCGAGTTCGACATAGCGATCGCCGACAGTCTTCCCGATGGCTATGGCGAAGGCCATGCGTTCGGCTTCGTGCACAACCGCCTGCTGAACGGCACGCTGATCCCGGCCATTCCCGTCTTCCTGAATACCTACTATCCGCCCAATCAGCCGACGCCTCGGCGTTGCTACCGGCTTGGGCAGGCCATACGCGAGGCGGTAGAGAGCTTTCCTTCGGATGCACGCGTCGGCGTGGTCGCATCGGGCGGACTGAGCCACTTCACAGTGAACGAGGAGCTGGATGGGAAGGTGATCCAGGCACTGCGAGACAAGGACGCGCAGGCACTGGAGCGGATTCCGCGCGAGCTGCTGAATGCCGGCAACTCCGAGATCCGCAACTGGATCTGCATGGCCGGCGCGATCGAGGCGCTTCCTCTGCTCTCGCTAAAGTACATTCCTGCTTACCGGACGCCCGCCGGCACGGGCACGGGCCTGTGTTTCGCTGTCTGGGAGTGAGCTCAAGGATGCGAACACCGAACTCGGAGGAAGGGCCATGAGCGACGAACACCGCACGGTCCGCCTGGTCGGCATCCGATTTGCAGGCGATGGCACGAACCTCTTCGAGTTCGCGCCCTTGAAGGGGGACGCGCTTCCGGGCTTTGCGCCGGGAGCCCACATCGACGTCTTCCTGCCGAACGGGCTGTCGCGCCAATACTCGCTGTGCAATGGGCCGGCGGACGCTGGCCTCTACGTGATCGGCGTCAAGCTGGACCGCAACAGCCGGGGTGGATCGAGGTACATGCACGAACAATTGCGGACGGGCGCCCTGCTCGAGATCAGCGCGCCACGCAACCACTTCGAGCTGTGCGAAACCGCTCCGCACTCGGTGCTGATCGCCGGAGGCATCGGCATCACCCCCATCGCTTGCATGGTGGAAAGACTCAAGGCGATCGGCGGCAGCTGGGAACTGCATTACAGCGTTCGGCACCGAGACGAGGCGATCTTCCTCGACCGGCTCGCCGGTCCGGCGCTGCACCTGCATGTGGATGCGGAACAGCCCGAAGGAGGCTACGTCGACGTGGCGGCCATCGTGGCTGCAGCAGCTCCGTCATCGCACCTGTACTGCTGCGGTCCGGCGCAGATGCTCGATGCGTTTGAGGTGGCGGCCAGCTCTCGCCCCTCGTCAAAGGTCCATCTGGAACGCTTCGGCGCCACCGTGGACGCGGCTAAGCAAGGCGGCTTCACTGTGACATTGGCCAAAACAGGCCAGCGACTGAAGATCGCGCCGGGAGAGACGATCCTGGAGGCGGTGCGCGCTTGTGGCGTGCCGGCACGCGCGTCGTGCGAACAAGGTGTTTGCGGGGCCTGTGAGACCCGTGTGCTGGGTGGACTACCGGACCACCGCGACTCGCTACTGTCGTCAGATGAAAAGCTGACCAATGACGTGATGATGATATGTTGCTCTGGCAGTTTGACACCGGAACTGGTTTTGGACCTCTGAGCCGGCTCAGGTAGTTCTGCCTCATGCGCACCGCAGGCGGCGTCGGGCGAGCCCGGCGCAGGGACGACGGCGTTCCGACAGATCGATCTGCCGGTCGAGGTTGAAGGCAGCGTCGCATGGAGACCTCTTTCTGGACTAAGCGACGTTCAGCATCTCGGCATGCCGACCACAAGGTCGCCTGACGCCTACGTCGCGGTAATCCAATGCTAGGTATCAGCCGCCTCTCACGGTAGACAGCTATCGGTGACCACCGTGTTGCCGGATAGGCGACGGATGCCTCAATCTTGAAGGTCGAGCGGCTTCAGAACGGGCGGACGCTGGAGCTCGGTCGATGCGGCCGCCAGGATCTGCGCCCTCGTGCCGCCGCGCGGCGGATAGATCCGTTCGCGATTGATCACCTGCTTGGTGGCCTTGGCCTGCATGCCTTGCGACACGACGGTCCTGTCCCAGCCCTGGCTGTAGACCGCGTCCGCGGGGCCAAGGTCGATGATGTTGGTGTACCAGTCGATATGCAGCGGCAGCATCTCGCGGCCGCCGCTCGGCCGCGGACAGCCGGAAGGGACCGTACGCGGCAATCCAGTCTTCCTTGTCAGGGTCGTCCATCGTCGGTGTCGTCATCGCGTCGGCTTTACCTATGCAATCGAACAACATTCTCGCTTCTCCTAAGATGCAGGAAGCCTCGACCCGGCTGGTCGGCAGGGCGATTGTCGAAGCTAACGCTCATGCCTGCGGCGCTGCGTCCGACGGCCGACGCGTGAGGACCGCACTTTGAAGAGTTCGAATCTCCGGCGGCGAGTCGACCGGCCGCTTGTTGAGTATGAACAAGCGGACGATCTTGTCTGCGTGCATCGAAAAGTGGAAGGTCAGGGTCAGCACGCCCGGAAGCCCAGCCTTGTCGAATTCGCCATCCACGTTGGCAGTGAGGATCACCTCGCCGAAGTGCTCAGCAACGTCAACGACCTGCATGGTCATTTTGCCGCCGACGATCTCGCGCTCGGCCCATCCCCGGATCGCGTTCGTCCCCAGAAAGTCACGCAACTGGTCGTTGACTAGCGCCCCGGGTGCAAAGCAGGCCACCAACGCGTCAGCATCGAAGGCATTGGTGGCTGCGACATAGGCTGCGACCGGCGGAGGCAGGCCGCCCGCCGGCAAATCCGCGATCTGCTCGCGCGAAGGTGTCATGAGGTCGCTTTGGTCTGTGCGTCTGGCGCGATCATCGACCTGTGCCGCGACTTCTGCACGTCAAAACATGTCAAGCGTTGTTAATTTTGTCGGCCGGCGCCCGCGACGCGACATGCCACGAAACTGTCGGTCCCTTGCGCGCTTACCTACGGTTCGGCTGGCGACCTTGGGGGCCGCGTTATCTCCAGCCTGAGCCGGTCCAGGCCCTCGTCCGTTCCTCGTATGTCGCGCTCGATGCACACTCCGAAGCAAAAGGGCCGTTGGGCCCTCCCCCTCACTCGAGACTCGCTGAGGAGTGGGAGCCGCAATGCCCCAAGCCGCGCTCCCTTTCCTGTGTGTATCGAGCTCGATAAAGTCGACACGAATGGCCATCGGCGAACCGAGGATCGCTCTGGTGGGCGTTCCAGCGAAGATGCGTTCGCCCATGCCGATGCGCTGTGGGATTGCGCGCCGACTGATGCACGGCGGTTGCAGCGGTCAGCTAATTTTTCATGCGCGCAAAGGATGCGCCAGAAAGAACCGCAGCATCTCGGCGCTCGCATCGGCGCCGGTGGGGTTTGTGTAGCTTCCTCGCGAGCTGCCACCCGACCAGGCGTGTCCCGCGTTGTGCAACTGCCAATACTCGGCTGTGCTTCGCCCGGCTTCGTCCGCGTAGACAGTGCGGGTGTAGCGTTGTCCCTTGCCAGAATGGCCCTCCGCCGTACGCGCCGAGGGCATCCTTCCATTTGTCTGCCCGGTCGCCTTGCGAGCCGCTTCGATGATCGCGGCGCCATTGCTCACGTGCACCGTGGCATCGGCATCGCCATGGAAGACGATGGTGGGTGGCACTGGGCTGCCGGCCCCGCCTGAGGGTGCAAGGGCGCTGCCGCTGCGCATGGCGGACAGCGCGGTCATGACATCCGTGGCTGAGCCACGGGGCAAGCCCGAGTGAACCCCGACCGCGGCGAACACATCCGGATAGCAGCGCCCGACGATGTCCGCCATGGCCCCACCGGCAGACAGTCCCGCTACGTAGACGCGCGCCGCGTCAACGTGATGCTCAGCCGTAATCGTTTGCGCCAGGGCCGCGAGCACTGCCGGCTCGCCCCGTCCGCGCTGCTGATGTTGCGGCTTGAACCAATTCCAGCACTTCTGTGCGTTGGCATGCTGGGTTTGCTCGGGATAGAGCACGACGACCCCAAGGTCGCGGGCCAGCGCATTCATCTGGGTGCCCGTCGCGAAGTCGGCGGCGCCCTGTGTGCACCCGTGAAGCATCACCACCATGGGGCGTGGCGCGATTGCGGCGCCGGTCGCGCCAGGCGGCAGATAGAGCTTGTACGCCAGCGTGCGCCCTTGGTGGGTGAAGCTGCCGTCGAGCCAACGTTCCTCGCGTGGGCTATCAACCTCGACCGAGTCCAAGTCGACCGCTTCTTTCACCGCGACGCCTGACCGCTCGGGCAGGATCTCCTCCACGATCTCGGGAGGCGGGTCAATCACCCGCGTCAAACCGTCGAGGACCAAGGCTTCGCCTGACGGAATTGAGGCCCGGGTAGCGGGCGGCGGCGTCGCAGGGTCACTGACGCCGAACACTTCGGAAGCGCCTCCCCGCAGGGCACGCTGGATCGCTTGCGTCGCCTCCTGGAGTTGCCCATTTCGGGTCAATTCAGTCGCGTTGATCATTAGTTTTTGGAGCAAATCGTTCATGAGGTTCTTTCAGGGGTTAGTGAATTCGCCGGCCAACGCAGTGTTGACACCGCTACTGGGTCGGGCACATCGACCTTCTGGTCGCCAGAGCTTCTACTCGCGCAGGACGGCGCTTGAAGGCACGTCGCCATCCTAGCACCATCCATATGGATGGTGCTGGGATGTTTTTTGACGTCGATGCCTAATCTATCCATGGCGTTTGTTAGTGCGCAGTCCGCCGAACAGGACTGCCGGCAAGCAATGAGGGGCTCGCTCGTCTCCGTACCCCCTCGTGGCACCCCTGCGACTCCGCCGGCACCCCGAACACGTGACACATGCAGTAGGAAGGCGCCGACATACACGCTCAGTCCTTCATGTAAGTTAGGGGCAACTCCAGTCGAGGCGACCCCCCATGCCGAACCTTTGTGAACATTGCGGGCAAAGCAACCGCGCAAGCGCGATGTTCTGCATTGGGTGTGCGGGGAAGCTGCCCGGCTTCGAGTCATCCGGCCCCTCCGCACTTGAGGCGATGAAGGCGTTGTCGACGCGAATCCCCAGTGCTACATCCAATGGCGAGATGGAGCCAAGTCAAGGGGAACCCTTGCTGCCATCCGAGACGAAGGTGTTCTGGTTGCAACTCGGAGCGGCCGGCATGGCCATGTCGATCGGCTTCATGGCCTGGTTTCTGCACGCTACGGCGAAGCCATCCGCCCCTTCGGGCGGCAATTTGATGCAGTCGCCCCAAGCGACCGCGCCACAGTTAGCAACCAAAGATTTCGTAGCGGTCGCGCCACGACGCTCATCGTCGCCTCCCGTCCCAGCGCCAGACCCCGCGCCGGCGCCCAGAGCAGCAGTCAGGTCGCTGCCTGCTCCGGTCGGCAAAGCGCCGCTCGTCAAATCCGCGGCGGCGACCAGCCTCGCTTTGCCGCGCGAGTCGAGTCCCGATCCCCAGGTGCGCGCTGTGAAGGATTTCTATCGCGCGCTGTCCGCGGCGGATGGCAGGACCGCGGCAGCTTTCGTCGTCCCTGCAAAGCGCGGCCTCGGCGCGTTCAACGAAGCCAATATGTCAAGGTTCTATGGCTCCTTCGAACGGCCGCTTCTCATTCGGTCGATCCGCCCCATAGATGCCAGCGTAGTCGAGGCAAAGTACAGCTATCGAATTTCCAGGACAACGTGCGAAGGAACCGCGTTCGTTGAAACCGAGCGAGTCGGCGGGGCAACCTTGATACGGCGCATTCGCGCCAATTGCTAGCTGCATCGCGATCACTGCAGATCTCGAGTCCATGCCTGACGGTCTGCGCGCGCAACCTGAAGGAGCACAAGATGTCAACAATACCCGGCAGGCGGTGGCGAGCGACACATCTCAGCCGCAAGACCACCTGGCCGAGCGCGTGAGCATCGCGTGCGACGCGGCGAAGGACGCATTGAAACCTGTTCAGGAGTTGGCGCGCTAGCCGAACGCGCCGGCGACAACGAGATTGCCATCCGCGCCACCCTGCCGCGCCTCAAGGCCCTCTGCCGCGGGGACTGGATGGCCGGCCATCCGGACATCACTCCCGAGAAGCTCAGGGAAAGACGGGCGCCGGCGAGGCGTGAGGCGCACCTCGAGGGCAACGCCGACCCCGGTGACGCCGGCGACCGCGATACGCTACGACCGTTGAGTAGCACGGCTCGCTGCTGGTCTTTCTCAACTTCAACGGCTATGCAGGTCGGGTCTGCAACCGCCGCGAGATCGACATCGCGTTGGACGCGCCCTTGCCTTGGGGTCCACCCTCCCCTAGGTCTGAAAATACCCGTTTTCAGAACTACAGAACCGCGTCAACACCGGCGACCGCGCGGGTAACGTTCTAGCGCACCCTCCTGGGCAGGCTTTCTGTCGTTCAACTGTGCTGCCAGCAGGTCGACCCGCGTTCGCGTCGCCGGGTCAGAAAACGCCTGCTTCGTAGCGAATGCTAAAGCGTCACCGCACCTCGCGGTCGGGCGTGAGCAGGTGCTCGTGCATCGACGTGGCCCCTCACGGCGAGAATCGTTGAGACTTTGCGTTGGACCCAACATGACCCTCCTCAACTCCTTGCGCGGCGACGTTTGGAAGACCATCACTTTCCGGCACAGCAGCATCACGATCTATCGGCAAGGATCGTGGTTCGGAGGCGCGCTGGCCGCAGGATTGATGTTGTTCTTGTACTTGCCCCAATACTGGGAAGGGGTCGAAACACCCTGGCTTCACCTTCTGCTGGTCGCCGGTGGAACCTACATCGCTCATTTGCTGTCGTTCTCCATTCGCCACCATATGGGAACACATTGAGAGTCCGACGGTCTCCCCCGTCAGGAAGTGCCGACGGGACCTACGGATCTAACCCTATCAACAGCAGCAGTTCGTCAGGTCTTCATTGGTCATCACAGTTTTCCGTGATCGACAGGAGGGTGATGTAGCGGGTACGCTGACACAATTGACATTTCGTTGCGCCTCTAGGTGCCTGAAGCCATGCACGAGCCTTCCATGCACCGCGCCTGTGCTGCCGTCGCGCCACTTTCGACTTTGCACTCACACCGTCTCGCTTGCATACTTGTGCTGAGCGTGTCGCTCACCCTCGCAGCCTGCGGCGGCGGGGGCAGTGGGGGCTCCTTGGCAGCTCTCCCGCCACCGGCGGCGGCCACATCAGGAAATTCCACTACGGGAGACCAGACGACGCCCGCACCTCCCCCATCCGTGCACCAACCAGCCACTTCCCACGCAGTCGGAGGTTCAGTCAGCGGTCTCACAGGCACCTTGGTGCTCCAGAACAATGAAGGCGACGACCTGAAGCTATCGGTCGACGGCAAGTTCACCTTTGCCGCTGCGCTCGCTGACGGCTTGGCCTACGAGGTCAGCGTGCGCACCCAGCCCCTGTGGCAGTTCTGCACCGTGACCCAGGGCAGCGGCAAGGCCTCGGCCGCCGTCATCGACGTGGCGGTCGCCTGCTCGGCGGCTGCGGCACAGGTGTCCACGTTTGCCGGGTCCGGCACCATCGGCTCGGTCAACGGCAACGGAACGGCCGCATCGTTCTACCTGCCATACAGCGTGGTCGTCGACAAGAACGGCAGCCTGCTCGTGTCGGATACGGCGACGAACCTCGTGCGCAAGATCTCGCCCGCTGGCGACGTCACGACATTTGCGGGTGGCAGCAGCGGTACTTCGCAAGATGGCAACGGCACGGCAGCCTCGTTCTCGGGCCTGTCCGGTCTTGCGTTGGACCCCACGGGCAATGCCTATGCTGCGGAATTCGGCGGCAACCGCATCCGCAAGATCACACCCGCGGCCGACGTGACCACGCTCGCGGGCAATGGCTCTATCGGCTCGCTCGATGGCCACGGCAGTTCTGCCACGTTCAATACCCCCTCGTCGGTGGCCACGGATGTCGACGGCAACATCTACGTGCTCGAATTCATCGGCGCTGTTGTCCGCAAGGTCACGCCTGCCGGGAACGTCACCACGCTGGCCGGCTCGGGTATCGCAGGCTTTGCCGACGGCACGGGGGCTGCGGTATCTTTCGGGCAGGCCTATGGCATAGCGACCGACGCTGTCGGCAACGTCTACGTTGCCGACAGCAGCAACAACCGGATCCGAAAGATCACGCCCGGTGGCGTGGTCACGACGCTGGCCGGCTCAGGCCAGATCGGCGCGACCGACGGGGCCGGCAGTTCGGCATCTTTCAGTATGCCAGGCGGCCTGACGGTGGACAGCGACGGCAACGTCTACGTGGCCGACACAGGCAACAGCCTGCTGCGCAAAATCACGCCTGCAGGCGTGGTCTCCACGCTCGCCGGCCAGCCCGGTGTGCTGGGCGCGCAGAACGGCATCGGTGCGGCCGCCACATTCAAGCAACCTTATGGGGTGACGGTGGATGCCGTCGGCAATCTGTATGTGGCCGATACCTTTGGCAACCTGATTCGCAAGATAACGCCAATCCCTGCTCCCTGAGTTGCACTTGACGGCCGCAGCGCTGGAAAAATTCCTCGTGGTCCGCTCCGCAGGCAAGCTCACAAATGTCAGCCTCGGAGGAAGGGGACAGCCGCAACGGGCCGAGGCCGTGTGCAATCGGTTGACTTGCAGTGTGCAAGACATGACCGCGAACGCGACGAGGAGGCCAAGAGCGACTTATTCAGTACGCGGCGCGTAGCGATTGCGCCCGGGGTCGGTCGAATTGATCGTTGGAAGGCCTTGAGAGGCTCACGCCTTCAAGTTCCGGGAGGCCATCGGCTGGCCTTGGTCAGGCCGCATGCCGAGCGCAAGGGGGTCGAGGTTCTCACGCAACTTGCCGACGCCGGCGCCGTGGTTTCTGCGGATCGAACGCAAATCCAACAAGTCATTCTGAACTTCCTCGCGAATGCGATCGAGGCGATGGAACCCAACGAATCACATCCTAGAGAGTTGCTGGTCAGCTCCCGGCGCAAGCATGCCCTGCCCAGCTTCTTCGGCACGGCGAATGCGAGGAAGAATATCAAGCCTCCGGGGCCGGGATGTTGATCCGCGTCGGATGCTCCTTCTTCAGGTGCTGCTGAAGGATGATGTTCGCCTTCTGAATCTGCTCCAGCATACTGACCACCGCTTCGCGCCCGGCTTGCAATTCGCCGACCAGGCCGCTCCAGACAGCGCGTCCCAGCGCATCGACCCCGGTCTTGTGGCCCAGCCACGCGGACAGGTCGTTAATCCGCAGCGCCGCTTCGTCGGTCGACTTCGCACGCAGGTGGACTTGATGCCGTTGGCGATCTCGGTGCGCAGATGGTCCATGCCCGTCTACTCGGCATCGCGAGCACCATCAACATTCCTATTCGCCGGGAACACACAGCCAATGCCAGCGCACAACGCGCTGCCCGCAGTAGCGCGCTGTGACGCGCGCAGCCAATTCCGCCCGACCGTTGCGATCCCATTGCCGGTCCAACCAAACAATCGCCTCATAAAGCTCGCTGGGATCGGCTGACGTGTCGTACCTGTCCAGCAGTGCATTGGCGAGCGTCCAGTTCGAAAGCTCATTGCCGCTTCCGGCTTCGTCGCGCAACAGGTCGAGCTCGCGCGGGCCGGCGGGAGCAAGTGAGGGGGGCCTGGATGTCTGTTCGGAACGCTGGGGCCCTGCCCGTTGCGCGGGCGGAGCCTGCATGGCCAGCACCAGCATCGCACCCATAAGCGTCCCGGCCACGAAGAAGCCGGCCCGTTGGGTCCTGGGTGATACTTTCCAAAGTCCGAGCGCGTTTTGCGCCGGTTCACCCAACCGTTGAAATTTGCCACTGATCATGCGAAAAGTTGGTCCCGATTCTGTTGGCGCCCGAAGTTAGGCCTCTGTTCTCGCCGACGCATCATCCGAACAGATGAGCATCGGTGAACTTCAAATCGGTGGAACTGACGGACGAAGGCTTCGTTCACCTCGCTGTGAGCGAAGTCGAAGCCTGCGAGGTCTCGGTAGACGGGAAGCGTGCCAGCTTCAGGTGGTTAGCCACTGAGCGCACCTCGCTTCGGCCGTCTCGGCCTTGAGCAACTGCGAGAGCACCGGCTGCGCGGACTCGAAGGCTGGCGAGCCCTGCTCGGCAAGCTCGGCCACGGTCAGGTGGCGCTTCCCGGACCCGATTACGACCCCGAATTCGGAACTGCGTCCACGCCTTGCGCGATGCAATCAGTCGCTGGACGACTGCAGCCGTGACGCGCGGCGCCAGCGAAGCTGCCGCCCGCGCGAACATCGCCCGCCAGATTCAGACTTTGCGGGCCCCGCCATCAACGACGTGTCTTTTTCTTCGCCGCAGAGACGGCAGATCTGCCGCTCCAGAAGTCCACGACCTGCCGCACTGCCTCTGATTGCGCTGCGCCGATCTGCCGCTTGGCAGCGCTGGTGGCCTGGCCGCGAGCCGAGCCAGTCGCCTTGTTGGCAGCGCTAAGCCACATGCTCATCAGCGGATTCTTCTTTGTCCAAGGGTTGCTCATATGACCTCTGTGTTCGACCGAGGGCCGATGAGGAACCATGGAACCGCCGTAAATGTGGCGGTGCAGCATTTGCGCTCGAATTTAGGACCCCTTCGTCCTACACGTCGCGTGCGAATGCCCTGGCCCCTCCAGCGGGCCGGCCTGGGCTTTCCACCCCGAGTGTTAAGGTAACGGTAGATGCGCGAATGCGGTACGCGTGCCGAAGTTTCAGCCCGCCTTGCAGCCCCACACGCAACCCGGAGGGCCATGCGCGAAGAGCCTGATCGCCGACCACCAAGGCGAGTTCGGCGTGAAGCAGCAGCGTACTTCAGTGCCTGCTCGCCGACCGGGCTGCCGTGATTGGCTCATAGTTCGTGGAGCTTGCGCCTCGCCTGCGACATGCAACCGGCCTCGGTGACGCCGAGTCGAAGCACGCCTTGTAGCCACTGAAGTCGTCGCGCGCAAGCGTGCCGCGCCGGCCATGTTCGCCCGGCCGCCCGGAGGAAGGCGCGAGCGTGCCGGCCGCCCCGGCCGTCGGCGAAGTCGAACACCACCACGCCCAGCACGCCTGTAGCTCGTCGTATAGTAGCCCCAGAGGCACGTGCGGTGTGACTTGCCGTTGCCGGTTTGAGCATCGCCACGGGCGTCTCGTCGGCATGCAGCACGCGGTCTTCAAGCATCTCGCGCTTGTGCGCATCGACCAACGGCTGCAGCTGCACTCGCACTGCCCAGTCCCAGCTAGCCAGCGTCGAGCGCGAGATGGCGAGGCCAGCGCGACCGAAGATGGCTTCCTGCCTGTACAGATGGCATGGTCGTCCCGCCTCTTAGCCGTCGATGCATACGAGCCACTCAGCCGGACCCGCGCCAATGCGGCTTTGGCTCGGGGTAGCCTTAGCTGGGGCGGGTCGCGCTGGCACTCCTCTTAGGGTTGGCGTTGTCCAGGCGCCGCTCGAGATCGCCCTTGCAAGCGATGTCCGTATGCTGCCGACCCTGAGCGGCCAGACGCGATGGTGTAGAGCACGGCATCGACGCCTTTGAGGCGACTATATCGCTCATCCTTCCTTGCCAAGAACTGAGCCACCGACTGCCAGGTCCGAGGTTGATGCCGGCCCACCGCAACGTCCTGCTTGCGAAGCTCTCCTGGCCCAACGATGCGTCCGCCTTCCGCTCGCCGGTCGTCTGGAAAGCCTGCCGTACAGAGCCGCGTGCGGCTTCAAAAGAAGCTCGCTATTCAGAGCGGCCGCCTCAGTCTTCACGAGGGCTTTGAGTTCCTGTTCCGCCTCGATGTGGGCGACGGCGCGCCGCTGTCGCATGGCCACCTCCGGCTTCGCGGAAAAGTCGTGTGTCTGAGCGCGCTCGATGGTCGCCGGGCGCGTGGCCGCTCTGGGTGGTCAGGAGGATCTCGCTGCCGCAGATGAAGTGCACCCAAGCGGGCACGAGCGACGCCCGAGACCGAGCATTCGTCGGTCAGGGCGAAGGCGGAGTAGAGCTTGGCCACTGCGCGCTCCAGCAGCCCCTCGGGGTGTGTCGCCCCGACTAGGAAGGTCAAGTTCGAGCGGCGGTGCAGCTTGGCAACGGGAGGCGGCTCGAAAATACTGGATATAACTCTACGTTGCACCGTCCGCCAGTTGCGCTTTTTTTGACGCGTTCGCGGCTCGCCTCTCCGATGTCGGGTTTTCGGTGCTTGAGGCGCGGTGCGGGAAGTTGCTTGGCAGGCGATGTCGCCCTGGCGGCGGCAGGGCTGCCTACATGTGCGCGCGCGGTTCGATGACGGCTGCCCGCCCGCATGGGTTTAGGCTAAGCAGCACGAGAGTCCAATGGAGAACAGCATGCCGGCGAACGCACGAGTCAAGGGAAGCGTCGAATACAGAGCCGGGGACGGCCCGTTGATCACCATCCCCGAAGGACCCTTGGAGGCTCAAGTCGGCGCTGACAGCGTCGTACTGAGCTGGGGCGATGCCGGCAACCCGCAGATCGCGGCGATGCCACTTGACGTGTATCAGCGCTACGTCAAGGACGGGCTGATAGTGATGGAGCGGTAGCACGCGATTCGAGCAGCGTCCGCAACTGATCCAGTGCCACCGCTGCGGTCGGACTCTCACCGCGCGCGACCTCGATCCCGCTCAGTCCGGGCAGGTTGGGCAGGCCATGCAGGACGATGTAAGCAGGACCAACGTCGGGCCCTCGCGTGTTGACCGCCCCCGATGCGACGCGCAATTTGTCGGGAGAATTCGCGCCGTCTGCTCGCCATGCAATTGCACGCCAATAGCATTGCAATTGCAAATGTGGAATGTTTCCCATGACCGCCGCCGCCACCAAACCTGCCCCACCGACCGCCGCCGGCGTCGTGGCCAAGGCCTTCGAAAGCGTGTTCGCCCATGCCTTCTCGCGCGGGAAGGACGATTTCCGTGGAGAGGGAACGCGCTTCTTCCACGTCAGTGAAACGGCCTGGGGACTGAATCGAGGCGTTGCCGCGCACTACGCGTCGTGGAGCGTGCCTGCTCGCTGCTTGGACGAGTGGTTCGAGGCATCGCGACTTCCGCGCAAGAAAGACCTCCTCACGGCCCTCAGCGTCAATGCGTCGACGCTTTCGCGCACGCGCCCCGAGACGCCCCTGGAGCCCGGCGTCACCGAGCGCCTGTTCCGCCAGTCGGACCTGTTGGTTCGGGCGGCCGAAGTGTTTGGGGAGCAGGGCCCGACCTGGATGACCAAGCCCCATCCCCTGCTCGACGGAAAGACGCCCATCGAGTTCGCGACGAACGAATATGGCGGCGAGAAGGTGCGCGCGATCCTCAACGCAATCGAGCACGGGGGCGTCGTTTGACGCTGTCGGTCTGGCGCATCTGCACGACCAAGTGCCTGCGGTGCGACCAACTCAGCTACGGCTCGACGCTGTCACCGGGGCGGTGGCACTTGCCGTCCCCGGACGGGCTGCCTGTGATCTACGCGGGGGGCAGTCGCGCGATCTGTCAACTCGAGAAGCGCGTCCATTGCAACGGCGTGAAGCCGATCGGCCAAGCCCTGATTCGCCTCGATCTGCCCGACGGCGCAGACCTGCAGGATGTTCGCGATGACCTTCCCGCGGACTGGATCGAACAAGAAGCGCTCACCCAATCGATCGGCGTGGCCTAGCGCAAGGCTGGAGGGGCACTCGGCCTATGGGTTCCGTCGGCCGTTGAACCGAGCGAGAGCAACATCGTTCTGAACCCCGATCACGCGGCATTCCAGCAGGTGGCGGTCACGGTCGAGCGCAAACCATTCGAGTTCGACGCCGAATGTTTCCTTGAGTTGGCCCTGAGCATGAAAATCGTTCAGAACTCGCCCTTCGGCATCGTTGCGCCCGCAAGCACCTCGCCGGAGGTGGTGAATCAGGTCCACGACGCTCCACGCAAGCGATGGAAGAGCCCCGGCTACGTGGTCGCGCTGCGCCCGCGTCAACGCTGGCGGCGGGCCTCACGAGAGGGACAACTAAGGCCGCTAGCCAAGCTCGAAGCTGGTGATGCCGTAGGCTAGCCTCAGTTCAGACCTGGCACCGGACCCGCGTACATGCGCGCGGTCTCGAAGACGCTGCGCAGGCCCTACACCCTCGCGAGGGCCACGGCCGCGGCGTTGGGCAGGGGCACGTCGAGGTATACGGTGTCGCCGGCCGGTACGGCTGCGCGCAGCGCAGCGTACCGCGCGCTCGCGATCTCGGGCGTCTCGGCCAGCAGTGGGCGGCAAAAATGCTCAATTACCAACTGCGCGAGCCTTACTGGGTCGGCCAGTCGCGCAAGGTGGCGTGAGAATGGCCGTGCATGTCGAACTGCCCCCGGAAATCTGCAAGCCGCGCTATCGCACGCGCCAGTTTATGGGCGACGAAGTCATCCCACTGAAGCACGACGAGCGCTAGAGTTCGCACGGCCCAACGCAAGCCTTTCGGCAAGAGATGATCTCTCGCGCGCGCGAGTTCGGGCCTCTGCACACCGAAATCAGCTGCGCTCTTGGCAAATCAACGATCAAGGCCAGGCTGCGGCGCCGGGCGAAAACCACCGGCATGTCCTTGGCGCGCAGGTCCACCTCATACACGCACAGGCTCCCCGGCTATGACCTGAGCCCGCCGCGGCAGCACGGGGCCAATCGCAACGCAGGCACGCAGCAAGCCTGCGATAGTTGCAGCAACCCAGGGACCCCAAAGCACACGCTCGGACGATGCGCAAGCAATCTCGTCGAACCCATGCTTCGCTGATCTGGCTGAAGGTCGCAGCGATGTCGTCCCTGGCGAGCGACAGGTGCGCGGCAAGCCAGCCTTCGACCGCGCCTTTGGTCCAGGCCTTCGCCTGTTCGACCTCACGCCACGTTGTCAGTCGCCGCCTGGGTAGGTTACCGCAAGCAAAAGACGGCGAGGAAAGCCGAAATGGATGCCAAGGTTCGATCGCGAACCCCGTGGAAACAACAACTTTCAGACACTTTGAGCAAAAAAGTTCCGCACAGATGAGCAACCAGTTCCAGATGGCCCTCGGCGCCAAGCAGCGCCGCTGAGCCGGGGAGAGGCATCTCTTCCAGGGACGTCGCCTCCTCTCGGAGGTTGACCGTGAGCGCAGGGCCACGCGCCAAGCGGGCGCCGAACTCGCCAACGAGAAAAAGGCCGGCTGCGGACACCGAGACAGCTCGTTCGGTTCTGGCCACTGCGCAGCAGGCGCTATGGTGCCGCTTCGCGAGCGCGTTGCCGGTGCAGAACAGCGCACAACCAATCTCGCCTCACAGCTTCAGCGCCTCCAGGCGCAGTCAGGACGCGAGATCACCCTGATCCCGGAGAACCATGCGTCGACCAACGCCGCACTCCGCCAACCAGAGGCCCCTATCGCGACAGGCGAAACGGCGTCCTTCATCCGCGGCAGTAGATCTCCCAAGTAGATGCCTCCGAGTTCCTCATCGAAGCGCAGCAAACGGGCGCAACTGAAGGGCGACGCCCTGGTGAATGGATCGGTGCGAATTGCGACGCCGATGGCCAAATTGTGCTCAGCGCGGGAGTGCGGCTGACCCGAGTGGCTTGTGTCCGACGACTTCAGTGTCGTAAGAAATTCTCAAAGGTGTTGACTCGGTTGGTTGCGAGGCATAGGTTCCATGGCGTGGCTTGCCAAGCCGAGGAGATGAATCCATGGCTCAACCTCCGCTTCGTGCCCTTGCGCCAGTGATGGTGGCTGCTCTCGTTGTCAGCCACGGGGGCTACGTCCTCGCCCAACATCCATCGGTGTGTACCGTCGAGGTGTACGGCGACTCGATCATGGCCTCCAACGGCTCGAACGAAACGCCCGTCGCAACGCTGCAGCGCATCCGGCCCAATTTGCGGGTCCTCGCCGATCATTCGGTTGGTGGCATGCCGCTTCACACCGTCGCGACGTACTTTCCCTATCTGACAATTGCAGCGCACTTCGTCATCATTCAGAACGGTGTGATCGATGCGTGGCAAGGCGAGAACATCAACACGGTGATGTACGACTACACGTCCATCGTCCGCAGGGTGCGGGATGAGGGGCGGATCCCAGTGTTGACGGGCTTTCCTCACCAGGTCTCGGGCGTACTCTCCTCCTACAACCTCCGATTTCGGGACTTTTATGACTCCGTCATTCGCGCGGTGGCCCTCAATGCGAACGTCGCGTTTGCCGACTGGGATTCGGTCCCGTTCTACGGCGCCGTGGACCTGCTCGACACGGTGCATCCGAATCGGGAATACAGCCACAGGCTCATCGGACGACTCGCGCAGACCCTGGACGCGATCGCGCCAGGCTGTACGGCCATTCTGGTGCCGCCAGCCTGAAGGGCGCGGCTCTTCCTGCCGCCAGTACTATCGATGCCTGATCCGATCCGGGTGTGCCACTGGTCCGACGGGGGACTGGAGCCAGCCGGCGATCTGGTCGGCTGCGCTGACGTAAAGGCGGCGTCGAGTAACTAGTCGCTGAAAGAAGCCGAAGAGCGCTCAACTCGCCAAGCAACGACGCTTCTATCGGGGCTTGGTCGCGACCGCACGATCACGCGTAAGTCGATGCCGAATTCGTCAAGGAGCGAGAAGCCCACGCTGTCGGAGAGGCCTGCGGAGCTGGCGCTCGCAGGTGCTTGCGGCTGGTGTGCGAGACACGCGTGCGCCCGGCTATCTCTCGGATGAACAGTTGCTCACGCAAGCCCGACGCTGATGACGCTCCGCGTCGCCAGGTCAATCACGCCGGTGCTCATGCCAACAAAAGCAGAGGCTCAGTTTCTTGCGCGGGTCAGATTTAGATGGAAATCGCCCGGCCCAATGGGTCCGCTTTGCCGCCGACGAGGCGATCAAGCGCCGGAACCACCGTCCGGTCCTGTCCCACCGACAATGCAGCCGGCGGCCATCGCTTTCACGGCGTGCACGGCAATGCCGTCATGATCGTGGGGCCCTTGAGGCTTCATTCGTCGAACGGTTCCTGCAGCGATCAAGGCGGTCACCACAGATCGCAATCGATGCGGCTCCTGGGTCAGCGTGCAGGAGAGATCGTCAGGCATCAGGACCGCGTACCCGCCCGCTTGCAGGCTCCTGCGCCATAGCCTCTACGCGTCGGAGTTCGCTGACACGCTTCCAGGGCTCTCGGCGCCTCGTTCAGCGCCGACGAGATCATGAAGCTCGTGCGATCGCCAGACCCTCTGTCGGCGCACTGTCCCACAGTCGCCGCGGGGGGTTGGGCGCAGCCTCCTTTTCAGCGGCAAGCCCAGAACACCTCGACGTCTGCCCGCATCCTTTTCAACCGGATTCATTCAATGAACACCGCCAGTGTGCAGCGCACCGTCTTCTTCATCCTGCTCACAGCCGTGACCCTCGGATTCCTGTGGATCCTGCAACCGTTCTTTGGCGCAGTGATGTGGGCCGTCGCCCTGGCCATTCTCTTCAGTCCGTTGTACAGGTGGTTCAGCAAAGCGATGGGCCGGCGCAAGTCCCTTGCCGCATTCGTGACGCTGCTCCTATGCACGGTCGTCGTCGTGTTGCCTCTCGCTGCGGTCGGCGCATCCCTGGTGCAGGACATCATGGTGTTGAGCGACAGGATCCAGACGGGCCAACTGAACTTTGCCGCCTATTTCGAACGGATCGTCGCTGCCTCTCCACGTTGGCTGACGAACCTGATGAACCGCTTCGGCCTTGGCGACATGAGGGGTATCCAGTTGCGTATCGAAGGCGTCGCGGCCCAGGGCAGTCAGTTGATCGCAGCGCGGGCGCTCAGCGTTGGCCAAAACACGTTCGAGTTTGTGGTCAGCTTCGGCGTCATGCTTTACCTGCTTTTCTTCTTGCTGCGCGACGGCGCGGAACTGTCGAAGATCGTGCGTGACACCTTTCCCCTGGCTAAGCCCCACACGCACTACTTGTTGAACAAGTTCACCACCGTGACCCGAGCCACCATCAAGGGAAACGTGGCAGTGGCCGTTGTGCAAGGGGGACTGGGCGGCTTGGCCTTCTGGTTCCTGGGTGTTCAGGGGGCGCTCGTCTGGGGCGTCCTCATGGCGTTCCTGTCGCTGCTGCCCGCGATTGGCGCGGCCCTGATCTGGCTGCCGGTGGCGCTGTATTTGCTGGCGGTCGGATCGATACTCAAGGGCGTCGGGCTGATCGCCTTCTGTGCGGTGGTGATCGGTTTGGTGGACAATTTCCTGCGCCCCCAACTGGTCGGCAAGGAAACCCAGATGCCCGACTACATCGTCTTGATGTCCACTATCGGGGGAATGGCCATCTTCGGCATCAACGGTTTCGTCCTTGGCCCCATCATTGCAGCGCTCTTCATGACCGCCTGGTCGCTGTTCGCCGACATGAGGCAAGCAGACCTGGAGGCGGACCTGCTCGCCCAGCCATCCACTTCCGATCTGCCCGATGCGGGGGCGCTCGCGCCGCTCATCGAGGCTCCCGAGGACTGCATGGTGGTCACGGTGCAGGGACCCATGGCCACTGAGATGCCATTGGTGCCGCAGCCGTACAAACTTTACCGCGTCACGCCCAAGCCGTCAGGGGCATGAGCACCGATGCGGACCGACCGCAGCGAAGG
This sequence comes from Variovorax saccharolyticus, assembly GCF_030316765.1. Lineage (GTDB taxonomy): Bacteria > Pseudomonadota > Gammaproteobacteria > Burkholderiales > Burkholderiaceae_C > Variovorax > Variovorax saccharolyticus. Next base: position 166,652 of record NZ_JASZYT010000012.1, read on the forward strand.
CGATCGTAGATGCGGGCGCCCTGCGGCCCGTTCCCGATCGAACGCCGAATGATGGACATCCTTGGCGTGGGGACAAAATAGGCCCATGGCTCACTCCTCGTCCGCTGACGGCACCCCTGCCACCCTGCGGCTTCCCGCCTGGCTGCAACGGGCGGTGGATCGTCTGGCGAGCGACCTTCTCCGTCCGCCCGGATCGCCGCCCATGGATTTCACGCTGCCCCCGGGAGAGCCGGCCCTGGCGCCGCACGACTCGGTCTCCTGGAAAGTCTTCAAGAATCCGATCGCGACCTTCGTCGGCGGCGTGGCCGCCGTGATCCTGGAACTCGCCGAGCCTCGGGTGCGCACTGGCGTCTGGGCACACTCCTCGTTTCGCACGCGGCCGATGCAGCGATTGCAACGAACGGGCCTGGCCGCGATGGTGACCGTGTACGGGGCCCAAGGCACGGCCGAAGAGATGATCGCCCACGTGGTGCGACGGCATGGCCAGGTGACGGGGTTCACGCCCTCCGGCGAGGCCTACAGTGCCAACGATGTCGATCTGCTGACCTGGGTACAGGCAACCGCCAGTTTCGGTTTCGTCGAGGCCTATCACGCCTACGTTCGCCCGCTGCCGCGCGAGCAGTTCGATCGCTTCTACCTCGAGGGCCGGGCCGCGGCACGGTTTTATGGGGCCATCGATGCGCCCGCTTCCGAGGCCCACATGCGGACGCTGTTCGACAGCATGCGCGGCCGACTCGAGGCGTCCCCGATCGTGTTCGAATTTCTGGACATCCTGCGCCAGGCGCCGATTCTTCCGACGCCGCTGCGCCCGATGCAACGGCTGCTCGTTCGTGCCGCCGTGGAGATCACGCCGGCGTGGGTGCGGGAGCGCCTGGGGCTGAAGCGCGGGTTGGGATTGAGCGCCGTCGAGAGGCGCTTCGTGCGCTGGGCAGGCCGGTTCGCCGATCGCATCATGCTGGGCGACAGCCCGGCGGTGCAGGCCTGTCAGCGACTGGGCCTGCCCGCCGACTATCTCTACCGGGCGGACCCGTGAACAGGGATGACTGGTGGGATCTACAGGGCGCTATGCCACGCAGGACGATGGCGAATCGGTGCCCTGCGGCGAGTCCGCGCCTTCCTTGAGCACACCATTGACCTCGGCGCCGAAGATCAGCGTGGCAGCGCTGATGTAGAGGAACACCAAGGTAGCCACCAGGCCGGCGAAGCTGCCATAGACCAAGGCGAGCTTGCCGGCGGTGCGCAGCGTATAGGACAGCGTCGCAGCCGCCGCGATCCACAGCGCTGCGCCCACCACGGCGCCGGGGATCACCGTCGACAGCCGCTGCCGAACGTCCGGCAGCCAGCCGTACAGCACCGCATACAGGCAGCTCAGCGCGAGAAAAGCCGAGCCGTAGCGAACGCTGTTGCGAAGCCACGGAAGTTCCGGGCCCACGCCCACCTTCGCTTCCAGCACCCGCCACACTACCGGCAAGACGATCACCGAGCTGAAGACGACGAGCACACCGGCACCGACGATCACGGTGAACAGGGTGACCTTGATGCGCGCCTTCCAGAAAGGCAGGCCGCGCTGGATGCCATACGAGCGATTCAGGGCCGTACGCACGGCCTGCAGTCCCGAGGAAGCGGTCCAGAGCGTGGCGATGAAGCCCACCGCCAGCAAGGCCTGGTTGCGTTGCGCGAGCACCTGGTCGATCACCGGCTGCACCGCATCTCGCACCACCTGCGGCGCGAACTCCATGACACGGCCAGCCAGGGCCGCCGCATCACCCGGTTGGCCGAAGAATCCGGCGGCGGCGGACACCAGGATCAGCAGCGGAAACATCGCCCGCACAGACGAGAACGCGAGGCTGCCGGCCTGATTCGCGCTCTGGTGCAGGATGTAGTTGTGCAGGGCCCGAAGAGGGACCCGCAGGCCCGGCAAGGCCAGCACCGCTTGCCACATCCTGCCTCCAGCCACGCCCTCTACTCGCGCGCGCGCGCCGCGTTCCGCAAGTCGCGGATCTGGTCGTGGTTGCGCTGCGCCCCATCGGCCTGGCGTTGCACCACAGCGCGCACGTCGGCCGGCAGGCTCTGCTTGAGCGCCTTGCGATAGCGGGCCACCGCGCTGTCCTCGCCGCGCTCGCAGGATTCGAGGATCGACAGCTCGCTGTCCGCGCCGACGCTGCCCTTGACCTGTACCCAGCCCCGATGCAGCGCACCGGCCGCGGTTCCTCCAGATGCCGGCTCGCCGCCGTAGGCCCGCACAAGCTGCATCAGCTCGTCGCCGGCCTTCCTGCAGCCTTCGGCGCGGCTGGCGAAGAGCTGCTTCGCGGCTGCGTTCTCGACCTGTTCGGCGCAGGTCTTGAAGCCGTATTCGCCGTCTCGCGCGTTTTCCAGCAGGTCATTCAGGATGTCGACCACATCGTCGTTCGACAGGTCTTCGTGGCTCACGATGTCGCTGCCATTGGCCTGCTTCGCATAGTAGACCTCGTCGGCGCGATCCCATGCCGCGCGGGTTGCGGGCCGGGCGTCCGCCCATGCGAGGCCCGAGGCCCCGCGCCGGGTCTCCCATTCGGACGCGAGCATCGGCTCAGCGCTGTCGAAATCGGTGTCGCGCGTGCTACGGCCCGACCAGCCCATCTCGTAGGCCGGCGCATAGTCGTCATAGCTGCGACCTTCGGCCACGTAGGGCTGGCGGCCATGATTTTCGCGCCAGTAGGCATCCTCGGCCGTCGGGTTGACGCCTTCGGCCGCGGCCTTGCCGCCCAGTCCGCCGACCACGGCGCCTGCCACCAAGCCCACTACCGTGCCGATCGGACCGGCGAGCGAGCCGGCGGCAGCGCCGGCCAGGCCACCGCCCGCCGCACCCAGCCCGGTGCCTACGGGATGGGCGCCCGGCGCGCCGGTGATCGGGTCTCGATTGGGTACGCCGTTGCCGAGTTGGCCGTCGTCTGTCGCCATGTCATCTCCTTGGATTGCCCGCAATGGGCTGGGTGGGGAGCGCTCCGTCGAAGCGCTTCGAAGGAGACAGTAGGCCTGGGCCGAAGATTGCGAGGTCGTCGCAGACGTGCAGTGGATGTCAGTCAAGACCTCGATGGCTGCACCTCTGACTTGCGAGCCGCTTCCGGTCTCTAAAGGGGGGCGGCGTCGGCCCGAATGGAATCAGTCGGTCGCTGATCCAACGACGCGGGCCTCAGTCCAGGGTCGCCAGGTAGGCTGCGATGTCCTGGGCATCCTGCTCGCTGACACCCATGTCCGGCATCGCCGTCAACGGATCGACATCGCGTGTGTGACGAAGCCAGCGCACCATGTTGTCGGGGGTGTTGTCCAGCTTGCCGCCGATGCGCGCGCGCTTCGCGATCCCGGTCAGTGGCGGCCCGACATGGGGCTGCGAGCCTGTAACGCCGGGGATGGTGTGGCAGGCACTGCAGGCGTACTGGTACAGGGCCTTCTTGCCGCGCGCCACATCGCCGCCGCGTGCCGGCGCTGAAGCGCTCGCTCCCTCCGCCCGCCCGCACGGCAGCTGATCGCCCACCGGCGTCAAGGCGCCGCCCGCCGCCAGCACGGTCATCGCCGTGGCCTGCGTGTACTGCGCAGGTGTCAGGTCCGGCAGCCTTTGCAGGAAGGCCACCACCGCCCACAGTTCCTTTTCGGACAGGCGGAACTCCCAGGCCGGCATGCCGCTCATGCGGATCCCGTGCTTCGTGACCCAGTAGAGTTCGCGCGCGCGCCAGTGCTGGCGCGCATCCACCAATGGCCCGGGCAAGGGCTGCATGCTCTTGCCGATGTCACTCTGTGCGACGCCAGGCGCGCCGTGGCATTGCACGCACTTGTCCCGGAAGCAGGCAGCCCCGCGCACCAGCAGCGACGGATCGTCGAGCGCAGGCGGCTCGATCCGGCGTGCGCGCAGGCGCACCGACTGTCGCATCGCCGTTTCCATCACCGAAAACACCGGCTGCAGGTGCTGCTCGGTCGCGGCCACGTCGTACAGCCCGCCGTAGACCACGGCCGCACCGGCGACCACCGCGGCAATGCCGAGCGTCGCAAGGGTCAGCAGCACGGTCCGGATCGTTCCCATGGTTCGCGGCATTGTCCGACGCACGCGAGCGGCGCCTTGTCGGCGCAGCACCCGTCCTGCATCGCCACACTGGGGTCATGCGCCATGTCCCTGCCAGACCCCTCGCCACATCGATGGGCTGGTTGGCCGTCGCCGCTACAGCCTTCGCCGCCAGCGGCTGCGATCTGGGCGAACGAGCGCCTCCGCACGCGATCGGCCCCAAGGCGCAGCTGGAACGCGGGCGCATGCTGATGGCCCACTACCAGTGCGGCAGTTGCCATGCCATTCCCGAGGTCGCCGCGGCGCGCGGCCAGGACGGCCCTCCCCTCGCCGCGTTCGGTCGCCGCAGCTACATCGCGGGTCATCTGCCGAACCGGCCCGAGACGCTGGCGCGATGGATCCTCGATCCCGCCGCGCTCGTGCCGGACACCCCGATGCCCGCCATGGGGGTGTCGCCCGCCGATGCGAGCGACATGGCCGCGTTTCTGCTGGCGCTCGAATGAGCGACGCCGCCGGCTCCCAATCCGCACTCCGGGCGGCCGGGCCGGTGGCCGAGACCCTGCTCGGCGTCAGCGGCGTGCTGACCGTCGGGGCATCGCTGATCTTCGTCGCGGTGATGGTGTTGCTGGCCCTGGCGCTGCGCCGGCATGCGGGCCAGGTCCACGCGCGGTGGTGGGTGCTCGGCGGTGGCCTTGCCTTTCCGGCCATCGTGCTCTCGGCGCTCTTCGCCTACAGCGAGCAGCACAAGCCGCCGTGGCGGGTGGCGCCGCCGAAAGACGCGCTGATCGTCGGCATCACGGCGCGCATGTGGTGGTGGGAAGTCCGCTACAACGACCCGGCCACCGGCGCCGAGATCGTGACCGCCAACGAGGTGCGCGTGCCTGTCGGACGGCCGGTCTATTTCGGGCTCTCGAGCGCGGACGTGATCCACAGCTTCTGGGTGCCCTCGCTGGGCGGCAAGATGGACATGGTGCCCGGACGCGTCCAGCACCTGCAGTTGCAGGCGAGCCGCGCCGGCGTCTGGCGCGGCCAGTGCGCCGAGTTCTGTGGCGAGCAGCACGCACGCATGGCACTGCACGTCGTGGCGGAAGAGCCCGCCGCCTTCGAGGCCTGGCTGGCCGCCCAGGCTCGACCAGCCACCGCCGTGCCTCGCGGGCCGGGGGCAGAGCGGCTCTCCCGCGGGCGCGACGCCTTCGTCGCGCACCGCTGCACGGCCTGCCATGCCGTGCGCGGCCTGAGCGAGGAGCGCAGCCTGGGCCCCGATCTCACGCATGTCGGCGGTCGCCTCTTTCTGGGCGCGGGCAGCGTGTCCAACGAGCCGGCGCAACTGGCTCGATGGGTCGCGCACACCCAGCAGATCAAGCCCGGCGCACGCATGCCTTCGGCCGGCGAGCGGATCGAGGACGCCGACCTTCACGCCATCGCCGCCTGGCTCTCGCATCTCCAATGACCTCGCCCGCCGACGCGCCCCTGCCTTCACGCCTGCCCCGACCGGATGGCGAACGCGAGGCATTGGAACGGGCCTGGCGCGCGCCCAACGGGTGGCGCCTGCTTTCGGCCGTCAACAACACCCACATCGGCGTCTTCTACATCGCCACCGCGATGCTGTTCTTCGTCCTCGCTGGCATCCTCGGGCTCGTCATGCGGGCGCAGCTCGCGGTGCCCGGCAACGACCTCGTCGACCCGGGAACCTACAACCAGATCTTCACGATGCACGGCACCGTGATGATGTTCCTGTTCGCAGTGCCCATCGTGGAGGCGGTCGCTGTCTACCTGCTGCCGGGCATGCTCGGCGCCCGCGACCTGCCCTTTCCTCGCCTGTCGGCCTATGCCTTCTGGGCCTACGCGATCGGCGGCCTCGCCTTCTTCTGCACCCTGTTCTTCGGCGAGGCACCCGACGGTGGCTGGTTCATGTACCCCCCACTCACGAGCAAGGAGTTCTCCCCCGGCCGGGGTGCGGACTGGTGGCTGCTGGGCATCGGCTTCATCGAGATCTCGGCCATCGCCGGCGCCATCGAGCTCATCATCGGCATCCTGTTCACGCGCGCGCCCGGCATGACCCTGATGCGCATGCCGGTCTTCGCCTGGGCCATGCTCGTGAGCGCGCTGATGATCGTGTTCGCCTTCCCGGCGGTGATCGCGGCGACCACCTTGCTCGAACTCGAGCGGGCCTTCGACTGGCCCTTCTTCATTGCGCAGCGCGGCGGGGACCCGCTGCTCTGGCAACACCTGTTCTGGTTCTTCGGCCACCCGGAGGTCTACATCATCTTCCTGCCGGCCGCCGGCATGGTGTCGATGATGGTGGCCACGCTCGCGGCGACGCCGCTGGTGGCCTATCGCGGCGTCGTGGCGGCGCTGGCCGGCGTCGGCATCGTGAGCTTTGCCCTGTGGGCGCACCACATGTTCACCGCCGGCCTCGGCAGCGTGCCGATGATGATCGTGTCGGCCGCCAGCTTCCTCGTCGCGATCCCGAGCGGGATGCAGGTCTTTGCGTGGATCGCGACCTTCTGGCGCGGCCGCGTGCGCTTCGACACGCCGACCCTCTTCCTTCTGGGCTTCCACTTTATCTTCGTCCTGGGCGGGCTCACGGGCGTGATGGTGGCCGTGCTGCCCTTCGACTGGCAGGCGCACGACAGCTACTTCATCGTCGCGCATCTGCACTACGTCCTGATCGGCGGCATGGTGTTTCCGCTGTTCGCGGGCCTCTACTACTGGGCGCCGGTGTTCAAGGGCCATCGCCTGTCTGAGCGCTGTGGCCGATGGGTGTTCGGCCTCATGTTCGTCGGATTCAACCTGAGCTTCTTCCCGATGCACCTGAGCGGCATGCTCGGCATGCCGCGCCGCATCTACACCTATCCCTCGGACCTGGGATGGAACGGCCTCAACCTGCTCTCAAGCATCGGCGCCTTCGTCTTCGCGATGGGCGTGCTGCTGTTCTTCGTCGACGCCGCACGCACGCTGCGGCGGCCATCCCGAGACCACGGCGACCCCTGGAAGGCCGGGACCCTTGAGTGGCTGCCGCAGCGCGACTACGGCGTGCGCAGCATCCCGCAGGTCGATGCGCGCGACCCGTTGTGGGTCCGCCCCACGCTGGCGCAGGAGGTCGAGGCGGGCGCGCACTGGCTGCCCGGCACCGCCTTCGGCGGACGCGAGACGCTCGTCACCAGCGCGGTCGACGCACAGCCGCGCCATCTGCTGCGCCTGCCCGGCGACGGCTGGCTGCCGTTCGTCGCCGCCGCCGGGACCGCCGGCTTCTTCCTGCTGCTGACCGCGGGCTGGGTCGCGACGGCCTTCCTTTGCGGCCTGCTCGCCATCGCGGCCATCCTGGCCTGGCTCTGGGGCTCCGATCAGCCGCCGCCGGCCTCGACGGTGCAGGTCGCCGAGGGCGTCCATCTGCCCGTCGGCGCCATCGGCCGGGCATCGCATTCCTGGTGGGCCGTGATCGTTCTCATCGTGGTCGACATGACGATCTTCGCCTCCTTCGTGTTCGCGCACCTGCACGTGTCGATGGCGGCCGAGATCTGTCCGCCCCCAGGGGCTGCCCTGCCCTCTGCGGTCTGGCCGCTGGGATCCTCGCTGCTGCTATTGACCGCAACGATCCTGATGTGGGGCGCGACACGCGGGGTGGGCGCTGCACAACGCGGGCTTCGCTTGCGCGTGGCACTGGCGTTTGCCTGCGTGGCCTGCGCCTTCGCCCTGGACCTGGCCGGCCATTTGCGTGGCGATCTCGACCCGACCGCCCAAGCCTGGAGCGCCACGGTGGGGGCACTGTTGGCCTATCAGGGATTCCATGTCGCGGTCCTGCTGCTCATGGGCGGCTACCTGCTGCTGCGCTCATGGAGCGGTCGCCTGCGGCCCGACGCCCGCGCCACACTCGACAACACGGCGCTGATGTTCTTCTGTGTCGCAGCCCAAGGCCTGATCGCCGCCACCATCGTGCAAGTCGCCCCACGCTGGGTGGCGTGACGCCGGCCCGCAGCCGGCCGCCATTCACAGGTCTTCGATGACCAGCATGCGATAGCGTTGGGCGATCGAATAGGGGAAGCGGCGCACGACCTCCATCATCCGGTCCGCGGCCTCTTCATTGGGGGTCTTCACCAGCAAGGCGTGGTGCCCCTCCTTCGCGAGCTTCGAGTACGCCCGCACGGTGGCGCCTTCGGTGCCGGCTGAAGGCAGGGGGTCGTCCGCGTCACTGACCGTCGGGGTGATCTGCGACAGGATGGCCGCCGGCGTCAGAAAGAACACTTCGGCATCGCCGTCGGCGTCGCTCAACTCGGTGCCGACCGCCATCGCAGTGGCCTGGTCAGGGAACATCACCATCGAGTAACCGGAGGGATAGAAGCCGCCGCCGATGGTTGCAATCATCGATGGGTCCAGGCTGAAAGAAGTGATCATGTTGGGCGCGCCTCAGCTGGCCGGAAACTGCTCGGGAAGCGGATCCGGCTTCTCGTCGACCCCGCCACCCTCCCTTGACGCCTTCCTCGTGGCATCGCGGCCCAGCTCCTTCATCATTTCCTCTCCTTCCGGATCGTTGCCGTCCAGCGGGATCGACTCTTCGGCGCCCAATTCCGGCTCTTCGTTGTCCGAGTACTTCCGAGTGGTGTTCATGGCATTGCTCCTGTGATCGATCACCTTGGTCCAGCCCATGCGGCCAGCGCACTCAGGGGAATGCCCAAGCATGTGTCAGTGGCGGCCGACTGGCGTGCCGTGGGCCGGACACTGCTGCGATGAGGGAGAGGTGAATCACCCGACCCTGCGGGGCCAGTCCGCGCCCCATCGGCGGCGCGCCAAGCCTCAGCCGCCGGCCTACACCGCCCGGGCCACCAGGCCGACCCGGCACCCGCCCGGTTCCCGCCTAACTTCGCGAACTCCACTCCGCAGCACCCCGATCCCATGAGCGATCTCCTATCCCTTTTGCAATGGCCCGCTTTTGCGACCTCGCTCGCGGCGGCGTGGTGGGTGGCCTCGAATGCCAAGCGTCGGCGCCAGCTGGGGTTCTGGGTCTTCCTCGCGAGCAACGTGCTGTGGAGCGTGTGGGGTTGGCACACGCAGGCATGGGCCTTGATCGCTCTGCAGCTCTGTCTGGCCGCACTGAACGTGCGGGGGCTGCGCAAGACGGAGACGGCCGATTCGGCCTGAGCCCGGCGCGTCCCTTCGAGCGAGCGATACGCGCGTCGAGGGGCTAGGCAGTCCCCGCGTCGCGAAGCAGAACCGTGTGGATGGTGGTCACCAGGGCATGGGGCTGGAATGGCTTGGCCAAGTGGGCATCGAAGCCACTCGCCAGTGCGCGGGTCCGATCCTCAGGCCGCGAGAACGCCGTCAGCGCGACCGCGGCCAGCGGCTGGCCGGGGCTTGCCATCGCACGCAGCCGGGCGATCAGCTCGTAGCCGTCGCGGCCCGGCAGGCCGATGTCGCTCACCAGCACGTCGGGCCAGCTGTCCTCGAACAGACGCAGTGCGGAGTCGTAGTCCGAAGCCTGCCTCACGTCGGCACCCGCGTCGCGCAGAATGACGGCGAGCATGTCGGCGGCGTCCGCGTTGTCTTCGACCACGGCGATACGGAGTTCGGCCAACGGGCGGTCGCTCGATGCCGGTGGCAGCGCCTCCGCCGCATCGCTCTCCGGCTCGCCACCGGCTTCGATCACGGGAATGGCGACCTGCATGCGGGTGCCCCGCCCCTCGCCCTCGCTGAAGGCCTGGACCCGGCCCCCATGCAGTTCGGCGAGATGCCTGACGATCGACAGCCCCAGGCCGAGACCCCCGTACAGCCTGTTGCCGGGCGCATCGCTCTGACTGAAGCGGTCGAACAGTTGCGGCAGGAACTCCGGCGCGACGCCCTTGCCCTCGTCTTCGATCGTCAGCACGAGCATCTCGCGCTCCCATGCAAGCAGAACTCGCACCGTCCCACCCTCGTGGGAAAACTTGATCGCGTTGGTCAGCAGGTTCCAGACGATCTGCTGGAAGCGCGTGGGATCCAGCCAGACCAGGGCGACCTCGCCTTGCTGCGCCAGTTGCACGTCCAGCCGCTTGGCCTCGATCGATTCGGCCAGGGTCTCGATCGACAGCGCGGTCAGTGCCGCCGGGTCCACGCGCTCCCGGTAGAGCTGCAGCTTGCCGGCATTGACGCGCGACACATCGAGAATGTCCGAGATGATGCGCGTCTGCGCCTTGACGCTGCGGTCGATGGCGTCCAGCGCCTTGCTCACCCGTTCGGGGCTGGCGCCGTGCCGGTTCAGCAGGTGCACCCAGCCGGCGATGGCATTGAGGGGCGTGCGCAGTTCGTGCGACAGGATGGCGACGAAATCGTCCTTCGTGCGGCTCAGGCGCTCGGCCGCCTGGCGTGCGACCTGCTCGCGCTCGAGCACGTCGATGCGCTGCGCTTCCAGCTCCTGGCGTTCGGAGATGTCCGTCGCCACCCCGATGCGAAGGCCCGGCTCGGCGTGCGACGAGATGCTCCATGACAGATGCACCCACCGGCCGTCCGCGCGCACCAGCGGAAACTCCCCCTGCCAGGCGCCGTCGCCCGTCACCGGCCCGGCCATGCGCTCACGCACCAGCTCGACGAACTCGGCCGGCGCGAAATCGAACACGAAGCCCCCCACCAGTGCATCGCGCGATCGCCCCAGCAGGCGCACCAGCGCAGGGTTGACGTCCTGCAGCCGGCCGACATCGTCGATCAGCGCCATGCCGCTGGGCGCCTGGTTGTAGATCGCTCTGAACCGCAGTTCGCTGCGCCGCAGCTGGTCCTCGGCCATGCGGGCGCGGACCAGGGCCTGCAGGGTCGCCACCAGCACCGCGGGTTCGACCGGGTGCACCAGATAGGCGTCGGCGCCCGCGTTCAGCCCCGTCACCTTGTCCTCGCTCTGCACGTAGGCGGCCGACAGGTGGATCACCGGCAGCGCGGCTGTCGCGGGATCGGCGCGCAATCGGCGGCAGATCTCGAAACCGTCGATGTCCGGCAGATGCACGTCGAGCACCAGCGCCGAGATTGCGCTGGTCGCGAGGCGCAGCGCTTCGGCGCCAGTTCCGGCCTCCGCGGTGGCGAAGCCGGCCGCTCGGATCACGCGCGCGGTCGCATAGCGGGTCGCCGGGTTGTCGTCCACCACGAGGACCGTGTGGCGGGCACGGTCGATCGTGATGTGGATGACGTCGGGCCTGGTCATGGCGCGGTCGACCCTGGGGGCGATGCCGGCGGCTCGCCCAGATGCAGCGGGAGCAGCACCCAGAAGGTCGACCCCTTGTTCAGCTCGCTCTCGACGCCGACACGGCCTCCCAGCAAGGCCGCCAGGTGCCTGGACAGCGCGAGGCCAAGGCCGGTGCCGCGCAAGCGCTTCTGCAGCGGCGAGTCGACCTGGGCGAAGTCCTCGAACACCGCGGCATGGTGATCGGCAGCGATGCCGATCCCGGTGTCGCTGACCGCGAAACGCACATGGTCACCATCGACGGCGGTGGCGGACACCCGCACCTCGCCCTGAGCCGTGAACTTGAGCGCATTGGAAATGAAGTTGCGCAGGATCTGCGAGAGCTTGCGGTCGTCCGTGAAAAGCCGCGGCAGGCCTTCAGGCTCCTCGAACACGAGGCTCAGATTGGGATTGGTCAGCACCGACCTGAACATGCCGCGCAGGGCGGAGAAGAGATCGACCATCTCGAACCAGGCCGGTGAGATGTCGACGCGGCCAGCCTCGATCTTGGCCAGATCGAGCAGGTCGTCGACCATCTCCGCGAACTCGGTCGCGGCGGTCTGGATGAAGGCGACCTGCCGCTCCTGATCGTCCGTCAGCGGGCCGTCGACGCGATCCGCCAGGAGCCGCGCGATGCTGCGGATCGCATTCACGGGCGTGCGGAACTCATGGCTCATGTAGGCCAGGAAGCGACTCTTGAGTTCGGTCGCCCGGCGCAACTGCTCGGCCTGGTCGTCGAGCTCCGCATACAGCGCGACCACGCCGCGGTTGGTCTCCTCGAGCTCGGCCCGCAGCCCTTCGGCTTCGGCACGGCTGGCCGCCAGTGCGGCCTCCAGCGCGTCGCTGCGATCCGCTTGCGTTTCTTCGGCTGGCATCGCTAGTCCCTTTGCTGAATGACGACGATCGTCGCATCGTCGCGCAGGCGGGAGTGATCGCGCAACAGCAGCGCGGCCAGCAGGGTCGGGTCGCTGCCCAGCAAAGGCAGCATCGGCCGGGTGTCCCAGCGGCTGGCGATGCCGTCGCTGTGCAGCAGCATCACGGCATGGGGTGGTCGCTCGACCGAGGCGACGACAGGATTGCGGATCTGCAGGCCGGCCGTGCCGTGGGCCGTCACGAAGCTGCGGTCGTGCAGGCCCGAGACGATCCGGCCGGAGATGTTGCCGGCGCCCGTGAAGCGCACCGCATCGCCGCCGGTGTCGAATCGGGCACAGCAGAGGGCGGCACCCCGGGTGGTTTGCAAACGGCGGTGCAGTTGCTCGACCTGGGCCGTGAGCGCGAGGGCCGGAGCCTCCGAGAACAGGTCGACCGCCGCCTGGCTCGCGGCGGCTGCGCCCGGGCCATGGCCCAGGCCGTCCGCCACCAGCACCGTGACGCCATCGGCGTCGAACGCGGCCGCCCAGGCATCGCCGCACTCGGTCTCGCCCGCGACCGGCAGACAGATCGCGCCCGCGCGCAAGGCGTGCGGTGGACCGTCGGCGCCGGATCTGCGCAGGCGCGCTACGCAGAGGGTGCCGCATGGAACCGCCGAGTAAAGGTCGAAGTCGCCGGCCAGCCGCCGCACGGCGCCCAGGCCGGTGCCCGGGCTGCCGCCGGTTGAAAAGCCATCGCGCAGCGAGCGCCCGACGTCGGCGATGCCCGGCCCTTCGTCGATGCTGACAATCTCGATCTCGCCGCGCGCAGGGCAGGCGCCGACCAGCAGGCGACCCTTGCGCGCGTGCTTGTAGAGGTTGGTTCCGAGCTCGGTGACCACGATCGCCAGTCGGCCCATTTCGAGCTCTCTCCATTCCATCCCGGCCGCCAGGCGGGCCGCATGGCGGCGAACCTCGCCCACGCCACTCGGCTCGGACAACGGGAACTGGCGATGGGTCCAGCCGCGGATCACTTCCATTTGACGATGCTCACGCGGGTGCCGCGCCCGGGCACGGACTGGATGTCGAACTCGTTGACCAGGCGCTTGCTGCCCGGCAGGCCGAGGCCCATGCCGCTGCCGCTGGTCCAGCCGTCCGAGAGCGCCAGCTTGAGATCGGCGATGCCCGGCCCTTCGTCCTCGAACACCAGCTCGAGGCCGCGCCGGCCGTTGTGCTCGCGCAGGCTCCAGTGCATGCGGCCGCCATGGCCGTGGATCAGTGTGTTGCGCGACAGCTCGCTGGTTGCCGTGACCATCTTGGTCTGGTCGACCAGCGAGAACTTGAGCGCCTGACAGAGCGTGCGGACATGCTGGCGGCTGGCCACGATGTCCTGCTCGGAGCCCAGCGGCAGTACCCCCGCAGTTTCACCCGCCATGGCGCTGCTCCGCGCGCACGGCGGCGAGCATGGCCATGCCGCGCTCGACGTTGAGCGCGGTCTTCACGCCTTCGAGAGACAGCCCCAGTTCGACCAGCGTGATCGCGACCGCGGGCTGCATGCCGACCACCACCGTGGTGGCAGACAAGATGCGGGCGATGCCCGAAATGCTGCTGAGCATGCGGCCGACGAAGGAGTCGACGATTTCGAGTGCCGAGATGTCGATCATCACGCCGCTGGCGCCGGTCTTGGCGATCCTGTCCGCCAGGTCGTCCTGCAGCGCGAGGGCGGTCTGGTCCTGCATGTCGACCTGGATGGTGACCAGCAGGGTCTCGCCCATGCGCAGGATCGGGATGCGGTCCATCGGCTACGTCTCGCGGCTGATGCGCCAACCGGTCTTCTGCAGGGCGACCGACAACGCATCGGCCAGGGTCGCCTTGGTGGTGATGCCCTGCAGATCGATGCCCAGATGGACGATGGTCTGCGCGATCTGCGGCCGGATGCCGCTGATGATGCAGTCGGCGCCCATCAGCCGGATCGCGGTCACGGTCTTGAGCAGATGCTGGGCCACCAGCGTGTCGACGGTCGGCACGCCCGTGATGTCGATGATCGCCAGCCCCGAGCCGCTGTCGACGATGGCCTGGAGCAAGGTCTCCATCACGATCTGCGTACGGTTGCTGTCGAGGACGCCGATCATCGGCACGGCCAGCACGCCGTCCCACAGCTTGACCACGGGCGTGGACAGCTCCAGCAGGTCGTCCTGCTGGCGGCGGATGATCTCCTCGCGGGACTTCTGGAAGGTGGTCGCGGTGTGCTGGGCCAGTTGGTCGACCAGCTGGCTCGCCGCCCAAATGCCCGCCATCAGCTGCGCCGGGTTGGCGCCCCGGCCGCCCTGCAGGGCATCGAACAGCGGCCTCTTCAAGGCAAGCACGAACTGGCTGGTGTCGCCCGCGGTCTCGCCTTTGGCGGCGCGTGAGCGCGACAGGGTTTCGAGCGTCTCGCGCAAGCCGTCCCATGCGGGACCCGCCAGACTGGATGCATCGCCGCCGCGGTCCAGGCCCTCGGTCAGCGAACGCACGAGCTCGCCGGCGTCGATCTGCAGCGAGCGCTGTTGCGCCGAATCGGCGATGCCCAGCTCGCCGAGCCAGCCTGCGACGACGACGCCGGGCTCGCGCAGCGCTTCCCTCAGAGGGTTGTCCTGATCCATCATTCTCGACTTCTCCTCGTCTTTCTATGGGCGGCGAATGCGCACAGGAGCAAATTCTAGGCGGCACCCGCCGCCCTTTCGAACCGCCGACGCCGTTCGACCCGCGCGCTGACAGCGTTGCGGCGTGCTGTCTGACAGGGGTCCCCCAGCCGCTTGCCGCGCCCTATCGGCCGCATTCGACGATGGCAAACTCCACCCGCCGGTCGAGCGCGTCCACCACATCGTCGGTGCCGCTGCCGACCAGGTTCTGACGCGAGCCCTGGCCCTTCGGTCGCGTCCGGTCGGCCAGCTCGGCGGACTCGGCGGCCAGCCGTTGCCTGATGTATTGCGCGCGGCGCAGCGACAGCGAGTCGTTCACCTCTTCGGGTCCGGTCTTGCTCGAATGGCCGACGATGTCCATGCAGACCCGGGCGCTGCCGCCCTGCTTGGCGATCTGGCGCAGCCACATGCGGTAGGCGCTCGTGACCCTGGGGTCTGACCAGAAATCGGTGCTGCCGGGGTTGAACAGGAACTTCACGCCGAGCTGGTTGTGCGCGATGCCATAGGCCACCACACGTCCAAATGCGTCTTCCGCTTCGGCCGACTGGCCGAGCTTGAGGGTCGTGAGATAGATGCCGTTGAGTACCCGGATCTGCTCTCCGCCCGGCGTCGCTGCGGCCCGGCGATAGTGCGCGAGCGCCTCGCGATAGCGCCCCGCGTTGTAGAGCTGGGTGGCGTCGTTGATCACGGTCGCGGTCGCAATGTAGCCGAGATAGGTCGCGTCGGCCCGCTCGCCGCGCCCCGCGCGGCTGGTCCGCACCAGGCCCTCGATCACCTCGTCCTTCACCAGGACGGGGCTGTCGCGGTAGTAGGCCAACGGGGTCATGTCGACATCGTCCACCCGCGCCAGCGTGGAAGCCTGGGCCGCCACGGTGCCGTCCTTCAGGTCCACAAGGGCCAGGTGGATGCGCAGGCCGGCATCCTGGCGTGCCAGCGTGCCGGCCAACAGGTACTGGGCGCGCGGGAGGTTCGCTGCCTTGAACGTCAGGATCTCGATCTGCTTGAAGTTCGCGCCCGCGTGGGCCGCGATGGTGCGGTCGAGCCGTTGCGTGCCCGCGGTCTGCTGGCCGCTCCCGGCATCCAGCGTCGGATCGAGCACGATGACGCGCCGGTCCGGCGGCGCGGCCCCGAGCGGAAGCAGCGCCGAGGAGGTCGCGGGCTGCCTGAGCAGCGCATCGGTCGCCGCGACGATCGCCTGGTCGAAGGATTGCAGTTCGTCGCTGCGATACCGAGTCGCGCAGCCGGTCAGGCCGATTGCCAGAAGAGCGCCGAGGAACAGATGGAAGAAATGGTCAAGGAAATTGGCGCGTCGTTCTATTTGCATCGGGTCTTCTGAAAAGCAGCTTCTTCCGGGTTGAGGGATTCCAGAGAAGACTTCAAAACCAGATCGCTGCACCTAGGTGATCGGCTTGACGGGATGTAGGACGAAACGGTTGCCGGGTCCTCGGAAACTGTGCGGTTTTTCTCGGAAACGCCGACCACACCTTCTGCCGGCACCCGCGCGGCGGGGATCGCCACGGCCTTGCGCGCTGCCACGCGGGCCGGCGGCGTGGCGGCCGGCAGGGCAGACGCTGGCGCGCCCGGCCCGGCTTTCGGTTCGACGTCGCGCGCCAGCGGTTCCAAGCGCGTCGTCGCCGCGGTCGCGTCGATCACCGGGACGGGCACCGGCTTGGCCGGCTGGATGGCAGGCGACGGCGCGGCATCCGCCGCCACCGCCGCTGTCGAAGACGGCCCGGCCCCGCTTGACCCCCGTTCGCCATGCCACAAGGCCGCTCCGGCAGTGGCGCACACCAAGACCAGGAGGAGTGCATGGCGTGCGTGACGACGGCGTGGGCTCTGCGCAACGGGCGCGATGGACGCGGGAGGCCGGGCCGCCAGGACGTCGACGGTCGCGGCGATGGGCGTCGCATCCGCGAAGGCCCCGGGACCGTCCAGTGCAGCATCCTGCCGCGCGGCCTCAAGGAGCGCCCGGAATTCCGCCACGTCCTGCGGCCTCGACTCGGGGCGCACCGCCAGAGCCGCGTCGATGGCGCGCAGGAAGGTCCCGCTGTAGCGCCCGGCATGTGTCAACGCCAGCGGCTGCACCGGGTCCTTGACCACCCGCACCACCGACGCGATCGGCGGTCGGCCGACGATCGCGTAGTGAAGCACGCCCGCCAGCGCATAAAGGTCGGTCCAGGCCCCTTGCAACATGGTTCCGCCGTACTGCTCCACCGGCGCGAAGCCGGGCTTGAGCATGGTGGTCAGCACCTGCGTTCGATCGTTGATCACGTGCCGGGCGGCACCGAAGTCGAGCAGCAGCGGTCCGCTGGCGGTGAGCAGGATGTTGTCTGGCGAGATATCCCGGTGGTAGCACTGCTCTCGATGCAACACGGTCAGCGCATCGAGCAGCGGCTCCAGCCATTCGCGCAGCAGCGATTCGGGTGCGCGGGTTCCCAGCTGCGCCAGTGCCGTCTTGAGCGTGGGGCCTTCGTAGTACGGCATCGCCATGTAGGCCGTGCCGTTCGCCGCCCAGTAGCGGAACACCTTCACGAGCGCCGGGTGATCGAAGCGCGCCAGCAGCCGCGCCTCATTGACGAAACTCTTCAGGCCTGCGTCGAAGGTCTCGCGGTGCTGCTCGGAACGCATCGACACCTCGAGCGACACGGCGCCACGCACCGCCAGCGAGGACGGCATGTATTCCTTGATCGCCACATGGCGCTCGAGCGCGGGATCCCAGGCCAGATAGACGATGCCGAATCCACCTTCGCCGATCTGTCGCAGGACACGGAACCCTTCGATCTCGGTGCCCTCGGGCAGCGCATGGATCGCTCCCGGGTAGCCGCCAGGCGCATGGTCCTGCGCGCCGCCGGACGCCTGCGTGGGTCTGACATAGGGCACGGTCTTCGCTTCGCCGAGCTTCTCTTGGGACGGCAGTGCGGCGACAGGCAAGGCGGTGATGCACTGCATGCAGAACTTGGCCGCGGGGCGATTCGCCGTGCCGCAGGCCGGACAAATTGCCGCCATCGAATGGGTTCTCCTTGAAGAGTCTCGAACCGTGGCGGAAGAACCGCGCACCGTATCCACGAGTCTGTCACGGCACGCCACCGCGACTGCGTGCATATCTCACGAATGGCTCGAAGTTCAAACCGTCCCCGATGGCGCGCATTCCGGTACCCACCGTGATCGAAGCCGCGAAACTCGGCCTTGCGAGCCCAGACACCGACTATCCCCGGGGCCATCGCGCGACGACATTGGCCCGATGGAGGCTCACGCTACCAAGCGAAGCGCGACGCGCCTGTGGGCCCTCGCTCTCCCGGTCTCACGGGGGGCCGAGCGCCACACCGTGGCGAATCACGGCACGTAGGACGCGTCCCGCGCCCTCTCCAGCTTCCGACCGAAAACCCGGGCGTGCCAATGACCCCATAGTGAAGTTGGGTGGTCTCGCTTCGAATGGAGGCGAGGACGGGGCATTTTCAATTTACACAAACTCCAAGCGAAGCATGATTTCCCACTTTATCGGCCGTCTGCGCAGTGGCTTGGGTGCCGTGGCGCGCCGCCTGTCTTCTTCGCGCCCGGCCGGCGCCATGTCGCCGTTGCACGCTCCCGTCCCGGGACACGAGCCCCCCGCACCGGGCGGCTCCAGTGACACCCCGCAGCGCTCGCTCGAGGAACTGCGCGCGGACTTGGCACGTCTTCGCGCGACGTCGAAGGAGCGGCATGCGCGGGTCTCGGTCCGGCGGCCGCAATCCTTCGACGAAGCGGTGTTCGCCGATTTCGTGGCGCCAGCGCCCCCCACAACGGGCCCGAACGATCAGGACGATTACGCGAGAACCGTGTACGTGCCGCGCCCATCCTCGAGGCCGCGGCCTGGGAAATGATCGCGCTGGGCGTCGCCACCGCATCACCGCCGACCGAAGAGACTAGGGCTTCACGCCAGCGGCCTCGGCGCCGATGTCGCGCATCAGGCGCTGGAAGTCCGGTGACTCCCTCACGAGCGTCGCGCCCGCGCCGCGAAGCAGATCGATCTGTTCGGGCGACAACTTCCACGTCGTCGGCAGCGAAAGCAGGGTGCGACGGGCCTCGGTGTTCGTCACGCCCCGAAAGCCGACATGGATCGCGTAGTAGTCCTCGATGCCCTGGGCTCCGGTCTCCTTCGCGTTCTGAAGTTCTTCCGCGTGGCGGCGTTCCAGATCCCTGACCAGCAGTTCTGTCTCCCGTGATCTGCGCGCCAGCGGCAGATCCACCAGCGCGCCGAAGACGGCGCTGGTGTTCGGAACGTCCGGCTTCTCGTCGATCGTGCTGCCCATGCCGGTGGCCGCATTGACCGTGATGATCACGAAGCGGCGAATATGAACCGCCGCCGGCGGGAGGCTGAGCGCCTTGCCCCGCGAAAGCGTCTCCATGTCGAACAAGCCCCGGATGCCGAGGTTGTCGGAGAGCCCGCCGTCGACGAGATGCAGAAACGGACGCCCCTTGCCGTCCGTGTAGTTCAACATGTCCTCCAGCAGGATCTGGTCTCCGGGGCTGAGGCGGTTGGGCGACTGCGTCTGCTGCTTCTGCTGGGCCTGCAGCGCCTGCACCGCCGCATCGCCGCAGCGGCCGGCATGGTTGTCAAGCGTGATCGGCGCCAGCCACAGGGGCAAGGTGGTGGAGGCGGCCACCGCGCGCGCGACCGGAAAGGTCGACAGGTCCGAGCACAGAAGGTCGAAGTAGTTCTGCGTGAACTCGAACCTGGCGCCCGTGCTCAGGTCGGTGGCGCCGAGCACCACGCGGGGTCGGTCCTTCATCTGGCCGAAGGTGATGCCCTTGAACAGCACCTGATCGAGCCGTTCCTGAAGGAAATCGCCGCGGCCGATCGTCGGCTCGAGCAGCTTCGTCAAGCCCGCCGGGTTCAGGATGTCCCGCCCCAGCGCCCACTGGAAATCGACGCTCAGGAAATTCGGCACGAAGTCGGTGAAGATCCGGTCGCCGTAGGCGCCGTAGTAGGCGGCCGTCACCGCGCCGCCCGACACGCCGTACACCAGGTCCACCTCGTCCAGGAGCCGCCGCGTCTGGCCCCGCACCGTGACCCGATGCCGGGCCAGTTCCTCGAGCACGCCGTACGCGAGCGCCGAAGCGCGCGAGCCGCCGCCCGAGAAGGACAGCACGACCGCGACCTCGGCCTGGTCCGGGTCGAAAAAGGCCTGCTCGGCGCGATAGCCGGTCGAGGGGGTCAAGGTCTCGATCGGCACGTTGCGGAAATACGATGTGCCGCCGCAGCCGGCTGTCGCCAGGGCGAACGCCAGCGCCAGCAGCCACGAGAGAAAGCGCCGCGTCCGGCTGAATGAATGATCCATAACTGGCGCTGAATATATAGGGCACGCCGTCGGGCGCAGCCTCGGGGGCCCGACGGCCGCGCGGACTCGACGCCCTGCGCCAAATCCGCAGTCAAGTCGTGGCGGGCCTGTAGGCCACTACAGGCATGGCGAGAGCGCAGCCACCGACGCCAGATCACGCGCGGCGGGACTGGCTGCCCCCGGGATCGCGTTGCACCCTGGGGTTCCTGCAACCCTCTCAAGGAGACATCAATGGCATATCCCAACGATACCCGTGTCGCCGGTGACACGGAATCCAGCACCGCCGCGACCGGCGTCGGTGCCGTCGTCGGCGGCGTGGCCGGTGGCGTGGCCGGCGGCGCGGCAGCGGGCGCGGCCGTGGGCGGCATGACCGGCCCCGTCGGCGCTGCCGTGGGCGCCGCCGTGGGCGCTGTGGCCGGCGCACTGGCCGGCCGTCGTGTTGCCAAGGCCGATCCGGCTGCCGAGGATGCCTACTGGCGCGACAACTACGCCGGGCGCCCCTACGTCGAAGGCGGATCGAGCTACGACGACTACGCACCCGCCTACCGCTATGGCATGGATTCCTACGCCCGCTTTCCCGACCGCCCCTTCGACGAGGTGGAACCGGAACTGAGCCGCGACTGGGGCACGGCGCGCGGACGGTCCACGTTGGAGTGGGAACGGGCCAAGCATGCCACGCGCGACGCCTGGCAGCGTCTGAGCGACAACGTGGAGCGCGCGATCCCCGGGGACTCGGACCGCGACGGGCGCTGAGCGCGCACGCACCCCTCGAAGACCGGCCCGACAGGGCCGGTTTTTTCATCCGCATCGGCACGCACGTCTCGCGACTTCCAACGCGGCAGCCTTGGCCAGCTCGAGCGACCGAAGTGCGCCCGGCCCGGCGCCGCGGGCAGCGACGGCTCCTGCGCGGCGAGGGACTTCCGACCCCGTCCTGCGCCGTCGACTGACAAGGCAAGGATCGTCGGTGCGTAATGTCCCTCCCATGCAAATGCAATCCCAATTCAGTCGGTCCGCGCTGCGCGCCATCGATGCGGGCACCGCGATGCCCGAAGCGCTTGAACGTGCCCTCGAGCGCGTGGCAGATCGTCAAGGCTTCGGCCTCGGCGCCGCGCAGGAGCTGTGGCGTGGCATGGCGCTCGGCCAGGGCGCGATGGCCCAGTTCGATCACGCGGAGTTCGGTGGCCATGGACAATGGCTGCGCGGCGGAATGCTCATGATCGGAGACATGGTCAACGCGGCCCTCAAGGTGCGCGTGGCCGCACTCTGCGAAGACCTGAGTCGCCTCTATGCCGAACACCCCGAGTGGCACGCGGCCGCACTCGCCCGGCGGGACGTCGCTGCAGGTGCGTGGTGGCCCGAGGGACTGGACTCGCCCTCCAGTACCGGGGCCCAGAACGGTGTCGGCTATGCCTTCTTTCCCGCGCAGCGGCGGCTGGCCATCCACCGGGACGGGCGCGTCGAGCTTTACGACACGGGCGACCACCTGATCGGTGCCGTCGCGCAGCAGGAGGGTGACATCGCGTCCCTGCGCTTCGCCAGCCAGCATGGTCCGGTTTCCGTCGAGAGCCTGCGGCGCGTCGAGACGGTCGACCCTCCCGCCCCCACCCTGCCCCCGCCGCCCCGTAGCGACCTGCTCGGCACGCTCGACACGCTCGACACGCTCGAGCGTCTCGCTGCGCTGCGCGGGCGCGGCGTGCTCACCGAAGCCGAGTTCATCGCCAAGAAAACCGAACTTCTGGGGAGGCTGTGATGGAGCCGCCGAAGCCAATGGAACCCATGCAGCCGATGAAGCCCATGAAGCCGATGGAATCGCTGCCTTCGGACTGGTGGCCTGCAAGCCTGGATGCGCCAGCAAGCACCGGCTCGCAAGACGGTTGGCGCTACGCCTACTTTCCGCGCCAGCGACGGTTGGCGGTGGAACGCGATGGCCAAGTCACGCTGTATGCGACCGGTGATCATGCGATTTCCGGCGCGCGCCAAAGTCGCAGCAGCGGCACAGGCGCAGGACCCGTGTTCACCAGTCAACATGGCGATGTCTCGCTCGATTCCTTGCGAAGGGTGTCGAGCTCCTGACGTCCTTTGCCCCCTAGGCGTCAAGCGATCGCAACGCTTGGTCAGTCAACCAGCTCTGAATCAACATGGCATTGGCCTGCTGCCAGTCGTCCTGCGAGAGTTCATGGTCTGCACCCGACAGCACGCGATGCGTCAAGGTGCGCGCGTTGCCGAAGGCCGCCAGGTAGTTCGCAATCACCGCATGCGGCACGGTGTCATCAAACTCGGATTCCACGACGAGGACGTCGCCACGGAAACGAGCGCTCGCCGCGATCGCCCGGTTGTCCTCGGGCCGCAGCAGCAGGCGGCGATAGGCCGCAACCCCCTGTCTGTCGACCGAATCCTTCGGAGCCTCCCAATCGTTGAAGAGGGCGGGGGCGCGAAGAACGAGCCATCGCACATCCCGGACCGCCGTTACCAAGGCGCCCAGGTAGCCGCCGCAACTCGCACCCACCACCGCGATCCGGGCCGGATCCACCGGCTCGGAACCCGACAACTCGTCGAAGGCGCGCAGCGCGGCCCCCAGGTCGTCTGCACACGTCGTCGTGTGGCAACGCGTGGACGCCCCATTCCGCTCGGGCCATGGCGCGCAGGTGCAGACAAAGCCAAGTCCCGCGAGTTCGGCCAGCTGTAGGCAGGTCCGCTCCTCCTCTTCGTCCCAGCCCGGCAGGAGCAGCAGGCCCGGCCCTCGCTTGCCGGCCTGGGATGGACTGCGGACCCCTTGCGTCACACGACTTCCGGCGGCCCCTCAAGGGGCGACCGGCTCGACGTCTGGAGGATCGCCCCGAAGGACGAGGGATAGCGGTCACGCCCTGGTCGACAAGTGGAAGGGGCACGGTGCATGGACAGGTCCAAAGGGTTCTTCCACGGACTGAGGGCATCCAGCGCGCGCCCGCCAACATTCCGAATGGGCACGCCCTGCTCGGACGCGTTGACGGTCTTCGATTGCCTGCGTCCCCAGGGTTCAGGCTTGCGTCGACCCCACGCCGTCCGTTCGCGGATTCTGCACCCATCGGATCGAACCTTCGCTCCCGATCGCATGGCCGGCGTCGCCCTGTGACTCTTGCGGCCACTTGACGGCGGCATCGTCGTACGAGCCACTGCCGCCGGCGGGCCCCAGGAAAGCTCCCGTGTTCGAAGGCACGCAGTCTAGAGACGCCTACGTTGCGCTTGGCGGTGTCGGTCGGTCTTGGCCAGGCCCGTCGCATCCACGACGGGTCCACAACCGCCGGTGCGCTGGAATTCGATCGCCTGAAAGCCCGTTTCCGCTTCGGTCAATATGGCTCCCCTCGGGGCGTAGCACCCGCCGTCAGCCCAGGTTCCCTCCACAAGAAGAATTCGAAGCTCCGGATCGACTATCGCTGCGGTCGTCAAAATGACCTCCCCGGCTGTCGCAAGATGACATCCGGCAAGGCGAAGCGCGCGGCATACAAACCCTTGGGTTCGCCGCCGGCGAACGGCATATCCTCGCGCTTGCGCCTACCGGACCCTCTCTGGCTAACGCGCTTGACTTCGTACAGGGAAGAAGCTCACCGTTTCTCATTCCTGTCCGAGCAATTGAGTGATCTTGGCGCTAGCCGCCCTGCTCGCCGGTGGCGCGGATGTCCACGCGCCGGTTCGGCTCGAAGCAGGCGATCAGCGCGGTGCGGTTCCTCGCCTTGCCCTGGGCCCTGCAATCGGCTTCGGTGACCTTCAGCTCGTTGAAGCCACGGCCTTCGGCCCGGATGATGTTGGCCGGCACACCCTGGCTGACCAGGTAGTCGCGCACCGAGTTGGCCCGTGCCACGGACAGGCGCTGGTTGAATTCGGCGCTGCCGATCGGATCGGTGTGCCCGACGATGGAGATCTCCCGCAGC
>NZ_JASZYT010000013.1 GCF_030316765.1 Variovorax saccharolyticus
CGGGCGTGCCGGCCTGCGCGAACTGGCCGGCATCCGTGCGCAGGTCGGTGACCCGGCCGCGGGCGGGTGCGACCACGCGGGTGCGCTGGAGGTCGAGTTCGGCCTTCTCGATCGCCGAGCGGGCACTGATCAACTGCGCGTTGGCTTCACCGCTGTCACCCGCGGTCTCCTGGGCGCGTCGCAGGTCGGCCTCCGCCGCCTTCACCTGGCTCTGGGCCTTGATGAGGCTGGCCTGCGCGGTTTCTACGCGGCGAACCGAGATCGCGCCGGGGTCCTCCTTGAAGATCTGCTCCAGCCGGCTTGCATCCTGGCGGGCATAGACATGGTTGGCCACGGTCGCCTGCAGGCTGGCCCTCGCCGCCTCCACGCCCGAGGTGGAGGCATTCACCGAACGCCGCACCGACTCGTAGTCCGAACGGCTGCGCTGCAGCGCGATGCGGTACGAGCTCGGGTCGATGTCGAACAGCGGGGCGCCGCCTTGCACTTCGTCGTTGTTCTTGACGTACACCTTCAGAACCTTGCCCGTGACCTCGGCCGCCACCGGCAACACGAAGGCCTGCACCCGGGCCTGGTTGGTGTACGGGGTCAGTCGGTCCGAGACGAAGTACCAGAGCAGGCTGATGAGGATCAGTGCCAGCACGATGAAGGCACCCAGGCGGGCGCCCTTGCCTTTGCCGGGTGGCGGCGATGGTGCCGCGGAGACAGGTTCTGGACTCATGGTCGTGGGGTTCCAGCAGAGGTGGATGTCGCGTCGGGGCCGGGGGCGGGCAGGGGGGCGGCCAGCAGGTCTTTCCAGTCGCTGCGCAAGCCCATGGTCTCGCGGGTCGCGTCATCCAGCACCGGCCGGCTGCGCGCCTCCTCCCAACCGCCGCCCATGCCCTTGTAGATGGCAATCAGGCTTTGCGCCAGGCCGCCGCGCGTGGTCACGAGCAGTTCCTGCTGGCTGAAGAAAGTCCGCTGCGAGTCGAGGACGCGCTGGAAGTCGGTCAGCCCTTCGCGATACTGGAGGGTCGCGATCTCCAGCGAGCGCTGCGCGGCCTTCACCGATTCAGCAAGCAGCACGATCTGCTCCTTCGTCCTGGCGAAGCTCACGGCCGCGTCGTCGACCTCGCGCGCCGCGCTGAGGACGACCCCCTGATACTGTTCATGAATCTGCTGGAACCGCGCATCCTGGACCAGCACGGTGTTGGTGAGACGGCCATGATCGAAGACGTTCCAGACCAGGCCCGGTCCCACCGCCCAGTTCAAGGCATTGGGCGCCCCGCTCAACGAAGTGGTCGACAAGCCCAGGGACCCCAGCAGCGAGATGGATGGATAGAGATCGGCGACGCTCACGCCGATCAAGGCCGACTGGGCGGCCAGCTGCATTTCCACGGCCCTGACATCCGGACGGCGGCGCAGCAGATCGGCCGGAAGGTCGACGATCACCTCCAGCCCGGCCTGCGGAATCGACGCCTTGCCCACGGCCATCTCGGGCAGCGGCCCGGGCGGGCGGGCCAGCAAGGTGCTCAGCGCATTCTGGTTCTGGCGCAGGGCGATCTCCAGCTGAGGAATCGTGGCCAGGGTGCCCAGGTACTGGGCCTTGGCCTGTTGCACATCCAGCTCGGAGTCGCCGCCGCTCTTGAACAGCAACTCGGTGATGTCGAGGCTGCGCTTCTGGATCGCGGCGTTCTCGCGGGCGATTCGCAGCCGTACCTCCACAGTGCGGATCGCGGCGTAGAGCCCCGCCACCTGTGCCGCCATCAGCACCTGCAGGTCGTCGTACTGCGCGATGCTGGCGAGGTAGCCGGCGTCCGCGGCTTCGATGCTGCGCCGGAACTTGCCCCAGAAGTCGAGTTCCCAGCTGATGCGCGCACCCAGGCCGAACGATGCAGCGCTGCTGTCCGGCCCTCCAGCTCGCCTTGTGCCGACGTTCAACAGTTCGCCGGTGGCCTGCTGCACCTGGGGATACAGCGTGCTGCCTGCGATTCCGAGTTGCGCGCGCGCCTCCATGATGCGCATGCCGGCGGTGCGTACGCCGGGATTCACACGCTGGGCCTCGGCGATCAGCTGATCGAGCACGGGGTCGTTGAAGCTTCGCCACCAGCTCTGAAGCTGTACGCCGCTCGCAAGGCGCGGGTCGGTGGCCGCGGCCTCGAGCGAGCCACCCTTCCAGTCGGAAAGCCAAGGCACCGCGGGACGCTGGAACTCGGGCCCCACGGTCGTGCAGGCGCCGAGCAGCAATGCGCCGGCCAGCGCCAGCGCCGGCAGAACGAAGCTGACCATCGATCCGCCGTTGACGGGCTCAGTCGGCACCGGGCGAGCTACTTTCCGCCGGCACGGCGTCCGGCGAGCTTGCAACCCACCACATGAAGATCTGATAACCCAGGGCCAACAGGGTCGCGCCGACGAACATTCCGACGATGCCGGCACCTGCCAGGCCGCCCAGCGCTCCCAGCAGGATGACCGGCATCGGCGCATCGACACCGCGGCCCAGCAGCAGCGGCTTCAGCACGTTGTCGAGCATCCCCGCCACGAACAGCAGCACGCTGAAGAGGACGGCCGACGCCGTGCCGTACTCGCCGCTCATCCAGATCCAGGCGATGACCGGCAAGGTGACGATGACCGCGGGCGCCTGCGCGACACCCAGCACCAGCACGACCATGGCCAGGACGCCTGCGAACGGAACCCCGGCGACGATCATGACGAGGCCGACCACGATGGCTTGAATGAAGGCGACACCGAGGACGCCAAGGGCCACCGCGCGGATGGTGGCGGTCGAGAGTCTTGCAAAGCCTTCACCGCGCAGCGGGCCCACGATGCGGTCGAAGATCCTCCGGGTGCTCGCGGCGCCGGACTGGCCGAAGGCCATGATGATCCCGGCGATGATGAATGACGCCAGGAACAGCAGCACCGTGCCGGCGATGTTCGCCACCATCTCCAGCGCGTTCCGGGCCAAGTCGCCGACCTGCGGCTGCATGCGCTGGACGACACTCGGCAGATCTTCATGGGCCTGCGACCACAGGCCGTGGATCGCGGTCCCGACAACCGGCCACTCGGCCACGCCGGGTGGGGGCGCGGGAACCTGCAGGGTGTCGTCGCGCACGCTGGCGATCAGTTCATGAATCGAATCGCCCATGGAGGCCAGCAGCACGCCGGTGGGCACGACGACCAGCACGATGCCGGCAAGCACCAGCAGCGTGGCCGCGAGCCCTTGCTTGCCCCCGAGGCTCCCGGCGAGCTTCTGGTGCAACGGATAAAGGATGACGGCCAGGATCAAGGCCCAGACCATCAACGACAGGAACGGCGAAAAGATCCTGTAGCACAGCAGGGTCAAGGCCAGGATCAGGCCGGCCCGGATGAAGACATCGAGCAGCTTCCTGGACAGGCGCTGTTCCAGATCGGCGTTGACTTCATGGGGCGTAGGCATGGTTTGCTTTCCTCTTCCGAAGGGGGGCTGATCCCGTTTGCCGGGCAATTCTGGCCCGGAACAGAGGCGCTGGACTCAATCGGACTTGTTCCCAAGCCTCCGAAAGACCAGGACCATGCCTTCTTCTGCAACCAGCATCGTGACGATCACGGCGACAAGCGCCACGATCCCGTTGAACGCACCCTCGAATCGAACCTTGTCTCCGAAGGCGAAACTGAGTGCTTCCAGGATCACGAACTTCGACCCGAACAGCACCAGCCAGGCACAGAAGAAGCGAAGGAAGGTCATGAGGCCGCCGGGATTCACCTTGAAGACCGCCGCGACCCGCTGCTCGACAGCGATCGTCAGCTGCATCAGCACCTGCAGCAGAACGGCAGCCAGCAACGAGGTGCTGAATGAGTCGATCCGCACGTTGTCCGAATGCTCGACGAACAGGTTCAGGACCACGAGGTCGATGAGGATCGCCGTGAAGTAGCGAACGAAAAGACGCTGCTTGTTCGATGGTGCCTCAGCCGTACGCGGCATCAGCGCTGCACTGGTCATGACTTCGTTCCTCCGATGTGGATGCCTTATCGTATCCTACATTAGCATTGTTAACAATACAATGATTGTTGATCCATGCTGATCTGCAGCCGTGGCGCGATCAGTCGCGCCACGCGTGCCGCACCGTGACAGCGACTCAGCCGACGTCGCGCGAGGCCATGGGCCGGGCGTGGCCGACGTGCAGGTCGCAGAGTTCCAGTCGAAAGCGGGTGCCCCGGTTCACGCGGGAGTCGACGCGGATGCGCGTCTTCAGGATGCGCGACAGCCTGGAGACGATCGACAGCCCCAAGCCGACACCGTCCACGGTCGGAAGGTCGGCGCGGTCTGCCCGGTAGAACTCCTCGAAGATCTTGCCGAGTTCGTCGGGCCGGATGCCGTGTCCCTGGTCCCACACCTCGATCCGCGCCCGGCCCCCGTGCGCGCGTGCGGCGAGAAGCACTTTCTTCCCGGGCGGGCTGAACTTGATCGCGTTCGACAGCACGTTCCCCACCATCCTTCGCAGGCGGACCACGTCGGTGGCGATGGTGAGATCCGAATGGCAGACGCGCAACTCGACCTGGCTCGCCGCGGCGAGCGGCTCGAACTGCACGCGCAGTCCTTCCAGCACGGCCCTGAGTTCAACCTTTTCAACGTGGAGGGAGATCTGGCCGCTGTCCAGGGAGGCGAGGTCGAAGAGCGATTCGAAGAGATTCTTCACCGCCAGCGTGGCGCTGGCGATCTTGGGTGCCAGTTCCAGGTGCGACTCAGGGTTTTCCAGCAGGAACTCGGTGTACAGCGACAGCGCGCTCACCGGCTGGCGCAGATCGTGCGCGGCTGCCGCGAGGAAGCGATTCTTCATGCGGATCACCGCCTGGGCTTCCTGCTCCCGGAGCGCCAGGTCGTACTGGTCGCCGAACTGGTTCGCCTGCCGACGGAAGATGAAGCGGCCATAGCGGGCCAGCAGGCACCAGTGCAGGACGGGCAGCACCAGGAACAGCAGGTTCATGTCCCGAACCGGGCCCGGCTTGAGGGCGATCGTCACGGCCAGGCAGGCGAGCAGGACGGCGAAGAGCAGGTTCGTGTACGCACGCAGCAGCCGTGGCACCAGCGCCACGCTGGTGAGTGGAGCGGATGCCACGCAGGCGATGATCAGCCAGCACGCGAGCTGGTTGTAGGGCTCGATGCGGTCGAAGAAGAACAGCAGCGACGCGCCCCAGACGGTACCCTGGAGCATGTAGACGGGCTCCATGCGGCGAACGAAGCCGACCCGGTTGTCCAGGGTATCCCGCCGCCGTGCCGTCGCGATCCGGTATGCGCGCTCGCACCACGAGCGATAGCTCACGGTGCCCAGGCCGATCAGGAGCCACACGATCAGGAGGCCGGACGACTCATAGCGCCAGCAGAAGACCGCGAGCAGCACCATCATGCCCGCGCTGAGAAGCTGACGGAAGACGGTGTCCTCGAGGAAGCTGTCGAAGAGCGACCGGTGGACGGCTTCCAGTCGCGCCGGCGCCATCAGGTCGGCGTCGAGACCCGTCCAGGCATCGAATCGCACGGGGGTCGCCGTCACCTCCCTGGGGGCGCTGCGGGCTGCTTCGCTGGAAAGACGGTCCCCGTCGAGATCTGGGCGAAGTGTGGAAGAGAAGTGGGGCAAGGGGGCTCAGTCGGCTGGAGGGACCCCCGGTATTCTTGCGGAGCTTCCGGCCGGGGATCGTCCCGACCGAAAATCCACGTCCCGGCGCGGCACAAATGCACGTGCGACCGTTGCGTGTCCGCTGCGCCCAGGCTGGTGCATCCGTGGTCTCCAGCGTAATCTCCTGTTCTCGAGGAGGCCTACACCGTTCTCGACGCGCGCGTCTACTGCCCAAACGGAAGGTGGCGCCGGGGCCACGGCGAAGGCATGCTCGGCCCGCAGGCCGATGTGAGCGCAGAATAAAACCCTGAACAGCCGCCTTCCAACATCGATTGAGGAGATCCCATGACAGTCAATTTGCTGACCCGCCTCGCTGGCATCCTGATGGCCCTCGTGCTCGCCGCTTGCGCGACACCGGCTTCGGCACCGCCCGAGATCCGCATGGGCAGGATCGAACAGATCCAGCCGGCCTCGATCGATTCCGACAGCCACGCTGGCGTCGGCGCCGTGCTGGGCGGCCTCGCCGGCGTCGGCCTCGGCAGCCTGATCGGCGGCGGCACCGGCCGCGACGTGGCGATGGTGGTCGGCGCCATCGGCGGCACCGTGGCCGGCTCGCAAGTGGCCCGCCGCTACGACCGCCCGGTCCAGGGCCAGCAGATCTTCGTCCGGACCCAGTCCGGCGTGCTGGTGGTCGTGACCCAGCCGGTGACGCCGGGCCTGCAGGTCGGCCAGCGCGTCTTCATCCAGGGCAATGGCGAAGGCGCGCGGGTCGTTCCTCAGTAGCCGCTGCCGCGTCCGCGGGTGAAGGCTCGTCACCTGGACGGCCAGACCCGCGTATCGACCGGCCTCACCGCATAGGTGGCGCCCCGGCTCGCGATCTCGGGTCGCAGCGTCGTCTGAAATTCCTCCGTGGACCCGGGAGCCAGATTGCGCACGCTGAAAGGCCAGGGCTTCTCGCTGGCCACCAGCTGCCCGCCGGCGTCGTGGACGTCGACGGCGATCTGCACGCCGCAGGCGATCGGGTTGCCGTTCCGGATGCTTCCGGCGAGTACGCGGTAGTCGCCCTCCATCCGATCCGTCAGGTTGCCGACCTCGAAGCGATCGGGCGCGCAGGCCCGGGTGAAGATGTCCGACGGGGTGACCGCGGAGGTGATGTGCGCATAGCGGTCGGAGATCACCGGTGCAACGGCCAGGATGACGACGCCTGCACCGACGCCGGCGGCGATCAGCAGGTGCCTTCGCCTGAAGGCGCGGGTATCCGGCTTGAACGCCCCGGGCGTGTCGGCCTCCGCCCCTGAAGCCGGCCGATCGAGCTGCCGACCCTCGCGGGCCACGCAGTCGTCGGTGAGATCGCCCGTGATCTTGCAAAGCGCCTCGCACGCCGGCTCGACCTCCTCGCGCGTCAGCACGAACACCCAGCCCCGCGGCCCGGTGATGTGATAGCCGACGGGGTTTGCGTCCTTGCCTGCATCGGAGTTCATGGGCCCTCCCATTCGGATTCCCGATCTGTTCCGCGCGGCGCCTCGGCCGGCGCGTCACCACGGTAGCCAGGATGCGCAGGGACTTCAAGCGGGCAAACGGGATAGAGCCGATGACTCGACCGTCCTACACGGCCTCGCAGCTCGGCGTTCTGCTGGCTGCGCGTTGACCTGACGCAGACTGGCACGGATACTGGCCGGCTGGCCTTGCGCCTGCCCACCAGGGACTGCTGCCGGTGAACGAAACGAGCGTCAAACACAGGCTCACGGCGATCCTCGCGGCTGACGCCGCCGGGTTCTCGCGCCTCATGGCCGTCGACGAGGATGCCACCGTCACGGCACTCGACGCGGCGCGCCGCGTGTTCGGGGCGCACATCGAGACCCACCAGGGCCGCGTCATCGACATGGCCGGCGATTCGGTGCTGGCGGTTTTCGAAACGGCGACGGGCGCTGTCACGGCATCTCTGGCGATCCAGCGAGCCCTCCATGCGGCGGCCCGGGAAGCGCCTGACGACCGGCTGGCCATGCGATTCCGCATCGGTGTGCATCTCGGCGAGGTGATCGAGAAGCCGGACGGCTCGGTGTATGGCGACGGCGTCAATGTCGCGGCCCGGCTCCAGGCCTTGGCGGAACCCGGAGGGATCATCGTGTCGGACGCCGTGCGTGGCGTCGTCAGGAGCCTGGGCGGCGTGACCTTCGTGGATCGCGGGGAGCGCCATCTCAAGAACATCGCCGTTCCGGTTCGTGCCTTCGCCATCGAGCAAGCCGACGCGTCCGGCAACGCCTCCGCGCGGCCTGGCCCCACCGTCTCCCGCGCCGCGGCGGCGCGTCCCTCCGGCGTGTTCGTGGGGCGCCAGCAGGAATTGACGCAGCTGCTTGGCGTGCTCGACAGCGCGCGCCAGGGTCGCGGACGGGTGGTGCTGCTGTCCGGGTCGGGAGGCATGGGCAAGACGCGCCTGGCGCAGGAGTTGGCCGCGCGGGCAGAACGCGATGGCGTCCCCGTGCTATGGGGGCGCTGCCTCGAGGAGCCGGGCGCACCGCCCTATTGGCCGTGGCGGCAGTTGATCCGCCACTACCTGCGCAGCAGTGGGGACCCCGATCCGGCGCGCACCTTCGGCACGGGCCTGGCCGAGATCGCGAGTGTCGTTCCCGAGGTCGGCGAAGCCTTCGCGCCGCCGACGCTGCCGCCGGACAGCGGAACCCTTGACACCGCGCAGTCCCGCTTCCGCTTGTTCGATGCGATCGCCGGGTTCTGGCGGCGCGCCGCGCAACGGACCCTGCAGGTCCTGATCTTCGAGGACCTGCATTGGGCCGATCCCACGTCGCTGCGCCTGCTTGCATTTCTGGCGGCGGAGCTGGAAGACAGCGCGGTCTTGATGGTCGGAACCTACCGCGAGGCGGAACTCTCGCGGCAGCATCCGCTGACCGAGACCCTGGCTGAACTCGGCCGCTCGTCCGCGTTCAGCCGGATCGAGCTCGCGGGCCTGAGCGAGCGCGAGACGGAGACCTTCATCCAGGCAGTGGGAGGTGGCGCTGCGAGCGGCCATCTGGTCAATGCGATCCATGCGCGGACCGAAGGACATCCGCTCTTCCTCGAGGAGACGCTGCGCCTGATGATGGAAATCGACCCCAGACATCTGCCAGGCGCCCTGGCCGACGTGGCGGGCCTGCTGACCAAGATACCGGCCGGTGTGCGCGAAGTGATCGGCAGGCGTCTGAACCGCCTCTCGATGGCCACCTATGGGGTGCTCTCGATCGCGTCCTGCATCGGCCGGACCTTCGACCTCGAGCTGCTGGCGCAACTGGCGGTGGACCGGTCCGAGGACGAACTGCTGGAAGCTCTCGAGGAAGCACTGGCCGTGCGCCTGGTCGAACAGGCGGCGCAGGCGAATCAGTTCCGCTTCAGCCATACCCTGATCCGCGAATGCATCTACGACGAGATCCTGGGCTTGCGTCGGGCCCGGCTGCACTTGCGGATCGGCGAGTTGCTCGAGCGCCGTCCGGGGGGCGACGATCCCACGGCGCTGTCGCAGCTCGCCTACCATTTCAGCGAGGCGGGGTCGGGCGAAGCCGCAGCCAAGGCGCTGGCCTACGCGAAGGAGTCGGCGCGCTATGCGTCACGCGTGCTGGCCCTGGAGGAGGCCTTGCGCCTGTACCGCCTGGCCCTTCACCTGCAGCGCCTGCACTTCGCCCGGGACCTGTCCGAGCGCTGCGAGCTGCTGATCCATCTCGGGGAGGTGGAGGTGCTGCTCGGGGCCGGCGAGCTGGCGAGTGCGGCCTATGCCGAAGCGGCCGAACTGGCGCGCCAGCAGGGCATGCATCTCCTCTTCGCGCGGGCCGCCATGGGCTTCGAAGCCAGTACGGCCGCGGCCACCCGTTCGGGTGAGCCGGCCGTGGCGATGCTGCTGGAGGCCATCGCGCAGCATCGAACCGACGATGCGCTGCGCGTGGAGTTGCTGGCCCGCCTGTGTCGGGCGTACGTCTACTGCGACCGCTCCGAGGAGGCCAAGGACGCCCATCGCCGCGCTGTGGCGCTGGCGCGCAAGACCGGCGATGTGCGTGGCCTCGGGATGGCGCTGGCCGCGCTCGCATCGGCGGTCTATTGGCCCGAACTGCTGGGCGAGCGCCTGGCAGCCGCGAAGGAAGCGTGGGGCATCGCGCAGTCGCTCGCCAACGAGCAGTTCGTCGCCGTCGTGCTGCCGTACTACCTCTTCGATCTGATCCGGCTTGGCGATGCCGTGTCGCTGGCCCGGGTCAGGGGCGAGGGACTCGCGTTGGTGGAGCGCACCGGCTGGCTGCACTACCAGGCCATCAGCCACTGCGTCGAGGGCGTGGTCGCGATCAACGAAGGACGTTTCGCGGACGCCGAAGCCAGCGCCACCCGGGCCTTGCAGGTCGGACAGCGCGTGGCCGAGGAGCGGGCGGTCGGCGTCTACGGCATGCAGATGTTCTGCCTTCGGCGCGAGCAGGGCCGCCTGCGCGAGACCATGCCGGTGCTGGAGCACTTCGTCCGGACCACCCCCCAGGCGCAGACCTGGGCGCCGGGGCTGGCGTTGTTGTACGCCGAGCTGGACATGCGGGCCGAAGCCGAAGCGCAGTACCTGGGTCTCCCATGGAGCCGTGCGGCCCCGCCCAGGGACGCCAGCACCATGACGGTCCTGATGTTCGCGGCGGAGGTGTGTGTCTATCTGGGCGATACCGCACGCGCACCCTTGCTGTATTCGCTGTTCAGAGGCCATGCCGGGGCCAATCTGGTGGCCGACTCGGGCGGGCCTTGCCTGGGCTCGGCCGACCGCTTGCTCGGCAGCCTGGCGGCGGTGACGCGGCAATGGGTGGTCGCCCAGCGACATTTCGAGGCCGCCCTGGCGATGGATCTCCAGACCGGATCGCGCGTGTGGCTGGCGCACAGCCGCCATGAGTACGCCGCGATGCTGCATCGGCGCGCGCTGGCGGGCGACCTCGATCGGGCCCGGTCGCTGCTTGCGGGCGCGCTGGAAGAGGCCAAGGCGCTGGGCATGAACAGCCTGGCGCCCCGCATCGAGGCGCTGGCCGAGGCCGTCGGTGCGCCGGCGCCCTCGCTGCCCGGGGGCCTGACGGAGCGTGAAGCCGATGTGCTGCGCCTGATGGCGATCGGACGCAACAACCGCGAGATCGGCCAGATCCTGACCATCAGCCCGAACACGGTGGCCAACCACGTGCGCAGCATTCTTGAAAAGACCTACACCGCCAACCGGACCGAGGCCGCAGCCTTCGCGCGCCGCGAGGGCTTGCTGAAGGAGTAGAGTGGCTTGCAGCCAGCATTTTCGATTGCGGACCAGATCAAGGAGGCGCCCATGCCGCTGTTTCTCATCGAGCGCAACTATGCGGAAAAGCTCGAGCTCACCGTCGACGGTGTCTCGGCGGTGTCGAAGATCAATGGTGACATCGGCGTCAACTGGTTGTTCTCTTTCCTGAGCGCGGACAAGCGCAAGTCCTATTGCCTCTACGAAGCGAAGGACCCCGAGGCCATCCGAGAGGCGGCCCGCCGGGCCAATCTCCCGGCCGACGTGATCATCGAGGTGTCCCAGGTGCGTCCCGAGTTGGTTCTTGCCGCGGCCGCCTAGCCGAGGGAGCGTGGAGGGCGGGTAGTCAGATCTGACTATGTCGCGCCGTCGGGTGGATGCGTACAACTGCAGTGTCGATCCGCGTTCGGTCGGACGCACCACCTGCAGGAGAAGCGCCATGTTGACTTCAGACACCCTTGCCCAGTTTGCTGCCTCCTTGCGGGGTCGCGTCGTTCAGGCCGGCGAGGCCGGCTACGACGATTCGCGCCGGGTCTACAACGCGATGATCGATCGCTTCCCGAAGTTCATCGTGCAATGCCGCGATGTGGCCGACGTGATCCGGAGCGTCGATTTCGCTCGCGAGCATTCGCTGCTGCTGGCCGTGCGGGGCGGCGGCCACAACGGCGGCGGCCTCGGGACCTGCGACGACGGCCTGGTGATCGACCTGTCGGGCCTCAAGGGGATCCGCGTCGACGCCCAGGCCCGCAGCGTGCGGGTCGAGGGCGGCTGTACCTGGGGCGACGTGGACCATGCGACCCATGCCTTCGGCATGGCCACGCCGAGCGGCATCATCGGCAGTACCGGCGTCGGTGGCCTGACTCTCGGCGGCGGCCTCGGCCACCTCACGCGCAAGTGCGGGCTGACCGTCGACAACCTGCTGCAGGCGGACGTGGTGCTCGCCGATGGCCGGCTGGTCAGCGCGAGTGCCGACGAGAACGCGGATCTGTTCTGGGGCCTTCGTGGGGGCGGGGGCAACTTCGGCGTGGTGACGTCCTTCCTGTTCCGCCTGCACCCGATCTCCACCGTGGTGGCCGGGCCGACTTTCTGGCCGCTGGAGAAGGCCGGCGAGGTGATGCGCTGGTATCGCGACTTCATCGTCGCAGCGCCGGAAGACCTGAACGGATTCTTAGCCTTTCTCACCGTGCCGCCGGTGGACCCTTACCCGGCCGAACTCCGCGGCCAGGCGGTGTGCGGCGTGGTGTGGTGCTACACCGGCCCGCTCGAGGGGGCCGATGCGGCCTTCGAACCAGTGCGCGCGTTCTCCGAGCCTCTGCTGCACGGAGTGCAGCCCATGCCCTTGCCGGCATTGCAGGGTGCATTCGATGCCCTCTATCCGCCAGGGCATCAGTGGTACTGGCGCGCCGACTTCGTGAACGAACTGTCGGATGCGGCGATCAAGGCGCACGAAGGTTTTGCGGCCCGCATGCCCACGATGCAGTCCACCATGCACCTGTACCCGATCGACGGTGCGGCGCACCGCGTCGCCCCGGCCGACACGGCTTTCGCGTACCGCGACGCCCGCTGGGCTGAAGTCATCGTCGGCGTGAGTCCGGACGCGCAAGAGCGTGCCGCGATCACCGATTGGACCAAGCGCTACTGGGAGGCCCTCCATCCGCACTCGGCGGGCGGCGCCTACGTGAACATGATGATGGACGAGGGCGAGGAACGCATCCGCGCGTCCTACCGCGGCAACTACGCCCGCCTGGTCGAGGTGAAGCGCCGCTACGATCCGGACAACCTGTTCCGGGTGAACCAGAACATTCGTCCGCGCTGAGGCACCGCTCAGGCACCCCTCAGGCGCCGCGCTTGCCGGCGACCTTGTGAAGCAGCTCGATCAGGATCATGCGCTCGCCCTTGCTGAGCGCGCCGAGCGCGCCGGCTTCACCGTCGAGCACGGCGCGTGTGGCCCGGTTCGCCAACCGGGCGCCTTCCGCGGTCACGCGCAGGTGCTGCGCCCTCCGGTCGGTCGCATGCGGGCTTCGCCGGACCAAGCCCCGCGTTTCAAGCCGATCCACCCACGCCGCGATGTTCGGTGCCGAGACCGCCAGCGCCTTCGCCAGGCGGGTGGCCGAGACGTCCGGGTTCTCGTGGACCAGGGTCAGGACCGTGTACTCGACCGGGCGAAGCTCGAAGGGCTCGCCCACCTGCTGCGCGAAGACCGCGTTGGTCACGATGGTCGCCTGGGCCAGCTGATAGCCGAGCACCAGGTGGAGTGAGGCTTCGCTGAGCCGGCCCATGGGCGTGGCATCGGGTGGAGCGGATTTCGACATCGCTCCGATTGTCAGGCTGTCCCAAGGTACTTCATCGACTGAAGCATGATGACTCTTGGCGCTTCATTGCATCAGCCAATAGCTAGTGGAAAACCATATATGGTTACTAAAGATAATTAAATAGATTCACGAGCACGGCGCGTTCCGACGTCGAAGGAGACATGCATGAGAACATCCATAGCCCTGATCCTCGTCAGCTGTCTGGCTGCCGCCTGCGGCGGCGGAGGCAGCAGCGGGTTCATCCCGCCAGTCGCCTCGAACGGCGCGTCGACGACGGGCACCTCGTCGACCAGCGCGCCCCAGGGCGGGTCGAGCAGCCAGGTCGCCCCGCCGGCGGGGCCGACGACGCCGGTCGAGACACTGCCGGTCCTCGCGGCGGCGACCGGCGCGACGCTCGGCGATTGCGCATCGCTCGCCGGCTTCAGCTTCGCCAACACCACCGTCACCGCGGCCAATCCGATCGCCGCCGGTACGCTCGCCGTGGCAGGCAAGCCCGTGGGGGCGCACTGTCAGGTGCGCGGGTCGATGTATTCGCGCACCGGCCCCGTCGACGGCCAGAGCTATGCCATCGGATTCGAGATGCGCCTGCCGGTGAACTGGAACGGGCGCTTCTTCTACCAGGCCAACGGCGGTGTCGACGGCAGCGTCGCGACCGCGACCGGCGCAGTCGGTGGCGGCGGCAGTCTGGACAACGCGCTGAACATGGGCTTCGCGGTGATCAGCTCCGATGCCGGGCATCAGGCACCGACCCCGTTCTTCGGCATCGACCCGCAGGCGCGCCTGGACTACGGCTATCAGGCGGTGGCCAAGCTCACGCCGATGGCGAAGGCACTGATCGCCTCGGGCTACGGCAAGGGCCCGGAGCGTTCCTATTTCGGCGGCTGCTCCAACGGGGGCCGACACACCATGGTCGCGATGTCGCGCTACCCCGACGACTACGACGGTTTCCTGGTCGGAAACCCGGGCTTTCGCCTGCCTCTGGCGGCCGCGGCGAACATCGTCGGCGCCCAGAACTACAACGCCTTGGCGACGACGCCGGGCAGCCCAGGCACCGGCTTCACGCAGGCCGAGCGAACCCTGGTCTCGCAAGCGGTGCTGGCCAGGTGCGACGCGCTCGATGGCGCGACCGATGGACTCGTGCAGGACACCGGCGCATGCCAGGCCGCCTTCGATCTCGATCGGGATGTGCCGACTTGCAGCGGCGCGCGCGACGGCAGCTGCCTGTCCGCAGATCAGAAGCAGCGCATCGGGCAACTCTTTGCCGGTGCGCTCGATGGCCATGGGCAGAAGTTCTACACCAGCTTCCCGTATGACGCCGGCTTGGGAACCAATGGATGGGCGAGCTGGAAATTCTCCAATTCGCTGAACCTCGACTCGGGTGCGGTGGGCTTCATCTGGCAGGTGCCGCCGGAGACCCAGGCCGGCTTCAATGGCCCCAGCTTCACGCTGACCACCAGCATCGATTCGATCCTCGCGAAGATCACGGCGACGAGCGTGCTGTACACCGAGTCCTCGCTGTCGTTCATGACCCCGCCGAATTCCACCGATCTGAGCCGCCTGAAGAAGCGTGGCGCGAAGGTGATGGCCTACCACGGCACCAGCGATCCGATCTTCTCGAGCGACGACACCCAACAGTGGTACGACGCGCTGGCCGCGGCCAACGGGGGCGATGCCTCGAACTTCGCGCGCTTCTACCGCGTGCCCGGCATGAACCATTGCGGCGGTGGACCGGCCGTCGACCAGTTCGACATGCTCACGCCGCTCGTCAACTGGGTCGAGAAGGGCCAGCCAGCGGAATCGGTCGTGGCCTCGGCGCGCGGCACGGGCAATGCCGGCGGCGTGAATGCGGACTTGCCGGCCGGCTGGGCGGTCGATCGCACCCGTCCGTTGTGCGCCTATCCGAAGGTGGCACGCTACAAGGGCAGCGGCGACGTCGAGAAGGCCGAGAGCTTCAGCTGCCGGTAGATCGCACCGTCACCCGGGCTGAGCCGGGGAATCCGTTTCCATTGCATCGTCCCAGAGCTTGGCCGGGACGATGTCATCGAGTGAATCGATCGCGAAATAGCGAAGCCTGGAATCGCGATCGAGGATCTTCGAGCGGATGTCCGGAGGGATCGCGGGCCGCGAGGTGGCACCGCCATCGTAGGCGCGGATGCAGTCCATGGACTCCCAGACCGAAGCCACCACCACTTGGGCCGTGCCGTCGCCGAGCCCGCGAAAGAGCGCGGATGCACGCAGATTGCCAGGCTGCACCCGCAAGCCGCTCAAGACATGCTGCTCGAGATACTCGCGGCACTCGCCTTCGAGCGCCGCCTTGATCCAGAATGTCCACGTTCGAAGTACCTTGGCCATGCTTTCGTCTTGGAGTGCTGCGGCTGCAGAGAGGGGCGCACCCGAGAGTGCCGCCGGCGACCCACGGAAGACCGTGGGGGTGTGCACGCCAGGCCGTTGACGCGCCTCAGGTGTGGCCACGAGAACGAGCCCACGCCGAAGTGCGTCGGATGATAGCGCGGCCAGGGCCACTCGATGGCCGGCACGGCGGACACGCGAGCGGCTTCCTGGGCATTCCGTCACGGTCCCCGAGGGAGTGATGGTTTAGAGGCATCGGCTGACAGCCAGTCCATGCCTGCGATGACCTCGCGTGGCGTTCGGCCGATGCCCAATGTCTTCCTTGAGACGCTTCGACGAAGCAGTCCCCACCCTGGGAGATGACATGGCGACAGGCCACGGCCGACTCGGCAATGGCGTCCTTCTGCGGGCCCTGCGCAACTACATCCTGCACCAGAGCGCGAATCAGGCCGGCAGCCTCGCGTTCTCGTCTGTGCTGGCGATGTTTCCGCTGCTGATCCTGGTGTCCGCTGCCGCTGGATTCTTCGGCCAACCCGGTGATGCGGCGGCCCTGGCTGGCCGTGTCATGGAGTTCGCGCCGCAGGTGGTGCGAGATGCGGTGCAGCCGGTGATCGACCAGGTGCTCGCCCAACGCAACCAGGCCTTGCTGGCGGTGGGTTTCATCGCCACGCTCTGGACCGCTTCCTCGGGACTGCAGGCCGTGCGTACGGCCCTCAATCGCTCGTATGGCATCCAGCGCGGCCTCCCTTTCTGGAAGGCGCGCATCAAGGTCACCCTGTTCACCGTGATCGTCGGTGCCGGTGTGCTCGTCGTCTTCAGCTCGGTGATCGTCTTGCCGGTGGTGTGGCGGGTGCTGGAAGCGAAGGTGGGCGTGGGCCCGGAACTTCCGTGGCTGCGCAACAGCGTTCGCTACGGCTCGGCTTTTCTCGTGCTGAGCTGCCTGTATGCGGTGCTGTACGGCTGGCTGCCGGACGTTCGGCAGCGGCTGTCGACGGTGATCCCCGGCGCCGTGGTGGGCGCAGCGCTGTGGATCGCGGCGGCTGCGACGCTGTCTTATACGCTGCGCACCGCCGGCAAGCTCGCCTTGGTCTATGGCAGCTTCGCCGGCCTGGTGGCCACCCTGGTGTTCCTCTACATCAGCGCTGCCACGCTGATCTTCGGCGCCGAGGTCAACGGCGTGATCAAGGAAGGTGCGGACGCGCCGCAGCGGTCGTAACGGCTGCAGCGGCCGTCTGGACGACGAGCTCGATCTCCACGCACGCGCCCAGGGGCAGTTGGGCGACGCCGAAGGCGGAACGTGCATGGATTCCCGTCGCCGGACCGAAGACCGCGGTCAGCAGTTCGCTGGCGCCGTTCGCCACCAGGTGCTGTTCGGTGAAGCTCTCGGTGGAGTTCACCATGCAGCCGAGCTTGACGATCCGGGTCACCTCGTTGAGGTTTCCGATGGCGGCCTGCAGCGTGGCCAGCAGATCGATGGCGATCGCGCGTGCGGCCTCCTTGCCCTGCTCGGTCGTCAGGTCCCTGCCGAGCCGGCCGGTTTGTACTTGCCCCTGGTGGCGCGACAGGTGGCCCGACAGATGCACCAGGTCGCCGCTTTGCCGGAAGGGGGCATAGGAGGCGGCGGCTGCAGCCGCTCGAGGCAGCTCGATTCCAAGCAGGGCGAGCCTGGAATAGACATCGGCGGCGCCGGCGAAGGCCGGGCCGTCGGGCCTCGTGCGCATGCCGGGACCCAGCTTCGTCCACGGCAGATCCGCGGGGTCGGCAATGAAGGGCCCCGGAGCGCGCACGACCAGGATCTCTTCGGCGATGGGCGCGAAATCGGCTCGGAAATGCACCGAGCTCTTGTTGACGAGGATCTTCATGCGCTCGGGTTCGATGCCGACCGCCCGGTACATGTTCCGGTCGAGCAGCTGCGCCTTCGCCGAACTCACCGCGATCCGCACACCGCCGATGCGCAGGCGAGCCATCGGGCCGAGGTCGCTGGCCTTGGCGTTCATCATCGGGCCGCCGTAGACGAACTTCCCGTCGGACAGTGCCTCCACCTGGAACTTCGCCTGGAGCGGCGGATCGCCTTCGATCTGCGGACAGCCGCCCAGTCCGATGCTGATCGTCGCGCCCACGCCGGCCTCGTGCGCCGCCGCCGCGGCCAGCGGATCGCAGATCAAGCCGATCGCGGCGTCCTGTGCACCGTGGCGCAGCAAGGCGCGCAGCATGCCGGTGGTGTTCGAATCGCCGCCGACTCCCGGGTTGTCCTGCGTGTCGGCGATGATCACCGGCCGGTGCGCGGTGGCGGCCACCTGCATCGCGTGCTGCACCGCGGCGTCGGGCTCCTCGAACTCGACGGCCCACTGGGCTTCCGGCTTGCAGACGCGATCGAAGAGGGTGTCGAGGGCGCGCTCGGTTTGTGCTTCGTCGAAGCCGTAGCCCCAGATCACCGGGCCGCATTCCGGAAAGTCCGCGGCCGGAAAGCCAGGCGCGAAAGACAGGGACAGCACCGTGGGCTCGAGTTCTTCGAGCAGATCGTAGACACCGCGCGCGGGCTGCATCATGGTCGACATGCTGTTCACGGGGATCAGGAAGGGTACGCGCCGGATCGCGAGGTGAGCGGGGTGCTCGGCACGCATCAAGGCCAGCAGCAGTTCGCCGGCGCGCCGGCCCGTGTCCGCCATGTCGATGTGCGGATAGGTGCGATAGGCGACCACGCCATCCGCCAGACCGAGCATCTGTCGTGTGACGTTGGCATGCGAATCGAGGGAGACCACGATCTTCATGCCGGGCCGTGTGACGGCCCGGATACGCGACAGCAGTTCGCCCTCGCCGTCGTCCAGGTGCTGCGCGACCATCGCGCCATGCAGATCCAGGTAGATGGCATCGAAGGACGCGCTCCTCGCCGCCTCGACGATCTCGGACGCGATGAGTTCGTACGCGTGGGTGGTCACATGGGCGGAGGCGCCCGCACCGGCCCAGATGACCGGCGTGACGCTGTGCCCCTCGGCCCGCACGAAGTTGATGAAGCCGCTGGCGGGCAGGTTCACGTTGAGCAGTCCGAACATCGCTTCGCCGCGCACGAGGCCCGGAAAATCCTCTCCCCGGACAAAGCTGTCGTAGCTGGCCACCGTGGGGGCGAAGGTGTTGGTCTCATGCTGGAAACCGGCGACGAGGATGTTCATGGGGTTCTTTCGGATGATGAGGGCGGGGGGAAGGCTGCGCGGCCGGCTCACTGGGGCGTCAGCTGGATGGAGCGCGCCATCTTTCTGAACTTGTCCGTCTCGTTGGCGTAGAACTTCGCCGAGTCGGCAAGCGATTGCGGCTTCATCGCCTCGACGCCGGACAGCGCCAGCGCCTTGGTCATCTCGGGCGATGCGATGGCTTTCTGCGAGGCCGCGAGCAGCACGTCCGCGCGGTCGGCCGGCATGCCGCCCTTGGCCATGACGGCCAGCCATACGGCGTAGACCAGTTCCTTCTTCTGCGCGAGCTTGCCCTCGGTGATGGCGGGCACCCCGGGCAAGGTCGGCATGCGCTGCGTGTCCAGCACGTCGATCGCCTTGATCTTGTGGCTCTCGAGCAGTTGCGTCGATGCCCCCAGATTCGGCAGGATCGTGATGTCGATCTGCTGGCCGACGAGGTCCTGCATCATGGGCGTGGCGCCCTTGTACGGCACGTGGAGCAGCTTGGCGCCGGTCGTCTGCGCGATGTACTCCGAGACGATGTGGTACATCGAGCCG
Organism: Variovorax saccharolyticus; assembly: GCF_030316765.1. Classification (GTDB taxonomy): domain Bacteria; phylum Pseudomonadota; class Gammaproteobacteria; order Burkholderiales; family Burkholderiaceae_C; genus Variovorax; species Variovorax saccharolyticus. The sequence goes on from NZ_JASZYT010000013.1 coordinate 19,211, forward strand.
TGGCCGGGGCTGCCGAAGGTGAGGCTCTGGCTGCCGCTCTTCCTGCCGGCGGCGATCACCTGCTCGAGCGATGAATAGGGGAGGTCGTTGCGCGCCATGACCACCAGCGGGTGCGTCGAGATCGGTGCCAGCACCGCGAACTCCTCGGGCTTGTACTTCGCGGATGCGTTGGACAGCGGCGCCAGGATCGCCTCGTTGGGCGAACCCATGATCAGCGTGTAGCCATCGGCCGGACGGCTCAGCAGCCGCTGTGCCGCCAGCGCACCGCCGGCGCCCGGAAGGTTCTCGATGATGAAAGGCTGCCCGAGGGCCTTGGCCATCTCGGGCTGCATCGCGCGCGCCAGCACATCCGCCGGCCCGCCCGGAGGGAAGGCAACGAGCATGGTGACCGGCTTCGAGGGAAAGGCATCCGCCGCAGCGGCGGCGCCCGCCGCCGTCGCGATGCCCAGCAGGGCGGCATTCATGGCGATCAGGCGGCCGAAGGCGTTGAAGGTTCTGCGTTGCATTTCATCCTCTTTCGTTCAGCGCCGCATGGCGGCGGGTTGGGGGGGTGAGGCGATTGTTTGATGTAGCATCCGTTCGAGCAACAGCAATTTCGAGGCGTAAGCGTTGCCTGTTGAGCAACACAAACGGGAGGCCCGCACGGTGCGCGAAATCAACCAGAAGCGACTCAGGTACTTCCAGGAAGTGCTGGTGCGGGGGTCCATGCGCGGTGCTGCCGATGCCCTCAACACGGCACCGTCGGTGATCACGCGCCAGGTCGCGCTGCTGGAAGAGGAGGTCGGGTTCGCACTCTTCGAGCGGCAGGCCCGCGGCGTCGTGCCGACCGACAACGCCTACCACCTGCTCGAGTACTGGCGAGGCTGCCAGGCGCATCAGGAGCGGCTGGTCGAGCGGCTCCAGGCGATCGACTCGATGGAAACGGGGACGGTGCGGATCGTCGCCAGCGAGGGCTTCGTGGAGGGCCTGGTGACGCAGATCCTGGCCCCGTTCTGCGAGACCTATCCGAAGCTCACGGTCGAGCTGGATGCATTGCCCGTGAACGAACTGATCGGCGCTCTGGCAGACGATTCGGCCCACATCGGCCTGGCCTACAACCCGCAGCCCGATCCGCTGCTGCAGTTCGTCGCCAGCGCGGCCGCTCCGACCCAGGTGCTGGTCCGGGCGGGCCACCCGCTGACCCGGCTCACCGGTGCCCTGCGCCTCAAGCAGCTCGTCGGATTCCCGATCGCGCTGATGCCGCCGGGCTATGGCGTCGAGCGCGTCGTCGAACTGCTCGAGTACGCGGAACACCTGAAGCTGCACCCTTCGTTCCGGAGCAACTCCGTGGTGAGTCTCAAGAGATTCGTGAAGTCCACCAACGGCCTGACCTTCGTCGGCGCCGGCATGGCGGCGTCGGCGGAGATCGAATCCGGCGAACTGGTCGCACTGAACCTTGCCGATCCTCTTTGCCGGACGGCGCAGGTGCGGCTGATCGTGCGCCACGGCCGGCCGCTGGCCATCGCAGCCAGCAAGCTGCTGGCCGAGATCCAGGGCCGGTTCTCGGTGTTCGCCTCCTGACGCGCTGATCCAGAGGGCGCGCAGCTGCGTATACCGGGGACTGGGACACCGGAGCGCTCTATGAATCGATGGAAGTGGGTGGCGGCAGCGACGCTGGGTTCGCTCGTGCTGGCCGCGGGATTGGCCGCCTGCTCGAGCCGGCCGCCGACGATAGCGCCGGTGGCCGATGTCGACCTGGATCGCTTCATGGGCGACTGGTACGTGATCGCGAACATTCCGACCCTGATCGAGCGCGATGCGTTCAACGCGCGCGAGTCTTACGCCCTGCGCGCCGACGGCGCGATCCAGACCACCTTCGAATACCGCGACGGCAGCTTCGAGGCGCCGGTCAGGACGATGCGCCCGGTCGGCCGGGTGCGGCCCGGAACCCGCAACGCGGTGTGGGACATGCAATTCGTCTGGCCGATCGATGCCGAGTACGTGATCGTCGATCTGGATCCCGCCTACAGCATCACGGTCATCGGTCGCAGCCGGCGCGACCATGCATGGATCATGGCGCGGACGCCGCAGATCTCCGAGCAGGACTATGCGGCTGCCGTGCGACGGCTGCAGGCACTGGGCTATGCGACGCGGGACCTCAGGAAGGTCCCGCAACGATGGCCTGGCTCATAGGACTGCGGTCGTCACCAGGCACGACGATTTGCGAGACGCGGCCGCGTCCGACAAGCGGACCGCCATGGTTGGTCCATATTCCACCCAGGTTCCCCGGTGCGCCTCTCACGTAGGCAACGCAGCCTCTCGCAGGCAGACGCAGCACGACGCGGGAACCTCGGCCCGGCGGGGCGACCCGCCGGGCCGCTTCATGTCCGGCCCTTGCCGACCCAAGGCGCTGGTGCGCCGCGGGACTGGGAAGCCGCGACTATTTCAAGAAGTCCTGCAGGGACTTCCCGGCGTCGAGTTCGGCCTTGAGCCAGCCGGGCTTCGGGCCGCGGCCGGTCCAGGAGTGGCCGGCATCGTCGCGGTAGCTGATCTTCGAGGGCGCGCGCTTGATCTTGCGCGCGGGCTTGGCTGCCTTGGCGGAGGCATTGCCCTGGGTTGCGTCCGCTGCGCCGGTGCCCGCGCCGGCGCGGAACTCCTCGAGCGACCGGCCCGATGCCAGCGCTTCGCGCAGCCAGCGCGGGCGCGGACCGCGGCCCGACCACGAATTGCCAGTCCCGTCCGCGAACGCGGAATGGGCCTTGGGGCCTTTCGATCCCGCTGCGCGTGTCTTCTTCGAAGCCGAAGCGCGGGACTCGAGTCCGAGGTGCGCAGCAGTCAATCCATAGTGGGCGATCGCGACCTTGATGCGTTCGATGACGCCCTTGACTTCGGTGTTGCGCAGGGCGTCTGCCTGCTTTTGCAACTGTTCGATCTGCTTCTGGATCTGCTTGTAGGTTTGTGCCATTGCTTGTTGAATTGGAATTGTCGAGACGCGCAGCTTACTCCTTGTGGATGTCCATTTCATTGCCCATTGCCCATTGCCCACGTTCATTCAATTGAATGAGTGTCGGCAACTCATTCTTCATTGGGTGACATCCTTGGGCGACGCGTCGGCTGGTCGCAATGATGCGGGGCATACCCGCAAAAAATGCGCCAAGCGAGTATTGGCAATTGATGTGCATTACGAATGGACGGGATTGCGTGGGTGCGGTGCAGCTTCTCGCGGAGGATGAAGTCCCGGAAGGCGTCCATCGCATCGAGGGCACGCCGTGCCCGCGCTTCACCAGTCCCGGAGCCGCGCGGCCGCCGCCCGCCGATCGGCCCTGCCAACACGCCTCAAATCGGCGTAGTGTCATGCGCGTGTCCCGCACGGCCAGGCCCGGCGCGTCCCCGGACGCGGCGACCAGCCTGCGGGCGAGATCGACGGAGTTTCCCCATGTCGCACCAGCTCTGGACGAAAGCGCGCTTCGAACCTTCACGGCGATCCTCGATCGCGACGGCCGCAGTGCTCGCAGCAACCGCATGCGGGGTGTTCGCACAGTCCCCGGTGCGCAAGGCCCGGCTGGCCTTCCTGGGCGGCATCAGCCCCGACGCGGGCGCCATGACCGGCCAAGTCGCCCCGTTGCGTCTCGGCCTGCGCGAACTGGGCTATGTCGAGGGCCGGAATCTGGCCATCGAGTTCCGCTGGGCCGAGGGTCAGCCGCAACGGCTGCCGGTGCTGGCAGCCGAACTGATCCAGCTCGCGCCTGATGTGCTCGTGACCGTCGGTCCAGGCCCGGCGTTGGCGGCCAGGGATGCCACCCGTTCCCTGCCCGTGGTCGCCGTCCTCGTGGATGACCCGGTCCAAATGGGATTGGCCGACAGCTTCTCGCATCCGGGGCGCAATTTCACCGGGGTTTCCGCCGCCTTCTCCGGGATCCTCGCCAAGCGCCTCCAGCTCCTGAAGGACTTCGTGCCCTCGGCGCGCCAGTTCGCGGTGCTCCACAACCCATCGACTGCGAAGGGGTCCGACATCGCCAAGGACATCGCGAGCTATGGGCACACGCTCGGGGTGCCGGTCGCGCTGGTCGAAGCCCGCGGATCCGATGACTTCGACGCCGCGTTCGCCTCGATCGCCAGGGACCGTGTGGCTGCCATCGCGATCCTCGCGGATGCCACCTTCTGGACACACCATGCGAAGCTGATCGCGTTGTGTGCGCAGCACCGCCTGCCGGCGGTCTGGGGGCACAAGAGCTATGTCGAGGCCGGTGGCCTGATGTCGTACCAGGGCGACTTCGTCGCGATGTTCAAACGCTCGGCGGCGCTGGTCGACAAGATCCTCAAGGGCGCGAAGCCGGGCGACATCGCCTTCGAGCAGGCAACCCAGCTCAACCTGGTGGTGAACCGAACCACCGCGAAGGACCTGGGCATCCCGATCCCGAAGAACGTGCTGGTCGGTGCGGACGAACTCATCGAGTGACAAAAGACCCACGGGAGATCCCCATGTTACAACAAGTCACATTCAGTTACTCTTGACGCGGCGTGCGCTGGGCACGCCGTTTCAACTCAAGGAGTTTCTGATGCGGTTCTGGTGTTCGGCCGTCACGGCGGTAGCCCTGGCAGGATTGGCGGCGTGTGGCGGTGGCGGTGGCGGTGGCGGTGGCGTGACGCCCATTCTTCCGGCCCAGGCAATGAACCTGTCCGTGGCCATCAACGGGAAGACGGCTGCGCCGGACGGTGCGGGCCAGTACGCTGCCAAGCCCGGCGACACCATCGAGATCACGCCGAGCATCGGGGCCGACTGGGCCCCATCGGCCGCTGACCCCAGCGCGATCACCCTGAGATCGGCCAGCAGTTCCAGCACCAAGTGGTCCGCGCAACTGGTGAACAACACGACCGCGCCGGTGGTCTATACGGTGACTGCCAAGCAGGGCAGCGCCGCGTCGATCACAAAGGACGCGGTGTTCAAGGTCTCCGGCGGCAACAGCCAGAATGGCTCCTACCGGGTCTGGGCGACCAACGGGACGCAGTCGCAACTGGCGCTCAACTTCGATACCGGGACCTACGACATGACGGACTCGGCGGGCCAGGTGTCTTCGGACTCGTTTGCCGCGGACCCCAGCGAGCAAGGCACCTACGTTCTCAAGAGCGCCAGGCTCAAGGCCGCCTACAACGCCGCCAGGTTCCGTGCGACCGGCGACGCCGTGGTCGGTTCCTTTCCGTTCGACGACCCCCAACTTGCAAGCACCGCCACGGTACAGCCCTTCGTCGCCTCCCGCGCGCCGCTGACCGCCCAGGCAGATCTGGACGGAACCTATACGCGGCTCGGCGTGAACTACGGCCCCGGGCTGCGGGACTCCCAGATTCGTCGCGTGCAGTTGTCGGCCGGCGGTACCGTCTTCCAGCAATGCAACGATGCCGCAGTCGTCGACATGGCCAACTGCACGCCGGCCAATCTCATCACCTACGCCGTGACCCCGGCGCCCAACAATGGTTGGAGCTACGTGAACGTGGCGAATCCCGTCGACAAGGCCGCATTCACCGTCGCCTACGTCGGCGGTCAACGCGTCATGCTGGCGTCCGGCTTGGATCAGACCGGATCCCAACGCGTGTTTCGCATCGGTGTGATCGCGACGGCGCCGACGGCCAACACCGCGCGGGGCGGCACCACCGACGGCGGCTGGGGCGCACTGGGCTTCGATCCGGTCAATGCGTCCTGGACGGTGACCAAGGCCGACGGCAGCTCCGACATTCAGAGTCTCGCCTTCAGCAACCTGGGCTACCCTGCGGGTCTTCAAAGCGCAGGCGCCTCACCCAACGCCTACTTCTTCATGCAGAACAGCGCGCTTTCGGTCGCTGTCGGCGCGCGTGGCAACAATGGCGCGGGGTACATGCACTTCGGCCTCGTCAACTGACCCGGCGCGGGCCGGGTGTCGGCCTCGGCCTCGGGCGCGAAGCCGGGTGTCGGGCTCTCCGCTTGCGGTGCGGTCTCGACTGCCGCGGACGCCTCGACCTGTGCCGTCTGCATCGCGATGCGCCTGCAGTTGTCGCAGGTGCCGCAACGCAGTGCTGGCGCTTCGCCCTCCAGTTGTGACAGCAGCACTTCCCATCGGCACAGGCCGGTCTGTGCATAGAACACCATCCGCTCCAGCGTCGCCTGATCCTGCTCGCGTTTCTCGCGGTACAACTCGAGCATCGCGACCAGCGCGTCGGCCGCGACGCCCGGGCGCCGGACCGAGAGGCGGCCGTCCGAGTCCTGCCGCACGATGCGCCGCTCACGCAACACCGCCAAGGCCACCTGCACCTTGTTGGCGGGCGCATCCAGCTTGCGTTGCAGGGCCTCCAGGCGCCATCCGCCGGTCTCGGGCGGTGGCGAGCGCAGGGCGGCATAGACCGCATCCAGTTCCTTCGCCTCGGGGTAGCGACCGGCGAGGAAGAACTGCTGCACCGCCCGGTCGCGCGGATGGAACAGCAGGATGCAATCGGCCGGCGCACCATCGCGCCCCGCGCGGCCCGACTCCTGGTAGTAGCTGTCGAGCCCCGACGGCATGTGGTAGTGGAGGACGAAGCGGATGTCCGGCTTGTCGATGCCCAGGCCGAACGCATGGGTCGCCACCATCACCCGCACCTCGCCGGCCATGAAGGCGTCCTGGGCCTGCCGCCGCTGCCCGACGGTGAGCCGGCCGCTGTACAAACCCACCGACTCGCCGGCGTCGGCGAGCGCCGCATGCACCGCCTTGGCGGTCCTGGCCGTCGCCGTGTAGACAATGCCGCTGCCGGCGATCGCCTGGACCACAGCCAGCGTGCGCTCGCGCTTGCGTGCGTCGGTGTCGATCTGCTCGACCGCGTAGCGCAGATTGGGACGGTAGCTGCCCGTGTCGAGCAGGCCGGAGCGCGGGATGCCCAGGCGGGTCATGATGTCGCGCGCCACTTCGTCGTTGGCGGTGGCGGTGAGCGCCAGCACGGGAGGATTGCCCAGTGCCCGCCGGGCCAGGTCGATCTCCAGGAAAGCGGGGCGAAAGTCGTGTCCCCATTGCGAGATGCAGTGCGCCTCGTCAACGACCAGCAGCGCGGTGGGCCCGGTTTGCAGCAAGGCAAGAAAATCCTTCTCGGCGAGCCGCTCGGGCGTGGTCAGGACGATCTGTGCGGAACCGTCCTCGGGATTTGCCGGCGCCCGTCGGCATCACGGCCAGCATCGAATCGCCTTCGAGAACCCGGGCGATGACTTCACGTTGCCCTTCGCGCATCAGGCGCAAGCCGAAGACCTTGCGCACCTGCGCCTCGTCCGGTGCCCTGGCCTTGCGCTCAGGAATGCTGCTGTTGGCCATGGACTCCTTCCGGGATGAGTTGTCCGATGGACTCTAGGGACTGCACGCGCGGCGCACGTAGTCCTCGGCCGCATATTTGCTGTAGGCCATGTCAACACCACGACGCTGCCGAGGCGCGAGGCGCGGATTTCCCGCCCGGACTCAAGCGTCTCCGCGTCCGTCGCCCCCTCGCTCGTCGGCCCATTTCATCGCGAGCTCTTTCGCGCGTTCAAGCGCCTGCTGCGCCGTACCGAAGTTCTCAGGGTCGAGAACCAGGGTCCGGATGTCGTCGCATGGCGGCGCCTTGTAGCGCACTGTTGCCTGGTAGCTTCCTGATGGCAGCCGTTCGCCGCTGCACAAGAACTGCCATCCCAGGTACTCGAGGGTGTCCATCGCGTCCATCTTTGCCTCCGATCCGCATAGCTTCACGACCAAACCTTAGCGCAAAACCTTGCGGCAGAGGGCGGCTGAATGCGTCCGGGGCAGAGGCGCTGATCCGTCTACCTCAGGTTATTTCGCTCAGCATCACGCGCATTCATCCGACACGATCGCCCTCCATCGGCGCGCACCTTGAGTGCCTCGGAAAGTTGCGCAACGCCTACTCCTCAGGAGGGAGCCCAATGAAAAGCCTCCAGAACGCGGCATCCCCTTTCGAGGCAATGAACACGCCGGGCCTGGGCCAGGCCGGCTACGTCATGGAGTGGGTCATCGATCCAGCGCACTATTGCGCCGCGCACGAGCGCGTCACGCGTCGCGCCCTGGCCGAGCGCATCGCTGCCTTGCAGGGCATGCAGTACTTCGGCGCGGTCAGCCGTCGCCCACCGCCGCGTGGGCCCTTGTATTTCATTCCGAGCGATACCGTCGAGGGCCATCGGGCACAGGCCATCGGCATTCGCAGCGAGCAGGATTTCTTCGGCGGGGCGGTGCCGTTCCCCTATGTCGCCACCAAGGCCATCAGCCATCCCTTGCACGACGCTCAGGCCGAGAGGCCGCACGAGTGGGTCGAGTCCTTCGCCCCGCGCGTCGCCCGCTGCGTCCTGCCAGGCACGACGGCGTTCAGCGAGGCCGACGCGCGCCGAGCGGGTCGCGACCTGTTGCGAGGGGGCGATGTGCGGATCAAGCCGGTGCGGGCCACTGGCGGAAACGGCCAGACGGTTGTGCAGGATGAAGTGTCGCTCGATGACACGCTCGCCCGGGTTCCCGACATCGCCAGCGAGGGCGTGGTCCTCGAACGCAATCTCCGGGCGCCGCGCACGCTGAGCATTGGCCAGGTCAAGGTGGGCCCACTGACGATGAGCTACTACGGCCTGCAGCGAACCACGCAGAACCATCGAGGCGAGTGGGTTTACGGAGGCTCCGACCTGACGGCCGTGCGCGGCCCCTTCGACGCGCTCACCCGCTTGGCGCTCAAGCCGTCCCTGCGGCTGGCGATCGACCAGGCGGCGGTGTTTCACGCCGCGGTCGTCGAGAGCTTCCCCGGTTTCCTCGCCTCGCGCATCAACTATGACGTGGCGCAGGGACAGGACCGGTCAGGCCTCCGGCACTCGGGCGTGCTCGAGCAATCCTGGCGCGTCGGCGGCGCGACCGGCGCTGAAGTCGCTGCGCTGGAAGTCTTCAAGAGCCAGCCGGAGCGCTCGCTCGTGCGAGCCTCCTGCTTCGAGGTGTTCGGCGAGACCGAGCTTCCACCGGGAGCCTGTGTCAACTACAGCGGCGACGACCCGGAGGTGGGTCGCCTGACCAAGTACAGCTTTGTCGATGCCCATGTCGACGCGGCATAAGCAGGTCGAGATCGCGGTCGACGGGCAGCACATCGACGGGACGCTGGTCGCGGCCTCCCACGCCGTGCCCGGTGTGTTGCTCGTGCATGGCTGGGATGGCAGCCAGGAGCAGTACAAGGCGCGCGCCTACGAGATCGCCGCGCTCGGCTGCGTCTGCCTCACCTTCGACCTGCGCGGCCACGCCCGCCACGCCGGGCAGCGTCAATCGGTGAGTCGTGAAGACAACCTGCGCGACGTGCTCGCGGCCTACGATGTCCTCGTCCATCATCCGACGGTGGATCCCGAGTCGATAGCGATCGTCGGCAGCAGTTACGGCGGCTACCTGGCCGCGATCGCCACGACCCTTCGCCCCGTTCGCTGGCTGGCGCTTCGCGTTCCCGCCCTCTATCCCGACGCCCAGTGGGAGATTCCCAAGGGCAAACTGAGCCGCAGCGAACTGGCCGAATACAGAAACTCCATCGTGGCGGCGCCCGACAACCGTGCCTTGGCCGCCTGCGCCCGGTTCAGCGGCGATGCGCTCATCGTCGAATCCGAGAACGACAAGACAGTGCCGCATCCGGTGATCGAGAGCTATCTGGGGGCTTTCAAGCACGTCAAATCGGTGACCTATCGCTGCATCGCAGGCGCCGACCATGCGCTTTCGGACGAACGAAGCCGCCAGGCGTACGGCATGCTGCTGGTGTCGTGGATGACCGAAATGACACTCGGCGCTCGTGCAGCCAGCGGGCTGCTGAGACCGGCTCCGAGCAGCCCGGCATAGAGGCGGCCCGGTGTCAATCGCGCCCCAATCCAGGCCGGGCGATGCCGCGACTTTGTCAACGGGTTCGTGTCGGCGGCCGCGCACGGTGTCTCTCTACGTCACGCTGGGGGGCGGGCCAGCTGGGCCTTGACGACCGTCAGGGAAGCAGTTCGAAACTCTGCTGCAGCACATCGCGTGAGTCGAGCCCCACCTGCACGGTGAAAGTGCCGGGTTCCGCGACGCGCTCGAGTTGCTGGTTGTAGAAGCTCAGCAGCGATTCGCCGATCGGGAAGCGCACCACCTGTGTCTCGCCCGGTTGCAGCATCAGCTTGCGGAAGCCCTTGAGTTCCTTGACCGGGCGCACGACCGACGCGGACAGGTCCTGGATGTAGAGCTGCACCACCGCTTCGCCGGCGCGGTCGCCGGTGTTCCCAACGGTGACGCTCGCCTCGACCGTCCGGCCTTTTCGCAGGGTGCGCGACGACAGCGCCAGGTTCGACAGTGCGAAGTCGGTGTAGCTCAGGCCATGGCCGAAGGGGTACAGCGCGCCTTGCGGTTCGTCGAAATACTGCGAGGTGTAGTTGCCGGGCTTGCCCGGCGTGAAAGGCCGGCCAAGGCGCGGGACGTTGTAGTACGTCGGGATCTGCCCCACCGAGCGAGGCAGCGAGATCGGCAGTTTCCCCGAGGGATTGGCGTCGCCGAAGAGCACATCGGCGATGGCGTTGCCGCCTTCGGTGCCGGTGAACCAGGTCTCCAGCATCGCGTCGGCGTTGGCTTTCTCCCAGACCAGCGTCAGTGGCCGGCCGTTCATCAGCACCAGCACCAATGGCTTGCCCGTTGCCTTGAGCGCTTTCAACAAGGCCTGCTGGCTCTCCGGCAGATCGAGGCGCGTGCGGCTCGACGACTCATGCGACATGCCGCGGGATTCGCCGACGGCCGCCACGACCACGTCCGCCTGCTTCGCCGCGGCCACGGCCTCGTCGATCATCTCTTGCGGCTTGCGGCCATCCTGCACGATCTCCCGCGCCTCCCCGTTCGGATAGTTCATGTAGTCGACCACCCGACTGTCTTCGGTGACGTTCGCGCCGCGTGCGAAGAGCAGCCTCGCCTTGTCGCCAATTGCCGCCGCCATGCCATGACGCAAGCTCACTGCCAGGGCCGGCACGCCCTGGGCCGACCACGCGCCCAGCATGTCGACCTGCGAATCTGCGAGCGGTCCGACCAGCGCGATCGTTCCGGTCTTGCGCAACGGCAGCGTGCGGTTGCGGTTCTCGAGGAGAACCATCGACTTGCGGGCGACGTCACGGGCCGGCGCGCGATTCAGGCGGCTGTCGGCCTTGAGATCTGCCGGGTCGTCCTCGGGCTTGCCGATGCGCAGGAACGGGTCGCGGAAAAGGCCCAGGTCGTACTTGGCGCCCAGCACCTCACGCACTGCGTTGTCGATCTCGCCTTGGCTGACCTGGCCCGACCGCACCAGACCGGGCAGCTCCTTGATGTAGATCTCGTCGGCCATGCTCATGTCGACGCCGGCCTTGATTGCGAGCTTGGCGGCTTCGGCCTCGTCACGCGCCACCCCGTGGCGCAGCAGTTCGGAGATCGCACCGTGGTCGCTGACCGTCACGCCCTTGAAGCCCCAGTCCTTGCGCAGCAGGTCCTGCAGCAGCCAGGTGTTCGCGGCAGCCGGGACGCCGTTGATGGCGTTCAGCGCGATCATCACACCGCCCGAACCCGCGTCGATGGCCGCGCGGTACGGCGGCAGGTAGTCGTTGTACATGCGCATCGGGCTCATGTCGACGACGTTGTAGTCGCGCCCGCCTTCGACCGCGCCGTACAGCGCGAAGTGCTTGACCGACGCCATGAGGCTGTCCGGCTTGGCGGCCGAATCGTTCTGGAAGCCCTCGACCATCGCGCGCGCCATCTGCGACACGAGGTACGGGTCTTCACCGAAACCTTCCGAAGTTCGGCCCCAGCGGGGGTCGCGGGCGATGTCGACCGTCGGCGCAAACGTGAAATCGATGCCGTCGGCGCTGGCCTCTTGTGCGGCGACGCGCGCGCTCAGCCGAACCGCTTCCGGATCCCAGCTCGACGCGAGGCCGAGGCCGATCGGGAAAGTGGTGCGGTGGCCATGGATCACGTCGTAGGCAAAGAGCATGGGGATCTTCATCCGGCTCTGTTGCATGGCCGCTTCCTGAAGCGGACGCTGCTCCGGGCGGCTGACGACGCCGAAGGACCCACCGACGCGGCCGGCGGCCACTTCCTCGGCCAGCTGCGGCGCCGACATCTCCGGGCCGAAGCTGATGAGGCGAAGCTGGCCAATCTTTTCATCGAGTGTCATCTGCCGCAGCACATCGGCGATGAACGCACCTTTGTTGCCCAGCAGGGCAGGGTTGGGCTGGGCCAGCGCCATCGGCGTGGCCAGGCCGGCGAGCAGGCCCGGCAACCAAGGCATCTTCATCACTGCAGCTTTCGGGGGGCTCTGATCGGACGCCAAGACTACTGCATCGAGTTCAAGGCTGCGCGAGGCCGTCAGCCGGTTGCAGGTTCGCCCCGTGGCGTGCCGTGCACCAGGCGCTCGAAGAAGTCCTCGCCGCCCATCTGCCCGCCCTTCAATGCGATCTCCAGGCCGTCGAGCGCCGGCGATTCGCTGTGCAGGCGACACAATGCGACGCCCGGGGCCAGCGCCGCCTCATACGACAGTCCCCAGGCATCGAGTGCCTGCACCGCATGGCTGGAGGTGTCGCCGCCGGCGATGCCTACGCGCGACAGCGGGACCGCCGCCAGAACGCCGGCCAGCACTTCGCCGCCAGCCCGCGCCAGCGCACGCGCCGGCACGCCGCTGTCGCTCGCCGGTACCGAACCGGGCTGCACGGTGCAGGCCAGCACGTGCAGGCCCTGTGCCAGCAGGGCGGAGACACGGGCCACGGCTTCGGCGCGGGCGCGCGTCGAAGCCACCAGCTGTTGCGGATCGAGCCACACCGTCTGGAAGGACCGTGCCGCCGCCACTTGCCCGGCCGTGACCGGCGAGAGGCTTCCGGCCAGCGCCAGCACCGGGCCGCGCGCGGCGGCTACCGTTCGAGGTGCGGGCGGCCCGCTGGCGTAGCGCGGGGCGAAGGCCTGCACCACGCTGCTCGGGCCGACCGCCAGCAACGATGCCCCTTCGGCCCGCGGGCCGAGCAAGCCACCGATCGCCTGCAGGTGTGCGTTCTCCGCGACATCGAAGAGCAGCGCTGCGGGCGCCGCCGCCACCCGCGCGTCGAAGGCGCCTTGCAGCGCCGGCCCGCCGTTGGCGTACGCGGGGTAGGGCAGCGTAAGCACGTCGACCATGCCCTGTCCCGCGAGGTGCAGGCGCAGATCGGCCTCGTGCATGGGCGTCACCGGATGCCGGCTCATGGTCGGGTGGCGATCAAGACGATGCACGGCACCGCCGCTGCCGGCGGCGGCGAAGAGGTTGCCGAAGAGGCAGTAGCGCTCCAGGTCGGGCTGGCCGCCGACGATCGCGGCCCACGGTGTATCGACCGCCGGCCGCAAGGCATCGACGGCGACGCCGATGCTGCCGACGTCGGGCGCGCTGTCGAAGGTGGAGCAGGTCTTGTAGTGCAGCACGCGGGCACCCAGGCGGCGGAACAGCGCGGCCACCGGCGCCAGCTCGGCACGCATCTCGTCGGGTGCCATCGAACGGGCGGCGCCCGCAATCCCCAGGCAGTCGAGCGGTCCGGCCGCGGCCATCTGCGCCAGGGTCGGCACCTTCAGGAACAGCAGCGTGCGTAGGCCCGCCCGCGCGCCGGTGGCCAGCGTGTCGGTCGCGCCGGTGAAGTCGTCGCCGTAGTAGACGATGGCCGGCGCCGGGCTCGCTGGCTGGCTCATCGCTTGCCGAAGAAGGCCAGCGCCGCGGCGAGTTCGGGCGCGCTGCGCGCGGCCTCGTCCAGCGGCGTGCCGGCGCGCGCGGCCGCCCAGGCCTGACGGATGCTCGCCACGCCCGCGGCCGGGCCTTGGGGATGCGCCAGGATGCCGCCGCCCGACATGAACAGCAGGTCGTCGCTGCCGATGGCCGTCCAGGTGGCAGGCACGGTGCCGGCCCATTGCCCGGACGAGAACGCCGGCATCACGCGGTCGTCGATGCCTTCGGCCAGCGGCGTGAAGCAATCCTGCGCCGAGGCGATCACCTCTTCGTCGGGTTGAGAGAACTTGCCTTGCAAACCGTGCACGTGCATGTGGTCGACGCCGGCCAGCCGCCACAAGGTCTGGTAGGCCTGGAAGGAGATGCCCAGCAGCGGATGGCGCGACAGCGCGCCGAAGCCATTGCGGTGACCGTGCAGCGCCAGGGGCGTGTGGCGTCGCAGCGTCTGGATGCCCGAATGGCCGCACCAGTTGAGGCTGGCCATCACGCAGGAGCCGCCTTCCCGCTCGACCAGGTCGGCGTGGCGCTTCATGGCATCGGTCTCGTCGGTGATGTTGAAGGCCACCATCACGTGCTTGCCGGTGCGCTCCTCGTGCGCGCGCACCACCGCCATCACGGCCGGCACGCGTTCGGCCAGCGGTGCATGGTCGGGGTCGGCGCAGACCTCGTCGTCCTTGATGAAGTCGACGCCCGCGGCGCACAGCCGAGCGACCAGTTCGGCAGTCTCGGCTGCGGAGAAGCCGACATTGGGCTTGATGATGGTGCCCACCAGCGCGCCGCTCGCCACGCCGGTGAGACGGCGCGTGCCGGCGATGCCGACGCGCGGCAGTTCGAAGCGCGCCCGGTACGCCGCGGGCACGTGCACCGTTTCCAGTCGAAGGCCGCTGACCTCGCCGAGGTCATAGAGATTGCCCGCCACCGTGGCCGCCAGTGTCGGCAGGTTGGCACCGATGTTGGCGACCGGAAAGGAGATTTCGATGCGCGCCCGCCGCCATGGGCCCTGCGTGCCCTTGCGCTCCAGCAGCGCATTGGGAAGGCTGGGCGACGTTGCCGGCGCGAGCTCGACGATCGACTCGACCGTCGCGCGGGCCCGCGCCCGCAGCGCATCGGTCTCGCCCTCGACGCGCGTGAAGGTGCCGCAGGATTGCTCTCCGGCCATCACCTCGGCCACCTTCTCCGGCGGCTCGGGGGTCTCGATCAGGTAGCTGGCGAGGATGCGGTCGGTGGCCATCGCGTCTACAGCTTCGAAAGATCGGGAAAGGGCCGCACCGGGTCGGTACTGCCGTCCCAGACTTTCGAGCTCTCGCGGATCAGGTCGAACATCCTGCCCTTCGGGCCGGCGACCTCGGACAGCTCGATCACCGTGCCGGGGTGGTACTCGGTGTCGAAGTAGATGAAGCGCCCGCGCGCGCCCACCTCGCCGCTCATCTTCGGCTTGAAGCCCTGCGCGAGCAGGCGCTCGACATCGGCGTCGTACGATTCCGTCCAGTAGGCGACGTGCTGCAGCCCGGTGCGGCCGGCTTGGAGGAAGTCGCGGTACATCGAGGGCACGTCGTTGCGCGTCTGGATCAGCTCCACCTGCACGAAGCCCGAGTTGGCCAGCGCCACCGAGTTGTGCGGCTCGTAGCCCACGCCGTCGTACTGGTAGTTGACGATCGGCACCTTCGGGTTGTAGTACCAGGGGCCGACGCCCAGTGTCGTGCTCCAGTAGTCCATGGCGGCTTCGATGTCGTGCACGACATAGCCCAGCTGCCTGATCTCTCCGAAATGGCGGCTCATGGTCAGTTCGCCCCTTCGACGATTTCCTTGGGGATCGGCACGCCCGCGTGCTTCACGTGGATTTCATTGAGCTTGCCGTTGGCCAGGTTGGTCTTGATCCAGCCGTTGACCGCGGCCATCAGCGCCGGCTCGCCCTTGCGCATCGCCACGCCGAGCTGGTAGGACTGCAGAATGAACTTCACCTCGAATTCGCGCGACGGATTGCGCTTGGCAATGGCCGCGATGATCGGCGGCGTGATGGCGACGATGTCGGCCTGGCCGGTGGCTGCCGCCGTGATGGAGGCGGCTTCGTCATCGAAGCGCACGACCTTGGCCTGCGGCGCGCGCTCGGTCACGATCTTGTCCTGCGGGCCCCCGCGCGTGACGGCCACGGTCTTGCCGGCGAGGTCTTCGATGCCGGTCAGCTTGAGGCTCTTGGGCGCGCCCACGGCCGCCTGGATGGCGCCGTAGGGAATCGAGAAGTCCACGGCCTTCTGGCGCTCGGGCGTGATCGACAGCGACGAGATGATCAGGTCGGCCTTGTTCGACAGCAGGTTGGGGATGCGCGCCGAGTTCGTGGTGTTCACGATCTCGAGTTCCACGCCGAGGTCCTTGGCCAGCAGGCGGGCTGCGTCCACGTCGGAGCCGACCGGCGTCATCTTCTCGTCGAGATAGCCGTAGAACGGCGCGCCGAGGTCGATGCCGACGCGGATCTTCTTGGCGGCCTTGATGTCCGACAGCGCGTCGGCCGCGGCGGTGAACGACAGGGCACCGAGGCTGGCGGCCAGCAGGGTTCGGCGCAGGATCAGGGAAATGGTCATGGTCTATGTCTCCTTGGTGTGATGTGAAGGGTCTTCGGTCAGAGGCCGTGGGCCAGGAATTCGCGCAGCTCGGGGGTCTGCGGGTCGCGCAGCATGGTGCCGGGGCCGGTCTCCCAGACCTTCCCGTGGTGCATGAAGATGATGGTGTCGGCCACGCGGGCGGCGAACTCCATCTCGTGCGTCACCAGCACCATGGTCATGCCGTCGGCCGCCAGGGTCTCGATCACGCGCAGCACTTCGCCGGTGAGCTGCGGGTCGAGCGCCGACGTGACCTCGTCGAACAGCATCACCTGCGGCTCCATCGCCAGCGAACGCGCGATGGCAACGCGCTGTTGCTGGCCGCCCGAGAGCTGTTCCGGATAGGCCTTGGCCTTGTCCGCCAGGCCTACCTGGTGCAGCGTTCGCTCCGCGATCTCGCGCGCCTGGGCGGCGGACTTCTTCTTGACCGCCACCGGCGCGAGCGTGATGTTCTCTTCCACCGTCAGGTGCGGGAACAGGTTGTAGCTCTGGAAGACGATGCCGACATCCATGCGCAGGCGGCGCAGGTCGATGTCGGGCGAGTGGATCGCATGGCCGCAGACATGGATCGTGCCGCTGTCGATGACCTCGAGGTGGTTCATGCAGCGCAGCGCGGTGCTCTTGCCCGAGCCGCTGCGGCCGATGATGGCCACCACCTGGCCCTTGGGAATGGAGAAGGACACGCCCTTGAGCACGACATTGCTGCCGAAGCTTTTGTGGACATCCCGGAGTTCGACGACTGCGTTCATTGTTTTCCTTCAGGCCGCATCAGACTTCGACCACCGGACGCGCGCCGAACTGCATCCGGCGTTCGAGCTTTCGGCTCCACGCCGAGAGCGGGTAGCACATGGCGAAATAGACGACGGCGATCAGCACGTACACCACGAAGGGCTGGAAGATCGAGTTGTTGATGAGCTGGCCGGCCCGCACCAGCTCGACGAAGCCCACGATCGACGCCAGCGAGGTGTTCTTGACGATCTGCACCATGAAGCCCACGGTCGACGGCGTCGCGATGCGCACCGCCTGCGGCAGGATCACCAGCCGCATGCGCTGCGTGCGCGAGAGCGCCAGGCACTCGGCGGCCTCCCACTGCGTCTTGGCGACCGACTCGATGCAGCCGCGCCAGATCTCGCCCAGGTAGGCGCTGACGTAGATCACCATGGCCACGCCGGCCGCGATGATGCCGGGCAGCGAGAAGCCGAGGATGCTGATGCCGAAGTAGCAGACGAACAGCACCACCAGCAAGGGCGTGCCCTGGATCAGCTGGATGTACGCGATGGCCAGCCAGCGCACCCACCGCAGCGGGCTGATGCGGGCGAGCGCGATGATGCCGCCGCCGATGCCGCCGCCGATGAAGGCGATCAGCGAGAGGCAGATCGTCCAGCCCGCGCCGATCAGCAGGAAGTACAGGTGATGAAGGTTCAGCCCGCCGGAGATCATCGCCCCGCCCCCTGCGCACCGAGGCGGCGCCGCCGCGTGAAGATCATCTGCCCGAAGGCCCAGAGCCCGGCCCGCATCAGCAGCGACAGGCCCAGGTACGCCACCGCCACGAAGATGTAGGCCTCGAAAGGACGGAAGGTCTCGGACTGCACCCGCGCTGCGGCGGCGGTGAGTTCCTCGACCGAGATCTGCGAGGTGATCGACGACGCCAGCATCAGCAGCACGAACTGGCTGGTGAGCGCCGGGTACACCTTCTCCATGGCCGGACGCAGGATCACGTGCCAGTAGACCTGCCGCCGGGTCAGGCCCAGGCATTCGGCCGCCTCGAGCTGGCCCTTGTGCACCGAGTCCATGCCGGCACGCATGATCTCGCACGAGTAGGCGGCCACGTTGATGACCAGCGACAGCAGCGCCGCGCTGAACGCCGACACCTTCCAGCCCATGCTGGAAAGACCGAAGAACACCAGGAACACCTGCACCAGCAGCGGCGTGTTGCGGATCACCTCGACATAGATGCCGGCGCCGCGCACCAGCCACGGCACCGAGCTGCGCCGCGCGATGGCGAGCAAGGTGCCCGCCACGAACCCGATCAGCGTGGCCGGGACCGAAAGCTGGATGGTGAGCCAGGCGCCCGCCAGGAACTGTGGCCAGCTGGCCAGCACGCTGGCGAAGTCGAACTCGTAGCTCATGGATGCAATGCGCGCAGCGCGCCGGCGAAAGGCATGGATCTGTCTCCTTGCGGCCGGTTCGAACCGGCTCGATCGAAAGTTATGCTTGATTCGATTTGATGTTTTGCATCACCGAATTTCGAGTGATAGTATCCCGTCGACCTCAGATTCACTAATCAGATTTCTGATGGTTTTTGATGTATTTGAGCCCATGACGAAATCCCCCCGCATCCCCGACATCGCTCGCGTTGCCGATGTCTCCACGGCCACGGTGGATCGGGTCCTGAACCAGCGCCCCGGCGTTCGCGCCGCCACGGTCCAGCGCGTGCTGCGGGCGGCCGTCGAGCTGGGCTACGTGGCCTCGGAAGCCGATGTGGCGGGCCCGTCGGTGTCGCCGCCGCCGCCGATGCGGCTGAGCTTCCTGCTGCCCGCGGGACACAACCGCTTCATCCGCATGCTCGGCGACATGGTCGGCTACTCGCAGGAACAGTGGGCACCGTTCAACGTGCGTTGCCGCATCGAGTTCATCGCCAGCTTCGATGCCCATGAACTCGCTGCCGCGCTGCGCCGCCACGGCAAGCGCAGCGACGGCATCGCGGTGATGGCGCTGGAGCACCCGGCGGTGCGCGAGGCGGTCGCCGAGCTGGCCGAGCGCGGCGTGCCGGTGATCACCTTGATCTCCGACCTCTCGAACTCGCCGCGCGCCGCCTACATCGGCCTGGACAACCGCGCGGCAGGCCGCACCGCGGGCTACCTCATCGGCCGCTTCATCGGCGCGCGCAGCGCCAAGGTCGCGCTCATCGCCGGCAGCCTGAGCTACCGCGCGCACGAGGAGCGCGAAGCCGGCTTCCTGCACGTGGTCGACGAGATGTTCCCGCAGCTGTCGGTGGTCGGCCTGCGCGAGGGCCACGACGACGCCGAACAGAACTACCGGCAGACGCGCGCCCTGCTGGACCAGCATCCCGAGCTCGGAGGCATCTACAACATCGGCGGCGCGTCCGACGGCGTGGCGCGCGCCTTGAAGGAAGCGGGCCGAGACCAGAAGGTGGTCTTCATCGGCCACGGGCTCACGCCGGACACCCGGGCCCTGCTGATCGACGGCAGCATGGACGCGGTGATCACGCAAAGCCCGCACACCACCTTGATGAATTGCGTGCGCATCTTCACCAACCTGCGCGATGGGCGCGAGAGTTCGAGCGGCGTGGAGAACACGCGCAGCCAGGTCATCTTCCGCGAGAACCTGCCCTGAGGGCAGCGACTCAGATGACGCGGCTGTGTGTCTCGGTCACGCGGTCCGGTGCGGCCGGCCGAAGGCAGGCTTTCGCCCCTTCGCCGACGCCACCGGCCAGTCTTATTTGCCGAACAGCTTGGTCACGTGCTGCCATGAACGCAGCATGAAGCCCGAGCGCTCCACATCGGCCTGGGCGACCAGAGGGGCTTCTCCCACCGGCTTGCCATTCGAGCTCGCGACCACCTTGCCGATCACCGCACCCTTGGCCACCGGGGCCTGGAGGTCAGGCTTGATCTGCACCGAGGTCTGCACCTGCTGGCCGCGCGGGACGGTCACCGCCCATGACGATCCCAGAACTGCGGGAACCGTGTCGGCCTTGCCGAAGCTGACCTTGGCCGCGGCCACCACCGTGTTCGGCTGAACGGGCGTGGCTTTCTCGAAGTTGCTGAAGCCCCACCCCAGCAAGGTGCGCGTCTGGTCGGCACGCGCCTGCGCGCTGTTGGTGTTGAGGATCACCGTGATGAGGCGCATCCCGTTTCGCGTCGATGACGTGACGAGACAGTAGCCCGCTTCCTGGGTGTGGCCGGTCTTCAGTCCGTCGACCGAGGGATCCGTGTAGAGCAGGGCGTTGCGGTTTCCCTGCTTGATGCCGTTGTACTTGAATTCGCGCTCCGCGTAGATCGGATAGAACTCGGAGCTGTCGCGGATGATGGCTCGCGCCAGGATCGCGAGGTCGCGCGCCGACGACTGGTGCCCCGGGTCGGGCAGGCCCGTGGCGTTCACGAAACGCGTGTGCGTCATGCCGAGGCGCTGGGCCTCGGCGTTCATGAGCTTGGCGAAGTTCTCTTCGGTGCCGGCCATATGTTCGGCGATCGCCTTGGACGCGTCGTTGCCCGACTGGACGATGATGCCGCGAAGGATGTCGATCACCGTCGCCTGGCCGTTGAGTGGCAGGTACATGCACGACTCGGTACTCGATCCCCGGCACCAGGCGTTCTGACTGACCGAGACAAGGTCGTTCTTCTTGAGCTTGCCCGAGCGCAGCGCTTGCTCGACCAGGAAGCTGGTCATCATCTTGGTCAGCGACGCCGGCGGCAGCGGCTCATCGGGATTTTCCGAGGCGAGCACCTGACCGGAGTCGAAATCCATCAGCAGCCATGCCTTGGCGGGCAGTACCGGTGCGCCGCCAGCCACAGCGGTCGGTGCGGCTGCTGGCGCCGCGGCAGGCGCTTTGGCCGCGGGCTTCTTCTGGGCAGCCTGCTTGGGGGCGTGGTGTTCGGCCGCCTGGGACGCAGCGTACGGCAGCAGTGCCGCCGTGGCGATGGTGAAGACCAGGGAGAGGGATGAAAGGAGTGCGGATTGCTTGGTGGGTGGCATGGCAGGTATTGTCGCGGATCGGGTATCAATTTCGACTGTGCGTAGAGAGTCGAGTGTGACGAGAAAGTTCATGCTCGCGATGTACTGAGTGAAGACGAACGCGACCGACGCGCTCCTGGGCCTCTTGCTCCTGACCTTCGGGCAGCTGGATGCTCGGTTTGGATTTGACCTTCCCATGATGGCGAAGTAGAGGGCGAGGGGGTGGAATTCACGATGGCGGCGCAATCCTGGGCACTCCGTCGTTGGCCCCACGCGGCAGCTCCCGGGTACGGCGAACGCAAGCCGCGCGACAATGACGCGCATGGAATGCACCATCCGCAGCATGAGCCGCGACGAAGTCGCGATGGCCATCGAATGGGCCGCGGACGAAGGCTGGAATCCCGGCCTGCACGACGACGCCTGCTTCCACGCCGCCGACCCCGATGGCTTCCTGGTCGCCGAATGCGACGGCAAAGCGGTCGGCTGCATCTCCGCCGTCTCGTATGCCGGCCGCTTCGGCTTCATCGGCCTGTACATCGTGCGCCCCGGCTGGCGCGGGCGCGGCATCGGGCTTCGCCTCTGGACGGCAGGGATGCAGCGGCTGTCGGGCCAGGTCGTGGGCCTGGACGGCGTGCCCGCGCAGCAGGACAACTATCGCAAGAGCGGTTTCGTGCTGGCCTGGAACAACGTCCGCTTCGCCGGTACGGCCGGTGCCGCAATGCTCGACGCGTACGCGCCCATCGTGCCACTCGCCGACGTCGACTTCGCCGCGCTGTGCGACGACGACCGTCGCGTCTTCCCGGCCCCGCGCGACGCCTTCCTACACTGCTGGACCGCGATGCCAGACGCCACCGGACTGGCCTGGCTCGCGGATGGAAAGCTGGCGGGATGGGGTCTGATCCGCCGCTGCCGCGAGGGGCACAAGATCGGCCCGCTGGTCGCCGACACGCCAGAGATCGCGAACGCGCTGTACGCCGCGCTGTGCGCAGCCGTGCCGGACGGCAACACCGTGTACCTTGACGTGCCATTGCCCAACGCTTCCGCCGTGGCCCTCGCGCAGGCGCAGGGCCTGCGCAGCGTCTTCGAGACAGCGCGCATGTACGCGGGCCCGGCGCCAGCCTGCGAACTGAGGCTCGTCTACGGCATCACGAGCTTCGAGCTTGGCTAGGCGGCCGTCGCTGTCCCTCTCGTGAGGCTCGAACGTGCTTGCGCTGGACGCGCCCGACGAGGGTCATGTCGCGTTCGCCAAGCCCTTCACGAAGGTCCCCGGATGCGTGCTCCCGCTTCATCCGCCGGTGCACGCAACCGGCATGGCCCGCCCCACGGCCCACGACGTGCGACCCTGCTCGATGAGCAGCGTCTGGCGTCCATTGGAGAACCTGGTCCCCGACTGGCCCATCGCCGGGAGATCGACGGCGGCCGCCCCGTCAACGGAGACCGAGGCGCGCTCTCCCATCAAGCGCACGGCCAGGCGCGTTCCGTCGCAGACGTAGTGGCTGACTGGGTACGGATTGCCGACGCCGATCGATGGACTTGGCGCCGGATGCTGGCATGCCGCCAGCATCCAGATGGCAGACGCACTGACTACTGAACAATAAAAGGTCCGCATTCTTCCTCACGATCCGCTCGCTGGTTCACGAGCATTTGCGATGTTCATCGTACGGCGCCGAGCAGGGCGTCGTCCAGCGAGAAATCGGTCGCGAAGCGGCTCCCGGGCTTTTGCCGCTTCTGCGCCAGCACGGCCGCCGCCAGAACCGCCGCCATCGCGTCCAGGCATAGCTCCTTGGTGGTATTCCCTGCCCGGGCGGTGCAGCGAACACTCGCGCCATGAGGAGAGTCTCATGATCGATCGACGTGCCTTCGTCAGCTCCGCCACCCTGGTGGCGTCGGCGCCGCTGCTCGAACCCGCCCGGGCACAGGAGGCCGGTCCGGGCGCGAAGCAGGCCGATTTCCTGTTCGTCCAGACGGCCAGCGGCATGACCTACGACAAGGCCACCGGCAAGCTGACGCTGCAAAGGGTGAGCCCGATCACGGTGTTCTTCTCAGACCGTCCCGAGCGCATCGCCGGGAACATGAAGACCGCGGCCTTCGTTCCGTTCTGGAGCCGGGGCAGGCAGAGTTTTTTGTCGGACCCGCCCAATGCCGACATCTCCATCGTCGACGACGAGTCGCTTCGGCAGGTGGTGGTGGTGCTGCAGACGCCAGTGCTGAAAGGCAACGCCCTCAACTACACGGTCAAGGTGATCCAGGGCAACATGCCTGCCAAGGGTGCCGACGTCTCCGTGTTCATCGATGTCATCGGCATGCCGCTGACGCCGCTGTCCTATGCCGGCGCCGCGCGCCGGGGCTATCGCCGGGCGGTGATCTACCGCTAGCGCGCACAGGCCTCAGCCCCCCGCCCGAGCCGGGTCGCGCCCCTCGAACTCGTCGATGGCGTCGGCCACCGAGATCCGGCGCCCGAAATAGCCCACGCTTTCTTCCAGGCCTTCGGCGCGCAGGATGTCGCGCACCGGGGCATGCGCAGCGACCAGCCGCATCCGGATGCCCGCCGCCGCCAGTTCCTGCTGCAGCTTGGTCAGCATCCTGGCGCCCGCCAGGTCGACCTGGGGCGAGGTCGAGAGGTCGCAGATCACCAGTTTCAGCGGTCCAGTGGCGGCGCGCTGCATCGCGCGCACGGCGTCGCGCACCTGCTCGGCGTTGAAGTAGAGCAAGGCGGCATCGACACGGAAGGCCAGCACGCCCGGCACCGGCGTGTTGTCGGGGTTGCGCTCGATATCGGAGAAGCTGCGGGTGCCGGGAATCCGGCCGAGCAGGGCCACGTGCGGGTTCGCCACGCGCCGGATCAGCAACGCCAGCGAGGCCAGCACCGCGACGATCACGCCGTTCAGGATGCCCAGCAGCAGCACGGCGACGAAGGCGATCATCGAGACCAGGAACTCGTAGCGGCTGACCCGCCACAGCCGCTTCATGCCGCCGATGTCGACCAGCCCCTTGACGGCCACCAGGACGATGGCGGCGAGGACCACGTTCGGAAGGTTCTTCAAACCTCCGGTCAGGAACATCAGGCACAGGCCGATGGTGATGGAGGCGAACACCAGCGCCAGCGGCGTCCTGGCGCCGGCCTTGTCGTTGACCGACGACTGCGAAAGCCCGCCGGCCACCGGATAGGCCTGGAACAGCGCCGCGCCGAGGTTGGCCGCACCCAGGCCCAGGAATTCCTGGCGCGGGTCGATCTCGTACTTGTGCGCTTCGGCCAGGGCCCGCGCGGCCGAGACACTCTCGACATAGGACAGCAGCAGGCAGGCGAAGGCGAGCGGCACCACGCCTTCCACGTCGCGCGCCCTCAAGCCGGGCAGCTTGAAGTCCGGCAGGCCTTGCGGCAGGGCACCGACGACCTTGAAGCCAAGTTCGCCGAGGGAGGTCAGCGACAGCACGAGGATCGAGGCGACGACCACGAACAGCGCGGCGGGACGCCCCGGCAGGAACTTCTCCGCCAGCAGCAGGAGGGCCAGCGCGACCAGGCCGAAGCTCAGTACCGCGAGATTGGTTTCAGGGATCTGGCCGCCGAGGATGAACAGGCGCTCGAAGAAGCCCTCGCCGCCGCCCTGGACGCCGAACAGCTTGGGCAACTGGGTCAGCGCGATCGTCAGGGCCGCGCCGGCCTTGAAGCCGAGCAGGATGGTCTCGCTGATGAAATTGACCAGCGAACTCAGCCGCAGCAGCCACGCCAGCACGCACATGACCGCGATGAGCAGGGCGGTCAGCGCGGCGATGCTGGCCCAGCGTTCGGCGTCGCCCTGCGCCATGCCGGCGACCGTCACGCCGACCAGCATCGAGATCGCGGAGGTCGGCCCGATCGCCAGTTGGCGCGACGAGCCGAACAGCGCATAGAACAGGCCGCCGACCAGGTAGCCGTAGATGCCGTACTGCGGCGGCAGGCCTGCCAGCGAGGCATAGGCGAGCGACACGGGGATGCCGTAGGCGGCCAGGGTCACGCCCGCGATCGCGTCCTTCGCCAGCCACCGGGGCTGATAGCCGGCCAGCCACTGCGCCGGCGGAAAGGCGGCGCGCCAGCCGCGCACGCCAGGGTCGGCCACCGGAGCGCGCGCAGCTTCTTCCGCTTGCTGTGTCATCGATCAACTCCGGCCAGGGGTGGAATGCATCGCCAGCATGCGCGCCGGCGGGCGACCGCTCATTGAGCTTCGTCAATCGCGCGGCGGGCCGGCTCCGCCCTCTCAGGGCACGAGCCGGTACCCCACCGCGATCTCGGTGATCAGGTGCCTCGGCTGCGCCGGATCGCGCTCGAGCTTCTGCCGCAGGTGGCCCATGTAGATGCGCAGGTAGTGGCCTTGCTCGCCATGCGACGGCCCCCAGACCTCGCGCAACAGCTGGCGCTGGGTCAGGACCCTGCCGGCGTTGGCCACCAGCACCGACAGCAGCCGGTACTCGGTGGGCGTCAGGTGCACCTCGGTCCCGGCGCGGCGCACCAGCCGAGCCCCGCGGTCGATCTCGATCTCGCCGAAGCGGAACACCGGCTCGGGCTCTTCGCCGCCCGCGGCGGCCCGCGGCCGCCGAAGGTTGGCGCGCACCCGCGCCAGCAACTCGCCGGTGCCGAAAGGCTTGGTCAGGTAGTCGTCTGCGCCGGCGTCCAGCGCGGCGATCTTGTCGGCCTCGTCGACGCGCGCCGACAGCACGATGATCGGCACCGCCGACCAGCCGCGCACGTCGCGGATCAGCGAAACGCCATCGCCGTCGGGCAGCCCGAGGTCGAGCACCAGCAGGTCGGGCTGGCGCGTGCCGGCGGCGGCGAGGCCGTCGCGCAGGGTCCCGGCCTCGTGCACCTGCCAGCCTTCGGCTTCGAGCGCTCCGCGCACGAAACGGCGGATCTGCGGCTCGTCCTCGATCACGATGGCAACGGGAGTGGGCATGGTTCTTCAGGTTCAGGGTTCAAACGATCGCTTCGGCCGGGTCCGGCGGTTCGCGCCGCGGCAGCGTGACCGTGAATTCTGCCCCGCCGCCCGGCGCGTTCGCGGCCGTGATCTCGCCCCCATGGGCGCTGACCACCGCCTTGCAGATCGCCAGCCCGAGCCCGACCCCTGGCGTTGCCGATTCGGATTGGCCGCGCGTGAACTTGTCGAACAGCGTCTGCTCGCGTCCCCGCAGCGCGGCCGGCAGCCCCGGGCCGTGGTCGCGCACCCGCAGCACCAGTGCGCTTCCCGTGGCATGGGCAGCAAGCTCGATCGGCGCCGCGCCGTACTTGGCGGCGTTTTCGAGCAGATTGACCAGCACGCGCTCGATCAGCACCGCATCGAACTCGACCAGCGGCAGGTCGGCCGGCAGCAGGGCCCGCACCTCCCGGTCGCCGAGCGCCGGCCGCGCCGCCCGGATGGCCGAGCCGACCACTTCCTCGACCGATTGCCAGTCGCGCCTCAGCTTGACCGACCCGCCGCCGATGCCGCTTTCGAGCCGCGCCATGTCCAGCAGGTTGCTGACCAGCGCGTGCAGCTGGTGAGCCTGCGCGACGATCGCACGCGCCGCGGCATGCTGCGCCTGCGTCCCCTCGGGAAGGGCTTGCAAGGACTCGGCCAGCGCGATCAGCGCCGTCAGCGGTGTGCGCACATCGTGCGAGATCGCGCCCAGCAGCGCGTTGCGCAGGCGTTCCGATTCGATCTCGACCACCGCGTTCTGCGCCACCTCGACGTAGTGCACGCGTTCCAGCGCGATAGCGATCTGCCGGGCCAGCGTGTCGAGTTGCTGGGCCTGCTCGGGAATCAGCAGCCAGCGCGGCTCGGCCGGCGCGAGCGCCAGCACGCCACGCACGCGCATCGGCGCGCGCAGCGGCACGTAGTGCCAGGCTTGCGCTGCCAGCGTGGCGGTCCCGAGGCCGGCCGGCTGGCCCTGGCGAAAGCACCAGTCGGCCACGCTGGCATCGAAACCCGGTGGGGCCGTCTCGGGCACGACCAGCCGGTCGGAGGCATCGGCCAGCAGCACCAGCGCACTGCCGCCGAAATGACCCTTCACCGCGGCCGCGCCGAGGGCGGCCACCTGCGCGCTCTCGAGCGCCGCGGACAACTCGCGCGTGAGCTCGAACAGGGAGCGGGCGCGCCGCTCGCGGCTGGTCGAGACGCCCGCGGCGAAGCGCAGGCCCGCCGTCAGCTGTCCCACCAGCAGGCCGACGCCGAGCATGACGCCGAAAGTCACCAGGTACTGCACGTCGCTGACGGCCAGCGAGAGGCGCGGCGAGACGAAGAAGAAGTCGAAGGCCGCCACGTTGAGCAGCGCGGAGAAGGCGGCCGGCCCGCGGCCGAAGCGCATCGCCACGCCGACCACGCCGAGCAGGAACAGCATCACGATGTTGCTCGGCTCGAGCACGCCCGCCAGCGGCGTGGCCAGCAGCGTGATCGCGCAGGCGGCCGCTGCCGCCCAGGCGTAGCCGGGCCAGCGCGGCCGGCGCGGGTCGGCCTCTTCGGCCTGCTCGCTGTCGGCCCGCGCGACCTCGACGAGGTTGACCGCCGGCGCCTGGCGAGCGAGTTCGCGCACCACGCCCGCCGACGGCCACCAGCGCGCCCAGCCCCGTCGCGGTTCGGCGCGCCCGGCCGCGAGGAGGGCGCCCGAGGTGTTCCAGGCCGGTGGTCCGGCGTCGCCCTGCGGTCCGGACTGCTCGATCCGCCAGCCGCGCACGTCGTCCTCCACATGCTCGGCGGTGCGCCGCAGCGCGATCTCGCGCAGCGCGATCAGGTTGCCCTTGCGGAAGAAATCCTGCGCCGCCCGCTCGGCCTGCTGCGGCAGATGGACCTTGCCGGCCGCCAGCCGTGCCATCAGTTCATCGGGCGTGACATCGACCAGCACGACCTCCTCGGCCTCGTCGAACACCGTGTCGGGCACGGTCTCGTGCACCCGCACGCCGGTGATCGCACCCACCGTGCCGTTGAGGCTTTCCAGATGCTGCACGTTGAGCGCCGACCAGACCTCGATGCCGGCGGCCTGCAGCTCCTGCACGTCCTGCCAGCGCTTGGCATGGCGCGAGCCCGGCGCATTGGCATGCGCCAGCTCGTCGACCAGCAGCACCGCCGGCCGGCGCGCCAGGGCGGCATCGAGGTCCAGTTCGCCGAGCGTGCGGCCGCGATGGGAAATCTGGCGCAAGGGCAGTACCCCGAGCCCGGCGAGCAGGGCCGCGGTCTCGCTGCGGCCATGGGTCTCGACCACGCCGACCATCAGATCGCGCCCGGCCGCGTGCTCGCGCTGCGCGGCACTGAGCATCGCCCAGGTCTTGCCGACCCCGGCGCTGGCGCCGAGGTAGATGCGCAGCTTGCCGCGCTGCACGCGCGCGGGGTCGGCGCGCCATTGGGCGAGCAGGGCGTCGGGGTCGGGGCGGGCGTCGTCGATCATGAACGGGCCCGCAGGTTATCTCATCGGCTCGGCGACATCTGCCACGGTCGGATCGGCGCGAACTGCTTCTTTACGCGCGCGGGACGATGCGCCACAGTGGGCCATGTCCAAATACCTTCGCTACCTGCGCGCCGTCCTGTGGGGCTTCATCGGCCTGGGCGGCCGGCGTGCCGATGCCGACCAGCGGGTCGGCCAAGCCGGCGTGATCCCGACCATCGTGATCGCGCTGGTGCTCGTGCTGCTGCTGGTCGCCGGGCTGATCGCGCTGGCACGCTTCGCGGCCGGCGGCTGAAAGTCCCCGGCGAGGGGGCGTTGCAGCCGCCTCGCCGGCGTGCTCAGCCTCTCTTGGCCAGCAAGGCGCCCATCGCGAACACCGAGTTCGGCGCATTGACCGGCGGCGACTTGACCCGGCCCGGGACCACCGGCACGCTGATCTTGCGTGCCGCCGTGATGCCCTTGCTGATCTGTTCGTCGACCAGGCTCTGGAGGCTGACCGACTGCAGGAACTCGACCGCCCGGCGGTTCACCGAATCCCAAAGTTCGTCGGTGGTGCACCGGTGCACCGCGCCCGGTGCGTCGGGACGCTGCGGCCTGGACTTGAGCTCGGCCTCGTCGTCGATCGACAGGATGATGTCGGCCACGTTGATCTCGGTCGCGCTGCGCCCGAGCGAATAGCCGCCGCCCGGGCCGCGGGTCGATTCGACCAGGCCCTGGCGCCGCAGCTTGCCGAAGAGTTGCTCCAGGTAGGACAGCGAGATCCGCTGGCGCTGGTGGATGGACGAAAGGTTGACCGGGCCATTGCGGCCGTTGAGTGCCACGTCGATCATGGCGATGACTGCGAAGCGGCCTTTGGTGGTGAGACGCATCGATGATTCTTTCTGTGTTGGGGCGATCCGGCGCCGCCGAGGGGGTTGCAGGCCGACGTGCAAGACGTCGTGCTGCGGAGCGCTGGCGTGCGGGAGAACGGGCTCCCGCCGGCAGCGGGCCTTGTGGGCGTGAAGGCCTAGGCCCGGGGCGGGCGCTTCGGATGCTCGAGGAAGGGCGAGGCCCCGAGCGCGGGCGGCGGTGGCGCTGCGCTCCCCACCATGGCGACCGGAACGAAGGGGTCCGGCAGGCCGATCAGGATCTCGCTGCAATCGTGACGCTGCTCGTCATTGCCGGGCGTCTCGTCACCGCTTTCGGCCGGGGCTCCGGCGTCGACCGCGTGAGAGGCCGTCACCCACTGGGTCTGGCTCAGCGACGTGGCGTCGCATCCGTGCTGGCGGACACCCGCGTGGACCTGTGCGGCGGCCGCAAAGCCGAGGCAGCAAAGCACGAAGGCGAGAACAGCGGGAAAGAGCCAGCGGGGCATGTGAGGTGGATTTTAACCGTCTCTTGACAGACTGGAATTCGGCCCCCCTCCCAATTCGAGCCCCCTACACTATGTCTCTGCCGATGCTGCGCGAGCTTTCGCAGCCAGGAGTCTCCATGAGCACCCTGTCGAATCCTGACGACCACTTGCCCCGACGCCTCGACGCCGGCGACGACGGCAGCCGGGGCCCCGCCATCCTGCTGGTCGACGACCATCCTTTCGCGCTCGCCACCGAGGCCCTGCTCCTGGCCAGCATGGGCTACCGGCGCATCGGCACTGCCGCCAGCGCCGAGGCCGCCCTGCGCCTGATGCGCGCCGACCCCAGCGCGGTGGACGTGGTGATCTGCGACCTCAACATGCCGGGCATGGACGGCATCGAGTTCCTGCGCATCCTCGACAGCGAGGGATTCGAAGGCGGCGTGATCCTGTTGAGCGGGGAGGGCGAGCGCGTGCTGCAGACCGTGCAGCGGCTGCTCGGACATGGCCGGCTGGCCTTGCTCGGGGCGCTGCAGAAGCCGGCCAGCCGGGAGCGACTGGACGAACTGCTCGCGGGCTGGGAGCCGTCGGTCGCTGCGACGCCCGCGGCGCCCGAACCAGCGCCATTCAGCGAAGACGAGCTGCGGACGGCGCACGACCGGGGCCAGTGGGTCCTGCACTATCAGCCGAAGGTGAGCCTTCGGGACGGGTCGCTCGCCAGCCTCGAGGCCCTCATTCGCTGGGCGCATCCCGAACAGGGACTGGTGATGCCGAACCGGTTCATCGAGCTGGCCGAAACCAGCGGCCTGATCGTCGGGATGACGGAATGGATCCTGCGCGAGGCGCTGGCGCAGATCGCCCGCTGGCAAGGCGCCGGCCTGCACACGCGGGTCGCGCTGAACGTGTCGATGCTCAGCCTCGACGCCCCCGACTTCGCGAGCCGCTTCGGCGAGATCGTGCGCGAGGCCTCGATGCGGCCCGAGGACCTGATCCTGGAGATCACCGAAAGCCGCTTGATCGCGCCCTCCGCGACGCCGCTGGAGAACCTGGTTCGGCTGCGCGTGCAGCGCTTCGGCCTGTCGATCGACGACTTCGGCACCGGGCACTCGTCGCTGGCCCAGTTGCGGGACATCCCGTTCACCGAACTGAAGGTCGATCGCGGATTCGTGCGCGGGGCGCGCTCCAACCCGGTCACCCGGCCGCTGCTGGAAGGCAGCATCGAGATCGCCAGGGGGCTCGGGATGCAGTCGGTGGCCGAGGGTGTGGAGACCGAGGACGACTGGCGGCTGCTGCAGGAGGTCGGCTGCGACCTGGCCCAGGGCTATTTCGTCGGCCGACCGATGCCGGCCGAGCAGGTGGGGGGCTGGCTCGAGGCCTGGGCGGCGCGGCGTGGCGGGCTGGCGCCGCCGGCATCCTGAACGCAGCAACCCAGCCCGCCATCCCCCTTGCGCCTCGGATGCGTTGACGGCTCTTTCAGATATTTCCCATAGGCCAGGCCCGGCCGCGCTGGGACAATTCCGGCTCGATCACTCGCGGCGCCATCGCGCCCTGGTGGCTGCGCCGCTCGGACTGCCCGGCGGCCGAACACCTGAATCGCACCTGGTCTTCCCCCGGTCCAGCAACACCCCGTCCTCCGGATGCCGTCTCGCGCACGGCGGTGGCGCAGGCCTGCGACCTCGAACCTTCTTTTCATGCGAATACGCCCCTTGCTCCCCTTCGGCCGCGACTTCCACCTCAGCAACGGCTCGATTCGCTTCGTCACGCGCCGCACGGCGGTCACGGTCGCGCTGGCCTGCGCGACGCTGGCTTCGGTGGTCGCGATCTCGCTCGGCGCCCTCATCGGCATGCAGTGGGCCGAACGCGAAGCCGCGGGCCGCCAGTCGAACGGCGTCGAGCGCGAGTACGTCGTCGACGAACTCGGCAAGCTGAACGCATCGGTCGCGCAGATCGAACCGCGCATCGCGCGCCTGGCAGAACATGTAGGCGAACTGCGCGGCCTTCAGGCCCGCCTCAAGGCGCCCAAACCCGCCTCGCCGCGGCCGCCGTCGAGCGCCGCCGCGGACACAGGCTCCCGCGCCGGCGAGGGCGGCCCGGCGCTGCCGCCGCGACGCTGCACCGACGCCGCGGCGGCGCCCGTCGGGACCGAGGTCCACAGCACCCGCCGCCAGCTCGAATGCATGACCGAGCTGCTGACCCGGCTCGAACAGGAGGCCGTCTCGCACTCGGTCGCCTGGGCCGCATTGCCGGGACGCATGCCGGTCTCCGGGGCCAACCTCGGCTCGCCCTTCGGCAACCGCCTCGATCCCTTCGACCGCCGCCTGAGCTTTCATTCGGGCGTCGATTTCGCCGCGCCGACCGGCACGCCGATCTTCGCCACGGCAGGCGGCCGCGTGGTCTTCTCCGGACAAAAGCCCGGCTACGGCAACGTGGTCGAGATCGACCACGGCAACCGCCTCGCGACCCGCTACGGCCACGCCTCGCGCCTGCTCGTGCGCGAGGGCGACCTGGTGCTGCCGCGGCAGCACATCGCGGACGTCGGCTCGACCGGCCGCTCGACCGGCCCGCATCTGCACTTCGAGGTGCTCGAGAACGGCGACGCTATCGATCCGGCGCTCTATCTGAGCCTGTTCGCGGCGAAATCCCATGGCTGAGCAGCGCGGCGCCGGCCGCACGGGCCGACTCGCGACGCGCAGCTATGCACCGCGCCCGGTGCGCTCCGGGCCGGCCCGGGCGGCAAGCTGGATCCTCGTGTGCGCGTCCTGCCTGGCGGTCGGCGCGGCGGCGGCGGCCTGGCAAGCACGGCACGATGCGACGCCGCCCGCGCCCTGCATGGCGCCACCGCCTTCCGAAGACCTCGTGCAGGCCGAACTGGCACGCACCCGTCTCGCACTGGCACAGGAAGAGGCCACGCGCCGCGCCCTGCAGAAGACCGCCGACGAGGCGGCCGCCGAAGTCACCCGCCTCAGCACCGAACTGCGCTTCCTGCGCGGGCAGGGGGCGAAGCGGCGCTGAGCCGCCACCCGGCCCGGCTGCCGCGCGCTGCGGCGCCGCACCCTCCATCCCATCACCCAGCGAAGAAAATCGTCCATGTTCGGCAAGAAGAAATCGGCGGGCATCCGCCAAGCGAAGTTCGCGACCCTGATCGCACACGATGTGCAGCTCTCCGGCCACCTCGAGTTCAGCGAGGGCCTGCGCCTCGACGGCCACGTGCAGGGCAACATCAGAGGCAAGGCCGGCAGCCAGACGCTGCTGGTGCTGAGCGATCGCGGCTCGGTCACGGGCAACGTCCACGGACATGACATCGTGATCAACGGGAAGATCATCGGCGACGTGGTGGCAGACCACTTCGTCGAACTGCAGGCGAACGCGCATGTCACGGGCAACATCGACTACCAGCAGCTGCGCATGGACGCCGGTGCGACCGTCGATGGCAAATTGACCCGGCGCGATGCATCTGCGCCGGACCAGGACGCGTTGACTGCGCCTCCATAAGATATTAAAGTGATATCACTTTTCCGGAGGAGACCGAATGACCGAAGCAGCGCCCCCCGTCCACCAGCGCGTCGTCCGCAGCGAACGCCGCTACCAGTCCATCAGCGGCTATGCGATGGTCCTGGCCGCGCTGCTGCTGTTCGCCTTCGGCGCACTGGTGATTGCTCGCCATCTGGCGTACCCGGCCGTCGGCGTGGCGCTGGTGCTCGCCGGAGGCGTACTGGTTCCGGGCTTCTACATGCTCAAGCCCAACGAGGGCATCATCTTCACGCTGTTCGGCGAGTACAAGGGAACCGACCGTTCCGAAGGGCTGCGCTGGACCAACCCTCTGCTGAGCGGCCAGAAGATTTCCCTGCGCGCGCGCAACCTCAACACGCCGCCGCTCAAGGTCAACGACAAGCGCGGCAATCCGGTCGAGATCGGCGCCGCGGTAGTCTGGCGGGTGCACGACACGGCACAGGCGATCTTCGAGATCGACGACTACACCAAGTTCGTCAGCATCCAGGCCGAGGCGGCGATCCGCCACCTGGCGACGCTCTACGCCTACGACAGCGGCGAGGATCTCGACGAGGACGAAACCACCCTGCGCGCCGGACTCGACACGGTCGCCGATGCCCTGAAGGCGGAACTCAACCAGCGCTTCGCCAGCGCCGGCGTCGAGGTGCTTGACGCCAAGCTCACGCACCTGGCCTACGCGCCCGAGATCGCGCAGGTGATGCTGCGGCGCCAGCAGGCCACGGCCATCGTCAGCGCGCGGCACCAGATCGTGGCGGGTGCGGTGGGCATGGTCGAGGCCGCGCTCAAGGGCCTGTCCGATCGCAACCTGGTGACGCTCGACGACGAGCGCAAGGCCGCAATGGTGTCCAACCTGCTGGTCGTGCTGTGCTCGGACAACGACGCCCAACCCGTGATCAACACCGGCACGCTCTACACCTGAGCGCCGGGCCGGCAGATTCTTTCGATGGCCAGTCCCGGCAAGAAGTCCTTTCCGCTGCGCATCGATCCGGTGCTCTGGGCCGAGATCGAGCGGCTCGCCGCGCAGGAGCTGCGAAGCGCGAACGCGCAGGTCGAGTTCATGCTGCGCGAAGGCTTGGCGAGAAGAGGGCGGCTGCCGGCCCACGGCGCCGCAGACCCCAAGAAGGAGACCCGATGACCTGCCTCGCACGACAAGCGCTCCGTACCGGCTCGCTGGCACTGCTGATGCTGCCGGCGCTGCTGGCGCCGCTCCACGGGTGGGCGCAGGTGCGCGACCCATCGCCGGCCGAGCAGGCCCTGGACGCCGCTGCCTTCCAGGGCATGGATGCGGCCATGGCCGAGCAGTTCCCGGACGTCAAGAGCGTGGTGGCCGTGCTCGGCGGCCGGCGGGTCTACACCTGGCACCGCGACGGCAACCCCGACACGCTGCACGATGTGCAATCGGCAGCCAAGAGCGCGCTCTCGACCCTGGTCGGCATCGCCCTGGGACAAGGCCGGCTGGCGAGCCTCGACCAGCCGGTGGTCGCGTTGATGCCCGAGTGGGCCGCCCTGAATCCCGACCCGCGAGCCGCCGCCATCACGCTGCGCCACCTGCTGACGATGACCGCGGGCTTCGCGGTCGACGACGCCGCCGGCACGGCGCCCGCCGGACGCCCGCAGGACGCCTGGGCCCGGCCGCTGGGCAGCGCGCCGGGCCAGACCTTCGCCTACGACAACGCCTTGGTCCCGATGCTGGCGGCCGTGCTCGAGAAGGCCTGCGGGATGCCGCTGGCCGACTACGCCAGGCAGGCGCTCGTGACGCCCCTGGCGATGCGCGAGCCTTCGTACCGGCGCGGCGTGCAGATGCGCACCGAGGACATGGCCCGGCTCGGCCAGCTGTTCCTGCAGAAGGGCGTCTGGGACGGCAGGCAACTGGTGCCCGAGGCCTTCGTCATCGACGCCACGCGGCCGCAGAACGCAGGCGGGCCGCCGGTGTCGATGCCCTACGGCTACATGTGGTGGGTGCTGCGCACGGAAACGCCGCGCCGGGGTTTCATGGCCAGCGGCTACGGCGGGCAGTTGATCTGGGTCTATCCGCCCCTGGACCTGGTGATCGCGGTCAGCTCGACCGTCTCGGCCGAGAGCCAGCGCCGGGGCCAGGCGGTCCAGCTGGTCCGCACGCGGCTGTTCGCCGCGGCCAGGAAGCGGTCGGAAGACACCGGCCGTTGAGCCGGACGGTGTCGGGCTACCCGCCCACGCCGCCCGGCAGGGGCGCCGGCGACCGCTTCGCCAGTCCGCGCACCTGCAACACGCAGCCGATCACCAGCACCACGAACAGGACGCCCACCGCCTTCTGCAGGCTCGGGTCTTCGGGCCCCGTGAACCACGGTGCCCCGACCGGAACCCGCGTGAAGGTCTCGGTCAGTCCGGGAATCATGTGGAAGAACAGCGTGGTCGAGTAGGCGATCATCTCGATCGCGCGGGAGGCGCGTCCGAAGAGCTTTCCGCGCCCGGCCAGAGCCGCGATCGCGAGCACCGCCAGCGTCAGGATGCCCAGCGCGTGCGGCGCACCGAAACCGCCGCGCTGAAAGATGCCGAAGCCGGTCAGGCAGGTCAGCACCGTGGCCCACACGTAAGTGCGGCCGAGCGGGTGGCGGGCCGCGATCTCGCCGAAGCGGATCAGCGATGCGAAGCCCGCGACCAGCGCCACCAAGCTGATGGCCGTATGAATGGTTCCGAGCGGTGTCAATCCGAACATGGGAGCTCCTTCGTGGGTGGTCATGGACTCGCGATGCCTGAGCTTGCCTCGCCAGAGGCCTGCAAGCAAGAGCCGGGCCTTCGATCGGGCGCTCCGGTCAGCGCGCTTTCAGCGTTCGCAGCGGAACAGGACGCCGGTTTCCGCCGGCGCCTTGCCGATCATGCGCAGGCTCGACCGGTCCTTCTGGCAGTAGGCGGCGGCCTCGGCCGAGGTGGTCGCCCGCATCACGCCGTCGTTCATGCGGACGACTTCATGGGAAGGGGCGCCGCAGCCTGCCAGCGCCGCCGCGAGGAAGATGGGAAATGTGAGCCGTTTCATGGTGACGCAGACTGTAGCGCCACCAGGCGCTCAGTAGACGTTCAGGATGTTGGGGTTGTCGCCGGCGAAGAAGCGGGCCACGACGCCATCCGGGTCGAAGAAGACATAGAACAGCCGCGGCGTGCTCAAGTCCATGAACTGCCAGCTCCAGACGGGCCCGTCGAAAGAGGTGACGCGGGTGACCTGGTAGGGCTTGCCGTAGGCGCGCAGCACATCGGCCTCGCGCCACTTGCCGATCACGATCGGACTGTTGAAGACCGGATCGTCGAGCGCCTGGACGATCGCCACCACGTGCCCCCCGCTGTCCAGGTCGACGTTGTTGACCTGGTAGCCCGAAGGCTGGCGCGAGTACTGCAGCCGCTCGCCGCCGCCGGGCATCGGGTAGGTGGCGGTGGGCTGGCCGAGCTGCTGCAGGGCCTGCGCGCGAGAGCTGCCCAGAGGCAGCCGCGACGGGTCGGTCGCGCAGCCCGCCAGCGCGAGGGCCAGCAGCGGCAGGCAGGCAAGAAGCCGAAGACGGAGAGAAGCTGGCACGGTCATCCCCTGAGGTGCAACGCTGAAGATTGTCAGGCGAGCCGCAGCGGACCAGGACGCCGCGACGCAAGACCCTGCTTGCGGCGCTGCATCTGGGCGCTGCATCTAGAATGCGCCGCATGCATCGGCTTCGCCTGCTCGTCCTCTGGATCATGATGATCGCCGTGCCCTTCCAGGGGTACGCGGCGGTTGCCATGGCCTTTTGCGGGCCCGGGCACGCCGCTGCGATGACCGGGGTGCCGGCAGCGTCTGCCGATCCGCACGGCCACGCCGGGCACGCACAGGGCGACGCCCATGCCGCCCATCACCACGAGGCCAAATCGCCGGCCAAGGTCGAGCACGCCAAGACCGCCGGCATCGATCACGACAGCCAGCACAAGTGCGGCACCTGCGGCGCCTGCCACGGCACCGCGCTGGTCAGCGAGCTGCACCTGGCGGTGTTTCACGCGCTGCCGCCCGCCGAACTGGCCGAGCCCTTCTTCGCCATGGCGACGCTCGCGCCTCGCGTCCTCGACAAACCTCCTCGCAGCTGACACGTTCGCGCCGTCGTGACCTGCGTCACGGCCACGCCGCGAACGCTCATGCATCGCCTGCGTCCTGCCCCTTGACGGGCAGCTCGACGCACTCCGTTCATGAATTTGCGAGGACACCATGTTCGCTTCATTGCCGGCCCGTTGGCTGGCCCTTGTTCCTGCCATGGGCGCGCTGGCCGCCATGGCCCGGCCCGCGCCGCCCCTGCCCGAAGCTCCCGAGGCGGCGACGCCCGCCCGCTACCAGTCCGCCCTCGAAGGCTACCGGCGCTACGCCGACGACCAACCGATCCCCTGGAAGACGGCCAACGAGATCGTGCTGTTGCGAGGCGGCTGGCAGGCGTACGCCAGGGAGGCGTCGAACGCCGCCGGCGGCGATGACGACAGCACGGCGCTGCCGCCGCCACCGACCCGGGATCGCCCGTGAGTCCCGCTTTTCGCCTGGCGGCCAGCGCTGCCGCCATCGGGCTCCTGGCAGGCTGCGCCTCGGTCGGCATCGACGATGCGCTGCAGGAAACCAACGCCGATGCCCAGGCCTTCACCCAGGGAAGCCTGGCGCTGAGCCGCACCCAGGACGAGCGCGATCGCCGTTCGGCCCTGGTGCAGGACCTGCTCGCGAAGCCCTTGTCGCAGGACGACGCGGTGCAGCTTGCGCTCGCCAACAGCCCGGCCCTCCAGGCGCTGATCGCGCAGAGCTGGGCCGACATCGCGGCGGCCGACCAGACCGGCCGGCTTCCCAATCCGATCTTCAAGTTCGACCGCCTGCGCATCGACAGCGAACTCGAGCTGGGCCGCCTGCTGTCCGTCGGACTGGTCGATCTGATCCTGCTGCCGCGTCGGCTCGCCATCTCGAAGAGCCAGTCGAGCCAGGCCAGGATGCAGCTGACCGCCAACGTGATCGACCAGGTCACGCAGGTGCGCCAGGCCTGGGTGCGGGCGGTCGCGGCCCAGCAGACGCTCAAGTACGCCGAACAGGTCAACCGCTCGGCAGAGGCCAGCGCCGAGCTGGCGCGCCGGATGCAGCAGGTCGGCAACTTCAGCAAGCTGCAGCGCGCGCGCCAGCAGGCTTTCTATGCCGACGCGACCACCCGGCTGGCCCTGGCGCGGCATGCCGCCACGGCGGCGCGCGAGGACTTGATCCGCGCACTGGGACTGGACGATGCGCAGGCGGCGCGCCTGAGCCTGCCCGAACGACTGCCCGACCTGCCGCCGGCGGCCCGTACGGCCGAGGAGATCGCGGCCGCCGCGACCGCGCAGCGCGTGGATGTCCGGATCGCGCGCGCCCGGCTCGAGGCCGCCGGCCAGTCGCAGGGCATCAACCTGCTGTCGACCTTCACCGAGGTCGAGGTCGGGGGCCGGCACGACACCGTCTTCGACGATGCCACGAGGACTCAGAGCACGCGCCGCGGCTTCGAGGTCGACATCCGCCTGCCGCTGTTCGACTGGGGAACGGCCCGGCGGGACGCCCTGGACGCGGAGGCGCTGGCGGCCGCCAACCGCTACGACGCCACGGTGCGCGCCGCATCCTCGCAATTGCGCGAGAGCTATTCGGCGTACCGCACCGCCCATGACATCGCGCGCCACTACCGCGACGAGATCGTGCCGCTGCGCCAGACCATGACCGAGGAGAACGTGCTTCGCTACAACGGCATGCTGATCGGGGTCTTCGAACTGCTGGCGGAGGCGCGCGACCAGATCGCCAGCGTCAGCGCCGCCATCGACGCCCAGCAGCAGTTCTGGCTCGCCGACGCCGCGCTGGCCGCCTCGACCATCGGCCGGCCGCCGGCAGCCACCAACCCATGAACGACATGACGAACCGACGCAATTTTCTCGGCGCCGCCGGCGCCATCACCGGCGCCGTCGCCGCCTCGACGGTGAGCAAGGTGGCCATGGCCGCGTTGCCGGAGCCCGTGTTCCAGACCACGCCAGACACCGTGCCGCCACGGGCGCCCTCGAGCGGGCGGCCCTACGACCCGGTGGTCACGCTCAACGGCTGGACTCTGCCGTTCCGGATGAACCGGGGCGTCAAGGAGTTCCACCTGGTGGCCGAGCCCGTGGTGCGCGAGATGGCGCCCGGCTTCAAGGCCAATCTGTGGGGCTACAACGGCCAGTCGCCCGGACCCACGATCGAGGTCGTGGAGGGTGACCGGGTCCGGATCTTCGTCACCAACAAGCTGCCCGAGCACACCAGCATTCACTGGCATGGCCAGCGCCTGCCGAACGGCATGGACGGTGTCTCGGGGCTTACGCAGCCGCCGATCCGGCCGGGC
Source organism: Variovorax saccharolyticus (assembly GCF_030316765.1). GTDB lineage: Bacteria > Pseudomonadota > Gammaproteobacteria > Burkholderiales > Burkholderiaceae_C > Variovorax > Variovorax saccharolyticus. The sequence goes on from NZ_JASZYT010000013.1 coordinate 58,753, forward strand.
AAGACCTTCGTCTACGAGTTCGTCGCGCGTCGTCCCGGCACTTTCATGTACCACCCGCATGCGGACGAGATGGTGCAGATGGCGATGGGGATGATGGGCTTCTGGGTGACGCATCCGAAGGGCGAGCACCCGTTGATCGACAAGGTCGATCGCGACTTCGTCTTCCTGCTGAATGCCTACGACGTCGAGCCCGGGAGCGCCACGCCGAGGATCATGACGATGCTCGACTTCAACCTGTGGTCATGGAACAGCCGGATCTTCCCGGGCATCGATTCGCTCAACGTCCGGCTCGGCGACAAGGTGCGCATCCGCGTCGGCAACCTGACGATGACCAACCACCCGATGCACCTGCACGGCCACGAGTTCCAGGTGACGGGCACGGATGGCGGGCCGACGCCCCGCGGCACGCGCCTGAACGAGGTGACGACGGACGTGGCGGTCGGCCAGATGCGCCAGCTGGAGTTCGTGGCCGACGAGGAGGGCGACTGGGCCTTTCACTGCCACAAGAGCCACCACACCATGAACGCCATGGGGCATGATGTTCCGACCATGATCGGTGTCGACCACAAGGACATCACCCGCCGCATCGGCGACCTCGTGCCCGACTACATGGTGATGGGTGAGCGCGGCATGGCCGACATGGGGGAGATGGCGATGCCGATCCCCGACAACACGGCCCCCATGATGGGAGGTGAAGGCCCGTTCGGCTCGGTCGACATGGGCGGCATGTTCAGTGTCGTGAAGGTTCGCAGGGGACAGAAGGCCGGCGACTATTCCAATCCCGGCTGGTTCAAGCATCCCAAGGGCACGGTGGCCTACGAACTGGACGGCCCGGCGCCCGAAGCCCGGCGGCAACGCGGTGCGGGCGCCGCCGCGATGCCCGCGCACAACATGCCGGCCAGCAACATCGAGGTGCAGATCCGCAAGCCCGCGGGCAGCCACTCGGGCCATTGACCCACCCACACACTCTCCCTATCTCCTGTTCGCTTGCGATGGAAGGAAACGCATGAAGTACACACTGCATCACACCGCTCTCGCGGCGCTGCTGGCCCTTGCGGCCGCGGGCGCCACGGCCGCCGACAGCCATGCCGGCGGCCACGATCATGACCACGGCGCGGCCAGCGCGGGCCCGTCGGGCGGCCAGCCGGCGGCCGCCGCGGCCGACCTTTCCGAAGGGGAGATCCGCAAGATCGACCTCGACACCAAGAGGCTCACGCTCAAGCACGGTCCGCTCAAGAATCTGGACATGGCGGGGATGACCATGGTCTTCCAGATCAAGGACCCGGCGCAGCTCGAGAAGCTCCAGGTCGGCGAGAAGGTCCGCTTCCGGGCCGAGAAGATCGACGGCAAGCTGACGGTGACGCGGATCGAGCCCCAGGCCCGCTGAGGCCGCCGGCTCAGGGCGCGGAGCCGTCCGCCGCAGCCTCGAAGATGTCCCGCAACCATTGCGCGAACACGCGCACCCGCGACGACAGCTGCCGGTTCTGCGCGTACAGCACCGACACCGGCATCGGCGGCGGCGCGAACATCGGCAGCACCACCTTCAAGCGGCCTTCCGCAAGCTCGCCGGACACGCGGTAGCGCGGGACCTGCACCAGCCCGAGCCCCGCGACGGCCGAGCCCGTGTACAGGTCGGTGCCCGTCACCGAGACGATGCCGCCCAGCTGCACGGCCGTGACGCGTCCGTCGACCGTGAACTCGAGCGGCAGCGCCTGGCCCGTGGCGCTGGAGATGTAGTTGACCGCCTGGTGCGCGACCAGCGCCTCCAGGTCCGCGGGCTCGCCGTGCCGCGCCAGGTAGGCCGGGCTCGCGACCGTGACCTGCGGCAGCAGCGCCACGCGGCGCCCGACCATCGACGAGTCGCGCAGCGTGCCGGCGCGCAGCACGCAATCCACGCCCTCGCGCACGAGGTCGACCAGCCGGTCGTCTTCGCCGATGTGCAGCGCCAGTTCGGGATAGCGCGCGAGAAAGTCCGGCAGGGCCGGCACCACGAAATGGCGGGCCAGCGTCCCTTGCAGGTTCACGCGCAGCAGGCCCTTGGGCGCCGCGTTCCTGAAGGAGCCCTCGGCCTCTTCCATGTCCGCCAGCAAACGCACGCAGCGGCGCAAGTAGGCCTCGCCGTCCTGCGTGAGACGCACGGTGCGCGTGGTCCGCTCCAGCAGCCGGGCGCCGATGCGCGTCTCCATGCGCTTGATCAGGTTGGTGATGGTGGCGCGCGGAATCTGGAGGTCTTCCGAGGCCTGGGTGAAGCTCTGGCGCTCGGCGATCCGCACGAAGGCCTTCATTTCCTGGAAGCGGTCCATCGTTGCTGGCTATTGTTGATGAAAATGGAATTGTATTGGCGAGGTGCTGATGATTATCTTTTGCTTGGAATGATCGACCATTCGTCCACCCAACCACCACAACAAGGAATCGCAGCATGAACACAGCCCGCAACACCCGCGTCGCCCTCGTCACCGGCGCCTCGCGCGGCATCGGCGCCGCCGTCGCACGGCGGCTCGCCAGGGACGGCTTTGCCGTCGCCGTCAACTACGCCTCCGGCTCCGCGCAGGCGGACGCGCTGGTCGCCGAACTCGAGGCCGCGGGTTCCCGGGCCATCGCGGTCCAGGCCGACGTGGCGAATGCCGAGCAGGTCCGCCGCCTGTTCGACACCGTCGAGACCGCACTCGGCAAAGTCGGGCTGCTGGTCAACAACGCCGGCGTGCTGAAGACCGCGCCGCTGGCCGAACACAGCGACGCCCTCTACGACCAGGCTTTCGACATCAACGTGCGCGGCACCTTCAACACGCTGCGCGAAGCGGCGGCACGTCTGGTCGACGGCGGGCGCATCGTCAATTTCTCGAGCACGACCTTGGCGCTGAACATGCCCGGGTACGCGATCTACAACGCCACCAAGGCGGCGGTCGAGGCCTTCACGCAGGTGTTCGCCAAGGAGCTGCGCGGACGCGACATCACGGTGAACGCGGTCGCGCCCGGCCCGATCGCCACCTCGCTGTTCCTGGACGGCAAGACCGACGAACAGATCCAGACCTTCGCGAAGATGCCGCCGCTGCAGCGCCTCGGCCAGCCCGAGGACATCGCTTCGGTGGTGTCTTTCCTCGCCGGCCCGGATGGCGGCTGGGTCAACGGCCAGATCCTGCGTGCCAACGGCGGCATCGCCTGACGCATCGCTGCTCGCGGCCTGCCCGGCAGGCCGGCACAAAACCTGCTGGACGGGCGTCGTGCGGCGGATCAGACTCTGCCGTGTCCGGCACCGGCGGTGCCGGTACTTCCACTCCAGCTTGAAAGCGATCCATCACCCATGTCCCTTGCCCGACCCCTCTTCGTGGCGCTAGTCGCTGCCTCCAGCCTGGTCGTTGCCACGCCGTCCCCGGCGCAGGACAACTATCCCAACCATCCGGTCAAGGTCGTCGTCGCACTGCCGGCCGGCGGCAGCGTGGACATGGTGGCACGGCTGCTCAGCCAGCAGCTGGCGACCGACCTGGGCCAGCCCTTCGTGGTCGACAACAAGGCCGGCGCCTCCGGCCAGATCGGGACCCCGGTGGTGGCGAAGGCGGCGCCTGACGGCTACACCCTCATGGTGTCGCCCGCTTCCTTCCTGACCACCAACAAGAGCATCTTCAAGACCCTGCCGTACAACCCGGAAACCGACTTCGCCCCCGTCACCAAGCTGGTCAACCAGGCCATGGTGCTGGTGGTGCGCGACAAAACCCGGTTCGCGACCGTGGGCGACGTGCTGGCAGCGGCCAAGGCCAACCCCGGCAAGCTGAGCTATGCGTCATCGGGGGACGGCAGCCCGCAGCACCTGGCGGGCCTCATGTTCGAGAGCCGGACCGGCGCCAAGCTGCTGCACGTTCCGTACAAGGGCGGGGCGCCGGCGATCACCGACCTGATCGGCGGCGTCGTCGACATGGCCTTCGCCCCGCTGCCCGAGGCCCTGCCGCACATCAAGGCCGGCAAGCTGCACCCGGTCGGCGTGCTGAGCGAGAAGCGCGCGGTGTCGGCGCCGGACATCCCGACGCTGCGCGAAGGCGGCGTCGACAACGTCGTGCTGTCGGCATGGATCGGCCTGCTGGCGCCGGCCAAGACGCCTCAGCCGATCCTGGACCGTCTCAACAAGTCGGCGAAGACGCTGCTCGAGGGCGACTCCAAGGCCAAGCTGCTGGAGGTGGGCATGGAGCCGGCAACCAGCGAGACCAAGCCGCTCGGGCAGGTCATCGCGGAAGAAATCCGCATCCATGCCGAACTGGTGAAGGCCGCCGGCCTGGTGCCGCAATAGCCGCTGCGGCGAGGGCGGACTCCAACCGGGGAGCCCGCCGCTAGGGCGTCTCGGAGGCGTCGAAGTCGAGCTCCACCTTGGCGCCGTTCGGGTCGTGGCAGAACAGCTGCCAGGTGCCCGCGCCGGCCTGCTGGCGCAGCTCGTACGGGATGCCGCTGCGGTCGAAGCGGGCTTTGACCGCGCGCAGGTCCTGCGCCGTGAAGGCCATGTGGTCGATGACGCCGGTGCGCTGCGCCGGCACTGGCCTGCCGAAGTACAGGTGCAGCACGGCCTGCGGCCCGCTGCCGTAGAGCCAGGCGCCCGGGAAGCCGAGGTCCGGCCGGTGGCCGACCCGCAGCCCGAGCAGGCCGGTATAGAAGTCCAGCGTCTTCTGCTCGTCCTCCGCGGTCACGGTGAAGTGGTTCATGCCGACGATCATGGAAGTCTCTCCTGTGCGGGTGTCATGGCAGCAGCACCAGCGCGCCGATGGTGGCGCGCGATTCGAGCCGTTCGTGCGCCTGCGCCGCGGCGTCGAGCGGGAAGCGTTCGATCGGCGGCAGGCGGATCGCACCGTCGGCGAGCGCCTGCCAGACCCGCTGCGCACGTTCGGCGAGTTGCGCGGGCGTCGAGACGTAGTCGAACACCACGGGCCGCGAGAAACTCAGCGACTTGGCCACCAGCGCGTCGGGCGGCAAGGGCTGCAGCGGGCCGCTGGCCTGGCCGAGGCTGATCCAGTGGCCGCGACGCGCCAACGCGGCGAGGTTCTCGTCGCGGGCGGCGTCGCCCAGGCCGTCGATCACCACGTCGGCGCCGCCGCAGAGGCGCTGCACCGCATCGGCGAAGCGGTAGTCGCGGGTCACGACCACGTGCTCGCACCCGTGCTCGCGCGCGACGCGAGCCTTGTCCTCGCTCGACACCGTGCCGATCACCACTGCGCCGAGCCGGCGCGCCCAGGCGCAGACCAGCAGGCCCACGCCACCGGCGGCCGCATGCACCAGCAGCCGGGTGCCGCGCTGCACGTGGCCGAGGTCGCGCAGCAGGTAGTCGGCCGTGATGCCCTTGAGCAGCAGGGCAGCCGCGGTCTCGTCCTCGATCTCGGGCGGCAGCCGCACCACCCAGTCGGCCGGCACGCTGCGCACGCCGCAGTAGGCGCCCGGCACCGGGCCCAGGTAGGCCACGCGATCGCCGGGCAGGAAGCCCGTGACCTGCGGACCGACATCGAGCACGCCGCCCGCGGCCTCCATGCCCGGCACGCCCGGCGCGGCCTCGGACACCGGGAACATCGAAGGCACCCAGCCGCGCCGCAGGTAGACATCGATGAAATTGACGCCGACCGCACGCTGCCGGATGCGCACTTCGCCGGCGCCGGGCGCCGCGGCCTCGGCGTTCTGCGGCCACAGCGCATCAGGGCCGCCATAGCGCGCGACCGCGATCCGGCGGGTCGACACCGGCAGCGCCGTCGGCATCGGGCCGGCGCCGGGCGAGCGTTGGTCCGCGCCCCCGCGCAGGTAGCGCCGCAGGTCCTCGAAGCCAGTCTCGTAGACGCCTTGCGCCACCGTGTCGCGCAGCTCGCGCTCCAGTCCCGGCGGGGTCGCGAAGCTGGACTCCCAGTGCCAGAAGGTCCGGTTGCCGTCGGTCACCGGCTTCAGGCTCACGGTCGCCACATAGCGCTGCAGCGGCAGGCTGGCCTCGACGATGCAGTAGGTGCTCTTGTGCTCGCTGTCCGACAGGGTCAGCAGCTGCTCGCGGATCTGGTTGCCGTCCTTGAGCCGGAAGTTGCGCACGCACCCCACCTGGTCGCTGCGCTCGCCGCCCTCGATGTGGCTGGATTCGATCGCGCTGTGCCACTGGTCGTGGCTGTTGAAGTCGCGCAGCACCGCCCAGACGCGCTCGATGTGCGCGTCGATGATCGCGGAGCGAACCACCTTCTGCAGCATGGCTCAGCGCAGCGAGCGCCGCTTCAAGGCGTCGAAGCCCGCCTGGAAGACCCCGTTGCCGATGGACTCGGTCAGCTCGCGCTCGCGGCCGGCTTCGCATTCGAACTCGGCGCTCCATTCGGCGAAGCAGCGTCCGCCATCGGTCACCGGCGTGAGCTTGAGGGTGGCGACGTAGTTGGCGACGCCCATCGGGCTCTCGAGGATCTCGTAGGTGCAGCTGTAGTCGTAGTCCGAGAGCGCCAGCAGCTTCTCGCGGATCATGCCGCCGTCCTTGAGATGGAAGTGCCGGATGCAGCCGATGCGGTCGGCCGGCTGGCCGTTCTCGATCCGGCTGTCGGCGATGGCCGGATGCCATTGCGGCAGGCCGTTGAAGTCGCGCACCCGCGTCCAGACGCTGTCGGCGCTGGCATCGATCACGCTGGACACGTAGACGTTGACCATGCGCTATTCCTTCGGCGCGGCCGAGGGCAGGGCGGCGTGGGCGCCGCTGGCATCGCCGACCAGCCGCTGGATGTCGCCGCCCTCGATGCCGATCTCGCGCAGCAGCTGGTCGACCAGCGGCGCCTGGGCCCGGAAGCGCAGCGCGGAATTGACCAGGCCGTCGGCGAAGCCGCCGCCTTCGCCGTTGCGCCCACCGTCGCCCGACGAGCCGCCGAGTCCGTCCACATGCAGGATCTTGATGCCCTCGATGCGCTCCAGCGGCCGCACCGATTCGCGGATGATCGCCTCGGCCTTCTCGACCAGCTTCATGCGCAGCGCCGACATCCGCGCCTCGGGCGACAGCATGTTGTGCGACTCGTTCATCATGCGCGCCGCCTCGGCCTCGATCTCGGCGCGCACCCGCATCGCCATCGAGCGGATCTTGTCGGCATCGGCATCGGCCTCGGCCTGCGCGCGCACCGCAGCGCCGCGGGCGGCACTGGCGTCGCTCTCGGCCTGCGCCGCCGAGGTCAGGCGCAGGGCATCGCGCTCGGCGATCTGCTGGGCGCCGATCAGCTCGATCGCCTTCTTGCGCTCGGCCATCTCGACCTCGCGCGCGGTGAACACCTTTTCTTCGGCCGACACCGCCAGGGCCCGCGCGATCTCGGCTTCGGCCTGGGCTTCGCTCTGGGCCTTGCTCTCGCGCGCGACCGAGATCGCGCGCTGCTGCTCGGCCAGTTCGAGCGACATGCGGCGCTCGATCTCGGCGCCCTGGATCGCACGCTCCTTGCCGATGCGGTCTTCCTCCAGCGTCTGCTCGGAGCGGATGCGGGCCTGGTCGATGCTCTGCTTGGCAGCGATCTGCGCCGCCTCGGCATCCTGCTCGCGCTGGGCCCGCTCGGCCGACACCTCGGCCCGCTGGCGGGCGCGGGCGATCTCCAGTTCGCGCTGCTGGGCAAGGCGCGCATGCTCGCCTTCGCGGTCGATGTTCAACGACAGCTTCTCGGCCTCGAGGTTCTTGTTGCGGATCGCGATCAGGGTGTCCTGCTCGACATCGTTGCGCTGCTTCTTGCGGTGCTCGATCTGCTCGGTGAGACGGGTCAGGCCTTCGGCGTCGAAGGCATTGCTGGGGTTGAAGAACTCCATGCCGGTCTGGTCGAGCTGGGTCAGCGAGGCGGCTTCGAGCTCGAGGCCGTTCTTGGTCAGGTCGCCGGCGACCGCTTCGCGCACGCGCTTGACGTAGGCGCCGCGTTTCTCGTGCAGCTCTTCCATCGTCATCTCGGCGGCCGCGGTGCGCAGCGCGTCGACGAACTTGCCCTCCACCAGTTCCTTCAGCTGGTCGGGCTCCAGGGTCCGCAGGCCCAGCGTCTGCGCCGCCGCGGCAACCGCCTCTTCGCTGGTCGCCACCCGTACATAGAACTCGGCGATCACGTCGACCCGCATCCGGTCCTTGGTGATCAGCGCCTTGTCGCGGCCGCGATTGACCTCCAACCGGAGGGTGTTCATGTTGACCGGGATCACGTCGTGCACGATCGGCAGCACGAAGGCGCCGCCGCCCAGCACGACCTTCTGCCCCCCCAGGCCGGTGCGCACGAAGGAGCGCTCCTTCGAGCTGCGCAGGTACAGCCAGTGCAGCAGCCAGACCGCGATCGCGACGACGATCGCGACCACGATCAGGCCGAGGATGAAACTTCCGAATTGAGCGCCTGACATGGATCTGGTCTCCTGTTATCTCGTAATTCCAACGAAGCGTCGCGTGGTCTCGGTGAGCGCCACCTCGGTCGGCAGCCGCTCCATCGAGCTCGCGCCATAGAAGCCGTTGCACGCCGGGCAGCGAGACAGCACGTAGCGGGCGTCTTCCGGCGTCGCGATCGGGCCGCCGTGGCAGAGCACGATCGCCTCGGGATTGACTTCGTGCGCCGCCGCCGCCCAGGCATTGATGCGCGGCACGCAGTCGGCCAGCGTCAGCGCGGTGTCGGCACCGATGGCGCCGCCGGTCGTGAGGCCGAGGTGGCAGACCACGATGTCGGCGCCGGCGGCGGCCATGGCGCGCGCATCGGCCTCGCAGAACACGTAGGGCGTGGTCAGCAGGTCGAGCGCGCGGGCACGCGCGACCAGCTCGACCTCCAGCGCGTAGCCCATGCCGGTCTCCTCGAGGTTGGCCCGGAAGACGCCGTCGATGAGGCCGACTGTCGGGAAATTCTGCACGCCCGAAAAGCCCAGCGATATCAGCCGGGCCAGGAACTCGTCGGGAATCATGAACGGGTCGGTGCCGTTCACGCCGGCCAGCACCGGCGTGTGCTTGACGACCGGCAGCACTTCGCGCGCCATCTCGCAGACGATCTCGTTGGCGTTGCCGTAGGCCAAAAGCCCGGCCAGCGAGCCGCGGCCGGCCATGCGGTAGCGGCCCGAGTTGTAGATCACGATCAGGTCGATGCCGCCGGCCTCCTCGCACTTGGCCGACAGCCCGGTGCCGGCGCCGCCGCCGATGATCGGCCGGCCGGCGTCGATCTTGGCGCGCAGCCGCGCCAGCAGGGTGGAGCGGGAGATGCGGGGCATGCGGGTGGTCCTCCTTGTTGTCGCTCAGGCGCGCCGGGCGCCTGCTGCGGTGCGCGACACCTCGTGCCACGCGCCGACCAGCGCCAGCGCGAAGTCTTCGTCGTTGATGTGCAGCGGAAGGCGGATCAGCTGGCGATCCGGGCCTGCTCGAAAGCCGGCCTCGATGCTGCGGAAAAGCAGCTGGTCGGCCTCCGGATCGTGGAAGGGCTGGCCGGGCCGGTCGATCGCCGAGACGCCGCCCTCGGGGATCAGGAAGCGCACCGGCCCGCGCATCGCATTGAGCTTGGCGGCGACGAATTCGCCGATCGCGCGGCATTCGTCGGCCGAGGTCCGCATCAGCGTCACGGTCGGGTTGTGGCGGTAGAGCCGGCGTCCCTTGAAGCGCTCCGGCACCGTGTCCCAGGCGCCGAAATTGACCATGTCGAGCGCCCCGCAGGAACCCACATAGGGCAGGGCATGGCGGGCGAACACATCGAGCCGCGTCGGGCCGGCCGACAGCACGCCGCCCGCGATCTCGTCCGCGATCTCGGTGGTCGAGACATCGATCGCACCGGCGATCAGGCCCGACTCGGCGAGCTTTTCCATCGACTGGCCACCGACCCCGGTGGCGTGGAAGACCAGGCAGTCGTAGCTGTCCTCGAGCCGGTGCACGACGGCTTGCACGCAGGGCGTCGTGACGCCGAACATGGTGAGCCCGATCGCCGACTTGGTCACGCTCGACACCGCCGGCGGATGCGCGATCATGCCGGCCAGCGCGTTGGCCGCATTGGCGAGCACGAGCTCGCTGATGCGGTGGATGCCCTGCACGTCGGTCACCGAATACATCATGCAGATGTCGCTCGGCCCGACGTAGGGCCGCGTGTCGCCGCTGGCCATGGTCGAGACCATCATCTTGGGCAGGCCGATCGGCAAGGCGCGCATGCCCTGCGTCGCCATCGAGGTGCCGCCCGAACCGCCGGCCGAGATGATGCCGCCGAGGTCGCGGCGCGTGGCGAGGAAGGATTCGAAGGCCAGCGCCATCGCCGCGGTGGCGCTGCCGCGGTCGTTGCTGAAGACCGCCGACTCGCCCTGCGGATGATGCCGCGCCACCTCGCGCGGATGCACGCTGGCCGGCGAGGGCTTGCCCGAGGTCGAGAGATCGACCGTGACCACGCGCAGGCCGAGCTTCTCCAGGCATTGGCGCAGGAAGGCCAGCTCGCGGCCCTTGGTGTCGAAGGTGCCGGCGACATAGGCCGAGCGCTCGCTGCTGGCGGCCACCGGGAACTCGAACACGCGCGGCGGGCTGGTGTCGGGTCGGGCCGCCACCGGCGCATCGGCGGCAAGCGGTGCCGCCGCGATGCGGACGATGTCGGCCACCGGCGCGGCGGTGCCGCCTGCGTTCCAGCGCGTGAAGCCGCGCACCGTGCTCGGCGCCAGGTCGTCGAGCGAGGGCGCGCCGTCGCCGTGCGCGCGGCGCACCGTGAAGACCTGCGTGGAGGCCGGCTCCTCGGTTGCGGCCGCGGCATGGCCCGGGGAGTCGTCGAGCTCGTCTTCGTGGCCGCCCGAGCGCACGCCGAGCAGCCGCTCCTGCAGCTCGCGGTCGGCGGCCAGCTCGGAGGCCGGCATCTGCTGCGCGATGCGGCCGTTGACCATCAGCCCGATGCGGTCGGCCACCGCGGTCGCGACACCCAGGTTCTGCTCGATCAGCAGCACCGCGATGCGGCCCTCGGCCGCCAGCTCGCGCAGCGCCTGCGCCACCTGCTCGACGATCACCGGCGCCAGGCCTTCGGTGGGCTCGTCCATCACCAGCAGCCTGGGGTTCAGCAGCAGCGCGCGCCCGATCGCCAGCATCTGCTGCTCGCCGCCGGACAACTGGGCGCCGCCGTGGCCGCGGCGTTCGGCCAGGCGCGGGAACATCGCATAGATGCGGTCGACCTCGCGCCGCCGGCTCGCCACCAGCCGCAGGGTCTCGTCGACCGACAGCGAAGGCCACACGCGCCGGCCCTGCGGCACGTAGGCGATGCCGCGCCGCGTGATCTCGTTCGGCGCCAGGCCGAGGATCTCCTCGCCCGCGAGCCGGATGCTGCCGCGCGCCGGCACCAGGCCGGTGATCGCATTGCACAGCGTGGTCTTGCCCATGCCGTTGCGCCCGACGATGCCCAGCACGCCGTGATCGATCGACAGGTTCACGCCCTGCAGTGCATGGGCCCGGCCGTAGTAGACGTCGAGCCCTTCGATCACCAGCACCGGGCCGCGGGCCTGCTCCCGCTCGGTCTCGCGCTCGCGTCCGAACCAGGCCATCAGTGCTTGCTCCCCATGTAGATCGCCTGCACCTGCGCGTCGCCTTCGATCTCGGCCGGGCTGCCGGTGCGCAGCACCCGGCCGTTGTGCATCACGGTCACGCGGTCGACCACGCGCAGCGCGATGTCGAGGTCGTGCTCGATCAGCACGAAGCTCATGTGCGCCGGCAGCGAGCCCAGCAGCGCGACCAGTTCGCGCCGCTCGACCGGCGACAGTCCGGCCGCCGGCTCGTCGAACAGGATCAGGCGCGGCGCGCCGGCCAGTGCCATGCCGATCTCGAGCTGGCGCTGCTGGCCGTGCGCCAGGTTGGCCACGCGCTCGTCGGCGATGTGGGAGAGGCGCGCGCGGTCGAGAAGGTCCTGCGTTGCGCGCGTCGAAGGGTGCCCCGCACCCGCCCGACGCAGGCTGAAGCGGCCGTTGCCGACGCCCCGCACCGCGAGAAAGAGGTTGTCGCGCACCGAGAGATCGCGGAACAGCAGCGAAGACTGGTAGGTGCGTCGCAGGCCCTTGCGGATGCGCTCGTGCGGCGGCAGTTCCGTGATGTCCTCGCCGAAGAAGAAGATCCGCCCGGCGGTGGGCGGGAAGTCTCCGATGATGGCGTTGAACAGGGTCGTCTTGCCGGCGCCGTTGGAACCTAGGATCGCGTACTTCTGCCCAGCCGACACCGAGACCGACACATCGTCCACCGCGCGCAGCGCACCGAAGGCGCGCGTCACGTTGCGCAGCACCAGCGCGTCGCTGGAAGCAAGCGGCGCGCGCGCCGCCGTGACCGCCCCCTGCGGGACGGCCACCGGAGGCCGGAGCTGGACGATGGAGGCCATCGGCGTTCGGTCGGTCAAGGACAGGCCGGCACGTCGCGCGACCCGATCTTGAATTCGTCGGGCTTCATGCCGAGCAGCTGGTCGACGTTGTCGACCTTGCTGTGCACCTTGTTGAACAGGTTGCCCTGTGCATCCTTCACCACCTCGGTGACGAAGGTCGTGCCGATGGCCTGCCGGTTGGCGTCCAGCTTGACGTCGCCGTTCGGCGTCTTGAGCGTCAGCTTCGAGAGGGCTTCGCGGTACTTGGCCTGGTTGTTCGACAAGTCGCCGTTCACCGCGGCCAGACCGTCGAGCGCGGCCTTCATGTTCACGTAGTAGACGTAGGCGAACAGGCTCGGGCTCGGGAAGCCGCCGGCCGACACCGGGTAGGTCTTCTGGTAGTCGGCGACGAAGGCTTTCCATTGGGCGCCGTCGTAGGCGTCGGCCAGCGGACCGGCCGATAGCGTGCCGACCAGAGAATCGCGCCGCTTGCCCTTGTAGTTCAGCACGTCCTGGCTGACCGTGATCGAACCGCCGAGCATGGGCTTGTCGCCGCCGGAATTCTCGTACTGGGTCAGGAAATTGACCGCATCGGCGCCGCCCAGCACGACCAGCAGCGCGTCCACGTCCTTGGGGATCGTGGCGATCACCGACGAGTAGTCCTTGCCGCCCAGCGGCACCCAGGCCTTGAGCGGCACCTTGCCGCCGAGCTTGCAGTATTCGGCCATGAAGCCCTGCACCTGCGAGTAGGGGAAAGCGTAGTCCTCGGCGATCACCATGGTGCGCTTGTAGCCCTTGGCAAGCGCCGCCTTGCCCAGGCCCATCATCCACTGCCCGCCGTCGGTGTTGAAGCGGAAGAAGTTCGGGCTCGGGCTGGTCAGCGTCGTGCCCTGCGCGCCCGAGCCGCCGTTGATGAAGGTCACCTGCGGCTGGGTCTTGGAATAGTCCTTGACCGCGATGCCCTCGCCGCCGGACAGCGGGCCCACCATGATGTCGACCTTGTCCTGCTCGACCAGCTTGCGCGTGGCATTCACCGCCACGTCCGGCTTGGCGTCGGACGAGGCCTTGATGATCTCGATCTTGCGGCCCGCGACCGTGCCGCCGCGCTCCTTCACGGCCAGTTCGGCGCCACGCATGCCGTCGGCGCCGCCGGCCGCGAACGGGCCTTCGAGCGTGGCCAGCAGGCCGATCTTCACGGGCTGGCCCTGGGCCCAGGCCGAACCGAGCAACGCGCTTGCCGCTGCCGCACCCAAGATGGAACGCACCCAGATTCGCTTCGTCGTCTTTTTCACGGTTGTCTCCTGTGGTTGGAAGTCATTGGCTGCGCCGGACCGAAGCGAAGCCGGAGCTTCGCCCACAGACCGAGCAGGCCGTCAGGGGAAAACAGGACGATGGCGAGGAACACGCCGCCGATCACGAGGTTGAAGCGCTCGCGGTCGATCAGGTCGATCGCGAAGGTCTGGAGCAGCACGAAGATCAGCGCCCCGAGGAAGGCGCCCAAGGGGTGCTTGACGCCGCCCAGCACGGCGATGACCAGGATGTTGATGAGCCAGCCGGTGCCCACCGAGCCGGGCGTCATCAGCGCGTTGTACCAAGCGAGCAGGATGCCGCCCACCGCGGCGATCAGGCCCGACAGGGCATAGGCCGCGACCCGGTGCGACACCACGGCGTAGCCCAGCGCGCCCATGCGGCGCGGGTTGTCGCGAATGCCCTGCAACGCGATGCCGAATGGCGTCCGCACCACGTGGCTGACCAGCCAGTACGCGCCCAGGGCACAGGCCAGCGAGAGCCCGTAGAACGGCACGGGGTCGCGCCAGTTGATGCCGAACACGGTCGGCGGCTTGAGTTCGCGCAGCCCCTGGAAGCCGTTGAACACGCTGTAGTTCTGCAGCACCAGGTAGTAAAACGCGACACCGATCGCCAGCGTGATCATGATGGTGTAGATGCCTTCGGTACGCACCGAGAGCCAGCCGATCAGCGCGGAGCTCAGGACCGCAATGACGATGGCGACGGGTACCGCCAGCCACCAGGGCCAGCCAAGGCTGATCTCGGCACTGCTGCTGTGGCCGAACACGGCCAGGGCGTAGCCCGCGATGCCGGCGACCGTCATCTGCGCCAGCGACACCATGCCGCCGTAGCCGGCCAGGAAGCTGAGCGAGAGCGCGATCATCCCGAGCACGAGCGTCTGCGCGCCGACCTGGAACGTCAGGAAGGGGCTGGCGACGAACGGGAAGGCCAGCAGCGCCAGCACGACGACCAAGTGGCGAAGCGCGGGCCGGGGCCAGCTGAAGGCCGGGGCGCCGGTCTCGTCGGAAGCGGTCGCACCGCCGAGCGCCGCGGCCGGAAGCGGCATGGCGGCAGCGCCTCGGCCGCCCGCTGCGGCCGAGGCCGCCGAGGAGTTCATGGCCTTGCGCCACTGCGAGGCACTCATGGCTCAGGCCGCCTTTCCCATGATCCCGCGCGGGCGGAAGGCCAGCACGCCGATCAGGATCACGAAGGTCAGCACCACGCTGTAGGTCGGTGCGTAGGCCAGTCCGTAGGTTTCGGCCAGGCCCAGGATGGCGGCGCCGGTCGCCGCGCCGATCACGCTGCCCATGCCGCCGACGATGACCACGATCAACGAGGCCAGCAGAAGCCGGATGTCTTCGCCGGGCACCATCGACAGTTCGACCGCGCCGATCACGCCGCCCAGTCCGGCCAGGCCGGCGCCGAGCGCGAAGGTGATCGCGAACACCAGGTTCACGTTGACCCCCGAGGCCGCGAGCATGCCGCGGTCGTCGACCCCGGCGCGGATCATCATGCCCACCCGGGTGCGGTTGAGCAGCAGCCACAGCAACACGCCGATGGCGATCCCCATGAACAACAGGCTCAGCCTGTAGGCCGAATAGGCGTTGATCAGCGGGATGTTGCGGATCGGTCCCTGCAGGAACTCGGGCGCCTCCATCTGGTGGACCTGTCCGGTGAAGATCCACAGCAGGATGTCCGCGATCACGATCGACAGGCCGATGGTCACCATCGTCTGGCGCAACTCCTGGCCCTGCATGTGCCGCAGGATCAGCCACTGGATCGCGAGTCCCGCCACGGCCGAGGACAGGAAGCCCGCGGCCAGGGCGAGCGGCCACCAGCCCGTCCCGGCGGCCACCACGTAGCCGATGTAGCCCCCCAGCAGGTAGAGCGAGCCGTGCGCCAGGTTCACGTTGCGCATCAGGCCGAACACCAGCGTGAAGCCGCTCGCGACGATGAAGTACAGCGAGGCCAGCGTCAGTCCGTTGAGCAGGGTGACCAGGTAGAGGCGCGGATTGTTGAACAGCGCCCAGGCCGAGAAGACCAGGATGGGGCCGCCGATCAGCAACCAGAACGCCAGCCGGGTCCGGGTTCGTCGCGCCATCACGCAGCGCGCTCCCAGGCCCGCCGCGAGGCGATCTCGGGCGCCTTGGCGAACTCGCCGTCCTTCATCACGGCGAGGATCCGCTTCGGGTCGCGCAGTATCGACAGGTTGGCCAGCGGGTCGCCGTCGACCAGCATCAGGTCGGCCAGGTAGCCGTCCTTGATGCAGCCGAGTTCATCGGGCCGCATCATGATCTGGCCGCCGTAGAGCGTGGTCGAGCGGATTGCCTCCATCGGCGTGAAGCCCAGGTACTTGACGAAGAACTCGAGATCGCGTGCGTTCTGGCAGTGCGGCGTGAAGGCGAAGCCGTAGTCGCCGCCCGGCAGCACGCGGATGCCGCGCTTGTGCATCTTCGCCAGCGACACGATCGCGGCTTCCCACTCGGCCTCGTAGCCCATGCCGACCGCCATGTCGTGCGTGACGCCGTAGGGCTCGGCCTCGTACAGCATGGCATAGAGGATCGCGATGCCGGGCGCGACGAAGACCCGGTCCTTGGCCGCTTCCAGCATGTCGATCGCCTCGTCGTCGACGAAGCTGGCGTGATAGATCAGGTCGATGCCGTGCCGCAGCGCCTGCTTGACGCTCTCGGACGAGCGCGCATGGGCGATGCCGCGCTTGCCGCGGATGCGCACCTCGCGCATCGCGGCCTCGACCTCCTCGTCCATCATCCAGGTGGTCTCGGACGGCGACTGCGGCGTGAAGTTGTCGCCCGACAGGTTCATCTTGACCGAGTCGACGCCGTACTTGAGGAACAGCCGCACCGCCTTGCGCATCTCCTCGGGGCCCGAGATGTTGACGCCGAAGCTGAACTCGGGGAAGGGCAGGTGCGGCAGGGTCTCGTCGCCGAGGCCGCCGACCACGGTGATCTCCTGGCTGGCCGCGAGATAGCGCGGCCCGGGGATCTGGCCGGCATTGATCGCATTGCGGATCACGACGTCGAGTCGCGGCTTGGCGCAGGCAGCGCCGACGCAGGAGGTGAAGCCGGCCTCGAGGTAACGCTTGGCGACCTTGGCGCACCACAGCACGTGCTCCTCCAGGGGCAGGGTCTGGATCTCTGCCAGCGTGGCGGCATCGTTCCACGAGAAGTGCGTGTGCGCCTCGCACATGCCGGGCATCAGCGTGGCGCCGGCGCCGTCGATCACGGTGGCGCCGCCAGGCGCGATCGGTGCCGTGCTGCGGCCGACCTGGCGGATGCGGTTGCCGCGCACCAGCACGCTGCCGGTGTAGGGGTTCTGCCCCGTGCCGTCGAGGATGCGGACGTTGGTGAAGACGACATCGGCCATGTGCTTCTCCTGTCAGGCCGTGGCCCAGCGCGTGGTGCGCGCCGAGCGCAGCGGCGGCGCGCGGTGGAACTCGCCGTCCTTCATGACGGCCAGGATGCGGGCCTTGTCCTGCAGCACCGTGATGTCGGCCAGCGGGTCGCCGTCGATCAGCAGGATGTCGGCCAGATAGCCTTCGCGGATGTAGCCGAGCACCTTGCCCATGCGCATCATCGGACCGCCCCAGGCGGTGGCCGACAGCAGCGCTTCCATGGGGCTCATGCCGACGTACTTGACGAAGTATTCGAGGTCCTTGGCGTTGGTACCGTGCGGCGTCCAGGCAAAGCCGTAGTCGCCGCCCGGCAGGATGCGCACCCCGCGCCGGCGCAGCGCGCGCATGCTCTCGACCGCCGCCTCTAGCTCGCGGTGGTAGCCCATCTTCTTCGTCACCTCGGGTGTCAGGCCCCACTGGCTCGCGTGATGGGAGGTGTTGATGAGCCAGGCCAGCCCCGGCGCGATGAAGTGCTCGGTCTTGTGGGCCTCGAGCATGTCGAGCGCCTCGGTGTCGGTGAAGCTGGCGTGGTAGATCACCTCGATGCCCTGCTTGACGCATTGCTTGATCGACCAGGTGGAGCGCGCATGCGCGGCGACGCGTTTGCCCCAGGCCTTGGCTTCCTGCACGCAGACCGTGATCTCTTCCTCGGTGAACTGGCTCATCTCGCTCGGCATGCCGGTGATCGACTCGCCCGAGAGGTTGATCTTCACGGAGTCGACGCCGTACTTGGCGAACATGCGCACGCAGCGGCGCATCTCCTCGGCGCCGCTGACGATCGCGCCGAAGGCGAACTCGGGCTGCGGCAGGTGCGGCCGGGTGGTGTCGCCGAGGCCGCCGGGCACGGTGATCTCCTGGCTGGCCGCGAGGTAGCGCGGGCCGACGATGGTGCCGTCGTTGATCGCGTTGCGGATCACGACGTCGAGCCGCGGCTTGGCGGTGGCGGCGCCGACGCAACTGGTCCAGCCCATGTCGAGGTAGCGCTTGGCCACCTCGGCGCACCAGAGGATGTGCTCCTCGGGCGGCATGCGCTGGATGGCATCGAGGCTGGGCTGGTCGTTCCACGAGAAGTGCGTGTGGGCCTCGACCATGCCGGGCATCAGGAAGGCGCCGGCGCCATCGATCACCTGCGCTCCGGACACCGGCGCCGGTCGCGCGCCGTAGCCGGTCTTGACGACACGCGCGATCCGGTTGCCCTGCACCAGCACGTCGCCGCTGAAAGGCGCCTCGCCGCCGCCGTCGAAGATCCGCACGTTGGTGAACAGGACGTCGGCCATGGTCAGTCTCCTACCTGGCTGTTGCTTGTTGCGGGGGCGCTTGCGGTTGCCGGGGCGCGTGCCGAGGGCACCGGGTGGCCCCCTCCGCTCATGTCCCCCGCCTTCGGCTCCTCCTTTACTTCGCTGCGGGGGCCACCCGATGCCCTCGGCACGGGAAACGCCGTGTCGCGCTGGCCGAGGATGAACCACTGACTTGACGGCTCACGCCGATGGTGTGCTCTGCGCAGCGAAGTCAAGGAGGAGGCCGAAGGCCGGGGGACATGAGCGGAGCAGAGTACGCCGTCGGCGTGAGCCCGCCCCGACCCGCAAAAGCTCGGTGTCATCCTAGATGCTCCTCCCCTGCGCCGCGAGGAAGTCGCGCAGTTCGCGCTGGCATTCCTCGGGCCGTTCGATCGGGGTCCAGTGGCCGCAGCGCGGCAGCACCACGACCCGCTTGCTGGCGGCACGGTGCAGCCGTTCGGCCATTGCGCGCACGGCTTGCGGCGGCGCGACGCCGTCCTCGTCACCGGTCACGAGCAGCACCGGCGCCTCGATCTGCTCGACCGCGGCGGCCTGGGCGCCGGCCAGCGCTTCGCAGCTTCGGGCGTAGGCCTCGCCGTCCTGGCGCATCAGGCTCTCGCGCACGTAGGCGACCGCCACCGGAAGCCGCTGGCGGGTGTCGGCGGAGATGGCACCCTGCAGCAGCGCCTGGGTGATCTCCTGCATGCCCGTCGCGCCCTCGCGCGCCTTGGCGGCCCGCGCGGTCATTGCGGCCCGCGCCGCATCCGGCGGCGCAATCAGCGGTCCGAACAGCGCCACGCTCGCGACCCGCTTCGGATGCAGGGCAGCGATGTGCTGGCACACTATGGTGCCCATCGAATGGCCGACCCAATGGGCTCGCGCCACCTTGAGGCGATCGCAGACATCGAGCAGGGTCGCGACATAGCGCTCGATCGACAGCGCGCCCTCGGCGCGTTGCGAGCGGCCGCTGCCCGGCAGGTCGATCCGGATCACCCGGTGCCGCGCCATCGCCGGCATCAGGGGCGTGTAGGTGTTGCCGCTGCCGCCAAGCCCGTGCACGCAGACGATGGCCGGGCCCTCGCCTTCTTCTTCCACCGCGATGCGGTCGATCAACTGGAAGCCCATGGCCTACTCGAACCGGTTCTCGATGACGCCGACGCCATCGATCTCGATGCGCACCACGTCGCCCGAGCGCAGCCATTGCGGCGGCTTCAGGCCCATGCCCACGCCCGAGGGCGTGCCGGTGGCGATGACGTCGCCCGGGTACAGCGTGATGCCGCGCGAGCAGGTCTCGATCAGGGTCGGGATGTCGAAGATCATGTCGCGGGTCTGGCCGTCCTGCCGCAGCGCGCCGTTGACCCAGCCGCGCACGCGGGTGGCACGGCCGTCGAGTTCGTCGGCGGTGACGATCCACGGGCCCATGGGGCAGAAGGTGTCGAAGCTCTTGCCCAGGTCCCACTGCTGGTGGCGCATCTGGACGTCGCGCGCCGTGACGTCGTTGACCACCGTGTAGCCGAACACGTGGTCCATCGCATGGGCCGCCAGGATGTCGCGCCCGCCACGGCCGATGACCACCGCGAGTTCGGATTCGTAGTCGATCTGGATCGAGGCGGCCGGGGAGGGCAGGCGCACCGGGTCGTGCGGCCCGACCACGCATTCGCCCAGCTTGCCGAAGACGATCGGCCAGGGGTCGGTCTCGGGCATCGCGGCACGGAACACCGAGCCGGCCAGTTCAGCCGCATGGGCGCGGTAGTTGCGGCCGACGCAGAACAGGCTGCGCAAGGGGCGCGGCAGCGGAGCGCGAAGCGTGATGACCTCGACCGGCAGCCGCGTGCCCGACGGCTGCGGCAGCGGTTCGCCGGCTGCCAGCGCCTGGATCAGCGGCAAGGCCCCGAGCGAAGGGTCGCGCACGCCCAGGGGCGTGGCCTCCCGCCCGTCGGGCGAGATCGTTCCCACGTGGTCGCGTCCACCCCAATTCCAGCTTGCCAGGCGCATCGACTTTGTCTCCATATCGCCCCGGGGTCCAACGGTGTGCGCCGCGGCCTCGAAGTCTCGGAAGTCATGTTTGAGACTTGCGTCTCAAATCGGGATCGCTGCATCATACGATCCGGCATCCGCTGTTCACAATAGATTCCAGGCCCTCCAAAGCCCCGTACAAACCCGATGGCGAGACTGAAACACAAGCTGAGCGAACCCCCGCTCCCCCCCGAGCGCGGGGTCAAGGCGGCCACTTTCCGGCTGCTGCTCGACACCGCCATGACGATCATCCAGGAGAGCGGCCACATCCCCTCGGTGGCCGAGGCCGCGGCCCGCTCGAAGGTGTCGCGGGCCACGGCCTACCGCTATTTCCCGAGCCGCAGCGCACTGGTCACCGCGGTGATCGACAGCTCGCTCGGGCCGGTGCGCAAGCTGGCGTCGGCCAACCCGAACGGCCGCGACCGCGTGCACGAGCTGTTCCTGCAAACCTTCCCGCGCTTCAAGGAGTTCGAGGCGCAGCTGCGCGCCGCCGCCCAGCTCTCGCTCGAGCAATGGGGGCTCGAGCGCGCCGGCCTGCTGGAGGAGGAGCCCTACCGCCGCGGCCACCGCGTGCGCATCCTCGAGCATGCGATCGAGCCCCTGGCGCCGTTGATGAGCCCTGCCGTGCGCAACCGGCTGCACCATGCGCTGTCGGTGGTCTACGGCATCGAGCCCTACGTGATCCTCAAGGACATCTGGGGCCTCGGCGACCGCGAGGTGGAGCGCACCGCCCTGTGGATGGCCGATGCGCTGATCGACGCCGCGCTGCGCGATGCCGAGCAGAAGCCGGCCCGCCGCCGCCCGGCCAAGGCCAACGGCGCCCGGGCGACGGCGCTGGCCGCCAAGGGAGGTTGACAAGCATGCCGCGCCCGTCGCCTGCCTGGTTCGATGCCCAATACAACGCCCGGGCAGGCATCCCGGAGCATCCCGCGATCCTCCGGCATTGGGCCGATGCTTCTGCCCGTGCGCTGGGCCGACCGGGCTGGGCGCTCGACCTGGCCTATGGCGAAGACGCGAGCGAACGGCTCGACATCCTCCCGGCCGCCGGCGCCGCGGGAGCGCCGGTGCTGGTCTACATCCACGGCGGCTACTGGCGCGCGCTCGACAAGCGCGACCAGGCTTTCGTGGCGCCGCCTTTCGCCGACGCGGGCGCGATGGTCGCGCAGCTCAACTACGCCCTGTGTCCGGCCGTCGGCATCGAGCAGATCGCGCTGCAGCTGACCCAGGCGCTGGCCTGGGTCTGGCGGCACGCGGCCGACCACGGCGGCGACCGCGAGCGCATCGTGGTGGCCGGCCATTCGGCGGGCGGACATCTGGCGGCGATGCTGCTGGCCTGCGACTGGCAGGCGGTGGCGGCGGACCTTCCCGCGGATCTGGTCAAGTCGGCGCTGGCCATCTCGGGCCTCTATGAACTGGAGCCGCTGCGGCATGCCCCCTTCCTGGCCGCCGACATCGGACTCGGCGCGGCGTCGGCACGGCGCCTCAGTCCGGCACTGTGGCCCGCGCCCGCCCGCGGCAGGCTGGCGACCGTGGTCGGCGGCAATGAGAGCGAGGAGTTCCGGCGCCAGTCCGCGCTGATCGCGAGCGCCTGGGGGCCGGTGGTTGTCGCCGCCGAAACGGTGCCGGGGCGCAACCACATGGACGTGCTGCACGAGATCGCCGACCCGCATTCGCGCACCCACGCGCTCGCGCTGGAACTGCTCGGAATCCCTTGAACGCGCCGGGCTCGCCCAGCCCTATCATCCGGCCCGGCCCCGGTTCGTTCGCGCCCCTCGACGGAGACAGACGATGAAGTCCACCATGATGCCGGTGCAGCTCAGCACCAACCAGATCCTCGACCGCGCCGGCACCTATTTCGGCGACCAGGAGGTGCTGGGCCGGCTGCCCGACAAGTCGACCTACCGCCGCAGCTACCGCGAGATCCGGCGCCGGGCCCGGCAACTGGCCCAGGCCCTGCGCGACAAGGCCGGCATCACCCGCGGCGACCCGGTTGCCACCATGAGCTGGAACCACGCCTGGCACCTCGAGAGCTACTTCGGCATCCCGGCCGCGGGCGCGGTGCTGCACACCCTGAACCTGCGGCTGTCGCCCGAGGACATCGCCTACATCATGGACGATGCCGGCGACCGCGTGCTGATCGTCGACGACGTGCTGCTGCCGGTCTGGGAGCGCGTGTCGCCGCTGCTCAAGCAGCAGCCGCGCGTGATCGTCGTGCCGTTCAGCGGTGCCCCCTTGCCGGCGGGCCTGCAGAGCTACGAGGACTTCATCGAAGGCGACGCCACCGACTACCGCTACCCCGAGCAGGACGAGAACGAGGCGGTCGGCATGTGCTACACCTCGGGCACCACGGGCCGGCCGAAGGGCGTCGTGTACTCGCACCGCTCGATGGTGCTGCACGCCATCACCGGCTGCATCCCCGACCTGTTCGCGCTGTCGGCGCGCGACCAGGTCATGATGGTCACGCCCATGTTCCACGCCAATGCCTGGGCCGTGCCGTTCTCGGCCATGATGGTCGGCGCCGGCCAGGTCCTGCCCGGCCCCCACCTCGGCGGCGAAGACCTGCTCGACCTGATGGAAGAAGGCCAGGTCACGATGGCGCTCGGCGTGCCGACCATCTGGATGATGATCTGGCAGGCCATGCAGAAGCCGACGCGCGAGCGCCGGCTCGTGAAGGGCATGCGGATGCTGATCGGCGGCGCCGCGGTGCCGCACACGATGATCGCCAACTTCGCTGCGCACGACATGCACATCGTCCAGGGCTGGGGCATGACCGAGACCTCGCCGCTCGGCAGCGTGCCGGTCATCAAGCCCAAGCATCTCGCGCTGCCCGACGAAGCGCGGCATGCGCTGCGCGCCATGCAGGGCATCGCCACGCCGCTGGTCGAGATGCGCATCGTCGACGAGGCCGCGGGCCTGCAGCCCTGGGACGGCAAGGCGTCGGGCGAAGTGCAGGTGCGCGGGCCGTGGGTCACGGGCGCCTACCACGCGACGCCGGACGACCCGGGCAAGTTCACCGCCGACGGCTGGCTGCGCACCGGCGACATCGGCACCATCGACCCCGAGGGCTACATGCACCTGGTCGACCGCAGCAAGGACATGATCAAGTCGGGCGGCGAATGGATCAGCTCGGTCGAGCTCGAGAACCTGGTCATGGGCCATCCCGCGGTGGCCGAGGCCTCGGTGGTCGCGATCGCGCACCCCAAGTGGGGCGAGCGGCCGCTGGTGGTGGCGGTGCGGCGCCCGGGCGCCGAGGTCGATGCACCGGCGCTGCGCGAATTCCTGCGCCCGAAGCTGGCGCGTTTCCAGCTGCCCGACGACTTCGAATGGGTCGACGCGATCCCCAAGACCGGGACCGGCAAGTTCCTCAAGACGCGGCTGCGCGAGATGTACCGCGACCGGGTCTCGCAGTCGCCCGACTGAGTCTCCCGCGGCCGCCTGCCGGCCGATGCTGCTGATAGCATCGCGTCGCATCGGCAACCGGTTTTCATACAAGGAGACAACGTGGGAGAACTTCTTTCTCTCCTGCGCTTCAACGCGGGCTCCGGCCACATCTGGCTGGACGAGCAGCGCATGCTGCTGCTGCATGCGCGTGCCTTTGCCGAGCTTCGCAAGGAGTTGCTGGATTCCCTGGGCGTCGAGCGCGCGCGCGGCCTGCTGGTGCGCATGGGCTTCGCGTCCGGGCAGCGCGACGGCGAGCTGGCGGTCAAGGAGCGGCGCGCCGGCCTGCGCACCGAAGACGCCTTCATGCTCGGCCCGCGCCTGCACTCGATCGAGGGCATCGTCAGCGTCGAGATGATCAAGCTTGAGATGGACTTAGAGAACAAGACCTTCTTCGGCGAGTTCATCTGGGAGAACTCCTGGGAGTGCGAGGCCCACGTGGCCGACTTCGGCTACGGCGAGGATCCGCAATGCTGGTCGCAGATCGGCTATGCGTCGGGCTACACCAGCGCCTTCATGGGCCGGCTGGTGGTCTTCAAGGAGGTCGAGTGCACCAGCATGGGCGACAGCCGCTGCCGCATCGTCGGCCATGTCGCCGAAGAGTGGCAGGACGAGCGCTACCTGGACTACTTCCGGCAGCACCACGTCGCCGAGCGGCTGATCGAATTCAACCTCGGGCTCGAACACCTGCGCGCCCTGCAGCCGCGCCGCGAGTACGACCAGAAGCTGGTCGGCGTCTCGCCGGGCTTTCGCGCGGCCTTTGACCTGCTGCGGACCGCCGCCCGCAGCGCCATCACCGTCCTGCTGCTGGGCGAGACTGGGGTCGGCAAGGAGCTGTTCGCGCGCTGGCTGCACGACAACGGCCCGCGCGCCAAGCAGCCCTTCATCGCGGTCAACTGCGCCGCGATCCCGGCGGAGCTGATCGAGGCCGAGCTGTTCGGGGTCGAGAAGGGCGCCTACACCGGCGCCCACCATGCGCGCGCCGGCCGTTTCGAGCGCGCCCACGGCGGCACCCTGTTCCTCGACGAGGCGGGCGACCTGCCGCTGGCGACGCAGGTGAAGCTGCTGCGCGTGCTGCAGACCGGCGAGATCGAGCGCCTCGGCGCCGACCAGGCGACGCGGGTCGATGTCCGCATCGTCGCGGCGACCAACGTCGACCTGCCGCGGGCGATGCAGGCCGGCAAGTTCAGGAGCGATCTCTTCTACCGCCTCAACACCTTCCCGATCACCATTCCGCCGCTGCGCGAGCGCACGGCCGACATCCCGGCGCTGGTCGGGCGCTTCGTCGAGAAGTACAGCACGCTGTACGGCAAGAAACTGCGCGGCCTGACCGACAAGGCGATGCGCGAGGTCATGAAGCACGCGTGGCCGGGCAACATCCGCGAACTCGAGAACGTGATCGAGCGCGCGGTGCTGCTGGCGCCCGACCACGGCGACATCGAGGCCGCCTATCTGTGGAGCTCGCCCTCGGGCGCGCCGGTCGAGGGCCATCTCGGCACCGGCGGCCAGATCACGCAATCCGAAGCCGGCTCGCTGGACGCGCTGTGCGAGCGCGTCCTCGAGGAAAGCATCGACATCGCATCGTTCGAACAGCGGCTGATGCAGATGGCCATGCAGCGGGCCAAGGGCAACCTGTCGCAGGCGGCGCGGCTGCTTGGCATCACGCGGCCGCAGCTGGCCTACCGGTTGAAGAAGGAAGGGCTGCCGGCGTCCTGAGTCCGCGGGCCCCTGCGCCCGCAGATTTCACCATTTGATCACGCTGCACCGCAGCAAATGATCACCCCATCATCCGGGACAACCCGGACCACCCAGCCCGGTCACCGGCCGGGTCCATACAAATCAATCACTTAGCCGCGCTGGCACGCGCGTTGCCCTTATTGGTCGGGGCGGCGCTGTTGCCGACCCGGATTTGATGGATTGAACACGTGACCCTTTCAACCCCGCCGGACCGGCACAGCGGCAGTGCCAGCGCGATGACCGGACAGCCGTGCTTCGTGCGCGTCACGGGCACCCGCGAGGCGCGCTTCGTCGAGTTCGAGTTCGCCATCGGCGACCCCGAACTGGCGGTCGAGCTGGTCATGCAGTTCGATCAGTTCCGCGAATTCTGCGAGCGCCACCAGGTGCGCCACCTGACGACCGAGGAGGGCGCCCGGCTCGACTTCGAGCGCATGAAGTGGCGCTACGGCGCGCCCGGCATCGATCACTAGACCCTGAACCCCACCCGAGGAGACACCCCGTGCAAGTCGACATCAAGACCACCGACATCCGGCCGATCCGCCAGACCTTCTCGCACGTCGCCCGGCGGCTCGGCGACAAGCCGGCCTCGCGCTACCAGGAAGCCACGCTGGACATGCAGCCGACCGCCAACTTCCACTACCGGCCGCTGTGGCAGCCCGAGTACGAGCTCTACGACAAGCGCCGCACCGCGATCGCGATGGCCGACTGGTACAGCTTCAAGGACCCACGCCACTACTACTACGGCGTCTACACGATGACCCGCGCCCGGCAGCAGGAGGGCGCCGACCGGCAGTTCGAGTTCGCGGACAAGCGCCGGCTGCTGGCCCAGGCCGACGCCGGCACCCGCGAATCGTTGCAGCAGGTGCTGGTGCCGCTGCGCCACTACGAATGGGGCGCCAACATGAACCACAGCTACTGCTGCGGCTACGGCTACGGCACCGCGGTGACCCAGCCCTTCATCTTCGCCGCCATGGACCGGCTGGGCATCGCGCAGTACCTGTCGCGCGTCGGCCTGCAGTTGGACGGCAACTCGGGCGCCGCGCTGGATGCCGGCAAGGAAGCCTGGCTCTCGCACCCGGCCTGGCAGGGCGTCCGGCGCCTGATGGAAAACCTGTTCGTCACGCGCGACTGGTTCGAGGTCTTCGTGGCGCAGAACCTGGTCTTCGACGGCCTGCTGTATCCGCTGGTCTACAGGCGCTACGTGAACGAGCGCAGTGCCGCCACCGGCAATGCGCTGGCGATGCTGACCGAGTTCCAGAACGACTGGTTCGACGAGAACCTGCGCTGGGTCGACGCCACGGTCAAGACCGCGGCCGACGAATCGCCGGCCAACAAGGCGCAGCTCGCAGCCTGGTACCGGACCTGGCGCGAGCAGATCGTCGATGCGCTCGGACCGCTGTCGGCATTGGCACTGGGCGCCGGCGGCGCCGAGGCGTTGCAAGCCGTCGCCGCCGAACTCGACGCCCGCGCCGCGCGCCTCGGCATCGCCGCTTGATGACAAACCAGGAGACCCGAATGACCACCGCCACCGCAGACATCGCCCGCCCGCCGGTCTTCATCGCGCTGCAGACCAGCGAGACCGCACGCGCCATCGTCGAAGCCATCCTCGCCGACAACCCCGGCGCCACCGCCATCGACTACCCGGCGATGGTGAAGGTCGATGCGCCGGGCCGGCTGGTGATCCGCCAGGCCTCGGTCGAGGAGCGCGTCGGCCGCCGCTGGGACCTGCAGGAGATCCACCTGAGCCTGATCTCGCTGTCCGGAAGCATCGAAGAGACCGACGACGAATTCATCCTCCATTGGGGCGCCTGAGCGCACCGCATCACTGCATCACCGCATCACCGCATTCAAGGACAAGACGCCATGACCCACGCAGACAACACCAAGCGCCCCGCCGCCCGGCTCGGCCTGAAGGAACGCTACGCGATGATGACCCGCGGCCTCGGCTGGGACACCACCTACCAGTCGATGGACGATGTCTTTCCCTTCGACAAGTTCGAGGGCATCAAGATCCACGACTGGGACCAGTGGGAAGACCCGTTCCGCCTCACGATGGACGCCTACTGGAAGTTCCAGGGCGAGAAGGAAAAGAAGCTCTACGCGATCATCGACGCCTTCCAGCAGAACAACGGCCAGTTCAACATCAGCGACCCGCGCTACCTGAACACGCTGAAGCTGTTCCTGACCGGCGTGTCGCCGCTCGAATACGCGGCCCACCGCGGCTATGCGATGGCCGGGCGATCCATGCGCGGCGTCGGCGCGCGCGTGGCCTGCCAGATGCAGTCGATCGACGAGCTGCGCCATGCGCAGACGCAGTTCCACACCATCAGCCACTTCAACAAGTACTTCAACGGGCTGCACGATCCGCAGCACATGCACGACCGGGTCTGGTATCTGTCGGTGCCCAAGAGCTACTTCGAGGACGCGATGAGTGCCGGGCCTTTCGAGTTCGTCACCGCGATCTCGTTCTCGTTCGAATACGTGCTGACCAACCTGCTGTTCATGCCCTTCATGAGCGGTGCCGCCTACAACGGCGACATGGCGACCGTGACCTTCGGCTTCTCGGCCCAGAGCGACGAGTCGCGCCACATGACGCTGGGCCTCGAGGTGGTGAAGTTCATCCTCGAGCAGGACCCGGACAACGTGCCGATCGTTCAGAAGTGGGTCGACAAGTGGTTCTGGCGCGGCTACCGCCTGCTGACCCTGGTCGCGATGATGATGGACTACATGCTGCCCAAGCGCGTGATGAGCTGGTCCGAGGCCTGGGAGATGTACTTCGAGAAGAACGGCGGTGCGCTGTTCCAGGACCTGGCGCGCTACGGCATCCGCATGCCCAAGTACCACGAGGTGGCGTCGAAGGAGAAGAGCCGAATCTCGCACGAGGCCTGGGCCATCTTCAACAACTACGGCCACGCGGCCAACTTCAATGTCTGGGTGCCCCAGCCCGACGAGATGGACTGGCTGTCGGAGAAGTACCCCGAGACCTTCGACCGGATGTACCGCCCGCGCTTCGAATGGCTCGCCGAGCAGGAGCAGCAGGGCAAGCGCTGGTTCAACAACACGCTGCCGATGCTGTGCCAGACCTGCCAGATCCCGATGGCCTTCACCGAACCCGACGATCCGACAAAGATCTGCTACCGCGAGAGCAGCTACCACGGCATGAAGCATCACTTCTGCTCCGACGGCTGCAAGGACATCTTCGACGACGAGCCCGAGAAGTACGTGCAGGCCTGGCTGCCGGTGCACCAGATCTACCAGGGCAACTGCTTCCCCGAGGGCACCGACCCGACGGTGCCGGGCTTCAACCCGCTGGCCGCGGTGCTGGACTACTACCACATCGCCGCAGGCGCGGACAACGGCGAGTTCAACACCTCGCCGGACAAGGCGAACTGGGAGCGCTGGACCGGCCAGGACCTGTCGGCGCCAGCGGCGCAGCCTGCGCAGCCGAAGGTCGCCTGAGCCCACACCGAACCCGACACAGGAGAAACCCATGTCTGTTGTTGCACTCGCCCCCGGCTACACCGGCACCGTCGCGGACAGCGAAGACCGCTTCCACGGCAACCGCCTTCTCTACATCGGCTGGGACGACCACCTGCTGTTCTGCTCGCCGGTGTGCCTGCCGCTGCCCGCGGCCATGCCCTTCGGCGCGCTCCTGAGCGAGGTGCTGCCCGGCGTCTACGGCAGCCATCCCGACTTCGAGAAGATCGACTGGGGGCAAGCCCAGTGGCTCGACTCGGGCAAGCCCTTCGTGCCCGACCCGGCGAAATCGCTGGCCGACAACGGTCTGGTCCACAAGTCCGTGATCCGCTTCCGGGTGCCCGGCCTCAAGGGCATCAAGGGCTCGCACAGCTGAAGCCGCGAGGACAAAGGCCATGAGCTTCCAGATCATGATCGAGCCGCTGGGACAGGGCGTCGCCGCCCGCGACGGCCAGACGGTGTTGGACGCCTGCCTCCGCGCCGGCGTCTGGCTGCCGCACGCCTGCGGCCACGGCGTCTGCGGCACCTGCAAGGTGCAGGTGCTCGAAGGCGAATGCGAGCACGGCGAGGCCTCCAACTTCGCGCTGATGGATTTCGAGCGCGACGAGGGAAAGATCCTCGCCTGCTGCGCCACGGCGCAGGCCGACCTCGTGATCGAGGCCGAGATCGACGAAGACCCTGACGCGCAGTTCCTGCCGCTCGAGGACTTCGACGCCGAACTGGTCGAGGCCCGCATGCTGACGCCGACCATCCGCGGGCTCTGGCTGCGGACGGCCAGGCCCGCCGCGTTCCAGGCCGGCCAGTACCTGATGCTGCACGTGCCCGGCGTCGAGGGCGAGCGGGCCTTCTCGATCGCCAATGCACCGCATGAGGACCTGATCGAGCTGCACATCCGCCGCGTGCCCCAGGGCCGCGCCACGGGCTGGCTGCACGACCAGCTGCAGGTCGGCCAGACGCTGCGCTTCACGGCGCCGAACGGCCGCTTCTTCGTGCGCAAGTCGGCGCGGTTGCCGATGATCTTCGTGGCCGGCGGCTCGGGCCTGTCGAGCCCCAAGGCCATGGTGCTCGACCTCCTGAACGAGGGCTGCGAGCTCCCGATCACCCTGATCCAGGGCGCGCGCAGCCACGAAGAGCTGTACTTCAGCGAAGTCTTCGAGGCGCTCGCGGAACGCCATCCGAACTTCAGCTACGTGCCGGTGCTGTCGGACCTGGTTCCGGATGCCGATTGGAACGGCGCACGCGGCTACGCCCACGAGGCGCTGAAGGCGCACTTCGCGAACGACTTCCGCGGCCACAAGGCCTATCTGTGCGGACCGCCGCCGATGACCGAGGCCTGCATCGCGACCCTGATGCAGGGCCGGCTGTTCGAGCGCGACATCTACACCGAGAAGTTCTTCACCGCCGCCGACGCCGCCAGCGCCGCGCCGCGCAGCCCGCTCTTCAAGGCGCTTTGAGATGACCGCGACACCGTGCTTCTCGATCGCCATCGGCAACACGAGCGAACGCTATGCCTGCCGCGGCGACCAGACCCTGCTCGGCGGCATGGAGCAGCTCGGCCGCAAGGGCATACCGGTCGGCTGCCGCGGCGGCGGCTGCGGCATCTGCAAGGTGCGCATCGAAGCCGGCCGCACCCGCTGCGAGCGCATGAGCCGCAGCCACATCAGCGCCGACGAGGAGGCCGAAGGCTACGTGCTGGCCTGCCGCGCCTATCCGCAGAGCGACCTGCAACTGCTGGCGGTCGCCCGGATGGCACGCTGCATCGAGCGGCACCTCGCCGACGCTACCCGTTCCCCCACCTGAACTTCAACCACCGAAGGAGACTCCCCATGGCACTCACTGGCGTACTGCGACCGGGCCACGTTCAATTGCGCGTGCTCGACCTGGAAGCGGCCATCAAGCACTACCGCGACGTTCTCGGCCTGATCGAGACTGCGCGCGATGCGCAAGGCCGCATCTACTTCAAGGCCTGGGACGAGCACGACCACCACAGCGTGGTGCTGCGCGAGGCCGACACGGCCGGCATGGACTTCATGGGCTTCCGGGTCGACTCGCCCGCCACGCTCGAGAAGCTGGCGGCCGACCTCGAGGCCAGCGGCCTGGCGACCGACATGCAATGGATCGCCGCCGGCGAGCACCTGCGGACCGGCAAGCGCTTCCGCTTCACGGTGCCCACCGGCCATGCGATCGAGCTCTTCGCCGAGAAGGAAAAGGTCGGCAACGGCATGCCCTACGAGAACCCCGAGATCTCCCCCGACGATCTCAAGGGCATGGCGCCCTCGCGCTTCGACCACTGCCTGCTGTATGGCGACGACCTCGACGGCACGATGAAGCTCTTCACCGAGGTGCTGGGCTTCAACCTGGCCGAGAGCGTGGTGGCCGGGCCGGAGCGGATGGCGATCGCCGCCTTCCTGACCTGCTCGACCAAGCCGCACGACATCGCCTTCATCCGCCACCCGGAGAAGAACAAGTTCCACCACGCGTCCTTCCTGCTGGACAACTGGGGCGAGGTGCTGAAGGCGGCCGACATCATCACCAAGAAACGCGTCTCGCTGGACATCGGGCCGACGCGGCACGGCATCACGCGCGGCGAGACGATCTACTTCTTCGACCCGAGCGGCAACCGCAACGAGGTCTTCTCGGGCGGCTACGTGTTCTATCCGGACAAGCCGCCGCTGACCTGGACCGACGACGAACTCGGGCGCGCGATCTTCTATCACGACCGCAAGCTCAACGAGAACTTCCTCTCGGTGGTGACCTGAGGGGCCGGACGTGAAGCATTTCCTCAACTTCATCGGCGGCGAATTCGTCGCCACCTCGAAGACCTTCGACAACCGCGCGCCGGCCGACAACCGGCTGCTCGGCCGCGTCCACGAGGCCGGTGCCGCCGAGGTCGATGCCGCCGTGCGTGCGGCCCGGGCGGCGCTCCACGGCGAGTGGGGCCGCATGAGCGTGGGCCGCAGGGTCGAGTTGCTGCATGCGGTGGCCGACGAGATCAACCGCCGCTTCGACGACTTCCTGCAGGCCGAGATGGCCGACACCGGCAAGCCGCATTCGCTGGCCTCGCACATCGACATCCCGCGCGGCGCCGCCAACTTCAAGGTCTTCGCGGACATCGTCAAGAACGTGCCGACCGAGACCTTCGAGACCGCCACGCCCGACGGCGGCCAGGCGCTCAACTACGCGATCCGCTCGCCGCTGGGCGTGATCGGCGTGGTCTGCCCGTGGAACCTGCCGCTGCTGCTCATGACCTGGAAGGTCGGGCCGGCGCTGGCCTGCGGCAACACGGTGGTCGTCAAGCCCTCGGAAGAGACGCCGGCCACCGCCACCCTGCTCGGCGAGGTGATGAACGCGGTCGGCATCCCGCCCGGCGTCTACAACGTGGTGCACGGCTTCGGGCCGCAGTCGGCGGGCGAGTTCCTGACCACGCATCCGGGTGTCGACGGCATCACCTTCACCGGCGAGACCCGCACCGGCGAGGCGATCATGGCCGCGGCGGCGAAGGGCGTGCGGCCGGTGTCCTTCGAACTCGGCGGCAAGAACGCGGGGCTGGTGTTTGCCGACGCCGACTTCGAGAAGGCGGTGGCCGGCATCGCGCGCTCGGCCTTCGAGAACTGCGGCCAGGTGTGCCTGGGCACCGAGCGCGTCTATGTGCAGCGGCCGATCTTCGAGCGCTTCGTCGCCGCGTTGAAGGCCAGGGCCGAGGCGCTGAAGCCCGGGCCCTCCGAAGAAGCCGGCGTGAACCTCGGCCCGCTGATCTCGCGCGAGCACCAGCAGAAGGTGCTCTCGTACTACCGGAAGGCCAGGGACGAGGGCGCCACCGTGGTCACCGGCGGCGGCGTCCCGCAGATGACCGGCGCATTGGCCGAAGGCCACTGGGTGCAGCCGACCATCTGGACCGGCCTGCCCGAGAGCGCCGCGGTCATCCGCGAGGAGATCTTCGGCCCGTGCTGCCACATCGCGCCCTTCGACACCGAGGAAGAAGCCATCGCGCTGGCCAACGCCACCGACTACGGCCTCGCCACCACGGTGTGGACCGAAAACCTCGGCCGTGCGCATCGCGTGGCGAAGCAGGTCGAGGTCGGCATCTGCTGGATCAACAGCTGGTTCCTGCGCGACCTGCGGACCGCCTTCGGCGGCGCCAAGGCCTCGGGGATCGGCCGTGAAGGCGGCGTCCATTCGCTCGAGTTCTACACCGAGTTGCGCAATGTCTGCATCAAGCTGTGAGGAGCGAACGGCCATGAGCCATCCGGAGATCGGCCTGCGGGTGCGCACCGGTGCCTTCGACACCAACCTGCACGACCTGGGGCAGGGCGCGCCGGCGCTTTTCATCCACGGCTCGGGCCCAGGGGTCAGCGCCTGGGCCAACTGGCGGCTGGCGATGCCGGTGCTGGCGCAGACGCGGCGCGTCATCGCGCCCGACATGGCGGGCTTCGGCTACACCGATCGCCCGCCGGGCATCGCCTACACGATGGACACCTGGGTCCAGCAGGCGATCGACCTGCTCGATGCGCTGGACATCGAGCGCGCCGACGTGGTGGGCAACTCGTTCGGCGGCGCGCTGTCGCTGGCGCTCGCGATCCGCGCGCCGCACCGGGTTCGCCGGCTGGTGCTGATGGGCAGCGTCGGCGTGCCCTTCGCGATCACGCCGGGGCTCGATGCCGTGTGGGGCTACACGCCCTCGCTCGAGAACATGCGCCGCATCCTGGACGTGTTCGCGCACGACCGCTCGCTGGTCAGCGACGAGCTGGCGCAGCTGCGCTACGAGGCCAGCATCCGGCCCGGCTTCCAGGAAGCCTTCGGCGCGATGTTCCCGGCGCCGCGCCAGCGCTGGGTCGACGCCATGGCGAGCCCGGAGGCGGCCATCCGCGCCTTGCCGCACCAGACGCTGGTGATCCACGGCCGCGAGGACCAGGTGATTCCGCTCGCCACCTCGCTGACCCTGGCCGACTGGATTCCGAACAGCCAGCTGCACGTGTTCGGCCGCTGCGGCCACTGGACGCAGATCGAGCACGGCGCCCGCTTTGCGCGGCTGGTCGGCGATTTCCTCGCCGAGGCCGATTGATTCATCCCAACGACACGAGATGCCCACCATGGACACCCCGCTCATCCACCGGCTCGGCGACGAGCTCTACACCGCGCTACGCCACCGCCAGGTCGTGGAGCCGCTCACCAGCCGCCACGAGGCCATCACGATCGAGGACGCCTACCACGTGCAGCAGCGCATGATCGCGCGCCGGCTCGAGGCTGGCGAGCGCATCGTCGGCAAGAAGATCGGCGTCACCTCGCGCGCCGTGATGAACATGCTCGGCGTCTTCCAGCCCGACTTCGGCTACCTGCTCGACGGCATGATCGTCGGCGAAGGCGAGTCCATCGACTCGCGGACCCTGATCCAGCCCAAGGCCGAGGGCGAGATCGCCTTCATCCTGAAGCGCGACCTGATGGGGCCGGGCATCGGCAACGCCGATGTGCTGGCCGCCACCGAATGCGTCATGCCCTGCTTCGAGATCGTCGATTCGCGCATCCGCGACTGGAAGATCAAGATTGCCGACACCGTGGCCGACAACGCCTCCTGCGGCGTCTTCGTGCTCGGCGACAGTGCGGTCGATCCGCGCCGGATCGACCTCGGCACCTGCGGCATGGTGCTCGAGAAGAACGGCGAGATCATCGCCACCGGCGCCGGTGCCGCCGCCCTCGGCTCGCCGGTCAATGCCGTCGCCTGGCTCGCCAACACGCTGGGCCGGCTCGGCATCGGACTGAAGGCCGGCGAGGTCGTCCTGTCCGGTGCACTGGCCGCGATGTTCCCGGCCGCGGCCGGCGACAACTTCCGCGTTTCGATCGGCGGCCTGGGCGGCTGCTCGGTCCGCTTTCATTGAAGGACACCCACCCATGAAGAAGATCAAGTGCGCCCTCATCGGACCCGGCAACATCGGGACCGACCTGCTGGCCAAGCTGCAGCGCAGCCCGCTGCTCGAACTCGTCTGGATGGTCGGCATCGACCCCGCGTCCGACGGGCTGCAGCGGGCCCGCGAGATGGGGCTCAAGACCACCGCCGAAGGCGTCGACGGCCTGCTGCCGCAGGTGGAGGCCGACGACATCCGGATCGCCTTCGACGCCACCAGCGCCTACGTGCATGCCGAGAACTCGCGCAAGCTCAATGCGCTCGGCGTGCGGATGATCGACCTCACGCCGGCGGCGATCGGGCCCTTCTGCGTGCCGTCGGTCAACCTGAAGGACCAGCTTCGCGACGCGCCGATGAACGTCAACATGGTCACTTGCGGCGGCCAGGCCACGATCCCGATGGTGGCGGCCGTGTCGCAGGTGCAGGCGGTGGCCTACGGCGAGATCGTCGCCACCGTCGCCAGCCGCTCGGTCGGCCCCGGCACGCGCAGGAACATCGACGAGTTCACGCGCACCACGGCCGGCGCGGTGGAGCAGGTCGGCGGCGCCGCCAGGGGCAAGGCGATCATCATCGTCAACCCCGCCGAGCCGCCGCTGATCATGCGCGACACCGTCCACTGCCTGACCGAAGACGCGCCTGACCAGGCCGCCATCACGGCGTCGGTGCACCGGATGATCGCCGAGGTTCAGAAGTACGTGCCGGGCTACAAGCTGGTGAACGGCCCGGTGTTCGACGGCAGGCGCGTGTCGATCTACCTCGAAGTCGAAGGGCTGGGCGACTACCTGCCGAAGTACGCGGGCAACCTCGACATCATGACCGCCGCCGCGGCACGCACGGCGGAACTGTTCGCCGAGTCGATGCTGGCCGGCCAACTTCAACCTGAAGCCCTTGCGGCATAGGAGGCACCATGACTCTCAAGGGCAGAAAGATCACCGTCCACGACATGACGCTGCGCGACGGCATGCACCCCAAGCGCCACCTGATGACGCTCGACCAGATGCGCCACATCGCCACCGGCCTCGACGAAGCGGGCGTGCCGCTGATCGAGGTGACGCACGGCGACGGGCTGGGCGGCAGCTCGGTCAACTACGGCTTTCCGGCGCACAGCGACGAGGACTACCTCGGCGCGGTGATCCCGCTGATGAAGAACGCGAAGGTCTCGGCCCTGCTGATTCCGGGCATCGGCACCGTCGACCACCTGCGCATGGCGCACGGGGTCGGCGTGCACACGGTGCGCGTCGCCACCCATTGCACCGAGGCCGACGTCTCCGAGCAGCACATCGCGATGGCGCGCAAGCTCGAGCTGGACACGGTGGGCTTCCTCATGATGGCCCACATGGCCAGCCCCGCGACGCTGGCGAGCCAGGCACTGCTGATGGAAAGCTATGGAGCCAACTGCATCTACGTGACCGACTCCGCCGGCCACATGCTTCCGGATGACGTGAAGGCGCGCATCGCCGCGGTGCGGGCGGCCTTGAAGCCGTCGACCGAACTCGGCTTCCACGGCCACCACAACCTGGCGATGGGCGTCGCCAATTCCATTGCCGCGGTCGAGGCCGGCGCCAACCGCATCGACGCCGCGGCCGCGGGGCTCGGCGCCGGCGCGGGCAACACGCCGATGGAGGTCTTCGTCGCCGTCTGCGACCGCATGGGCATCGAGACCGGCGTCGACGTGTTCCGCATCCAGGACGTCGCCGAAGACCGCGTGGTTCCGATCATGGACCACGTCATCCGGGTCGACCGCGACTCGCTGACCCTGGGCTACGCGGGCGTGTACTCGTCCTTCCTGTTGTTCGCCAAGCGCGCCGAGGCCAAGTACGGCGTGCCGGCGCGCGAGATCCTGGTCGAGCTCGGGCGCCGCGGCATGGTCGGCGGCCAGGAAGACATGATCGAGGACACGGCGATGACGCTCGCCCGGGCGCGCAGCGCCATGCAGGAGGTAGCCGCATGAAACTCGACCTCGACACCATCGCCGCGCTGGCCGAGCACCTAGAGGGCTGCGAACTCGGCGGCAAGGACACGCCGAAGATCACCGACGAGTATCCCGAGATGGACTGGGACGACGCCTATGCGATCCAGAACGAGATCCGCCGGCGCAAGATCGCCCGTGGCCAGCGCATCATCGGGCTCAAGGCCGGCCTGACCTCGCACGCCAAGATGAAGCAGATGGGCGTGACCACGCCGGTGTTCGGCTTCATGGCCGACAGCTATGCGGTGCCCGAAGGCGGCGAATGCCGCATGGCCGAGCTGATCCATCCCAAGGTCGAGCCCGAGATCGCCTTCGTCACCCGCGCGCCGCTCAGGGGTCCGGGCTGCCACATCGGCGCGGTGCTCGCCGCGACCGACTTCGTGCTGCCCGGCATCGAGGTCATCGACAGCCGCTACCGCGACTTCAAGTTCGACCTGAAGAGCGTGGTCGCCGACAACACCTCGGCCTCGCGCTTCGTGGTCGGTGGGCGGCCCCTGCCGGTGGCCGAGGTCGACCTGCGCACGGTCGGCATCGTGCTGGAGAAGAACGGCGAGCCGGTGGCCTTCGGCGCCGGCGCCGCGGTGCTGGGACATCCGGCGGCGGCGATCGCGATGCTGGCGAATCACCTCGGCGCGCGTGGCGAGGAGATCCCGGCCGGCACCCTGATCCTGTCGGGCGGCATCACCGAGGCGGTGGCGGTGAAGGCGGGCGATTCGGTCACGCTCAGGGTGCAGGGCATGGGCAGCGTCGGCCTGCGCTTCGCCTGAAAGGAGACAGCCATGCCATTTGCACAGATCTACCTCATCGAAGGCCGGAGCGAGGAACAGAAGCGGGCGCTGATCGAAAAGGTCACGCACGCGATCGTCGAGGCGGTCGGCGCGCCCAGGGACAACGTGCGGGTCTGGCTGCACGACGTGCCGAAGGAGAACTGGGGCATCGCGGGGGTCAGCGCGAAGGACCTCGGGCGCTAGCAGCAAGCCGCTGCCCTCCCTGCGCCAGAAATTTCTGTTTTCCCGGAGGAGGGGGGCCAGGGCGGCGGCTTCGTGTCGATCTCGGCCAGAATTCCGAGATGCGAATTTGGCTTGTCGGATTGTGGATTGCCCTGACGATGCCTGTGTGGGCGGCGCAGGGGCTGGGCATGGGATACGAGCCGAAGTACCCGGACTCCTTCAAGCATTTCGACTACGTCAATCCCGACGCGCCCAAGGGCGGACACCTGACGCTTTCGGCGAGCGGTAGCTTCGACAAGCTCAATCCGTTCACGCTCAAGGGCACGCCCCCGGCCGGCATGGGTTACAGCCCCAACGGCTTCGTGTTCGCGGAGTACGGCCTGGTCTTCGATTCATTGATGACGCCCAGCGAAGACGAGCCTTTTTCGAACTACGGGCTGCTGGCGGAAGACGTGCTCGTCGCCCCTGACCAGATGAGCGTGACTTTCCGCCTAAACCCCAAGGCCCGCTTCTCGGACAACACGCCCGTGCTGGCGCAGGACGTGAAGCACTCCTTCGACACCTTGATGAGCCAGCAGGCCGGCCCGACCTTTCGTTCCTACTGGAGCGAAATCAAGGCGGCTGTCGTGATCGACGATCGCAGGATTCGCTTCGAGTTCAAGCGCCGGAATTCAGAGCTGCACATGATCATCGGGCAAATGCCCGTGTTCTCCCGAGCCTGGGGTCGGGGCAAGCCCTTCGATCAGGTCGTCGACGAGCCGCCTGTGGCGAGCGGGCCCTACGTCGTCGAGAAGGTGGATCCGGGCAAGTCCATCTCCTACCGGCGGCGACCGGACTACTGGGCTGCCGATCTTCCGGTTCGCAAGGGCATGTTCAACTTCGACAAGGTCAGCTATCAATACTTCAGGGATCGACTCGGGGAGGAAGAGTCGATCAAGGTGGGTGCGCTCGACGCTCTCGAAGAGACATCGATCACCGCCTGGATTCGTCGCTACAAGGGCCGCCGTTTCGACTCCGGCGAAATCGTCAAGACCGAGATTTCGCACCGCCGCTTCACGGGCATGCGGGGCTTGGCAGTGAACCTGCGCCAGCCCCGCTTCGCCGATATCCGGGTGCGGCAGGCGCTGGCGCTGGCCTTCGATTTCGACTGGCTGAACCAGCGTCTTTTCTATGGGCGCAGAGCGCGCACCATGAGCTACTTCCAGAACAGCGACGACCTGATGGCGAAGCCGGAGCTCGGCCCGGACGAGCAGGCGCTGATTGCGCGGCTGGTGCACAGACAGGACTATCTCAAGATCGTGCAGGGGCCATTGCCTCGGCCCGCTGCAACCGGTGACACGCCCGAGGGGCTTCGACGCAACCTGGTCGAAGCGCAGGCGCTGCTGAAGGCGGCGGGTTGGTCCTACCGGGATGGCGCGCTGCGCGACGGCGGCGGCAAGCCCTTCGTGATCGAGATCGACATTGCGGACCGCAGTTCGGAACCTGTGCTGGCGCCCTACGCGAGAAACCTGGGCAAGCTCGGAATCTCGTTGCAGGTTCGGCTTCGCGATGCGGCCCTGATCAAGAAGAGGCTCGACGACTTCGACTTCGACATGACCATCCAGATCCTCGGCGGCTCGTCGAGTCCCGGCAACGAGCTCTACGACGACCTGGGCTCGAGGTCCGCGGCGGAGCGGGGGAGCCAGAACTTGAGCGGGATCAGCGACCCGGTGATCGACGAACTCATCGACATCATCGTCAAGAGCCCTGACCGCGCATCCCTTGCAACGGCCGTCCGGCTGCTCGACAGGTTCTTGCTCCATCAGCACTACGTGGTCCCCCTGTACTACGGCAAGCAGTACTACATGGTTCACAAGCGCAACCTGCGGCGCCCCGATGCCGAGTTGCCGCAGCGCCTGCTGGCGGGCTCTGCGTTGCTGACGACCTGGTGGATGGACCCGCCGAAGACGGGTGAGCGGGATTGACCTTCTCTGCGGTGGGCGATGCCTTGCGCGATAAGTTCGATCCGCGGAAGTCTGGCCAATGAACTATTTGCGCGAGTGCTGCGCTACATACTCCTTCAGCGCTCCATCCACGCGCGACTGCCAGCCGTCGCCTGCCGCGCGAAAGAATGCCAGCACTTCGGGCGACAGCCGGATGGTGGTCGACACCTTTGCATTCGGCTTCACGCTGCCGGCAGGGCGACCCCGCTTGCGCGCCGCGATTTGCGCGGGCGTATGGATCGCGGCCGACTCTCCGCGCTTCATTTCTTCGATGGAATGGAGCAGATCGCGTTCGAACTGCGCCACTTCCGGATCTTTGGCCTTAGGCATTGATGGCGTCCTTGAGCTTCCTCAGAGTTTCGGTGGGGATGTTGTCGAACTTGGCCTTCACGTAGACGAGCAGCAGAACAAGGTCTCCTTTTTCATCGCGGGCGAAATAGATCACGCGGGCTCCGCCACGCTTGCCCATCCCGGAACGCGTCCAGCGCACCTTCCGCAGACCGCCGCTTCCCTTGATGACGTCGCCGGCCTCGGTATTCGCAGCAATCCATGTGACGAAGTCCATCCGCTCTTCCTCGTCCCATATTTCGTCCGCGAGGCGTCGGAACGTGGGGGTCTCGATGACGGTGAACACCAATTTATTGTAGTAACAAAAAAATATCTACACAAGAGCTCTGCTGCACGACATGGCTGCTCAGACGACGCCTTTGCGCGCTCCCGTCGCGAGCGACGCGACGGACGGAACGATCCAGCGCGGCTCGTCGAGCACCCGCTGCATGCGCTCGCGCAGCCATCGATGCGCGGGGTCGGCGCCATGGCGCGGGTGCCAGGCCATACGCATGGCCTCGGCAGGCACCGAGACCGGCAGGTCGAACACCTGCAGCCCGAGCGAAGCCGCCATGCCCCGCGCCGTGCGCTCGGGCACGCTGGCCACGAGGTCGGTGCGCGAGGCGGCTATCAGCGCCGAGAAGGAACTGGGCACCAGCAGCGCCACCTGCCGTTCGAGCCCGAGTGCCTCCAGCGCCAGATCCACGGCGGAGACTTCGCCCGCGCGCGGCGTCACGCCGACGTGGCGCGCGGCTGCGAATCGCTGCGCGCTGAGCGGATTCTTTTTCGGCAGCTTCATCAGGGGATGACCGGTGCGCACCGCACCCACCAGCCTTTGCTGCGACAGCACCTGGGTCTCGGTTTCGGGGTCGGTGCTGCGAAAACTGCCGATGTCGAGGTCGAGCCGCCCCTCGCGCAAGCCGCCGGGGTCGGCCAGGGTCTCTGGCAGGAACTGCAGCGTCGCCAGCGGCATGTCGCTCTCCAGCGCGCGTGACAGGCTGGCTCCGAACACCACCGCGATGCCCTCGGGCGCCCGAACGACGAAGCGCCGGTCGACCGTAGCCAGGTCTTGGGCATCGAGCGGCGCGCGCAAGGCCTGCGCCTGCGCCAGCAGCGCACGCACCGGCTCGACCAGCGCCAGGGCGCGCGGCGTGGGCACGAGCTTTCTGCCCGCGCGGACCAGGATCGGGTCGCCGAAAGCTTCGCGGATGCGCGCCAGCGTGTGGCTCATCGCGGGCGTGCTCAGGTGCATCCGCGCGGCCGCTGCAGTGACGCTCCCGGTGGCCAGGAGGGCATCGAGGGCCGTCAGCAGATTGAGATCGTATGTGTTCGCCATACGAAATCATATGTTCGATTCATTGCACTGTACAAAATTGACTCTGCTTCCGACACTGGCGCCCCCTCGCTCCCTTCGCAAGCTCGCCGCCCATGAGAAATCCAAGCCAGCCGTCCGCCCGCCTGCCCTTCGCCATGCTCATGCTGACGCTGGTGCTGGCCGCGCTCGACCAGACCATCCTCTCCACTGCGTTGCCCGTGATGGCGCGGGAACTCGCCGGCGGCTGGCCGCTGGCGTGGGCCTTCTCCGCCTATCTGCTGGCTGCCACCGTGGTCATCCTGCTGTACGGCCGGCTGGCCGACCTGCTCGGCAGGAAGCCGATGCTGCTGCTGGCCCTCGGCCTGTTCCTGCTGGGTTCGCTGGCCTGCGGAGCGAGCCAGGACGTGCGCCAGTTGGTGCTCGCGCGGGCGCTGCAGGGCGCAGGCGGAGGCGGCCTGATGACCTTGTCCATGCTGACCGTGCCCGAGCTGTTCGCAGCCGAGGAGCGT
Organism: Variovorax saccharolyticus; assembly: GCF_030316765.1. GTDB lineage: Bacteria > Pseudomonadota > Gammaproteobacteria > Burkholderiales > Burkholderiaceae_C > Variovorax > Variovorax saccharolyticus. The sequence continues at coordinate 100,602 of NZ_JASZYT010000013.1, forward strand.
GGCCGTCATCAGGCGCTGCTGGGAGCGGCCTACGGCGTGTCGACGATGTTCGGCCCGCTGCTCGGCGGCGCTCTCGTGCAGCACCTGTCGTGGCACTGGGCCTTCTGGCTCAACATTCCGCTGGCGGCATTGGCCTGGGCCGTGCTCGCCCTGAGCCTGCCTTCGAAGCCGGCATCACCGCGGCAGGCCCCGGGCGCCCGGATCGACTGGCCAGGTGCGGTGCTGCTCGCCGGCGCGCTCGTCAGCCTGCTGCTGGCCACGCAGCACGGCAAGCTGAACCTGCCCGAGCGCGTCTCGCTGGGGCTGCTGCTGGTGCTCGGCGCCAAGTTCACGCTCGGCTTCCTGTGGCGGCAGCGGCGTGCGGCGCACCCCCTGTTGCCGCTGTCGCTGTTCGCCCGCCCGGCCTATGCGGGGGCCAGCTTCATCGGACTGACCACCGGTGTCGCGCTGTACGCCGCGGTGGTGTTCCTGCCGCAGTACCTGCAGGCCGGCCTGCACCTGTCGCCCACGGCATCGGCCTGGCATCTGCTGCCCTTGATGGCGGGCGTTACGGTGGCCGCCGTGACCAGCGGCAAGCTGCTGCGTGCGAAGAGACCTGCAGCAGCGCTGGCGAGGATGGCCTGCGTGCTGATGCTGCTGGCCTTCGGGCTGCTGGTCGCGGTCCTGCGCTGGGTTCCGGATGCGGCGCTGGCACTGTCGGCCAGCCTGCTGCCGCTGGGCCTCGGGCTGGGGCTGCTCTTTCCGATCGTCACCGTGGTGGCGCAACGGGTCTCGCCCGCGCAGCACATGGGTGTCGCCACGGCGGCGCCGATCATGCTGCGCAGCCTGGGCGGAGCCGCCGGCGTGGCGCTGCTGGCCGCATGGGGCCACGGGCTGCAAGCGGTGTTCGGGTGCGTTGCCGCTACCGTCGTGCTGGCGCTGCTGGCCTGCTCGTGGCTGCCGGATGGAGGAGGGCGCCAGGCCTTCGGTCTCGGGGCCCCAAGCTCAACGTGAACATGCCGGTGCCGCGACTCATTCCGGATAGAGCCGCGCGGTCAGTTTGGCGCTCGCCTTTCTCAGCGTCGGCAGGAAGGCATTTCCGCCACGCCGACCGGCGACGGCCTGACCATGGACCGCCCGACGCCCCTCCGCCCAGGCGCTAGCATCCCTCCCATGGGAATCAGCGACCGCCTGCTGGCCGACGCCGTGCTGCTGCTGCACGGCCTGTTCATCCTGTTCGCAGTGTTCGGCGGCTTGCTCGTGTGGCGCTGGCCGCGGCTCGCCTGGCTGCATCTTCCGGCGGCGGCGTGGGCGGGCTGGGTGGTGTCGGCCGGCTGGATCTGCCCGCTGACGCCGCTCGAGAACGCGCTGCGCCGCAGCGCCGGCGAGGCCGGCTACAGCGGCGGCTTCGTCGAGCACTACCTGCTGGCGCTGATCTATCCCGAAGGCCTGACGCGTCCGCTGCAGATCGCGCTCGGACTCGGCGTGCTGCTGTTCAACGCAGCACTGTACGCACGGCTCCTGGTATTGCGCCGCAGGCGGAAAGCGACCCGCGACGCCGCGCCCTGAAACGGCCGCGGTTCAGGCCTTGTCCGCCTTGCCCGCCGCGTTCGCGAACTTGCTGAGCATCCGGTCGACCAGCCAGGGCTGGCGGTTCCGGTCTTCGGCGCTCTCCTTGCGGCGGATCGCGTTGCGGACCACGATCGAGCCGACATAGCGGATCGGCTCGGGCGGAAAGTGCCCGAGCGGCCCTTGGGTCAATGGGCTGCGCGTCCACGCGTTGTCCTGGTCCAGCAGCATCGACGAGAGGATCTGCCCGCCCATGTAGGTCGGCCCCACGCCATTGCCCGAATAGCCGAAGCCGTAGCTGATGTGCGGCGCGCCGTCGAGCTGCCCGAAGAACGGAAAGCCGGTGACCGAGCGGTCCGACGGGCCATTCCAGCTCGCCGTGATCGGCGTCGATTTCAGCGCCGGGAAGAAGGAGTGCAGCGCCCGCGTGAGCTCCGCCTCGTAGGGCGAACGCTGGTCGAAGACCGGCGCGATGCGGCCGCCCCACGAGAAGGTGTTGCCGCCCTTGCCCAGCATGATCCGGCCGTCGACCGTGCTGCGGTAGTAATAGACGAAGGTCCGCGAATCGAGCACCGAGACGCCATCGACCAGGCCGATCTCGCGCAGCAGTTCGGGGCAGCGTTCGGTGATCACCATGTCGCTCGACACGATGGCGATGGTGCGCTCGAAGCGGGGCAGGGTGCTGGCCATCCACGCATTGATCGCCAGCACCAGCTTCTTCGATTCGATGCTGCCGCAGGGCGTGCGCACGGTGACCGGCTGGCCCCTGCTGAATTCCAGCATCGGGCTGCGCTCGTAGATGCGGATGCCCATGTCGAGCGCCACGCGGCGCAGCCCGCGCACCAGCTTGCCCGGATGCACCGTGGCGGCGATCGGCGAATAGACCCCCGCGAGGTTGCGCGCCGAGCCCGAGCGCCGCGCCACCTCTTCGGCCGGCAGCTTGAAGTAGGACTTGATGCCGCAGGCCTCCAGCCCCTGCATCACCGGATCGAGCGCGCCGATCTGGGCCTGCGAGGTTGCGGTGTAGAGCGTGCCGTCCTGCCGGAATTCGGCGTTGATGCGGTGCTCGCGGCAGAAGCGGGCGATGTGGTCGACCGCCGCTTCGGAGGCCTTGACGAGGCGGATCGCCTCGGCTTCGCCGAAGAGACGGCGCAGCGTGAAGAACTTGGCTGACCAGGTGAGGAGGCAGCCGCCGTTGCGGCCGCTCGCGCCGGCGCCGCAGAGATCGCTCTCGACGATGGCGATGTCCAGCGACGGATCCTGCTGCTTGGCCTGGATCGCGGTCCACAGGCCGGTGAAGCCGCCGCCGACGATGCACACATCGGCGCGCTGTGCGCCCTGCAGGGCCGGCGCGAGCTCGCCGTCGGTGGAGAGCGCCTGCTCGATCCAGAAGGGCCGCATTGCCTTAAACCTCGACGACGCGCCGATGGTCCGCCGCGCAGCTCTCCATGTGGCGAACGAAGTGCGCCAGCCCCGGCACCTCGGCTTCTGCGGACTTGGCGGTGTCGTCCCAGCGCCGCAGCCGGACCGCGTCGCTCGCGAACGGCAGGGCCTCGAAGGCCCTGGCCTGCGCCTCGTCGAAGACGCCGCCCTGCAGCGCGAGGCTGCGCTTCGAGTCGGGCGACAGCGATTCCAGATAGCCGCCGACCCGCGCGCACAGGAAGCGCTTGGCATCCACGTGCAGCCGGATCGGCTCCAGCGTTGCCGGCCCGAAGAGCCCGCGCAGGAAGGGCAGGCAGCGGTACTGGTGCACGTCGTCCAGGCCTTGCTGCGTCGGCGTGCCGCCGAAGTCGTGCAGCAGGTGACCGAGGTCGTGCAGCAGCGCGGCCGTGATCAGGGCGCTGTCGGCGCCTTCCTGTTCGGCCAGGTGGGCCGATTGCAGCGCGTGCTCGAGCTGCGTCACGGCTTCGCCGTCGTATTGCGCTTGGCCCTTCGAATCGAAAAGGCCGACGATGTCCGGGATGGAGAGGCTCATGGTTACCAGGGCAGGGAGTAGGTCTTGCAGTTGGTGAAGCTCTTCATGGCCTCGAGCACGCCTTCCTTGTAGCCCAGGCCCGAGTCCTTGATGCCGCCGAAGGGTGTGAGTTCGAGGCGGTAGCCCGGCACTTCGCGCACGTTGACGCTGCCGACGTTGAGCTCGCGGATGAAGCGCGTGATGTAGTCCATGCGGTTCGTGCAGACGGCCGACGACAGGCCGTAGGCGGTGCCGTTGGAGATCCGGATCGCTTCGTCGATGGACTTGAAGCGGATCACGGGCGACACCGGCCCGAAGGTCTCGTGCCTCGCGACCCGCATCTCGGGGTCGACCCGGTCGAGCACGGTCGGCGAGTACAGCGCGCCGCGGCGCACGTTGCCGTACCGGAGTTTCGCGCCGGCCGCGATCGCTTCGTTCACCACCGCCTCGAACTGGATCGCCGCCGCCTCGTCGATCACGGTGCCCATGTCCATGGCCGGGTCCATCGGGTCGCCGTACTTCAGTGCCCGGGTCTTGGCCACCAGCAGTTCGACGAACTCGTCGGCCACGGCCTCGTGCACCAGCATGCGCTTGATGGCCGTGCAGCGCTGGCCGGAGTTCTTGTAGGAGCCGCTGGCCGCGAGCGTGGCGGCCTCCTCGACGTCGGCATCCTCCATCACGATGATCGGATCGTTGCCGCCCAGCTCGAGGATCTGCCGCTTGTAGACCGCCTTGCCGGCGATGTACTTGCCGATCGCGACACCGCCCGTGAAGGTCACGAGGTCGACGTCCTCGTGGGTCAGCATCTCGTCGGCGATCTCGCGCGGATCGCCGGTGATGACCGACAGCATCTGCGGCGGCAGCCCCGCTTCGTACAGGATGTCGGCCAGCACGAAGGCCGTGAGCGGCGTCTTCTCGCTCGGCTTGAGCACGATGCGGTTGTTGGTCGCGATGGCCGGCGCGACCTTGTGGATCACCTGGTTCAGCGGATGGTTGAAGGGCGTGATCGCCGTGATGACGCCCAGCAGCGGCTCGCGCATCGTGTAGACCTTGCGGCTCTTGCCGTGGTGCGTGAGGTCGCAGGAGAACACCTGGCCGTCGTCGACCAGCGCCTGGTTGGCGGCGAACAGCAGCACGTCGGAGGCGCGGCCCACCTCGTACAGCGAATCCTTGCGGCAGAGGCCGGATTCGAGCGTGATCGTGCGCGAGATCTCGTCGAGGCGCGAGGCGATGATCTCGCCCGCGCGCATCAGGATCCTGTAGCGCTCGTAGCGCGTGAGGGTCGGCTTGTAGTCGCGTGCGATGCGATAGGCGCGGCGCACGTCTTCCAGCGTGGCCTTCGGCACGGTGGCGATCACCTCGCCGGTGTAGGGGTAGCTGACCTCGATCACCTGGTCGCGGTAGACGCGCTCGCCGGCAATGCGCAGGGCTTCGCAGTGGATCTCGGCTGGCTTCGGCATGGGCTGGCTCATCGTGGGTGCTTCCGTGCGAACTTACTGGGCGTGGTTCAGGGCCAGGTCGAGGGCGTCGAAGTTGCGCAGCCGGCGGCTGCTCGCGATGCCTTCGACCGGCCGGTTGCAGATCAGCGGCACCCGCTGCTCCGACACCCCGCCATGCGAGCGCAGCGGCACTTCGAGCGCCGACAGGTCGTGCCGGCTGACCGAGGTGCCGATGACGGTGTCGCGCTCGCTCACGACGACGATGTCGCCGATGCGGTCCGGCGGGAGTTCGAAGCGCCGGGCGGCCTCCGCACGCGACAGCACCGACTCCATGCCGGGCAGTTCGCGCAGGCGCGGGATCCACTGCGCTGCGGTCGCCTCGTCGGGCGCGTAGACGGTGGCGAAGGAGCCCAGCGCGCCGTGGTGCACCACGTAGGGGTCGGTGATCGGCAGGATCACGCGCGCCTGGTCGACGCCGTACCAGCCGTCCAGCACGTCCTGCAGATAGATCACGTTGGGCTTGCCGTCGCTGCCGTGCTTGTCGTTCATGCCGTGGTCGGCGGTCAGCACGATGGTGGCGCCGAGCGCGTCGAGCTGCGCGAGGTAGCGGTCCATCATCGCGTAGAAGGCGTTCGCGGCCGGGCTGCCCGGCGCGGCCTTGTGCTGCACGTAGTCGGTGGTCGAGAGGTACATCAGGTCGGGGCGGCGCGTCTCCATCAGCTTGACGCCGGAGGCGAAGACGAACTCGGACAGCTCGGCGCTGTAGACCGAGGGCACCGGCATGCCGACCAGGTCGACCACGCCGTCGATGCCGTTCTCGGCCAGCGTCGCCTGGTCGGCCTTCTCGGACGAGAAGCAGATGCCCGTCATGCGATTGCCCAGCAGCTTGCGCAGCTTGTCCTTGGCGGTGACCACGGCCACCTTGGCGCCGGCGTCGGCGAAGGCAGCGAGAACGGTGCCGGCGCGCAGGTACTTGGGGTCGTTCATCATGACTTCCTCGCCGAGCTCGCGGTCGAAGAAGTAGTTGCCGCAGATGCCGTGCACCGCCGGTGGCGCACCGGTGACGATCGACAGGTTGTTGGGGTTGGTGAACGACGGCACCACGCAGTCGGCCAGCAGATTGGCACCGGTCTCGATCATGCGCGCCAGGTAAGGCGCGACACCGGCCGCCACGGCGGCGTCGAGGTAGGCGGGCTCGCAGCCGTCCACACAAACCACGACCACCGGACGGCTCATCCAGCGGTAGTTCCTGGCATTGACTTCAATGGTCCGCGATGTCATTTCAAGCTTCCTTGGTAGATGAAGGGGAGAGCGGGGCGCGCTGCGCCGCGTCGTTGCGGCCCAGCGCCCTGTGCATGCGCGCACGGCTGCCGGCGACGTGCTCGCGCATGACGCGGCCGGCGCGCTCGGGGTCGCCGGAGGCGATGGCCTCGACGATCTCCCGGTGTTCGTCGACCGACACGCGCAGCCCGCCGCCGCCGTCCAGGGCGCGCATCCGGAACAGCGACAGCTCCTTGATCAGGCGCTTGTAGGTCTCGATCAGCTTCTGGCTGCCCGCGGTGTCGAGCAGGATGTCGTGGAACTGCAGGTTGAGCTGCGCGTACTGCTCGAGGTCCTGGGCCTGGGCGGCCGACCGCATCGGCTCCAGCATGGCCTTGAGGCGGTCGAGCGCGTCCGGGGCGATCGCCCGCGTCACGCGGCGGCCGATGATCTCTTCCAGCGCTTCGCGCAGTTCGTAGATCTCGTCCGCTTCCTCGAAGGCGATCTCGCGCACGAAGACGCCGCGGTTTTTTTCGTTCCGCACCAGGCCGGCTTCTTCGAGCGCCCGCAGGGCCTCGCGAATCGGACCCCGGCTGGTGTTGAAGCGCAGCGCCAGCTCGCTCTCGTTGATGCGGCTGCCAACCGCGAGTTCGCCGGTCATGATGAGTCGCTCGATCTCTTCCTGCACCAGCATGGGAAGCGAGCTGGACTGCAGGAAGGCCAGGGCTGCGGTCGATTTGTTCGTGTCCATGGACGCCATTCTGCCCCTCGATTGAAAATTGTCAACGATTTTTAATTGACAGTCCTCAATCAACGATCTACATTGCCGTCACCGAAGCGCGAAAAGACGAACTCGGCAGTGACCCGTCCACACCCTCTCTCACGGAGAACACGATGAACACACACAAGAGCACGCGTCCCCTGGCAATGGCCCTGTGCGCCGCCGCACTGAGCCTCGCCGCCGGCGCGGCGCTGGCCCAGCGAACGCCCCTGCTGGTCTACACCGCCCTCGAGACCGACGCGATGAAGCTCTACAAGGATGGCTTCGAGAAGGCCAATCCGGACATCGAGGTGAAGTGGGTCCGCGACTCGACCGGCATCGTCACCGCCAAGCTGCTGGCCGAGAAGGCGAATCCGCAGGCCGACGTGGTTGCCGGCGTCGCCGCCAGCAGCCTCGCCCTGCTGGAGCAGGAGGGCATGCTCGCCGCCTACGAACCCAAGGGCTTCAAGGAACTCACGCCCGCCTACTCCGACACCAAGCGTCCGCCCACCTGGGTCGGCATGGATGTCTGGGCCGCCACCATCTGCTTCAACACGGTGGAAGCCCAGAAGCGCGGCCTGCCCAAGCCCGAGAGCTGGAAGGACCTGGCCAAGCCGATCTACAAGGGCGCCATCGTGATGCCGCATCCGGCCTCCAGCGGCACCGGCTACCTCGACGTGGCGGCGTGGCTCCAGATGTGGGGCGAGCCCGAGGGCTGGAAGTACATGGACGCCCTGCACGAGAACATCGCGCAGTACGTGCACTCGGGTTCCAAGCCCTGCAAGCAGGCCGGCGCCGGCGAGTTCCCGATCGGCATCTCCTTCGAGTTCCGCGCGCACCAGGTCAGGAAGTCCGGCGCACCGGTCGAGCTGATCTTCCCGAAGGAAGGACTGGGCTGGGACATCGAGGCCACGGGCATCATGAAGACCAGCAAGAAGATGGAGCAGGCCAAGCGCCTGGCCGACTGGATGGCCAGCAAGGAGGCCAACCAGATCACCTCCAACTGGTGGGCCATCGTGGCCTATCCGGGCGTGGCGAAGAAGCTCGAAGGCATTCCCGAGAACTACGAGAAGCTGCTGGCCAAGAACGACCTCAACTGGTCGGCGAAGAACCGCGAGCGGATCCTCGCGGAGTGGAGCAAGCGCTACGAAGGCAAGGCCGAAGCAAAATCGAACTAGACGCGGAGGCGCACCGAAAATGGATATGACCGCCGCCAAGTTCATCGCCGACGAACTGCAGGCCACCGCCGCCCTGGAGGTGGTCGGCATCCGCAAGGATTTCGAGTCCTTCAGCGCGCTGCGCGACGTGCACCTGCGGGTCAAGCCGGGCGAGATGCTGTGCTTTCTCGGCCCCTCGGGCTGCGGCAAGACCACGCTGCTGCGCATCATCGCGGGCCTGGAAACGCAGACATCCGGGCGCATCCTGCAGAACGGCCGCGATGTCTCGTGGCTGCCTCCCGACAAACGCGACTATGGCATCGTATTTCAGTCATACGCGCTGTTTCCGAACCTGACGATCGCCGACAACGTGGGTTACGGCCTGGTCAACGGCAAGGCGAAGAAGGCGGACATCAAGGCCCGCGTTGACGAACTGCTGACCCTGGTCGGCCTGCCGACTTCGGGCCAGAAGTACCCGAGCCAGCTCTCGGGCGGCCAGCAGCAGCGGGTCGCGCTGGCCCGTGCGCTGGCCACGCGGCCGGGCCTGCTGCTGCTCGACGAGCCGCTGTCGGCGCTCGACGCGCTCGAGCGCATCCGCCTGCGCGGCGAGATCCGCCGGCTGCAGAAGCAGGTCGGCATCACGACCATCATGGTCACGCACGACCAGGAAGAGGCGCTTTCGATGGCCGATCGCATCGTGGTCATGAACCACGGCGTGATCGAGCAGGTCGGCACGCCGATGGACATCTACGAGCGGCCGGCGACGCCTTTCGTCGCCGACTTCGTCGGCAAGGTCAACGTGCTGCGCGGCCATGCGCTGGGCGGCAACCTCTTTCGCGTCGGCGACATGGAACTGCAGTGCGACGCCTGCGACAGCGGCTTCGAGCCGGGCGACCCGGTCAATCTCTACCTGCGGCCGGAAGACCGCATTGCCGAGAACCTGGGGCCCGAAACGCCCAACCGCCTCAGCGCGCTGGTCACCAAGGTCGAGTTCCTCGGCGGGCTGTGCATCGCCGAAGTCACGGCCGACGCGCTGCACGGCCAGACCCTCGGCCTGCACTTCTCGCTCAATCAGCTGCACGACCTCGACATCCGCGAAGGCAACCGCATCGACATCGCCCTGCGCTCGAACCGCATCCGCGCCTTCTGCGAAAGGACGGCCAGTACCGCAGAGCGCAGCACGAAGGCCGCCCCATGAACACGCTGGCACGCGTCCAGGCCTGGCCGCCCGCGTGGCAGGGCCGCGGCGGCATGCGCTGGAGCCGCGACGAACTGATCGCGCGCGGCGTGCTGCTGCTCGTGATGGCGATGCTTTTCGTGTTCCTGATCGCGCCGCTGTTCACGATCCTGGTCAAGGCCGTGCTCGACAAGGACGGCCGATTCGTCGGCCTGACCCACTTCATCACCTACTTCCAGACGCCCAGCCTGTTGCGGGCCATGTGGAACTCGATCTGGGTCTCGACGGTGGTCGTGCTGATCTCGGTGCCCACCGCCTTCGTCTTCGCCTACGCGCTCACGCGCACCTGCCTGCCGGCGCCGGTCAAGGCCACCTTCCGCCTGATCGCGCTGATCCCGCTGCTGGCGCCTTCGCTGCTCTCGGCCATCTCATTCGTGCAGTGGTTCGGCAACCAGGGCGCGCTCAAGTTCCTGCTCGGCGGCGCGTCGATCTACGGCGCCCCCGGCATCATCCTGGCGGAGGTCTACAACACCTTCCCGCACGCGCTGATGATCCTCGTCACGGCGCTGTCGCTCGCGGACGGCCGCCTCTACGAAGCGGCAACGGCGCTGCGCACGCCCGGCTGGCGCCAGTTCACGACCATCACGCTGCCCTCGTGCAAGTACGGCCTGATCAGCGCCGCGACCGTGGTCTTCACCTACGTGGTGAGCGACTTCGGCGCGCCCAAGGTGATCGGCGGCAACTTCAACGTGCTGTCGGTGGACGTCTTCAAGCAGGTGGTCGGGCAGCACAACTTCTCGATGGGCGCGGTGGTCGGCATGCTGCTGCTGGTGCCCTCGATCATCTCCTTCGCGATCGACTACACGGTGCGCCGCAAGCTCAAGGCGCAGCTCACGGCGCGCTCGGTGCCGTACAGCCCGAAGCCGAACCGGCTCGGCGACACGCTGCTGGCAGGGTTCTGCGCGCTGGTCTGCCTGCTGCTGCTGGCCACGATCGGCATGGCGGTCTACACCTCGCTCATCAAGCTGTGGCCCTACGACCTGTCCTTCACGCTCAAGCACTATCACTTCGCGCTGGTGGAGAGCGACATGGCGGCGGCCTACACGAACAGCCTGATCCTCGCGATCTCCACCGCGGTCGGCGGCTCGCTGATCGTCTTCGTCGGCGCCTACCTGATCGAGAAGACGCGCAACCTCGGCCTGATGCGGCGGGCGATGCACCTCATGGCCGTGCTCTCGATGGCGGTGCCGGGCCTGGTGCTGGGCCTGGGCTACGTGATGTTCTTCAACCACCCGGCGAACCCGCTCAATTTCCTCTACCAGACGATGGCGATCCTGATCGTCTCGACCATCGTCCACTACTACACCTCGAGCCACCTCACTGCGATCACCGCGCTCAAGCAGATCGACAACGAATTCGAGGCCGTCTCGGCATCGCTCAAGGTGCCGTTCTTCAAGACCTTCGTGCGGGTCACGGTGCCGGTCTGCCTGCCGGCGATCCTGGACATCGGTCGCTATTTCTTCGTCGTCTCGATGGCCAGCCTCTCGTGCGCGATCTTCCTCTACTCGCCGGAGACCATCCTTGCCTCGGTCGCGATCATGCACCTGGACGAGGCCGGCGACATCGGTCCCGCGGCGGCGCTCGCGAGCCTGATCGTCGCCACCTCGACCGTGGTCTGCATCGCCTACTCGCTGCTCACGCGCGTGATGCTCGCCCGCACCCAGGCCTGGCGCCAGCTGCGCCGGACCTGAACCCCATCTCCCCCGCATCGCATCCTGATCTTTCCTCACCTGGAGACACCATGAGCCAAGCCTCCCACCCGATTCTTCTCACGCCCGGTCCGCTGACCACGTCCGACCGCACCCGGGCCGCGATGTTGCGCGACTGGGGATCATGGGATTCGGATTTCAACCAGATCACCGCGCGCATCCGCCAGCAGGTGCTGCGGATCGTGCACGGGGAGGGCACGCACGAATGCGTTCCGCTGCAGGGCAGCGGCACCTTCTCGGTCGAGGCGGCCATCGGCACCGTGGTGCCGCGCGGCGGCCACGTGCTGGTGCCGAACAACGGCGCCTACTGCCAGCGCATCGCGCGCATCTGCAAGGTGCTCGGCCGCCAGCTGACCACGATCGACTACACCGAGGACAGGCAGGTGTCGGCGGCCGACGTGGACCGCGCGCTGGCGGCGGACCCGACGATCACGCACGTCGCGCTGGTCCACTGCGAGACCGGGACCGGCGTCCTCAATCCGCTGCACGAGATCGCGCTGGTGGTGGCCAGGCACGGCCGCGGATTGATCGTCGATGCGATGAGCTCCTTCGGCGCGCTCGAGATCGATGCGCGCAAGACGCCCTTCGATGCCGTGGTCGCGGCTTCCGGCAAGTGCCTCGAGGGCGTGCCCGGCATGGGCTTCGTCATCGTCCGGCGCAGCACGCTCGAAAAGTGCGAGGGCAATTCGCATTCGCTCGCGATGGATCTGCACGACCAGTGGGTCTACATGGGCAAGACGACCCAGTGGCGATTCACGCCGCCGACCCACGTGGTGGCGGCACTCGACGAGGCCATCACGCAGTACTTCGAGGAGGGCGGCCTCGAGGCTCGCGGCGGCCGCTACGCACGCAATTGCGATGCATTGATCTCGGGACTGGCCGCGCTGGGTTTTCGCACCTACCTCGATGCGGCGATCCAGGCGCCGATCATCGTGACCTTCCACGCGCCGGACGACCCGAAGTACGACTTCAAGACCTTCTACCAGGAGGTGAAGAAGCGCGGCTACATCCTCTACCCGGGCAAGCTGACGCAGGTGGAGACCTTCCGCGTCGGCTGCATGGGGCATTTCGGCGAGGCCGGCATTCCCGGCGCCGTCGCCGCCGTGGCGGAGACGCTGAAGGCGATGGGGATCCGGCAGGTGTCGGCCGCGGCCCTGGCTTAAGGCCGCCGCTGCCTCAGACCTCGATGATCTGATTCAGCGTTTCGCAGGCCGCCTCGAAGACCGACGGCGGCACTTGCTTCCAGGGATGTGCCTTGGCTCTGCGCAGCCGCCAGTCGAAGGATTTGGGTTGATGGGCGAGCACGTAGCTATGCACGTCCTTGGGCCCGCTGAAGCGGATGGCGAAGGGATTGGTGTCGTTGTATGAGGCCGTCGTCATCGGCAAGCCGATCACGAGGCTGGTGCGATCGTTGAACGCCTTGGGCGAGAGCACCAGCATGGGGTGCATGTCCTTCATTTCCCGGCCGACCTGCGGATTGAAGTCGATCCAGATGACGTCCCTGCGATCGGGAACCCACGGCGCCGGCTTCGGCATCAGAAGCGCTCGGCGCCCAGGCGTTCCGTCGCCATGACTTCTCCGCCGTGCCTGGACGGCTCGAATGCCTTCAGTTTCTGGGCCAGGGACAACTTGGGTTCGCCAGCGACACGCAGAAAGATGCCGCCCTCGACGACTTCGACGGTGATCGGCATGCCCCGCGCCAGCCGTGCCGCCCGGGCGACCGGCGCAGTCAGGCGCACGGCCAGCCCGTTGCCCCATTCCTGCACGGTCTGCTCGGCTTTGACGTTGATGTTGACGGCGGGCATCGGAACTCCATTCATCTGGATCGCGTACTCTACCTTCGCGGCCTTGTTGTGTCAACATGTTGAAACGTCTGCGCCGGGACACCCGCCTTGCTGACGATCGTCATCTCGCGATCGTTGGCGGTGACCTCGAACAGCGACAGCAGTTCCTGGCCGAGCAGGGCGGTCGACGACTTGCTGTCCAGCGGCCCGACGACCACCGTGGCCTGCGGAACCCGGAACGGCCCGAAGGTTGCCGGCACCCCCTGGATGCGCCGCCCCTCGATCACGCCGCCGCGGGTCTGCACATGGGCCGGCGCGCCACCGATCAGATTGGCGCGCGCCGCGAAGTCCTCGGTGACGACGACGCCGGCGTCCACGGTCGCGCCCTTGTCGATCACGAATTGCACCGGGAAGCCGTTGACCGAGCCGCGGATCCAGAAGCGGCCGTCTTCGCCGATCGGAACCGTGATCTGCCGGCTGCCGTCGATGGCGATGTCCTGCGATTTGGCACTGCCGCCCGCGGGGTCGACCAGCACGCAGCCGCTGGATTTGAGCTGCGACTGGCTGCTCCCCGGCGGCATGTTGGTGTAGGTCTTGCCGCATTTGAAGATCGGCTCGGCGGCGGCCGCCGACGGCAGCGCCAGAACGCAGGCGGCCAGGGCCGCACAGCCCGCGAGATGGCGCAGCATGGGGATCGTTGCTTCGGACATGGGATACCTCGCATGAGACGACAAGGCGAACGATGCCGCCGCCGGGGGGCTTCGCGGCGTCAGCCGAAGCCGCCGGCAGCCGAGCGGTCGGCTGGAAGCGCCCGGCGGCGGCGAATCAGCAGCTGACCCCGCCATCGATCACGAGGCTCTGGCCGGTCATGAAGGCGCCGGCCTGCGAGGCGAGGAACACCGCTGCGCCGGCGATCTCGTCGGGCTCGCCGATGCGCCGCAGCGGCGTGCTGGCGGTGCGGCGCTGCAGGTTCTCGGGATCGTCCCAGAGCGCCCGCGCGAAGTCGGTCTTGATGAGTCCGGGCGCGATGCAGTTGACCCGCACGTTGTGCGGGCCGTACTCGACCGCGAGATTGCGCGCCAGCTGGAAGTCGGCCGCCTTCGAGATGTTGTAGGCACCGATCACCGGCGAGCCGCGCAGGCCGCCGATCGACGACACGATGATGATCGAGCCTTCCTTGCGCTCGATCATCTGCGGCACGGCGAAATTGATCAGCCAGTGGTTGGCGATCACGTTGTTCTCGAGGATCTTGCGGAACTGGTCGTCCTCGATGCTGCCCAGCGGGCCGAAATGAGGGTTCGACGCCGCGTTGCAGACCACGACGTCGATCCGCCCGAGCTGCTCGTTGGTCTGGTCGACCAGGTGCTTGAGTTCGTGCTTCGACGAAATGTTGGCGGGGATGGAAATGGCCGCGCCGTCGCCCTGCGCGCGGTTGATCTCGTCGCGGACTGCGGCGCAGGCATCGGCCTTGCGCGAGGAGATCACGACCCTGGCGCCGTGCTCGGCCAGCCGATGCGCGATCGCGCGGCCGATGCCGCGCGACGAACCCGTGACGATGGCGACCTTGCCGGCCAGCGAAAACAATGACATGGATGCCTCCTTCAACGCGACCGGCCGATCATGCACGCAGGCGCAGCAGCTGCGCCTCCAGCAGATCGACCGCAGCCTTCAGCGCCGATGCGCTGCCGATGTCCAGCGCCGCCAGCGGACGCAGCCCCGCCAGGGCGCTCACGTAGGCGAAGTCGGGCGGCCCGAGGCCCAGGAATTGCGCATAGGCCGCCTCCGGCGCGCTGCGCAGCAGCAGCACCTCGATCATGGCCAGGTCGGCCCAGGCCCAGTAGTCGCCGCGGCGCGGGCCCGCCACCTGCTCGCGGATGACAGCGGCGGCCCGGTCGAACTCGGTCGCCAGCTGCAGCGCGGCGATGCCGTCCAGCGCCAGCGGCTGGTCGGCCTGCAGCGCTTTCGGCGCCAGCAGCAAGCGCGCGATCAGCCGGTTGACCAGGTTGTAGGAATTGGAGATGCCGTAGCGCGGATCGCTCTCGTAGCCATGGCCGGCGTCGTAGGCCAGCACCGCCAGCTTGAGGTGCGCGATGCGGTCCTCGCCCTCGAGCTCGTCGGCCCAACGGCGCTCGATGCCGCCGGTCAGCCCGAAACAGTCGCAAAGCTCCGCTGCGCTCCTTGCCGCCAGTTCGGGCAGCGGCGCCTGGACCGCCTCCTCGCCCAGCGCGATGGCCTCCCTGAGCGACGCGAGCGCCCGGGGGTAGCCCTTGATCCCGCGGTCGCGCTGGTTCTTGGCGCTGGTCTTCAGCTCTCGAATGCGCTCCAGTTCTGGGGTCATGGTGCGGCTCCGTCCAGGTCGTCGAGTTCGTCGAGCACTTCGAATATCTGATCGCGCATCGCCTTGAGGTGAGCGCCGGCGGGCGCGGGAAGCCCGAACTGCAACACGTCGTTGCCCAGCTTGCGCAGCGCCGCGCGCAGGCCGGGAT
Source organism: Variovorax saccharolyticus (assembly GCF_030316765.1). Taxonomy (GTDB): domain Bacteria; phylum Pseudomonadota; class Gammaproteobacteria; order Burkholderiales; family Burkholderiaceae_C; genus Variovorax; species Variovorax saccharolyticus. The sequence continues at coordinate 115,936 of NZ_JASZYT010000013.1, forward strand.
CGCTCGCCCATTGCTCTTTGGGGTGACGCTGCGACAGGTAGCACCAGGCCGCGATCCAGCGCTCCTTGATGCTGTGGTCCAGATCCTTGCCGTAGCCTGCGTTGGCCGAGTAGAGCAGCGGCGAGCGGCCGCCCGCCTGCGGGTCCTTGCCGAAGGGCGACTCGATGGTGGAACGCAGCAGGTCGTGCGGTTCGATCGTGATGTGCTCCTGCTTCCAGTCGAAGTGATCGCGGCAGGTGCGGAAGGTGGCGTCGTGCGGCAACGCGGTCGCGGCCACCGGAGCGGGCTGCTGGCGCACGATCGCATCGTGCACGCCGAGTGCCGCCGCGATCGCCTCGTCATCGGCGACCGGGTCCTCGGGCGCGGCCCGATAGAGCGCGGGCGACCACAGGGCCTCCATGCGCTGCAGCTGGACCAGCGCGCCAGGGGCGGCCGCGGCTTCGTGCGCGCTCTGCTCGATCAGCACGACCGCGTCCATGTCGGAGCAGGCGAGGCGGACACCGAACTCGAAAAACACGTTGGCGCGCCAGCCGGTCCAGTCGACCAGGCAGGTGCGGGCCCAGCGGATGCCCTCGTACAGGGCCTGGCCGACCAGCCGCGGCGATGCCATGTCGAGCATCCGGGCGACCTCGCCGTCCGGATAGTGGGCCAGCACCGAGTTCGACAGGCGCAGCCAGTTGTCCTCGTGCTCCTTGCCGAAGGAGCACAGCATCAGGACCCGGTCGAGCGCGCTTCGACCCTCGACATCGGTCGACGGAAAGGGGCAGCGAACCGCGTCGTAGGCCGGCAGATCGAGGTAGGCGGGCTGCGCCGCGAGTTCCTGCCAGCCGCGCTTGATCGCGGCCGGAATCGCGACCAGGGGATGGCGCACATCCTTGGGCGGGTAGCCGCTGCCGTGGTGGATGAGCCGGGTCTCCTGGATGTTGAACGGCAGCCGCGACAGCTGGTCGTGGGTCAGCACGTCGGCCACGCTGGTCAAGGTGATGCCGCGGTGCACGACCGCGCGCACCCCCAGGGCCAGCATGACGGCGGGCTCGAAGCCGGTGGCATCGAAGACTGCGACCGGCGCCAGGCACAGGGCCCTGACGAATCGCAGCCAGTGCCCCGGCGATTCCAGGGCGTCCGCGATCCGGACCCTGACCGCAGCGGGTTCGAAGCGGACACCGGTCGCGGCCTCCAGCGCCTTCGCCTCCTTGGTGAGTGCGCCGTCGACCCAGTCGGCCAGGCCGGTCTTGCTCTTCTTTCTCTCGGCCTCCACCACCAGCACCCAGGTGCCCGCCGGCAAAGGATCGAGCCAGGGCTTGGACAGGGCGAGGCGAAAGCCGTGATTCAGCAGCAGAAGGCTGGCCGGCACGGCAGCCAGCCGTCCGCCCTGGAAGCTCTTCGGCACCTCCTTCACCAGGCCTGCCAGCCGGTCGCCGACGAACACCGGCGCGCCCGAGATGCCGGCCCATTCGTCTGCCGGCGGCGGCGCATCCACGGTGAGCTCGAGCTCGCGCGCGCCCTGGCCGCCGCCACCGAGCGCTTGCAGCTTGCCGCCCAGGCCGACCGTCTTCCAGGCGATCTTGCCGGCCTGGTCGACGCTGCCGGCCTTCGGGTAGGCGCTCGAGTGCCACACGGCGTCGTCTTCGAAGGCGGCTTCGACCCAGTTCACCTCGGCCAGCTCGGCCAGGGGCGCCTCCAGGCGAAGCAGCACGGCGTCGAGGGCAGCGTCGCGCCACACGGGCTGCAGCTGGACCGCGAGCCATTGGGCCGGGTCGTCGGTGCGCACCTCGAGCCGGGTGAGCTCGAGCTCGGGAACGACATGGCTCGCGGTCAGCACCAGGCCGGCCGTGAGCAGGTACCCGGTGCCTATGCTGTACGACTCGCCCTGCGCGCCTGTCGATGTGGCCTTGACGAGCACGAGGCGTTCGCGCGCGAGGCCGGCCACGTGGTCAATCTCCGGACGGCGCCTGCCGGGTGGTCGAGGAGACCCTGAGGCGGGCTCCCGTGGCCGGGTCCATCGGCGTGAGCGTCAGCTTGAAGGTGTGGGCCGCATCGCGCCCGGCCTCGACATTGGCGCCCGCCTTGACCACCCAGAAGGCGATGCCGCCTTCGGCCTTCGCCTTCCTCGACACCGCCACCTTGAGTTCGAGCTCGACCTTCTCGATGTCGAACTGCACGGTCTTCTTCGAGCCCGACTCCAGCGAGGCCTGAAGTTCGCTGCGGAGGTTCTCGAGCATCTCGGCAAGCCCGATGTCCGATCCTTCGGCGGGCGGCTTGTTGTCGGCCATGGCGATTTTCCCAGTCGGGGTGGAACCTCGACGCTTGTACACCGGTTGGGCCTGCCAGCACAAGACGCCCCCGCTTGAGCGACCAGGATGCCTCCGCCTCGGCCGAAGGCGGGACTCGTCAGCCCGGAATGTCCGGCTCGACCAGCTGGGCCAGCGCGATCAGCGACTCCTGCCAGCCCAGGTAGCACATCTCGACCGGAATCACTTCGGGGATGCCTTCCTGGACGATGGACAGGTCGGTGCCGCAGGACACGGGGGTCAGCGTCACGCTGGTCTTCATGGTGCCGGGCAGGTTGGGGTCGTCGAAGGCCGCGTCGTAGGCGATGCGCCGGCCGGGGCTCAGTTCCAGGTATTTGCCGCCGAACGAATGGCTGTGGCCGGTGCCGAAATTGGTGAAGGACATGCGCCAGGCGCCCCCGACCACGGCCTCCATGGCGTGGACCTGGCCGGTGAATCCGAAGGGCGGCAGCCAGCGCTCGAAAGCCCTGGGTTCGATGAAGGCGCGATAGAGGCGGTCCGGGGTGGTGCGCAGCACGCGGTGCAGGCGGACGGTATTGGTCGACATGGATGTGTTCTCCTGATGTGCAGAGGATGACCCTCAGTGGCACGTCGAACGAGCCTGCGGGAAATCGACATTCCGCAAGATACGGGACAACCCTTGGTCTGGCCGACCGCCCTCAGGCCTCGATCGCGTTCAACGCGAGCCCCCGGCGCTGGCGAAAGCGGGCCCGCAGCAGGGCCGTCGAGCACCACAGCAGCGCGACGTTCGCGGCCAGCCCCAGGCAGACGACGACGGCAGCGCGATCCGCGAAGCCCGGGCCGAAATCCAGCAGCAGCAGCAGGAAGGTCCAGGGCAGGGCACACAGGATCGCGAGGGTCAGCAGGAGCCCCTGCTCCGAGGGCCGCAGCGCCGCCGCGCCCAGCGCGACCGCGAGTGCCGAGAAGGCGCCCGGGAGCCACCATGCGTGGCGATAGATGAGCGGCAGGCGAGGGCTGGACATGGAGAAATTGTGGGGCGCGCCGGCTTGCGAAGCCTGCGCAATTTCACACACAAAAGGGGAGTCGCGGTGTTTGTCGTTTCGCCCCCACACGCGGGGTCGCTCGACGGTGCCGGAAACGGCCGGCTCGGCGCTGCGGCAGAATTCGCCTCAAGGCGAACGCTCGTGTTCGATCTCGGTGGAGTGGCTGATGGCTGTATTGCTGAGCGAAATCAAATGGGGCGACCCGGTCCTGCCGGCGACCCACGATCTGGAGTGGGAAGCCGAGCTGAAACGCCGCGGCGCCCAGATCCTGGAGGTCGACCGCCGGGTCGCACCGAACCGCTGGCTGCGCGAGGCAGCCTACGAGGCAACCAACTACGTGCCGATCGCCCTGTCGGAGCGCCTGCACCGCATGGGCAACATGGTGACGGCACAGGAGAACGCCTGCCGCTACTGCTACGGCGCGAACCGCGCCTACATGAAGGTGCTGGGCTATTCGGAATCCTTCATCCAGCAAGTCGAACGCGACGTCCAGACGGCCGAGCTGGACGCCAAGGAACGCGCCTACATCGCCTTCTGCCGGAGCCTCGCGCGCTCGCGGCCGCGCCCGGCCGCGGCCGAACGCACGGCCCTGCTCGAACTCGGCTACACCCCGGACCAGATCGGCGAGATCGCCTTCGCGATCTCGATCGGGTGCTTCTACAACCGCGTCAGCACCCTGCTGGCCGTGCCGTCGGAACAGAAGTTCGAGCGCATGGCCAGCGGGCCGTTCCGGTGGGTGCTCCAGCTCGCGCTGCCGCTGATGAAGAAGTTCGGGCCACGCAGGCCGGTGCAGGCGGCGCCGGATCGGGCCGCCTTGGCCGCCGGCCCCTTCGGCATGGTGGCGGCGCCGCTGGCCGGCCTGCGCGCGGGCGCCGTCATGAAGGCGGCGCTCGACGGCGCGTTCGAGTCGGGCCGGCTGAGCCGCAGCGCGAAGCTGCTGATGTTCGCCGTGGTCGCGCGCACCCTCGGCTGCCCGCATTGCGAAGCCGACGCGAACCGGTTGCTGGCCGAAGAGGGGCTGCGCCCGGCGGAGATCGAGAGCGCCATCGCGACGCTGCACTGCCCCCGCCTGGCGCAGCGCGAAGCCGGGCTGCTGGCCTGGGCGCGCGACACCGTCTACTACGAACCTTCGTCGATCCAGCAAAAGACGCGCGCGCTCGGTGCCGAACTGGGCGACGCCGACGCCTTGCTCGAAGCCATCGGCGTGGCATCCCTGGCGAACGGGACCGTCCGGCTGGCCATGCTGCTGGAATGACGGCGCTGGCCTGGGTCCTTGCCGGGGTCGGGGCGATCGTCCTCTCGGGCCTGGCGGCGCTGGTGCTGCGCAGCCGGCGCCAGGCCGACCAGCTCGAGAGCCTGCTGCTGGCCGCCGACGAAAGACTGGAGCGGCTGCAACGCCAGTTCGAGCGCTTCGTGCCGGCCGACGTGGTGGAGCGGCTGACCCGCACCGGTGACGCCTTCACGCCCGAACGACGCCAGGTGACGATGCTGTTCGCCGACCTGCGCGGCTTCACCGCCCTGTGCGATCGGCTCGACCCCGCGGTCACGGTGAACATCCTGAACGACTACTTCCGCCACATGACGGCGGCCATCGCCCACCACCACGGGCACGTCACGGAGTTCGTGGGCGATGGCCTGCTGGCCCTGTTCGGTGCCATGGAATCCAACCCCTGGCAGGCGCGGGACGCCGTGCTGGCCGGCGTGGAAATGCGCGCGGCGCTGGCGCGCTACAACGCCACCCTGCGCGAGCAGGGCCTGCCCGAACTGCGCTTCGGCGTCGGCATCCACGGCGGGGAAGTGGTGGCGGGCGTGATCGGCACTGCCGGGCTGTCGAAGTTCAGCGTGACCGGCGACCCGATCAACGTCGCCTCCCGGGTCGAGGGCTTGACCAGCACGTACCAGGTCGATCTGCTGATCACGGAAGACATCCGCCGCACGGTCGGTGACCAGTTCCGCCTGCGCCCCATGCCGCCGGCAAGCGTCAAGGGCAAGGCGGAGCCGATCCAGACCTACTACGTGGAACCGGGCGAGTGAGTAGACCCCTGGCGCGCTTGAACTGCACCCGGCCATGACCTAGGCTTGCCCGACAACCTGACGGAGACCGGCATGACCATCCCGACCACAGGCCCATTCCCTCACCTGATCGGCAACTTCCAGCCCCTTGTCGAATGGCAGGCGGCCTGGCTCGACGGCCTGATGCAGGCCCAGAAGTTGCAACTCGAAATGCTCAGTGCCTGGCGCAGCCCGCTGGCCTTGAATCAGGAGCTGTTCGACCAATGGATCGCGCATTTCGGCGGCGGTGTTCCGATCGACGGCTAGCAGCGGCCGCGCGGTGACAATCGACGGTTCCGCTCAAGACCCCGCACCGATGCCTGCCGCCTCCTACCTGCTGCTCTCGCTCACCGACCCTCGACCGCCGGCCAGCGACCCGCCTTGTCTCAACAGCGCGGGCCGATGGGCGTTCCACGGGTCGGCGCAGTCTCCGCTGCTGGCCTGGCGAGCCGAGGATGGTGCCGCTGCGCAAGCTGCCGCCGAGCGCGCATCCAGGGCCCGCGGCCGCGCGGTCCAGGCGTTGCCGCGAGCCGACGCCTCCTGGCTGGAAGGGCGCGAGATCCTGATCTTCAGCGAGCTCTTGGAACCCGCGCTTCTGGGCTGCGCGCCGCACAGTGCGGCGAAGGCCCGCCGTCTGCGCAACGAGGCCGACAAGCTCGAAGCCTTCAGCATGGTCGTTCGCGCGGCCTCGGAGGCGGCCGATCACGACGCATTCACCGAAGTGAGCCGTGCCGCCACCACCGCGCTGCGCGCGAAGTTCGGCGGCGGCTCGATCACGTCGGCCTTTGCGTGGCTGGCCGGCCGCTTCGGACAGGAGGCGCTGGAGAGCGTGCTGACAGGGGAGGTGGACCTGGAAGGACCGCTTTCAGTCCAGCAGGTCGTCGCGGCCGTGACGCTGGCAAGGCGTGCCGAACTGCATGGCGCGGGCGCTTGAGGACGTCGGACCGCGGCGCGCCTAGGCGCACTTCGGCGCGCAGACGAGGTGGTTCTTGCCGAGGAAGCGCCGCGAAGCCATCGAGGTGCGCAGGACGAACTTGCCGCACTTGAAGCACGACATCATCGATTCGGCGCGCGGGGTGGTGATGATGGAGCCTGGCGCCTTCTTGAGGTAGCGCAGGCCATCCTGGGTGAGTTGGGTGTCCGACATAAGGGGCCATATTTTACCCGGGAACAATTAGACACGCGATGCATCCGGGCACTGGCACGCACGAATAGAGTCTCGTCCCTTCAGTCCTGCGGCACATACATGTAGCCGGCGTTGCGCACCGTGCGGATGCAACGCGGCTCGTGCGCCGGCTCGGGCTCGACCTTGCGGCGCAGCCGGCCGATGCGGATGTCGATCGAACGGTCGAAGGGTTCCCACTCCCGGTTGCGCGTGTGCATCAGCAGCTGGTCGCGCGACAGCACGCGGTTCGGGTTGGCCAGGAACACGCGAAGCAGTTCGAACTCCATCGCCGTCATCGCCACTTCGGCGCCGTCGGCCTCGAACAGGCGGCGCGCGTCGACGTCCAGCTCGCAGCGGCCGAAGCGCTGGCGCGAGCCTGCGGGCACGGCCGGCGTCGCCGCGCCGGCCGGGGGCTTGGCCTGCAGGCGGCGCAGCACGCTCTTCACCCGCGCCAGCAGCTCGCGCGGATCGAAGGGCTTGGCGATGTAGTCGTCGGCCCCGACCTCCAGGCCGACGACACGGTCGATGACGTCGCCCGATGCGGTGACCATGATGATTCCCAGGTCGTAGCGTTCACGCAGGTACTTGGCCAGGCTCAGGCCGTCCTCGCCGGGCAGCCTGATGTCCAGCAGCACGGCGTCGGGCAATTCGCGCTCGATGCATTCGCGCATCTGCACGCCGCTCCCGGCTTCCGCCACGGTGAAGGCGTGCGCTTCGAAGTACTCGCGCAGCATCGCGCGCACCGACGGGTCATCGTCGACGATGAGCAGGCGGGACAGCGCGTCCATGGCGCGATTTTGCGCCAAGGGCCCGGAATTCAGCCAACGGCACCGCGCCAGATTCGAGGCCGGCCCGGGGTCCTACCCCCGGTCCGGGCGCGATCGGAGCGGCAGCAGCCTCGCGTGGACCGCGAGGAAATCCTCGACCGCGTCTTCCATGCGGGCGATCGCCTCGTCGTCCAGCGGCAGGGACAGCACGATGAAGCCGCGCGGGGAGGCGTAGATGCCCCGGGCCAGCAGGTGGAAGAAGAAGAGCCTGCGCAGTCGCGCGTCGACTGCCTCCAGGTCTTCGGGCCGCAGGATCTCGCCGTCGGCAAAGTGCGCGTTCATGACCGACCCGACGCCGGTGAACTGCAGCGCCACGCCAGCCTGCGCACAGCGGGCGTTGAGCCGCTCCCGCAGCGCCGTGCCTCGGGCCGCCAGGGCGCCGGCCGCCTCCGGCGTGAACAGCCGCGTCAGGCCGGCGTGCCCCGCCGCCATGGTGACCACGTTGTTGTTGAAGGTGCCGGAATGGGCCAGCGGACCGCTGCGCGGGTCGAACAGCGCCATGATGTCCTGGCGACCTCCGAAGGCGCCGAAGGGCATGCCGCCGCCGATGTACTTGCCCAGCGTGGTCAGGTCCGGCCGGATGCCGTGCAGCGCAGCCAGCCCGTGCGGGGCCAGCCGGGAGGTCATCACCTCGTCGAGGATCAGCAAGGCGCCGGCCTTCTCGGTCTCCGTGCGCAAGGCCTGCAGAAAGCCCGGCAGCGCCGGGATACAGCCGCTCGCGCCCAGCATCGGCTCGACCAGCACGGCCGCGATCTCCGGTCCTTCGCGCGCGAAGGCGGCGCCAAGGCTCTGCGCATCGTTGTAGGGCAAGACCAGGAAGTCGAAGGGCACGGTGGTCGGCGAGGGCTGCGCGCCGAAGCCCAGCACGCCGCCGTGGTAGCCGCCCGAAAACACGACGATCCGCTTGCGCCCGGTGAAGCGCAGCGCCGCCGTGATGGCCATCAGATTGGCTTCGGTGCCCGAATTGGTGAAGCGCACCCGCTCGACCTGGGGAAAGCGTTCGCAGATCAGCTGCGCGAGCCGGCCTTCGCGCAGGTTGTGGCCGGTGAGGTTGATGCCGCCCTCCATGGCCTCCATCACCGCCTGCCGGATCTCGGGTGCCGAGTGGCCGTACACCCCCGCCGTGTACTCGGCGATGAAGTCGTCATAGCGATGGCCGTCGACGTCCCAGAGCACGGCGCCCTCGCCGCGCGCCATCGTGAGGGGGAAGGGCGCATAGAACAGCACCGAGCGGCTGTTGGCACCCGGCAGGAAGCGCGCGTTCGTGTCGAAGCACTCGCGGCTGGCCGGGTTGGACGCGGTGAATGTATCGAGCAATGCGGCCAGTGCCGAGTCCAGGTCTTGAGTGGCGGGGGTCATGGTTCGTGTTTCGGGGGACATGGTTCTCCTAGACCACCGAAGTGGCGGGGCCGCCCGCAAAGCCGGGCTCGCGCCAGTTCGCGGGCGGCGGCGCGGTGACGATCGAGTCCAGCGCCGGCTGCGGCATCCGCAGGGCCGCCAGGTCGGGGCGGGGGCGCCGCAACGCAGGATACCCGGCGAAGGCCTGTTCCATGGCGAGGGCGGCCGACAGCACCTGCAGGTCACCCCGGAACGGGCCGACGACCTGGAGGCCGAAGGGCATGCCCCTGGCGTCGGTGCCGCAGGGCAGCGCCAGCGAAGGATGGGTGGTCAGCGTGGTGACGTAGGTCAGCGCCAGCCAGCGGTAGTAGTTGGACTGCGTCTTGCCGTCGACCACCCGCGCGTAAGGCTGCGTCCACGGGAAGGGCGACACCGGCGTGGTCGGCGCCAGCACCAGGTCGTAGTCGGCGAAGGTGGCCTGGAAGCGCTGCAGGATGCGGGTCTGCTCGGCCTGCGCCCAGGCGCTGTCGAGCAGGGTCATGCTGGCGCCGAGCTCGTAGTTGGCGCGCGGGTTCTCGCCCAGGCTGGCGGGGTCTTTGTCGTAGGCCTCGCGCATGCCGGCGACGAAAGCCTCGGCGCGCAGCACGTCGAAGCAGCGGTGCACCTCGCCGAGCTCGAAGCGCACCTCGTCGCAGCGGGCGAAGAGGTGCCGCATCGCCGCGATCCGGGCGGCGAAGGTGGCGCGGATGTCGGGGTCGACATCGCAGCTGCCGAAGTCGGTGGTCCAGGCCACGCGCAAGCGGCCCAGCTCGGCGGCACGCGGCTTCAGGAAAACCAGCGGATCGAGCGGATGGCTGAGCGGATCGCCGGCATGCATGCCGGCGGTGGCGGCCAGCTGCAGGCAGGCGTCCTCGACCGTGCGGCCCATGGGGCCGACGACCGAGATCGGCGTCCATCCCAGGAGCTTGCGCACGCTCGGCACCACGCCGGGCGAGGGGCGAAAGCCGACCACGCCGCACTTCGAGGCCGGAATGCGAAGCGAGCCGCCGGTGTCCGAGCCGGTGCACACGGGAAGCATGTCGCAGGCCAGGGCGGCGGCCGAGCCGCCGGAGGAACCGCCGGCGTTCAGGTTGGGATCGAAGGGATTGCCGGTGGCGCCCCACACCGGGTTGCGCGAATTCGCCCCGGCGCCCATTTCGGGCACGTTGGTCTTGCCGGCCACGATGGCCCCGGCGCGACGCAGCCGGGCCACCAGTTCGATGTCCTGGGCCGGCACGTGGCCACGGAAGGCCGGCGAGCCGAAGGTGGTCAGCAGGCCGGCGGTGGGTTCCAGGTCCTTCACGCCCAGCGGCAGCCCGTGCAGCAGGCCCAGCGGCTCGCCCTTCAGGACCGCCCGCTCGGCGGCGCGGGCCTCCTCGCGCGCGCGGTCGAAACAGGTCGCCGTGACGGCGTTGACGAACGGGTTGACCGCCTCGATGCGCTCGATGCAGGCCTCCAGCAATTCGACCGGCGAGATTTGCCGGCTGCCGATCATCTGCCGCAGCGCGACGGCGGAATGCTCGACCAGGGCGGGGCGGGCGGCGTTGTTGCTCATCGGCTCACTCCGGCTGGATGTTGGCGCGCACGGCAATGGCGCGCATCAGCGGCAGTTCGGCCTCGAGGTGCGCGGCCGCCTTGGCCGAATCGACGAAGCGAGCCTCCACGCCCTGGTCGGCGAAGCCCTTGCGCACGGCCGGATCGGCGATCGTTTCGGCCAATGCCTTTTCGAGCTTCGCATGCACCGCGGGCGGCAGGCCGCGCGGCGCCACCACCATGCCCCAGCTGTCGAGCACCGCGGCCGGATAGCCCGACTCCGCGAAGGTGGGCACCGCGGGCAGCAGCGGCGAGCGGTTCATCGTCGTGATCGCGATCGCCTTGACCTTGCCGGCCTTGATCTGGGGCAGGGCGGCGGTCACGGTGTCGAACGAGAACGGCACCTGTCCGCCGATCAGGTCCGTCATGGCCGGGCCGCTGCCCTTGTAGGGCACGTGCATCAGCTTGACGCCGATCGCCTGCAGCGCCATCTCGGCCGCGAAGTGCGAGCTGGTGCCGGAGCCGAAGGAGGCATAGGCGTACTTGTCGGGCGCCGCCTTGGCGGCTGCCGCCAGTTCCTTCACGTTGTTCACGGGTACGGCTGGATTGGCCAGCATGACCAGCCCGACCCGGCTGACGATGCCGATCGGCTCGAAGCGCTTGATCGGGTCGTAGGGCAGCGACTTGCGGATCGCCGGGTTGAGGGTGTAGGTGGAGGCCGAGCTCATCAGCAGCGTGTAGCCGTCGGGCTTGGCATTGGCGACGAAGGCGGCGCCGATGGCCGTGCCGGCGCCGGGCCGGTTGTCGATGACGACGCTCTGGCCCAGCTTCTCGCCCAGCTTCAGGGCCAGCAGCCGGCCCTGGGCATCGCCGCCACCGCCCGGCGGGAAGGGCACGACCATCGTGATGGGTCGCGTGGGAAAGCTGTCCTCCGCCACTGCGGCGGCGGAGAGTCCGAAGGCGCTGAAGGCGCCGAGGGCGGCAAGCCCGAAAGTACGCAGGGAGAGGGTGTGCATGGCGGCGGGGTGGGGAGTGTTGGCGGGGCGAGACCTCATCGTAGGAAGATGAAACCTTCCCAGCAATCAGCATGATTTGAATGTTTCGTTGCGATAATCGCAATTCGAATAGGGGTCAACCCGTGTCCAAGAACGTCAACCGCCGCGTGCTCCAGGAAACCGCCTTGCGCCACTTCCTCGAGGTCGTGCGCACCGGCTCGGTCACCGCCGCGGCCGAGCGCCTGAATGTCGCGCCCTCGGCGGTCAGCCGCCACATCGCGCACCTCGAGAGCGAGCTCGACACCCTGCTGTTCGAGCGCCGCTCGCGCGGCATGGTGCCCAACCCCGCAGGCGAACTGCTGGCCGCGCACGCCAAGCGCGCCTGGCAGGACATCGAGCGCGTGACCGACGACATCCAGGCGCTGCGCGGCCTGCAGACCGGCCTGGTGCGGATCGCGAGCACCGAGGGCTTCGCGTCCGAGTTCCTCCCGAACCTCATCGCCGAGTTCCAGCGCGAGTACAAGGGCATCCGCTTCGCGCTCAACGTTCACATGCAGGCCGAGATCCCGCAGCTGGTTCGCGATGGCGATGTCGACATCGGCGTCACGCTCAGCACCAGCTCGGAGCGCCAGATCAACGTCGAGCTGCGGCATCCTTCGCCCATCCTCGCGATCATGGCGAAGGACCATCCGCTCGCCTCGCGGCGGCAGCTGGCGCTCGCGCAGCTGGTCGGCTATCCGATGGCATTGCCGGGGCCGTATTCGACGCTGCGCCAGCTGTTCGACATCAGCTGCAGCCGCCAGGGGCTGCAGTGCGAGCCCGCGCTCCTGGCCAACCGGCTCGATGCCTCGATCTCGTTCGCCGCGGCCGGCGGCGGCATCGCGCTCAGCGGCGAGGCTGCGCTGCGCAACCGGCTCAAGGCGGGGGGCATCGTCGCCGTGCCGCTGCGCGACCGGGAGATGAACGAGCGCCACTTCGAGATCCAGACCATGGCCGGCCGGACCCTGCCCGGCGCCTGCCGGGCCTTCCTCGATCACCTGCGGGAGGTGCTGCGCAAGGAAGGGTGAGATGTCGACTTTTCCATTGCGAAAATCGCAATTCGGCTTTCAGTTTATTGCCAACCCCGGACGGTGCCATCACTCCACAATCGGCGCAGCCCATCTCGAGGATTTTTCTCCATGACCCAAGCACCCGCACTTCCCTTTTCAAAGATCCGCCTGGCCAAGGGCCTGGCCTTCCTGTCGGGCGAAATGCCCTTCGCCGACGACGGCAGCATCCCCGAAGGCATCGCCGCACAGACCGCGCTGGTGCTCGAGCGCATCGCCGGCACGCTCGCAACCGCGGGCCTGGGCCTCGACGACGTGACCCAGGTGGCCGTGCACCTGGTCGATGAGGCTGACTTCGGCGCATTCAACGCCGAATACCGCAAGCACTTCCAGGAGCCGCTGCCGGTGCGCACCACGGTGGTGGCGCGCCTGCTGGCGCCGGGCGCATTGCTCGAAGTCACGGTCACCGCGGCCCAGCGCGACTGATCGCGCCGATCCACCAGGAAGCGCGACCCCATGCCCACTGATGTATTGGTCCTTGGCGCCGGCATGGTCGGCGCGTGCACCGCGCTGCAGCTCGCCCGGCGGGGTCATTCGGTCGCGCTGGTCGACCGCCAGGCGCCCGGCCGCGAGACCTCGTACGGCAATGCCGGCATCATCCAGCGCGAAGCGGTCGAGCCCTACGCCTTCCCGCGCGAATGGTCGGCCGTGTTCGACGTCGCCTTCAAGCGCGGCATCGACGTCAACTACCACTTCGACGCCTTGCCCGCGGTCGCGCCGCGGCTGGCGCGCTACTGGCATGCATCGGCGCCGCCGCGATACGCCCCCATCGCCCGCGACTACAGCCGGCTGATCGAACACTGCCTGACGGAACACGATGTCCTCATCGCCGAATCGGGCGCTTCGGAGCTGGTGCGCAAGGAAGGCTATCGCCTCGGTTTCCGCACCGAGGCCGCACTGAATACCGCCGCGGCGCGGGCTGCCGACCTGCAGCAGCGCTACGGCGTGCGCCACGCGCTGCTCGATGGCGACGCGCTGGCCAAGGCCGAGCCCGGACTGCATGCGAGGCTGGCGGGCGCGCTGCACTGGCTGGACCCCTGGTCGGTCAGCGATCCCGGCGCGCTGGTCGAGCGCTACGTCCAGCGCTTCATCGACCTCGGCGGCCATGTTGCCCGGGGCGATGCCGCCAGCCTGCGCGCCGACGGTGGAGGCTGGCTGGTACAGACGGCCGATGGCCCACTGCACGCACGCCATGCGGTGATCGCACTCGGTCCCTGGGCCGGTGAGCTGACGACCACGCTGGGCTACAAGCTGCCGCTGTTCGTCAAGCGCGGCTATCACCGCCACTACCGCGGCGGCCCCGGCCTGCGGCTGCCGATGCTGGATGCGGAGCGCGGCCTGGTGATCGCGCCGATGGCGGCCGGCATGCGCATCACGACCGGCGCGGAGTTCGCCCGCATCGGCGCGCCTTCGACGCCGGTGCAGCTCGACAAGGCCGAGCAGGCGGCGCGCGAACTGATCGCGCTGCCGGAGCCGGTGGAGGCCGAGCCCTGGCTCGGCAACCGGCCTTGCACGGTCGACATGAAGCCCGTCATCGGCCCGGCGCCCCGGCATTCGGGCCTGTGGTTCAATTTCGGCCATTCGCACCAGGGATTCACGCTGGGACCGGTGAGTGGCCGGCTGCTGGCCGAGATGATCGAAGGCGCTGAACCTTTCGTCGACCCCGCCCCCTACGCGTCGACGCGATTTTGAGCCGCCGCCTGGTGCTTGGCATTTGCGACACTGAAGGAGAAGAAGATGACCGGGAAAGTTGCCATCGTGGTGGGAGGCGGAAGCGGCATCGGCGCTGCCGCCGCTCGCAAGCTCGCAGCAGCAGGTTTCGAGATCGCCGTCCTGTCTTCGTCCGGCAAGGGCGAAGCGCTGGGCAAGGAACTGGGTGGCATCGGCATCACCGGGTCGAACCGGTCGAATGACGACCTCGAACGCCTGGTCGAGCAGACCCTGGAGCGCTGGGGCCGCATCGATGTGCTGGTGAACAGCGCGGCCCACGGACCCAAGGCGCCGGTCCTCGAGCTCACCGACGAGCAATGGCACACGGGCATGGAGATCTACCTGCTCAACGTGATCCGGCCGACGCGCCTGGTCACGCCCGTGATGGAGAAGCAGAAGGGCGGCGCGATCATCAACATCTCTTCGGCCTGGGCCCTGGAGCCCAGTTCGATGTTCCCGACTTCGGCCGTCTTCCGGGCCGGACTCGCCGCCTTCACCAAGCTCTTCGCGGACCAGTACGCGCCCTCCAACGTCCGCATGAACAACGTGCTGCCCGGCTGGATCGACAGCCTGCCCGCCAAGGAAGAGCGGCGCGAGAGCGTGCCCATGCAACGCTACGGCACCAGCGACGAGGTCGCGGCAACCATTGCCTTCCTGGCCTCGGAAGAGGCCGCGTACATCACGGGACAGAGCCTTCGCATCGACGGCGGCTTGATGCGCTCCTTGTAGCGCCCGAGCCCGCGCGAACGCCCGACGCTACACAACGGCGACACAGCCGCGATCCGCGGATGCATGCCGGATACCAACGCTGAGCAGACTGGCCGCCATGCCGTCTTCGACTGCGCTTCGACGCAGCCCGGAGCCGGCAAGGGGGCCGCAAGGCCCGACCTCCGGCCAGGTTCGGCCTCTTGTCAATCAGCGAAGGAGCATCAGCATGTCCCCGTCCACCCACACCGACCGCTACGCCAAGGTCATCGAGGTGTCCAAGCGCGTGCGCTGGGAAATCGAGCGCGACGTCATCCGCGGCCGCCAGTTCGACTACAGCAAGACCTTCCTGCCCGATGGCCTGTCGCTGGTGCAGGAGATCGGGTTCCTGAGCGCGGCCGACCGGCGGCTGCTGAGCCAGGTTCAGGGCCGCACCTACGCCTACATCTTCGGCCTGGCCGAACGCTTCATCGCGTCGAAGGTCATGGAGCTGAGCCGCGAGCATGTGTTCGGCGACCAGGTTGCGCTGGAAGCGCTGGTACGCATGACCGACGAGGAGATCAAGCACCAGGCGCTGTTCCGCCGCCTCGAGGAAATGATGGCACCCGACATGCCTGCCGGCTACGTCATGACGGCCGAGCCGAACGCGGTGGCGCAGGCCGTGCTGGGCAAGAGCACCTGGTCGGTGCTGGCGCTGACGCTCGACATCGAGCTGTTCACGCAGGCGCACTACCGCGCCAGCATCGAGCCCGATGCCGATACCTCGGCGCTGTGGAAGGACGTCTTCCTGTTCCACTGGCGCGAGGAATCGCAGCACGCCATCCTCGACGAGCTCGAGTTCGTCGCCGAGAACGAGAAGATCGGCCCCGCCGAGCGTGATGCCGCGGTCGACGACCTGATCGCGCTCGTCGGCGCGGTCGACGGCATCCTTCAGGCCCAGGCGGCGGCGGACGCGCATTACTTTTGCGCCATCGCGGGCACCTTCTTCAGCGACGCGCAACGAGGGCAGATCCACGACACGGTCCTCAAGGCCTACCGCTGGCAGTACATCGTCTCGGGCGTGACGGATGCGCGCTTCCAGAAGCTGTTGTTCCCGATGCTCGACGAAGCACAGGGCGCGCGCATCGGGACCGCGCTCGCGCCGCTGATGTACGCCGTGCCGCAGCAGCGCGAACTTCCGATGGCCGCCTGAGCGCTTCGGCAAAAAGGGTGCCGGCGGGGAATGACCCGCCGGCACCCTTTTTTTGCGCCCGAAGGCTCAGGCTTGCGGCCGGATGTTCTGGTTCTGGCTGAACAGGTTGGCCGGGTCGTACTTCGCCTTCAGCGCCGCCAGCCGGGTGTAGTTGGGCCCATAGGCGCCGGCCGCCACGCGCTGCATCTCGTCCTCCGGCATGAAGTTCACGTAGACGCCGCCGGTGGCATGCGGCGTCAGCGCATCGAACAGGGCGCGCGCCCAGTCGATGCACTTGCGGTCGTCCGCAGCATCGCGCCACCGCGTGTGGACGTTGACCACGAACTCGGCGTCGCGATGCGGATAGGCCGTGTCGCCGACCCCGGTGCGATTGATCTGCCCGCCCAGCTGGCCGATGAAGGCTTCGCATTCGTCGCTCGGCAGACGGGTGATCGCTTCGCAGAGGATGCGCTCGACCTCGCCGGTCAGCGCCACGAAGTCGTGCGACTTCCAGTAGTTGCGCGCGCCCGGCTGCAGCAGCGGGTCGAACGCGGTCTGCCAGGCCGCGAAGGGCATCGGGCCCACATGCGCGCCGGCGGGCGTGCCGAAGCTGCGCAGCGGCCTGGCGAGTTCCTCGCCCCGGCCCGGCTCGCCGATCCAGCAGAAGGCGACCACCACCACTTCCTTGCCATGCACCTCCGGCGGCAGGAAGGGCAGCGGCGGCGCCTTGCGCAGCACCATCCAGGTGGTCATCTCGTCGCTGGCCGCGGCGGCGAAGTTCCTGTAGCCCTCGAACACCTGCCTGGCCTGTTCGAGCGGATAGACGACCAGCCCGGCCAGCACCTCGGGGCCCAGCGGATGCAGCCGGTATTCGAACGAAGTCACGACGCCGAAGTTGCCGCCGCCGCCGCGCACCGCCCAGAACAGATCGGCGTTCTTCGTCGCGCTCGCCTGCACGAACTCGCCGGAGGCCAGCACCACGTCGACCGCATTGAGGTTGTCGATGGTGAGCCCGCGCTTGCGGCTTTGCCAGCCGAAGCCGCCGCCGAGCGTGAGGCCGGCCATGCCGGTGGTGGAGTTGATGCCGGTGGGGGTGGACAGGCCGAAGGCCTGCGTCTCGCGGTCGAAGTCCGACAGCAGCGCCCCGGGTTCGACGCGCGCCAGCTTGGCCGCGGGGTCGACGCGCACCGACTTCATCGCCGACAGGTCGATCATCAGGCCGCCATCGCAGGCCGCCTTGCCGGCGATGTTGTGGCCGCCGCCCTTGACCGCCAGCAACAGCTGGTGCGTGCGCGCGAAGTCCACGGCCTGCATCACGTCGGCGGCGCCGGCGGCGCGCACGATCGCCGCCGGCCGGCGGTCGACCATGCCGTTCCACAGCGTGCGCGACACGTCGTAGCCGGCGTCGGCCGGCATCAGCAGGCTGCCGCGCAGCGCGGCACGCAGCGCCGCGATCGGCTCGTCGGCGATGCCGACCTTGCCGCCCTGGGTGGTGTGAAAGTCAACCATGGAAAGTTCTCCTCATCGGTGCGGCCGGATACGGGGTGGATGCACCGCGCAGCGTCCGGTCGCACTGGCGAAGCGTGGGTGATGCTGCTGAGCTCAGGCAGCCGCGGCAGCGCCGCCGACCGGAGCAGGGCACACGGCGCGGCGGCGTGCATCGGAGTCTGCAAGTCGTTGGTATTGCCCGCGTGTCGCGGCGCCGCGCCTTTGTATCGCGCCCGTATCCGCCGGCGCGGGTTCAGCAGCCGGGGAGGGCGCTGGCGCGCGCCCGCTGCAGGCAGGACTTCATCATCGCGTGCAGCGACTCGTTGTCGACCGGCTTGTGCAGCACGCCGCAGACGCCATGGCGCTTCGCTTCGGCCTCGTCGACGCCGTCGGCGTTGCCGGTGTACAGCAGGACCGGCAGGCCCGGGCGCAGCGCGGCCGCGCGCTGCGCGAGTTGCAGGCCGTCCAGCTGCGGCATGGTCTGGTCGGTGATCAGCAGGTCGAGCGCCTGGCTCCGGTCCTCCAGCCAGGCCAGCGCCTCGAGCGGGCTGCGATGCAGCACCACCTCGATGCCCCAGCCCGACAGCAGCTCGACCATGAAGTCGCCGACCATGGCTTCGTCGTCGACCACGAGCACGCGCGCGCAGAGCGCTTCGGCGTCCTTCGACGCGGCCGGCACGCCGGGCGCGTCCGCGGCGTCCCCGCTGGCCGGCGGCAGCAGGACGCGGAACACCGAGCCGGCGCCCGGGGATGTCTGCACCAGCACATGGCCGCCGTGGTCGTGCACGATGCCGTGCACCATCGCCAGGCCCATGCCCGAGCCGCGGCCGACCTCCTTGCTGGAGGTGAAAGGCTCGAAGATGCGGTCGATCAGATCCGGTGCGATGCCGCTGCCGCTGTCCGCGACGCTCAACTCGACCCAGTGGCCGGCCTCGACCCTCGCACGGCATGAGGCGCAGAACGAACCGCCGCCATGGCGACCCAGGCGCACCCGGATCCACCCCGACCCGGCAATCGCGTCGCGGGCATTGATGCACAGGTTGAACAGCACCTGTTCCAGGTGCACGGCATCGACGGCCACGTGCAGTTCGTCGCCGCCGGCGGAGGGCGGCGCAACGAAATCCAGCGAGACCGAAGACGGCAGCGTGGCGCGCAGCAGCTGCAGGGTCTGGCCGACCAGCGGGCCCAAGGCCAGGGTCCGGCGCCGGCCCCGCTGGCGCCGCGCGAAGGCCAGCATCTGCGCGATCAGTTCGCGCGCCCGCTGGGCGGCGATGTGGGCCTGGCTCAGCTGGCGCGTGAGCCGGGCATCGCCCAGCAGCTCGGCGCGTTCCTGGCCCAGCACGAGGTAGCCGATGACGCTGGTCAGGATGTTGTTGAAGTCGTGCGCGATGCCGCCGGTGAGCTGGCCGATGGCTTCCATCTTCTGTGCCTGCCGCAGTTGCGCCTCCAGCGCCTGGCGCTCGCTTTCGGCTGCCCGTCGCTCGGTGATGTCCCGCGCCGCGTACAGCACGTGCGGTTCGCCGCGGTAGGTTACCGGCATCGCGCTGACTTCGAGGTGGAACGGGCTGCCGTCCTTGCGCATGCCCGGCGCCTCGAAGCGCACCGGCCGGCCGGCCAGGATGTCGGCGTGCTGGTCCCAGTGGCGCTGCTGCAGCAGCATGTCGGGCTGTGTCAGCACCCGCGCCGCGCTCAGCACCTCGTCGCGCGTGAAACCGCTCATTTCGAGATAGGCCGGATTGACGTCGACCGCGCGGTAGTCGGCGTCGCGCACCACCAATGCGTCGGCGGAGGCGTTGAAGATCGCCCGGTACTGCTCCTCGCTGTTGCGCAGGGCCCGCTCGGCGCGCTTGCTCTGCGTCATGTCGCGCCCGATGTACAGCACGTGCGGTTCGCCGTGGTGCACGATCGGCACCCCGCGCAGCTCGAGGTCGTAGCGCTCGCCGTCGCGCCGCACGAGTTCGGTCTCGAGGCGCACGGCTTCGCCGGCCAGCGCCCGTTCGTGCAGGCTGCGTATCGTCGCCATGATCTCGGGCGGGTTGGCCAGCACCCGGTCCACCCCCAGCACCTCGGCCAGGCTGTAGCCGCTCATGCGTTCGTAGGTCGCATTGGCATCGACGATGCTGAAGTTGGCCGCGCGCAGCACCAGCGCGTCGGCCGAGGCGTTGAAGATGCCGCGGTACTGGGCCTCGCTGGCGCGCAGCGCCCGCTCGCTCGCCAGCCGCTCGCTGACGTCGCGGCCGACGCCCAGCACGTAGGGGCGGTCGCCCAGGCGCACCGGGATGTAGCGCAGTTCGATGTGGAAGGCGCTGCCGTCGGCGCGCGACACCGGTTCGACGGCCTGTGTCTCCCGGCCTTGCAGCGCCGCTTCGATGAAGCCGATCAGGCGCTCCATGTCCTTGGCATCCGGGCGTTCGGTCCAGTGCCTGCCGACCACCTGCTCGCGCGCCATGCCGGTCATTCGCACGAAGGCCTGGTTGACATCGATGGTGCGCAGCTCCTGGCTCCACAGCACCATCGAGTCGACGCTGCCATCGAAGATCGCGCGATACTTCTGCTCCTGTGCCTGCAGGGCCGCCAGCGCCGCCCGGCGCTCCGTGATGTCGCGTCCCACCACCAGCACGTGGGGCGCGCCGGCGTAGCCGATCGGCAGGTAGCGCAGCTCGATGTCGAAGGCGCTGCCATCCTGGCGCACCCCGCGGGTTTCGATCACCCCCTCCTCGCCGGCCAGCGCCGCCCGTATGCGCTCGACGCGCAGGGCGCGCTCGTGGACGCCGATGTTGGGGGGCAGGGACTTGCCGATGATCTGGTCGCGGGCATAGCCGAACATCCGCACGAACGCCGGGTTGACGTCGACGATGCACAACTCGTCGTTCCACAGCGCCAGCGCATCGGCGCTGCCGGCGAAGATCACGCGGTACTGCTCCTCGCGTGAGCGCAAGGCCTCGACGGCAGCCTTGCGGTCCGTGATGTCGCGCGTGAAGGCCACGATGTGATGGCGCCCGCCGATCATGGCCGGCTTGAGCCGGACCTCGTCCCAGCGCAACTCGCCGCTGCGGCTGCGTCGATGCCACTCGAACGGTGGACAGCGCCCCAGCTTGGCCAGCTGCATATGGGCCAGGCCCTGCTCGGCGGAGTAGGGCGCCTCCCCCGAACGGATGTCGGCCAGCGACAGCCGGCACAGCTGGTCGCGGTCGTAGCCGTAGACCTCGCAGGCCTTGGGGTTGGCGTCGAGGATGGCGCCGCTGTCCCAGTCGTGGATGAAGATCGAATCCTCCGACGCCTCGAAGATCGCGCGGTAGCTGGCCTCCGAGCGCTGCAAGGCCTCGCGGGCGCCCAGCTGCTCGATCTCGGCCGCGGCACGGCCGGCGAAGATTCGAAGCATCGACTCGATGCGCTCGACGTTGGCCAGCGGCTGGCGCGAGACGATGCCGATGGTGCCCAGCGGCCGCCCTTGCGCATCGTTCAGCGGCAGGCCGGCATAGCTCTCGGCGCCCAGCAGCCGGACCTCCTCGTTCAGCTCGAACAGCTCGCGCAGTTTCGACGGGTAGGCGCGAAAGCGCTGGCCGAGCACATGCTCGCACGGCGTGCCCTTGACGGGGTAGCGAAGGCCGCGCCGCATCTCGCCGTCGCTGAAGATCGCCAGCATGTGCAGGGCGTCGCCATCTTCGGCCTGGTGACGCGAGATGAACGCCATCTCGACATTCAGGATCATCGCCAGATAGCGCGTCAGCTCGGCGAACACCGACTCGCCGCTGGCGGCCGACACCGCCAGCGCCGCAGCGCGCAGCGCCTCGTCGGCACTGCTGCGCTCGATCTCCGCGATGATGCGGCTGGCGAAAATCTTCAGCAGCGCCTCGGCCAGCGTCGTGTCGGCGATCGGCTGGCGATCCATTGCCACCAGCAATCCGAGCGGCCTGCCGTCGGCGCCATGGAGCGGGAACGCGGCGCCGGAATCGATGCCCTTGTCCGCGAAGACAGTCCCGGGAGTGAACTCGGCGGCGGGGATGCCGCGAATGACGAAGCGGCAGGCCCGGCCGACCGCCTCCGACCAGGGCGAAGCGTTCAGCGGGTAGTCGAAGTTGGCCACGGCCTGGCCGTCGAACACCGCGGCCAGGGTGTGCAGGCTGTTGCGCGAGCTGTCCGTGAAAACGCCGACGAAGGCGGTCGCCACCCCCAGGATCCGGGCGAGTTCCTGAACCAGGTCGGCCATGGTGCCGGGGCCGCTGGCGCCCGCCACGGCCTGTGCGGCGCGGTACATCGCGTCGGCAGCGTCAGTCCACGCCAGGGAGGCGGTGGGGCCAGGACGGCGTTCCGGGACAGCCATGGCCCGAGTCTAGGTCGCCGCGCCGGCGCACGCAGCTTCATTGCCATGGCGATACCGCGCGGATACCTGCCGGTTACAGCGGGAGCTCCGCACGCGCTGGCCGGCTTGGGGCGGTGTCAAGCCGCAACGGGGTGATGAGCCCACTGCGGCCGGGCTTCAAACTGGCTTGCCACTACCTCGAGGAGCCAGCATGACGCTTCGTTCAGCACTCGTTGCCATGGGACTCTCGGTCGCTGCAGGTCAGGCCTTGAGCCAGGATGTGCCGCTGACCGAGCAGGACATCCTGACGCAGATCGTCGGCAAGACGATCGAATGGAAGATGTTCGACGGCAAGATCGTCAACGTCGCACTCGCACCGACCGGCAAGGCGACGGTTTCAGGCGCGTACAACGACGTCGGCAAATGGCGCATGGATTCGGCGGGCGGCTACTGCACCACGTGGAACAAGGCCCCCATGAATGAGTCTTGCGTGAAGCTGGTCAGGCGGGAAGGGGTCCTGGTGTCCCTCAGAGAGGGCGCAGTGCGGGCGAGCGTGGTGAGCGCGAAGTAGTGAGGAGACAGCAAAGTGAAAGTCTACAAAATCATTGAGTGACAACGACTTAGCTCTCCAACTGGCACTTCACCCAGCAGCCTAACCAGGGCTCGATTCCTGTGGGTCGCACCCTCACGATCGGCCCGATGGCCAAAAACTGCCCACGTTGGCAGAATCCTTGTTAGCTTTTTGTATCTTTTTCATTCATTTGCTTACTAAAATGTAAGCTAAATGTTGCCATTTAGGCGGCAGGCCCTTTGCCGGTATGTCGCCGAGTTCGGCTGCGTGCGGCTCTCCGAGTTCCAGGAGTTGAAGACATGCACAGCCACTCGTCGATGAACCGCGTCTATCGGATTGTTTGGAACGAGGCCTTGAACGCATGGGTCGCGGTAGCGGAAACCGCACGCGGTCGTGGCAAAGGCGGGAGGAGCAGGCGGCCGGCGACCTCCGTGCTGGCATTTTTCGCAGGTGCCGCCCTGTCGATGGGCGCGCTCGCCGGGCCGCTCGACACCATCACCCTCGACGGGCGGACCCAGACGACGCTCGGGCTGCCCTCGGCCAACGTCGTCAACATCACCACCTCGACGATCAGGGGGACGAACGCGTTCAACTCGTTCTCCACGTTCGGCGTGCAGGCGGGCGTCACCGCCAACCTGCATCTGCCGGCCGGCACCGCCAACCTGATCAACATCGTACGGGACGCGCGGACCGACATCTACGGCGTGGTCAACGGCATCCAGGGCGGGGCCATCGGCGGCAACGTCTGGTTCGCGAACCCCTACGGCGTGGTGGTCGGCTCGACCGGCGTCGTGAACGTCGGCTCGCTGACCATCGCGACGCCGACCAGCGCCTTCGTGCGCGACTTCTTCACCTCGAACGGCAATCCCGACGCGACGTCGGTCACGCGATTGCTGAACGGCACCGCGCCCATCAACGGCGACGCCGTGATCAACATCCAGGGCCGCATCAACGCGATCAACGGCGTCACGCTCAGCGCCGGCGCGATCAAGGTAGGCGGCTCGATCTACAGCGGCGCGGCGTTCCAGGGCAGCGCACCGGACTTCACCGACGTGGTGAACGCCAACGGACTCAGCTATGCGACGGCGATGGTCAACGCCGACGGGCGCATCCGCATCGTGGCCGAACAGGCGCAGGGCGGCACCGCCTCGATCCAGCTCGACGGCGCGAAGCTCTCGGCGGCCAACATCGACCTGGCGGCCACCGCCACCCGCACCGATTCGTCGCTCGCCGTCTCCAGCGGCGTCGAGAAGGCCGAGTCGATCGCGAGCATCGGCATCCAGTCCAGCCAGTTGCACGCACGCGATGCACTCAGCGCCAACGCGCGCGCCGATGTGACGACCGGCACCTACACGCTGCCCGTCGCGGTCACCGTGCAGCGCGCATCCGCCGATGCTTCAGTGACCGTCGGCGGCAGCAGCGCCATCTCCACCGGCGGCGACACCGCCCTCGCCGCCAGCGCCACGGTGACCACCGTCGCCACGCCGACGTCCGCGCTCGCCAACCTCGCGGGCGATGCGGCCGTGGCCGTGTCGGACGTCAGCAGCAATGCGCGCGTGCGCGTGACCGGCACCACCGACCTGCAGGCAGGCGGCAAGCTCGGCCTGGCCGCGACCAACACGGTCAACACGACTTCCGTCGCCGACGCATCGGCCGCAGGCAGCAGCGCGGCCGGCGCCTCGGTCGCGGTCAGCAAGATCAGCACGAACACCGTCGCGGCGGTGGATGGCGACGCGCACGTCAGCGCCGGCTCGCTCGACCTCGCGGCCACCTCGAGCCACGTAGTCACCGCGAGCGCCAAATCGGCGGCCCATGGCGCCAGCCAGGACTCGACCGGCCAGAGCCAGGGCAGCCAGGTGCTCACGCAGTACAAGGACAACGCCAGCACCGCCGACAACGCCGATGGCGAAGGCATCAAGGTCGCCGGCGCGGTGGTCGTGAGCGACCTCAAGGCCACCACGCAGGCGTACCTCGCGTCGACCCAGGCGGCGACCGTCACCGGCGCGGCCGCCGTGCGTACCCAATCGGTGAGCACCGTCGACGCCAAGGCCGACGGCAGCGCGACGAGCGGGTCGACTGGCGTCGCTGCCGCCGTGGCGATCAACCTCGGCACGATCGCCAACGAGGCGTATGTTGCGCAAGACCTCACCGCCGGCAGCCTCGCCGTCAGCGCCACCGTGCCGGCAACTCCCGCGGCCACCAACAGCTTCACGACCAGCGCAGTCTCGGGCGCCGGTGCGAGCAGCGTCGGCGTGGCCGGCTCGCTGTCGGTCAATGCCATCGACAGCGCCACCACCGCATCGCTGCGCACCGGCAGCCGTGTCACGCTGACCGGCACCGCGCGCGACGTTGCCCTGCGCGCGGTCGACGCCACCGCGAGTCATGCCAGCGCCACCCCGGCCGACGGCATCACCACCGGCGGCGACAAGGTCGGCATCGGCGCCTCCGTGGCGGTGAACGTCGTCGCGACGCGCACGCGCGCAGCGCTCGAGGACGGCGCTCGGCTCGAAGGCGCACGAGACCTCGCCGTCACGGCCGTCTCGACGCACGACGTCAAGACGGAAGCCGAAGCCGGCTCCGAAGGCGGCGTTTCGATCACGCCGTCGGTGGCGGTGTCGGTGGTCAACCGCACGACGCAGGCCAGCCTCGGCAGCGCCGCCAGCGCCCTCGCGTTGAGCGGCGACCTGGCGCTCGAAGCCACGCAAACTTCCACCACCGAAACGACCGCCAAGGGCAGTGCAGTGGGCGGCAAAGCCGCGATCGGCGCAGCAGTGGCGGTCGCGCTCGTCGACGACACGGTGCAGGCCGACACCGCGCGCGCCATCGTCGCCGATGGGTCCGCCGGTGCCGGCAAGGGCCAGGTGAGTTTCAAGGCGGCGGGCGCGTCGTCCAGCGTAGTGAGCGCCACGGCCAGCGCCAGCGGCGGCCACGACAGCAGCGATGCCGGCACGACCGATTCCAGCACCGGCAAGCCGAAGGAAGACGCCAATGTCGACGACAAGATCGGCAAGCAACTCGCGCTCGGCAAGAAGAAGCAGACCGCCAACGGCGTCGGCGACACGCAGCAGAAGACCGCCACCGCCGACGGTGTCGACGCGCAGAAGAACGGCGAAGGCTCCGCCAGCACCAGCGAAGGGAAGGTGGCCGTCGCGGCCGCGGTCGGCGTCAACCTGCAGAACTCGACCGCGCGCGCGCAAGTGCCGACGAACGTGAATGCCGCGGGCCGGATCACCGTGGCCGCCAGCAACAACACCGATGCCAAGCTCAGCACCGACGGCAACGCGGTCGGCGAGGAAGGCAGCAGTTCGAAGGTGGGCATCGGCGCCGCCGTGTCGGTCAACAAGGTCGCCTCGGTCAATGAAGCGCTGGTGAGCGGGCAGCTGAGATCGCAAGGCCTCACCGTGACGGCCGGCATGACCGACGTCGCCGGTGACACCACGCACACCATCGACACCTCCGCCAGCGCGGGCGCGGGCGGCAGCAGCGTCGGCGTGGCCGGCGCACTGGCGCTGAACCTGGTCGACACCAGCAGCCGCGCGGCGATCGTGGGCGGCGCGCAGGTGGATGCCGGCAGCGGCTCCGTCGCCCTCGACGCCGAGGACAACACGAGCATCAGCGCCAAGGCGGCGCCGATCGACAAGGGCGCAACCGGCGGCAAGGTCGGCATCGGCGCCTCGGTGGCGGTGAACATCACCGGCAACCGGACCATCGCCGAGGTCGAGGACGCGGCCAGCCTCGCCACCACTGGCAGCGTGACGCTCGGCGCGCGCTCGGCGCACGAAGCCACCACCAGTGCGGAGGCGGGCGCCTCCGGCGGCATCGCGATCACGCCGGCGCTCGCGCTGGCGATGCTGGACAACACCACGACCGCGCGCATCGGCAGCGGCGCCGCGATCTCGGGCGCGAACGGCGTCACCGTCTCGGCCACGCAATCGAACACCACCACCACGACGTCCAAAGGCAGCGCGGAAGGCGAGAAGGCCGCGATCGGCGCCGCCGTGGCGATCGCGCTGGTCAACGACGTGACGAACGCGACTACCGAGCGCGACATCGTCGCCGCAACGGGCGACGTCGCCTTCACCGCGGCATCGTCGTCGCGCCACACGACCTCCGCGAGCGCCAGCTCCACCGGCGGCAAGTCCGACGACGAGGCCGGCAAGACCGACACCAACGGCAAGAAGCAGGAAGACGCCACGGTCGACGACAAGACCGACGGCCAGCTCGCCTACGGCAAGCAGCAGCAGACGAAGAACGGCGTCGGCAGCAGCAGCCAGCAGAGCGCCTCCAGCAACGCGGCGGGAAGCAAGCAATCCGCATCGTCGAGCGAAGGCAAGGTGTCGGTGGCGGCGGCGGTGGCGGTGAACGTCATCGATGCGCAGGCCATCGCATCGATCGGCGACGGGCGCACGGTCGGCACCACCGGCGCGCTCTCGCTGGCCGCAAGCGGCCAGACCGACGCCAGCGCCGCATCCGACGGCACCGCGGTCGGCAAGACGGCCAAGGTCGGCATCGGCGCCGGCGTGTCGGTCAACCAGGTCGACTCGGCCACCGCCGCGCGCGTCGGCCAGGACGCGGTCGTGAGCGCCCGAGGCCTTTCGATCGGCGCCGCGATGACGGACGTGGCGGGCGACAAGCAGAACGACGTGTCGGCGACCGCGCAGTCGGGCGCGGGCGGCAGCAAGGTCGGCATCGCGGCATCGCTCGCGCTCAACATCGCGAACACCTCCAGCGTCGCGCAGGTCGGCGATCGCGCGCGCATCGACGCGCTCGGCGGCAACGTGGCGCTCTCCGCGCAGGACGCCACCCAGGCCATCGCCCAGGCCACGCCGACGACTTCCGGCGGCGCCAGCGGCGGCAGCGTCGGCGTCGGCGCCTCGGTGGCGATCAACATCGCCGGCGGCGCGACCACCGCGCGCGTCGGCACCGATGCGTCCGTCGCCAACGCGCAGGACCTGAAGCTGGCCGCCA
This sequence comes from Variovorax saccharolyticus, assembly GCF_030316765.1. Classification (GTDB taxonomy): domain Bacteria; phylum Pseudomonadota; class Gammaproteobacteria; order Burkholderiales; family Burkholderiaceae_C; genus Variovorax; species Variovorax saccharolyticus. The sequence continues at coordinate 143,202 of NZ_JASZYT010000013.1, forward strand.
CCAGCCAACTCGACAGCGAAGCCACCGCCACCGCCGGCGCGAACGGCGGCAAGCTGGCCTTCGATGCGGCCGTGGCGGTGAGCACGCTCAACCAGACCACGCGCGCCGAGATCGCCTCGGGCGCCCGCATCACGACCGGTGGCGACGTGATGCTGCACGCCAGCAGCAGCGGCACGCACACCGCCACCGCCAAGGGCGAAGCCAAATCCGGCAGCGCCGCGGTGGGCGCCGCGGTGGCGGTGATCACCAGCGACAGCACGACGCAAGCCGCGCTCGACCGCGACCTCGGCGCCGGCGGCCAACTCGACGTCGCGGCTTCCGCCCAGCGCGCCTACACCTCCGACGCCACCGCCAGCGCTGGCGGCTCGCAGTCCGACAAGACCTATTCCGACAACAAATCTCAGGCCGACAGCTCGCAGGGCAGCCAGACGCTGAACAAGAGCCAGTCGAGCCAGAGCAACCAGGGCACCCAGGGCGGCGGCAAGGTCGCGATCGCGGCCGCCGTCGGCGTCAACGACATCGCCGACGACGTGCAGGCGGCGGTGACCGGCGGGCGCACGATCTCGTCGGGCGGCACGACGAGCGTCAAGGCGACCAACGCCAGCAATTTCAGCGCGCGCGGCGCGGGCGATGCGGTCGACCCCAAGACCAAGGTCGGCGTCGCGGTCGGCGTCGGCATCAGCCTGAGCGACAACACGACCACCGCGTCGCTGGCCGACGGCACGCACCTGACCGGTGCCGACGGCCTCACCGTGTCGGCGGAGTCGTCGCAGAACACCGCGCCGGATTTCGCGCGCAAGCTCGCCGCCGAAGGCGTGGCCGGTGCCGGCGGCAGCAAGGTGGGCGTGGCAGGCGCCTTCGCGGTGGTGGTGTCCAACGCGCAGACCCTTGCCAGCATCGGCGCCAACGCGCGCATCGAGAACGCGGGCGCGATCAGCGTGGATGCGGTCAACACCAGCATGCTCGGCGCCAAGGCCTGGGCCGGTGCGGTGGGCGGCAATGTCGGCATCGGCGCGTCGGTCGCCACCGTGGTGTCGAACAACGCCTACCGCGCCACCATCGGCAGCGGTGCGCAACTGCAGGGCGACAGCCTTGCGCTGAACGCCGAGAACCGCAAGGTCTCCATCCCCGGCGTGTCGCTGCAGGTCAGTGACGTGGACGACGTCAAGAACCTGCCCGACCGCCTCACCAGTGGGCCACTGATCGGCGGCACGAACTACTACGCCGAAGCCGTCTCGGGCGCCGCGGGCGACAGCGTGGCCGTCTCGGGCGCGGTGGCACTCAACGTCTTCAGCGACACCACCGAAACCGCCATAGGCAGCAACGCCAGGGTCACCACCAGCGGCCAGGTCTCGCTCGCCAGCAGCAACGACGCAAGCGCCACCAGCCTGGCGGCCGGCGCCGCGGTCGCCGGCAAGGTCGGCGTGGGGCTGTCGAGCGCTTCCGTGTCGAGCGACAACAGCACCCGCGCCCATATCGATGCCGGCGCCTCGGTCACCGGTACCGGCGGCATCTCGCTCGATGCGCAGAACGTGCAAAACGTGACGCTTGTCGGCTTCAGCGGCGCGGTGGGCGGCAATGTCGGCGTGGCCGGCGTGGCCAACGTGCTGGTGGCGAAGAACCTCGCCGAAGCCTCGGTCGCCGATTCGACCGCGACGCGGCTCGCGACCGGCGGCGACCTGCACCTTGGTTCGGGCAACCAGCTCTCGCTGCTCGACATCGCAAGCGGCGTGGCCGTGGGCGGATCGGTCGGCGTCGGCGTGGCCGGCGCGGTGCACACGGTCGAGAACGACACACGCAGCACGATCGGCGCGGGCGTGCAGGCGCATGCCGGCGGCACCACCGGTCTCGCGGCGACGGCCGCCGAGGACCTGCAGACCTATGCGATCGGCGCCGCGGCCGCGGGCTCGGTGGCGGTGGGCGGCGCGGCGATCGTCAACGTGCTCGATGCGAGGACGGTGGCCTCGATCGGCAACAACGCACAGATCAACAAGGCCGACACCTTGAGCCAGCAGGCGCTGGCCCTGTCGGCAAGCGACCGCACGAGCGTGTTCGACGTGGTGGTCGGCGCCGGCGGCGGCGGATCGGTCGGCGGCGGCGCCGCGGCGGACGTCGGCGCGATGAACAAGCGAACCCAGGCCACGGTCGGCGAAGGCGCCTGGGTCGAGACCGCGCGCAACGCCACCGTACAGGCCGATTCGCAAGAAGACCTGCGCATGACGGGCATCGGCTTCGGCGTCGGCGGCTCGGCCGGTCTGGCGGGCTCCGTGGCCGCCTACGTGCTGACCACCGACACCGAGGCGCGCATCGACGACGGTGCGACGGTCCGCGCCGGCGGCAGCGCGCTGGTGGCGGCGGACGGCCGCACGGCAGTCGACCTGATCGCCGGCAGCGCGGCGGGCGGCGGTTCGGCCGCGCTCGGCGCCGCGGCCGGCGTCGTGGTGCTCGACAAGACCACGCTCGGCCGCATCGGCAAGAACGCGGCCGTGCAGGCCCTGGGCAACGGCGCCGCCATCCAGGCGGCCACCGGCCACTACCACATCGCCTACGGCGCGGGCATCACCGGCCAAGGCCGCGTCAGCAAGAGCGGCCTGGCACCCACCGATGCGCAGGGCAACGACATCGCCGGCCGCGACGCCTTCCTCGCGCTGACACAGGAACGCCAGGCCAACCGCCAGACGCAGGCCCTCAACGGCCTGGCGGTCACCGCCACCAACAGCGATAGCGTCAAGGCCTTCGCGGTCACCGGCGCTGCGGCCGGCGCCGCAGCGATCTCGCTCGGCGCCAACGTGACGACGGTCAAGACTTCCACGCAAGCGGAGATCGCGGACAACGCGCAGATCAACCAGACCGGCGGCACCCCGAACGCGGCGCAGTCGGTGCGCGTGGCCGCGGGCAACGAGCAGTTCCATCTCGGACTCGCGGGCGCGGCCTCCGGCGCGGGAGCGGTCGCCGTCGGTGCCGGCGCGGACGTCTTCGTCGCCAACAACAACACCGCGGCGCGCATCGGCGCCGGCGCGCAGGTCAAGGCCGCACGCGATGTTCAGGTGCTCGCCGAAGGCAAGACCCAGGTGCTCGACATGGGCATCGGCCTGTCGGCGGCCGGCACCGTGGCGGTCGCCGGCTCGGTGGCGGTGGTGTCCATCGATGACCAGACGCAGGCCGTGGTGGCCGGCGGCACCACGCGCATCGACGCAGGCGGCAATGCGCGTATCGCCGCGCGCGACGACACCACGGTCGACATGGCGGCCGGTGCCGCCGCCGCCGGCTTCGGCGCCGCGGGCGTCGGCGCAGCGGTGAGCGTCAGCAGCATCGACAAGACCACACAGGCCGCGATCGGCGACGGCGCGACCGTCAACGCGCTAGGCAACGCAACCAGCGGAATGACCGCCTACAGCGGCGACAGCGACAGCGCGACCGTGAGCGACGCCCGCGGCGTGCAGGTGCAGGCCACGTCGTCCGAAGACCTCTTCACCGTCGCCGCGAGCGGCGCGGCAGGCCTCTATGCGGGCATCTCGGGCGCGATCTCGGTCGAGTCGGTGCGCTCGGACACGACCGCGGCCATCGGCGCCAACGCCAGGATCAATCAGTCGAACACCGGCGCCAACGCCGCGCAGGACGTCAACGTCACGGCCCGCAACACGCTGCGCTCACAGGTCATCACCGGCTCGGTCGCGCTCGGCGCGGGCGCGCTCGCCGGCGGCGTCGACGTCGGCAACGTCAGCAACCGCACCGCCGCAAGCATCGGTGCCGGCGCGCAGGTGCAGGCCGCGCGCGACATCCAGGTCAACGGGCTCGGTCGCGAACAGTTCGACACCACGGTGGTCAGCGGCGCAGGCGGCCTCGTCGGCCTGGCCGGCGGGGTGGCGGTGTACGCGGTCGGCGACGCCCAGAGTCAGGACGCCAAGGACCAGCTCTCGCACGGCGGCAATGCGCGCAATGTCAACCAGGAAGCCGATGCGCAGGCCAGCGACGACACGGTGGGGCGCATGCTCGCCACGTCCGACAACACGCACGCGCGTGACGCAGGCACCAAGGCACAGGCGGCGCGCTCGTCGGTCAGCATCACGGCGTCGCTCGCCACCGCGCTGCCTTCGGGCAACAGCGCGCAGGTGGGCAACGGCGCGGACCTGCGCGCGGGGCGCGACATCGACGTCAACGCGCGCGGCAGCCTCGACTTCTCGATGACCACCGGCGCGGTCGCCGTGGGTGCGCTTGGCCTCGGGGCCGGCGTCGGCATCGCGAGCTTCCACATGAACGACCAGGCACTGGTCGGCGACAACGTCAGCGTGCGCAGCGGCGGCGATTTCCGCGTGCGGGCTTCGCTGGCGGAATCCGCCGCGGCGCAGGGCTTCGCGGGCACCGGCGGCATCGTCGCGCTCAACGCGGCCTATGCCAGCCTGAGCGACGGCAGCCTGACACGCGCCGCGATCGGCAACAACGTGGCGATCCACCAGGCCGACGAGGTGATCGTCAATGCCTCCGACGTGCGCAAGCTCGATGCGAGCGCCTGGGGTGCGAGCATCGGCGCGGTGGCCGGCGGCGCGTCGGTCGCGACCAGCAACATCGGCGGCGCCACCAGCGCGACCATCGGCAGCGGCGCCGCGATCGGCTCCGGCACGGGCGACGCGGTGCGCGCACTCAGCGTGACCGCCAGCGGCGACGTCTTCGCGCAGAGCCAGAGCATTGCCGCGGCAGCAGGCCTGGGCCTGGCCCTGAGCGGCTCGGTGGCCACGGCCAAGGCCACGCCCGACGTCGATGCCTCCATCGATGGCGGCACGGTCAAGCTGACGCAGGACGCCACGGTCAGTGCCACCGGAAAGACCCGCGCGCAGGCCGACGCCGAAGGCATCAACGTCGGCCTCGGCGCCGCGGCCGGCGCTTCGGTCGCCAACGCCCAAGCGGTCTCGCGCGTGAATGCCGGCCTCGGTGCCGGCACCGTGCTCAGCGGGCGAAACCTCACGCTGAGCGCCACGCAGCAACTCGCCGGCAGCGGCGGCGACGTGCGCGCGAATGCGGATGGCGCCGCGGGCGCGCTGTTCGCGGGCCTCGCGGCCACCGACGCGGCCGCCTCGCACGACAGCCGTGTCGTCACTTCCGTCGGCAACGGCAGCACGCTGACCTTCACCGGCAATGCGGTGGTCAGCGCCGACAACGACACCAGCCAATTGGCCACGGTGTCCGGCATGGCCGGCGGCATCGTTGCGGCCGGCTCCAATGCGGCCAGCGCGACCTCCAACACCGTCACGCAGGCGCTGATCGGCGACGGCGTGCAGATCGGTGCGCCGATCGCCACGCCCGCCCTGCTGATGACCAGCCTGCTCGTCAGCGCGGACGGCAACGACCGCAACATCGCCAACGCCGAATCCGGCAGCGGTGGCCTGGTCTCCGGCGCGGCGGCGACGGCCACCACGAGCAGCACCAGCAACACGCTGGCCACCACCGGCAGCGGCGACAACGCGCACAGCCTCTCGGCCAGCACGCTCACCCTGCAGGCCACGCACCGCACCGACTACAACGCGACCGTCAGCAGCGTGAACGCCTCGGTGGTGGGCGCCAGCGGCGCCCAGGCCGTCAACGGCGTGGACAGCACGGTCGCGGCGACGGTCGGTGCGGACGGCCGCGTCGGCGGCAACGCCATCACGCTGCTGGCGAGGAACACGAGCAGCAAGGACTGGATCGGTTCGGCCAACGGCGACACCGCCGCCTTCAACATCGACTCCGGCTCCGGCGGCCTGGTCGACCTGCCAGCCGCCTCCAGCGCAACCGACATCCGGCATGTCACCACTGCCGGCATCGGCGACCGCGCCGTCGTGCATGGGCTCATGCCTGCGGCCGGACGCGCCATCGTGCAGATCGATGCGCAGAACGACATCGTCGCGCGCGACAAGGCCAAGCTCGACTCGGGCGGCGCGATCTCGATCGCGCGGGCGGCATCGCGCATCAGCGTGCTGCAGTCCGACGCCACCGTCTCGGTCGGCAACGACGCGGTTCTCACCAGCGACAACGGCAACATCAGCGCGGGCGCACGCGCCAACGTCGCGCTCGATGCGCGGGCCTCGGCCAACGTCTACGGCCTGGCCGGCGCGCCATCGGGCTATGCCGACATCCGCTACACCGGCAGCAACCGCGCCCTGGTCGGCAGCAACGCGCTCGTGCATGCAGACGACGGCGCGATCCTGCTGTCGGGCGGGCAGGGCACCGACGGCTCGGTCACGCGCATCGACGCGAATGCCACCGTCAACCTCTGGAACAAGACCGCCATACCGATCAGCATCACGCCCGAACCCACGGTGGTGATCGCCAACAACGCGCAGGTCACGCTGGCGGCCGGCAGCAAGGTCGAAGCCGCGGAAGACATCTCGCTGTTTGCCGACAAGGGCATCGTCACGGCCAATGCCAAGGGCATCGGCAAGGACCTCTACCGCGAGGCTCTCGCCGCCGCGGCCAGCGGCATCAGCAACCTGTTCGGCGGCGGCGACGTCTCGTTCGACGTCACCGGCGGCAGCGCCTTCGTGGGCGGCGTGGCCACGGTGCACGTCGACGGCATCGCGATGACCGGCATCAACCGGCGCGCCTCGCTCACCTTCGAGATCGAGCTGATCGATGCCAACGGCAACCCGGTGTCGACGCCGGTGTACGTGCCCATCTACCAGACCGATTCGCTGGGCAACCAGGTGCTGCAGAACGGCCAGCCGGTGCAGATCGGCACCAAGGTGCTCTGGCGCATGAAGTCGACCGCGAGCAAGGGCGTGACCTATTCGGTTGAGCTCGGCAAGGGCATCGGCGCCGACATCCTCGAGCGCATCCAGCGCCTGCGCGACCTGATGGCGCAGTACGCGGGCGACACCGTGGCCACGGGCGCCTACCAGTCCGAGATCAACTTCCTCATGTACAAGCTGGTCGACCTCGGCCTGGCCAAGGGCGCCGAGGACGGCAGCGGAAAGATTCTGGTCGACGCCAGCGGCCAGCCGATCATCAACCCCGGCCAGTGGAGCAATCCGTCGCCGCGCGAACTGGCCCTGACCCAGATCCGCCAATACCAGACGCAGCTAATCAGCGAAACCGGAAAGGCCACCGGCAGCGGCCAACTGATCCAGGACACGACCACCACCGCGCTCGCCTCGATCAGCCAGATCGGCACCAGCGGCGGCACCATCGCCACAAGCGCCAGCACCCTGGCCACGACCAACGCCGACATCGACGCACGGCTGCGCACGCTGACGAACTTCAGCGCCACCAACGCGACCTACGTCGCCACCGCCGCGCTGATCAGCGACAACACGACGCAACTGACCACGATCTCGTCACAGCGCACGCTCAACGCGACCGACTTGGCCACCGTCACCAGCCGGAACAACGCGATCGACACGCTGATCGACGAGATCGGCACGCGCCGCACCACGATGCAGTCGCTCACCGTCGGCTCGACGCAGTACAGCACGCTGCAGGCCGAGATCGACACCCGCCAGGCCAGCATCAAGACCTACGCCGGCGACATCCGCACGCTGCTCGCCACCATCGACGGCCGCAACGACCTGATCGACACCGCTTCGGCCAAGATCGCGGCGAACAACACCGCCATCAGCAGCAACCAGGCTGCGATGGCGACCGCCTTCAAGGGCTCGGCGGCAGGGCAGGACGGCATCGTCACCGCGATCAACACCTCGCGCACCAGCACCGCGGCCGCGAATGCGCGCACCAGCATCGCGACCGCGGCGAGCACCATCGGCACCGAGGCAGGCAAGTTCGACGGCAGCACCGGCTACCTGCAGACCGTGGGCACCGGCTACACCGCGCTCGACACCGCGATCGGCAACAAGACCAGCGCGGCCACCAGCCTCGCGCAGGCCAATTCGGACCTGCCCAACCAGTCGGCCACGCGCGCCAACGGTCCGATCGCCGACTTCATCACCGTCGACGACATCACGGTCAAGCTCGGCAACCTGCGCGTGACCGGCGACAAGCTCGAAGGCGGCGGCAGCCTCAACTCGCCGGGCGACGCCAGCATCAACATCACCAACAACACGCCCAATTTCCTGAAGCTGGGCAACCTGACGGTGAACAGCGACGAGGGCGGCACGCTGCGCTTCAATGGCGTGCTGGTGAACTCCACCGCCGACATCGACCGGCTGAACGCCGGCGGCAGCGGCGCGAGCGGGCTCACGGTGCTCACGCGCGACAGCAGCGCGGCGCCGAAGCCGTCGATCAACATCACCAGCACCTACGACCCGAACGCAGCGGGCACCGTCGTGCTCGCGCCGGCGCCGAACATCGAGCTGGCCGGCGACATCAGCAACCTGCGCGGATCGGTTACCGTGCACAGCGCCGCGGGCAGCATCCTGTCGAACGGCGCCATCCGCGCGGGCTCGGTCGACATCAAGGCCCAGAACGGCGATTTCGTGCAGAGCTACGTCGACAACTTCTTCCACGTCGGCGGCGACGCGGGGTCGATCCAGGACGGCCTGACCACCACCGGCGGCGGCATCATCGCCAACGGCAGCGTGTTCCTGAGCGCGCGCTACCTCAACATCAACAGCCTGGTGCAGAGCGGCATCGAGAACTGGCGCATCGACCTGCCGGTGTCGCCGGTGCTCACCGGCACGGCCAGCTTCTTCGGCATCGCGCAGTCGTCGCTCGATGCGGCGTCCACGGCCTATGCCAATGCCGACGCCGCCACCAAGGCCAGCCTGCGCTACGTCAGCTTCACGGTGGCGGCAGGCCAGGTGCGCTACGACGCCAGCCTGGGCCGGCTCGAGGTCGACATGAACTTCGCCAAGGCCGACCGCAACACGGCCGGCTGGGCGACGCGCACCTCGGCCACCGGCGGGCTCTACCAGCTGGTGTCCGACTACGGCAACATCGGCGCGCGCTACGACGTGGTGAACAACCGCTTCGAGCTCGACGGCACGCAGGTCAGTGGCGGATACATCCAGGCCTACGGCCAGATCATCAACACCTCGGCCACCAGCGGCACGCTGCGCGCGCTCGACGGCTACGGCCAGATCGCGGTGAACAACCCGACCGGCCTCGCGGTGGTGATCAACAAGCTCGACACCGGCAAGGACTCCACCGGCACCGGCCGCGGCATCGCGGGGATCATCGAGATCACCGACATCCAGAGCGCCGACGTCAACACGCCCGCCATCACCACCGTCTACAAGCGCGAGAACGGCGTGATCACGCGCAACAGCGTGGTCGACAGCACCGCCAGCACCGGCCGCGCCACCACCTACGCGCCGCAGGCCGGCCTGCGCTACGCGTGGACCACCGGCGCCGACAACTCGCTGCTCACCTACTGGCAGTTCAAGGGCGCGCAGTACTTCGGCTCCAGCGACCTGCGCTCCGCGCCGACCGGCACCGTCGAGAGCACGTCCGGCCCCTACCTGCTGGACAGCTATCGCCTGGACAACGGCACCTACCTGTACAAGGACACGAGCGTCGCGCAGGGCTACACCTCGAGCTCGAGCACCGTCTCCAACGGCTCGCCGCTGTGGGTCAAGACCGGCGAATGGTCGTCGTGCAACTGGTGGACGCTGTGCATCGCAGGCGACTACCACATGACCTTCACGGAAACCACGCCGACGAAGACCATCACCACCAAGACGCTCAAGGCCGACAACCCGATCCGCATCGAGTTCAGCGGCTACGACACCGGCACGGTGGCGGTGAACTCGGCAGCGGGCGTGCTGCTGAAGGGCGAGATCCGCAACAGCGCCGGCAACACCACCATCAATGCCGGCAGCGGCGTGACGGCGGCGGCGGGCGTGTCGACGGCCGACCGCTCGATCGTGCAGCTCAACGACACGGCGCTGGTCACCGGCAAGAACGTCACGCTGAACGCCACCGGCGACGTCGGCGGCGCGATCAACGGCAACCCGGCCCGGGCGGTCGAAGTGGCGGTGAACGGCGGCCAGCTCGATGCCGCGGCCTCGGTGGGCAACGTCAACGTCAAGCAGACCGTGGGCGATCTGCGCGTCGGCACCGTCACCGCCGGCGGCAGCGTGCTCGACGGCAACGGCCGCGTGACGCTCGCCGCCGATGGCAGCATCGTCGCCGCCAGCGCGGCCTCGCTGATCCAGGCGCAGCGCGTCGACCTGAGCTCGCAGGGCGGCGGCATCGGCAGCATCGCCGATCCGCTCAAGGTCAACGTCGGCTACAGCAACGACATCTCCAAGCGCGGCCTGTACGGCCTGCGCGCTTCGGCCCAGGGCGACATCGGCATCGAGTCGCGCACCTGGAGCGGCAACACCGGCGGCGACCTGCTGGTGGACACCGTCGTCTCGAACGGCGGCGACGTGCTGCTGCGCACGCCGGGCCGCATCGTCGACAACAACCCGATCGAATCGGTCGACACGCGCACCTGGAACGAATTGGTGGCCTTCTGGAACGCCGCCGGCCTGCGCGAGGGCACGGCACAGAACGACGCCAACCAGGCGCAGGCCATCAAGTCCTACAACCTGGGGCAGACGCAGCAGTACAAGTTGTACTGGCAGATCCGCAGCGCGCAGGCGGACCCGTCCGTCTACGACCCGAACTTCAGCTACACCGCCACCGCTGCCGAGAAGCAGTCGCTCGGCAACGACGCGGTGGCGATCGACAAGTTCGAGAAGGCACGCACGACCCAGTACCGCGCGCTCGACACGATCTTGGGCGGCCTGGGCAACAGCTACGACAGCAGCTTCCAGTACGTGGCCTCGAAGACCGAGACCGATGCCATCCTGAACAAGGCGTCGTGGACCGATCGCGAGCTCGGCATCTCGATCAGCGCCGGCCTCCTGAAGGACGTCACCAGCACCAACCCGGTGGTCAAGAACGCGAACGTCTCCGGCCGCACGGTGACGCTGCAGGCCGGCACCGCCATCGGCGAGACGCAGGCGGCCGTCGTGGTGCCGACCAACATCGCGCCGGAGAACCTCACCGATGCCATGAAGGTCGCGCTGGCCTCGGCCGAGCGCTCCGACGTGGTGGTGACCGACAGCACCATCACCGTGCTGCGCCGCGCACCGGTCAATTTCAGCGTGGTGGATGCGCTCAAGGTCGCAGTCACTGCGACGCCGGTCGCCGGCACCGACAACGGCGCGGCGTACCTTGCATCGATGGGGAACGCGCCGCTTGGCAGCATCGCGACCACCGGCGACACGCGCATCAAGGTGCGCGGCACCATCACCAACGCGAACGGCAGCGCACCCGCGGTGCAGACCGGCAACCTGGTGCTCGAGGCGGCCTCGGGCGGCATCGGCTTCGTGCCTGGCGACCTGACCACGCCCGGCACCTCGCAGCCGTTGCGGCTCAACCTGCGCGACGGCGCGACCCTCACCGCACGCGCGGCCGACAACGTCGAGATCAACGCGCAGGGCGACCTCAACGTCGACACCGTGTTCTCGCGCAAGACGGTGAAGCTGAACGCGGCCGGCGCGATCACCGACGCCGTGGGCACGGACGAGCTCAACGTGCTCGGCGAGCAGGTCGAGCTGACCGCGCAAGGCGGCGCCATCGGTGCTGCCGGCACCGGCGCGCTCGGCGTGGGGGTGACCGGCACCACCGGGCGCATCACCGCGATCGCGGCGGGCGACCTGTTCCTCAACGGCACGGCGGGGCGCAACTTCTTCCTCGGCGACCTGAGCGCCGGCGGTGCGCTGGGGCTCGCGGGCCTCATCGACACGCTGCTCGACGGCCAGCTCATGGCGGCCGGCAACGTCAGCGTGTCGGCGGGCAACCTGCTCAGCTTCAGTGCCAACACGTCGTTGCACGCCAGCGGTGGGAATGTGCAGCTGCAGGCTTACGAATTGCGCATGGCCGACGGCAGCTCACTGGTGGCCGGCACCGGCACGGTCCGCATCGACACCACGGCCGACGCCGCCATCACCGGGATCTCCACCGGCAACGGCACGGCCAACGCAGTGCGCATCAGCGCCGGCGGCGACATCCGCGACGCGGGCGACACACGCCTCGACGTCGTGGCCGACACCGCCCCGGCGGCCGGCGTCACGCTGCAGGCCGGTGGCAGCATCGGCCCGGGCAACGCGCTGGAAATGCGCCTGCTGCATCTGGACGCCGACGCGGGCGGAAGCGCCGACCTGGCCGTTCAGGGCGGCGTGCAGGTCGGCCACATCGCTGCGATCGACAGTGTGCACCTGGCCGCGAGCGGCGACATCACGACGACGCAGGTCGGCAGCACGCTCGGCGGGGTCAGCCTGACCAGCAGCGCCGGCAACGTGAATGCCGGCGGCACGAATGCGCGGGGCGACGTCATCCTGGGTGCTGCCACCGGATCGGTGATTGCGGCGCAGACCAATGCGGGCGGCCACATCGACGCCACGGCCGCACAGGGCCTGTCGATGATCCAGGCGACGGCGGGCAGCAACGTGACTATGACTGCGGGTACAGGCAACGTGAACGCGGGCACGACGGCGGCAGGCGGCAACATCGCGATGACCGCGGCAGCGGGCTCGGTCACTGCCGGCAGCAGCCAGGCCGGCGGCACATTCACCGCCAGCGCAGCGCGGGACATCCAGCTCGACAGCGTGGCTGCGCAGGGCAACGTCGCACTCACGGCGGGCGGCACGCTGCAGGCGAACAGCCTCGCCAGCAGCACGGGCCGCGTCGGCGCCACGAGCGGCGGCGACATGACGCTCGGCACGACGACCGCGGGTGGTGACATCACGTTGACGAGCACGGCGGGTTCGCTCCAGGCCGGCACCAGCCAGGCCGGCGGCGCCTTCACCGCCAGTGCGGCGCGCGGCATGCAACTCGACAGCGTGGCCGCCCGTGGCGACATCGCCCTCACGGCGGGCGGCGCGTTGCAGGCCAACAGCCTCGGTAGCAGCGCGGGCCGCATCGACGCGACCAGCGGCGGCGACATGACGCTGGGCACCGTGACCGCGCTCGGCGACATCGCGCTCGATGCCGGCCGCAACCTCACGGCCGACCAGCTGACGAGCGTGCAGGGCAGCGTGGCCGCGATGTCGCGCACCGGCGACGTGAGGGTGCAGCGCTTCAGCGCGCTGCTCGACGGCACGCTCAGTGCGCCGCAAGGCCAGCTGGCGGTGGGCTCGGTCACGGCCGGGCGCGATTTCACGCTCGTGTCGAGCGGCGACGTCTCGCTCGGCAACGGCAGCTCGCCGGGCACCTTCACCTTGACCTCCACGCGCGGCAACGTGACGACGGGCACGCTTTCCGCGAACGGCGTGGCGTTGAACGCGGCCGGGACGGTGAAGGCGGGCCTGCTCAACATCGCGTCGTTCTTCAGCCTGGCCGGCGACCGCATCGACGCCACCGTGCATGGCGGCGCCAACCCTGTGCGCGGCACTGTGACCGGCTACGGCGGCGCCGTGGCCAGCGACGTGGTGCTGGCGCTCGCGGGGCAGGGCGGCTTCCTGATCGACAAGTTCTACACGCACACCGCCAAGGTGAGCGTGGGCAAGGGCATGTATTCGGTGAATGACCTGCGCGTGGTGGACCGCGCCACGATCGAACATCCGGAAACGCAAATCGTCATCGACCAGCACGACCGCTCCATTCGCGCGGGTGCGGACCTCCAGCTCTACTCGTTCGGTGCGCCCATGCAGCTTTCATTCTTCGACAACCACGTGTTCACCGACGGCTTCGTCGTCTACCGCGACGCCAACCATGACCAGATCGCGAGCATGGGCCTGAACCGCAGCGCGGCCGAATACAGCGAGATCTCGCTGGCCGTCGCGACGCAATCCAACCGGCCGCCCGACGATCCGGGAACGCCGGGACGAGGCGACGCTGCCCAGGCATCGCCGGTGACCTATGCCGGCGCGCCGGTGTCGCTCACCGGCCAATGCGGCCTGGTGCCGGAGTGCAAGCCATGAGGAGGATGCATCGCGTCGCCGCCGCGGCCTTGACGACCCTCGCCGCCGCACAGGCGGGTGCGCAGTTGGTCCTGCCGCCCGCCATCGATTCCGGCGCGCAGCAGCAGCGGCAGATCGACGAGCAAAACCGCCGCCGCGAGGCCGAGACCGGACTGCCGCAACCCGCGCAGCCGTTGACCCGGCCGGCCGCACCCGCGGTGCCAGCGGTGCCGCGCTCCGATGCCGACGTGCGCATCACGGTGAAGGAGATTCGCTTCTCGCCGTCCGAGATCCTGAGCAAGGAGGAACTGGAAGCCATCGCTGCGCAATACCGAGGCCGCCCTGTGTCGCTGGCCGAGCTTCAGCAACTGGCCAACCAGGTCAACGCGCTCTACAAGGCCAAGGGCGTGGTCACCGCGCTGGCGACAATCCCACAGCAGGACGTGACCAACGGCGTGATCGAAGTGCGACTGGTCGAAGGCCGGGTCGGCGCGGTGCGCCTGTCCGGCAATGCATCCACGCGCGACAGCTACATCGAATCGCGGCTCGGCCTGAGCGGCGGCATGCTCGTCGACCTGAACCGGCTCGAGCGCAGCCTGATCTGGTTCAACGAGACCAACGACATCCGGCTGCAGGCAGACCTGCAACCGGGCACGGCCTTCGGCACCACGGACATCAATGTCAACGTGGTCGAGCCGCCCCGGCAAGAACTGCTGCTCACGCTCGACAACCTCGGCAGCCCGCTCACCGGTGAATGGCGCGGGGGTGTCTCGTACCGCAACCGCAGCCTCTTCGGCTTCCGCGACGAACTGTTTGCTTCATACACCGGGGCGAGCGGCCAGGACAGCGGGGCGCTGACCTATTCGGTGCCCTTCAACCCCTGGGGCGGACGCGTGAACGTCGGCTTCTATGAAGACAAGACGGCGATCAAGTACGGCACCTTGTCGAGTCTCAACATCACCGGCAATTCGAGCACCCAGATCCTCGGCCTGCGCCAGCCCGTGTGGGTCGACACGACCACGCAGTGGACATTGGTCGGCGGCGCGCTGTGGCGCGACAGCAGCAACTACATCGACGGCACCTTCCTCCAGCGCACCGACTCGCACGACCGCAACCTCGGCGTCGAATGGCAATGGATCGGCACCAGCAGCACGGTCTCGGCCAGCGTCGTGCAGAACTGGATCGAGGCCACCACCGTCGAAAGCCGCAGCTACCAGGCCCAGCGTGGCTGGCTGCGCTACAACCAGGCGCTGCCGCAAGACTTCGCGCTGCGTGCCAACTTCAACGGCCAATACACGACGGACAGGAACCTGCCTTCGGCCGAGCAGTTCATCCTGGGCGGGGAGGGCAGTGTGCGGGGCTACCCGATCGGCACGATCGCGGGGGATCGCGGCTACACGGTGAATTTGGAAGTGCACCATCCGCTCCCGGTCTTCACCGTGGCGTCGCAGACGGTTCCGACCAGTGCGTTCGTATTCACCGACTACGGCAACGTGGAGCCGTTTCGGCCGGTGGGGTCGCTGCTGTCGCCGAGTGAAAAGTTGACCGGGGTTGGATTTGGATTCAACGCGGCAGTCGGAAAGTCCCTGAGTGCGCGGCTGACCTTCGCCTGGGGGCTGGACAGCTTGCCGGCGCCCAATCAAGGAAAGCCCAAGCAGGTGATGTTTCAGCTGATTGCGAGTCTGTTGTAGCCCGACGCTGCAGGGGCGCGTTCCAGCGCAACTGTCACGGCGGGCTGAGGGCCTTGTGGTGCGCCTACAGCGGTTCAGGGATGCTCTTGGGCATGGCCTCGCGTCTTGGTCGGCTTGGGAGGCCTGAAGCAGGATCGCGGGCACAAAAAGACGCGCGCTTTGTGTGTCGATGAGCGTCGCCAACGCCACCGTTCAAGGCGTGGAAGTCGGCATTCAGTAGTCGCCTCGGATGCGGGGCAGCGGTCGAAAACGTCGAAAGTGTCGTCGAGGAAAATAGTCTTCGATCATGCGAGGCTCATGCTTTGAGCTTGACCCGCAGCAAGTGGACTGCCTCTGAGGCTCTTTTCAAGCAGCGCGACCGGCAGGCCGGCTTCACTGCAATCTCGGGCGGCCGAGATCGATCAAAGCGACGACTGCGCTCCCGGCCGGATCGGACAGCGCTCTGGTCCTGATGTCGTCTCCCGGGTAAGGCGCAGCGGTTCGACGACAGTCCGCTCGCCGATGTTCCAAGTGAACGCTTCGCGCTGACGTCAATGCGTTGAACGTCCCCGTGGTGCCACGATGAGCCCTGCTGGATAATCTCGTCCGCCACTGTTCGGCGTAGGCATCCGCGGTGCGGTATCCGTCGGCCTCGAAGCTGCGGCCTTCAATGAACTTTCGCACGGAATCGAGAGTCTCGAATCGCCCATGACCCACTACACCCACCCGACGGACGACCTATGATTGCTGCAACTTCCAGGCGGCGCTGGTGGGCGCTCCTGCTGGTCCCACTCCTCGTGTTCGTTTCTTTGCTGCTGCTGAGCGAGACTCTCTATCAGCGTGCTATTGCGCAAGCACCGGCCTTTCCCTTTTCGGCATGCCACAAGGTCTGGGCGCACCGCGGGCACGCCGAGACTGGACGCGAGAACAGTCTGCAGAGTGTGAAAGGTGCGTTCGAGCGCGGCGCGGTCGGGGTGGAACTCGATATCCTCTTTGACCGCGAACTGAATGACTTCTTGGTCTCCCACGATCGTCCTTACGCCCTATTCGACGGCAACCCGCTGAAGTTGGAGTCTGTGCTCTCCCAGTACTCGGCTAGCGGATTTTTCTGGCTGGATGCCAAGGATCTTCGCAAGCTCTCGCCCCCGACCGCCTACAAGGCAGCACAGCGACTATCCACCATCATTCAACGCCACCAACTCGCCGAGCGGGCGCTGGTGGAGTCAAGCGACCCTCTGTCTTTGCACTGGTTGGCCAGGCAAGGTGTCTACACGAGCCTTGCGGTGAGTCCCAACGACCAGAAATACAGTGCAACCGTGTACAAGCTCAACACTGCCCTCATGAAGCTGGCGTATGCATTTGCGGGGGCTGGCGCCATCTCGATGAACGCCGCCCGATACACGCCGGTCACAGCTGCCACTTTTGGCCAGGTGGCTGTCCTGCTGTCCACAGTGAATGACCCCAAAGCGTTGAAACTCTTGTCCGGGATCGCCGAGGTGAAGGTCATCCTGTCGGATGACGATCAGTACGCCATCACCGCATGTACCGATCGCTCGGGTCAATGACTTCTGACGTCACGACAGTGCTTGAAGGCCGACGCAAGATGCCCAGGCCACACCGTCCGAGAGCTAAACCTTGGTTGGCTGGATGTAGATCAGCCAGAAGATTCATCCAATCCTTATACGGTTGGGTCCTGGTGGGGCGGATCGACTGTTCGGCGTGTAGCCGCCTTTCGGCTGGACGGATGCAATCGCGGCAGGCTCGGGCAGAAGGCCACGCAGGGTAGCAACACTGCCGCGTGACCACGGTCGTGTAGGAGCGATCGGTCAAACACAATTATGTTAAGCAACCTCTACCGGGTCCCCTCAAAGGCTGCTGGGAAAACGCGGCTGAGCGGGGAGGGCGGGGGAAGAGGTCGATCCGGCCGGGGAGTGGAAGGTTTTACGCGCCCTCCCTGCCCAAGAGAATACCGCAGGGCATAGGAGGAAGAGGGCACCCCGGTCTGGCGCGGGCCTGCGACAAACTGTCATTGCGTTCGGGGTCGGCATCGCCGGCTCCCGCGCATTTCGTATCCTGGCAGGAGACTTGCCATGCCATTTCTTGCGCCTTCATTCGCTCAATTACCGCCCCTGGCTGGAGTTTTGCAATGGCCATCGCGACGCTCGTGAGACCGTGCGTGTCGACAGCGAGCAGGGAGATCCGGATGCGATCGTCCGAGGGCACAGATCGGAGCCCAGCAGCTTTGCTCCGGCCATCCCGGCGTGCGTGTAGCCGGTGGTTATCCACCGTAAGCATCGACAGGCGGTGGTGGTGCTTGCTGTTGTAGTGCTCGACCCCCGCGATGGCTGCGCCGTGCCGATCCAGCGGCCGGCCGCTGGCGCACAGGAACACGAACTGCATGGCGACGCCAAGTCGCCGGTCCGCCCTGAAGCGCTCTCTGATCTCCTTTGCATCGTCGGGCAGCAGACTGAAGAATCGGGCGACATCGAACTCGGACAGGGTCCGGGGGAGCCGGTCGGCGCCGACGAAACGCAGGTAATAGCTGGACACGGGGGTCTCTTGCGGTTCTGGCTCCGTGCCAGAGTAGCCAGCGACGAAGGTCTGGAATTCTGCGCTTCCCGGCAGGGCTGCGAAACCAAAGCGCCACAAAATACACGAAAACCGAGATCACCCCACCAAACACCATCCGCTCCTGCGCGGTGGTGTCCTTCAGGATCCCTGACGGCACCACGCGCAGGCGTTGATTCGTCGAACAGTAAGCGTAGGCGGTCAACGGCTGGGACTTCGTCCCCATCCGGCGCCGGGATCCACGGTAGGAGGCGAACAACGTACCCCATCAAGGGGAGAGATTCACTTGAGTATCTCGAGGTTGACTGTACGATTTGCTGAAATTCTGGTTGCGCGCTGCCACTATCTGTCGCCCCGGAGGGTCAATGTCAGAAAAGCCGATGATCTCAACCCCAACCGGCATCGCGCTGATACGCCTTGCCCCGTTGCTCTTGGTCGGCCTAAGCCTGCTCAGCGGGTTCCTTGCATGGCGAGTCACACAGTCACGGTGGGTGATGGCGATCGAGCATGCCGGCGCCGAAAATCGGGCGGAGGTGTTGCAGAAGCGAATTCATGACATCGAGAAAGGTGAGCGGGTACCCATCACCAAGTTCCGAGCACCTTCTGGGCAGGAAGTCACCGTCTCGGTAATGGAGGGCACGTTCAGCAGGGAAGATGGCATCGCATCTCCCGCTGAGGGTTGGCGCAGCGCCCCATGGTCTGATGCTGTACTCCTGAACTCTGTCGACGAAGATCAAAACGTCTCTGGAGGCATGAGCGGACTAGTGATACAGGGGTGCATGAACGAGCGCCAAGCAGCAACGCTTTCCAAGCTGACCGCAGGTGATGCCTCGATGCATCGCTGTACCGAAAAGCTTCGAAGTGACTTTCGAATCAACCGAATCGTCAACGTCGCGGTAGTCACTTGGAAGAGCTACTCGGACAAGGCCCCTTGCTACGATGCGACGCGAGAAGGCGAACAGGAAAAGTACTTCGCGTGCATTAGCGAGACGGTGAAGACTGGAATGAAGCGAGCGTTCGATGAGGTGCGCGAGGCGAAGATGGGGCTCCCAGACGCCATCATCATTCCAGCTCTTGGGACCGGCGTGGGCGCGCTACCAAAGCATGACTTTTATCAGGCACTCAAAGCTGAATTGCTTTCCAACCTTCAGGCTCCGGCCGCCGGGGAGCTCGTCGTGCATGTATGGAAAGGCGACCGCGGCCACCAAGCTGGGTCCTATAGCCTGAGCCGCGTCATTACAGATCTTGAGGCCGAGTGGGGAAGGCGATCACCGCCGACTGCGGACCTATTGACCATTCTGGCGGGTGCGTTCGGTGGACTGGCTCTCTCGACAGCTTGGCTCCAATCCAGGGGTGAACTCTTGACCGCTAGCAGTGCACCCTACGTCGTGGGGTGGGCCGCAGCGGCTTTCGGCGCCGCAACAGGAATTCAACGATTGTTCCTCGATCAAGTCAACGCACTGTTGCCGTTGCTGAATAGTTCGCCATTCCTATTGGCTGTCGGGTTCGCTGGCGTACTAGCATGCGGCCCTCTCATGCGTGCGGCCAACGCATACAAGACGAGCGACGGCAAAGGTCCAGCTTCCAGCGCCGCGGACTCCTCATCGACCCGTTCTTCAGAGGCCTGAGTTAGCACGCTCGCGATCTCGTCTGGGCACGGTCCGACTGCCATCGCTTCGACGTGCGGACTGCGAGGACCGTCGGAGCTCGACCCATTCCGAAGCAAAAGGCTCCCTCAACCGCGCATGGACGCTCTCCGCCCGTGCTTTCGTTCATTCTTCGCGTTGGCGCGCAAAGAAAACCATCGCCCAATCGCTTCAATCCGAATCTGCAGTTGTCGAGAGGCGCCCGCAGCGACTACAAGCGCAGTCCAGGCAAGGAACTCGAACTTGACGGTGGAGAAAAATGCCAGCCAAAACCTCAGCCAGCCATCCTGGGGCTGCTGAAGTGCCACCAAGTTTTCGCATAGATCTGCGAGCGGCGCTCCGACAAGCGCGAGTTGGACCTTCCCAGCGATGCCAGGCAATGCGTAGCCGCCGCGAATCGCATGTGTACCCCACCGGCGAATTGCCCATGCCGCGGGGATCGGGAGCCATACCGCGTAAACGGCAATCAGTGCGAAATCCACATCAATTGCACGCGCACCGTCGAGGTTCCAGATGATCACCAGAAGCATCGCCGCGATCAGGTAGAGCTCAATGCCGAGAGTCGGGACAAACCACGCCTCGGCGGAACGGCGCGCCGGCCGGGCGTCCTGGACTGGACTGGCTGAGGCATGGATGTCGGCTCCCACCTTCGAGCGATCGCGCGTATTCAGCCCGGAGAGCACCCAATACGGGCTATCCAGCGTCTGATCATGCATGCGCTGGTTGGGATCTTCGGGCGCCACGGAGACATCATTGATTTCCAA
The DNA here is from genome assembly GCF_030316765.1 of Variovorax saccharolyticus. Taxonomy (GTDB): domain Bacteria; phylum Pseudomonadota; class Gammaproteobacteria; order Burkholderiales; family Burkholderiaceae_C; genus Variovorax; species Variovorax saccharolyticus. The sequence goes on from NZ_JASZYT010000013.1 coordinate 163,670, forward strand.
GCCACAGAATCTCGCCTCGTTGACCATCCAGTTCAAGGTGATGTTCGAAAGTCCGGACTCCCTGTACGATCCACCAATGTCACTGTGAACGCCTCTGAACCAAATCTGCTTGAACGATCGCACGGTCTTCTCATCCGTCGTGAATTGCGGCTCGGCGTACTCGCGGGCCCGGTACATGTGACGGGTCTCGTGGAGCGCCAGAGCATGACGTATGTGAGCGAATCGCTTGTAGGTCAAACTCGTGGAGTTCGTGATGGCGACCCCACTCGTGAGGCCGATGGCTTCGACCGTATCCCACATCCCGGAAAAGTGGATGAGTGGCGTCCGGCCGAGAGAGAAATGCTCGATCACGTCACTGGCAAACTTGTTGCGTTCAGGACTGGTATTCGCGAAATAGGTTCGCACCAGGGTACGCACGATGGACAGGCCTGAGGGATAGACAAGCCCATACATATTGACCATTCCGCCAACCGCACGTGCCGTAAAGGCCCCTCGAGAAAAGCCGAAGAGCCAGATCCGATCGCCGGGCGCATACGTGCGGCACAGGAATTCGTATCCCTCCGCAATGTTCTCGAAGGCACCTTGCCCCAGAGCAAGCCCTTTCACGAGTTGCCATAGGCTCCTGGTTCGCGCGAAGAATCCCGCGGGTGGAAACTCATTGGTTGTTCCAACCCCTGGGTCGTAGTAGACGATCTGCTCTTGTGCATGTACGTACGGTCGTCGCTTGACCAACATGTGCATCAGCTTGACGACATTGGTGTCCGCGCTGTTGCCGAGGATGTTTCCGGTGCCGTCAAAGAAGAGAACGAGGTTCCGCCCCGGCTTCGCGTCCCAAGCCGCTTTCGCCTCCTTGCACTGCGCCAATACTTCTGCGCGGCGACTCTCCTCCAACACAATCTCCTCGCGCGACCGTCCCTCCAGTTCGGATTCCGACATCTGAGACCCCTCTTGTACATTTACTTCGCGCGCGGAGCGACCGCGCGGCGCCGCGCGAGCATCGCATCAGACTCGGACGCTTGGCAAGAGGATTGTTCTTGCCGCCTGGGAATTCCTTGGGAAGGTCAAGGGATGTCAAATCTTCTACCCCCGCCATCTGCGACAGGAGCCTGCGTAGTGACACAGATCGGTTTGAAGACTGGCGAGCTCAGTACGAAAGGCGGCCCGGGTGGCAGGCGCTTCCAATGCGCCGGCCAGGTGTTCGCGCCGGTTGAACTTTGACCCACCGGGGGCGCGGCGGAATTCTTGGTCTGGGTTATGCCGCAAGTCCGAGGCTCGCACGGTATTCGAGTGGACTGCGCGAGCCAAGGGAGATATTGATCCGCTTTTCGTTGTACCAGCGGATGTAGGAGTCGAGGGCCTGCACGAACTGCTCGATGGTTCTGGAGCGCCACTGTCGAGGGTAGAACAGCTCTTTCTTCAGGCGCCCGAAGAAGGGCTCGGCTTCCGAGGCCCCGACCTTCAAACCCAGCACTTCACGCTGGCCGTCGGTGTTCACGCCGACCGCCACTATCACCGCCACGCTCACAATGCGCCCGGCCTCGCGCGTCTTCACGTACGTGGCATCGACCACTTGGCGTCGGGGGCGGCTGTATGCCATATCGACGCCATCGTGCAACCCCATCCCGATGGTCGCGAGTTTCTCAAACGTGACCAACAATGCTGCTTGCGCAACCACTCGGAGCCTGACATGTTTGGCAGAGAGCGAGATTCCGGCGTGGTGGCGGCGGCGATGACTGACCTCAGCCGGCGGCTATCCAAGATCGAAGACGCTACCAACGCTCGTAGACCGCCCGTCGAAAAACAGCGAGGCATGGATGTCTTCAAAGCACTGGCTGCCAGTTGGCCCGCATTCGGCATTGCGGCTCTCGTGCTGTTTTTTTGCCCCTATCTACAGCCTGCTTGACGCCATTGCAGTCAAGCTTTGTACCGCCGACGAGGTCAAGGTTGGCGAGGTAAGTTTTTCGAGCCGTTTGGTGAGCTCTGCTATTAGCCTCGGTGAGGCCGACCTAGCCAAAACGATCCCAAAGCTCTCACCGCTTGCCGTCGAATTCTTGTTGCGGGCGCCTTCCAACTCCAGCAGTCTTGTGAGATTTTCCCCTTCTGATGAAGATGGGAAATTTGCCATCCTGAGAAAGCGGCGTCCGCGGCGGCGCGGAGGTACGGCGCCGCGAACAGTACAAAGTCGTTCCCGCCTGGCGAGACGATCTGGGAGTGGATGCGTGATGACGACATGCTCTCGATAGTCGGAAGCAAGAAAGATCCATTCATCTCGCTGACCAGCATCAGCCCATCAGCAGCGCGCAATGCAGCCGCGCGGTTCTCAGACGTGGCTGAAAGGTGTCTGGTCGACGTGCGCGACAAGGGCATCAGCTACGAGAGATCCAGCTTCTGTCTTGCTGCCAGTTCCCTGCACATTGACTACCTGAATGTTGATCAGCACCAGCACTGGGTCAACACCACAAGGGTGCCGAGACATGCCTACGATGTAGCGCTGGCGCGCGGCGTGTTGTGGTCGGCCGTGATGATCTCCAACGAGAGGTACGGCTCGAAGCGAACCAGTCTGTGGTGAATCGAATCTGTCTCGGCGGACCGCAGCTTGTGTTCACTGGAGGTTTGGAGTCCACTCTCCGGCGCGGCCGTCGACCAGCGGCGAGCTTCAGGGCACTAGATCTGAACGCGCACAGGAGGTAAGCATGGACCTTCAGAGCATTGCTCGTGCGGGTTTCTTGGCTCTTGCGGGGCTCTTCCTCGGAGCTTCCCGTGCCCAGCAACCGAGCAGCACGCCCCGGATTGGAATTCTCATGAACGGCGCGGCGACGAACAACGTCGCCATGGCGGTCGTCAAGGCGGGAGTCTGTTTATCTCTGCACGAATTCCAGGATGACCGAGAACCAGCTCCATTATCCGATGATTGGCTATGTCGAGTATGACCGCCGAGCCCAGAGTGGCTACGAGCGCGTGTTCTACAGAAGGCGACTGTGACTGGGCATGGCGCGTCGCTGCCCTGTTCCTAGTTCAGTCCGTCCTTCTTCATTTCATCCAGAGCCCACCCCCTGTTCGATGTGAAGAAGAATAGCTTCCACTTGCCGCCCTCGAGACGCCAGCGACTAAAGCTCGGCTCGCTCACGTCTTCGCGCTTGTACTTGCCATCGGTCTTGGGCGGAATCAAACCGACTTGGCGCAACACGACGCTGGCTGTTCCGTCGGGCATCATGCGGTCGCGCTGCACGTCCCATTTGAGGTCTGTATTCTTGACGTCGTACTCGAAGGTCGTTTTTACCGCCTTCTTGCCCTTCATGCGCTCGTAGTAGTCGAGCGTCTGCGTGAACCAGACGTCCTCGGTCATCAAGGCCAGCCAGGCATCGACGTCGTGCTGGTTCCAGGCTTCTCGAACTGCACGATGGCGTTGCGCAAATCACCCTCGGTGCCAACGCCCGAAGCCTTTTTTGCCTGGGCACCCGCGCCGCGGTTGAACAGCATCGCTGCGACGGTCACGCCAATCATGAAAGTCCGACGGTCGTTCATGCCCGATCCCTCCAACTGGAAACTTGGTCGCCGCCGAGAGAAGTCTCCCGCGAGTCCTCGGTGTTCAAGCAGGGGTTTGATCTTTGGCCTGGCAACTTGTCGCGCTTCATGGTGGAAACTTCAACCGCTCGACCATGGCGGTGAACCTGTCATCCTCGCGAAGCGTTTTCCAGCGCGGGTCCAGGCGCAGCCACACGAGCCAATTGGAGCGCTCCTCGAACGCCTTGTCGAGCCAATCGAGAGCAGCCGAGACGCCAACCAGTGCCCACCGAGCGGCCGCGCATGTGAAGCGGACGAGTTCTCGCGAGACCCACGCGCCACAATGGCGAGCGGCGCTGCCCGCGGCGCCGCGGACAGGCTTTTCTAAGACCCGGGCTATTTCCCTGCTTGACCTAGAGGTGGATTGGGCGGGGCCGCAGCCGGCGCTGGCGCCGCCGGGGCGGGTGTGGGAACGGGCAAATCCGTATCTTTGTCGAGCTTGATGCCTTTCATGGGCAGCTTACGTACACCCTTCGCACTATCCGTTACCGTGATCTGGCTTTTTGGGGTCAGCACGGTTCCGTAGGCGGTGACCTTGCTCATATTCAAGGCGAGAGGGGAAGATCCAGTCACGGGGTCCACCTTGACGCCTTCGAAGTCTGCTTCGACCGTGTACGGCGGCGTTCCCCCATTGATGGATAGGTAGATCGTCCCGCCCACGTCCTTCATCTCGGTGACGGTGAGTGGAACGGGCGTCGGAGGCGGAACACCTGTCCCGCCGGCAAAGTGGAACCCGACCACGGTTGCAAACACGCTGGAGAAAACCAAGAAAATCTCACGCGCCGTCCGGAAGCGGGTCTCGAAGTTCGCATCGCTTGCGAACAGCGCTGCAAACACCAGGCTGCCTCCGAAGCCCACTGTGGAAATGATCGCTGCAAACGTGATGATGGGCCGCACGCCGTCGATGTTTAGGAGGGAGCCCCCTGAGGATCTGCTGACGAACGTCCAGAGCAACAGGGTGGTGCCAATAATCACGGCGGCGACGCCCGCCATGCCACCCATCATTCCCAACTTGGACTCTTTCGCCACACTGCCCACCGGCCGCTGCACGTCCGCCCACAGATTCCTCACTGCGACGTCGAACTGATCGAAAGCGGCATCGTTCCCAGCATTTTTTGCCGTGACCACGTCTTGAGCGACCTTCGCGGCGTGCTGGTCGAGCGCCAACACCCGTGGGTCAGAGGACTTCGCGATCTCCGTTCGGAGTCCGATCATGAGGGATTCGAGTCTGCCCCAATCGCTCATATCCGTCTCCTCGGCGTGCGCGACGCTTGTTCTTGAGCCCGCAGTCTGAGGTCAATGACCGCCCCTGTCATCCACTTCTTTTGGCATAGGCGGCACCTCGAGAGCAGGGCGGCGCGGCAAGGCGAGCCTGGGGGTGCTTGAATGGAACGGCGCCAAGCGACAGTTCGCAGGCGAGATAAATCAGCAGCGCGAGCTGATCGAGGTCGGCATCTTCCGCGACAAGGCCGCCATGGAGTCCTTTCTCGAGATGGCACTGCAGGACGTAGAGTGGCCCCGCGAGACCAACGTGACTTCGATCTACTCGATCAAGGGCGGCTACGGATGCCGCGCGATCTCTTCGTCGATATCGACGCGCTGCCTCGCCATCCGATCAAGCGGGTGCGCAGTTCGCAAGTCCGATGGAGTGGGCCTTGGAGCCATCATCAAAAAACTCAGAGGTGCTGATCGTGCCGGTCATCGGGCCAGGCTTGAAACCAGGCGCGCGCGACTCGCAGTTGAAGAAGATGTTGTCGGAGCGCTTCATGGTGAAGTAGCCGTTTTTGTCCATGTTCTTCGCATCCAACTTGACCGTCCTCTTGTGGATCGCGGTCATGCCGTCGTAGCCCTTTCTCGAAGCTCGTTTTACCGCCGCGTAGTCCAGCGCATCCGTCGCCGCGGCCGCCTTCTGGCGACCATTCTTCGAAACCTCTGCCTTTGTGGGTGCCGGTGCGGGAGCGGGAGCAGGGGCAGGCGTTGCTACCGGCGCGGCGGGTGCAGGGGCCGCGGCGCGGGGTTGGACCGCGCAGCCAGCAAAACAGAGGGAGGACAGGGCAACCAACGCGAGGGACTTCGAGCTCATCGATCAAGATTCTGAGAGTTGTTGATACGAGAAGTCTGGCATGCCGAAGTTCGTTCCCGTAAGGGCAGGCGCGCAGAAATTCACGATTCGCCTATCGGTGCACGCTCAGAGACTCACCCGCCCCCCGGGCGTCCTTCTTGTGAGCCACTGTCGCCCCCTTCAACATCCGCCAGGCCAGTTCGAACCGCCTGGCTGAGGACCTGCTTGAGGGACGGTGGAAAGCAACTGGCGAACTTCTCCATGGCCGCCTCACTCAGCCCGCTGTGGTCGAAGCACTCTCGCCAGTTCTGTCGCACGGTGGCCTGGATGCTGTCGTGAATTTCTCCTGCTTGGGCCTTTGAAAGGTCGAAGCTTTCGCATTCGCTGAGGATGTTGTCGCGCGTCGGTTGCGCGTCGTCGCCTACACGCATGGCCTGGACACGCCGCTGCGTTGTCGGGATCCGAGGAACCATGTCGTACGCGCCCGACAACCGGAAGCCTTCTCCCATCTCGTCGGCGACGAAACCGTGGTTGCGGTCGTGGTCGTCCGTGTTTGACACGACGCAGTTGAACACCATACGGCTGAACAGCTCGCGTTTGTCCGCAACTGGCTTGGCACTCCAACGCGTCAGATCGCGCGCCAGGCCGGGATAGCTGCCGGTGTAGGAGTTCTCGTTGACACCTGAGGACCTAAGGACCGTGCGGGCGCTCACGAATCCGTCGCGGCTCCACGCCGTCAAGCCATCCTCTTTTTTGACGGCCGTCCGGTCGAATCGCTTCACGAGAAGCAAGTCGGCGCCGTCGACCATGATGAGCTCCGAATCCACGGTCTCAATCCCGCAGTGCCGAGCGAGTGCGTGCAGGGCGTGCTCGAGCCGCGCCACCGAAACCTCCGGGTCGTCGTGGCGAGATGGAAACTTCGCCAGCCACTGGAAGGCCTCGTCCGCGATCGTCAGCTTTGGCCGGGCCCCCCCCATCGCCGTGTTCGGTCGGACCCAGTTCTCGAGCGATGGGTCCTCCTTGCGGCCCCTTTCGATCCCGGCGAGCACACCGACCGCGGCCTTCAGCACGTCGCGCCCCGGAAGGCCTCGCTGCACTGGCGGCACATCTGGCGCTTCGCTGAAATCGAGGTTCCCGACCCTGTCGCCCTGGCTGCGCAGCAGGTAGCCGACTGGCGAGTCCGGTTTGCCGTACATCAGGTCGATCACCCCGCGGCCCCAATCGTCGGGCGATGCGTCGACGAAGACGCCGAAAAATCCCAGCTGCGCAGTCGTCGAATGCTCGCCGTCCCGAAGCGGAAGCAGCACCGGATCGATCGAACGTGCGTGGGACTGGCTCAGATAGGATTTGGCGTAGACAAACTTGCCGACGCCGCCTGCGGCTGTCCTGTCGTTGTTGAATCGCCCGCACAGCGTCGGATGCACGTCACCCGGGAGATACACCCACACGTATGCCTGATTCGGCGGGGGCTGGTCTCGACTAGAAGTCATTGTCGACCTTTGTTCGCACTCGCACCCGCTTGGTCTGCGCCGAGAGCTCCAGTGCCAAGCCGTCGCGATCTAGGCCAGGGTCAGCGAGGAGATCGAGCTCTTGGTCGAGGCCGAGCGCCCACAGCGCCTTGACGTATGCGCCGATACCTGTGCTGACCTCGCCCCGTTCGATCGCTTCCATCGTCGAGCGAGAAACACCTGCACGCTGCGCGAAGTCTTCGCGGCGCAGCCGTCGACGCGTTCGGGCGTCGCGAATACGCCGGCCGAGTCGCTGGATGCGGTCGACGACGGCGTCGGGGATTGGGTTCTCGATGCTTGCCATAGAAAGCATTATCGAGGTTTTATGCGTGCCATACAAGGTACTCATGCACCTGAATGCGCCCTATTGTGACGCCCCGACGCGACCAGCAACTGCACCAACGCTGCGTTGGCAGCTAGTCCGCAAGCCGGGCTGCGCCAGTACTGCGCCCTCAACCCGTATGGCCCGTTGAACAGAGCATCACCGACGACGCGGGGCACCGTGAACGAAAAAATCGGCTGCCAATGCCCCACGCATGGGCCTTCGCGCCCGGGTTTTGCCCGAAGGTGCGGCGCACTTGCCGCCGCCACCGCCGCGGCCGCCATCCCAGCGAACGAGCCGGGTGCCGCCAGCCATGCCTTGCGATCCACCGGCATGCCCTCGCTGTAGCGCCATGCATTCGTCGTGTTCGCCTCCGTAGGTTCGATGATGTCCATCATGGCTCCGAATTTGACACCAGCTTCCCGGTGGGCGGGTCGCATCCGCCGCTACCATCCGGGCATGGGCCCACCGGATTCCAAATTCGACCGCTACGGACCTTTCGTCATCGCGGGCGCGTTCGTGTTGGTCACCGTCGTCATGTGCGTCTGGGCGATCGCGAAGGGCCTGGAGAACCGCCGGCTGTGGAAGGCCTACGTCGCCGAGAACGATTGCCACGTCGTCGCCAGTCAGCGCGGGGACATCAACATCGAAATGACTTTCGTGCCCAAGATGACGGGCAGCGCCGCGAACACCAGTTTCGTCCCGGTCCCCGTCGTGACGCAGGATCCCGACCGGAAGGTTTGGCAATGCACCCAGCGCGACGGGGCGACCGTGATCCACCTTCGCTGAAGGGCCGACCCGCTTTTTCAATCGTTCCGGCCAGCGTCTCGTTTCGCAAGATTTAAATCTTTGGCGAGCGAATCAACAAGTCGAGCGTGCCTGCCGACGACGAAGCGAAAGCATCGCGAGGCGATCGCCAAGTTGACTGTGCGGACGCGTTCCTGGTCCACATTGACGTATTGCAGGGAACCACCGTTACCGAGAAGTAGCAGCACAGCGGATGCGTTGAGGGGAAACGCTATCAACGCATTCGCGCTTCCGAAGCCGACGCCCCGCAAGAAGCCGCTGTCCTGTGGGCCTGTACCTTGAAGGAGGACCGGCGCGTCTGCGGTCACGAATGATTTCTTCGGATTGGCGCAATGCTCGACGATCCAGTCGCGCGCCGCGAACATTGGCATCATCTCCATCGCCGTCTGGATGCTGGTCTGGAGGGCCCACTTTTCATTGGTTTCGATTTCGTACTCGCCGCCTTGCACAAAGGCCACCAAATCTTTGGCCTGCTTGTTCATCTCGTCGTCGCCCAGGTTCTGATATTCAGGGTGCCGTTGCAGCTGGGTCTTGACCTGCCGCGTGTTGGAAAACATGACCTTGTTCACCTGCCGCATCGCGTCGCCCATCATCTTCTGGATGTTGTCGACGCGGGCGGGGGTGCGCATGGCAGCAAGGGCGACGAATGCCGCAAGATCAGCGCGTTCCTGATCAGTGATCGATTCGCGAGCGGTCAGCTTGTCAATGACTGGCTTTGCTGCGCCTTCGACCTTCGAAAGCATTTCTTCAATTTCGAAGCGCTGCCTGCCCTGTTCATCTTCCATCGTGTAGAAGTGCCCGATGACGGCGGTGTTCACGGGCTGCTGCAGGCGAACTTCGTTTTCCTTCTGATCGAAAAGCGCGACCAGCCCGTCGTCGTCGGCGAACCCCTCCAGATAGAACCTTGGAAGGTAGTGCTGGCGCTTTGGCCCCTTCAGCACTGGAGCGGGCTCCGTTGCCCTCTCAAAGGCGTCGAAGGGAAGAAGGCCCGGGTCGATGTCGTTCTGGTCGTCCATCGCCCGATTGTTAGCGGCGCACCCAGGTGCGCGCCCCAGGCAAGCGACCAGCAACCCGGGGGTTCGTGAAGAAATGGCCGTTGCGCCAGCCAAAAAGGACCGGGGAAAGACAAACGGCACCCGAGGTGCCGCCTGCTGCCTAACAGCCGAACGCATGCCGCGGTGCGCTGTTGTCCTGATCTTCGGCTTACCCGCAGGTAGTGCAAACGCTGGTCACGACCGGCGCGCATCGCGATCTTAGGCCGTCCATCGGGCAGGATCAGCACCGTCGGCAGAGAAGTTTTCCGCCGCTCCCCTGCGGGCATTCGTTGAAAAAGTGGAGACGGAGTGGATATGTCGGCAGAAGTAAAAGGCCCGCTACGTTTTTTGTAGCAGGCTTTCTATAGCTGTCACTGGGTTTCTAGTAGGACGTACAAGATTCGAACTTGTGACCAACGGATTAAAAGCGCTTCAAGAAGGGAGCATGGCCAAATAGCGTTTGTCCACAGCCGGTTTGACCGTAGGGCGACCTCAACCCTGCGCCTACGTTGACCGGGCCGACGACCTTATGTAGGAAACTAAAATCTTGCCTGCGCGAAACCACTGAAAAGTAGCATCTTGCTTGGAGCGGCTCCCCTCGGGGCTACTGAAATCTTCGCTGAGTTCCTACAAGCGTGGACCCCGGGTACCTATCTCGTCGAGGAGATCTTCGCGATGCTCCGCTTCTGTTGGTGTCCTATCCCGTACCGCCCGACCCAAGGCCTGCTCCGTGGCGCCCCTGCTCAAATGGTATACATCGCCAAACGGACGCGCCAACAAGAAGCAGCGTGTCGTAGTCTGCGCTGTCGAGCGTTGGTTGAAGCCTGACTATTAACTCGGCCAGGCATGAAATCGCGTCGCTGAATGGGAGCGCGCGCCCTTCACGTGCCAGTCGGGACATGAGCTCAACGATTTCGTGCCGTGCCATCTCAGACTCAACCTAGGGGGCGGGCAATAGGTGCCGACGTGTCTTTGGAGCTTGTTCGCTTACGACCTCCGACCGACAACGCAGGGCGGCGCGTCGCGGCGAGTATGTATTCGACGAGGACCCGCGCTGTCGCAGATCCTCTGCCGAAGCGCCGTGAGCATTGGCTCGGGACAGAAGTGGGCCCCCGAGTGCGGAAAACGCCTCTTTCGATAGCCGCGCCCCGTGCAGTGGCCCCAAGAACCGCTGAGCTCGGGCCGCAAAAGCTGATGCCGCGGCCAATGGCGCCCAAGCGGACACTGCGATGAAGACAGAGCGATCTCATTGATACCCCAGGCAAAGGACGAAATCCGCCCCTGCTTCATCCAACGCGCGAGCCAAGACCAAGGCTCACATCTGCTTTGTGAAGAAGATTGCCAAACGTCAGCACGTGCAGAAAGTTCGCGCGCCCCGAATGCCAACTTTGGCGGCCGGGGGGTCACCAATTTCGGTAGGACGCCGCCGCGAGAGGGTCGCGACGGCGCTTCCTGCGACGTACTGGGTGCAATTTTTAATACGGAAAGCGCGTCAAATGCCATAAAGGCGCGCCGCTCTACTTCCACCATTCGGGAGGGCAAACTCTTGGAGGCGGAGCAGCTGCTCAAGCTGGCGCCGGTCGAGGTGTTTGTCGCCGGGCCGATCACCGCGTCGGCCTGGTGCTCACCCAGCGCCCTTTAAAGCGCCGATCGGTCGCTCGGTCCGCTAAACAAATTAGCGGCCGTGATCCGCCACCTACAGACCCCGGCGCTGCTTCCCGACGGACAGGAGGCGCGCCACGCCCACAGTCGAATCTTCTCAACCAGGAGACATCGATGAAGCCAAGTTCCATCACCATCACCATCGCCACAGCGCTGGCGGGATTTCTGACCACCGCGAGCCTTGCTCAAATTACCTCTGTACCGGCTGCACCCGATCCCGCCAAGGGCGGCCAAGCCAGCACCAAGACACCAGCTGGCGTGCCTAACCCGACTCAACGGCCAGACGGCAGCGCGCCCGCTTCACGCGAAGCGGTCAAAGCCGAAGCGCGAGCGGAGAACCGGAGCCCGGCGAACACTGATGTTCCTAAGGGTGAGCCCTCGACCATGACCGACAACCAGCCCAACGCGCCGGAGAAAACCGGCGCCATGACCCGAGCCGAGGTGAAGCCCACGAAGAACGAGCTCAAGCCTCAACTGGGTGCGAAGGGTGAAAGGCCGGACGTACCGACCAATCCGAAGGACAAGACCGGCACGCCGCAGTGAGGCCGGTTGCCTTTGACCAAGGTCCGCGGTAGATGCCCGCTCCTCGGATTAGTTAGATTTCGCCGACTAGAAGTAGAGAAGTTCTCTGCCCTCGGCGCGGCACGCCGCGCACGAGCGGCTTTTTTTCGTCCCGCCGGCAGGCGATCCGATTTCGCGGCCACCCCCTTGCCGATTAACCAAACGGAGGAGACGGTTGCTATTAGGCCGCGCGAGTTCAGGCCTTCTCGTTCAGGCCCTTGGCGACGTAACGCTGGTATTCGTCGAGGGGGATCGCCGCTGTCTGGGCGGCCGGACCCTCGCCCCAACTTAGAACGGCACTGTCCGCGCTCAACTGCACTTCGAGCAGGCTTTCCGGGCACTCCAAATTTGGCAGCTTCCTGAACACCAGCTCCGTACACCCCGCCCGCAGCGCTCGCACCCGGCGGCCGGGCTAGTCGCAGCGCCTGCGCCCGCTCAGGCGGCGCGCATCTCCACCAACCCCGCATGCTTGGTGGGCGCCACCAGCGGTTCGTGAGCCAGGATCTTCGCCCATGCGTGTCGAAACTGCTTGTCCATCAGCACCGCCCGCGCCGCCGCATCCAGGTGTTGGGAGCCTTCCATCCCGGGCACCTTGGCGGCTTGATCCAACAACCACTCATACAGCTGAGACCAGGCGAACCCCCAGCCCTGCTGAGTGCGGATGCTCTCGCGCAAGCCATCGATGACCGTTTCCAGGTAGCGCGCATAGGCCTGGTCGAACTCCGCCTGCGCCTTGCCCAGCGTGATCTGGTGGTTCAGGTGGTGGGTGCGTTCCTCCCGATCGCGCACGAGCTCCTGGATTTCCTCCATGATCTTCAGGCGCGCGTTCCTCACCGGCTTCATCTCATCGAGCCAGTTGGCATAGGACATCGCCAACTGATGGTTGTATTTGGACACCAGCATGCCTTCTTTCGCGACGACTGGCACGTAGGTGGGCTGCCGCGGAAACTCCTCATCCGGCCACGCGGAGAACGCGTGCGGCGCGAGGCGTCTCGGCTGGGCCCGCGGATACGGTGCATTGACCCAGGGCATTGCAACAAAGGCATCGGCAATCTCGGTCATGGCCGCGGCGACCCACTCCGGATCGCAGTGCATGTCACGCTCGATCAGCTCCCGCTCCAGTTCCGCGAACATCTCGGCCAGTCCGTCGCAGGTGGCGGTGTAGAAGTCCAGGCTGTCTCGCAACTCCTGCACGAGCGCCGAGCGCATCGCAAAAGTGTCAGCCGCATCCTCGCGCGCCGTGCGCAACGCGTACTCCTCGCGGTGGGCCTCGAACTGCTTGCGCATGACGTTGGTGCGCACTCGGCGCGCATGCTCGATCCAGTCCTCGTGGCCCGCGGCCTCCTTGCGCCTGGCGGTGAAGAGGGCAGCCATCTCGTTGGCACTTTCATAGATGGCCCGCTCGCGCGCCTCGCGCTGGTCGCGGATCCGGTCCATCCGGTCGGCAAAGGCGCTCATGCCTGCATCGAGGGCGTTCGTCATGTTGAACGCAATGCTGTCCGAGAGACTCATCTCTGTCTTCCAATGTTTCGATGCTTCGATGTTACTAAGCTAACCCAGCGTGACCAAACTTTGTGTTGGCGGAAAACCCCATCGAAGTCTGCGGGGAACACACCGAATTCACACCCCGGACCCCGCTGGCGAATCGCTTCGAAGTCGCCGGTACGGAACTGGAAGAACGGCTGTCGAAATCAGTTAGACGACCCGGCAGGGCTTCCAGACCGACGAAGCGATAGAAATACGTGGGCATGACCGACCAATTCAGGCTGTCGGACAGTACATCGCCGTCGTTGGCCACCCTGGGGAAGCGCTACCGACGGTGTGCCGACGTGCCCAGACCCGCGCCAGCAAAGGCGCTTTGGGCAAGCGGGCATCTTTCTGTGTTGATTTCCATCCAGAAATGACCCACTAACGGGGGTGCGGATAAAAACTTGGACTGGTTTTATGCCGCAAGTCCAAGGCTCCCCCGGTATTCGACGGGGCTGAGCGAGCCAAGGGAGATCTTGATCCGCTTTTCGTTGTA
>NZ_JASZYT010000014.1 GCF_030316765.1 Variovorax saccharolyticus
ATCGAGCGTGCCGCTCCAGTTCTTGTATTTGTCGGTGCTGTTGAAGGCGCCGAAGCCGGTGCCGAACTTGCCGTCGAGTTCCTCGTACTGGCCGCGCAGCTCGATGTTCCAGCTGGGACTGATGGGCTTGCCGACGGCCAAGCCGCCGCCCCAGCCGTTGTCGGCGTTGCGGTCACCGTCCGGATGGACATAGCTGCCGAAGGGCGTGATGTACCAGCGGTCGTCGAAGTACTGCTCGGCGCTGAACGTGGTCTGCGCAAGGCAGGCCCCGTACGGGACGGCTAGCGCGCAGCAAGCGGCAAGGGTGCGTCGGTGGAACATGAAAGCCTCCTCACGGAGTTATGGAGCGGTCAGTTTTGGTGTGACCTTCGATCGAGGCCAATATGCCGAAGGATAGATAGGCAAGCCGAAGAAACGGCGTATATGACTGAAGCAGGCGCCGAACAGGTGATGTGCCAGCGGCTGTAGTCGTACGGCCCGGATGCGAACGTGGTCCGGGCGGTTGGACTTCCTCGCCTTGTCAAGGGTCGGTGAGTTGACCTGCGAGTGGGCGCAATACCTTCAGTTTCAATTGATACGGCGATCGGGTGGCTCGAGTTGCGCTTCAGCAACTTCCAGTGAGTTCGTGGTCCATGCTGGATGTCGAGTAGAAGACGCGCCCGCCCGTGGACTGGCGTCAAATCAAGTCTCCAGTACCCGCGTTGACTGACAAACGTCAATGCGCGGATCTGCGAGGGAAAGACAATTGCTGTCCGCCGGCTTTCCCCCCAAAGCGGCGTCGAGTGTGTCTCACTGCTTCTCTTCGAGGTCGTCATGGAACCCCGGGACAACCACTGTCGCAATCGAAAGAAAAGGAGAATTTAAATGGTCGAAGGATATGGACTTTGGAGCCGGCCCGCTGGCTTGTTGGCCGCAGCCGTGCTCCTGGCGCTTTCGAGCGTTGCCCTGGCCACCGATCAGTCGCAACAGCGACAACAGGGCAGGAGTGCCAATCAGGCCACCAAACAGGACGCCCGGTCGGACAAGGTGGACTGCCGGGCCGAAAACCAGAAGAGCAACGCCGCGTGCCGGCAGGACAAGCGCAACACGAAGCAAGACGGTCGGCAGGAGAAGCGAGACATCAAGTACTGACGGATGTCGATCCCGTGACCAAATCCCCGCGCGTCCTTGTGACGTTGATGTCGACGGTTTTCGTGACGGCCATTGCCGCGACGCCAGACCCGGGATCGCCTTGCCGGTCCCGCGATCTCGCATTCGATGACAAGAGCGCGGCCTGGACGCACGTTCCTCTATCCAAGTTGAAGCGTGACACGAAATACGACGTTGTGCACGAGGGCGATCGCTCAGTGGTACTGCGTGCCACCGCAGACCGTTCTGCCTCGCTATTCGTGGCGCGGCTCAAGCCCTCGCTGCGCCCGTCCATGACCCTCAACTGGGAATGGAAGACCGACGCATTGATTGCGGGCGCTGACAACCGCGACAAGGACCGCGAGGACGCGCCACTGCGTGTGCTGGTGGCCTTCGACGGCGATATCGCCAGCCTCTCCGAGGCGGAGCGAAAGCGATTCAGTCGGGCGAAGAATCTGACCGGGCGTGAAATACCCTATGCCGTGCTGATGTACATCTGGACCGATCAGGTCCCGGTTGGCACGTTGATCCCCTCTGCGCACACGAGCCGGGTCAAGATGCTTGCCGTCTCCTCAGGGTCAGGCGACCTGGGCCGCTGGCAATCGGTTCGGCGCAATCTTGCTGACGACTACAAGAAGGCTTATGGCGCCGACCCCGGCCCAGTGTCGGGTGTCGCCGTGATGACCGACACGGACAACACCGGCACCATGGCGGTGGGAAGCTACTCCAACATCCGCATCGACTGCGAGGGCCGCTGACTTTTGTGGCGCAGGCTCTCTTTGACACACCGGTGCGGCATGGCTGGATAGTTCCCGTGGATTGACGAAAGTCAATGTGGAGGCCGCACAGACGCCCAAAATTCCGGCGTGGCTGTCCACTTCGGGAAAGGAATTCGCATGAAGCTCCTCACATCGCTCACGGTCTCGGTGGTGCTCGGCACGTTGCTGCCTGTCGCCTTCTCGAAAGACCAATCCGGGACCGAGATCACCGCTTCGACCAAGCCCGGCACAGGAACCATCAAGGAATTGGTCAAGGTCACTGGTGTCGTCGAGGCCATCGATCTCCAGACTCGCCATGTCACCGTCAAGGATGCGACTGGCAAGCTGATCCCGCTGGCCGTCGGCCCTGAGGCGCGCAACCTCGAACAGGTCAAGGTGGGCGACCGGGTCACGGTCCGCTACGCGCAGGCCTTGACGCTCACGTTGGTGAAGGACGGCAATGAAATACGCAGCAGGGTCGACTCTCCTGTGACCGGCAGCAGGACCGTGAAAGGTGAACGCCCGGGCGGGTCGTTGGGCAGGCAAGTCGAAGTCACTGCGAATGTGGTCGCCGTGAACCGAAAGACCAAGATGATCACGCTGCGCGGGACGGAGTATGAGGTCGACCTGAAAGTGCGAGATCCAGATCAACTGAAGATGATCAAGGTCGGCGATCAAGTCCACGCCACCTACACCGAAGCAGTGGCGCTCTCGATCGACTGACAAGCGCATCAACGTGAGAAGGGCGCCGGGGAGGGCACGCATCCCTCAAGGAGTACCAATGAACACCGGAAGACTCGCAGCCTCCGTGCTCGCGCTGGTGCTGACGGCACCTGTCATCGCACAAACCGCGTCAGCCCCTGCTGCCCCGCCCGCCGGCAACGCCGTCGACCCGGCGTCAATCCAGGCCCTCAAGGACATGGGCGCCTACCTGCAGACGCTGGATCGCTTCCGGACATCGACGTCGCTGACGGCCGAACGAGTGCTGAGCGATGGCCAGAAACTGATGCACACCGCATCGGCTACGGTCGAGGCGGCGCGTCCGAGCAAGCTGCGCGCCCGTATGTGGAGCGCTCGCTCAGAGCGCGAAATCCTCTATGACGGCAAGACGGTCACGCTGTACGCGCCCGCTCAAAAATACTACTCGACCGTCGAGTTCTCCGGGCCCAACAGCGTGCTCGTCGACCAGCTCGAAGTGCAATACGGTGTCGAGGTTCCCATGTCCGATCTGTTCACGTGGGGTACCCCCGCGGCGCCGGTCGACAAGATCGAGTCGGCCATGAATGCCGGGCAGGACATTATCGGAAACAGTCTCTGCGACCACTACGCGTTTCGCCAGGGCGACTTCGATTGGCAGATATGGATCGCGACCGGCGGAAAACCATTGCCGCTCAAGCTCGTGATCACCAATCGCGGTGACGATGCGCGCCCGCAATCGATCAGTCTCATCGAATGGAAGGTGGATCCGTCGTTCAATGAAGCGACGTTCAAGTTCAAGCCACCGAAGGGTGCGACGCGCATCGAAATTGTCCCGGTCAAGGCCAGGTAGGGGAGGGGTAACCATGAGGCGATCATTCAGCAGGGTGCTTGCGGTTCCCGCAGGCGTACTGTTTCTTCTGAGTCTTGCGTTGACCCCTGCGGCCGAGGCGGCGCGCGACGGCAGCGGAGGAGGGAGAGGCGCAGGAGGTGGTGGAGGTGCTCGCGCAAGCGCGGGCGCAGGAGGAGGGGGCGGTGGTGCCCGCGCGAACGCCGCGGGCGGCGGTGCTCGCGCCGGTGGCACTGGGGCTGCATCGTCTGGCGCAGGCAGGCAGGCTGCCCAGATCAACAACAACAGGGCCGACGTGCGGACCAACGACGTCCGCAGCACCAGCGTGAACAATGTCAACAGCAATCGCAGTGCCAACGTCAATGCCAATCGCAACACAAACGTCAATGCCAATCGGAGCGTCAACGTCAACGTCAGCGGCAACAACAATTGCTGTGGCGGGTGGGACAATGACTACCATCCTGTAGCGGGTGCGGTGGCCGTTGGGGCCGCTGTCGCCGTGACCTCGGCAGTGGTCGGCTCCGTCGTGCGCTCCGTGCCGGCCAACTGCGTCCCCGTCAACTACGGCGGCATGGTGTACCAGCAATGCGGCAGCCAGTGGTATCAGCCTCAGGGGTCTCAATTCGTGATGGTGAATCCGCCCTATTGAGGTTCCGGGCACGCAGGAAGGAGCGACCATGAGCGCGAGGCAAGAAAAGTACGATCGCCTGATAGAAGCCTGCGAGGCGCTGCCGCCACACCGACGCCCGTAGTGCACCCCTTTCGACCAAAGTTCACCCGAAGGCATGCGAGAGGCGATGAGGCTGGGCTTGATCGCACCGATCGTCGTCGGTCCGCGTGCCCTGATCGAAGCTGCGGCAAGGACTTTCAATGTGGACATCGCCGGCATTCCGATCGTCGATGCGCCCGACAGTGTGCATCGCGCCGATGCTGGGACAAGATGGACATCGTGCAGAAGGCCATCGACCTGGCGCGCGCCCTGGGGCGGGAGGAAGCGCGCACCCACAACGTGGGCTATGCCCGGTCCGCGGTCGGCCACCGGGTCGAGCACGGCGGAATCGCGTTCTCTCAGGCGGTACGGATCACACGGACGTGGTCTCCGAGCGCACCAAGCCGAATCCCCCTGGCGCCTCTGTACCTGCCGCACGACCTCAAGCCCATACAGATCCTCGCGCAGCAGCGGCCGGATGCCCCAGGTGGCCTGCGTCGACACCGCGTTCCATCGCTCGCAGCCCGAGTCGGGCCAAGCCGTTGCCCTGCCGGCTTCGTTCACGCGGCTCGGCGTGCGGCGATTAGGATTCCACGGTCTGTCCTAAAGTACATCGCGAGCGTTCTGGCCCAGTCGACCCGAGAGCAGCGGCGGGCCGCACCACCGTCGCGCACCTGGGCAATGGCGCCAGCAGGTGTGCCATGGCCGCCGGACGGAGTCTCGCCAGTACTATGAGAGGTTCATGCCGTCGACGGGCTGCCGATGGGCACGCGCTGCGGCAACCTGAACCCGACCCCGGCGTGATCCTCTACCTGATGGACGAGCTGCGAATGGTTGCGCGTGCGACCCAGGACCTGATCTACAAGGTGTCCGGCCTGCTGGGCGCGTCGGGTTTCTCGAGCGAAATGCGAGCCCTGCTGGCCAGCGATGACGCGCGCTCCCGCTTCGCCAGCGACCTCTATGTCTACCGAATCGGCCGCGAACGCGGCTCGCTCGTCGCGGCGGCGCCGGGTATTGATGCTCTCATGTTCACCGCGGGCATCGGCGGACATGCAGCGGTGCTGCGCGAGCGCCTGTGCCGCGAAGCCGCCTAGCTCGGAGCGGAACTCGACTCGGCGGCGGATCTCGCGGATGAGCCGCTCATCAGCACGGCGTCGAGCAAGGTGGCGGCGTGGGTCCCCCTCGAACGAAGAATTGATGATTGCGCGGCATTCCCGCGAGGTGCTCGGCCAGAAGGAGTGACCGAGACGGGTCGTAGCCATATACAAGCCACACCCTTGCGGACCCGGCGCTTCTGGCGACACTGCGACGCACGGAATGTGACCGTGCGCGAAATCCACACGACCCCAAGGACGCGCTGACGGCGGCAGTCAACAGGATGTCGGCC
This sequence comes from Variovorax saccharolyticus, assembly GCF_030316765.1. GTDB lineage: Bacteria > Pseudomonadota > Gammaproteobacteria > Burkholderiales > Burkholderiaceae_C > Variovorax > Variovorax saccharolyticus. The sequence goes on from NZ_JASZYT010000014.1 coordinate 5,529, forward strand.
GACTCGCGCTACTCGCGCTTCATGACCAGTATGCGCGAACGTCCGACGATGTCGACGCCGCTATCGTCCGCGGCGCGCGCTACGGCGTCGGAAGCCGGCTGCGGCACCTGAGAGTTCGCAACCACGGTGGTCGATGACTGGCAGCACCTCGACCTGGCGCCGCGTCTGACGTAAACGCCAATAGATCAACGCGGCCGTTCCTTGAGCCATCGCGGCGGTCCCTGGATCGCGCCTGATTGCCGGGAACTGCGCGCGCCCAGGCAGGGATGAATACCGCGGTGTTGAGAGTCGTCAACTCGAAGGCAAGGAAACTCAGGAAAATTCCTACGTCGTCTACTTTTCGAAGGTCGACCCATGAACATGCTCGCAAGGCCCGATCTCGTCCTCGAAACCCGGCTGTCCAGGAAGCTCATGGATGTGTACATCCGGGTTGGTCTGGTCCTGGCCCTGACGCTGCTGTGCTATCGGATCTTCGCGCCATTCATCACGATGATGGCCTGGGCGCTGATCCTGGCCGTGACGATCTATCCGGGCCATCAGGCGCTAGCCCGCAAGCTGGGCGGCAAGCAGGGGCTGGCAGCCACCTTGCTCGTGCTCGGCGGCATTGCGCTGATCGTCGTGCCTACGGCGGTGGTGTTTGGCTCGATGGGCGATTCGGTCCACGGGACGATCGAGCGCGTAAGAGCCAACGCGTTTGCGGTTCCCGCGCCGCCGGCGCGCGTCGCCGAATTGCCAGTCGTTGGCCCGAAGCTCCATGGCTTCTGGTCGCTTGCGCATACGGACATGCCAGCGGTCATTCAGAGGATGCAGCCGGAACTCGGCGAACTGGCCGCCAAGGCGCTGGGGATGGTGGCGAGCATCGGCGGAACCATACTGCTCTTCATGTTTTCGTTCATCATCGCCGGCATCATCATGGCCTTTGGTGAGTCGGGTGCCAAAGCCGCCCAGTCCATCCTCGGGCGCATTGTCGGCAGCCGGCGAGGCGAGGAGTTCGCTGTTCTGGGCACCTCGACCATTCGCGCAGTGGCGCTGGGCGTCGTCGGCGTGGCCTTCATCCAGGCGATGGCTGTGGGCATCATCATGATCCTTGCCGAGGTTCCCTTCGCCGGCGTGCTGGCCGTGATCGTGCTGGTGCTGGGCGTCGCGCAGGTGCCGGCGCTGCTGGTCACCGTGCCGGTGATTGCCTACGTCTGGCTTAGCAAAGACTACGAGACCGTGCCGGCCGTCGTCGATACGGCGCTTCTTCTGGTCGCCGGCATGCTCGACAACGTGCTGAAGCCGCTGCTGCTGGGCCGGGGCGTCGATGCGCCCATGCCGGTGGTGCTGATCGGTGCGCTGGGCGGCTTGGCGGGCGCCGGCATCCTGGGCATGTTCCTCGGCGCCACGGCACTGAGTCTGGGCTACCAGATCCTCATGCGGTGGGTGGCGACCGACCCCGACATCGTCGACATCGCCGAATTGGAGGGCGAGTTGCCGATCGTCTCTTGAACCGATGCCCGCGATGCCTTCGAGGGGGTCGAGCTTGCGAGCCCAGGCCTTGGCCGGTGCCGCCGCCGCGACGCTCGGAGGCTGCACGACCGTGGGCCCTGATTTCGAGCGCCCCCGCGTCCCCTGGCTGTCCGGCGGGAGCAGCGGTTCAATCGATGCCCTCGCCGCCGACCTCCAGCGCCCGCGCCAGGGCGCGATGCCGCAGTGGTGGCGCAACTTCAACGACCCCGTGCTCGACACGCTGTTCTTCAAACGGAGCTGAGCGGAGGAATCACGCGATGCTGATCAATCTCGCGATCGGGCTGCCGACCGTCCTGCTGTGCCTGGTACTGCAGGCGGCCTTCACCTTCTGGAGCGTTCGCTACTACTACCGCCAATCGAACCGCGAGACCGCCGTCGCAGGACCCTTCGTCCAGATCCGCTCGCTGCTGGCCGTGATGGTTGTACTGGTGCTAGGCAACTTCCTCCAGATCATGATCTGGGGATCGCTGTTCATCGTGCTGGGCGAGTTCAGCGAGTTGTACGAGGCGGTGTACCACTCCGCGGTGAACTTCAGCTCGCTCGGCTACGGTGACGTGGTGATGACCAAGCGCTGGAAGCTGCTCGGCCCGCTCGAGGCCGCGAACGGCGTGCTGATGTTCGGCCTCACGGGCGCCGCATTGATGGCAATCTTGCAGCAGATGGTCAGGACGCTGACCGAAAGGGCCGGGGAGAAGTAGGGCCTGCGCTGCCACTGGTCGTGCGGCCCCGGTGCTCGGAGCCAAGTGCTTTCGCTGCGCACGCGTGCTCATCGTCGGCATCGAGGCGCTCGTCTGTCCGGGCGCTCGGATCCGCCGCGCGACTATTTCTTGAAGTGCCCTTTCTCGCACCAGAACTTGGTTCTGATATCAGGGTGGGCCTGGAACACGGCCCTTGCCGCTTCGCAGTTATCGCGGTTGTATGCGTCGCCGTCGGCCGCGTCAAAGGTCGCGACATGGACGCGCTGGGTGGGGTCTACCACGCTATCACGGTACAGCGTATATCGATCGTCACGGCCAGTGCAACCGACAGCGGCAGCGCACAAGGCGATGCCGATAGCGGCGCCTGCGGCGGCCTTGCGGCTGCGGTCAATGGTGCGGGGATCGCGGATGCTCATGAGGGGCGGTGTCCTGGCTGCTATCGGGAGTCGGAAAAGGCGCATCTGCACGGAATCGTACTTGGCGGCGGGTGAGACTGCCGGCATCTTGGGCTCCCGGCGGGAACCTGATGCACAAGGCCGGAGTTTCCCAGACGTGTTCGCAAACGAAGAGACTGCAAGCAAACGCACCGAGTCGCACGAAAAGTACGACAACCCCGTGCCGCGTGCAAGCCCGCGGACTCGAGAGCCCTGCCTTTCTCTCTAGCCGAAGTTGCGCGCCTGCACCCGGTCAGTCGCTGCCACAAACGCTCCTGACGGGCATCTTTCCGCGCCTCCACGACCAAAGCCTGGACCCTTCGCAGGCGCTCGGTGACTATTTCGCGACCTACGTCGGGCGCGACCTTCGCCAATTGGCCGCCGTCCACGACCTTCAGCGCTTCGAGCGCTTCGTACGGCTGTGTGGCGGGCGCGTCGGCCAACTCGTCAATCTCACGAGTCTGGGCAATGAAGCCGGTCATTCACACGCCACCGCCCCGGCGTGGCTTGATTTGCTCCACACCAGCTACATCGTGCAAGTCCCGCCCCCCTGGTTCACCAACACGTCGAAGCGGCTGGAGCCCAAAGTTTTCCTTTACGACGTGGGTCTGGCCTGCTGGTTTGTCGGGGTTGCGCAGCGCCGAACAGGTGGCGCGCGACCCGGGTGATCATGGAGGCTCTCAAGACCCGATTCAACCAGGGACTCGGCTGAGATGTACTTTTTCCGCGATGCGACCGGGCACGAGGTCGATCTGCTGATTCCTGAAGGACGCCAGCTTCGGGCTGTCGAGATCAAGGCGGGTGACACCCATCAACGTCGAGTACTTTTGGGGCCTTCGTAGTTCTGCTGCTGCCTTTCCCGACGCGCTGGAGGAGGCAGCGTCGTTTACGGCGGCGATACGGATCAAGCGCGAAGCGACTGGCCGGTCGATGGCTGGCGACGCCTGCAGCATCCGCCCTGACGATAGCTTGACGGCGCTAACGTCGAGCAGCATCGAGCGCCCGGCGCAGCGGGTCACTTCGGGATGGAGAAGCCGCCGGCGCCTTGGCGGCTGGCCAGCGAGTTGTCGCATCAAGGCGTTTCGGCCAATCGATCCGCGAGTCAGTTCGTTGCCACCTTCCATTGCTCTTGACCGGATCGCGCTTTCGATTGGAGGAGCCATTCCTCGCCCCAGAGCTTCTGATCGAGTCCGATCAGCAAGTGCTAAACGGGCGCTCAAGCCCTAAGTGCAACTTTTATGGTCGACGACCGCGGGCGGGTGACTTCGACTTGGCGCGGGCCAGCGCCTTTTGCCCCAGCGCAGTGACCTTCGCTGCACTGTCGGTGGAGCCTTCCTTCGGCGCGCGCCGCACTGGCTTGCGCGGCGTTGCCTTCAAGGATGCGGCGGCCTGTTCAAACGCCGGGCCGCCCGGGCCCGCGCTCGAGGCTCGGCCGCCGGTCATTTGTTCCGGAGGTACTCGCGCACCTTCTCCGCTGAGTTGCCGACCGCCGCCACGGCCGCCTTTAACGTCTTCTCGTCGACGCCGAGCGATTCGGTCCAGCTGCGGATCTCGTGGGGTTCCGTCAGGGCGATCAGTTTCCGATCGAGACCGGTCTTCTTGGGGTCATCTGCCATGTGAGTCTCCTAACAAAGACGTCATTTCGACCCGCGCGCGACGACTTTGCATTCAGCAGAATGCGCCTATTGCTGACAGCCAGTGCCCTACATGCGTCGCACTGTTCGCCCATGGACCTCGATGACTACCCGCCGATGCTCCTCGACCACCGTCCCCTCCCGCTGACGGCGCCTGGCTGGATCTACGAGATCAAGTATGACGGGTACCGGCTCACGGCGTTGTTTGGAGACGGTCAGTGTCGGCTGCGCACGCGCGGCGGCGCCGATGCCACCCGCTGGTTTCCAGAGGTGGCCGAGTCGCTGGCCGCGGTGCGCGGCGGGCCGTATGTGACGGACGGGGAGATCTGCGTCTTCGATGACATCGGCCGGTCGGACTTCAAGCGGTTGCAGGACCGCGCGCGCCGGCGCCGCTGGTCCGAAGGCTGCGCCCCCGTGTCCTACGCCGTCTTCGACCTCATGGTAGACCACGGCATCGACATTACCCAGCGGCCGTTGTTCCAGCGCAAAGCACTCCTCCGCGAGCTGCTCGACCCCAGCCCCAACAACGTGCTGGCCGTGGGCCACTTCGACTCGGACATCCCGCGCATCTTCAACGACGCCGTTCTGGGCCTGAAGCTTGAGGGCCTGGTTGCCAAGCGGGACGACAGCCTCTACCTGCCCGGCACGCGCAGCCGCGACTGGGTCAAGGTCAGGCGGACGGGTGCGGTGCCCGCAGTGCGGTTCAAGCGGCCGCGGTGATTCAACTGCCTGGTTTCATGCGAGCCAGCCCGCCAGCCGGCGTAGCGCCTGACGCCTGAAGCGCGGCATCTCGTTCGGGCGTCCCGCCGGCCCGGGCCTCGAGATCGCCAGCGCCTTCGAAGGCAGGGCGGCATCGTCTACCTTCGGTGTCTCCTGAGGAGGCGGGGGCGGGTCATCGTGCTCCGGAACACTTGGGCATCAGCCATGGCCGTTGTTCCTGGCCGTCCACGGGCGCGAGGCAAGCCGGTTTTGGACGTCCTCATCAGCAGCGTGCCGCGCCGCCAGAACCGAGACTTGGCGCCGACGCTAGCTCAGCGAATTGCACTCCCGCGTCCCTTTCAGACCACCACGAATTCGCGGCGGCGCCGCGCGCCTGGTCGCCGCCTCCTGCCGGAGGATGGCGCAGAGCGCCTCCAGTCGTCCAGCCTCCACTCTCGCCCGCCCGGCATGCGCGGCCGCACTCCAGGGCGCCCTTGGATTTCTGACCGAGGATTTGCCTGGTGCTCGACGGAGACGCCGGCCGAGCCTGGGACCACGTCGGGCCAGGACGGACAGCGCCATGAGGTCAGGCACCAGGGTCTAGCGCACCATGGGCCTCGCTGAGACGCCCTCCGGCAGCAGGTGCACGGCGGCCGCGGCCTCTTTCATGAAGTCGTCCCATCAGGCGAGGTCTTGACGCCGCAGCGTCGTTTTCGGGTCTGATGACTTAGGAGCCTGCCTGCGATGGGAGCGGTCCTCTGCAAGAAAAAGCCCGCCGAAGCGGGCAACCCGACACTCGTTCGGGGTAGGAGGACCTGATGGTGGATGCGTTGGCAGCGAATGTCAAAACCCATATTGCAGAACGGTCTCTACGGCTTGAACTCCCAATAAGCTCCTGCCTCGGTACTCCGCTTGAGCAAGCCAAAGCGAGCGTTTGCGCTCTGGCCTCTCCATGACGCGTGAGTCTCCATACATGAAGTGCCCGAGGAAGTCGGTATTGCCATTCGTCGCATCGAGGGTCTCTATGCCACTCATCTCAATATCGCGTCCTCTCTCGATCGTGGGAAGTGCCATCCCGACCCTCTCGCGGCGGCGTCCTACCGACATTGGAGACCCGCCGGTTGCCAAAGGCCAGACATTCGGGGCGAAACTTCCGTGGAGGCGTCGTTCCTCTCAAGACCACAAGACACGTCGCACGCCACCATGAACTCCCTGAGAAATCGTACGCAAGTCATCCTTTGGACGCTCGTGCTGTCGGTGGCCGCGACCACACTTGTGCTCGCCTTCACCGGCGGTGAGAAGAAACTCGACGAGCAGGTGAGCCGTGAATACGCGCTGCACGACGCCCAGTACCAGCGAGCTCTCGGCGTCATGCTTGGACCGCCCATCACGGAGGGCAATCGATTCGAAGCGCTGCACAACGGCGACCGGATCTTCCCTCCCATGCTGGCTGCCATTCGAAGCGCTCGGCAGAGCATCACTTTCGAAACCTACATCTACTGGTCGGGCGACATCGGGCGTGCGTTTGCCGATGCCTTGTCCGAGCGGTCGCGAGCCGGCGTCAAGGTGCACGTGCTCCTCGACTGGGTCGGCAGCGCAAAGGTGAACGAGGAGTTCGTGAAGGAGATGGAGGACGCGGGCGTACAGATCCGCAAGTTCCACAAGCCGAACTGGTACGACATCACCCGCATGAACAACCGCACTCACCGTAAGCTTCTGGTGGTCGATGGCCGTGTCGGCTTCACCGGCGGAGTCGGCATCGCCCCCGCATGGACAGGCGATGCTCAGGACGCGGAACACTGGCGCGATTCCCACTTCAAGGTCGAAGGGCCCGTTGTCGCCCAGATGCAGGCCGTGTTCATGGACAACTGGATTAAGGTTTCGGGCGACGTGTTGCACGGCGAACGGTACTTTCCGCCGATCGCCAGCATGGGTAGCGGTCGAGCTCAGATGTTCAGCAGTTCTCCTTCCGGGGGGAGCGAGAGCATGCACCTGATGTACCTGCTGTCCATCGCCGCGGCGACGAAGAGCATCGATCTCGCCAGCGCCTATTTCGTGCCGGACGATCTGACAGTCAAGGCCCTTGTCGCGGCGATGCAGCGTGGTGTACGGGTGCGCATCATCACGCCGGGCCCGATCATCGATTCCAAAACCGTTCGCGGCGCGTCACGTGCCGCCTGGGGCCCACTACTCGAAGCTGGCGCAGAGATCAGCGAATACCAGCCGACCATGTTCCATTGCAAGGTCTTCACGGTCGACGGGTTATTGGTCTCGGTCGGCTCGACGAACTTTGACAACCGTTCGTTTCGTCTCAACGACGAGGCGAACCTCAACATCTACGATGAAGCGTTCGCATCCATGCAAAGGATCCAGTTCGAGGCGGATCTGAAGCAGTCGAGACTCATCACTCTCGACGAATGGCGCGAGCGCCCCTTGTCAGAGAAAGCACTTGAGCATCTGGCCTCCCTGCTGTCCGCGCAACTTTGAAGCGATTCAAGTCTCGACACGATGCGTTGGCTGGCCCCGATCGGGCGGCGCACCTGCTGCCCGTTCCTCAACGCGGCGGTGGCGCGTTTCGCCCCGACATCTTGGAGATCGCGATGCCGCATCCGTGCCCGTGGGATCCGCTGGTCAAGCTCACCAAGCTGTCGAGCAGGTCGAAATGGGTCTTGCACCCGCCGTACCCATCTTCGACGATCACCTGATAGACCCCGTACCCACGTGACCCAGCCGAAAGCGTCTTCGTGATTCTGAAGGGGTGCGGGTGGAGGGGCGGCGCGCTCATGTCTGACTCGATGGATCGACGGATCCCAACGTGAACCATGGGCCCGATCACCCACCCAATGAACGAGGCGGCGCTCATCGACCTTCCTTGTGATGCAGTCGACCAGCGCAGGCGCGATTGCCGTCCAGGGCGCGCTTGCCGGCCAAGGGAAGGCCAAGTCCCACACGCCTCACGGCTCAGGCGACCAGACTCGGCGTTTTTCAAGGAGAACACCATGGATTTCCTCGGCAACATCTTCAGCAAGATATTTCCCTCTTAGCATGCCGCGAACGCGCCCACGTCGGGCGCCCCAGCCAGCCCGCCTGCGGCGACGCCAGCATCGGCGGGCGCGTCAGGCGCCGCCGCCTCGGCGGCCCCCGCCGCCATGGCCGAGGTCGATGTGCAAGCGCTGCTGGACGGCCTGGCCAGCAAGTCGAGCGAGAAACACAACTGGAAAACCTCGATCGTCGACCTCATGAAGTTGTTTGAACTCGACAGCTCGCTGGCCGCCAGAAAGGAATTGGCGCAGGAGCTTCACTACACGGGTGAAAACGGAGGAGCAAAGGTGAGAGAAACCCAAACGACCGACTGGACTTTCAGTGGAGGCCATGCGCGACCTCGAATCGCTGCGCCAGTTCCAACAAGCGCCTGTCAAGGGTCCATAGCCGTGCGCCTGGGGTGATGAGGGTCGACGCAAGTAGCGCCATGTCGACCAATCCGCACCCGAGTCCGTACAGCTTTTCGCGCTCGATCAATTCGTGCACTTCGTCCAACGTGGCCTGATTGCACGACCTCAGCAGGCTCAGGCTGCCAAGCGTTTGCTCTCGCGGAGAGGGCGGAGTTCCGCACGCCAGTTCGACGATCACCATTGGATGGGTCAAGGCGAGGTCCAAGCCGACCAAGTTCACAAGGGCGGCGTTGCCGCTGCGGAAATGGTCGATCCAGACGGAGGTGTCCACGATCACGCTCATGGCGAGATCAACTCGCCTCGACGCCGCGGGACGTCCTTGATGTCGGGGGCGGCCCCTCCGAGCGCAATGAGGCGCTTGCCTGCCTGAACACGCACGAACGTACGGATCGCTTCTCGAAAGATCTCCGCCTTGTCCATGTCGGGATCGGCCAATTCCAAGGCTTTCTCGAACAGAGAGTCTTCGATGGTGACGGTGGTGCGCATGGCTGGTCCTGAATCACTGATGAGTCAATTTTGCATCAACTTTAGCATCTCTGTCAGAGCAGCCTTCCAACGGGAGGCGCGTCGTGCTTTGGCTGGATGTAGAAGTCACAACCTCGTTTGGGCCGTTCGCGGGAGGTTTTGAGGGTTCCAGCCCCCCGATCGCGGGGAGCGCCGTCCCGACCCTCTCGCGGGCGGCGTCCTCCCGCATTGGAGACCCGCCGGTTGCCAAACACGGGACATTCGGGGCGCAAACTCCGTCGCGCCCGCCGTCGATTCCTCTCCAGTCCGCCAGACACGTCGCCTCATGAACTCCCCGCGAAGTCGCGAGAAAATCATCCTTTGGACGCTCGTCCTGTCGGTGGCAGCGACTTGTGCTGCGCAGCCTCTTTCGTGGGAGCTGGCTGTTGTTTTCCATCTAGACGTGACCCACTAACTCCGTCTTTCCCATCCAAACGGTCCTCGATGCGGAGGTCGCTTTGGGCACCGAATGACCGAAAACGGAGTGGTGAGCCCCAGTTCATCCAGCGACCGGTAAAGGCAGCACCACGTCTGCGGAGTTCGGGCCACAAAGGGGTGGGCGACAGCGACGGCCCAGTGGCTCCACTTCATGGCCGACCACAACGCAGGTTCACCAATCCTGCCGCGACTGAAATATTTCCGGATCCGAGATGCGGCCAGCATGGACCGATCTCGACCATCCGGTTCACCGACCTTGTGTCAGTGACCAGCCGGCCTGAGCCAGTTCTCGATCACAAGACCCGGCACACGCGCAAAGTGTCGCGTGTTGTCCGTGATTACCACGGCGCCGAGGGCGAGGGCGTGCGCCGCGATCTTCTCGTCGAAGTCGCCAATGGGGGTGCCGCGCGCCTTCAAGTCGGCACGCAAGGCACCATGACGGGTCGCCGCCAGGGCATCCCAGGGCAGGATGGGCACGATGCGCAAGAACTCGTCCACGATCCGGTGCAGCCGCACGGCCTCGGGACGCTTGGCCACGCCGTAGCGGATCTCCGAGCAGGTCACGGCGGAGATGCACCACTGACCGGGTGGCAGCGACTGCAGTTTCGCATCGAACGCCGGGTGGCCACGCATCGCTTCGCTCGCCGCGTTGGTGTCCAACAGGTAAAAGGTCATTCCTTCCAGCCCTCGAAGGGATCGCGCTGCTGCTCCGCCTGCTCGCGCTCGGCCAGGAAGTCTTCAGGCACTGGGCCCAATTGCTCGCGCAGGTGCATGAAGGCTCGCCAGTCGACGGGCGAGCGCGCCGAAAGAATGATGTCGCCAGTGATCTCGTCTCGGCGAATGTAGACCTCGGTTGCGCCCTCGAAGCGGAATTCAGCCGGCAGTCGTACCGCTTGGCTGCCGCCAGTGGCGAAAAGTTTGGCGGTGGTCTGCGGCATGGTTGGGCTCAAGGACTGATGTATATACTAGTGTATCTACATCGTGTCATTTGTCAATCCGCCGCGAGCACAGGGCAGGGGCCCTAAGCGAGCGAGCGCAGTCCGTGAGATCAGCTAAAAACTCGTCCAAAACTTGGTTGACGTGTGGTCGTGTCGTGTGTGTCACGCGTTTCCTACTGCTTGAGGTGTGGGTCATGGCAATCGTGGTCTTTTCGACTCCGTGCCAAAGGACGCCTTCCAATTTGGCTACAGGACGCAATTCGATGCCCGCAAGGTGTCCGAGGCGCTTCGCCTGAAAAAGGAAGATGTATCGCACCTGGCGTCGGTCTCCGTGAAGTCGGTGCGCTACGACGACGCAAATCCGGAGCAGGTTCGTGGGCGTCTGGCGGAGATCGCCAACACCATGAACCTCGTCGCCTCCACGTTCGCCGGCGACGTGGCCAAGGCAGCCACTTGGTTCCTTACGCGCAATCCCATGCTCGGCGACGTTTCCTCCCGCGACATGATTCGCCTTGGGCCCTACGAACGACTGCGCCGGTTCATCATCGACGCCCTGCGCGAGCGCGATACACAGCGCTACGAGCCCACCGAGGCGGCCTGACGCGTCGCGATCCATCCGAGACGTGCCAAGAAGAAACATACCGTCGCCCGCTCCCACAAGGCGCTCGGCCCTCCGGGTCTCTTGGAACTCGATCGATCCAGTGCCGCGAGCCTCCAGGAGTGGATCGAGGCCTCGCGCGCTCTCGATCAGCTCAGCGCCTCTCTGTACTTCGAGACCGAGCCTGTTGATTTCCATCGCGTGCTTCAAGCGTCGTGGACCCGCTTCACCACCTCCGGCGAGGTGCTTGCGGGCGCAACGATGCCGAACGGCGAGTTCTGCACGATTTCCATGCTCAGGGCCAGCTCAAGGAAACATTCGGTCGTCGAACTCGAATGGATTGCGCTCGACCGTGACCGCCACCTGCTCGAAAGCCGCATGATCGGGGTTCAGAACGATGTTGCTCTCGCTCGGTTCGACGGCCGACGGAACCCATAGGCCGAGTGCCCCTCCAGCCTTGCGCCAGGCCACGCCGATCGATTGGGTGAGCGCTTCTTGGTCGATCCAGTCCGCGGGAAGGTCATCGCGAACATCCTGCAGGTCGGCGCCGTCGGGCAGATCGAAGCGAATCAGGGCTTGGCCGATCGGCTTCACGCCGTTGCAATGGACGCGCTTCTCGAGTTGGCAGATCGCGCGACTGCCTCCCGCGTAGATTACAGGCAGCCCGTCCGGGGACGGCAAGTGCCACCGCCCCGGTGACAGCGTCGAGCCGTAGCTGAGTTGGTCGCGCCGCAAGTCCTTGGTCGTGCAGATGCGCCAGACCGACAGCGTCAAACGACGCCCCCGTGCTTGATTGCGCTGAGGATCGCGCGCACCTTCTCGCCGCCATATTCGTTCGTCGCGAACTCGATGGGCGTCTTTCCGTCGAGCAGGGGATGGGGCTTGGTCATCCAGGTCGGGCCCTGCTCCCCAAACACTTCGGCCGCCCGAACCAACAGGTCCGACTGGCGGAACAGGCGCTCGGTGACGCCGGGCTCCAGGGGCGTCTCGGGGCGCGTGCGCGAAAGCGTCGACGCATTGACGCTGAGGGCCGTGAGGAGGTCTTTCTTGCGCGGAAGTCGCGATGCCTCGAACCACTCGTCCAAGCAGCGAGCAGGCACGCTCCACGACGCGTAGCGCGCGGCAACGCCTCGATTCAGTCCCCAGGCCGTTTCACTGACGTGGAAGAAGCGCGTTCCCGCTCCACGGAAATCGTCCTTCCCGCGCGAGAAGGCATGGACGAACACGCCTTCGAAGGCCTTCGCCATGACGCCAGCGGCGGACATTGCTGCAGGGTTGGGTGTGGTGCTCATGGGGACAACATAGCATACTTGCATTTGCAATGCTAGCAACGTGCAATTGCATGGTAGACAACCAGCGGGCGAATCTTCCCGACGAAGCTGCGAACACTCTGAGAATCTGGCATTCGGACTTCAGCTGGGGATTGCTGTGTGCGTCCACCCACTGCAGCGCTGCTGGCGGACGGTGGACCTTGATCGACCGCACCAGGGGTGCGAGGCATGGCGCCGGCGCGGGCTGCTGTCGATTGGCTGAGCCCCTACTCGTCGGTAGACGGCTGACAACGGCGAGCCGACAGGATATATTTTTCATCCGGAGGGAGAGGGTAGGCACTCTCTGTTGGAGGTCTTTGCGATGCCATCCGACGCTGCACTTCATCGGTTTGAATACGACGGTTGGTTTGTGGTGATTGAGTTGGACGGGTCAGGTTTGGATGGCGTGTCTTCAGGGCACGCTGACCTGCACTGGAAGAACGGGCACCGATGTCGCATTGCCCTCGCCGGCAAGTACGAGGATCGGGCGAGCGCAATCGCGGCGCTCGCCCAGAGATCGCGCGCCTTCATCGATGACTGGGACATCACGCGAGCACAGCGCGCTTCACCCTTCATCGATCAGTAGGTCCGAAAGGGGCCGCCGCAAGATGCGCAGATGTGCAATCACTACAGCTCAGCAAGTCCCGACCGCGACCGCCTGCAGTCTGCCAAGACCCGCCCTTCGCTCCGACCGCGGTTTGGACTGCTTCAAACCTGGTTGAAGCTGTTCGCCTTCGGCCTATCGAACGTCGGCGGCTGACGATAGCAGCCATTGACGATTGCCTCCGCGAACCGTCGCTTGCTTTGCAAAACTTGACCTTCGCGGACGTGGGTGCGGTGACACCTTTGCCACGGATCGTCCCCGACCAAAGCCGAGTGCGGCAACGCCGTCGAGATGCAACGCCTCGACGGAAGCGCAGTCCCGCGGTACAACGGGGCACTTGGTCCCCGTTTGCTGAGATCAGCGATCGCATCACGCCAGGAGATCTCATGAAGACAGCTGTGTTCAGTACTCGAAGCTACGACAAGACCCTGCTGACGGCGGCCAACACCAGGGCGTTGCATGAACTGAGGTTCCTACAAGACAGGTTGACGGCCAATACGGCGTCGCTGGCCGCCGGCTGCGAGGCTGTCTGTGTTTTCGTGAACGACAGCGTCGATGCCGAAGTGCTGGCCATACTGGCCGGGCAGGGAACGCGGCTGGTCGCCACTCGTTCCACCGGCTACAACCAGATCGACGCTGCGGCTGCCGCAAGGCTGGGCATCGAGGTCGTGCGCGTCACCGACTATTCGCCGTATTCGGTGGCCGAGTTTGCCGTCGGCCTGCTGCTGGCGGTGAACCGCAAGATCGCGCGGGCCAGCGCGCGCACGCGCGACGGCAATTTCGAACTCGACGGCCTGATGGGCTTCGACCTGCACGGCAAGACCGTAGGCGTGATCGGTACCGGCAAGATCGGCACCATCTTTGCGCGCGTCATGCTGGGCTTCGGGTGCACGGTGCTGGGCTATGACCAGTACCGCAACCCTGCCTTCGAGGCCATGGGCGGGCACTATATGAGCACGGTGGACCTGGTGCCCGACTGCGACGTCATCTCGCTGCATTGCCCCCTGACGCCCGAGACAAAGCACATCGTGAACGCCGAGTCATTGGCACGCGTGAAGCGCGGCGCTATCCTCATCAACACCAGCCGCGGCGGCTTGGTTGACACTGAGGCTGCGATCGCCGCGCTGAAGACCGGGCAGCTCGGCGGACTGGCGATCGACGTCTACGAGCAGGAAGCCAGCCTGTTCTTCCAGGACCTGTCGTCGACCATCATCGAGGACGATGTGATCCAGCGGCTGGTGTCGTTCCACAACGTGATCGTGACGGGCCATCAGGGCTTCTTCACCCAGGAGGCCATCGGGCAGATCATGCAGACCACGATCGAGAGCATCAGTGCCTTCGAGGCGGGGACCGAGTTGGTCAACCGTGTTCCGGTTTCCTGACCACCTTGACAGCGTGGGCGCAACCGCAAAGAAGCCTCCGTTCCCTCGTGTTCGAGGAGCGCGGCCCGCCCGGCAATCTGTGGGACAGGGATGGACCTGACAGCGTAAGTTTGGCCAGCGACCGTGAAGGACAGGCCCAGCTTGCTTGCCGGATCGCGGACTATGGCGAGGGACTGGAGCGGGCCAGGCGTGCCCGCTGGCAACCTGATCGATCTGGCCGATCTCGCCGGCAACCAGAGCGGACAGGCCGACTACTCGATGCTGCCGGGTTTCTTCGAGGTCTTTGCCAAGGACACGCTGCACATCTGGACACCGCAGGAACTCGTGGCCTTCTCGTTCGCCGTGACGCCGGCCTTTCTTTCCGGCGAGCACTACCAGTACAGCAACACCAACACGGTGCTGCTCGGCATGGTGATCGAAGCGGTGACCGGGCCGCTGCTGGGCGAGGTGCTGGCCGCGCGCGTCTTCAGGCCGCTTGGGCTGAGCGGCACGAGCTATCCGACGTCGGCCAAGCTGCCGCCGCCCACCCCACGCCCTATGCGGTCGACGTCGTCACGGGTGGCATCGACGATCAGCCGCTCGTCTGCCCGACTTCACTGGCGGGTTCCGGCGCCATCGCATCCACACTGTCCGACCTGCTCGTGTGGGGCGACGCGCTGGGTCTCGGCTCGCTCCTCAGTGCGCAACGCCAGGGTCTGCGCAAATCGCGCGCGAAAAGGTCACCAACGGCCCCGAGTACGACCGCTACGGCCTGGGGATCGGGCAGATCGGTGACTGGTGGGGACACACCGGCAGCGGCGTCGGATTCCAGATCACCACCATGAACCTCGTGTCCCGCAACGCCACGGTCTCGGTGATGGTGAACGCCACGCCCGAAGGCGCTCGCCGCGACCTCAACCTGGCGCAGGAACTGTTCGAGAAGCTGGCCGCGGTCGTCCAGGCGGCCTGACGATCAAGAGGTCGGCTGGCGTCACCCAGGCGCTGCGGCTACCAGAACCGCCACCATGGCCGACGCTGCCGCATGTGCAGAGGCCGCAGGTCGAGGCGATCGATGATGCTGGCCGCCGCGCCGAAACGGCTGGCAGGCCCGGGCTCCTGATCCAATGACGCGCGGCCGCAGCGGGCCCGGTCCTGCATCGGACGCCGGTCGTTGCGATTTAGCGGAGAGGAGGCGGTGTCCGGGGAGGGCATGGCCAAACAATAACCGACTCTTGCGTTGCGACTGCGTGCATTTTCGAGCGGCGACCCGCGTTGCTCGCCTACTTGATTGGACGTGCCGGCACCGCCGCTGCCGCGCCTGACTCTATCGTATCGAGCCCCTTGCCCGCAGCGATGTGCAGGGGGATCAGCAGGTCCTTGCGCGCCGTGGCCGCGGAAACCTGCGTGCCCTGCGCGCTGCCGCGCGCCGCGAAATCACGGCCCTTCTCGAACACTTCACGCGTTAGCGTACCGACCTCGGCATCGGAAAGGCCGGTGCCGGCGACCAGCAGTGCGGCGGTCGCGACGGTGCGCACCCCCTGGTTCTGGGTGGCATAAGCGCCCGGCGAAATCGGGTAGGCAACGTAACCGCGGTTCGCCGCGACGAGCGCGGCGATCGCCCGCTCCGAGAGTGGGATGAGGCGCAGCGGGATCTCCGTGAGTGCGTCGCGGATACTGTCCGCAGGGACGCCGATCACCTGGATGACCGCATCCGCTTCCTTCCGCCGCAGCGCCACCAGCGCATCGCCGAGCGAGAACTCGAGCGGCTGAATGTCCTTGATGCCCAGCCCGTGTGCTTCGAGCACGCGCAGGGCCGTGGTGCGCGACGCGGAGCCCGGTTGGCCGATGGCGACCCGCCGGCCCCGGAGATCCGCCACCAATGCCGGGGCGCCATCGGCGCGCGTCAGAACGTGCACCGGCTCGGGGTAGAGGCTGCCGACGGCTCGCAGCGCGGCGTGCGGCCCGTCCGCGGCGAAATTCTCTTTGCCGGTGTACGCGTCGAACGCTGCGTCGCCCTGCGCGAGGGCGAGCGAAACCTTGCCCTCGCGTACCAGTCTCAGGTTCTCCTCGCCGCCGTGCGTGATGAGCGGCACCATGCGCGAGCCCTCGGCGAACGCCTGCGCGAAACGCAGGTACTGGCCGTGCTCCGGGCCGGCGGCGATGGCGTAGCCGTCCGCGGCGCGCGCAAGCCGCGCCCGGATCGTCGCATAGGCCGCCCCCAGCTCCTCCTCGATCACGGCACGCTGGGCGGGATCAGCGCCGCGCGGGACGGAATCAACCACCTTGCGCATCGCGTCGAGGATCGCCGCCGCGCCCTGCGGCGCGTTCGTGGCGTATGCAGGCGCCGTAGCCTGCGTGTAGCCGCCGGGCACGGCCGCCACCCAGCGGTCTCCATCGCACTTGTATAGCGCCGTGCCGTGCGCGCGCACGATGTCGCCGGCCTTGTTGCCGCCGGCGTTGATGCCGCTGAGACCCTTCGGCCCGGCGCCGAGTGCGGACACGA
Organism: Variovorax saccharolyticus; assembly: GCF_030316765.1. GTDB lineage: Bacteria > Pseudomonadota > Gammaproteobacteria > Burkholderiales > Burkholderiaceae_C > Variovorax > Variovorax saccharolyticus. Next base: position 22,211 of record NZ_JASZYT010000014.1, read on the forward strand.
GGCCCGCCACCCCCGGCGCATCCCACGCGCCGAAATCGAATGCGTTTTCGAGCTTGAGGTCGATGTCGTAGTACAGGATGCGCCGCGTCTCGCCCGCAGGCGCCTTGGTGTCGGACTGGGAGCCCCAGCGCTCGAACGCGGTGACCGAGACGGTCCCCGGGGCAGCGCCTGGGCGAGGCGTTCGCTGACCCCTTGCTCGTCCTTGGTGCTCACGATGTGGCGGCTCATGTAGAGCACCGGCACCCGCAGCAGCCCCTGCTTGACGAGGTACAGCACATTGAGGATGCGGCCCGTGCGCCCGTTGCCGTCATAGAACGGGTGGATGCTTTCGAATTGGTGGTGCATCAACGCCATCTTCACCAGTGGTCCGCGTTCAGCAACGCATCATCGTTGATGAACCGCTCCAGGGCGCCATCAGTCGCACGATCTCGGCGGGGTCATGCGGCGGCGTGTAGACCGTGCGCCCGTCCGAAGCCAAGAGCTTCGTGCCTGCCTGCGTCCTGGAGCCTGCGTCATTGCCCTCCAGGGTGCGTTGGATGGTGAGGATCTGATTCACCGTGAGCAGCCGTGAGCTCAGAACATCTTCGAAGCAAACGCGAAGCGCAGCCCGGTAGTTCTCCACCTCCTTGGCTGCCGGCCCCGCGGCTTCGGACCGCTCGCCTCGGAACACCTCGGTGATGATGTTTTCGATGGCCGAGTTATCCTTGGCTTCCTGGATGCCCAGCGTGTTGAGCAGAATCCCCTCGTTGGGGACCGTCTCCGCCACCCCCTTGAGCTCGGCCAGACTGCGTGCGGCCTTGGCAACGGCCTTGAGGATGTCGGGCCGGTCGAACGGGGTGGGGTCCAGATCGAGCAGGGATTGAAGCATTGATGGGGCAAACGTGTATAGAAAAACGTCATTACCTATACATGTCCCTTGCCACGTGTATAGAAAACCCCGGCTTCGCACGTACCGCGGGTAAGCAAGCGCCACTTCTGCGCCTCTTGGCGTCAGCGGAATCTAATGGCCCAATGCCGTTAGCGTAAATTTCTTCTTGGAGAAGTGGGTTACTCCCATGCGTGGCAATCACACCGGGGTCGCCCACCATGACGCCCAGGTCCCATGGAATGCCCGAGGAAGCAGTGTTGACCTTCGCCGTGTTGAGCGTCGGGCGCCCCTGGCTTTTTTTAGCTCCGCGGCGTGCCCATGCTCCAGGCGAAGACGCGCGTGAAATGATTCATCGTCGATCAATAGGTCATGCCTTCGACCGGCTTGGCCCGCCCGCCCGCGGTCGACGCTTGCCGCAGCGCCTGCGTGATCACGCTCGATACGACCGTCGCAAAATAGCGCGCGCCCCATTGCCCGTACCTTGCTTCGTCCTCCGGCGTCAGGGCGATGATGCCGGCGCAGTTGCCGGCATCCGAGACCGCGCGCAGCGCCCGCTCGATTGCTGCTTCGACAGCAGGCGACTTCCAGTCGTTGCCGAAGCCCATCGAATGCGAGAGGTCGTTGGGCCCAACGAAGACCGCATCGACTCCGGGGACCGCCGCGATCTCGGCCGCCTGCTCCACGGCCTCGGGGGTCTCGATCATCACGATCAGTGCGATTCCCTCGTTGCTGCGCTGCGTGTGGGCGGCGCCGGCGAATGCGCCATAGCCCGCGGCGCGCGAGCTGAACGCGCTGCCGCGACGCCCGATGCCAGGGTAGCGCACCTGTTGCACCAGGTCCCGCGCCTCGGCGGCGCTCTCGACCATCGGGATCTGCACGGCGCTCGCCCCCATGTCGAGCACGCGTGCGATGTCCTGGCGCAGGCAGCGCACCACGGGCACGATGCCGCTCGCGCGCGCGGCGCGCAGCATGTGTTCGGTGGTCTCGTGGCCCGCGCTGCCGTGCTCGTTGTCGATCACGACAAAGTCGAAGCCGGCATAGCCGCACATCTCGACGATGGCAGCGCTGGGCAGTGAATTGAAGATCGCGCGCAAGGGTCGGCCGCTGCGCAGCATGGCCGGCAGGCGCGTGTCTAGAGGATGGCGAATGTCCATGGTGTGTGCTTCGGGTAGTCAGTGGATGTCGTCGGCCGCGCGCATCGCCCGCTCGAGCGCAGCGAGGTCGAAGGAGCCGCTGCGCGCGGCCGCCAGCAATGGCGCCTCCTTGCGCTGGACGAGTTCGATGCAGGCCGGCAGTGCGTGCAGGCATTCGGGCGCGATCCGGACCGCGCCGTGGCGATCGGCGTGGATCAGGTCGTCGTTCGCAATGCGCAAGCCGAACACTTCGACGGGCTCGCCGATGTCGACCACGTGCACGAAAGCATGCGAAGGGCCGACGCTGCCCGCCAGGATCGGAAAGCCTGGCGCGAGGTCGCCGAGGTCGCGCACCGAGCCGTCGGTCAGGACGCCCGCGACGCCCAGCGCCTGATGCACGGCCGAGTTGACCTCGCCCCAGAACGATCCGGTGCCGCGGCGCTCGTCGAGGTCCTGCATCACGACGAGGGTCGGCAGGCCCGGCGCTGGCGCGACATGGCGGTAGTAGTCGAGCCGCAGCTGGCGCAGTTCCGCGGCTGGAAGCGGGGAGGGCGCCGCGGCGCGGATGCGCGCGGTGCGCGCAAAGCCGAGCATGGGCGCCAGGGGTTGGGGCGCTGCGATCAGCGTGCCGTGGGTAAAGCCCTGCGCGCTTCGACCACCCATGGCGAGTTCGAGCGCATTGCAGATCGTCGGCGTGTCGACCGAGCGCAGCTTGCGGATCAGTTCGACGGTGAGCATCGTCAAACTAGTCGATCGTGATGTTGTTGGTCTTGATCAGCTCGGAAAACTTGACGGTCTCCGCCTGGATGAACTTGCGGAACGCCTCCGGCGTCATCGGCTTGGGCGTGAAGCCCTGGGCCGCCAGGCGGCTCGTGACCGACGGCGATTCGAGCACCGAAACCACCTCCTTGTTGAGCCAGTTCACCACCGCGGGCGGCGTGTTGGCGGGTGCGAGCAGGCCGAGCCAGGTCACGGCCTCGAAGCCGGGCACGCCCGCCTCCGCGAGCGTCGGCAACTCGGGCTGCAGCGGCGAGCGGGCGAGACTGGTCACCGCGAGTGCCTTCGCCTGGCCGTTCTTCGCGAAGGCGAGCGCCGTCGTCATATTGTCGAACTGCATGTCGATCTGGTTGCCGGCAAGGTCGACCAGCGACTGGCTGCTGCCCTTGTAGGGCACGTGCACTGCCTTGGCGCCGATGCGGTTGAGCATCATGAGGGTGGTCAGGTGCTGCGAGGTGCCGTTGCCGCTGGTGCCGTAGGACAACGCGTCCGGCTTGGCCTTGAGCAGGGCGATCAGCTCCTTCACGTTGTGCGCGCCCGACTTGTTGCCGGCCAGCAGCACGAGCGGCGTGCTCGCAAGCTGGGTGACCGGCGCGAAGTCCCTGTCGACGTCGTAGCCGATCTTCTTGAGCAAGGTCGGGTTGACCGACAGCGCGGTCTGGGTGCCGAGCAGCAGCGTGTACCCGTCGGGCTTCGCGCGCGCGACGTATTCGGTACCGATGCCACCGCCCGCGCCGGCCTTGTTGTCGACCACGACCGCGGTGCCCCAGCGCTTGCCGAGCTCGTCGGCGACCAGGCGCGCCACGATGTCGGTGGCGCCGCCGGCCGCGAAGGGCACGACGATCACGACGCGGCCCGTCGCCGGATAACCACCCGGGCCAGCGGCCGCGGGAGCGCTCTGTGCGATGGCGGCGCTGGCGAACGCCAGCACCGAAAGTGCCGCGGCTGCATGCCGCAGCAGGGCGCCGCGCGTGAGCGGCAGGAAAGGAGTTCTGTTCTTCTTCATGTCGATGGGTCCGGGTGGGATGGTTTCATTCGGCCTGGATGCCGGCGTCGTGGATCACCTTGCCCCACTTCGCGATCTCGGCGCGCTGGAACGCGGTGAAGGCTTCCGAGCTGCGGCCGTCGGGCTCGACGCCGAGCTTGCGCAGCTTCTCCTGGACATCGGGCAACGCGACGATTGCAGCGATCTCGCGGCTCAGGCGGTCGACGATCGGCTTCGGCGTTCCAGCCGGCGCGAACACGCCCTGCCACGATTGCATCTCGAAATCAGGCACCCCGGCTTCGGCCAGCGTCGGCACGCCCGGCAAGCCGGCCAGGCGCCGGCTCGAGGTCACGCCGAGCACCTTCACGCGCTGGCCGTCGATCATCGGCCGTGCAGCAGCGACGGTCTCGAACACCATGTCGATCTGGCCGCCGACCAGGTCCACCATCGCCTGCGAGCCACCCTTGTAGATGATCTGTCGCATGCGGGTGTGGGTGATGCTCTGGAACAGCTGGCCCGACAGATGCTGCGAGGTGCCAGCCCCCGCGGTGCCGTAGGTCAGGCTGTCGGGCGTGGCCTTGAGTTCAGCCACGATCTGCGCCACCGAACTGAAGCGGCTGCCCGCCGGCACCACCAGCACGTTGCTGACCATGCCGACCAGATTCACCGGCACGAAGTCGCTCACAGGCTCGTAGCCCAGGTTCTTGTTGAAGAAGGGATTGACCGCGTGGGTCGTGATGGTGCCACCCATCAGCGTGTAGCCATCGGGCGCCGAGCGAGCGACCGACTGTGTGCCGACGATGCCCGAGACGCCCGGCTTGTTCTCGATCACCACGGGCTGGCCGATTCGCTCGCCGAGATGCTGCGCCACCAGCCGTGCCACGCCGTCGGAGACGCCGCCGGCCGAGAAGGGCACCACGTACTTGATCGGTTTGGTCGGCCAGGCCGGCGCCTGCTGCGCATGGGCCGATGCCGGGACGGCCGCCAGCGCCAGCAAGGCCAGGCCGGCCACGGCGAATGCGCGGATGCGTGGGATCATGAAAGTCTCCTGTTCGAATGGATGAAAGATGAAACAGCGCGGACCGGCTCAGCCGGCCGCGCGCACCGAGTCGCGCTCGACGACGCGGCATGGAATCACGACGTTGCGCGGGTGCGTGCCCTCGCGCATCTGCTCGTGCAGCAGTTCAACCGTGGCCTCGACCATGTCCTCGACGCTCTGCACCACGGTCGTGAGGCGATAGGCGCCCCAGGACGCCTGCGGCACGTCGTCGAAGCCGACCACGCTGACGTCCTCGGGCACGCGCAGGCCGAGTTCCTGGCGCAGCACGTCCATCGCGGCGATGGCCATGTGGTCATTGGCGACGAACACCGCGTCGGGCAGATCGGGCCCGGCGAACAACTCGCGCGTGGCCTCCTTCGCGAGCTCGAAGCTGTAGTGGCCGACAGCGCGGCGGAACACCGCGACGCCCGCCGCTTCCAGCACCTCGTTGAAGCCGCGCTCACGCTCCAGGTTGGTCGACGATTTTTCGAGGCCGGCCAAGAAAGCGATGCGGCGATGGCCGCGCGCCAGCAGCAGTTCGGCCACCATCCGGCCGCCACGATGGTTGTCGGAGGTCACCGAGCTGGTGCTGTGGCGTGCGAATGCACTGATGTCCGGCACCCGGTTGAACAGCACCACCGGCACGCCCGATTCGGCGCATTGCCGCGCCAGGTCGGGCGACAGCATGGCCGAGGCCATCACGATGCCGTCGACCTGGTACTGCAGGATCTCGGCCAGCACGCCGTCGGTCTCCTCCAGGTCGCTGATGAACATCAGGACGTGGTAGCCCTGCTTCTGCAGGCTTTGAGAGAGCTTCTCGATCACCAGCGGATAGAACTGGTTCTGCAGGTAGCTCATCACCAGCGCGATGATCCGGCTGCGTCGCGTGATCAGGCTGCGCGCCAGCGCGTTGGGCCGATAGCCCAGCGTCTTGGCGGCGGCCAGCACGCGGTTGCGCGTGTCTTCGGACACGCTGGCACCCGGCGTGAAGGTCCGGCTGACGGCCGACTGCGACACCTGCGCGAGCCGTGCCACTTCCTGGGCAGTGGCGCTGGACTTCATGCGGCGCTCCAGCCGCCATCGAGCATCAGCGCACTGCCGGTCATGAGGCTCGCGGCGTCACTCGCCAGGAACACGATGGCGCCCATGATCTCTTCGACCTGGCCCAGCCGGCCCAGTGCGATCCTCGAGGTGACCCAGTCGCGGAAGCTCGCATCCGCGAACATGCCGGCCGTCATCGCGGTCTCGATGAAGGTCGGGCAGACCGTGTTGACGCGGATGCCCGCCGGCCCCAGCTCCCATGCCAAGGCCTTGGTCATGCCTTCCATCGCGTGCTTGCTGGCGCAGTAGAGCGTGCGGCGCGGACTCCCGACCACGCCCATCTGGGACGAGATGTTGATGATCGAGCCCGGCAGGCCGGCCGCCAGCAGCCCGCGCGTCACCGTGCGGGTCACGTAGAAGGCGGCCTTCACGTTGAGGTCGAAAACGGCGTCGATGTCGCTGTCTTCCACCTCCACCAACGGCTTCGGCCGGTTCAGGCCGGCGTTGTTGACGAGGATCTGGAACGGCCCCGCCGCGGTGAGCTTTTCGTTCACCGCCTGCGCATCGGTCACGTCCAGCACCAGGTGGTCGCAGCGACCGCCCTCGGCGCGGATCTGCCGGCAGGCCTCGCGCAGCTCGCTTTCGGAACGCGCGGCAAGGGTCACGGCGGCACCGGCCTGCGCCAGCGCCGCGGCGGCAGCCAGGCCAATGCCGCGCCCGGCGCCGGTCACCAGCGCGCGGCGCCCGTCGATGCGGAAGTTCGGCGCACGCGGCAGCATGCTCAGGCCTCCAGGGCCGGAACCGGCTGATACCACGGCACGTCGGCCCGGGTGCCATAGCGGCGCACGCGCAGGTTGGCCTGCTCGCCGTGGCCGGCGAAGTTCTCCATGTGGCACAGGCGCGAGCAGTACTCGCCCATCAGCGCGCTGGCCTCGTCGGTCAGCACCTTCTGGTAGGTGCAGGTCTTGAGGAACTTCCCGACCCACAGTCCGCCGGTGTAGCGCGCATTGCGGTTGGTCGGCAGCGTGTGGTTCGTGCCGATCACCTTGTCGCCGAAGCTCACGTTGGTGCGCGCGCCCAGGAACAGGCCACCGTAGTTCGTCATGTGCTGCAGGAAATAGTCGGGGTCGCGCGTGATCACCTGCACGTGCTCGAAGGCGAGCTCGTCGGCCTTCTGCAGCATCTCTTCCTGCGTGTCGCAGACGATCACTTCGCCGTATTCGGCCCAGCTCACCGAGGCGATCGCGGCGGTCGGCAAGATCGCGAGCTGACGTTCGATCTCGGCCATCGTGTCGCGTGCGAGCTGTTCGCTCGTGGTCAGCAGGACGGTGGGCGAGGTCGGTCCGTGCTCGGCCTGCCCCAGAAGGTCGACCGCGCACATCTCGCCGTCGGCGGTCTCGTCAGCGATCACCAGCGTCTCGGTCGGCCCGGCGAACAGGTCGATGCCGACGCGGCCATACAGCTGGCGCTTGGCTTCGGCCACATACATGTTGCCGGGACCGACCAGCATGTCCACGGGCGCGATGCTTTGCGTGCCGACGGCCATCGCGACCACGGCCTGCACCCCGCCGAGCACCAGGATTTCGTCCGCGCCGGCCATCGACATGGCGGTCACGATCGCCGGATGCGGCGCACCCTGGTAGGGCGGCGCGGTCGCGACCACGCGCTTCACGCCCGCCACCTTGGCGGTCAGCACGCTCATGTGGGCGGAGGCCAGCAGCGGGTACTTGCCGCCGGGGATGTAGCAGCCGACCGCGTTCACCGGGATGTTCTTGTGGCCCAGGATGACCCCTGGGAAGGTCTCGACCTCCACGTCCTTCATCGAGTCGAGCTGGATCTGCGCGAAGTTGCGCACCTGCTTCTGGGCGAAGGTGATGTCGTCGATCTCCCGGGCCGAGAGACTTTTTCGCGCCTTCTCGATCTCGTCGGTCGAGAGCCGGAAATCGGTCGGGTCCCAGTTGTCGAACTGGCGGCTGAAGTCGCGCACGGCTGCATCGCCGCGCGCCTCGACGGCCTGGATGATGCCCTCGACCGTGGCACGAACCTTGGCGTCATCATCGGCGCGGACCTGGACGTCCTTGCCGCGCTTGAGATATCTGATCATGTGTTTTCCTGCTTGTCCAAAGTTTGCATACGTATGCAATGTGGGAGACTTGCATACGTATGCAAACAGGGAAAACCCTAATGCGAAATATGAATCGGTGCAGCGACCGCATTTTTGGGGAAGCGCTGAACTGGGCCTGTCCCAAGCGCAGTTGGCGCACCAGACCGGCCTGTCTCGTCAAACCTTGGTCGGGCTGGAAAAGGGCGCGCTGAGCGACCTGGGTCAACCGCGTGGGGCAGATGATGGCAGTGCTGGGCCTGGACAGCCCCAAACCGGATACGCAGGCGCGGCGCAAGAAGCGCGGCCTGTGGATGGCGGCCAAGACGGCCAGTGTCAGCTATGCGCGTGAACTGGCCCCCGAGGCGCTGGAGCAGGCCCTGGCGAGCGGTGAGGTGCCGGCGTCGTTTGCACCGCACTTGACCCATTTGCTGGATGAGGCGCCCGTGCCGATCGTCGTGATGGCCGTGGAGGAGGAGGCCTCCCGCGCCCATCTGCCTCCTCGACAGGTCTGGCGAAACGTGGCGAAACTGGCAGAGACCTTGTCCGTGCACCGGCGGGCGCTGTGGGCGTGAAGTCCGGGGCGCTGCCCGGACCCGCAGTTCGCCTGCAGCTTCGGTCCAGCCCTGCGCCGAGGTGCGCGTGATGCGATCCTGCAGGAGCTAGTGGTAGTCATCTTCGCGCTGATGACGGATGGCTGCGATGGCGACTTCTTGATCACTGATGATGCGAAAGAGAGCCACGTAGCCCGATGCGCCGAAGGGGATGACCAACTCGCGTTCAAGCCGATCGTTGTCGGCAATGCGGCAGGTAAACGGATTGGTCTCCAATATCCGGAACTCGGCTCGAATCGCTTCCACTGCGCGACGCGGGAGATCAAGGTCCCCACGCTGCAGCGCAGCCTCGACAAGGAAGTCCTCGAGACGGATCAGATCCTCAAGTGCTTCGTGCGTCAGCACGACGGTGTAAGTCACGAACTTGCGGCGCTGTCTCGCTTGTTTCGCAGGCGTCCATCCAGGCGAGCCTGCATCGCATCGAGCGCGTCGTTGACAGAGTAGTACTGACCGCTACGCTTGGCCCGTTCCAGCGACTCGCGACCCCGCTCGAGAAACTCCTGCTGCGCCTTGCGACGCTGCGCAGCTTGCACCGTAGCCTGCTCGACAAACTGCGACAGCGATTCGCCTTGTCGCAAAACACTTTCGATTTCCGCGCGCACAGACGGCTCGACGCGCACGGGAGGCAACTGGGCGGTTTTCATTGGGCGATTGTAGCGCAATTGCTATGCATGCAAACGACTCAGTGGAGTGGCTTGACGGCCAGCCCTCTCTCAAGCTTCGAGCACACCCCGTCCCCGCAGCGGCAGGGAGCGGTACGAGGGCAAGATTCACGATGGCGGCGCGATCCTGGGCGCTCCGTTGCTGGCCCAACGCGGCAGATCCCGGGTACGGCGAACGCAAGCCGCGCGAAAATGCCGCGCATGGAATGCTCCATCCGCACCATGAGCCGCGACGAAGTCGCGATGACCATCGAATGGGCCGCGGACGAGGGCTGGAATCCCGGCCTGCACGACGCCGCCTGCTTCCACGCCGCCGACCCCGATGGCTTCCTGGTCGCCGAATGCGACGGCAAAGCGGTGGGCTGCATCTCCGCCGTCTCGTATGCCGGCCGCTTCGGCTTCATCGGCCTGTACATCGTGCGCCCCGGCTGGCGCGGGCGCGGCATCGGGCTTCGCCTCTGGACGGCAGGGATGCAGCGGCTATCGGGCCAGGTCGTGGGCCTGGACGGCGTGCCCGCGCAGCAGGACAACTATCGCAAGAGTGGTTTCGTGCTGGCCTGGAAAACGTCCGCTTCGCCGGCGCGGCCGGTGCCGCAATGCTCGACGCGAACGCGCCCATCGTGCCACTCGCCGACGTGGACTTCGCCGCACTGTGCGCCGACGACCGTCGCGTCTTCCCGGCCCCGCGCGATGCCTTCCTGCACTGCTGGACGGCGATGCCAGACGCCACCGGCCTGGCTTGGCTCGCGGATGGAAAGCTCGCGGGATGGGGTCTGATCCGCCGCTGCCGCGAGGGCCACAAGATCGGCCCGCTGGTCGCCGACACGTCAGGGATCGCAAACGCGCTGTACGCCGCGCTGTGCGCAGCCGTGCCGGCCGGCGACACGGTGTACCTCGACGTGCCATTGCCCAACGCCGCCGCCGTGGCCGGACGGTACGATTGCGCATGAGCGGCGCCACCGAAACCATCCCGTTCGTCTACGGGCCTGATGACTTCGAGGTCAACGACGCTCGGATCCTGCGCGCCGCACGCACCCCGGGCGTGGAGGGAACGGCCGTCTTCGGGCGGACAGCCGACGGCTGGACTCGCGTGGTCGTGACGATCACCGGCGAACCCGAGCCGATCCGCATCGCCCGCGCCAGCCTGCCGTTGGAAGCCCAAGCTCTGAGCGGCGATCCACCGAAAGCGATCAGGCCCCGACCGAAGATGTGAGCGTCAGTTCGAGATCTTGCTGGCGGCTTCGTGAAGCCCGCTGAGGATGGGCTGGGCCAAGAACTCCGGAAAATCCTTCGGCAACTGCGCTCGCACCTGCTGAATCACCTGCGGCGTGCGGTTCACCAACTCGTCAATCACGAAACTCACGCCGCGCCCGTCTGGGGTCGTCACCCCGTGCCGCTCTCCGACAGCCAGCCAGTGCCGGCGCAGGATTTCGCGCATCTTCCAGTGCGCATTCTTGGAGCGGATCGCCATAGCCATCTTGGCCTTGAAAGGGGACAGCTTCCCCGGTCCATCCCCGAGGATCGGGTAGGCCGACAGCACGTCGTACAGCGGCGTGAGCTGGTATCGGCCCCCGGGCCGCAGAAACAAGCTGAAGTTCTTCGCGTGCCCGTCGGTCGCGCAGAGCATCCAGAAGAGCACTTGCGCTTGGAAAAAGGTCCGCTTGTCATCCTCACGGGACATCGACCCATCCAGCACCTCCATGATGCTGTCAATGCCCGGGCCGCCGTCCGCCTCGTACTTTGCATACGGCGACACGCCTTTGGCCTGGCACATATCTTCCTGAGGAAGTCGGATGAGCCGCATGTCGCCTGCGGGGCTTTTCCACCAGCTGCGGTCGAAGCGCTCCACCGCCAGGACCTTCACGTCCTCGAACTCCAGCGGCTCGCAAGATGCCACCGGAAGGCCGTAGGCCTTCAGGATCAAGGCACAGAGCCACTCGTTTTCGACTGAGCCGCTCATGTCGTACTTCATCCCGCCAACCAGGCCCAGTGGGAGCTTGAAGATGTGCGTTGTGGGCGTGTCTCCGTGGGGCATGCACCATCTGCCATCGAAACGCAGGAGTGCGGTTTTCTCCTGGGCGCCCGCGATCGAAATCCGGAACGTGTCGTCATCGTCGCCAAGACTTTGGAGCGCAGGCGACACGGTGTTGCGCAACACCTGCGCGACCATGCTCTCATCCAAAGGTGATGCTTGCACTGGCCCCACGCCTGCCGGGACTTCGCCGTCCGGAAGAATCTGCAATGCGCCTACACAGTCGCGTCCAATCTCGGCGAGCAGCGGGAAGGCCTCGGTCGACTTGGTCTGGTACCGCCTCGCGATCCTGGCTCGAATGTCGTCGCTGTCGGGCAGCAGATTTTCGAAGTAGGTTCGAACTCGTTCGCCGCGATGCGGCGCACCACCCGGCATGAAGGAAAGGGACAGTGACAGAGGGCGGCCCTGCTCTGCAACGGCCCAATGCGCGTCGTACTCCAGGACGTCGCCTGTCTGAGGGTGGATGCGCCAAGTGCCTACGCGGGCCCCATTCATCCAGAGGCCGAGCGCTTGGGTATGAGAACGGCGACCCATGGGCTTACCAGATCGGAGTGGGGTCGCCGGCGCTGGCCGACTGGGGAGCTGCGGGTGCTTCGTCCTTGCGCAGCACCAGCTCAACACCCAAGATGCTCAGCAGCTTCATCAGGCGGGCAGCGCTGACCTTCTCCGCGTTCCGCTCCAGTGCGGACATCGTCTGCTGGGTCACCCCCAGTCGAACGGCGGCCTCGGCCTGAGTCATGCCGCTCTGCTTGCGAAACGCCTGGAGGAGGCCGGGCAACTGCTCGGGCGTGCGAACGACGAAGTCAGGCATACAAGGTTTGAGCTGTTTTTTGCGATTACAAACTATAGGCTGTTCTGCAGAAATACGCAACGCAGTTTGTTTTTCATGTTTACAGCCTCCAGTTTGTACCGGATCGCAAGTGCGTAGCGGCCCAAAGTGGGATGGCCGCGATCCACCGTGCCTTGCGCGAATGCATTCGACCTTGCTATTTTGATTTGCATGTATCTCGCATCCGACGCCGCCGACGTTCCAGCCCTTGCATCATCCGGCAGCAGCAGCGCCACCACCGTGGAGCTGTTCCCAGAGGGTGAAGTCAACATCCTGGCCGGCGAAGACTGCTTCGCCGATGCGCTCAATGCAGTCGTCCGTTCCACGGCCGAACAACGAGGCCAAGCCCGCGGCGACGCCATGCGTCAGCAGGGCACCTTTCGGCCTCGCATCAAGCCGATCTCGCTACCGCGCACGAGTCCGAAGTGCCGCACACCCAAGGGCATGCCCTTCATATCGACAGCGACCGCCGGCGCTCTACTCGCGTCGTGGAAGGCCGAGGCGGCCCGCCAGGGGCGCGGCGAGATCGGGGGACGCAACGCGCACCGAACCGTCATCAGCCTCTTCGACGCATCAGGCGTGCTCGCGCAGCCCTGGGTGGACGCGGGCTACAGCGTGGTCACTTACGACCTCCAGACCGGGGGGGACATCAGCCTGTTCGACGCGGAGAACTTGCTCGAGCAGCACGGAAACGACGACGTCTGGGCCATCCTTGCTCAGCCCCCGTGCACTGACTTCGCAAGCAGCGGCGCGCAATGGTGGAGGGTGAAGGACGCGGACGGCCGCACGGCGGCAAGCAACGAACTCGTCCGCCAGACCCTACGCACGATCGAGCTGTTCCGGCCGCCTGTCTGGGTGATGGAGAACCCGGTGAGACGTATTCGGAAGCAGAACAAGCTCCCCGCGCCCCTGCTGAAATTCGATCCCTGGCACTTCGGTGACAACTACACCAAGCGCACTGAGCTCTACGGCAACTTCCGCAATGAGCTGCCGATCGCACCGGTGGAGCCCATCGAGGGATCGAAGATGCACAGACTGTCGAGCAGCGCCAAGTTCGAGCGCAGCCTGACGCCCGAGGGCTTCGCCTATGCCCTGGGGGAACCGCCGCCTCCTCCGCAGCCCGGCTGAGCGTCTAGCATGCGACTTGGGGCCGCGAAACTGCGGAGGCAGTTTGTTGCAGCCCTCTCGCGTGCAAACTGGACCTATGAGACGCCCCAAATGAACTCCCTGTCCATCTTCGCTGGACTTGATGCCGACGGCGTGATCCGCTTCGTGGGCGATGTACCACGCGGGGCCGAGTGCGGCTGCCGCTGCGTTGCCTGCGGGTCTCCCTTGGTGGCGAAACAAGGCGATGTGCGCAGGTGGTACTTCGCCCACGAAGCCAGCCAGGAACGTCCCGACTGCTTCGCCGGCGCCGTCAACCTGCTCAGGCGCATTGCAATCGAGCGGCTCCAGCAACGGGTCTTTCCCACGCTGCCGGTCTACAGGGCGACCGTGAGCACACGTCCTCCGCTACCGCAGTTGCAGGAGACCGTCACCTGGCAAGCCGGGGAAGGAAGGGTTGAGATGTGGGAGCCGCGCTTCCTGCAGCATGCCCCGGTCGGGCTCCTGCGCCTTTCAAGCGGGACCGCTGTGCGCCTCTACGTCGAGGTGGATTCGGTCTCGACGGCCAACTTGAGGCCGGCCCCATCGCATGAGGGCATGCTTCTCGTCAACGTCCCTCTTCCGCCAGGCGCGGAGGCCCTGAAGGACCTGTCGTCTGCCGTTCAACACATCGACGCCGCTGCAACGCTCGAATGGATTCGCCTGCCAGATGCGAACTCCAAGATCTCGGAGGTCAGCGAGCAGGTGAAGGAGCGGGCTAAGCGCCTTCAACACGAACGCGCGCAGTTTGCGGCGCGGCCCACGCAGTGGACGGACATGCCGCCTCCTCCACAGGGCTCCCCGTCGCCACCAGCCGAGGAGGTCGATGAATCCCCATGGGCTGCTTGGAGGAAGCCACGGTCGGCCTTCGTCCACTACGGCCTGCGGGACGGATCGGCCTGGGTCATGTTCACCCACGGGGACGGTCGTCACGTCATGGCGCCGTGGCCAAGCCCCGGGGAAGGCTGGGACGAGGAGCTGCCGGCGCGGCTCGGCGAGCCCGACCTTCAGCTTGGCGTCTACGTGCTCAAGGACCAGACCCAAGCCATGATCTACCTAGGGCAAATGCGCCCGAAGGTCCGGAGCGCAAGCAACTGGGCGGAGCTTGTTTCTATCGGTCCGGCCGCATAGCGCGCCTTGCTCAGCCCTTTTGAGGGGTAGCCGCCGGCGATGAGCCGCCCCGCAGCCGATCCATCAGCACCGCCGTCGACTCGCCGGCGTGCTCCACCTGGCGAACGCGGTCGTTGATGGCGCTCAGCAGCTCGTGCTCGCCGCAGACCAACGCGGCGCCTGACCACGGGCCGCCGTCGGTCATCTCGCCTGGGAAAGACAGGTTCCAGTAGGGCCACCCTACGGGCATGACCTTCGATGTTGTAGGCGTCGGCCAGCGCGAACGCAGGGATCCACTCCGGCATGTCGCGCGTGATCTTCTTGAGGGTCTTGACGCCGCGCTCCCGCACCAGCACCGAAAGCTCGGTTAGGTCCGGGCACCGGACCCGCGCGGCACCGCAGGACATGCGCAGCTGGTCGGGATTCGCCGGCGGCCGGGGCTGCGAGGGCGCGCGACCTTTGACGATCTTGTCTTTCAGCCCCGTCACCGCCTGGGCGAGCGGCAGCAGTTCCTGCAACACGGCGCGCATCGCGTCGACGGCGGGCCCTTCGGCCTTCGTAGCTGCCACGCGCTTCGCCGCGGCGTGCACGCCGTGCAGCCCGTAGACGTTCACCTTGTAGTAGAGATCCTGAAGCTCGTCGGTCATGCTGCCGCTGCGCCACGACTCGCCCGAGAAGTGCCGATCGTTGACGTACCGACCCCATGCTTCATGTACCGCGTTCGAGAGGACCGACTTCGCCTCCTGGAGAGCCACGTTGCGGATCTCGTCGGCCCAGACGGCCTGAGCGATGGTGGGCAGGGCGGCATCGAGCCTGGACGGGCTGCGCGCGGCGGCGCGAAGGAGGGGGAAGTCGTTCGGGTCCATGCGGGAACTGAAGCACCGCCTTCGAATTTTTTGACGAATGTTTGCTCGCGCGCTCCGGTCACCGCGCCATTCAGGGCTCCTGTTACGACTTCAAGCTTTGCTGGATGATCTGCTCCACCGCAGAGCGGTCACGCGGCGTTGGCATGTCGAATTGAGGGGTTCCTAAACATGCGATCGTCACTTTTTGGCTAAGAGAAGGCCCAGCAAGGTCCCAGCCACGGAGAAAGCGGCGAAGTAGTAAGGAATGTTGAAGCTGGAAAGGTCGTCGCGCATCACGAATAACCCGGTAGCCCAAGCAGAAACTAGACCGACGAGGGCAATCGCGACAATCTGACGATCCCGCGCTAGTCGAATGCAATATCCGTAGGCAAGTGATGCAAGTACAAACCATGCCTTGAGGCTGCCTTCAGCTTCCAACATTCCAGTGACAAGCTGAGTCAACGTCATCGCCCCGATGGCGGCAAGTACTCCGCCGATGTAGGCAATGGGCGTGGAACGCTCTGGCGCGATCATCCAGCGAACCAGGGACGACCAAGCAGCGATGACGATCACTGCCACAAGGAATGCGACAAAGATGGCAAGCGTTCCGACAATTCCAAACTCACCTACCATGTGCCCAACGGCATGGAGACCATTTGCAATATCATGGGCGGTCATCGTCAATTGGGTCGCTAGCGTGTCGTGCAGGAGCCGACTGCGCACGGTACTACCGGTAGCCTTCATGAGCGCGGCCGAGCTCGTCAGCGTGTCGCAGGCGGCAGACGGCGGGGCAAATTTTGCTGCCAGGAAAGCACGCCCCCCGCGGAGAGTGACGATCCTCATGCACGAATCATGGCGGAAATGGGCCTCGGGGGGCCAGAGTGCCCCTCGCGAAACAGCACCAGGCGAGACTGGAAATCGCATGCAGCGGGTCACCGCAACCGGCGACTCCGCGCGTGTCGCTGCCGGGGGCGCCTGATCCTGAGCGCCGAGGCGCGGGACCACCTCTCGGAGGACGCTCGTAATTCATCATTCAGGACCTGGGTGCGAACCTGGAGCAGCAGATGTGCTCCGCGCGGCGTCCAGCGCATCTGCTGCTTCTTCACGAACCGCTTGGAGATCACCTGGTTGACCGCGGACTCGACAAAGCCGGTGGAGATCCGTTCCCCGCATCGGAACCTCTCCCCGCAGTTGACGATAGCGCCGGCATTGTTGTCGACGTAGGTCGCGAATTCATCCAGCGCCCGTTCAAGCTTCTTGAGCACGACCGAACTCGGCAGGCCCG
Source organism: Variovorax saccharolyticus (assembly GCF_030316765.1). Taxonomy (GTDB): domain Bacteria; phylum Pseudomonadota; class Gammaproteobacteria; order Burkholderiales; family Burkholderiaceae_C; genus Variovorax; species Variovorax saccharolyticus. The sequence goes on from NZ_JASZYT010000014.1 coordinate 38,675, forward strand.
CTTTGCGCTGCTCCTCGCGTACATCTGCGATGTCCTCAAGCAGGTTGTACAAGGTTTCGTCGGCGCGAAACACGTTTCCGTGCCACAGGAACCATTTGACGCGCTCAATGCTTTTAAGGAGCTCTTCCTTCTCTGCGCCTTGCACCCCTCGTGTTGTCTGCAGGAGCTGTTCGATGCGCATGGCGACATGGAACCAATCCAGGATGTGCTCGGATCGCGGGTGCACGAACGCGCCGAGTTCGCGCACCGTGTCGCCGCCGTCACAAAGGAAGGTGATGTGTTGACGAGGGAGAATGCCTTGCGACTCAAGCACGGCGCGCAACCGCCGCTTGGGTTTGCGGTCTACTCGATGAACGAAGGCGAAGACCTTGGCCACACCCTCTTGCGGAATGCTCTTTCCGGCGATGACTTCGAAACAACCGTTGGCGCCAGGCAGGCGGTCTCGGCCTCGGATGTAGCCTCCATCCAGCCCCACCGTGATCGGAGCGGCAGGCTCCGGCGAAGCTTCGATCTCGCGCTGGGGGCCGCCGTCGTGAGCGAACTGCTTCGGGCCGAGCTGCGCCTCGAGACGCTCTGCGGTGGCCATGACGTGCTGGCGGATAGTCTCTTGATGCAATCCATGTTCGATCGGCAGCACCTCCTGCAGCAGCGCCCTGACGGCCGCGAAGGAGACTTTCGCCGCCCACTTGGGCTTCCAGGTACGCCAGTTCCGGCGACGTGTGCACCGTCAGGAGGTCGCTCGCGGGCAGAACGTGGCTTCCCGGCATTGCTCGCAGCGGCAGCGATGCCAACGGGGACTGCGCAGGGCGATGTCCCCGTTGGCAGTGCGAAAACGCAGCGGGTGGTAGCCCTTGATCGCCCGCGGCCTGCCGCAGTGCGCACAGCCCCTGCGGTCTGCCAGGTAGCGCTCCAGCTGCTGGCGCACAAGCGTTTGCTGGAGCTTGCCGAGATTGGACTTGGCGTCACCGAGGCCGAGTCCGACATCCTGCAGCAGATCACATGGATGATCGATGGTGTGAAGGGGCACGGTGACAGGGCGCGACTCGGCCCCCTCAATGCGAATCTGAACGATGACTCTCATGGGGCTCACCTTTCCTGAGATCGCGCAGCCAAAGCGGCGAGCCTTCGGTTGACGGCGCGCCGATCGAAGCGGTCGGGGTGGTAGTGGCGCAAGACGTCCCATTCCTCGTCTTCTACCCCGTCGAGAAGATCCTCGAACTCGTGCCGGGACCAGCTCTCGCCGATCAAGATGTACTCGAACCGAGTGGCCATGAGCGCATGCGGACCGCCGCAATCCTCTGGGGGTGCGGCGCGCCGGCCTTCGATGCACACCGGATAAACCCGGTTCGGGTCCAGAGGGTGCACCCACAAATCGCCGAAGTCGTACTCGTAGGTGAATCGCTCAAGGCGCCGCAGCTTCAGTTGGCCGATCAGGGCTTCGTGTGCGTCGGTGTCGAAGAAGATACCGCCCTCCTGGTGGACTCCGTACTCGCGACCTCGAATCTCGAAACGGTGCAGGTGCATGTCCTGCCAGCCGAACGCGACCTGCAGGATCTGATGAAGCCGGGCGACGCTCGTATCGCCTCGCAGCAGAAGGCGCCGCCAGATCAGCGGGCTGATGCTCCGCAGCACTGCGCGCAGCTGCAGGACCTCCTGCCCGGAAGACACCCCAGTTTCCATTCCCGAAGCTTACTTTGCTGCACTGCACACCCCCAGGAAATGGATGGACTCCATCTTCCGCATTGCCCTGGTGGCGCAGCCGCGTTGCCACGCCAGCCAACCACTCGCTCGTTCGCAGATCCAGCGGTTCGGGATGGCAGTCGACGATCCGGCGTCGGAGCGCCGGCGCGTTCGCCAAGCTGAATTGGAGGAAGGCTTTCATTCGGTCGGAATCCGTCTCGGGATTGCTCCTGACTGAGAAGGAGCGCTGCAGCGACGCGGCTCGAACCGATTCGCAGGGCCCTCCGTTTCGGCTTGCTACGCTCCGGTGGCCTCATCCATAATCGTTGAATCCTTGCCGTCGGAGACGACATGCCTGATAGAGAAAAGATGTCCGATGTGATCGTGCTCCTGCCAGGCATTACGGGGAGCGTGCTGCAGAACGGGGATGGCAAGGTCGTCTGGGGCTACTCGGCCGGAACCATCGCGAAGGCACTCTTCTCCGGGGCGGCGACGATCCGGCGCGAACTGGCACTTCCGCATGACGACCCGGAGGTCGACGATCTGGGCGACGGCATCCATGCCAGCGGCCTGATGCCCGATTTGCATCTGCTCGCGGGGCTGTGGAAGATCGACGGCTACACGGCGATCGTCGACATGCTGCTGGCGAACTTCGATCTGACCGAGGGCAAGAACTTCTTCCGGTTTCCGTACGACTGGCGGCGCGACAACCGGGTCGCTGCGCGCAAGCTCGCGCGGTCGACGCACGGCTGGCTGAAGTCCCGGCGCGAGGCCGGGCATCCCAACGCGAAACTGATCCTGCTCGCGCATTCGATGGGCGGGCTGGTAAGCCGCTGGTTCATCGAAAACATGGAAGGCTGGCGAGACACGCGGGCCTTGATCACGTTCGGCACGCCGTATCGCGGTTCGTTGAACGCGCTGGACAATCTGGCCAACGGCATGAAGAAGGGCCCGATGGACCTGACGCCGCTGGTTCGCGAGTTCACGTCCGTCTACCAGTTGCTGCCGGTGTTCGAATGCTGGGACAACGGCAGTGGTCAACTGGCGCGGGTCGGAGAAGTCAGTGGAATTCCGAGCGTTGATGCGGCGCGAGCGGCGGAAGCGCTGAAGTTTCATCGCGCGATCGAATCCGCCGTGAAGTCGAACAGGGAACTGGATGCGTTCAACGCCGGCGGGTATCAGACCATCCCGATTGTCGGGACAGCCCAGAAGACGTTCCTGTCGGCGACGGCCAACGGCGCCGGCGGCGTGACGTTGAGCGAGCTCCACAAAGGGCAGCTTTTGGGCGGCGACGGAACCGTGCCGAGGGTGTCGGCGATTCCGGGCGAGATGAGCGGCCCCGCGATTCCCGCTATGTATGCCGCGACGCAGCATGGCTCGCTGCAGAACGCCGAGGCGGTGCTGGCACATCTGAAGGGTGTGTTGACGGGCACCACGATCGACTTGGGCGGTTTCCTCAAACCCAAGACCCAGGTCGCGCTCGAGGTCGAGGACATCGTCGAGCAAGGCTTGCCGGTCACGGTGCGGGTTCGGCCGGTGCGCACCGATGTGGCGTTCGAGCTCGTGTTGCGTGGAACTGCAGGCGAGCAGCGCGCCAAGGCGCGGATCGGCCGCGACGGTTGGTTCGATGCGGAGTTCGCGCCGCCGCCCCCTGGTGTCTACCGCGTGAGCGTGGTCGGACCGGCGGTCGAAGCCGCCGAAGACAGCTTCGTCGTGGCTGCGGCCGAGGGCTGAGATGGCGGTGGCAGATTCGATCAACTGGTCGGTCGCACCGAAGGTCATCACCGCAAGCGCAAGGGGCTCGCTCGCCAGCTTGCTCGAGCGCATCGCCGCCGAGTGTCCCGATTGGGTCGTGATCGTGCGCGTGCACCCCGCGTCCGGGCTGACCTACCACTACGCGTGGCGAGTTGCGGAGATTCGGCACGTGGCCGACGGGCTGTCGGCACAGCAATGCCAACGCGATCTCGAAGCAAGCCTCCAGCTGCACGAGCGCGGCTCGAGTCGGCGCTCGCGCGGCAGGCGCATCGAGCCCTTGCCGGCAGGCGTGTCGGAGGAAAGGGCCGCGCGCACCGTCGACCTGGATGCCGACGGACAAGTGGTGGCGATCGGCGAGCCGGCGACCACGATGTCGGGGCCTTCGACGGGACGGTCGGGAACGCGCGGCGGATTTGCGATGCGCGAGAACTTCCCGGGGGCGAGCGTCGACGCGGCAGCAAGTCCGGTCCCGACGCCGGCGACCATCGGGACCACGATCTCGGCTCAAGCGCCGGCTGAGGTGCAGCTGCAGCAGTTGCAGCTGATCGAGTTCCGGATCGAGGTACGGGATACGGACGCGAAGCCGCTTCCGATGCGTGTTTCCGCGCAGGTGCAGCCCGACAAGCCGATCGTGGTCGACCTGTCCGTGGCGCGCCCGCTTCTCGCCGTGGTCGGGCCGAGTCAGCAGGTGGTGCCGCCGCCGTTGCCGGGTCAGCCCCGGGTCGGGTTCTTTCAGGTGTCGGGACAGGCGGTCGGCCTGGTCCAGTTGTCGCTGACATTCAGGCAGGGCGCGAGCGAGCTGGGCAGCATCGGCCTGGCGGTCGACGTGGTCGCAGCCGGCGCATCGAGCGCCCAGGTGTCGGCGCACGGGCAGGTCTCCACGCCCGATGCGAGCGACGACGACATGCTGCAGTTGCTGATCGAGCAGCGTCTGGTGGATGGCAAGCTGCGATACGAATACAAGCTCTACAGCGAAGCGCTGGGGTTCAACTTCCTGACCTTGCAGAGCAACGCGCTGCTCGATCGCGGCGAGGGCGAGGCGAAAACACTGCTTGACTACGTGGACCGGATCTACGAGCGCACGACGGCCGAGGTGCGCAGCGTCAAGGACCTCGAGGAGCTGCAGCGCAAACTGCGCGCGCTTGGCGGCAGCCTGAGCCTTGACCTGTTCGACAAGGATGTGGCGCGTGCGCTGTGGCCCTTGCGAGCGCGGATCGGGTTGATTCGAATCACCTCTTGGGAGCCGTACATTCCGTGGGAATTGCTGCGCCTGCACGATCCGGACCGGACGGGTGAATTCGACGAGCGCTTCCTGGCTGAGTACGGATTGATCCGATCGCAACACGGCGCGGCACCGGCGCGAGAATTTGCGTTGAAAGACTGGTGCTGGATGGCGGCGGAGTTTCCGCTGGGCACCCACCTGCCCGCCGGTGACACCAGCTGGTTCAGCGACACATTGCCGCAGGTCCACGGACTGTCGTCGATCAAGGTGGCTGCCGACGCCTCCGCATTGCTGAAGGTCCTGCACGACGGGGCGTTCGATGTCCTTCACCTCGCCTGCCACGCGGAGGCCGCGCAGAACAAGATTGACCGTGCGACCCTGATCATCGGCGACCGTGCATACGAATCGGGCGCGCCCGAGCTGATCCAACTGGCGCCGGAGGACGTCAAGACCGAGGCGCGCTTGAGCGGTCGGCGTCCGCTCGTGTTCCTCAACGCTTGCGAGTCGGGGCGGCTTGCGCCGGACCTGACCGCCTGGGGCGGCTGGCCCGAAGTCTTCCTCAAGGCCGGGGCGGGCGCGTTCGTCGGGACCTCTTGGGCCGTACGCGACAAGCCGGCCACGGTGTTCGCGCGCACGTTCTACGAGGCGCTGCTCGCCGGAAAGCGGCTGCATCAGGCGGCTGACGACGCGCGTGCGGCCGCACGCGCGCTCGGGGACTCCTCATGGCTCGCGTTCAAGGTGTACGGGCATCCGTTCGCGACGCGTGCGCCGTGATTCACGGCGCGTCGGGAAAACCGGTCAGGTAGAACGCGGCCCAATGAACCGAATCGGCAAACGGGCGATTGGCGGCCGGGACCTGTCGCAGTCGCTCCCTGCCCAGCTCGATCGTCGGCTCGTCGATGCCGCGTGCGCACCATTCGTCAAGGCGCGCATCAAGTTCGGCGCGGTCGGCGCGGCGAAGCCACCGTGCCGCATGAGCGATCGCACCGGACCAAGGCAGGTCGCCTCCCATCCACCGTGCCATTGCTTCATCCACGAACAGACAGGCGGCAAGGTCGTCCACCCGCCACATCGTCGCCAGGACGCCGCGGCAACCGGCTGCCAGCAGGGCGCCGGGAAGGCCGATCGCATCGTCGAGCTCGTCGGCATCTTCAGTGCGGCCAGACTCGCAGGATGACAGGATTGCGAGCCGGCATCGGATGTCGGCAAGGTCGATCACGCGGCGCACACTGAGTTCGCTGCCGGTTCCGGCGGGATCGGGCGCGCAGTGCAAGCGCGATTGCAGGGGATCCAGCGGCTCGAAGCTGCCGTGCCCGCAGAAGTGCACCAACTCGGTGTCGACGAAGAGCGACAGCGCCGCATCGGGGGTCGCTTCGCTCTCGCTTCTCGCGCTGATCCGGCTGCCGGACATGTGCCCTGCAGCGAGCGCGGCCTCGGCCGCCGCAAACGGCAGATCGCCGTTCGGATCGATGGCCTGGCCAAGTGTGGCGCTACGGCTGATCGGGTCGCTCCGGCTCGCTCGGTCGAGCAGACGTAGCGAGGGGGCGTAGCGCAGCTCCCATCGGTCTTGGGCCGTCGCGTGGTCGTCAAGACGGGCAGCGTGCAACGGGAGCATGTTGAAGCCCGCGCCGGGCGAGAGGATCAATCGGCGTGTCCGACCGCCGAGTAGGCCCCCGATCTCGGGCCACAACAGCGCTCCCAGTACTTGGGCGCAGTGGGCCAGGGCCGGCTGCAACTGCTCGGCGTGGCTGCCGCGCAATGCTTGAAGGATGCCGGTGTCGCCGTAGAGAATCTCCGCCACATGTTCCCTGCGCAGGCGGTCGCTGACCATGCCGACGCTCCAGGCGACGCCCCTTTCGTCGCGGCCGGCGCAGGTGATCAGCGTGTCCGGGTTGCCGAGGCCGAGGTAGACGACGGCATGCCCGGGCGGGATGGCGCGAGCGAGTGTCGCGAAGTCCTCCAGCCCGGCATCGGGCGCAGGCGGCGCTGGCGGCAGCAATCGGGCCAGCGAGTCGCGGGTTGCGAGCGAAACGGCGAGTTGCTCACGCAGGACGGTGTCCTCGCGCATGGCGCCGACGCGGCGCCGACGCTGCAGCCGGTCGATCTGGTCGAGCACGACCTCCCAGCGTTGCACGATCGCGGGCGACGCCGACGCGAGTTGCTGCCGGCGCTGGGTAATCACGGCGTCGTAGTAGCGGCCACGGCCGGCTTCGATGAAGCCGATCGCGCTGGCCGCATCGTTTGCCAGCAGAGCGTCTTCGACGGCCTGGCCGAACAGCGCCTGATACCGCAGCGAGCGGCGTCGGTGTTCGCTCGGCGATTCGTTTCGCAGCGCGTCTCGGCGCTGGCGAAAACCCTCGCGATAGATCTCGCGAGCGGTGCGCCAGTCGTTCAGTCGCGCCTTCAGGCGGGCCCGCACGCCGGCCAGCATCGACGCCAGGTCGCCAAGGTCGTGCGCGTCGATGAGGGCGCGGGCTGCTTCGATCTGGGCCGCCGCGCGATCGTTCTCGCGCAGCTGGAAGTAGGTCGTTGCGAGGTTGATGCGGTCGATCGCTTCGTCTTTCCATGCCGTCGCACCCTGGTGCAAGTCGATGGCGCGGCACTGCAGGTCGGCGGCGGCGGCAAATGCGCCATGTGAAACCCTCAGATGGGCGAGCAGGTCGAGCGCGTGGGCCTCGGCCTTGACCAACCCGTGCTGGCGTGCCAGGCCGGCCGCCTCGAGGTACAGCGCCTCAGCCCGCGCGTCGTCGTGCCGGGCCTTTGCGACATCGGCCAGTCCGAGCAAGGCAGGTGCTTCATCGGGGGCGCTGCCGCTGCTGCGGGCGATCTGACGCGCCGCCGCGAACATCGCTTCGGCGGCGTCGTGTTCGCCGATCGCGGCGTAGGCCATGCCGAGGTTCGACGCGATGGCGCGCTCGTGCCCCGACCGGCCGGCCGCGCGAGCGCTCGCCAGAGCAGTTTCAAGCAGCGCGATGCCGGCATCGGTTGCGCCGGATTCGACTTCGGCCCAGCCCAGCGCATTGCCGAGTTCGGGGCCGAGTTCGACGCCAGAGGCGAGTTGCCGAGCTTCGTGCAGATCGGCGCCGGCCTCGTCGTGGCGGCGCAGCGCCTGAAACGCCTGCGCCCGCGCAACCAGGAGACGGACGAGTTCGGTGCCGCCTGCGCTGCGCTGCTCCTCGATCAGCCGTGCATAGGGAGCAAGTGCCTGCTCGGGTCGACCGGCGGCGACGTTCGCATAGGCCAGCGAGAACTCGGCAAGCGGTCTGCGCTCGATGGCCAAGGATTCGCCGAACGCGGCCAGCGCGCGATCGACTCGGTCGGTGTCGATGCACAGCTGTCCCAGGTGCAGCAACGAGGTCGCCAGCAATGTGCTGCGCCCGTGTTGCCGCGCGAGCTTCACTGCCCGCTCGGCGTGGGCGATGCCCGCGGTCTGCGGGCTGACGTCGGGGCTCGCCAAGTACTGAAGCGCACGGATCTGCTCGTCAACGTCGCCGAGTTCTTCGAACTGCCGCAACGCCGTCAGCATCTCGGCCCGGCAACCGGCCAGGTCGCGTGCGTCGAACAACAGGCGAGCCAGGTTGGCATGCGCCTGCGGCTCGCGCCAGTAGGCCGGCTGGCCGGACAAGCGGCGCAAGCCCTCGCGGTAGCGTTCGATGGCCTCGTGCCGGTCGGCACGCAATGCGAGCGCTTGGGCGGCGTTGAACCAACGGTCGGGGTCGAACGCTGGCTCCTCGAACACCGCAGTGTCGATCTGTCCCAGAGCGTTCAGCACTGCCACCATGTTCTCTTCGGTGGCGCGCAGGCCCTCGAGGTCGTGCGCCGCCCGCTGTCTGGAGGCCAGCGCCTCGTAGGCCTGCAATTGACGCTGTGGCCCATCGTTCCTGCGGGCGTTGATCTGGGTGCCCTCGGCCCTCAGGGAGAGTTCGACGTCCCCGACTTGGTCGGCTAGTTCGCGCGCGTCGGTCGCGAGCTTCAACGCAAGATCGAATTCGTGCCGCTCCAAGCGCCACTCCGAAAGCCGGATGAGGAGGTCGGCGCGCAGCGCGTCGTCCACGCCGGCCGGCAGGCGGCGCTCGGCGATCAGCAGGATATCGGAGGCCTTCGCGGGCTTGCCGCTCCGGCGATAGCAATATGCCGCCAGCCGAGCGCAACGCGCTGCCAGCTGCACGTCCCTGGCAACGCGTGCGACCAGGTCGAGCAGGCCCGGCAAGTACCTCGCATCGCGCAAGCCCGGCACGACGAGGAGGAAGCATAGGTCGTCGTCACCGACACCACAGGTGGCGGCAGCTTCGGTGGCCTCCGGCACGCCGATGCGTCCCCTGCCCAGCAGCTCGGCAAGCAGGAGGATCGCGGCCGGCCCACCGCGGGTCGGATGACTGGCATCGCGCTGTACCGAGGCAGTGGCGTCGGCGGCCTTTTTGTCGTCCCACCCGAATTGAGCCTGTGCGGCGAGCACTGGTTCGGCCATCGCGGGGTCGGGGGGCGCGGGACTGGTGTCGTGCCGGCGCCGCCAGCGAGCCAGCAGCTCGTCGAACTCGGGTGCTTCCAGGGCCAGCATCGAGGGCAGTTCGAGCGAGACGGTGCCAGACGTTGGGTCGGGGCGCGGCGGAAGGCGCGAGGCGAGGCTCGGATCGATTAGTGTCGCGAGGCGCTTCGCGAGGTCCGCGTGCCCCGCCTCGAGAGCAGCATGCGCGGCTTCCGCCAGCACGGTTTCGAGGTGCTTGCGCATCTCGGCGCTGCGTTCGGGCTTGCGCCGGGCGTGCTCGTCCAGTGCGATCAGTGCGTCGGCCAATGCCCCCGCTGCAGCGTCGCTGTCGTGAAAGCCCTTCCACCAGACGATGCCAAGGTGGAGCCGTGCCAGCACGCGGTGTTCGATCGCCGCACGCTCGGTCAACTCGACGGCGCGGCGGGCATGCTCGAGTGCCGGCGCGAGATCGCCCTTCTTGAGCAGCGCAGGCACGAAGTTGAGCAACAGTACTGATTCGTTGCGGGCATTGGCCACACGGCGGACTGCCGCGGTGGCGTGCTCGAACAGGTCGAATGCGTCCGAGTCGCCGTTGGCCAGCGCGAGAATCGCCATGTTGTTGAGCGCAGTCGCTTCGGCGCGCGCGTCGCCCTCGGCGACCGCTTGCCGGAGCACCTGCAGTGCTTCGTCCCGGGTTTGCATGGTTCACAGGTCGAGGCGATCGGCGGCGGCGCGCAGATCAGTCGCAGCCGCCTTGTCGCCGAGCCGGTCGAAGCGCTCGGCTGCCGCATTCAGCGACGCTGCGGCACTCATCAGGTCGTTCTGTTCCTCTTCGATCTTCGCGCGTTCGAGCAGCAGGGCGACCGCGATACGCTGATCGTCATCGTCGTCAGCTCTCACCGCCTCTAGTCCGGCGGCGATATGCTCCAGAGCGACCTCATGGTCGTGGCGCTTGCTGCCGGCTATGGCGGCATTCAGGTGCATCTGCAATTCGCGCTCGCGCCAGGCTTCGCGAGTCGGGCCCTCGGCGCCGAGGCGTGCACTGGCCATGCGTTCAAAAGCCTCCTGATGGCGCCCATCGTGCTGCAGCATCGCCGCGAGGTTGCCTTCCGCAATTGCGATGCGGTCGGACTCGCCGGTGCGATGCGCCGCCACCGACGCCTCTTCCAGTAGCACGCGGGCCTCGCGAACGTCGCCGAGGTTCAGCAACAGCGATCCGAGGTTGCCGCACCAGCGCGACAGGTTCACGTCGTCTTTCTGGATACGACAAAGCTCAATGGCGCGCGCGTAGGTTTCGAGCGAGGCGCGCTGGTTGCCAAGCCGGCGATATGCAACTGCCATGTCACCGAGCAGACCGCATAGCAGCGCTCGGTCGTTCCGAGCGGATGCTAGCGCTTCCGCGTGGCGGAACCATTCCAGCGCTTCGAGCGTTCGCCCGGCTTCGAGCAGGTCGCCGGCGTGTCGTTCGGCGACCTGCGCGGAGTCGCCGGCGGGCCGGTCCGCACGCAGTGCGGGTAGCAGCGGCGCCAACGTCGCTTCGAAGCCGAGCTTGATCGCCAAGTCCGCGAACTGACGCGCGGTCTGCAAGTCGCCGCTGATCGCGTGATAGCTGGTGCCGTTGACGACGACCTTGCCGAGCAGGCTGGCGAATGCCGAGTCGGCCTTAGCCAGCGGAACAATGCGGGCAAGCGCATTGTTGAGGGCGAGCAGTGCAGACCGGATGTCGCCTTCTTGGTGGCGCAGCTGCGCGTCGAGCAGTTCGAAGTAGGCGCGCAGTCCCTCGTCGCCGAGCTGGACCGCCAAGGCCGCACCTTCGTCTACGTCGGCCGACGTGAAGGCCTGGGGGGCGGAAGCGATCCGGTCGTGGACCTGAAAGACGCGCAGCGTGAGGACCTTTTCCGGCGAATCCTTGATATGGTCGTCCAGGGCTTCATACACGGCTGGATCCGCCTGCCCGGGTCCGCGATAGGCTTTGAGCAGCTTGTAGACGGCTTCGGCTTCTTCCCAGGAGACCCCGCCGTAGGGCGGCGAGCCGCCTACCGACCAGATGAGGTCGTTGAACGCCTCCTCGCTCGCAAGCGCGGAGAAGCGCCGCATCCAGTGCGGCCACGCGATGTCTTGGGGCGCCACATCATCTCCCGCGGTTGCCGGCAGTGTCCATCGCTTTTGCGAGCGGCGCAAGCTTGCATTCGGTCTATATCCAAGCAGCTGCCAGCGCGGCTCGAAGCGACACGAGTCGCTCCAGTACCGCTGCGAGAGGCAGGTTAGTCATCGCACGCAAGCTGTTGATTCTCAGAGGAAAATCTGTCGCGATCGCATCATTAAGCAAAGTCCGAATGCCCCAATAAGTGCGGTTTATCGAAATAACTGTCGAAACGGTGGCAATCGCTTGCCTCTCTGCCAACGACTATTAGGGGACAATTATGTTGATTCACCTACCTGGCTCCGTCGAAGGCCGCGGGGAAAAACGGCAGAGCGGGGAGGGCGGCGGAAAGGGTCGATCCGGCCGAGGGAGTGGAGGGGCTTTGATCCGATATCCACTCCGGGAAAACCGGCACGGCATAGCAAGAGAAGGGCGCCGCGGTCTGGCGCGGGCCTGCGACAAACTGTCGCGGGCTCGCCGGAGTCAGCATCGCTGGCTCTCGCACGTCTGGCACCTTCCCAAGGAGCCCCGTCATGCCATTTCTTGCGCCCTCGTTCGCCCGTCTGCCACCCCTAGCCTATCCGCCTTGGTGAGCGTGAAGTACTGCTGGACGTCGAACTCGGACAGCCTGGCAGGAAGATTGTCGGCTCCGACATAGCGATGAGCGAAGGTCATGGCGCGGTCCAAGCCTTTCCAAACGGGGCGCCAATTTACGCCAACCATGGACGCCGGACGAACCGCCCATCAGTTCGCGGTGGGGCGCACACCGGACACCCGGGATGCAGGCGTATCAATCTGCACGAAAAAGCCGATTACCCTCCGGTGGAGGCCTGCACCAGCCCGGCGCGGATCGCCCGGCTCGGGGCGAGCGGTGTGGAGTTTCTCGGCTAGTCTAGGGGTGGAGCGGGCAGTCCTGCGCGAATTGGGTAGCCGTCGGCCAGCGAAGAGTCACCGACGGCCGCGTCCTAGGAAGCACATCAATAGCTCTAAAGTACTCATCTTTTATGATGACGCGCGCTTGAAAACCCTGGAAGATGCTGTGCGGGAATCGCCCTGACACGGAGGATTGGGAAAAATGAGTACCCTGTCGCGCGCGCTCTCTGGCCTTTCGTCACGGCGGACAGGTCAAGCATGAGTTCGTGTCTGTCCTGCGGCGTTCGCGGCGCCCGCAATCATCGTTTCTGCGCCCAATGCGGAGCCCAGCTTCCGGCTGGAGGCATAGACGCCGCTACTTCCACATCGAATGCGCGGTCGCCGTCCAAGGTCTGCGTTCAGGAGGAACTCAAGTATGTGAGCGCCTTGTTCGTCGATGTCTGCGACTCTACGGCGCACGTTCGCGGCATGTCGCCAGAGGGGGCGAGAGCATATCTTGACGAGGCGCTAGGCCTCATGACCGACGCCGTGAAAACCTATGGGGGCACCGTAAGCCAGTTGCTTGGCGATGGGCTGGTAGCCTTGTTCGGTGCGCCGGTCGCCCACGAGGATCATGCGCTGCGTGCCTGCATGGCCGCGCTGGCGATGCAGAATGCTGTGCGAGTTCGTGTGCCAGCGTCGGATTTTCCGCTGATGCTGCGCATTGGCGTCCACTCCGGCGAGGTCATCGTTGGCCTGATGGGCAAGTACCGCTGGTGTCAATATCGCGCCGACGGGGATACTATTCATCTTGCGTCGCGTCTAGAGCGCTTGGCACCGCCAGGTGGCATCTTGTTGAGCGCGGCGACTCACCGGCTGGTCGCCGAACAGGTCGACACCCGCGAAATCGCGCCACAGCGGATTCGCGGCTTCGAAGGCTTGACCAATGTCTTTCAACTCATCGTCGCCACCGAGGGTTCGGCAGCGGCTCCCCTTACACGCCGCTTGCGCTGGGCGCCGTTGGTGGGTCGCGCCGAGACACTGGGCGCTCTGGAATCCCTGGCCCACAGCGTACGCAACGGCGTGATGCGGGTCATCGGTCTGCGCGGCGAAGCAGGCATTGGCAAGTCTCGGCTGATCGCGGAATGGTGTGTAAGTCCGGCCCTGCGGGGATTCGACGTCTGCATCACACATGCTCGCGGTCATGCAAGTTTCAGTGCATACAGCACGATCGCCGACTTGGTTCGCAGTCTCCTGTGCTTGCCACGAGAGGACGTAGCGAACGAGCAAGCTTCGGCCGAACACCGGCTTTCTCACGACTGGCCATCGATGGGCACGAATCATCAGGCGGCCGTGCGAGACTTGCTCGAGATGGGCGGAATGGACGGAGAGTGGATGTCATTGAATCCGGCGCAGCGGCGCCGCCGGACCGCGGAAGCGCTGCAATGGCTCATAGGCGAGCGCCTGCGCCATCGGCCCTTGCTGCTGGTGATCGAGGACATTTTCCTAGCCGACCGCGAGAGCCAGCGACTGCTGGAATGGCTGATGCCGCGATTGCAGGACATGCCGGTCCTGGTTTGTGTCAGCTACCGTACAGAATTCGAACATCGTTGGGTTGACGTTTCCTGGTTCGTTGAGCATTGGCTAGCCCCGCTTCGGGAAGAAGACATGGCCACGCTGGCCCGCGCGATGCTGGGCGCTGATGCATCGATCGACGACATGGTCGGCGACCTGATCGACCGTGCGGACGGCAATCCCTTCTTCTTAGAGCAGTTGGTCATCACCTTGATTGACGAGGGCTCCTTGCTGGGAACACCCGGCGCGTATCACGCAACGCGGTCGCGTGCGGAATTGCGCGTACCTGGGTCGATCGCTGCGATGATCGGCGCTCGAGTCGACCGGTTGCCGCCGGCCGCCAAGGCCGCTCTAGAGGCTGCTGGCGTGCTCAGCGAGCCAGTCACATCGATTCTGCTCTCCGCCATGCTCAGGGTCGATGCCGAAGAGATGGAGCGCCTCCTGCGGCTCGGAGTAGCGGCGGGGCTGCTCAGTGCTTCGTCGATTGACGCCGGCGTCGCCGCCAATTCCATCAGTTTCCGTCACGCATTGGTTCAGGAGGTTGTAGTAGGTGCGCTGACCCGGCACCGACGGGAGGCGCTGCATCGGCGCGCCCTCGAAGCGCTCAAGGAACAGCAGGGCGTCCCGGACGCCTCGGCACTAATGCGCCACGCCATCGCGGGCGCGATCTGGGGCGAGGCCGCCACCTACGCGGTCAAGGCCATGGCAAAGGCTGTGTCACGCTCAGCGAACCGCGAGGCCTTGCGACTTTTCGACCTCGGCGTGGATTCCGCGCGTCGCGTAACGCGTACCGACGAAGCGAAATCACTAGAGCTCAACCTGCTGCTCGAAGCGATCGGAGCCCTGATGGCGCTTGGCCACATCGATGCGATTTTTGAGAATCTTGAACGTGCCGATGCTATTGCGAGCGAACTGGGGGACCAGCGCTGTCGAGCGACAGTGTCGCTGCAGATGGCAGTGTTCCTGTGGATGCGAGGCTGTTATACGCAGGGTCTGGTTCGCGCCGCGCAGGCATTGGAGGCTGGCCGCATAGCGATGCGTCGCAAGCTTGAAATGGCTGCACGCCAGACGAGGATGATGATGCTCCACGGCCTCGGCCGCTATCGCGAGTCGGCGACCGAGGCCCTGTTCGTCTTGCGCGAGTTCAACTCTGAGTTGCGTGAGAACAGACTGCTTGCCGGCTGGGCCACCACGCCCGTAATCAACCTCCACTCCTTTCTCGCAAGTACGATGTGGCGCTTGGGTGACTACCAAGAAGCGCAGCGTGCCTGTGACTGCGCCTACGACGCGCTCTACGCCTTCGATCATCCCTATTCGCGCGGGCTGGTCGACTTCGTGCAGAGTCAGATCTGGAACGAGCTCGGCCGCTTCGACGAGGCTGAGCGACTCATGCGACGGAGCGTCGAAAGCTGCGCCGCGCATGACGTGCCCACCTTGTTGCCTTGCTGCGTGTCCATGCTGGGGAGTGCGCTGGCGCGTGGCGGTAAGGCCCGAGAGGCTGCGAACCTTCTTGAGCAGGCGTTTGCCGACCGAATCTTCGTCGCGGGAGGAACCTATGGAGAGTTTTTCATGCGGGTGAACCTCGGTGTGGCGTTCCGAAATCTTGGGCAATGGAAACGCGCCATCGAGTGCGGCACAGAGGCGGTCCGCCTGGCCAAGGAAGGGGAACAGTACGGTCACGGGGTTGAAGCGATGTTCGAACTCGGCGAAAGCTTTAGTTGCGGTGGGGACGAATCTCGTGCGAGGGACTGGTTTAAGGCTGCATCGGAGCAGGCAAAGTTGTGCGAGATGCCCGTCTACCAAGCTCGCTGTGCTCAGGCACTGGAACAGCGAGCAGAAAAGGTCGTGCCATGAAAGCCCGCATTGGTTGGCCGGATCCGAGTCCTCCTGGTTTTCGCGCCGTCGTCTATTGGTTGTTCTGCTGGATGAACCGCCACCCGGGCGCGTGGCGCGCCATCGGTGCGCTATGCCGCTTCTGGCCCTTTCTCTGCCGCACCCTGGGCTTCGCTGCCCGCCGCAGTTCGGTTAAGCAGGTCCTCACGCGGCCGAAGAGTTTCTCAAACACTGCCCACAACGCTAACCTTTTCGCCGGCGAGTTCCTGATTGGCATGGATCCGGGGCAAGACTATGACGCCGACAAGGCCCTCTTTCACGGGCTGCTCTCGTCTTTGAACGTGCAAGCGGACGCTGATGCCGAGGCGCTGGTGCGCAGCCGGCGTCTTGCGAGCGCGAGGACCTCCTTCGACTTGATTGAGGACTACCTTCTGTGGGTCGTGTTCAACGCTATCAGACCGGCGATGGGACTTGCGGCGCCGGCAATGACGGCTGGTTCTACTGCCTTCCAACCGGACGAGGAACTCGAACGACAGTACCTACACGAGGTGCGCTATGTCGCAGGCCAGTTGTTCCTTGGCGCTGCGGCGCCCACTTCCATACAGCGGCGCGCCGAGCTTTGCGCCGATTCTCTGCGCGCGCGAGTCAAATGCGCCACCGCGCTGCTACGGAACGCCTGGGCGGGGAATGCAGCAGCGCGCCCTTTCGACTTCGTCTTCCGCAACGGCGTCGGGTTCGCTTGGGTGTCTCATCCAGTGACCGTTCAGTCCGCTGCGCTGGTGGTTCAAGAACTGCTGGAACGCCCCAAGGTGTACACGATGCTTCTCGAAAAAGCCCGGTCCCTGGGACAGCACGTATGGACTTGCGAACAGTTTAGGCAAGAAGTTCGGACCCACGTGATCGAGCTCATGCGTTTTCGGCCGGTCTTCACCGTCCTGTCGCGCGATGTGCCGCGCGAAACCGAATTTGAAGCCGGAGGGCGCCGAAACGCCGTTTGTCCGGCAGGAAGTTCGGTGACAATACTTTCGCTCGCCGCCCAGTTCGACCCACGGGGCGTGCCGACGGCGGCTGACTACTGCCCACACCGAGACTGGGGCCGCGAGGCCGACTCGCGCTTTCTGATGTTTGGCTACGGCAGTCGCCAGTGTCCGGCCAGGGACCAGTCGGTTGAGATGATCACGAGCGCACTGATCGGCTTGCTGACTCTGCCTCGGCTGACATTGGCCGACCCCTGGGGCCGCCGAATCCGCTATGACGGTCCGTTGATCCGGCGCATGCGCGTGCAAGCCGCCTGGGGTGTGCCGCCGGCTGGAGGTCATCCATGAGCGTTGTACGAGACCAGATGCTTTGCATCATCACGCCCGACTGGCCGGCCGGCAACGGCTTGTTGGATTCCGCAGCCAAGGCGTCACTCGAAAGCATGTTCAACGACGTCGGCGTCGTCCATTTTGCATCAGTGGCGCTGCTTCCACCGTTTCCAGGTGCGCCAGAAGGCTCTCTGCCTTCATTGATGCTCGAACTGGCCGTGGACGAGGGCATACGGCCGAAAGACCTCTTGCGCCGACTTTCGAACCACTCCAGCGGGGCTTTATGGATCCTCTACGGCGCGTACTGGATGCAGCGCCAGCCCGCAGCAGTAAGTAGGCGCAACCGATTGCTTTTTAGACACCTGTTCACTGGCCTCAACGTCTCCGATGGCGCATTTGTCGGTGTGCGTGACCGCACGCTGGCCCAGATCAAGCAGGAGCGGGCTTTGTTGGTGGCCACACGTGCGGAGGCGCGACGACTGCGGACGAATGGGTCGTCCGGGCGCAACGAACTGGCGAAAGCGCTGTCGCGCTGGGTTGCACAGGATTCGCGCTTTGAGTGGGCAACTGCAACCGCGCCGCGATCCTTCTGGCGGGGAGCTGGTGCAGCTTCGTCCGTCAAGCTGGCCTATTTCGGCTCGATCGCGGTAATTGTGATAGCCGCGGTTTGGGCTTTGCGCGGGGTCTGCAGATGGCTTCTGGAGCGACTCGACCCGTCGACCGGAGGGGTCAAGAGTCTTGTCGCTGTATTGCTCAATGGGCTGGAGGTCACAGCGACTTGGATCATTCACACCAGTTGGCGCGCCTACTTGTTCATCTTGATCCTGATGCTGATCTACTGGCTCGTGTTCGTCGTCTTGACCACCTTCTTTCCGCCTTGGCGAAGATGGCTGCGCAATGTAGAGGACGAACTCAACCGCCCCGCGGAGACTTGGTCGTCTCGGCTGACCTATGTCTCTGGCTGGTTGGTGATGGGCCTGCTGGTGATCCTGTTTGTCAACGCGTTCGTGCTGGTGGTGTCGGGCAAGGATGGCCACGAGGCGCTTTTCGGCACTGCGCCCATGGGGATCGTGCGATCGCTACGCATCGGATGCGGATCGTGGATCGCGGCATCCTTATGCGGCCTGACGTCTGCGGCCGTGTTCGCTGGTCTTCTCGTGCTGGGCACGTCCTCGGTCTGGCTACTTCGCAAGTTACCAGAGCCCATCCGACGCTGGTACAAGCGACCCAGCCTCAATGAAGTCCGCTGCGCTCAGCAAGTGCATCCCAGCATCGAGTGCTGCGAAGCTGATCTGGTGGTTGGTACCGCGCACATGATCAGCCTGACCGACCTACGTCGCCCTTATGCTTGGAGTGCATTCTGGACGCGATTCGTACTGCGCTCCGTGACGCTGTTAGGCCGCTTGTTCTTCACTGAAGGCAAGCTCGGCGATGCACCCGGCATTCACTTCGGTCACTGGCACCTTATCGGCGGTCGACGCCTTCTGTTCATCTCAAACTTCGATGGATCGTTCGGGGGCTATCTCGACGACTTCATCAATGGCGCCAACCGGGGGACCACGCTGTTCTGGCGCTGGACACGCCTGTTGGCCAGGCCGGCTGCGGTTCCGGGTCACCCAGAAGTCCGCACGAACCGGTCTTTTCCACCAACACGCTTTCTCATGTTCAAAGGAGTGAAGTGCGAGTTGGATTTCAAGGCCTATGCGCGGGACAGCATGCTTCCGCACTTGTACCGCTTCGATCCCTGCAAGCTCACCATCGACCAAATTGATCTCGCTACGTCATTGCGAGATGCATTGTGCGGGGAGCGCGGCAACGTGAAGGACGACTGCATCATGAGGACTTTGGAAAAATGAAACCCGCGAAGGAACTGTCCGCCGAGCTTGACGATGTCCAAGCAATGCTGGCCAGCGGCTTCAGCCGCCTCGCCAGCAGCCAGTTCTGGCTGCTGACTCTCGTGCCAGGGGAAGAGGCCGCCGCGCGCGCATGGTTGCGCAAAGTTCGGAAGTATGTGGAGAGTGCTTCAAAGGTCTTGTCGACACCCCCGTCGGCTTCGACGTTCACGGAGACTGTGGCAATCGCCTTCAGCTTCTCCGGGCTTGTGCAACTCGGCATGGTGGAAGAGGCGGACCATCCATTTCCGACGCCATTTCGAACCGGTATGGGGCATCGGCTCCGCGAGCGATTGTTGCGCGATACAGCACGCAACTCGTGGATCTGGGACGACATTGGTGACGACGGACGACAGGCGGTGCATGTACTCGTCATGCAATGGTGGGACTCGGCCTTGCCTCATCTTCCGACAATGACAGCGCCTCGCCACAATGACGGCTTTAAGGTACGAGTGGTCACTGGTCCGCCGCATTACTTCAGCGGCACGAAGATGAAGGAGCCTTTCGGCTTTCGCGACGGTGTCTCGCAACCAATGGTCCGCGGGCTCAGTGAACGTGTTGCGAAGGCCGCTGGCCCAATCCCCGTCGATCCCAAGTTCGTGGCGGACCGCATGGTGGAACCTGGGGAGTTCCTGCTCGGCTATCGCAACGAATACGATCAACTCAGCTATGTCCCGGACCTCGTCGGATGGTCACCTCTGGCTTCCTCTCGCAAAGAGCATCGATTCGGCTTCAATGGAAGCTACCTCGCGGTGCGCCAGATCTTTCAGGACGTCGGAGCGTTTCGTCAGATCGACGCGGGATGTCCAGTAGTTTCGGCCTACGGAAAGCCCAAATGGTCAGAGCGGCTGATGGGTCGCTACGAGAATGGAGCTCCTCTGAGTTGGCAAGGCCCGGCGCACCCATCCTCGGATCTGGAGGCGGACGCCTTCCGCTATAGGGTCGAGGACGCCGACGGCTTCGGCTGCCCGCGCGGTGCCCATATTCGGCGCGTCAATCCGCGGGACGCGCAGGGGCATGATGTCGAATCGGGGATCCGTACCTCCAAGCTTCACCGTCTGCTCCGACGTGGCCGTCCCTACGGAGATCCTTACCTGGGTCAGGGCATCTTCTTCATCGCGTGCAATGCCGATCTGGAGAGGCAGTTCGAGTTCATTCATCAGCGCTGGATACGCAATCCTCGCTTCGCTAAGTTCGAAGACCAAGACGACCCGATTCTCGGCGGTTCCCGTGCCTTCTCCGCAGCAGGGACGCCTATCGGCGAGTCGATCAAGCTATCGTCTTTCACCACAACGTTGGGCGGCGGCTATTTTCTGCTGCCGGGACTACGGGCGCTTGACTTCATCACGGCATAGTTGACCGCGGAATCATCTCCGCCCGGCTGGACCGGGCGTCATCCCGCCCAGCCAGTGCGAACTACATTCGCGGCCACGTCGCAATCGGGGAGATGCCCTGAATGCTCCACTCTTCGGACAACGGCTCGGCCTACAAGTCTCTCGACACCGGTGCCAGCCATGGAGGCATTGCGCATGGCACCGGTTCATTCAGGTCGTTGAGATGACTGTGGCTTGCTCCCCGTTCAATCGCCAACTTGCGGAGATTCGCCGACGTCGGACGTCGCCGATGCCAGCACCCGCACCGACATCTGTCTCGCGCTTGCATAGGCCTTCGGGGACAGCTGATTCATTGTGAGGCCGGTCTCGTTGGCCGCCAGCATGTCGCCATTGCGCATGGCCTGCGCCAGATCGGCTCGCGCCTGCGCCAGCGTCTTGCTGTAAACCGGTGGATCGGCCGGGTAGAAGCTGGGCGAGAGCCGCTTGAACGGTGAGCCATGCAGGCCATACAGGTCACCACTGGTGGTCGCGCGCACCAGTTCGGCTTCGACGGTTGCGCGCGACGCGATCAGAACCGTCGGCGCGCGATTCGCAGCGTTCTCATCCGCGTACGAATAGTCGGCCATGGCGCGAACGGCGACCGTCGCCAGTGCCGCAAACAGGAGTGCCTTGTTCATACTGATCTCCACGTTGGTTGCAGTCCCTCGCAGCACCTATTGCCGCAAATGGCAACCAAATCGTAGGCAGGGCTAGAAGCGCACGCATCCCCTGTCGAAATGACAAAGGCGCCGTCTCCTCTATATCAAGATCGGTTGCGTCGCGCAGTCATGCCGCGACCGCTCGTCAAGCGCGTGATTCACGGCAGCTTCCTTGCTTCCTTGCCACGAAGGTCTTGCGGCGCTCGAAGAGCTCGAAGGCGCCCATGCCCAAAAACATCGCGGCCACGAACACGAGCGCCCTGATTTCGCCCATTCCGAGGGAAACCAGGGCCGGGCCGGGGCAGAACCCTGCGATGCCCCAGCCAATACCGAAGAGCACGCTGCCGAGCACCAGGCGGCGGTCGATGTGGCGCGCCGAAGGCAGTCGCATCTCGGCGCCGAGAATGGACACCGCATGACGGTTCGCCAACGCGAAGGCGATGGCGCCCACCGCGATGGCGCCGGCCATGACGAAGGCCAGGGAGGGGTCCCAGTTGCCGGCGAGGTCCAGGAATCCGAGCACCTTGGCCGGGTTGGCCATGCCGGACACGATGAGGCCGAGCCCGAAGACCAGGCCGGCGAGAAGCGAAGCGAGAGCAATCATGAAGGACTCCTCAGATGCCGAGCAGATGACGCGTCACGAACACCGTGACGAAGCCGGCGCCCATGAAGGCGGCCGTGGCGACGAACGAGCGGGGCGACAGTCGAGACAGGCCGCAGACGCCGTGGCCGCTGGTGCATCCGGAGCCGTAACGCGTGCCTGCCCCCACGAGCAGCCCCGCCAGGATCAGCGCGCCGTACCCGGCATCAATATGTGGCCGGGGCAGCAGGAGAACATCGGCACTGAAAAGTGAGCAGTTTCTGCTGACTTTCGGCCCGTCAGGGCCGCCGTCGATCTTGGCTCGTCGTCGCTCCATCAGCATCAATGGGTGGAAATCCGCCCTTATGCTTCCGCTTGGCCGCAGCCATCGACGCACTCTAAATTTGATAGGAGAACGACCACATTCGTCGGATAGAGTCTGCGGACAACTGCGATTCCACCAATGATCGTAAACACTCATGCACAGTGACAGGAAGTCGTGAAATCTTTAACCCAACTCCTACGCTGCGGGAGCATCGAAGACTGTCGACGAATCCAAAGCGGCTCCTTGATCCGGCGGCGCTTCGGAAAATGGCTAACACTATTCTCGATCTCTGCAGTCCTGCTCCTAAACAACGCGACCGGTATTTGGATCGAGAGTGTGATTGCTCGGTATGAAGCTGCGCGCAATCAATACATCAAAATCACTGGTTCGCTGATCTACCGATCAACAATTGGCTCCATTGATCCGCCTACCCAAATTCCGAGATTGGATCTACGCCTCCTCGAGATTTATCAGGTCGTGAATGGGCTTGCCCTCGCAATGTTCTTGATCTGGAGCGGATACTGCCTCCGCTGGGTGTATGCAGACTGTTGCGTTCAAGGCACAGCCCGATCGTTTGCATATTTCTGCATCGCAGCGATCTTCGTGAACGTCTCTGTCCTGCTCACGATCGCATTGGTAGTCGCCGCGCTGATGAGGTGAAGGCGTTGGGCTGCCAGAGCAGTCGTGCCGATTCTCGCTCCCGCCCTGTTACGCGGGCCCATGGTGGACGGACGGCCTCGGACTGGCACCGGCGTGCGTGCCGGCTCAGAATCGTGCTGGGGCGATTTCTGAATGCCCACACGCGAAGGGAGAAACTCCAATGACGAGACCGAAGAATGTTCCGCCCAAGGTCGTGGGTCGTCCACCGATCGAGCGTGAGAGCATCCATTTCTTGGGGGTGTGCAGTGCAGCAAGGTAAGCTTCATGGATGGAAGCCGGGGCATCTTCTGGGCAGGAGGTCCTCCAGTTGCGCGCCGTCCTGCGTAGCATCAGCCCGCTGATCTGGCGGCGCCTTCTGGTGCGCGGCGATACCAGCGTTGCCCAGCTTCACCAGATCCTGCAGGTCTTGTTCGACTGGCAGGACCTGCACCTTCATCGCTTCGAGATTCGCGGTCGCGAGTACGGTGTCCATCAGGAGGGTGGGGTGTTCTTCGACACCGACGCGCATGAAGTCCTGATCGGCCAATTGAAGCTGCGGCGCCTTGAGCGATTCACATACGAATACGATTTCGGCGATCTGTGGATGCACGACCTGCGCATTGAGGCGACCTTGCCCCTGGAGCCCAAGCTGGTGTACCCGGTATGCATCGCAGGGCGGCGTGCCGCACCCCCAGAGGATTGCGGTGGTCCGCATGCGTTCATGGCCACTCGGTTCAAGTACACCCTGATCGGTGAGAGCAGGTCCCGCCAAGAGTTCGAGGATCTTCTCGACGATGAGGTGGACGACGAGGAATGGGCCATCTTGCGCCACTACCACCCTGACCTTTTCGATCGGCGCGCCGTCAACCGAAGGCTCGCCGCGTTGGCGGCGCCATCTCAGGAAAGGCGGATCCTATGAGAGTCATCGTTCAGATTTGCATTGAGGGGGCCGCGTCGCACCCCTTCACCGTGCCGCTTCACTCCACTGACTGTCGATGTGACCAGGTGCAGGACGTCGGACTCTCCCTCGGCGACGCCAAGTCCATCCTCGGCAAGATCCAGCAAGCGTTTGTTCGCCAGCAACTTGAGAGCTACCTGGCAGAGCGCAGGGCCTGCCCGCATTGCCAAAGGCCTCGAGCGATCAAGGGCTACCACCCGCTGCGCTTTCAATGACCGCCGGCAGGCGCGCGGCGCTGATGTAGCGAAAGTCCGATGATCGCCGACGATTTCTAGGGCGCGCCTTTGCATGCACCGCAATTGGCCTCCCCTGTAATCCGTGCGCAATGCCGATTGACAGTTTCGCCGCCTGGGCGGCCGTAGGGAGCGGAATGCCACGCGCGAGGACGCGGCGAATGTCATCCCTTGATCGAGACGATCTGCCAGCGCATCCTGGACGGCCGGTTGCCGGCCCTTGTTCCCGATGTCAGAAGCGTTCGCGATATAAACGGGCTGCCCGGGTACTACGAGGGGATGGGAGCGCACATTGGCGTCCGGGTGCGCTATTCGGATGGGAGCTTTTACGGCGTACTGTGCGGCTTCAGCTTCGGGCCTTTGCCGGCACTATGCGAAAAGGACGTCATTCGCCTCAATGTCGCTGCTCGGGCAGCTGCGCGTCTTCTTGCGTCGTCGTCATTTTGCAAAGGATGCAGCGAGCCGCTCCATCGTCGCCGATGGCGATCCCCGGCTCACGATTCGGACCTCGAGATCGAAGTCCGATGCCAACCGGAGCGCTCGCTCCATGGCAGCGTGGATCCAGGACTCCTCGTTGCCGAAGACGCCGCCTCCGAGGCGGGTGAGGAGCACGACGTTCGAGGCGCCGCGTCGAGCGTTGAGGACGGCCGCCAAAATCGTCGCTTCGTAGGCGGCTTCCAGCACCAGGCTGGCGAAGGCCGTCCATTCGATCGAAGGAATACGGGTGTAGGCGACGGGGAGCGCGGAGCAGAAGGCCTGCGAGACGGTTGGACCCGGTGAGCGGGGACTGTCGGTGACCTCGACATCGGAATGCACGCCGATACGCAGCAGGCCGCGCAGCTGGTCGACTTCTTCGTTGCTGCTAGACACGAGCGCCCTGGAGATCGCCGCAAGTCCCTCGTGCTTGCACAGTGCATAGCCATTGCGCATCCCCCACAGTGACGCCACCGACCGACCGGTCGCACGCTCCAGTGCGGCGCCAAGGTCCGCAAGGCCATCGAGCTGGCGATCGCGGACCTGTCCCGCGATGCCGTCCACGGGCGCGAAGTAGTTGCGGTAGATCGTCGCCGCGCCCGCTGCAATCGCACACGCCGGGCCCTGTGTCGGATCCCCCTGGTAGATCGTGACGCCATCCTCGGGCGTCACGTCCTGCGACACCATCTCGAGCAGATTGAACTGCGAGGCGACCTGGAACAGCGCCCCTGCATTCGCAGGGTCCTGGTGCAAGGCCCTCACGTCGCCGTTGACCAGGCTGACCCGCAGGCGGCCCCGGCCGCGGTTGCCTGACCGCACGCGTTCGCGCAGGCCGGCGAGAGATACAAGTTCCAGGCTGCCAATGGCGAACATCTTGCCGTTCACGCGGGACGTCAGCCGCTGGCCGTCCACCGCGAGCCGGTCGCGGGTCTCGCCGTAGGCGCCTTCCCTGAAACCCGTCAGCCGTTCAAACCAGTCCATCCCGATTCCCTTCAGGTTGGAGCGCAGCGACAAGCGCCGGCAATCCCGTCGCCGCCGTCACCTGCCAGTCGAGAGCGGAGCGTTGGTCCAGCACCGAGGCGTCAGGGTTCAGCGATGCAACCTCGACGCCATGCCGGCGCGCCGTGTCCGCCAGGCCGGCCGCCGGATAGACCAGGCCGGAGGTGCCGATGACCAATAAAAAATCCGCCTGCTCGATCTGCGCGAGCGCTTCGAGCCAGACTCCTTCCGGCAAACCTTCGCCAAACCAGACGACGCCCGGCCGTATGCGTGCACCGCACGAGCAGCAGGGAGGCGCCAGGCGGGTGGCACCTTCGTGCGAAGACTTTAGCCATGGATCCTCCAAGCCTGCAAAGGGGAGGCCGCAATCCTCGCACCGCGGCGCGGACAGACTGCCGTGCAGGTGCAGCACGTCCTTCGAGCCCGCCCGCTCGTGCAGGTCGTCCACGTTCTGCGTCACGACGGCCAAGGCCTCCAGATGAGGGAGCGCCGCGAGCGCGCGGAGTGCGACGTGTCCCGCATTCGGCTGTGCGCGGGCCACAGAACGCCGACGCCACTCGTACCAGGCCCACACGGTGTCCGGGTCCCGCCGGAAAGCCTCGGGGGTCGCGAGCTTCTGGGGATCGAATGCCGCCCACAAGCCCGTCGCCGGGCCGCGAAATGTCGGGATGCCGCTCTCGGCGGACATCCCTGCACCGGTCTTGACCACGATCCGGCGGGCGACGCGCAATCGCGCGAGAAGGGTTGGGGGCGGGCAGGGCAAGGGAGCGGGTGGCTGGGGCATATGCACATGGTGCCTCGTCCTGCGACAGGATGTGACGTGGGTCAAGCTCCGGGGCAGGTCGATTCGTGTCAAGCCTCCAGGAGGCGTGCTGGCTTCCTGAGCTCCAGGTCCTTGCCGAATCCGCGCAGCCACCAGCGCAGCTGCTGCGACTCTATGACGGTGGCCTTGAACTCGCTGCGCCCGTCGGGCAGTTCCCGCACCTGCTGGTCGGTGGAGACCGGCGACTCCAGCAGGTGCAAGGCAATGCCCTTGGGGAGGCGAAATACCAGTTCGATGCGCTTTCCAGCGCCGAAGCCAAAACGGCCCTCGTCGTCGAAGCGCTGCAGATCGAAGCCGGCGGGTCGCTCGAACGAGAGACCCGTGTCGCGCGCGACGCGCAGCCGGTGCAGCGCCAGCGTCCGATCGTCGTCGTAGCCCTCAAACCGGCAGACCAGGAACAGGCGTGACCCTTGTTGCGCGAGGCCCAGAGGCATGACGCGGCCCTCGACGCGCTTGCGAGCAGCGTTCTCGTAGGTAACGTCCAGCCAGTGGTCTGCATAGAGGGCATTGCTGACCGCCTCGAAGATGCCCGGCATCACCTTTGGCGGCAGCAGGGGCTGCGTGGTGCTGACCACACGCACCTTGTCCAACCAGGCACGCGCGCCTCGGGCCCCTTGCTGTGGGGCGAGCTGAAGGCGTGCCTGATCGAAGAAGCCCTGCATCGATCGCATGAGGGAAGCGGGCAGCAGGTTGCGCAGGTGCTGCTCGGCCAGCGACAACAGCACCGACTCCTGCTCGTTGAGGTTGGGCAGGGAGAAGCCCTGCGCCTTGCTCTTCCACGCGTAGCCGTAGGGCTTGCTGCGATCGTCCCGCTCGATGTCGAAGCGCTCGCTCAAAATTTCGAGTTGACGCTGGACGGTGCGCAGGTCACGCACGAAGCCGGCTTCGCTCAGCTGGCGCTGCAGCTCCGGCGCCGAGATCTTGCCAATCCGCGGGATGCGCTTGAGCATCTCCAGCGACATCATGAGGGTGTCTAGGTTGGGGGCGCGTTGGGGCATGCGAGATCGACGTGAGATTGAGCGGAAAAGGACGCAGGGCGCGCGCGAGGTCTGACGCCGAGGAGGGCGTCAGGCGGGTGTCGACGCCTCCAGGCGTTCACCCACCGACTGCGCGGCCGCGGGTGAGAGGACGAGATGGAGCTGGGCCTGGGCGCGCGTCATCGCCACGAAGAGCTTGCGCGCCGTCAGCGCATCGATCGCGGCGAAGTCCATCTCGCACACCACCACGATCAGCGCCGACTGGCCCTTGAAGCGGTAGACCGATTCGACCAGCAACTCGCCGTCGCGCCAGCACGCGTTGCCGGCGTCGTCGAAGGCACCGGTGATGCGACGAAGCGACCGCTTTGCCAAGTAGTCGGACGCAAGCAGCCGCGACTTTTCCCGTCCACGAAAGCTCAGCACCACGATGTCCTCGAGGCGCTCGCCGTCCGCGATCAGGGTTTCGACGATTCGAGCCGCGCACGCGAGCCCGCCCGGGTCGTCGTTTTCCTCGATGTGAAAGACCGGCTCGGTCCCGGTCTCCGGCCCGCAGGCCTCGATCGGTGTCGCCGACAAGCCGAGCAGGTTGACGGTCTCGACGATGCGCCGCGGGCTGCGGAAGTTGTCGCGGCAGGTGATGCGCGTCGCCTCGGCGAGATCGAAGGCGTCCTTGCGGTAGATGCCCTGGTCGGAGTCGCCCAGCACATACAGGCGGCCGGCGGGCTTCAGGAGCGGCAGGAGGTTCTGCAGCCAGTCGATTTCGAAGTCCTGGGACTCATCGACGATCAGCAGGTCGAGGATCGGATCGGCCGCAGCCGTCGCTGCGGCAAGCGCCTCGACGCCGGCGGAAAACGCCTGGCCGGAGGCGAAGTCGGGCTGGACGCCGCTCGCGCGAAGTGCCGCGATCGCCAGTTCGTGGAAGCTGCTTGCCTCGGCGCGCGGCGGCGCCAAGCGCACGATGTGGTCCGCCAGCGGGCGATTGAAGCAAACATAGCGCGCGCGCTCGCCCGCTGCCGCTGCCGCGTGCAGCAGCGCCAGTGCCAGCTGCGTCTTGCCGGAGCCCGCCGTGGCCTCGACGATGTAGGCGCCCGAGGGCGAGTGGATACGCGGCACCCAGGTCGCCAGTCCTTCAGCCAGCCGCCGGGTGGCCTGCATCCGGTGCCCGTGCCGACAAGCCGGATCGGGTGCCACCGCGAAGCGGTTCGACAGGAAACCGCACAGCCGATCGATCTGGCCGGCGTCCAGAGGTGCGTGGGACGTGGCCGTGGCGAGGATGTGGGCGATGCTGTCCTGCTCGCTGGCATCGATGATGCGCTCGCGCGGGAATCCCACGCTGCCGTCTGCCACGCGGAAGTCCGGCAGCAACAGGAAGTGGGCGACCTGTACCTCGCCGAGTTGCTCGCCGCGCAGGCGGCCAATCAGCCCCTGGTGCTGGGCATGGGCTTGGTGGTGCAGGTTCTTGCGCATCGTCCCATAGCGCTTGAAGGGGCCCTGGTCGCTCAGGTCGATCGTGCCAGCCTTGATCTCGAGGACTGCCAAGTGCCCGCACGGCGCGACCACGACGGCATCGAGCTCACCGTACCGCTGGGAGCCCTCGTAAAGTTGGGAGGTAGCCACCCCGTGGTAGATGCGGTAGCCCGCCGGCAGTACGTCGGGCAGCAACCGCAGCATTTCGTGCTCGCGGTACTGGCCGACGCCGAGCGCCGAGCCTGTGAGCGAGGGAAAGAGTGTGGCCATGGTGCACTGTAAGTGCAGCCCCGCGGCCGACCGGGGCGGGCGCGGGTCTTCATCGCAGCGAAAGCCCGCGAGTGCGACATTTGTCGCAGGCCATGCAGCCGCGGTGCTCGTCGTTGCCGCTGCTTTGCGCGTCGCGCACGCGACACGATGCGTCGTATGTCGTGGGAGCCTCGGACCACCAACTCCGAGCGACCGACGGCGACACGCTCCGATCGCGCCTCCCGATGTCCAGGTCTGCACTCCCGATCGCTGCGACGACACTTAGATCGCCTTGGCCGCACGGCCTCGGCTTCCTCGTCGCGTCTGGAGGCTTCTCGCAGGAAGTCGGGGACCGTGAGGTGGACGCAAGATCCATCCTCACCGTGCTAGTCGACCTGGGGAAGCATGCGGAGACCGTTCCGTTCGTGGATCGCCTCTTGAGGGCGGTCGACGGGGTGCAGGCCCATGGATGGCAGCGGCACTGCATGTGGCCCGGCGCCATGCTGATGGCACAGTTGCTCGAGCATCCGCCATCGACCTTGAACCTCGTCCTGCGTTTGCCGGCGCGCAACGAACTCGATGTCCGCATTGTCGATGACCTGGTGGATGGACTGCGGTCGCTGACGCCTCACGCCGTAGGGCTGGTCGCTGCCGTGGCGGTTACCCCGGCGGACTGGAGCGACTTGAATCACGTGTCGTCCTTCCTGCAGGCCGATGCCGACCGGAGCGCCGCAGCCGCCGCGGGCCTGTTCGAGGTGTTCGCTTGCTTGATGGCCGACGTGGCCCTGGTCGAGGTCGATGGTGCTGACCTGGCGTGTTTCCTCGGTCCTGCGAGCGCGCCCTCGTTCCTGATCGACGCGGCGTGGGGCCCGGGCACAGGGTTGCGTGTCGTTGGATGCTCCACCGTGCAGCCCGTGGCGCGCGGGGCGGTCGCATCCCTGGCCACGACCATCGCTTCGGAGCCGATGGTCGGATCGATGCGGGCACTCCACCGCGCCCTGATCGAGCGGCGTGTCTACGGCGACGTAGCGATGAGTGTCACTTCGGGCCTCTTCAAGGCCGCCCCGTCCCGCCAGCAGGATGAATGGCCGGTGAGGATCCTCTGTCGCCCAGTCTGACCAGGCGCGTTGAAGCGTTCGATCATTGTGTGCGACGCATTCTGTCGCCTCGACCACGAGACTCGATGCTTTCCCAGGAGGTGTCGATGTTCTGTTCCCCGGTACGCTGGAATCCGCGCGATCGCAGCCCGATCGCGGTGGCCAACGTCCGCGTGTGCCTTGCACTGCTGCGGCTGTTCCGCGGGGCACCTCTGGCCATCGACGAACATGGGCACGAGTCGATCGGAAAGGCGCTCTGGCCGGTCGTTCGTCTCGAGGCCAGGCGCCTCAGAGAGGCCCTTCGAACTCAGTCCGGCCATCGAACTTCCTCGCCTTCGACACCGAAGGCCCGCAAGGGCATCGAACTCATTGACCTCGAGGTGCCGGCTTGCGGGCCTTCGATGGGGACGAGGAACCTGCTCGATGCGCGCTATGCCCTGCCCGAGGATCCCGACGACGACGCCATGCTGCGATCCATCGGTCGGGGGCTGACCCATGATTCCGTGTCCTTCCGGGTGCTCTTCGATGCGCTGGAGCAGCGGCTCGAATCGCGCGCGAAGCAGGTTCTGCGAAGCGACAGGAACATTGCGTGGCTCTGCGCCATGTTGGAGCTCGATCCGGTCGAGCGCGACGTGCTGTCTCTGTGCGCGGCGATCGAGATCGGCTCGGTCGATGCGCACGTCTTCGCCCTTGTTATTTCGCCGGCGCGTCAGATCCGGGCCTTGCGCATGGCCCTCGGCCTCCCCGACGAACATGCGCTCTCGCTCGCGTTGAGCTCAAAGGGGCGACTGCACTGCGCAGGGTTGCTCCAAGCCCGGTCGGGCGGCCACTGCGACCTCGAGGATGCGATGCGCCTGTCCAAGTCGGGCGCAGAACTGGTGGCTGGTCACCACCGCTCGCTGTCGCAGATGTCCCAACGTGTGCTCCAGCCCCTGGCAGCAGGCGCTGCTCGCCAGCCTTTGCAATGGCCGCACCTTCAGGGCCGCACCGATCGTCTTCGCGATCTATTGCGCGGAGCCTTGCAACAACAGGCGCGCGGTGTCAATCTGCTGCTTTATGGCGCGCCCGGCACAGGGAAGACCGAGTACGCGCGGGCGCTGATCGCCAGCCTGCGTGCGGAGGGCTTTCGGGTACTCGATGCCGATCGTGCGGGCAACCCCGCCACACGCGCCGAGCGCCTGGCGAGCCTGCACATGAGCGCGATCTTCGCGCCACCGGGTTGCAGCGTCATCTTGCTGGACGAGGCAGAGGACATTTTCCAGAGCGACTACGGTAACCCCCTGCGTCGCGCCTTCGGCTCGGCGGAAGACAGCAAGGCCTGGATGAATAACCTGCTCGAACACAATCGCGTCCCGGTGATCTGGATCAGCAACGAGATCGAGCACCTGGACCCGGCCTACGTGCGGCGCTTCACCTACTGCCTGGCATTCCCGACGCCGCCGAGGGCGCAGCGCCGACAACTCGCGCTGAGTCATCTCGGACCCGTCGGCGTATCCGAAGCGATGTGCGATCGGCTGGCACTGCAGACCCGGCTCTCGCCGGCGCTGATCGCTTCGGCCGCCCGCTATCTCTCGCTAGGCGGCGTCGCGCCTGCACAGGCCGATGCAGCCGCTCAGGAGATGCTGAGCGACCATGCGCGGGCACTCGGCCATGCCGAGCCGATGTCGGTGGCTGACCCGCAGACGCGCATTGACCTGCGCTATCTGCGCACATCCGGCAACACGCAACCTGCCGCCATGATGTCTGCCCTCGAACGGGTGGGGCAGGCGACCGTGATGCTTGTCGGCCCCCCCGGAACCGGCAAGACCCAGTTGGCTGCCGAGATCGCGCACCGGCTGGGCCGCGACCTGACGTACCGAACAGCGGCGGACATCCACTCGAAGTGGTTCGGTGAGAGCGAGCAGAACGTCGCGCGCCTCTTCTCCGAATGCGACCCGAAGGTGGAGGTGCTCTTCGTCGACGAAGCCGAGACGCTACTCGGCAGTCGCGCGTCGACCGACCATCGGGCCGACGTCGCCGTGACGGCCGAATTCCTGCGTCGTCTGGAAGGGTTCGAGGGTGTCTTTATCTGTGCGACGAACCATGCGGGGGCCTTCGATCCCGCCTTGATGCGACGCTTCGTGTTTCGGCTCGAACTGCTGCCGATGGATGCCCGGCAGCGCGAGGACCTGCTAGTCGAATGCCTCGCTTCGGGCGATCGTCGACGCCGGCTCGCATGGCCCCTGACGCCGCAGCAACTCGCCCGACTTGGTCGGCTCGACCAACTGACGCCCGGCGACTTCGCCAATGTCCAGAGGCGCATGCGCCTAATGCGGGCCGAGCCGGACGTCGAGGCGTGGTTGGCCGAACTGGCCCTCGAAAGTGCGGCCAAGTCGACTGGCACCGGCAATGCGATCGGATTTCTCTGAACGGTGCGAAACCGCACGAAAGCGTCAAGGAACTGCGCATGCCGGACGACTCGCGCGCCGGGCGATGTGATTTTTAAGCATATGGTTTTTCCCCGTGCTCCCTCCAATCCCTCTCGAAGGCCGGCCAGCGTGAAATTCACCGAATACGTGATCGTCGAAAAGACCGGCGTCCTCATCGACCCCCTGGGCTTCCTGAAGCCCTCCCGCGACCTCCAGGACCTGATCTTCGAGCAGTTCACCGTCCTGACCCACCATCCTTCGTATCACGGCATGCTGTGCGCCGCGTCGCAGTGGCTGGGTGCCAAGGGGCACCAGCCGGACAGCACGGGATACGCACGCCGCTTCAGGCGCCTGGAGATCGTCTGGGGCCTCATGAACGCGGCCATGGACCAGCCCATCCTGAACGTGCGCAAGTACCAGCAGCTCGGCGCCGAGAGTGTCCGCCTGGCGGCGATTCCCACCGGCCACCCGATCTTCCAGAAGCTGGCCTACGGCACGCTGGGCCACTACCGCCGTCCGAGCATCGCCTGGGGCCTGCTCGATCCGAAGGGGAGGGCGCTGACCGCCTCGGGCACCGCGTTGGCGCGCGGCTTCTCATGCCGGCACGGCCAGGACCTGGATGCCATCCTCAGCCGATGGGAGAACGGCGATGCGTTCCAGTCGCAGGACCTCGCCCGAGGTGGCCAGGCGTTTCACCTGCACGCCGAACCGAGCACCAAGGAGAGGGCCGCTTGGCGAGGGGTGATCGACGCCTGGACTGCCAAGCGACCCGAGACCGCTCCCGTGTGGGCCGATCCCGTGCCCATCTCTCGATTGGATGCGTTCCAGGCCTCCCCCGGCGCCTACTGTGCCCAGTACGACTGGCTGGCCGACCGCTATCCCTCGCTGGGGGCACAGGTGGGCGCGATTCATACCTTCGAGCGGCTTTCGGGCGCAATCCAGTTCGTGTTCGATCGGCGGCTCGCGGCATTGGCTTTCGACGCGCCCGCGAGCCTGCAGCGCTACGTCGCCGATGACACGCTCGCCGATGCGATCGTCGACCTCGCGGCCAAGACGACGCGCCACGACGCCGGGAGGCTGTTCGCCACGCTGGCCGTAACGAAGAAGCGCTTCGCCGATGTCGAAGCGGTCATCGTGCAGCATCACACTGCGCACCAGCGCGCCAAGGGGGTGTCGCCGTACTTCGACGCCTCGGGCGTGCTCGTGAAGGACAAGGTGGCGCCTGCGGAGGTCGCCGAGGTGATGGAAGACCTCGAGGCGCTTCCCGACGTAGAGCGACAGCTGGACCGCCTGCAATACCGGTCACGGCGCGACTGGCACTTCCGGCGCTGTACCACCTACCATGCCCACGCCTGGGCGGGAGGCCATGCCGCATGAGCCGCCGGCTGCCCCACCAGTCGCTCCAGGATGCTTTCGCCGAGGTCTTCGACCGATCGGCGGACGATCCCGTCGAGCACATCCTGGCGTTGACCTACGAATTCGATGACCAGCAGTTGCTGAACCTGGTCGCCGGCCGGCCGCTCGGGGAGTCCTTCGAGCCGCGGCCCCTGGATCTCCAGAAGATCTCCGCGGTGGCGCCGGTGGTGATCTATGACGCCCGCAAGACTGGCGCGTTCAACCTCGTGCCTCACTTCATGGAACTGCTGCCGGTCAAGATGCCGGCATACAGCTGCCATCACAGCAAGGCTTACCTGGTCGTCACGCGAGACGCGGCTCATCTGTGGCTGGGCTCGATGAACCTCACGCGCACCGGGCTATTCAGCAACAGGGAGGTGTTCTGCGCCTATCGCCTGGACGCCGAGCACACCGACGATGCAGCGCTGTTCCTGGACTTCGCGGAACTGTTGGCCTCGGGCCATGCCTCCCACGGCTCGCAGACGCTCAGCGACATCGTCGCCGCACTGGGCCAGCGCGCCACCGCATTGCGCCGGCCGCCGGCGGTCGGCGCGCCGCGCCTGGTTTCCTCGGGCTATCACGGTGCCGGCCTCGAGCAGCTCGGAGCGCTCTGGCAGGAATGGATGGGGCCCGCGGCCCCGGACCGGGTGTTCGCGGTGTCGCCGTTCTTCGATCATGGACAGGAAGGCGACGTCTTCGCCGAACAGCTGCGCAGAACGCTGGGTGACTTCACGGCCCTGCACGTCGTGACGGATCAGTCCTGCGTGGAAGGCTTGTCGCAGGCCCACTTTCCCGGTCCGGCCCGGTTGACGCTGCAGGCCATCGCGGCCGAGATCTCGGCGGAGGAAGTCAAGCGGATCGAGGCGGCCAACGAGGGGGCGAGCACACGGGGGCGGGTGCTCGTGCGCAAGCTCCACGCCAAGGTCCTGGTGCTGCTGCGCGGACATGAAGCGCTGGTCTACGTCGGCAGCGCCAACTTCACCTGCAAGGCCTGGAACGGCGACAACCGGGAGCTCGGGGTCGCCTGGAAGACCCGGGACAAGGACCTGGTCCGAAAGATCTGCCACGGGCTGGAAGTCGGAACCTGCGACCTTGCCGGCAGCCTGCCGCCCACGGCACCACCGCTGCCGCTGGACGATGAGGACTATGCGGATTTGCCCGGCTACCCCGACTTCGTCCAGAGCATCGTGCTCGAGGAGACGGGCGTCGGATCCGACCGTTTCCATTTCCGGGTCCAGGGCGATGACCTCGATGCGCTGGCCGGCTATGTCATCTATTGGGGGCAGGTGCGCCTGCAATTCGATGGCGGCAGGTCGAATCCGCTGCCCGCCGAGACCTTGTTCGCGCGACTGCTGGGCGGACGGAACCTGGCCTTCCAGCCGCTCGGCCACCCCGACCGGCTCTACTTCGTTCCCTTCCGGCACGCGGACACGCTGTTCGCGAAGCGAGAGCAGCACGTGCATCCCAGCGCCGAGGACTGGATGGCCTTCCAGCTCGGCGTCGGCACCCGCCGAGCGGACGGTGGCGGACTCCTCGATGATGAAGAAGATGGCCTGCCGCCCCGCGAGGCGCCGCTCGATGCAGGGCGCGAGCAGAACCCAGTCGTCCGGATGCAGCGCTACCTGAGTCTTTTCTCGAGCATGGAGCGCGAATTCGTCACCCGGCATCAGCGCGCCATGCAGCTGCCCGACCCGCAGCGTTCCGAACAGTGGCGCGCCTTGGTCGAGCGGCCCTTGCAGACCCTGGCCACGGTGCTGACCAGGCAGCACAAGCCCTCGGCCGACCCCGCGCAGGAGCTGAGCTTCAAGCTCGGCGAGTTGGTCCTGCTCGCGCGCCATCTGCCGGGAGCGTCTACGCGATCCGTCGAGCTCGCGCGGGGCTTGGCCGCGCACCTCCCTCCCACCTCCACCGATCCCGTGGCGGCCCGTTACCTCGCCCACTGCCGCAACCAGTCATGACCCAAGACTCCTTCGACGACCTCCTTCGGCTCGAGGCGGAGCGTCCCGATCTGGCGCCGAGTTGGCAGCGCCAGCGTGCCACGGCACGAGAGCTGCGCCGCCGCTTCTCCGCCGGCAGCGACACCCAGCTGCTGGCCGACGAAGTCGGCATGGGCAAGAGCTACGTGGCGCTCGCAGTGCTGGCGGACTTCGTGCTGGGACAGCCGGAGAAAGGGGGGCAGGAGGCGCGTGCGCTCTTGATCACGCCGCCGAGTTCGGTGCTTCGCTCGAAGTGGGAGCAGGAGATCCGCAGCTTCAGCGAGGCCTACCTGAAGCCAGGGGTGCAAGGCGCGCTACGACCGCTGGTCCTGAAAAGCTTCTGGGAGCTCGTGGCCAACCTGCACGACCACGCGAACGAGACCGGCTCCCTGAAGGTGTCGGCTGGCACCTACCGGTGCATCCTGCTCTATTTGCGCCAGTGGGCGGTGCGCAAGAACTGGCTGACCAACAGGCACAAACCATGGGAGGTACTCGAGGACTTGGAGCTGACCTCGCCCGACGCCATGGCCTTTGCCTCACGCTACTCGATCGCGGGCTTCGACGCCTTCCTGGAACGCGCCAATGCCGCCGGCAACGATCATCTGCACGCGATGGTGCGGCCGCAAGGGAGCTTGCACACCGATCCCGAGGGGGCCGCGAGGACCATCAAGAAACTGTTCCGGGAATTCGCGGCGCAGCAGGACGCGTACGAGCCGAACGTTCTGATTCTCGGGATGAATGCCCTGCGCACGCCTCGGCGTGGAGACAACCCGCAGAACCGGCAGTTCGCGATCTTCGTGCTGTCGGTGTTGCTGAAGGGCCGGCACGAGCCCACACGAAAAGCCGTCATCCGGTCGCTGCGCAAGTCGAGCCTCATGTTCAAGGACGCCACGCTGAAAGAGCTCGACGCGCTGAAGGACGTCGACCTCTATCGCACCCGCAGCAGCGTGGATGCCGTCCTCAAGGCGAGCAGCGACCTCCAGAGCAGCTGGAACGCCATCGTCAGCGATCCTGCGGGGGTCGGTGGTCCCGGGATCAAGTCCTTTTTTTCCGCACTGTTCGATGGGGTCATTGCACACAAGCTCGCGCAATCGGGCATCCAGCTGGCGGTGGTCGACGAAGTTCACAACTGGAAGTCGGGGGCCAACGGGGCGCGCGACTTCCGGCAGAACTTCGCGAACGGCATTCGCTGCAAGCTCCTGATGTCCGCCACGCCCTTCCAGCTGGCCGAGGGCGAGATGCAGAAGGTGTTCAGCTTCGCGACATCGGCGGCCGGTGCCACCGAGAAGGTGCTGTGCCGCATGTTCGGCGCCGACGACGCTCCGCTCGATGCGGCGGCGAGCGGCAGCCTCGTCGAGGCTTGCCTGGTGGCCAACCGAGGCTTCCGGGCCGCGTGGGCGCGCTTGCCGGCTTCGGATCTCCATGCCTTTGATGACGCAAGCCTCGAGGAGGCGGAGCTGGTGCGGCGACTCGAGGTCGCGGCCACGGCCAACGGCTCCACCGCAGCGCTGATCGATTTCTGCCAGTCCGCGCTGGCCTACCGGGCCGCCGTGACGCGGCTGCTGGTCGAGCAGCGCCAGATCATGATCCGACATGTGAAGCCGCGAACCCGGCGGCAGTTCCACGCCGGGCGCGACTACATGGACCCGGCGTCGACACGGCGATCGCTCTACAAGGTGCCCGGACGTGTCGCCCCGGGCGATGCCTTCATCAACTTCCTCGCGATGCGGCTCGAGCAGAAACTGCGTGGTGAGCAGGACGACGTCGACGTCGATGTCGACCCCGCGGGCCCGGAGCTTCACGCGCCGGTGAATGCCCGGCTCGCGCGGGGCATGTCCTCCAGCAAGGCGGCCTTCAAGGAAAGCCGGTCCGACGGCGAGGCGGCGAGGGCCGACCTGCCTCCCGATACCCTGGCCTACATGAACCTCTTCGAGGAGGCCCTTTCCGGCAGCGACCACCCCAAGGTGACCGCCACCGTCGAGCTCGCCCAAGCGAACTACCTGCGGGGTCGCAAGACGCTCATCTTCTGCGAGCGCGTGAAGACCGTGGAGGAGATCGCCTCGAGCCTGCGCGCCCGGATCGACCTGGCGCTCGGCGATTCATCCGGAGACGCGACGGCGGCCCGGGACCGCATCCGCAGGGACGCCCTCTTCTGCGACGTGCAGTGGTACCGCGCATGGCGTCGTGTCAGCGCGCCGCGCGTCGACGTCGAAGCTCCCGACGTCCGCGCCAGGGCCGTGGCCTTCGTCGCCGACCGCATGCGCGCAGCACCCGTCACCGACCGCCGCGTCCTCAGGTTGCTCGACCTCTGGTTTCTCGCGGAAGAGGCCAGAGTGGCAGAGTCTCCATGCCACGGCGCACACCGCCTGCTCGCACATCTGGGCCGGTTGCTAGAGACCGGTGACGAAGCCGCGTTGCGGCAGGTGCTCAATACGCAGAGCGACACCGAGGCGCCTGACGATGACGTCGCAAGGTCGATCGACGAGGTGTTCCAACACGGATTCCTTACGGGCCTGAACATGTGGGTCGACCCCACCTCCGCTGACTTCGAGCGGGCTCTCTGGCAGCTGATCGACCGCGAGGCGGACGCGCTGGTGGCGCGCGGTGAAGCGCCCGATCCGGCCAACCTCCTGGCCTTCCATGCCATCCTCATGGGCGAGCATGGTCTTCAGAGCGGCTTGCGGCGCGTCGCCCTGCGATCCGACCAGCTGCGTCGGTGCCTGCCTCCGAAGGAGGGCGAGACTGAAGTCGAAGCGGTCTTTCGAGGACTGCGCGAGGACCGCGGCGGCGGAGAAAGCCTTTGGGCCCGGCTGCTGCGATTCGTCGTCAGCCTGGTCGAAGCCAACGGA
Organism: Variovorax saccharolyticus; assembly: GCF_030316765.1. Classification (GTDB taxonomy): domain Bacteria; phylum Pseudomonadota; class Gammaproteobacteria; order Burkholderiales; family Burkholderiaceae_C; genus Variovorax; species Variovorax saccharolyticus. The sequence goes on from NZ_JASZYT010000014.1 coordinate 76,880, forward strand.
TCGATCAATCCTGTCGACAAGACCAACACGCGGCGACGCAGTCTCTGGCGCGGCGTCGAACTGCGTGACGAACGCCTTGTCGTCGAGATCGACGGCAGCACCAAGGCCGAGCAGCGCGTGCAATGGTGCGCCGCCTTCAATTCGCCCCTGGCGCCCGAGGTGCTCATTTGCACGGCCATTGGGTCCGAAGGCATCGATCTCCACAAGGAATGCGCCGAAATCATCCACCACGACCTTCCCTGGAACCCAGCTCGACTCGAGCAGCGCATCGGCCGCATCGACCGCGTGGGAAGCCTGGCCGAGGCGCTAGGATGCCACGCCCCCATCCGGGTCGGCATTCCGTTCCTCGGTCACAACTACGACCAATTCCAGTACGACAAGCTCCTCAGTCGCGCCCAGGTCTTCGAGGTGCTGCTTGGAACGCCCGACTTCGATCTGACTGTGGATGAGGCCCGCTACGAACAGGGAGACGAGGAGGGGGATGACACCAACGAGGTCGATGCCGAAGCGGATGCGACCCTGGAAGATGCGCTGCCCCACTTGCCGAGCCGGATGGTCGAGTGGCTGAGCATCGACCTTTCGCACGTGTACTCGCCGTCGACGGCGGCATGACGCAGCACGACGTCAAGTCTGGCCGGGAGGTCGGTTTCCCGTACCTCTTCCACAGCGTGCCCGAACAGACCCACTTTGCAACAGTCGCAGAGCCTGCGCAACCATAGGCCCGAGGAGGCCCTGTATCCATGAGCACCATTCCGTCGGCGAGCGCCGAAACCCGCGTGGCGGTTCTTGTCGATTGCGACAACGTCCCGCCGGAGATCCTCGACCATGCGTTGCGCGTCGTCGCGCAGTTCGGGCGAGTCGTGCTGCGGCGTGGCTACGGCAACCACACGACGCTGGCCAACAAATGGCAGGAGGCGCTCGTCCGCCAGGCCTTTACCCCGTGCCTGCAGTACCAGTACACCTCGGGCAAGAACACCGCGGACATCGCGCTGGCGCTGGACGCCCTCGAGGCCTTGTTCGACAGGCGGGCCGACACCTTCTGCCTCGTCACGAGCGATTCGGACTTTGCCTATCTGTGCCGCAAGCTCAGAGAGCGCGGCGCCACCGTGTGCATCGTCGGCGAATCCAAGGCCCCCGATGCACTGCGCAATGCGAGCGACCAGTTCTTTCAGTGGACGCGCCCAGAAGCCGTAGCCGACGTCAGTCTGGATGCAGGAGGTACGGCGGCCAAGGCCGAGGCGCCCAAGCCTGCCGCCGCATCGAAGGTCGAAGCCCCAGCGGCCGTCATCAAGCGGCGGCCTCGTTTCGTGATCGAAGCAGTCACCTTGCTTGCCGGCGACACCTCGGAAGGCAAAGTGCACCTGGGCCCGCTTGGCCAGTACCTGAAGCGAACCGATCCGGCATTCTCTCCCAAGGCATACGGTCACTCGGGACTGCTGGACATGGTCAGGACGTACGACCTCCTTAGGGTGCAGCAAGAACAGGGTGGCTGGACAGTCGGGCTGGCGCCGAAGGCCGAGGAATCGCCCGGCGCGGGCTCTTGAGCGCCGCTGCCGAGGCCCGAGAGATCTGCCGGATGCAACATCGTTGCCGTCGGCGTCCGATGGTCAGCGGCGTCGAAATGTTGGATCAGACTTCGATCTCTTAACCGGCTCCTCTTCACGTCCAGGCCCATCCGAAGGTTGGCCCGCCGGCGGCTCAGGGCGATGCGTCGTACTTCCTCTGCAGTTCGACGAGCGTTTCGATCAAGCGCCGCTTGAGCTCCTTCGGCGCTTCGATCGTCGCGTGGGCGCCCTGCCTCAGCACATCCATGATCAGTTCGGTCGGCTCGGCATAGGGCACTTCGAGCCGGTACCGGCCATCGGGCAGCGACGTGCCCTTCTGGAGCGGATGCCACACCTCGCGCGCCACCCAGCGGGCTGTCTCGGCGTCGAAGAGGATCGTGGCGCGCTGGATCCGGTCGCCCGTGATGACGCCGTAGCCGCGGTCAAACGCTTCCTCGAGCTTGTCCATCGGAACGTCCTTGCAGGCGTCATCGACGACTTCGGCCTGCTCGATCGCGTCCAGGGCAAACCGGCGCAATCCCTTCGCGGCGTGGCACCACGCATCGAGGTACCAGGTGTTGCGGTAGTGCACGAGGCGCTGCGGCGAGACCAGGCGTTCGCTGGTGGCCTTGCGCCCGCGGCTGAAATAGCGCATCTGCAGGCATCGCCGCTTGACGAGCGCGCTGCCGATCATCTCGAAAAACCGGGTCGGCACGGTCGCTTGAACGGGCTCATGATCTTGATCCGGCGCACCAGCTCGGCGGGCTCCGCATCGCTGGCACCCAACATGGCGCGCAGCTTGTCTAGCACGGGCTGCAGGTGCCGGCCGAGGACGCCGCCGTCGTCCAGTCCCTGCACCAACTGGTGCATGGTGAGCAGTGCATGGATCTCTCGCTCGCTGAACCAAACCCCCGGGAGTTGATGGTGGACCTGCCGGGCGTCTCGCGTGTCGGGCGCAAGCCGGTACCCGTTGTCGTGCCGATCGAACACGATGGGTGCATCCATCCGGGACCGCAGGTACAGGAGATCGCGGTTGAGCGTTGCGCGCGAGACGGCCAGCTCTTCCTGCAGCGCGGCAAAGCTGACGCAGCCGCGGCTGCGGATCAGTCGTTCGATCGTGTAGAAGCGCTCGGTCCGGTCCATGTGTGCGTCTCAGCCCCGTGAAGCCTGCAAATGTAAGGCCGCAGCGGCATGTGACATCAAAGCGCGAGGGAAGGCGGCCCCACAGGCTCACGCTGTGAGCTTGCGGCCTGAAAAACTGTGCCCTCACCAGCTCTTCAGCCCTCAGCCCCTTCCGAAAGCCATCGATGAACGAACACCTGTCCCTCGCCAGCCGGATCGTCCTGCTTCCTCTTCGCGCTGGCCTCTGCGCTGGCCGCGACAACATGGTCGATGTCCTCGTCCGGGTTCAGGCGCCCGAGGCGCCCGCAGGCCAGGCGACGGCCCGGCCGCAGCAGAACCTCGCGGTCGTGCTCGACCGATCGGGCTCGATGGACGGCCGCCCGTTGGCCGAGGCGCAACGCTGCGCGACGTTCGTGGCCTCGCGCCTGCGACCTACCGATGCGATGGCGGTGGTGCAATTCGACGGGGGTGTGGACCGCTTGCGGTCGGCCCTGACCAATCCCTCCGCCCAGCTTCAAGCGCTGCTGGCCATTCGAAAGATCTGCTCGGATCCGCACGGGCACGCGGAATCCGAGGTCCGAAGCATTCCCATCCAACGCCTCGTAAACGAATCGCCCAAGATGGGCTGGATGGTCGAGCGATTGAAGGCGCTTGCCCAGGATCGGGCAGGTGAACACAAGGTCATCATCTTCTGCGAGTTCCGGGAGCTACAACTTGCTCTCCAGCGCGTCATCGCGTCGTTCTTTGGTTTTGCGCCTAGCATCGTCAATGGTGACACGTCTGCCGATCCACGTGCGGGCGAAAACCGGCAACAACTTATTGATGCCTTCCAAGAACAGCAGGGATTCAATGTCATCATCCTCTCCCCGCTGGCAGTGGGTTTTGGCGTGAACATCCAGGCCGCGAACCACGTCATTCATTTCACACGCACCTGGAACCCAGCCAAAGAAGATCAGGCCACGGCTCGCGCCTACCGAATCGGTCAGCAGAGGACCGTGACCGTCTACTATCCAAGTGTTGTGAGCGACAAATTCCCAAGCTTCAACGTGCCGCGCCAACCGCCGCTGCCGTCCTCCTCGATGCCGAGGAAGCGGCGAGCGTGGCGCCCGGCCCGACTCTCTGCGAAGTCGAACACCACCGCATCGATGTCGTCCCAGGCTGTGGTGCAGTAGCTCCACAGGTAGGCGCCTTCATCGCCGCGGTGCAGGTTCTCGAACACGGCTTCCGACACCTCGGAGCGCCGTCTCCCTCCGGAGGCCCAGGCGAAGAGGAGGAGGGCGCGGTCGCGCTTTCCTTTCAGCGAGTCGTCGCAGGTCTCCAGCACCGCCTCCAGCGGCTCCTTGGTCAGAGCCCGCTGCTTGTGGGGCAGGGCGTTGCGCTTCGCGTAGGCCTTTCTTGTCTTGCTCAAGAGCGCCTTGACCGCAGGGTCGACGCACGGATTGGGCTGCTTGGACAGGTGGTGCGCCATCGAGAGCACGGAGACTCGGTGCATCAGGGTGTTCAGCGCGGGCGCCCCCAGTTTTCCTTTGAACCCGGCCTCGACCAGCGCCTCGTCGATCTCGGGCGGCAGCTGGTGCTCAAGGCCCGCCTTGGTCGATCGCTGCGCATGGTCGACGACGAACTGAACAACCACAGGGACTGCAACCGGCAGCGCCATCTGCCGCCCGTAGCGCGCACCGAACCAGGCCGCCCAGTAGCGCATGGCGGCGCGGTACGCCAGACGGGTGTTGTCCGATTCGCCCTCGGCCATGAGGTCGTGGGCGGCTTCCTCGGCCATGTCGGACAGCTGACTGGGATCAAGCAACGCGTGATCGCGCTTCAGCGGCATCAAGGCCTTGGACACCTTGGACGGCGGTGCTTTTTCAGCAGATTTCATGGACGGCCTCCAGCGGCATTGGCTTCACGGATAACGACGTTGAACAGTCAGATCAGCGCCGTCTTACTGTTATTTATAAAACATGTCATGTATGATGTCTTACGTATATTGTACATAGGTTTCGATAATCTATTATTATCGAAAGTAAAAGACGCCGAGGAAAGACCGCATGGACATGAAAAGTTCGAGCGACAACATTCATCCGATCCGAAGCGGCCGTGGCCCGCGGGAACAAAAACTTTCAGACACTTTGAGCAAAAAGCTTCAGACAAATGAACAACAAGTTCCAGACAAACCCGTGTTCGCACCCGGCATCGGATTCACTCTCACACGCACGGATAGGCCCGAAACGAAGCATCCCGCGATCGTCCAGCGCACGGCCGAACTCAACTTCGGCGCGCCGAATTTCGGGTCGGTCGTTCTGCAGTTCTTGGCACTAGGACGTCACCATGCTCAACAATAACTTTCCTCGTGTCGGAGGCCGCGGTGTCCAGGAAACCCAGGTCTGGCAGGCGGCCGACGCGCTGATCCACGAGGGGCTGCGCCCGACGATCGAGCGCGTGCGCCAGAAGATTGGCAGCGGGTCGCCGAACACCGTGAGCCCCATGCTGGAGCGCTGGTTCGCCACGCTCGGCAAACGTCTGGACGGCCATGGCGCCAACCTGGCCGACGGCGAAGCACACCAACTCCCCTTGGCTATCGTCCAAGCCGCCAAGCAGTTCTGGGATGTCGCTCGACGTGAAGCCGAGCAGGTGCAGGTCCAGAAGACCGAGGCCGTCCGGCGCGAGGTCGAACTACAGCGCGTCGACCTGGCCCAGAAGGAAGCCGGCCTGCAGCAGCGCGAGATCTCATTCGAACAGGCACGCATCTCGCTCGACGAAGCCCTGGCCTCCTCGCGCCAAGCGGTCGCGGCCATAGAGGCGCAGATGCACTCGCAGCAGCAGGAATGCTCCAGACTCCTAAGCGACTCAGAAGCCGAAGTGCGGCGCTTGCGTAGCCTGCTGAACGAAGCCGTGGCGAGCAAGGAGGCTCTGCGCGAAAAGTCGGAAATGGAGCTTGGCGCCAAGCAGCGCGCCGCGGAAGAAGCCGAAGAGCGCTACCTTGGCCAGCAGCGGCGCCTCCTTTCGGAGGTCGACAGGGAGCGCGTGGCTACCAAGCAGGTCGGGGCGGAACTTGCCAAGGAGCAAAAGGCACGCGCAGCCGATCACGACGCGGCCCGTCGGGCTCAGGATCTGGCAAAGCAGGCCCTTGAGGACGAGAAGACTTCGCACCGTGACGAATCGTTAGCTTGGTCAAACCAACGCCAGGAACTGCAGTTCGAACTCGCGACATTCCGAGAGCGCGCTGCGGGCGCAGAGCAGCGGGCAAACGACCTCGCCTCACAGCTGAGGCGCCAAGTGGAGCAATCGCAACAGGAACTCGCTCGACTGCGAGAGAGCCAAGAGACCACGGCCGCGGCGCTGCGCCAGCTCGAGGTTCGCCGCGAGGAGATCAAGAGATCGCGAACTCCGACGAAATCAAGGCAAAAATGAACTCCCATTCCCGGCCGTTTGGCGTGAGCCGCCCATCTTCGTCCCGGGATTTCGCGGCGCAGGTGATCGCATAACTTTGTTCGAAGCATCCACGCCGTTCTTGAGCATGAGAACGCTCAAGTCGTCGTAGTGGAACTACGATTCGGGCTTCAAAACCGAAGCATCGTTCGGTCTGCAGCATGAAAAGTCCTTATACATCAAGGACTTAGTAGATACAATGTGCCTTATGTTAAGTATGGTCGCCATGTACCAGGATCGCTGGCGACCCTTCAGTCCGCCGAAAACAATGTGCACATCGAATCGCCCTGCCCGCGACAACATTCGTGCACCCGGGATGATTTGCCGCAAAGTCTTGAAAGCCTGTCGCGTTGAGATCGCGCCACCTGCACGGTACTGGCGTTTGCGGTAGCCAAAACGGCCGGGCCGAAGACCGCGACCGAGACCCCGCGCCCGAAGCATCACATCTAGCTCTCGTGGAACCAGCCCAACGTCGGGCGCTGAGGGGCGCATTCGGTTGCGCTGATGCGCAGCCGGCACGCGCCGTGATCGAGCCATTCGCAGTGGTTGGCACCGGTCAGTGCGGTGGTGTCGCCGGGCCGCACAAAGTCGACGGCAAGCTCAATCGATCGATCTGCTGCCGTCGCCGCAAATTCGACAGTTCGCTGCGCGATGTCGCGGGTCCCTCCCTTGGCCTCCGTCAGCGACGACAGCGGTCTCGATGTGAAGCGCACCCACGGTACTTCGCCCTGCTGATCGACTGCCAGCGCGATGTCCGCGATCGCCTCGAACGTGACCCGATTTCCTTTGCTGGTCAGGTGCAGGTACGCCGGCACATGAAACGTCAGGTGCGGCTGGTCGATCGGCCTCGCCGCCTTCGGATCGTCAGGCACCAAGTAAGCGACGCGCACCCGGTTGAAGACGCTCCACACGAACAGCTGCGCGGTGAATTCGCGGGCGACAAAGGCGCGGTCGTTAAGCCCGCCTGATATGTCACCGTTGGGCTGCAGACTGATCCAGCCGATTCGGTAGGACTTTCCGTCGAGGTATGCATACAGCGTTAGGACCACTGTCAGGCGCTGCCTTCATCGAACGGTCGCAGGGTCCCGAAGAATAGGCCGTGCATGACCTCCAGCGCCAGCATCGCGTCCTCCTGCAGGATCACCCATGGGGGCCGCTTCTGCGCGCGGAACCTCGTGGCGATGGCATACGCGTGCCCGTCCGGCTTCCGGTGCGTCAGCGGATTGCGCACGAGCCGCAGCGCGTCGATCTTCGCCCGCACATCGGGATGCGCGAAGACATTGTTGACGTGCGCTATGGCGATCGCCCGATCGAACGACAGTGACCCGTCACTCGCCACGAGGTTGCGCAGTTCTAGTTCCTCGGCGAGCGTGTGCTCGACATGCGCAGCGGCGGCCAGGATCGTCGCCATGAAGTGCCGCTCGACGTAGCAGGCCCGCGCCTCGCGCAGCAGCGTCATGGGCTCGATCGCGCCCATGTAGGCGGACGGCAGCGGGCCGAAGAGATCCAGCCACGCAGTCCTCTCGGCCCTCGCGTCAGCCGCGAGGGCCGGCACAGCCACGTCTCGCGACTCGGGGGCGCACTGCCGCATCTCTGCGATGGTTGGGTCGGCGATCGGTGCAATCATGCGAAACGCGATCCGTCGATGCCGCCGGCAGGAGGTCCAACCTGGATACCGGGACGGCAGCGATCAGGGACATGTGCGCCATCCATCTGCCCGTCCGCCGGTCAAAGAATGACTGAGCGACCCGCTTGAGGTCAATCAGGATGGTCATGGGGAGGCAGGGATACCAAGCGATTCAGCCTACCCGCGGAGGCAGGTGGGCCTCAACGACTCTTGTTCGACTGGGATACCACGGTGCCAGCCAGCGACTTAGTGATAGGTGCTGACTTTGGGTTGTCCAGCGCACGAGACGCCCTCGCCTCCGTTTTGGAGCCGGTCTGGGCGGCGCTACCTGCCTGCCTGAGTGCAGACCCGGCAAGCGACCGTTGAATACTGCTGGACGTCGAGCTGCTCAGTGTCTTGCCTGCCACCGAGGCGATTCTGGGAGAGGTTTGCTTGCTGTTCTGAGCCATGTTGCGTTCCTATGCCCTCAAACTGACAGTGACGCCGAGCGACTGAAGGCGAGCGCCCAACAAGTGTGAGTTTATACAGTTATGGCTTTTTGTACAGTGTTGATGGCTAGCCCGTGATCGACGTGCTCGACGATGTCGGCCCGCTCGCGCCTTCATCCTCGCTCACTGCCTCGTGCAGTTGGAGCGTCAAGTCCTTGTCGCCATTTGGATCGGCTTCCGAGCCGTCCGTCCCGGACTGAACCAGACCTTAAGCCGCGGCGGTGAGGCTCGCGGACATTTCTGAGGTCGGCGGCCTGGCCGTCCGTCTAAAGTCAGGCCAAGAGCAGACCTTCAACGCTGCTACAGAATTCGCGGCCTCGATGGCTTTGAGAACTTTCATCCGCGGCCGCATGTAGTGCCGGCCGGCCCCGTAGTCGAACCTACTGGTCCAACGGCAGGTTGGCCTTCTTCGCCAGTTCCTGCCACCGAGCCACGTCCTTGGCGACGAATTCTGTGGTTTGGGGTGCGGTTGCGGAAGATGCAGTAACGCCCGCGGCTGCAAACGCAGCCAAGACCTCTGGGTCTTGGAGTGATTTTGCGATGGCCGAGTTCAATGCGGTGATGCGCTCTGGTGGCGTCCCGGCAGTCGTTGCGACCACGAACCACTGGTCGGCATCGAAGCCCTTCAAACCGGCTTCGGCGAGCGTTGGCGTGTTTGGCAGCATGGCGGAGCGCGTAGCGGTCGTGACGCCGTAAGCCCGCAGCTTGCCGGACTTGATGTGGGGCAACACGGTGGTGATGCCAAGAATTCCCAAAGGAACTTGCCCCCCTACGACGTCCGTGACAGCCTGGCTGCCGCCCTTGTAAGGGATGTGCACGAGCTGCGTGCCGGCCATCTGGTTGATGAGCGCGCCGGCGAGATGCTGGCTGGTCCCATTGCCGGAAGAGGCGAAAGCAAGGCCTTTGGGGTCCTGCTTGGCATTGGCGATAAGGGCATCCAGTGATGCAGGAAGCGGAGAGGCCATCGTCCCCACCAGCACCATGGGCCCCTTGGCAAGCATCGCAACGCCAGACAGTTCTTTTCCAAGCTGCGGCGCCGGCACGGCGGTGAGGATGGGGCCCGGCACCGTGACCAGCGTCAACCCGTTCTTCGGCGCTCGAGCAGTGGCCTGCAGCGCGATGGCCCCGGCCGCACCGGGCCTGTTGTCGACCACCACCGTCTGACCCAGCGTCTTCTCTACCTGCCGCGCGACCAGTCGGGTCAAGACGTCGACGGTCCCTCCTGGGGGCTGGCCGACGAGCCATGTAATGGATTGGCCTCCGGCACCGGGCTGCGCATTGCTCACGAGAACCGTGGATGCGAGGGCAATCCCAGCGAAGCTCCTGAGCAGGTGTCGACGGGGGAGGATTCTGAACGCATTCATCATGAGGACTCCAGTGGTGGCGGACTGTTATGCGGGCGGTCAGTCCAGCTGACCCGGTGGGGTGTTCGGGTGGTCTGCGAAACTGTCGTGGAATGCCTTGACCATCTTGAGGACGGGGCCCAGGACCCAGGTGTTGTGCACCAGTACGTCCGTCTCTTCCTTGGGGTCACGCGTGATGTTGAACAGATAGGGTGACTCCAGCTTGCCCTTGCCTTCGTTGACTTGTGGCTCCCAATAGAAGTGCAGCTTCCACTGTCGCCACTTGACGGCCCTCAGCTCGTTCTTGATGTAGAACGGAAAGCCTTCCCGGGCAGACTTGTCGGCCTCGCCAAGGAAGAATGGAAGCTGGTTCACGCCGTCGATGGGACGGTCTTGCGGCACCTCAGCGCCAGCAGCCGTTGCCAGCGTCGTGAAAAGGTCGGTGACGTGCACGATTTCGTTGCTGACACGGCCCTCCGGAATGCGGCCCGGCCAGCGGACGATGAACGGCACGCGAAGGCTGCCTTCCATGGCCGTGTGGTAGGTCCCGGTCCAAGGACCGGCGGTTCCGCGATAGGGTGCGCGAAACTCTGGGCCGTTGTCGCTGCAGAAAATGAGAAGGGTGTCATCGGCCAAGCCCATGTCGTCGATGGCTTGAACGACCTGGCCGACGCGATGGTCCATCTCCACCATGGAATCTGCGAACTCCCCCTGACCAGTGCGTCCTTCGAAATCTCGATGCGGGATGGTCGGGAAGTGCAAATGCACGAGCGGAAGGTAGAGAAAGAATGGCTTGCTCGCCGCCGCATTGCGCCGCATGAAATCGATGGAACGGTCGACCAAGTCAGCGTCGATTCCGCGGCGAGCATCAAGGTCGTAGACTTTGACTCCCTCCGACGGCTCTCCCCGCCGGCCTTCCATAATCCAAGGCAACTCCACCACACTGGGGTCGAATCCGACCGTGGACGTGAACTGGCTTTCGTCCGTGGTGCGCGGGATGCCGTACCACTCGTCAAAGCCGCGGTCCGAGGGAAAGCGGCCCGGCACGTCGCCGAGGTGCCATTTTCCAAAGTGCGCCGTCGCGTAGCCCTTGTCGGACAACAGCTGTGCCAAGGTGATTTCCTTGCGAGTCAGGCCTTGCGGCAACCCTGGAGGAACCGACTGAAGGCACCCGGTGCGGATGGGATGTCGACCGCTCATGAGCGCCGAGCGCGTGGGCACGCAGTCACTCTCGACGTTGAAGTTGTGCAGGAGCAGTCCCTGATTGGCCAGGGCGTCGATGTTCGGTGTCGGCGCTCCTCGCAGGGCGCCACCGCCGTAACTGCCGAGTTCTCCCCAGCCCAGGTTGTCGGCCAGAATGAGGACGATGTTCGGTGTGGTTGGGGTGGCCATGCTTTCTCCGTGTGGGTGCGTGCTGTGACGCAAAATTTACGCCCTACCTGAGCGCAAACATATTCCTCGAGGTGAACATTCCCATAAACTTCCGGAATGTCCCTTTCAATCCAGGATGTTCAGTACTTCTTGGCGGTAGCCAAGGCGGGGCAGCTTTCCTCTGCAGCAGACGAACAGGGGGTGACGCAGCCTGCGCTGACGAAGGCAGTCAAGCGTGTCGAGGACGAGTTCGGGCTCAAGCTGTTCGAGCGCAGTTCAAAAGGTGTTTCGTTGACCTCTGCTGGTCAGCGGATGGTTGAGCAGATGCGCCGGCTGCAGGCGAACTACGCAGACACAGTGCTCCTGGCGAACGACATGCGCGCACAGCACGCAGGGCTGCTGCGCCTCGGGGTGACGGACACGTCGGCCGGCAATCGAATGGCTCGGGTCCTCGGCCCACTGTTGCACCAACGACCCGGCCTGCGCGTCCGGATTCGAGTGGACCGCTCGGACGCGCTGGCGGCACAGGTGCATGGCGGTGAGTTGGACCTCGCACTTGTCCCGGAATACGAAGGTCAGCCGCTCGACGCAGAGCGGATTCAAATCGCGAGCGACCTCATGGTTCCAGTCGTGCGCGCCGGGCACCCGCTTGCTGGTCGAACCCGCATTTCTCTCAAGGAGGTCGTCAGCTTCGGCTGGATTGCAGGTCCATCACATTCGGCATCCTATCGGGCCTTGCAGGCGGTGTTTGCGCGACACAGTCTCCCAAGCCCCACCGTCGTGATGGACGTTCCGTTCGCTTCGGAGATGAACCTGTCTGTGCTCGCGGTCACGGACCTCGTCACGCTCGTGCCTCGGTCATTCATGCAGCATGCGCCGGATGACCGTTTCGCAGTCCTGTCGCTGCCGACGCTGCGCATACCCAGGACACTTGTATTGCTTTCTAGGCCGGGTAGCGAATGGTCCCTGCTGATGCAGACGGTCCGAGACGCACTCCTCGCTTTGGGGCGTAGTACGTAGGCGTCGTCGGGGATGTCCGATTGGTCTCGGCCTCAACATCCGCTCAAGCCCCCCAAGAAGCCCACCGCCCGTCGTGCCGGCAGTCGGCGCAGACTGAAGCTCCATCCCCATACAGGAGCTCATCGTGGAAGCAACTTCGACTTTTCATCGCGAGCCGTGGAACAAGGGCAAGCTCGTCCGGCAAAAGACCCCCTTCAGGCTGAAAGACATATGGGCCAGCCCCCTGTGCAACGGGTCCCACCGCACTGGACGCGGCTGGGCGAACGTGCCCCACCATCGGCGGTTGAACACGTGGTGCGCGACCACCAGCCCGAACATGACCGTGCCCACAATTTCGTGAAAGGCATTGCCCTGCCAGTGATACGCCATGGCCAGCAGCAGCAGCAGCCCGGCAGAAGCCAGGTCCAGCGCCAAACGAGATCGCAGCAAGGGGTGTATGGCCTACTCCACCGGCGTGCCACGGAACTTGGAAACCCGGGGCGCGGTAAACAGGTAGTTCTGGTCCTTCTGGGATTGGCGGCACGCCATGCAGCGCGCCGTGTTCTCGTTCAGGTTGACCTGCTTCGTCGGCAAGAACCACTGAAACTGCCAGTCGCCGGTGCGCCGGCGCTCGCCGAAGTCCGCGCCCCAGCCCGCGCCTTTCTCCATGACGAAGTAGCGAAAAATCGCGCCGCCACGGTAGCCGGCTAGCACGAAATGCGTGCCGTCCGGAATCGGCGGCCTCTTCTGCATGGCTTCGAGCGCCTCGCGCGTCGTCGAGATGTGCTCAGTGACATTGCCGCGTTTCACTGTGGTGTAGTGCACCTGCTCGCCAAGATCAGGGAAGGTCACGCGATTTGGTTCGGCGCCTACGCGTAGCGCGAGGATCAGACCGCCGACGGTCAAGCCTGCGCACAGTCGCAGGCGTTTCAATGCTCGCTTTAAGGTCATGGTAGATCGCCGTGGCTCAGTCGGGCTTCTTGTCGGCTAGGAATTTCGAGACCAGATCAGCGATCTGCACGTTTTTCAGGTCCGAGAACGCAAAGTGCGTGTCGCCGCGATAGGTCTGGCCCGCCGACTGCAGAGGATTGCGCGAATCGAAGCCGCCCGTCGCTGCGGCCAGCGCGCAACCAGCCGAAATGCTGCCTTGTTGGATCACCCGCGGAGATGGTGGTGCGGGCTGCGCGCTCACGTTTGCGCCAAACACGGCGGCGGACATGGCCAGAAGCACGGATACAAGCGATGGGTTCATTGGGGTGGACTCCAGGGCGCGGACTGGATTGCGACAGTGCCGAACTGAGCCGACTTCAGCACGGCGGCGCCTCGGCCAGCGCGCTACCGCGCCGCCAGAACGCAGTGGTGGCGGAGGCGACCGCGAACACCGCCATCACCACGATCAAGGTATGGGGTGTACCGTCGGACAGCGCCGCCAGCAACAGCGACGAGACGATGCCGCTGCCGTACTGCAGTGAACCGATTAGGGCCGCAGCCGAGCCGGCGAGCCGCGGCTGCACACCATCGAGGGCGGCGGCAGTCGCGCTGGCCGCGATGATTCCGTTCATCGAGAAGAACACGAACACCGGCGCCACGATGCCCAGGAGGCCGCCGACGCGCATTTCTGCGAGGCCTACGCATGCCAGCATCGCCACGGCCGCGACCACTGTGGCGGCGCGCAGGAGGGTGTCCAGGCTGAAGCGGCTGACGAGCTTGCGGTTGATGAGGCTCACGATCATCAGTCCAACGATGTTCAACCCGAACAGCCAACCGTAGTGTTGCGGCGCTACGTGGAAGTACTCAATGTACACGTGGGGAGACCCCGTGATGAAAGCATAGGCGCTGACATAGAACAGGGTTACGCACAGCGTGTAGCGCATGAAGACCGCGTTGCCCAACAGCGCGCCGTAGTCGGCAAAAGCGTTGAGTGTCGATGTCGTCGCGCGTCGCGCCACCGGCAAGGTTTCGGGCAACTCGCGCAGCGCCAGCAGCATCATCGCTCCCACGGCAGCCAGCAGCCAGAAGATGCCATGCCACGAGCCGAAGCGCACGATCTGCCCGCCGAGGAGCGGGCCGATGATGGGAGCGACGGCCATGATCACCGTCAGCGTGGACAGCGTCTTGGCCGCCTGGGTCCGCGGATACAGGTCGCGCACCATGGCGCGGGCCAGCATAGGGCCAGTGCAGGCACCGAAAGCCTGGAACATGCGCCAGAAAACCATCTGGCCCATCGTCTGCGACAGGGCGCAGCCCACTGAACCGACCACGAAAAGCGTTACGCCGATCACCAGCGGCCTGCGCCGGCCGATGCGGTCGCTCACCGGGCCCCAGATCAACTGCGCGAACGCGAAGCCGATCAGAAAGCTGGTGATGGTCAGCTCCACATTGCCTTGCAGTTCGCGTTGCATCTGCGGCATCGCGGGCAGATAGATGTCGGTGGACAGCGACGTGAAGGCCATAAGCGCACTGAGGATCAGCAGCATCCGCAGTTCGCCCGCTCCACCTTTCGCCAGCGGATGCTCGGCTGCGTGAGAGGAGGCGGAAGTCATCAAGGCTCCTGCGCCGGCAGCGAGGCCATGTCGATCACAAAGCGGTAGCGCACATCAGCCTTCTCCATGCGGTCGAAGGCTTCGTTGATCTGGTCCATGCGAATCATCTCGCAGTCGGGCAAGATGTTCTTCTTGGCGCAGAAGTCCAACATCTCCTGCGTCTCGCGAATGCCACCGATCGGCGAGCCGGCGATGCGGCGGCGACCCAGAAGCAGCGGCAAGGTGCTGGACTCATCCATTGGCCCGATCTGGCCGACGATGACCAGCGTGCCGTCCACGTCCAGCAGCGGCAGGTAGGGTCCCAAGTCGTGCTTCACAGGCACCGTATCGATAATGAGGTCGAAGCCGCTGGCGGCCTGCAGCATCGCTTCCGGGTCCGCGGACACCAGCAGGCGGTCAGCGCCCAGCGCCAGCGCATCGGATTGCTTCTCGGCATTGCGACTCATCACGGTCACTTCGGCACCCAAGCCCACGGCCAACTTCACGGCCATGTGACCCAGGCCACCCAGCCCCACTATGCCCACGCGGCTGCCGGGTCCGACACTCCAAGTGCGCAGCGGCGAATAGGTGGTAATGCCGGCGCACAGTAGTGGCGCCACCTTGGCCAAGTCCAGAGCCTCGGGTACGCGCAAGCAGAACTCCTCGCGCACCACCAAATGCTTGGAATAGCCGCCTTGCGTGTTCTCCCCCGTGATACGGTCCTGGCCGGCATAGGTGCCGGTGTTGCCGGCGCGGCACAGCTGTTCCTCGCCGTTGCGGCACTGATCGCACGCCATGCAACTGTCGACCATGCAGCCCACGGCCACGTGGTCGCCGACTTTGTAACGGCTGACCTGTGCGCCGACAGCTGTGACGCGGCCGACAATCTCGTGGCCCGGCACGATGGGGTAGTAGCTCCAGCCCCAGTCATTGCGCGCCGTGTGCAGGTCCGAGTGGCAGACGCCGCTGTACAGAACCTCCATCGCAACGTCGTTGGCCCGCAAGGTGCGGCGTTCGAATTGGAACAGGGCCAGAGGGGATTCGGGGCTGTAGGCGGCGTAGCCGGTGGTGCGCATGTTCAAACTCCATCAAGAAAACCGCAGTAGCCTGGCGGCACTTGCGATGGAGTGAACTCTATGCTGGGCCCGACACGCGCACTAGACTGAAACGCCTTGAAGGATTAGCAAGCTGCACTTTCGAACGATGCATACCACTCCGGGCTCTCGAGACTTGCGGGGGCTCTGAAGTGCTTGTGCTGGCCAGAGATAGACGCAGAGACCGGGGAAGTCTCACCGGGGCCCGCATTGCTCTGAGTGCAGTTCAGCGGGCGCTGCGGGACGAGTAGGCTGCGCACAGCGAAGCAGCAGCGGCTTCGTCGCTCCACCATCAACCGGCTCAAGCCGAGCCAGGGCGGTTGGAGTGCCGACAGAGCCATACTTCGACCATGACCATGCTGCGCCCACTGGAGGCACACTCCTAGAACGTGAAAGTGCACCACTCGGCCGCGGCACGCCAACCACGGGTGCGCGCATACGCCAGCGCCTGCTCCACTTCCATTAAGCGCGCACGTCAACCAGGTGGATTTCGCTGCCCGACATGGGTTAACCGGCAATTCGCACATGCGGGTGATGGTGCCAACGGTCTTCTCATCGCCGATCATGTCGAGGCTGGGCTGAGCGCTGGGGTCGGATGTGCCTGTAGTCCGCTTTCAGCAGTTCGCCGAGATCATGCGCTCGGTTGCTAGCGGCGGGGCAAGACAGTACGCGCAGGGATTGGGCAGGGTAGCCTCTTCTCAACCTTAGGATTTCGGGGCGAAGCGCAAGAGCTTGCCGCTACCCCTTCATTGTTTCATTGCTTCGATGCAGTCCGGAACAATCAGACGGGCTTCTGTCGCGCGCAGAACCCGGTCGAGCGTCACGCCCTCTGCCATCTCCAGCAGCAACAATCCCTCAGTTGTCGGTTCAATCACAGCAAGCTCCGTGACGATCAGATCCACGCGGCGCACGGACGTCAACGGCAGCGTGCAGGTCTTGACGAGCTTGGGCAAGCCTTTTGCCGTGTGCGTCATCGCCACGATGACACGTTTAGCTCCCGTGACAAGATCCATCGCACCGCCCATTCCCGGAACCATGCCGCCTGGAACCAGCCAGTTTGCTAGATGTCCGGCTTCGTCAACCTGCAAGCCACCAAGTACGGTCACATCCAGATGACCGCCTCGGATCAACCCGAATGACATTGCCGAATCGATCGCGCAGGCGCCAGGGCCAGCACCAACGGGTCGCCCCCCGGCATCCGTCAGATCGCCCCACGCAAATCCTTCCTCCGGAAGCGGCAACATGCCTATCAAACCATTCTCGGACTGGAAAAAGACGTTCACCCCTTCTGGCAGGTGGTGAGCAACTTGAGTAGGCAATCCGATTCCCAAATTTACGAGCTGCCCGTTGCGCAGTTCACGTGCCACTCGGCGCGCAATAATGTGCTTTTCATCCATGAACGCGCTCCTTCGCGACCAGATAGTCGACAAGTACGTGAGGCGTCATAACCGCATCGGGCGGAATGACCCCAATCGGTACTACATCGTCGGCCTCTGCGACGACGGTTTCCCCGGCCATCGCCATAACCGGATTGAAGTTGCGAGAGGTGAGCGCGTACTCGAGGTTGCCGAGGTAGTCGGCTCGGCGTGCGTTCAGCAAAGCGAAGTCCGCTTTGAGAGGCAACTCCAGCAAGAACGCCCGGCCTTCGACTTCGATCGTACGCTTGCCTTCTGCCGCCAGTGTCCCAACTCCAGTAGCCGTCAGGACGCCGCCAAGCCCGAAGCCTCCCGCACGGATTCGCTCGATGAGGGTTCCCTGGGGCACCAATTCCACTTCGATCTGACCTATGCGCATCTGTCGCTGAGTCTCAGGGTTTGTGCCAATGTGGCTAGTGATCAACTTTTGGACGAGCCCTGCGTCGATGAGCTTTCCTATGCCTACCCCTGGGCGAGCCGTGTCATTCGCGATGACGGTCAAATCACGACGACGACGACGCACAAGTTCGTCGATGAGCCGTGGGGGCGTGCCGGCGCCCATGAAGCCACCAACCATCAGCGTGGCACCGTCCTCGATGAGTTCAGCAATGTCGGCGGGTAGTGCGATCTTCATGGTATGTAACGTCTCATCGTTCCAGTCAACTTTCTCCAGCCTGAAGGTTGGCCATCGCCGCCCCTACTAGATCCGCCACGCTGCCGCGGCGGTCACATAGGAGGTGGCAGGTTCCCGACCAGCTTATCCAATGTCAGAGGGTAGTCGCGGATGCGCGTGCCCGTCGCGTTGTAAACGGCATTGGCTATGGCCGCGCCAACCCCGCAGATACCCAGTTCCCCAACGCCCTTTGCTTTCATGGGCGAAGACGTCGGGTCCGTTTCGTCGATGAAGATCACCTCCTGAACCGGAATGTCGGCGTGGACTGGCACTTCGTAGCTGGCGAGGTCATGGTTCACAAAGAACCCATGGCGCTTGTCGATGGACAGCTCCTCCATGAGCGCCCCACCAACTCCCATTGTCATCGCGCCAATCACCTGGCTGCGAGCGGTCTTCGGGTTCAGAATGCGTCCCGCTGCGCACACGGAAAGCATTCGGCGAACACGGACCTCGCCGGTAGAGGCGCTCACCCCTACCTCCACGAAATGCGTTCCAAAGGTCTGGTGAGCGAGACGGTCACGAGATGCACCGAACTCGACGCGATCTTCCGCTACCAGCTCCCCCAATGCGACGGCGCGAAGAAGCGGCGCCCGCCGAGAGCTGGAGGAAACCTCACCGTCCTTGAAGTCCAGCGGCTGATTGTCGAAACCGAGGCGCTTGGCTACCAACTCGCGCAACTTCACACAAGCCGCATAGACGCCCGAAGTCGAACTGTTGGCGCCGCGCTGGCCCAAAGAACCCGGCGCTTCAGGAAAGGACGAATCGCCCAGCCTCACGCTAACATGCTCAAGCGGCAGACCCATCATTTCAGCGGCGGTCTGCGCAAGGATCGTGTACGTGCCCGTGCCGAGGTCGGTCATGTCCGTCTCGACCGTCAGTTTTCCGTCAACGCCCAGCCGAACGCGTGCGCCCGAATCGGTGACGTTGTCCCCTCGAATGGCGCACGCCATGCCCATTCCGATAAGCCACTGGCCATCACGAAGCTGGCCAGGCTGTGCAGCGCGTCGGCTCCAATTGAACCGCTCGGCGCCGGTTCGCAGACAGTCGGCGAGGCGGCGCGTTGAGAATTGACGGTGAGGTGGGGCGGGCTCTGTCTGCGTGTCGTTCAGCAGACGAAGTTGAACAGGGTCGATCTTGAGCTGTTCCGCGAGCTCATCCATGGCGATCTCCAATGCCATCATCCCCGGCGTTTCGCCTGGAGCACGCATCGCGTTGCCCTCGGGAAGATCCAGCGTGGCAAGCCGCAGGCGAAGCATCCGGTTCGCTCCCGCATACAGCGAAACCGTCGGCAAAGTCGCTCGCTCGGCAGCGCCGCCCGCGAGGTTCCCGGACCAGCTCTCGTGCCCGATTGCCGTGATGCGGCCGTCCCTGTCTGCGCCGAGGCGAACGCGCTGAATGGTCGCTGGGCGATGCGACGTGTTGTTGATCATCTCCGGCCGCGCCAATGCGACCTTGACCGGTCGGCCCGCCTCGCGTGCTGCCAGCGCCGCAAGGACGGCATCCGACAACACTGAGGCCTTGCCACCGAATCCACCACCGATGTAGGGCGAAATGATCCGAATCTTTTCCTTCGGGATCCCCAGAATCTTTGCCATGTCCCGCAGTGCCCATTTGATGATCTGCACAGAGGTCCAGATCGTCAGTCGGTCGCCATCCCACGCTGCGACCGTCGCGTGAGGCTCCATCATTGCGTGAGTCTGATCAGGTGTCGTGTAGGTCTGATCCACCTGGACCGGGGCCGATGCGAACGCAGCTGCGAAGTCCCCCGCACCGGAATCAGGATTGTTCCTGGGAACGATGGTAGAAGTCCTCGCGGAACTCAGATCGTAGGCACCGTCTTCGCTACGTGAGTAGGCTACGCGCACAAGCTTGGAAGCCGCGCGAGCCTGTTCGAAAGTCGTTGCAACAACGACGGCCACCGCTTGGTGATAGTGCTGAATCTCTGGTCCACCCAACGCTTTTGCTACGTAGAAATCGCCGACGCCGACGGGCCCGGCATTTTTTGCCGTCACGATCGCAATAACCCCAGGGGCCTCGCTCGCAGCGGCAAGGTCCATGGATTCGACGCGTCCTTTCGCGATGCCTGACGCGACGATGCACCCATAAGCTTGATTGGGAACGACGTCGTGATTCTCAAATGCATACCGTGCCGTGCCCGTAACTTTCAATACGCCCTCGACGCGATCGACCGGCTTGCCGACCACCCTGAGCTGGTCTATGGGATTGTTGGTAGCAGGGGTGTCGAATTTCATTTCAGCTCCGTGCTTCTGACAGCACGGCGTCGAGCGTGCGTTGGACCAGCGTCACCTTGAAGGTGTTGTGTTCGGTCGGCTTGGCGTCAGCCAGCAACACGGCGGTGGCGGCCGCAGCGCCGCGCGGCAACAAATGGTCTGCCGCATCGATGCGCCAGGGCTTGTGCGCGACACCGCCCAGCGCCACGCGGCCGGAGCCGTCGCTCTGCACGATAGCGGCGACCGAGATCAGCGCGAACGCGTAGGACGCGCGGTCCCGCACCTTGTGATAGACATGCTTGCCGCCGACAGGGGGAGGCAGTCGAACCGAGGTGATCAGTTCACCGGGTGCCAGTACCGTCTCGACATTCGGGGTGGAGCCCGGCAGGTTGAAAAAGTCCGCGATCGGGATGGTCCGCCGTGCGCCGTTGGGGCGCATCGTCTCGACGCTGGCGTCGAGCGCGCGCATGGCCACGGCCATGTCGCTCGGGTGCGTCGCGATGCACGCATCGCTTGCGCCGACGATGGCATGCTGCCGGTTGACCCCGCCGATCGCTGAACACCCGCTGCCGGGCAGGCGCTTGTTGCACGCCTGGTTGGTGTCGTAGAAGTAGGCGCAACGGGTTCGTTGCAGCAGGTTGCCGGCCGTGGTCGCCTTGTTGCGCAACTGGCCCGATGCGCCTGCAAGCAGGGCTCGCGACAGCAGGCCGTAGTCGCGCCGCACGCGGGCGTCTGCGGCCAGGTCCGTGTTGCGCACCATTGCGCCGACGCGCAGGCCCCCATCCGGGGTAGCTTCGGTCTTGTCGAGCCCCAGCCCGTTGACATCGATCAGGTGGCGGGGCGTTTCGATCTCCAGCTTCATCAGGTCGAGCAAGTTGGTGCCGCCCGCGATGAAGCGCGCGCCCGGCACGCGCGCCGCCGACGCGATGGCCTGCTCGGGTGAAGTCGCGCGTTCGTAGCTGAATTCCCTCATACTTTCACCCCGCCGACTTCACTGATCGCTTCGACGATGTTGTTGTAGGCACCGCAGCGGCAGATGTTGCCGCTCATGCGCTCGCGCAGTTCGGCCACCGACAACAGTGGCTTGACCGTCAGGTCGCCGCTTACGTGACTCGGTATCCCTCGCTCGATCTCCTGCAGCACACCCACCGCGGAACAGATCTGCCCCGGCGTGCAGTAGCCGCACTGGTAGCCGTCGTGCTTGACGAAAGCGGCCTGCATCGGGTGCAAGTTGCCCGGTTGGCCAAGGCCTTCGATCGTGGTGACCTTGGCGCCATCGTGCATGACGGCGAGGGTCAGACACGAGTTGATGCGCCGGTCATCCACCATCACCGTGCAGGCCCCGCACTGGCCGTGATCGCAGCCCTTCTTGGTGCCTGTCAGATGCATGTGTTCGCGCAGCGCATCGAGCAGCGTGGTGCGGGCATCGAGCACGAGGCGTTGCGTCTTGCCATTGACGCTCATCGCCACGAACACGGGCGCAATCGAACGCGCAGCCGCTGCGGGGGCGGCCGCAGCCGGACCAGAGAGTAGCGCCGGCGTCGCAGCAGAGGCGGCCCCGGCCTGCAGCAGGCCGCGGCGGGAAATCGAAAACTCGTCGGAGGTCGTCATGGGGCGTTTCCACTCCTGGTCGTGGGTGCTGGCCTGCTCGAACGTCGGGCCTAGACCGAATCTAAGCTTCGCAGTGCTTGACGAATAGACCTATCAGCCCTTCGGGACTGCCAAGTCATCCTTGCTAATCGATGCCGACGGCACCCTGGCCAGCCAGCCCCGCCTTCTCATAGCTCTGGCTGACCAATGTGAGATTTGGGCCCGCGGTTCAGAAATTCCAAGCACCGCCTGCTGTACTCAATCGTTCAAGAATCAACACCAGTGGGTGCACGCCGCCAGCAAACACTCGGCAGCAATTTCGCAACTGTCGCGCGGCAAGTGTAGCTGGTAGCGACTTCATGGTCAACCATTAACTTTTACGTTTGAACGCGAGATTGCAATGCGATCCCGCAGAGCGCCAACGCCAGCTCATGATGCGGCGAGTCAGCACAAAGCGGCGGTGACGGCGTGGGGTCGATCTGCCACACTCCCTTGACTTCGAGGCCGTAGGTCAACGGATCATCCTTGCAGGCGTCGAGCTACTTGGCGACCCTCCGACGACCCAGGTAGCCGTGCGCGCCTTCGATAAAGATGGTGTACTTGCCGTGAAGCTCCATGGCGGAAAGATCTCGACCAGGCGGCGAAGCGTCTGCGCCACGTTTCTTTTGGCCAGGGTTGGGTGTAAGCCCAAGGTCGACTAGGTCAGATCCACCAAGTTCGACCCAAGGCGCGCTGGAGCGCTTGCCGTCATCGCGTTTATCCGCGCGTGTTCATGGTCGGTTCCACGCATCGCGGAATGTCGGCGCACTTTGCTTTCCTCCCAAGAAATCATCTCCATCGCATTCATCAAACCTCTTAGTGCATCGCGAACCTAGTATTTGGCATCGATGGCCGCATCGACAAAAGCCAGTCCCTCGGCGCCAATCAAGGAGTCATGTTTGCAAGCCCAACTGAATTGCACGCGCAGGCAAGTGTTGAAAGACATTAGCCTTATCGTCTTGGCTCCCGCAGCGTCCGCAGCGTCCGCAGCTGCAGCCGCGGACGGCAAGTTCCCTTTGCGACCGATTCGAATCATCGTGCCCTTTGCGCCGGGGGCCAGCACCGACTTCTTGGCACGCGTGATCGCAGATCGGCTAGCCCTGCAGATGGAGCAACCGGTCACCGTCGAAAACAGGCCGGGCGCAGGCGGCATCATGGGAACGCAGCAACTGGCGCGTTCAGCGTCCGACGGCTACACGATCGGAATTTGCTCTCTCGCGACGCTGGCGATGGTGCCCACGACTCTCAAGGACGCGCCGTACGATTCAGTTCGAGATTTCGCGCCGCTGTCCGCTGTGGCCAGCAATGACATGGTCCTGGCGACAACTCCGCACATTCCCGCCACCACGCTGAGAGAGTTCGTTGCTTGGGCATCGGCTCAACAATCGGCGGCCTTTCTGGGAACCCAGGGTGCCGGCACATCTGGACACTTTGCCGGCTTCATGTTCGGCAAGGCCGCAAAAATCAGGTTCGAGCCGGTTCACTACAAGAATGTTGGTGAACTCATCACAGGCGTGATGGCCGGCGACGTTCACGCGTACTTCGGCGCTCCTTCCACGGTACTGAGCCACGTGTCGTCAGGAAAGCTACGCCTCCTGGCCACCAACGGATCAAGTCGTCTGCCCGGACATCCCAATGTTCCGACGTTCGGAGAGGCCGGGTTCCCCGATATGCAGTACCTCAACTGGGTGGGTCTCGCAGCGCCAAGCAAGACCCCTCCCGAGGTACTCGCCAAGCTCAGTGCGGAGATCCTCAAGGCGTTGAGCGTCCCCCAGGTACGCGCCAGGCTCGAGGAAGGTGGTTTTCGTGTCATCGGGAGCAGGCCGGAAGAGCTGTCGAACCTGATTCGCAATGATGTGGCGTTCTGGACCGACATAGTGAAGACCACAGGATTCAAGGTCTAGCGACCGAGACGCGTCTAAAGAGTCCCCTCCCAGCGCTCATGCGTGGCTTGCCAGTCGCAGGCGGCGAGGCAGTTCGAAGTATTTTCAGCAATCAACCAAGAGGTAGTTTCAATGAGATTCACAGATCAAGTGGTCGTCGTGACAGGAGCGGGCCAGGGAATTGGGTTGGCGACTGCAAGG
Source organism: Variovorax saccharolyticus (assembly GCF_030316765.1). GTDB lineage: Bacteria > Pseudomonadota > Gammaproteobacteria > Burkholderiales > Burkholderiaceae_C > Variovorax > Variovorax saccharolyticus. Next base: position 100,448 of record NZ_JASZYT010000014.1, read on the forward strand.
CTGGCAGCCAGAGAAGGCGCCAAGGTCGCCGTATGCGATCGAGACCCGGGCTCAGTCAGTTCGACCGTGGCGCGGATCCGGGAGGAAGGCGGAGTAGCGATTGGCGTGTGTGGCGACGTCAGCAACCTTACGCAGGTACGCGCCAACGTCGATGAGGTGATGCAAGCCTATGGACGGATTGACGTGTTGATCAACAACGCCGGCATCCTCAAACACACCCCAGCGCGATTGGTCGAGGAAGCCCAGTGGCGTCGCGAGATCGACGTATGCCTGACCGGTGCTTTCTTCTGGGCCCAAACCGCGGCGGTGGCGTCCATGATTCCACGCAAGCAAGGCGCCATCGTGAACCTGGGTTCCGGAGCCGCCGTGGCAGGCGCTCCCGGTTCGACATCCTATTGCGCCGCCAAACACGGCGTCGTGGGCCTGACACGAGCGCTTTGCGTGGAATGGGGTCAGTACAACATCCGTGTTAACTGTGTTTGCCCAGGAATCACGGCAACTGAGATGACGATGTCGGTTGCCCGGGACTATCCCGAGCGCATACGGCAACGCGAGCAGCGGATCCCCCTCGGACACATGGCGCAGCCGGACGATCAGGCCAAGGCCATACTGTTTCTTGCATCGTCTGACGCCGCGTCGATCTCAGGGCACATCCTGAGTGTCGACGGCGGCACGGCCGCACTTTCTTCAGGCTACAGCGCGCCGCGCGACGGTCATTAAAGCCTGGAGCAATCGACGCGAACTCGCCAGCTGCGCGCTGACGGCCGAAGCCGTACAGCACACGGCCATGAACACGCGTAAATGCTCAGTGGGCGTGGCCCCTCATCATCCGGATTCGTCCGGGTTTCGCTCAACGTAAGGCTGCGAGGACAGGTCGGTCCGGGAGCGAAGGTCCGTACAGGTCAGGAGAACGACGATGGAAATGTCTAGTACGTGCTCGATCCCAGCGAGCGTCGAGGTGACGTGGCGATCTTTGAATGATCCGCTGTTCCTCAAGGAATGCATCGCAGGTTGCGAAGCCATCGACCGTGATGGCGACAACAGCTTCAAGGTCACTTTGGCGGCAAAAATCGGCCCGGTCAGCGCCCGCTTTGCGGGTCGAATGAAGATGGAAGACCTGGATCCACCAAATGCGTACACCCTCATCTTCGAAGGGCAAGGCGGCGCGGCTGGCTTCGCCAAAGGACGCGCCAGGGTGAGCCTGGCACCGGAAGCCGTAAACACTACGTCCATGTCCTATCAGGTCAGCGCGCAGGTGGGCGGAAAGCTTGCCCAGATTGGGTCGCGGTTGGTGGACTCAGCAGCGCGCAAAGTGGCAAACGATTTTTTTGTGGCGTTCATCGCAAAGCTCGCCAGCCAACAGACGCCCTCTACGGATGTTGCCGAGCCCGTAACGGACTCAGCCATTCCGCGCTCCGGTGGCATGAAACAGGGCCTTCTCCTTGGCAGTTCCTATGCGCGATGGACGCTCGCCGCGGCGATCGTCGTTGGCGCGGGCATCGCATGGTTCGCACGAAATGCTTGACTCGCAGCTCTGATCGAACGTCGCTGCGGATCCTGCCGGCAAACCCACTAGACAAGGACTCGGGGAACCGATGCTCGGTTTGTCCGAGCGTTGCGAATCCGCAAATACAATGGTGCACCTCAAGAAGATTAGTGATGCACCACTTTGATCCCGTGTCGCTGCGCTTGTTCGTCGCAATTTGTGAAGAACAAAGTCTGACCGAGGCTGCCGACCGCGAGAACCTGACGGTTTCTACGGTGAGCAAGCGACTTTCGGCGCTTGAAGAGCAGTTAGGGGTGCCGTTGCTTGAGCGAGGTCGCGGCGGCGTCAGCCTCACTGCCGCTGGCGAGGCGCTGCTCCCCTCAGCTCGAGGGTTGCTGCAGTCCATGGCGCGAATTCAGGCCAACCTTTCCGAATATGCGCGCAGCGTTCCTGGCCGCGTACGGGTGGCGGCCGCCTTGTCTGCCATCACATCGTGCTTGCCGGCAGACATCGCTGTTTTCGTCAAGCATCATCCGAATGTCAGGGTCAGTGTCGACGAACATACGGGCCCCGAGGTCGTCTTGAATGTCGAGGGAGGCCGAGCCGATCTTGGTGTGTGCTGGGACGCAACGGGAACCCGGCGGCTGCGAACCGTGCCCTACAGGGTGGATCACATGGTGGTCATCACCCACAAGGAGCACGAGCTAGCCAACCGCACGAGCGTCAGCTTTGTAGACACCCTGCCGTATGAACGGGTTGCGGTTGATGCCGCCAGCGTTGGGCTGCACTTGCAGCAGCGGCTAGCGATCGCTGAAGGTAAGGCACTAAAGATGCCCTTCCACGTGCGAACTTACGACGCGGCCTGCCGTTTCGTCGCGGGCAACCTTGCGATCGCCATCGTGCCGAAGGAATCTACGTCGCTTCTGGTCAACGCACTCGGGCTCACGACCATCGCGCTCTCTGACGACTGGGCGCGCCGGCGCCTGGTTTTGTGTGTGCGCGACTACGCCGAACTGAACGCGCCGGCCCGTCATCTTCTGGACGCGCTCGCAGCGCGACCACTGGGCCACGGCGACCCGCTGCTCTGATTCGCCCCTTCAAGGGCACAGGCGTATCCGCTCGGATGCTCGTCTGAAGCATCAGTTGCTTGTCGCGCCCGAAGCCTTGACGATCGGGCGCCATTTCTCAATCTCAGATTGAACCAGTCCTTTGGTCGCCGCAGGCGACGTGCGGCTTTCAAGTTCGACGCCCATGGCCAGAACTCGACTCTTGAAGCTTTCGTCGGCAAGCACCTCGTTGAGCGCCGAGTTGAGTCTGTTGACCACGGCTGTAGGCGTGCCCTTAGGGGCGGCGATGAAGTACCAGGTGTTGATCTCGGAACCAGGAAATCCTGCCTCGCCCACAGTCGGGACCGTGGGTGCCAGAGCGCTTCGACTGGTCGCGGTCAGGGCCAGCGCCTTCAGCTTGCCGTCCTGCAGGCGCGGCACGCATGTTGCAATCGAGCAGAGCATGAAGCTGACCTGGCCCCCCATCAAGTCTGAAAGACCTGGGCTCTCGCCTCGATATGGCACATGTACGGCCTCGCCATGGGCGACTCGTTTCAGGAGTTCGACGCCCAGGTGACTCGGCGTCCCGATTCCTGACGATGCGTAGGAAACATTTCCATTGGCGCTGCGCATCAAAGCGACAAGCCCACCTAGGTTGTCAACCTTGACGTGTTGCGGGTTCGTCATGATGAGCAACTGGATCTGCCCAACCTTGCCTACAAACGCAAAATCATTCACTGAGTCGAACGGCAAAGCTGCACTCATCGTGGCGTTGAGCGAATGCGCCAGCGTGCTGAACAGGAGCGTGTATCCGTTTGGCGTCGCGCGCGCAACAGCCGCGGCACCTATGGCAGTCCCTGCTCCAGGTCGGTTGTCTGGAACAATCCGTTGGCCAAGTCGATTACTGAGATTCTCGGCCACCAAGCGGCCAAGCGCATCCGTGATGCCTCCTGCGGCATACGGAATTACGAGTTGGATGGGCCGATCTGGATAGTCCTGGGCGGCGGCCGGTAAAGAGACGGCGACACACAACAGACCAGCGATTGCGATCAAGCGCGAAAAAAGGTTCTTCATTTCTATGCGTCTCAGTTGGTCCTACTGGCCTTTGGCACCGGCCGAGGGTTTCGATTGGATCTGCCAACGCTGCGCAGGGGCAGTGACGGGCAGCTGGATGGTTTAAGCAGGGTTACAGCCGGGCGTCTCAGCCTTTACTTCCCCGCGGCACTATGCTCATCAGGGTGTTGTCGAAACCGCCATCCACCAACAGGTCCTGACCGTTGACATAGCCTGCGCGATCGCTCGCCAGAAATGCAATGACCTCGGCCATGTCCGTTGGCATCGCAACACGGCCCGCCGGAATCAGTCGCTGTCTGGCTCCTGCCGTTTCGCTGTCGGCATACACCGTCTCCGTGGCAGGCGTGCGGGTAAAGCCGGGCGAGACGACATTGCTGCGAATGCCGTGAGGAGCCAGTTCCAACGAAAACAGCCGCGACATCATGATCAGTCCTGCCTTGCTGACGCTGTAGGCTCCACTCTGGGCCAGCGGGTGATGACCCAGTATCGACGCCACGTGCACGAGGCTGCCTCCCCTGCCCCCATTGATCATCTGCGCCGCGAAGATTTGGGTGCACGTCAGGGCACCCGTCAAGTTGACCGAGAGCACATGATTCCAGTCTCGCAGGCTCATGCCCACCAGCGGACCGCGGTGGCGAACCGCGGCATTGTTCACAAGCACCTGGCAGCGACCGAGTTCCTTCTCGATGCGCTCGGCGGCCGCAACGACCATCTCAGGGCTCGCGACGTCAGCTTGGGCGCCAATAGCGCGCATTCCGCCCCCCCTGAGTTCCGCCGCGACCGCTTCGGCGGAACCCGCATCCTGGTCCAGTATCGCTACCAACGCACCAGCCGACGCCAGCTGGCGTGCGGTTTCCGCGCCGATCCCGCTGCCCCCGCCGGTGATCACACAAACGCGCCCTGTCAACCCTAGCCAACTGCTCGCCACGGAGCCCGCCCTATCTGTCATATGTGCCTCTCTTTGATCAACAGGATCGCCATCTGCCTTTGCCACTGGTTCGAAGATGCCACCCGCGGCTGGCAGCACTTGTCGTCATGGAGTCGTCCTTCGATGCCCATGTCGGGTGTACCGTGACGGCAAATTGCGAGGTGCAGAGCAAGATGTTCATCCCCAGAAACCTGGAGCCGCCCGGCCGACGTCCAGAGCCAAAGGGAGACGCCAGCACAACGCGATCAGGTGACGAGTCCGCTCCGTGCCCAAGTGATCTTGGGCCTGCGACAGGAACTTAGCCTCGAGTTGCTCGTCGCTGAGGGGGCGCTTCGCGGAGCCGATGTGTGGACTAACCTGTGCCTCCAAGCGCTGGCCACTTTGCAGCACGATCGAGGCGCGCGCCTCGTCAGGACGCAGGTCCGACGCGACCGATGCAAAGATGCGCCGGCGTAGGGCAATTATCGCTGGATCGCGCACGCAGGCATCACTGGCTTCGTTCAAGTCGGCTCTACCGTAATACAGCGCCGCCGCAGCCCAGTGATGCAGGCTCACCTGCGCTTCATAGCTGTCCTTTGGCTCATCCTTGCCCGTCAAAGCGAGGCTGAGTTCGTGAACCTGGATTTCAACGCGCTCGATGTCACCTCGCGAGAAGGAATGCAAGCGTGCCAGTTCAAGACAGACGTCGGTGGCAGCGTGAATCAGGCATCCGTTGGGGAACGGCTTGATGGCCACATTCATGCATTCCCAATGTTGGCCTAGACGTTCCGTCAATGCCTCCGGGTATGACGGGCGTCCAACCACCGACAAAAGGCCATTCGGGCTCGACAACGGCTCAGCGTGACAGGTGAAGTCGTTCGCTGCCAGGTGGGCGGCGAGCAGGCCGCTACGTCCGGCATTGCCGGGTATGAATGCCGCGGACATGGTCCCGTGGGACGACCGGAACCCTCCCCCCTGCATAGCAGCGATGCCCATCGCCCAGACAAGTTGCTTCGCCGACAGACCCATCAGCTTGCCCACGCCTGTAGCGACCCCGATCGCGCCTGTCAAACCTGTCATGTAGTGCCCAACATGACAAGCCGCAGGTCCAACGGCCAACGCGCAACTCAACCGGCACTGAACCTCGTGAGAGATCATTAGGGCGTGCAGAAAGTCGGATCCTGATACCCGGTGCTGTTCGGCGTAAGCAAGCAACGCAGCCACAGTGGGTGCCGCGGGATGCACGACTGTCTCAACATGAGCATCGTCGAACGCGTGCGCTCCAACGCTCAACCCATTCAACAGCGCCGCACTGAGCGGGTCCAGGCGGACGCCTCGGCCAATCACAGTGCAGGCTTGAGAACCCGACAGCGCTTTTAGTGCCGGCAGTGCCTGCTCTACGGCGCTGTGGAAGGCGCCGCCGTGCGCGCATCCCACCCAGTTTAGGAAAGCGCGCGCCGCCTCATGCTGTACCGGCGCCGGCAGGTCTGACCAAACCGACTCAATCACAAAGCTCGCAAGTTCCTCGGTATGCCGGGCCCCAAGCGGCCGCGCATCGGAAGCAGTGGGCTGAATCAGGCCGCCTTCACAGGCAGCCACGGGCATGGTACCGATCATGACCCGCTCGCAAGATCGCCCGCTTTTTCCAATGCTGGTAGTCGATATGCCCGGCAGGCCGTCCGATAGAACAAATCCCGACGCTCGTCTGGAGCCAATGCGGCTGTCGCCCGTTTGAACACGTTCCACAAAGCGGTGTAGCCGCAAGACTGCCGGTCGACCGGAAAATTGCTCTCAAACATGCAGCGCTGCGGGCCGAATGCTTCAATGCATTCGTCGATCAACGGTGCCCACGCGGGCGCCAAGTCAGCCGACGTCGCGGGGGCTTCACGATGCTCAAACCCGAAGCCAAACATGGGCATGCCCATCCCACCGATCTTCGCAAAGACATTCGGCCTTGCGGCCAGCTTGCGAAGGTCAGCTCTCCATCGGGAGATCACAGATGCGCGCTCTTTGCCAAACTTGCCAACCCCGATCACGCCCCCGACATGGTTCAACACGATGCGCGTATCGGGAAAAGCTGCTGCCAGGTCGACCAACTCCTCGATCTGATGGTGGAAGATCCAAGCGTCAAAGCTGAGATCCCGCCGCCTTAACAGCGCGAAGCCCTTTCTGAAATCCCCGTCCAGCAACAGGTGCGGAACCGCCGGATGCTTGATAAACCGCCCTACGGGTCCGTCGTCATGGGCAGCGTTGTGCCGCACGCCACGGAGCCTGCCCTGACCTGATTCAAGTTGCGCATCCAGGGTTTCCGACACGCCCGATCCGAGTGTGAGATCGGCGCCTGAAACGATCCCCGCCGCGACTTGACAGGGGCCCCACCGGCTCTGAATTGGCGCGGCAGTAGCATCCACTAGGAACTCGACCTCACCGACGGGTTTCAACGCTTCCGCGCCGCCTTGTCGCCAACCCCATCGGTACGCCTCGACGCACACCGTCCCGATGATGTTGTGTCCGGCGCTGATATCGCGCCGCAGGTCTGTTGGCTGGTAGTAATGCGGGTCCCCGGCGGCCCCGAATACATGGTGATGAGCATCGACTATAGGAAAGCCCGGTTCCACCGCGACCTCACCCAGCGCGCGCTCGTGCCATTCATTGAGCGCATTGGTGTTGCGCGGCGTGCTGCCACGATAGCTGGACGCATGGTCCTCAATTTCCGCCGCTTCGATGACGCTTGGCACTCTGGTCTCCTGAATGGATGACAGATGTTAGGAGGAGGCACGTGAGCATAGCTTGAGGAATTAGACGCAGCCACTTTCCGATTCGGAAAGGTGCACAGCGCCGGGTAACAACCCGCTGAATGGGAAAGCGATACGGGCGTCACCGTCGACGCCAGGGCCAGGCCCCGCGCGATTTCTACGCACGACACGATCACAGTCGCTTTCATCAAACTTCCAAGCCGACAGCGCGCCTAACATTGCCAGCTTTCAAGGACCCCGAAAGGTGTTCCGGAACCGTGCAGGCGCACACTTCGAGGCAAGGTACCCCGCAGACATGAATGTCCCTTCACTCCATACCACAGGCAGCCGGCGCGAAGATGCCCGGTTGACTGTCGGACGCGGCCAGTACGTCGATGACGTTCCCATGGATGCCGCTTTGCGCGTTGTTTTCGTGCGCTCGCCCTATGCCTCAGCCTTCGTTAAATCCGTCGACGTCAGCGCTGCGCTTGCGCTCCCGGGCGTGGTGGCTGTCCTTACCGGTGCCGACATGTTGGCTGAGGGCTTCAATGCATGCCCGACGCCCTTCAAACTTGACCAGGGAGACGGGACCTTCGCATTTGAGACGCCTCGGCCTTTCCTGGTGCAAGACCGCGTGCGTTTCGTCGGCGAGCCAGTCGCCATGGTGCTGGCCGACAGCTTTGCCTCCGCCCAAGACGCTGCGGATCTGGTGGTGGTCGAATTTGAAGACTCGCCAGCGGTCACCGACGTTCATGCCGCCCAAGATGCTGCCGCGCCCCAGGTCTGGAACGATCGTCCATCCAACATTGCATTCCACTGGCGTGGCGGTGACATGGCCAAGGTCGATCGCGCACTGGCCTCGTCGCATCATGTGGCTCGCCTGGCATCCCACATCAGCCGCGTCGCCGCGATGCCGCTGGAGCCGCGCGCAGCGCTCGCGTATTTCGGCGCGGACGGAAGGCCGGTCTTGCATCTCTCGCATCAAAGCCCGCACCAGATGCGTGACGAACTCGCCCGCCTGTTCAAGCTCGGTGCGGACCAACTGCGAGTGATCGCAAGTGATGTAGGCGGCTCCTTTGGCATGAAATGGGGCCCGCAACGCGAGGAGATACTCGTTTTTTGGGCCGCGTTGCGTTTGAGGCGAGTCGTGCGATGGACCGCTCAGCGCTCAGAGTCTTTTCTGTCAGACGAGCACGCCCGAGACGTGGTCGTGACAAGCGAGCTTGGACTCGACGCCCAAGGCAGGTTCACGGCCCTGCGGGTGAGGTACGACGTCAACGTGGGGGCATACATGTTCCAGCGGTCGACCTCGCCAGTGAACAACATCGGCGGCATTGCCGGTGTCTACACAACGCCTGCAATCGCCGCAGAAGCCGTCGGTATCTTTACGAACACGCAATCAACGGCGGCCTACCGCGGCGCAGGCCGCCCCGACGCCACCTACGCCATTGAGCGGATCATCGACGTCGCGGCCGTCGAGATGGGCATCGATCCTGCAGAACTGCGGCGGCGCAACTTGATCCCCACCACCGCCATGCCGTACCGAACCGCCTTCCGCTTCGAGTACGACTGCGGCAACTTCGAGTCCAACCTCGACAAGGCCATGGAGCTAGCAGGCTATTTGACTTTCCCGGAGCGGCGAGAGGCGTCAAAAGCACGTGGGAAGCTGCGCGGAATCGGCATCGCCATGCCCATCGAGATGGCCGGCGCTGTCGGCAGGGATCGGTCGAGAGTGCACGCCCATCCTGACGGCCGCGTGACATTGACCACTGGAACCATGTCTGTGGGTCAAGGTCACGAGACAGGTTTCTCCCGCCTTGTGGCCAAGGCCCTAGGCCTACCGCTGGAGAAGGTGACGTATTTGCAAGGCGATACGGACCGCTTGATCGATGGCCGAGGAAACGGCGGTTCTTCCGCTCTGATTCAAGGCGGCTCTGCAGTCACCAAGGCAGTCGATGATCTGATCGAAAATGGCCGAGTGGCGTCGGCCACGTTGTTTGAGGCGCACTATTCCGACGTCGAATTTTCTTACGGTTCCTATCGTGTTCGCGGTACTGACCGTTCAATCACGCTAGCTGAACTCGCTCAGCACCTCGCGGCACGCGAGGGGGAAAACAAGGATTTGGCAGGAGCTGGAGAGTTCGCGCCGAACAGGCCGACTTTTCCGAATGGTTGTCATATCTGCGAGGTAGAGATCGATCCCGAGACCGGCCTGGTTACGCCGATGCGATACGTCTCGGTTGAAGATGTCGGCCGTGTCCTGAATCCCGCTCTTGTGGAAGGCCAGATCCACGGCGGTGTCGTGCAGGGCATCGGGCAGGTGCTGTTAGAGCAGATCAGGTACGACAGCGCCGGCCAACTCGTGACAGGCTCATTTAGTGACTACGCGATGCCCCGGGCTTCCGACATGCCTGAGATCGAAAGCGTCAATCTGGAAACGCCTACTGCGCTAAATCCACTTGGCGTCAAAGGCGTCGGCGAAGCCGGGACCGTCGGGGCGTTGAGCGCAACGATCAATGCCGTTTGCAACGCGCTGCAGCCGGCGGGCGTTCGTCACCTTGACATGCCGGCAACGCCTATGCGGGTATGGAAGGCATTGCGTGATGCCGGCTACGCAACACAAACATCGACCAAGCCATGAAGAAGAATGTCACCCTCAAAGTCAACGGCAATGCCGTTGCGCTGAACGTCGACGCGCGCACACTGCTAGTCGAATTGCTGCGCACCCACCTAGGGCTGACTGGTACGCATGTGGGTTGTGACACATCCCAATGCGGTGCCTGTACCGTGCACGTGGACGGGAGAGCGATCAAATCGTGTTCTGTCCTGGCCGTGCAGATGCAGGGATCGGAAGTCATAACCATCGAAGGGCTGGCGGCCGCCGATGGGACGCCCCATCCGATGCAGAAAGCCTTCATGGAGGAGCACGCGCTGCAGTGCGGCTTTTGCACCCCAGGCATGGTGATGAGCTGCATTGAGCTCGTCAAGCGCTGCCCGAATGCCGACAACCATGCAATCCGGGATCAACTGCAAGGAAATCTGTGCCGATGCACCGGCTACCAGAACATCGTCAAGGCGGTCCTTCATGGCGCGCGCGCGATGGCCGCGGCCGATGCGCCGCAGCAGACGTAAAGGGGCAACGAGCATGTACGAAACTGATTACGAGCATCCTTTGACATTGGCTGAGGCGGTTCAGGCCCTCAAGCGCACCGGCGGCCGGCCCCTGGCCGGAGGTCAGACCTTGGTTGCAGCGATGAAAACGCGGCTCTCGCAGCCGGGCACATTGGTCGACATTGCAGGCGTTCCCGGTCTTCGCGGGGTGCGAATCACCGGTACGTCGATCCTCATCGGCGCAATGACACGCCACGTTGACGTCGCATCATCACCAGAGGTCATGCGGGCGATCCCGGCGCTGGCGCACCTTGCCGGCGGCATTGGCGACAGGCAGGTGCGAAACATGGGCACCGTCGGAGGGTCGGTCGCCAACAATGACCCCGCGGCTTGTTACCCGGCCGCCGTGCTGGCACTCGGAGCAATCATCCACACGAGCGAGCGAGCGATCCCGGCCGAAAAATTCTTCGTGAGCATGTACGAAACGTCGCTGAACGAGGACGAGCTGATCACCGAGGTCGAGTTTCCTATCCCGCGGCGGGCGGGCTACGTTAAATTCGAACAGCAGGCTTCACGTTTCGCACTGGTCGGGGTCTTTGTTGCTGACACTGGGACCGGCGTCAGGGTGGCTGTCACTGGTGCAGCTTCCGTCGTTTTTCGCGTGGCCGAGATCGAGCGCAGCCTGACGACCGCCTTCACTCCGGAGAGCGCCAAGAGCGCGACCGTGTCATCCAAGGACCTGTCTTCGGACATCCATGCAACTTCGGAGTACCGCGCGCACCTTATCGCTGTCATCGCGGCGCAAGCGGTCAGTCAAGCGCTCGCCGGCTGATGACCCATGCCATCGCAGCCGCAGACGTCACTTCTATGCCTCGGGTCCGGCGGGACGCGCGACCACCGTGTGATCGGCAACTCCAGCCAGGGTTTCGGCAACGAGAAAATCAATGAACTGCTTGGCAACGGGTGATAGGGAGCGTCCCATCCGCGTCACGACGCCGACGGGACGCGACATGGTTGGTCTTCTCAATGGCACACCGACCAGATGGTCCGTGTTTACAAGGTGCATCGCAAGAAGCGGAAGCGCCGATAACCCAAGGCCAGCTGACACCAGCGCCCCTGCCGCGGCGATGCTTGGGTACTCGATGGCAGGCGTGACGCGCAACCCTTGTCTGAGAAACGCCGCATCCGTGATGGGGCGAATGCTGCTCTTGTAATCGGCAGAAATGAACGGGCGGGTTGTGAACGCCGTCCAGTTCACCGTGGACCTGGCGGCCAGCGGGTCGTCCCTGCGACATAGCAGGACGAACGGATCATCCAGCAGGTGCCGATAGTCCAAACGTTGGTCAGGCCGCGGACGCACCGTGATACCAAGGTCAGCGCGACCTTCGTCAATCAGGGTGCTAAGGACCTCGGCTTGGTTTTCGAGCAGGGAGAACTCCACCAGCGGGTGGCGCTCTCGAAACCGGGCGATCACGTTGGGCACGATCGCCGCTCCGGTGGACGGCAACGCAGCTATGGTGACCGTGCCACTTCGGCCTTCCAGGAACTGGGCGAGCTCGCTGAAGGAACTGTTGAAGTTGTCGAGGATGCGCGCGGCGATGGGGAGCAGTTCGTGACCGGCGGGTGTGAGTCCGACATGCTGGGTGCTGCGATCAAAGAGTCGCGTGCCCAGGGCCTGCTCGGCAAGCTTGATGGTGCGGCTCAGCGCAGGCTGCGAAACGTGAAGCGTTTGCGCAGCCGCGCGAAAACTCAAGGTGCTGGCCACACTGACGAAGGCCTCGAGCTGGGCAAGCGTGATCCGAATGCGCATGTCGTCCCCTAGGGTGCTGATTCGATCTTGTTATCAAACCTATAAGGTTATTGTCCTTCACACATGACCCCGCAGGGAGGAAAATGCACTGCAAAACGGAGACAAGGGCCGCAAGGCCTTCGAAATTGCATATGGAACAGACGCTCAAAGGCATCCGGGTCATTGAGCTCGGCCAAGTCCTCGCCGGGCCATTTGCCGGAGCCATCTTGGCCGACCTCGGCGCCGAGGTTGTGAAAATCGAACGCGTCGACGGTGGCGACGACGCGCGTCACATGGGTGAGCCCTTCCGCAACGGTGACTCCCACTGCTTTCACATCTTCAACCGCGGGAAGAGGTCGGTCGCGCTCGATATGAATTCCGACGCGGGACACGCGGCGTTCGAAGAGCTCGTCGCCGGCGCTGATATTCTGATTTGCAATCTGCGGCCCGGGGTGACGCAAACTCTGGGGGTCGATGGCGAGTCGATGTGCAAACATCATCCCCGCTTGATCTACTGTGAGATCTCGGCGTTCGGTGCTGCGGGACCGATGAGCAAGTTGCCTGGGTACGAACCCATGCTGCAAGCCTTCAGCGGCCTGTCAAGTATCAATGGCGGTCCAGACGATCCGCCAATGCGATCGGGTGCATCCGTCTGCGACCAAGGCAGCGGCATGTGGATTGTCATCGGTGCACTGGCCATGCTTCAGAGACGCCACCACTCCGGAAGAGGCGGCATCGTCAGCACTTCGCTGCTGGAGACTGCATTGGTATGGGCGGCACAAAAGACTGACGCTTACCAGAACGAGGGGCGCGTTCCTGAACGGCACCGCTCCGGCCATCCCGGATTTGTTCCGTACGAGGCATTTGAGACTGCGGACGCCCCGTTGGTCATCTGCTGCGGCAATGACCGTCTGTTCACAAAACTAGCGCACGAGCTTCAGCGGCCGGACTGGATATCCGACAGTCGTTTTTCCACCAATCGCGCAAGGTTGAGGAACAAGAGTGCGTTGCTGGCCGAGATGACCCCGCTGCTGCGTGCCGAGTCCCGGGCTCATTGGATCGCCAGACTCAACGACGCGGGGGTGCCTTGCGCGCAGGTCCATACAGTCGCTGAGGCAATGGTGCACCCGCAGATCGAGGCTCTGGGCCTGATGCAGGAGATTCCCGGTGAGGATTTTCGCTTGACCGGATTGCCTTTGGTCATCAACGGCCAGCGGCCAGCGCTGCGGTCCGCGGCGCCGAGGCTTGGCGAACACAACGACGCCTACCAACTGAATTCTGCGGGAGAGTTGCGAGCTTGTTGAGCCCGGACTTTGGCGTCTCGCAACCTCCCTCGAAGAGTTCCGTTTGACCGACAGAAATTTCTCCGCCGACGAGACGAGTACGCTCTCGTACACCAGCGCCACGCGCGGCCTGGTGCCGATCCCAGCCTGCGAACGAGGCTTGCCGACAGCAACGGCCACGCAGTACTTCCAGGTTTCCGACCAGCCGATGTCGCTCGAAGGGCCGGCTTTTGATCGAGCCGGCAACCTCCTGTTTGTCGATCCCTTCGGAGGCCGTGTCATGCGGCTATCCATGGACAAGGGGATTACGACGCTGTACCAGGAAGATGAGCTTCATCCTACTGGCATCGCTGTCCACAAGGACGGGCGAATCTTCGTGGCGGCACTGGGTAAGCCAAATAGCGGCGGTCTCTTCGAGGCCGGTTCCGTCATCTCGATCGCTCCGGACGGTGGCGACAGACAAACCATCGTGCCTCCAAAAGCCGGCTACGCTGTCGACGACCTCGTGTTTGACGAGCTCGGAGGCTTCTACTTCACCGACTTTCGTGGATCGTCGACCGAGCCCACAGGCGGTGTGTACTACGTCGCCCCTGACTCCAGTTCATGCGTCCCTGTTTTGCGTAACATGTGTGCGGCGAATGGCGTGGCCTTGAGTCCTGACGGCACTGTTCTTTGGGCGACCGAGTTCGCCAACTGCCGCCTTCACCGCGTCGACCTTAGCGCTCCAGCCAAGCCTGCACGATTTGGTGCGCTGATCCCCTACCATTTTATCGGCATCGCCCCTGATTCAATGCGTACGGATTCAGCAGGGAACGTCTACGTGGCGATGTACCGACAGGCTCGCATCTTGGTCTTCAGTCCCTACGGCATCCCCATCGGCCAGATTCTGCTTCCTGGCCGCGAAGACAATCATTTCCTCAAGGTCACGAGCCTCGCGATCGTGCCTGGATCGCGCGACCTGCTAATTGTTGCGCGCGACGAATTGGGCGGACGGGGCGCCATGGTCTTTGCTGCTCGGGGGCTCGCGCCGGGCTTTCCTATGTTTTCCCATCGATAGGGCACTTACCCGCGCATGGCTTCGCGCACTTCATTGGGTGCGCTGCCACCCTGCCTCACTCTTGAAGTTGCGCCATCCCGCTGGCCGGGCGCTGCGAACAGCGGCGGTCGGTTGCTTGCGGGCACCTCAATCCGACTTGAGCCGCCCTTTCCCATAAGGTTAACCGTTGACTTATTTCCGGCAGAAAGCTAATGTTCAACCTCTGAAAGGCGCATCCGCGCTTGACAAGCACTCCTGCCACACACAATGAAGCGATCCAATGTTTGCGTTATCACGGGCGCCAGTACCGGCATCGGCCAAGCCATTGCGCAGGCACTCTTGGCCAGCGGGCGCCACGTCGTCAATCTGGACTTTCAACGGCCCGAATGGGCTCACCCACTCATGCAGTCTGTGCAGGTGGACCTCAGCTCTGAGGCCGAAGTTGAGAGTTGCGCTCGAACCATCGCGGCCGATTCCGAGGTGACAGGCCTGGTGAACAACGCAGGAACCAGCAGGCCGGGAACAGTGGACGACCAGAGCGCACAGGACCTCGACCACGTTGTCGCACTTCATCTACGAGCACCGCTCCAGCTGACGCAGGCGTTTCTGCCAACGCTGCGATCGTGCGGACATGGGCGTATTGTCAACGTTTCTTCCAGGGCTGCGCTCGGAATGCGCAACCGGCTTGCCTATTCCACCTCGAAGGCGGGCCTGATCGGAATGACACGGACTATGGCACTTGAGTTGGGCCGCGAAGGCATCACAGTCAACGTCGTCGCTCCGGGCCCGATCGCAACGCCGCTCTTCAAGCACAACCATCCCGAGGGCTCTGAAAGCGCTCAGCGCATCCTTCAGAGCATTGTCGTCGGAAAGATGGGGGTGCCTGATGATGTCGCCAGGGCGGTTCTTTTCTTCCTCGCGCCCGAGAACGGCTTCGTCACTGGACAAGTCCTCTACGTGTGCGGCGGTACCACCCTCGGCAGTGCGCCCGTCTAGGACCCGGCAGTCACACAGAACTGGCGGAACAACGACTGCCCGATTCTTCGGCCAGCGCAAATTGCTGTCGCGAGGCGGCCGTGCCTGCATTGGGCCCGGTCATCGCGCTCCTGTTGCTTCAGGGCCGCTTCCCCGTGGCCCTCTCGTTCACCGACGCTGCCGCCCCCCGGGTTTGCTGCATGCGTTTGACAACAGCCGCGCCACACAGCCTGCAAGAACTCATGGCTCCATAGGGAATACCCCTCTGATGCGGCCTTGAATGTCCTAACGTTAACGGTTAACCTATGAATGAATGAGAGGCCGTTGCGCCAACTTTGCACCGTTCTCATTCCTTGGCCAGGATGGCCTTCATTCAGCGAGGGAAGTTCCATGAACCGTTCCACATTTCTGCGCACCATGATCGCGAGCGCATTGACCGTCTCGTCCGCTGCCTTTGCGCAGTCGTACCCAGACAAGTCGAAGCCGATCAGGTTGCTTTTCCCGTTTCCCGTCGGCACGTCGACCGACGTGATGGCCAGAGCGATCGCACGCGGCATGCTGGAAGGGTCCGGCGTGAACGTGTTCGTCGAGTCCAAGGCGGGTGGCGAGGGAGTCATCGGAGCGCAGGCGGCGAAGGCCGCGGCCCCCGACGGTTACACGTTCTTCGTGACATCCCTGTCGACGCAGGTGCTGAACCCCCATATGCTCGCCGCCCTGCCGTACGACCCGCTGGCGGATTTCACTCCGCTGGCCGGCGTCGCACTGACGCCATTGATGGTGAACGTCTCTAGTTCGTCGAACTACAAGAGCATGCAGGACCTGCTCAGCGCGGCTCGGCAGAACCCGAACAAGCTCACCTTCGGGGCAGGCTCGACGTTCATTCGACTGGTCACCGAGACCTTGCTCAAATCGGCCGGCATCCAGGCCCTTGTGGTTCCCTATCGCAACATCAACGATTCCTTGATCGCCGTCGCTGCCGGCCAGATCGACGTGTCGCTAGTGGATCCATCGACAGCTGCACCGTTCTACCAAAAGGGCATCCGCCCCCTCGCGACGACCGGAGCGACCAGGGCTTCGGCACACCAGACCGTCCCGACGCTCAAGGAAGGCGCCCTCCCCGGCTTCGAGGCGGTTGGATGGTTTGCCGCCTATGTTCCGGCGAAGACCCCGCCGGAAGTTTCAGCGGCGCTCCAGGACATGCTTCAGAAGGCCCTGAAGACGAAGTACATGCAAGACGTCTACTCGAACTTCGGCCTGGAGCCCCTCAATCTGGTCGGCGAAGAACTTGCAAAGTTTCAGCGATCTGAGTACGAGAAGTGGGGACAAGCCGTCAAGGCCGCCAACCTCTCGCCCGCCAAGTAGCTTTCGATTCGCAAGAGCCGGCGCGCTGGTCGACTTTGAGGCTTGTATCAACTGGCCCGTCTTCCTCAAGCCCGCTGCCTGCGCCCCCAAGAACTTCTTGCCATGGAGAACACAGATGCGAATGACCGCCGCCGTGATGTACGAGCAGGGACTGCCAACCCCTTTTTCAACCTCGCAACCATTCCGCATTGAAGAGGTTGAGCTTGATCCGCCGGGCCCCGGCGAAGTGCTCGCGGAAGTCAGGGCCGCAGGCCTTTGTCACTCCGACTTGTCTGTGTTGGAGGGATTGAGGAAGCGACCGCTGCCCATAGTCGGAGGCCATGAAGGTGCCGGCATCGTGCGAGAAGTGGGCGCTGGAGTGACCGGACTTAAGCCCGGCGATCACGTGGCATTGGCTGGGGTCGCCGGTTGCGGCAGTTGCCGCGCGTGCCTGGCAGGTCGCCCAGGGCTTTGTCAAGCGGTCAGCCAATCCCGGGCGGAGGGACTGCTCGCGACCGGTTCGCGCCGTCTACACCTGACCGGCGGCGGGCGCCTGAACCACTACAGCGGCATTTCGGTCTTCGCTCAGTACGCGGTCGTCGCGCCTCGATCCCTCGTCAAGATCGACCCGACGGTTCCATTCGACGTTGCTGCATTGTTCGGCTGCGCCGTCGTGACCGGTGCCGGCGCCGTATTCAACAGTGCCAAGGTCAAGCCGGGCGCTACGGTCGCTGTCATCGGTCTTGGCGGCGTCGGACTGACGACGGTCATGGCCGCGGCCGAGGCCGGGGCGTCGCGGATCATCGGTCTGGACGTCCTTCCCGGAAAGTTCGATCTGGCGCGAGCGGTGGGCGCTACCGACTGCTTCGACCCGCGAGAACCCGATGCAGTACAACACATTCTTGATCTCACCGATGGCGGCGTCGATCACGCCTTCGAGGTTTCCGGCAACCTCGCTGCCCTTGACCTGGCGCAGGCAATCACTGCACGAGGCGGGGAAGTCGTCGGCGTAGGCGTGGGCCGCACCGCCGCCACGTTCACGGTTGCCCACCTGCCCTGGGTCGCAGAAGAGCGCGTCCTGAGAGGCTCGTTCATGGGCGGAGGGGTTCCCCAACAAGACATCCCCAGGTACGTCGACCTGTACTTGCGTGGTCGACTTCCAGTGGACAAGTTGCGCAGCGAGCACATAGGGTTCAACCGGCTGAACGAGGGATTCGATCTACTCCAAAGCGGCGCCATCGTGCGGCAGATTCTGCTGCCTCACGGGGGATGAAGTATCTCGACGCCATCCATCGCTTCGATCAGATTGCTGGAACGCATCCATTCCGGCACACCTCGACCTCTGTTCAACATGAACATAATCTGCGCTTCTCTTCTTGCTTTCGTGACACAACTCGGCGCTTCGACCGGCGCCCTGGCGCAGCAACCCGTCATGCCGCCACTAATCAAGATCATTGTTCCATTCGGTCCGGGCGCCAGTACGGACGTCTTCGCTCGCGCGGTCGCGTCCCAGTTGGGACCGCGGCTCAATACCACTGTCATCGTAGAAAACCGTCCAGGCGGCTCGACGTTGATCGGCGCGGCAGCCGTGGCCAAAGGCCCCCGTGATGGCTCCATGCTCCTGCTTACGACGCCAAGCACTGTCACAGCGGCCGCGACGGTCCGACACGTGCCGTTCAACATGAGCACAGATCTGGTCCCCGTTTCGATGCTGGGCGAAGGTCCGATGGTCGTCGCGGTCTCGGCAAAGTCCGCATTCAAGACTCCAGCAGCGCTCATTGCCGCGGCCCGTGCGAAGCCTGGCAGCGTGACCTATGGGACATCAGGTAGCGGCACGCTCGCACACCTGTCGTTCGAGTTGCTAGCGGACGCGGGCGCAATCGAGATGCAGCACATTCCGTACAAGGGAGCGTCGTTCGGACTGGTCGATCTTGCATCCGGGACCATTGACATGATGGTCGCCAACTATTCGACATTCGCGGCGCAGATCAAGGCCGGCCTCGTGCTTCCTCTTGGAGTTACCTCACGGCACGCGAGCTCGGCCTTCCCCACTCTTCCGCCCATGGCGTCTGTCGCACCAGGATTCGCGGTGGACATCTGGGCGACTGTCTTTGCCGCCGGCGGCACTCCTCTACCGATTCTGCAGCGCCTCAACGCGGAAATTAACGAGATCGCGCTAAGCAGGGAGATGCGCGCCCTCATGGCCACCGACAGCCAAGCGCCAATGGTTCTCGGGCTGGCGGATCTTCGCTATCACATCAACGACAACTACGCGACGTGGAAGAGGTTGGCCGCGGCAAAGAAGATCGTCGCCGAATGAACGCAGCCGCGGACAACAGCAGAACAGACGACGCGGCGCTGAGCTGGCTGGGTCTGGAAGGTTTGACATGTGTGGTCACCGGGGCGGCAAGTGGCATTGGCGCCCAGACCGCTCGGCAGTTCGCCATGGCGGGTGCTGCCGTTGCAGTTGTTGACCGGGATGTACGCGGCGCGCGCGCAGTTGCCGCAGAGATCGAGGCAAGTGGCGGGCGGGCGATTGCTCAAATGTGCGACGTGTCTCGGCCCGCCTCGATCGAGGAAGCAGGCGCCGAAGTGATAAATCGACTGGGGCCGTGCGCGGTCCTGGTCAACAACGCTGCAGTCACAGGTGCAGGCGATCTGCTGGATCTAGATGTCGGTGCGTGGAACGATGTTCTGGCCGTCAATCTCACGGGAACTCTGCATTGCGCACGCGTCTTCGGACGACAGATGATTCGGCGCGGAGGCGGAAGCATGATTCACGTCGGGTCGATCTCCGGAGTTCAGCCGCAGCCCGGTGGTGGCGCGTACAGCGTCAGCAAGGCCGGGTTGAGCATGTTGTCTCGACAGCTCGCCACTGAACTTGGCGAGCATCGGATCCGCAGCAATGCAGTTTGCCCGGCGATGGTGGTCACCCCGCTAAGCGAAAACCTTTACACAGACCCTCAGGTGCGAAAGCGACGCGAGCAGCTCATCCCCTGCGGACGCATCGGGACAGCAGAAGACATCGCGAACACGATTCTGTTCCTCGCGAGCGACCGCTCCGGCTACCTAAATGGGCAAATCATCGTGCTTGACGGAGGCCTGAGCCAGGCTTACCACCAATTCATTCCGCGATCCGAGTAACCAGAAGGAAGGAACAGCGTCATGCGAGGACTCAAGGACCGTGTCGCCATCGTCACTGGCGCCGCATCCGGCATTGGCAAGGCGATAGCCGAGAGATTGGTCGAGGAAGGCTGCCGTGTCATCGGCGCAGATCGAGAGGCGATGGCCACCACCCGGTCAGACGAACGGACAATCGACCATGTTCAAGCCGACGTGACATCCGACGCCGACAGAAAAAGGCTGGTGTCCTATTGCTCGGATGTGCATCGACGCATCGATGTCCTAGTCAACTGCGCCGGTATCGCGAGGGGTCATCGGGTTGACGAAACAAGCGCTGAAGAGTGGCGCCGCTATCTGGGAGTCAACCTCGAAGCCGTCTTTGCACTGTCACAGGAGGCGCTCCCAGCCCTCCTGCGGTCGACAGGATGCATCGTAAACATCAGCTCCGTTTTGGCGATCACAGGCATGGTCAACAGGTCAGCCTATTCTGCCTCCAAGGCGGGGATCCTGGGGTTGACGCGGCAGATGGCCGCCGACTATGGCCCTCGCGGCGTGCGCATCAATGCGGTGGCTCCGGGGACCATCGTTACGCCCCTAACCGAGGGCGCGCTGATTCCCGGCAGCTGGTACCACAACGCGATGATTCGGACGACGCCACTGGGACGGGCCGGCACGCCGGATGAAGTCGCGTCGAGCGTTGCATTCCTGTGCTCGGCCGATGCATCGTTCGTCCACGGCGAGGTCCTGGTGGTGGACGGCGGTTGGACTTCGACCCGCTACCACCCTCCTGAGTGACGAGCGTCACTCGATGCCGTAGACGCGTCCTGCCGTACCGGAGAACAGCGCCTCCTTTTCGGTCCTCGAGTAGTCAGCAGCCACCAACTTAAGGGCGTTCCAGATGGTCCGGTAGCTCCCCGCCACGCGATCGACAGGAAAGTTACTTTCGAACATGCAACGATGCGCTCCAAAGGCTTCGATACAGCATTCGATGTAGGGGCTCCATAGCGCTGCCAACTCATCTGCCGTGGCAGGCGCCGCGCGTCGATCGAATCCAAACCCGCAGGGACGAGGTGCCAGCCCCCCCAGTTTCATGAGTGTATTCGGCCGCTGCGCCACGGCTAGCACCTTCGACTTCCAATCACCGAAGGTTTCAGGTCGGTCATAGGCCGCTACACCCAAAAGACCACCGCAGTGGTTGACCACGATCTGAGTGTCGGGGAAGGCGTCCGCCAGGCTGCAGAGTTCAGGAAGTTGCGGATGGTACTGCCACGCGTCGTACACGAGTTCGCGTGCCGCCAGCCGCGCAAACCCCGCGCGGAATCGGGTATCCAACAGCAAACCCTTCGGCGCATAAGGACGCACGCCCAGATTGATCGAAGGATCGGCATCCCAGCTTGCTGCGCCGCGAATGCCCTTGAACCTAGCCCCGCTGGCCGCCTCGAGGGCGTCAAGCACCATTTCGACATCGCTTCCAAGCGTGAGATCCGCAGCTCCCACGAAGCCGGCGCAAATCCGGGTGGGTCCGAACAAGCCGCTTTCGCTCATGGCAGCCATGCCGGTTGCGAACTCGGCCTCACCTACCGGCCGCAAAGCCGGCACGCCACTCCTTCGGTACATGGCACCGCATTCAACGTACACGGTGGCCAGAACACGGTGGCCAGATGACAAATCGCCAGCGAACTCCTCCACGAGGTAGCGACCGTCAGCCCGGAGCCAGAGGTGGTGGTGGCTGTCGACGATCGGCAGCTCCGGCTCAACGATCTCTTCACTGTCGTGCGGTCGGATTGATGTCACTGATGCAGCTCCATGCGGTTCAGCATAAGAGTAGCAGCAAGATCAGGCTGAAACAATGCTACGGCAAACCGTTAACCTTGTATCGCCATACGGACGATCAGGGGCATCAAACGTCTCTTTTTTCATTTATACAAACGAGGGATGAACCCAACATTTTCTTTGGTTAACCATTGACGCATTTCGATCGCAAGCTTATCATTGCTGCACGGATTCAACGGAGACCCCAAAATGTTCGATCTAACCGAAGACCAAGTAGCCATTCGCGATGGCGTGAGTGCAGTCTGCAGCCGGTTCGGCGACGACTACTGGTCAGAGTGCGACCGGGAAGAGCGATTTCCCAAAGAGTTTCACCGCGCGATGGCCACCGACGGCTGGCTCGGCGTCACCATGCCCGAACAGTTCGGCGGTGCGGGGCTCGGCGTGACAGAGGCGGCGATCGTCATGCACACGGTGGCTTCACACGGCGGAGGCATGACGGCTGCGTCTTCGATTCACATAAACATGTTTGGCCCCCATCCCGTCGTGGTCCACGGCAGCCCGGAGCAGCAGCAGAACTGGTTGCCTCGCCTGGTCAGTGGAGAAGACCAGGTGTGTTTCGGCGTGACCGAGCCTGACGCAGGGCTGGATACAACCAGCATCAAGACCTTCGCCAAAAAGACGGAGGGTGGCTATCGCGTGAGCGGTCGCAAGATGTGGACCTCCACCGGTCAGGTCGCCAGCAAGATCCTGTTGCTCACCCGCACAACGCCCAAGGCGGAGTGCGCGCGGCCCACCGATGGCATCACCCTGTTCTATACCGATCTCGACCGCACCAAGGTGGAGGTTCGACGCATTCCAAAGCACGGTCGCAATGCCGTCGATTCGAACGCGGTCTTCATCGACGATCTGTTCATCCCGGAATCGCACCGCATCGGCGAAGAGGGAAAAGGCTTCCGCTATCTCCTGGACGGCCTGAATCCGGAACGGATCCTGGTGGGTATGGAGGCCATCGGCATCGGTGAAGACGCCTTGCGTCGCGGCACCCAATACGCGCGGGACCGCGTGGTATTCGGTCGCCCCATCGGTCAGAACCAAGGCATCCAGCATCCTCTGGCCGAGTGCTGGCTCAACCTTCAGGCTGCGCGTCTCATGGGGGCTAGGGCGGCACAGCTCTACGACTCGGGGCAACCGTGCGCAGCCGAAGCAAATGGAACCAAGTTTCTTGGCGCGCGAGCGGGCTACCAGGCGTGCCTGCAGTCCGTGATGACGCACGGCGGCATGGGCTATGCGAAAGAGTACGTCGTGGAGCGACTGTTGCGCGAGGTCCTGATCGATCGACTCGCCCCGGTGTCCGAGCAAATGATTCTCTGTTTCATCGCAGAGAAAGTTCTGGACTTGCCGAAGTCCTACTGACACTTTCACCACAAGAAAGAGACAAGCTCATGAAGCCACTAGCTGGAATGAAGGTGCTCGACCTGTCACGCGTCCTAGCAGGTCCGTTGTGCGCTCAGGCGCTCGGCGACCTGGGAGCCGAGGTCATCAAGATTGAAGCGCCCGGACTGGGCGATGAGACGCGGGGTTGGCCCCCCTTCAAGGGCGAGGGTCTCGGGGCTGTGTTCCTTTGCGTGAACCGCAACAAGCGGAGCATTGCCATCGACATGAAGACACCCGAAGGTGTCGCACTGGTGCATCAGTTGGCAAAGAACGCCGACGTCGCCATCGAGAGTTTCAGCACGGGCGTAGCCGAACGGCTTGAAATCGATGCCAAGACGCTGCAAGCCATCAATCCGCGCTTGGTGCACTGCAGCATTTCCGGCTTCGGTCGCGAAGGTCCTCTGAAACAGTCGCCCGGCTACGACGTGATCCTTCAGGCGTTTGCGGGCGTCATGGCGCTGACGGGTGATGAGGGCGGGGGATACATCCGCAGCCCCGTTTCCCCGATCGACCAGATGACGGGAACGCACGCCATCATCGGTATCTTGGCCGCGCTCATGGAACGTGAAAAGACCGGCAAGGGCGGCACGGTCATGGCCTCGCTGTTCGACACGGCGCTGGCCCTGCAGCGTTACAACCTGCAGAGCTACTGGCAGCTCGGCGTGCAACCACCCAAATGCGGCTCCAGTCACGAATCGTTGTGCCCATACCAGGCATTTGAGGCGGCCGACGGCCCTGTCATGGTCGGCGTAGCGAACGACAATCTTTGGAGGAAGTTCTGCAAGGTTGCGGGCCTGCAGGACATCGTCGACGACCCGAAATTTCGGACGAACGCCGACCGGGTCGCGCATCGGGCAGAGACTGTCACACGCGTACAGGCGGTAATCGCTACGCAACCGGTGTCGTTCTGGTACGAGCAACTCTCAGCTGTCAGCGTGCCCTGCTCCCCAATCAACACGCTGGGACAGTTGCTCGATCACCCGCACACGAAGGCAAGCGACGTCGTCGTGGAGTACGAACATCCGGTGGCGGGCACAACCCGCAGCGTCGGGCAGCCCTACATCCTCAATGGCGAAAGGCGAACCGCCGGCACGCCACCCCCCGTGCATGCCCAGCACACCGACGAAGTGCTCTCGGAAATCGGGTTGTCCGGTTCCGACATCGCCCGGCTCAAGGCGTCCAAGGTCATCGCCTGAACCGACAAAGCAACTGAACGAGGTATCCCAAATGTCGAAGAATCGCAAAGTCATCATCACCTGCGCCGTGACCGGTGCTATCCACACGCCGACCATGTCGCCGCACCTGCCGGTGACTGCCAAGGAGATCGAGGAAGCAGCCGTCGGCGCGATCGAGGCCGGCGCTTCCATCGTTCACCTGCACGCACGGGACCCGGTCGATGGACGCCCGTCACAGCAAGCCGACTTGTTCCGCGAATTCGTCGGCAACATCAAGCAGCGCTGCGACGGCGTGATCAATCTCACCACCGGAGGCTCGCCGGCGATGACCATCGAGGAGCGGCTGCAGCCTGCCCTGCAGCTCAAGCCCGAGGTCGCTTCGCTCAATATGGGCTCAATGAACTTCGGTCTCCATCCATTGCTTGGTAAGTACAAAGAGTTCAAGTACGACTGGGAGCCGACCTATCTGGAGGCGACCCGGGACATGGTGTTCCGCAACACTTTCAAGGACATCGAATACATCCTTTCCTCTTGTGCCGACAACGGCACGCGCTTCGAGTTCGAGTGCTATGACACGTCCCACCTTTACAACCTGGCCCACTTCGTCGATCGCAAGCTGGTACAAGGCCCACTGTTCGTGCAGACCGTGTTCGGGATCCTTGGTGGAATCGGGACCCATCCGGACGATGTCGCCCACATGAAGCGCACGGCCGACCGCCTGTTCGGTGATCAGTTTGTATGGTCCGTGCTTGGAGCCGGGCGGCAACAGATGCCCATCGCCGCAACGTCCGCGGCCATGGGTGGCAACGTGCGCGTCGGACTCGAAGATTCTCTGTGGGACGGTCCGGGACAACTCGCCAAGAGCAATGCAGACCAGGTCCGGCGCGTGCGTGCGATTCTGGAGGGCCTCTCGCTGCAGGTGGCGACGCCTGCAGAGGCGCGCAGCATTCTCGCGCTCAAGGGCGGCGACAACGTCGGCTTCTAACTCATCCTTCTAGGAGTACTTCATGCCCGGGCAATACTATGAGCAGCTGGAAGTGGGGCAAATCTTCCAGCATGCGATCCGCCGCACAGTGACTGAGATGGACAACGTTCTGTTCTCGGCGCTCACTCACAACCCCGCAGCCCTGCATATCGACGAAGAGTACTGCCGCAAGAACACGGAGTTCGGCAAGCGCATCGTGAACAGCGCTTTCACTCTCGGGCTAGTCGTCGGTGTGTCCGTCGGCGATACGACCCTGGGCACCACCGTCGGCAACCTCGGATTCGAGGAAGTGCGCTTTCCGTCACCTCTGTTCCACGGGGATACCGTACGCACCGAGACCGAGGTGATCAGTCGCCGAGAAAGCGCCTCACGACCCAATGCAGGCATCGTGGTGTTCGAGCACCGCGGCTACAACCAAAGCGATATTTTGGTCGCCCGCATTCGCCGCACGGCGCTCATGCTGAAACAGCCGACCGCCTGAGGGAGGTATTTATGACACCCAGATCCTTCCTTTTCGTACCTGGCGACAGCGACCGCAAAATGGCGAAGGCCGCGGCTTCGCCCGCCCATGCGCTAGTCCTGGACCTCGAGGACTCGGTTGCTGCCGAAAACTTGCCGAACGCTCGCAAGGTCGTGCGCGACTACCTGGCCACTCATTCCGATCGCACCCGTCAGCAAGTCTGGATCCGCATCAACCCCATCGATTCCGACAAATGCCTCGCTGATCTCGCCGAGTGTGTGTCCGGCGGTCCCGATGGCGTTCTGCTGCCCAAGTGCCAGGGCGCCTCCGACATTATCCGGCTTGACCACTACCTGACCGCACTGGAGCAGCGCGATGGAGTCTCTGCAGGATCCATCAAGATCATTGCGGTGGCGACGGAGACGCCGGCTGCTCTGTTCGAACTGGGCAGCTACCGCGGCGCGAGCCCTCGCCTGTATGGACTGACATGGGGCGCGGAGGACTTGTCCACTGCGGTAGGTGCGAGTACGAATAAGGGGGATGATGGGACCTACGCCTTTCCTTATCAGCATGCGCGCAGTCTTTGCCTGTTTGGCGCAAAAGCTGCCGGCGTGCACGCCATCGACACCGTGTTGCCGAACTTCCGCGATGGTGGTGCGCTCGCGGCCGAGGTGCGGCGCGCACGGCAAGACGGCTACACGGCCAAGTTCGCCATTCACCCCGATCAAGTGGACGGCATCAACAAGGGCTTTCGTCCGGATGACAAGGAAATCGAGCGAGCGCGCGCCATCGTTGCCGCGTTCCAGACGGCCGGCGGTGCCGGCGCCGCACAGGTCGACGGACAGATGGTCGACAAGCCCCATCTGACCCAGGCCTTGCAGATCCTCGAAGCGGCAGGCCTGAACTCCTAACGAGCACCCCAACTTGCTGGCTGCGCGCGGTCGAGCGCGGCCGGGAGAAACCCGGGCAACGGAGACAAAAAAATGACCCTGTATGCGATCCGATTGGCTGCGCTGTCTATGGCCCTCACCTTAGGAGCAGCAGCCGCACAGGAGCCCTACCCTTCCAAACCCATTACCGTCGTGGTTCCATTTGGGGCGGGCGCGGGAACCGACGTGATCACGCGCACGATCACTGATCGCATGGCCCGGCAAATGGGCGCGACCATCGTGGTGGACAACAAGGCCGGTGCCAGCGGCCAGATTGGTACCGAGTTTGTCGCACGAGCCCAGCCGGACGGGTACACGCTGCTGGTCGCCACGAACTCAACGCATTCGGGAAACCCGTATCTGTTCAAGAAGTTGCGGTACGACCCAGTCAAGAGCTTCGCACCGGTCGGCCGGATGACCATCAACCCACTGGCTCTTCTGGTTCGACAGGACTCTCCCTTCAAGTCCGCGGGAGATCTGGTTCGATTCGCACAACAGCACCCCGACAAGCTCAGCTATGGCTACGGCAATACCGGCGGGCAGGTGTCTTCCGCCATGCTGATCAACATGGCCAAGATCAAGGCCTTGGCCGTTCCCTACAAGACTACTCCGCAAGCCTTCACCGACCTTCTGTCGGGGCAGATCGATTTCACCTTCGTCGACATCGCTGCCTCCCAGGCGCTGATCGACGGCGGGAAAATCCGCGCGCTCGGGGTCACCAGTCCGAACCGGTTCACCGGAATGGGCAACGTGCCTGCCCTGCGCGAAACGCCCGGCCTGGAGGACTTCGCGCTGTTTGCCTGGCTCGGCCTTGTTGCTCCTGCCGGGACGCCGGCGCCGGTCATCGTTCGTTTGAATGCGGAACTGCGTGCGGCTTTGGACTCGCCCGAGGTCAAGCAGAAGCTCGAACAACGCACCGGCTCGATCGTAGAGCCTACGACCAGCGTCGAGTTCAGCAGCTTTTTGCGCGAGCAGGGGGCGCTCTGGAAACGTCGTATCGGCGAAGCCGGAATCCAACCTGAGTAAGCAACCGACCGGCCGATTGCCGGATGACATCACCCTACGGAGACAACCATGCGTCGCCTACTTTCAGCTGTTTCACTTGCACTGCCTTGCCTACTAGCTGGCGCGCCCGCGTGGGCGCAGAACACATATCCGTCTAAGCCTGTCACGATCATCGTTCCAAGCTCGCCAGGATCGCCTTCCGACATGGTTGCTCGCCTGATTGGTCAGTCCATCGGCATGCAAACAAAGGCTTCTGTGGTTACCGACGATAAACCGGGCGCAAATGGCATCATCGGCGTTCAACAAGTACTGAACGCTCCAGCCGACGGACACACGCTGCTTTTCACAACGATGTCGCCGATGGTTCTGAACAAGTTCATGTTCAAGACGTTGCCCTACGACACGCAGAAGGACTTCATTCCCGTAGGCCTTCTCGCTGGCAGCACGCAGCTATTGGCTGTGAATTCCAAACAGCCCTTCAAGAATGTTCAAGAAGTAATCGACTTTGCGAAGCGCGAGCCCATGAAGCTCAACTACGGCTATGGCACGACTGTGCCGCAGCTCGCAGGAAGCATGTTCGAGCAACACACCGGGGCAAAATTCACTTTCGTTCCCTACAAGGCGCACACGGCGATGGTGACCGCCCTCGTCGGTGGCGAGGTCGACCTGACGTTCACCGATACGGCCAGTTTGGCTCCGTACATCAAGTCGGGGCAGGTTCGCGTCCTGGCGACGACCGCGCAGAAGCGGCTTCCGGGTTATCCAAATCTTCCGACGCTTCGGGAACTGGGAATCAACTATGACCTGGTCGCATGGCATGGTCTCTTCGTCAAGCGCGGAACGCCACCCGAGATCGTTGCGCGATTGACCGAGTTGCTGAAGAACGCGACGCAGTCGCCCGAAGTAAAGGGCTACCTGGCCAAGAACGACCTCACTGACTTTTTCACTCCAGGTCCCGAAGCCGTGAACGTCATCAAGCAGGACTTCGAGCGCTGGGAGAAAATCACGCGCGATGCAGGCGTCGTGCCGAACTGAGTCAGCGTTCTGAAATGATCGATCGGTGGCCTCCGGGCTCTCCATCCTTGCCTTGCCTTGCCTTGCCTTGCCCTGCCCTGCCCTGCCTGAGTGTGGCCGCGAGTCAAGCAGAGTGCACGCTTTTCGACGAGTCTCTTGCGACTGTCACTCTTGTCTGTACCTGAGAGAGAGGAATTACTCATGAGGATTCTGGTACCCGTCAAGCGGGTCGTCGACTACAACGTCAAGGTGCGCGTGAAGAGCGACGGTACCGGCGTCGACATTGCCAATGTGAAGATGAGCATGAACCCCTTCGACGAGATCGCGGTCGAAGAGGCGGTGCGCCTGAAGGAAAAGGGCGCGGCCACCGAGATCATCGCGGTCTCGTGCGGCGACGCAAAGTGCCAGGAGACGCTGCGCACAGCGATGGCCATCGGTGCCGACCGCGGCATCCTGGTGGAGACCACCGAGGAGCTGCAGCCGCTGGCCGTGGCCAAGCTGCTGAAGGCGCTGGTCGACAAGGAGCAGCCGGCACTGGTCATCCTGGGCAAGCAGGCGATCGACGACGACGCCAACCAGACCGGCCAGATGCTGGCGGCGCTGGCCGACCTGCCGCAGGCGACCTTCGCCAGCAAGGTGGAAGTGGCGGACGACAAGGTCAACGTGACGCGTGAAGTGGACGGCGGGCTGGAGACCATTTCTCTTTCGCTGCCCGCGGTGATCACCACCGACCTGCGCCTGAACGAGCCGCGCTATGTGACGCTGCCCAACATCATGAAGGCCAAGAAGAAGCAGCTCGACACGTTCAAGCCTGAAGACCTGGGCGTGGATGTCAAGCCGCGCCTGAAGACCCTGAAGGTCAGCGAGCCGCCGAAGCGTGGCGCTGGCATCAAGGTGCCTGATGTCGCGACCCTCGTCGACAAGCTGAAGAACGAAGCCAAGGTGATCTGAGGAACAACGACATGACCGTACTTGTTATTGCCGAACACGACCACAATACGCTCAAGCCGGCGACCCTGAACACGGTGACTGCAGGCATCGCCTGCGCGAGCGGCGATGTCCACGTTCTGGTGGCTGGTGCGAACGCCGCTGAGGCCGCTATGGCCGCCGCCCAGGTGCCTGGCGTTGCCAGGGTGCTTGTGGCCGACAGCCCATCCCTGGCCGAGAACCTCGCCGAGAACGTCGCCGCCCAGGTCCTCGCGATCGCCAAGAACTACAGCCACATCCTGTTCCCCTCGACCGCCAACGGCAAGAACGTCGCCCCGCGTGTGGCGGCCCTGCTGGACGTGGCCCAGATCAGCGACATCACCAAGGTCGACAGCCCCGACACCTTCGAGCGTCCGATCTACGCGTGCAATGCGATTGCGATCGTGCAGAGCAGCGATGCGATCAAGGTCGTCACCGTGCGCATCACGGGCTTCGATGCGGCCGCGGCCACCGGTGGCAATGCCGGCGTCGAAACCGTGGACGGCGTGTTGGCCGACAGCGGCAAGTCCAGCTTCGTCGGCCGCGAAGTCACCAAGAGCGAACGCCCCGAACTGACCGCTGCCAAGATCATCGTCTCGGGCGGCCGGGCGCTGGGCAGCGCCGAGAAGTTCCAGGAAGTGATGGCGCCCCTGGCCGACAAGCTCAACGCGGGCCTGGGTGCCAGCCGTGCGGCCGTGGATGCGGGCTACGCCCCGAACGACTGGCAAGTGGGCCAGACCGGCAAGATCGTCGCGCCGCAGCTGTACATCGCCGCCGGCATCTCGGGCGCGATCCAGCATCTGGCGGGCATGAAGGACTCCAAGGTGATCGTGGCGATCAACAAGGACGAGGAGGCCCCGATCTTCTCGGTGGCCGACTACGGCTTGGTCGCCGACCTGTTCACGGCCGTGCCGGAACTCGTTGAAAAGCTTTGAAGGGCGGAAGCCAGCTTTCGCTTGCCGCCTACGCCAATTTGTCAAGCCCTGTTGCCTGAGTTGTGTTCCCCACATCCTCCGCCCCAGACTGCGCATGCCCGCAGCAGTTCTGCGATGGCTTCAGGGCACACGGGCGAGTGAGTTCCCTTCCGTGCGCCCCGACCGCGCCTTCACCTTAGATCGCTTGACTTCAGGTCTCTCGGGCAGGCAGCTACGCGCCTATACGTGCGTTGATCTCCGGAGGGGGCGCGCGCTCCTAATAGCTCAAGCGTTGTGCGCTTGTCTGGAAGTGCGGTGATATCGCGCTGACACCTGCATCGATCGGAAGAACCACGCCAGTTACCCATCGCGCCTCTTCGCTCGCCAGGTAAAGAATACCGTATCCGACGTCCCAGCCGGTGCCCTCCGTCTTGAGCGCGGATGCGTCGCGGCGCTTCTCGCGCACGCCTTCAGGCAAGCGCCCCCCGCCATAGACCACGGGGGTGTAGACAAAACCCGGGGCAATACAGTTGACGCGTATCCCATCAGCTCCATGGTTTCCCGCCATCGTGCGGGTCATGTTCAGAATCGCCCCCTTGGACGTCGGGTAGAAAAGGTTGGGATGGCCGCCCTGAAAAGCAGTGATCGAAGAGATGTTGATGATGGAGCCGCCTCCGCTCGCCTTCATCACCGGAATCGCGTGCCGCGCCATGAACATCATCGAAGTGACGTTCAAGCGTAATCCGCGATCCCACGCATCTACATCCAGGTCCACTGCGTTCCCAGGCACGCGGCTGGTGCCGACGTTGTTGACCAGAATGTCGAGACGATTCCAAGCGCTTGCCGTGTCTTGCACTGCCGAGCGGCAAGCCTCCTCGCTGGAAACATCGGCCTCGATCACAATGCAGTCACCCCTCTCTTCGCGGATCATGCGCGCCGTCTCCTCGGCCGCATCTTTGTGGTAGTCCAGCAATGCGACCTGAGCACCTTCACGTGCGAGGAGGATCGCAGCAGCGCGACCGTTGCCTATGCCGTCAGCAGACGACCCAGCGCCGGTCACGATGGCAACCTTGCCCGCAACGCGTCCTTTGCGATCAGCCATGTAATTTTCTTGTCGTACAGCTGGTCGAGCGACTGTCAAGCCACTCGCCCGGCGAATTCACGAAGGTATTGATTGACCGTGTCCGGAGCTTCGATCATGGTGAAGTGCCCGATGCCAGGAATCATTCTCACGTCGGCTTTGGGCACCACCTTCGACACCAACTCCATGAAAGGCGTTTTGACGCCCTCTGTCATCGAGACTCGCTTCCCCTGGGCGTTCGTGTAGGTCGACTGAATCACAAGAACAGGCACGGCGATTTCCTTCAGAGCAGCCGCCCCGCCGGTAAGCTCCCATCGGAAGTTCTCGACCAAAAGTTCTTCCGCGAATTTCGGATCGAGCTTCATGGCTCGGGCGATCGCTTTGTCGCGGAGCTTGGTGTCGCTTCCTTCCATGAACATGCCGCCGAACGAGGCTTGCACATACGCCGGGTAGCCCACCTGCCTGATCTGATCCCGAAGCTTCGATATCAGGACGTCCATCTCTCCGACGTAGGTGACGCCATCCATGAGAACGAGACCGCTCACGCCAGCGCTAGATTGTCGATAGGCCTCGCGCACGACTCGCACCCCCATGCTGTGTCCTACGAGGATCACCTTGCCTGCGCCATTCCGCCTCTTCACCTCGTTGACGGCCGCAGCCAGAGTCTCGATTCGCGGGTCCTCCGGCATCGATGAACCGCCGTGCCCTGGCAAATCAAGACTAACGCACCGGTAGTTGGGTGACAACGCGTCGACCTGCGCCTTAAAGTCGTCCAGGGAGCACGTGAACCCGTGGACAAAAATGAAGGTCGGATCTCGCGACCCAGCCGTTTGCGTATTGATGAACGGCGCTGCCAGAGAAGGCTTGTACATGCCCATTGCAAGTGCGGCGCCCGCTGCGAGGGTGAACTTGCGACGCGTGGTGCCGGTGTCAATCAACGGTTGGAAAAGGTTCAAGGTGCATGTCTCCTAAGTTTCCCCGCTTGGAAGTCGACGCCCCCAGGAATTGAGCCACCGACCTGATTGACCCGTGTCGGGGTCCACAGGGCTTCATTGGCACGTCCGGGTTTGAATCGGTTGCGACACAACCTGGATTCGGCTGGACGAAGGTTACCCGATCTACTGTTAACGGTCAACCATTAGGTCGGGTATATCCTAATCCCCCTCAGAATCCCGTGGCCTTGGTATCGAAGATCTCAATGAACTTCTCAACATTTCTTAACTTGTTCTTTGGTTATCCATTGACCTATTCGAACATGTTCCGCTAAGCTGCGGTTCTCAGTGGCGGCGACATTTGCGGCCGCACCAACAGAACAGGAGATGTCGATGCGGTTCTCAAGTCAAGTCCAGCGCCTCGTTGCCGTGGCTTCAATCGCTATCGCGAGCTCAGCCGTAGTTCCCGTCAGCGCAAGCGCTCAGACTGCATGGCCTAGTCGGCCGATCACACTGATTGTCCCGTTTGCAGCTGGAGGCGGGACCGATCCAATTGCCCGTGCTATCGCAACCAAGCTAAGCGGGCGCCTCGGGCAGCCTGTCATCGTGGACAACAGGGGCGGCGCAGGAGGCACGATGGGCACAAGCGCTGTTGCAAAGTCACCGCCAGACGGCTACACCATACTGATTGCCTCCACCTCGATCAGCACGAATGTGTCGAGTGGAAAGAAGCTTCCTTATGACCCCGCAAAGGATCTCGCGCCGATCGGTCAAGTTGGCGCCTCGCCCTTGCTTATTGTTGTATCAAGTGAATCCAAGGCAACAACTCTGAAAGAGTTGCTCAGCCAAGCGCGCGCCAACCCCGGCACCATCAACTACGGTTCAGGAGGCCTCGGTGTCATCAGCCACCTGGGCGTCGAACTGCTCGCACGCGGCGCTGGCGTGCAGTTGGTACACGTCCCCTACAAGGGCATGGCGCCGGCGTTCACAGACATGCTTGGCGGCAGCATCCAGATGCTGATGCCGAGTCCGGCGACGGCGACGCCGCACATCGCCGGAGGGAAGGTACGCGCTCTGGCTGTTACGAGTGCGCAACGCTCGCAGTTCATGCCAAACGTACCAACAGTGGCGGAATCCGGTGTCCCTGGCTTCCAAGTGGAGTTCTGGTGGGGCCTCCTCGGCCCCTCGGGAATGCCTCAAGCGGTCGTCAAGCGCTTGAATGAAGAGTTGAACTGGGCGCTTTCGCAGCCGGACATCCGGGACTTGCTTGCGCGCGACGGGGCCGTGCCCAAGCCAGGGACCCCGGAGGATTTCCGCAAGTTGATTGCCTTCGAACTCGACCGCTGGAACAAGCTTGTTAAGGATGCAAATATCAAGACGGATTGAACGGGTCCGCACATGCTCTTGGTTGCACATGCCAGCATCCCTCATTCACGACCGGCTCCTCTTTGTCCCGGGAAGCGTTAGACCTGCGGTACTGGACGCGGAGCCCTCGGACATTGGCGCCTCTCCGATAAAACTTCATTGCTCAAAAGTCAACACTTCATGATGAAACCGTTCCGCACATTCTTCTCCTGGTTCGCCCTCCTCGGTCTGGTTTCGGCAGCCAGCGCCCAACAGCCGGCAGTTCCAGCACTCATCAAGATCGTGGTCCCCTTTGGCGCTGGCGCCAGCACCGACATCATGGCCCGGGCGGTGGCACCGCAACTCGCAGCCCGCCTCGGCACCTCGGTGATCGTCGAGAACCGTGCAGGTGGCTCCAGCTTGATAGGAGCAGACGCGGTCGCCAAGGGCCCCCGAGACGGCTCGATGCTGCTTCTGACAACACCCAGCACCGTCACCGCTGCGGCGACCGTGCGAACGGTGCCATTTGATCTGAACAACGACTTGGTGCCGGTTGCATTGCTCAATGAGGGCCCTATGGTTGTCGCTGTTTCCACCAAGACCGACATCAAGTCGCCCGCGGATCTCGTGGCTGCGGCGCGCGCAAAGCCGGACACCGTGACCTACGGCACGTCCGGGGTCGGAACGCTCGCCCACTTGGCCACGGAAGCGCTCAGTGATGCTGCCAAGATTCGAATGAACCACATCCCTTACAAGGGGGCGGCCTTCGGAGTGGTCGACTTGGCTGCAGGCACTATCGACATGATGCTGGCTTCCAACGCAACGTTTGCGCCGCACATCAAGGCCGGCCGCGTGCGCCCAATCGCTATCACGTCGCGCGAGGCAAGCCCCTCGTTCCCCGGATTGCCCACTATGGCTTCATCAGCCCCTGGATTCACAGTGGATATTTGGGCTGCCGTGTTCGCCCCGACCGGCACGCCGGCTCCTTTTGTTCAGCGCCTTAACCGCGAATTCAATGAGATCGCGAAGAGCAAAGAGTTGCGCGAACTTGCGCTGGCGGATGGCGCGATCCCTGTAACTCTCACGCCACAAGATCTCGCACCACGCATCCGGGAAAGTTTCACTGCCTGGAAGAAGCTCGCTGCGGCAAAGCATATCGTCCTCGAGTGAATGTGCGCTTGACGCCCGCCTGTGGCGAGACGCGCGAGTGAGCATGTGAAAGGGGCAGGGCCCAGCCCTCTCCAGTCGTCACGTCCGCCCGATGCCGCGGGATCTCGCCCACCACGTTGGGATGCCATGGGGCAAACCTGGTGCTCGATCCGTGAGATCGACGAGCGCAGCCCACT
Organism: Variovorax saccharolyticus; assembly: GCF_030316765.1. Taxonomy (GTDB): domain Bacteria; phylum Pseudomonadota; class Gammaproteobacteria; order Burkholderiales; family Burkholderiaceae_C; genus Variovorax; species Variovorax saccharolyticus. The sequence goes on from NZ_JASZYT010000014.1 coordinate 135,712, forward strand.
CGATCGCTGCGTGCCAGGTGGCAGGCACGGTTGGGCAAAGCCGTCCAACGACGCAAGAAGTTGATGAGGGGCGAGGATCCTGCAGCATGCGGCATGCGCCGCATGCGATGGACTGCGGCTTAACGTCTAGTGAGACATCGTGCAGGTAAGACCGCCATCCACGGCCATGACCACGCCGGAAACATAGGACGCCTCATCGGATGCCAGGAATACCGCCGCGTTCGCGAGTTCCCAAGGCGTTCCCAAGCGCCTCAGGGGCACTGCTTCCGACCTCCGATTCCGGATCTCCGCCGCATCGGCCCGAATAACCCTCTGAAGCTGCGATGAAGCGCGCGGCGTATCAATCGTGCCAGCGACGATCGCGTTGCAGCGGATGTTATCAGGGCCATACTGTGCCGCCAGGACCCGGGTGAAGTGATTCACTGCGGCCTTGGACGAGCTGTAGGCAATGGTAGGTCGCCCATGCCAAGCGATGCTGGTGATGGAAGAGATGTTGACGATCGACCCTCCGCCGCCCTTTTGCATCGCAGGGATGGCGGCCTTGCAAGTCAGAAACAAGCTCTTGATATTGGTGGCCATCACAGCGTCCCACACGGCTTCGTCCATTTCCACAGGACCACCCGGCTTGTTGATGCCTACATTGTTGTGCAGGATGTCCAGCCTACCGAATGTGGCCATCGCGCCATCGATCGCAGCCTGTACTTGCGTGCGCGATGTAACGTCAGCAGTGAAGTCCGCAGCATTTCCGCCTTCTTCCAGAATCATCTCGACAGTCCGACGCGCAGCACCCGTTTCAACATCGACGATCACGACTTTCGCGCCTTCTCGTGCGTACGCGATTGCGGCCGCGGCGCCGTTGCTCACACCTGCCTGGGTGCAGCCTGCGCCAAAAACGACCGCCACCTTGTTCTTCAATCGATCGGCCATCATTTTCTCCTATTGCTTGGAACGCTGCCAGGCGGCAGGGATCTCACGGCCGACATCCTTCAGCGATGCAAGGTTGCGGCACAGAGTCTTCAGCCGAGCGGCGTTTCCCTGCGGAAGCACCAGGATTGCCTGCGCATAGAACTTGGCGTCTAGCTCATCGTCCGTCATGCGACGCGCACCGACGTTCTTAACATGCGAGCGCAAGGTCCGGCCATCCGCGAAGTTGACCTCCACGATAGCCTCGTCGCGATCGAGGGCGGCATCTCCGATGGCCTCGATGCGCTGCCGCAGGGACGCGACCTCAGGATTGTCTATGCATTCCTGGCGCATTTCCGCTATTCCTGCCGCCCCGTTCACTAACGATGCAGCCGCCCAGTGATACAGGCTCACGTGCGATTCCAACGGCGTTCTAGGCGTCCGAACGCCGGTCAGTTTTAGCGCCAGCGGATGGACATGAAGTGTGCAGGTGACTGGCGCCGCATCCGCGCCGGCGCGGCGATACACGTCGAGGCAGGCGTCGAGCGAGGCATGGATGACGATGCCGCACGGATACGGCTTGTAGTTGTTCGACAGGAGTTCAAAATGCTGTCCCAGGCCGTCGAGAGCATGACTTGGATCAGCGTTGGAGGAGTAGACGTCAATGAAGCCCTTGTCCGCCTCCAGCGCCTGATCATCGCCGGTGAATCCCCTCTCGGCCAACATTGCCGCCCACACGCCGCAGCGTGCGGCATGACCAGGCCGGAAGTGGGCTGTCATCGTTCCATGCGTAGCGCGGAAACCCGAGGCCTGCGACGCCGCGAGGCCGATCGCCCAGTTCATCCTCTGCTCATCCAGCCTGAGAAGGTTGCCCACGGCCACGGCCACACCGATCGGGCCGGTCAGTCCAGTCACGTAGAAGCCGACATTTAAGTTGGACGGCTGGAGCACCAGCATGTTGCTCAGGCGGCATTGGACCTCGATCCCCAACGCAAAGGCATGCAAGAAGTCCTCACCCGACGTGGCGTGGTTCTCGCTGTAGGCCAGGAGCGCGGCTCCCACGGGCCCGCTCGGATGAGTGACCGTGGCAAGGTGCGCGTCGTCGAAAGCTTGCACGCTCGAACTGATGCAGTTTACAAACGCAGCGCTTGCGACATCGGTTCGCTGGTCGTGTCCGATCACAGAAGCTTGAGATTGCCCGCCAAGCTCCGCAACCATGGCCGCAGCAATGGTCACCGCCGGCTCGAGGCACCCTCCCAGAGCACACCCCATCCAGTTCAGAAATGCGCGCGAGGCTTCGACTTTCACGTTGTCGGGAAGATCTGAGTAGCGTGACTGTGCTGCGTAGCGCGCAAGTTCGCGCGTGACGCTCGAGTGCGAGGGGCGCGAAGCTGCCGCGGAGGGGTTTGATTCAGGATTCATGTCTGCGTGAGGTGCGATGCGAAGTCACGCACGCCCGATTGACAGGGGCGGTGCGTTTGAGGTCGTGCAAAAGAGGCAGCGCGGGCTCAGCGCTGCTCGCGACCGTGCATCGGATTCGTCGAGGTATACGCATCGAGCAAATTTATCCGCCGAATGGTCTGATGTCAACCATTGATTTGGATATCGGCCTCTGCGTTTTTCTTCCTACAGGCAATTTCAGAATGCTTACCTCAGCATACCCTATATCGTCCGTGGTTAACCATTGACGTATCTCTGCGCCCTTTGTAATCTCACGCATCGGCGGGCCGCTCGCTTGCTCGCCTCAACAGGAGACTTCTCGATGACTTCACTAGCCTTGGCACGGCGAACGCTGCTTGCTGCCATGACTTTCGCCGTGGGCACGGCCATGCTCCCTGGTAGTGCTAATGCACAGGCGACTTGGCCTAGTAAGCCACTCAAGATCATCGTGCCGTTTGCGCCAGGAGGCAGCAACGACATCATCTCGCGCGCCCTGGCGGCCAAGCTGAGCGTGCGCCTGGGTCAGCCGGTAGTGGTGGACAACAGGGCAGGCGCAGGGGGAAGCATCGGCACGGACGCAGTAGCGAAATCCCAGCCGGACGGCTACACGCTGCTCCTGGGATCCACTTCGCTAGCGACAAACTCGGCGGGTGGCAGGAAGCTCCCTTTCGACCTTGCCAAGGATCTCGAAGCCGTGGGACTGTTGGGGGCTACTCCCCTACTTGTCCTGGTATCGAACAGTCTCAATGTGACAACGCTGCGTGAACTGATCGAACTTGCCCGCGCTAAGCCAAACTCCATCAGTTACGGATCGGCCGGCATCGGCGGGATCAATCACCTAGGCATGGAGTTGCTGCTGTCCGAGGCGAAGATCGAAATGGTGCACATCCCCTACAAAGGGATGGCTCCCGCATTCACTGATCTCCTCGGCGGCAATCTGCCGGTGCTCATTTCCAGCCCGGCCTCGGCCGCTGCCTACATCAAATCCGGAAGGATGCGCGGAGTAGCAGTTACCGGCGCAAAGCGGTCACCCTTCGTTCCCGATGTACCGACAGTTGGGGAAGTCGGGTTGCCTGGAGCCCAGGTGGAGTCCTGGTGGGGGTTGCTCGGCCCTGCGAAGATGCCGCCGGCAGTGGTGAAAAGGCTCAATGACGAGTTGAACTGGGCAATGTCCCAGCCCGACATGCGCGACCTGATGGCGCGCGAAGGCGCCTCAATCATGGCTGGATCCCCCGAAGATCTCAAGAAGGTCATCGCAGCAGACCTTGCGCGCTGGAGCAAGCTCATCAGGGACCGGGACATCAAAATGGAGTGAGGTTTCTGAAGCCGACTTAGGCCGGAATCGTGAAATGAGATCGTTCCATGGCAGCCGGCCGGCTGCCATTTTTCGCCTTGGATGACAGCATCTGGATCAGAACCGCAGCTTAGGCCTGGAAGTTCAGCGCTCATCTGGCCTCGAGGCGATGGAAGGCTCTCATCATCCGCGCCACGCCACGCCACGCCACGCCACGCCACGCCACGCCACGCCACGCCACGCCTCAACTCAGCACGGCTTAGGACTGCCCCCGCAGCTGTGCCAGCTTTCCTTACTCAATGCGGTACACACGCCGCGCGGTCCCGCTGAACATTTCGCTTTTCTCACTTGCGGAAAATTTCGTTGCGGTTAGCTTGAGCGCGTTCCATACGGTCCGATAGCTGCCGGCGACGTGATCTGGCGGAAAGTTGCTTTCGAACATGCAGCGGTTCGGCCCCCACAGCTCGATGCAGGTTTCGATGTAAGGTCCCCATAGCTTGGCGAGCTCCTGTGCCGAGGGTGGCGCCGTGCGGCTGGCAAAGTCGAATCCGCAGCGATGTCCCCCAAGGCCACCCAGCTTCATCACCGTGTTGGGCCGCCGCGCCACCTCAGTGACAAGCCCCTTCCAGTTGCCAAACGTCTCCGGGCCGGCGTAGGGGCCGATGCCCAGAAGGCCGCCACAATGGTTTACGACAATCGTAGTTTGCGGGAAGGCATCGGCGAGACTGCAGAGTTCCGGCAACTGCGGGTGATATTGCCAAGCGTCATAAACTAGATTGCGCTGCGCCAAGCGCTCGAAACCGGCACGAAAGCCAGAGTCGAGCAGGATGCCACGAGCGGCGTATGGACGCGTCAGATTCATGCCTGGGGACGCGTCCCACGCAGCGAACCCTCGGACCCCCCGAAAGCGCCCGCCGCTCGCGGCCGAGAGCGCGTCCAGTACCGGATCGACGGCCGCACCCATTGACAAGTCTGCCGCCCCCACAAACGCTGCGCATATCCGCGCAGGACCGAACAGCCCGCTGTCGGCCATTGCCCCCATGCCGGACACGAACTCCGCCTCACCCACCGAACGTAGTTCGGGGGGTCCACTCCTTCGGTACATCGAGTTGCATTCGACGTACACCGACGCCTCCACTCGGTGGCCAAGTGCGAGATCGGCAGAAAACTCACCGATCAAGTACGGACCGCTCGCGTTCACCCAAAGATGGTGATGGCTATCAATGATCGGCAGGTCCGGTTCGATCACCTCCGGTACGACATTTGAATTCCCTTGCGACATGGCAATTTCCAGACTTGTCTATTGACGACTGAGGCGACCTTCGAGGTCCCGCAGGAGGAGTTCCGTTCGATTTCGGCGAAGCATTCGAACGGCCGACGCCGGATCGCCGGCTCGCCGAGTTTGGGATTGCTTTAGGCAGGTTGCCAGACTCGCTCCCAGATAAGTTCCCGTTTCTGAACCGCTTCGCCATACCGACGAGTGGGTGGCCTCAACACCAGCTGTGCGCCACGCATTTCAACCTTGCGTACTTGGCGTCCACCTATGCGAGAAGGATCGGACGCCACGTCCACCAGGGTCTCCAGCGTGCTGCCGTCGAAGGTGTAGACCCCGCCGTAGGAGGAGTAGGAGCGCTTGGCGCCTTCCGGCACGACGCGGTCGCCATTGCACAGCGCGGCCAACATCCGACCATTGGAGAACGTGATCATGCCAACCGGATGCTCACCGTATGGCGCGCTCAAGCGGTCCGTCGCTTCATCCCAGGCCCGAGCCTCCACGAGCCGCCAAATACCGTCTAGCTGTTCCACGTCAGATTCTCCGGTCACGAGAAAGTTATTTAGTAGTGAGCAACCTCAAGCCAAGAGTGACTCGATCGTTGCGGTCCGTTTGGAACCCTGGTTCGCATGAGTCCTGATGCCGCCGTCAGTCTTTGTCGAGCACTGCATTGACCTGATCCATAGGTACTTCGATCGGCGGAATGCCGGCTCGCTCTTGTTGCAAGATCATGAATGACATGGAATCTCGTTGAGCCCACCCACGATTCAACGCCTCCTGGACTTCCTGGCCGACCATGTTGCACAAGCGCATGGGGACGCCAAAATCCCGACCCAACTGCAGGCCTAACTGAAGATCCTTGTGGACCAAGCGAAGCGCGAAGCTCGGCGGATCAAACTTGCCAGGCAAGTAACGCGTGCCCAGCTTCTCGAAAGTACGTTGCCGCCCGATCGCGCCCTGGCGAATGGCCTCCCAGAGAGGCAGCGGATCCACCCCTGCTTTCACACCCATGGTGAAGACCTCTGCCAGTACCGCACTAATCGCCGTACTGGCGCAGTTGTGAACCAACTTTGCGATCGTCCCGGCGCCGATCAGACCGATATACCGCACTTGGTCGGCCATGGCATCCAGGCAGGGTTTGCAGCGCTCGAACGCAGCTTCGTCGCCTCCGACCCAGATCGCCAGCTTCCCGCTGGCGGCGCCCGCCGGACCACCGCTGACCGGAGCATCCAAAAGCTCCACGTGGCGCGGAGCGAGTTCAGCATAGAGGCGACGCACGACATCCACGGAGTTTGTCGACAAATCGAACCAGGCCGCGCCATTGCGGAATCCGGCAATAAGCCCATCGTCACCGCGGCAGATGGCCTCCACATCCGCCGGTGTGGGCAGGGAGGTGAAGAGCACGTCGCAGGAAGCGGCAACTTCGCGTGGCGTTTCTGCCCAGGAAGCGCCGTTTGCAAGATGTTTGCTCGCGGCCGCCTTCGATAGGTCGTGCAGAACGACCGAGTGCCCCGCCTTCAGAAGGTTCGCGGCCATACCCCGTCCCATCGTCCCGAGGCCAATGAATCCGATTTCCATGATGCATTCCTTCCGCGAAGTTAATCGATTGCGTAAGTTCTGCGAGCAGTACCGCTGAACATGGCGGTCTTCTCGGACGGCGAGCAACCTGCGGTCACCGTCTTGAACACATTCCAGAGCATCTGATAATCCCCCGCAACCTTGTCAACGGGATAGTTGCTCTCGAACATGCAACGATCAGCACCAAACGATTCGATGCAGGTCTCGATGTAGGGCCGCCAGTCAGCCGCGAGCTCTTCCAATGTGGCGCACGACGAGCGACCGTCATAGCCGAAGCCGTTGCGGCGACCGGCGAGGCCGCCGACCTTCATCAGGACATTCGGCCGCTTGGCACTCTCCCTCACCAAACTTCGCCAGCGGTCAAACTTATCGGGTCCAGCATAAGGCCCGACTCCGAGCAGCCCGGCGCAATGGTTCAGGACCATCGTGACATTTGGCAATGCATCGGCAAGCGCACACAGCTCTGGCAACTGGGGGTGGTACTGCCACGCGTCGTACACCAAGTCGCGCTGAGCCAGCCTGGCAACGCCGGCCCTAAAACGGTCATCCAGCAGCAATCCACGAGGCGCCATTGGGCGCGTGCCACTGTTGACGCCCTCATCGGCGTCCCAGTTTGCGGCGCCACGGACACCGCGCAAGCGGCCGCCGCTCGCGGCATGGAGTGCGTCAAGAACCTCATCGACCTCGCCTCCGAGCGTCAAATCGACCGCACCGATGAATGCGGCGGCGACCCGCGTCGGACCGAAAATGCCGCTGTCGCTCATTGCAGCCATTCCCGCGGCGAACTCGGCTTCTCCAACTGAGCGGAATGCCGCGGGACCCTCTCTGCGCAGCATGACACTGCACTCGACGTACACGGTTGCCTCGACCTGATGACCGCTTGCCAGAATGTCGGCTTGGAACGCATCGGTCATGTAGCGTTCGGCATGGGGGTGCCACAGGTGATGATGGCAATCGACGATGGGAAGTGCCGGATCAATGGCGCCGGCGGGGTTACTCTCGTTGCGGATCGCAGTTTCTATCGCTTCAGTCATTCCAATGCCTCGATCAATATTCGATTCAAGTTCGGGTCCTGAGCCAGCGAGCCAGTCCCGCTGAGCTGGAGCTAGCGCGTTCGAAGACCACACACCGCCCTCCCCCCGCGACGCCGTCGCCATAGCAGAAGCAATCAGGCTCACCGTCGCCTACTGCGGTTGTATGTTCGCGTCCTTGACGACGCGACCCCAACGAGCTATCTCTTGCAACTGAAACTTGGCCAGCTCGGCATCGCACACCAGGAACTCGTCCACCCCTAACTTTTCACGTGCGGCCTGCATCGCAGGCGAGCTGATGGCTCGGGTGGATGCATCGATCAGCTTCTCAACCATCGGGCGCGGGGTCTGGATGGGAAGATAGAGGGCATACCAGGGCTGCATCTCGTAGCTCTTCAGCCCTGACTCGATCATAGTGGGAACCTCCGGAATGGCCTTGACGCGCTCCGAGCCGGTTACGGCCAGAGCCCGAATCTTTCCTGTCTGCAGAAAAGGGATGGCGGACACATGATCCGAGAACAGCACGTCCACTTGTCCGCCCGCGACGTCCGTGAAAGCGCCCGCGGTTGACCGGTAGGGAATGCCTCTCAGGCGGACCGTTCCCAGTTGCTGCAGGAGTTCAGCAGCGAGCCGTGTGCCTGCGCTGACGTAGGCAAACGTGAACTTCTCCGGCTGAGCCTTCGCGTCGGCCAAGAACTCCGCCAGCGTCTTGTGTGGCAAAGAGCTGCGGATGTACATCACGTTCTTCGAACGTCCCAACATGCAGACCGGCGCGAAGTCCTTTACGGGATCATAGGGAACGGTTCTGTTGAGCAGGACATTCAGCACCTGGGTTGAGTTGGTTCCAACGAGAGCCGTGTAACCATCGGGGGCAGATTTAGATGCGGCCTGTACGCCCACCGCGCCATCACCGCCAGCCCTGTTATCGACAACCACAGGTTGATTGAGGACCGTACCTAGAGCCTGCGCGAATTCCCGCGAAAGCACGTCTGTTGAACCGCCGGCGGTGAACGGTACGATTATCTTGACCGACTTGTCCTGCGCCTGAGCGTAGCTTGCCATCGATACCGCAAGCAATATGAGGATCTCAAGAACTCGAATCATATTCTCTCCTCAGGGCCTGTCGCCGCCGCGCAGGGTGAAAATCAACCGGAGCCAAAGCACACCCTTTATGCAGCCCGCCGTTCCCGCGCGCTTCGACCAGAAAGGGATTGGCTACAAAAAAACCCCCGACTTTCGTCGGAGGAACTTGGAGACAACCAACGATCAAAAGGCGTGCCGGATCCCAAACTCATATCCAGTCGAGGAGTGAGGCGCATAACCCTGGACACCGGCACCAGTCGACAGATACGTCAGTCCGCTGCTGCCGGCGAGGGCTCCCATGATGGCTGGATTGTTCTGACCATCCTTCACTTCCACCTTGGCAGCGGTAGCGTACAAGTTTGTCCGCTTCGACAGGTTGTGCACATAGCCAATGGCGAGTTTCTGCGTCGACGCATCGTTATTAGTGAAGCCGTTGAAATTGACCTTAGCATAAGTTGCACGGATCAGTCCGACACCAATCGGCACGGTCACACCAACCATGCCTCCATTGTATTTGTCCTCGGTCTGCGTGCTGACGCCACTCGTAAACAGCGAGTCGCGCTTGTCTTGCATTTGTGCGATCTGACCGATCAACTTAAAAGGTCCGAAGTCGTACGTGGCTATCAGGCTCGCAGTGGTGAGGCTCTCGTCGACCAGTACATTGCGGACAAGATTGTCGACTGCCTGGCTTGAAGAGTAGGCGAGCGCCACGTCGATTGGACCTTTGGCGTACCCGAACCGACCACCATAGAACCTGCCGGTCGACGACTGCGGTAAGCCGCTGACCTTCACTGTTTCGGGCAAAGCGTAGGTCAACTGCCCGTAGAAGCCACCTAGGCCTTGTGGCGTGAAGTAAGCGATGCTGTTGCTAGTGCGAACGTAGTTGTCGCTCGGGCTTTGCGCCGAGCCCGGACCACGCGCGGTAGCGAGGTTGGTGCCGATGGTAGCAATGAGCGTTGCGCCCACCCCGCCATTGGAAAACGGGTCCACCAGATCGTTAATGTACGTGGGCGTGAAGTCACGGCCCAAGCGAACCTCGCCCAACCAGCTCAGCAGACTCACCGTCGAACGCCGATTGAAGTTCATGATGCCGCCTGGGGCAGTGCCTGCCCCGGTGTCGCTCGCAATACCCGACTCTAGCCAGAAGGCAGCGCCCAGTCCGCCGCCCAAATCTTCCGTGCCCCGAACTCCCCAGCGGCTTCCAGTGTGATTTCCGGTTGACTCGGCCCACTTGCTTTGCGTCACACTAGTCGGGGTGCCGACTGGTGGAAGCGCGAAGGGATTCCTTGAATAGAACCTGCTCTCGGCATTGAAATAGCTGATGCCGGTATCCACCACGCCGAACAGCGTCACAGTCGATTGTGCCGAGGCCGTGCCTGCAGCAACAACTAGCACCGCCAATGCGCCTAACGTTTTCTTCATCTCCGTGCTCCAATGGTTATCCATAAGGCTCCTGTGCAAGTCCGATCTCCATCCTGGACATGCGCTATACGAGCTGTGTCTCTCGTGCGACCAACAACGTGTGACGCCGATCACGTCAGGCCCGATGAACTAAGCATAGGTTAACCATTGATCGAATCTTCGAGGGTTTCTGCGGACTTCGGAGAATTTCAAGTCGCGCTCGTTAGGGCGCGGAGCAGCTAATCCCGATCGGTTGCGCGAGGGGGGGGGGGGGCCCGCCGCCCCCCCCGCCGC
>NZ_JASZYT010000015.1 GCF_030316765.1 Variovorax saccharolyticus
GCGGCACTGGATTCGGCGCGTCGATGTCCGTGCCAATGTTCTTGGGCTCGTCGACAACACCGTCCGTCGGCCGCGCGATGGGTGGGTTTCCCACACCCGCGGCTGGCGACGAGGAGGGCTGGGTTCCGAGAGCAAGCGGCGCTATGCCGCCGCCTGCCCCGGAGCCCGAACCACCGCCGCAGGCGCTCAGGGCCGCCACGATGACCAGCATGCCCACCAGGGCGATCGACATGCGCGAGTCCAGGCGCTCGGCGTCGACGTTCTTCTTGTTCAAGATCGGTTCCTTGCGTTTCAATTTGCGTGGGGAAAACCTCTGGTCATGAAGTCCGATGAACGGGGCATGGCCTCGAGATTTCGGCGGTCGACAGTGCAGTCTTCATGCCATATCGCAAAAGGCGGCAAAGACCCAAAGGCGAGACACAATTTGTCACAAAGCCCGACGACAATGACAACCGTGCTCGCGAGCGCTTCACGTCCTGTCAATAAAGTCACTTGTGCACGGCGCCCGGTACTCCCGTCGCCAGACCAGCGTTGGCCGTGGACCAGCGAGTCAAAGCGCGCGCCCGCCCCCGTGGATGGCATCAAGGGCCAGCCGATCGGCGTGGCAGTAGACGACGAGATCCTGCCTTCGCGCAAATCCCACCAGAGTCATCCGAGCCCGTTCCGCCGTGGCCACCGCGAAGGAGGTCGGCGCCGAAACAGCGGCCAGGAGCGATACGCCGGCCGTCGCCGATTTCTGCACCATTTCAAAGCTGGCGCGGCTCGTCACGGCGATGAATCCGGTCGAGGCGTCGACGCCGTGCAGGGCCAACGCGCCGATCAACTTGTCGAGCGCGTTGTGGCGTCCGACGTCCTCGCGCAGCCACAGGACGTCGCCGTCGGCCGAGCACCAGGCGGCGGCGTGCACGGCGCCGGTCGCCTGCTGAAGCGTTTGAAGTTCGCAGAACTGCGACATCGCCCGGCCGATGGCCTTGCGATTCCACGGCGGCCGCTCCCCCGACACCGGCAGGATGCGCGCTACATGCTCAAGGCTTTCGGTTCCACACAGGCCGCAGCCGGTGCGGCCCGCCAGCGTGCGCCGCCGCGCTTTCAAGCGGGCAAACGGCCTGCTCGCAACCTGCAGATGAAGCGTGATGCCCATTTCGCAGCGCTCCTCTTCGACAGCAAAGAGCTCGTGGGGTGCGTCGAGAACTCCTTCGCTGAGAGAGAAGCCCAAGGCGAACTCCTCGAGATTGAGCGGCGTGGCGAGCATCACCGCGTGCGAGACGCCGTTGAACTCGAGGGCCACGGGGACTTCGTCCGCAACCCAGTCCTGGGCTGCGAACTCGCGCCCCTCCTTGACGCCGCGCACCGGTAGGGAAAGCGCGCCCTCACAAAAGCCGGATGGAGGATTGCCGACCTCGGCAGCAATGTCGTCAGTCAAAGGCATCTTCGCCCCGATGGCTCGCGTCAGAACTGGATGCACGGAAAGAAAGTCCTCGCGGCTCGCACCGCGAGGACCAAATCCACCAAGATGGGTGGAGGAGACAACCGACGTATCAATCCAAATAACATCCGAGGGGCGCTCGAAACTCGACGTGATCCTCGTGCCGCCGCATTCGCCCCGGTGGAGCCGGACATGGCGGCGACGCAATCCTACGGCTGTTCAGGTCGGGAGCGGCGTGCCCGCCTGCTCCGCAACGATGTACTCGGCGTACCAGTCCAGCCAATCGGGTTCTTCCAGACCGATCTGCTTATCCAGTTTGCCGTGCGCATCCCGCGCGCGGCGCAGCGCGCTCGCGAGCTCGACAGCCGCGCTGAATGTCGTGTCGCCCTCGTTGCCGTGTCCGGGGAGGCGAACCGTGACTTCTTGCAACAGCCAGCCGTTGCCATCGGGATCACTGAACTCGGCGAACGAACCGTAGGAGCGGCGCGCAGGCGCCGGGCCATCCACGCGGCCTTCGGTGCCGGCATGGTGGAACACGCCACCGGCGTCGTGGAACGGCTCACCCACGGACGCACCCCGGGCGAGGAGTTCGGAGCGCGCTGTATCGATGTCGGAAACCACAAGATAAAGATGTTGGGCCGAGCCCGGCTTGGCCGATGTGATGCCCTGGCCGAAGATGATCGAGGCGGGAGAGCCCGGAGGCGTGAACTGTATGACTCGAAAATCGTCACCTCTGACGAAATCCATATCGAGCTTCCAGCCCAAGCCGGCGTAGAAGCTCTTGGCGCAGTCGACGTCGGAGACGGGCAGGACGATGAATTCGAACCTCATGTCAACCGTCCGCGCCTTTGGACTCTGGATGACAGTTTCTTTTCGAAGCTGGCTTTCTTTCATATCGGGCTCCTGTGGACTGGAGAGGCGATCAAACCAGCCGCATCAGGTCATGTCGATTGGACGATAGTATTTGCGATACCTTCGTAGGGTGTTCTTGTGCGGGCTCTGGATCGGCCGGCGGTCCCGCTTGCAGACGTCGCGGTGAGGTGGGCTTGGCCGCCCCTGGGGAAATTCAAGCCAGATCAGGGCCTTGACGCTTGGCGTCCTTGTGCAGCGCGTTCGCGTGCAGATCGCGTGCTGCCACCGCCGTTGCTTCTTTCGGCCGATACCGAGGCGACACGTAAGGGAGGAGCCAACCCTGTGATTTCTCGCGAAGCTGAAGTCAGCGCAGCTTGAACAAGGAGACGCGAGATGACCCAGGATCGCCCGGAAGGAATTCGAGACTACGATGCACCGGCGGGAGGCTGGGGGGCCGTCAAGGCCCTGGCCCAGACAATCAAGCGGCAGCAGATCCTGGTGCAGGGTCCATCGACACTGCTTCGAGCGAATCAACCGGAAGGCTTCGATTGTCCGGGCTGCGCATGGCCCGATCCGAAACATACCTCGTCATTTGAATTCTGCGAGAACGGAGCAAAGGCCATCACGTGGGAATCGACTTCCAGGCGGGTTGGCCCTGAGTTCTTCGCGGAGCACACCGTGAGTTCGCTCTGGCTCCAATCGGATCACTGGCTGGAAGATCAGGGCCGGTTGACCCACCCTGTGCGCTACAACGCTGCACTCGACCGATTCGAACCGGTCGAATGGCAGGACGCCTTCGATGACATCGGCACGCGATTGGGTGCGCTGGACACGCCCGACGAGGCGGAGTTCTACACCTCGGGCCGAACCTCCAACGAGGCCGCGTTCCTCTACCAGCTGTTTGTCAGGAATTTTGGCACCAACAATTTTCCCGACTGCTCGAACATGTGCCACGAGGCCACGTCGGTCGGGCTGCCGCAATCCATAGGAATCGGGAAGGCCACCGTCACGCTGGAGGATTTCGATCACACGGACCTCATCATCTCGATGGGTCACAACCCTGGTACCAACCACCCGCGGATGATGACGACGCTCCGTGAGGTGGCCAGGCGAGGGGCCAAGATCATCGTCTTCAACCCGATGAAGGAACGTGCCTTGGAGCGCTTCGAGGCGCCGCAGTCCCCACTCGAGATGTTGGCGCTCACGTCCACCCCGATCGCCACCACCTACCTCCAGGTCAAGGTGGGTGGCGACGCAGCGGCCCTGAGCGGAGTTTGCAAGGCCTTGCTGAGCCTGGAAGAGCGGGCCCGAGTCCTGGACTTGTCTCCCGTCCTTGACCACACCTTCATCGAGAGCCACACGACCGGGTACGCAGCGTTGGTCGCCGGCCTCGGCGCCTTGTCGTGGACCGAGATCGAGCGAGTATCCGGGCTCTCCAGACAAGCACTCGAGGAGGTCGCTGAGGTCTATGCGCAAGCCAAGGCCACCATTGTCTGCTACGGCATGGGCGTGACCCAGCACCGGACAGGAACCACGAACGTGCAGCAAATTGCCAATCTGCTGCTGCTCAGAGGAAACATGGGCCGGCTCGGCGCAGGCATCAGCCCGTTGCGGGGCCACTCCAATGTGCAGGGCGACCGCACAGTGGGCATTTCGGAGCGGCCAACGGAGGCCTTCCTCGATCGGCTTCGTGATGTCTTTGGCTTCGAGCCGCCACGCAGGCATGGCCACTCGGTCGTTGAAGCCATCGCAGCCATGCGGGACGGCCAATCGAAAGCCATCGTCTGTCTCGGCGGCAACCTGGCGATCGCAAGTTCCGATCCCCAGGCCTGTTTCGATGCTTTCGAGAAGGTAGGCCTGGCGGTCCACATTGCCACGAAACTCAATCGGACACACCTATTGACCAAGGGAACCTGCTACCTCCTGCCATGCCTGGGGCGGACCGATCTGGACGTTCAGGCGTCGGGCAAGCAGCGCGTCACGGTCGAGGATTCCATGTCCATGGTGCACGCGTCCAGCGGCTTCCTCACGCCGCCCAGCGACCAGTTGCGGTCCGAACCTGCGATCGTGGCGGGCATTGCCAAGGCCACACTCGGGCTCAGGTCCGTCGTGGACTGGGACGCGCTGGTGGAGGACTATGACCGCATCCGCGACCTGATCGAGGCAATCCTTCCGGACTTCGAAGACTTCAACGTGCGAGTTCGCCAGCCGGGTGGGTTCCAGCTCCCAAATTCCGCCCAGCAACGCATCTGGAAGACAGCCAGTGGCAAGGCTACATTTCATGCGTTGACACAATTGGAAGAGCGTGGTGCGACGGACGACCCGCAGGTCTTGCGGCTGACAAGCGTTCGCTCGCACGATCAGTACAACACGACGATCTACGGCCTAGACGACCGATACCGGGGCGTCTTCGGGCGCCGGGACGTCTTGTTCCTCAACGAGGCAGAACTGACACGGCTTGGCATGAAGGAAGGCGACGTCGTCGACGTCAGAACCGCATTGGCGAATTCGCGCGCCGATCGAGTCGTTCAAGGCCTGATGCTGGTGCGCCACGACCTTCCGGATGGGTGCTGCGCATCCTACTACCCGGAGAGCCAGCCCCTCATTGCGCTGGAACACCACGACCCGCAAAGCAAGACGCCGGCGTACAAGTCGGTTCCCGTCCGGATCGTGGCCGCCGCCTCGGGCAGGGCTCTGCCGATCACAGTCGATCGCGCCGGAGTGATGGGCCGGACATCTGTCGGATGATGGCCATGTACGCAATCACGATAGACCAGTTTGCGGACGCCGCGCGCGACAAGGTCGCCGCAATGCAGCGCTCGCCGTTCGGCTTCCTCGTCGCCGCGATGCTCGCCGGCGGGTACATCGGCATTGCGAACATCCTGGCGATCAGTTGTGCGACAGGCCTCACGCCGGGTGCTCGGCCATCGGTGCTCGGAGCAACGTTCGGCGTCGGGCTCATCCTGATCGCATTTGCCGGTGCCGAACTATTCACAGGATGCGTCATGCTGGTGGGGTTCGGTCTGACGCGCCAGGCGCTCACAGTCTCACAGGCGGGGGGCATGCTGGTGCTGGTGTGGTTCGGCAATCTCGCAGGCGCCATCGTCCTGGCGGGCCTTTTCATCGCACGGCGGCGGGTCCGTCCTGCCCGATGGCGGCGTCTACCTCAACGCACTCGCCCTGCACAAGGTCAACGCACCCGTCATCGCACTGACGGCCCGCGGAATCCTGTGCAACCGGCTGGTCTGCCTGGCTCTCTGGACCAGCGCGCGCATTGCGGGTGACGCGGCCAAATGCATCGTCCTCGCGTGGTTGTTGCTTGCTTTTGTGGCGGCAGGATTCGAGCATTCCGTCGCCAACATGACGTCGCTCGCGATCGACCTGCTGGGTCCGACACCAGCGATCTCGATGGCTGGAGCACTGCGGCACTTGTTCTGGGTGAGCACGGGCAACGTCGCTGGCGCTACATTGTTCGTGGTCGGCGGGTATCTGCTCGCCTCTCGCTCCGAAAGGCGGGAACCGGTCCCATCCAGGGATCGTCTACGCGCGCCGCTACGAACGCGGCCAGACGCGCATTTACTCGGAACGGGCGCAACAACAACCCGCTTGAACGCCGGCCGGTCATCGGCCTCGTTGAACCGCTGAGCCCCAACGGACAGATGCTGGCGGCGAACCATTCAGTTTCGGGCGCTCGTGGAGACACCGACCAGCAAGTGCCCAGCCTCGTAGGCGCCTCTCGCCGAGAGCTTCAGCTTCTCGATCATGGCCTTGGATCGAAGCACGAGATCTCTGCCGGACAGATCTCCGGGCGGCTCCATCAGCCGATGAGCGACGGTCAGAAGATTCGCGGCCGCCAACAGGCTTTTACGCAGGGCAAGCCGCTGTTGGGCATCGGAGCGGTCGCCCCCGGCTGTTGAAGTTGAAGCAGCCACCAGATGTTCGCCGTTGTCACCGCCCCGGACAAGCACGTGTTCGATCAACATCAAGGCTTGCTCAACATCCAGTATTTCCGTGGTCTTCATCACATCCGAATCCATACACGTGCCATCGTTGGGTGGATGACCTCCGGTGATCGACAGGCACCCTTGCTCTCGTTTCAAGAACTGTACGTTCGCGGCATGCAACCATTTGTCCTTCCAGCGGTCGTGATTGTCCGGGAGGAGCATTTCGAGCCACGGCACCCGCCTCTATCGCACGCCCAGGCCACACGGCGTTACCATCTGGCCCCGAACTTCCCCGCGACGCGGTCCGTTCGATGAACTCGCCACGCGACGCTCTTACCCTTGATAGCGAAGCAGATCCCTGCCTGGTCCAAAGTTATCTCGACCTCCCTGGACGCAGGCACTGCAACCTCCGCGCGACGCGAGGCTGCGCTAGACCCTGGTCTGTCGATCCTGCCTCATCTTGTGTGGGCGCCCCTCATCCATGAAATTCAAGACCCATTCACTTCGCTTCGGCAATGGTCGCGAAGCCGCAGCAGCCTGGTCCGAGGTGATGTATCTTGGTCATGGCTTGAACTGCAAGTTCGATGACATCAGGTCACGAGGATCGAACGTCAGGGGGTGGTTGCTAGGCGACATAGGAATCACCCGAGGTGAACTGGCCGCATTGCAACTGTCACCGGCCGACGAGAGCTCTCCCGCCTGGCAGGGCGAGTGGCTGTACTTCAAACTCATCACTTCGGGAGAAGTGATCGTTGAACATGGCCATCAGACTGAGCGCTTCGGCGTCGGGCAGATGCTGGCGGTGGATCCCAGCGCGGGTTTTACCGAAACGGTGCCCGAGGGTGCCTGCCTCACTGTCCTGAGGATTCCGAAGGCAACCTTGCGAGACAGGGGCTGGAGGCAAACAGGCGCTGGATTGCTCATCGCGGACCCACGATCTCCCGACTACAAGGCGATAGGCGCTCTCATCCACTGCATAGCCGATCAGGCAGACGCGCCAGGTCAAGTGATGCGCAGGCTGATGGCGCAGCAGTTGCTCGACGTGGTCGAGGTCGCCCTTGCCTCGGGAGGAGGATCGCGTCGGAGCTCCCAAGCCATCTTGTTCCGCGCGAAGGAATATGTCCGCACCCATCTCGCTTCGTCCGACCTCGACATCCACAGCGTTTCCTCTGCGGTCAACGTCTCTGCCAAGCATCTCGAGCGGTTGTTCCGGCAGCAAGGGGAATCGCTGATGCGGCATGTCTGGGAAACGCGTCTCGATCGGGCCGAATCGCTCTTGCGAAGCGCAGGCCCGGGTGGCCCCTCGGTGCAGGAGATCGCTTCGCGAAGCGGTTTCGCGACCGCTGCGCATTTCAGCCGTTCCATCAAGCAACGCTACGGCATGTCGCCGAAGGATCTGAAGAATCTCGGAAATCCATCCGCCGAAGAGACAGCCGACGGATGACCCGGCCGGGTCGGCAGGTCCGGATTCGAGCCAGGCGGTGACTTGATCCTCCCAGAGGCTCGACGCCATGCTGTCGCGTGGAAGATCTGCCTTCATCATCTTTGTCCCATCAGGAACCTGATGCAGGCGGCCCCTTGCCCGGGGTGAGGTTGCACCGGCACGCCTTACGGATGATGTGCGAGTGACACTTCATACGGATTCCCATTCGAGCGATGGGTTGAACAATCAGATCCTCACGGGATGGCAGAACGCATTCAGACAATGGCGCCAGAACCGTGTCGCAAGCACCCTGCTCGCTTTTCCGATGACGACCCGTTTCACTCTTTGAGGTAAATCGCATGCACAAGATACTGATGGTTCTTACTTCGCACAACATCCTTGGCAACACAGGCCGGCCGACCGGCTTCTGGCTCGAGGAATTCACGGCGCCCTACTACGTCTTCCGGGACGCAGGCGATCATGTCACTGTCGCTTCCCCAAAGGGCGGTCAGCCCCCGATCGATCCCAAGAGCGACGATCCGGGCAACCAGACCGACACCATGACTCGATTCAAGGGCGACCCGGCCACCCAGGGCGTGCTGGCCAACACCGTGAAGCTGGCCGACATGAAGGCCTCGGACTTCGACACTGTCTTCTATTCGGGCGGGCATGGCCCGATGTGGGACCTGGCCGAGGATCCTGTGTCGATCGCTTTGATTGAAAGCTTCTACAACAACGGCAAGCCTGTCGCAGCCGTCTGCCACGCACCCGGCGTGTTGCGGCACGTGAAATACAAGGGCGAATCCATCGTCCATGGCAAGCGTGTCACCGGCTTCACCAACACCGAAGAGGAAGAGGTTCAGCTGACGAACGTGGTGCCTTTCCTCGTCGAAGACGAACTGAGACGACTGGGCGGACTCTTCGAGAAAGTGGACAACTGGAAGGTTCTGGCCATCACTGATGGCCGCCTGATCACCGGACAGAATCCCGCTTCCTCGAGCGACACGGCGCGCGCTCTTCGAAAGCTGTTGGATGAGGGTGTTCCCAAAGACCGCTGAGCAGCAAGGCGAGTCCACGGCCCTCATTGATGCCTCGCCGGTCAGATGAGGAGCCGAGGGCGGAGCGCGCGATGGCATGCCGTTCGCTCGCTGCGCGTGGTGCGGCTCGAACGGTGGTCCACGCCGCGTTCCGGTGTTTTCCCTTGCCCCGTCCAATTCGACGCTCATCGGCACCGCACCCTGAAGCACTGGCTGCGAACGAACGCCGTTTGGGGCAGATGTTTAAAAGGCGCCATCCCGGCGATGGCGTCGTTCAGCGGGCGCCATGTCCAACCACCCGTGCCTGGTCTGCTCCCACACGGACAGGTTTGGACAAGGAAATTGGGGGTCGGCGAACGCCCCCACCGACACGCCCACAAGTCCGGGCCTGCGGCTGCTTCTCCAGATGAGTGTGCTTCCGCACGACGGGCAGAACTGTGCAGTGACTGTGTGGCTCGTATCCAGGAAGCGGGTGAACTCGCGACAGTCACCCGTCAGAACGACCTGCTCATCAAGGCAATAGGCTCCCATGCCGAAGATCGAGCCCGTGCGGCGTTGACACTCGAGGCAATGGCATGCGACCACGGTCTGCGCTTCGCCTTCGACAAGGACTCGCAGCCCTGCGCAGGCGCACAGACCCTGCCGCCGGCTTCTGCTGTCGACGCTTTCCTGAGAAGCTCCGGGAGGCACGAGATGCGCACTTGCAGCGCTTGCACGCGGCGATTTCGCAGGGTTCGGATTCCAATCTTTGGCAAGCATAGGCTCATCTTCCTTGGGAGTTGCCACAGGCCGGCGACGAGACCTATCGGGTCTCGCGCCGATGGGCCGGGACCTCACGCGCTGCGCTCGAGCACGCCGTCGTCACGCAGGGCGGGATCCTCGCGAAGCGATGCCGAGGGGATCCCGTGAGAAGGGAAGCGACGCAGTACGCCATCTGCGATTTCATCCATGACGTCCTGGAAAGGTCGCCGGCTGACCCTCAGGTTCATCGCGAAATGCGCGATGCCGAACTCCTGGGCTTGCTCCAGGTAGTCCGACAAGGCAGAAATTCCGCACCGAACGCCCCCCTGGATTCGCTGCAACGGCGCCGTCGACTTGTCCACCAGATCAACGAATCCGCCGACTCCGAGCGGCTTCGAAAGCGCCGTCGTCTTGGCAAAACCGGCCCAATCCTGCGCCAGCTGCTCGATTCCGCTCGGGGGCGGAACGGACGCGATGAAGCCGTCCATGTGCTCGGCAATCCACGCAGTGCTCTGCTGACCTCGGCCGATGGCAATCGCCGGCGTCCTGCCTGCCGGCGGCTTGGGAACGAGGTCGACCTCCCCCTCGGAATGGCCAAACCATCTCGAGTCGAAGGACGGGAACGAATGCTCCGTGACGCAGCGGTAAACCGCGTAGGCGTCGCGAAGCCGCTCTCCCCGCGTGGCCATGTCGATGCCATGGAGCGGATAGTCGGATGGCCGATCGCCAGACGAGAGGCCCAGCAGCATGCGGCCGACGCTGAGCTGGTCCAGCGTTGCCACTTGCTTGGCGAGTAAAAGCGGTTCCCGAATGGGCAGCACGATCCCTGCGGTTCCCAGTGCAATAGAGCTCGTTTGCGCGGCCAGGAAGGCAAGGTAGGTCAACGACTCGAAGATCTGGCCCACATCGCCATACTTCGGATCGAAGAAGGGGATGTCGCGCATCCAGAGGCATGCAAAACCCAACCGCTCCGCGCGCTGCGCCATCTCAACATGCCGGTACATCGAAGGCGCGGGCCTGTCAGGATGGGTTTCCAATGGCAGTATGAGCCCAACGCTGAGCCGGCTCGGTGCAAACACCCGGGCATAGCCGGCGTGTGTACGCAAGTCGATAGGTTCATGAGGCGGCGCGACAGGGAATACGCCAACGGTGGCATCAATGGACGGCATGATCGACAGCTGCTTGGTGGTTGGACATGGGCAAGGGTCAGGGGCCCGAGGGGCCATCGGCACTCGGCTACGGAACCGGTCTGACGCGAATCTTGAATTGGATGCGACCCCTTGGCATCTCTCCGAGGTCCAGGAAGAACGAAGGTCTTCAGTGTCAGAAGTCCGGGATGGAGGAAGACTCACCGTGCCCCTTTCTCGGATCCTCCAGCAGCTGAACCTCGATCGGTGATGCGGCCGTGCAGCCCCCAGCTCAGCCTGGTTGGACAGGCACCGCTTGCCCTCAAGTCATAGAAGCAGACAGCACCTCTCCGGATTGGTGGCCCAGCGCGCGTCAGCTTCTACGATCAATGCGCCAGAACCGAACCTCTCCCTGTTCCACAGCCCAAAGGAAAAAATGACGCACCACCGAACTGTCGAGATCGACGCGATCAAGGTGTTCTATCCCGAGGCGGGCGATCGTGCGAATCCTTCGCTGTTGCTGCTGCATGGGTTCCCGACCTTCTCTCACGTGTTCAGGCACCTCTTGCCGATACTGGCAACCGACTTCCATGGGATCGCCCCCTATCTTCCCGGATTCGGCTTTTCGGACAGCCCGCCCCCAAACGGAGTTCAACTACACCTTCGGCAATCTCGCGAGAGTCATGGGGGCGTTCTTGCAAAAGGTCGTTCCCCACACGCTTTGGTCTCTACGTGTTCGACCACGGTGCACCGGTGGGTCTCCGCCTGGCGCTTGCCAAGCCCGAGCGGGTGACGAGCTTGATCTCTCAAGAGCAACCTGTACGAGGAGGGATTGAGCGAACGCTGGGATGTGATGGTCCACTGACGCCAGCCGTCGGACGAGGCCCGTGAAGGGGGCCGGCAGTCCATGCTCAGGTCGACACTGTGATCCGGCAGTACTCGAGCGGTGTCGGCGATGAGTCGCTGATCGCGCCTGAGGCGTATGCGCTCGATCCCTCGCTGCTGCGAAGGCCAGGGAACGAGGAAATCCAGTTGGACC
Organism: Variovorax saccharolyticus; assembly: GCF_030316765.1. GTDB lineage: Bacteria > Pseudomonadota > Gammaproteobacteria > Burkholderiales > Burkholderiaceae_C > Variovorax > Variovorax saccharolyticus. The sequence continues at coordinate 11,590 of NZ_JASZYT010000015.1, forward strand.
TGTTGCTGAACTGCTTCAGCAACCTGCTGATAGTCCGAAGGATTCACCGATACCTCCAGGATCAAAAGCCCCCCACGCTTGTCATCTGGGGGAAGCACGATCCCGTCTTTCGCACCGTTGGTGCAGAGGCGTTCCGGAGGGACAACGCGGCAGCGGAGGTGCACTTTCTGGACACCGGCCATTTCGCCCTCGAGACGCACCTCACGGAAGTCGCGGGCCGCGTCAAGGCGTTCTTGCGTGAGCGACTTCTCGGGTGAATTCGGTCAGCCGGCGGCTGACCCGCTGGGGATGGCAGCCCGGCCGCTGGCGTCGAGGTGAGGAGCGTCCGCAGGCGTCAACGCGGGCAAGGCCATGTCGCACAGGCCCCGGCGCAGCGCCACCGCGGTCGCTTCGGTGCGCGTCCTCACTCCCAGTTTGTTCAGAATCGACTTGATGTGCGATTTGACGGTTCCCATCGCAATATCCAGATCCTCGGCGACCATCTTGTTGGCGTATCCGGCGACGACCAGGCGCAGCACGTCGGCTTCACGGCTGGTCAGCGCTTCATGGTCGAAGCTCTCGGCCACGCGCCTGGCAATCGACCGCTCAAGGTACCGCTGTCCGCCGTGCAAGGCAACCACGGCTTCCGCCATTTCCTCCATCCGGCAGCCGAACGGCAGGTAGCCGTGGATCCCCTGTGCAAGCGCATGAAGAATTTCAGACTCACCAACGCGATGCGAAATGATCATGACCTTGACCCGCGACATCCGACCGGAAGCTTCCTTCCTGAGCCATGCGCAGATGACCAGTGCACTGTTGTAGTCAGCGACGACCACGTCAACCTCCGGAAGCGCCCGCCGCCAGCTCGCCTCGCAGCCGACCCCCGAGACGACCTGCTCGTTGATCAATGCAAATGCGGACTGCACGCCCAGGATGGCCGCGACACCGGCGCGAACCAGCGGATCGTCGAAGATGACAGAGACGACGATGCGGCCATTGACGTCGGATGTGCTGGTCGCCTGCATGAAGTGCTTTCGAAACGGAGCCGAATGAGAACGGGGAGGGTTGGTCGAACTCCGAGATCGACCTTCTGGTGAGTCAAGCATAGGAGCCGTGTGGTCATCAGGCTATTGACCTTTCGTATCGGTTTTTCTGGACATCAGGACCAGGGCCGGAACCTCCCTTCACAATCATCGGCGCAAGGTCTCGCGCCGGCCCTGGGTCCTGCCGTCGATGCAGCTCGGAAGAGGCGCGGGCGCGACGAACGGAATCTCTCTCAGCATGCCTGCGACGTGAAATCGAACACACCGGTCACCTGCCATGGCAATCAGGTGAAGAAGGATCCGACCGACTCGAAATCGAGCAAGAATCGTCATGTTGGCGGGGTGTGAAGAGGGTGCGCGCCGAGAGCCGAATGGGTTCGGCGGAAGAAGCGAATCACTTTCAGCGCAATACCCACGGTGCTGATGAGACCACGTGCGAGAAGTCGCATCAATTGTCTGAAGGTATCGATAGGCCGTTGAAGCCGACCTTGCCGGTCGCGTGGGTCGAAACCGACGAGGCGTCACCTTCCTGGTCCGAACCGACAACTGCAACCGACGATTCTCATGCCCGAGTCCCATCTCAGGCCGATGCTCGCAATTTCTTCAACGTGGCGCGCACTGAGCGCATCGCACGGTTCTGCGCGGCGACGTGGCGGACGGCCCGCACTATCGGGGTGCTTGGCACCTGCAAGATTTCGCCGTGCCGTTGTGGCCTTAGGCGGCGGGTCGGATGGCAGTGTGGATTCGGCGGCAGTCACTTGGTGATTCGGGTCGTCTGCACCGCCTTCGCTTCAACACACTTCTGGCCTGCCGCCACGTTCACTATCCATGGGAAATCACGCAGACGAGTACCACGACGCGTTGCACCTGCGGCGCGTCGCTTGTCGGGCCGCTTGCGATGAAACGTTCCGTCGCGAACGAGGCACGCTGGTCATGCTTGACTCGCTGGCACGGAACCGGCTGGCGCCACTGTCGGTCCGTGGGGGTGCGAAAGAGTTTGGCGCTATGACATCCACATCGGCTTCCGCTTGCTCGCTGAAGGCAAGCCGCGCACGTGGCTACGCCGTCAGAGACGGTCGCCAAGGATCGGTGGTCTTGCTGGTCGGGCTGTCGACCAGGACCCGTTCAGGCCCGGTCAGGTGCAACACACTCCGGCGTCAAGCATCTGCCCTGCCCTGGGAAGACTGCGGCAGAAGCCCTGGCTCCGACAGGCTGCGGTAAAAGCATGCCAACCCGGCGGCAGCGGCCTGCCCATCCTCTTCGGACCGCTCTCCACTGACGCCTACGGCACCTACCAAGTGACCATCAGCAATGATGGGCATCCCTCCGTCCAGAGCGACCATGTGCGCCGCGGTGGCCATGTTCAGAGCGACGTCCTTCACCTGATCCTCGAAGAACTTGGTGCTTCGCCTGTAGATCGCCGCTGTGCGCGCCTTGTCCAACGCAAGCTGCGTCGAGCCGTATTGGGCATCATCGCCTTTCTCCATCAGCACGATGTCACCTGTGGGCTCGACCACTGCCACTGTCATCCGCCACCCGTGCTTGCCTGCTTCGTCTTGCACACCTCGAGCGATCAGGCGGGCCGCAGCCACGCCAATCGGCGGGCCGTACGGAGGAAAGGCCGCAGTGGAGCCGAGTGCGCGCGGCGTCTGCTTGCTTCGATCAAGCGTGGACACGCAAGACTTGAGGGGGATCGCTTCCATGAGATTTCTCCTGATGTCCTTGGGACGATGCGCATCGATGCGCGGACTCAGAGATGCTGCCATGGAGGCGCCCGATGTCATTCGGTCTGAAGCACATCGGCCACTAGCTCCAAAGTTCAAGGCCGGCAAGACGATTCCCGCTTCGTGCGAGGGCCCGTGCACTCGGGTCGGCGAGCGCTTGATGAAAGAGTCTTGGCAGGTGCAACCATCTTGTTCCTGCAGCTCTGACGTCGGGACATTTCACCCCTGATCGGAGAGAACCGATGAATCGCACCAACGACCTGCTGCAACTGCTGAGTACTCAGCATCCTATTGTTCAGGCGCCCATGGTGGGCGTCTCTACGCCGCAACTTGCCGCGGCCGTTTCCAATGCGGGAGCCTTGGGCTCGATTGGCCAGATCGCCAGCGACGCATCCCAATCGCGAGCCATGATCCAGGCAACGCGCGCGCTGACGCGCAACCCTTTCGATGTCAACCTCTTCTGCCACCGCCCGGCCGTTTCGGATTCGGCACGCGAGGCCGCTTGGCTTGCGCACCTGGCACCACGATTCGCCGAGTTCGGCGCGGGCCCGCGCCCTTTCCTCGCCGAGGTCTATCGCAGCTTTCTGAACAGCGAGGACATGTTGGAGATGCTGCTGCGCGAGCAGCCCGCCGTGGTCAGTTTTCATTTCGGTCTGCCGGATGCATCGTGGATTCGCGCGCTGCGAGTGGCTGGTCTGGCGACGCTGGCCTGCGTAACAACCCCCGAGGAGGCGATGCAGGCCGCGCAGGCGGGCGTCGATGCGGTGATCGCACAAGGTTCCGAGGCAGGCGGGCACCGCGGTGTGTTCGACCTTCCCATGATCGGAACATCGGCACCTTCGCCCTGATACAGCTGGTGGCCCTCGCCTGCCCTGTGCCAGTCATCGCAGCCGGAGAGATCATGAATGGCAAGGGCATCGCCGCTGCGTTGCAACTGGGGGCCGCAGCCGTTCAACTTGGGACGGCATTCATCCTCTCCCCGGAGTCCGGCGCCAATGCCCGGTACAGAGCTGCCATGCAGAGCGAACGCACGCACAGCACGCAAATTTCGGCGGCGATCTCGGGCCGTCCGGCCCGAGGCCTGGCCAATCGGTTGATGACAGAAATCCGCGGCCCTTCAGCCCCTGACATACCAGACTATCCGATGGCGTACGACGCAGCCGAGGCGCTTTATGCGGCAGCGAGCAGTCGCTCCAATCACGACTTCGCAGTACAGTGGGCTGGGCAGGGCGCGCCGCTGGCGCGCGCCCTGCCCGCCGGGGACTTGGTGACGACCTTGATGCGCGAGTATCACGCAGTGGCATCCACAGACAGGTAGAGCAACGAGCATCATTCCTCGAGGCATCCACCGGTCCGGCCCACCCACCTCGCGAGCGATTGAGTTCGTGGCGCGAGGGTTGGCCTGCCTCGGTGAAACCCGACCGCTGTCGACTCGCGAGGTCGCTGCCCCGCGCCGGACGCCAGAAGTTTGCGCAAGCCGATGATGACCGGCAGGTCGTGCGCCGCGAAATGCTCAGGTAGAGGGACCGGCAACAATTCGGGTATGACGGCGAAACTGGATCCAGCAGCGACGCAGGCCAGGATCGCGTGGTACGAACCCGGCTCCACGACCCGCATGGTCGCCAGACGTTCGCCTCCGAGCCATTGCTCGAGCACGCGCCGGTAAGCGCACCCCTTGCGAAGTCCGATCAGTGGCGCTCCTTAGAGCCGCGCCCGTGACGAGTGCATGCCCCAGCGCAGCGACGAGCACTTTCCGCTTCTCGAACGCGAAGGCGATCGAGAAACGCCCGGACTTTGCAGGCTCTGCGACGAATGCCGCGCCGATGCTGTGATCCACCAGTGCGGCAAGCAACGCGGCGTCCAGACCGGACAAAGCCGCCCTGCTCTACGACGGCCTTGAAGATCTTGGAGGTCGGAAAGATCCACCGTCTGACGTGTCGCTCAACGACTGAATGGCGCAAGTGCGTCGGGCCGTTCACCCGATCGCCCTGCCCTCGTGCCTCAGGTGCCGCCAGCGCAGGATCACTTCGCCCGCATGGGAAGCTTCCACTCGGGTCGTATGAAATGGCACGTATAACCGTTCGGAATTCGCTCGAGGTAATCCTGGTGCTCGGGCTCGGCCTCCCAGAATGGTCCAGCGGCCGCAACTTCAGTGGTCGTCTTTCCCGGCCACACCCCGGACGCGTCGACGTCTGCGATCGTGTCCAGCGCCACCTGCTTTTGCTCGTCGTTCGTGTAGAAGATTGCGGAGCGATAGCTCAATCCACGGTCGTTGCCTTGCCGGTTCGCTGTCGTGGGGTCGTGGATCTGAAAGAAGAACTCGAGAAGTTGTCGGTACGCGAGGCGGTCTGGATCGAAGACGATCTCGATCGCCTCGGCGTGGGTTCCGTGATGACGGTAAGTGGCATTCGGAACGTCGCCGCCGGAATAGCCCACACGGGTGGAAATCACGCCGTCGACGCGGCGAAGCAGATCCTGCATGCCCCAGAAGCACCCGCCGGCGAGAATGGCGCGCTGTTCTTTCATTGGATGTCCTTCACTTGATCCAAGAGCGCGCCGTAGCCTTGGGCCTCCATGTCGTCCTTGTGGACGAAGCGCAGCGACGCCGAATTGATGCAATAGCGCAGCCCCCCCCGATCAGAGGGTCCGTCTTCGAATACATGTCCAAGGTGGCTGTCGCCATGGCTCGAGCGTACCTCGGTGCGGACCATGCCATGCGACTGGTCGATGAATTCGTTGACGTGGGTTGGCACGAGAGGCTTGGTGAAGCTCGGCCATCCACAGCCAGACTCGTATTTGTCGGTCGACGCGAAAAGCGGCTCGCCCGAGACGACGTCGACGTAGATTCCGGGTTCCTTGTTGGCGAGGTAGGCGCCAGTCCCGGGTCGTTCTGTCGCATCGAGCTGAGTCACCTGGAACTGTTCCGGCGTCAAAGCGTCGATGGCTTCTGTCGATCGTTGGTAACTTTGCATTCTTGCTCCTTGAACGGTTTGCAATCGATTCATGCGGATCACGAATCGTCGACGGACCCGATGGCCCTGATCGATCACTGGCTTCCGCACTTTGGGCCTTTCAGGCTGTTCCCAAGGGGCCCGTGCTCGGGGGCGTTGACCTCGCCCCCGCACGACAATCCGCGCGACTTCGCGCCCGGCATGACCGCCGGTGGCCCATACAGCATCGCTTGCAATCAAGCTTCAGCAGGTGGACTTGAGCGCTTCATGTACCCAATCGGTGTCGCTTTCAGTGCCTTGGAAGCAAGTCAACCGTGGTCACCTGCGATCTGGTGTCGTTCTCGGCGAATTCGTCTTCCTGCAGCCACCGCGCCGACCCGGACGGTTCCAGGGCCGCCAAGCGCGTTGTTGCTCGGGCAGCGTCGGCGGGCGAGTTGGCGGCTTTGAGGCGCTGCATCGGAGCGCTTGCGTCGACCTCCAGGTGTCGAGCGATTGCATAGGCCTTCGCGTGGCGTTCGATCGCGGATGGTGGCCACTCGGCGATGGCAGACTGCGCCGAGGCGCTGGCCGCGAGCAACTGGGCGGCGACGACCGATGTCGTCAGGACAAATCGCTTCATCATTCGTACTCCCGCCATCCTCGGCGTGCAGCACCGCCAGGGTCGAAGGACCCTCATCAAGCGGTGCGCAATCAGATGACGGGGGAAGTTTTCTGCCTGGACAGCCGATTGCCCACTTCCTTCGGCGCTATGACTTCGTCCGTCTTTGGCCGGACGCCGCGAGCATGTGTCGAGAGACCAAAAGGGCTGACGACGACGTCCGACCAAAGACGGATTGAGCACGCAGGGGGCCCAGTGCGAGGCTACGACACCCACTATTGACCAAGCTTCATCATGAAATACGTCTTTCAATTGGCTCTCGACCTGGCTGGTTTGCTTGCCTGCCTGGTCGCCATGGCTTCCGCAGGGTCGTTGCTGCATGAAGCGCTGGCGGGTGAGCGCCAGGACTTCGGCGCCTGGGGCGTGCTGATGCTCGCACTGCTGATCGTGGGTCAGTGTCGGGCGCTCTGGGTATTGACCGTTGCCAGACAGGAGTACCGTCACAATGAGGAGGGTCAGGGCAGCGGGAGCGGCACTCCCTCCAACACGAGCGCCGCGAGCCAGATTCCGGAAGGCTGAGCCGCGGCTTCGACCAGTGAGACACGCTGAACTGGCGGCTGACCTCGCGGCCGAATGTGATCGCGCATCTCTGGATGTCAAAGATAATCGTCACTGCGGGCACGTGCTCGAGCCATCGGCGACACGCAGTGGGACATTCCAGAGAGAACAAGGCGACGACTCATGACCGTATCCTCGAGGTAGCGGCGGAACAGTTCAAGGCGCGCGGGCTCGACGGCATTGGGCTTGCTGAACTGATGAAGGAAGCAGGCTTGACTCACGGCGGCTTCTACAAGCACTTCAAGTCGCGTGATGCGCTTGTTGCCGAGACTGTCTCGCACGCGTTCGACCAGGATGAGGCGCGGTTTGCTGCTGTGGCAGCGCATTCGCGCGGGGACCCCATTGGTAGCTTCATCGACGCCTACCTTAGCCTTGAGCATCGTGACCACACGGCGGCCGGGTGCTCGATGGCTGCACTGGGCGCGGAGTTCGGCCGCGCCAGCGCCGAGGTGAAGGCGGCATTCACGGTCCAGTATCAGAGGCGACGCGCGTGGGTTGCCACGAATCTCGGCGGTCCGGCCGTGCAAGCCGATCGTCATGCCGCCACGTTGATGAATGCGATGATCGGGGCACTGACGGTCGCTCGGGCTATCGACGATCCGTCTCTGTCAAGGGATGTGCTGGACTCTTCGCGCCGGGACGTCAAGAGCATGGCCAAGTCGATGCAGGCGGCGCTGCGGGCTGTCGAGCAGGCGCGCTGACACCGACTTCGCTCGACCATGCGTCCTCGCGTTCGGTTGCGCAGCCATGAGCCCTGCGCGCAGCCTGCGTTCTCAGCCTCGATAGATCGGTGATCCGGCCGGAGCACCGGTCGCCCCGCCATCCACCACGATCTCCGTGCCCGTGATGTGCGACGAATCATCCGACGCCAGGAAGAGAACGGCCTTGGCGGTGTCCTGTGGCTGGCCGATCCGACCCTGTGGAACCCGCTCCGCGATCCTCCTGTGCAGGGCGGCGAGCGCTTCGGCGCCCGGTGCCAGCTTGTCCCAGATGGGCGTATCGGCGGCGCCGGGCGTGACGACGTTGACGCGGATCCCGCGCGGCGCCAATTCGGCAGCAAGCACGCGGCCCATGGACCTCACGCCTGCCTTGCTGGCTGCATAGGCAGAGTAGTGAGGTGCTCCAAGGACGGCATGAACGGAGCTGTTGAGGATCACCGACGCGCCCGAGGCGAGCAGGGACACGACGGACTGGACCGTGAAGAAGACGCCGGTCAGATTGGTTCGAATGATGCTTTCGAAATGATCCGGCGTCGTAGTGTCGACGGGCGTTGGGCCCCCTGTTCCGGCATTGGCGAAGAGGATGTCCAGGTGTCCGAATCTCTGCGCCACGGCGGCGGCCACTTCGGCCATGCCCGATGCGCTTCCGACGTCGGCCTGCAGGCCCATCGCATTCGGACCGAGTTCGTTCACCGCCGCATCCAGCTTGACCTGGTCACGGCCCGTGATCGCGACGCGCGCACCCTCATGGATGAGGAGGCGCGCGGTCTCCAGTCCGATGCCGCTGTTTCCGCCGGTGATCAGAGCAAACTTTCCTTCGAGTCTCATGAGAGCGATTTCCCCGTGATTTCAGATGATCTGGATGTTAGATGACATCCTGAATGGATGTCAAACGACATCCAGAACCGCATCGCTATCGCTGACAATCAGCCCGGTCTGGACGGCGCGTCTCGATCCTCACGACAATGCGGATCCGCCGTCTGTTCGGCGGACTGGCACGGTGAGAGGAAGAGAGGACTGACCATGGACAAGTTCAGCGCGATGAGGGCCTTCGTGCGAGTCGTCGAAGCTGGCACCTTCACCAAGGCGGCGGATTCACTCGGTGTTCCCAAGGGCCAGATGAGTCGCCTGGTGCAACTCCTGGAGGAAGAACTCAAGACGCAGTTGCTCAACCGCACGACGCGTCGGGTCACCGTCACGCCGGACGGTGCCGCCTACTATGACCGCGCGGTACGCCTACTCGACGACCTCGAGGAACTCGAATCGAGCATGTCGCAAGCCAAGGCGACCCCCCGCGGCATGCTGAGGGTCGACGCCCCGTCAGCGATTGCCAGCCTCATCCTGATACCAGCGCTCCCGGACTTCTGCGCGCGTTACCCCGACATTCATATCGATGTCGGAGTGAGCGACAAGCCCGTCGACCTGATCGGCGAGAACGTGGACTGCGTGCTTCGCGCGGGAGAGGTCACAGACCGGTCGCTCGTGGCACGGCGCATCGGCGAGATCGATCGCTTCGTGTGCGCGTCCCCTGCCTATCTGAAGCGACACGGCATGCCGCAACATCCGTCGGACCTCGAAGACGGTCGTCACCATGTGATCAGCTACTTCGCGCACGGCACCGAGCGTTCGACGTATGTGCTGCAGCGGGGCGGCGAGCAATACGAGGTCCATTCGCGGTCGGCCGTCGCGGTGAACGACTCCGGCGCCATGCTGGCAGCCGGGCTGGCGGGCCTGGGCATCGCCCGCACCGCCCCGTTCATGGCTGCACCGCATCTGGCGGCGGGCACCCTGACCGCCGTCCTGCCGGAGTGGTCTGCCGGTGCGTGGCCGTTGTACGTCGTCTATCCGCCCAATCGACACGTGAGCGTCAAGCTGCGGGTATTCATCGACTGGGCAGCTGAGCTGTTCGCGCGGACGCTGGAGGCCCCGCCCCGCCACTGTGCTGCGGATTGAGACACTGCGTCTTCGAGTACCCCATTTTTCTTCGCGGGCATGAGGCCTAAATTCCTGACACAGCCGGGCCAGGTGACTGGCCCTTATCCCACTGAAAAAATAGGAACTCCGCCATGGATGCAACCCACTACGACGCTCGCAAGACCGCCCTTCTCTTCGTCGACCCCTACAACGATTTTCTCTCCGAAGGCGGCAAGCTCTGGCCGGCCATCCAGCCGATCGCAGAGGAAGTGCATCTGCTGGCCAACCTGCGTGCGATCCAGAGCGCGGTACGCAACGCCGGCATTCAGAAGGTGATCGTCCCGCACCGCCGCTGGCAGCCCGGCGACTACGAGTGCTGGTGCCACCCCAGCCCGACACAGCGCCTGCTGATGACCCGCAAGACGTTCTCCAAGGGCAGCTGGGGCGGGGAGTGGCACCCCGACTTCGGGCCTCAAGGCAACGACATCGTCGTCCACGAGCATTGGGCCTCCAGCGGGTTCGCAAACACCGATCTGGACTTCCAGCTGAAGCAGCACGGCATCTCGCATGTCATCGTGGTGGGCCTGCTGGCCAACACATGCGTCGAGACCACTGCGCGCTACGCGCAGGAACTCGGCTATCACGTGACATTGGTGAAGGACGCCACCGCCGCGTTCAAGCGCGAAATGATGCATGCCGCGCACGAGTTGAACGGCCCCACGTACGCACACAGCATCGTGAACACCCGCGAGCTCATCCAGACGCTGCAGCAAGGTTGAACGGACCGCGCCATGTCAAGCACCTCTGAAGGTGCGACCGGGCTCTCCGGTCGCTTGGTCGCGCTGATGGCGGTGTGCTGCGCGCTTGCGGTCTCGACCATCTACTACCACCAGCCACTGCTGCCGCAGATTGCCTCCTCGTTCGGCGTGGCACCGACACACGCCAGCCTGATCGCCACGCTGACGCAGCTCGGCTATGCGGTCGGCTTGTTGCTCATCGTGCCGCTTGCCGACCGCCAGCAGCCGCGCAAGCTCGCAACGCTGGCCGTCGCCGCGAACGCCATCGCGCTGCTCGCCTGCGCAGCAGCGCCAAGCTTCGCGCTGCTGTGCGCGGCCAGCTTCGCAGTCGGGGTGACGGCGGTCACCGCGCAGATCATCATCCCTGCCATCTCGGGCCTGGCGCCGCCTGCGGCGCGCGGCCGCACCGCTGGCATCTTGCTCAGCGGCCTGTCCGCCGGATTGCTGCTGGCGCGCACAGCGAGCGGCTTCATCGGCGCGGCTACAGGCTGGCGGACCGTCTTCGTACTGGCTGCGCTTGTCGACGTGGCGCTCTTGGCCATCGTCGCCGGCAAGCTGCCGACGGTCACGACCCTGGCGACGATCAGCTACGGCCGCCTGATTCGCTCGCTGGGCAGCCTGGTACGCGAGGAGCGCGTGCTGCGCATCTCGGCGGCAGCAGCCTTCATGATGTTCGCAGCCTTCAGCGCGCTGTGGGCAACGCTCGCGGCGCTGCTGGCGCAAGCGCCTTACGAGTTCGGTCCCGCCGCCATCGGCGCGTTCGGGCTGGTCGCGTTGCTGGGCATTGCCGCATCGCCGCGGATCGGCGCACTGGTCGATCGCCTTGACGCGCGAAACATGCTTCTTGCAGGTGCGCTCGCCCTCGCCATCGGCTTCGCTTTCATTGCCGCCAGCGGGCACGGCCTGGGCTGGCTGATCATCGGCATGGTGCTGCTCGACTTCGGCAACCGCGCCGGCCTCGTCGCGAACCAGGCTCGGGTCTACGCGCTGCGCCCGGAGGCGCGCAGCCGACTCAACACGGTGTTCATGGGGTCCTACTTCCTCGGCGGTGCGGCCGGCGCCGCGCTGGGAAGTTATGGGGCGCACCGAGGGGCCTGGATCGGGCTCGCGGCAGTGGGGGCGTTGCTGGCGCTTACGGCTGCGGCCATCAATACGCTCTCGTCCCGCGCAGCGAGACCGGCGCTCGCGGACAGCCGTGCCTGAGAGGTCGCACCCGAGGGGGCGCGTCGCCTTCGGTCTGCGGTTGTTCCTGCCGCCCTGCCCTTCAATGCAGGGAGAACGACGCTGCGCTCGCACTCAACCGCGCATCAAGACCGCCGTGCCTCCGCGACCTTGAACATCGTCAGGTCCATCTCGGTGGGAGTCTTCCATCCGCTTCCGTAGGTGCCGATCGCAAAGGCGTCCAGAACCAAGTGGTTCACCAGAGGCGACACCCAGTCACGATTGTCGAGACGGCGCTTCACGGCCGGCGTGGTGAACCTGGTCGCCGTGGCGTCGATCCACCGCGCTCGCTCGTCCTCAGAGAGCTGACCGAACTCGGCATTGAGTTGCTTGAAGCGACCGGCAACCCACTTCTTCACGAGATCTTCGCGACTGTCGCCGTCGATCGCCTGCTGCACCGGCGCGGCGGATGCGGCCTCTTGCGGCGTCAGAATCTCTGCCTGGTTGTCCGGATAGCGGTTGGCGAGAATCGTGCGGAGGTAGGCCGTCTTGTTGACGATCTTCGTCGCAGTGGGGTCGTTGACATACGACTCGAGTGCATCGAGTGCTTCGGCAACCTTGAACGCACCGTACTTGGTGATGAGCGCGTCGAAATCTGCCTCCCGGATCTCGAGCCTGGCCGCGCGCAGCACCTGCGCGACGTCCGTCGGGCCCTTCGCGCGATCGCGATCCCTCGGCTTCTTCGTGACTCTGAACTGAACGGCCACTACGGCGTTGCCTGGCCTGTGTTCGATGAGCTCGATGTTGATCTCGCTCACCTCGTTGATCTCGGCGATCGCGGGGACCACGAGCTCGTTCTTGACCTTGCGCCATTCCCTCGGCTTGATGTCGCCTCCTTCACGGAGGACGCGACACCAGAAATCAGGCGACGCGCGATTGGTCAGCGCACCCGGGCTGGTCTTGAATCGCGCGCAGATCTCGTAGAGCGCAACCGATGTGTAGGTCGTCAGCAGCGCGATCGATTGGAGTTCCACCTGGGCGTACCGATCCGGATGGATCAACTGCTCCTTGATGGACGGCGGATAGACCCATTTGACCCAGGCCTCTCCGTTGCGGCGAGAAAGCCGGGCTTCCGCAAGGAGTGGGAACGTCCTCGCCTCATCATCGTCGGCCAACCGAGTTCGAGCGTTGGCTGGCAGGGCGTCTGGCGCATCCGGGTCGATATCGCTGTCAGGGGCAAACAGCATCCCCTGCTCGCTCGCGGCCAATGGCCGCCATACAACCGCCGTCGTCACCATCTGTTCGATATAGCGCTGCAGCCGCTCGGACGCTTTCGTGGTCGAGCCGTAGCCCCTGAGGATTGCGCTGACCGGCGATGAGTACCAGCCCTCCGGGTCGGGACTCGAGTGCTGCGAGATGTACAGCATCACGTTGTACGCCTTGCGCCCGGTGACCGTCAGCGCCATGTTGAGTGGCTCGATGGCCAGCGCATGGACGGATTTGGTCAATATCCTGGCTGCCGGCGAGACTGGATTCTCGTCGGCGGGGATGAAGGACACCTGGTGACCGGTGGGCATGTCCATAGTCTAACGTCCAAGTCGCTTGGACAGGCGCATTTGGCCCGCACAAGGGCTGCGCCGAGATGCAATCTGCCGAGCACGGCAAGGGCGTCCACCGCCCAGTCGATGCAAAGCCACACTTGGCGGACGGCTTCCGAACGCGTGAGTGCACCCCAGCTGTGCACAAGTGGGGCCACTTTTAACGGACGGGGGCCACAGTTGACGGACGGGTGAGCCACGCCACGCGGACGCGCGGGCCACACTTGGCGGACGGGATCGCCACATATGCCGGACAGAATATCTCGTAAGTCATTGATTTTGTTGACTATTTTAGATCGCTAATCTTTGAATTTCTCGAAGGGGTTCTAAAAGATCCTGGCTGATGATCTGGGCTCCATCCAAGGGAAATCGGCAGTGTCCGCCATGTGTGGCTTTGATTGGCGCTTCAAACTCGATTGTAGATTTGGCATCGAGAACCTCTTCAAACGTAGAATCACGCCAAACATCACATTGAGGATTAACGTGGCAAATATTCTTGTAGAAGGTCGTGAGCGCGTCGAGCTTTCAGACATTGGGGATCAGGCGGCGCGAGCGCGGAAGATCCTCAGTCGGGTGCGCAAAGCCATGTTAGCGCCGAACGTTGCCAAGGAGGCGCCCCGCTTCTCTTCCGCGCAGGTGGGCACCTTGGTGGGGCTCGACACACGCCAGGTCGACTACCGCGCAAAAAAAGAAGGCGGGACGCTTCCCGCCGGAACCATGAATGCGGCCGGCAGCCGGCGTGAGTTCCTGCTTTCGGAAACGCGGCAGTGGGCCAGGGAACTGCGCGCTGGCCGGCTACGCCCCAACGGGTCCGAGGCGATCGTGATCGCGGTGGCGAACTTCAAGGGTGGGGTCACCAAGACCACGACCGCTGTGACCCTTGCACAAGGGCTGAGCCTGCGAGGACACAAGGTCCTGGTGATCGATTGCGACCCTCAAGGGAGCATGACCACCCTTTTCGGGATCCTGCCGGATGCCGAGGTCGAGGGGAACGAGACCATCCTGCCGCTTTGCACGGGTGACGAGCAGAGCATCGAATACGCGATCCGACCGACTTACTGGGACGGCATCAGCCTTGTCCCGGCAACGTCGCAGCTCTTCGGCGCCGAGTTCACCTTGCCAAGTCGCCAGAAGGACGAGGCCTCGAAAGGCTTCCAGTTCTGGAACGTCATCCATTACGGCATTGAACAGGCGCGGCAAGACTACGACGTGATCATCATGGATACGCCCCCTGCCCTGTCGTACGTGACGATCAACGCGATGATGGCAGCGGACGGGATCATCACTCCCCTGCCCCCGAATGCTCTGGACTTCGCTTCGAGCGTCCAGTTCTGGGATCTCTTTCACGAAGTGACCAAGCAGCTGACCGAGCGCGGACGCACGAAGACCTTCGAGTTTGTCGACGTGCTGTTGTCCAAGGTCGACTCGAGTGACATCGCGACCAACGTGGTTCGTGAATGGATCAGTGCAGCGTACGGTTCCAAGGTCCTGCCGATCGAGATTCCCAAGACAGCCACTGCGGCAACGGCCAGTGCGGAGTTCGGGTCAATCTATGACCTCAAGCCCGGCTCGGCGAGCTCGCGAACCATCAAGCGCGCAGTGGACGCATACGAGCAATTCGTTGAGACGGTGGAGTCGCAGATGGTCGGCGCCTGGTTGCGGCAGACCAGCGAGTCGGAGGTGGCAGCATGAGCAAGGTGACCAAGAAGGGCAGCGGGATCGACTTCGATAGCGTCGACGACGAAGAAACAGCGAAGCCGAAAGCCGATGACCGGCCGCGAACTGCCATCGGTGCGATTTCGGTCTCGCTGGCGATGGGGCGTGGCGTCGAAGAAGAGAACCGCGCGCTGAAGGACAAGGTTGCGGTATTGGAGAAACGTGAGTTTGTCGAACTGCTTGATCCGACGCGGATCCGTGCAAGCAAATATGCAAATCGACATCCGAGTTCGTTCTCGGACCCGGCGTTCGAATCCCTGCGCGAGGAGATTGCCCAGGCTGGCAGAAACGTACAGCCTATAAAGGTCCGCCCGGTGACCGGAGATCCCGCCCATGACTACGAGATCGTGTTTGGGCATCGCCGCCACCGCGCATGCCTCGAACTCAAGACCGATGTCGTTGCCACGGTCGCCGAGCTCGACGACCAGGAGCTCTTCTCGGAGATGGATCGTGAGAATCGGGACCGCGAAAGCCTTTCGCCTTGGGAGCAAGGCCGTATGTATCAGCGGGCCCTCGAGCTTGGCCTGTACCCGTCGGTTCGAAAGATGGCGCAGGAAATCGGGGCGAACACCAGCATGGTTGCGGTGGCAGTCCAGCTGGCAGCGCTCCCGGAAGAGGTTGTGGAAGCGTTTCCGCGCCCGCACAGCCTTCAGTATCGCTGGGCGCCTGAGCTGACCAACGCACTGGAAAAAGATCGAGAGGTTGTGCTTGCACGCGCGAAGGAAATCATCGCGCTGGGCGATGCAAGCCGGACCCCCAAGGCCGTGTTGAGCCAGCTGCTCGCAGGGCCCAATGCGGCCGCGGATGCCGAGGTGGTGCGTTTCAAGACTCGCGGAAAGGTGGCCGGAAGTTTCAGCCGCGATGGGAAGGGCGGGCTGACGCTGAAAGTCAAGGCGGGCGCGCTTTCTGGTGACGCAGAGGAAGAGTTGCTGAAGTTTGTTCAGGGGCTCTTCAAGGAGTGAGGGGGAGGGCGGCGCGGTGCCCGCACGCCCGCCTTTGCTCCTGGTGTCTGACCGTCAGACACCCTTGCGTTGCCTGATCAAGAGATTCCCAACCCCAAGGTGCAGATTGGGGTCTCGCAGCCCAGCGCTGCATGAGGCGACCACCATCTGGCTGACCGTCCATGGAGGAAACCTCCGCCAGAGCGTCTGACCGTCAGACACCCGGTCCGCCCATAGCCCGCAGCGTGCTGGGTGAGAGGGACGAAGCCCCCGCCATCCTCCGTCCTGTCTGACCGTCAGACAGGAAAGAGATGGCGAATTCAGACACTCCTGGCTTCGACGCAGGAAACCTCAAGCGGTGATACCGCCAGAGGCAACAGGCTCCCGGTGCGTGGCCAGTACGCTTGGGTGACTCGTTGCGACTGCGCGTCGGACGACTTAGCGCTTGACCTATCCGATTTCCCGCGCACATTCGATTCATGCTCGTTAGCAATCCAGGGGGCCCTTCAAGGGGTGAGGGGAGGGCGTCGCGGCGACCGCGCACCAGTCTTTGCTCCCGGTGTCTGACGGTCAGACGCCGCTGTGTTTGCTTCATCAATCGATCCTGCAACCCCAAGGTGTAGAAGGGGGTCTTGAGGCCTGCCGCTGCATGGGGCGCCCAGTTTGCTGAAAGCCAATGAAGGAAGACTGGCCCGCCAGAGCGTCTGACCGTCAGACACCGGCGCGGACCGCGGAGTGCTGGGTCGCGAGGAGACTAAGCTCACCGGCGTCGCCGTCCAGTCTGACCGTCAGACGTTCCGAATCACTCAAGGCAGGGCTCTCGGTGAACGCGCTGCGATGGAAGCGTGTCTGACCGTCAGACACGTCAGCCACAGACACGTCTGAACCGGCTAAACCAATCGCACCTCGCTTTGCCCCGGGAAACTGAAGCGGCGGCCGTCGGGCCTCAGAAGCGCAGCCTTGCTCTGGTCAGACCGCCATCTTCCAGCCCTGGGGATGCGGGGGTTGGCACGCCGGGCGGCTCAGCGCCTGATCTGGCCCATTTTTCATACAGACAACGATTCATGCTTGTCAGCAATCTGGCGCAAAGGGCCGACGAGGCCGCAGTTCCTTGACATCTGCGCCGAGGGGAGAACAGAAGGAAAGCGGAGTTGTGGTGAAGGTCAATTTGCCCCTGGTCGAGACTGTCGCTCGCATCGCCGCCAGGCACGACCCCGGCCTTGGTGTCCGTCAAGTGTGGCCACAGCGCGCCCACCCGGCTGGTAGGCAGACCCGGGACTTCACTGCGGCGCCCAATCAACGCGGACCGGGCTGGCGCAGGATCGCCGAACAGCCGCGTCAGCAAACTGAAAACCCTGCAAGGTGTGCAGCGTCCGACAGCGGAAGAGCTGACGCCTTCCCTCCGACCATTCAAGGGATCGGCGAACGCGGGAGCCTCGGCGCATCCATTGGGCTAGCCCCACGCCCATATATGGTTACTTGGTAACCGAATTCCTTGTTTCACTTAGAACACATTCCTCGAAACTCCTTTCAGAAGCTGATTTCCGTGAAACATTTTGCGATTAGCGGCTGGACAGTCGGCTAACCTGTTGTCGTGTAACGATAAAAGTTCGAGCCAACCGTTGAACCTAAATGAGGAAGTTGTTCCACGGGCTCCGGCCGGGGCGAACCCACGACTGTTGCGCGGACAGCAGCCGTCTCAGGTGTTGGTGTTGGGATGGCCCTTGCTTTCCTGCATGTGGATCTTCAAGGTCTCCTTTCCGTGTCCGGGTTGGGGACGAAAGCGTCACCGCCAGTAGTGACAAAACGATGCGAGGCGAGGCGAGGGGATGCGGGGTGGGGCGATGCCAGGGCGAGGGGCGGCAGGGCAGGGCGGCGCCGCGATGCCCGCGATGACGAGCCTGCCCGGCCTCCTGTCTTGCGGTGACGGGCCGCCACCGGCACCATGGCATAGCCGACCATGTCCGGGTCCGTGATTCTTCCGCGGTGCGGAAGACTGAATGCCGCCCAGAATGGATTCTTCTGCAGCCGTGCAATTTGTAGGATGCCTCGCATGAACACGAAGATCGAACACATCGAGGCCATCGCGCTGCGCATTCCGTTCACGGCGGGCGGAAAGTCGGACGTCGGCGCGTGGGGTGACGGCGATCTCAAGACGGTCGATTCGCTGGTGGTCAAGGTCACTACCGACAGCGGCTTGGTCGGCTGGGGCGAATCGTTTGGCTTCACGTCGATCCCCGCGGTGAAGGTGGCGATCGAGCAGATCATCGCGCCGCTGTGCATTGGACGCGACCCTTCGCAGATCGAAAAGCTGATGCTGGAGTTGCAAAGGAAGCTTCACATCTTCGGGCGCAGCGGCGCCATCATGTTCGGCCTGTCCGCCATCGACATCGCTCTTTGGGACATTGCCGGCAAGGCAGCGGGTCAGCCGGTGCATCAACTCCTGGGCGGCGCCGACGCCAAGGCGCTCGACTGCTACGCCAGCCTGATCCGCTATACCGATCCGGACACGGTGGCGGCGAACGTCGAACGTGCACTGGGGCAGGGTTACCGGCGTCTCAAGTTGCATGAGGTCGAGCTCCCTGCGGTCCAGGCCGCCCGGCAGCGAGCCGGCGATGACGTGGAGATCACCCTGGACGTGAACTGCCCTTGGACGGTGCGGCAGGCGCTCGACATGGCCGAGAAGCTGCGGCCCTACAAGCTCCGCTGGCTGGAGGAACCGGTGTGGCCACCGGAGAACTTCGAGGGCCTCGCGCGTCTGAGACGCGAGGCTGGCATTCCGATCGCGGCCGGGGAGAACGCATCGACGCTGATGGAATTCCAGCAACTGCTTCGCGCCGGTGCGGTCGACTTCGTGCAGCCGAGCCCGGCGAAGATGGGCGGCATCACCGAATTGCGGAAGGTGTTTGCGCTCGCGAATGCGCACAACACCAGCGTCATGGTGCACACCTTCTACGACGGTCCCGGCCTCCTCGCGAGCGTTCACGCCAGCGCTGCGCTCGGCGGCGCCGATGCGGTGGTGGAGTGGCGCTACTTCGACCAGGAGGCGTACCTGTACGGCGACGCCATCGTTCCGAAGAACGGTGCCATCGCCGTCCCCCAGGGTCCAGGACTCGGCATCGAGCCGGACCCGGATGTCGTTCGCGACTATCGATTGCCGTGATGCGGCGCGAATCGATTGTCGGCGCGCGGCCTGGCTCATGAGCCGACCCGTCTGACTCGCGCGGCGGCGCTCGAAACGCCCCCCGGGTTCCCTGCAGATTTCTCTTGCACGTGGCCGGCTCCTCGCTGGTCACGAAGTTCCACGTTCGCTTTCCCAACGGAGTCATCGACATGAGCCACGTCACACGGCGCACATTCCTGAATACGGCCGCTGCGGCTTCGACGCTGCCGATCTTGTCCGGATTGCCCCTCTCGGCCCAGGCGGCCGAATTCAGCTTCAAGGTCGGGCACGACCTGCCGGGCACGCATCCCGTGCACACGCGCTTGCAGGAGGCCGCTCAACGGATCAAGGCCGAGACGCAGGGCCGGTTCGATCTCCAGGTGTTCGGCAACAACCAACTGGGCGGTGACACCGACATGCTGGGGCAGACCCGCAGCGGCGCACTTGAAATGTGCCTGATGCCCGATGTGATCCTCGGCACGTTGATACCGCTGGCGTCGATCAATGGCGTCGGGTTTGCCTTCGATGATGACAGGGCGGCGCATGCAGCGATGGACGGGGAACTCGGCGCGCATATTCGCGCCCGGATCGCCAAGTCCGGCCTGGCGGTCATGGAGAACATCTGGGAGAACGGCTTTCGCCAGATGACCAGCAGCACGAAGCCCATCCGCACGCCGGCCGACCTGCAAGGCTTCAAGATCCGCGTGCCTGTCGCGCCTCTGTGGGTGTCCATGTACAAGGCGCTCGGCGCCGGGCCGACCGCGTTGAACCTGAGCGAGCTGTATTCGGCGCTGCAGACCCGCATCGTCGAAGGGCAGGAAAACCCGCTGGCGACGATCGATGCGGCGAAGTTCTTCGAAGTGCAGAAGTACGCGACGATCAGCAACCATGTCTGGAACGGCTACTGGATGCTGATGAACCCGCGCCGCTGGGGGGCGGTGCCGGCAGATATCCAGGCGGTGGTCCGCAGCAACCTGAACCGATCCGCTGGTGATCTTCGCGAAGATGTCGCTCGCCTCAATCCGATTCTCGAAAAATCGCTGACGCAGAAGGGCTTGAGCTTCAATCGCACGGACCCGGCACCGTTCCGGGATGTGCTGCGCAAGTCCGGCCACTACGCCGAATGGCGCAAGAAGTTCGGCGATGAGAGCTGGGGCATCCTGGCGAAGTACGCGCCTCATCTGGCGTAGGCCCCCTTGGACGACAAAGGGGACACCATGCAAGTGCAATCGATCGCGTTGGCCGGTGGCCGCACGAGCAGGGCGGGCAACGTTCTGGAAACAACGGTGAGATGGATCACCGAATGGCCGGCGGCGCTGCTGGTCGTCGTCGAAGTCGGCCTGCTGCTGGCGAACGTCACGTACCGCTATGTTCTGCACGACCCGCTGACATGGGGTGACGAGTTGGCGTCGATGCTGTTCATCTGGCTGGCCATGCTGGGCTCGGTCATCGCGCTGCAGCGGGGCCAGCACATGCGGCTCACGACGATGCTGGAGAAACTGACGCCGGCGCTGCGCCGGCCTGCCGAAGCCTTCGGCGACGCCTTGGTCGTCGTGTTCATGCTGCTGCTGATCCACCCCGCGTGGGAGTATGTGAGCGAAGAGTGGGCCATCACGACGCCCGCGCTCGAGATTCCGAATGGCGTCCGCGTTGCCGCTCTGGCCGTCGGCTTCACCTTGATGCTGGCCATCGCGTTGTCGCGACTGGTGATGAGGGCGCGCCTCCGGGACGTCGTGGTGTCGGCCGTGGCGATCGGGGCGTTGGCCGGCCTGTTGCTCGCCTTCAAGCCGATGCTGACGGGGGCGGGACATGCCAACCTGTTCCTGTTCTTCGTCGTGGGTGTCAGCGGCATGGTGGTGATCGGGGTGCCGATCATGACTGCGTTCGGGTTGTCCACCATGGGCTTCTTGGCGTTCTCCACCGATCTTCCATCGATGGTCGTCGTCGGGCGGATCGACGAGGGCATGTCCGGCTTGATTCTGCTGTCGGTTCCGCTGTTCGTGTTCCTTGGCGCGTTGATCGAAGCCACGGGCATGGCGGCCGCCATGATCCGCGTGCTGGCATCGTTGATCGGACATGTGCGGGGGGGCTTGTCGTACGTCCTCATCGGAGCCATGTACCTCGTGTCCGGCATTTCGGGCTCGAAGGCGGCGGACATGGCGGCCGTCGCGCCGGCCCTCTTCCCGGACATGAAGCAGAGGGGTGAGGACGAGGGCGAACTGGTGGCGATGCTCAGCGCCTCCGGCGCGATGTCGGAAACGATCCCCCCAAGCCTGGTGTTGATCACGATCGGTTCCGTCACCGGAATCTCGATCGCCGCACTGTTCACCGGCGGTTTCATGCCGGCCGTTGTCGGTGCCATCGCGATGGCGATCGTCGTATGGCTGAAGAATCGCAATCGCGCCGCGGCGGCCGAAGGGGCCAGGGCTTCCCGGCGCGAGGTGGCGCGGGCTTTCGTTTACGCGTTGCCAGCCATGGCCTTGCCATTCCTGATCCGCGCCGCGGTCGTCGAAGGGATCGCCACGGCGACCGAAGTGGCCACCCTCGGTGTGGTCTATACCTTCGTCGTCGGTCTTGCCGTGTATCGCCAGTTCGACTGGAAGCGCCTGTGGCCGATGCTGATCGACACCGCCTCGTTGTCGGGCGCGATCCTCATCATCATCGGCTGTGCCACGTCGATGGCATGGGCGTTGACGCAGTCGGGCTTCTCGCGCGATCTGGCCGCCGCGATGGCCTCGCTGCCGGGCGGTGCGCTGGGTTTCATGCTGGTTTCGGTGGTCGCGTTCGTGGTGCTGGGCAGCCTGCTCGAGGGCATTCCCGCGATCGTCCTCTTCGGACCGCTGCTGTTTCCGATCGCCCGCGCCGCCGGCATCCACGAAGTGCACTACGCCATGGTGGCCGTCTTTGCAATGGGCCTTGGACTGTTCGCGCCACCCTTCGGAGTGGGGTTCTATGCCGCCTGCGCGATCGGTAAGGTGTCGCCGATGGCTGCCATGTCACGCGTCTGGCCCTATCTGGGCGCCTTGTTCATCGCGCTGCTGGTGATCGCGGCGGTGCCCTGGATCTCGATCGGCGCCCTGTAGAGCCGATCAAACTCGTTGTCGATGAATTCACGGAGTATCCAAATGCGATTCTTGACGAAGCTTGTTTCCAGCGCCGCCATCGCGGCATGCATCACCGGCGCCGGCGCTCAGACACTGGGCCCGGTGGCTTCAGGCGCGTCCGCAGGCGAATCGTCGGGCAACCCGGCCCAGAGCAGCCTGCCCGTCAAGCAGTTCGGCTCGGTGCTGTCCGAAAACGTCCGCTGGCAGGCGTTCCCGGCATTCCCGCCACAGGCGCGCCTGGCGGTCCTGGTCGGGGAGCCGGCCAAGCCGGGCCCGTACGTCGTGCGGGTGAAACTGCCCGGCGGGGTCAAGCTGATGCCGCACACCCACCCGGAAGACCGCATCTACACCGTGGTGTCCGGTGTGTTTTACATCGGCCTGGGCACCACCTTCGACCCCGACAAGTTGCAGGCCTACGCGCCGGGCTCGGTCGTCGTCCTGCCGGCCAACACGCCGCACTTTCACTGGGCGAAGTCCGGCGACTACATGACCCAGGTCGCCGGCAGCGGCCCGCTGGGCATCCAGTACGTGGATCCTCACGACGACCCGCGCAACCTCGCTGGGAAATGAAGCGGGCGAATCGATGGAATCCTCGAACTCCGCCGATGGTGCGTTGCGACCGGTCAAGCTTCGCTCCCTGAGCACGCGCGGCGTGCTCGTGCCGCTGAACTTCACGCTCGGAACCAGCGCCGCCATTGTCAGGAAAGTTCCTCTGCTGCTGGTCGATCTCACGACCGACGACGGCACGGTCGGGCATGCCTACGCGTTCTGCTACCGGCCCTCGGGCGCCCGCGCCGTCGCCGCGCACCTGGCGGAAGCCTTCGACCTGCTGGCGGGAATGCCGGTGACCCCCTATGGCTCGGCGCGGACACTGTCGCGCCAGTTCGCATTGCTCGGCGTCACGGGCGCGGTGCGCATGGCGCTTTCGCTGTTCGACATGGCGCTCTGGGATGCGCTCGCGCGGTCCAGGGGACTGCCGCTCGCGACACTGCTGGGAAGCGGCCCGCGAGAACTCCAGGCCTATGACAGCCGCGGCCTCGGGTTGATGGACCCCGACCGTCTGTCGAAAGAGGCGGAGGCGCTGCTTGCCAAGGGGCTGAAGGCGGTCAAGCTCCGACTGGGATATCCGTCGGCGACGGAGGACATGGCGGCCTTGAAGGCGGTTCGCCGCGTGGTCGGCGACGCCATTGCCATCATGGTGGACTACAACCAGGCTCTGACGGCGGCAGAGGCGATCGCGCGGGGCCGTCAACTCGAAGAGGAAGGCATCTACTGGCTCGAGGAACCCGTCCTTCATGAGGATTGCGAGGCGTATGCCCGCGTCACCAGCGCGCTCCGCGTGGCCATCCAGATCGGCGAGAACTTCAACGGGCCGGAAGGCATGCTGCACGCCCTGCGACGCGGAGCCTCCGACTACGTCATGCCCGACGTGGCGCGGATCGGCGGCGTCACCGGGTGGATGCAGGCCGCTGCGCTGGCGGCTGCGAGCGGCATCGAGATGTCTTCCCACCTGATGCCCGAGGTCAGCGCCCAGTTGCTCTGCGCCACGCCGACGGCCCACTGGCTCGAATATGTCGATTGGGCGGATGCCCTGTTGCAGGAGCCGTTGCGAGTGGTCGATGGAAAGGTG
The DNA here is from genome assembly GCF_030316765.1 of Variovorax saccharolyticus. Classification (GTDB taxonomy): domain Bacteria; phylum Pseudomonadota; class Gammaproteobacteria; order Burkholderiales; family Burkholderiaceae_C; genus Variovorax; species Variovorax saccharolyticus. Next base: position 35,246 of record NZ_JASZYT010000015.1, read on the forward strand.
TCGGCATCGCAACGTCCCGGCAGCGGCATCGAATGGGACGAAGACAAGATCCGCAAACTCGAGGCGATCTGATCCCTCGGCAAGACAAGAAGGAACGACTGTGAACCCACTCAGGATTCTGGTGCTCGGAGCCGGCGGCACCGGCGGCTACTTTGGCGGCCGCCTCGCCGAAAGCGGGGCCGACGTGACCTTCGTCGTCCGGGAAGCCAGGCGAAAGACCCTCTCCGAGCAGGGCTTGCGGATCGAGAGCCCGTTCGGTGATGCCCAGCTGGCGGTCAAGACCGTCGTGGCGTCGGAACTGAGACCGGTCTATGACGCGGTGATCCTGACCTGCAAGGCCTATGACCTCGATGCGGCCATCGCCACCATCGCCCCGGCATTGGCGCCGGACGGCTATGTGCTCCCGTTTCTGAACGGCAAGGCGCATATGGACGTGCTGAACGAGAAGTTCGGCCCGCATCGCGTGCTCGGCGGTACCGCCAAGATCCAGGCGACGGTCACGCCGACCGGCGCGATCCGGCAGTTCAATGACTGGCGAACGCTTGTCTTCGGCGAGCAGTCCGGCGAGATCACCGGGCGCGTGAGGGCATTGGCGGCTCTGTTCGAAGCCGCGAAGGGCGTGGAGGTCTTCGCGGTCGCCGATATCGTCCAGCGCATGTGGGAGAAGCTGGTTCACCTGTCGACCGCGGCGGCCATGACGTGCCTCATGCGGTCCAACGTCGGTGAAATCGTCCGTACCCCGCACGGCCGCGAGATCTTTCTCGATCAACTCCGCTGCGGCGCCGCGATCGCAGCCGCCAACGGCTACGCGCCAAGCGCGGCCTTCATGAAGTCATGGGAGGAGACGTTCTCCCAGCAGGACTCGCAATACTCGACGTCGATGCTGCGCGACATCGAACGGGGCGGGCAGACGGAGGCGGAGCATATCCTCGGCTACATGCTGGACAAGGCCGTCAATTCCGCCATAGCGTGCAACACGCTGCTGCTCGCCTACACCCACGTCAAGGCCTACGAGCAGCGTCGGGCCGCGGGCCGCCTTCCCTGACTTGTCTTCCTTCGGATCGCGAGCGATGCTACAAAACGCCGCATCGCGAATGAATGCCCAGGCCCGGGCGTTTCGTGTTGCGCAACGAGGAACGAAGTGGATCGAATTGACGCCATGAAAGTGTTCGTGGCCGCGCTCGACGAGGGCAGCCTCGCGGGCGCGGGACGCAAGCTGGGCAAGTCGCCAGCCGCGGTGAGCCGGGCAGTCGCCTTCCTCGAAGAGCACGTAGGCACGGAGCTGATGCATCGCACGACGCGCTCGATCAAGCTGAGCGAGGCGGGCGAACGCTATGCGGTGGCCTGCCGCCGCATCCTCATCGACCTTGAAGAGGCCGAGATGACGGCTGCCGGCGAGCGCTCCGCGCCGCGCGGCACTCTTACGCTCACTGCGCCGGTGGCTGCGGGCGAATCCATTCTTCGCCCCGTGCTGGACGAGTTCATGGACCAGTATCCGGACGTCTCCGTGCGGCTGCACATGCTGGACCGTCCCGTCAATTTGATCGACGAGGGCATCGACATCGCGCTGCGCATCGCGCACCTGGCCGACTCCACGCTGGTCGCGTTGCATGTGGGCCAGGTGCGCCGCGTGCTGGCCGCGTCCCCGCGTTACCTGGCACGGCACCCGCCCATCGCGCAACCCGCCGACCTGGTCCAGCACGAGATCATCGCGATGACGCACTTCGGCATCGACTCGTGGAGCTTTCCGCCAGCGGGCGAAGGCTCGGGCATGCCACGCACCGTGCAGTTCACCCCGCGGTTGGTCGTCAACAGCATCCGCGCCGCGGTGGCGTCGGCGGTGCAGGGACGCGGCGTCGTGCGCATGTTTTCGTACCACCTGGCCGCCGCCGTGGCCGACGGCACGCTGCGAATCATCCTGTGCGCGGACGAGCATCCGCCGTTGCCGGTGCATTTGGTGTCGCCGCAAGGCCGGCTGGCGATTCCCAAGGTGCGTGCCTTCGTCGACTTCGCCCGGCCGCGTCTGCGCAGCGCCTTCGAGGCGCTGGCCCGGGACTGCGAGGACGATGACGCAGGTCGATCCGATCGATCTGCGCAAGAGTGATCGCCGCGCGCGGTCTCCATTCACTCGCTGACTGCGGAGTTCCATTGCACCAAGGTATAGCCGACACCTTCGTCCAATGGACCGGCGCCTTCTCGTTTGGTCTGATTTCGTTCCCCAAACAAGGATTCGGCCATGACCACTTCCTCATCCCTGACCCGGCGCGACTTTGTTGCTGGTTCGACCGCGGCGCTTTCCGCCGGCCCCCTCGTCCTCGCCTCGACGCTGCAACCTCATCCGGCCAACGCAGCCGCTGCGACCGAACGCAACAAGCAGGCATCCGGCTCGGATGCGATCCGACCGTTCCGTCCGAGCTTTTCGCAAGGCGAACTGACGGACCTGCGGCGGCGCATCAAGGCGACCAAATGGCCGTCACGCGAAACGGTCACCGATGCATCGCAGGGTGTGCAGTTGGCGACGACCCAGGCGCTCGCGCGCTATTGGGCGACCGCCTATGACTGGCGCAAATGCGAGGCCAAGCTGAATGCGTGGCCGCAGTTCATGACCGAGATCGACGGGCTGGACATCCACTTCATCCATGTTCGGTCGACCCATCGGAACGCGCTGCCGCTGATCATCACGCATGGGTGGCCCGGTTCGATCATCGAGCAGCTGAAGATCATCGGGCCATTGACGAATCCAACCGCCCACGGCGGCAACGCATCCGACGCTTTCGATGTCGTGATTCCGTCGCTTCCGGGCCATGGGTTCTCGGGCAAGCCAACCGCGACCGGTTGGGACCCGATCCGGATCGCGCGGGCGTGGACCGTGCTGATGAAGCGCCTGGGCTACAAGCAATTCGTGGCGCAAGGCGGTGATTGGGGCAATGCGGTCTCCGAGCAGATGGCCGTGCAGGCTCCCCCGGAATTGCTCGGCATTCACACGAACATGCCAGCCACCGTGCCAGACGACGTTGCCAAGGCGCTCCAGTTCGGCAACCCGCCGCCGGCGGGTCTCTCGGCGGACGAGAAGCACGCGTTCGATCAGCTCGATTTCTTCTACAAGCATGGTGTCGCCTACGCGCAGGAGATGGGAAACCGTCCGCAGACGCTGTACGGCATCGAGGATTCGCCGATCGGGCTCGCCGCCTGGATGCTCGATCATGACGCGCGCAGCTACGCACTGATCGCGCGCGTCTTCAACGGCCAGTCGGAGGGTCTCACGCGAGACGACATCCTCGACAACATCACCCTCTACTGGTTGACGACGACGGGCGTCTCGTCGGCGCGCCTGTACTGGGAAAGCAAGCTGCCCTTCTTCGCTCCGAAGAACCTGTCGATTCCCGTTGCCGTCAGCGTATTTCCGGACGAGATCTATGCTGCCCCGCGCAGCTGGACGGAGCGGGCGTATCCCAAGCTCGTCTACTTCAACAAGGTCGACAAAGGTGGCCACTTCGCGGCGTGGGAGCAGCCTCAGCTCTTTGTGTCGGAGCTGCGTGCGGGCTTCAGGTCGCTGCGCGGCTGAGCATGTGCGACGGGTTCTGGCAGAGGGTGCCCACGGGGCGTCAGCTTGCGCGCTGCTCCGGGCTCAGTCGCGCGCCGATGCGGCGAATCTCCGCCTCGCCCCGCTCGAGAGCTTCGGGGCTCGTATGGACCGAGTAGTACCCTGTGACGAGCGCATGGGGATGCTTCGCGGCCGAGCCCAGGACGAACGCCGTATCGCCATGAGCCTCGACGTCGATCGCGACACCGGATTCTTCGAACACCGCCAGTTCACCCGTGGCGACAGGGCCGCCGCTGCGGTCGCCCACGCCCAGGCCACCTTCGTTGACGGCAACCCAGGCCACCGTATGGCCAGCAGGCGGCGCGTAACGCCATCGCTGGCCGTCGGTCAGTCGCACGGCCAGGTAATTCATCGGAGCCGGCGCCGGAATGTGACTTGTGGCAACTCCGTAGCTTCCGAGCAGCACGCGCACGGGCCCCACCTGCGGCACCTGGGAGGGCGCCAGGTAGAGGCTTTGGGCCGGAGCGTTTTCTTCCGCCGCGGGCAGCGCAACCCAGAGCTGGAAGCCGCCGACCGGCGAGCCGCCGAGGGGCGCGCCGGTGTGCCACACGCCATTGCCGGCGCGCATCCACTCCACGCCACCTTCGGGCAGGACTCCCTTCTCGCCGGTCGTGTCTTCATAGCGCACGCTTCCTTCGGCCATGTAGGTCAGCGTCGCGATCCCCGAGTGCGGGTGCATGCCGAAGCCTTTGTAGCCAGGGTCGGCTTCAAAGGCGAAGTGGTCGAGGAATACGAAGGGCTTCAACAATTCGCCCAGGTCACCGGGGCTGACAAGACGGGTGATCGGGCCCTGCCTGCTGCCCCGTGTCCGATGGACGATCGCGCGCCCTGTGGACGCCGTGGCGGCGGTCATGACGCCTCCCTTTGGGCCTTGAGCGCCTTGGCCCACCAGGCCAGGTCGTCGAGCATTCCGGCGGCTGCTTGCGCCAGATGAGGGAAGTCCTCGAAGTTCTTGCCTTGTTGCCAGATACCCAGGAACTCCACCATGCCGACGTGGACCGCATTTCGAACCGGCGCCATCTGCAGTTCGATGGCCACCAGGCGAAGCTGCTCGATGGCGCGGGCCGCGCCGACGCCACCATAGCCGACGAAGCCGATCGGCTTGCGATTGAACTCCTGGCAGGCGTAGTCGAAGGCGTTCTTGAGAACCGCGCTCGGGCCGTGGTTGTACTCGGGGGTGACCACGATCAGTCCGTCGAGCGGGGCGAGCTTGCCGGCCCATCGCCGGGCCGCCTCGTTCTGCGCCGGAGCGTAGCTCAAGGGAATGGCCTCGTTGAAGAAGGGCAGGGGGTGATCGCGCAGGTCGATCATTTCGACGGCGGCGAGGTCGCTGCGCTGCTTGGCGATTTCGTGTATCCAGTGCGCGGGTTTCTCGGCGAAGCGCCCTTCGCGGGTGGAGCCGATGACGATGCCGATGCGTGGTTGCGGTGAGCTCAAGTTGTTTCCTTGCGTATGCGCCGGAGGGGTCCGGCCCGATGCTCGAAGGTTAGGGCGACCAACGCCGGTCGACTAGCCGGCAGAATCGGATTGCACTCATCCATCGCTGAAAGGAATCGCGTCTCATGTTCGACCTGAACGACATTGCCATGTTTGTGCAGGTGGTGCGCGCCGGCAGCTTTGCCGAAGCGGCGCGGCGGACCGGCGTTCCGCCCAATACCCTGAGCCGACGCATGCAGCAACTCGAGGCCCAACTGGGCACCCGACTGATGCAACGCTCGACGCGCAAACTCGCTCTCACCGACGCAGGCCGGGAGTTTCATGACCGCTGTGCAGGCGCAGTGGACGGGCTCTTCGAAGCCGGACAGGAGTTGAAGACCGGGAGCCAGGAGCCCAGTGGGTTGGTACGCGTTGCCGCGCCCGCAGATTTCTTCGACTTCTTCCCGATGACTTGGGTGGCGGACTTTCTTGCCGCGCATCCGCGGGTGCGGCTCGATTTCGTTCTCAGCGATGCCCCGGCAGATCTGATCGCCGAGCAGATCGACGTCGCATTTCGGGGCGGTGCGATGCGCGATTCCGGCTACGTCGGACGTCAACTTCTGGGCGTTCGCAGTGATGGCATGGTGGCCAGCCCCGCCTACCTTGCCGCGCGAGGTGTCCCTGGCGTGCTGCAAGAACTGGCAAATCATGACTGCGTCAACTCCGCGCACCCGAGCGGCCGCACCACCTGGCGCTTGTGCGGACCCGATGGGGAGGAAGAAGAAGTGCAGGTCACCGGCCGCATCAGCGGCAACACCGCGCAGGCGTTGCGCAAGGCGGCCCTGGCCGGACTCGGCGTCGCGCTGCTGCCGCAAGCGCTGGTCGGGCGCGACATTGACGCCGGCCTGCTGGTGCCGGTGATGCCGCAGTACCGACGAACCGGCCGAGGGCTGAGCGTGCTGTATCCAAGCCGAAGGCACCTGCCGCTGGCGGTGTCGGCATTCATCAACCTGGTGCTGGAGAAGCTGAGCGCGGTGGAAGGATCCGACGCTGTTTGAGCTGCACATCTCCTGAGACCTTGCCGTACCCGGCCCGCCGATGAAGGCGACATGCCAACATCGGCGCGAATGCGCCCGGCGGAGAAGTGGATGCGCCATCTGGACAGCATGTTCAGGCGCTGCGGGGCGAACCAACACCAAAGTATTGTTTACGTCCGTCCGGGAAGCGAGCATCCTACGGGATGACGAACGAGCTTGGGTCGCCTGTTGCGTGTCTTGATCGGCAAGGCTATGGATTGCGGTTCAGAGGGCATCTGCATAAGATCATTCCGGAAGCCGTAAGGACGCCCGCATGCATGCTCAGTTGGTAGTATCGGTAGTAGATGATGACGAGTCGGTTCGCGAGTCGCTGCCTCCTCTCGTGACCGCGTTTGGCTACGCCGCGCGTTCGTTCTCGTCAGCGCTGGAGTTTCTTGCATCCGACGGCATCGAGGGGACCGACTGCCTGATCCTCGATATCGCGATGCCAGGCATGTCGGGCCCAGACCTTCATCTGGAACTGGGGCGACGTGGATGCCGTGTACCGGTCATCTTCATCACGGCCCACAGGGATGAGTCCCTTCGGCAGCGCCTGCTTCGACAAGGGGCTGTCGAGTGTCTGTTCAAGCCCTTCAGTGACGTCGATATGCTTCAGGCGTTGAAGGCTGCCACGACGGCACCCTGACCATCGCGCTTCTGAAGTCTTGAGGAATCGGTATGCACACGAGGATCGAAAATGACAAACCGCAATCGCTGGCTGAGGCGCAGCCCACGCCCATCGTGTTTGTGGTCGACGACGACATCTCGATTCGCGAATCGCTGGAGCTGTTGATCCGATGTGTGGGATGGGTGCCTGAGGGCTTTGCCTCCGCGAAGGAGTTTCTGGCCCGCCCCCGGACGATTGCACCCAGCTGCCTGCTGCTTGATGTCAACCTTCCAGATCTCAACGGCCTGGATCTGCAAAAGCAAGTTGCCGCCGATCGCATGGACATGCCGATCATCTTCATCACCGGCTACGGCGACATTCCGATGACTGTCCAGGCGATGAAGGCCGGCGCCTTCGAGTTTCTGACCAAGCCCTTTGACGACCAAGTACTCGTGAGCACGATCCAGAAAGCGATCGAGCGAAGTCGCGCTGCCCTCGACGACGAGGGGGAGATGCGGGCGCTCGCAGACCGCCATGCTTCGCTGAGCCGCCGCGAGCGGGAAGTGATGGGTCTGGTGATCACCGGGCTGTTGAACAAGCAGGTGGCGGGCGAACTCGGAATCAGCGAGATCACCGTGAAGGCCCATCGCGGCAGCATGATGCGCAAGATGAAGGCCGCGTCACTGCCGAACCTGGTGAACATGGCAGCGAGGCTGGGGCTCCCGGGTCCGGCCCGATAGCCAGATAGCCAGATAGCCAGGTGGCCCGGAGTGACGTCGCGTCGACCCGCGTGCAGCCTGCCTGGTGCCCGATTCGCTTTTCAATCGGCACGCCTCATGAGGGGCGTTGGACTGGCGTCATGGGGGCGCTCTGTGTCCTGTATTGCCGGGTGAAGGTCGGTCGACAGCCGCCGAGCAACAAAGGGCATCGAGGACTCGCCCATCTCCCGGCGGCGCGGAGGAGGGCGAGTTGACCTGCCCAGACGCGCCGAGCCTTTACTTCCCGCCGTAGTTGTCGCTAAACGAAGGCAGCTGGCCGGCCTTGTTTTCCCTTGCTACTTCTGATCGGCTGGCCTTGCGGCCAGCGGAGCGTTCCTCGCGCGACAGCTTGGCGGTGGCAGCCGGAATCGGGTCCCCTTCGCCTGGCATGAACTCTCGCGTAGCTTCGGCGCCCTCGGGGATGCGCGCCTTCCTCGCCGCGGCGCGATCGGACTTGGACACTTTGGCCCTGGGCTCAGGCTTCGGGTCTCCCTCGCCCGGCTTGAAAGCGCGCGAGGCTTCAGTGCCCTGCTCCTTGCGCTCCGCACGGGCCGCTGCCTTGTCTGTGGGTGGCGTCTGCGCATAGGCCGCGGAAGCCAGAACTTGGGTGCCGACGAGGGCGAGTGTCGAGAAAAGATGCTTCATTTCAAACTCCTTAGCTGGTGGTGGCCAGGCATCGAAAGATTTCGCCTGGAAGAAACCGGTCTTCGCGACGCGCAGTGAAGACGCAACGCCATGACAACAGAAACCGGGTGGCGCATCCATTGGACGATGGTGTTGCAGATACCTTGGTATCGGCCGTCCCTCGCGTCGTGGTATGGCCAATCGATACGCGTTGCGGGGTGGACGCTTGGAAGAGTCTCGTGGTTGAAGGGGGCGAATGCGCTCGACGAATTGCCATCCGCTGGTTGGGGCAATTCACGCGTGGAGACCGGGAAGCGATCCATGCGAGGCCGGCGTAAGAAACCTAGCCGCGCAACAGATACCGCTCGGCACGCGCCGCGTCGATCACCGCCGACGCGTTCTGATCCAATTCCTCAAAGGGCTTGGCCTCGGCCAGCCACGCGTTCGGCGTGACGAGCCAGAGGCATACCTCCCAATCGCTCAGCGCCGGGACCAGCTCGGAGATCACCGCCACGACGCGTGAACGAGGCACCATGCTGGGCAAGTCGAACTGGAACAGAGGCAGCTTCGTGCCAGAGCGCCACTGGAAGCTAAGCACGCGATGGTCGACGATCCAGCGTGCCAACTGTGAGATGGGCTGATCCGTATGGCGGTTCAACATGGAGACCACTTCGTCGGCACTGACGATGCCCCCACTGGCACGGAAGGCAGCTTCCATCTGGCGATACTGCGTGACTTCTGCTGGCTGCAATAGCGCGGGAATGCAGGGACTGGGTCGTGTCGAACGCTGAAAAGGTGGAATCGCGAAGGGTTGTGAATGGCGAGCGGCTTGGTCGATCATATCGGCTCCTTGGTGGGTCTCATGCTCCTTCCAGGATGGACGAGAGCACTTCGATGCAGATAGGGATTCAATAGAAATGCCACCTGTGACGCCATTGCACGATGGTGTCAGTCTCCCACTTGGACGTCCGAAGGTAGAGGGTTTGATCCGCCATCGGTCCAACGAAAGAGAGAACTTGGGCCGAACGGTGCAAGTTCAGGTCGGCCACGCGTGGAGCCGCCGGAATTCGTCGGTGCAGGCGTGCAGAAACGCCGCTGCCGCGCGAGAGGGTCCGGTTCTCCCGCTGGAGCGATGGCCTCAATGTATTGAGGCCAGCATTCCCTCGCGGCTCGACAGTGCGAACTACGAATTCGAACGCATCCCGTGCCCAAGGGGGGTAGTGCCGCTGCCTGAGAAGGCCAGGATCTCGTGCTCGGCGGGTGGCTCGCGAGTTCAACTCCGTGCAGTCCGCCGTACGCTGCGTTACCGATCGCGCCCCGCACGGCGCCGACCTGGTGACGCTGGTTCAGACGCCCGATCAGGCACACTCAGGCGACGTCTGCGCTTTCCTGCAAGCGGGCGAGCGTAGCCGCCACGCGTTGGCCGAACAGGTGCGCCGTTTCCAGATCCCCTCGGACCATTTCTTCGGGCGAGGCATCTGATGGCGTGGTGGTCGCAAGGCCGGTGAAGGACGCAACGAAATTGATGTCGTCTCGCTTGGCTGCCTTGGTCGTGCTCGGCAGCAGCCCGGTGCCCACCCACAGCATGCCGTGTTGCTGCGACATGGTGAACAGTGCGTAGAGCGTCGAAGCCTTGTCTCCATTCATTCCGGCGGAATTTGTGAATGCCGCGGCAAGCTTGTCCTTCCACCCCATGACAGAAAAGACCTTCGAAGATTCATCGATGAACTTCTTGAACTGCCAGCTGACACTGCCGATGTAGGTCGGCGTTCCGAACACGATGGCGTCAGCCGCAGCCAGTTGCTCCCAGCCGCCCGGCGGGAGATTGCCGGCTTCGTCGACTCTCAGCAATTGGGCCCCTGCAGCGGTGGCCACTGCTTGTGCGATCCGCTGGGTATGGCCGAAGCCGCTGAAGTAGACGACGATGATGGATTGGGACATGCTGATTCCTTGGTGAGTGGGTTGAATCGGATCCGACGCGCTACCGGGAGAGCGCGTCGCTTTCTGGGTGCTGACCAAGTGTCGGGAATCCCCAGCGCCGCGCCTACGCGCTTGAGACTTAGCTCTTCCTAGTCCAAACGATGCAGGGCTTGTTCGGACAGCGTCGCCAACGGCGGCTTGCTGCCAGCCCGGAGCTGACCGGCTGGGCGCAGGCCGATGTCCGGCATCACGCGGACGCGAGGGGCGGTAGTAGGTCTTCGGACCGATCCATCGATATGACGTCAGCGTGATGGCGCCGAAGGGGCCGCTCTCTAACCTTTGCCGCATCGCATTGCACATCTCGTGCTGCGAATCAACCCGGAAGGAGATCCCAATGGAAGAGAACACGCTCGTCGAATCAAGCTATTCAGCGACCATTCATGCACCGATCGAGAAGGTCGATATCGCTGAATGGTGCTTCACCCTCCCCGAGTCGGAGTACCAGAAGGCCTCGCCTGCGCACAACGCCTGCGGCACGACCACGACGGACGACGGACGCCGCATGTCGATCAACGTCGAGATCCTGGGCGGAAGCGTGATGGTCCAGCACTATGTGGAAGAGATCGGCAAACCCGATCACCTCAGGCTCGTCTCGAACTCCGACATCTTCACGCCGACCGGTCGAACCAAGGTCGGCGTGATCTGGGACCTGAGCGTCAAGAGAATTGACGATCAGACGTGCGAGTTCAGGAACACGGTGCGTAGCACCTTCACGCCCGAGCTTCTGACCATGATTGCGCAACAGGGGATTCCGCGAGAGGTGTTCCAGGCCACTCGTCGACCGATCTCGGAGGCTCACAACCGGCAGGAGACGCCATGCTTCGCCAAGAGCATCGAACGCCACGCCTTGGGCCGAGCCACGCCCTGACTGGAAGGCGAAGCATGGAAACCGTCACATACGACAAGAAAGTCACGGGACTTCTCGTGATCGATCCCTACAACGACTTCATTTCCGAGGGCGGCAAGATCTGGGATCGCCTGAAAGGCGTCGCGCAGGCGAATGGATGCATTCCCAACATGCTCCAGGTCCTTGAGGCAGCCCGGAAGGCGCAGCTTCGCGTCTTCTATGCGATGCATCACCGCTACCGGCCCGGCGACTACGAAACCTGGAAGTATGTCGCGCCGATCCAGAGGGCCGCTTGGGGCCGCAAGAGCTTTGAGTTCGGAACCTGGGGTGGCGAGATCCGAAGCGAGTTTGCTCCGCTGCCGGGCGAGATCGTGGCCCAGGAGCACTGGTGCTCGAGCGGCTTCGCCAATACCGATCTGGAACTGCAACTCAACAGGCACGGCATTCACCAGCTCATCGTTGTCGGCCTGGTCGCCCACACCTGCGTGGAGGCCACGGTGCGCTACGCGGCGGAGATCGGCTACGAGGTGACGGTCGTCAGGGATGCGACTGCGAGCTACACGGAGGAGCAGATGCACTCTGCGCTCGATGTCAACATGCCGAACTACGCCAATGCGATCGTGACGACAGAGCAGATCGTCGCATCGATCTCTTCGCTCTAGGCGGCTGCGCTCGCGAGTCTCATCACTGGACTCGCGTTTTCAATGGGCGATCGAAATCGGGGGTCGTCGGGCTTTCGATCGGGGTCCGGTCGCGGCGAACCATCACATCCATCCGTGGACAACGAGCAGGCGAATGTCATCCCTACCGCACACCTCAAGCGCACCGTTCTCGCCGACGGACGTACGCGGCAGCATCGCCACGTTGCCAGGAGGTCGCGCCTGGCGACATCCGCTTCGATTTGCCGGCCCAGGGCTGCTGGTGGCGGTAGGTTACATGGACCCCGGCAACTGGGCCACGGACATAGAGGCCGGTGCTCGCTATGGACCCACTTTGCTGTTCGTGGTGGCAATCGCGAGTTTGGCTGCCATGCTGCTGCAGACGCTTGCACTCCGCCTTGGTCTGGTGGCACGGTTGGACTTGGCGCGCGCTTGCCGCGGGCACTATCGGCCGGCGACAAACCGTGTGCTTTGGCTGCTGGCCGAACTGTCCATTGTCGCGTGCGACGTCGCGGAGGTGTTGGGATGTGCGTTGGCGTTGCAGTTGCTGTTTGGTGTTTCGCTGCCCGTCGGGATTGCAATCACCTCACTGGACACGCTCATCGTCCTGGGTCTTCGAGGAAAGGGATTTCGGCATGTCGAGGCAATCGTTCTTGCTCTCATCGCAACCATTGGGATCTGCTTCCTGGTGGAGCTGATTCTCGTGGGACCGCACTGGGTGGAAGTGGCCCGCGGCTTCGTGCCTCGGTTGGAGGCACTGCAGGAGCCGCGCGCCCTTTATCTTGCGGTGGGAATTCTGGGCGCTACCGTGATGCCGCATAACCTGTATTTGCACTCGTCCGTCGTCCAGACGCGACACGTGAACAATGATCCGGAGAGCCTTGCATCTGCAGTGCGCTTGTCCACCTTCGACACAGTCATCTCGTTGCTGCTCGCGCTGTTTGTGAACGCCGCGATCCTGACGCTGGCGGCCAGTGCCTTCCACGCCACGGGCCATCACGACGTTTCGGAGATCCAGGATGCGTACCACCTGCTGGACCCCATCGTCGGCACGAGCCTGGCATCCGTGCTGTTCGGTATCGCATTGCTCGCGTCCGGGCAAAGCTCCACGATCACCGGCACGATCGCGGGCCAAGTCATCATGGAAGGGTTCCTGGATCTGAAAATATCTTGCTGGCAGCGTCGTCTCATCACTCGCGGCTTGGCGCTGCTGCCCGCGCTGGGTGGCGTGCTCTGGTTGGGCGACGGCGGCGTCGGAAAGCTGCTGGTCGCCAGCCAGGTCGTTCTTAGCTTCCAGTTGCCTTTTGCAATCTGGCCCTTGCTGCGGTTCACCAGCGATCGATCGCTGATGGGACACTTCGTGAACGGGCCTTGGCTGAAAGCCGGGGGATGGACCATCTTCACGCTGATCGCGATGGCAAACCTCTGGCTCCTGTTGAGGTAGGAAACGGTCTTCTTCATGCGGGTCGGTCGCCGACGGCGCTTTCGGCTTGGAGCGTTTGGCGGCCGAACGCGAATCAATGAGGCGCTGTCAGCGGCGGTGCTTCGGGCCACGATTCGTCGGACGCGCATTCCGAGGGGGAAGGGGTCCCCGTTGCTGCTTCAGGGCTTTCGCACTGAGTGCAGCGGTGGCACTCGTGACCGGAGTGCCATCGCCCCCTCTTGCGGGTGGTTTCCCGGCGGCGATTCCCCATGCAGGCGGATCGCTTGCCGGAAAGGACTCCAGCCCGGCCTCTTCGACCGCGTCACGCGGCGGCATGGGCAGCGCCCTGCGCGGTGAGATGCCGCAAGACGAACCAGCTTTGGAGTTCATTGCCCCGTACCACCTGGCCGACGATCAGGTCGTTTGTGCCTTCGTCGCCTGCCGATGCCGCCTCGCGGGACAGGGGTCGTGCTTCGAGAAGGATGAACTCGTGCGCATCGACAAGCCGCCGCAGCTGGTCGATGGTGCTCTCGACGCCGCTGGGAGCGCGTGCCAGTCGGGTTTCCTCGACCACGTCGCGAGCCAGCGCGCGAGCCACGCCTCCGAGGGCCTGGATCCGCTCGGCCAACGCGTCCATGATGATGTCCTGCTCGGCATAGTGCTTGTCGAACAGCAGGTGCAGTTCGTAGAACGTTGGCCCCGATGCCTGCCAATGCGCTTTCTTGTACAGATCGCGAACGGCAATGGTGTGGGCCAGGAGACGGTTCAAGGCGGCGACGCTGCGGTGGCGAACGTCGTCTGCGAGGCCCAGCCGGACCGGAACCAGACTTCCGAAGGATTGCAGGGTCGGGGAGTGCTCAGGCTGAATTTGAAGCTTGTTTTCCATGCTGCGCCAATGTGGTTGAGGATCGATCACACATTGTTCGCCATCATTCTCGACCTTGTATCCGACCGATGGCCGTGATGCGACTCGCTCTCGCGGATGGGCAGTCATTCGGCCTTCAGAAGGGGACTCATGTCCGGCATGCAGAGGGTGTTCTTTGGGCGCGAGCCGCTCATTCTTTGGGCATGACTGCAAGGCACCAACTGCACGCTCAAACCGATCTCGCACCAGCGTCAAGTCGCTTCCGGGGCGTCAGTGCGAAGGTCGGGAGCCGCGACGGATCCGGTCAACCTGTTTGCAACTCAGATCGTGAACCCCAGTGACGTGGCGCACGCGATTCAGCTGGCACTCGCACCTGTTTTCCTGCTGACCGGCATTGCGGGGCTTCTCAACGCCATGGCAGGGCGCCTTGCGCGCATCGTTGACCGCGGGCGGCAGCTGACCGAAGGTCCGATTCCGCGCGAACGCCAAATCGTGGCCGCAATCCAGGTTGAGCTGGACAGCCTGGAGCACAGGCGCTACTTGGCGGGTGCAGCGATAACGGCCAGCACGTTCTCCGCGCTGCTTGTCTGCACGGTGATAGCGGCGTTGTTCCTCGAAGTGATGTTGCAGATCAGGCTGAGTTGGCTTCTGGGGCTTCTGTTCACCGGCGTGACGTTGACCTTGGTGGTCGGCTTGGCTTACTTTCTTCGGGAAATCCAACTGGCCACCAGAACAGTGCGCATCCCGACTCCAAGTTGCTTGCGGTAGGCTTTTGTCAATGGGCGCAGCTGCCCGGGGCTGCTGCGCAGCTTGGTCACGCCACCCGACGGCGTTCGATGCGGGCGGTCAGTCGAGACGAATGCCTGTAGCGACCACGATCCGGCGCCAGGCCGCGATATCGAGCTGCCATTGACGCAGAAACACCTCGCGACCGAGAGGCTCCGACTCATATCCGAGGACCCTCAACGCCTGCTGCACCGACACCTCGGCCAGCGCCGCTCGAAGCGCCGATTCAAGGCGTGCCAGTACGGGCCCCGGCGTGCGTGCGGGCGCGAACAGTGCGCACCAGCTCTCAGTGGTGAACGGAACGCCTGACTCAGCCAGCGTGGCGACCTGCGGCAACTGGGGGTACCGCGACGTGCCGGAAATGACCAGAGGGATCACTTTGCCCTCGCGAGCCAAGGCGAGGGCACCCGCCATGTCGCTGACCGCCAGCGGGATCTGCCCGCCCAGCAGGTCTTGCATCATCGGTCCGATGCCTTGATATGGTACGTGCGACAGATCGATGCCGCGATGCAGCCGGATCGCCTCGGCGACCAGATGTCCGCCTGAGCCGGTTCCCCACGAGCCGTAGAGCAGCGGCAGCGAGGCGGCCTGCGAGACGGCGATCAGACCCTCCAACGATCGGGCCTCGAAGGCCGGATTTGCCACCAGCAGCAGCCGCGTGCTGCAGACACTGCCCACGGCGGTGAAGTCTTGGTCGGGGCGGTAGGAGAGTCTTGGAAACACGCTCGGCGCGATGGCGTGGGTTGCGCTGGTTCCCATCAGCAGCGTGCGCCCGTCGGGCCGTGCATGCGCGACCTGTACCGCTGCGCGCCGGCCGGTGGCGCCAGCGACGTTGCTGACGATAACGGTTTCCTTCAAGTGGGCGCTCAGGGACCTCGCGAGGATCCTGCCGATCGCGTCCACCGGACCTCCTGCAGGAAACGGCACCACGAGATTCAAAGCCGGGTCCATCGCACGGGTTGGCGGGGGGATCCCATAGGCAAGCGCGGTCGCGAGCACGACGCGCCGCGTGACCCCGGGCAAGACCCGACGGTCTGGACCCGAGCTCGGATCGGGCCATGCTCGTCGAGCCCGATTGTCGAGCGTCGTCCGCATTTCTGGAGGCTTTGCCGGCAAATCTGTCCTTGGTCATCGATGCCAGGCGATCGGTGACCCTCGCTGACACTCGGCTCTCGAAGCGAACGATACTACTCGTGTCCCGGATACCCCGCACGTCAGTGAGTCGAGGCGAAGCCTTGCAGGAGGACGCTGCGCCGTGGACAACAGGTGGTGGATGCCCATGGAGACGTCCCGCTGGCTCGTCGCAACATGCTAGGAGAGACTCTGAACCTGTCAGGCTACACGCTGGAGTTGCTCCGCCGGGACAGCGAGTTCACGCTCCTCCGAGGCCGGGCCACGGCGAGCGCGACTACCTCGCCGAACACAGTCCTGGTAGCGACACCGACGCCTGAGCAACCACGGACCGATCGCCTGCGCATGCTGGAGCACGAGTTCAACCTGCGGAGCGAGCTCGAATCGAGGTGGGCCATCAGACCGATCGCCATGACGCGTTGGCAGGGACGCACCGCCCTGGTGCTGGAGGACGTGCCGGGCGAGCCCCTTGATCGCCTGCTCGAAGCGGCGCCGACAGGAACTGCCTCGGTTTTGTCCCGCTCTGGCAAGGCCCCGATGGCGCTTGAGCTTTGTCTTCGCCTCGTGGCGGGGCTCGCAGGTGCCATCGGCGAAGTGCACCGTCGTGGCATCGTTCACAAGAACGTCAAACCGGCAAACGTCCTCGTCGACGTTTCGACGAGCCACGTCTGGTTGACCGGGTTCGGGATTGCTTCGAGGCTGCCGCGCCAACGTCAAGTGCCCGTGCCCCCGGAGACCATCGCGGGCACGCTCGCCTACATGGCGCCCGAGCAGACCGGGCGGATGAACCGTTCCATAGACGGCCGCAGCGACCTGTATGGGCTCGGAATCGTCATGTACGAGATGCTGACCGGCACGCTGCCGTTCGCCGCCAGAGACCCGATGGAGTGGGTGCACTGCCACGTGGCCCGCCAGCCACCGCCGCCAGAGCTGAGGGCGGCCAATGTTCCTGCGCAGGTCTCCGCGATCGTCCTGAAGCTGCTCGCAAAGACGGCCGAGGATCGCTACCAGACGGCCGCGAGCCTCGAACGCGATCTTCGACGGTGCTTCGCGCAACTGGAGCGCGAAGGCCGCATCTCCAGTTTTCCATTGGGTGAGCACGATATCCCTGATCGCCTGCTGGTCCCGGAGAAGCTCTACGGCCGGAAGGTAGAAACAGCACATCTTCTGGCCGCCTTCGAGCGCAGCGTTCATGGCGGTGCGCCTGAATTCGTCTTGGTCTCCGGCTCCGCAGGTATGGGAAAGTCATCGCTGGTGAACGAACTCCACAAGGTGCTTGTGCCGTCGCGAGGGCTCTTCGCTGCGGGCAAGTTCGATCAGTTCAAGCGCGACATCCCGTATGCAACGGTGGCACAGGCTTTTCAAGGCCTGCTTCGCTCGTTGTTGACCAAGAGCGAGGACGAGTTTGTCCAATGGCGTGACGCGCTCCGCGAGGCGCTCGGACCGAATGGCCAACTCATGGTGGACCTGGTCCCTGAACTCAAGCTGATCATTGGTGATCAGGCACCAGTGCCGGCGTTGTCGCACCAGGATGCGCAGCGCAGGTTCCAACTGGTCTTTCGACGCTTCCTGGCAGTGTTCGCCACGCCAGAGCATCCGCTGGCTCTGTTTCTCGACGACCTTCAATGGCTGGACTCGGCGACGCTTGATCTCCTCGAAGACCTCCTGGCGCATCCGGACGCGCGTCACCTGCTCCTGGTTGGTGCCTATCGTGACAACGAGGTCACGTCGTCCCATCCGCTGCGACGCATGCTCGATGAAGTGCGCAAGGTGAATTCCTCCGTCCACGAGGTTGCCCTGGTGCCCCTGATTCGCGAGAGCGTGACCCAAATCGTTGCCGACTCGCTGCATTGCGGCCAGGAGCATGCCGTCGGACTCGCGGAGCTGGTACATGAGAAGACCGGCGGCAATCCATTCTTCGTGGTTCAGTTTCTTGGAGCGCTTGCCGAGGAGGGGATGGTCCGCTTCGATCCAGACACCCCGCGCTGGATATGGGACCTCGACCGCATTCGCGCCAAGGGATACACGGACAACATCGCCGACCTCATGATTGGCAAGCTCCGCGGCCTCCCTCCGCGCTCCCTCGAGGTCCTGCAGTTGCTCGCCTGTCTCGGAAGCAGTGCCGAACTCGAACTGCTGTCGATGGTACGCGACGAGCCGGACGCCAAGCTTCTGGACGATCTGCATGAAGCACTTCGAACCGACCTCATCCTGTATTCGGAGGGCTCCTACCGTTTTCTTCATGACCGCGTTCAAGAGGCGGCGTACTCACTGATTCCGCAGGCCATGCGTCCTGCCTTGCACTTGCAGATCGGCAGGCGATTGGCCCAGATGATCCCCCAGGAAAAGCGGGACGACGCGATCTTCGAGATCGTCAATCAGTTGAACCGAGGCGCCTCGTTGATCGCGTCGCCAGCTGAAAGGGCGCACCTCGCGGAACTCAACCTGGTGGCCGGCAAGCGGGCGAAGGCCTCGACGGCATATGCATCGGCCCTGGGGTACCTCGTTGCCGGTGCCGAGGTGCTGTCCGACGCGGGCTGGGACCGGCGGCCCTACCTCAGGTTCGCACTGGAACTGCACCGGGCAGAGTGCGAGTTCCTGACGGGCGAGCTGTCGGCAGCCGAGGGCCGCCTGACTGCACTCGTGTCTCGCGCCATCGAGCCCATGGACCAGGCCGCGGTGGCTTGCCTGCGCATCGATGTCTATACCACGCTGAACCACAGCCATCGAGCGATCGACATCTGCCTTGACTACCTTTGGCGTCGAGGCGTCGAGTGGTCACCGAATCCGACGCAGGAGGAGGCGCGTCGCGAGTACGAGCGAATGCTGGTTCTCCTCGACGGCCGCGAGATCGAGGAACTCATCGACCTGCCCCTGATGAGCGATCCGCAATCCGTGGCCATGCTGGAGGTGCTGAACAGGGCTGTCACACCGGCCTCGTTGACGGACGAGAACCTTCTGTCCTTGCTCCTCTGGCGCATGGTCAATCTCAGCCTCGAGCATGGCAATACCGACGCGTCGTGTCTGGCTTACGTCCACGCCGCCAGGATTGCCGGGGCCCGCTTCGGCAACGACAATGCCGGACTTCGCTTCGGGCGCCTCGGCTTCGACCTGGTCGAGCGGCGCGGCCTGCGGCGGTTCGAGGCCAGGACGCGGCTGAGTTACGCGGTCTCGGTGGCCACGCGTACGTCGCCATTGCGAGAAGTACGCAGCCTCATCCGCGACGCATTCGATGCCGCATGTGCCGCCGGTGACCTCACGTATGCGGCGATCTCGTTTCAACACCTCATCTCCAATCTACTGGCCGCCGGCGATCCGCTGACAGACGTGCAGCTCGAAGCCGAGCGCGGCCTCGCGTTCGCGCAGCGTGCCGGCTTTCGTCTGGTGGTCGATGTCATCGCCATTCAGCTGGCGTTGGTGCGCATGCTAAGAGGCCTGACACCCGCGTTCGGCCACCTCGATGACGCGCAATGCCATGAAGCTCAGATCGAGAAGCGTCTTTCGAGCAGTCCTGGGCAAGCCTTCGTCGAATTTCGATACTGGACCCGGAAGCTCCAGGCGCGCTTCGTCGGTGGAGACCCTCGAGCCGCCCTTCAAGCCTCCTCGCAGGCGTGGCGGCTGATTTGGACATCGCCATCCTCCCTCGAAGCCGCCGAGGCTCACTTTTACGGGGCGCTGAGCCACGCCGCCGCCTGCCGCGACGCGTCGTCGGGCGGACGCCAGCAGCATGTTGGAGCGTTGCGCGAGCATCACACGCATCTCGTGGAGCTTTCCCGGAACTGCTCCGAGAGCTTCCAGCATCGCGCCCTGCTGGTCGGCGCGGAACTCGCCCGCGTCGAGGGCCGCGAGAGGGAGGCCGAGCGCTTGTACGAGACCGCGATTCGCTCGGCGCGCGAGAACGGATTTGTCCACAACGAAGCGCTCGCAAATGAATTGGCCGGACGCTTTCATGCGGCGCGCGATTTCCCGACCATCGCGCTGGCGTACTTGCGCAACGCGCGCTGGGGCTACGTTCGCTGGGGCGCCGGAGGAAAAGTGCGGCAGCTCGACCAGTTGTACCCGCAGTTGGGCACGGAGGAGTCCAGTGCTTTTGACGGCACGATCGCGGCACCGACCGAGCACCTTGACCTCACCACCTTGATCCGGGTGTCTCAGGCGATCTCTCGCGAGGTGCTGCCCGAGAATCTGATCGACACCTTGATGCGTTCGGCCATCGAGCACGCGGGTGCACAGGGTGCGCTGCTCATTCTCGCAAAGGGGGCACAGCTG
The DNA here is from genome assembly GCF_030316765.1 of Variovorax saccharolyticus. GTDB lineage: Bacteria > Pseudomonadota > Gammaproteobacteria > Burkholderiales > Burkholderiaceae_C > Variovorax > Variovorax saccharolyticus. Next base: position 55,291 of record NZ_JASZYT010000015.1, read on the forward strand.
CGGATCGCGGCTGAAGCGACCACACTGAGCGATGCGGTGAGCGTGCAGCTGGTCGATCAGCCGGCCGACGGCGAGAAGCTGCCACAGACTGTCTTGCGTTACGTGCTGCATACGCAGGAAAGCGTCGTTCTGAACGACGCATCGGCCACTTCTCCTCATTCGTCAGACTCTTACGTGGCGCGCCGTCAGGTGCGCTCCGTGCTGTGCCTGCCTCTGGCGAATCAGTCGAAGCTCGTCGGCGTCCTCTACTTGGAGAACAATCTGGCGCCGAGCGTGTTTCTGCCGGCGCGCATCGCTGTGCTCAAGGTGCTGGTCTCGCAGGCCGCCATCTCGCTCGAGAATGCCCGTCTGTACCGCGATCTTGCAGAGCGCGAGGCCCGGATTCGTCGCCTGGTCGATGCCAACATCATCGGCATCTTTATCTGGGAACTTGCGGGTCCCGTGCTCGAAGCCAATGACGCCTTCCTGGAAATGGTGGGCTACGAGCGCGAAGACATCTCCACGGGCAGGCTGCGATGGACCGACCTGATCCCACCGGAGTTTCGCGAGCTCGCCCGACAGACCTGGGCGCCGCAGCTTCTGACCAGCAAGACGCTGCAGCCCTTCGAGGCGGAGTATGTTCGCAAGGACGGCTCGCGCGTCCCGGTTCTCATCGGTGTCGCCATCTTCGAGGAGCCCGGCGAACGCGGGGTGGCCTATGTGCTGGATTTGACGGAGCGCAGGCGCGCGCACGATGCACTGTCCCAGGCGAGCACCAAGCTCGAACACATGTCCCGGGTCATGTCGATCAGTGCCCTTACCGCATCGATCGCCCACGAGATCAGCCAGCCCCTTTCGGGCATTCTCGTCAACGCCGCTACCGGCTTGCGTTTGCTGGACGGTGTACCGGTGGACACCGAAGGCGTGCGAATGACGATTCAGCGTACGAAGCGCGACGCCGAACGAGTCTCCCATGTCGTAGATCGGCTCAGGGCACTCTTTAGCAAGAGGGATTTCGCGCCGGAACCCCTCGATCTGAACGAGGCGGCGAGGGAGGTTCTCGTCCTTTCCGCGAGCGACTTGCAAAGGCGACAGGTGGTCGTGCTCCAGGAACTCGATGAGGATCTTCCGCATGTCATGGGAGACCGCATCCAGTTGCAGCAGGTCATCCTGAACCTGGTTCGCAACGCCGCTGAAGCGATGGAGAGCGCAGTCGGTCGAGCGCGCCAGCTGTGGGTTCGGACCGCGCTCGATGCGAGTCGCAAACGCGTGACCTTGAGCGTCCGCGATGTCGGAGAGGGACTGCCGTCGCAACAACCGGAAGCCCGGTTCGAGGCCTTCCAATCAACCAAGGCGGGCGGTATGGGCATCGGGCTATTCGTCAGCCGCTCGATCGTCGAGCGGCACAGCGGCCGTCTTTGGGCTGAATCCAATCTCGATGCGCCCGGTGCCACCTTCTCTTTCACGGTACCGTGCGCCCCGAGCGCTGCCTGGAGCACGCCGCCTGAATCGGCCGCTCCGTAGCGCATTGTCTCGACCCGACGGCGGCATCGGTTCTTGGCACCTTCTTCGGACCCTTGATCGGCCGATCGCAGTCGGGGCTGGCCTGGAAATCCGTTCGGACATGGCACACAGGCAACGGCCTGGGTTTCACGGGGAGTCGGGGCAGGCGCTTTCGCCGTCCACCAGCCGGGTCAGCTTGAGAGGGTTGTCCGCCCGAAGAGCCTCAGGCAGGAGCGCTTCCGGAAAGCCCTGATAGCAGACCGGTCGCAAGAACCGGTCGATGGACGTCATGCCGACGGACGTGAAGCGACTGTCCGTGGTGGCAGGAAATGGGCCCGTGTGAATGGCTGCATGGGAGACTTCCTGGGGATGCGAGAAGGCGTTGGCGATCAGACGGCCGGTGCGCCGCTCGAGGATCGGAATCAGGCGTGAAGCGGTCGGGGAGTCCGAGTTGTCCAGGTGAATGGTTGCCGTCAGCTGGCCGCGAAGCGATCGCGCCACCCGGACCATCTCATCGACGGACGCTACGACGACCAGCAGGGCGGAGGGTCCGAAAACCTCCTCGGAGAGAGCGGGCTGGGTCAGGAACGTCGATCCGCTCGTTTCGAAAAGACAGGCCTGGCCGTGCCATTGGCCGGTCGGCGCCTTGCCTTCGGCGATCCGGCGCGCGCCATGGTCCCGCATTCTCGTCAGGCCGGCCGAGTAGGCGCGGAAGATGCCAGGTGTCAGCATCGTCCTGGCCTCCGTCGCAACGACCATTTTTGTCATGGCCGCGCGAAGGCCGGCGAGGCCCTGACCGTCTACGGCGATTGCGATAGCCGGTTTGAGACAGGCTTGCCCGACGTTCACGAGCATTCGCTCGATGAACCCTGCGCCGATCTCTGCACCACGGCCGGCCACGGCGCCCGGCAGGAGGAAGGTGGGATTCACGCTCGTCATCTCCGCAAACACCGGAATCGGCTCTTCGCGCGATTGCGCAGCGCGAAACAGCGCCATCCCGCCGCCTTGGGAACCTGTGAAGGTGACTGCCTTCACTAGCGGATGCGTGACCAGCGCCTCCCCGATCTCGTTGCCCGGCCCGCGCAAGAGCGAGAACACGCCCTCGTGAAACCCGCTTTCGCGGACCGCGTCCCGAACGGCTCTGGCCTCTAGTTCCGAGGCGCCCGGGTGCGCGTTGTGTGCCTTGAGGATCACGGGGCAACCTGCCGCCAGGGCGGAGGCCGTGTCACCGCCGACCACTGAATAGAGGATGGGGAAATTGCTTGCCCCGAAGATGACCACGGGGCCCAGCGCCACCTTGTGCATGCGGTGATCCATGCGTGGACGGGGCAGACGCTCCGGTTGGGCCGGGTCGATGGCCACCCGCTGGAAGTCCCCGGATCTCACCACCTGCGCGAACTGGCGCAGCTGCGTTGCCGTCTTGAGCGCTTCCAATTCCAGCGATGCTGCGGGCAGGCCCGTCTCCATGGACGCGCGCAGCGCCAGTTCGCTGCGCAGAGCGTCAAGATTGGCTGCGATGCGCTCGAGGAACGCTGCGCGCAGTGACGGTGTGGTTTGGCTGTAGCTCTCGAAAGCCTCATCGGCCAGCCTTGCGGCGCGATCGACCTCTGCAATGCCTCCAAGCGAGAACGGCGGGTCGATCTCATGGCCCGTGTCGGGATCAAGTGCACGCAGGCTGCCTTCGGTTCCTATGACATCGATGGCACCGATGATCAGTGTTCCAGTCAGATTCACATTGATCTCCAGGTTGAATTCGAGGCGGCGCTATCTCACCGAAGAGATCGTGTGAGTCAGCCGTTGAGCGGGATGGGAGGTGGACAGCTGAGTCACGTGCCTTGCTGAGTTTCGCGGCATGCAGATGCGCCTCAGGCAAACTGCGGTCGCGCCTCGAGCATGCGCGCGCTCGGCCCAAAGCTGGCGAATGAAGTCGGCTTCTGCTCGTCGACCAGGCCGCGATTGACCGCGATGCTGGCGGCTTGCGTGCGGGAAATGGCACCGAGCTTGGTCATGATGGCGCTCACGTGCGACTTCACCGTCCCCAGCTCGATGGCGAGGTGCCTGGCGATCTCCTTGTTGCAATGACCCGTCGCGACGAGCCTTAACACTTGGTTCTCGCGCAGGGTGAGGACTGCCCCGGCGAGGCTGTCAGCCATGCGCTGCGCCGCGACGGGGCAGAGGTACCTTGCGCCGTTGCCCACTGCTCTGACAGCGTCGACGAGCTCAACCAGCGAGCCGCCCAGCAGCAGATACCCGTGAACGCCATGCTGGACGGCGCGCCGGATATCCGCCTCGCGGTCGTTGGCGGTGAGCGCCAGGATTCTCGGTCCAGCCGCTTTCCCGTGAGCCGATTGGCGACCCTCTTGAATGAGCCGTAACGCGTTTGGATAGTCTGCGATCACTATATCGATGTGGACCGGGCGGCACGTTGCGTCGTCACTGCCGTCGACGAAAATCTGAAGGTCTTCATGCTGGCGCAACGCCGTGACGAGACCGGTGCAAACGATAGGGTCAGGGTACGTGACCATGACGTTCAATGGACGAATCGGAAGGCGGTTCATTTGACTTCTCCTAAGATGATGGGGAATTGCCGCGTCGGCCCTGGGCAGAACCGGCGCGGCGCGATAACTGGCATATGACTACAAGGAAGAATGGAAGGCCATTGCACGTTGGTATTGCTGACACCTATGCATCGGCCACCTGGCGTTGAACGAGTCGAGCCATGGTCACAGGGGTCACTTTTGTGCGTCCTGCTGGGTGCGCCAGGCATCTGATGCAAGGTCGATGACCAGAGCCAGGGCAATCGCCGCTGCGCCCAGGTAAAACAGCAATGCGTAGTCACCGCCACTGCGGTCCAACAAGAACGCCAAGGCATAGGCAGCGATGGCCTGAAGCGTTGCAAAGCCCGTTGTCGCACTGCCCCATGCAGCGCGTTGCGCCACAGCATGGTGCTGGAGCAGCTCCGCGACGCGGCCCAGGACGAGCGGCACGATGCCAGGCGTGAAGGCGCCGACAACGAAACTCGAAACGATCAGCCAGACGGCGTCAGTGGCGAATGCGGGAATGACCACTGCTGCGGCTTGCATCACGTAAGCCACGCGGAGCGCCGTCCCGAAACCGATGCGATCGGCGAGGTGGCCGCTCAGGATCGGGCCGACCATGGCGCCCAAGCCGAACACGACCCAGTACTGCGCACCGGCTGCAAGGCCCCGGTCCAGGCCGCGGACCACAAAGTCGACAAGAAAGATCATGTGCGGCACCAGGCCGGCCGCGTTCAGCGCATATTGGGCGTAGAGCCCTTTCAGGCGATGCGTTGCCGCTAAGCGGGGAACGACGTCATTGACCTTGGCGGTGTTCGGCGCCTGGGCGGGCCACCCCATCCATGCGAGGGCCGTGAGCGAGAGGGCAAGCACGCCGAGACCGAGCCAGGTCTCGCGAAGACCTTGATGAAGCAGCAGCGGCACGAGCGTTCCGGATGCGGCGATACCCAGGCCGATTCCGGTAAAGATGACGCCGCTCGCAAGGCCGCGGCGGTTCGCAGGAATGTGTGCGAGCACCGTCGGTGCCGCCAGCACCATCAACGTGCCGCCTGCTGCACCGGACAGCAAACGCCAGGCGAAGAACCAACTGAAGCTGACGGGCCACGCGCACGCAAGGATTGCCAGCGATGCCAGCAGCATGGCGCAGCGCAATACGGTACGCGGCCGCAGATGCGAGGCAAGGGGTGATGCAATCACGGCACCTAGCAGATACCCGGCGAGATTGGCCGCACCGAGGTAGGCGGCATCGCCGGCGCTGAACCAACGGGCCCCGACGATTGCGGGCAACAGCGGAGTGTAGGCAAACCGTGCAAGCCCCAAGCCGACGAGACTGGCGCAAAACCCCGCGAGGGTGGCGCGCCAGGGCAGCACGAGGTCAGGCGATGCGCTGCCGCGGTGATCCAGTGAACCTGCACGGTACTTTGTCATGGCTTCTGTTCCGAGGGTTGTTGCGTTCAATCACGCCTGATAGGTCCTGCAACTGCCGAAGCATTGGAAAGAAACCTGCGTATGTGGGTCGCTGCGACGTCGACCGCCTCATCCAGTGCAAAGTGGCCGGCGTCCAGAAGATGAACTTCGGCATCCGGCAAATCTCGCGCGTAGGCCCTTGCGCCGTCCACCGTGAACGATGGATCGTGCCTTCCCCAAAGCACCAGGGTCGGCGGGCGGTTGTCTCGCAGCCAGGCCTGCCATTGCCCATAGGAAGCCACGTTGGTACGGTAGTCGTAGAACAGGTCTGATTGGATCTGATCCTGCCCTGGGCGGGAGAGCGCAGCGAACTCGTCGGTCCAGGTGTCGGGGTTGTAGCGATCTGGATGCGGACTCGTGCCCACGTGGCGAATCCTTGCGCCCTCCAATGAAGTGAAGGCAGAGAGAACGCTCGCTTCGTGCGCTTCGCGATCGGCCCAGTACGCGCGCCTTGCCTCCCACATCGGACCCAGTCCTTCCTCGTGCGCCACTGCGTTCTGGACAATCAAGCCGCGAATGCGCTCGGGTCGGCGCTGTGCATGGCGCAGGCCGATCGGACCTCCATAGTCTTGCATATAGAGAAAGTACCCTTTCAGATTCAACGCATCGGTGAATCCGTCGACGATCCGTGCAAGGTGGTCGAAGGTATAGGCGAATTCAGTTGCGGCTGGCGCATCGCTGTGACCAAAGCCAGGATAGTCCGGTGCGATCAGGTGGTATTGATCGGCCAGAAGAGGAATCAGCGTATCGAACATCCTGGAGGACGACGGGAATCCATGCAAAAGCATTAGCGTCGGAGCCTGCGCCGGGCCGGCCTCTCGATAGAAGATGTTCAGTCCCTCGACCTCGACGGTTCGATAGCGAGTGGTCGCATGGCTCACGGTGGCGTGCTTTGGCATGGGGGACTCCATTGGCGGTGCGGTAGATTCGCAGATCGAGGCTTCCGCTGATCGGTCCGATCGACAAGGTCGATTGACGACTCGATCTCTGGCGGCATGGCAATGACACCAGACGATTGACCTCAGGTCGATAAGACGATGGTGTCGATCAACACCTTCGAACTGGGCTTCACCGTGACACGGTATCTGAATTCGAGTGGAGCAATTGATCCCAGTCCTTCCGTGATCTGAAGAATCCGCGATACCTTCGTGCAATGGAATCACCCGCAGAGTTCTGATTTGATCGGTCTCCATGCGCACCAGTCGCGCATTCACACGGAGACCGAGTTGTCAACACCAGCGTCAATCCCAGGAATTCGATTTTCAGAACGTGTGAAAAAGGGCGACGGAGAAAGGGATGCGGCCGACGAACTCGTGCACTCGGACGATGCTCGGCGAGGATGCCGAACTGGAGTCGCGCGTGCGCGCCATTTCATTGGTGTCTTGGCAGCGCTCGGCCTTTCGATTGGCGCCAGCGGCGCACGTGCGGACCAGGTTGTCCCGGGCAGCTACCTGCTGGGCGACTGGGGCGGTCAGCGCACGCGGCTGGAAGATCAAGGCGTGCGCCTCAGTTTCGAATACGGCAGTCAGGTCGCGCATAACTTCAGTGGAGGCAGTGACCGGCTGACGCGATACGCCGACCAGTGGATGTTCCAGGCGACCGTCGACATGCAAAGGCGATGGGGGTGGAAAGGCGCGACTTTCCAGGGCACCATCACAGACCGCAATGGCCGCAACCTTGGCGCGGATGCAAAGATCGGCAACAGCATGCTGCTCCAGGAAATCTATGGCCGCGGCCAGACATGGCACCTCACCCAGTTCTGGGTCAACCAACGGCTACTGGATGATCGGCTTCAGGTGAAGTTTGGCCGCCTCACGGTGGGCGAGGACTTTGCGAGCTTCCTGTGTGACTTTCAAAATCTGACATTCTGCGGCTCGCAGCCCGGGAATCTGGTCAGCAACTACTGGGTGAACTGGCCCACCAGCCAATGGGCAGTGCGCGTCAAGGTTCAATCCTCCGAACGGACTTACCTTCAGTCCGGGGTGTACCAAGTCAATCCCCGCTATGTGGAGGACGACTATGCCCGTCGCAGCGGCTGGACGCTGGGCAATCCGAGCGGCACCACCGGTGCGTTGATTCCGCTGGAATTTGGATGGCAGGTCGTCCCCGGCGGCCGGAGCGGTTCATACAAGGTGGGCGCCTGGTACAACACGTCCGATGGGGCCGATCTGTACGACGACACCGCTCGCAACTCCCGCGGCCTCACCGGCCTGGATCCGCTTCAGCACAGCGGCCAGTACGGGGCTTATCTCAACTTCCAGCAGCAGATCACGGGTACCGAAGAAGGGCGCGGTGCATCCGTGTTTCTCAACATCACGCAGACCGACCGGCGTACGGCAGTCCTCGATCGGCAGATCGCCTTCGGCGTGGTGTATCAGGGGCCGTTCGGGCAGGTCCGCGATGCGATCGGCCTTGCGATGGGGACGACCCACAACAACGCCCGGCATGCGAGCTACGTGCGCGACAGCAACGCGCGCACCGGCGAGGCCATCGCGGCCGGCGGCGGCAACGAATACGCAATCGAAGCGTATTACACGTGGGCACCGTTGCCCGGACTCTATGTGCGTCCCAACGTCCAGTACATCGTGCACCCCGGCGGAACCAGCGCAAACAGAAATGCCTTCGTGTTGGGGCTGAAGACCCAGGTCTCATTCTGATCGCCCCTCGCAGGGGGGCCGGAGGCACCCCCTGCTTGCAGGGACTCAAAGGCGGACCGAGTCCACGACGGCGCTTGCAAACGCGTCAGGTGCCTCCTGAGGCAAGTTGTGCCCGATGCCGCCCTTGATGAGTCGATGGGCGTAGGGTCCCGAGAACCGCTTCGCGTAGGTGCTCGCATCGGGGTGAGGCGCTCCGTTGGCGTCGCCTTCAAGGGTAATGGTCGGTACAGTGATGGCTGGGCCACGCGCCAGGCGATCTTCGAGATCGAGATACTTCGCTTCGCCTTCCGCCAATCCCAGCCGCCAGCGGTAGTTGTGAATCACGATGTTGACGTGATCGGGATTGTCGAAGGCAAGCGCACTGCGTTCAAATGTGGCGGCATCGAAATCCCACTTCGGTGATGCAAGCTGCCAGATCAATTTTGCAAAATCCTTTCGATTCTTGTCGTAGCCTTCGCGGCCGCGCTCCGTAGCGAAGTAGTACTGGTACCACCACTGCAGCTCAGCTTGCGGCGGCAAGGGGATCTTTCCTGATGCCTGGCTGCCGATCAGGTATCCGCTGACCGAGACCAGTGCATTGACGCGGTGGGGCCACAAGGCCGCCATGATGCAGGCTGTCCGCGCACCCCAGTCGCATCCCGCGACGATCGCCTTCTCGATCTTCAGCGCATCCATCAAGGCCAGCATGTCGACGGCGATGGCCGCTTGCTGGCCATTGCGGACCGTCTCGCTCGACAGGAATCGTGTCGTTCCGTAGCCGCGCAGGTGCGGGACGATGACACGGTATCCCGCCTTGGCCAGCAATGGCGCAACGTCGACGTACGTGTGAATGTCGTAGGGCCATCCGTGCAGGAGTATCACCGGTGCACCATGGGCGGGACCCGCTTCGAAGTAGCCGACTTTGAGCACGCCGGCATCGATGTTCTTGAGTGGTTCGAGACGTTTCAGCGAAGCGCCGCCGCGCGGGGCCGCCGCTTCGCTGGAGGAAGACGATCCCGCAGGCTGTGCGAGGGCCGGAACGATGCCGCCTAGCTGCGAGATGGCCACACCGATCGATGCGGTTCCGATGAACGAACGCCGAGGCAGATTGAACGAGCGGGACATTGAAGACTCCTTGGAATCAGGGGGGAGAACGACGGCGCCGGGTTGGCGTTGCCGTGATGGCATGAGATGCGAGCAGGGTTGGAATGACGACACCGAAGCGCGTCGGAGACATCGAGTGCAAGTCAATTCCCTGGTCCGAGGTAGGCGGCCACGTGATGACCCAGCCGAAGCTCGGTGTCCGACATCGACTGCAAGCCCTTGGCGGCCAAGGCGGCCGATCTGGCGCGAGTTTCGGGACGGGCGACGGATGCGTAGAAAGCCTGGAGTGCCGGTGGAAAATCACTGTCTGGAGGCAGGCTCGCCTGATCCACGAAACGTTTCGTTTCGATGATCGCGGCTTTTTCAAAGCCGGCAAGCCGGCGCGCAAATGCATCGACAAAGGCAAGCAGTTCGGCATCGGGAAACGAGCGATTCACATAGCCGTACCGTTCGGCGAGCTCGCCGCCGAAATCGTCGGCGCCGAGCAGAACCTCGAGGGCCCGACCCCGGCCCATGAGGCGCGGCAGGCGAGCCATGGGGCCGCCGCCCGGAACGGCGCCTACGCCCACCTCGAACTGGCCCAGCATGGCTCTTTCCCGACTGGCGAAGCGCATGTCGCAAGCGAGCGCGAATTCACTGCCCGCCCCGCGTGCGCGGCCACGGATGCACGCGATCGTGGCGGCGGGGACTCTGCTCAACCGCGTCAGCACGTCCAGCCATGGATGCAAACCAGAGCGTCCGGGCTTCATCGCCATGGTGGTTGCGACGAACATGTCATAGTGCGCGAGGTAGAACTCGGGGTTTGCGCTGTCGAAGACCACAACGCGCACGGATGGATCGGTTTCCAGGCGTGCGATCAGCCCATCGAGCTCAACGATGGTCGCGGGGCCGATCACGTTGATCGGTGGGTTGTCGAAGGTGGCGGTCCAGTACGCAGGCGTGTGTTGTGTGAGTTTGATCTGGGACGCGGAGGTCATGCGTTCTCTCCAATGGGTTGAGTTCGGACACGAGCCTCGGAAGCCCGTGAGCAGCGACGAGAAACGCGGCGAAGTGTTCGCCTTGCGGTGAATGACGGAGGTGCGCCTTTCATTTGAGGACTTCGTCCATATGAAGCGCAGCAGCAATTTCGGATTCTTCGACACTCTTCCCGTGCGCTCGAGCAACGATGAAGGCGGCATACCAATCGGACCAGTGGTGCTTGGGGGCGGAGGCCTCGTAGAGTCCGTGGCGCTGCTCGGCGTCGCGGAGCAGCTCGGTCAATGTTGCGACGTTCATTTGGAGATTCGTCCAATCAGGTTCCGCTTGCGTCACACGCGTCCGGGAAGCCGGGTCTTGACCTCTTGGAGCAACCAGCCGTTGCCGTCCGGATCGCTGAACGAGGCCCACGAGCAGTAGGAGCGTCCCTCGGGATCCGGGCCTGCAACGCGTGCCTGCTTTCCAGCGTGGTGAAACACCCCGCCCTCGTCATGAAAGACCGCGTCGACATCGACACCTTGGCGGATCAGCTGGGCGCGCGCGGCTGCGATGTCGTCGACGACGAGCATCAAGTCCTGAATCGAGCCCGGTGCAGCCGCCGTCACGTTGCTGCCGAAGATGACCGAGCATTGCGACCCGGGGGGCGTCAGCTGCACCACCCGCAAGTCCTCGCCATTGGCGAAGTCGGCATCGAGGCGCCATCCCAGGTCAGTGTAAAAGCGTTTGGCGCGATCCACGTCGGACACGGGTAGCACGACGACTTCGAGCTTCATTTCGACGATGCGATCGTTCGCCCGCTGTGGTGCTTGCTCGCTGCCCTTTGGTTTGGCCATGATGAACTCCTTGGTTTGAGGGATCTGTACCGAGAGCTGCTCGGTCAGTGAGTGACCTTCGCCGCGAGTTCCTGGAGGCTTTCCCCCAGCACGCGGTTGAAGGCCGGAAAAGGGTGAATGACGTCGGCCATCACTTTGAGTGGAATGCCCAGCTTGACCGCAACCACGAGCTCTCCGATGACTTCGCCTGCTCGTGGGGTGACGAGGGTGGCGCCGACCAGGACGCCGCGCTTTCGATCGCCGATCAGTTTCAGCATGCCGCCGCGGAAGTCATGGATGTAGCCGCGCGCCGTGTCTCCCGGTTCTGCGCGAACAACAACCACATCGATGCCGCGCGCTTGGGCAGCGGCCTCCGTGAGCCCGACGGAAGCGACCTCGGGGTCAATGAATGTCACGCGCGGAACGGCGGAATGATCGGCCTGTTCGTCGAGTCCGCGCAGGCGCCGCGCGACGATTTGACCGTGGTAGTAGGCAAGATGGGTGAAGCCCCCGAGTCCCGTGACGTCGCCCGCCCCCCAAATGCCACTTTGCGACTCCAGCGTCCTTGGGTCGACTTTCAGCCAGCCTCGTTGTGTCTGGGCGATGCCAGTGGCGGACCAGGCCTCGGCGTTCGCGCGTCGACCGGTTGCCACCAGCAGGCGCTCGGCGGAGATCACGCTGCCCGATTTCAGATGAACTTTGACCGCCGCACTTCGTCCGGGGTTGGCGCGCGAACTGGCATCCGGATCCCGCTCGACGGCAACACAGGGATCCGAGACGATCAAGGTCACGCCGTCGGCCTCAAGATGAGGTCGCACCGCAGCCCCGACCTCTGGCTCTTCGAGGCCCAGCAGTGCGGCTCCCGCCTCGAGAATCGTCACCTTTGCCCCGAGGCGCGCAAAGGCCTGGCCAAGTTCCACGCCAATGGCGCCGCCGCCAAGAATGGCCAATGAACGCGGCACCTCGTTCGGGAGGGTCGCCTGACGATTGGTCCAGAAATCGACGCTGCCCAGTCCTGGGATCGGTGGAATCGACGCTGTGCTTCCAGTGGCAATCACGACCGCGCGGCGCGCGATGAGCCGTTGGCCGCCGACGTCCACGGTGCGCGTGTCGGTCAGATGGCCGACGCCTCGGTAGAGGCGTGCGCCGGTGGATTCGAGCGCCTTGGCGGGGCGACCGTCGTCAAGATCGCGTGCCATCCAGAGGACGCGTTGGGAGATCTTGGGTACGTCGATCGTCCATTCGACTCTCGACGCCGCCAGGTGGCGGGCACGCTTGGCTTCACTCAATGTTTCGCCCGATCGAAGCAAGGTCTTGGAAGGAATGCAGCCCCAGTAGGGGCATTCGCCCCCCACCAACTCACGCTCCACCACAGCGAGTGACAACCCGCTGTTCTTCAAGCCCGTAGCGATGGCTTCACCGGCGACCCCGCCACCGAGGCAAACGACGTCGAATTCTTGTGATGACACGGATCCTCCTTGGGTCGCAGGTGCACATTGCAGGCGACGATGGGGATGAAACCAGACTCAACGACGTGAGTCGATTGGACGATGGTATTGACGGGCGCCGGTCGCCATTGAACTCCGCGCTGCGGCCTCGTTGCAACGCAGGTCAACAATGCAATTTGATGCGCTCACGCTCCACGCGTCTGGCCGCAGCAACCAGCGCCGGGGCCGTGATGGCGTTCGCAAACAGATTGCCGGCAACACCATCGTCCAATGGCGAACCACTCCCGCTTCTGTTTTGATCGCCTCGCTTGCGCCTTTTGGTCGCGCAACTGACCGACTCACTACTTAGCAACGGGAATGATCATGTCTTCAGTACTTATGTCTTCGAACCGACGTGGCTTCTTCGCGGCCTCCGCTGCCGCAGGCGCCCTTTTCTCCAGAACTGCGCTCGCGCAAAACAGCATCGGGGACGAGCCCCAAGGTCCACCCGTGGATGCGGGCGTCGGGAGGCGCGAACCGACCGGCGACACGTCGATCCGACCCTTCCGCATCCATGTGCCGGAGGCGGTGCTGGTCGATCTGCGGCGCCGAATCGTGGCGACGCGGTGGCCCGAGCGCGAGACGGTGAACGACCTGTCGCAAGGCGTTCGGCTGGCCAAGATCCAGCCGCTGGTGACCTACTGGGGAACGCGGTACGACTGGCGCAAGGTGGAAAGGAAGCTCAATGCCCTGCCACAGTTCGTGACCGAGATCGACGGGCTCGACATCCAGTTCGCGCACGTGCGATCGCGGCATCCCAACGCGATGCCGCTGATCATCACGCATGGCTGGCCGGGTTCGGTGATGGAACTCCTGAAGGTGGTCGGGCCACTGACCGACCCGACCGCTCACGGTGGAAAGGCGGAAGATGCGTTTCATCTTGTGTTGCCTTCGATGCCAGGCTACGGCTTCTCAGGGAAGCCACGTAGCACGGGCTGGGGCGCAGATCGCATTGCGACCGCGTGGGATGTGCTCATGAAACGATTGGGCTACAAGCGATATGTGTCCCAGGGTGGAGACTGGGGATCCGTGGTCGCCGACAAGATGGCGATTCAAGCGCCTGAAGGATTGCTGGGCATTCATGTCAACATGCCGGCGACTGTGCCGCCGGATGTCGCCAAGGCGCTCAATAACGGTGACCCCGCCCCTTCCGGCTTGTCGGAGAAGGAGAAGGCCGCGTTCGATTCGATGAACTACCTCTACAAGAAAGGTGCCGGTTACGCCGCGATGATGGTGACGCGCCCTCAGACATTGGGCTACGCACTAGAGGATTCGCCCGCCGGACTTGCAGCGTTCTTCTACGACAAGTTTACCGACTGGAGCTACAGCGGCGGCGATGCGGACAGGGCGTTCACCAAAGACGAGATGCTCGATGACATCACCCTCTATTGGGTGACGAAGACCGCAACCTCCGCTGCCCAGCTCTACTGGGAGAACAACGCCAACAACTTCAACGCCGTGAGCATCTCACTGCCTGCAGCGGTAACGGTATTCCCTGGAGAGATCTACCGTGCGCCCCGCAGCTGGGTCGAGCGAAGCTATCACAACCTGATCTATTTCAACGAGGTGGACAAGGGTGGACATTTCGCCGCGTGGGAGCAGCCGGAGATCTTCAGCAGGGAGATTCGCGCGGCGTTCAGGTCGTTGCGTTGATCGATGGGTCGGTTTCGTCCGAAGGATCGTCTCGTTCGTGACCTTGCGGTCGCGCCGGAGCATCTTGTCGCGGGTGCTGGAGGGCACCGCTGCCGGGCGCATCCACTCGCGGTCGGGATGAGCATGTGTGGGACAGCGGCGCTGCGCTCAAGAGCGCATTGCACCGCCTCGATCGGATGTCGGCAGGCTCTCCCTGTGAGTGCAGGGCTTGCTTGGGCGTGCGGGATCGCCCATCGTGCAAGTAGCAGTCGTTGGCTTTGCCAGCCAGGACAGAGGGCAGGGAGCCGAAGCCTCACACGGCAAGGGCCCGTCCGTTCCACGGGGACGTCTGCTCTCGCTATCACCTTCAAGAGTGGCCGAATCGGCTCCGAGCAAAGGGCTCTCCCGATTCAGCCATCACAGCGCCACGCGCCATTTTTTGGGGGCGATCAAACTGGTGGAAGGTATCTGCTCAGTGGCCCGCGCTTTGGCCGCCGTCCACATGCAGGATCTCACCGGTCACGAAAGACGCGGACTCCAGGTACAGCACCGCTTCGACGATATCGCGAATGTCCCCGATGCGCCCTACCGGGTGCAGGGCCGACAGCGCGGCGTGAGTCTCGGGAGAATGCATTGGCGTCTTGATGATGCCTGGGGATACAGCATTGAACCGGATACCGCGGGCGGCATACTCAATGGCGAGCGACTTGGTCGCGGAGTTCAACCCTCCCTTGGTTAGTGACGCCAGAACGGACGGCACATTGGCATTTGCATGATCGACAAGGCTTGTCGTGATGCTCACTACGTGACCGGATCGATTCCGCTCCATGGCTTCGACGGCCGCTTGGGTGATGTAGAAGAAGCCGGCAACATTGGTCGCCAACTTCGAGCGAAAGTCGGCCTCGGTGTATTGGGTGAACGGCTTCGCAATGAAGATCCCTGCGTTGTTGACGAGACTGTCGATGCGTCCGAAGCGCTCGAGACCTTGTGAGATCACGCGCTTCGCAGTCTCTCCGGTCCCGATGTCCCCGGCGACTGCCAGGACGTCGGGGTCGTCGGAGGCCTTGATGGATCGTGATGTAGCGATGACTTTGTAGTTGTGCTCGCGAAATCCTTTGACAAGTCCGGCACCGATGCCTTGCGAGGCACCGGTGACAATGACGACCTTCTGTGGAGTGCTCATGATTCTGGGTCCTTCGATGGGCCAAGTTGCTTGGCGTTGGTTCCATCTGACCACGAGCGGTCCGGACGGTCCATTGCACGAAGGTATCGGCGACTTGCTGCCGAGTCCCCAGAGCACGGGTGTACCGACACCATCGTGCAATGGATCTGCGTGAATGCAACTGCTTGAATGGCCTGAAGTAGCGGGCGGATGCCGATGACGATCCTTCTGGCGACCGGGCGCGCGAAATCCATGAGGAACTGGCCATGAAAGCGTCGAATCTTGTTTTGCTCCTTCTGATCGCCGGCGGCGCCTGGTCCCTCGCCACGCGTGCCGTTCAGGAAACTGCCCCTCAGCCGGGGACACCGTCCAGCGTGTTCCCGCCCAACGGGGTCGAGAAATCGACCCAAGCGCTGCCCTTCGAAGGCATGTTCCCACTTCTCGAAGGGGCGATCGAGTGGATCAATTCCCCGCCACTGACCCCGGCGGACCTCCGAGGCAAGGTGGTTCTCGTCGAGTTCTGGACCTATTCCTGTATCAATTGGCGGCGCGAATCACCCTATGTCCGTGCATGGTCCGAGAAGTACGGGCGCTACGGACTCGTCGTGATCGGTGTTCACTCGCCGGAGTTCACATTCGAGAAGGATCTCGACAACGTTCGCCGGGCCGTCAGCCAGATCGGTCTCAGCTACCCTGTTGCGGTCGACAGCAATCACGCCGTCTGGCAGGCATTCCACAACAACTACTGGCCGGCGCTCTACTTCATCGACGCCAGCGGCCGGATCAGGCATCGTCGTTTCGGCGAAGGTGAGTATGAAGAGTCGGAGAGGGTGATCCAGCGCCTGCTGACAGAAGCGGGGGCCAGTGGCATCGATACGCAATTGGTATCCGTGCTCGGCCAAGGACCCGAGGCCGCGGCAGACTGGCAGAACCTGAGATCCCCGGAGAACTACGTGGGGTACGGGCGCACGCAGAACTTCGCCTCAACCGGAAGACTGGCGCCTGATCGGCGACAGACCTATGCTGCGCCAGAACGTCTGGCACTCGATCATTGGGCGCTGATCGGCGATTGGACCGTGAAGGCAGAGCTTGCCGCGTCGAACAGCGTCGCCGCCAGAATCGCCTACGGTTTTCATGCGCGCGATCTTCATCTTGTCATGGGGCCGGCGGACGGCGCAGCGCCTGTCCGGTTCCGCGTTCTCCTCGATGGGGCGCCACCGGGCAGTGCGCGTGGCGCCGACGTCGACGAGCAGGGCAACGGCGTCCTGAGGGAGCAACGCATGTATCAGCTGATTCGCCAGCACTCGCCCATCAAGGACCGACGATTCGAGATCGAGTTTCTCGATCCGGGGGCCGAGGCGTTCTCGTTCTCGTTCGGGTAGTGGCGACTGGCACGAATCGCCGGTGTCATGGGACTTGTCGGCGCGCCATCGGCTCCTGGCTCGCGCTACGGCCGACTATCGGAGCGCACGGCGCAGTGCAAGGAGGCTTCGTGCGTGAAGCGATACCAAAGTATCATGGACGCTGGACGGTAGATCGCGCAATAGTCTCTTAACGGCGACAGCCTCGGTGTCTGGCATTGGGCGGACGGCTGTGACCTACGGATGCCTTTCGATTGACCACGGCGTACAGAGACCCATGCCTAGAATTCCTTCGCTCGTGACAGTGGTGGACGACGGTGAGTCGGTACGGGAATCGCTGCCGAATCTGTCGAATGGAATAGCCATCGCCGCGAAGGCGTCCACGTCGGGATCAGGGTTGCTCGCATCCGACGACGTCGAAGACCCCCGATGCCAGGTCGCCTTGCTCGAGGCGCTGAACCTTGCGATGGGCAGAGGCCGACCGTGAGGCTCGAGGGCGATTTTGCCGCTCTTGTCGACGCGCTGCCGGGCCTCGTGTGGCTGGCGTCGCCAGGCGGCAATGTCAATTTCGTCAATCGGCGCTGGCGGGACTACACCGGCATCAATCTGATGCAGGCATCAGGTTCGGGATGGCAATCAGCAGTTCACCGCGTTGACTTGCTGGATCTTCGCGAACACTGGCAACGCACCCTGGCATCTGGCGAGCCCGGGGAGATCGAAGTGCGATTGCGTCGGCGCGACGGAGCCTACCGGTGGTTCCAGATCTCAAGCAACCCGGTTCGTGATGACGCGGGAGGCATCGTTCAGTGGTGCGCATTGAGTACGGACATCGATAGCCGCAGGCCGGCGGAGAAAACTGAGCAATTGGATTTGCAGGACAGCGATGGAGAAGGCCATCAGTTCGAAGAGAAGCTGGCGACCGGTCAGGCAGATCTACGTTCGATCATTGACTCGGTCCCCATGACCGCATGGTCGGCACGCGTTGACGGCTATTGCGACTTCGTGAACCGCCGCTGGCTCGACTATGCCGGGCTTTCGCTGGATCAGGTGGTGGGTTGGGGTTGGACAGCGGCGATTCACCCCGATGATCTTCCCGGACTGGTGCTCGAGTGGCAGTCGTGCTTGGCATCCGGAGAACCCATGAACGCTGAAGCGCGCATGCGGCGCTTTGACGGTGTCTATCGATGGTTCTTGTTCCTGGGAAATCCCCTGCGCGACGACGCAGGGCATGTCGTCAAGTGGTTTGGAACGAATGTCGATGTGGAGGATCGCAGGCGGGTCGAGGAAGCCCTACGTGCCAGTGAGCGCAATCTGAATCAGATCATCAATACCTTGCCGACGACGGCTTGGGCGACCCGTCCGGACGGCTACTGCGAGTTTCTCAGCGATCGCTGGCTTGACTATGCGGGCTTCACGGCGGCGGAAGCTTTGGGTTGGAACTGGAGTTCTGTCATTCATCCCGACGATGCGGCGGCGCTGATCGAGTACTGGCAAGGGTGTCTCGCCACGGGAACCCCGGTAGACACCGAAGCGCGCATGCGTCGTTTCGACGGGGAGTACCGCTGGTTCCTGTTTCGCGCCAATCCGTGGCGCGACGAAGCGGGCAACATTGTCAAGTGGTATGGAACGAATGTGGACATCGAAGATCGCAAGCGCGCTGACCAGGCGTTGCAGGCGAGTGAGCGCAATTTGTACCAGATCATCAACACCATCCCCACGACTGCATGGTCGACACGCCCGGACGGGTACTGTGACTTCCTCAGCGACCGCTGGCTCGACTACGCCGGTTTCACGCAAGAGGAGGCGATAGGCTGGAACTGGAGTTCGGTGATTCACGAAGGCGACGCCGCGGGATTGATCGAGTACTGGCAGCGCTGCCTGGCAAGTGGCACGCCCGTTGATGCGGAGGCTCGCATGCGCCGCTTCGACGGAGAGTACCGCTGGTTCCTTTTTCGCGCCAACCCCCTTCGCGATGTTGCTGGCAACATTGTCAAGTGGTACGGCACGAACGTAGACATCGAGGATCGCAAGAAGGCCGATGAAGCCTTGCGTGCAAGTGAGCGCAATCTGAGCTTGATCATCAACACGATGCCGATGCTCGCTTGGTCGACTCGCCCGGACGGATTCTGCGACTTCGTGAACCAGCGCTGGATCGAGTTCACAGGCATGTCGACGGAGAAGGCCCGGGGCTGGGATTGGGAGGCCGCCATCCATCCTGAAGACGTCAATGGACTGGTGGAGTACTGGCAATGTGCCTTGGCCACGGGACAACCCATGGATACGGAGGCACGCATGCGCCGCTTCGATGGGGTTTATCGCTGGTTCTTGTTTCGTGGCAACCCGCTGTGTGACGAGCAAGGGCGGATCGTCAGATGGTACGGAACCAACGTCGATATTGAGGACCGCAAGCGCGCAGAGGAGAAGCTGCGTCGGAGCGAGGTCTTGCTCGCGGAGGGGCAGCGAGTCAGCCTGACGGGGAGCTTCTATTGGAGCGTCGACACGGATGGCATAAGGGCCTCGGAGCAACTTCACCGCATTTTGGGACTCGAGCCAGGTACGCCGATTGCGCTGAGCGAGGTGGCAGAGCGAGTGCATCCAGAGGATATTCCATTGCTGCGCGAGAAGATCGCGCTGGCGCGCGGCGGCAAGGGAGAAATTGAGCACGAGGTTCGCTTGAGGATGCCGGATGATTCGCTCAAGTACCTGCGGGTCAACGCATACCGGGATCGAGACCGTGATGGCCGCCTGGAGTATGTCGGCGCGATTCAGGACGTAACTGAGCGGCGCCGTTCGGAGGAGGCCTTGGCCGGCGTGCGTTCGGCGCTCGCGCAGATGACGCGTGCGGCGAGCATGGGAGTCCTGGCCGCCTCGATTGCACATGAAGTCAACCAGCCGCTCACGGGAATCATCACCAACGGCGGCACCTGCCTGCGCATGCTCGCTGCGGATCCTCCGAATGTCGAAGGCGCGCTGGAGACCGTGCGGCGTACGATCCGCGACGGCAACCGCGCAGCTGCGGTGATTGCGCGCCTGCGCGCACTCTACGCGAAGGGCGAAACAGCCATCGAACTGGTGGATCTGAATGAAGCTGCACGAGAAGTCTTGGCGCTGTTGGCCAGTGAGCTACAGCGAAACCGCGTTCACGTGAGAACCGAGCTTGCGAAGGCGTTGCCTTTGGTGATGGGCGATCGGATCCAGCTCCAACAAGTGATTCTCAACCTGCTCGTGAATGCCTTCGCCGCCATGAGCACCGTGGACGATCGCCCACGATTGCTGGTTCTCAGTACAGAGCAGGACCTCGAAGGAGGTGTTCGCCTGTCGGTGGAAGACAATGGAGTGGGAGTAAGCGGCGATGACCGGGAGCGCATCTTCGAGGCTTTCTACACGACCAAGAGCAACGGTCTTGGAATCGGGCTGTCAGTCAGCCGGACCATCGTCGAGAACCATGAAGGGCGGCTTTGGGCGTCGCCCAATACCGGTTCGGGGACCACCTTCGTCTTCACGATTCCGAGTCGACTTGTGAGCGGCACGTCTGATCCAGATTGACTCCAGGCGGAGACGCGGAGCGACCTTCGACGCAGTATCGGACTTTTTCGATGCTCTCGGCACTTGTCTGTGGGGTCCATTGCAAAGCTCCTGTTTGCCGCAGGCGAGGCGGGTTCCCGGTCTCGGCATGGACGTGTGAACGTGCTGCGATCGACAAGCGTTGACGGCCCAAGGAGCGCGGGCGAGGCGGCCGACGGTCTTTCATCGACGACAGACGCTGCAACGATTGCCGCTCGCCTGGCTCGATCCCCGGCCGTACCAAAGTTGTACGTTCCGATACGACATTGGCATCATCGATCCGTACGAATTCAGTGAGATGGCGCATGGAGGCATTGCTCCTAATCTGCCTCTTCCTGCGGCTGGATTGTCGCAGGCGACGACCAATGAGTTCTTGATGTGCGAGTCGCACGTCTCATCACCATCGAACTTGGAAACGAACCATGAAGCTACAACTTCTCGGCGCAACGCTTGCACTCGCGGCCATCGCGCTCACGGCCCCCGTCCATGCGCAGAGCCGCCCCTCGACTGCGCCGCCGCCTGTCAAGGTTCGGTCGGCTACCGATGCCAAGGATCAGATCCGGCTTACGCGCGTCACGCCCGAGTATTGGCGGGTGACGTTCCACAACCCTCCGTTCAACATCTACGGCCCGAACACGACACCGCAGCTGAACAAGGTCGTGACCGCCATTGAATCCGACCCTCAGGTGCGGGTCGTGGTGTTTGAGAGCGACGTGCCAGATTTCTTCCTGACCCACTATGACTTCCTGCCGCCGTTGACCGAGACGACCAGTCTGCCTCCTGGCCCTACCGGGTTGCCGCAACTGCCGGACATGCTGGTGCGCCTCAGCAAGGCGCCGGTCGTATCGATCGCGCTGATCCGAGGCCGGGCAAGCGGCGTCGGGAGCGAGCTTGCTCTGGCCAGTGACATGCGATTCGCCAGCCGCGAGAAGGCTTTGCTGTCGCAGTTTGAGATCGGCGCCGGGTTTGTTCCCGGCGGCGGTCCGATGGCGAGGTTGCCACGCCTTATTGGCCGCGGTCGTGCCCTGGAGGTGCTGTTGACCGGAAGCGACATCAACGGGGAGCTCGCTGAGCGCTACGGGTACGTCAATCGTGCACTGCCTGATGCTGAGTTGGACGCCTTCGTCGATGCAATGGCCCGTCGCATTGCGGGGTTTGACAAGCAGTCCCTCGCCGAGATCAAGGGCTTGGTGAACCTGAACAGCCTGCCGCCGAACGACCAGGTGGGGGCAGAGTGGGAAGCCTTCCTCAGCTCAGTAAAGCGCCCGGCTGCGCAGCAGCGCATCGGGCACTTGATGGAGCTTGGCCTTCAGACCAATCCGGACGTCGAGAAGCGCTTGCCGGACTACACCGGCAAGGTGGGGGCAGCTCCGAAGTAGTTCGTCCGCGTCTGAGGCCCTCTTGTACTCGGACGTTGACCCATTTCATGTGCACGGCCCCTCCGACGGCACTGAGGCAATTTTCCGTCTGCCGTTGTCGCAGGAGCCTCCTTGATGCCACCGGCTCACGCATGCCGAGCACGCCTTGGGCGGGCGCGGGGTGTGGATCCAAGCACGCATGACGTCTGGATGGCGCGTGGCGGTGGCTGAGGGGCAAACGCCGGAATTCGTAGCTCCGCCGTAGGGCGGCGCCGGCGGTCCAAGCCCACACCGTACCGGCCAGCGGAGGGTTTATTCAGTCAGATCGCGCGTGCTCTTCAGCGGCGGCTGATGCAACGGATTTCCTTGACCATGCAACTGAACTTCCTGAGGGTCGTGCCCGAACGGAGGCTGACGACGGGGTGGCAGAGATTCGCATGCTTACCCGCGACGTCGCTGGCACGTTCCGACTTCCTAAAGGTTCGGCCGGCTGCGTGTCGGCGACCCAGCCGTTCACAGGATTTACTTTGAAGCAAGCCCGGGCTGTGGGGAGGTCCTCGTACGGCCGGCCGTCAGATCGAACGAGCCACTGTCTTCCCGATAGAAGCGGTTGAGCGTGCCGTCCTTTTCAGCGGCTGCAAGCTCGGCCTTCACGTCCGCGCGCGAAGTGTTGAGCCTTTGCTGGCGTGCAAGGTAGAACGAACCACTGTCGCTGCCATTCAGGATGTTCAACGTGCCGTCTGCGCGGGCTTGATTGATCCTTGCCTTGACGTCGGCACGGGGTTCGATCGAGTGAAATTGTGAGGACAGGTATGTCGATCCGCTGTCCTCTCCGGTGAGCGCGGCAAGTTGTCCGTTGGACAGTGCGGCCTTGAGTTGCTGCTTGACTTCGGCGCGGCTCACTTGCGCAGATGACCCGTTGGCTGACAGGATGAGGACGGTGAACAGGACCAGGGGCTTATTGAACGTTTTCATGAAGAGTTCCTTTGCGCGTCTGAAAGTAAGGAGAGGCAGCGCCGACAGACACGCATCGGACGCTCTCTAGGACTTGGCGCCTTGCGCCTGTTGCTATCGCGGGCGATGTCGCGCGCCAGGTCAACTGCGAACGGCCCGCCTTCGCTTGCGAGACCGCTCGGTAACGCGACCCTGCGAACAGCACGCTGCCTTCGTGGGTAGTTTCGACGTCAGACGAGATGCAGGCCAGGCGAGCGATTGGTTGATCCGTCGTGCATCGCCAGATGTCAGCGCAGGTGTCAGCTGCGCATGGCTCACTGGCGTGAGCAGGTGGCCGCGGGCCTTCTCGTTGAAGGTCTGGCGATAGTGCTCTTGCCTCGTCCGCATCGTCGCCATGCTTTCGCCAATCCACACACCTCCGACGTCCCTCTTCGGCATGGGTTCACCACCCCTCATGCCTTACCGCGGAAATCGCTCGCATATGCGTAGAGGCCGGGGGTCCCGCCGGTCATGAGGAAGAGGACGTTATCGCCAGCCGCGTATCTTCCGGCTGAGATGTCCGATAGCAGGCCTGCGAACGCCTTTCCGCCGTAGACAGGGTCGAGCAGCAATCCCTCTCGACTGGCCATCAGCCTGACCGCTTCAATCATCGCTGGCGTCGAAACGCCGTAGCCGCCACCCAACTGGTCGCCCGACACCTTGACATCGTCCGTATTCACAGAGGCATCAAAGCTCAGAAGTCTCAAAACGGCATTGGCCTTCTCGACCGTCGCCGCTATCGCGCCGGCTGCGGGCGCGAGCACCGAGTGGGAACTCACCCGCGTTGCATCAAGTCCGAGCGCCCGATATCCCGCCACCAGTCCCGCCTGTGTCCCGGAACTTCCATTCGGCACGACGACTGCAGCGAAATCGACGCCGAGCGCGGTGGACTGCTCCTGGATTTCGAGCGCGCAGGCCGCGTAACCGATGCTTCCCACCGGGGAGGAGCCACCGAGCGTGGCTACATAGGCGATGCGGCCATCCCGTCGAAGTTCCTCGGCCCGAACATGCGCGAAGCGCGTCGAATCAGCACCGACCGGCAGATCGTGGAGACGGGCGCCGAAGAGACCGTCCAGCAGTACATTGCCATTGAGGTCGTAGTCGTCTCCTTCGCGCGGCACCATGCGGGAGAGAACGAGCTCACAGGCCAGGCCTAACCGTGCGGCCGAAGCGGCTGCGAGGCGGGCGAAGTTCGACTGGCGCCCGCCGGTGGCGATGATGGTGTCCGCGCCGGCTTCAGCAGCATCGCCGAGCAGGAACTCAAGCTTTCGCAGCTTGCTGCCTCCGCCCCCGAGTGCCATGGAGTCATCGCGCTTGGCGTAGATTCGGACGCCATTCAACGAGGAGCCCAAGGCCTCCTCGATGCGAGTAAGGCGCTGAATGGACGTCGGCCCGTCCAGGAGGGTGCGACGCGGCAGGCGGTCGAGGGATTGGGAAAGTTGCATGATGACGGTCATTAGGGATAGGTTGGCAGCGGCGCAACTGCTTTCTGTGCGCCCTGTTCTGAAGTTTCATGGCCGCGTGGTCCCCAAGGCATCGTCGGCCCAATCTTCATCAAACGAGCTTTTGCGAAGCTGGCCGCAACTGCTCCCCAACCGGCAGCTTTCGGATTCTCTTGCCGCTCGCGGCGAAGATTGCATTGGTCAAGGCCGGCATGACGCATGAGGTACCGGGCTCGCCGATGCCGCCAGGCGCTTCCAGGCTCTTGACGATGTGCACGTCGATCTGCGGGATCTCGTTGATGCGCAGCACCCGGTAGTCGCCGAAGTTGGTCTGCTCGACGCGGCCGTTCTTGATCGTGATCTCGCCATGGAGCGCAGCGGACAGGCCGAACACGATGCCGCTCTCCATCTGGGCGCGAACGGTATCGGGATTCACCACGACGCCGCAATCGACAACGCACCAGGCCCGCATCGGCGTGACGGTGCCGTCCTTGTCGGTGGTGATCTGGACGACCTGTGCGATGTAGCTGCCGAAGCCCGTGCAGAGTGCGATGCCGCGGGCTTGTCCTGCCGGCAGCGGCTTGCCCCATCCGGCTTGCTGCGCGGCGAGCTGCAGGACCGTCTTCGCGCGCGGGTTCTTGTCGAGCATGGCCACGCGATAGTCCAGTGGATCCTGCTTCGCGTTGGCCGCCAGCTCATCCACGAAGCTCTCGACCGCAAAGGTCCCGCGGGTCACGCCCACGCCACGCCAGAATGCCGTTGGAACGCCGGGGGGCTCCGCTGCGACCCAGTCGACATGGATATCGGCAATCCCGTACGGCTGGTTCGCCGAGCCATCAACCGCGTCGGGATCGATGCCGTCCTTGATCCATGCAGGGGAATAGCGCGCAACGATGGAGGAGCCGGCGATGCGATGCGACCAGGCGAGTGTCTTGCCTTTGGTGTCCACACCGGCGCTCAAGCGGTCGTAGTAGTACGGGCGGTACATGTCGTGCTGAATGTCCTCCTCGCGGGTCCATATCACCTGCACGGGTCCCTCGACATGCTGGGCGATCTGCACGGCCCGCACGGTACCGTCGAATTCCAGCCGCCGGCCGAAACCACCGCCGAGCAGATGGTTGTGGACGCGGACCTGTTCGCGCTTGAAACCCGTCAACTTCATCACGGCCGCTTGCGTGAGACCGGGAACCTGGGTGCCGACCCAGATGTCGCAGGCGTCCTTGGTCATGTGCACCGTGCAGTTCATCGGCTCCATTGCCGCATGGGCGAGAAAAGGCTGCTCGTAGACGGCGTCCACCCGGCCGGCGGCCTGTGCCATGACCGCGGCCGCATCGCCATCGTGACGCGCGACCGCCCCCGGCCTTTCCGATGCCGAGGCGAGCTGTCTCGAGATGTCAGCCGTCGACAGCCTCGCGTTCGACCCGGCCTCCCACTGCGGATCGGCGGCGGCGAGGCCTTGTTTCGCGGCCCACGTGTGACGGGCCACGATCGCCACCGCATCGTCGAGCCTGACGACCTGGCTCACACCAGGGACGGCCTTCGCCTTCGCTTCATCCAGCGAGACGAGCTTGCCGCCGAAGGTCGGCGAAGCGCTCACAACGGCGAACTTCATGCCAGGAAGACGGCTGTCGATGCCGAACTTGGCGAATCCATTGACCTTGCCTGAGGTGTCCAGGCGTCGATGCGGCGTCCCGATGAGCTTGAAGTCAGCGGGTTCCTTGAGCACCACCTTCTCCGGTACCGGCAGCTTCGCAGCGGCATCCACGAGCCCGCCATAACCGAGTCGGCGACCGGTGGGACCATGCACGACTTCGCCGTTCTGCGCACGGCAGCTCGACGGGTCGACACTCCAGCGCTGGGCCGCTGCCGTCACGAGCATGACGCGGGCCGTTGCGCCCGCACGTCGCAAAGGTACATAGGTGCCGCGGATGGCGGTCGAACCCCCTGTCATCTGAACGCCGATCAGCGGATTCACATAGATCTTGTCGTCGGGCGGCGAATGTTCGATCGCGACCTTGTCCACATCGACCTCGAGTTCCTCGGCGATCAGCATCGGAATCGAGGTGTAGGTTCCTTGCCCCATCTCGATGACGGGCATCACGAACGTGACCACGCCGGCGCGATCGATGCGCAGGAACGCGTTCGGCGCGAACGCCGCGTCGGTCGTGAGACTGTCGCGTAGCTCGCCACGTGCCGGAAGCCCGAAGCCGAGGAGCATTCCGCCCCCGAGCGCCCCGGTCGCGGTGAAGGCGAGGAAGTGTCGCCGCGAGACGCCTGCCAGGTCGGAATCAGCGATCGGTTCGAGTTTCATTTCACACCTCCTTCATGGCGCCGGGTTGGGACAGGGCGGCCTTGGTTGTGCCGGCGGCCTGGTGGATGGCCGCGCGAATGCGCGGGTAGGTACCGCATCGGCAGATGTTCCCGGCCATCGCAGCGTCGATGTCGGAGTCGCTGGGCTTCGGGTTGGTGGCGAGCAGCGCGCAGGCCGACATCACCTGGCCCGATTGGCAGTAGCCGCACTGAGGTACGTCCAATGCGAGCCAGGCGGCCTGGATCCTCTTGCCTGCAGGCGAGGCGCCGATCGCTTCGATCGTGGTGATCTTCTTTGCCACCGCGGCCGAAACCGGGGTGAGGCAGGACCGTGCCGGCTGCCCGTCGATGTGGATCGTGCATGCGCCGCAGAGACCCATGCCGCATCCGAACTTGGTGCCGGTCATTCCTATGACGTCACGCAGTATCCACAGCAGTGGCATGTCGGCGGGCACATCGAGGGTGCGGTTCATCTCGTTGACGTTGAGAGTGATCATCACGTTGCTCCAGGGTGGGGGGCCATCTCGATCGAAGCGGCGGGCTTTACTCGGCGATCTCGAAGATGAGTTCGAGTTCGACCGGGGTGCCGAGGGGCAGGCTTGCGACGCCTAGCACCAGACGGCAGGGATTCTTGTCTTTGCCGAAGACGTCCTGGAGCACTTGCGAGGCGCCGTCGGCGACTTTCGGATGGTCGCGGACATCGCCTGATGTGGCGATGGACACGCCGAGCCGGACGACCCGCGCCACCTTGTCGAGCGATCCAAGATGCTTGCGAACGACCGCGAGGCCGTTCAGCGCCGCAAGATAGGCCGCCTGCCGCCCCGCCTCGACATCCAGCTCCGCACCGACGCGACCAAGGAACTTGGCCTGGCCGCCCTCGGTCGGCAGCATGCCGGTCAGAAAGAGCAATTTGCCGGACTGGACCGATTCCACATAGGTGCCGAACGGGCTGGGAGGTGACGGCAACTGGATGCCCAGTTGAGTCAAGCGCTGCTCGGCGCTGACGGGTTCCGATTCAGGGTTGGCGGGGCGAGGCGACGACGATGAGATGGACAAGACGACTCTCCTTGGTGATGCAGGTGGTCATCAAATCAGAGGACTGACGCCGGATCCATTGGACGATGGTGTCGGCTATACCTTGGTGTCGGGGACCGGATGGCATCCGGGCATGCCGCTATGAATGGAGCTCTCGCGGGTCATCGTGAGAGTCCAGATACTCGAGGCCCAGTGGGCCGATGGCGGTGACCTGAGTGACATACTCGCCCGACTTCGCCCAGTGGAAGTGCGGGGTGTTGCCGGGGAGCACGATGACGCTGCCGGGTGGATGCGCCGAGACCTTGTCGCCATCGAAGCAATCGCCAAGGCCGATGTAGAAGACACCCGAGATGACCGTATAGATGCGATCCTCTGGGTGGGTGTGGGGCATCAGCTTGGCACCGCCAGGTACCTTCACTCTGATCAGGTAGAGCCCCGGCTTGGTGGGGTCGCCGACAACGATGGCGAGGCGGACTTCGGGTGGAAACGCCGGGAACGGCCTCCAGTCGATGTCTTCAGGCAAGACCGATCTGAAGGCGTCTTGTCCAGGCTGGTGGGTGGGCTTCATGGTTGTGCTCCTGTCTGAAGAATCGCCCGGGCGAACGGAGTGCGCCGAGTTCTTCTGTCAATCGGCTTGCGCGTGCCGCGGCAGGGAGGCTCGCCCTTTCGCAGAGCCTGCCCCGCCCAGGTCGGCAATGGCTGCCCGCATCAACGGATTGTTCGATCCATCCAGCGATGAGGAATCTGCAACAGGTCCCACGCGCGCGTCGGCCGAAAGGCCGATGGCGACATGACGGGGCGCGTGATGTCGACTAGCTTTGACCAGCGATCGGCAGTTCTCTCTCCCTCGGGCGATGTCCGACAGAGAAGAATCGCTCGGTCGTCTGATTGACCAAAGTCTGCAGCGTGGATTCCAGGGAGTTTTCACTGGCACTGGCCGGCATGAGCACGCCGGTATTTTGCATTTCTGCCAGACTCACGTCGCCGTCCGCGTTGGCGTCCATTCGGTTCCGGTACTCTTGCTCGCTGATGGCAGGCGTCCCGTTCTTGTCGACTGCGATGCCGGGCGTCAGGATCTTGTAGAAGTCCTTGTACTCTTCGGCGTTCAGCTTCCCATCCTTGTTCTGATCAAACTTGTTGAAAGCGGTGTCGAGCATTCGGGTTAGCGGATTGGTGCGATCTACTGGCGTCATGAAGTTTCAGTCTGGAAGGTTGAAGACGACGCAGTATCGAGGCGTGGTTTCGGCGTTCATCGCAAGAACAAGGGGCCGAAACCCCGCCTCCTCTCCAGATTGGCCAGCGCTGATCCGTGATGCCGGTCTTGCCGGCAATCGTGGCGATGGGAACGCCCCGCGGGCTCAGGCGATGCGTGCGGTGAGCTCGCGCAGTCGGGCGCCAAAAAGTCGCGCCGTGGCCAGGTCCCCGGCCGGGATCTCGTCGATCGAAGCGTCTGAGGGCGAGGCAGTGGCAAGGCCGACGAACGAAGACAGGTAGTTGATGTCGTCGCGCGTGGAGGTCTTGGCATTGCTGGGCATCAACCCGGTGCCAGCCCACAGCATGCCGTGCTGCTGCGCGAGCGTGAACAGGGTGTACAGCGTGGTTTGCTTGTCGCCGGCGACCGATGCCGAATTGGTGAATGCGGCGGCCATCTTGTCCTTCCAGCCCTGCTTCGCCCAGACTGCGGACGAGGCATCGGCGAATCGCTTGAACTGCCAGCTGACATTGCCCATGTAAGTCGGGGTGCCGAACACGATGGTACTGGCCTTGTCGAGCACGTCCCATCCGCCGTCGGGCAACTGGCCCTCGGCGTCGATGGCGAGCAGGGTGGCACCGCTGGCGGCGGCAACAGCTTCGGCGATCTTGGCGGTGTGGCCGTAGCCGCTGTGGTACACGATGACGACGTTGGAACTCATGATATTTCTGGTTGATGGGATTGAAAGAAGGTCAAGGATCGACTGACAGCAGTCATGCTGCCGTGGTCAGCGAACGCAGCGCGGCGTCGAGCTGGCGCTCCAGTTGATCCACGTGGGCGTAGCCGGGGCTGACTTCGATCAGCTGGCCGTTGGCCTCGAGCAGCAGAGCCGGGAAACTGCGGATTCCCATCGCCTGCACTTGCGCAAACTCGGCGGATGTCGTGGCGATGGTGGCGGAGTCCAGCCACGTCTTGTGGAAGGTGGCTGCGTCGACCGTGAATTGCTGCTCCGCCAGTTCCGCGCTGGCGGCCTGGGCCAGCACCGCGCCATCGGTGGTGTCGAGGCCGTCGACGTAGAACGCCCGTTGCAGTGCACGGAACACCGCCAGTTGGTTGGCCTCGGGTGCGATGCGGCGTGCTGCCACGACCGCGCGGCAAATCGGCTCGGTGTCATAGACGAAGTTCCTGCGCGCCAGCAGGGCCCCGCGGTTGAATGGCAGGCCGCTGCTTTCCTCCACGCGCGCCCAGTGCACGAGGCGGAACTGCTTGCCGTTGTCGTCAAGCACATCGGTAGCGCCGGCGCGCAAGCCGCCGACCATGATCTCCAGCGGCAGTTCGGGGTGGCGCGCCGTGAGGGCAGTCAATTCCTTGCCGAAGCCGTAGCACCATGAGCACATGGGGTCGCCAACAAAGATGAGTTTCATGGCTTGCTCCTGGCCCTGGATAGCCCTTGAGGCGCCGGTAGCGATCACGGTCGTGTTCGAGTTCATGGTGCGATTCCGTTTGATTGGTTGAGGAGCTCACTTTATTTATTACTTCTCAGTCAATAAAGCCACATGAAGGCAAATTACCTGATACATGACGTAATATGGCGCCCTCGGGGAAAGCAGGGAGTGGTCATGAAGCGCAATTTCGAGGAGATGCAACTCGGAAGCATCGAACTGTTCTGCCAGGCGGCCGAGCTGAGCAGCTTCACCGCGGCTGCCAATGCTGTCGGCGTGACGCCGGCGGCGGTCAGCCGTTCGATCGCACGGTTGGAGGAGCGGCTGGGTGTGCGCCTTTTCGTCCGCACCACTCGACAGATCCGGCTGACCGAAGGCGGCCGGCGCTACTACGAGCAGTGCCGCCAAGCCTTGCGCCAACTCGTCGAAGCCGAGCGCGAGGTGACCGGCGCGCAGGCGGCGCCCGCTGGTCCACTGCGCATCAGCGTCCCGACGCCGTATGGCCACTACCGCCTGTTGCCCTTGCTGCCGAGATTCAGGCAGCTGTACCCGGACGTGACGGTCGAGGTCCATGTCAGCAACCGCAATATTGACTTCCTGGAAGAAAGCTACGACGTCGCGATTCGCGGACGCACCCCGGCCGACTCCACGCTCATCGCACGTCCGCTGGAGGATGCCGAACTGGTGCTGGTGGCTGCGCCCTCCTATCTGAAGCGTCAGGGCACGCCGGCATCGCTTGATGACCTGCACCGGCACGAATGCATCCAGTTCGACCTGCCCAGCACCGGAAGGAAGATTGCATGGCCGTTCCGGGTCGACGGCAAGCATGTCGAGATGATGACCACGGGTGGGTACACATGTGCGGAAGATGTTCTAGGCATCGTGACGCTGGCGCGCAGCGGCGCGGGCCTTGTGCAGACCTATCGCTTCATTGTCGAGCGTGACCTTGCGGAAGGCGGGCTGGTGGAATTGCTGCCGCAGCATGGCGGCACGTCGCGGCCCTTCTTCCTGTTGTACCCCGACGCGCGCCACCTGTCGTTGCGCGTGCGAACGTTTGTGAATTTCCTCGTCGAGAACTTGAGCCCGCATTCCTGAGGGTCGACAGCCTCACGATGGGTGCCTGCTGTGTTTTCAGGAGGCCCTATGGCGGGCCCGTGCGCGCATTTTCGATGCAGGGGATGGAAAACCGAAACGTCGCCCCATAGCCTTCGTTTCGCTCTGCCCAAAGCCGACCCGCATGGCGCTCGACGATCGAACGGCTGACCGACAGGCCGACACCCATGCCGGCGTTCTTGGTCGAATAGAACGCGTCAAAGATCCTGTGCTCGTTCTGACTGTCGAGGCCTACCCCGGCGTCGGTAACGCTCACGCGCACGCCGTCGCTGCCATCTCTTTCGGTCCTGATCACTAACTGCCGAATGCGATCGTGCACGTCCGCCATTGCCTCGGATGCGTTGCGAAGCAGATTCAGGATGACCTGCTGGAGCTGGATTCGAACGCCCATGATCGATGGAGTGTCCTCGGCAAGCTCGAGACGCACATTCACGCCGTCCCTTTCGAGGTCACCCGACAACATGCCCAAGACCTCGCGGATCGCATCGTTCAGGTCCGTCGGCTCCAGCATCATGTCTCGATTGCTGAAAAGAGCGCGCAATCGACCGATGACGTCGGCAGCGCGCTTTCCATCACGAAGGGTCCGTCTGGCGGTTTCGCGGGCGCCGTCGATATTGGGGGGATCGGCATCCAACATTCGAAGGCCGGTGCCCGCATTGGTAATGATGCCGGCGAGTGGCTGGTTGAGTTCATGGGCGATCGATGCAGACAACTGCCCAATGCTCGCGACACGGTTGGCATCGAACAACTGGATTTCGACATCGTGGTACCTTCGCTCGCTGTCGAGCGCAGCCTGCTCGGCGTTCTTGCGATCTGTCAGGTCGAGCACGAAGGCCACGCCTTCAGTTGGTGTACCGTCGAAAAGCGCAGCGCCAATTAGCACAGGGACGCGGCTTGCGTCCTTTCGGACGTATTCGCCCTCGAAAGGTGGAACAGCGCGGCTTGCCAGAAGCGTGGTCATGATCTGATCGTCACCTTCGTCCCACTCGGGTGGCATCAAGTCCTTCCAGCGGATTCGTCCCGATGTCAAGTCGTCGATGCTGTATCCAATGGTTTGCGCAAACGCCTGGTTCGCGTCGATGATCCGCCCATCAAGATTCCAGGTGAAGATCCCAATGATGTTCGAATTGAAGAGCCGCCTTACTCTTGCCTCGCGTTCCTGAAGGTCCCTGTACAAATGCGCGTTCTCCAGGGAGATGGCAGCTTCAGAAGCGAGGACTTCAATCAGCGCCATGCGCGCTGCCGTGAATGCCCCGACGGTGAGGTCGTTCTCGAGATAGAGCACGCCGAGCAATCTGGCTTGCCTGAGCAGTGGCAGGCACAGGACCGAGCGGGTGCGCCGGCGAAGGATGTAGTCGTCAGCCGCGTGCGGATGCTCGGCCGATGCGTCTCGCAGGAGTAGCTTTTCCTTGGTACGCAACACATACTGAAGCACCGATTGCGGCAGATCGGCGATGCCGATGCTCGACTGCTGCAGATCCACATGCACTTCGTCGGCACCGGTCGTTGCTTGCGCTTCGATGCGGTAGGTATCGGCATGCGGCAGGATGAGCAGGCCGCGTTCGGCGCCAGCATGTTCGATCGCAGTGCGAACGAGCGTGTCGATCAGCTTGCTGAGCAGGATCTCGCTGGAGATTGTCTGCGAGACCCTTATCACGGTGGCCAGGTCGAGCGCATCGATGGGTGTCTGTATCGTGCGTGTCGAGTCGGACGCCTGCGTGTCCGCTCTCAGCGAGGGATAGAGCTGGTCCAGCTGCCGTGCCTTACCCTCCGCCCCCCACTGAAGGTAGCACTGCCGCGCTTCTTGCAAATAGGTGCGCGCGAACTTGTCGAAGCCGCGTGCGGCATAGAAACGCGCCGCCACCTCGTGGGCCACGGCCTCGATATGGACGAATCCGTGGAGATGGGCCGACCGGATGGCCGCCTCGTAGAGGCGTTCGGCGTCCAGCGGCCGGTCTTCTATGCGGGCAATCTCGGCGGCGGCCAGCGCAGTTCGGCAGTCGAAGTTCACGGGACAGTTCGCTGCCCAGATCTCGAGTTGCGCATGGTGATCGATCAAGGCAGCAAGCTGTTGCCCTTTTTGGTGCGCAGGCGCAGCATCCCACGCCGCAGCGTGCGCCAGTGCCCCGAAGAAGCGGAAGTCGGCAGTCTCCAGTTGCGACGGGGCCGTCCACAGCAACTCCTGGGCGCGCAGTGAGGCGTGGACCGCCGCTTCATGGTGGCCGGCCAGGTAGCGCGCCTGCAGCTTTCGAGTGCGATAGAAGAACTCCGCCAGTGACAACGCCGGATTGCTGATGAGATGGTGCTCTGCTTCGCGTTCGTTGAATTCCTCGTCATTGAAGCACCCGAACTCCGGCGTCAGCCCGCGCAGGGTGCGGATCAGAGCCAATTGCGCGCTGCACAGGTCGACCGCCATACCGAATCCTGCGGACCGTGCAAAGGCAATGCCGTTGTCTGCGTCCGAATGCACTTCGGCAAGGGCTTCCCCGGTGGCAAGGCAATTGGTGATCAACGCATGCCAACTGTAGGCCGCAAATGTGAGATCGCCCATCCGATAGGCGGTGTCGAACGCGCGACGTATCAGATCACGGCCGCTGCCGGCGTGTTTGGCCCAAGGGATGACCATGTTCCCGAACGAGATGTAGGTTCGCGCCTGATAGCGCCTCAGGCCTCGTTGCTCGACCAAATCGTAGCCGAGCTGTCCAAATCGATACCCATCCCTGTAGTTGCCAAAGCGCGGGCCTGCGAACGTCGCAAAAAACACGTAGCCAAAACAGGAAACGTCGCAGTTTCCATATTCCAGGCTCAAGTTCACCATGCGGCAGAGGATGCGTGAGGACAGGTTTTCGTCGTAGAAAAAGGCCGGCGTCACGATTTCAGAGCAGACGTCGAGCATGTCGAGCACATCCGGGTCTGTCATCAGCGGCAGGGCGACCAGGTCTTCGATTCGTCGATCGCCGACCAGAGTCCAGATCCGCTGGTACTCGCGCATGACCTCCTCGTCGGTGGGGTGCGGCGACCAATCGGTTCCGCAGCGCCGCAGGTAATCCAGGAACACCTCGACGCAACGGTCGCCGCGGTCCTGCGCGGTGTAGAGCGTCAGGCGAAGTCGCGCCACGGTGGCGAAATCGTGGCGCGTGGCGGCCCGCCCTGCCAGTGCGGCCAGGCGCTTTTCAGCGCTCGCAAGGCCGGCAGTCAGCAGTTCGCATTCGGCCGTGAGGCTTTCGATCGCGAAGACGAGGGGGTAGTCGCTGTCCCCGCTCGTGTCCTCCAGGGCAGCGGCGCCTGCATGGAGGTATGCCAACGCGGAGCCGTATGCTGTGGACGCCTTGGCGCGCCTGGCAGCCCTCAGGTTGAGCGCCGCTACGTGCATACGGTCATCCGGGGCGGTGACCAGGTGGATACCGCGATTGAGCTGGTTGACGATCTCGAAGATGCACTCTTCCTGCTTGTCTGGCGGCGTATGCTCGGCGAGCAGCCTGCCAATGCGTAGATGGGCTCTGGCCCGGGCATTGGCTGGGATCAGCAGATAAGCGGCTTCCTGCACTCGGTCGTGCAAAAAGCGATAGGAGTTGCCGGAGCGAAGGATCAGACCGGCTTTCGCTGCGTCCAGAAGCTGGCCTTGCAGTTGCTCGACCGTTACCTGGCACACGGTCTGGAGCAAGCTCAACTCGGCACGGTCGCCGAGGCAAGCGAACTGCTTGAGAACGTCGAGCACCAGTTCGGGCAGGCGACTCAGCTTGCCGATCATCAGTTCAGCCACGACGTCGGTGTAGCCCTTGGCGTGGATGCGAGCCAGGTCCCAGGACCACTGCACTTGGTCGTAGTCGAACGTCAGCAATCCCTCGTCGGCGAGGGTGAGGATGAACTGGACCGTGAAGAACGGGTTTCCGCTCGTTTTCTCCAGAATCAGTTGCGCCAAGGGCGTGGCGCCGTGTGGTGCGCAGTGAAGTGAATCGACCAGGAGCTGTTCCAGATCGGCCTGTGCCAGGGGGGCGAGGACGATGTCGTGCGTCGAAGCACCGGACTGCCGAACGCGTTCGAGGGTCCGCTTCAGCGGATGGAGAGCCGAAACCTCGTTGTCCCGGTAGGCGCCGATCAACAGCAGGTGTTGAAGGTCAGTGCGCGACAGGAGGTCTTCAAGAAGATCGAGCGTGGCTTCATCGAGCCACTGCAGATCGTCGAGGAAGAGGGCCAGAGGGTGCTCGGGCCGCGCGAATACGCCGATGAAACGTCGGAACACCAACTGGAAGCGACGTTGAGCGTCCTGCTGCGGCAGCTCGGGCACCGGTGGCTGCCTCCCAAGAATGTGCTCGAGTTCCGGCACGAGATCGACGATCAGAAGTCCGTTTGGCTCGACCGCCTCCTTCAGGGCTTGGCGCCATGCATGCAACTCGCCCTCGCTCTTGCTCAGGAGCGGCCGCACGAGGCTCTGGAAGGCCTGTGCCAACGTGGCATAGGGCACGTCGCGCTTGTACTGATCGAACTTGCCGGAAGCGAACAGCCCGCGCGGCGGGACCAGCGGCTTGTGGAGTTCGTTGACCAGTGCCGACTTTCCGATGCCTGAGTGGCCGGAGACCAGCACCAGCTCCGGGCGGCCACCGGCGAGCGTGCGGTCGAACGCGCTCAGAAGTGTCTTGATATCGCTCTGCCGACCGTACAGTTTCTCCGGAATCATCAGACGGTCGGGCGTGTCGTGTTGGCCCAGCTCGAAATCTGCGATTCGCCCCGTGGCCTGCCACTCGCCGAAGCAACGACGCAAGTCGCACTCCACTGCAGCTGCGGTTTGGTAGCGCTCCTCAGCGGTCTTGGCTAGCAACTTCATCGTGATCGCCGACACCGCGGAAGGGATGGTGTGCAAGCGATGGATCGGCGGCACGGGCTGGCGTGCGATGTGGCAGTGCACCCAGTCCATCGCGTCCGTCGCCGCAAACGGAAGATTTCCGGTCTGCAGCTCATAGAGCAAGACGCCGAGCGCGTAAAGGTCGCTGCGCGAATCGATGGAGCGATTCATGCGGCCAGTCTGCTCGGGTGACATGTAGGCGAGCGTTCCGGCGATGTACTCGGGCGCCTCGGGCAACTGTCGCTCTCGACGCAAGGGGGAGGCGATGCCGAACCCGGTCAGCCAGACTTGGTCGGTTTCGGAGTTCACGAGTACGTGGGCGGGCTTGATGTCCTTGTGAATGAGACCACTTCCGTGGACGCGGCCGATCGCACCCGCCAGCGACACCGCGATTCGCAAGAATCGACCCATCTCGATGGGGGAGCCGACGAGCCTGTCAAGCCACTCGCCGCCCGGATAATCGACCACCATCAGCACCTGTCCGCCCTCGCGCACGAGTTCCAGCGGGCGCAAAGCCCATGCGCCATCCAAGTGTTCCCTCAGACCGAACTCGTGGACGATTCGCGCGAGACTCTCCGGAGAAGGGCGCTCGTCGAATGCTGTCGCGGGTATGAAGGCGTACCGCTTGCCGGCGCGGTCGAGTTGGCAGAAGGCGCGCTCTGCGTCTTTGCGCAAGACTTGGGCGCCTACGTCGTTGTCAACGGCGCGGAAGGGAGGGGGTGCGGTCATTGATCGTGCCCCAGTACCGGGGGTGGGCTTGCTCCAAATGTAACGTCTGGACTACGGCGCCGCTGGGGAGCCGTGCTGGCGCCTGACGCTTTAGAAATTCTGCAATGCCTGGCGGTGAAAAGCACCCCATGGTGACAACCTGGCGCCACGATATGCTGCTCATTCGCGTCCAGGAATGCAGCGCACGCCTGCATCAACTTTTTGCTCCGCCGTCATCCGAACAAAAAGGCCGAAGTCTGCGCAGAAGTTCTGGGTACGTCAACTCAAGCAGGGCGAGGCGGTGCGTGGTGTAGCGCTGGACGTACCACGGCGCTGCGACGTCTTCGGGTTGTGTCTGATCGGTCCAGCTCGCCTTCGAGATGCCCGAGGATATGGGCGCGTCCCGACCTTCAACTCGCTGGCGGCGGCGCCCGTCACCTCCAAGCAGCAGCGTCTGCATCGGCGATCGCCGATTGCCCATGGGGGGCACCTCAACACGGCGAGCCGGGACGATGGCACCAAGGTAGTAGACGGGGACCGAGCGAGCAGCGAACGCGAAGCTTCCTGAAGCACCGATACGAAGGTATCGCAAACACCTTCGTCTAATCGACACGACGTCGTGCGTCTGGTTTGATCGTCTTTCCACTCGAGCCTTGCAGGCCTGAAATGATCGATCTTCCGCCAATCACCGAGACTGCGATCCGACCGCCTGGGGCGCCGTTGCTTGCCGTGAGGCTCGTGTTTCTCGTCGCGCTACATCAGGCCCGTCCCGGTCGACCCCAGAGGAGTCGAGCATGATCGATTCTTGCCTTGATAAGGACGTGCCGAAGTCCGCCTCGAAAGTTGCCCATGCCGCGTGACCCCACAGCCATGATGTGGTTGCAGGCCTGCGAGTTGCTCGAACGGGCCGATGGCCTGCAACGGCAGTTCTTTCGCCTGACGACGTCACAGCGCCAGACTGCGGTGTGGGAGCCACCGGTGGACGTGATCGAGGACCCGGATGAGATCGTCTTCGTCGTAGCGATGCCAGGCGTATCGGCCGGGCGCATCCAGGTGGTGAACGACGCCGGCGCACTGCTCGTGCGCGGCGTGCGTCCGTTCCCAGTGGTGAGTTCGAATCACACTGTTCGACAACTGGAGATCCCCTACGGCGTCTTCGAACGGCGCATCACGCTGCCCCTCGGGCGATTGGAACTGGGCACCCCCCAACTCGTTGAGGGGTGTTTGGTACTGACGGTCCGCAAGCTCGGGCGGGAGCGGTGATGAAAGCATCACGCATGGATCCGGGCAATTTGCTCTCTGCCGATGCGCAGGAGCGGGGCTCCGGCGCGCCGCAAGCGCGCCCCGCACAGCACTCGCCCGATGCCTCTCGGCCAATTCCGGTTGACGCGTTGATCATCTTGCCGGTGCGCAACCTGGTCGTCTTTCCGGGCACCATTTTCCCGCTCGCGCTCGACCGGCCGCGAACGCAGGCGGCGGTTCAGGAGGCGATGCGGTCGGAACGGGCGATCGGCGTACTGCTGCAGAGTAGGCCTGAAGTCGACGAACCCGGTCCTGACGCACTGCATTGGGTAGGCACCAGCCTTGCGGTGCTGCGTTACGTCACGGCGCCCGACGGCACGCACCATGCAGTGGTCAAGGGCTTGCGCCGCTTCCGCGCGTTGCAGTTCTTCGAAGGGTATGCGTTTCCAGTCGCTCAGGTGCAGTTCATCGAGGACGCGGCGGTCGCGGACCCGGAAATCGAGGGTGCTGCCCGCGCGCTGAAGCTCCTTGCCCTCGAAACGCTGGAGTTGCTGCCCCACATGCCCGCCGAGGTTGGCGCTGCGCTCGAAGTCATTGACGGACCGGCTCAACTGGCCGACGTGGTGGCCAGCGTGCTGGACGTCGCCGCACCGGAGAAGCAGGCGTTGCTCGAGACCTTTGATCTTCGGACGCGGATCGAGAAGCTGCTGAAGATGTTGGCTCGTCGCATCCAGGTGCTCAAGGTCTCGCGTGACATCACCGAGCGCACGCGAGAGTCGATCGGCGAGGTCAATCGCAAGCACCTGCTGCGCGAGCAGATGCGAGCCATCCAGACGGAACTCGGCGAAGGCGACGAAACAGCAGCGGAGTACGATGAACTGGACGGCGCCATCACCGACGCCGGCATGCCTGCGGAGGTCGAGAGTGTCGCACGCAAGGAATTCAAGCGACTGCAGCGTATGCCGGAGAGCGCAAGCGAGCAAGCCATGGTCAGGACCTACCTCGACTGGCTGACCGAGTTGCCGTGGAAGACCGAGCCCGAACCGCCGATCGATATCGCGCAGGCGCGCCGAATCCTCGACCAAGACCACTTCGGGCTGGAGAAGGTCAAGAAGCGCATCCTTGAATACTTGGCGGTGCGTAAACTCAACCCGAAAGGCCGCGGCCCGATTCTTTGCTTCGTGGGTCCACCAGGGGTTGGAAAGACCTCGCTCGGACAGAGCATCGCGAGGGCCACCGGACGAAAGTTCGCGCGCATCAGCCTGGGCGGTGTGCACGACGAGTCGGAGATCCGTGGCCACCGTCGAACCTACGTCGGCGCGCTGCCCGGAAATGTCGTCCAGAACCTGCGCAAGACAGGCACGCGGCAGGGCGTGATGATGCTCGATGAGATCGACAAGCTGGGTGCCGGGGGCTTTCAGGGCGACCCCGGTTCTGCACTGCTGGAGGTACTGGACCCGGAGCAGAACGTGAGCTTCCGTGACACCTACCTGGCAGTGCCGTTCGATCTGTCTGAAGTCATGTTCATCGCTACCGCGAACGTGCTCGACACGATCCCGGGGCCGTTGCGCGACCGCATGGAGGTGATTCAGCTGCCCGGCTATACGGCGCAGGAGAAGCTCGAGATCGCGCGCCGCCATCTGGTGCCTCGCCAGCGTGATGCCGCCGGCTTGACCGCAGTGCAAGTCGAGATCACAGACGCGGCGCTGACGGCGATCATCGAGGACTACACGCGTGAGGCCGGCGTGCGCAATCTCGAACGCGCGATCGGCAGCGTCTGGCGCCACGTCGCGATGCGCTTCGCCGAAGGCAGCGTCCAGAGTCTGACGATCGCCGAACCCGATCTGAGGGCGATCCTTGGCGCCAGAAGATTCGAGGCCGAGGTTGCCATGCGCAGCGACCTCCCCGGTGTCGCCACCGGCCTCGCGTGGACCCCGGTCGGCGGCGACATCCTGTTCATTGAGGCCGCGCGCACGCCAGGGGGAGGGCGTTTGATCCTCACCGGGCAGCTCGGCGAGGTGATGAAGGAAAGTGCGCAAGCTGCGCTATCGCTGGCGAAGGCCCGAGCGGCTTCGTTGGGAATCGCGGCCGGGACCTTCGAAAAATCGGACATTCACATCCATGTGCCGGCGGGAGCAACGCCGAAGGACGGGCCGAGCGCAGGCGTCGCGATGTTCATTGCGCTGGTTTCCTTGCTGACCGGAAAACCGGTTCGCAGTGACGTCGCGATGACTGGCGAAGTGAGTCTGCGCGGCCTGGTGTTGCCGATTGGTGGCGTTAAGGAGAAGGTTCTCGCCGCGCTGCGTGCCGGCATCACCACGGTAATGCTGCCTGACCGGAACCGGAACGACCTGGACGACATCCCGGCCGGTGCACGGTCGCAGTTGCAGTTTGTGTGGCTGCAGCAGGTGGATGAAGCGATCCGCATCGCGATACCAGGCGTTGCAGAGCGGCCCTAGTCTGCAGAATACTGGAATTAGGGTTGACCGTGTCGATGCCGCGAAGGGCGCGCTGCGCTGCTACGCCATGCTCTCCGTCCAGGCCACCCGGGTAATGGCGCGCCTGCCACCGCAGAGGAACGCCTTCCATCGCATGTCGACTTCATCTTCGCGACGGCGCCTCGAAAAACCGTCGCACCGATGACAAGACTAGTGAATGTGACTTCGAAGAATCAGCAGTTTGGCTCGCAACAATTCTGCCCAGCGGCGCAGTCCCGCCGAGTTCTGACGAACGCTCGGATACGCCACGGCGGCCGGCACACCCAGTTCCACCTCGGTGCCGGCCCCTTGCTTGCTCCAGACCGCCAAATGCGCCCCCAGTTTGTTGGCCCGCTCTCGCATGCCGATCAGACCAAAATGGCCGGGGCGCCCCGAAGCAAGCACCGCTGAGCCGATGCCCTGTCCATCATCGCGTATGCAGATCTGCAGAGCCTCCACTCCATATGTCACCTCCGCTTCGATGTTGACCGCACGCGCATGTTGGAATGCATTTCCCAGCGCCTCCCGCGCGATCAGCAGACTTTCCTCGTGCACGATCGGATGCAGCTCCCGAACTGCGCCCAGTACTCTGATGCTGAAGGCCGCTGGTTGAAATTCGGCGAACTGCGCGCCTTCAATTGCGAGGGCTTCCTCGAGTGTCTTGACGTCGCTCGCCGACGGCCGCAGATCTTTGACTTTGTCGCGACTCTCCAAAAGAAGCTTGTCGGCACGGTCGAGTGACTTCTCCATGAGCGCTCGGGCGGGCACGTTGTGCGGAATTCTGTCAGCCGCGGCCTGGAAGCGCAGGATCAGGCCCTGGATCCCCTGCAGCAGTGTGTCGTGAAGGTCGCGCGCGATACGCTCCCGCTCCGCAAGCCGGGCTTCGAGCCGGCCGCGGATCTGGCCGGAGACTTGCCGCAGACGCAGTCTGTGCAGTGCGAAAAGCATCACGAACGAGGCCAGCGTGCACAGCCCGTAGAACCAAAGCGTCTGGTAGTAGGCGGGAGCAATTGAAAACTCGAGGGTGTCGCCCTCGTGATTCCACACGCCGCTGGGGTTCGCGGCGATTACCCGGAAGCGGTAGTCGCCAGGCGACAGGTCGGTGTAGAACGCCTGCCGGCGCTGACCGGCGTCCTGCCAAGCTGCGTCGCGCCCCTCCAGCTTGTAGCGGAACTGCACCTTCTCCGGCGCCGCGAAGCTGAGGCCGGTGTAGTCGATCGCAACGTCGCGTTGCAATGGCGGCAGCCGCAAGCCAACCTGTGAGTCGAAGCGCTTTCCATCGCTGACGAGTTGTTCCACGTGCACCGGCGGGGGAATGCTGTTCTTTGGAATCCGCGCGGGATCGATCATGACGATGCCTTCGCTCGTCTTGATCCAGAGTCGCCCGTCCTGTGACTGAGTCATGAAGGGCGTCGTGTTTCGCATCGCGGCGAGTCGTGCACTGACGGAAAAAGTCTCCGAGGGCACGACGCCGTCCGATTGGTCGAGCACTTGAAAGTCGAGCTTCGGAAGTTCGGCAGCGCGATCCGCAGCGCCCCCCCACGCGTCGATCGCCGTCCGGGCGACCCGAATAACTCCACACCGAGCGCGCAGCCAGAACCAATGGGGGTCGGACAGCGTCTCGAGCACCCGGTCGCATGGCAAACCACTGTCGCTGTCCAACAGCGTCACGCGACCGTCTTTCACCCGACTCAAGCCATTTCCGTTGGAAACCCATACGGTGCCATCGGTTTCAACCCGAATCTGGCTGACGCGCGGAGAATCGCGAGACTCGCCGAGCTCGAAGAATGCGCGAACCCGCCCGGCAGCGAGGTTCATGAGCGCACCTGACCAGGAACCTAGCCATAGCGAGTCGTCGTTCGGGTCGACCGTGATCGTCGACACGCGGAAAGATGGCCGAACGCTCGCCCACGGCGTTTGCTCGACGCTCCCGTCGGGTCGAAGAAGCAGGAGGCCTGCCTCTCGGTGCGCGATCCAGAGGTTGCCTCTCGAATCGTCATCCATGCCATCTACTGCGCCGGTGGGAACGCTCGCCACCGTTGTCAATCGTCCGCCGTCGAAGTAGCCAAACTCGGACAGCGAGTACAGCCAGACTCGCCCTTGACGATCTTCGAAAAGGCTTCCCGGCGCACCTCGCCGAACCTCCATCACCTCGGGTTGATCGAGTCGGTAGACCGCCTTCGTCGTGACAGCCCAGATGGCACCATCGTGCGTCGCGAGGATGGATCGGGCCCGTCCCTCGAGGCCCTTGTTGGCCGCGAACAAGGCGCCCGCAACTGGCCGAAACTGGTCCAGCCCGCCCGAATTGGAAACCCAGACATTGCCTTCACGGTCTTCGAACAAATCGCGGATCTCGTTTCCTGACAGGCCGTCGGCCGTTGTGAACGACTCCGCCCGGTCCTTGTGCAATCGCACCAATCCGAAATCCGCTGCAGCAAGCCAAAGTGCACCGTCGCGATCACCCCGAACCCTCGTGAATCTGAGGTTCTTCATCCAGTCCGGAAGCGACATGGTTTCAGCCTTGCCGTCGGAGATGCGCACGACGTGTCGTTGTGTCGCCACGATGACGTCACCGTCCGGAGTGCCCGTCATCGTGCGAACCGCAGTGATGGCGCTGGGTAGCTTGTAGCTGACCGGCGACTGGGGTGTCCACTTCCATACGCGGTCTGTTCCTGCAACCCACAGCGCATCGGAAGGGTCGCGATGGAGAGCGACAATGGAGTCCCCCAGGCGGCCATCTTCGCCCTGGCATTCCGTGCCCGACTTTCGAACGGCGCAGAGGAAGGCGTTCTCCCGTCCCGAGTCTCCAAGCCAGCTCGTACCCCCGACCCAGATCGTTCCATCGGCGGTTTCTTCTATGGCGTTGACAGCCTTTCCTTGTAGCGACGGGTACACCGTGAGCGTGCGGTCCTTCAGGCGGGCGAGTCCCCGTAACGTGCCGATCCACAGCGCGCCATCACTGGACCCGAACAGAGTGCGAACTCGGTCGTCGGGTAGTGCGGTACCACTCGTTGCACGCCATGGGACCCCACGCACGCCGTCAAAGCGCAGCAGAGCGTTTCCGGTGGCAAGCCACATGTATCCGTCGGTCGTCTGCGCAAGGGCAATGACTGTTCCCTGAAACCCGTCGAGGTCCCGCCAGGTCCGATGCCCGTATTGAGATATTTCAGGGGAAGGATTCAGCGCCCGAACGTCGGAAACGCCTGTGGAAGCCAGCAAGACCACCAGGAAAGGTGCGACATATCGTGCGATCCGCGCTAGGAACACAAAAATCCTTGGGAATCGTCGCCGGCGGAACGTAGACGCGCCGCTGAAAGAGGGGCATCTTAGTTTTATCCCCCCTGGGAGTCGATTGCTACTTTGGTGTTGGTTTGCCCGTGCTCGACGCCTTTCAAGATGTGCCGCCCACTCAAGCGAACGATCAATGCGTCGGGCTTTGCCTGGCGGACGTGGGAAGCGTGTCCTATCAGCATCTCGGTGTCCAAGAAGGTTGCGTGCCTCGAATGCGCAGGCCAGAGAGCGCCGGCACGCCTTGCGGGCAACGACCGCGATGTACGCGAAAGAGATCGTGGAGGGCCGACCGGGGCCGAAGCCGCCGGCCGATAGCCGCGAAGCGCCCCTGCCGCCGCACGGTGCCGGCTTGGCCGTCGAGCCGATGCTGGCGGGTGGTCCGGGCTGAGGCGCGACTGCGCTCGTGCCGGGCCCCGAAACGGCCGGCCCCCG
This sequence comes from Variovorax saccharolyticus, assembly GCF_030316765.1. Classification (GTDB taxonomy): domain Bacteria; phylum Pseudomonadota; class Gammaproteobacteria; order Burkholderiales; family Burkholderiaceae_C; genus Variovorax; species Variovorax saccharolyticus. The sequence continues at coordinate 99,388 of NZ_JASZYT010000015.1, forward strand.
AGGACACGGGGCAGGGAGCCGGTGGCGCGGGCTTCAGTGGCCCGTCGTGCCCCGGCGCGGCTGCGACTGTTCGAACTGCCGGTCTGGCTCGCCCGGTCGTCGCGGCTTTCCGCGGTCCGCTGGGCCTCGTGCTTCTGGGTGGTCGGCTGTGCCCCCGCCTTGTTCGGCTGCTCTCGGAGGTGCTTCGGGCCTTGCTCAAGACGGGCTCCTCGGGTGGATGGAAAACCGAACCTAGACGCTTCCTCGCCGCGCGGTGTCAGCGCCGCCTGCGACCGTGGTAGGAGGGGTCGTACCGCGCACACGTCCGGGGGTGCACGCGTGCCAAGGGCCTCGCCCTCGCGGGTCTCGCAGGTGCACCCAGATGGGGGCGTGATCGCTCGCGCCTTCCACGCCGCGGACCGCGCGATCGACGCCCGCGCCTTGAAGCCGGGTGGCCGCCACCGGGCTCAGCAGCACGTGGTCGATGCGCATGCCGGCGTCGCGCGGCCAGCGATGGCGCAGGTAGCTCCAGAAGGTGTAGAGCGGCCATTCGGGGGACGCCCTCGCGAGGGCGTCGGTCCAGCCGGCCTCGAGCACCTCCCGGTAGCAGGCGCGGACTGCGGGATGCAGCAGCGCGTTGTCCTTGAGGGACCGGGTGGCGTGGATGTCGGCGTCGGTGGGCACGACGTTGTAGTCCCCGGCCAGGACGACGGGGTGGCCCGAGGCGAGCAGTCCCGCGCGTGGTGGTTGAAGTTCCGGAACCACGCGAGCTTGTGGTCGAACTTCGGCCCGGGCCTTGGATTGCCGTTGGGCATGTAGAGCGAAGCGACCACGACGCCCTGCACGGCGGCTTCGAGGCAGCGCGCCTGCGGGTCCGGCGCGGCGTTCGGCAGTCGCCGGCGAATCTCGATGGGCGCGGCGCCGCGGCTGAGAATGGCGACGCCGTTCCAGCTCTTTTGGCCGTGCACCAGCGCGTGGTAACCCATCTGTTCGATCTCGCGGCGGGGGAACGCCGCCTCGGCGCACTTGAGCTCCTGCAGGCACACGATATCGGGCGCGGTCACGTCGAGCCAGGCGCGCAGGGGCGCCAGCCGTTTGCGGATGTCGTTGACGTTGTAGGTGGCGATGCGCATGGGACCTCACGGACGATGAACGCGCCGCGCGACCACTCGCCCGGCGCATGGCGTCAGGCGCGCGGGTACCCCAGGACCTTCATCGCGCCCGCCAGTGTCTGTCGCTTCTTCCAGTAACCGCTCCAGGGGTCGGTGGTCTGGAACGACAGATGCTCGCGCGCCGTCGCGATGGTCCATTGCGCGCCGCTCTGCAGGGTCGACAGGTCGTCCCATGCCACCGGCATCGACACGCCCAGGCCCGGTCGCGCACGCGCGGAGAACGCCGCGGCGGTGGTGGCCCCATGCCCGTTGCGCAGGAAGTCGACGAACAGCTTGCCCACCCGGTTCGACGGCCCGCTCTTCGCGACGAAACGGGCGGGAATCGTCCGCGCCAGATGCTGCACCACGGCCTGCGAGAAACCCTTGACCGTGTCGTAGTCGAGCCGTGGCGCGATCGGAACGACGACATGCAGGCCCTTGCCGCCGCTGGTCTTCAGCCAGGCCTCGAGGCCCAGCCCGGTCAGCAGGGCGCGCACGAGCACCGCGGCCTCCTGCACATGCTGCCAGCTCGTGCCCTCGCCCGGGTCGAGGTCGAAGATCATGCGATCCGGGCGGTCGATGTGCTTTGCCTTCGAGTTCCAGGTGTGGAACTCGATGACGTTCATTTGCGCCGCCGAAGCGAGCGCCTGGGCCGACCCCACCTCGAGCAGCGCGCCGTGGCCCGGCCACAGCGACGCGGGAAGTTCCTGGATGCCGGGAATGCTGATCTTCTCGTCGTGCTTCTGGAAGAACAGTTCACCCGTCACCCCGGTCGGGCCGCGCACCAGCGAACAGGGCCGACCCTGGAGGTGCGGCAGGATCCAGTCGGCGACCGACTCGTAGTAACGCACCAGGTCGAGCTTGGTCAGGCCCGTGCTCGGGTCGATGACGCGGTCGGCGTTGCTCACCTTGATGGCTCCGACCGCGGCCTTGCCGGCGGTCCTGACCGGCCCGGCGTCCCCGAGCGCCTTGGCGGTCTCGCGCACGATCGAGGCCGCGGGCTTGTCGCTGCGCAGCGAGACGTAGGTGGCGTGCCGGATCTGCCCGTCGGGCGTCCATTCCGCGAACGCGACCTCGGCGACGAGCTTCGGCTCGACCCAGCGTTCGCTGCCCGGCGCGCGCTTCGACCAGCGTCCGGGCTTCGCGGCCCCGGCGGGGAAGGGCGGCTTCGCGATCTCGAGTTCCGAGAGCTTGCGCTTGAGGGCCGTGGCTTCCTCTGCGTTCCATCCGGTGCCGACGCTGCCGACCGAGAGCAACGCGCCCGACGGGGCGTGCACGCCGAGCAGCAGGCTGCCGATCTGCGGCGAGCCGTCCGAGCGGTTCGTGTAGCCCGCCACGACGAACTCCTGCCGCTGCTGGCACTTGAGCTTGAGCCAGGTCTCGGTCCGCCTGGAGGCATAGGGCGCGTCCGCCCGCTTGGCGATCACGCCCTCGAGGTTCATGCGGCAGGCGGAACTCAGCACCGACGCCGGGTCGGCTTCGAACGCGGCGCTGAAACGCAGGTGCTCCGTGCCTTTCTCGTCGAGCAGCGCCTGCAGCAGCTGGCGCCGGGACACGAGCGCGACTTCGCGCAGGTCGTAGCCTTCGAAGTAGGGGACATCAAAGAGGAAGTAGACGATCTGCGCGTTGACCTCGCCGCCATCGAAGGCTTTCTGCAGCGCGTTGAAACTGGGCAGCCCCTTCTCGTCGAGCACGACGATCTCGCCATCGAGCCAGGTCGCGGCGAGGTCCAGGCTGTTCAGCTCGCGCACCAAGCCCGGCATCCTGGCCGACCAGTCGTGGCCGCCCCGGGTCACCAGGGTGGCTTGGCCTTTCTCGATGCGCGTCATGATCCGGTAGCCGTCGAACTTGATCTCGAACAGCCATTGCCCGGCGGCCGGGATGCCGGTCGCGAGGGTCGCGAGCTGCGGGCTGAGCCGGGGCGGCAGCGGCGCCTTCACGGCGCCGGGCACGGCCGCGCCCACGCCGGTGCGCCTGGCGCCGCGTGGGGCGGCGGGCCGTTTCGCTGTCTTGCCCTCGGCGGCAAGGTCGCGCAGCGGCTTGGCGATCACGCTGTCGGGCAGGGCGGAGAGGACGTCGTAGTCGGCCTTGGGCCGCGCGAACCCGTCGCGTTTCTTGAACAGGATCCACGGCTCCTGCTTTTCACCGTCTTTGGCGATCTTGACCAACTCCCACAGGCCGGCGAGCTTGTGGCCGTGCAAGGTGAACAGCAGCTTTCCCTTCCGGAGGCCTTCCCGGGGGTCCCCGACCGGCTCCCAGGTGCCGCGGTCCCAGACGATCACGGAGCCGGCCCCGTAGTGCTTGGGCGGGATCGTGCCCTCGAAGGAACCATAGGACAGCGGATGGTCCTCGACATGGATCGCCATGCGCTTGTCGGCCGGGTCGAAGCTCGGACCCTTGGGCACGGCCCAGGACAGAAGCACGCCGTCGAGTTCGAGCCGGAAGTCGTAGTGAAGCCGGCTGGCGGCGTGCTTCTGGACCACGAACGCAAGCGACCCGGTACGGGGCGACTCCCGCTGGCCGCGAGGCTCCGAGGTCACGGCGAAGTTGCGCTTCGACCAGTATCGTTCCAGGGGATCGGCAGGCAAGTCGCGGGCGGCCATGGCACCAATCTACGGGCAGCGCCCGTTCGTGTCGAGAGTGGGAGACGCGCGCGTCTGTCGGACGGTGGCGGTGGGATCCCGCGCACGCGTGGCGCCGGGAGGTCGTCTGCCCGAAGTCCGTCGGTGTCCTGGACAGCCACGCGTTGCCGTCTGCCACCCGGCACCTGGCGGACGGGCGATCTTCGGATCTTCAAAAGGAGAACACCATGCCAGACGACACCAGCAACCGCGGCGCGCAGGACCGCGCCCGCATCAACGTGAACGAGGATCACGAGATCCGGTATTGGACCCAGGCGCTGGGTGTGACGCAGGCGCAGCTCCGCGAGGCGGTGGCGGCGGTCGGCGTCGGCGCCGACGCCGTCCGGCAGCATCTGGGCAAGCCTAGGAAGTAGGCACCCATCGAAACGGCGGTCCGCGAGCCGCCGTCCGCATGACGACCGCGCAGCCCGGGCGCGGAACATCGACGCCGCCGACAGCCGAACCCACCTAGCGCTGGGCGTCGTCCTGGCGTTTCGCTTCCTCGGTCTGCGCCGCATCGGTACCGATGTCCCGCGTGCCCGGAAAGCCCGCCTTCTTGTGGGCTTCTCGACCCATCCTGCTGCCTGCCATGGGATCGTCCTGTCCGACCGCACGGTTCTGTTCGATGTTGCGGCCGGAGGCGTCGCCTCGATCGCCGAGGCGGGCCTCGTGTTCTCCCAAGGGTCCGATGGGGCGTTTCGTGTCGTTCATGGCGCAGTTCCTTATGAAGCAAAGTGTCAGCCTCCACGAGAGCGTCCGAGGGCGTGGCAGTCCGGGGCGGCGCCTTGCCGTAGGAGGGATTCGGTTCCGTGCCGTGCCTGTCTTGCCAGGGTGCAGGTCGCCGTCACGGCGGCGGGATTAGAGCTGCCCGCCTCGCAGGATGAGGGCTTTCAACATGGCCTCCGGGGCGCCGGGTTGCCAACGCAATGTCGAGGAAGCCCCGATCTCCGCATCGAAGGAAGCTAGACGAGACGCACGCTCGACCTCTTTCCAACGTCCTGCCCCTCGTGGCCGTGCTGACGCTGCGATGGGGAACCAACTGGGTCCTCTTTACGCTGGCTGTATGAGAGGTCTCGGTCTGGACGTTCCGCTCGGCGTCGCTGATCGGCTCGGGACTGCTCCTGCGCTTGGTTGCGCGACTACAGGGCAATTCGCTGCAGGCTCCACCGCGCCAGCGAAAGCCGCTTGTCGCTGCGGCCGGCACGTCCCTCGTGGTATGGAACATTGGCAGCACCATGCGGCCATCTCATTCCGTCGGGCCAGGCGGCCGTCCTCGGTTTTGCCATGCCGGTGTGGGCGACACTGTGCTCCTGGCTCCTGGCTCCTGGCTCCTGGCTCCTGGCTCCTGCTCGGCGAGGCCATCCGCTCGCGTGATCTGCAGCGGGCCTCTCGCCGCATTGACGGAGGCCCCCACGTCGTGCGTCCTTCAAGCGTTCAACCGGCGGTCGGAGCAAGGGCCCGACGGGAGGCGACCGGGAACGTCCTGTCTCGGCGTGACGGGCTGGACGTCGGCGGGCGCCAGGCCGACGTGACCGAGCAAGCGGCTGCGCCCTGACGAGGTAGGCCCGCCGAGCGTCGGCGGCAGCGCCTCAGGGCCCCGAGGCGCCTTCCGCCGAGGGCGCGCGCAGCGGCAGGCGCACGGTGAACTCGCTGCCGCGACCCTTGCCGTCGGAGCGCACCTCGACGAAGCCCTGATGGGCATCGACCAGATCCTTGACCAGCGAGAGACCGACGCCGAAGCCGCCTTCGGCCTGGTGCGGGTTTTCCTGCGTGAACAGCTCGAAGATGACCGGCAGCAGTTCGGAAGGGATCCCTTGGCCGTCGTCGCTCACCTTGATGACGGCCTGATCGATCTCCACGGTGCAGTGCAGCCAGATCCGCCCGCCGCGCGGCGTGTACTTGACGGCGTTGTGCAGCAGATTGAACACGATCTGGTGCACCCGTGCCTGGTCCGCGTGCAGCCGGATGGGCGCCTGCGGCGTCAGCACCTCGAGGGTCTGCAGCTTGGCCTTCGCATCGGGCGTGACGGCCGCCGCGATCTCCCGCAGGTCGACGCCAAGGTCGAAGGCGGTCTTCGCGAGTTGCAGCTTGCCCGCGCCGAAGCGGGCCACCTCGGCCAAGTCCTCCATCATCCTTTCCATCTGGGCGACCTGGCGCTTGACGACCTGCAGCGGCATCGTCAGTTCGGCCGTGACCAGGCCGCGTCGCTCCACCACGTCGGTGACGCTGCGGATGGGCCCGAGCGCGTTGCGAACCTCGTGCGTGAGGCGGCCGAAGAACACGTCCCGGCCTCGCAAGGCGTCGTGGGCGTGGTCGAGGCGGTTTTCGGTCGTTTCCATCTGGGCCCGCAGGTTGGTGCGGTCGCACATGATCTTCGCGTAGCCGACATGCCGGTCGCCCTCATGCAGGGCGACCAGGCTGCCCGCCACCCAGATGCGCGTGCCGTCCTTGCGAAGGTGCCAGCGGTCGTCTTCGGAGTGGCCCATGGCGAGTGCAACGGTGCGCTCCATGTCGGCGAGGCCCAATGCCAGGTCCTCCGGCGCGAAGATGATGTCAAGCGGCTGGCCGATCACCTCATCCTCGGCATGGCCGAGCATCGCTTCGGCCGCGCCACGCCAACCGGTGATGCGACCGGTCGAGTCCAGCAGCACGAACGCGACGTCGGGCGCCTGCTGCCAGAGAAGCTCGAGCGCGCGCTCCGGGGTGATGCCCGGCGTGCGGAGGGGATCGTTCGGGGAGCCGCGCATGGACCCATCGTGCGCCCGTGCGACCCGCTGCGAAAGTAGGTCAAGGCCGCATTTGGGGCAGCGCCGGACTGGCGCCAGGGGCTCCCAACGCGCACCACGGACGGCGGGCGCTGGGAAGTCTTCGCCTTACCATGGCCTCCCCGACCCTGGAGGGCCCGTGCCTGGCAATGTTCTGCAATTCGCTTCGTGGCCCAAGGCCCTCGCCTTGGGGCTGCTCGCCCTGAGCGTGATCCTGGGCCTCGTGATCTGGTCGATCCGTCGTCACCGCGATCCCAGGCTCGAGATCGACTGTGACGCTCCGATCGGTGAGCTCCTGCCTTCGATCGCGGGGCTCTCCCAGGGAACCGTCCACGAGGGCAATGCGGTCGAGCTGCTGGCGGACAACGCGTTCTTCGAGGCGATGTTCGAGGCGATCGGCAATGCCACGCACTCTGTGCACTTCGAAACTTTCCTATGGAAGGAAGGCCGGCTCGGCGCGCGTCTCGCCGATGCCCTCGTCGACCGCGGCCGGGCGGGCGTGGCGGTGCGCATCCTCGTGGACGCGGACGGTGGCAAGGCCATGGGGGAGGAGACGCCGCGTCGTTTGCGGGCGGCCGGCTGCCGCTTTCACTTCCATCACCCTCGCCATATCCGCAACATGGGGGTCTTCAATGACCGCGATCACAGGAAGCTGGTCGTGCTCGATGGACGTGTGGCGTTCGTCGGTGGCCATTGCATCGTCGACGGTTGGATGTGCGCGTCCGCGGACCGATGCGACGATGTGCGTGACCTGGGCGTGCGGCTGGAGGGACCGGCCGTGCACGCCGTGCAGGCCGTTTTCGCCGAGAACTGGATCGAGGACAGCGGCGAGCTTTTCCTTGGGGACGCGTACTTCCCACAGCTGCGGCGCGCCGGCGAGGTGGCCGTTCACGTGGCCAGCATCAAGGCCGAGGGCTCGCCGCCCGCGGTGAAGATCCTGCATCACCTGGTGATCTGCGTGGCGCGTGAGCGTCTCTGGATCCAGAACCCCTATTTCCTGCCGGACGACGAGGCCATCGAAGCGCTGTGTGCGACGGCACGCCGCGGGGTGGACGTGCGGGTGATGGTGCCGTCGGCGCAAGCCTCGGACATGCCGATGGTGCAGCACGCCGCCCACCACAAATTTCAGGCTTTGCTGGACGGCGGCGTCCGCATCTTCGAGTACCAGGACTGCCTGCTTCATCAGAAGGTGATGACCGTCGACGGCGCGTGGTGCGCGATCGGCTCGAGCAACTTCGACGACCGTTCGTTTGAGACCAACGACGAGATCACGTTGGGGATCAGGGACCCCGCGATGGCGCTGAAACTGGAGGAGGTGTTCCAGCGCGACATGCAGCACGCGGTGGAGCTCGACGCGGCCCAGTGGGCCCGGCGTGGCCTGTGGCACCGTGGCAAGGATGGTTTCTTTCATGTCTTCAACGAGTTGCTGTGAGTCCGGCCGGGGCGTGAAGGGTCACCCGGGTGCCGCGCGCGTGGCTCCAATGACGCAATCGAGCGCACGATCGGCATCCGCCGCTCCGCGCTCGGAAATCCCGTTCGCTAGTCGTGGTCGTCGGGGTGCGGCGAGTTTTGCGCCTTCTCGGATTGGACGGTGCCCTCTTCGACGTGGACGTCTGCGACCCGCAGCTGCGCCTCCGTCCGGGCCTGCTCGAGCAGCGCCTCGGAGGTCTCGTCAATCGGTTCGGTGGGGAGGGGCTGGGTCATGGAAATCTCCTGGTGGAGGCGCGAGCGTGGCGCACGCAGGGAGATGTTCTTGTAAGACGATGGCGGAAGTCAGTTGGCCCCTTGACGCCGACTCCTGCGCGCAGGCGGTCCGGGCGAAGCGTTAGGACGCCGCGGCTTGCTTGCGGCCGCATCCGGCGGCCGGCCGGTGGGGCAGGCGGGCGCTGCGCCCGGGCTCGGCCCTTGCACCCCGTTCTCCGACCGGTTCAGCGGCCTGGCCAGACTGCAGCCCGTGCCCCCGGCGCACGGAGGGAAAGGGCCGCGGACGTTCGATGCCGTTAGGCGCGCATCCGTTCCTTCACCTCGGCTTCGTCGCGAAGCGCGAGCCCGACGCTCGACAGGATCCCGCGCACCTTCGCCACCGTGCCGATGCCGATCTCTTCCATGCCCATGAGTTCGGCTTCGGTCGTTTCCGAAAGGTCCTCGACGCAGTAGATGTGGAGGCGATGCAGCGCCTCGCGCGTCTTCACGCGCATCGAGATCTCCGTGAGCGGGGTGTCCGGCTTGATCGGGGCCTGCCGGGTGCGCGAGTGGCCGCCGCGAGGGCTCCAGCTGAACGCATCGAAGGCGACGGTCGATGCCGCGGCGGCGCGGCCTTCGCGCACGGCGGCCGCGTGGTGGCATCTCGCCTGCAGGATGGCTCGGCGCAACGCCTGGAAGCAGGCCAGCAGCTCCGCGTCGGGCAGCTTGGCCAAGTCGTCGACCGAGCGAATGGTCTGGGTCATCCCGGAGCCTTTCAAAGCTACAACCCGCCCAGCATAAACGGTTCTCATTGCCATTGAGACCCGCACCGTGCATGCGCATTGGACGCCGAAGGCAAGCCGGGTTGCAACGCGCCCGGAGGCCGCCGTGTGGTTAGCGGGACAGGCGGCGGTAGGCGCTGTAGTGACGGATGGCGCGCTGCGGGTGACCGAGTTCGTCGTGCAGCCGGCCGGCGTTGAAGTGCGCATCGGCGAGGTCCGGATCCAGTTGCAGCGCGAGGTCATAGCTCTCGAGCGCGTCGCCGAAGCGATGCAGGTCCTCGAGGGCCACCGCGCGATTGAAGTAGAGCAGGGGCTCCTCGGGCCGCCGCGCGATGCCCTGCGTGAACAGACGAACGGCGGCGTCGCACTGGCCGCCCTCGCACAGCAGCGCCCCGAGATTGAGGTAGGCGCTCGTGAAGTCCGGTGCCAGGGCGATGGCCTCGCCATAGGCGTGTTCGGCGGCGGCGAGGTCGACGCTTTCGAGCGCCTCGGCCTGCGCGAAGAGTTCCGCCGCACAGGCCATGCGTTGAGGCGCCGCGGGGCATCGGGCCGTGGTTAGCGGGCGGATGACCGCCGGCGCGGGTGCCTCGGCCTCGACGCACACGTCGAAGGCCATCAGCAGCTGGCCCGTGTCGGCCGCCCATTGGGTGTCCCGGGTTCGGACCACGACCTCCTTGCCCACCGCGGTGATCCGCAGGCCCGACAGGGGCGCTTCGGCCGGCAGTTCGTCCTTCAGGCGCCGCAGCGATCGCAGGATCTTGGCGGTGGGAATGCTCGCCGCCTGCAACACATGGGCGGTGCGCAGCAGCACGACATCCTGGAACGAAAACAGGTAGGCCCGGCGCGCCCCTCTCTGGGGCTTCACGAAGCCCATCTCGACCAGGCGAACGATCGCGCTGCGGGAGAGGCCGAGCAACTCCTGAACGCTTCGAAGCGTGTGCGACGGCAGGGCGACCTCCCGCGGCGCGCTACTTGCGCGCCCGGCTGCGGGTGGGTGCGGCCACGGGTTCATCGGCCTTGGGGGCACGCCGGACGCCCTTGCGTGGCGGAGCGCCCAGCGCCGATATGTTGTCGGCCGCGGCGGGCTTGGCCGCCGGGGCCTTCGCGGCCGACGAGACCGGCTTGCGCTTCAGGCTGGCCATGAGCGCCTCGGTCAGGTCGATCACCTGGGCACCGGGCTCCTCCCCGGCGTGCGGGGCCTCCACCACCTCCTTGCCCTCGATCTTGGCGTCGATCGCGGCCAGGATGCGCTTCTTTTCCTCGTCCTCGAACATCGTCGGGTCGTAGGTGTCCTCGGAGATCTGGTCGATGAGCTGCAGGGCGAGCTTGAGTTCCGCGGGGGTCGGCTGGGTGTTCTCGATGTCGAGGTCGGCCAGCGAGCGCACCTCGTTCGCATAGAGCAATTGCTGCAGCACCAGGCCGTCCTCGGCGGCGCGCACCTGGACGACGTACTGCTTGCCCTTCCACGCCCACTTCGCGAGCGCGCATCGGCCGCTCTCGCGCATGGCGGCGCGCAACAGGCTGTAGGGCTTGCCGCCGCGCTTGTCGGGTGCGAGGAAGTAGGCCTTGTCGTAGTAGAGCGGGTCGACTTCCTTTTCGGGAATGAACGCGACGATGTCGATCACGTGGCTCGAGCCTTCCTCGAGGGCCTTGAGCTCCTCGGGCTGGAAGAGGACGTACTGGTCCTTCTCGAACTCGTAGCCCTTGATCATCTCGCTGCGGGGCACCACCGTCGTCATGTCCTTCTCGGACACGTACTGCTGCTTGACGCGGCTGCCGTCCTTGGTGAGCAGGTTGAAGCGGATCGCGTCCGAGGACTCGGTGGCGGAGTAGAGCTTGACCGGGATCGAGACGAGCCCGAAGCTCAGCGAGAGCGATGCGATGGAACGTGCGGCCATGGGGTCCCCGTGTCGCGCGGCGCGAACCGGCCGCTGGAATTGCGAACTTGCCACATCCGGCCGCGCAACGGAAGAGGCGGGCAGCGCGAACGGGCCGTGGCGAGCCGGGGCGCCCTCGTCGGGCGCCCCGAAACTCACTCACGCCTTGGGCGGATCGTTCTCGCGCCCGAAATGACGGGGCCCGCCGATCGCGCCGATGAAGTCAGCGATCGCCGCGTCCGCATCGCCGACATCGGCCAGGATCAGTCCGGGGTCCGCGGCGCCGTCGGGCAGTGTCATCGGAATCTGCGCCTCGGAAAGCAAGGCCTGCGAGGCGCCGAAGGCCAGGATGGTCTTGCAATGCCAGTATTGGGCGCGCACGAACTCGAGCGTGTGGGCGTCCGCGTCGAGTGCTTCCACCGCGCCGGCACCATCCGGCAGCACCAGGGCGTCGAACAGGAAGCCGGGCGCGTTCTCCATGGTGGCGTCGGCCGCGAACTTTTCACCGCCGATGCCGACATAGGTGCCAAGCCGCGCGCCGATGAGGCGCGGCACGGCGCCGGCGGCCACCAGTGCCGACACGACCTTGCCAAGCGAAGCGCCTTCGACGCCCTGGGCGACCAGCACCGCCACCTTGCGGGTGCGAATGCCGCCGTCGCCGGGCCGGGCCAGGAGCGACAACGCCGGTGAGCTTTCGATCTCCGGGGTCGCGGGATTCTCGAGGGCCTTGGGCAGTGGGGGCGGCAACTCCATCCCGAGATCCTGCGCCAGGCGCGCGGCCAGGTCGGGCGAGGCGTTGATCAGGCTGGCGACCATGCGTTCGCGGATGGCGGGCACGGTGACCTTGGAGAGTTCGAAGCGGAAGGCGTTGCCGATGTGCGCCTGCTCGACCTCGGACTGGCTCTCGAAGAACAGGCGCGCCTGGGTGTAGTGGTCCGCGAATTTCTCGGGCTTGATGCGGACCTTGTCGGCGCTTTCCTTGGCATCGAGGCGCCGCGCCACGCTCGTGAAGCCCTGGGCTGCGCCGGCCTGGAACGGACAGCCGCCGGCCAGTGAATTGGGTTCGTAGGCGACGCGGCCGCGGTGGATCGCCTGCCGGTGCATGCCGTCGCGCTGGTTGTTGTGGACCTGGGCGACCGGTGCGTTGATCGGCAGTTCGTGGAAGTTGGGACCGCCGAGCCGGCTGATCTGCGTGTCGACGTACGAATGGATGCGTCCTGCCAGCAGCGGGTCGTTCGTGAAATCGAGGCCTGGCACGATGTGGGCCGTACAGAACGCGACCTGCTCGGTCTCGGCGAAGAAGTTGTCGGGATTGCGGTTCAGCACCATGCGGCCGACCAGCTGCACCGGGACCAGTTCCTCGGGAATGATCTTGGTCGCGTCCAGGATGTCGAAGCTGAACTGCTCGGCCTGCTCCTCCGTGAAGACCTGCAGGCCCAGTTCCCATTCCGGGTATTCGCCGGCCTCGATCGCCTCCCAGAGGTCGCGCCGGTGGAAGTCCGGATCGGCGCCCGAGATTTTCACGGCCTCCTCCCAGACCTGGGAATGGGTGCCGAGCTTCGGCTGCCAATGGAACTTGACCAGGACGGACTCTCCCGCTTCGTTGACCATCCTGAACGTGTGGACGCCGAAGCCTTGCATCATCCGGTAGCTGCGCGGAATGGCGCGGTCCGACATCAGCCACATGAGCATGTGGGTGGACTCGGGCATCAGCGAGACGAAGTCCCAGAAGGTGTCATGAGCGCTCGCTGCCTGCGGCATCTGGTGGTGCGGCTCGGGCTTCACGGCATGCACCAGGTCCGGAAACTTGATCGCGTCCTGGATGAAGAACACGGGCATGTTGTTGCCGACCAGGTCCCAGTTGCCTTCGTCGGTGTAGAACTTGACCGCGAAGCCGCGGACATCGCGCGCCGTGTCCTTGGAGCCGCGCTCGCCCGCGACGGTGGAAAAGCGCACGAACACCGGCGTGACTTTCCCGGCCTCCTTGAAGGGCGCGGCCTTGGTGAGCTTGGTGAGCGGTTCGTAGCACTCGAAGAAGCCGTGCGCGCCGGAGCCGCGGGCGTGCACGATGCGTTCGGGGATGCGCTCGTGATCGAAGTGCGTGATCTTCTCGCGCAGGATGAAGTCCTCCAGCAGGGCCGGCCCGCGCGCGCCGGCCTTGAGCGAGTTCTGGTTGTCGGCGATGGCGACACCCTGGTTGGTCGTCAGCACCTGCCCGGCCGAATCGACCCGCACGCGGTCGAGCGTGTCGATCGTGGCGTTGACGCCTTCGAGGGCGGCCGTCCCCGTCTTGTTCGAGAAATTCTGCTCGGAGAGCGTGCTGGCGCCGGGCAGCCGCGACGGCGGGGGCACGGTGACACCGGCTGGGGGCGTCGCTGCATTTGCCTCGCCGTGTTCCAGGGGCTTGTTCGCGTTCGAAGGCATCCCGGCGGCCAGCGCCTGGGTGTCGATGGCCTTCTGGGTCGGCGGGTCTCCCTTGCCGGCGGCGGCAGGCGCAGGGGTGGCGGGAGCGCTATCGGTATTGCGCGCCGCGGCGTGGGCGGCGTCGAATTCAGAGGAGGGCGGGGTGGGGGGAGTCGGTTTTTTGGCCATGTCGGTCTCGGGAGGTGGGACCGGGAGGCTAGGCTTCGAGATCCGGGGGGCCTGTAGGAGAGAGGCCTCTCCCCGCGTCCTGTTTCTCGACGCCACCGCGTTCCACCTTCGGCGTGTGCGGATTTCGGAGGTCGCTCCATGCGCTGGGCGCACCGGGGCCGCCGCCCCATAATCCGAAAGTTTCTGGCGCGCCTTGAGCGCTCGATCGATGCCGAGGCAAGCGCCGTGGTGCCAACCGCCGCACGTTGGAGAACATGCGATGAAGACCCCGTGTCAGGAAGCGCTGGAGTACGTCCGAGCCCACCCCCGAGCACCGGGCGCCGCGGCGCTGGCGGCGATTTTTCTTGGAGCGTGCGACGACCTGCCCTTCAGCTTCCAGGCATGCAGAACGGCGATTGACGCCGAGCGGCCGGGACTGGCGATGCGAGTCATGAGCCAGCTTGCCGGCGAGCGCGATCGGGCGCCCCTGAATGCCATCGCCGCGGAAATGCGGGGCAGGTTCCCGCACCTGTGGGCCTGCGGAACCCAGCTGACCTGCACCCCGCGGCATGGCGTTGCTCACTTGGCCGCCGCGCCTGCGATGGCCACCGCTGCTGACCTGCTTGTCGATCGCGCGTCACCGCGACGCTCGGAATTTCACTGACCGCGTGCGCGATGTGGCGACCTTGATCTACTGGGCACCAGCGACCCTGCAAGGGGAAGAATCGGGCTGGAGTTCTCCTCCGGTCCGGGCGCCCACAGCGAGCCTCCGAGCAAGGGCAGGTGTGTCGGGTCGCCTCCCGGTCGTGCCTGACGTATTGGACTGCTGACTACAGTGAAACCTGCGGCTGGGCCACCGGAGAAATCAGAACGGATACGCTGGCCGGGCCTTCAACCAGGAGAAGACATGTCGTCCAGAGCTCCGTACCGACGCCACGCGCGGGAGTTCAAGATTCAGCGGTGCCAGGACATCCGCAGCGGCGCCATCGGCCGGCGCGACGCACGAAGAAGTACACCCCATCCACCAACCTGCTTCAGCTTTGGCTGACGCAGTACGACCGGGGGGAACTCAGCGCCGAAGAGGCAGAGGCATCGGTCAGACGGATTACGAAGCCAAGATCGAATCGCTCGAGCGCAAGGTTGGTCAACTCACCATGGAGCTGTACCTGGTCAAAATAGGCGCCACGCCTGCGCCTGGTGAGCGAAAGCGAGAACTCCTCGATCGTCACTGGCCGAAGCCTGCTCCATCCGACGGGGGTGCCAAGAGAACAGCACGTCTGCCGCATGACGTGCCCGGCATGCCTTGATTCGCATTGCCGAACAGGCGAAGTGTAGGTCGGTGGTCATGGGCGGCTCGGATGCCGCCATTGACGGCCTCATGCGACTCGGCCCGAAGACGCCTGCCCGGCTCCGGTCATTCGCCCATCACGCACAGCCAGTGCCACTGCACGACGCGATGGCTGCAGTACTTCGCGACGATGCGGTTGACCTGGTCCGTGGGGTCCGAAGGATCCCAGCGCCGCTCAACCCATTGCAGCGCCTCGTAGAGGTCGTTCGAATCGCCCGCCAGGTCGTACCTGTCCATCAAGGCGTTGCTGAGTTCGACGTTGGAAAGTTCGTCGCCGGTCGCGGCCTGGTTGCGCAGTGCATCGAAGTGGGAAGGCGCGTCGCTGGACGCATCGCCGTGGTGGGCCACGGGGTGCCTGATCGCTGCATCGACATTTCCGGTCTGGCCGCGCCAGACCAAGACCAGCAGGACGCAGGCGAGCAGCGCCACGACGTAGCGCGGCGAGCCGCGGGTCGCGGCCGCGTTCAGGTAGCGAAGGGATCGGTCGAACATGGACGAGCGCTCCTCAGAGCACAGGTGGCATCGTGCGGCGCGTCTCCTGCGCGCGATCCCAGGCCACGCTGCGGCGTTCCAGGTCGGCCGGATCGGAGGCTTCGGCGAGGAAGCGGTCGCGTGCCAGCTGTGCGTCGGCTCCGGCCACCCACTGGGTCACCTGGGCGACGGCCTTGCGCAGTTCCCCTATCAGCGCCGAGGCGTCCGGCATGCGGTTCGTGGTGTCGCGGCCGCCGTCGAAGACGTCGAAGCCGGCGTCGGAAGGCAGGAGGGGCTTGGCGGTGTTCATGGCGCTGTCCTTGTATCGATCAGCGATGGCTGCTCGTTGGCGCATGG
The DNA here is from genome assembly GCF_030316765.1 of Variovorax saccharolyticus. Classification (GTDB taxonomy): domain Bacteria; phylum Pseudomonadota; class Gammaproteobacteria; order Burkholderiales; family Burkholderiaceae_C; genus Variovorax; species Variovorax saccharolyticus. The sequence continues at coordinate 114,993 of NZ_JASZYT010000015.1, forward strand.
TCGTCATGTTCGCGCCGCTCGGCGCGCCTGCGTTCAATAGTGACCGGCGAGCCCTGCCGTGGCCCGACTCGAGCCCGTGCCCTACTTCTCGTAGCGCACGACGCCGTCCCACCGCGACAGTTGCGCCGGCTCTTCAAGCTGCCTGCACTGGGCCTGCAACCAGCGCACGCGGGCGTCGTCCGCGCACCCGAGCGCGCCGAACGCCGCCTGGAGCGCCGGCAGGTCGGCGGCCTGGCGCAAGCCTTCCAGCCTGCGCAACAGGATTTCCCACTGCGCCGCATGGCCAGGCGACGACAGGCTGCGTGCGGGATCGATCACCTCGTAGACATCGAAGAGGGTCTCCATCCCGGTCAGGGCCACGCGCGCGGCCCGGACGAAGGGCGTGCGCGTCGCGTCCAGGAGCTTGGCCACCTCTTCGGTGACCAGCAATGGCGCATCGAGCCGGCCGGGCTTGGTGAGTGCCTCCACTGTGCGACGCGCAGTTGTGGCGCGGCCTGCTCAGGCAGTCGGGCCGACCGTGCACAAAGTCACGGCTTCAGGGTCGGTAGCTTTTGCCTGTGGGCGGTCGCACACGGTCGAACTCAGCCTGGCTAGGCTGCGCCAGAGAGAGTTGGTTAGTGAAACCAACTGAACTGATACCAGTTCGAGAACAGAATCCAGTGAATCAACTGGAAAGCGATCAGGCCCGTGGCGATGAATCCGCCCACGACGCCAGCGATAAGCATCGACCCCAAAAAAACCTTCAGGGCGCGCATACAGATGAGAACCCAGAAAGCCCCGGCGACGCGCACCCAGGTCGTATCGATTGGCTCGGGGTAACGGGCAAACTCAAGCACCCAATGTCCCAGGACCATGGTTCCAAGGAACCAGCCAACGACGCCAAGTCCGAGTGCGACCAGTGCCACGATGGAGCCTAGGTTCAGACCGTTCATCGCGTTGAGACTGGTCGCTGCAGAGTTGCCCGCCAAACTGCCATCGCCGACGGCGGTGGGCATGGAGCCCGAACCGGCCTTCCAGTCGTACTTGTGCCAGCTCATACGAGGCAGCTTGACCCACAGGATCACGAACAACACGAACGAAAGTACGGCGTACAAGGGAGATGCCCAGCCGCGGTAGTCGGCGACGCGCTGCGCAGCGGCCTCAATTCCTGCCTGATGTGCCTCGATGCGTGCTCTGCGGGCTTCGCGATACTTTTCCGTGAATGGTTGGACGCGCCACTCGCCATCCTTGAGAGTCACAAGGTGTGGGCCGGAGTGCGCTTTGTGTCTCGCCTTGTCCACGTACTTGCTTGCTGGAAGGTCCGTGTCATACGACACATCGCACAGCAGCGAGGTCTTGATGTCTACATCCGGCTTGCAGACGCCAACGCGAATGTTGGAGACCGTTTCCCCGAAGCCGCGAAGGATCAACACGCCTTTCGAGACGTTTTCCACGGTCGGCGGATGGGGCGGGAGTTCCCAGGTATGTTCGGGCGGCTTCTCAGCGGCTGCCGGCGCTTCGCTTGCGGCAAGGCACGCGCTGGTGCCGAAGGCGAAGATCAGGGGTAGAAGCAACTTCCACGTCTTGATTTCTGAGATTCTCATGTTTTCCGGTGAAGCAGCTTCTACGTAAGTAAATGTTACCTCAAGCTCTGGTGGCCCACGCAGCACGCGCGGCTGTGGGTTCGATCACGAAGCCAGCCGCAACAGCGCTGTAGCCCAGCGACGGACAGTTCACCTCGATGGTCGAGACCTTCAAGCAGCAAACGCCCTGGGCGACACACCGCTTGGTAGTTCCGAGAACGGGTATTTTCAGAACACGAGGCTTTGGATCGGCGGGAACAGCGACGTGCCAAGCCAGCACGCCGACCTGTTCTGCCGTCGTGGCGTCGCGACGCAATGACGCGACCGTCCAGCGTTAGATTCCACGATGCGCTTCGGGCGGGCGTGCACGTTCTTGCTCCCAGTACGCGAGGAGCGGCATCTGGCGCTCCCTCGGCTTGCCGGTCACTGTCGGAATGCCCCGGGGTTCCGCCTCAGCGCCGGGTCCAAGGTCCGTCTTCATCTGGCGTGTGAGCGCGCCCGACCGCTCGCTTGCGCCCGCGGCTTTGTCGATACAGGGATCCGCCCCTGCGCGCAAACAAGCTTCTTCCATGTCCATCGCGGGGTGGCAGAGTACACCGCAAGCCGGGCACTTGGAACGCGGTCCTTCACCACCATTGCGCCCGAAGCGCCGCGTTGTTCACGACGCGTCAGGTCCGGCGTGAGGAGGTCAAGATGACCCTGGGTTGCCACCGCAGGACCGAGTTGGTCGCGCCTTCCAACTCCACATTTTTTCGGCAGGGCGAAGCCGGCGCAACACCATGCAGATGGCCTCGCGCATCACGGGGTGGGCATCGACTCAATGGCTGTTCATCGGGCGCACCGTAAGCGAAGTGCCTCGCGAAATGCGTCGGTTCAACCCAGATGACCGACGATTCGGCTCCATTGACCGGCGGCTCCTGACGCAACTGGCCAAACTCGCCGGTCAATACGAAGGTCTACGACAGGTGGCACCATCCGACTGCTCGCTGGCAGACCGCGCTGTCCCTCCCTCTCGCGGGTAGGTGGCACAGACCCAGAGGCCAAGCCTCGGCAAGCCTTGCACGTGGACATCTCCACGCTTTCTTGCGTCCGCGCCGCGGTGGAGTACTCCATCCTTTGCCTGACCTTCAACTCTGGCCCGTCGTCGCTGTCGGCGGCGCAGTTCTCAAGTTCACCGATGAAACATTTCGCGTCCCGTCTTAAGCTCCATGCCGCGCTGCTGTGCCTGGCACTCGCGAGCATCGTTGCGATGACCGCCTACAGCGTCTTGCTCAACAGAGCTTACCTGCTGAAAGAGGCCAACAGCCGCGCCATGCAAACCTCTCGCTCGTTGACGGGCTTCCTCAGTATTTCCCAGGAGGGAATGAAGAACCGAATTGACGCTACCGCACGCAACATCGAGGCAGAGGGTTTGCCGCTTTCGGACCTCCGGGACCATCGAACCTTCGACCGCGTGGCCGTGGCGCTGGACTCTGCGTTCATCAAATCCGTGGTCCTTTTCGATTCGAAGGGCCAGGTCCTCACGGCCCGCGGCTCGAGCGACGACGAGCGAACGGTGGGCCAGGATGCCGCGCCGTTGCGCGCCCACCATCTCGCCCACCCCCTTGACAAGGGTGTTCATGCAGGATTTCCGACCTATTCGCCGGCAGCGCGCGACTGGGTCTTTCCACTGTCTCGCGGCCTCTTCAACGCGAACGGGCAGGCAGCCGGCGTTCTCGTGACCTATGTCGGCCTGAAGCACATGCGCACGCTCTACGAGCAGCTTGTGGCCGACGCAGACGCCTTCAGCATTGCGTTCGTCGGCGCGGACGGCCAACGCCTCGCCTGGCACCCCGACATCGCGAGTTCGGGCCACACCGCGGGGGAAGCAAGCTTCCCGCTGGAGAAACTCAAAGGGCGTGAAGGCAACTTCGACTACGTCAGTTCGGCGAACCAGGCGACGCACAGCTACGTCTACAGCTCTTTCGGCAGCCCCCCAACCTACCTGCTGGTGGGGTACTCGAAGAACTTGGTGCTGGCTGAATGGCAGCATGGCGCCGTGCTCCGAGGCCTTTTTGCGCTGGGGTGCACGCTGTTGTTGATGGCGGTTGCGTGGTTTGCCTACCAGGAAGGCAGAAGGCTCCAGAGCACCAACGCAAGCATCTCTGCGCGAAATGACGACTTGAGAGACCGGGTGGCGGACGTCCAAGCCTATCTGAAGGACACGACCGCCGAACTGGATGCACTGGCCTCGGTAGTTCCTCACGACCTGCGAAACCCCGCGCGGCAAGCTCGCGGCTACCTGGCGCTTGCGCTTCAAGACGCTGCTGCACAGGACAATCAAACCTTGAGAAGCCTGCTGGGGCGCGCAGATGACACCGTGCTGCAGATAGAAAAAGCCATCACCAAGGTTCTGGACCTCTCTGCAGTCAACCGGGAACTGATGGAGCCGCAGCTTTGCGATTTCACTGTGATGGCGCATCAAGCGGTCGATCAGATTCGCAAGGTCCAAGCGAATCGCAGGGTGTCGGTGAACATTGAAGCAGGAATGATGGTCGTGGCAGACTGCGGGCTACTGCAGTTGGCGCTCGACAACCTCATCGCCAACGCCTGGAAATTTACGGCGGACCAACCCAATGCCGAACTGCACGTGGGCAGGCAAACCGAAGGCGGCCGGATGGTCTTCTTCGTGAAGGACAACGGCATGGGGTTCGACCCGACGAAGAGCGACGTTCTCTTTGAGCCGTTCCAACGCTTGCATGATCGCCCTGAGCTTGAAGGGGCCGGGGTGGGTCTGGCCACGGTGCGCCGCGTCATCAGCCGGCACAAGGGCCGCATATGGGCGGAAGGGACAGTCGGTGGCGGCGCGACATTCTGGTTCACGCTCGCCGATGACGCGGCCACCGCGGCGTCAGGTGACTTTGCCGGTGGCCCTACGGCGAACAACCATGCAGTGCGACTCCGGGAGGAGACCGCAGGGCCAGACGGTGGCGTGGAGGGGCCCAACTCGCTGGGCGCTTCGCGGAATGAGGACGCTCGTGGCCCTTGAGAGCGTCATTGAAACGATGGCGAGTAGCCGCTTTCCGCCGGCTTCTTCGCGCCCGAAGGGCACTTGTTGCTCAACCATTGCAAGCCCGCGATCGTCGCCGTTCGTCAGTTCGTTCGCCTAAACTGCCGTGGTGGTTTTGGCCGGTGGTGCTCTGGTGCATCACGATGGACGCGATGCTGCTCTGCATCCTCGTGATACTCGCGAACGAGCGTTAGGACAAGGGACAGCGAAACGGCCTTGCCTCAGATGCCAATGTGGACATGAACCACCGGATTCAAGAAGAAAAGGTGCATGGTCAGTTCGAGAGGAGGGTCGGTGAGGACCGAAGTCGGAAGATCCGGCGCTGGCCGTCTCCGACGCTGAAGTCGGCTTGAATCAGGTAGGCTGGTCAATCCGATCCCCGCCGCCAGACCAGGGTCAGCACGACCTCGACACCTCGGATCATCATTGGCTCAGTGTAAAGGGTCAGTTCGTTCCCCTGAAGCATGACGAAGCGCTCCACGCTTCCGCCTTGCCAACTGGGGAGGCGAGCGACGTCCGTGTAGTGGCGGACTGTCGACGTGGACTCGTCGAACTCATATCTGCCTGCATAGGCTTCGAGGCCTTCGAATGCCTCTTTGATTTCCTCCGGGGCCCCGCCGGTGGGGTCCGCGGACACGAAACGTCGCCGGTCTGGTTTGGTCAATACCGCAGCAACGTGACCTTCCGCTGTGTAGATGAGACGCCCTGTCGGTGTCGGGCCCCAGGGCTCGCGAATTTCGCTGCCGTCGGTGCGCCGTACGACGAACGAGATCAGAAACCAGGTACCCACAAGGTCATGTGCATTCATCGCGTGCTCCCAATTCCATGCGCCTTTCAGGATGCCGGCTTATGCTGGCAATTGAGGACATCGATTCCGGGCCTTGTTTTGAGGCATCAAGAAGGGCACGGAAAGGTGTGGTCGACCGGCCGGTGATGGCGCGAGCGGGACCAAACACACGTTCGACGTCATCTGAGAAGATACTCAAGCACCTCGTCGTTTAGAGCATCGAAAGCTCCTGTGGGAATCCAGCCGAGATGTCTGTAGAAGCCATGAGAGCGAACCCTCGGGTCGGTCGAGCACCCGAGGAAGAGCCGCGTCACACCCGTTCTTCTGAACTCATCCACCACCAAACCGAGCAGGGCCTTGCCGATGCCGAGGCCTTCGTATTCGGGTAGCAGTGCCAGCACGCCGACTTCGCCCGTGTCTCGAACGCCAAAGCAATAGCCAATGACTTTTTGGTCGAAGAGACCAACGAACCCAAACAACAAGCCCGTACGGATGTCCGCCTCCCAGCTTTCAGGCGTCACACCGATGGCGCCCAACTGTTCCGGAGAGAAGGCGTTCTCCCGTGTCATGCCTCGCAGGTCGAAGCAGGCAGGCGTGTCTTCAGGGACAGCATTTCGATAGACGACGTTCATGGCATGCCAGCGAAAGTAAGCTCTTGCCGACTTCGGACGGTGCGGCAATCTACCTCAAGAACACGGCCAGGAACACCCCACCGACCAAGGCGCAGTGAGCGGCCACGGCAAGCGGCAACTGGCGCGGGCCGCGTTTTCCCAAGCGTGGCGATGCTCGCTTTTGAAGTTGCAGTTGGTTCGCATAGTCGCCATGCGGGGCGAGCAGCGCACGCACACGGTGGCTGTGCATGCTCTTGACTTGCAGCCGCCAGGCCGATGGTGAAGGCCGGGAAGCTGATGTGAAAGTGATCACGAACCCGAACGGGATTCGCGAGAGGATCACGGCGTCGCGCGTCATGAATGCTTGGCGTGCGGACCTTGCCAAGCCGACGTGCAAGTGGCCATGGCCGCCCGTCGGATCTTCCCATAGACCCGTCGCGACCCGGTATGGGGCCGAAGGGCAGTCCAATTGCCTCAAAGGGCAAAAACCGGCCATGGACCGCCCGAGCCATAGACAGCGATCCGCGACTGCACGCATAGTGGGGGCATCACTCGGAACCTCGAAAGCGAATCAATGATGCGCATTTTCTGCCTACCGGCGTCCGGTCTTTTTGGCTTCGGGCCCACGTCGAAAGCCTGAGATGGCCGATTCGGCACCCCCATCGGTCCTGATCGTCTACTACACTTACAGCCAGCAGACGTTGAGCGTGGCTGAATCCATGGCGAGTCGACTGCGCGAGCGCGGCTGCAGGGTGCAACTCGCCAAGATCGAGTTCACAGACCCGCGTTACGCCCCCCGGTTCTCTCAGTTTCCGCTGCGACATGCCTATCGCGACATTTTCGGGATGGTGCTTCCGCAGTTTCGCGGCGTGACAGGGCAGATCCGCATTCCGGACGTGGCAGGCGCGGGACGCTACGACCTGGTCTGCATCGCCTCGCCGACTTGGTGGCTGCACCCCTGCATGCCGATACGTTCGTTCCTGGAGTCGGACGCGGGTCGCAAGCTCATCGGCGGCAAGCGTTGTGCCGCAGTCGCGGTCGCCCACCGCTATTGGCGCGACGACCTTCGGATTCTCAAGAAGCTCATCGTCAAGCAAGGCGGCGACTACCTGGATGGCAGCCATTTCACCGCCGGTGGCGGCCCGGTGGACTCCATGCTGGCACTCTTGAGCTACTTGTCGACAGGGGTGACCAAGGAGCGGTACCTCGGCTTCAGGATTCCGCCAGCGACGCTTCAGCCCAGCTATGTCGATCAGTCCCGGGCCTTTGCCGATCGACTCGCAGATCGTCTGGCACCCCCGAAAAGTTGGTAGCGCAAAGGGAGTGCCTGGGACGTCATGGCACGCCGGCCCCAAGCTGCCCTGTCGAGGTACCGTCAGGGCAGCTTGCGCATGGGAAAGTGCAGCCGGTTCGGCTTGCCCTTTCGGGCAACGAGATTGCCCTTTGCCATGATTTACGAATGTCCTCGATTTCGCGACCATCCTCCAAGTCGTGCGGCCCGACCAAGTTTTGTGCTCGTCCCAGCCGAGGCCGTCGGACCATTTTCAGGGCCAGCAACCATGCAATCGAGCTTTCATTCGCCAGCAGTTCGCGCCAGTGCAGCGCTGGGAGCCGCATTGTTTCTGGCGGCGCCAGCGCGCGCCGAACTCAGCGCCGAGGAACTTGCCAAGCTGGCGCAGAACCCGGTCGGCAACCTGATCAGCGTACCGTTCCAGAACAACACGAACCTCAACTACGGTCCCGAGAAGGGGACCCAGAACGTGCTCAACATCCAGCCGGTGATCCCGATCTCGGTCAATTCCGACTGGAACGTCATCACCCGCACCATCCTGCCGGTGATCTCGATGCCCGCCCTCGGGCCGGGCATCGGCAGCCTCAATGGCGTCGGCGACGTGGTCTTCACGGCCTTCCTGTCGCCGGCCAATCCCGGCAAGTGGATCTGGGGAGCCGGTCCGGTGGTGCAGATTCCGACCAACAGCGACTCGGAACTGGGCAACAGGAACTGGGGCCTGGGGCCGGCCTTCGTCGTGCTGCACATGGACCACGGCAACCCGTGGGTCTTCGGCGCACTGGCCAACAACATCTGGTCGGTCAGCAGCAGCAAGCAGGGCGGCTCGTACAACAACGGCACCCTGCAGCCCTTCATCAACTACAACTTCCCCAACGGCTTCTACCTGACGAGTGCGCCGATCATCACGGCCGACTGGAAGGCCGAGAGCAGCCAGCGCTGGACCGTGCCGCTGGGCGGCGGCATCGGCAAGATCTTCCACCTGGGCAAGCTGCCCGTGAACACCCAGCTCTCGGCCTACTACAACGTCGTCAAGCCCGACAACGGCCCCAACTGGCAGATCCGGCTGCAGGCGCAGTTCATGTTCCCCAAGTGATCGGCCGCTTGCCGGCCACCTTCTTCATCAGGAGTCCCCATGCCTTTCGTCCATCGCTCCCCCGTCGCAGTCCTGGCCCTGGCCGCCCTCGCCACCGGCTGCGCCAACTACCAGCCGCCGAAGCCGATCATCGGCGGCTTCATGTCACCGCAGGTCTCCCGCAGCAGTTGCATCGACGCGGTCTCGCGCGAGCGCAAGGTGGCCAAGGAAGACGTGAAACCGCTCTACGACGCTCAAACGATGGAGCAGGGCTTCTACGTGGTCACGTTGAGCATCGGTGCGGGCCAGCCGAACATCAACTGCACCGTGAACGAGAACGGCGTGGTTTCCGACGTCATCCGCGCGCGCTGAAGCAACACGACGCCCTCGCATGTCCACGCCAATAACGGCCGCCAGGTCCGACGCCAAATCCGGCGCCAAGCCCGCCACCAAAGCCGGCGAGAAGGCCGCCATGCGCGGCCTGATCCTGCAACTGGTGCGGCCCTACCACGCCTGGCTCGCGATCGTGCTGGTCGCGATGGTGGTCGAGGTGCTCATGAGCCTGGCCGCGCCCTGGCCCCTCAAGCTGGTGCTCGACGATGCGCTCGGAACGCACCATCTGCCGGCCTGGCTCGAGTGGGCGCACCAGCTCGGCATCGGCCGCCACACGCTGGGCGTGGCGCTGTTCGCCGGCATCGCGACCCTGGCGATCGCGGTCATCGGCGGCATCGCGAGCTACATCGACAACTACTACACGACCAGCATCGGGCAGTGGGTGGCGAACGACCTGCGCCTGAAGATCTACGAGCACCTGCACCGGCTGTCGCTGGGCTTCTACGACACCGCCAAGACCGGTACCTTGATGTCGACCATCACCAGCGACGTTGCGACGGTGCAGAACTTCGCCTCGTCGTCGACGCTCGGCATCCTGGTTGACATCGTCACGATCGTCTTCATGCTGGGCCTCATGGTCTGGCTCGACTGGGACTTCACCTTGATCGCGGTGGCGGTCATGCCCTTCCTGCTGCTGTTCGTGTTCCGTTTCAAGAACGCGGTGAAGAAGGTGACGCGCGACGTTCGCGTGCGCCAGAGCGAGATCGTCGCGGTGGTGCAGGAAGGTCTGGGCCAGGTCCGCGCCGTGAAGGCCTTCGGCCGCCAAGACCTGGAAGTGGCGCACATGGAAGCCGCGAGCCACGCCAGTACCGAGGCCGCGCTGCGCGCGCGCAAGGTCAAGTCGCTGCTGTCGCCGGTGGTGGCGGTCGTGGTGGCGCTGTGCACCGGCATCGTGCTCTGGAAGGGCACGGCGCTGATCATCGCGGGCACCATGACGGCCGGCGCCCTCACGGTCTATCTCGCCTACCTGAGCAAGTTCTTCAAGCCGGTGAAGGACCTCGCAAGCATGGCCAGCACCATCGCGCAGACCACCGTGGCGTTGGAGCGCATCCAGAAGATCCTCGGCGCTGACGACATCATCCGCGAGCATCCGAACGCGATCGATCCGGGCCGCACGAAGGGCGAGATCACGTTCGAGAACGTCGCCTTCGGCTATGGCGCGGACGAGGGGCTGGTGCTGCGCGACGTGTCGTTCAACATCAAGCCGGGCCAGGTGGTGGGCATCGTCGGGCCGACCGGCAGCGGCAAGTCGACCGTCGTGAGCCTGATGCCGCGCTTCTACGACCCGGGCGGCGGCCGGGTGCTGATCGATGGCGTCGACATCGCGACCCACAAGCTCGCGTCGCTGCGTTCGCAGATCGGCTTCGTGCTGCAGGAGACGGTGCTGTTCCGCGGCACCATCGGCGAGAACATCGCCTATGGCAAGCCCGGCGCCACGCAGGAGGAGATCGTGGCCGCCGCCAGGCTCGCCAATGCCGACGAGTTCATCAGCCGCATGCCGCACGGCTACGACTCGCTGGTCGGCGAGCGCGGCGACACGCTCTCGGGCGGCCAGCGCCAGCGCATCGGCATCGCGCGCGCCGTGATCCGCAACAGCCCGATCATGATCCTCGACGAGCCGACCGCCGCCCTCGACACCGAGTCCGAACGGCTGGTCATCGAAGGACTGGAGCGGCTGATGCAGGGCCGCACCGTGATCATGATCGCGCACCGCCTGAGCACGCTTCGCAACGCCGACAAGATCATCGTGCTGAAAGACGGCATCGTGGTCGAGGAAGGCACCAACGACGAACTGGTCGCGCAGGGCGGCGTCTACGCCGAGCTGCACCGGATTCAATACGACACCCCGCCGGCCACCGCGGCCGCGCCCGCCTGAGGAAATCATGTCCCACAGATTGATCGTTCTGCCCGATGACACCGCCAAGCCGATCCTCGATGCGATAAATTCGGCCAAGGTGGCGCTGAACATCCGCATGTTCCTGTTCACCGACGAGACGCTGCTCGGGGCGGTCATCGCCGCCAAGCAGCGCGGCGTGAACGTCCGCGTCATGCTCAACCCGGCGCGCCGCACCGGCGAGACCGAGAACGAGGCATCGCGCAAGGCGCTGGTCGAGGCCGGCATCGAGGTGCGCGACAGCAACCCGAAGTTCGACCTGACGCACCAGAAGTCGATGGTGGTCGATCACCAGACCGGCTTCGTCGAATCGCTCAACTGGGAGCCCAAGGACCTGACCGAGACACGCGACTACGCGGTCGTCACGACGCACGACCTCGAGACCCGCGAGATGGTGGCCTGCTTCGATGCCGACTGGGCGCACGAGGACTTCACGCCCCACCCCGAGTCGCGCCTGATCTGGTGTCCCGACAACGGCCGCCAGCGCGTGGCGGCCTTCATCGACGGTGCGCAGCACTCGCTGTGGGTGCAGAACGAGCGCTACCAGGACACGGTGATCATCGAGCGCCTGGTGCGCGCGGCGACGCGCGGCGTCAAGGTACACATCCTGACCAAGCCGCCGCATTCGCTCAAGGCCGAGAAGCTGATCGAGGGCGTGGGCGGGCTGCGGATCCTGCAGGACGTGGGCGCCAAGGTGCACACCATGAAGCACCTGAAGCTGCACGCGAAGATGATGCTGGCCGACGGCAAGCGGGCCATCGTGGGCTCGATCAACCTGGCGCCGGGCAGCTTCGACGGCCGGCGCGAACTGGCGATCGAGACCGACGACCCGACCACCGTGCTGCGCTTGCAGCAAACCGCGGAGCGCGACTGGGCCTCCTCGCACAAGATCGACCTCAGCGACGCCGGCCTGCTGAAGGACCTGCAGAAGCGCAACCTCGATCCGGGCCATCTGGTGCTCGACGGCAGCGCGCCGCAGGACGAAAAGCACCGGCACGCGGAGGATGCCAAGGCGGGCAAGGCCGGCAAGGCGGGCAAGGCCGATGACCAGGCCGAGGCGAAGGACAATGCCGTGCCCGGCGCCAAGGCCGGTCACAAAAAGCACCACTGAGCCAGTGGACGGCGCTCGGGCCGCTGCCGCGGCCGGCCTCGTTGCTGCGGACTCGTCCGCATTTAGTAGGGCGGCTGCACCACCGTGTAGTAGACGCCGTTGGCACCATAGAAGGGTTGCAGCCAGGTCGATCCCACCTGGTAGTAGGTGACGCCGCCCTGCGTGACGACCGACGCATCGGGCGGGATGGTCGCGTAGTTCACGCCCATCTGGTAGACCGGATAGCCGGGCCGCGCCGCCGTGGCGATGGCCGCACCTGCGGCCATGCCGACCACCGCACCCGCGGCCACGGCGCCCGCGCAGTCGTAGCAGCCCGCGTGGTAATACGGCACCGCCACCGGCGCGTGATAGGGCGCGTAGCCGGCGTAGCCGTAGCCGGGCGGACGGTAGGCGCTGAAGCCACCGGCTGTGGTGTGGACGGCACCGTAGCCGGCCACGCCGGTGGTGGTGCCGCCCCACGCGTTGGTATGGCTGGTGGCGCCATCCCAGCTGTGCGAGGTGGTGCCGCCCCAGGCGTTGGTATGGGTGGCGCCGCCCCAGCCGCCCGAGGAATGGCCGCCGAAGCGGTTCGCACGGGCCCAGGCGTTGGCCTCGGCATGGAAGCCCGAGGCGAGCAGTAGGCCCGCGAGCAGTGGCAGCAGCACCTTGAACGATGCCATCGGGTCAGGGACGGCTGGCGGCCGAGATCACGATCTCCACGCGGCGATTCTTGGCCTTACCCTGCGGCGTGGCGTTGCTGGCCACCGGGCGCGCGTCGCCGAAGCCCTGGGCCGAGATGGTGGCCGGTGGCACGCCCTTGGCCGTGAGGTAGCGCACCACGTCGTCCGCGCGCGCCGACGACAGCTCGAGGTTGGACGGGAAGCGGCCTCGAAGCCCGGGTCCGATCGGCTCATTGTCGGTGAAGCCCTGGACGATGATCTGTTGCCCCGGCAGGTTGGCGAGCGTCGGTGCGATCTTCGCGAGCGTCGCCTCGCCCTTGGGGCTCAGGCGCCAGCCGCCTTCGGGGAACAGGATTTCATTGACCATCGTCACCTTCAACTCGTTCTGCAGCTGAGTGATCTGCGCCTGATCGGCGCTCAACTCGCTGGATAGCTGAGTGTTGAGCGCGGCGTAGTTGTTCGCCTTCTGGACCTCGGTGTCGTAGGTGCCCTTGGTGACGCAACCGGTGGCGAGGACGAGGGCGCAGAGCGCAAGGCTGAGCTTGTTGAGTTTCATGATGGACCCCTTGGCGTTGGAGATGGAAAGTCGCGCGTTGAAGATCGGACGATGTGTGTGCGCCCCCATCTTGAGTCGCGTGGAGCTCGAAGGGAATCGGGGAGAGGGGCAATCGGACTGCCCGAAAGGGCAAGGCTGTTGCCTCGAAGTGCAGGCGGATGGTCTGGTGGCCGGCGAGGTATGGACGAGCGCAGGCCGAGCGTGCAAAGTCGGTGCCACGCCATGGAAATCATCAAGTTCATCCGCTCGCTCGAAGACCTGCTCTACGAGGTCATGACCTGGCTGCTGTTCTATCCGCGCACCTTCTGGCGCGTGCTGGTGGCTCCGCAGGCGGTGGCGGCGCGCGCGCTGGCCGACCTGGACGACCGGGCAGCGACGCGCTTCGCGGGACTGGTGAGTCCGCCGCTGTTCCTTATGTTGACGATCCTGTTCGCGCACGGGGTCGAGATCGAGATCCACGACAACGTGCTCGCGCTGATGGGTCAGTCGGGCTTCGCGCAGCGCGTGACCGCCAAGGAGACCAATCTGCTGATCTTCCGCGTGATCGGCAACAGCATCGTGCCTCTGGTGATGGCCTACGGCTTCGTGCGCCGGCAGGGGCTCGAGGTCGACGCCATCACCCTGCGCTCGCCGTTCTACCTGCAGTGCTTCTTTTCCGCGCCCCTGGTCGTGACCGTGGCCATCGCGACGACCCTGCATCGGGCGGGCAACGATGTCGCAGCCGGCGTCATGGCGGGAGTCGGCGGCGCCTGGTACCTGGGCGTTCAGGGCGTCTGGTTCGCACGCCGGCTGGCGGTCGACCGATCGCGGGGCTTCGCCATCGCGCTCGGACTGTTCGCGGTGTCGCTGGTGATCGTGGCGGTGGTCGGCGTGGTCATTTTCGGGTTGGGGCGTGGTGCAGGACTCGGTTGACGACGCTGCGGAATACCAGGTAGGGCAGTACCGCGAGCAGCAGCGCCACCAGCAGGGCTTCGAAGGGATAGAACCAGTGCAGCACGATCACCTGGTAGATCGCGTCGGCCACGATGGCGACACAGAACACCTTGCCGATGTGCGTCCAGCCTTCGCGCAGCAGGCCCGGTCGATGCACCGGATCGCGGACCAGTGCGCTGACATAGTAGGGCCGGCCCTCGCGTGCGTCCTGCCGGCCGGCGCGCCAGGCGAAGAAGATGGCGACGCAGGGCTGCAGCACGAAGCGGAAGGCCAGCGGCACGTGGCGGCCGCTCGTGATGTCGGCCCAGGTGCGCATGAAGGGCTCGAAGATCTCCATGCCTCAGATGAAGCGGCGCAGGATGCTGAAGAACATCAGCAGGCCCGCGGTCGACATGATCAGCGCGATCACGAGCGAGGGCTGGGCCAGGCGGAACTGCTGGCTCTGGTTGAGCGACTTGAGCCGCGCCCAGTATTCGATCGTGCCGACCACGATGCTGACCGTACCCAGGCCGGTCAGGAACAGACCGACGTTGCGCGCAGCATTGGCGCTGTGGAGCTGGCCGCCCTGTTGTTGGAAGGCCTCCATCACCTTGTAGATCGTGAAGCCGAAGCTGATCATCGACAGCCCCGTGCGCACCCAGGCCATCAACGAGCGGTCGGCGGCCATCAGCGTGCGCTCGAGGGCGAGGTCGGTGCGGATCTGCGCCAGTTCGTCCGAGGTCTTCGGGCGCGGCGGGTCCGAGTCGGCGGGAGGGGGCGTGGATGCGGTGTTCATGGGCGGCTCATGACTATGCATGCCGGGAGGCGCTTCGTCCATGCTTGCGGACGGCAAATCGCCTCACTTGCCCTTAAGGGCAAGCCCGTTGCCCCTTGGCCCTATTTGCAGTCCGCGCCACGCCTGTCAGGATGGCCAGCGAACAGTGAACCAACCGGAGAGACGCATGGCTGACAAGGCCCCCAACATCATCATGATCATGGCCGACGACGTCGGCATCTGGAACCTCAGCGCCTACCACCGCGGCATGATGGGCGGCAGCACGCCGAACATCGACCGTCTGGCCAAGGAGGGCGCGCTGTTCACCGACTACTACGGACAGCAGTCCTGCACGGCGGGGCGCGCCGCCTTCATTCTGGGCCAGACGCCGTTTCGCACCGGCCTGTTGAAGGTCGGCATGCCGGCCGCCAAGCAGGGCCTGCAGGACAAGGATCCGACCATCGCCGAACTGCTCAAGCCCCTGGGCTATGCCACGGCGCAGATCGGCAAGAACCACCTGGGCGACCGCAACGAGTACTTGCCCACGGTCCATGGCTTCGACGAGTTCTACGGCATCCTGTACCACCTCAACGCGATGGAGGAACCCTACGACGGCGAGTATCCGAAGGTGCCGGGCTTCCACGAGCAGTTCGGTCCGCGCAACGTCATCGAATCCTTCGCCACCGATGTCGACGACCCGACCGAGGAGCCGCGCTGGGGCCGGGTCGGCAAGCAGAAGATCAACGACTGCGGCCCGCTGCCGCCGCACCCGGGCATGGATCCGGCGGCGAAGT
Organism: Variovorax saccharolyticus; assembly: GCF_030316765.1. Taxonomy (GTDB): domain Bacteria; phylum Pseudomonadota; class Gammaproteobacteria; order Burkholderiales; family Burkholderiaceae_C; genus Variovorax; species Variovorax saccharolyticus. The sequence goes on from NZ_JASZYT010000015.1 coordinate 130,459, forward strand.
TCAGCATGGAGGACGTCGACGCCGAACTGGTGCGGCGCTCGGTCGACTTCATCGACCGCTCCGTGAAGGCCGGCAAGCCCTTCTTCCTCTGGCACAACTCGACGCGCTGCCATGTCTGGACGCACCTGTCGGAGAAATGGAAGGACAAGAGCGGCTTCGGCCTCTACGCGGACGCGATGATGGAGCTCGACTGGGTGGTCGGCGAGATCCTTCAGAAGCTCGACGACGAGGGCATCGCCGATGAGACGATCGTGCTGTTCACCAGCGACAACGGCGCCGAGATCTTCAGCTGGCCGGACGGCGGCAACCACCCGTTCCGCGGCGAGAAGGGCACCGTCTTCGAGGGCGGGTTCCGCGTGCCGATGCTGGCGAAATGGCCCGGCGTGATCCAGCCCGGAACCATCGTCAACGAGATCATGGCGGCCGAAGACTGGCTGCCGACGCTGGTCGCCGCGGCCGGCGAACCGAAGGTCAAGGAAAAGCTGCTGACCGGCTACAAGGCGGGCGAGAAGACCTTCAGGAACCATCTCGACGGCTACAACTTCAAGCCTTACTTCCAGGGCGGTTGCGAGGGCCCCGGGCCGCGCCACGAGTTCTTCTACTTCAGCGACAACGCCGACCTGATGGCGGTGCGCTACAACGCCTGGAAGGTCAGTTTCAAGACCATCGAGGGCAACCTCTTCAACGGCAAGCCCGATTCGACCAACGTGCCGCTGGTGACCAACCTGCGGCAGGACCCGTGGGAGCGTTACCAGAGCGAAAGCCTGCTGTATGGCCGCTGGTGGGGCGAAAAGCTCTGGACCATGATTCCCGCGGTCGGCATCGTGGGCCGCTTCCTGGCCACTTTCGGGGAGTACCCGCCGAGCCAGGTGTCGGGCTCCTTGAGCGTGGAGAAGGCCCTGCAGATGCTGCAGGAAGGAAGCCGGGGCAGTGGCACGTGACACATCAATGTTGACAGGGCACTTCATGGGTCCTGCCGATTGGCTGAGACCCTCCATTGAACAGGTCAAAGCTTTGATCGTTTCCTCGGGAGGACCAGTCCACACTCCCATTCACACTGAACTGGAGTAATCCATGACCCGACTTCTTCGTTACCTCGTTCTCGTGCTTGCCGCACTGGCTGCAGGCTGCGCGAACAATACGCTGAACAACGACAACCTTGCGATCGCCGCCGGTTTCAAGGTCATCACGCCGGTCAAGCCCGATCAGCAGGCCATCCTTGCGAAGCTCCCGAAGGACAAGGTGTCCCCGGTGACCTATAACGGGACGATGTACTACGTGATCCCGGATTCGTTGAACAACCTGGCTTATGTCGGGGGCGCGGCCGAGTACCAGGAATATCAAAAGTTGCGGATCGCCAAGCAGTTGAGCAACAACAACCTTGAGGCGGCGCAGATGAACCAAATGGACGCCGTGGGCTTGGGCGGCTGGGGCGGTGGCGTCGCCTTCGTTGGCGGCTTCCGCAGGTAGCGCCGAAACGGCGTGACGATGCTTCGCCTCCGGATCACGGGGGAGAGCTCGACGCGTCATCGTCGCGCTTTCCATCATCGGCGTGGACCTCCCTCGGCGAAAGCCGGCTGGTGCGAGTGGTCCAGCCGGACCGCCACGCCTTCTACGAGCGCCGGGCCGACGCCGCCGGTCGACGGCGCCGGCTGAGCGGCTTGTCCGTCAGGGCGCCGGCACGACCTCGTAGTACACGCCGCTGGAGCCGAAGTAGGGCTTGTACCAGGTCGGTCCGGCCTGGTAGTAGTTGACGCCGTTCACGACCATGCTGCGCGCGCCA
>NZ_JASZYT010000016.1 GCF_030316765.1 Variovorax saccharolyticus
CGGGCGTGCCGGCCTGCGCGAACTGGCCGGCATCCGTGCGCAGGTCGGTGACCCGGCCGCGGGCGGGTGCGACCACGCGGGTGCGCTGGAGGTCGAGTTCGGCCTTCTCGACCGCCGAGCGGGCACTGATCAACTGCGCGTTGGCTTCACCGCTGTCACCCGCGGTCTCCTGGGCGCGTCGCAGGTCGGCCTCCGCCGCCTTCACCTGGCTCTGCGCCTTGATGAGGCTGGCCTGCGCGGTTTCTACGCGGCGAACCGAGATCGCCCCGGGGTCCTCCTTGAAGATCTGCTCCAGCCGGCTTGCATCCTGGCGGGCATAGACATGGTTGGCCACGGCCGCCTGCAGGCTGGCCCTCGCCGCCTCCACGCCGGAGGTGGACGCATTCACCGAACGCCGCACCGACTCGTAGTCCGAACGGCTGCGCTGCAGCGCGATGCGGTACGAGCTCGGGTCGATGTCGAACAGCGGGGCGCCGCCTTGCACGTCGTCATTGTTCTTGACGTACACCTTCAGAACCTTGCCCGTGACCTCGGCCGCCACCGGCAACACGAAGGCCTGCACCCGGGCCTGGTTGGTGTAGGGGGTCAGTCGGTCCGAGACGAAGTACCAGAGCAGGCTGATAAGGATCAGTGCCAGCACGATGAAGGCACCCAGGCGGGCGCCCTTGCCTTTGCCGGGCGGCATCGGCGACACGGCGGCCTCGGCGGCAGGCGGCGTCGATGGTGCCGCGGGGACAGGTTCTGGACTCATGGTCGTGGGGTTCCAGCAGAGGTGGGTGTCGCGTCGGGGCCGGGCGCGGGCAGGGGGGCGGCCAGCAGGTCTTTCCAGTCGTTGCGCAAGCCCATGGTCTCGCGGGTCGCATCATCCAGCACGGGCCGGCTGCGGGCCCCTTCCCAACCGCCGCCCATGGCCTTGTAAAGGGCGATCAGGCTCTGCGCCAGGCTGCCTTGGTTGGCCACAAGCAACTCCTGCTGGCTGAAGAAAGTCCGCTGGGAGTCGAGGACGCGCTGGAAGTCGGTCAGTCCTTCCCGATACTGGAGCGTCGCGATGTCGAGCGAGCGCCGCGCGGCCTTCACCGATTCAGCGAGCAGCACGATCTGCTCCTTCGTCCGGGCGAAGCTCACGGCCGCGTCGTCGACCTCGCGCGCCGCGCTGAGGACGACACCCTGATACTGTTCATAGATCTGCTGGAACCGGGCATCCTGGACCAGCACGGTGTCCGTCAGCCGGCCATGGTCGAAGACGTTCCAGACCAGACTCGGCCCAACGGCCCAGCTGAGGACATTGGGCGAGCCGTTCACGGATGTGGCCGACAAGCCGAGCGATCCCAGCAGCGAGATCGCCGGATACAGGTCGGCGGTGCTCACGCCAATCAGGGCGGACTGGGCGGCCAACTGCATCTCCACGGCCCTGACGTCGGGCCGGCGGCGCAGCAGATCAGCCGGCAGGTCCACGATGACCTCCAGTTCGGCCTTCGGGATGACTTCCCGGCCGGTTTCCATCGCGGGCAGCGGACCGGGCGGGCGGGCCAGCAAGGTGCTCAGCGCATTCTGGTTCTGGCGCAGGGCGATCTCCAGCTGAGGAATCGTGGCCAGTGTGCCCAGGTACTGGGCCTTGGCCTGTTGCACATCCAGCTCGGAATCGCCGCCGCTCTTGAACAGCAGTTCGGTAATGTCGAGGCTGCGCCTCTGGAGAGCGGCGTTCTCGCGGGCGATCCGCAGGCGTGCCTCTGTGGTGCGAATCGCCGCGTAGAGCCCCGCCACCTGCGCCGCCATCAGCACCTGCACGTCGTCGTACTGCGCGATGCTGGCGAGGTAGCCGGCGTCCGCGGCTTCGATGCTGCGCCGGAACTTGCCCCAGAAGTCGAGTTCCCAGCTGATGCGCGCTCCCAGGCCGAACGATGCAGCGCTGCTGTCCGGCCCTCCAGCTCGCCGCGTGCCGACGTTCAACAGTTCGCCGGTGGCCTGCTGCACCTGGGGATACAGCGTGCTGCCTGCGATCCCGAGTTGCGCACGCGCTTCCATGATGCGCATGCCGGCGGTGCGTACGCCGGGATTCACACGCTGGGCCTCGGCGATCAGCTGATCGAGCACGGGGTCGTTGAAGGTCCGCCACCAGACCTGCAGTTGCCCGGCGCTTGCCGGCCGCGGGCCTGCGGCGATGGCCTCGTCGAGCGAGCCGCCCTTCCAGTCGGGCAGCCAGGGCACTGCGGGACGCTGGAAATCAGGTCCCACGGTCGTGCAGGCTCCGAGCAGCAAAGCGCCCATCAGCGCCAACCCCAACAGGCCGGACCTGACCATCGACCGGCCGCTCGCGGGCTCAGTCGACACGTCGCGGGGCACTTTCGGGTTGCACGGCATCCGGCGAGGTCGCAACCCACCACATGAAGATCTGATAACCCAGGGCCAACAGGGTCGCGCCGACGAACATCCCGACGATGCCGGCGCTTGCCAGGCCGCCCAGCGCTCCCAGCAGGATGACCGGCATCGGCGCATCGACACCGCGGCCCAGCAGCAGTGGCTTCAGCACGTTGTCGAGCATTCCCGCCACGAACAGCAGCACGCTGAAGAGGACGGCCGACGCGGTGCCGTACTCGCCGCTCATCCAGATCCAGGCGATGACCGGCAGGGTGACGATGACCGCGGGCGCCTGCGCGACACCCAGCACCAGCACGACCATGGCCAGGACGCCTGCGAACGGAACCCCGGCGACGATCATGACGAGGCCGACCACGATGGCTTGAATGAAGGCGACACCGAGGACGCCAAGGGCCACCGCGCGGATGGTGGCGGTCGAAAGTCTTGCAAAGCCTTCACCGCGCAGCGGCCCCACGATGCGGTCGAAGATCCTCCGGGTGCTCGCGGCGCCGGACTGGCCGAAGGCCATGATGATCCCGGCGATGATGAATGACGCCAGGAACAGCAGCACCGTGCCGGCGATGTTCGCCACCATCTCCAGTGCGGTCCGGGCCAGGTCTCCGATCTGGGGCTGCATGCGCTGGACGACACTCGGCAGATCTTCATGGGCCTGCGACCACAGGCCGTGGATCGCGTTCCCGACAACCGGCCACTCGGCCACGCCGGGTGGGGGCACGGGAACCCGCAGGGTACCGTCGCGCACGCTGGCGATCAGTTCATGGACCGAATCGCCCATGGAGGCCAGCAGCACGCCGGTGGGCGCAACGATCAGCACGATGCCGGCAAGCACCAGCAGCGTGGCCGCGAGCCCTTGCTTGCCCCCGAGGCTCCGGGCGAGCTTCTGGTGCAGCGGATAAAGGGTGACGGCCAGGATCAACGCCCAGACCATCAATGACAGGAACGGCGAAAAGATCCTGTAGCACAGCAGCGTCAAGGCCAGGATCAGGCCGGCCCGGATGAAGACATCGAGCAGCTTCCTGGACAGGCGCTGTTCGAGGTCGACATCGACCTCATGGGGTATAGGCATCGCATGCTTCCTCATCCGAAGGGACTGTTCCCGTACAGCGGGCGATCGTATCTCGGAAATGCGGCCTCCCGGCCTCCCCCAACGCGGGACCGTGAAGCCGGAGTCGTGCCGTCCGTCCTTGGCCTGGTGCATGGAGCGCTTAGACTCGGCCGCGGCTTGGCAGGACGCTCGAGGTGAGCCGATGGGCCAATCCAACTTCCAAAGGAATCAAGCAATGACCAGTGAAGCGCTCATGCAGCGTCCGGTAGCGGCACCCTCGAACCGGCAGCGTCTTTTCGTTCGCTACTTCACGGCGATCCTCATCGACCTCGTGGTTCTGAATCTGTTCGTCGAGTATTCGGACAACGTGACGATCGACTCGTTCACCATCTCGTTGCTGGCGGCCGTTCTGCTGCAGGTGCTCTTGCAGCTCACGATCGCCGTCGAGAACAGGGTCGCGGCCGTCTTCAAGGCAAGATCCGGCGGCCTCATGACATTCCTTCGGTTCTTCTTTGCGTGGCTGGTGCTGTTTGGCTCGAAGTTCGTGATCCTCGAAGCGCTCAGCTTCGCCTTCGGAGACAAGGTCCGTTTCGAGGGTGCATTCAACGGGATCGTCGCGCTGATCGCCGTGATTGTCACCATGCTCGTCGCAGAGGAAGCCATGGTCCTGATCTTCCGAAGGCTTGGCGGCAAGCCGGACGGCGCCCAGGCGACTCACCGCGATTCAAGGACGCTCGAGACCTCCCCTAGAGCGGTCCAGGAAGACCCCACTCGAACCGGACCGACGACCGTCTCGCAACGAGTCTAGGGGGCCGCGGCCGGCGCCGGAACCAGCGTGCCCCCGACGTCCCTGAGAAGGCGCTTGAACTCGGGAGAATCCGCCATGACGGTTCCTGCAGCAGCGCGCAGCCGATCGACGGCCTCGTCCGGCAGCACGAACGTGGTCGGCTGCTGGTTGAGATAGGCCAGCTCCCCCTTGTCCTTGAGCGCGGCGAACGACACGTCGATGGCGTAGATCTCGGCATCCGGACCGCGGGTGATGGCCGCGACGGCCGGGTCCTTGTTGCCCGCCATCGCCGCCGAGGTCCGAATCTTTCGCATCGTGTTCCAGCGAGCGGCCATGTCCCTCAGCAACTCGACCGCCTCGAACGAGTAGCGGTCAATGGGCACGCCGCTCGACTTGAGCAGGATCTCCACGCTACCCGGCGGCGATTCGGATTCGTCCCATGTCGTCGGCGGCACGGAGAGCGAATTGACGATGAAGACCACGATCCGCTTCGCACTGTCGAGTTGCGTCGGCACGCCGGCTTCCTGCATCGCTTCGAGGATCTCCAGCGAATCCAGCACGCCGCGCATGCCCACGTTGTCCGACACGCCGCCGTCCACGAGATGGACGTAAGGTCGCTTGGCGCTGTCTTCGAAATCGGCCAGCGACTTGAGCGAGCGGATCGCGCGCGCGGCTGGACGCGGGGGATTGTCGGTGTCGACGAATCGCTTCACCCAGGCGGGCGGTGTCATGTTGCAGGTGCCACCGTAATTGTTGAGCGTGACCGGCGATAGCACCACCGGCACCGCCGACGAGGCGGCGGCGGCGCGCGACAAGGGCACGGCGTTCAGGTCCGAGCACAGCACGTCGAACGTGCCCTGCTGGAAGACCACGCGGGCGCCGCTTGAAATGTCGGTCGCGGAGGCCAGGATGAGCGGCCCTTTGCCCCGATTCAAATCGCCGAAGGTGGCGTTGTTGAAGAGGACCTCGTCGTACAACTCGGCCGCAAGCTCGGAACGGCCCCACGCGGTCGACGACAGTCTGGCCCAGTTGCCGGGATTCAGCGAGCGCGAAATGATGGCGCCCTGCACGTCGCGCTTCAGAAAGCGCTGCTCGTAGTCGTCGAACAGCTTGTCACCGTAGAGACCATAGGCCAGCGCGGTGAAGCTGCCGCCCGATACGCCCGTGATGATGTCAACCTGGTCGATCAGCCGGCCCCTCCCTTTCGGCGTGACGATCTCGGTGCGCCGCAGGTATTCGAGCGCGCCGTACGAGAAGGCGGCCGCGCGCGTGCCGCCGCCGGAGAACGCGAGGATGACGAGGGCGTCCTTGTCCTTGACGTCGGCCTGGCGCGTTTCAAAGCGATAGCCGCTGCTGGGATTCGCTTGCGAAATGGGTGGGTTGACCGGGCGGGTGGCGCAACCCGCGAGCATCACTGCGCAGGCCACAAGGCCCCAACGAGAAACATGCGGTTGAGCCATGGGTCCTCCAAGAAGTCGATCGATGCGAACGACTGGGTTGATCCAACAATCTCACACTGTAACCGCAGCCTCTCAAGGCAACAGGGCGCACCGAGTGGGGGACCTCCTGTTGCTGCTGACCCGAACTAGCCATTGGCCGCCCTCTGACAACGGCATGTCCCGCCCGCGGCGACGCGTCTGGCGCTGCACCTGCATCGGTGACGCCGCCAACGCCGGTCAGGCCAGTCGCAGTGGCGGATGCGGCGGGCGCCGGCGGCCTCGGCGGGGTCGGAGCGCCTTGCTGATCGCCCATGAAGAGCAGTCGTCCCGCTGCCCTTCTGCCGTTGGGGCGATCACCTCTTCGCTAGGCAGCCGTACTGGCGCGACTGCGCTTGCAACCAGCCCGAGCGTGCAGGGGCAGGTCACGTGTGCCGCCCGGCGAGCGCAGCGCCTGACCGGAGGAATGCTGGACTTCACGCTGGCCCGTTTGGACGCGGCCTCACCGTCGCACTGCCCGCAGTGGATCCGCACCGCCGGGTGTCGCGGTGGAACTCGTCCTGGCGCTTCCCGGTCGCTCGATCGTTCACCGCGCACGGCGAAGGCTCGCACCGCCGAACCGGACCGGCCGATCGAGGGGAAATATCGCGACGCGATGCCAGTGGACTTGATCATGTCGCTCACCTGTTGGTAAGCCATGCCCCCCACAGCATTTGGGCTTGTCGGCGATCGACACGGCCGGCGTGACGAGACTCGTCCAGGGATGCGAGATCCAGACCAAACGGGCTCCGCGCCGGCGCGAACACCCCAACCCCGGACCGGCACCCAATTCCGTTCCAGCACCATCTCGCCGGCGAGGCGCCCTGCCCCGATTCCCGCGCGCGGAAGCAATCCGGGAGGCGCAGCAACTCGGTCACGCAGCAACCTCGCATGCGCACCGGTCCCGGACGCGCAGACATCTCCGCAGGCGGATCAAGTCCGAACGCGAAGCAGGTCCGTAGTCGGTTCAGTTCCGCATCCGAAGTGCATCCGAGAGCGGAAGGGATCATCCGGGTCCGCGGTAGATCCGCCGGCGAGCACTGATCACACCGGATTGCCATCGCATCGAATGCCGTTGCCACCTCCCTGGCAAGCAGCGAGACAATAGGCGTCGCAGGAAAGCCATCAGACTAGCTGCGCGTAAGGGCCGTTCCGCGCGCCAGACTGCTAAAAGCCGATCGGCCCAGGCATGGGGGCACGTATGCGCGCACTAAAGATCCTGTCGGTCGCAGCCTTGGTCCTTGGATGTCAATCGACACCCACGCCGATTGCTCGGACCTGGGAGCTACCCGCCGGCGTCAAGGCCGTACAGGTCAATGGCTATGAAATGGCATACGTCGAGCAAGGTTCAGGGGTGCCCGTGATATTTGTTCATGGCGCCGCGGTTGACTACCGCTACTTCTCGGCGCAGATGGAGCCCTTCTCCGGCAAGTACCGAACGATTGCCGTCAGTCTGCGGCGCTACTACCCTGAGCCATGGCGCGGCGACGGGGAATTCAGCCTTAACCAGCATGTCGACGATCTGATGGAATTCATCAAGCAGCTGAACGCCGGTCCAGTGCATCTTGTGGGCCACTCACGTGGGGGTACGGTTGCGCTCTATGCTGCGAGCAAGAATCCTGGCATGGTCCGAACGCTCACGTTTGCGGAGGGTGGAGCGGGCATGCCGGCTTTCTCGCCCGAAGATCCCGCGCTCGTGCAGCGCCGAGCGGTTGCCATGCCAGCGATTACCGAGAGACTCAAGGCGGGCCAAACCGATGCCGGCCTAGAAATTTTCATCGACTACGTGAGCGGCCCCGGCGCCTGGAAGACACTTCCGGAGGCAATCAAAAGTTCGCTTCGCGCAAATGCCTGGACGCTTACGGCCGGCGAGAAGGACACTGCGTCGTGGCCCCCGCTCTCGTGCGGCGAGGTCAAGCGGCTCGCTATGCCGGTCCTGCTCCTGGAGGGCGAGAGGACGCCAGGAACGTTCAAGGCGATCCTCGACAGCGTTCAGGTCTGCCTGCCCCGAGCCACGCGAGAGGTTGTGAAGAACTCTTCCCATGGGACGCCTAGAGCGAACCCGCAGGGCTTCAACGCGGCGGTCATGGCCTTTATTGCGGCGCACTGAACATTGCAGATGGCTGGCGGGCCGCCTGACGAACGGCGCCGCCAGTTCGACGCGAGGATTTCAGAGATTTCCTGGCTTGACCTGCTTTTTCTTCTGGAGGTTGTGCAGGCGATCGGCAGAGATCGCGGCAAGCCCGGAGGTGTCTGTCTTCCCGTTGCGCTTGCGCTTGCGCATGACCATGAGCGCGCCGCTCGCATCCTTCCACGCGGGGGTGACTTGGTCGAACTCGACGCCGAACCCGTTGCGTTCCACCGATCACTGGGTCGGTGGCGTGCCAAACTTCGCGACAACTGCGGCGGCAAACTTGTTGTAGTTGTTGACGTCGGTATCGAGCATCAGCACCTCGACTCGCCCCGTCTTGGTAAGGACAGTTTCGACCCCAGGTGGTCGCACGCGGGATGTGACGTCTGCTCGAGATGGTCGTAGCCGCAACTGACGTGGGCGCGCACCAGCTGGGGCACGGCCAAAGTCCAGGGTCGGGTCCGGCGTGGCGTTCAGCGTGGTCGTCCGAACACCGTCACGACATAGTCGGTCAATTCGAAGCCCTGCTCCAGTGCGATCGCCGTGAGCCGTTCTTCGATTTGCGGATCGAAGAATTCGTGGACCGTGCCATCCACCAGCGATACCAGGTGGCCGTGGTGCTGCTCATCGTTGAGTTCGTAGACCGCCCTGCCTGCACCGAGCTGACTTTTCTTGAGCAGCCCCGCCTGCTCGAACTGCGCGAGGACCCGGTAGACGGTGGCCAGGCCGAGATCCGTGCCCACGCTGAGCATCTGGCGGTACACGTCCTCGGCCGCGAGGTGGCGCTGGGCGCTGCGCTCGAACAGTTCAAGCACCTTCATCCTTGGCAGCGTCGCCTTCAATCCCGTGTCTTTGAGTTTGCTCGCGTGCGCCATGCGACCGGTTGGGCAGAGGAAAGTGAAGAGAAGAATGCGGGGATGGCAGGCACTTGCGTGGAAAAAAATGCATGGCTGGCCGGAGACCGGTGGCTAGCAAAAAACGACCTTGGAGACTTGGAGGTCCCGGGTCGCCCCACGATGAAAGCGGCGGAAAGGAACGAGAGTGCGTCGGACCTTTCGATGCGTGGATCATACATTAAATGCAAATGCTTCTCATTTATTAGTCATTTTTTCGCAGGGGCCTTGTAGATCTCGCCGCTACGGGTCGGGCACGACACGCCCATCCGAAGATGCACGACGCGGATGCCGGGCGGGACCATGACTGTGGCCAGCCTTCGCCGGTGGGCACGCCAGCTCTACGGCGAGCGCAGCGAGGACTTCCTGACGCTCTATTCCACCGCACCGATGCAGAGGCCTGGAATGCCATGGTCGACAGCCTCAGCGACAGGATCCACTGGGGCGCCCTTGTCTGGGCGCGCGAGCATGCCAGGACAGGCGTCGGGCCCGTCTATGTCCATGCATTCGATCGCGCCCCCCGGAGCGCAACAGCGAGTTCTCCGGCGCGTACCACATGTCTGACATCGCATATGTCTTCGACAATCTTTGGGCGATCGATCGGCCATGGTCCTTTCAAAGGTCGCCGTCGTTCGCCCCAGAAATTCGATCGGCCGCAGCAGTCTGGAGCACGCTTTCGAGCTTGGATCCCGACATGGATCTGTCGGCCATGAGCAGGCGGTCGACCACCTCCCCGCGCGCTTTTTTGATGCGTGAAGAAGGCCGCAATCGCAATCCTCGTGCCAGCATATGCCGGCATCCAAGGGGCGCATGGGATTGGGACCAGGCGATGAATTCACATGACCTTCTTGACAACTTGTTTCTGGTCTCATTCGTTGTATGCGGCACCGATGGCACCCATTCCAAGTCACTTGGGCGAGGACGTATCTGTCAAGGTCGGATCCTCGAACACGATGTCGCCGTCCACCAACGTCAGCAGGCTTCTCGTGGCGGGCAGTGCCGCCAGAGGAACGCTCAGGATGTCCTGCGACAGCAGCGCCAAGTCGGCCGCCATGCCCACCCCGATGCGTCCCTTGCTGCGCTCTTGCTTCTCAGCGTAGGCCGCACCGGCCGTATAGGCGAGCAAGGCTTGCTCGCGCGACAGGGCCTCGGGCGGAAATGCGGCGTAGGTGGTGGCCAGCATGATGTTGAGGAAAGGGTTGGCTTCCTCGGCACCTGCGTCCGATCCCAGCGCGATCGGCACCCCGGCTGCCAGTAGGCTCTTCAGCATCGAGTGTGGTTCTGCAGGACGTCGCGGTGCGCCGGCGGGCGGAAAGTGTGTCGGGTTCTGGATGACGACGACGCCCAGCCGCGCCGCCTGCGCAAGCGTGTCGTCGCGGATACCGTCGCCGTGCTCGATTCGAACCCTCTTTTCCCGCCACGCGTCCGCGGAGGCCAGCGATTCCATCATGGCGAAAACACGATCGGTTTCGGCATCGCCGACGACATGCAGCGACACCTGCCCGGGGCGACGCAACGCAGTCTGCAGGATCTCGCGCAGCTGCGCGTCGCTGTGATTCGAGCGACCGCGCCAGTCCGGGCGCCCGGCGTACGGTTCGCGCCGCAGCGCGTTCTGCTCGATAGGGGTACCGTCGAGCATCCATTTCGGGCCATCGATGCGCACCCGTAGCGGCAATGTCTTCGGCGCGGCGTCCATTGCAGACCACGCGCCGGCAATGCTGGGTACGGCACCGGTCGCCCATGAATAGACCGTCCACTTCTGCGGTGTCTCTGCCTTCGCCAGCGTGTCCAGCGTGACCTCGAGCGTCTTGCCGCTGTTCATCAGGTGGATGCTGGTCACCCCCCAGCGCGCATAGCGCTGTGCCGCGGCCTGGAACGACGGCGCGAGCTTGGCTGGGTCATTCGGCGTTGCGCCGATCTCGGGAACGGGTGACGCGCCCTCGTCCGCGCGGCCGTTGAGGCGTCCGGCGGCGTCACGCCTCCAATGGCCGCCGATCGGATCCGCGACGTCCTCGGCGATTCCGATCCGCAACAGAGCGGCGCTGTTGACGATTGCCGTGTGGCCCCAAAAGCCGCGTAGCAGCACCGGCCGGTTGGGCGCGACGGCGTCAAGCGCCACCCGCCAGTTGCGCTGGTCGCGGGCAACGAGCGGGCCGATCCAGGCGCTGATCCAGTCCCCAGACGTTCTTGCCGCGGCGGCGACGGCGGCAAGTGCCTGTTCGGGCGTCGGTCCGGGAAAGGGCAGACCTGGCATGAGCAGCGGCGCAGAAGGCAGCGTGCTGCCGAGGTGGACATGGGTTTCGATCAGGCCCGGGGTGGCGAGTCTGCCGCCTGCGTCGATGACGCGCGTGGCGGGACTTGCCAGCGCGCGAATCTGGGCATTGCCGCCGACGGCACTGAACAACCCGTCCTCGACCGCCACGGCTTCGGCCCGGGGCTGCGCCGGGTCGGCGGTGAAGACGTGGGCGTTGACGATGATCAACGAGGGTGCGGCAATGGCGACCTCGCCAGAAAGGGCCAGGGCAAGAATGGCGTGACGCGGGAAGGGCATGGCGAGCCTCGGAGGTTGACGATCTCGCACCATCGATCCGCGCGCGGGGAAAGTCCCGATCGCAGGACGAAAACGGACGAAATCAGACTAAATCGAGGTGTGCCGCGCGCAGAATGGTGCACGCGCGTTCCTGCGCAGAGGCTTCGCCGTGGATCGAGCCATACAGGATTCCATCGTCACACCGACGCGCCTGCAAGTCGCTGGCTTCGTCGTCGACCTCGCCCAGCAGGCCCTCCTGGACGCTGCCGGTCGGCCGGTGGAGCTTCGGCCGCAGGCGTTTCAGGTCTTGCGTCACCTCGCGCAAAGCGCGGGCCGGCTGGTCACCAAAGATGAGCTGATGGCCGCTGTCTGGCCGGGGGTCGTTGTTACCGACGACTCGCTCGTCCAAGCGATCGGCGACGTGCGTCGCGCCATCGGCGACACAGGCCATCGCATGGTCAAGACGGTGCCGCGCCGGGGCTACCTGCTGGTGGCGGCCACCATGGCGGATGAAACCCTGACGCGGCGCGCCGGGGTTCCGAGCGCTTCATCGAGTCTCGCGCACCGTTGGCTGGTACTCGGCAGCGTCACAATCCTTCTGGGCGCGGCGGCCTTGTGGCAGGCGCGCGTTCAGACAGAAGCGTCCAGGGCAGTGGGCGATCCCAGTGGACTGCCTTCAATCGCAGTGATCGCATTCAAGGGCCCGCCCGGTGACCCCGACAGCGCGGTGATCGCCCGCAACGTGGCGGCGGACTTGGTGTCCGAGTTGGCGCGCAGCCCCAACTTGCGCGTCGTCTCGAGCCAGTCAAGCTTCCAGTTTGCCGACGGCAAGACGCCGTTGGCGGAGGTAGGCAGGCGCCTGAGCAGCCGCCACATCGTGGACGGAACGGTGCGGCGCGAAGGCGAGCAGTTGCGGATGGGTATTGAATTGCTTGACAGTCAGGAGAGTCGGGTGGTCTGGTCTACCTCCGAAATCGTCGATCGGGCCACGCTCGGCGCCGCCCAGCTGGCGCTGGCAGGCCGAATCGCCGGCACGCTGCAGGCTAAGGTGGCCGGGACCGAGCAGCAGCGTGCGATTGCGCAGCCGCCGAAGACGTTGGACGCCTATGTGTTGGTGGCGCATGGAAGGGCCAGGCTGTTGAGGTACAACGCGCAGGGCATTCGCGATTCGCGGCGCTATCTAACCGAGGCCATCGCGATCGACCCCGACTACGCACCCGCCTGGGCCTTTCTCGGCATTGCAAACACAGTCGACATTGGTCTGCATCTGACTGGCGAGTGGGACGAGCGGCGCATCGACGAAGCGCTGCACCAAATCAGACGTGCGATCGAACTGCAGCCGGGCCTTCCGATCGCCTATGTCGCTTTGTCGCAGGCGCTGAGTCGGACAGGTGACCTTGATGGCGCACTGGCCGCCGCGCAGCAGGCATGCCGACTCAGTCCGAACGATGCTGAATGCTTTTACGTCGTTGGCGCGGCACATCTTCAACTCGGCCAGATCGAACCCGCTCTCGGCAACCTAGAGCAGGCAATGAACCGAAATCCGCTACCACCTGCGTACCTTCCGGCTTTCTATGCCACCGCGCTATGGGCGAATCGACGCTTCGAAGAAGCAATCCGCGTGGCAGATGACTGCCTGACGCGGGCGCCGGACTTCTGGCGTTGTCGCCAGGACCGGATCGCCGCCCTGGTCGAACTCGATCGCCTGCCCGAAGCGCGGAAGGAGGCGGCAGTGCTGCAGTCGAAGATTCCTCGCATAGGGAGCGGATGGTTCGGCTCGACATTCGGCGATCGCGCCGCGGCCCTGCGTGAGCGGCGCGTGACTGCTGCGCGGGTGGCTGGGATCCCTGACAAGCCCAAAGTCGAGCAATAGAAAATTGGATTAGCCAAGCATTCGTCGAAAGCCGGGCCAGAACCAGTTGCCAGTGTCTTGGCTGCGAATGCGACCGCTTTCGGGCGGGCTGTGCGGTGCCAGCTACTTTCGCTCAGGGCCCGTCCCAACCCTGTCTTCTCCACATCGAGGTCATGCGCCCGGTGAGCAGATTGCAGCGTACGAGTTCCGGGCGGCAAAGGCTTAGATCGACCAGAAGCGGTAGTTTGACCAACCGCCCTAAAGCGGGCGGCCTGGACGACCCGCTTGATCCGATGAAGCCGGTCGCGCCGGCCCCTAAAGAGACCTATTCCAGAAGCGCTGTCGCGGCGGCGCGCGCATGCGGCACCACGTCGTAGGCATAGAGGTGCTTGCGGAATTCGGCGTGCGCGGCGAGCTGCGCGTCACGGGCACTGAGATCGATGTCGGTCGAGTCGAGACGCAGTCCATTCTGCCGGGCGCCAAGCTGAATCTCTGCCACGCGCTTGCGGCGCAATCGCTCGTAGGCAAGCAACGACGCCGGTACTCTCGTTGTGTCCACATGGCCCAGAATCGTCGCGAGCGCCATGCCGTCCTCGATGCACTGGTTGGCCCCCTGACCCAGATGCGGCAGCATTGGATGTGCTGCGTCGCCGAGCAGCGTCAACCGGCCCTTGGTCCAGGTCGGCAGCGGCTCACGGTCGTAGAGTGCCCAGCGAAATGTCTCGTCGACTTGCTGCAGCACATCGGCGATGCGCGGGTCCCAACCTTCGAACTCGCGACGCAGCACCGCTGGATCGCCGGGCGCGGACCATGATTCCTTCATTTCCTGATCGGTCGGTACAAACCCCACGTAGTTGACCATCGTTCCGTGACGAACAGGGAAGACCAGGAAATGCCTGGACGGACCGGCCCACATTTGCCATCGGTCCATCGGCCAGTTCGGCAGGCGCTCGCGCGAAACCAGACCTCGATACGAAATGGTGCCGTGAAAGACGGGCTTGGAGGGCGGGAAAACATGGGAGCGCAGTTCGGAATGTATGCCGTCGGCGGCAACTACAACGTCGGCCTCGGCAATGGCGCCGTTGGCAAATTCGACGCGGGCAACGTCCTCGGTTTGCGCGAATCCGACAGCACGATGTCCGGTGTGGACGATTCCAGCGGGCAGATTGGCAGCGAGAAAACCGACAAGGTCGGCGCGGTGCATGCCAAAGGTCGCGTTCCAGCCAGAGGCATCCGACACCTGCACCGGGGCGATTGGCGTACCGTCGTGGCGAAAGTAGTAGGAACCGGAACCGACTCGCGCACCCCATCTTTCGACGGCGGGCCCGAGGCCCACACGCTCCAGGTGGCGCACCGCGTTCGGTGTCACAAACACACCAGCGCCGATCTCGCCCAGTGCAGACGCCTGTTCGTAAACCGAAACGCGCAGCCCCTGTCCGATCAGCGCGTTCGCGGCGAACAAGCCGCCAATGCCGCCTCCGATAACCAGGACGTTTGGCCGAGGTGCCATTTCATTCCACTCGAAAATGCTGTCACACGGCATTCTGCGAGCGTGGCGGGCAGAGGGCAACGGGCCATCAACAAGCAGCCGCTTCTCGCCATGCCGGTTACCGCGACTGAGGTGGGTCGTGGGTGGGTCGCCACGCGCGAAAGCCGCCTGGCCATGTGGCAGGCCGAACACGTCGGTGAAGATCGTGAATGGCCGCTCTGAGCCGCCGCCTTTGACCGTTTTGGGCCCAATCCGGTCAACCGAGGCGACGAATTCGCTCGCATAAAGCGGTCACTCGATGTCGATTTGCGGCCGGCGAATCGGTGCTCGCCACGAGCTGCTTTTTCCCTGATCGCCACTTGTAAGTCGTCGTGCCCGGCTGCTAGGCCGGGCCGGTCGCACTTTGACTCAGGGCTTCGCGCTCGGCGTGGCCTTGCCACAGCAGCAAGATGGCTCCAGACACAATCAGCGCCGCATTGCCCAGCGCTAAACGCAGTAGCGAGTCCCACAGCAGTGGAGCAAGCAGGCCCGAACACAGTGCCATGAGGGCGAATTGAATGAACAGCTGGGTGGATGCGGCCAAGCCGGCGTTGTTGCCCATGGGCTGCAGTGCATGGCCCAGGAGCAGGGGCATGGACATGCCGATGGCATACGATCCCACCGCGAGGGGAAGCAAATGGGCCAGGCCCATGGGGGCCAGCCATGCCAGCCCCAGGTTCAACACGACGGCCAGCATGAAAAAACCATAGCTGACACGCATCGCGCCCTGCAGGCGAAAGCGCTCAAGCCATCGTGGCAGGGTCGCAAAGCCCAGACTCATCGCCACCATGATCGGCCCGAATATCAGGTACATCTCCGTGACCGAACGACCAAGCAGTGTCACGAGGAATTGCCCAGCGCCTGCCACATAGATGAACATGGCGACCCAATTAAGCCCATGCGCAAGCGACACGCGCATGAACTGCGCCGAACTAAACACGGCACGGTAGCCGGACAGGATGTTGCGGGCATTCAGGCGTTGACGACGCTCTGGCGGCAATGACTCTGGCAACTTGCGCGCATACATGATCAGCATCAGCGCGCCGACTGCGCCGAGAAAGGCGAACACAGTGCGCCACCCCCCAAGTACGGTGAGCCAGCCCGCTAGCACGGGCAGAACAATGGGGCCAGCGGTCTGGATCAAGCTGGTGCGGGCGATCATCTTCTGTGCGGTTTCTCCACTGTACAGATCGCGGATGATGGCGCGCCCGAGGATCAGACCCGAGCCGGCGGCCAATCCTTGCACGATCCGCAGCGCCCACAAGTGTTCGATTCGAGTTGCCAGCAAGCAAGCGAGGGAAGTCACGGTGAGCACGCCAAGCGAGGCGAGCAACACCACTCGGCGTCCCAACGCATCTGACAGCGCCCCGTGCCAGAGAGCCATAAAGGCGCTGGCCAGTAAGGACAGGGAGAGCACCTGCTGCGCTTGCGATGGGGACGCATCCAGATCTTTCTGCAGAGCTGGCAACACGGGAATCAGCATGTCGTTCCACAGGGATGTAAGCACACCCATGAACCCCAGCAATAGCATCATGTGGACGGCCTTGAAATCGGCGGGCGCTGAGGGAGCGTCGGTTGTCATGGCGGCCTTCGGCAAAGTTTCAGCGCCCCCCGTCAGAACGCTTCCGGCACGAAGTGATTGACCGAGCGCGCGCCGTCCACGATGCTGTCCCGAAGCCCTGGCACACGTGTGAGCACATGATCTGCGTAGAAGCGTGCCAACGCAATTTTCTGGTGCATAAACTCGGCATCGTCGCTGTCAATCCGCTTGCGTTCCGCCACCAGCAGCGCGCGGCCGAGTTGCCAGCCTGCCACGAGATTGCCGGCGAGCATCAGGTAGGGCACTGACCCGGCGTAGACCGCATTGGGGTCGCTCTTGCCGCGGATTGCGACAAAATCGACCACGTCGAGAAAGGCATGGCGTGCTGCAGCCAGACGGGCCGCCACTGCATGCGCCGCCTCGCTGTCGCAGCGAACCAGTGCCGTCTCCGTCACCTCGATCTCCCCGGCGATGGCTTGCGCGAGGGCACCGCCGTCGCGCGCCGTCTTGCGGCCCACGAGATCGTTGGCCTGGATCGCGGTCGTGCCTTCGTAGATTGTGAGGATCCTGGCATCACGCAGGTACTGCGCCGCGCCAGTCTCCTCGATGAAGCCCATGCCGCCATGCACCTGCACGCCGAGGCTGGCGACTTCCACGCTCGCTTCGGTGCTGTAGCCCTTGACCAGCGGCACCAGGAATTCGTAGAAGGCCTGAGCGCGCTCGCGGACTTGCGCGTCGGGATGCGCGTGCGCAGTGTCGTATGCCGACGCGGCGGTGAGTGCCATCGCGCGGCAGCCCTCGGTCAGCGCGCGCATCGTCAGCAGCATGCGGCGCACGTCGGGGTGATGGATGATCGCGCCGGCGCCCGGCAGCGAGCCGTCGACCGGTCGGCCCTGCACGCGATCCTTCGCGTATGCGACAGCCTTCTGGTAGGCGCGCTCTGCCACTGCGATGCCCTGCACGCCCACCGCGTAGCGCGCGGCGTTCATCATGATGAACATGTACTCCAGGCCACGATTCTCCTGTCCGACGAGATAGCCCACGGCGCCTCCGTGATCGCCGAACTGCAGGACGGCGGTGGGGCTTGCCTTGATGCCCAGCTTGTGTTCGATGCTGACGCAGTGCACGTCATTCCGGACACCCAGGCTTCCGTCGTCGCCGACCATGAACTTCGGCACGACGAACAGGCTGATGCCCTTGACGCCTTCGGGTGCGCCGGCGACGCGTGCCAGCACGAGGTGCACGATGTTCCCGGCCATGTCGTGTTCGCCGTAGCTGATGAAGATCTTGGTGCCGAAGATCTTGTAGGTTCCATCGGATTGCGGCTCTGCACGGCTGCGCACCAGCGAGAGGTCGCTGCCGGCTTGCGGCTCGGTCAGGTTCATCGTGCCAGTCCATTCGCCCGAGACCATGCGCGGCAAGTAGGTCTTGCGCAGTTCTTCGGATCCTGCGGTCAACAGCGCCTCGATGGCACCGTCGGTGAGCAGCGGACATAGGGCGAAGCTCAGGTTGGCGCTGTTGCTGATTTCGATGCAGGCCGCACCGATCGTCTTGGGCAGACCCTGGCCGCCGAGGTCGGCAGGGTGCTGCAGGCCCTGCCAGCCGCCCTCGGCGTACTGGCGGTAGGCGTCCTTGAAGCCGGGCGTAGTGGTCACGGCGCCATCTTTCCAACTGGAGGGATGCTTGTCGCCTTCCGTGTTGAGTGGGGCGATTACGCCTTCGTTGAAGCGCGCGCATTCCTCGAGGACTGCCTGCGCGGTGTCGATTCCAGCCTCCTCGAAGCCAGGCAGCGTTGCTATCCGGTCGAGGGCGGCGAGTTCGGTCATGCAGAACAGCATGTCCTTGACGGGGGCTTGATAGCTCATGGGGAATTTCCTCGAATTCGACGGCGGGTCAGTCCAGCGCTTTCACCAGTTCCGGCAAGACCGTAAACAGGTCAGCCACCAGGCCGTAGTCGGCCACGCTGAAGATCGGGGCTTCCTCGTCCTTGTTGATCGCCACGATCACCTTGGAGTCCTTCATGCCCGCCAGATGCTGGATCGCGCCCGAGATGCCGGCGGCGATGTACAGCTGCGGGGCGACGATCTTGCCGGTCTGGCCGACCTGCCAGTCGTTCGGGGCGTAGCCCGCGTCCACCGCCGCGCGGCTGGCGCCCAGGCCCGCGTTGAGCTTGTCGGCCAGGGGCGCCATCACTTCCTGGAACTTCTCGGCGCTGCCCAGCGCCCGGCCGCCCGAGACGATGATCTTGGCGGCGGTCAGTTCGGGGCGTTCGCTCTTGGTGACTTCGCGGCCGACGAAGCTGGACTTGCCGCTGTCGGCCACGCCGTCCATGGTTTCCACTGCGGCGCTGCCACCGGTGGCGGCTGCGGCATCGAAACCCGTGGTGCGCACGGTGACGACCTTGATCGCATCGCTGCTCTGCACGATCGCAATCGCATTGCCCGCGTAGATCGGACGCTCGAAGGTGTCGGGGCTGTCGACCTTGGTGATGTCGCTGATCTGGGCGACGTCGAGCAAGGCCGCCACGCGCGGCGCCACGTTCTTGCCGTTGGCGGTCGAGGGGAACAGGATGTGGCTGTAGTTTTTCGCGATCGCGAGGACCTGGGCCGCAACGTTCTCGGCCAGGTTCTCGGCCAGGGACGGGCTGTCGGCAACGATCACCTTGGCGACGCCTGCGACCTGGCTCGCGGCCTTGCCGGCTTCGGCAGCGTTGGCGCCGGCCACCAGCACATGGACGTCACCGCTGGCGCAGGCGATCCCGGCGGTCACGGTGTTGAGGGTCGCCGGCTTAAGCGTGGCGTGGTCGTGTTCGGCAATAACAAGTACGGTCATGTCGTTGTTCCTCAGATCACCTTGGCTTCGTTCTTGAGCTTGTCCACCAGGGTGGCAACGTCCGGCACCTTGATGCCAGCACCCCGCTTCGGCGGCTCGCTCACCTTCAAGGTCTTCAGGCGCGGCTTGACATCCACGCCCAGGTCTTCAGGCTTGAACGTGTCCAGCTGCTTCTTCTTGGCCTTCATGATGTTCGGCAAGGTCACGTAGCGCGGCTCGTTCAGGCGCAGGTCGGTCGTGATGACCGCTGGCAGCGAAAGAGAAATGGTCTCCAGCCCGCCGTCCACTTCACGCGTCACGTTGACCTTGTCGCCCGCCACCTCCACCTTCGAGGCGAAGGTCGCCTGCGGCAGGTCCGCCAGCGCCGCCAGCATCTGGCCGGTCTGGTTGGCGTCGTCGTCGATCGCCTGCTTGCCCAGGATCACCAGCGCCGGCTGCTCCTTGTCGACCAGCGCCTTCAGCAGCTTGGCCACGGCCAGCGGCTGCAGCTCCTCGGTGGTCTCCACCAGGATGCCGCGGTCGGCACCGATGGCCATCGCCGTGCGCAGCGTCTCCTGGCACTTGGCGTCGCCGCACGAGACCGCAATGATCTCGGTGGCCGCGCCCTTCTCCTTCAGGCGCACCGCCTCTTCGACCGCGATCTCGTCGAAGGGGTTCATGCTCATCTTCACGCTCGCCAGTTCGATGCCGGAACCATCGGACCTGACGCGCACCTTGACGTTGTAGTCAACGACACGCTTGACAGCTACGAGAACTTTCATTGCTTTATCTCCATCTGTTTTCATAAACAAGTAGGCAGCCCGTGCTCAGCGAAGGAGCCGGCAACCGATCTTCGTCAGGCAGCCAAGGAGATGATGTGGGTCCTTGGGGTTCAGAAAATGAAGTGCTGGAAGCTGCCTGTCAGCGCGCCGACGCGGACGCTAGTTCGTCCAGTAGGATGGGCGCGGCGAGGCTCATGGTGTGGATGCCCAGGACGCTCACGCACTGCAGCACGGCGGTGATCTCTTCTTTGGTGGCGCCCAGTTCAAACGCCTTGCGGATGTGGCGGCGCACTCCCGGCGCGTACATGTGGGTGCACGAGGCGTCCACAGCGATGGAGATGAACTCGATGGTCTTTGCATCGAGTGCCCCCGAGACCATGGGTGTGATGCCCATCGCCATGAACTTCTCGGTCCAGGCCGGGTCGAGCTCGGCAAAGGGCTCCCAGTTGGGGTTCCAGTTGCCACTCTCGCGCAGGCGGTCGCAAGTCGGCGTGGAGGGAGGTGCGCTATCGGGGTTCATGGGGGGGCGTGTCTCCTGAGGTTATCGCTGCAGTGGGCTTTGAATCTGCCGCTGCTGGCTCGAAGACTGAATTGTTACGAGCAGGGGGAGATGCCGATTGACTCGCTGTGACACCTGCTTAACCTGATGTGACACTTCGCGTAAACCCCATGTCGAACCTCGTCCGCAGCGCCAGCCTGACCAACTACGCCGAGGTCGCGCGTGCGGTCGGACTTGATCCGCTGGCTCAGCTGGCCAGGGCGGGATTGAGTCCGACGTGCCTGCGCGATCCGGACATGCGCATACCGAGCCACGCGGTGCGAGACCTGCTGGAGGCGTCGGCGAGTGCCAGCGGAGTGGACAATTTCGGTCTGCGCATGGCCGAGACGCGTCAACTCTCGAACCTTGGCGCCGTGGCGCTCGTGGCCCGCGAGGAGCCGACAGTGCGGCGCGTCGTGCGAGCAATGATGCGCTACAGCCACGTGCTCAACGAATCGTTGTTCGTTGAGCTTGAAGAGGAAAATGGCATCGCCGTGATGCGAGAGGAGTTTCTCGTCGGCCAGGGTGGCTCCTCGCGTCAGTCGACGGAACTGCTTGTAGGGGTGATGTTCCGGAACCTGAAGTTCTTCCTCGGGCCAGCGTGGAACCCGTTGCGGGTCTGCTTCGCGCACGCGCCCCCGCGCGATCCGAGCCTGCACTTTCAGCTCTTTGGCTACGGCGTTTACTTCGGACAGGATTTCAACGGGCTTGTTTGCACGACAAGCGACCTCGATGCACCGAATCCGATGGCCGACCCGGTGATGGCGCGCTACGCGCGGCAGGTTCTGGAAGCCTCCGCCGGTTCGGTGCGCATGAGCACGGTCGACAACGTGCGCAACATCCTGCTGGTGCTATTGCCCTCTGGCAAATGCTCGATCGAGCAAGTGGCGCAGCAACTTGGCGTGGACCGGCAGACCGTGCATCGGCGTCTCGTCCGCGAGGGCACCGCGTTCCGGGAGGTTCTGAACGTCATTCGGCGCGAACTCGCCGCGCACTATATCGATGAAGGCACCCGGCCGCTGTCGCAGATTGCCGAGTTGCTCGGGTTTTCTGCGTTGAGTGCTTTCTCGCGGTGGTACAAGCAACAGTTCGGCGAGGTTGCCGGGCTGCGACACCGCGTGAACGTCGTTGCACGACGACCCGACGCCTGAGCGACGCCTCCGCTCGCCGCCGTTCGTCCCAGAAACCCGAGCGACCGCAGCCAGGTGCGACTACGAGCTCCCAAGGCGGTCAGGATCCAAGGACCGGAATCGATTCCGATACGCGCCGGGACTGAGACCCATACGCTCCCGAAACAGGCGTGAAAAGGAACTTGGGTCGTTGTAGCCCACTTGCAGGGCGATCTGGTCGACCCCGAGATCACTGGCTTCCAAGAGGGCACGCGCGGAGTCGATGCGCAGGTGCTGAAGGTAGGTCAACGGAGATTGATCGAGCACCGCGTTGAACCGCCGAATCAGCGTTCGTTCGCTCACGGCCAGTTCGCCGGCGAGCTCGGCAATGCGAACCGGCTCGGACATGTTCCTTTGCAGCCACTGCTGGGCACGATGAACCAACGCGTCTGTGTGGGCGATGTCCGCGAGCAGCGGCAGGTACGGGGTCTGGGAAGTCTGGCTCACATCGATGAGCATGCTCTTTGCACATTGCGACGCGATCGCCGGCCCGGCAAATCGTTCGACCACGCGAATGGCCTGAAGGAGGTAGGACGCGGAGGCGCCGGCGCAAAGCAGGCGATCGACTTCCGTGAGTACGGGTCGCATCTGCAGGTCGACACGCGGAAAGCGCGTGCGGAACTGCCGCTCCAGCCACCACGTCGTGGTGGCAACACGGTCATCCAAAAGACCCGTCTGGGCAAGGATGAAGGTTCCTGTGCAGTTGGCCGCCAGCCAGGCGCCGCGACGCCACTGCGACGCAAGCCAGGCGCAGGCGGCCGGCTGGCCCCTGAGCAACAGGTCGAACTTTCGGTGGCCCGCGTAGTGCAGGCTCGGGATGAACACGAGGTCGTAGTGCTCGCGCGCCCCGACCTTGTGGGTCTGCAATTGCAGGCCGTTGCTGGCCGCGATGGCCTCGCCTGAAAGCGAGACGAAGCGCCATTCGAAGAGCGCGGCCGACGCACCCTGCTGCCTGCGCAGATGCGCGTTCGCTACTTGAAGGACGTCGGCGAACCCGCCAAGGCTGGAGGCGTAGCAGCTATCAAAGGCAAGGATTGCGGCGCGCGGCATGGCTTGTCGTATTTCGCACGGAAACCGTCGGTTTCGCCAATGTACCTCGAATGCGACCAAACCTAGACTCGATCTCACATCAACCGTCAGGCCCAGCGCCAAAGGAAATCCGAGACATGAATGCCAGAGACAACACCATCGCGACGCGCGAGCAGGCGCCTTTTCGCCACCAACCGAGGCTGTATCACGATCTGCTCACGCCGGAGGAAACGAAGGCGGTTCGCGAAGAGGTCCGCCGCTTCGCCGATGAGCACGTCGCGCCCGTGGCGTGGGAGATCGGGCACCGCGCGGAAGCGGTCGAAAATTTCCCTCGCGAGCTCTTCCGCAAGATGGCCGAGGCCGGGCTGTTTCGCATCCCCTTCGGCGCCGAAGCGGGCGGACGCGGCTTGAAGTATCCGGCCTGCGCGACCGCGGCGCTGATCGAGGAACTGGCCTATCACTCGAACTCCGTTGCTGCCGTCGTCGACGTTCATTGCATCCTGGCCGGCCACGCGCTGGAGCATGCTTCACCCGAGTTGCAGCAGCGCTACCTCGCGCCGCTGCTGGCCGGGGAGAAGATCGGCAGCTTCGCGACCACCGAACCGGACGCCAGCACGGACCTGAGCATCAAGACGATGCAGACTTTTGCGAACCGCGAAGGCGCGGGCTATGTGATCAATGGCCGCAAGCGCTTCATCACGAACGCGCCGGTGGCCGATTTCGTCGTCTTGCTGTGCGCCGAGGAAGGGCGCATGACGGAGATCGTGATCGATCTTGATGCGCCGGGTGTGCGCGTCGGCGCACCGGACCGGAAGATGGGCAATCACGGCCAGCTCACGGCGGACATCTATTTCGACAACGTGCATGTTCCGGTTGACAACGTGGTCGGATCAACGGGAGGCGGCCTGAAGATCGCACTGCAGACATTGACCTACGGCCGTATCGGCATCGCGGCCAGCGGCGTCGGCATGGCGCAGGCGACCTTTGACCACAGTGTCGAGCGCCTAAAGACGCGCCAAGCATTCGGCAAGGCCATAGCGCAGTTCCAGCACTGGCAGTTCAAGCTCGCCGAGCGCGCCACCGAGATCGAGAATGCGCGCAACCTCTACATGAAGGCGGCTCTGCGAATGGATTCCGGTGAGGCCTTTCCGGAGCCAGAGGCGGCCATGGCGAAGTGGTACGCGACCAACCTCGCTGCGGAGTTCGCACGCGATGGGGTTCAGATCTTTGGGGGATACGGGTTCATGTCCGAACTCGCGGCTGATGGTTCGCACTACCGAGTGGAAGAGATCTACCGCGATTGCAAGATCGCCGAGATCTACGAAGGGACGAACGAAATCCAGAAACTGGTAATTGCGCGCTCCATTTTTGGCAAGGACATAACGGGCTAGGTCTGATTGGGCAACCTCGGCAACACCGCTGCTGACGACAACGCAGCCTTGCTTTCTGGGGCCTGGTTGCACGAAGGCTCTCCGCTCTTGCATCCATGCCCGCCAGTGCGGCCACCAGCTCCCTTCGTTCCGCACCGCAGTGCATGACCAATCGTCCGGATCGGCGGCGCGCACCGGTGCCGTCGAAAAAAACCTTTTGTCTTCAGGGGTGCCTTCTCAGCGGCTGATGATGTTGCCGACGTTGTCTGGCTCCCTGTTCTTCGTCGGAGATCAGGCCATCAGCGAGGGACTTGAAGATGACCTCAGGGGGCTGGCGATTGGGGATTCAATGAATGAGAGGAACGGCCAGGCACCCCGAAGACTTCAGGGCCTGTCCAGCGTCGCGTAGGTCGAGACGCGGGATTTACCGTAGCACGGACTTGGGTCTATCTCGCGCCGCCTGCGACCTGGGCGATGAATTGCGTTGCGCTGTTCGGCCCGTTGGAGCCATTCGTTCGATCGCTGCTATGGTCGAGCTTCGTCGGCCTGAGCCCGCGAGCAGCGCAAGTAGGGAGGCCCATCACCGGACACCGAACCTTTGTCCATCGTCCACCGTCAAGGTCGACGCGTTGATAAAAGCGCCCGCCGGCCCAGCCAGTAGCAGCAGGGCGCCGTTGAGAACATCGGGCGTCCCGAGGCGCTTTCGCGGCAGTGTGTCGATCATTGCCTTGCCGGCCGGGGTCTGGAACATGGCCCGGTTGATGTCCGTCTCGATGTAGCCCGGGCTGATGGCGTTGACGTTGATCCCGTGGTGCGCCCACTCGCTGGCCATCGTCCGGGTCAGATGTTCCAGCGCAGCCTTGCTGGCGCCGTAAACGCCCAGGCCATGCGGATGGGACTGCGCTGCAAGCGAACAGATATTGATGATGCGTCCAGGCCTTTCCAGGCGGATCAGGTGACGGGCAAAGGCCGACGCGAGCAAGGTCGCGGCGCGCACGTTGACGCCGAAGATGTGATCGAACTGATCTGCCCGCACGTCGACGAGGGGAGCCCTGCCCCCGACGCCTGCGTTGTTCACAAGGATGGTAGGAGCGGCTTCATCCACCGAATACGCGACGAGGGCAGCTTCGAATCGTTCGGTATCCGAAACGTCGAGGGGTAGCGGTTCCGCATCGCCGCCTGCAGACCGAATGGCCCGCGCGGTGTCGTCCAAGGGTTCGGCGCGGCGTCCGACCAGAATCAGTCGGGCGCCGGCCATTGCCAACGCAAGCGCGCCTGCGCGCCCGATTCCGGAGCCGGCGCCCGTCACGAGCACGGTGTGTCCAGCCATGCTGAAGTTTTGCGCAAGGAATTCGCCACTTGTCGTGTTCATTCGCATGCCCTTCAGTGGGCAAGCTCAGCACTGCGCGCGGAATGATCGAAGATCGGGGGCTTGGGGTTGGCTCCCCAGATCTTCATGTCCTCGTAGCGATCCCGATAGGACTCGGGCAGCTGCTCAATCAGGCCGGTGTCCAGCCACAGGCGCAGGAGGTATCGGCGCCGGTCCAGCTCGGGCCAGTCGGTGTACTCGGTGCGGGAATGAAGGACGCTGTAGTTGGAGATGAACTGCATGTCCCCCCGCTGGAAGTCCATGTCGAGATACAACGCCGGGTCGCGGCATAGGTCATCCATCAACTCGAAGGCTTCAATCTGTAGGGAAGTGAGGGCGGGTACGCCATCAAAGCGTTGCGCGCTCTCCATGTACGTCCGGTTGTATCGGCAGAACAGGCGCTCCCCGATCCACTCGAAGACGCAGCCGCGGTAATAGGGGAGCTTTCCCTCTGGCGCCTCGCCCCTTCGATCTACGGCGATGGGTCGGTAGAGTTCGGCCAGCAGGTCCGGCCTGCGCTCGAACACAACGTTGTGAATGGCGGTGGAACTGACGATGCGAGACTTGCCGCCCTCGCGCGCAGGGCGAAGACACAGCAGGCCCACCACGTCCTGCGCGTCGTTGTGAAAGGGCAGCCCCAGTCGCGTCTGGTAGCCGCGGACGTTCATGTCCGTTCGGTAGTCGACCCCCAGATCGGTGACATGACCAAGCATGTCACCCTGGGCGTTCTGAGCCTTGCCCGCGCCAAGATAGCTGCCGATTCCCCAATACACCAGGGCCGTGTCCTCGAGCGTCAACTCGTCAATCTCGAGACCGCGCACCAACGCGAAGCCAATGCCGTTGACGATTTCGTCGCGAATGCCGAGCAACTTGGCTCCCAGGGTCGGAAGGGCGAAATGCTGCTTGGCGAGTGCTGGAATGCGTGCTCCCTGCTGTTTCGCGCGCAATAGCGCGGCGCGTATTTCCGCGTTGTGCTCGGGCGTCAGCATGAAGATCCAGTCGTCACGCTGGGCCATGCGGTCGCCATGCCAGGCGCTTCGATGGGCATAGGCGCGATGCGTTGGAGATGAGTTGATGTTCATGGTCGATTCCATCGTCGAGGAATGTCATTCGGGCTTGATGCCGTTTGCGACGACGATCCGGGTCCAGCCTTGGATGTCGTCGCGCAGGGTCTGCTGAAACTGCTCCGGCGTGTTCGCCGGCACCAGGCCCACGTTCATCTGGAACATGCGCTGCTTCACCGCTTCCGTCTGCAGAAGGGCGTTGACTTCAGAGTTGATCGCGCGGATCACTGCCGGTGGAGTACCCGCTGCCGCGAAGAGGCCCGTCCATCCATTCAGCTTGAACGGATAGCCCTGCTCCGTCATGGTCAACACCTCGGGATTCGCGGGCGCGCGGAACGTGCCGCTGATCGCGATCGGACGGATCTGCCCCGCCTGAATCGCGCCGACCGACGATGAGACGTCCACCCACCCGATCTGGAGAACGCCGCCCACCATGTCTCGGACGACTTCGTTGCCGGCCTTGTAGGGCACGTGACCGATCTTGAGCCCTTCCTGGTTTTGCAATGCTGCCATGGCCAGGTGGCCCACCGAGCCGTTGCCCAATGTCCCAAAAGTGTGCTTGTCCGGATGAGCGCGGACCAGCGCGATCAGTTCCTTCAGGTTGTGGGCCGGGAACGCGGGGACGACGGCCAGAAACTGCCCACTGGCCCCGATCTGGACCACCGGCGTCAAGTCGCGCATCAGGTCGTAGCTCTTCGGCGGGCTGATCGCTTGCAGTACGGCCGTGAACGAAGCGTTCGTGAAAAGAAGTGTGTGTCCGTCGTTGGGCGCCTTCACGACGGCCAGGCTGGCGATGGCTCCGCTGCCACCGGGCTTGTTGTCGACGATGAAGGGTTGCCCGAAGGTCCTGGTCAGATGGTCGGCAATGATGCGCGCGAAGGTATCGGACATGCTGCCGGCCGAACTCGCCACGACGATCCGGACAGGTCGCGTTGGCCAGTCAGAGGGCCGGGCCGCCTGCGCTGCGGAATCCAGGGGTAGCGCCAATGCCAGCGGCAGGAGCGCCGATCCTGCTGATGCGCAAGACGCCAGTATGAACCGCCGGCGGGATGAATCGAGCTTCATTGAGGTCCCCAAATGGATGTTTTCAGTCGGCGCCGGCTTTCGCAGCGGCCGCCAGGATCTCTTCGGCGAGGATGGGAACGCCGAGGCTCATGGAATGCAGGCCCAGCACGCTGACGTACTCCAGCACGCAGAGGATCTCCTCCTTCGTCGCTCCCAACTGAAGGGCCCTGCGAACGTGACGCCGAACGCCCGGCGCATACAGGTGGGTGCACGAGGCGTCGACGGCGATCGCGATGAACTCGATGGTCTTCGCATCGAGCTTGCCGCTCGACTTCGAATGCGCACTCATCGTCATGAATTTTTCGGTCCACACGGGATCCATGGCCGCGAATTCGTTCCACAGCGGGTTCCAGTTGCCGGAGGCGCGCATCTGGTCGCAGATGGGTGTAGCCCCGTGCGACAGGGCAGGGGATTGGTTCGGCGACTCTGTATTCATGGCGGCTTCCTCGAATGTCGATGCAGGCGATGGGCCCGGCTCCTGGATCCCATGAGTTGCAAGCATCGGGCATTGGAGGGCCGCGCTCTTGACATGTTGTGACACCGCTTTGCCATTTCGCGACAGGCGCGGCCGCCCTGTTCTTCGGCTCAGCCCGCGGGAGCTTGCTGGTTCGCCCGCCATTGCGTGACCGAGCATCCGAAGTGCGTACGGAACCACCTCGAGAACGAGCTCAGCCCGGAGAAACCGAGGAACTCGGCAATATCGCTGAGAGCTCGGTTGCCTGCGGGAAGATGCCGCATGACCCACTCGCTGCGCACCTCGTCGACCAGCGAGGTGAAGGGCCTGCCCTCTGCTGCCAGGTGGCGGTGGAGCGTGCGCCGATCGACGTTCATGTGCTGTGCAACACGCGCCGTGGTGCACTGGCCCGCAGGCAACAGCACGACCACCAGTTCCCGCACCTTGTCGGCGAAGGTGTTTTCCTTCTTAGCGGCAAGGAGAGAGTCGAGATATGCGCGGGCATACTGGGCCAGGACCGGATCGGAATCGCGGATCGGCATATCGAGATCCTCCGAGCGGCACACGATGCCGTCGAAGTCGGCATCGAACTGAACGACCGTCCCGAAGAGGCGCCTGTGCCGGGTGAAATCGGCAGGAGCGGTGTGAACGAAGCAGACGTACAGCGGCTTCCAATCCGTTCCCAGGAACAGCTGCATGATGCGAAACAGCACGCCAACGCCAAGTTCAACCGACTGGCGGATCTGGTTGGGCTGGGCCGTGATCAGTTGCTGATGGATCGTGACGCGGCCGTCTGCCTCCTCGATTCGCAACAGCAATGATTCGTTGTGCAGGCGCATGTAGCGAACCACAGCGTGCAGCGCCTCGCGCAGCGTAGGTTCCTCCTTGACCACGAGCCCCAGTGGACCGAGGTTTGAAAGGGAGCGGTTCTCGGCCATTCGAAGCCCGAAGTCCTCGACGCCGGAAATACGTGCCGTACTGGCGATCAGGCCGCGTACGGTATCGCCTGGAATACGGATCTCGGGGTCGACGAGGCACGAACGGTCCAGCCCCGCTGCGTCCAGCATCTGAATAGGGTCCACGCCGACCGAGCGGGCGACCGCAGCAAAGTCTGTCAGCGCAGCGCTGCGGATCATGCCTCTCGTGGGGCGGTCTCGCTCCATACCCACCTTCCGTTGCTTGTTGATGCTCGGGGTTAACGCGTAGTGTCACAACAGGTTAAAGGGCTGTCACAGCGGGTCAATCGGCATCTCCCCTTGCCCGGAACAATCCTCCTGCAGCAACCCACCCCTTCTGAACCCCAAGGACCCACATCATGCAATTCTTCGACGACTCCCTCCTCCCCGAGAACCAGCAGCCCCTCGTCATCCAGGTCGCGCCCTACGGCCCCCAATGGGACGCCAGCGACTCCGACGACATTGCCGTGTCGATGGACGATCAGATTCAGAAGGCGGTCGATTGCTGGAACGCCGGCGCCACCGTACTGCACGTGCACGTGCGTGAAGAAGACGGCAAGGGCAGCAAGCGTCTGTCCAAGTTCAACGAGATGCTGGCGCGGCTGCGCGAAGCCGTGCCCAAGATGATCCTGCAGGTGGGCGGCTCGATCTCCTTCGCCCCCGAGGATGACGGCCAAGCCGCCAAGTGGATGAACGACGACACGCGCCACATGCTCACCGAGCTGACCCCGCGCCCCGACCAGGTGACCGTCGCCATCAACACCTCCCAGATGAACATCATGGAGTTGATGACCGAGGCCGACGTGGCCGGCACGTCCCTCGCCAATCCGGCTCTGCAAGCTGCGTACCGCGACATGATCGTGCCCTCGAACCCCTCCTGGCACGAAGAGCACCTGCGCCGCCTGGTGGCCAACGGCATCCAGCCGCACTTCATGCTCGCCCATCTCAGTCAACTCGAGACGGTGGAGCGACTCATTCGGCGCGGCGTGTACATGGGCCCGCTGATCCTGAACTACGTGGCGATCGGCGGCGGTGCGGCCGGCGTAAATCCCGCCGACATGATGGAGTTCGTGCGCCGCACGCCTGATGGCGCGACGCTGACGATCGAGACCCTCAACCGCAACGTGATCCCGCTCAACACGATGGCGATTGCGATGGGCATGCACGTACGCGTGGGCATCGAGGACACGCTGTTCGGGCCGACCGGCGAGCGCATGACCTCGGTCCAGCAGATCGAGGCCATGGTGGCCATCGCGCGGGTTCTGAACCGTGACATCGCCAGTGGAGACGAGGCGCGCAGCATCTACCGGATCGGCGAGACCTACCGAAGCACGGAAGAGACGCTGGCGCGTATCGGATTCGCACCGAACCGCGCGCAGGGCCAGCGCGGCGTACCGATGCGCATGGCCGCCTGAGGAACCAGCAATGTCGACCGCCCAAGCGTGGACCGACCTGCTCGCAGAGCACGATCTGACAGAGCGCGGCCGTTGCTTTGCCCGCCTCGACGGCCACGAGATTGCCCTCTTTCGCATCGAGGACGCCGTGCATGCGATTGCGGACAGTTGCCCGCACGCCGGTGCGTCGCTCGCCAGAGGTGCGCTCAAAGGCACCACGATCCAATGCCCCGCACACGGCTTGCGGTTCGACCTTGCAAGCGGCTGCATCCACGGCGCAGGCGGCGGGCTCGCGGTCCGCACGTACCCGGTCCGGATACATGCCGGCCGCGTCGAGGTCGACCTCGGCGGCGCAGTCAACTGACACCAGCCCAACGACACGCACACCACATTTCAATTTCCGGAGACACGAATGCAACAGCTCACGAAACCCCTGCGCCGCATCATGCTCGGTGCTCTGACGGTCGCTTCCCTGCTGGCCATGGCACCCA
Organism: Variovorax saccharolyticus; assembly: GCF_030316765.1. Taxonomy (GTDB): domain Bacteria; phylum Pseudomonadota; class Gammaproteobacteria; order Burkholderiales; family Burkholderiaceae_C; genus Variovorax; species Variovorax saccharolyticus. Next base: position 30,653 of record NZ_JASZYT010000016.1, read on the forward strand.
ATGCGCTGGCCCAGACCTGGCCCAGCAAGCCGATCCGTTTGGTCGTCGGCGCGCCAGCCGGCGGCACCGCCGACATCGTCGCGCGCACATTGGCCGAAGGGCTGACGCCACTGCTCGGTCAGTCTGTCATCGTCGACAACAAGGCCGGGGCCATGGGCGCCATCGGCACCCAGGACCTGCTGCAATCTCCGCACGACGGCTACACCTTCATGGTCGGCGTCAACGGCCTGGTCACCGAGGTCCCGCATGTCGTGAAGGCCCGCCTTGACATGTTCAAGGACATCAAGCCTTTGGCCCAGCTCACCCAAACCGGCCTGCTGCTCGTCGGCACGCCGTCGTTGCCGGCATCGACCCTGAAGGAAGTCATCGCCTATGTGAAGGCCCACCCCGGCAATGTGAGCTACGCCTCGTACAGCAGCGGCACGATGTCGCACACCATGGGGCAAGAGTTAAACAAGCTGGCCGGCCTGGACATGACGCATGTTGGCTACAAGGGCTCGCCACCGGCGCTCCAGGACGTGATGGGTGGCCATGTGGCGCTGATGTTCGACGGCCCGGCGACTTCCGTTCCTCTGATCAAAGCCGGCAAGCTGAAGGCCTTCGCCGTCGGCACACCAAAGCGGCTGGCTGCACTGCCCGACGTGCCGACCTTCGCGGAACTCGGCTATCCGAAGATCGGCGACATCGCATGGATGGGCCTGTGGACCACGCCCGACGTGCCGGCCGATGTGCAAGCAAAGGTCCGCGAGGCCACGCTGAAGGTGCTCCAACAGCCGAAGGTTATCGAGCGCTTCAGGGAACAGGGTCAGGACATCGGCCAGCCGCTGACGCCCGACGAGCTGTCGAAGTCGCTGCGCGCGGCGTCCGACAGGCACGCCGCCAACCTGAAGGCCATCGGCTTCCAGCCTGAATGACTACGAATCAAGGAGCACCCATCATGAACGGACAGATGATGCAGCAACCGCTGCTGATCTCCACCCTGTTAACGCACGCTGAACGCCACCACGGCGAACAGGAAATCGTGTCCCGTCGCGTCGAGGGCGATATTCATCGCACCACTTACCGCGCACTGGCCTCCCGCGCGCGCCGCGTGGCCAACGCACTGGCGCAGCGCGGCATCAAGTTCGGAGACCGCGTCGCCACGGTGGCGTGGAACGGGTACCGCCACATGGAGCTGTACTACGGTGTCTCCGGCTCGGGCGCAGTGCTGCACACGCTCAATCCCCGCCTGCACCCCGACCAGGTGGTGTGGATCGCCGACCACGCCGAAGACCAGGTGCTGTTCTTCGACCTGACCTTCCTGCCGATCATCGAATCGATCGCTCCGCGTGTGAAGACGATCAAGGCCTTCGTCGCGATGACCGACCGCGCCCACATGCCCGCCTCGACAAAGATACCCGGCCTCCTGTGCTACGAGGAATTGCTGGCCGACGCGACCGATCGTTTCGAGTGGCCGACCTTCGACGAGAACAGCGCCAGTTCGCTTTGCTACACCTCGGGCACCACCGGCGACCCGAAGGGCGTGCTGTACAGCCATCGCTCGACCTTGCTACACACCTACGCCGCCGCGCTGCCCGATGCGCTGAACTGCTCGGCGCGCGACTCCATCTTGCCCGTGGTGCCGATGTTCCACGTCAACGCCTGGGGCCTGCCCTATGTCGGTTGCGCGGTCGGCGCCAAGCTCGTCTACCCGGGCCCGTACCTGGACGGTAAGAGCCTGTACGAACTGTTCGAGACCGAGGGCGTCACGATGTCGGCCGGCGTCCCCACCGTCTGGCAGGGCCTGCTGGCGCACGTCGAGTCCCACGACCTGGCGTTCAGCACCATGCGCCGCACCGTGATCGGCGGCTCGGCTTGTCCGCCGGCCATGATGCGCGCCTTCCAGGAACGTCATGATGTGCAGGTGCTACACGCCTGGGGCATGACCGAGGTGAGCCCGCTGGGCACCGTCTGCACGCTCAAACCGGCGCACCTGGCGCTGGGCAGTGAAGAACGGCTCGCCGTCCAGTCCAAGCAAGGTCGCGCCGTGTTTGGCGTGGACCTCAAAATCGTCGATGCCGACGGCGACGAGCTGCCCTGGGACGGCAAGACCTCGGGCGAGCTGCTGGTGCGCGGCCCCTGGATCGTCGCGAGCTACTTCAAGGGTGCCGGCGGCAACCCGCTGGTGGACGGCTGGTTCCCGACCGGTGACGTCGCCGTCATCGACGCCTATGGCTTCATGCAGATCACCGACCGCGCCAAGGACGTCATCAAGTCCGGCGGCGAGTGGATCGGCTCGATCGACCTGGAGAACATCGCGATGGCACACCCTGCAGTGGGCATGGCCGCCTGCATTTCCGCGTTCCATCCCAAGTGGGACGAGCGCCCGCTGCTGGTGGTGGTGAAGAAGCCGGGTGTCGAGGTGACGCGCGAGGAACTGCTGGCCTTCTACGACGGCAAGATCGCGAAGTGGTGGACGCCCGACGACGTGGTCTTCAGTGAGACGATCCCGCTCGGCGCGACCGGCAAGATGCTCAAGCACCGCCTGCGCGAGCAGTTCAAGGACCACAAGCTGCCCACGGCCTGATGCCATGACCACCGCACTCACGATCGGCGCGGTTCCAGGGCAGGTGCGCCTGCTGTTTCCAGGCGTGCTGGCCTGCGGCGTGGTCGCTGCGGCCTCTACCTTCCTCTCAGAGCACTATGGTGCGCCGGTGATGTTGTTCGCGCTGCTCCTGGGCATTGCGATGAACTTCCTCTCCGGCGAGGGCGCCTGCAAGCCGGGCATCGAATTCGCGGGTCGGACGCTGCTGCGCATCGGCGTCGCGCTGCTCGGCCTGCGGATCACCGTCGGCCAGGTCGTCGAGCTCGGATGGCAGCCAGTGGCGATCGTCGTGATTTGCGTCGGGGCGACGATCCTGTTGTCGATGCTGGCGGCGCGCCTGATGGGGTTTCAGACCCTGTTTGGCCTCCTCAGCGGCGGGGCTACCGCGATCTGTGGCGCTTCTGCGGCGATGGCACTGGCCGCAGCGCTGCCGAACCACCCACTGAAGGAGCGCGCGACCCTGTTCACCGTCGTCGGCGTGTCGGCGTTGTCGACGCTGGCGATGATCGTCTATCCGATGATCGCGCAGGCGGCAGGGCTGGACCCTCGTGCGGCCGGGACGTTCCTGGGCGCGACGATCCACGACGTGGCACAGGTCGTCGGGGCCGGCTACAGCATGTCGCAGCAGACGGGCGACGTGGCCACCCTGGTCAAGCTGATGCGCGTCGCCATGCTGTTGCCGGTCATCGTATTCGCGGTCGTGCTCTCACGTCGCCAAGCCGGTGAGTCCGGTGGCCCGCGCCCCCCGTTGCTGCCGGGCTTTGTCATCGCCTTCGCGCTCCTGGTGGCAATCAACAGCACCGGGTGGCTGCCCAGCTTCGTCGCCAAGGGCGGCAGCGATTTCTCGCGCTGGTGCCTGGTGGCTGCCATTGCCGGCATCGGCATGAAGACGCAGTTGAAGGATCTGGTCACCGTCGGCCTCAAGCCGGTGCTGCTGATGATCGGCGAGACGGTCTTCCTTGTCGTGCTGGCACTTGCGTTGTTGCATTGGCTGACCTGAACGAGACACCAACGTTCGAGGAGTTGAACATGAAGCTGAAAGGCAAGGTTGCACTGATCACGGGTGGCGCCCAAGGCTTGGGCAAGGCCATTGCACTCGCCATGGCGAAAGAAGGCGCTGACATTGTCATTGCTGACGTGAATGCCAAGACGCTGCCCGGAGCACAAGCCGAGATCGAGGCAACGGGCGCCCACTGCCTGGGCGTGCAGTGCGATGTCTCGTCGGTTGAGAGCGTCGCCGGTCTCTTCAAAGAGATCGTCTCGACCTTTGGCACACTCGACATCCTGGCGAACAACGCCGCCCTGGTGCAGGCAGGCGAGCGCAACGAGCAGATGCGTTCGAAGTTCTTCCGGATGATGACGACGCCTGTGGCCAAGGAGTCACTGAGCGTGACCAAGGATTTCACCGACGAGGAGTGGCACAGGTACTGGGGCGTCAATGTGCACGGCGCTTTTTATTGCACCCGCGAGGCGTTGCGCATCATGGAGCCGAGGAAGTGCGGCAAGATCATCAACGTCGCCTCGATTGCCGGCATCGGCGGATTCAGCGCCTTCCACCCTGCGTATTGCGCGACCAAGGGCGCAGTGCTTGCGTTCACGCGATCTGTCGCGATCGAAGTCGCCGGGGCCAACATCTTCGTCAATGCCATCGCTGCCGGCGGCGTCCTGACCCCGCCGATGGAGCATTTCCTGGCGACCTTATCCGAGGAAGCCCGGGCCGGCGTGCATCAACTGATCCCGCTCGGACGCCTTGGCAGGCCGGAGGAGTATGCATCGCTGGCCGTCTATCTCGCGTCCGACGAGCACTATCTGGTCGGTCAGACGATCAGCCCAAACGGCGGAATGATCGTTTGACGGAATACAGTAGCGACGATAGGCCGATCCCGAAAATTCTTCGCAGTCACCCGCAGCCTTGGAGTTCGCCAATATCGCGCCCCGAAAGCCGACTTTCGCGTACTTCCGCTTGTGGCCGTTTTGAGCCGGCGCCAGTTGGCCATCGCGCCCTCGTAAGGTTCTCTAGAACCGGCAGGCTTGTGCATCCCCTGCCATGGCGCTGAGGCAGCCCGCCGCGCTAGCGCCCCTCTCCGGCCCGGCGGAACACCTTGGCGTCCAACCGCTTGTCCTTCAACTCCTGCTGGTCGCTGTGACCCACTTTCTCCCCGACCTCCGCCTTACCGTACTTGTCGAAGCCGAGCTGGCGGGCATCGAACAGGCGATGTCGCATGCGCCATCGAAGCGAACCTCGTTTGCAAGGTGCGCGATCAGGACCTCATGCGAGGATCCCGCCTCGCCGGAGGAGATGCAGCCCAGCCCTCAATGAGGAGTGCAATTCCTTGGTCGCGTCGTTCGGCCATCAAAATCGGCGGTTGTAGGAGAACATCAGGCCGGCCGTTCCCAGCAAAGAGACCTGCAGCGCGTCTTTGGGCGTCAATCGGTATCCGAGGGCCGGCCCGACGATAGGCGAATACCCATTGTGATTGAACGGAACCTTGTCCTCGTAGGGCGCCACATAGCCGTACATAATGCCGCCCACCAGCTTGGCATAGAGTCTGGGCACGTCGAACAGGTTGTTCCACACATAGCCGACGTAGACGGTGCCCGACTTCTGCCCAAAGGAATTGCTGAAATAGGCGCCGCCCCACAACCAGCCGTCGGCGCGATGTCGTTCCAGTCCTATCAGCCATACGGGCTTGTGCAGCGGGTCGCTGTGGAAGTGGTACGCATAGGGCGATAGAGTGAGTTCCCATGCGGAATCTGTCGGGATAGGGTTCGACTCTGCTGCGCCGATGGCCTGCGCGTTCAACAGGCTTAGGATGCAACTTGCAAGGCTCGCTCCGCGAGTGGTCAGTGAAAATTTCATCAGAAGCTTTCGTTGAGCGTTGTTCTCGGGACAAGATGGCGATCGGTCAAATGCGAAGAGGTATACCAGCTCGCCTATGAATCGGTTGGCCGCGCCAGGGCAGGCATCGCGCGCTTATCGATTTCTTCAACGTCCGGCGTCCCACGACGACCAGTCAATGCGCAACAGCGAACAGTCGCCATGTTCCCGGAATTCCATTGGGTGCTGCTGCTCGCGGTCATTGAACGATATGCCCTAGCCTGAGACAAGATCCTTCACCATGCGCGAGACGATCACTTCCCCGGCAGCAGCCCTGGCAGCAATGCGAGCCCCAACGTGCACCGCAATGACTCCAACCTTATCGCCCATCAATTCGCATTCTCCGGTGTGCACCCCAGCGCGCATTTCAAGACCAAGCGGTCGCAGCGCCTCACCGATCGCACAGGCACATCGCACGGCACGCGCTGGACCGTCGAACGCGGCGAAGAAGGCGTCGCCTGTTGTATCGATCTCGCGGCCGCGAAACTGCCGGAGCTCGTGCCGAACTGCGTCGTGGTGGCGCGCCAGCACCTCGCGCCAACGTCGGTCGCCCATGCGCGCCGCGGCTTCGGTGGCGCCAACAATGTCCGTGAACATCAGGGTGGCAATCAAACGGTCATCGACATAGTAGTGGCGCATGCCGGTCAGGAACTCCTCCGTCGCGCCGATAGTTGCATTGCAGTCGGACAGGTACGGAGGATGGTCGATGCCCCGCAACTCCAAGTTCTTCGCCTCCGGGATGCGCTCGTCCATGTAGCGGCTCGTCTGAACCGGTGACGCTCGGTGATTCACGCTGTGCCGAATCAACGTCGGCACTCGAGCGCGCAAGAGAGCGCCGCGGCGATGATGATGGAATGGGTGTGTCTGATCTCCACAGCTTTCCCCTTTCGACCGGCCAATCGAGTTGTCCCAGCTTCACACCACTCGCTGCAGCAGTTGGTTCTGTTGCCCGCCAAGCGGGATTGCCAGGGTGACCCAGGCGTTCCATCCTTTAGGTCGGTTCCGAGCCTCGAACTCTTAGTAGGATTTAAGATTGAGGTACCACTTCTTTCTGCCCACTGGGAGGAAGTAGCCAACCTGGGGCCCGATGGCGTAGACGTGCGACCTGAAGTCGCCGAGTCGCGCACGGGGCCCGCTGTCACCGGTCAGTTGTTGATGTCGACCCTGCCTTCGACTTGACCGTGCTGCTGCCAGCTAACCGTGCCTTCTACGCATTCATAGGTTCGCTGGCGATCAGGCCGTGCAGCGAGGAGGTCCGTTGGAAGGTGATGACGATCCCTATCGAGCTTTCTGCCGCACAGTTGGCTGCATTCAGAAGGGTCTTCAAGATGAATGCACGACCGGTGCAGCCGCAGAATGGCCGCAAAGTGATGTTGGTCGGCCGGTAGACGGCAGTTGAGTCAGATGGCCTAGTCGGCTTTCTTCAGTACGATGAAGGGTGGGAATACCGGCTCGCCGCATGTAGGCGCCCCTCAAGGATCGACGTCACGACACAGGCTCGGCCGGGAGGCGAACCAGCTCTCTACCCCATGTGTTGACTGGCATGACCCGCAAGTTCTATAGAGCACAGTCTACATTTCGCGGCAGGCCACGCCGTGGTCATCTATTCAAGCGATCCCGAATCGGCTGACGCTTGACGAGCCGGCCGGCGGGTGCCTCGATCTTGCTGCCGGCAGGCACGCCGCGTGCCGCTTGTTCGCATGCGGACGCCTGGTTCGCGTCACCTCGAAGAGCCGGAGCGAGCAGCGTCAGGCCACCGGTCGCGCCTGCCGCGGCGAGGGTCGCCGCTTCGCGTGCTGCGCCCATGGGGCTGATGGTCAGCTGCGGGCTTTCAAGCGGCCCGGAAAGCTGCAGCATCTGAACCAAATTGCTCACGTTCAGATTTAGCCCCTTCTTCACTCGCGGCACGAAGGCCAGCGTCAGAACCTGCTTTGCCAGATCGACTTTCCCGCTGGCCGAAACGCCGATCTGTTGCGTCTCGATCGCTATCGATCGGTCAATCTGCGCCACGCCGCTGCGCAGAGGCAGACGCACGACAGCACACCGAATGATGAGATCGTCGCGCGGCGATGACCGAGGGATCAGCGCATCGAGGAGGCGTGACACGATGTCTTGATCGAGGGTAGACGCCGTGCCAGCCAAGGCCACGTCGCTCACTGACACCAACACGCTGCCGGTCGATGACGCCGCCAGCCCGCGTGGCGTCCGACCGGACATCGTCAACTTGAGTTCGGCATTCACGCGACCGCCGTTGAACCGCTTCGCCTGACCACGCAAGGCGTCCGCAGCTTCGACAGAGAGCGATCTCGCGTTCAGCTGCGCGTCGAGTTTCTGCTCGGCGCCGGAGCGCACACGCATGTCCAGCCGCCCGCGCACATCACCGCCGAGTACCGAGAAGTTCAACGGCGCGGCAGAAAGCACACCAGGGCCTGAAACGATGCGAGCGTCGAGCGCAGACAAGGTTGGCATGCCTGGAACCACCAGACGCTGAACCTTCACCTGGATGTCCGCGTCGATGTCGGGCAAGGCCGGCAGGGGCAGCGCTGTATCGTCGAACAACTGGCGATGCTCCCCGGTCCGTGATTTGGCCTTCGCGTTCGGAGTTGCGTTCGCTAGCCATCGGCTCGCGTCGATCACCGGCGCCGTCAGCATTACCTGAAGCTTCATCGGTGAAGACTCGGTGCTCGCGCTCACGTGTCCGGTGACTTGCTGGCCTGCGATCGTCGCGGTCAGCGACTCCGCGCGAAACACCTTCTTCCCGTAGAACACTGTCGCCTCCAGATCCACCGGCATCGGCAGCTTCTGCGCGCCGGCAACGAACGGTTCCAATGCCTCGGCCGACTCGAGCTTGGCGGTGACTCTTGCCTCGATGGTCCCGGCACTCGGGCCTATGCCGACCTCCCCCTGCACCGAGCCCGCTGCGCCTTCTGTGTCGAAATGGAAGCTCACGGGCCACTTGCCAGTGCCGGCAAGCAGGGTGGCGACGGCACCAATGTCCCCGTCGAGTTTCCAGGTTTTCCCTACGAACGCAAGGTTCGCCGCGACATGGTTTCCGAGTTCATGGCGTTTGAGCTCCAACGACGCGACGCTGACCTGATGCGAAGCCCCGCTCCTCGCATCGCGGTAGCTCACCTGTGCGTCCGCCACGCTAAGGCCATCGGGCGCCGGAACGAACGCGCTGCTTTCGCCTTGCTTCTGCTCGCCTGCTAGCTGCCAGTTCAAGCGGCCCTTTCCATCGGCTTCGAGGGCCAATTCGATGCCCTTCACATCGATTCGAAGAACTTCGATCTTGCGGTGCAGCAGCGCCGGCAAGGACAGCTCGAACGCCACCCGTCGAGCGCGCAGCAGGTCCTTCGACGAGCCCCAGTCCGCGTTGCTCAGAGAGATGTCGTTCACTTCGACCGCGATGTTGGGGCACAACCGCATCGACGACGGGCCCGCGATGCGAAACGTGCGCCCTGTCACTTTGCTCACATGCTCAGCGACCAATGCTGCCACGCGCTCGGGCGGGTAGGCTAGACGGAGCGCCACGGATGCGATGACCAGTAGCAGCACAAACACGCCGGCCGCTACTGCTACGATGCGCGCCACGCGCATCAGCTTGCGCTTCGACGGGCTGGCGCTGGTCAGTAAGGCGGGGTCTCGAGTCACCATGGCACGCCACTGACAACGAAGGTCATTCTTCCCCGGCTGATAGGTCGGCGTGTCTCCCTCGTCCGGCCAGACGGGGTCGACAGCGCGTCTTGGCAAATCCTGGCGTGGCATGCGACAGCATGAAGGCCATGCGCTTTGCGTGCCTTCGCCGAAAGCGCAGCCAAGCGCTTGTCGCCGACAATGCAAAAAATCCGCGCGCGCAGCTGCGCCGACCTCGTCATTGCGATCACCCTCCAGTCTCGAATCCGGGGTAGAGGGTCATGCCGCCATCGATGAACAGCGTTGTGCCGACGATGTAGTCGGTGAAGTCCGACGCGAGCCAGACCGCCGCGCGCCCGATCTCCTCGATCTCCCCGATGCGCTTGTAGGGCACCAGTTTCATGAGCTCGGCATATGCTTCCGGCGTAGACCAGGCGGCGTGGTTGATCGGCGTTCGGATGGCGCCCGGCGCGATGGAATTGACGCGGATTCGCTTCTCCGCGACTTCCTGCGCGAGGCTCTTCATCAGCAGCATCAGGCCGCCCTTGGAGGCGGCGTAGTTGACGTGGCCGGCCCAGGGGATGACCTCGTGGACCGAACTGGTGAAGATAATTTTGCCGGCCGCCACCGAAATACCCTCGCGCACGCCACGGCGAAGGAACTCGCGCACCGCCTCGCGCGCACAAAGGAAGGCGCCGCGCAGGTTGACGTTGATCACCGCGTCCCACTGCCCGAGGGTCATCTCGTGGAATGGCGCGTTGCGCTCCATGCCCGCGTTGCTGACCAGGATGTCGACGGTGCCGAACTCGCGCACTGCCACGGAGAACATGGCTTGCACCTGTGCTTCATCAGCCACGTCGGCGTGCACGGCGATCGCGCGCCGCCCGTCGCTGCGAATCGCCTCAGCCACCGCCTCGGCGTCCTCCGGGTTGACGACGTAGTTGACGATCACGTCGGCACCCGCCCGGCCGAGCGAGACAGCGATGGCGCGGCCGATGCCGGAATTCGCCCCCGTGACGAGCGCAGTCTGGCCTTTGAGCAAGGCATACGTGGGCGGCGCCGGGATGGCAGGTTCCGGCAGATTCCTGTGGGTGTAGTAACTCTGCATGGTCTTCCTCTCTCAGGCTCGAACATCCCGCGTGGAATCAGACGGGGTTTGATCGTCTTTGCTTTCCTCGCGGCATTGCGGAGTTCCGCTCCGTGCCGTGCAACGCCCGCGCCGCGGCAGCCTCGGCGCTCCGCATGCGCAGCAAGTCCCTGGTCGACACCGCGTTGAACTGGATGACGCGCGCCACGCAGCAGGTCCCGCCGGCGTGGTGGTTGGCGCCGATGCCCACCCCTGTTGCCGTCGAAGTATTCGAGGTAGTGCAGCAGGTCGCGCCAGTGCTGGTCGTCCCGGAACTTCGGTGTCGTGCCGTACGCGGGCCGGCGGCCGCGCCACAGCGCCAGGGCGAACGTCGCGTCTGTTGATCGTCGCTGATGCCGGCCAAGCCGTCTTCGCCGGCGCGGCAGGCGCGGCAGGCGCGCAAGCGGACCCGATGGAGGGGAAGGTAGTTCCAGGTCTCGCCGTTGTCGCTGTAGTCCTCGCAATCCCATTGCAGCTCGCAGGGATACTGCCACTTCATCCAGGCTGCGCGATTCGCGTGCGCCTCGTCAAGGCGGTGCTTCTCTGTCGCTTCGGTACTCATCGGATGTTCTCCTTGAGGCCACTGCTTACGCGCTCATGCTGCTACCGGCCACCAATGCTACATCGTTGATCGTCGTCGTGACAGTGGCCATTGCGTCGGTCCAAGGTGCGGATCGCTCGGTCAGCTGTGGCTTTCAGGTGCAGTTGATGCGCAGCGCTGAAGCGCTAGCCGTTGGCGCGCCGGCTTGTACTCACGCTCGAGATTGCGGACGAAGGCCGCCGCGGTCGCGACTCGGGTCACGACGCCGATGCCTTGGCCGGAACCCAGATGTCCTTCCAGGCCTCGGCCTTGCTGCCCTCGCCGCCGCCGAAGTTCATGGTCTTGAGGTCGCCTTCGGGCAGGTTGGCCGGGTCCATGCCGGCAGGTACGATGCTGAGCGCGAGGTTGTTGCCGTGCACGCCGGTGAACAGGTTCGAATAGACGATGTCGTCGGAGCTGCCGGCGACGATCGCCTGCTTGTACTCGTCGCTCGCGCGGGCCTCCTCGGTGGCGATGAAGGCGGTGCCGATGTAGGCGAAATCGGCGCCCATGGCCTGCGCGGCGAGCACGGCGTCGCCGGTGGCGATCGAGCCCGACAGTGCGACCGGGCCGTCGAACCACTGCCGGAATTCCTGGATCAGGGCAAACGGGCTCTTCACGCCGGCATGGCCGCCCGCTCCCGCAGCGACCTCGATCAGGCCGTCGGCGCCCTTCTCGATCGCCTTCTTCGCGAAGCTGTTGTTGATGATGTCGTACAGGGTCACGCCGCCGTAGCTGTGGACCGCATCGTTGACGTCGGTGCGCGCGCCGAGCGAGGTGATGACGATCGGCACCTTGTACTTCACGACCATCGCCATGTCGTGCTCGAGCCGGTCATTGCTCTTGTGCATGATCTGGTTGATGACGAAGGGTGCCGCGGGCTTGTCGGGATTGGCCTTGTTGTAGGCGGCCAGTTCCTCGGTGATCTCGGTCAGCCATTCCTCGAGCTGCGCGGCCGGACGCGCATTGAGCGCGGGCATCGAGCCCACGACACCCGCCTTGCACTGGGCGATCACCAGCTTGGGGTTGCTCATGATGAACAGGGGCGAGCCGATGATGGGCAGCGGAAGATTGGCGAGCACGGGCGGCAGCTTGTAAGTGGAGTCTCCAGGATTCGATGAATGGGATCTGGTTTCAGAACGATTCGAGCGCAAGGGCGGTGACGCTGTCGGGGCCCTCGACGATGCTGTCGCGCAGGCCCGGCGCCTTGTTCAAGATGTGCTCGGCGTAGAAGCGCTCCGTGGCGACCTTGGCCTTCATGAAGGCAAGGTCGGTCAACATGGCAAGGGATGCTCTCCATCTTTGGAACAACGCGAGACCGTCGCGCCGACAAGCTGTCGCGCGTTTGATTCTTCGATCCCGGGGGCCGCGCCCGGAGACTATTCAGGCTTGAAGTCGATCGACTTCAGGACCGCCCCGATGCGCTCGTAGTCGGCGGCCAGCGAGGTCGCCAACTCCTCCGACGTGCGCGGCTGGCCCGAATCCATGCCCAACTCCTTCAGTCGCTCGCGTATCGCCGGCTGCCCCATGGCCTTCAACGCGGCTGCGCGCACCCGCTCTTGCGCCGCCGGGGGGGCGTTGGGCGTCACCCAGAGGCCGATCCATACCATCGCCTCGTTCTGCGGATAGCCCAACTCGTTGAAGGTTGGCACGTTGGGCAGCAGCGGCGACCGATGCGGGAGGCTCACGGCATAGGGCACGACTCTGCCGGCCTTGATCATCGGAAGCGAAGTGGGGATCCCGTCGAACATGAGCGGCACGTGTCCACCCACGACGTCGGCGAGCGCCGGAGGGGAGCCCTTGTATCCGACGTGCTTCATGTCGATGCCGGCGGCCTTGTTCAAGTGAAGCCCCATCACATGCGACATGGTGCCGGCGCTGTAGGAGGCGTAGCTCACCTTTCCCGGTGCGCCAACCAAGGCTTTTTTTGAGAAGCAGTGGCGGCTGCCAGATATTGAACGCGTTAAATAGGTCCGGAGCGCGGCTGGACGTACGCTTTTCGGCGCCGAATCGCGATCGTTCGAAGTCTGCTGTGGGCCGAGGCTGTGTAAAAACGTACGCGAATCAACAAATCGACGACTGCTTCAGTGGCTCGCTGCGTCCGCTCATCCAGTGCACCGATTCGCCAGAGTAGGCCTGTTTGAAGGCGTTTGAGCGCCATCGGGCGCGCAACTAGAGTCAAGCAGGGCTCAGGGGCCCACCAATTGCATCGCCTTCATCGTTTTGGCGATACCCAATACGCTAATCACCCGCTTGAAGTTGTAAGCCAGGACGCGATCACTGCGAAGCGCGTGCGCACTGGCCCAGTGGCGGGCAGCAATTCTCAGCCACCCTGCCAGCCCGTTTCCTGTCCTCCTTGTGCCAAGGAGCCGCGGTATCGATGGCTAGACCCAAGGTATTGCAGACATAGTCCGTCTGCTTGCCCCCGGGCGATCGTGTCGTCGCAGACCGAATAGCTGCAATCTAGGAAACCGAAGTGGGAGTCTGGGCCTGCCGCCCTTCGAATTCGTGACGTCAGCGCCCGCAAAGTTTGGGAGTTGTCCTTGAAGGCAGATCCTGGCGGCGCGCGAGCCTACTGCGGCTCGATCCCCGCCTTTTTTACCAAGCTTGCATATTTTGCCAACTCGCTCTTGAATTCAGACTGGGCTTGTGCGGACGTGCCGATGCGGATGGTGGTCCCCTGCTTGGCCATGGCGTCCATGACCGCCGGATCCGAAAACGCCGCCGCCACTGCGTCGTGCGCCTTCTTGACGTTATCCGCCGACATGCCTTTGGGTCCGATCACCGCGAGCCAGGCGTCCACCACGAGATTGGACAACCCTTGCTCGACGAAAGTCGGTATCTCCGGCGCGGCGGGAGTGCGCTGGGCCCCGAGTGTGCCGATAGCGCGAAGCGCGCCGCTCTTGATGTGCGACTGGACACTCGGCAATGCAGCGGTGCCGAACTCGACCTGTCCGCCGATCAGGTCCGTGACCATTGGGCCAACGCCCTTATAGGGAATGTGCTTGGCAGTAACGCCGGCTTGCTCGAGGAAGAGTTCGGTCGCCAGATGCAGGATCGTGCCGTTGCCGCCGGACGCGAAGTTCAGGGCACCCGGCTTGCTCTTGAGCAGCGCGATCAACTCCTTGCTGTTTGTCGCCGACACCTTGGCTGGATTGACCACCAACACCATTGGCGTCGCGCCGATTACTGCAATGGGCGTGAAATCGCCCGGCATGTCGAAGGGCACCGACTTCAACACACTCGGAAGGATGACCACGTTGCTGGACACGATGGACAACGTGTTGCCATCGGGAGCCGAACGCGCCAGTGCCTGCAGACCCACTACGCCGCCTGCACCGGGCTGATTCTCGACCACCACGGCCGCGTTCAACGCCTTCGACAATGCCGGCTGGGCAGCGCGTGTGGTGGCGTCGACGCCGGAACCGGTCGCGTTCGGCAGGATAAAGCGCACAGTGCCCGACTGCGCACTTACCGTGAGGGGCCAGGCACCCGCCGCGATCGTTGCCGCCGAGGCGGCCAGGATCGAGCGACGTGAGAAGCTTTGCGTTGAGATCATTGGTTGTCTCCATGGATCTTGGGGTTACGCGCGTGGCTCAACCACCACATTTCGGGACCGCATACCCTCCAATTCGTCATGGCCGTAGCCCAGTTGTTCGAGCAGGTTCGGCGGTGTGCTCCCCCAGCCTCGGAGAACTCAAGCGTACACCGAGGCGTTGACGTTCGAGCGTGATCGGAAATAGCACGGTCTCGACAGTTTCATCGGCTCGCGGACCATCGGACACGCGCATGTCCGCAATGTCGCCGGTGGCCCGCAGGTGCTCGTCGTCATACAGGTCTTGGGGCCTGCGATTCGGGGCGAATGGCAGCCTTGCATTCTCCATCGCCTGCGCCAGTTCGTAGGCACCTCGGCGCGCGAAGCGTTCGCCAATCGTCTTGGGCAGTCGCGGCCGATGGCGATGCGCTCGTTGTTGGTGGCGAGCGCGGGCTGGCGAGCGAATTTGGGTTGCAGATCGCCGGTGCCCTCGATGCCCTGCGCGGACGGCCTGCGGCGTCTTCGCAGGTGCGGACAAGCCGAACCAAGTGCCCGAATAGTTGCGACAGTGGCCAAACCCGGCGCGGTGCGTGCTGGCCTCGTTGCCAGCCCGGGCGCGGCCGGCGGGCGGCGCGCCTTGCATGAGTGACACGGCCCTGCGCGAAGACTACGATGCTGCTCCGCATACGGGCGGGGGTGTCTCGTGAACGATTCGGGCTTGCGGCATAGGTTGATGGCGATCCTCTGCGCCGACGCGTCGGGGTATTCGCGTCGGATGGCGCAGGACGAGCGTGCGACCGTGGCCGAGCTCGATGCGGCGCGCCAGGTCTTTCGCGAGCGCGTCGCCGAACATGGCGGGCGCATCGTCGACACGGCCGGAGACTCGGTGCTGGCAGTGTTTGAGACCGCTGCCGGTGCAGTGGATGCGGCCATGGCTGTGCAGCGACAGCTTGCATATGCGGGCCCACTCGAGGCCGCGCGCCTGCGTTTTCGCATCGGCGTCCACCTAGGCGACATCATTGAGAAGCCCGACGGCTCGGTCTACGGCCACGGGGTGAACGTGGCGGCGCGTCTTCAGGCGCTGGCACTCGAGGGCGGCATTTCGGTCTCGGACTCCGTGCGCACCACATTGGGTGAGTGGACCGTGCACCGCTTCGTGGACCAGGGCCAGCATGCGGTGCGCAACATCGGGCCGCCGCTGCATGCGTTTGGACTCCCCATCGAAAGGGCGGTGGCGCCGCATTCAGAAACAGCGGGGGCAGCGCCTCACCCAGAACCCACGCCGGCACAGGCCTTGGGCAATCTGCCGGCGCATCTGCCGCCCCTGTATGGACGCGCAGAGGACATTGCTGCACTGGTCCGGCTGTTGGAGCTTCATCGCGTGGTGAGCGTGGTAGGCCCTGGAGGTATCGGCAAGACCCGGGCGGCGCAGGCGGTGGCCCACGCCGCGCGCAGCAGCTATGCCGACGGCGCCTGGATCGTGGAGTTGGCTCCCCTGGCAGATGGGCAGTTGGTCGTGCCCACGGTGGCGCGGGTGCTCGGGCACCCCATCGCGCTGAAGGAGACGGCGCTTGCGTCCCTGGTGCAGGTGCTCAGGGACCAGCGACTCCTGCTCGTGCTGGACAACTGCGAGCACCTGCTTGAGGCGGTGGCCGAGCTGGCCGCGCAGGTCGTTTCGGGCGCCCCGGGCGTGCGCATGCTCGTCACGAGCCAGGAACCGCTGCACATCGCTCAAGAGCAGATCAGTCGCCTCAATGCGCTGGCGGTGCCCCCGAGCGCGGGCGTACGTGTGGCGCTCAGCTACGGCGCGGTACAGCTGTTTGTCGCGCGCGCCCAGGCCGTTGATTCAGGCTTCGCCGTGGACGCCGAGAACCTGGACGACGTGGTCGAGATCTGCCGGCGGCTCGATGGCATGGCACTCGCGATCGAGCTGGCCGCGGCGCGGGTGTCGCTGCTGGGCGTGCGCGGAGTGCGTCAGCGGCTGGACGAGCGGTTGAAGCTTTTGGCGGCGGGCAGCCGCACGGCGCCGCCACGGCATCAGACACTGCGGGCGGCGCTGCAGTGGAGCCACGGGCTGCTCACGGCGGCGGAGCGGACGGTGTTCGATCGGCTCGGCGTGTTCATTGGCACGTTTTCACTCGAGGCCGCGCAGCAGGTGGCGGCCGACGAAGCGATAGATACCTGGGCGGTGCTCGATCACCTGGCCTCCCTGGTGGACAAGTCGCTGGTGCTGGTGGAGGGCGGGGAGACAAAGCGCTATCGAATGCTCGAGAGCAGCCGGGCTTTTGCGCTGGAGCGGCTGGCCGCGGCAGGATCGCTCGAAGCGATCTGCAGCCGGCATGCACAGGCGATCGCCGACACCTTGACCGGTGATGATCCCTTCGAGGAGCCGCTGGCGCGGATGCGCCGCATCGCGCCCGATCTTGACAACGTCCGCGCGGCCTCAGCTTGGGCGATGGGGTGCAGTGGAGATCGCCAGATCGCCGTGGCGATCGCCGCTGCCACCGACAGACTCTGGGATGCTCACGGCTTCAACGACGAAGGTGCACGCTTGTACCGAACCATCGAACCCTGGCTGGACGAAGCAACGCCGACTCGACTGGCAGCGCGTTTTTGGTTCGCCGTCGCGGACCTGGGACTGTGGACCGACACGAAGCGCCAGGCCGAGGCAGGACTCAGGGCCGCCGAGCTCTTTCGCGGCTTGGGCGATCGATTCTGGGTGTTCAGGTCATTAACACCAACCGCGCTCTCATTCGCACATCTCGCCGACCGTGTTGCGGCGGAAAGAGTGCTGACCGAGATGGAGGCGCTGCTTGACCCGGCTTGGCCGTTGTGGACGCAATTTGCTACCGCCTGGTGCAAGGCATTCTACGAATACCACATTGAGCGCAGGCCGGAGGAGGCACGAAAACTCGTTAACGCTGTCCTGCAGAGTCATCGTCGAGAAGACATCTATTTCAGGGACTGGTGCGAAGGCGTGCTGCCACTTTACGACTTGGCGGCGGGCGACTTTTCTTCCGCATTGCATCGATGCGACGAGCTTCTTGCCCGGCCAAGGGCAATTGAAAGCTCCTCCCTCCGCGCACATCTGCTCTCTCGGCGCAGTTTGGCACTCGTTGGTCTCGGCGATTTCGAAGCGGCTGAGACCTCGTTGCGGACCGCGACGACCATGATCATGCACGCGATAGGTCCGGGTGCCTGGGCATTTTGCTACATCGCGCATCTGCTCGCGTGTCAGGAACGATTCGTCGAAGCAGCGAAGACGATAGGTTACATCGACAACCGCTTGGGGTCCGACCTCAAAGGCTTAGCTCCAGTGCCAGTGCGCTGCTACGAAGAAGCCCTCGCCATCATCAAGAAAGCTCTCGACACCGAGGCGCTCAGTCGGCTTCGGCGTGAGGGTTGCCAGCTCAGCGCGGACGAAGTGATCGCGATGGCCTTCCCCCCCGAACGTAGCGATACCAACAGCGACTTGGCGCAACCGTCGGCAAGCGGCCAGTCGTGAATGACTCGGCATGCCGCGAGTGCCAGTTCTCGGCCGCGCTTGGTAGCTGACCTTCGCATGTTCGCGCGGTCGGCGCAGGGCTGCTATCGGCGAGATTGGCGAACAGGCAATCCCGGCCAGGAACGGCCGCTCGCTGGAGCACGGGCTACGTCGGGTCTGCTTGAATGCTGCCTTTGCGGGGTCACCGTCCACCCAACTCTCTGCTTCCTTCTGTGCCGTCTAGGCTTGGACCCCCTCGGGCGCGGCGCCCCCGGGGGCAATGGCGTTCCGCCGTGATAAGGAATAAGCTTCCACATTCAGTCAAGGGGCCTTGCGCACCATTGCATTCATCCGGAGCACCAGTGTCCCGTTGGCTTTAACGAGGAGTGGGCATGGATCACAACAAGCGGATCGACTCTGCGGCATCGCGGCGGGAGTTCCTGGGTGGTGCGGCTGGACTGGGAGTCATGGCGCTGGGCCTTGGCGCACATGAGGAGGCGGGCGGTCAACCTGCCACCACCGCTCGAAACACCTCAGCGGGCGCAGCAAGCGGCCCCTACAACATCTTGTTCATTTTGGTCGACCAGGAGCGCCATTTCCGCCCGGGCGAGCTTCCGGCCGGCTATCGGCTGCCGGCCCATGAGCGGTTGAAGAAGCAAGGCACGACGTTCGTCAACCACCGCATCGGCTCGTGCGTGTGCACGCCCTCCCGCTCGGTGATCTATACCGGGCAGCACATCCAGCAGACGAAGATGTTCGACAACACGAACTTCCCCTGGATCGAGAGCATGTCCACCGAGATTCCCACGCTGGGTGACCTGCTCCGGAATGCCGGCTACTACACGGCGTACAAGGGCAAGTGGCACCTGACGAGAGAGTTCGAGACGGTCAATGAGCACGGCAACTTGACGAAGATCTTCACGCAGGAGATGGAAGCCTACGGCTTCTCCGATTACTTCGGTGTCGGCGACATCATCGCGCACACAAGGGGGGGCTACCTTCACGACGGCATCATCTCGGCGATGGGCGTGAACTGGCTCCGCGGCAAGGGACGCGAACTGGCGGCGGAACAGAAGCCGTGGTTCCTCGCAGTGAACCTCGTCAACCCGCACGATGTGATGTACTACAACACGGATGCGCCGGGCACGGCGGTTCAAACGAAACGTGGCATCAAGCGTGTCGATCGCGACCCGGTCGACCCGCTTTACGCGAAGCAGTGGGAGTACCGGACTCCGGCGAGTCATGGGCAGGCGCTCGATGCTCCGGGGCGTCCACCCGCACATCGGGATTTCCTGCATGCTCATGACGCCTTGGTCGGCACCATCCCGAATGAGGAAGCCCGTTGGCGCCGGCGGCACAACTACTACTTGAATTGCATGCGCGATGTGGATCGAAACATTGCGACGCTTCTTTCCGAGCTGGACGCCTCGGGGCTGTCCGACAAGACGATCGTGATCCTAACCGCCGATCATGGCGATATGGACGGCGCGCACCAACTGCACGCCAAGGGTGCTGTCGCGTACCGCGAGCAGAACAACGTGCCCTTCATCGTTTCCCATCCGGCCTTCGCGGGCGGCAAGCAGTGCAAGGCGGTCACTTCGCACGTCGACATTGCGCCAACACTGATTGGACTCACAGGAGTGGCCCCCGACAAACGGTCGGTCATCGCCAAAGGACTTCCTGGCAAGGATGTTTCCGGACTCCTCGCGGCTCCCGAGCGCGCCGATTTCGCGGCTGTGCGCGACGGGGCGCTCTTCAACTACAACATGTTTGCGTACATCGACGGCGACTTCCTGAACAAGGCCGTCGACTACATGCAAAAGGGCGGGAAATCGAGTGAGCTCCAGAACGCGGGCATCCGCCCAGACATGATGAAGCGCGGCGCGGTTCGGTCGGTGTTCGATGGCCAGTACGTGTTCGCGCGCTATTTTTCGCCGAAGCAGCACAACCGACCCACCACGGTGGAGGAGCTCTATCGTTCGAACGATGTCGAGCTGTTCGATGTGCGGGCCGATCCGAGCGAGATGAACAATCTCGGCACGCAAGGCGGGCGAAACCGGGAGCTTGTCCTCGCAATGAACGAGAAGCTCAACCGGCTAGTAGATGCCGAAGTCGGCGAAGACCGCGGGCAGATGCTTCCCGGCGGCATCGACGCCGGTTGGGAGGTTACGGCGGAGACAATGTCGGGGGCTTGAGCCTCTCGCGCCTCGCGCAACTCCATCCCCGCTGGCTTTTTCAGGTTGTGCGGGCCCGCGACCGCTCCCGCGTGCATCGCTGACATTCGAAGCGAGAACTCAAAGGATGGCAACGGGCCGTGAGCACGCCTTCGTGACGAGATCGCGGATTGGAACTGACGGCCAGAACCGGGTGTACACCAATGACCGCTCCGGAGCGGGCTGGTGCCCACCAGCGGGGAGGAGTCCAAGCTAACAGCCAGCATAGATCTGTCCAGTTCTTGCGTCTACCCGGCGGCGCTGCGGCATGTCCTTAGTCGCCAGCCCAGTTTCGCTCACAAGTGCTTGCTAAACCACTCGAGCGCCGCCTCGCTTCCTTCGTCAAATCCGCTGAAGTAGATGCCGTAGTGGTCGATGCCGTCGATGACCT
The DNA here is from genome assembly GCF_030316765.1 of Variovorax saccharolyticus. GTDB lineage: Bacteria > Pseudomonadota > Gammaproteobacteria > Burkholderiales > Burkholderiaceae_C > Variovorax > Variovorax saccharolyticus. Next base: position 51,077 of record NZ_JASZYT010000016.1, read on the forward strand.
TGTAATGGACCGGTACAGTCCCTTCCGACTTCAGAATGTCATAGGCCTTGCCGCTGTTCTCCCTGATGTCGAACAGCTCTTCGTTGCCCGCGTCCATCATCAACGTGGGGACCTTGAGCTTGCTCACCTCGTCGATGGTGTTGTACTGAAGAAAGCGTGCCAAGTGCGGTGTGCCGGCGAGCCCCGGATAGGCATCGATCCCTTGGGGCACCGGCGCGATCCTGCCCCTGGCAATGTCGACGGCCCGCTGCCTGGCGTGCGCGGCCAACGGCCCCTTGAGAACGGATGAGAGCGACGCGACTTGAATCGCCAGCACCTTGATGCGGTCGTCGTTCGCGGTGTGGTGCATCGCGATGCCGCCGCCGAAGCTGGTGCCCCATGCCCCGATGCGGTCCGGATCCACGTTCGGTTCTCCTTCGATGAAGTCGACGGCGGACCGGTAGTTTTGCAGCCATTCAACAGGATCGACCACTTCGCGGACGAGGCGAACCTTCGCGACGACCTCGTTCGACTCCTCCAAGTCGGGTCGATCGCCGACCAGCAGCACATGGCTCCCCGAGGCGGCCCATCCGCTGTAGGTAAAGCAAAGGCTCACGATGCCGGCTTCTGCGAACTTCGCCGCATACCGCTCACCGGTCGATTTGCTCCCGCCCCAACCGTGGGACAGCACGACTGCCGGTGCACGCCGGTCTCCACCAAGGTCCTTCGGGCGATAGAGGTCGGCATCCAGCGCAATTCCGTTGCTCCAGATCTTCACGCGGGTCCGCTCGACCGTGTCCGGCATGACGAGCTTGGGGTATTCAGGTTCCCTCGGCGTCGACATGTGCTCAATCCACCTTGATGGCGTTCGTTCTGACAATCGATTGCCAGACCTTGAGATCGGCCGCCACGATCTGTTTGAACTCGGTTGAACTCTTCGGCGGTGGGCTTGAAAGATTGAGCTGAAGCATCCGTGCTCGGATCTCCGGATCGGCCAGAACCTTGATGATCTCGCGATGGAGTCGGCTGACGACGGCGTCCGGCGTGGCCCTGGGAACGAAGACGCCGTACCAGCCGTCCACAGCGAAGTCCACGTCTTGCTCCTTGAACGTCAGCACGTCTGCAAGGCCCGGCGCACGTGCAGTGCCGGAGTTGCCCAATGCCTTGATCTTCCCGGCCTTGACCAGCGGGACTGAACTCGCGGCATCGACGAACGCGACCTTGACGAGCCCGCCTGCCATGTCCTGATAAATCTGGGGCGTCGACTTGTACGGCACATGCGAAAGATTGAGCCCATATCGGTTCTTCAGCCACTCCATCACGAGGTGGCCGCTGGAACCTACGCTCCACGTGGCGTAGTTGATCTGGCCGGGGTGAGCCTTTGCATGGGCGATGAATTCACGCAGGTTGGTGGCAGGAAAGTCGGGCGCCACGACGAGATTGACCCCACCGGCGCCGAGTTGTGCGACCGGGCTGAGCTTGTCAAGCACATTGACGGCCAGCGCAGGTTGCAGCGCCTGATTGATCACTGTTGCACTGGCGCCGCCGAACAGCACCGTGTAGCCGTCGGGTCTGGAGTTTGCGACGTCCGCCGTGGCGACGAGCCCATTGGCCCCGACCTTGTTCTCCACGATGACCGGCTGCATCAGCGACTGCGACATGCTGTTGGCGACCAGGCGCAGCAATACGTCGCCGCCGGTCCCAGCGGTCGTGCCGATCACCATGCGGACGGGACGGGCGGGCCATGCTTCCTCGGCACGCAACGGAGCGGCAATCGCGGCGCTCGCCAGGACCGCCAGCACAAGAAGTCTTGCGAAGTTCATGACGTCTCCATTGGTATGCGCTGCGTTCAGGCCGCCTCGGCCATCGGGCTCTGGACCGCGACCCGTGTCGGGTCGGCCGCAGCAGGCGCATGGCCGTTGATGGTCACCCGATGCCCATGCCGCCGCGCCGGGAAGTAGTCCCACAAGGCGTGATGTTGCGTGCATCGGTTGTCCCAGAACGCGATCGAATTGTGCTCCCAGCGAAAGCGACACTGGAACAGAGGGTGCGCCAAGTGGTCATAGAGAAAGCCAAGCAGTGCATCGCTCTCTGCCCGGGTGAGTTGGGGAATGTGGGTAGTGAAGCCACTGTTGACGAACAGGATCTTCCTGCCGGTTTCGGGGTGAACCGTCACGACCGGATGCTCAGTGCGTGAATAGGCAATATCCACCGGCTTGACGCCAAGACCGTTCAACCACGGCTTGGCGCCATCGTGGATCGCAGTCAGGCCCTCAAGCAAGGTTTTCATGCTCGTCGACAGGGCATCGTAGGCGGCGTACATGCTCGCCCACAGCGTGTCGCCGCCCACCGGCGGGACATCCGTCAAGTGGAGCATGCTGGCCATGGGCGGCGCTTGGTCGCAGCTCACGTCGGTGTGCCAGCTCTCGCCCGTCGCACGGGTGGAATTTGCATCCGCATGAACCACCAGAAGCTCCGGGTGCTCCGGATGGCGGCTGCGCTTGACCGGGTGCACGTGGAGCGAGCCGAATTGCTTGCCCAGGCTCATGTGCTGCTGCGGCGACAGCTGCTGGTCGCGGAAGAAGATCACCTGGTTGTCCCACAGCGCTTGCTTGATGCGGGCCAAATCCCCGGGCGCCACAGGCTTGCTCAAGTCGACGCCGAACACTTCGGCTCCGATGGTCGGGGTGAGCTTGCGGATGGTCAGATTGCCTTCATGGATGGCGTTCATGGGGTGGTCTCCGATGAGTTTCGTTGGGCGATGCGCTGACCGAAGTCTGGTCAAAGCCGCTCGAAAACACCAATGAAAGCCTGGGCCGCGCGCATTACTCTTTGGTTATGTCGACCCGCCGCCCACGAGCATCTCCACCTGTCAGCGCGCAGGCCTTTCTGCAGCGACATCTCAAGCTGCGCCAACTTCGCCTGTTGGTAGCACTCGACCAGCATCGCCACGTCGGCCGGGTCGCCGAGGCCATGCACCTAACGCAGCCGGCCGTCTCGAAGGCCCTGGCGGAACTTGAACGCGGGCTCGGGATGTCACTCTTTGCTCGGACGCCCCAAGGGCTGGTTCCCACGCCTGAAGGCGTTTGTCTGACCCGCCATGCGCAATCCGTCCATGAAGACCTGAACCGCGCCGCCCTGGCACTGGACTCGATCGGCCAGCCCGAGGTCTGGCGCGTGGCGGTAGGGGCTATGCACGGCACCACATCGGTCATACCCATGGCGTTCGAGCGCCTGCAACGACAGCGAACACCGACGACAGCTTTCGATCTCACGGTGCAGGAAGGCTCTCCCGACCTATTGCTACCCCTGCTGCGCGCTGGAAAGCTGGATGTCGTGATGGGCGTGGCGCCGGAACGGAGCGCCGCGGCCGATCTGCACGTCGTGCCGCTGTATGTCGACCCCATGGTGTGGATGGTGGCGCCCGGCCATCCGCTGGCTCGCGCCGATCGACCCACACTGCACGATCTGGCCGACTCGATGTGGGTATTGCCGCCCCGTGTGGCCCGGGTGCGCGCCGTGATCGACGCGATGCTTCGCAGGAACAGGGTGCTCGTGCCATCCAGGCTGGTGGAGACCGTGTCGTTCGATTCGTTGCTTGGCATGGTTTGCGACCACGGTGCGGTTGCGCTGTCAACCAGACGGCTTGCCCGCAGTGCCGAGACTCGCGGGCTCGTGCAGGTGCTCGACATCGACATGGCCGGGCTGGTCCTCCCGATTTCGGCAATGACGCTGGTCGAGCCGGAACCGAGCGCCTATGCGGTCGAATTCTTCCAGTGTCTGGTGGAGGCCTCGGCACGATAGATTGGCTCCCGCGACCGCCTCGGGCGCCAGGTTGGTGGGCCTCCATGACCAAAGAGTTATGGGCTTGGCTTGGGTTTTCATTGGTGTTTTGGCGTAACGTTGTTCAGACTTCAGGCAACGCCATCAACGACAAACATCAGAGACAACCCATGAAGCGACAACTGACTCCGCCCATTCTTCGCCGCACCCTGGGAGCCGTCGTTGCCGCCGCTTTCGCAGTGCTGGCCTCGCCCGCCGCGTTGGCACAGGTACCCACCGACAAGCCGATTCGCATCGTCGCGGCCGGGCCAGCCGGCGCGACCACCGACATCGTGGCGCGCCTTTTGGCGGACGGCCTGCAAAAGGAACTGAATCAGACGGTCGTCGTCGATCCGAAGCCCGGCGCCGGTGGTGCGGTGGCAGTGAACGATTTGATGCAGGCGCCGCACGACGGCCATACGGTGCTCGTCGCGCTCAACGCGCTGGTCAGCGAGATCCCTCATATCGTCAAGCTGCGCTTCGACATGGCCAAGGAAATTAAGCCGCTCGCCGAACTTGGGCGCGCAGGCATCGTGATGGTGGGTCACCCGTCGGTACCCGCGAAGAGCCTGGGCGAGGTGATCAGCTATGTCAAGACATCTCCGGGCAAGGTGAGCTATGCCTCCTACAGCGCCGGCACACTGTCGCATGTGATGGGGCTGCAGTTGAACAAGGCTGCCGGCATCGACATGTCGCATGTCGGCTACAAAGGCTCGACCCCCGCGCTCACCGACGTGATGGGTGGCCACGTACCACTGATGTTCGACGGGATCCCGACCGCGATTCCGATGATCAAGGCCGGCAAGATCGTCCCCTACGCGGTCAGCCTCCCGCAGCGTTCGCCGCTGCTGCCCAACGTGCCGACATTCGCCGAACTCGGCTACCCGCAACTCGAAGCGACGGGCTGGCAGGGACTGTGGGTAACGCCCGACGTGCCGGCAGCGGCGCAGAACCGGCTGCGCGAAGCGGCCCTGAAGGTGATGGCGCAACCCGCGACGCGCGAGCGACTCAGGGAATTGGGCCTCGAACCGGGCCAGCCGCGGACGCCGGACGAGTTGGTGAAGTCGCTGCGCGTCGACTACGACCGCGTTGGCGCCGTGCTGAAGTCGATCGACTTCAAGCCCGAGTGAGCAAGAGTGCAGCCATGCTCGAACACCTCAAGAAAGTCGTCGCTGCGGAAACCGCGCGCACCGGCAAGCGCCGCACGATCCACCTGACTGACGACACCCTGCGTGACGGCCAGCAATGTCTGTGGGCCACCCGCATGCGCACCGAGCACATGCTGCCGATCGCCGAGCGCATGGACCGCGCCGGCTTCCTGTCGATGCAGGCGATCGCGCTGGTCCAGTTCGATGCCAGCGTCCTGTTCCTGAACCAGGACCCGTTCGAGCGCATCCGCCTGCTGCGTGAGCGGATCACGCACACGCCGATGCGCGGCGCCGTGCGCAGCAACCTGATGCGCGGCTTCTTTCCGGTGGCCGATGACATTTCCGAGCTCTTCGTCGAACGGCAGATCGCCAACGGCATCCGCGACATCGCGGTCTTCGACGCCTTGATGTGCTCGGAAAACCTCGCCTCCAGCATCGGCACGGCGCGCCGCCTCGGTGCCCATGTGACCCTCGGGCTCGGCTACAACATCGCGCCGGGCTATGACGACGCCTTGTACGCAAGCAAGGCGCGTGAAGGTGTGGAGCGTTTCGGCGTGCAGGCCGTCGCGCTCGCCGATGCGGCTGGCATCCTAACGATCGAACGGGTGCGCACGCTGGTGCCGGCGCTGAAGCTTGCCATCGGCGACAACGCACGACTGGAGTTCAATACCCATTGTCTGACCGGGCTCGGACCGCTGCTCGCGATCGAGGCCGCGGTGCATGGCGCCGACAGCATCCTCACGGCGGTGGACCCGCTTGCCAATGGCAACTCGCTGCCGGCCAGCCAGATGATCGCGCGCAACCTGCGCGAGGTCGGCTTCGACGTGGTGGTGGATGACCGCCTGCTGGATGAGGTGGGCGACTACCTCGGCGCACTGGCAGAACGGGAAGGGATGCCCGTCGGCGTGCCTGCCGAGTACGAGCCCAGCCACTACATCACGCAGTACGCGGGCGGGGCAATGAGCAACCTGGAATCGCAGCTCAAGCTCGCCGGCATGATGGACAGGATGCCGGCAGTGCTGGAGGAGATCGGACGGGTTCGCGTGGAGCTTGGCTCGCCGATCATGGTCACGCCCTATCCCGCGATCATCTCTGCGCAGGCGGTGATGAACGTGCTGAACGGCGAGCGCTACAAGGTTGTGCCGGACGAAGTGAAGAAGTATGTCTGCGGCTATTTCGGCGAGCTGCCGCTGCCGGTGGATGCGAACGTCAAGGACCGGATCATCGCCAACGGATCGAAGGACGTAGCTCTCATTCCCCCCGTCATCGAACCGGTGCTGCCAGGCCTGCGCCAGCGCTACAAAAACATCGGGGACGATGAATTGCTGCTGCGCTATATGTACGGCGACGAGAAGATCAACGCGCTGAAGCCGACGCCTGCAGACGACAGCTACGGCCTGCGACACCCGGTGGTCGACCTCGTGAACGGCCTGGCGCAACGCGAGCGCAAGGCGCAAGTGGCCGGCAGCGGCTTCTCGCTGAGCGCGAACTAGGCTCGTCGACTGCCCATCCTCCAAGGTCCCCATTTTCCACATGGAGAACACGAAGCGGACCCTCCGGGAGCTCCCACGTTCGGCGAAACCAAGGAAAGAATCATGCGTAATTTTGGTAGGGTGAAGCTAAGCACGTGGCTTTTGGCCGCAATGCCCCTCGCGCTGGCCGGCTCGAACGCTGGGGCGCAGAGCACGTACCCCGCTCAGCCCATCAAGATGATGGTCGGCTTTGCGCCTGGAAGTGCGACCGACGTGCTGTCTCGCGTCGTGGCGCAGGGCCTATCCGAACGGATGGGACAACCGGTCGTCGTCGACAACAAGTCCGGAGCCGGCGGGAGTCTTGCAGCGGACGCCGTCGCGAAGTCCAAACCCGATGGCCATACGCTGCTGTTCGTGTCGAGCGCGATCGCTGTCAATCCGGCCGTGTATCCGAAGCTCACATTCGATGTCAACGCGGATCTGACCCCCATCTCGCTCGTCGGCCGCGCCCCCCTCGTCATGCTCGTCAACCAATCGGTCGGAGTGAAAAACTTGAGCGAATTCATCGCTAAGGCCAAGACCAAGCCCGGGGCGCTGAACTTCGGGTCCTCCGGCCAGGGTGGCGCCGCCCACATGGCCACCGAGCTGTTCAGCATGACCGCCGAGGTAAAGCTGGTGCATGTTCCCTACCGCGGCAACAGCCAGGCCATCACAGCGCTCCTCGGGGGCGATGTCGATCTGATGATGGACACCCTCATCAACGCACTGCCTCAGCTCAAATCACCGAAGATTCATCCGTTGGCCATCACGGGTGATGCGCGGTCGGCACTCGCACCCGACGTGCCCACCTTCCGAGAGATGGGATTGCCCCAGTTCGACACCCGAGTCATGTTCGGTGTGATGGGACCGGCCAACATGCCCAAGACCATGGTCGATCGGATCAACAAGGAGATTGCTGCAACACTGAAATCAAAGGATGTAGCGAGTCGGCTTTCGGAAGCGGGAGGGCTGACGCTCGATGGCGGGAGCCCGGAGGAGTTCCGGCTCACGCTTCGAAAGGAACTGGCGATGTGGAAGAAGGTTGCCGCGGAGGCGAAGGTCGTCGCCGATCAATGACGACGAAGGGGCGACCATCGAACGACTGCTTTTTGGCGACGAGCTTGGCGAATAGAACTTCCGCTTCGGGCCCTCCCCTGCCCTCCATCAGCGCCCGTCGTGCGGCTCCTGCGCAGCGGTAACCGTCTTTCGCTCGGCGGCGGCCGAGGACTCAGTTCGGCCAGGACCGGACATTGAGGACCGCCGCCTGAATCGGATACAACAGGGCCTCAGACCAAAGATCATGCGCAGCCCTGCTTGCCGTAGCACACCGATGCAGCGCCCCTTCAAACGCTTCCCTTGATGTGTCTTTTGCTTCGCTATCTGGGTTTAGCCAGTCGGTTGCCCAGCCAGGCGTTGACGCGGTCCATGGTTTGCCGCTCCTGATCAGCCTGCATCGTGAAGGCAGGCCGTAGCTGAGCGCGGGGAGCGTGGCGAGCGATGACGCGCTCGCTGTTGCCGAGGCCATAGCCTCCATGGGTTATGAACGGGAGGAGCGCTTTGGCACTCAGATCGTGGGATGACAAAAAGCTGCGGATGAGCGGCGGGGCCGTCTCGCCCCAGATGGGCAGGCCGAGGAAGACAGTCGCATAGCGGGCGATGTCCGGCACCTTCGCTTTGAGGGGCGGTTCAACGCCCTTGTCACGCTCCTGCCGCGCCTGTTCAACCGTTGCGAGATATTCGTCCGGGTAGGGGTTCGCTGGCACGATCTCAAACATGTCCGCGCCAAAAGCGCGTTGGATCAAGCCGGCAACCACACGCGTGTTGCCGGTCCGCGAGAAGTAGGCAACGAGAACGGGCTCTTCAGGCCGGGCTATGCCCTGCCCAAAGGCAGAAGATGTCAACGTGCTTCCGAGCGAAAATCCAGCCACAGCGGCAAGTGCTTCGCGGCGCGTCCGGTCAGCAAAATCGTCCATTGCTCGTTCCTCTCATCTCAGGCTGGACCGCCGAGGTATTCCTCGTCGGTCACCTTTTCGAGCCAGTTCACAGCCTTGCCGTCCAGCGACTCCTGAATCGCCATGTGCGTCATGGCCGTGGTCGGCGTTGCGCCATGCCAGTGCTTGTGGCCGGGCGGGCACCAGATCACATCGCCAGCCCTGATCTCGACGATCGGCTCTCCTTCACATTGGGTCCACCCGCAACCAGCCGTCACGACCAGGATTTGACCGAGCGGATGGGTGTGCCACGCCGACCGGGCGCCTGGCTCGAACGTCACGTTGGCGCACGACACGCGTGCGGGATCAGTGGCGCTGTGAAGCGGATCGATTCGAACAGTGCCGGTGAAATAGCCTTCAGGGCCTTTTTGCGAAGCCTGTGAACCGGCGCGTTTGAGCAGCATGGGAGTTCTCCTTGTGGGGTTAGGTGTGACCGCTCAGTGCGTTGGCGGTTCGATGCGCACCAGCCGAAGACCGATGCTGATGCCGCGATAGTCCGGTGGATATGGCTTGCGGATCGACGAGTTCCAGCCACCTGAGCTTGAATGCCAGCTTCCACCGCGAACGACCTTGCTGGTACCGGATGCAGGCCCAGCAGGATCGGTTGCTGCATTCGCGGAATAAGGGCCATACCAGTCGGAAGCCCATTCCCATACATTGCCATGCATGTCATAGAGTCCCCAAGGATTGGGCTTTTTCTGCCCGACAGGGTGAGTAGCGCCACTGACAAAATCCTCGCCGTACCAGGCATGGTTGGCCAAGTCCTTTTCGTTGTCGCCAAACGAATAGAGTGTGCTCGTTCCGGCGCGGGCCGCGTACTCCCACTCGGCCTCAGTTGGCAACCTGTAGACGGGTCGCGCCTCTTTTGCGTTGAGGCGCGCAATGAACGCCTGTGCCTCGTTCCACGACACTGTGGCCGGTTGGTCAGGCCGGCGTAGGCGCTGCGCCATGCCGGGCAGGTCGTAGAACGGGTTTGAGCGCGAGCCTTCAAAAGGGCTCTTCTCCATCACCATCTCCCACTGCGCCTGTGTTACTTCATGGCGGGCCATGTAGAACGAGCGGCTGATGTGCACTTCATGACGCGGGCGCTCTGAAGTGCCCGCTTCCCGCTCCTGATCGCCGGCGCCCATCCGGAAGCTTCCCGCGGGGACCAAAACAAAGGCCATGTTCAGGCGCTTGTCCAGGTACGACTGCGTCGAAGCAGTTGGTGGCGCAGCCTCCGCCGTCTGCACCGTGGCCATGGCTGCCATTAATGCGCCTGCGGTCCATTGCAGGGCTCGCCTTTTCCAGTTGGCATGGCTCGTTCGCGCGGCGTCATCAACGATCTTCATGACTCTGCCTTCTTCGTCTTTTCACTAGGGGCGAGTTCGCCGAAGAAGAAGGAGGCAGTGACACCGCCATCCATCAGGATGTCGCTCCCCGTGAAGAAAGTGCCTTCCGGCCCCATCAGCAGTGCCGCAATGGCGCCGACTTCGTCGGGTGTGCCGCCGCGTCCCGCGGGGCTCAGATCGAGCATGCGGCGATAACCTTCACCGCGCGGCCCCGTGAGCTCATCCCGCGCGAGCGGCGTGAAGATGATCCCGGGGCTGATGGTGTTGACCCTCGCGCCGCGTTTGCCCCAGCGCACGGCTTCTGCCATCACACGCAGCGCGTTGGCGCGCTTGGAGAGCTGATAGGCATGGAGGGAGTCCTTGATCTGGTCAGCCCGCAAGAATGCAAGCTGCAAGAGATCGTCGGCAGGGGTCAACGCAAGCGCCTGGTTCTGCTCTTCGCTCAGCGCGCCGAGGCGGTGGCCGGATTGCGAAGCAATGACGACGCCGGATCCTCCGGCTGCGATCTGGTTGCCGAATTCTTCGAGCACGAGCGCCGTCCCGTAGAGGTCGACATGCAGGATGGTTTCCGGCGACGCCTGCGAAGGCGAGACGCCGGCCGCATGGATGACGCGGCTGATGGGGCCGAGCGCAGCGGCCTGCTCAGCAAGAGCATGAACGGATTCGCGCTTCGAGACATCGACCGTTCCGGTCTCGACTTCAAAGCCGGCACCGAGCAACACCTCGGCGGCGCGGTCTGCATTTTCCTTCTTGAGGTCAGCCAGAAGGATCCTGCGGCCCGCGCTCACGCGCCGCGCAACTGCCTGGCCAATGGAGCCTGCGCCGATCAGTACAACGACTTCTTTCATGGACCTATCCCTTCGTATGTGTGATTGAGGGCGCGGACCATCCGCGCCTGTCTGCGTCAGCGTCCGACGAGCTTTTGCCGGTCTGCGGAGTAGCGCTCGCCCTGGACGGGCGTCTGCTGAACCGCTGCTTCGATCTCGGCAAGGTCCTCTGCGCTCAGCGATACGTCCGCTGCGCCAATGTTCTCTTCAAGCCTGTGCAGCTTGGTGGTGCCGGGGATCGGCACGATCCAAGGTTTTTGCGCCAGCAGCCATGCAAGCGCCAACTGGGCAGGGGTCACACCTTTGCGCGACGCGATGCTGGCAAGGCTGTCGACCAGCGCGCGGTTCGCCTGGCGCGCTTCCGGCGCAAAGCGCGGGACGCTGTTGCGGAAATCTGTTGCACCAAAAGCAGTTTTTTCGTCGATGGCACCGGTAAGGAACCCCTTGCCGAGCGGGCTGAACGGCACGAAGCCGATGCCCAGTTCTTCCAGCAACGGAAGAATCTCCTTCTCGGGCGCGCGCCACCACAGCGAGTATTCGCTCTGGAGCGCGGTGACGGGTTGCACGGCATGCGCACGGCGGATGCTTTCAACTCCAGCTTCCGAGAGACCGAAGTGCTTGACCTTGCCCTCCTCGATCAGTTGCTTGACTGTTCCAGCAACATCATCGATCGGCACGTTCGGGTCGGTGCGGTGTTGGTAGAAAAGATCGATGCGGTCCGTGCGCAGACGCTTCAGCGCTTCTTCTGCGACCTGGCGGATACGCTCCGGCCGCGAGTCGAGGCCCTTTCGCGTATCTCCCTCCTTGAAGCCGAACTTGGTCGCGATCACGACCTTGTCGCGCATGGGTTCGAGCGCTTCGCCAACGACGCTTTCGTTGATGAATGGCCCGTAGGCTTCCGCGCTGTCGAAGAAGGTAACGCCGCGATCAAACGCCGCCCGGATCAGCTTTATCGCTTCGGACGTGTCGGTCGCGGGGCCGTAGCCGTAGCTAAGGCCCATGCAGCCGAGGCCGAGCGTGGAAACGGAGAGGCCGCTCTTGCCGAGCTGACGCTGTTGCATGATGTGTTCCTTTTCTGTTGTGGGACCGGATTAATTGCTGACGCCGAGGCTGCTGCGGACGTGCAGCGACGGCGACAGGCAAAGCTTGGCAATGAGGTAGGCGAGACTGTTCATGGAGACGTCGTGGCCCTTGAACGGCTCGCCCTTCTGGGTGATCGTGAAGTCGATCGACGGGTCGCGGGTGAACCAGCCCGGCCGCAGGATCGTGTAGTCAAGGTCCGAAGCCTCAATCACGGCCGCCGAATCGCGGTAGGGATCAAGAATGCTCCTGTAGCTCTCGCCCGGCACCTCCCCATAGATCCCCATCGAGCTGATGAAGATCAGGCGTTTCAGTCCGGCTCTATGCATCGCACCAACGATGGCGCGCGCTTGCTGTCCCATCTCGCCGGCGAGACTGGCGTAGACAGCGTCCTGGCCTTTCATGGCAACGGTGAGCGCTGCCTCATTGGTCGCATCGCCTTCAACGATGGTGACGCGGGCAGGGGCCGGCTTCGGCAAGCGTGAAGCGCGCCGCAGAAACAGCGTCAGATGGGCATCGGTCTCAGCCAGCAATCGGGCTGTCGTGTGACGAGCCAGTTGCCCGTTGGCCCCGACGATCAGGATGTTCATCATCTTCAGTTCTTCACTTGTCTTCCATCGCGGTAAGACCTTCGGAGAGCGGCGCGCCTTTGACATCGATGGTGGCGAAAGCCGTATCGATCTCCTTCACGTCGTTGGGCGTCAGAACGAGGTCTGCTGCCGCAAGGTTGTCGTCAAGGTGCACAGACTTCGTCGCGCCCGGTATCGGAACGAGATAGGGCCGCTGCGCCAGCAGCCATGCGAGCGCGATCTGGGCTGGGGTGCAGCCCTTGCGCGCGCCGAGCCCTCGCAGGAATTCGACGACGGCAAAGTTGGCCTGGAGCGCCTCCGGCGTGAAACGCGGGAAGCTGGCACGCAGATCGTTCGCATCTTCGAACTTCGTATCTGGGGTGATCTGCCCGGTGAGGAAGCCTTGACCCAGGGGCCCCCAAGCGACGAAGCCGATGCCGAGTTCGTCGCAGAGATCGAGGAGCGCGTCTTCTGGCTCGCGCATCCAGAGCGAATAGTGGTTCTGGATCGCGGCGACCGGCTGAACAGCGTGAGCGCGGCGGATCGTTGCAGCGCCAGCCTCCGACAGGCCGAAGTGCTTGACCTTGCCTTCGGCAATGAGGTCCTTCACGGTGCCCGCAACGTCTTCGATCGGCACGGCCGGATCGACCCGGTGCTGGTAAAGCAAATCGATGCGATCGGTGCGCAGACGCTTCAGCGACGCTTCGACCACATCGCGGATATGTGAGGGGCGGCTGTCGAGGCCGACGATGGCGCCGCTCTCATCGAGCTTGAATCCAAACTTTGTTGCAATAGTGACCTGGTCTCGAATGGGCTCAAGGGCTTCGCCAACGAGCTTTTCGTTGGTGAACGGGCCGTAGCCTTCGGCCGTATCAAACAGGGTCACGCCGCGCGCAGCGGCGTCGCGGATCATCGCGATGCCTTCCTGACGATCGGCGGCCGGGCCGAGGCCAAAGCTGAGCCCCATGCAGCCAAGACCGAGGGCAGAAACGACAGGCCCGTTGGTTCCAAGTTGGCGGGTTTTCATTAAGGTCTCAATCAGATTCGTTGCGATGGATTGAATTTAGGTCTTGCCCCATTTATTGACTAGACTGCTAAACTGACATGGACTTAGTAGAGGAATCGATGAATGGGGCGTTTGGACGATCTGGCGGCATTTGCCGCGGTGGTGCGGGCCGGAAGCTTCACGCGGGCCGCGGCGCAGCTCGGCATCACCCAGTCCTCGCTGAGCCAGACGATCCGGAACCTTGAAGGCCGGCTCGACCTGAAGCTGCTGAACCGGACAACGCGCAGCGTCTCACCGACCGAAGCGGGAGAGCGCTTGTTTCAGACGGTCGCCCCGCGTTTTGCCGACATCGAGGCAGAACTAGCTGTCCTAGGCGAGCTACGCGGCAAGCCAGCTGGTCTTGTCCGAATTACCGCCACGGAGCACGCGGTGAAAACGCTGATCTGGCCGCGGCTGCTGCCTTGGCTGGCGCAATACCCGGACATCAAGATAGAGGTCAGCGCGGACAACCGCTTCACCGACATCGTGGCCGATCGCTTCGACATCGGTATTCGGCTTGGGGGCGATGTGGCGAAAGACATGATCGCTGTCAGGATCGCGCCGGATCTCCGACTGGTCGTTGTCGGCGCGCCCAGTTACTTCGCGGAGCACGGACGGCCAGAGAGCCCGGCTGAACTGGACAAGCATGACTGCATCGCAATGCGCCTGCCGACGCACGGCGGGCTTTTGAACTGGGAGTTTTCGCAAGGGACCCACACCGTAGTCAATCACGTCAATGGCCGCCTTGTCTTCAACAACAATGACCTCATGGTGTCAGCCGCGGTCGCGGGGCATGGGCTCGCGTGGCTTCCCGAAGATTTGGTTCGTCTCTCGATTGAGGCCGGTCAACTCGAGACCTGTCTTGACGCCTGGTCAATGTGTTATCCGGGGTATCACCTCTACTACGCTAGCCGCCGCGCTTCGCCCGCATTGAATCTGGTCGTCGAAGCGCTTCGCAACAACGCCGCCGCAGGTTCATCTGGCTCCTCAAACGTTCGCGCGTGATCACATCGAGGTCTCAGGGCCCGGAGCGCCGATTCGCAGCTTGCGGAAGCTGCCGTTCGCGCACAATGTCGTCTTCATCGTCCGTCGCACAGGAGAGGCGGCGTGATCCGGCACACGGGGAGAAACGATACCGACCCTTGCACGACGGAGCGGAGGCGCGGCGCTCCTCTCTGCAATTCCCTGTGGTCGGCATCGGCGCGTCCGCGGGCGGTAGCGCCGCGGCCCTGAAGCTGTTCGAACACATGACCGAGGAGCCTGGAATGGCCTTCGTGGTGTGCTGCATCTATCGCCCGAGGACGAGAGCCAGGCTGATCCGATCCTTCAACGGGTTACACGAAGCGCACGTCATCATGATGCTTGACGGCCAGCGCGAGCGATTGGAACCCGATAGCCACCGGCTGCGATGTCTAGCGAAGTCCGACACCGGCCCGTAGGCTACGTTGCTGCTGGACCCAGCGCACAGCCATCTGCTCCGCCCATCGAAGGGCCGCCCACTCAGATTGAAATCCCCGAGAGCCCTGCGCGAGCAGAAGAATTTCCGGCTCAGGCCACGGACGCAACCTTTCAAGTTGAGCTCGAAACAGCCCGGGCCGTTCCTCCACTGCGCCACAGATGAATCGCTCATCGCCGTAAGCGAATACGAGCCTGGACATCTAGCCTCCTTGACGAAAGGAAGATCAAAGCATCGATGTAGGCGGCACAGGCCAAGACCGGATTGGACTCCTCCTGGTGCAAGGAATCCCCTACATGCCCGCGTTTTTGGTTCGCAGCCGAGGCTCGAACTTCGCTCACCATCTCAGGGAGGGACACAAAACTTACACCGTAGGTGCTGGACATCGGTTGCACGAGGCGTAGCATTCTCGGGATGGAAACCAATCGAGACCGCGCCGAGGTTTTCGCCGATCTGGCTGTTATGTCTGGCCTTCTCAAACCCGGCGACGCGTTCCCCGCCGCTGTCCAACTTTTCGCGGAAAGCGTGGTCGCTGAATGCGCGGTGCTCGGCGATGGCTACGGCAGTGAAGATGAGACCGCCGGCGACCAAATCCGCGCGAGCCTTCTAAGCTCAGAGTAGCGCTTAGCGCCGCAAAGAGCTTTGCTTCAAGGAAACAAGGCGAGCCTAGACGCGTGGAAGCATGCAGTGTCGTATTCTTCGGCCCTCGTAAGGCCTCGCGGCGCGAGGCCCGGGCATCGTTCCAACGGATACCGGGCGCCACTTTTTAGGGCACGGTAGTGCGAGACCGCACCGGGCGGTCTCGCAACTCCAATCATCCTCGAAGAATTCACAAGGGCCTGCTGATTCCCTTCGGACCGGCCCCACAGGTGGCGCAGGCGCCCGCGCCTGCAGCCATGCCGCCGGCGGTGCCGTCGCGCCCCCGCCGGCAGCGTCTGGCCGCAACCCACATCGACAACACGCTGCGGAGCTCAAGTCTTCGGGCATCCGGCTACGCACGATCTTCATTGTCGGGCACACCGATCCGATGGGCACCAACGAGTTCACCCAGCGCCTGTCCCTGACACGTGCAAACTCCGTGCGTGACTACCTGGCTGGCCAAGGCGTGCCGGCGATCATCATCACGACGGAAGGCCGCAGGTTCTCGGCCCTGAAGGCGACTGAAGCCGATTGCAGGGCTCAGGGCAAGGCCAGGAAACGCACGCCGCTCATCGTATGCTTCGAGCCGAACCGGCGCGGGACATCCGCGCCCCGGGCGAGCAGCCGGGCTAACACGAGCATCGCGGCTTGCTTGGCCTGCGGAGGATCACTCGAAAACCGACTCGGCTCGGAGTGATCCTCAAATAGGTGTCATTAGTCGCTGAATAGCAAGCATGAAATGACGCAACCCCGCGTCGTGGCGGCGTGGCGTTCCGATGCAATCATTGGCCTTGACTTGGCGAACTTGCTTAGAGACCCATGCCACCTAGGCGCGACCTGCAACCCGTCTGCAACGTCGATAGTCATCAGTCGGCACACGCTCCGATCGCGAGGTCATGGGAATTCCATTTTTGACAACGACTCCCACGACAACGCCGGACTTTCGGGTGCTTCTCGTCGACGATCATGCGATTGTTCGGGAAGGCCTGAAGCACTTGCTCTGTCCAAAGGGCAGCAACTGGGCTGCGGTTGAAGCGGAGACGGGATTTCAGGCGCTCGAATTGCTGCACAAGAGCAAGTTCGATTTGGCGCTGGTCGACCTTTCCATGCCGGGGATGAACGGCCTTGAGTTGATAAGGCGTATCAAGATCGAGTTCCCTGGGGTGCGAGTCCTCGTGTTGAGCATGCTCGCGGAGGAGCAATATGCGAGGCGGGCGTTCAAGGCAGGCGCTGATGGCTATGCCACCAAGGACATGGCAGCGACGGAATTAATCCACGCCGTGCGCAAGGTGGCGGCCGGCGGGGCTTATGTCGCGGAAAGCCTTGCCGGAACGGTGATTCGGCAGCTCAACGAGGCATCTGCTCCCTCCCATGCGCGGCTGACTGATCGCGAGCTCGACATCTTGCAACGATTCGCGGCCGGACATCGGCTGACGGAAATCGGCCGCGCGCTTCATCTTTCAGCGAAAACGGTGAGCACCCATAAGACTCGCATTCAGGAGAAGCTCCATGTCACGAGTGCGGCGGAACTGATTCGATATGCACTGCAAAACCGCATTGAGGACGTGTTGCTTGAGACGAAGCAGGGGCATCGCACAACTGGGCGCCTTGAGTAGCTCCTCGAACCAGCCGCGCTTGGCTGTGTTGCAGACCGTCCCTGCCTCGATCGGCGAACGGTGGATGGCCCGATGTCGCTTTGCATACAGTGCCTAGAGAAAAACGCGGCTGGCAACGGCTTGCGGCTCTGCGAGCCTTCTTGTTCACAGAGCCGCCCGCGGCAACAGTGGAAAACTTGCTCCTCGCGGCTGGAGCGATGCAAGCGGCGGGGTACTCTAAGCTGTGCGCATTCGTACTACATCTAGATCCGCATTGCATTCCCGATTCAAAATTGGATCGGCGTCTGGCCCAGCCATGCCATAGAGGCGGCCAGCTCTGACCTGAATGCGGCTGCCTTGCGCATCTCTTGTCAAGCCGCGCCAGTGGGATGCAGATCGTAGATCGCCAAGGTTGCATGTGAAATGCCCATGGTCTTCCGCGTGGGCAGTCCAATTATTCCCATCCCAGTGCGCGAAGCATCTGAAAGCCGTATGAAGCAATTCGTAGGTACCCGGTCGCTTCGGCGAACAACTTAGAGGCACCCACGGGGCCGGTTCGATCCGTTCTTGCAGCATGCAAGCAGCTTGATCGGAGACGGGCAGAGTGTCAAAGCCTCTTGGCGCTTCCTACCGGCAACAAGCCGCAGGCGCGCTGGGGCCGTGGCGGCACTTTTTGCGTTGCCCGCCTCCCAGCCGTGCTCAGTCCTTTCATCGAGCGGGTGTCCGCATGATCGATTTGCTCTCCTTGAGACACCATCATGTCAGCGTTGAGCGGCCGCTGCGGCGACTTGGTCGAGCTATGTGACCTGAACGGCTGCAGGGCCCGCTCCGAAGCAGCTTTCCGTATCCACCAGGTGTAGGTTGAAGTCCTCCGTCTACACCGTCCGTGGATATTGCACAGCTCCTTCGCCCGGCCGTTCCCCTACGGGACTCTGCCCGCCTTCTAGCAGTGCGCGGAGCCCCCCGCGGGGCTTCCCGGCCCTGTCGGCTGTTTGCGCTTTGATAGACCTTTTCGTGTTGATTTCGATCTAGAAGTGACCCACTAACCCCGGCGAGGGGGTGCGGATAAAAACTTGGACTGGTTTTATGCCGCAAGTCCAAGGCCCCCCGGTATTCGACAGGGCTGAGCGAGCCAAGGGAGATCTTGATCCGCTTTTCGTTGTACCAGCGGATGTAGGAATCAACTACTTCAATGAACTGCTCAATGGTCGTGGCCTGCCAGTTCCGAGGATAGAACAGTTCCGATTTCAGCCTACCGAAGAAGCCTTCACAGGCTGCGTTGTCAGGTGAGCACGCCTTGCGTGACATAGAGCGAATGAGGTTTGCTTCGCTCATTCTTGAGAGCCAGCCTGGCCAGCGGTAGTGGCCACCGCGATCGGAGTGGACCACAGGCCGATCGGTGGTTTGTGCCACCGTCTCGATGGCAGCATTCAGCATCGTGTTCACCGCGCAGCGCCTGGGCTGGTTCCAATGGTCCAGCTCACTACCATCCCATCGAAGCAATCGATGATTGCCCGGACCGATCTCGCCAAGGTAGGACGCGTATCTGCGCCGCTTGGGCTTCGCAACAACCAGGCTTTCCTGTTTCATCAGCCGCTGCACCACCTTCTCAGAGATGGGGACTCGCTGCCTGGGAGCGAAACCTGCAGCCTGCGGTGGCCGTAGCAGCGAAGATTCGACTCAAAGATGGCGGTGATGGCTTGCCGAGCCGAGAGGTACTTGTCGCCCACGGTTGTACGGGCTCGATGGTAAAAGTACGAGCTACGCGCAAGACCCAACTTGGCAAGGAGCTCTGGCAGGCCATAGTGCTCCCTGAGGGCGTCAATCAGCAGCGTCTTCTCCCAGTTGGTCAGGAGTTGCAGATCGACGCCGAGGCCTTTTTTTAACAGTTCATTGGCCTTGTTCAAGAGGTCCCTCTCAAGCTGCAGTTGCCTGACCTCGCGCCGCAGCGCTTCAAGCTAGCGCTCGAGCTCCGCCTGCTCGGCTCCCAACGTGTTTCTACACAGCCTCGGCCCAAAGCGGAAGTAGCCGTTTCGCGGAAGCAGACCTTCAAGGAAGACTACGGCTTCATGCTGCGGATCCCAGAAGCTGCGTCAGTGGCTGTTACCCGAAGCCACCTCTCGCGGCTAAGTCGATACAAGCAGTGTTTTTTTAGCTCGTCCGACAACGCCGGATTCGGATAGTCGAAGTCTGCGTCGGAATTGGTCATGCCAACGCGCTCCATTACCGCGCGCGAGGGAAGATTGACATTTGCCGTGAACGAAACAATCTCTTGGAGTCCTAGTCGGTCGAACCCCACGCGCAGCGCCGCCTTGGCACCTTCCGTGGCATACCCCTTGCCCCAGTGCTCCCGGGCCAGCCGATAGCCGAGTTCCACACATGGCATGAACGCCAACGCACGCCTGGGAACAGTCAGTCCAATGAAGCCGATGAAGTTCCCGGATGCGCGGGTCTCCACTGCCCAATTGCTCCAACCCCGGTCAACGAGTTCGGCGCTCCACCTTTCGATGTCGTTGTCGCTCCCCTCGCGGGCCTGCAGACTTGGGAAGAACCGCATGACGACCGGGTCCATGTTCAGGGCCGCATACGGCGCTCGGTCCGCATCCTTCCACTGCCGAAGATGCAAACGCTCCGTGATGATTTCAATTGCCATCGAGATGGGCTCCAGCCTTGTCGTCTCATGCCCGAATGTTGCCTGAGAGGCTCCTAGGGGCGAACTCCGCGGAACATCCGCTGTCAGTGGAATTTGCCACAACCTGCGAAGGCCTGTTCATGGCCGCATCCTGCCATCTCCGCCTCGGCACTAGCTCGGGCCAGTAGCGGGTTCAACCGCAGCAACCTCGCCGTTTGGCCCTTGCTCGACAAAGGTATTTGTCATGCAACTACGATAGTTGCATGAAACCAAGCAGTCACCTATCTGATGTTCTGCACGTCCTCCTGCACTTGGCGCAAGCCGACGCGCCTCTCACCTCCGAAGCCCTTGCCTCTGCAATGAGCACCAACCCTGTCGTGCTTCGGCGGCTGATGGTCGGTCTGCGCGAGGCAGGCTTCGTCATGTCCGAGAAAGGGCATGGCGGCGGCTGGATGATGGTCGTGCCGTTGGAAAGTGTCACGCTGCGCGATGTGCATACGGCGCTTGGCGCGCCTGCGCTGGTGTCCCTCGGATTCCGGGAGGACCGGCCGGAATGCCTAGTCGCCCAAGTAGTCAACGATTCGCTGCGGACCGCCATGCAGCAGGCAGAGGCCTCCCTGCTGGCGCGCCTTGAAGGAATCACGCTGGCCGAACTGTCGCGCGGATTTGACAACCGTCTGAGGGCGCACAAACGTGCGGGGGCGCCCACCACCCATCGCTTGGAGGACCACCATGGTCAAGACTGAATTCGCCGTCATCGGTGGCAGCTATGCGGGTCTGTCCGCCGCCCTGCAGCTGGCCAGGGCCCGCCGGCACGTCCTCGTGGTGGACGCCGGGCTGCGCCGCAACCGTTTCGTCGATGAGGCCGAAGGCACCTCGCATGGATTTCTGTCCCGCGACGGGATGGCACCAGGCGCCATCGCGGCGGAAGCTCGGCGGCAGTTGCTTGGGTATCCCACCGTGCGATGGATGGATGGGATGGCAGAGGACGCGCGACAGGGCGACGATGGTCGCTTCGCCTTTCGCGTCGGGGAACACACCGTGGAGGCAGCACGACTGGTGCTCGCCATCGGTGTGCGTGATGAGCTGCCGACCGTTTCGGGCCTGGCCGAGCGCTGGGGTCGCAGCATCTTCCACTGCCCCTATTGCCATGGCTATGAACTGGAAGCCGGGCCAATCGGCATCATCGCGGCGTCTGAGGTTGCGCAACACCACGCCATCATGCTGCCTGACTGGGGGAAGCCCACCCTGTTCCTCAACGAAGCCTATCGTCCGTCCGACGAGGACCTGGCCACTTTCGCGCGTCGTGGCACGCAGGTCGAGGCGGCCCGCATTGTTCGCATCGAAGGTGTGGCCGACGTGGTGTTGGACGATGGGCGGACGCTGTCCATGAACGGCCTCTTCACCCAGCCTCGCTCGCACGTCGCCAGCCCGGTCGCGGCTCAACTGGGTTGTGCGCTGGGTCAAGGCCCCATGGGGGCATTCATCCGAGTGGATGCCATGCAGCAGACCTCTATACCGAACGTCTTTGCTTGTGGGGATGCGGCACGAGCGGCCGGTAGCGTGGCTTTAGCGGTCTCGGACGGCGCTATGGCCGGAGTCGCCGCACATCGGTCGACAATGTTCTAGTTGTCTGGCCTTCAGCGCTCAGACTGGGCAAGAGCACACGCGGCGGTGCGTGTGGGCGCTCGTTGCATATCGGCCGCCAGCATGGCCAATCGGGCCTTGAGTTTGAGAGACCGGGCTTGGCCGGGTTCTGGCTGATGCTCGTGCTCTCTGACTTGCGGCCCGCGCGAGTCTGGTGCCGACTGCCCGCGACGTGAGGCAGTTCGGGCGCAACTCATTGCTACTTGGCAGCGGAATACCACATAGGTCAGATGTCAGGCCCGAGCCAGCCCCAGTCTTGCAGATTCGGTCAAAAGAACGCGCAGGCTTCGCTCAGCTCTCGAAATTTACCCCGCGGATGGGAGCCGATGACGCATCGTGGGGCGTGAGCGCCTCGATTGCGACTAGAGGATTCCAATAGTCTAGGTAGTGGGTGATGTACGAGTCGCTATCAGTGCGGACGACGGAGATGCACGTCTGTTCGTAAGGCTTGCCGGTCGGTCGCGCCGTGCCCTTCGACCGGAATTCGACGACAACCAGACTTGGGTCGACCGTTTCGTGAAATGTCATATCGACAAATTCAACGTCAAATATTTTGGGAAAGTTGCTCATGTGCGCGACCAAAGCGTCTCGCCCAGTCACCTTCATTGGTACTCCTGGCGGTGCGTAGGGAAACTCGAGAACAGCGTCAGGGGCGAAAAGTTTCGCCCATTCTTCGACCTGTCCCGCTGCAGTAAGGCGCAGGTGCTCGGCCACGGTGTGCTGTGCAGCGGCGCGCCGCGCGGCGTCATCTTTCATAACGGTCATGTTCGTTCCTTTGATGATGTATAAATCCATGTGGTCTATGATACCCAATTGACATTATGTTGTCATGTCGGACGATGAGGTCATTGATGGCAAAATTAACGCATGCGAAGAATTTCTCCGACTCCAACTCCAACCGCAGCCGCTGCGATGCGCGACACCGTCCTCGCCTTGTTCCGCACTTCAACCAGCTTGATGGCAGCTGGCGACCGTTTGGTGGCGCAGCTGGGACTGACAAGTTCGCGGTGGCAGGTACTTGGGACAATCGTCGCGGCGGAACGTCCTCAGCCGGTCGCTTGGTTGGCGCGTGACATGGGCGCCAACCGCCAAAACGTTCAGCGCGTCGTCAACGACCTAGTACGGGAGGGGTTTGTTGCCATGGCTCCAAATCCCCACCATCGGCGAGCTTCGCTGGTGGAAATGACTGAAAAGGGGCGAGGGGCCTTCGACCAAGCCATGGCGCTTAACACTCCGTGGATGAACCGGTTGGCTTCAGATATCAAGGTCGAAGATATCGAGGCCATGCAAAGGGTGCTGGCCTTGCTACGAGTGCGCTTGGATGCCGAACTAAGCGGTGCGGAAATCACATGACGACCTGATGTTCGCGCGACGGGCCCAGAGCCGCAATCAGCAAGTGGGTCAGGCGAGAATGCGATACCTCGCGACGATGGCGTCAGTCAGTGGTCATCAGCTTCGAATGTCTGGTTGTGGCCCGCATTCTGCCTCCCGATCATGGGAGCCGGCTCTGTGTGGCGCCCTCTTGGTGCGGCGCGACGCGAACCAAGCGAGCAACAGCCGCGGGCCCGACAAAAGTGCAATCAGCGAAGCGATGAGCAGGCCGCCGGCGCCAACGACCATCAGCGGAAGCGCCAGGTTGTATCCGACAACGGCGCAGACGCTTTGAGCGTAGGGATTTGGGTTGCAGCCGGGAATCACCCATATCAGGTGCGGATTCAACCGGTCGATGCAACACACTGATGACTGCCGTAGGCAGAAGGAGTGTTGCAGATGGCTTACCGGACGCGAACCTACTACACAGACAGCCAGAAGGCATTGATGTGGGAGCGATGGAGGCAGGGCTGGACCCTGCATCAGATTGCCCAACTGTTCAACCGGGCACACACGTCCGTACAAAAGATTCTGTCCCGTATCGGCGGTATTCGACCACCGGAGCGAAGCCGTTCATCGATGGCGCTGACGCTCGCCGAGCGCGAGGAGATCTCGCGAGCCATGGCGGCTGGGTTCTCGATTCGCTCGATCGCGGTGATCCTCGGGCGAGCGCCATCCACCATCAGCCGCGAGATCAAGCGCAACGGTGGTGCCGGGTGCTATCGGGCGACTCGGGCCGACCAGGCAGCCTGGGATCGGGCTCGTCGACCCAAGCGCTGCAGGCTGGCTGAGAACCGGGACCTGGCGCGCATCGTCACGGAGAAGCTTCGACTGCAATGGTCTCCGGAGCAGATTGCCGGATGGCTCAAGCATACTTACCCGAGCAACGAGACCTGCCACGTGTCCCACGAGACCATCTACCGCAGCCTGTTCATTCAAGCCCGCGGGGCGTTGAAGAAGGAGCTGTTGCAGCATCTCCGGCGTACCCGGGGCATGCGCCGCTCACGCCAGTACACGCAGAAGACTGACGTCCACGGAAGAATCGTTGACGCCGTCACCATCAGCGAGCGGCCAGTCACGGTTGAAGATCGAGCGGTTCCCGGCCACTGGGAAGGCGACCTGCTCTTCGGAAGCGCCAACAGCCAGATCGCCACGCTGGTTGAGCGCCAAACGCGATACGTGATGCTGGTCAAGCTGGATGGCAAGGACTCTCAGACCGTCGTCAACGCACTCATCAAGAACGCCCGCAAGCTGCCGCAGGAGCTCTACAAGTCACTGACCTGGGACAGAGGCACGGAGATGCACGCTCACAAGAAGTTCACGTTGGCCACCGACGTTCAGGTGTACTTCTGCGATCCGCAGAACCCGTGGCAGCGTGGAAGCAACGAGAACACGAATGGATTGCTCAGGCAGTACATGCCGAAGGGCATGGACATCTCAGGGTTCTCCCAGCTTCAACTCAACGCGATCGGGAGACAATTGAACGAGAGGCCGCGCAAGACGCTCGGCTTCCATACACCCGCTGAGATGTTCAGCGAATGTGTTGCATCGACCGGTTGAATCCGCAGGGCCTGGGCGACCAGCGCCACGATGAGCGGCACGCCCGTCACAGCGGCTGCAACCGTCACTAGCCTGCGATCGCCGCGGCGGAACTCGGCTACCTCGTCACGGAGCGGCTTGCCCGTGACTGGGCGAGGCAGACAGCGAAGATGATGGCGAACGCCGAGGCAAGGGAATTGTTCTTTCGGACCGGCCTTGGGCCACGCGTCGGCGAGCGCCGAAGCAATCCGCATCTGGGCAAGACTTTAGCCGACATTGGAAGAACGTCGTAGAACCCTCGTCGCGCGATTGGGGCCGTTCGCGGGGGCGCGTGCTGGCTCTCGGTTCTTGGTCTCTGGGAACCTCGCGGCCAACAACTGTGAACACCCACACCTGCCTTTTCGACCTCGCCATTGCAATGCCGTTCGCGCACGTCACCTGGCACGGGGTTCCACTTTGCGCTCGCGCGACGCGTAGCGATCGCGGCTTGTGCGGGGATGTGCGGGGATGTGCGGCACGAGACAAGCCGGCGCTGAGCGACTCCGGCCGAGTTCAGGCACACCGGGTCAGGAACCGTCCGAGGTGTGACGGGCTTCCGACCAAGTGGATCCGGCCTCGGTGCCAGGGGTGTCGAAGCGACGCCGCGCGATTCGATCCGGTCCGAAGGACGCCCGAGACAATGCGCGCGTGGCCGCGGAAAGCGCGCCGGCGATGTCCGTGGTCCTGAGGACCAACGCAAGGACCGCGCCGAAGGGCAGGAGTCGCCAGGGACGGGCGACGACGAGCAGGCCGCCCATGGCGGCCGCGTAGACCACCAGGCGCCCCGGGTTGCGCCGGGCATAGCGCGCGAGGCCGGGTTCGAGCAACTCGAACACCGCGCTTACAGGATGGCGGTTCCACCAGCGCCGGATGACGCTCGCACCCGGGAGGGAGGCTCCCCCTCGGTCCGTCATGGGCGGCAACGACTGCAGCACGGGCGCTTCGCCCGACCGGTCGACTTGCGCGTAGCCCATTGCGGCGAGCAGTTCGGCCCGGGACAAGGCCAGTTTGGCCTTGGGTGTGAGGGATTCCACGACGTCATTCATTATTCAGTTCCTTTGCCAGCGCAAGCACCTTGAGGTCGAGCTCCAGTTCGTCACGCACATCCTTGATGTCTTCCCGGAGCTTCGACCGCCGGGCCATGATGGCCCCGGCCAGTGCGATCAGCCAAGCCACGGCGGGCACCGCCACCAGGGCCCAATGGAAGCGGCCGGCCAGCACCCCCAGCATGACCGAGACCCCGGTGAGGCCAAGCGCGAGGAGCAAGGACAAGATCGCGACGATCGCGGCGGCGCCCTGGACCAGCAGCCCCTTGGCGATGTCGGACGCCTCGCACTGGACCAGGTCGACATAGTTGGCAAGGTGCCGCGCGACGAGGTCCGGCCGCTTCAGCGTGGTCTTGAACAGGGGGTGGATCATGGGGGCCTCGTGACTCGTGGGGACCTTCAGTGGGCGACAGTCTCGGCCTCACGGCTGTCGTAAAAGCCAGATGCCGGGCGTAGGTGCTGCTGTACAGGGCACTTCGTGCACAAGGGGCGGGCAGCTGGCTTGGGCTGTCGGCAGGACGGGACCTGCACTGCCTTGCCAGGAGAAGGCGTGCTACCCGCCCATAGGACCCCGATCCTCGGGCGTCCGCGGCGGGTTGCCACTGGGCTTTTCCTTGAAAACGCTCAGCTTGCCGTCACCCTCGAGGCGGGCAATCCTCACGTCCGCAAGACGCTCGACGCCGGCTTCGCGCAGCTTGCCCTCGAGTTCTTCCCTCGTGATCATTTCCCGCTTGAGGGCCTTGCGCATCACCCGTCCGTGACGGACCAGCACCTCCGCCTGCGGCTCGAGGAACCGAGCCACGGGCGCGAAGCGGTAGCTGAGCCAGTCGAGACCGAAGTTCCACGCGACGAGGGTGGCCAGCAGCACCAGGCCGTCATTGATGGAGGTGTACTCCCCTTGCATCGCGTTGCTGGCCGCATCGGCCACCAGGACCACGAACAGCAAGTCGGCCACGCCCATTGACCCGACGTCGCGGCGCAGCACGAAGCGGAACACGAGCAGCAGGATCCAGTACACGACGGTGCCTCTCACCACCATGTGCCAGACAGGAAACTCGCGCGCGAAGAGGTCCACAAGCTCGCTCACAGCGCAGCTCCCAGAGGCAGGACCTCGGCCGGTCCGGGGGCCAGGCGTTGGGCGACGGCATGGATCAGGGCGTCCGCGAAGCCGCCCGAGGCGCGTGCCACGCGCCGCGCACTCGTGGTGACACGAGGCCGCGAACTCCAGGCGATGTGCGCGCCGGTGGCCTCGAGGGCGTGAACCAGGTCGACATCTTCGCTGCACGCCAAGTTGCGGAACCCGCCCGCCAGGCGATAGGCCTCGGCCGACACGCCGAGATTCGCACCGTGGATATGCCGGTGCGCATCGACGTCGAAGTAGGTTTGCCCGAAATGCCGGCGCAGCAGCTCGGCGTGGGAGCCGTGCGGGGTCCAGTCGTCGATGGCCACGGTGCCGCAGACGGCATCCGCCTGCAAGGCGATCTGCTCCGCGAGCCAGCCCGCCGAAACGTGCGTGTCGGCGTCGGTGAATGCGAGCCACCTTGCCCCGCGGGCGAGCAGGAATTCGGCGCCGGCGGCGCGGGCCGCTCCCACGTTGCGTGCCTGCAGCGGCAGGGTCATCGCCCCGGCCCGGGCAGCCATTGCGGCCGTGGTGTCCGTGCATGCGTCCGCGACCACCAAAAGCTCTACCGGTTCGGCGTTCAGCCGGCCATCGTGCGATGCCGCCAGAATGCGCTCGACGCAGCCGACGATCACATCCTCTTCGTTGTGCGCGGGAACGATGACGCCGATCATGTCGGGGCTTGGCGTCGCTAAAGATCTCGACTGCGACCGCCGAGGCTGGCGCAGTAGGCGGCAACCAGCGCGCCGATCACGAGTGAAAGGAAGATCCACAGGGACCCATAGGCCGTGGCTTTGCGGGCCGCATCGGCCGCCGCCTTGGCCTTGGCCTTTCCTTCGTCGATCGTCGCCTTGGAACGCGTGAACGTGTCGTTCACCCGCTTCTCAGCGTCCGCCTGGCTCAGACCGGTCTGCTGCGCCACGAGCTGCGCCACATAGCGGGCGTCTTCCGGCGGCAGTGTCCCGGTTCGCAGGCCGTTGGCAAGGATGCGTCCGGCTTCCGCGGTCGTGGCAGTGCGGCTCATCGGCGCGCCCGCCGCCTGCGCGGTACCGGCATCCGCCGGCGCTGGCGTCGCGGCGACGGCGGGGTCCTTGCGGAACAGGGAATCCGTCCAATAGCTCATGACACCGCCGCCTTCCTGTCCGCCTGACCGGTTGGCGTCGGCGCTGCCCGCGAGCCCGGCCGCTCCGACGGCCGCGCCGCTGGCGACGCCACCCGCAACCGTCATGCCGGCGCGAGCGCCCGCGCTCAGGGTCGAGCCGACGACCGAGGCCAGGAGCACGAAGGTGACCAGCGTGGCAACGCCCCAGGCCAGGAATCCGTGGCTGGTGTCGCGGAAGCGCGCCTCGTCGGTGTGGACGCCAGCCCATTTGCTGCGAAGGCGGCCTGCCAGATAGCCGCCAAGGCCGGATGCCGCCACTTGCGTGAACGTGATCCAGAAGATGGCCGCGATGCCCACGGTCTTGGCCTCGGCCCCCTCGCCTTCCCAAGGCGATGACATGCCCAGGCCCATGCCGGTGCCCAGCAGCAGCATGATGAGTGAGAGTGCGGCCGCGGCCGTGGCACCCGCGAGGATCGCCGGCCAGGACACGGCACTGCGGGCGGCGTGGTCCGGCTCGCCGAGCCCGAAGCTCGTTCGCGCCCCGGGCACAGCGCCCGCTTCCTGCACATAGGTAGTCGCCATGTCGGTCTCCTTGGTAATTGAAGAACCATGGGACGAGGGGCGCGCACCGACGTGTGTACGCTGGAAGCGCAACAGAAAGTAGGCGCAACACGCAGGGCACGTTGCTGCAGGTCCGCGCACTCGGGGTGTGACGCGGCGTGGTCCCGCGGGTCGTCCTCTTGAAGCCCCCAGGGGCGCAATCTCAAGCCGCCAAGGGAGCTGGGGTGATCAGGCGCCGCGTACCTTCGACGCTGCCGTGCCAAAGGAGGCCCGCTGCGGAATGAAACGCGTCCATCACCGCCGACGACCGTGAAGGTGCAGCCCCGCTACATTAGCCACACGATGCGGCGGCGCGTCGCAGCCGGCGACGGTCGGGCATGTTGACGAAATTGTCAGGAGCAATCTTGGGACTACTGAACGGAATGATTGGCAACGCAGCCAAGATCGACCCTGTGAAGATTCAGCGTGAGTTCAGCCAGATCGTGGCCCCCGGGGAGGTGGTCGAACACGCCTACCAGCTGGTCCGAGACTACTTCGTGTTCACCGACAAGCGCTTTGTGCTGGTCGACAAGCAGGGAATCACTGGAAGCAAGACGGAGTACCACTCGATTCCGTACAAGAGCATCACGCACTTCAGCATTGAGACGGCCGGCACTTTTGATCTCGATGCCGAGCTCAAGATCTGGATCTCAGGGACAGCCGCTCCGATCCAGAAGCAGTTCAACAAGAAGCTGAGCATCTACGAAGTGCAGAGCGTGCTCGCCAGCTACGTGCTCAGATAGTCGCTGGAACGACGCCGCCCGTCAAACCCGGGTCGGCGAGCCCCTTGCGCGGTGATGCGCCGCAGCGGGCGGAGTTGGGGTCTCAGGGGCCGCTTCGCACGCGACGCGCGCCGGGCCGGCTTGCGGTCCCCTGCAGGTCGGCTTGGGGGCCCGTCGTAGGTCTTGGCATCGCCGACCCCGGTCAAAAAGCACCCAGGCAACGACCGAACTCTCTGCCGGTGGGTAGACGGGCCCATCGGCAGGTCGCCCGCGGTCGTGTCTGAAGCAGGCAGTCACGGAGGAACTCCATGAAGCTGCCGGCCGCCGATGCTCCTCCCAATCCAACGCCCCGCATCGCGCGTGGCACCGCACACAACGGCAGGGTCCAGGTCGAACCGATTCCGAGCTTCGATCTCGATCGCACCCTTGTCGAAAGGGCGAGGACCTTGGGTCGCTCTGAACGACCAGCTCATCCACGCTCGGGCGGACTGGCAGGCGAGACCAGCGTGGGTTACGCGGCAACGCCACGTGGTCGCACGATGGAGGGCCGCTCCAGGGCGTGCGCGCCTACCTCATCACTTGGGACCGGCGAGCGTGGGCGAGCGGATGATGGCATCTGGGCCTGCCTTGCACGGGTCTGATGAAGAGCGGGATCGCCCCTCTCCCCGCGGCGCACGGTCTTGGCTGCGAGAGCCTGCTCGGACAACAGCACGCCGGGTGCCCGGCCGCCCAAGCCTCGGAAGCACCCGCCGCCGGCCGCAAGCCGGTCGGGCCCGTGGCGCTGCGCGTGCACACCACAGCGCTCGCACGCGCTACGAGGCCCGCCTGCCGCCACTGATGGGCGTTTCGTGCGCCTGACGAGCGTCACCCGGGAAGCACGCAACAGAAATCCGCGATCTCAAGTTGGATCGGGCAGGCGGGATGTCGCCGATGACGCTCGACGGCGATTTCCTCGATCAGTTCGAAGTTCGCCTGGCAGGCTTCGAGCAGGGTCTCGGGCCCGCCTGTCGCGCCGAACTGGTCACGCAGCGCATCCTCGGAGATTTCGGCGAGGACGCGGGGGCCGTCGAGGCCGGCCGGGTAGATCGCGAAACGCACGGTGGCTCTGTCGAAGCAGTGGATGGCTTCGCATTTCATGGTGGTCTCCTGAGGCTGTTCGATGGGCTCTCTGCGCCATGCGGGGCGCCCGGCCCTGCCTTTGAGCATGCACGCGCCCTGCCCTATTTCAAGCCTTCTTTGAGGCGCTCGATCGCATCGAGCATGCGCCGCGTCACGCTGTCCGCCGCAGTCCCCGGCGCCTGCGCTTCGTGATGGGCCGCCTCCAGGAGCGCCTCGCGGCCCTTCGGCGTGATCGCGGTCACTTCGGCGACGCGGCCCACCGCTTCCGCGGTCGATGGGGGGCGATCGGCGGGCACGAGCGCCTGCACGAGGCCGGCGGCTCGCAACAGGCGGATCTTGTCGATGTCCTCGGGCGAACTGAGGTACGCCGGCAGGGGCGAAGAGGCCAGTTGCTTCAGCAGATCCATGGCCATGTCACAAACTCCTTGAAATGCTCGAAACTTGAGAGCCGGGCGGCGCGCGCCGCCCGGCGATCGGCTCACGCCGCGCGCACACTGATGCGTCGAGGCTTCGCGTGCTCGGCCTTGGGGATGGTGAGCTTCAGCACGCCGTGCGCGAGTTCTGCCGAGACCTTGCTGGTGTCCAGCTCGGGGCTTAGCGTGAACATGCGGTGAAAGCGTCCCAGCCCGACCTCGGTGTGACTCGACTGCAGGCCTGAGGGCAGGTCGAGGTCCAGTTCCGCCTCGATGGTGAGCGTGCCGGCTTCGATCTGCAGCTGCAGCCTGTCGCGCGAGACGCCCGGCAGATCCGCAAAGAGCGTGATGCCACTGGCATCCTCGATCACGTCGACCGGGGGCATCAGGGCGTTCTCGCCGGCGCGATGCTCGCCGCGCCGGAGGTTCGCGGCGCTCGGGCCGTCGCCCGGTTGGGTGCGAAGATCGTTCATGTCAGCCTCCTCTGGTCAGTGGATATCGATGCGGCGCGGCTGCGCCGACGCGCGGCGCTGGATCGTGATCTGCAGCACCCCGTCGCGGTACCTGGCCTCGACGTTTTCCGGGTCGGCGTCGTCGGGCAAGCTGATGACGCGGCGGAACCCGCCTGCGAACCGCTCGCTGATGTGCACGGCGGCCTGGCTGGCCGTGTCTGAGCGCTCCGGAAGACTTGAT
Source organism: Variovorax saccharolyticus (assembly GCF_030316765.1). GTDB lineage: Bacteria > Pseudomonadota > Gammaproteobacteria > Burkholderiales > Burkholderiaceae_C > Variovorax > Variovorax saccharolyticus. Next base: position 82,113 of record NZ_JASZYT010000016.1, read on the forward strand.
GGGCGGGTGCCCGCGATCGTCAGGACGCCGCGGTCGAGGGTGATGTCGATCGCATCCGGGGCGAGCCCCGGGGCGAAGGCATAGACCTCCACGGTCTGGGGCGTGCCACCGATGTTGAGCGCCGGAAAGCCGCCGCGGCCGAAGCCGCGGATGGTCGGAGACAGATCGAGGGCCTGCTGCATCTCGCGCTGCAGGCGATCCATCTCGGCGAACATGTCGCGCGGGAACAAGGATCGATACATGGCGAAAACCTCCATTCAGGTTGAACGGTGCGCCGGAGGCGTCTCCAGCGCTTCCGATTTCCGAACTAGAGCCGGTCGGGTCGTTTTCAAGAGGCGTCGGGTCGGACGGGGCCTCGGGCTGCGTGGCGCGGACGCTCACACCCTCCCGATCTGGCTGCGCCTAGGCTTTGGGACCGAAGCCGAAGCGTGGCCTGACACCTTGGGATCGGGGGAAGAGCGACGTCATCCGGGGCCTAGCGTCGCTCCGCGGGGCAGCGCAATGGCAGGCCTTTGAAGCCAGTGCCGGGTGCTCGATGCCGGCCGGTGGAAGCAACGAGATTTTGGGGAGGCTGTCATGCCAATTGTTGGACAGGCGTTCGCTGCGGTGCAGGGCCGGCTGATCGCGTCTCTGAAACCGCCCTTCCCGTCGAAGCGCTCCGGCGCCGACATCGCAGCGCCGCGTGCCAAACCCACCGCGAGGGCCCGCGCGGCGGCCGTGGCCGCCGCGAAGAAGCCGCGCGCGCGGCCGACGGCCAAGGCGAGGTCGAGATGATCGTCCGGGTGCTGCTCACGGCGTGGCAACGACTGCAAGCTTGGCGCCGCGAGAGGGAGGACAGATCGTGAGCCAGAAGTCGGCCCGACGCGAGGTCGACGCGGCGCTCGCGGCGTTCGATCGCGGCTGCGTGGCATTCGCGGCGGGCATGGCGACGGTCCTGCCGCCCGAGCGATGGCAGCACCGCCCTTCCCCCTCCCCTCCCGACGCCGACGCCGGCGCCTACGGCGACTTCGCCTCCCCGCGCAACATGCTTTCGACCCTGGGCCCGCGCAAGCCGCTCAAGAGGGCGCAGCGACAGGATCCTTGGGTCGCATTCGGGTCGGCGGATGCCGTCGTTCCGGACACCGGCGCCGTCACGGTGGCAGGCACAAAGGGCAGAGGGTGTCGCAAGCCGTGAAGCCCGTGGAATCCGCTCGCCAGGAACCGCCCGGGGGTGCTTCATGAGCGGCCCCGGCGAACGCACCGCGAGCCCGGGGTCCGGTCAAGGCATCCGCATCGGGTGTGCCGGCTGGAGCCTGCCATCGCCTTTTCGGGACGGGTTCGGCGACGGCGATTCGCAACTCGCCCGCTACGCGACGCGTTTCAATGCCGTTGAGATCAACAGCTCGTTCTACCGGCCCCACCGCCGTCTCACGTACGAGCGCTGGGCCGCCAGCACGCCGCCAGACTTTGCCTTCAGCGCGAAAGTCCCCAAGGCGATCACGCACGAGCGGCGCCTGAACGCCGCCATGCCGCTGATCGATGCGTTCCTTGAGCAGGCGCAAGGGCTGGGCCCGAAACTGCGCTGGCTGCTCGTGCAGTTGCCGCCGAGTCTGGCCTTCGAATCGAAAGTGGCGGGCCGCTTCGCTGCCCAGTTGCGCCGCCGCTATGGCGGAGCGGTCGCGGTCGAGCCGCGGCACGCGAGCTGGTTTTCAGCGGAGGCCGACGCCCTGCTGGCGAAGTGCCGGTTCTCGCGCGTGCTCGCTGATCCGGTGCGCCACGCGCCAGGCGCCGCACCCGGCGGCTGGCTCGGAGCCCTTTACTTGCGGCTTCACGGGTCGCCCCGGGTCTATTGGTCCCGGTACGAGGACGCCCTGCTGTCGCCGCTCGCGTCGCGTCTGCGGCAGGCCGCGCACGAGGCCGAGTCCTGCTGGTGCATCTTCGACAACACGGCGGGGGGCCAGGCCGTGGGAGATGCATTGCGGCTGCGCGCGAACATTGGCCAAGCGCGGTGAGCAGGTCGAGCGCTGTCCGACGGGGCGGCGCGGGTGACCTCCGCGGCCTACCGCCGCATCGGAAAATTCCCGCACACCGATCAGTCGTCCGCCGGGGGCCGCTGGGTCGGCCGAGCGCCATCATGCCTGCACGGCTTCGGCAAAACCCACCTGGGTACTCCGAGGCCGCGAGGGCCCCCGGAGTGACCACCAGTCGCCGGCGGGCCCTTCGTCATGGGAGCGCCAGACTCGCCTGGCCAACCCGACGCTGCGGGCGCTGCGGAAAGGGCTCCGCTGCATTCGGACGCCGGATCAGCGATGGTGCACGGGCGGGTCAACGAGGAAAGGGAGAGGGCCGAGTTACCCGCCCAATCTGTGGATAAGTTTGTGAATTCTTGACGCACCCCGAGGCCGAAAGCGCGACGCCGCGCGGCTTCGGACTGGAATGCCTGCGCAATCAGCAGCGGCCGCTTTTCCCCGGGGCATCGGGCGTCGGACGAAAAAAGTGCGCATGGCGCGGTACGGCTGGCATCGGCGTCATCACTTGCCTTCGCTGCTTGGGGAGTTCTTGCTGCCGTGGTCTCCGCCTGCAGGGTGGACCCGTGGATAGGTGTAAGCGCACGCTACCTTGAGAGGGGTTTACTAGCGGCGGCTTGGGGACGCCTGGAAACCTCGGCTTCCGATGAGCGGCGGCAGCCAGCCGTCACTGACGCGTCGGCGGTTGGCCGTTCACCGGCAGCACCTGCGAATTGAGGCGTGAGATCGGACGGACTCGCCGTGCCGGGGTGCGAATCGTCCAGCTCCGTACGATTGCGGTGTAGACGCAAGCCTTTCGATCGCGCCTTTACTTGGGCCGACGGCGGAGTGGGGTCGCGAACTGGTTGCGCTGTGCGAAGGCGCCGCTCAACTTTCGGCTCGCGCGGCGTCATTTCTAAAAGTTGGCTCGCATCGAACGACCCGCCGGACGTCTACGCGGGCTGCGCCGCGGCGGAAACCTCCTTGATCGGGCGCGCCAACTTCTCGGTGTATGAACGCGGCCCATCAAACCGATACCAAAGTGTCATCGACGACTGCGACATTCCGCCCCATCATCCAAGCGCGGCGGCTGTCACGAAGAACGAGAATGGCTGCGGAGCACCGTCATGGCGTCGTCGTCCTCGACAATCGATGCACCCACGCGCACCAGCTGCGAAAGCGAGATCGACGGGGTCGATCGGTCACGTGCCCTCATGCCATGAACCATTGATAGCGTTACTCGTCATGCCCGTGCGTCGTGCCCGTCGTCTGTGCCTTGCCGCTGGCAAGGCAAGTTCACTGCGAGAAGGCTGGACCCTGTTCGGAGCGTCCATCACGCGGATGCTCACCGTCGGCATCGTGGCGAGCTGGATCGCCATTTGGGCGACGCCCGCTTCGGCGCTCGATCCCGATCGCGAAGCTTCGAAGTACGGTCACACCGTGTGGCGGAACCTCGATGGTTTCGGACCCGGGACCATTGGTCCAATCGCACAGACCGCGGACGGCTATCTTTGGCTCGGTACTTCGAGCGGATTGCTTCGCTTCGATGGAGCCCGCAGCGTGCGATGGAGCGCCCCTCCCGGCACCGCTCTTCCTGACGAGCGGGTGCGAGCATTGTTGGGATCGCGAGACGGGGCGCTCTGGATCGGCACGCCTCGTGGTCTTGCGAGCTGGAAGGATGGCAACTTGGTGCTGCATCGGGCAACGAGTGGCAAGACCGTCAACGCCATTGAGGAGGACGAAGAAGGCCGGATCTGGGTCGGCGGCTCGGCCGGGACGAAGGCCTTCCTCTGCGCGATCGGCGATGACAACAGTGAGTGCCTCGGGGAGAACGAAAGCCTGGGAAACGCCATCTTGGCGCTGCATCGCGATGCTTCCGGTGTAATGTGGGCCGCCGGGACAGATCTGATATGGCAAGTGAAACCGAAGCAACCTGCGTCAGTTTCCCTACCGAGTCCTATCGGTGCGCTTCGCACGATGACCGGAGCACCCGATGGCGGAGTTGTCGTCGGCACAAGGGGGCAGATCCTGCGGATTGCGAAGGGCGTGGTGCACCCGATGGAACTCCCCGCGTGGGCGCAGGGTCGGATATTCACCAAGGCGCTTCGTGATCGAGATGGCGGTCTCTGGGTCGCAGCTGCTGACTTCGGCCTGTTGCATTTCCGCGATGGGGGTGTCGATTCCTTCACCTCGACCGAGGGGCTGTCTGGCGATCATGTCTTGGGACTTTTCGAGGATCGCGAGGGAAATGTGTGGGTATCCACGTCGCAAGGACTGGATCGCTTCCGTCCTATGGCGGGCGCGCTGTATTCGCGTCACGATGGAGTGACCGGAAGAGCGGCGTCGATCCTGGCTGCTCGCGATGGGAGCGTGTGGGCCAGCACGTCGACCGCGGTGTATCGAATCGACGAAGGACGTGTATCCAGCATCCGGCAGTCCCGCTCTGCGACCTTGTTCGAGGATCGCAGGGGAAGGATCTGGATGGCTTCGCAGTATGACTTCGGTTACATGGAAGCGGGGCAGTTTGTGGCCGCCCCCGGCGTTCCCAGAGGAACCATCGACGGGATGGCCGAGGACTCCCAGGGAACGATGTGGATTGCGCATCGCGGCTCGGGCCTCCTGCGGCTGCGACCAGATGGAAGCGTGGAGCGCACGCCATGGGCAACTCTGCGAGATCGCGGTCGCGTATCCACCATGACAGTCGATCCAGCGGATGACAGCTTGTGGATCGGCCTTTGGTCCGGTGACGTGATCAACGTGCAGGACGGGAAGGTTCGCAGCTTCTTTGCGTTGCGCGAGCCCGACAGTCGAGGGGTCACTCAGATTCGCTTCGATCGCGATGGGGCTGCCTGGATCGGAAGCCGGGCAGGCCTGACGCGAATACACCGCGGGCGTGTGACCAAGTTCGGGCGCGACAGCGGCCTTCCTTGCGACGGCGCGCACTGGACACTTGCCGATGAGCGCTTCGTCTCGATCTCCACGCCCTGCGGCCTGGTCCTGGTTGATCGCTCGGAGATGGACGCGTGGTCCGCTGCCGCAGACCAGGGCGCGGGCATGAAGGTCAAGGCTCGGGTGCTCGACCATTGGGATGGTGTGGGACAACCATCCAACGTGAGCGCGGTGGGTCAGATTGAGTCTGTCCAGCTCTTTACACCGAAGGCAACGAATTCCAGAGACGGCCGGATCTGGGTCGTCACCGGGGACGGGTTCGTCGCAGTCGACCCCTTGCGCATCCCGACCAACGACAAGCCCCCGCCTGTGCATGTCGAGCAGATCACGAGTGACGGCAAGTCTTATGAGGCTCGTGAGGGCTTGAAGCTGCCTCCGCTTCAGCGCAATGTTGAGATCGATTACACGGGCCTCAGTCTGGCGGTGCCGGAACGCATCCAGTTCCGCTACAAGCTCGAAGGGCGAGACGCCGACTGGCAGGAAGCGGGCAACCGACGGCAAGCGTTCTACACCGACTTGTCCCCAGGACCCTATCGCTTCCGCGTGATGGCCGCGAACGCCAGCGGCGTGTGGAACTACGAGGGCGACACACTGAATTTCTCGATCGCCCCCGCCTACTACCAGACCCTCTGGTTCTACGCGTTGTGCGCGTTCGTCGCACTGGTGACGCTTCTCGCGCTGCACAGGTTGCGTCTGAGGCAAGTCTCCGGCCACATCCGCGGCCGACTCGAAGCCCGCCTCGCAGAGAGGGAGCGAATAGCGCGTGATCTGCACGACACCCTGCTGCAAGGAATTCAGGGGCTGATCCTGCGATTCCAGGCCGCGGCTGACAGGATACCGCCCGACGTGCCCGCACGAGCGCTCATGGAAAAGTCGCTGGACCGCGCCGACAAGCTGCTCACGGAAAGTCGCGACAAGGTGAAGGACCTGCGGCCGTCGGCGAGCGATGTCAGGACGCTCGAAGAAGCCCTCGCTATCGAAGGCGCCCAGTTTGCCGAGCTTCAGCCAGCGGCGTTCCTCATCAACGCGCAGGGCGCGTTCCAGGCGCTGCATCCGATCGTGCACGAAGAGGCTTTGCTGATTGCACGCGAGGCACTCGGGAATGCATTCCGGCATGCGCGCGCTGTCAACATCGAAGCTGAAGTGACGTATGGCGAGGAGGCCCTGCAGATCCGTGTGCGCGACGATGGGCTGGGCATCGGCTCCGAGGTGCTTGCGTCGGGACGCCCCGGCCATTTTGGACTGATCGGCATGCGAGAGCGGGCGCACAAGCTCGGCGCGCAGCTGACGGTCTGGAGCAAGCCAGGGGCGGGCACTGAGGTGGAACTGCGCGTGCCGGCCGCGGTGGCCTACCCCCTGAAATCTCGGGCCCCGACCGGGCTTGTGCGCTGGATGATTGCGCTGCGCACCACGCTGATGCGCCGTTGACCTGGCGTCGACTGGGCTCGGCGCTGGCAGCGCGTTGGAGCAGTCGTCGCTGCAACGGCAAGTTAAGGGACTTGCCGGACCAGGGCAACCGGGTCACGTGGGCCTGCCGCGACGCGGCAGGGCAACCGGGTCACGTGGGCCTGCCGCGACGCGACGAGAGCCTCACCTGCACGCGCAGAGTCTGGTTCGGAGACCAGTACCAAAGTTCAATTGACGATAGCCCGAAGACTTTGGAAGCTTGCTTCTGCGGTGCATTTCCTTCAGTTTTGATGCCAAGCAGGGTGCGGCTGCGCTGTGGGAGGCCACCCAGGCCGAGCAAGCGCGCTGGAAGCATCTGCGCCAAGAATGGATCCGACATGGCTACACCCTCTTCAACGGTGACGACGAGCAGTACGGCGTGTTCCCGCTGCTTGTCAGGGACAGAATGATCGGCGGCCACCAGGCGGTCCATGCGGGGCCCGGCACAGCATCAGCGCCGTTGCCTTCGTTCACCGTCGTGTGTGCTCACGCCGAATGCCCTTCAGTTCAAACCACGGAGACCGCAGGTGAAGCGCGCGTCTGACGTGGGGGCTGGGTCCCGGTCAGCAGTGGCGGAGATGGCCCGCGTTCGCCGCTTCCTGGACAACCTGGGCAGTCTCATGGGCGTTGGCTCCCTCGGGTCCGGCTCCGATCCGGCGGCGATGGTCGACGCCTTGCTCGAGGCGCTGGCCCGAGTGCTCGGCAAATCGTTCATCTACGTTCGCATCAATACTCCTCGAGCGCGTGAGCCGGAGGAAACGGTCCGGGTCAGCGACGGATGGGCCGGGATGCGTGTCGCACGAGACTTCGGCGAAGCGCTGCAGTGCTTGGGGGATGGGACGATGAGCGATCCCCCGCGGGGTTGCTGGCATCTCGATGGTGAGGAAGTGTGGGTCACACGAGTGCCGCTGGGATTTCGCGCTGAACTCGGTGTCCTTGTCGCCGGTTCGACACGGGCAAGTTTCCCCGAGCAGACCGACAGGCTCCTCCTGGAGGTCGCAGCGAACCAGGCGACGCTGGCGCATCAGCAGGCGCGACTTCTGGAACAAGAGGGAAAGGAGGGCTTGCGCGTCGAGTCGGCTCTTCTGGATGCAGAAAGAGAATCGCTCTCGATCGTCGACGCGATTCCTGGCCTGGTTGCGCTACTGTCGCCGAAGGGTGACGTCGAAGTGGCCAGTACGCAACTGCTCGAACACTTCGGACAAAGCCTCGAAGAGCTGAAGCGGTGGGGCACCAACGGCACCGTACACCCTGAGGACCTGCCTGAGGTCGCCGAGACATTCGCACGCTCGGTGGCCGCAGGTCAGCCCTACGACATCCTGCAGCGTCTGCGCCGTGCGGATGGTGCCTACCGCTGGATGCAGAACAGCGGCTTTCCGCTGCGCGCTCGCACAGGCGAGATCGCACGTTGGTGCGTGCTACTGACCGACGTCGACGACCAGAAGCGAGCCGAGGAGGCGCTGCGCGAGAGCGAACGTCAGGCGCGCCTGATCGTGGATACCATTCCGGGCCTGGTGGTGATCCTCACGCCAATGGGTGAGGTCGAATTCGTCAATGGCCGCACCGTGGACTACCTTCGCATGGATTTGTCGGCCGCGAAGGGTTGGGCAACCAACGGCATCGTCCATCCCGACGACATACCGCGCGTGTTTCCGGTTTTCCAAGGCGGTGTCGCCTCGGGGGAGGCCTTCGAGTACGAGGTTCGCCTTCGCCACCTGGACGGCGTGTATCGGTGGTTCCAACTGCGCGCGCACCCACTTCGTGACAGCGCGGGCGACGTTGCACACTGGTATGTGCTTCTTTCGGACATCGACGGCTTGAAGCAGGCAGATGCCGCAAAGCGTGACAGTGAACGAGAATTGCGACTGATCGTTGACACCATTCCGGGCCTCGTTGTGATTCTGGCCGAATCAGGGGCTGTTGATTTCGAGAACCGCCGAACGCGTGAGTATCTGGGCCCTGCGCTTGCCGACACGGGGCAGTGGGCGTCGAACGGCATCGTTCATCCGGACGACCTTCCTCGCGTGCTCCCCATTTTCGGTCAGGGTGTCGCGTCTGGTGCGCCCTTCGAATACGAACTTCGACTTCGGCACGTGAGTGGTGTCTATCGCTGGTTTCAGCTTCGTGCGCATCCGCTACGCGATACCAGCGGTGACGTGGCCCGCTGGTACGTTCTGCTTTCGGACATCGACGAGAAGCGTCGAGCAGAAGAGGCTCTGCGGGAAAGCGAACTCGAATTCCGGCTGATCGTGCAAAGCGTCGCGGGGATGATCGCGGTGTTCTCCCCGACCGGGGAACTCAACGGAGGCAATCAGCAGCTGCTCGACTATTTCCGGCAACCGCTCGAAGAAGTAGGCCGCTGGGCGACCAACGGGATGACGCATCCCGATGACCGTGAGCACTGTATCGCCAGCTTCATGGGATCGGTGGCCTCCGGCCAACCCTACGACTTCGAAACGCGATTCAAGCGCTTCGATGGCGTTTATCGCTGGTTCCAGATTCGCGGACATCCGCTTCGCGACGGCGACGGAGCGATCGTGCGATGGTACGGTCTTCTGACAGACATTGATGATCGAAAACGCGCCGAGCAGCATCTTGCCGAGAGCGAGCACAGATTCAGATTGGCGATAAACGCTCTTCCCGCACCGGCGTGGTCCACGCGTCCGGATGGGTACTGCGACTTTCTCAGCGAGCGCTGGCTTCGGTACACCGGGTTCTCGGAGACGCAGGCCCTGGGTTGGGGTTGGGGCGATGCGGTTCATCCCGATGATGCGCCCAGACTCGTGGAGAAGTGGCAGGTAGCGCTGCATTCGGGCACGCCGATCAACATCGAGGCCCGCATGCGCCGCTTCGATGGCGAATATCGCTGGTTCCTGTTTCAGGACAATCCGTTGCGGGGCGAGGACGGTGCGATTGTCAGATGGTACGGCGCTTGCCTTGACATTGAGGATCGCAAGCGTGCCGAGGAGGCCTTGCGAGCGAGCGAGATCGATCTCAGGCTCATCATCAACACGATCTCCGGAATGATCTGCCTGTTCACTCCGGATGGCCAGCTCGAAGGTGCCAACCAGCAGTTTCTCGACTACCTGAAACAGAGCTTCGAGGAAGCCAGTACCTGGGCGACAAGCGGCAGCACCCATCCTGACGACCTCGCTCATTCTGTCGCCGCCTTCGAGCATGCGATCGCGACCGGCGAGCCTTACGACTACGAATCGAGGGTCCGGCGCTTCGATGGTGCGTATCGCTGGTTCCACATCCGTGGCCAAGCGCACCGCGACGCTGCGGGATCCATCGTCCGATGGTACGCCCTGTTGGTCGACATCGACGACAGGAAACGGGCGGAGCGAGCCCTTGAAGCCAGCGAGCGCAACCTCAGGCTCACGATCGACACCATCCCTGCGCTGGCGTGGTCCGTGCGTGCGGACGGCACCGCAGATTTCTTCAACCAGCACTACCTGGACTATGTGGGCTGCTCAGTGGCCCAGATGCGCGACTGGAACTGGACGAGCAGCATCCATCCGGATGACCTGGCCGCTGTCGAAAGAGCTTGGGAAGGCTTCCGCACTGCCGGGACAGGCGGCGAAGTTGAAGCGCGGATCAAACACCACGACGGCGCGTACCGGTGGTTTCTGTCTCGCGTGAATCCGCTTCGCGACGAGTCTGGCGCCGTTGTCAAATGGTACGGCGTCAACACTGACATCGAAGATCGGCGTCTCGCCGAGGCCGCGCTGAAGCGCAGCGAGACCTTTCTCGCGGAGGGCCAGCGCATCAGCGCGACCGGAAGCTTCTTCTGGCACTTGACCACCGACGATCTCACATTCTCCGAGGAGCTGAACCGCATCTTCGGATTCGAGCCTAACGCGACTGTGACTTTCGATCGGATTCGCGATCGCGTTCATCCGGACGATCTGCCGTTGCTCGCCCAAAAGATGGGAGATGTCCGATCGGGCCGTGACAATCCTGAGTACGAGATACGGCTGCAAATGGCAGACGACACGATCAAGCACGTGCAGGTATTTGGCCGGGTGATCTGCCATGCGGATGGCAGCCTGGAATGTCTCGGTGCAGTACAAGATGTCACGCAGCGCAAGCTTGCCGAGCGAACACTCGATAGAGTCCGATCGGAACTCGCCCACGTGACACGCGTCATGAGTTTCGGAGCGCTGACCGCATCGATTGCTCACGAGGTCAATCAACCGTTGTCGGGGATTATCACCAACGCCAGCACTTGCTTGCGCCTGCTGGCATTGAATCCACCGAACGTGGAGGGTGCCATTGAAACTGCGCGCCGCACGATACGGGACGGCAACCGTGCGTCCGAAGTCGTGGCTCACCTGCGCAAACTTTTCTCGAAAGTGAGTGAGCGAAGCGAGAACGTCGATCTCAATGAGGCCGCCGCCGAGGTCGTGGCGCTGCTCTCGAGCGATCTTCAGCGCAATCAGATTGTCGTCCACACCGACTTTGCTGACTGCCTTCCGACCGTTCCTGCGGATCGGGTGCAACTGCAGCAGGTCATCGTGAACCTCCTGGTGAATGCTTCCGATGCAATGAGCGCCATTCGTGACCGACAGAGACAGGTCGTCATTCGGACGAACCGAGATGGCGACCAAAGCGTTCGCCTCAGCGTGCAAGACGCCGGTGTGGGCATTGACATTGAAGATCCCGAGAAGATCTTCCAACCGTTTTTCACGACCAAGCGCAGCGGCATGGGAATCGGGCTCTCGCTCAGTCGAACCATCATCGAAAGTCACAGTGGACGCATCTGGGTCGAACCCAATGCCGATGGCGGCGCCACCTTCGCGTTCACCATCCCCGTCATCCTCAGGGAAGCCGGTACGACCTAGATTTCTCGAGGCGCGTGTCAGATCGCGACTTTCGGGCCGACGACGGATGCCAAGACCTCTCCGAATGCGATGCAGCGACCTGGACCAATGACGGATAGTCGGGGGGACAGTTCGCGGGCACGATTCTCACAGGCTCGCGATGGAAAGCCTGGGATGCTCAAGCCGAGCCACTCAAAGCCGGTAGCGTCGCGCGCGTAACGATGCGCGGGGGCCACTCCCTTTGTAATTTTGGATGTCAAATGATATGAAATCAATCGTGGTCCTAGCCGTTGTGGGGCTGTCGTTGTCGAGCGCCGCAGCGGTCGCAGACGAGCAGTTGTACAAGACCAAGAACTGTGTCATCTGCCACAAGACCGATCAGAATTTCCTGGGCCCCTCCTTCACAAGCGTCGCGGCCAAGTACGCCGACGACAAGGGGGCAGACGTGAAGCTCGCACGCAAGATCCGCGAAGGGAGCATCGGTGTCTGGGGTCCGACCCCGATGCCGGCACAGCCCCAGGTGACGGAGGCCGAGGCGTTGACGCTTGCGCGCTGGATACTGGAGATCAAGTAGCGCCTCCTGAGCGTGACTGGTGCGTGCGGCCGCGGAGGGCTTGCGTGCGCTAGCTGATGCTGCACAATGCGGCGCCGGACTTGCTCGCCATCGACTTGCTTGCCCGCGGGGTGAGCCGCCCTGGTGGCAATCCCGGCGAGCCCGCAGAGACTCCCTAACCCACATGCTGGGTTTCGGCCTCCCTCGAAAGTGGCGCCTTGTCATGCCCGGGTGTTGAGTGACGGCGCCGCGCATTTTGGCGTACGCTCTCTGGCATGCAGAGGCGATTCACCATGTTGCCGGGCGGGCGGCCTGGGTCACGCTGCTCGAGTCGCGCGTGTGGGCCACGCTTGCCCCGGCGAGGTGGCACACGATGACTATGACCACATGGTCGCTGCCGGCGGCGGTATGAATCGCCCTATACAGATACTCTGGCAAGACGATGAGCGACTCTTCTGTCGCACATGGCATGACGATTCGGACGGCATCCGTCAAGCGGCGCTGGCGGTCATGCCGTCCGCGGAGCACCCAACCCCTGCAAGCATCGATCGCTTGGTTCACGAGCACTCGCTGAGAGAAGGGCTGGACCGCGAATGGGCCGCCCGCCCCCTTGAACTTGTGCGGCATGGGGGGAAGACCATGCTCCTGCTCGAGCCTTTGGAGGCGAGCCCGCTGGAACTGGCGATCGGAAGACTGTCGGAGCCTGGCAAGTTTCTTCGCCTCGCTGTGGCGATGGCGTCTGCGATCGCTGGCATGCATGCCAGTGGGCTTGTCCACAAGGACATCAAGCCTTCCAACATCCTCGTGGATGAGATCAACGACCGGGTCTGGCTGACCGGCTTTGGCATCGCCTCCCAGCTGCCCAGGGAACGTCAAGCCCCCGTGCCCCCCGAGTTGATTGTCGGAACGCTGGCTTACATGGCGCCCGAACAGACCGGGCGGATGAATCGTTCGATTGACTCGCGCAGCGACCTCTATGCACTGGGCGTCACGTTCTATCGCATGCTGACGGGAAGTCTTCCCTTTACGGCGACGGACCCTATGGAGTGGATTCACTGTCACATTGCGCGCAAGCCCATTCCTCCGCGCGACCGGCTGATCTTGACCGGTGTCGAGATTCCCGTCCCGATCTCCGAATTGGTCATGAAGCTCCTTTCCAAGACCGCAGAGGAGCGATACCAGACCGCGGTTGGCCTTGAGTCGGACCTCAGACGATGTGCTGCTCAATGGCATGCTGCTGGGCGCATCGACGTCTTTCCTCTGGGGGGCACCGACTTGCCAGGTCGTCTCGTGGTTCCCGAGAAACTCTACGGCCGCACGCCCGAGATCCAGACGTTGCTCGATTGCTTCGACGTCACTGCAAAAAGCGGCAAGAGTTCCCTTGTATTGGTTTCGGGCCCTGCGGGCATCGGCAAGTCATCGTTGGCCAGCGAAGTGCACAGGGCGCTCCTTCCCTCACGTGGCTTGTTCGCTTCTGGAAAGTACGATCAGTACAAGCAGGACATTCCGTACTCGACGCTTGCGCAAGCCTTCCGAAGCCTCGTCCGGCCCATGCTCGGCAAGAGCGAAGCCGAGCTCGGTCCATGGCGATCCATAGTGCTCGATGTCGTGGGCCCGCACGGTCGCATCATCACGGACCTGATTCCGGAGTTGAAGCTGATCATCGGAGAGCAGCCGCCGGCGCCCGAACTACCGGTTCATGACGCGCAACGGCGCCTGCAGCGACTGCTTCGACGCTTTATTGGCGTCTTCTCGCGTCCGGAGCAACCTCTGGTGCTGTTCTTGGATGATCTGCAGTGGCTCGATATTGCAACGCTGGACCTTGTTGAAGATCTGCTGGTGCAGCAGGACGTTCGGTATCTATTGCTGATCGGAGCCTACCGGGACAACGAGGTCGGCCCGAATCATCCGTGGATGCAAAAGCTCGAGGCGCTCGACGCAGCGGGGACACCGATCCACAGAATCAACCTGCGGCCGCTTGAGTATGGCCAGGTTTCTCAGCTGATCGCAGACGCGTTGCGTTGCGACGAGGAAGGAGTCGACGGGCTGGTGCAGTTGGTCCTCGAGAAGACCGACGGCAACCCGTTCTTTGTGAATCAGTTCCTTGCCGCCCTGGTGGACGAGGGACAGATCAAGTTCGATCGTCGGCGCTCCAAGTGGTCGTGGGAATTGCATCGTATCCGCGCCATGCGCTATACGGACAACGTCGCCGACCTCATGATCGCGAAGATGGCCCGTTTGTCGGTTGAATCGCAGAACGCGCTGAGGCACCTTGCGTGTCTTGGAAACGCCGCGACGATTGCCACTCTGTCGGTCGTGCAAGGCATTGCTGATCAAGCGGTTCACCTCCAGTTTCGGGAGCCGCTTCGCATGGAGCTTGTAGAACGCGCCGAGAACTCCTATCGGTTCGTGCACGACCGCATCCATGAAGCGGCATACGCGCTGATTCCGAGCGCCGGACGCGCCGAGTTCCATCTGCGAATCGGTCGATCCCTGGTAGCGCACACACCCAGCGAAGTTCAGGAAGAGATTGTCTTTGACATCGTGCACCAACTGAATCGCGCCATCACACTCATCTCGAGCCACGACGAGCGCGACCGACTGGCCGCGTTCAATCTCCTCGCCGGCAAGCGTGCGCAGGCCGCAGCCGCTCATGCCTCTGCCCGTGGCTATCTGATGACGAGCGCAGTATTGCTGGGCGACGACGGTTGGCTGCGTCGCCCCGAACTCCTGTATGCAGTGGAACTGGAGCGCGCGCAGGTCGACATCGCGTCTGGAGCCGTTGCCGAAGCGGAGCAGCGATTGTGCGCGCTTTCCAGCCGTGTGGCTTCCATCGCGCAGCGCGCGGGCGCGGCCTGCCTGCTGGTAGACCTGTATCAGTCGATGGATCAAAACGAGAAGGCCCTTCAGGTCGGACTCGAGGTGTTGCACCTCGTCGGCATTGACTGGTCTTCGCGCCCCACGGAGAGCGAGGCGCGACAGGCATTCGAACGCATTCAATCTCAGCTCACGGGGCAAAGCGTCGGGGAACTCATCAACCTGCCACTGATGAGCGATCCGGCCTCGCTGGCGATCCTGGACCTGATGATCAGGGTGGCGGTGCCCGGGTTCTTCGCCTCCTCACACCTCTTCGCCGTGGCCGTATGCCGCGCGGTCAGCCTTGGCCTCGAGCAGGGCCACAGCGTCGCGTCGCCACTGGCCTACGAGTTCCTTGCGATGTTGGCCGGCCCTCATTTCGGCGACTACGACGCAGGCTATCGCTTTGGGCGGCTGGGGTGTGATCTGGTCGAGCGTGCGGAGTTGTCACAGTTTCGCGCCAGGACGTACACGATCTTTGGATTCATCACCCCGTGGACGAGACATGTGCGTACGGGCCGCGAATATCTGGTCCGCGCGTTTGACGAGGCGAATCGCGTTGGCGATGTCACCTATGCAGCCTATCCCCGCGCCCAGCTCAATACCAACCTGCTCTTCAGTGGCGACCCGCTGTCGGAAGTGCAGCGGGAGGCCGAGCAGGGCCAGGCGTTTGCGCAAAAGGTGAAATTCGGGATGATCGCCAGCTGGATGGCCGGCCAACTGGGACTCATCCGGACCCTGCGCGGCCTGACGAAGAGGTTCGGCTGCTTTGACGATGCGAACTTCACCGAAGAGGAGTTCGAGCATCGGGTTGCCAACGACTCTGCGCTGGCGCTTCCAGGATGCTGGTACTGGATCCGAAAGCTGCAAGCCAGCTTCTTGGCGGGGGACTACGTGAGTGCCCTCAGGGCGTCAGCACACGCCGAGCCCCTTCTCGAAGCATCGATGTCCCACCTGGAGACCGTCGAGTACCACTTCTACGACGCACTCAGCCATGCGGCGGCGTTTGAATCGGCATCGACCGCTGCAAGGACGCGACACATGGCGGCGCTGTTGGCAGGCCACGCGAGGCTCGACGCCTGGGCCGATGCCTGCCCCGACAACTTCTTCAACCGCGCGGCGCTCGTCGAAGCGGAGATTGCCCGGATACAGGGAAAGGAACTCATCGCCGAGCGTTTGTACGAACGTGCCATCGAATCGGCAAGTGCCGGAGGCTTCATTCACAACGAAGCACTGGCCAACGAGCTGGCTGGACGGTTCCATGCAGATCGCGGCTTCGAGAGGATCGCCAACTGGTACTTGCGGGAGGCTCGACAGGGCTATCTCCTTTGGGGCGCGGACGCCAAGGTGCGCCAGCTTGATCAGCGGTACTTGAATGTGAAAGGAGGCAAGCCAATGCGCGATGCTGGCCGGATCATCGCGAGTTCCGTCGAACAGCTTGACCTGGCCACTGTGATCAAGGTCTCGGAGGCGATATCCGGTGAGATCGTCCTTGACAAGCTGATCGACACCCTCATGCGCGCCGCGCTCGAGTTCGCTGGCGCCGAACGGGGTGTGTTGGTTCTTCCCCGCAACAACGAGCACAGAATCGCGGCGGAGGCCAGGATGGGCAGTGATGGCATCGACGTTTCTCTGCGCCCGGCCGGACTCACCTCCGCCGATCTCCCGGGATCTGTCTTTCAGTATGTGCTTCGCACGAGGGAGAACGTGTTGCTGCAGGACGCGTGTTCCGAGATGAGCGAGTTCTCGAACGATGAATTCATTCGATTTCATGGCACGCGGTCGCTGCTTTGCCTGCCGCTTCTGAAGCAAACGCGCCTGCTGGGCGTTCTCTACCTCGAAAACAATCTGGTGCGCGATGTCTTCACTTCGGACCGCATGACCGTTCTCAAGCTGCTGGCGTCAGCAGCCGCGGTCTCGTTGGAGAACGCGGGCCTGTACCGTGACGTGCAGGAGCGTGAAGGGAGGGTGCGCCGGCTGTTCAACTCGAACATCATCGGGATCTTCACGTGGAACCTGGACGGCCGGATCCTTGACGCCAATCAGGCGTTTGGGCGGATCGTCGGTTACGGCGACGACGAACTGACGTCGGGTCAGGTCCGCTGGCGGGACTTGATGCCAGCCTCGTGGGATGAGGATGACGATCGGATCATGAGGACCCTTCAGGCGACCACGGTGGCCCCACCCTTCGAGGGCGAATACGTCAGGAAGGACGGCACGATCGTCCCGGTCCTGATCGGGATCGCGATGTTCGACGGGTCGCCGATAGAAGGCGTCGCCTTCGTCCTTGACCTGACGGATCGCAAGAAGGCCGAGCAGGCCGCGCGCGACAGCGAGCAGCGCCACCGCGATGTGGAGCTCAAGTTGCTGGATGCGAACAGGGTTGCGAGCATATCGCTGCTGTCCGCATCGATCGCGCATGAGATCAACCAGCCGCTATCGGGTATCGTCACCAATGCGAGCACTGGCCTTCGGATGCTGAATGCCGAGCCCCCGGATATCGACGGCGCGCGCGAGACCGCGCAGCGGACCCTACGTGACGGCAATCGGGCCGCGGATGTGATCACCCGATTGCGTACTCTCTTCCGAAACGGCGATTTGTTGCTGGAGCCGATGAATCTGAATGATGCGACGCGTGAAGTCGTTGCCATGTTGTCGGGTGAGCTTGAGAGGAGCGAGGTGATCCTTCAACTCGGTCTTGCTGACAGCCTGCCTTTGGTCACAGGCGACCGCATCCAGCTCCAGCAGGTCATTCTGAATCTGATTCGCAATGCCTCGGAAGCAATGGCTGATGTGCACGACCGCCCGCGGCGGCTGGTGATCCGCACCGATCTGCAAGGGGGCGATCACGTGTGCGTGAGCGTCGAGGATGCAGGTGTAGGACTCGATGGTCAGAACGTGGAAAGGATCTTCGACGCGTTCTACTCGACCAAAAGCGTGGGCATGGGCGTCGGCTTATCGGTGAGCCGCTCGATCATCGAGCGCCACGGTGGTCGCCTGTGGGCGGAGCCGCATGATTCGAACGGCGTCACCTTCCAGTTCTCGGTGCCTGTCGATCGACCCGATGCCTGAACGGGACATGGCGCCGCCCATTCGAAGCTCGCCAGGATGGCGTGTGCTCGTCGCGTGTCAGTCATCGGCGTCGACCTTCGGGTCGCCGGTATCCCGGATCCATCCCCCACCGAGCGCGCGGTAAAGATCGACGAGGCTTTCCAATCGGTTCAGGCGGACTGATGCCAGCGCGAGCTGGGCGTTGTACAGGTCCGTCCGGGCCGTCAGTACCTGGAGGTATCCGTCCACGCCGCCCTCGTAGCGCAGCTGCGCGAGCCGCACCCGCCTGTCTTCCACCTCGGTGAAGCGCTGAGCGGACGCGAGCTGGTCGCCATAGGTGGCCCGGGCGGCGAGGCCATCGGCGACCTCCCGAAATGCGGTCTGTATCGCCTTCTCGTACTGCGCGACGCCGATCTCCTTTCGCACCTTCGCGATGTCGAGATTGGCGCGGTTGGTCCCGCCGTCGAAGATCGGCACCACGAGGGAGGGAACGAACGACCATGCGGTCGATCCAGCACCGAACAGCCCACCCAGTGCAGAACTCGCCGAGCCGAATGTCCCGGTCAGTGTGATCCGCGGAAAGAACGCCGCCCGGGCAGCGCCGATGTCCGCGTTCTCGGAGCGCAGCAGCGCTTCGGCCTCCAGGATGTCCGGTCGGCGCGTCAACAGGTCGGATGGCAATCCGGCCGGGACATCGTCCCGAATCGCCTGATCGCTCAGCCGCACAGGCGGTGGCAAGGATGACGGCACCGTCTCTCCAACCAGTAGCACCAGTCCGTTCTCCGCCTGGTCGCGCAGGCGCAGCTGCTCGGCCTCTCTGCCCCGGGCCTGCTCGACCAGTGTCTGCGCCTGGCTCAGGTCGAGGTCGGAGGCGGTGCCCACGTCGAACCTGCGTTGCACGATGGCGAGAGAGCCACTGACAGCCTCGAGCGTCTTGCGCGTGACGGCGAGTTGCTCGTCGAATGCGAGCATGCTGAGGTAGTGGTCGGCAACCTGGGAAACCAGCAGCATCTGCGCCGCCTGGCGCGCGTGCGAGCTGGCCAGGTATTGATCGAATGCCGCATCGTCGAGGCTTTGCAAGCGTCCGAAGAAGTCGATCTCCCACGCGGCGGAGAGCCGCACCGTCTCGGAGTTCGCGACCAGCGGCTTGCCGCCCTGCGCTACGCTGCCGGGCGTGCGCGACCGTGAGCCCTCGCCGCCGGCTCTGACCTGAGGGGACAAGGCAGCGCGCTGGACACGGTACTGCGACTGGACCTGCGCCACGTTCAGCACAGCGACGCGCAGGTCGCGGTTGTTGCGCAGTGCCAACTCCACCAGGCGACGCAAACGCTCGTCGGCGAGAAAATCATGCCAGCCGATCTCTGCGGCCGTCTGCTTTCCTGCCCCAACGCCCGCAGGCATTGCGCGGCCCCCACCCTCGGGCCAGGCGGCGGCGACGGGCGCAGCGGGCCTCTGATAGCGAGGCTGCAGCGAGCAGCCTGCCAGGGCGGTCGCCGCTGCCAGCACGAGGACCCCAGACCTGAGGATGCGCATCTCAGCCACCTTCGAGCGTCGCGCTGGCAGACGTGGCCTGTAGCGGGCGCGCGTGCCTGGCCGTCGCCAACCTGCTCGCGACGACGACGTAGAACATCGGGATCATGAAGATGGCGAGGAAGGTGGCAGTGACCACCCCTCCGATCACGCCGACGCCGATCGCGTTCTGGCTGGCCGAACCCGCGCCGTTGGCGAGCGCCAGCGGCAGCACGCCCAGCCCGAAGGCCAGGGAGGTCATGACGATCGGCCGCAGCCGCATGTGCGCTGCCTGGATGGCCGCGTCGCGGGCACTCTTTCCATGGGCCTGCAGGTCGCGGGCGAACTCCACGATCAGGATGGCATTCTTGGCCGACAGCCCGATCGTCGTGAGCAGACCCACCTGGAAGTAGACATCGTTGGAGAGGCCGGCCAGCGATGTCGCGGCCAACGCCCCTACCACGCCGAGCGGGATGACCAGCATGACCGAGACCGGTATCGACCAGCTCTCGTACAGCGCGGCCAGGCAGAGGAACACCACCAGGATCGACAGCGCATAGAAGTACGGCGCCTGCGAGCCGGACTGCTGCTGCTGCAGCGACACGCCGGTCCACTCGAAGCCGATGCCCTGCGGCATCTGCTTCATCAGTCTCTCCATCGCGGCGATGGCCTGGCCGGTGCTCCGGCCCGGCGCGGCCTGACCCTGGATCTCGATCGCAGACACGCCGTTGTAGCGCTGCAGTTGCGCCGGGCCAAAGGTCCATGAACCTCGGGCAAACGACGAGAATGGTGCCATGCCGCCCTGGCCATTGCGCACGTAGAGACGGTCCAGGTCCTCGGGGTTCATGCGAAAGGGTGCGTCCGCCTGCACATAGACCTTCTTGATGCGGCCGTCGGTATCAAGGAAGTTGTTGACGTACCGCGATCCCCAGGCGATCGAGAAGGCCTGGTCGGAGTCCGCGATGGAGACGCCAAGGGCGCTGGCCTTCTCGCGATCCGCGTCGATCCGGAAGGTCGGGTTGTCCGCCAGTCCGTTGCGGCGCACCAGGGCGAGATCGGGCTCGTGCCTGGCCAGCTCCAGCAACCGGTCGAGCGCCTGAGTCAGCCGCTCATGGCCGACGCCGCCGCGATCCTGCAACTGGAAGTCGAAGCCGGCGGCTGTGCCCAGTCCCTGTATCGCAGGCGGGTTGATGGGGATGATCACCGCGTCCTTGTATGACGCGAAGCGTTGGCCCAGTCGCCCGATCAACGCATTGGCGCTCAATGCACGACGCGTCCTCTGGCTCCAGTCCTTCAACTGAACGTACACCAGCCCCTGGTTCTGGCCACGGCCGGCGAAATTGAAGCCGTTGACCAGGAAGTTGCTCTCGACGGTATCGCCCTCGTTCGTCGCCAGATAGTCTGCAATGGCATCGAGCGCAACGCCTGTGCGTTCCATCGTCGCGCCTGGCGGCGTCTGCACCTGGATGAACAGGAAGCCTTGGTCCTCGGTCGGCAGGAAGGAGGTCGGCAGATGGCTGAACAGCCACACGACGGCAGCGAGCATCACGGCATAGACCGCGAACCAGCGCCCGGAGCGGCCGATCACATGGCACACGCCGTGGACGTAGTGTATTCGCGCCCGCTCGAAGTTTCGTTCGAACCAACCGACGAATCCCGTCGTCTGTGCGCCCGCATCCCTGGAAGGCTTCAGGATCAATGCGCACAATGCCGGCGTGAGCGTGAGTGCAACAAACACCGAAAGCAGCATCGCCGAGACGATCGTGAGCGAGAACTGGCGATAGATGGCACCGACGGTGCCGCTCGAGAAAGCGACCGGCACGAACACCGCGCAGAGCACCATCGCCACGCCGACGAGCGCGCCGGAGATTTGCCCCATCGCTTTGCGGGTCGCTTCGACCGCGGGGAGGCCCTCCTCTTCCATGACACGCTGCACGTTCTCCACCACGACGATCGCATCGTCCACCAGCAGGCCGATTGCCAGTACCAACCCGAACATGGACAGCGCATTGATCGTGAAGCCCAGCACCCCCATGACGCCGAAGGTCCCGAGCAGCACCACCGGCACCGCGATAGCGGGAATGACGGTTGCGCGAATGTTGTGCAGAAAGAGCAGCATGACCAGGATGACCAGCCCTATGCCCTCGAACAAGGTCTTCACTACTTCCTTGATCGACTCCCTGATGAAGGGCGTCGAGTCGTTCGGATACACGACTTTGAGGCCGGGCGGGAAGTACTGCGAGAGTTCTTCGATGCGCGCGCGCACGGCCTTGGCGGTCTGCAATGCGTTCGCGCCCGTGGCGAGTTGCACTGCGATGCCTGCGGCTGGCCTTCCGTTGTACCGGGTATCGACCGCGAAGCTCTCGGCACCGAGTTCGATGCGCGAGACATCACGCAGGCGCACTTGTGAACCGTCAGCCAGCTCCTTCAGCAGGATCGCTCCGAATTCTTCCGGCGTGCGCAGCAGCGTCGCGGCGGTGATTGTCGCGGTGAGCTGCTGGTGGCCTACGGCCGGCGCACCACCCAGCTGGCCGCCGGAGATTTGCACGTTTTGATCTGCCACCGCCTCGGTGACGTTGACCGGTGTGAGCGCATAGCTGTAGAGCTTCTGCGGATCGAGCCAGATTCGGATCGCGTACTGTGTGCCGAAGACGTTCAGGTTCCCCACGCCGTTGATCCGGCTCACAGGGTCCTGGATATGCGACACGACGTAGTTGGCGATGTCGAACTTGTTCATGCTGCCGTCCGTCGATACGAAGGCGGGCACCAGCAACGAAGCACCGCTGGACTTCGTGACGCGGACCCCGGTCTGCTGCACCTGCAAGGGCAGCAGCGGCGTGGCGAGCTGCAGCTTATTCTGCACCTGCACTTGGGCAATGTCCGGGTTGGCTCCCGGCGCGAAGGTCAATGTCGTGGTCGACTGGCCGGTATCGTCGCCGACCGAGGCGATGTACAGCAGATGGTCGATGCCGTTCATCGATTGCTCGATCACCTGCACCACCGTGTCCTGCACGGTGGTCGCAGAGGCGCCGGGATAGGTGGTTGAGACCTGCACCGAGGGTGGCGCGATCTGCGGATATTGCTCAACCGGCAGAGTGAAGATCGACAGGGCACCTGCGAGCATGACGAGGATCGCAAGGACAATCGCGAAGATGGGCCGGTCGATGAAGAATCTGGCCATCGCGGACTACTTCCGGTACGCCTTGTATTCGACGACCGGGCGATCCGGCAGGCCGCTCGAACCTGCGACGGGGGCTGCGACCACTGGCGATCCGATCGGGCGCACAGCCATCCCTTCCGTCACCTTCTGGAGGCCGGCCACAATGACTTTCTCGCCTTCCGCCAGGCCGCCATCGACCACCCAGTGGTCGCCGACGACGCGGGTCGCCTGGACCATACGCGTTGCCACCTTGTTGTCTGCCCCGACGACGAACACCGTGGCTTGGCCTTTTGGATCGTGAGTGACGCCGACCTGTGGCACCAGCATGGCGTTCTCATCCACACCTTGGTCGATGCTCGCGCGAACGAACATGCCCGGCAGCAACAGGTGATCCGGATTCGGGAAGACCGCGCGGATGGTCACCGAGCCGGTGCCAGCATCGACCGTGACATCCGTGAACTCCAGCGTGCCGGACAGCGGGTACATCGTGCCGTCTTCCAGCGTGAGTTGCACGTTCGCGGCGTCCGCGCCGCTCTGCTTCAGCTTTCCGGAAGCGATGTCGCGGCGCCATTGAAGGCCGGCCAGGCTGGACCGATTCAGGTCGACATAGATCGGATCGAATTGCTGCACCGTCACCAGCAGCGTCGCTACGCCGCCCTGCACATAGGCGCCCTGGGTAACCTGAGAAATACCCACCCGGCCGCTGATCGGCGAGACGACGTCGGTGTAGGCAAGGTTGATCCGTGCTGACGCGACGGCTGCCTTGGCCGAGGTGACCGAGGCCTGCGCCTGGCCCTGTGCGGCGATCGCGTTGTCCAGTTCCTGTTTGCTCACTGCGTTGGCGCCGATGAGTTGCTTGTCACGCTGCGCCAACGCATTGGCGGCAACCACATTCGCCTGTGCGTTCTGCAGCGTCGCCAGAGCGCTGTCCAGCGCAGCGCGATACGGAGCAGGATCGATCCGGTACAGCAGCTGATTGGCCTTGACGTCCGAGCCCTCCTCGAACTCGCGCTTCAGGACGATCCCGTCGACCCGCGCTCGTACCTGCGCCACGAGATACGCCGATGTGCGTCCGGGAAGCTCGGTGCGGAGCGGCACCGGTTGCCGATGCACGACGGCCACTTCGACCTCCGGCACCTGTGCGACCGGCGAAGTCGGCTTCGAGTCTCCGCAGCCCGCAAAGAGCAGCAAGACGCCAAGCGCGACGCCGTTGCCGTGCTGCAGGAGTGCTTCATGCAAGAGCATGGGGCCGAATCCAGTCAATTGAATTAACGTTGTGCGAGGCCAGTCTCTGGAAAGGCTGGACGACGTTCTGCAGCGTACGAGCGCACTGCTTCTCTCGCATCGGGCCGGCGGCGGTGAAGTCCGTGCTACCAAAGTGACAGTCGGATGCCCGCCCCAGGCACAGGCAGGCAAGGGGCCGAGGCGGACGGAACTATCCCCGCGGTCGTTCGGCCGACCTCACGACATCAACAGGAGGAGTGTTCGCACCCATGGCACATCTGCGTCGTTGTCCTTCGAGTCGGAGTGCCGCCCCCGGCAGCAGGATCTGTTGACGGAGCTGTTCCGGGCACGCCATGCGGCGAATGGGGCGCACATGGATCTGAGCGTCGAAGCCCCGCCAGCCGCCGCTGGACATGATGGGCGAGACAGCCGGCCTCGCCGAGAACGTGGTAACCGATATCAGCACGCGTGCGGCGCGTCCGCCGTTGGGTTGGATCGCCACGGCGTGAGCAGCCGTTGCATGTGTGAGCCGGCGATGACACCGCGAGGTGGCGACAGGCGCGTCCCTGGCCACACGCAACGCCGGCCTCCAGTTGCTCTGGGGAAGAATGGCCCGCCCCTGCGGGCTGCCGCGGGTCTGCGCAGAAGCGTTCGAGCGCCCGCAGGGCTCGGGGTGCGCCTACTGGAGTTGAAGCGGGGGCGTTGCTGAGGAGAGATCGGCTCCCATGCCGATCAGCTGCGCGAACGAGCGGGCGCGCATCTTCCGCATCACGCTGCCGCGGTGGGCTTTGACCGTGATCTCGGAAATGTAGAGGTCGGCGCCCACCTCCTTGTTCAGTCGTCCGGTGACGATGAGGCGCATCACTTCGCGCTCGCGCGAGCTCAGGGTCAGCCAGCGGCGCTCCAGCTCGCGGATGCGCACGACCTCGTCGAGTTCGTCACAGGCCTGTTTGATCGCGAGCTTGATCGACCGTAGCAGCGCCGCTTCGGCCACCGGCTTTTCGAGGAACTCGAACGCACCGGCCTTCATCGCCTTCACGGTCGTCCGGATGTCGGCCAGACGGCTGGTGACGATGACCGGCATCTCGCGACGATCGGCCACCAGGCGTTGCAACTCAAGGCCGCTCATGCACGGCAGGTGCTGCTCGACCACCAGGCAGCTCGCCGCAACGACGCGCGGCCGGTCCAGGAATTCTTCGGCGCTCGCGGCCACGGCTGAATGCCAGCCGGCGCTCTCTACCAATCCCGTCAATCGCTCGCGGATCGATGCGTCGGGCTCCACAATGAAGACCGTAGGAACCGTCAGCGTCTCCGAGGCTGGACGCCTGGAGCAGGGATTTGTGTGTTCCATCTTTACTCCTTCACGATGAGGCTGCGACACCACATCTTTCGTGCGGGGGAGCCAAAGGTCACGCCCCGAAGTGGGGGTTCCGCGCTGCCCAGATAGGGCGGGCGCGTCCGTGCGGTGATCAGGGCGGGGGAACGACAACCACGCGTCTGCCGAAGCGATAAGAGTCCAACGAGTAGGCCCCGGGCCCCAGAAGGCACAGCGCCAGCGCATCCAGCATCACGAGGCTCAGCAGCGCGAGGCTCGGGGTACCCAGTAGCGTCCAGGTCCAGACGTGCGACGCGAGTGCAAGGAGCGAGGCGATAGGCGTGAGCCATCCCAAGCTGAGCGAAATGGCCAGGATGAGTCCGGCGCCCTGGAGCCACACCGAGAGCGCGTCTTTGAACGCGTAGTTCTCGGCGAACAGCGCGAGCACGACCGACGCCCGCAGCGCAACGAGCGCGAGCCCCGGCAGCCCGTCGGGAAACATGGTGAAAAGCCTCTGCACACGAGAGAGGATGCGCCAGATGATGGAGCTGGGGCACTCAATATCCGGGTAGGGTAAAGCGCCACTTTCGAGGGAGACGGGTCTACCCGTCCCGTGTTAAAAATGCGCCCCGGAGCGCGCGGCTTGAAGCATTTTTTCTTAGTTTTAATCGTGTGGATCCAGTTCGGCTCTGCGTGCGCGCAGGGGCTGGACGCGCCGCTGCCACTGCTCAATCACCGGGCGTACACGCCACTAGACGGCTCACCGAGCACCGTGAGCGCGATCGCGCAGGCGCCCGACGGCACCTTGTGGATCGGCGGCGTCGGCGGGCTGAGCCGCTTTGATGGCCTGCGCTTCGTCAGCTATCCCTCGGCATCGGAAGATCCACTGCCGTCGAACGAGGTGTCGAGCGTCGCCGCGATGCCGGACGGCGGGATCTGGGTCGGTTTTGTCCGCGGTGGCGCGAGCTACATCAGGAACGGACGCGTGACGTACTACGGCGACCGCCACGGTTTTCCACTTGCGACGGTGGTGAAGTTCGCACTGGATTCAAACGGGGTGCTGTGGGCCGCATCGACCACCGGGCTGGCGCGGCTCAAGGGCGAGCGCTGGGAGGCCGACGTCGACACGGTGCGGTTTGACAACTCGGTGCGGGGCTTTCTCATCGATCGGGAGGGCGTCCAATGGGTGGCCACCTCCGAGGCGCTCTTCGCGCGTCCGCAGGGGGAGCCGCACTTCCGCGAGGTGCTGCGCGCCCCGTTCTTTCTAAGCGCTGCCAATGCCTTGGCCGAGGCGCCGAATGGCGAGGTCTGGGCGGCTGCACAATCGCAGCTGTTCAGCGTCCGGGGTGCGCGTGATAACTTCGCCCACCGCGAGGTGTCTTTGCGGGGATTCAAGGGTCGGCTCCTTCGGCCGATCGCATTCGATCGCCATGGCAATCTGTGGGCGGCGACGGAGGGCGGCTTACGCCGCGTGCCGGCCCGGGCGCTGGAATCCGGCAAGGTTGAGGAAGAGACTTTCCTCGCCTCGGAAGGCCTGAGCCACAACGAAGTGGTCTCCATCCTGCAGGACCGTGAGGGCAACGTCTGGATCGGCACCTACAACGGGCTCGACCGCCTCAGCCCAAGCAACGTCGTGCGCTATGCCCAGAACTGTTCACCGACGGCTTTCGCGGCTGGCGACGCCGGCGCGCTCTGGATCACCTGCCGCAGTGTCGGAGAGACTTCGGAGAGCCGGGACGGGAAGATCCTGAGCCGCCACGACACGCCAATGTTCAGCGCGGCGCATCGTGCGACCGACGGAACCCTGTGGTTCGGCGCTGGGAAGGTGCTTGCGCATGTCGAGAACGGGCGCTTCGTCATGCAGCCACTGCCTGCGCAGACGGGCGATCTCCCCGTCCAGGCGCTGATCCGCGACGCCAAGGGCGGCGTGTGGATTTCCGCCTTTCGTGGCCTGTTTCGTCTTCAGGATGGCGTTTGGAGCAGGAACGGAAGTCTTGATGAACTGCCTGAGCGAGGGCCGCTCGCGATGGAGGTCGGGATCGATGGCGATCTATGGCTCGGCTACCGCAACGGCAGGCTCGCGCGCGTCCGGGGGCAGGCCGTGCAGATGTTCGATGCCCGTGACGGCCTGGATGTCGGAGGCATCATGACGATCCATTCGCGGGACGGCGAGGTCTGGATTGGCGGTGAACGCGGTTTCGCGCTCTACCACGGCGTACGCTTCACGACGATCCAGGGCATGTCGGCCGTTCCGTTGCGGGGCATCTCGGGCATCGTGCGCACGCGCAACGGCGACCTGTGGCTCAACGGCGTGGCGGGCATTTCGCACATCACGCGGGAGAACATCGAGGCCGCTATCCTCGATCCTTTGCATCGCGCGACGCTGGACACCTTCACCTACCTGGACGGAGTGCCGGGTACCGCGCCGCAGCTGCGGCCCACGCCTTCGGCGATCGAAGCGACCGATGGCCGCATCTGGTTCGCGACCACCGCGGGGCTGGTCTCGATCGATGCTCGCCGGCCCGTGCGCAACACAATGCCGCCGCCTGTGAAGATCTGGGCGCTGACCAGCGGTGACAACCGACACGTTCACACGGGAGAGGCGATCCAGTTGCCCGTGCACACCAACCGCCTGCAGATCGAATACAGCGCGGGCAGTCTCACGGTGCCAGAACGCGTGCGCTTCCGGCACAAGCTCGAAGGCCTGGATCGCGACTGGCAGGATGGGGAGGGGCGGCGCGAAGCTGTGTACGCGAACCTGGGTCCGGGCGAGTACAGATTCCGCGTGATCGCGGCCAACAACGACGGGGTCTGGAACGAGACCGGCGCATCGATGGCGTTCTCGATCGCGCCGGCCTTCTACCAGACGCGCTGGTTCAGCGCGCTGTGCGCTTTCGGCGTCCTGCTCCTTCTGTTCGGGCTCTACAAGTTCCGCCTGCGCCAGGTCTCGGCCCAGATCCGCAGCCGCCTCGAAGCCCGCCTGGCCGAGCGCGAGCGCATCGCGCGCGAGCTGCACGACACCTTGCTGCAAGGCATGCAGGGCCTGATCCTGCGCTTCCAGGCCGCCACCGACCGCATCCCGCCCGACGAGCCCGCCCGCGTCCTCATGGAGAAATCTCTCGACCGCGCCGACAGCCTGCTCGCCGAAAGCCGCGACAAGGTCAAGGACCTGCGCCCCTCGGCCAGCGATGTGAGGACGCTCGAAGAGGCCCTCGCGATCGAAGGCACGCATCTGGCCGAACTGCACCCCGCCACGTTTCGCCTCAGCGTCCAGGGCGCGGTGCGGCCGCTGCACCCGATCGTGCAGGAGGAAGGCCTGCTGCTGGCCCGCGAGGCCCTCGGCAACGCGTTCCAGCACGCCCACGCCCTCCACATCGAGATCGAAGTGACCTACGGCGACGAATCACTTCAGCTCCGCGTGCGCGACGATGGCCAGGGCATCGGCTCCGACATGCTCGCGGCGGGGCGGCCCGGCCACTTCGGAATGATCGGCATGCGCGAGCGCGCCCACAAGCTCGGGGCGCAACTGCAGCTCTGGAGCAAGCCGGGGGTCGGCACCGAGGCCGAACTGCGCGTGCCCGCGAGCGTCGCCTACCCGCGGGTGGAACAGAATCCGACCGGACTCAAGCGCTGGGCGGTCGCATTGCGCGCCATTTTCAGACCGCAACAGCGCGGCATCAAACAAGCAGGAACGCCTCCATGAACATCGAACCCAAGCCCATCCGCATCTTGACAGTCGACGACCATCAGCTGCTGCGCGAGGGCATCGCCGCGGTGCTCGATGCGCAGGAGGACATGACGCTCGTGGGCGAAGCATCGAGCGGCGAGGAAGCGGTCGAGGCATTCCGGCGCCTGCGACCCGACGTCACGCTGATGGATCTGCGCATGGCGGGCATCAGCGGCATCGAGGCGATCACTCGCATCCGCGCCGAGTTTCCGGGCGCGCGCATCGTGGTGCTGACCACCTATGCAGGCGATGTGCAGGCAGCCGCCGCGTTGAAGGCCGGCGCCTCGGGCTATCTGCTCAAGAACCTGTTGCGCAAGGAGCTGATCGATACCATCCGGGTGGTCCATTCGGGACGGCGCCGCGTGCCGGCGGAGATCGCGACCGAGATCGCAGAGCACGTCGCGGACGATCTTCTGACCGATCGCGAGATGCAGGTGCTACGGGGAGTGGCTTCGGGCAAGTCCAACAAGCTCATCGCCGTCGAACTTTCCATCTCCGAGGGCACGGTGAAGACGCACATGAAGAGCATCTTGCCCAAGCTCAGCGCCAACGACCGCACCCACGCCGTAACCATCGCGCTGCGACGCGGGATCCTGGATCTTTGAGCTTCGTTGCCCGTCAGCATTGAAGTACCTTGGGTCGCGGCCAAGCTTCGCGAGCCACACGCGGCGCCCTCGATCAGCGCGCGGGAGCGAACGCCTCTGCCGAGCATCAAGGGTTGGAAATCCGCGCCCCTTCCTCAAACCGCAGCCGCAGGTAGTGGCTGCCCAGCGGCGTGAGCTGACCATTGGCTGCAAGCAGGCTCGTGTGGTGCGGATCGCCGCCTTGCGTCCATCGGCCGGTGAACCATGCGTACCGGAACACGTCAGCGCGCGCCTCGCACAGTGCGACCAGCTCGGTCATCTGCGCCATTTGCTTTTCCACGGTGTCGATCTGCGCACTGCCGTCACCGTCGTGCCAGTTGGCGAATTCGGTGACCCAGAACGGCTTGCCGTATTTCTTCAGGCGGTCGAGTTGTCCCTCGAGGCCGTAGTCGTACCAATGGAAACCCAGATAGTCGATCTGCGGATCGCGGTTGCCGTTGGTCGCACGGTAGGCAGCATGGAAAGCATCGAGCCACACCACCGGATCGGCAAAGCCCGGCATCGTGCCCCAGGTCATTGCGGGACCGACGAGTCGCACGCCGGTCCGTGCGGCGATCGCCTCATAGCGCGGCCACAGCTGCGCGGCCTGCGTCGGCGTCAGGTTGGCCTGGTCGACAAGGTTCGGCTCATTCAGCAACAGCAGGTGCCGGATTTCCGGATGCGCTTGCAGGAAGGCGAGTGCCTGCGCATCGTTGAAGTCGCCCCAGAGCATCGGGATGAAGTCCATCCTGAAGCGCGTGGCATGGTCCGATGGAGCGCCTGTGTTCGGCCGCAGGCCCCAGTCGTACCACCAGCTGACTCCCGGCGCGAGCGCATCCATGTCCTGCTCCGTGGCGAGGTCGTAAGCGACGCCACGCTTTGCGCTCTTGCCAAGGCCAGGGCCGCTTCCCGACGCCGGCGCGGTCACCGGTGCGCCCGTTGCCGGAGGCGAAGCCGGGGTATCGACGCTCGCGACACCGCTGCCACCGCTACCACCGGCACCGACGCTTGCGCCACCACTGCCGATTCCGCCAGCGCCGCCGCCGCCGCCACAGGCGGCCAGGCCTCCCGCAGTGAGGGTCGCAACGGCCGCGACCAGCAGCCGCCGGCGCTCCTCGCGCGAACGCGGGCTCACCTGCAATGTCGTCATGTCGGCGTGCGTCACAGGGAGCTCAGGAAAGCGATCACCGCGGCCCGCTCTTCCTTCGACATCGCTTCGAATTTGTTGCGGCTCGCAGCCGCTTCGCCGCCGTGCCACAGGATGGCTTCCATCGGCGTGCGCGCGCGACCGTCGTGCAGGTAGCGCGCGTTCTGGTCGCTGCCCTGTACATAGTTCAGCGATCCCAGGCCCCACAGCGGCGCGGTTCGCCACATGCTGGCGGTGGCCTTGCCCTCGGCCAGCGTGTCGGCCAACCCCGGTCCCATGTCGTGCAGGAGCAAGTTGGTGTAGGGGCGAATGGTCTGATCGCGCAGCTCGGCAAAGGGATGCTTTGCGCCCGTCTTCAGCTGGGGCGTGTGACAGGCCACGCATTGCGCCTGCGCGAAGAGCGTGCTTCCGCGCACGATCTGCCCAGTGTTCACGTCGTGTTCCGGCGAGACGCGGGTGTCGGCCGGGAATCCGCTACGCAGGCTGCGCTGCGCGGGTACTGCCAACAGCGAAAGGTAGTCCGAAAGGCGCTCCAGTTCGGTTTCGGAGATCGCCGTGGCGCCAGTCGCGTTGCGGCAGTCCGGATCCAGCCGCTGGCAGCCGCGCGACGGAAACACCGGGCTGGTGACGCCCATGTCCTTGAGCAACGCGTCGCCGATCTGCTGGCGCAACGTGGCCTTCGCGGCCTTCCAGCCATAGCGGCCGAGGTGGACCTTGCCGTTCTCAGGATTGGTCACCCAGTTCGGAACGCCCCTGACCCCGTCGCCGTCCCGGTCGGTCGGGTCGGCAAGCGCCAGGATGGTGGCTTCGTCGATCGCTTCGATCAGCCCCATGCCCACGATCTGCGCTGCCTGGCGCACGGAGTACTTCGCCGGTGCCGGGCCCTTGAACGCATAGATGGGCTTTCTCAGCTCGACCTTTTCACCATCGGGCAAGGTGTATGTGGTGGTGTCGTACGACTGGACGCTCACGGACAGGTCCGTCGCGTTGGCATCGCGGCTGCGCTGCTGCACGTTCAATCCGTACGTCGCATCAGGCAGGGGATTGGCAGCCGTCGACGCGGCGGCCGCGGTGAGCACG
>NZ_JASZYT010000017.1 GCF_030316765.1 Variovorax saccharolyticus
GGCGGTGAACGCCAGGTGCTCGGTCTTGACGCCGCCGATGGTCGACTGCCCGACCCAGAGGGCGCTCGCGAGATCCTTGGTGAGGAAGGCATAGGGGTCGGCGACCAGCAGGTCGAGGAAGGGCGCCGTGGCATCGGAGCCCGGCTGCACGCTCTGCATCAAGGCCTCGATGGCACCGCCGGCAGCCTCGCGTCGCGCATAGAACTTGCGGTCGGCCCCGACCACGGTGACCGTCTTGCCGTCGTAGTAGCTGTCGCTCGGGAACAGGTCGCCGCGTGCCTCCACGAAGAGCTTGTCGGGCCGCTGCATCACCACGCGCGAGGCTGCGAACAGGCTCACGTACTGCCCTGTGGGCGAAGGGGTCGGGACGATGCCGCGCACCTTGAAGCTCAGCGTCCTGGCGCCGGCGAGCGTGTCGCCCATGGCCTTGAGCAAGGCCAGCGCGCGTTCGTCCTTGACAGGCGCGGCAGCAGCGGTGGCCGCGGGCTTGGAGGCATCCTGCGCGAAGGCCGCGCGGTCGACGGCCAGCAGCGCGATCGCTGCGAGCAGCGCCGCGCCGGCTCGGCGGCCGAATCGAGGGAGAGGAACTTTCATTGGCGTTGCTCCACGAAGGGGAACCATGGGATGAGGGCGCGCGCTCAGCGCAGCTTGCCCTCGGTGCGCTGGCGCGAAAAGGCCACCTCGAAGGTCTGCTTGGCCACCGCCTGGAAGTACTCGCCCACCAGTCGGTCGCTGGCCGGGTCGTAGCGCAGCGTGTAGGTCGAGCCGCCGTAGCCGCCGGCCTGCAATTCGAAGGCGGCGCGCACGGTGCCGCCCCCCTGCGTGGCCTGGGCCTTTGCGAAGGGCAAGGGGTTCGGGTTGAAGTAGGACGCGGTGAGCTCGCCCGTCTTGCCGACTTCGCGGATCAGGATGATGTAGTTGCCGTCGCTGCGTTTCCATGCGCCTTCGAGCACATCGAGGCCGGCCTTGGCCGGGCCGGCCCCGGGGGCCGGCCCCTGCGCGAAGGCGGGCGCCGCCGCCGTCATGAGGGCGGCGAGCACGAGCCCGAGGCCTGTCGGCTTCCAGGGCTGCCGCATCAGTCGCGCGCCTTGGCGACCATCTGCTCGGCCTGGCGTTGTTCCGACGCCGTGAGCTGCGACTTGCCGAGCGTGATGACCAGCTTGTCGATCTTGCCGTTGAAGGCGAAGGGCAGCTGGTAGTCCTTGGCGTTGAGCTCGGTGTAGAGGTCGGTGCCCACGTCGAAGGTCTCGTCCGACACCTGCAGGAACGCGATCGAGTTGGGCTGCTTGCCGGTGGCCACCACCTTGCCGTCGACCTTCAGCACGCCGCTGCCGCCTTTGGCGATGCCGGGGCCGTCGTAGGTGTAGTCGAACTCGATGCTGTGCTTGCCGGGCGCGAGCGCCTCCTGGCCGACCCAGCGGTAGTGCGCGAGGATGAGCATGTTGTAGTCGAAGATGGGCTTGCCATCGACGATGTACAGGCCCCATCCGCCCCAGCGTCCGCCCAGCGTGGCGAGCACGCCCTTGCCGCCGCCCTGCGGGATCTCGACATCGGCCTTGATGTTGTACGACTTGCCCAGGATGTTCGGGGCGTTGGCGACCGGGATGCCCGGGTTGACGCCGGTGTAGGTGAACACCGAGCGGCCCGCGGTCGTGCTCGGGCGCGGCTCGACCGCACGGGCGAACGACCGGTTGTCCAGCGGCAGCACCTGGTACTTGGCCGCCTCCTGCACGAACAGCGCCTGCATCTCCTTGAGCTTCTCGGGCATTTTCGCGGCGAGGTCGTTGGCCTGCGAATAGTCTTCCTTGATGTTGTACAGCTCCCACTTGTAGTCGGCGATCGGGGGCAGCGGCGCATTCAGGATCCACGGCCCGTGCGGCGGCGTCGTGTTCGCGTACCAGCCGTCGTGGTAGATCCCGCGGTTGGCGATCATCTCGAAATACTGCGTCTTGCGTGTCGACGGCGCATTGGCATTCGCCTTGTCGAAGGTGTAGGCCATGCTCGTGCCTTCGATCGGCTTCTGCTTGATGCCGTCGACCATGTCGGGCGCCTTGATGCCCGTGGCTTCGAGGATGGTCGGAACGATGTCGATCACGTGATGGAACTGTGTGCGGATGCCGCCCGCATCCTTGATGCGGTTGGGCCACGAGATCGCCAGCCCCTGGCGCGTGCCGCCGAAGTGCGAGCCGATCTGCTTGGTCCACTTGAACGGCGTGTCGAAGGCCCAGGACCACGCCACCGCCATGTGCGGATAGGTCGCGGCCGAGCCCCAGGCCTCGTAGAACTTGAGTTGCTCGGCGACCGGGAAGTCGAGGATGCCGTTGTACGAGGTCCACTGGTTGGGCGTGCCGCTCAGGGTGCCCTCGGGGCTGGTGCCGTTGTCGCCGACGATGTAGATGATCAGCGTGTTGTCGAGCTGGCCCATGTCCTCGACCTGCTGGATCACGCGCCCGATCTCGAAGTCGGTGTAGGCCGCGTAGCCCGCGAACACCTCCGCCTGGCGCGCGAACAGCTTCTTCTGGTCGGCGCTCAGCGACTCCCACTTGGGCAGGCTGTCGGGCCAGTCGGTCAGCTTGGCTTCCGGGGGAATCACGCCCAGCCGCTTCTGGTTGGCGAAGATTTCCTCGCGCAGCGCGTTCCAGCCCTTGTCGAACTTGCCCTTGAAGGGAGCGACGAATTCAGGCTTGGGGTTGTGCGGCGAGTGCGTGCCGCCCGGCGCGTAGTACACGAACCACGGCGACTCGGGCGCCGAGGCCTTGACGCCCTGCATGTAGTTGATGGCCTCGTCCGCCATGTCGGTGATCAGGTTGTAGCCCTGCTTGCCGATCCACGGAAAGATCTGCCGGTTGTTCTGGAACAGGTAGGGCGTCCACTGGTCGGTCTCGCCGCCCTGGAAGCCGTAGAAATAATCGAAGCCCATGCCCGACGGCCACTGGTCGAAGGGGCCGGCCTTGCTGTACTGGAAGTCCGGCGTGTTGTGGTTCTTGCCGAACCACGAGGTGGCATAGCCATTGCCCTTGAGCAGCGCGCCGATGGTTGCGTTGTCGGGGCCGATGATCGAGTCGTAGCCCGGGAAGCCGGTCGACAGCTCGGTGATGACGCCGAAGCCCACCGAGTGGTGGTTGCGGCCCGTCAGCAGCGCGGCGCGCGTGGGCGAGCACAGGGCCGTGGAATTGAACTGCGTGTAGCGCAGGCCGGACTTGGCGACGCGATCCAGGGCCGGCGTGGGCACCACGCCGCCGAAGGTGCCGCTGACGCCATAGCCTTGGTCGTCCGTCATGATCAGCAGCACGTTCGGGGCGCCCTTGGGGGGCACGACCCGCGGCGGCCACCAGACCTTGGAGCCCGTGAGCGTTTCCTTGATCGTGCCGCCGAAAGGCATTTCGGGCGCCGGGACCTGGTTGCCCGGAATCGTCACGGTGGCGCTCGGCGCGCCCAGGTCGCCGGTGATCACCTGGGCGGCGACGGGCACCGTGACCAGGGCAGCGGACAGCACGGCAGCCGCCGCCTGCACGCCGCCCATGAGGAACTTGCGATCTCTTTGCATTCGACCTCCATTCGATAGTTGAAGTGGACCAGGGAAAAAACGGTGATGTCTGTCGATTCGCGGGCCGGCTCACGGCGGGGACCGGCCCTGGACTGCGAGCTCGATCGCGTCCAGCAGATCCCTGCTGCGAAACGGCTTGGCCAGATAGCCCGATGCACCGCGGCGCATCGCCTCGTTGCGCACCTCGATCGAGTCGTGGGCTGTGACCAGGACGACCGGCGGCCAGTGCCCGCGCGTGCGCAGCGCCGTCAGCAGGTCGAGTCCGGAGATGCCCGGCAGCTTGTAGTCGCTCACCACGCAGGCGGCGAAGGCTGCTCGGCCATCGGCGAGCAGCGCCTCCGAGGAGGCATAGGCCTCGGTCTTGAAACCGGCCGCATTGAGCAGGCGCTGGATCGCCTGGCGCATGCTGTCGTCGTCTTCAACCACGAGGATCACACCGGTGAGGGACAGGGGCATGGGGGGCGATCGTGCTTCGGCCGTGGGAGCTTTGGCGGTCATTCCCAGCCGAAGATCCGCTTCCAGTCGTTCTTCATGCTGATCACCACCCAGCCGCGCCGCTTCGCCTCGGCGCCCAGCGCGTCACTGAAGGTGCCGACCTTGGAGGCGGGGCCGTAGGCATATTCACGGACCGCGTCGTCGTGGTGCACGAGCACCATGAGCCGTGGGCCATCGCCGGCCTGGACATACTCGAGCATCTGCTGGTCGCCGACCGAATTGCCAAAGGCGGCCACGGGTCGCCGACCGATCATCTGGTGGATCGCGATCGGCTTGCCGGTCTTGTCGTCCACATAGAGCATCTTGTGCGTCTTCGTGAGCACCGCCTTGCCGTCCTTGGCGTAGCCGAACGAGGTTTCGGCCGCCGAGCCGATCACCTGCTCGGGCGGGATGCCGTACACCTTCTGCGCGTACTCGCGCACGAAGTCCTGGCCGCCGCCGGTGGCGAAGTAGGTCTTGTAGCCGTTGGCGCGCATGTACTGCATGACCTCCAGCATCGGCTGGAACACGAGTTCGGTGTAGGGCCGCTTGAAGCGAGGATGCTTCGCGCTGGCGAGCCAGTCGGCCACGATGGTGCGGAACTCGTCCACCGTCAGGCCGCTGTGGGTGAGCGCCGCCGCGACCTTGAGCAGATCCTCGTTGGTGAGCTTCGCGATCGCCGCCTGATTGCCCGACATGATGGTCTTGAAGGGCTCGACGAGCTTCAGACGCGGACGCTTGGCGAGCTCGACCGCGAGCCGATCGAAGGCGAACATCGCCTCCGCGTAGTTGGGCTGTTCGACCCAGGTCGTGCCGTCCTGGTCGAAGGTGGCGATGCGCGCGTCGGGATCGACGAATCTGGGGCTGGCCTTGTCCGTGGTGTCCTTGACGAAGGCGATGATCGCCTGTTTGGCGGCGCCGTCGTTCCAGGAAGGCAGCGGATCGGTCTGCGCCCGCGCGAGCGGGGCCAGCACCCACAGCGTGACCAGCGCCAGGCCGTGCATCCAGGCGACCACCCGGCGGCGCGCCGTTGCCGGCAGCGACCGTGCTGCAATGGAAGATGGACCGGAGGCTTTCATGGCTGAGCTTTCCTTTTTCCGATGGACGGTCGACGATCTCGGCCGATCATTGCGCGCACGTGATTGCAATGAAATCGGGTCGGAGGGCAGTTCGGTTGCCCGAAAGGGAAGCGCCTCGCGCCGTGTCTCAGTTCTCGTGGCGCGCGCTGTGCACCAGCAATGCCGCGATGACCGCATGCAGCACGACCGCGGGCCACAAGAGCCACCCGACTGGCCCATGGGCGGTGCCGAGCCAGCCCAGGAAGAGGGCAGCCGTGGCGTTGTAGGCCAGCATGGCGCGGGCCCCGTTGGACGCGATGAACGAGGCGCGGCGGCCCGGCCAGCAGGCCCAGCCGAGCATCGCCAACGCGATGCCGCACAACCTGGCGATCGCCAGCGCCACGCCTTCGGATTCGGCGCCGAGCAGCAGGCGGATGACGAGCGCCGGCACCAGCAGCAACGCGAGACCGGTGACGCCCTCGACGATCGAGGCCAGGCGGAGGATCGTGGCGAGCCGCCCGCGCGGCGCCGGCGTCATGCGCCGGGCTCCTGTCGCACGACGCAGCGAAAGCCCAGGTGCGAGGTCGAGGTGTCGATCGGCTGTGGCATGCGCGCGGCCGGCCGGTAGCGGCGGCAGTAGTTCGGCGCGCACAGGTGCGAGCCGCCCTTCATGACCTTGCGCGGGATCGGCAGCTCGGGCATGGCGGGGTCGAAGCTCTGTGCCTTCGGCGCGCCGCGCGGGTTCACGGGGATGCAGCAGGCCTTCTGCTTCTCGTCGGGATGGCGCGGCGCGTACCAGGTCTGGGTCCATTCCCACACGTTGCCGGTCATGTCGTAGAGGCCCCAGCCGTTGGACGCGTAGCTCGCGACCGGCGAGGTGCCGACGAAGCCGTCCGCGGCCAGGTTCTGCCACGGGAACTCGCCCTGCCATGTGTTGGCCTGGTGCACGCCGCCCGGCGCGAGCTCGTCGCCCCAGGCGTATTCGGCGCCGTCGAGCCCGCCGCGCGCGGCGAACTCCCACTCGGCCTCGGTCGGGATCTGCTTGCCGGCCCATTGCGCATAGGCCTCGACGTCGCTCCACGCCACGTGCACCACCGGGTGGTCGTCCTTGCCCACCAGGCTGCTGCCCGGGCCTTGCGGCTGGCGCCAGTTGGCATTGGGGACGAAGCCCCACCAGCGGAAGTGGTCGTGCAAGCTCACGCGCCCTGGCGGCGGCACGAAGACCGAGGACGCGGCCTTGAGCATCTCGGGCAATGCGCCGGGGTAGTCCTTGGGATTGGGCGGAATCTCGCAGAAGGTGGTGTGGCCCGTGGCCTCGACGAAGGCCCTGAACTGCGCGTTGGTGATCGGTGTCGCATCCATCCAGAAGCCGTCGACCTTCACGCGGTGCGCGGGCTTCTCTTCCGGGTAGTGGTGGTCGGAGCCCATGCGGAAGGTGCCGCCGGGGATCCACAGCATGCCGGGGTGCGGTGCCGCGGAAGGTGCTTCGATCGGTCTGGAGACGGTGTCGGTTGTCATGCGCGCGCTCAGAACTTGAACCCGGCCCCGAAGTACAGCCCGCCCATCGCCACCTTGTCGAGCAGCGCGTCGTCGCGCCGGTAGTCGAGATAGCGGTAGCCGAACTTCAGCGAGGTGGTGGGCGAGTACTGGTAGCTCGCGCCTGCGATGGCCTGCCAGCTCGAGCTCGAGCCGCCTTCGCCGATGTCGAGGTAGCCGAGCAGCGACCACTTGTCGCCGACCGGCACGATGGCGCGCACGCCGACGATGCCGTTGGTCGAGCCGCCCGACTCCTCGAGTTGGCGGTTGAGGCCGGGCGGCCTCGGCGAGATATCGACGCTCGTCTTCGCATCGACATAGCGAACGCCGGCCAGCAGGTCGACCGCCGCCGGGCCTTCGACTACGCGGTAGAAGCCCGCGAGGGTCGCGATGGTTTGCTCGAACTTGACGTTGTAGCCGCCCAGCAGGCCACCGGCATACTGGTTGCCCACGCCCAGCTTGACGTACTGCACGTCGAGCAGGCCGCCCCAGGCGCCCTTGCGCGCCTCGAGCGTGCCCATGGCGCCGAAGTCCAGCGCCTCGAGGACGCTCTCGGAGCTCACGCTCAGCGTGTTGCCCGGCAAGGGCCCGAGCTTCAAGTCCGACTTGATGCCCGCGAGCCAGAGGTAGGGAACGAACTCGAGTTGCCAGTCATTGGCCGAGGCCGGGCCGCTCTGCGCCGCGGCGGGCAGGCAGGCCAGCACGGCCGCGCAGGCGGCCAGCGTCTTCTTGAAGTGCTTTGGTGTGCTCATTGCGGTGGCTGGGTCTTGAGCTCGGCCAGTCGGCGCGCAAAGGCGGCCGACCATTTGTTGAAGGCGTCCTGGGCGTAGCTCCAGGCCGTGAAGGAGCTGACGTAGCCGTTCATCCATGCCTCCGCAGCAGTGGTGGCATCGCCCTTGAGATCGGCCGCGTACTTCAATCCGATCTGGGTGTCGGCGCATTCGGCCAGCACGTTGCCGGTGGCGCCATCGCGGAACTGGGCCTCGAGCCCTGTCTTGCCGAGGTAGGGCGTCGAGCCCGGCGGCCGGCCGGTGGCGGCGCCCGAGCCCATCTCGGCCACGAAGCCGTAGGGCACCGCGGTGCCCGCCAGGCTGGCGAGCTGGTTGGTCGGCACCAGCGAGGTCAAGGCGAGGCGCACGCGCAACACGCCGGGCCCGGCGGCATCGACGATCTTGACGCTGGGCGAGAGGTTCTTCACCAGCGCGCTGTGGAAGTAGTCGATCAGCGCTTTCAAGTCGCTCGGATCGATCGGGCTCTGCTCGTTGGCGGGCGTCACATACACCTTGATGCGCTCGATCATGACCTTGTCGTAGATCCGCCAGTCGACGCCCGGCTGGCGCCAGCACAGGAAGCCGCCGTTGGCAGGCTGGGCCTTGAGCTTGGCCGGGTCCGAGAGGAAGCCGACGTTCGACACCTTTGCGATGTTGTTTTCGGAGGCCGTGATGTTGGCGTTGCCCGAGCCTGGCGCGGCGCAGCCGGTGGCGAGGAGCGCCATCGCAGCCGCCGCAAGGCAGGCCGGCAGCGCAGCGCGTTGGAATCGGAACTTCATCGAATTCCCTGGTGGTTGGATGCGGCGGCCGCTCATGGCGCGCCGACGACGGTGTAGTAGACGCCGTTGGCGCCATAGAAAGGCCGAAACCAGCTGTCGCCGACCTGGTAGTAGTCGGTGCCGTAGCGGTTGACCATCACCGCGCCGGCCGGCACCGTGGCGTAGCTCACGCCCATCGGATACACCGCGCCGCGGTTGGCGTTCGCGATGGCCGCGCCGGCCGCCACGCCGACCACCGCGCCGGCGGCCACGGCTCCCGCGCAGTCGTAGCAGCCCGCGTGGTAGTAGGGAACCGCCACCGGTGCGTGATAGGGCGCATAGCCGGCAGCGCCATAGGCTGGCGGCCGATAGGCGCTGTAGCCGCCCGCGGTGGTGTGGACCGCGCCGTAGCCCGCCACGCCGGTGGTGGTGCCGCCCATGGCGTTGGTGTGGGTGGTGGCGCCGTCCCAGCTGTGCGAGGTGCTGCCGCCCCAGGCATTGGTGTGCTCGGCGCCGCCCCAGCCGCCCGAGGAATGGCCGCCGAAGCGGTTGGCGCTGGCCCAGGCGTTGGCCTGGCCATGGAGTCCGGCGTACAGCAGCAGGCCGGCCAGCAGCGGCAGCAGGGTCTTCCTTGTGGAGGTGGGGGTCATGGTGTCCACCGTTCAGGGGGCCTTGGCGGCGCCAGCGGCCTTGCCGGACTTCCGGGCGGGCGCCACCGGCTTGGGCGCGGCAAAGGCGATCTTCCTCGCGTTGGCGGCGTTCATCGCCGCGAAGGCCTCGGCGGCGATCACCGGGTCGAGCTTCCAGTTCGACAGCTCGACCTGGTGGCGCAGCTGCAGCGGGTCGCCGCGGAACACCGCGCGCATCTTGCGCGGCAGCTTGTCGTCGGCGCCGATCCAGATCTGGATGAAGACCTGGTCACTCGCGATTGCGACCATGTCGGTGGTGGTGCCGCCGACGACCTTGGATTGACCGATGTAGAAGGCCTTGCCGAGGCCCTCCGTGAGGGCCTGGAACGGGTCGGCGCCCACGATGTCGGCGAACGGGAAGTAGATCGCGGCGTTGTCGAAGGCCTGCTTCAGCATGGCGTCGATGGTCGACGGCGCCGGTGCCACGGCGACGAGGTTCTCGGCTGGCGCGAAGGCCGTGATGGTCTTGCCGTCGTAATAGAACTCGGAGGCCGGGCCGTCGCCGAGGGTCACCACGCGCAGCCGGTCGGGTCGTTGCAGCAGCACCTCGGAGGTGGTGCCGTAGGCCAGCGCCGGGCCGACGCTGCTCGGGCTCTCATAGGTGGTGACCGCCGTGAAGGCAAGCGATTTGGCGCTGGTGAGGCTGGTGCTCATCGCGCGCAGCAGGTCCATGGCGCGGGCCTCGAGCTGCGGCGCCTTGGGCTGGGCCTTGGCCGCGCGGGCGGGCTTGGCGGGGGCGGTGGTCTGGGCGGCGACGCCGGTTCCCAGCAAGGTGGCCGCTGCCAACATCAGCGCGGCGGTGATTCGGGACCGGACCATGGATAGCTCCTGGAATAAGGCGATGAAAAAAGCGACAAAAAGCCGGCGGCCCTGCGTGGACCCTTGGGCGATCATCATCCTCAGCACGGCGGCGCTCGTGAATCGGGTGCGAGGGCAACTCGGTTGCCCGAAGGGGAAGCAACGCGGCGGCGCGGCGCGGTTAGAGTGGACGTCCTTCGAGAAAGCGCTTTCTTGACAGGCCTGATGACAGTGCCCACGAACCTCCGCCGTCGCTCGCGCGCCGGCCTTCGCGCCTGCTTTGCTGCCGGTGTGGTGCTGCTGCTCGCAGGCTGCGCGTCACGGCCGATCAACCCGCCGATGGTGCATGCCGACCCGAGCCGCGGCTATCGCTACGAGACGCGCCCGGCGCCCGAACGCGACAAGGAAAATCTGGTCATCCTGGCCTTTTCGGGGGGCGGCACGCGCGCCGCGGCCTTCTCCTATGGCGTACTCGAGTTTCTGCGACGCACCGAGGTGGTGGGCCCGCAGGGCCGCAAGGGCAGACTGATCGATCAGGTCGACGTCATCACGGGGGTGTCCGGCGGCAGCTTCACCGCCCTGGCCTACGGCCTCTACGGGGACCGGCTGTTCGACGACTACGTGCAGCGTTTCCTCAAGCGCGACGTGCAGGGCGACCTGATCGCGCGGGCCTTCAAGCCCGACTACTGGGTCGACCTCGGGTCGACCGGCTGGGGACGCTCCGAACTGGCGGCCCAGCTCTACGACGAAATCCTGTTCAAGGGTGCCACCTTCGGCGACCTGGTCCGCGGCAAAGGTCCGCTGGTGCTGGCCTCGGCCACCGACATCTCGACCGGCGCGCGCCTGGTCTTCCAGCAGAGCGTGTTCGACGTGATGTGCTCGGACCTGAGCGCGGTGTCGCTGTCGCGCGCCGCGGCGGCCTCTTCCGCGGTGCCGGTCGTGCTGTCGCCGGTCACGCTGAACAACTACGGCGGCACCTGCGGCTATCGCTTGCCTCCTTGGGCCAGGACTTTCGACGGCGAGGTCGCCCCGCCGCGGCCGGCCGCGCGCGCGATCCGCTCGATCGACTCGATGGCGGGGCTCGGAGACGGCGCCGAGCGACCCTTCGTGCACCTCGTGGATGGCGGTGTCTCCGACAACGTCGGCATGCGCGGCGTGCTCGATGCGT
The DNA here is from genome assembly GCF_030316765.1 of Variovorax saccharolyticus. Lineage (GTDB taxonomy): Bacteria > Pseudomonadota > Gammaproteobacteria > Burkholderiales > Burkholderiaceae_C > Variovorax > Variovorax saccharolyticus. Next base: position 10,799 of record NZ_JASZYT010000017.1, read on the forward strand.
TGGAGCTGCTCGAGGCGCTGCACGAGGCCGGCCTGCCGACACCGCTTGACCATGTGCGGCGGGTGGTGGTCTTCATCGTCAACTCGCTGTCGACGCCGCCCACGCACTGGGACCGATCGGCAAGGCCGCCCGGCACCGTCGAGATCCTGCTGAAGGCGAGCGGGGTGCCGATCGATCACAATTCCTACGAAGCCGTGGAGCTGCTGCGCGACACCGCGGCGCGCTGGCAGACGATGAGGCGAATCCGCGAGTCGGCCGCGATGGCGGCCAACAAGGACCCTGCGATCGCGCAGCTCATGCGCGTGCCCGATGCAGAGATCTATGCCATCGACGTGTCCTTCGCTGCGCTGAAGGATCGCGGCGAGCGCGCCTACCTCAACAGCCAGCCGACCAGCTTTCACCTGCCCGACGAGGCCGTCGACCGGTTGCGGGCCGCTGCTTCGACGCTGATCCTCGATTCGCCGGAGTTCGCGCGCCTGCTCAAGGATGCAGGCAGCGCTTTGGTGCCGCACCCCCCTTAGTCGACCGTCCTTCCGTGGTGGAACTCCAAGGCCGGGCCGTTGCCCAGCGTCACGACTCGCAGACGGTCGGGCCGCTGCAGCAGCACCTCGGAGATGGTGGCGTAGGCCAGCGGCGGGCCGACGCGGCTCGGACGCTTGCAGGGGGTGACGGCGGTGAAGGCCAGCGACTTCGCGCCCGTGAGGCTGGCGCTCATCGCGTGCAGCAGGTCCATGGCCGGGACCTCGAGCTGCGGCGGCTTGGCCTGGGCCTTGGCCGTGCGCGCGCGTTTCGCAGGGGCCGTGGTCGGGGCGGCAACGCCGGTCGCCAGAAGGTGGCCGCGGCGAGCACAGGGCAACAGTGGATCGGGACCGGAGCATGAAGCGCTCCTTGGACGAAGCAACGAAGAGCCGGAAGCCTTGAAAGCACCCTCGGCCGGCCATCATTTGTGACACCGAGACAATCGTGAGTCGGGTGCGAGGGCAACTCGATTGCCCGAAGGGGAACCGCCGCTATGGCCGCTCCGACATCGATCCCCCCGTCGCCCGAGTTCGCGCGTCTGCTCAAGATGCGGGCAGCACTCTGGCGATGCCCGGACCCTGGTCGGAAGCCACCTGCCGCAGCCGTTCGTCGAGTCGCCCCAGTTCGGCCGCGGAGTCGGCGCCGAGCTTGTGCATGAGCTGCGAGCGATGCGTCTTCACCGTGCGCTCGCTCGTGTCGAGATCCTCCGCAATCTGCTTGTTGAGCTTGCCTGCGACGATGCGATCAAAGACCTCCCGCTCACGTGGTGTCAGTGTCGCAAACAGCGCTTTGAGACCTTGCTGTTCCGCACGCGCGGTGCGCCGCGCGTCATCGCGCGCGAGCGCCCGACCAATGGCTGCAAGCAGTGCTTCGCTCTGCGCGGGTTTCTGCAGGAAATCGACCGCGCCGGCCTTCATCGCCCGCACGCTCGAGGGGATGTCGGAGCGGCCGCTCAGGAACACCACCGGCAGCTGGCAGCCGTGTTGCTGCAGCACGTCCTGCAGTTCCAGACCCGAAGGTCCGGGCAGGTTGACGTCGAGCAGGAGGCAGCCCGGACGGTCGGGTACCGGATGCAGCAGGAACTCGCCGGTATCGGCATAGCCTCGGCTGTCGAAGCCGGCTGCATCCAGCAGCCGCAGCAGTGCCGCGCGCAGCGAAGCATCGTCGTCGACCACATGGATCAGGGGTTTCACGTCCATCGGTATTCTTTCGGTGCCGCGCCGTCGATGCCGGGCGACGGCAGATCCACATGAAAGACGGTGCCCTTGCCTGGCGTGCTGTCGACCCGCAGGCGGCCGCCGTGCGCATCCACGATCGATCGGGAGATCGACAGGCCCAGGCCCATGCCGCGGCTCTTGGTGCTGAAGAAGGAATCGAAGAGTCGGGGCAGGTGGGCCGGTTCGATGCCGTGGCCGCGATCGCTCACGCTGAGCGTGAGGTGTTCGGGATGGCGCGCGGTCGACACCACGATCGTGCGCCGGCTGTCGGGCAGGTCGCCCAACGCATCCATCGCATTGAGCAGCAGGTTGATCAGCACCTGTTGGATCTGGATGCGGTCACCGAGGATCTGCATCGGGCTCGGGCCGGGTCGCTGCACGAGATTGATCGCGCGCCGGCGCGCTTCGCCCTCGACCATCGCGCAGCCCTGATCGACCGCCTCGTTGAGCTCGATCGGATGGCGTGCCGCCACGTGCTTGGCGAGCAGCGAGCGCAGCCGCGCGATGACGTCACTCGCGCGCAGGTCGTCGCGTCGGATGTCGGCCAGGATGTTGCCGATGTCATCGGGTTTCTGCGTTCCCGACTTGACCATGAGCTCCGCCGCCTCGGTGTTGGCGAGGATGGCGGCCAACGGCTGGTTGATCTCGTGCGCGATCGACGCCGTCAGCTCGCCTGCGATTGCCAGGCGCGAGGCATGCGCGAGTTCGCTGCCGCGCTGCACCAGCGTGCCCTCGGCCTTGAGGCGGCGGCGGTGCTCGAGCAGCAGCGCCCCGATCAGCCCGGCTTGCAGCAGCATCACGCCGCCCCCGATCAATGCCGCGGTGCGATAGGCATCCCAGAAGGTGGGCTGCTTGAACTCCACGTAAGCGTCTGGCGGCACATCACTGTCGGCGATGCGCCAGCGTCGGGTCTGCCGCTGGTCGACGCTCAAGTTGTTGCGCGTTCGCTCGGGCAGTTCGAGCGACGACGGTGCCGCACCGTCGAGCAGGGCATTGATGATGTCCCCGGCCTGCCGGCCCATGGCCTCGAAGCGGGGCATCACGCCGCCGACGACGCCCGTCCCAAGGAAGGTGCTGAAGGTGCCGTACACCGGGACGGACGACTTCTCGGCGACCAGCGCGGCAGCGTCGCGCGGCGTGAAGCGCTGCGCGTCGCCGCTTTGATAGAAGCCCGCCGTGACGACCAGGGAATGGGCGTCGAGTTCCGCGAGGCGCTTGCCCAGCACCTCGATCGGCAGGCCCGCGAAGAATTCCGCCTTCACTTGGGGTGGAAGGCCTGTGGCCTTGTCTCTGAACCGGCCTTCCCACTCGAGGTCACGCGGTGTGCTGCCGGTGACGAAAACCAATCGCTGCGTGTTTGGATGCCATCGAAGCGCCTGGTCGATGGTGCCCGTGATCTCGTAGCCAACCGGCACCCCGACGACGTCTGCGGGCAACTTCTCCATCGGCTCCGGAAAGGATGGGAACACCGCCGCATGGACGACCGGCACGTCGGGAAAGAGGTCTTCGCGATGTCGCAAGACGAAGTCCAGCGATTCGCGCGCGACTGCGACGACGACCGACGGCGGATGGTCCGCGTATTTGTCGCGCAGGTAAGTCGTGACCGTGCGCTCATAGCGATCACCGGTGAAGTCGGGGTTGTCGAGGAACTCCGTGAAAACGGTCACGGGCCGCTCGGCGCTGCTCTCCAGGGCGCTGCGCAATCCGGCCTCCACCGCGACATTGCCGGGCACCAGGCGGCCGTTCGAATACAGCACCAGGACCGTGCGGCTCTCCACCGCCATGGCGCCGCCGCCAGACAGCGCCAGCAAGCAAAGCACGACGAGCGGGAAACGGACCCGGTGGGCAATCGGCGTCTTCAAGAACTCTCCGGCTTCGGCATGGCGCTTTCGTGGTTGCGCGCGAACATTAATACAATACGGCTCAGTCGTGCTTGACATTTTGGGCCATTGCATCGTGCGTCCGGCCTATGTCACAGGAGGTGTCGTTTCGATGTCGCGTTCCGTTTCGAAGACCCGGAGCCCGGGCCTTGAGGAGTCTCCGGCGACCGATCCCGGCAGCGTTCGGATTGCCGCACTCGCGGGCGTGCCGGTCGTGCTGCGCGACAAAGGCATCGAACCCGCGCGAGTGCTGGCCGAACTGGGTTTGGCGCCCGACACTTTCGACCATCCTGACAACCGGTTCAGCTACCGCGACGGCGGACAACTTCTGCTGCATTGCGCCGAGCGCACGGGATGCCCCCATTTCGGGTTGCTGGCTGGCCAGTACGCCGATCCGGGTTCGCTCGGAATGCTGGGTGAACTGATTCAGCGGTCGCGCACCGTCGATGCGGCCCTGCACAGTCTGATCGCGCACCTGCATCTCCAGACGCGCGGTGGGGTGCCGACGCACGCGGTCGAAGGCCAGCACGCCACCTTCGGCTATGCGATCTATCTTCGCGACATGCCGGGCACGGCGCAGGCCTACGACCTGGTCGCCGCTTTCGAATTCAACATCCTGCGCGCGCTCTGCGGGCCGCGCTGGTCGCCGACCGAGGTGAGCTTCGCCCATGGCCGGCCTGAGGACCTGGGCCCCTATCGGCACCAGTTCGGATGCCGACTGGTCTTTGATGCCGACCGCACCGAGCTGCGTTTCGATCGCCATTGGCTCGCGCAGCCGCCGCTGGCCTCGGATGCCGAGCGCCATCGACAGCTGCAGCGCGAGATCCTCGCCCAGGAGAGCGTGGCGCCCGAGGCATTGGTGCACCACATCACCGCCACGCTGCGTCGGATGGTGGCGAGCGGGCGCGCGAACGAGAGCCTGCTGTGCGACTTGCTCTCGATGCCCCGGCGCACGCTGCATCGCAAGCTCCAGGCGCAGGGCACCTCCGTGCGCATGCTGCTCGAGGACGTGCGCTACGAATACGCGCGCCAGTTGCTGCTCGACACCGACTTGCCGACGGCGCGGGTGGCGGCGGCGCTGGACTACGCGGATGCGAGCGCCTTCAACCGTGCCTTTCGGCGCTGGACAGATGCCACGCCTGCCGCATGGCGGGAGCGGGCCGTCGCTGGCTCTGGGACGTCAGAACGGCCGCAAGAGCGGCCTTGTGGCCCCCGGTGCAAATCTACCCCGCCCGAAATGCGGCCATGACCACGACCAGCCGAACCGAGGCAAGGACATAGAGGCACAGCAGCATTGTCATTGACAGCTTCGGCCAAGCGAGCGTCGCCAACTGCGCCAGGCCGACCACCAAGTTCGCAATGGTCAGGACGACGCCGATCGCAACCAGCAACCAGCCCGCCACGTTGGTGACGGCAAGCCAGCCGACAAGGCCTGAAGAGTTCCCGTGTTCGTACAGGCCCGCGGCGATGATCAGTGCACACACGATCAGATTTCGGATGTTGTCGAAAACGGAACGGACCATGTCCTTGTCGTAGAGCTTGTGGAAGTTGCGCATGTTGAGTCGTTCGCTGTTCGTCGAAGGGGCGGGCATCAGGCAGGCACAGGCATGGCGACACAGGAATGCCCGTGATCGTCGCCACTCACAGGGGTCGGACCGCGCCCGATAAGCCGCCGTTCTATCAGGAAACGAGCTTGGCAGGCGCAGGCGCCACACGCCTGCGAGAACCTTCGGCAACGGGGATGGTGAGTGAGCCATTGGCGTTGAGCCTTGAGTCCGTCCAGTTGCTCGCCAAATTGGTGCCGTCCGCATTCGGCACCAGGAAGGGGCGCAGGCCGACGAACGCAGTGATCGTGTTGGCCCGCTGACTCTGGGCGCGCCGACGAAGCTCGCCCCCATGCTCAAGCAGGACATGGCGGACAGCTTGAAATCACCGCTGCGGCAACCCAATTCGCAGCCTTGACCGTCGGGTTGCTGCATCGAGTCGCCGTTCGACGGACCTTCTTGCGCTCTCGTCGTTCGCGTGTTGCGCCGGGTCGATCAGGGGGGCTGGATTCGATCAGCGAAGACCGCTCACAGCGATCGCTTCAAGCTCCGACCGGCTCGGATTCCTCGGCGTCGGTACGGCTTCGGCACCTCCGTGCAAGGGGCAATGGGATTGCTCGAGAGGGAAGCCACGACGGGACGGTTGCACTGTTGGCCGGCGGACGTGGGACCAAAGCCTGAAGGAGCGGACTGCTCGCCAGTCCGGCCACCCGCACCAGCGTGAAAGACCACCGAATTGACCGCAAAGACCGGCGACGTCTCCGGCGGCTCAACAGAATCGGCCGTCGGTGACCGGGCCTGCCACGGCTGCCGATCGACAAAGCAAAGCCGGGCCCTCCCGGCGACACGAAGAACCTTTCAAGAGACAAACCTGTGGTCCAAACCGCCTCACTCCGCCATGTCCCGCGCCATCGCCGCTCTGCGGTCTCCGCCGCAGCACTGGCGCTCCTTGCCTTGGCGGGACCCGCCCGCTCGATCGAGATCGACACCGGCAACCCGGACATCGTGCTGCGCTGGGACAACACGCTGCGCTACAACCTCGGCCAGCGAGTGCAGGGCCAGGACAAGGCGATCCTCGGCAATCCGAACTTCGACGATGGCGACCGCAACTTCAGCAATCACTCGCTGATCGCCAACCGGCTCGACCTGCTGAGCGAGATGGATCTGGTGGTCGACAAGAAATTCGGCTTTCGCGTGAGCGGCGCGGCCTGGGGCGACGCCGCCTACAACAACCTCGACAACCGCAACAACGCCACCGCCAACACGCTGGTCTACGGCGTGCCGACCGCGGGCGCGCTGTCGCCTTACACCTCGCGCTACGCCAAGGGCGTATCGGGCGAACTGCTCGATGCCTTCGTCTTCGGCAACACCGACTTCGGCGACACCAACGTCGGCCTGCGCCTCGGCAAGCACACGGTCTACTGGGGCGAGAGCCTGCTGGCCGGCGGTGCGGTACACGGCATCTCGTACGGCCAGTACTCCCTCGACCTGTGGAAGGCGCTCGCCACGCCCGGCATCGAGGCCAAGGAGCTCTACCGGCCGCGCAATTCGATGACCTTGCAGGTGCAGCCCGCGCCCGATCTGTCGTTCGCGGCCCAGACCTTCTTCGACTGGGAGAGCGCACGCTACCCCGAGTCGGGCAGCTACCTGACGGTCAACGACGCGCTGCTGCACGGGGGCGAATCGCTCATCGCCGGCCCCGGCCAGCGGCTGCTGCAGGCCGCGGGTGCCGAGCCGAACAAGACCGGCGACTTCGGCCTGTCGGCGCGTTGGAGCCCGGCTTGGCTCGACGGCACAGCCGGCCTCTATGGCCGCCGTACAGCTGACATCCAGCCGCAACTGGCACTCCTGCCGGCGGTTGCGGCCGGCGTGCCGGCGGCCGCCTGCGCCCGGGCCGGTTTGCGGCCGATCGGGCCGACCAATTGCTACATCAACCCGTCTGCCGCCACGCTGCCGCAGATCCAGGCCGGCTACGTGGGCCAGTACCAGGCCTTCTACGGCCGCGACATCGACATCTACGGCCTGAGCCTGGCCAAGAGCGTCGCCGGCCTGAGCCTGGGCGCCGAGCTCAGCTACCGCCGCAACATGCCCCTGCAGAGCGTGCCGGTGCAGGTGCTGCCGACCGCGCTCGCCAATCCGGCCACCGGCGCGATCTCCCTGGCGCAGTTTGCGCAGCTTGGCGGCGATACGCCCGGCGCGCGCGGCGACACCATACACGGCGTCTTCAATCTGCTCGGCACCGTGTCCAAGACCGCGCTCTTCGACAGCGCGAACTGGAATGCCGAGCTGATCTGGAACCGCTGGCTCAGCGTCTCGCAGAACCCGGGCGCCTTCAAGGGCAGCGCCGCCTACCGCGCGAATCCGGCGAATGTCGATGCGGTCAGCAAGGACTACGTGGGCTTGGGCCTGAACTTCACGCCGACCTGGTACCAGGTCTTCGCGGGGGTCGACCTCTCGATGCCGCTGAGCTGGTCGGGCGGTCTCTCGGGCAACTCGGCGGTGCTGACTGGCGGTAACAAGAACGCCGGCTCCTACGGCATCGGCATCGCGGCCGACGTGCGCTCCAAATACAACATCGCGCTGCGCTATGTCGGCTTCTACGGCGACTACAGCACGCTGGCCAACGGCGCGATGAACGTGCCCAACGGCACTTACGCGAGCCTGTCGGACCGCGGGCACGTGCTGCTGACCTTCAAGGCGACCTTCTGAGTCGTCCCTTTCCTCGAACGAACATCCACGGAGACAAAGCCATGAACACACGTCCTCTCTGGGCCGGCGCGCTGCTCGCGCTGGCCGCCCAGGCCGCCGTCGCAGCGGTCGGCGCCGATGAAGCCAAGAAGCTCGGCACCACCCTGACCGCCACCGGCGCCGAGCGCGCTGGCAGCGCCGACAAGTCGATCCCCGAGTACACCGGTGGCCTCACCACGCCGCCGGCCGGCTACGAAAAAGGCTCGGGCCTGCGCCCCGACCCCTTCGCTGCAGACAAACCGCTCTTCGCGATCACGGCGCAGAACCTCGCGCAGTACGAGAGCAAGCTCACGGAGGGCACCAAGGAGCTGCTGAAGAAGTACCCGACGATGCGGGTGGACGTCTATCCCTCGCACCGCTCGATGGCCTTCCCCAAGTACGTGATCGACAACACGGTGAAAAATGCCACCGCGGTCAAGACCACCGACGACGGCCTGGGCCTCGAAGGCACGTACGCCGGCATTCCGTTCCCGATCCCCAAGACCGGCCACGAGGTGATGTGGAACCACCTGCTGCGCTACACCGGCCAGAGCTACTACACGCAGTACGACTCGATCAATGTCGATTCCTCCGGCAAGGCCGTGCTCGCGACCACGGGGCAGATCCACATGGACTACCCCTACTACGACCCCAAGCGCACGGGCGTCTCGGCCGACAACGACATCTACTTCCGCACCAAGATCGCCTACACGGCACCGGCGCGGCGCGCGGGAGAGGCGCTGCTCGCCCAGGACTACATCAATCCGATGAAGAACGGACGGCGCGCCTGGCAGTACCTGCCGGGCCAGCGCCGCGTGAAACTGGCACCCGACATCGCCTACGACACGCCCAACCCGGGCGCGGCCGGCGCATCGACCTACGACGACGCCTGGGTCTTCAACGGCGCGATGGACCGCTACGACTTCAAGCTGGTGGGCAAGAAGGAGATGCTGGTCCCGTACAACACCTTCAAGCTGGTCTATGCCAAGGACCCGTACGCGGTGACCACGCCGAACCACCTGAATCCCGACTTCGTGCGCTGGGAGGCGCACCGCGTGTGGGTGGTCGAAGCCACGCTGAAGGCCGACAAGCGCCACATCTACGCCAAGCGCACCTTCTACGTCGACGAGGACAGCTGGATCGCCGTGGCCTCCGACGAATACGACGCCCGCGGCCAGCTCTATCGCGCCGGCTTCGTCTACACCAACCCCTCGTACGAGGTGCCGGCACCGGCCAGCATGGGCCAGTCCTTCCACGACTTCACGACCAACGGCTACAACATCACGGGCCTGATGGGTGCCTACAACGTCGGTCTCAAGTACACCGACCCGCTGTCGGCCACGGCCTGGAGCCCCGACGCGCTGGCCGGCTCCGGCGTGCGCTGAGCGGAGCCCGCGATGCACCGCCGAGGCTTGCTGCTCGCCACCTTGGGGTCGCTCGCGAGCGCGGCCGTGCCGGGGGCCGAGGTGACGCCGCGCCCCGCCCAGCCCAGCGCGCTCGCCGCCCAGCGTCTGGTCACGGGCATCGCCCGCGGCGGCGACCGCCTGGTCGCAGTGGGGCAGCGCGGCCACGTGCTGCGCTCCGGCGATGGCGGCCGCACCTGGGCGCAGGCGCTGGTGCCGGTGAGTGTGGACCTGACGGCCGTGGCCTTCGTCGATGCCGACACGGGCTGGGCCACCGGTCATGACGGCACGGTGCTCGGCACCCGCGACGGCGGCCAGCGCTGGCAACTGCTGCTCGACGGCCGCCAGGCCAACGCGCTGGTGCTGGCTCACATGCGAGCCCGGGTGGCGGCGTCCGATGCCAGCGAGCAGGATCTCAAGCTGCTCGAGGAGGCCCGCCGCAACGCCGAGGCCGGGCCAGACAAGCCCTTCCTCGACCTCGTCTTCACCGATGCCGTCAACGGCTTCGTCGTCGGCGCCTACGGCCTCGTGATGCAGACGCGTGACGGGGGCCAGCGCTGGACGCCGTGGTTCGACCGCGTTGACAACCCCGGCCTGCTGAACCTCCACGCCATTTGCGCCAGTCGAGGTGCGCTGTATGCGGCGGGCGAGGGCGGTTTGCTGCTCAAGCGCGAGCCGGACGGTGCCCGCTTCCATGCATTGGCCTCACCCTACCCGGGCAGCTTCTTCGGCATCGTTGCCACCGGTGCCGGCGTGCTGGCCTTCGGCATGCGCGGCCACGCCTTCCTGAGCGCCGACGAAGGCCGCAGCTGGCAGCCGGTCGCGACCGGCCTGCCCGCCAGCATCGTCAGCGGCGCGGTGGCGGCCGACGGCACCGTGGTGCTGGCCGACCAGGCCGGCAACCTGGTGCGTAGCGCCGACGGCGGCCTGCACTTCACGGCGTCGGGCCTGAAGCCCGCGATGCCCCTTGCGGCCGTGGCTTTCGCCGACCCCAGAACGCTCGTGCTCTGCGGGCCGCGCGGCCTGCGCAGCCTCGCCTTCACGACCAAGGACAGCTGATGTCGTCACATTCATCCGGTCTCGACCGCATGCCGGTCGTGCGCGACCTGGCCGACTTCCCGCGCGATTCGGGCAGCTGGCTCGAACGCTCGGTCTTCAACCACCGCCTCTGGGTCGGCCTGGCCTGCGTCGCGGCGACGCTGGTGCTGGGCTTCTTCGCCTCGCGCATCGCGCTCAACGCGAGCTTCGAGAAAATGATCCCGGTCGGTCATCCCTACATCCAGAACTACCTGGACAACCGCAGCGAGCTGCGCGGGATGGGCAACACCTTGCGCGTGGTGGTCGAGAACCAGGCCGGCGACATCTTCGACGCCCGCTACCTCGATGCGCTGAAGCACATCAGCGACGACCTGTTCCTCATGAAGGGCGTCGACCGGGCCTGGGTCAAGTCGCTGTGGACCCCGTCCACGCGCTGGACCGAGGTCACGGAGGAGGGCTTCCAGGGCGGCCCCGTGATGCCCGACAACTTCGACGGCGCGAGCGCCGGCGTGGAGCGGCTGCGCCTCAACGTGGCGCGCGCCGGGCTGGTCGGCAGCGTCGTCGCCAACGACTTCAGGTCGAGCGCGATCGTGGTGCCGCTGCTCGACGGCGGCGGCAAGACGCAGCGGCTCGACTACCGGCAGCTGTCGCAGGAGCTCGAACAGAAGATCCGCGACAAGTACGAGCGCGGCCTCGCGCCCGACGGCAAGCCCTGGGGCGTCAAGGTGCACGTGATCGGCTTCGCCAAGATTGTCGGCGACCTGCTCGACGGGCTGGTGCAGGTCATGAGCTACTTCGCCATGGCGACGCTGATCGCGGGGCTGCTGCTCTACGGTTACACGCGCTGCCTGCGCAGCACGGCGCTGGTGCTGGCCTGCTCGCTGGTGGCGGTCGTCTGGCAGGTCGGACTGGTGACGCTCGTCGGGCTCGAGCTCGATCCGTACTCGATGCTGGTGCCGTTCCTGGTGTTCGCGATCGGCGTCAGCCACGGCGCGCAGAAGATGAACGGCATCATGCAGGACATCGGCCGCGGCACGCACCGGCTGGTGGCTGCGCGCTACACCTTCCGGCGCCTGTTCCTGGCCGGCGTCACGGCGCTCTTGGCCGATGCGGTGGGCTTCGGCGTGCTGATGCTGATCCCCATTCCCGTCATCCGTGAGCTGGCGCTGACCGCGAGCATCGGGGTCGCGGTGCTGATCTTCACCAACCTGCTGCTGCTGCCGGTGCTGCTCTCGTACGTGGGCGTAAGCCCGGCCGCGGCCGCGCGCAGCATGCGACTCGAGCACGCGCAGGCCCTGGGCGAGGGCGGCCGGGTCTGGCTGCTGCTGGTGCGCTTCGCTTCCCGGCGCAGCTGGGCGCTGTCCGCGCTGTTGGCCTCGGCGCTGCTGGCGGCCGGCGGCTTCGCGCTGGGCCTCGGGCTTCAGGTCGGCGACCTCGACCCCGGCGCGCCCGAGCTGCGCCCCGACTCGCGCTACAACCGCGACGAGGCCTTCGTGACGAAGAACTACGCGCTGTCGAGCGACGTGTTCGCCGTCATCGTCAAGACGCCCAAGGAGGGCTGCCTCAAGTACGAGACCCTGTTGCAGGTCGACCGGCTGGCCTGGGAGCTGCAGCAGCTGCCGCAGGTGCGCGCCACGGTGGGCCTGCAGGACGTGGTGCGCCAGATCACGGCCGGCTCCTTCGAGGGCAACCCCAAGTGGCTCACGATCAGCCGCAACCAGGACGTGCTGAACTACGGCGCCCAGCAGGCCAGCGTGAACAACCCGGAGCTCTTCAACACCGAATGCTCGGTGATGCCGCTGGTGGCCTACCTGAGTGACCACAAGGCCGACACGCTCGACCGCGTGCTGGCCGCGGTCGAGCGCTTCAACGCGCAGAACCCCGTTGACCCGGCGCTGCTGCAACTGCTGCCGGCCGCCGGCTCGGCCGGCATCGAGGCGGCGACCAACATCGTGGTGCGCGAAGCCAACCGGACGATGCTGGTCTACGTCTATGGTGCGGTGATCGCGCTGTGCTTCCTGACCTTCCGCTCATGGCGGGCGGTGCTGGTCGCCGTGATTCCGCTGGCGCTGACCTCGATCCTGTGCGAGGCGCTGATGGTGCTGCTGGGCATCGGGGTCAAGGTCGCGACCCTGCCGGTGATCGCGCTGGGCGTGGGCATCGGCGTGGACTACGCGCTCTACCTGCTCAGCGTGCAGCTGGCGGCGCAGCGGCGCGGCCTGTCGCTGGCGGAGGCCTATGCCGAGGCGCTGATGTTCACGGGCCGGGTGGTTGCGCTGGTCGGAGTGACCTTGGCCGCGGGTGTGGTGACCTGGGTGTTCTCGCCGATCAAATTCCAGGCCGACATGGGCATCCTGCTGACCTTCATGTTTGTCTGGAACATGGTCGGCGCGCTGGTGCTGATCCCGGCGCTGTCGTACTTCCTGCTCGGCGACCGGCACTTCAGGGCGGCGTCGGCCGCGCGCCCTCTCGGAAGGCGGTGGGTGAAACGCCCTGCCAGCGCTTGAAGGCGCGCGTGAAGTTGCTGGTGTCGCTGAATCCGAGCAGGAAGGTGATCTCGGTGATCGACAGCGAGGACTGCCGCACATAGCCGGTCGAGAGCTCCTTGCGCGTGGCGTCGAGCAGGTCCTGGAAGCTGGTCTGGCGCTCGGCCAGCTTGAACTGCAAGGTGGTCGGGCTCATCGCGAGCGCATCGGCAATCTTGTCGCGGGTGCAGATGCCGTTCGGCAGGAACTCGATGATCTTCTGCCGCACGCGGGTCACGACGTCGTCCTTCTCGAGCCGCGCCAGGTAGGTGTTCGAGAGATTGTCGTTGAGCTGGGCCAGTTCGGCGCAGGCACCGATCAGCGGGTTGTGCAGGTCGGCGCGCGGCAGCACCAGCATCGGCCCGGGCTGGTCGAAGCTCACGGGGGCGCGGAACAGCGCCTCGTAGGGGCCAGCGCCTTCGCGTGGCAAGGCATGAGACAGCGACACCCGCAGCGGGTTGAAGTCGGGCTTGTAGAGCTGGCGCATGGCCAGCACCAGGAAGCCGAGGAAGGCGTCCTCGGTCTCGGGCGAGAGGTCGACCAGAGTTCGGATCTTCAACGCGAGCTCTTCCTTGGACTCGACCACCGTGATCTCGCTGGTCTGCGAGGCGAGCCGGAAGTAGCGCTCCAACCGGTGGCAGAACTCGTGCAGGTCGGCGCTCGCGGCCAGGGCATAACCCAGTGCGTGAAGGTTCGAGATATGGATAAAGCGCGCCACTGTGAGGCCGAAGTATGGGCTGCCCGTGACATCGGCGCAGGCGCGGAAGAGCCTTGTGAGCGTGCTGACGGGCAGGCGGCTCATCGGGTCATTGGTCATGTTGAGCGGCACCCCGGCGGCCTTCAGCACGCGGGTGCTGTCGACGCCGCTGGCCTGCAGCGCCTTGGAGATCGCGAGCACGTAACCGCCGATCGTGGTCGGCTCCCGGGCCGGGGCGCCGGCGGAGGGCAGGGGAAGGTTCATTGCCGCGATGGTGGCGGCAAGCGTGGGTTTTGACAATCTGGTTTTGCCCGGTCTGGCGGGACCATCGAATTGGCCGCAAAGACCGGTGCTGCAGGGGTCGCGTTCCTAGACTGGGTCTCCCCAGAAGCAAGACACCCGGAGACAAGACGGATGACCTCGAATTCCCGCGACGGCGAACTTCCCTTCGCCCGCACGCCGAGCGCCAGCGTGGCCGGCCGGACCCTGGCCGAATCGACCCATGAGTGGCGCAGTCGCGGCACGGCGCTGCGCGCTGACGCGCCCAATGTGCTCGTGATCATGCTCGACGACGTCGGCTTCGCCCATGCCGACACGGTGGGCGGGCAGATCCACACGCCGACCTTGAGCCGCATCGCCGACACCGGCCTGCGCTACAACGCCTTTCACACCACCGCCATCTGCTCGGCCACGCGCGCCTCGCTGTTGACCGGGCGCAATCACCACCGGGTCGAATCGGGCACCATCACCGAGTTCGCGAGCGACTTCGACGGCTACACGGGGGAAATCCCGAGGAGCGCCGCCACCATTCCCGAAGTTCTCAAGCACCACGGCTACCGCACGGCCGCCTTCGGCAAGTGGCACAACACGCCGGCGCTGCAGACCTCGGCCGCCGGCCCCTTCGACCGCTGGCCCACCGGCTGCGGCTTCGACCATTTCTATGGCTTCATCGCGGCCGAGACCTCGCAGTACCAGCCGAGCCTGTATCGCAACACGACGCCGATCGAGCCGCCCAAGGACTCGACCTACCACCTGAGCGAGGACCTGGCCGCGCAGGCCACCGGATGGCTGCGCGAGCAACATGCGCTGGCGCCCGAGAAGCCTTTCTTCATGTATTGGGCCCCCGGCGCGGTGCACGGGCCGCACCAGGTCTTCGCCGAATGGTCGGACAAGTACAAGGGCCGCTTCGATGGCGGCTGGGACGTCTACCGCGAGCAGGCCTTCGAGCGGCAGAAGGCGATGGGCTGGATTCCCGCCGACAGCCAGCTCACGCCCCGGCCCGACACGCTGGCCGCCTGGGAAAGCCTGCCGCCGGAAGAGCGCCGCTACCAGGCCCGGCTCATGGAGGTCTACGCGGGCTTCCTCGAGCATGCCGACGTGCAGGCCGGCAAGGTCGTCGACGAGCTCGAGCGGCTCGGGCTGCGCGACAACACGCTGATCTTTTATGTCCTGTCGGACAACGGGGCCTCGGCCGAGGGCGCGGGCGGCACCATCAACGAGATCCTCTCGATCAGCGGCGTGCCGGTCCCGTTCGCCCAGCAGATGAAGATCCTCGACGAGCAGTACGGCGGCCTCGATGCCTTGGGGGGGCCGCTGATTGCCAACATGTACCACGCGGGCTGGGCCTGGGCTGGCGAGAGCCCGTTCCAGGGCACCAAGTTGGTGGCCGGCTACTTCGGGGGCACGCGGGTGCCGATGGCGGTGTCGTGGCCCAAGGGCATCACGGCCGATCCGGCGGTGCGTGGCCAGTTCCATCACGTGAACGACATCGCGCCCACCATCTACGAGCTGATCGGCATCGTGCCGCCGACGTCGGTCCACGGCGTCGCCCAGGATCCGATCGACGGCCTGAGCCTGGCCTACAGCTTTGCCGATGCCGCGGCGCCGACGCGCAAGGCGCAACAGTATTTCGAGATCTTCGGCAGCCGCGGCATTTACGCGGACGGCTGGATGGCCTCGGTGTTCGGCCCGCGCCTGCCCTGGCTGTCGGCCACCGCGGCAGCCTATGCGAACTGGAATCCCGACGAGGACACCTGGTCGCTCTATCGGCTGGGCAGCGACTATTCGCAAGCCAGCGACCTGGCGGCGCAGCATCCCGAGAAGCTGGCCGAATTGCAGGCGCTGTTCGACGCCGAGGCTCGCGCCAATAACGTCTATCCGATCGGCGCCGGCCTGGGTCCGCTGCTGAACCCCGCGGCGCGCATCGGCACCGCGCAGACCGAATGGCACTTCACCGCTGACGTGACGCGGCTGCCCGAATTCTGCGCACCGAACCTGCGCGCACGCGGCAACACGGTGACCGTCGAGCTGACCGTGCCGGCCGCGGGCGAGGGCGTGCTGTACGCGCTCGGCGGCATGGCCGGCGGCCTTACGCTGTACATGGATGCGGGCCACCTGTATTTCGAATACAACTGCCTCACGGTGATGCGCACGCGGCTCTGCAGCGCCGAGCCGATTGGGCCTGGCGCGCGCCGCATTGAGCTACAGACCGTGATGGCCGGCCCGGCGCCGGGCGCGCCCGCGAGCTTCGTGATGCGGGTCGACGGGGTCCAAGTGGCGCGCGGCAGCACGCCGTTCACGGCGCCGCTGTGCTTCACCGCCAGCGAGACCTTCGACGTCGGCATCGACCTCGGGTCGCCGGTCTCGCTGGCCTACGCCGAGCGCGCGCCATTCCGCTTCAACGGCCGCATCGCGGACGTGCACGTCGTCTGCACGCCATGACAAGTCTTGCATCCACCTCGTCATCGCCGGTCCAGATCGATTCGCGCCCGGCAGACTACATCGTGATCGGCGGCGGATCGGCCGGCTGCGTGCTCGCGGCGCGGCTCAGCGAAGACCCCGCGGTGCAGGTTTGCCTGCTCGAGGCCGGCGCCCCCGACCACAGCGCGCTGATCCATTGCCCGGCCGGGCTGCCGGTCGTGATGCCGTATCCGATCTTCAACTGGGCCTTCAAGACGCTGCCCAACAAGGGCCTGAACGGCCGCATCGGCTACCAGCCGCGCGGCAAGGCGCTGGGCGGCTCGAGCTCGATCAACGGCATGATGTACATCCGCGGCGACCGCAGCGACTACGACCGCTGGGCCGCCGCCGGCAATGCGGGCTGGAGCTATGCCGAGGTGCTGCCGTATTTCAGGAAGGCCGAGAACAACGAGTTCTGGGGCAACTCCGAGTACCACGGTGCCGGCGGCCCGCTCAACGTCGCCGACGTGATGGAGCCCAGCGTCTACGCGCGCGCCTTTGTTGAGGCGGCAGTGCAGGCCGGCCACCGGCCCAACCCCGACTTCAACGGCGCCTTCCTCGAAGGCGTGGGCCTCACGCAGGTGACGCAGAAGAACGGCGAACGCTGCAGCACCGCCAAGGGCTACCTGACGCCGAACCTCTCCCGCCCCAACCTGCGGGTGCTCACCCGCGCCCGCACCACGCGCATCGTGATGGAGGGACGGCGCGCCGTGGCGGTCGACTATGTCGATGCCCAGGGCGTCGCGCGGCGTGTGACGGCGCGGCGCGAGGTGCTGTTGTCGGCCGGCGCGCTGCAGTCGCCGCAGATCCTCATGCTCTCGGGGGTCGGCCCGGCCGACACCCTGCGCAAGCACGGCATCCCCTTGGTGCTCGACGCCCCGGGCGTGGGGCAGAACTTGCAGGACCACATCGACCTGGTTCATACCTACGAGGGCGGCGCCTCGCGCGGCCTGATCGGGCTGTCGCTCACGAGCGCTTGGGGGCTGCTCAAGGGCCTGGTGCAGTGGGTCCGGCATCGCCGCGGCCTGCTGACCACCAACTTCGCGGAAGGCAACGGCTTCCTGCGCACGCGGCCCGAAGAGACCGTGCCCGACCTGCAGGTGGTGTTCGTGGTCGCGAAGATCATGGACCATGGCCGCAAGATCCTGTTTGGCAACGGCTACTCGGTGCATGCCGGTATGCTGCGCCCGCGATCGCGTGGCAGTGTTTCGATCGCGAGTGCCGATCCGATGGCGCCGCCGCTGATCGACACCAACTTCCTGTCCGAGCAGAGCGACGTCGATTGCCTGGTGCGCGGCTTCAAAAGCGTGCGCCAGATCATGCGGCAGCCCGCGCTGGCGCGCTTCGGCGGCCGCGAATCGAAGAGCTCGGCCTGGGCCCGGACCGATGCCGAGATCGAACAGCTGGTGCGTGCCAATGCTGATTGCGCCTACCATCCGGTCGGCACCTGCCGCATGGGCAACGGCGCGGACGACGTGGTCGATGCCCAGCTGCGCGTGAAGGGCGTCACGGGGCTGCGCGTAGTCGATGCGTCGGTGATGCCCGACATCGTCTCGGGCAACACCAACGCGCCGACCGTGATGATTGCCGAGAAGGCGGCAGACATGATCAAGGCCGCGGCCGAGCTCGCCGCGCGCGGCGATGCCCTGGCCACTCCTGATGGCGAAGCGCCGTCCGCAGTGGACCCGCAAGCGCGACTTTCGGTGGTGGCCGCATGACGACGGCTCTCCTCTCCAACGCCGCCATCGACGCCCTGCACCGTACGCTGGCGCTGCAAGGCCAGGCCTTCCAGGCGGCGCCCTTTCCCTCGTTGGCCGATCGCCGACGTGACCTGAAGGCGCTGCGCCTCGCGCTGCAGCGCTGGCAGGATCCACTTGCGCGGGCCATGAGCGAGGACTTCGGCCGTCGCTCGGAATCCGAATGCAAGATGCTCGACGTGCTCGGGCCGGCGCTGCAGATCGACCATGCGCTGGCCCATCTGCGGCGATGGATGCGCAGCGAGCGGCGCGGCGTCGACTGGATGTTCCTCGGCAACCGGGCCCGCGTGGTCTACCAGCCCAAGGGGGTGGTCGGCGTGATCGCGGCCTGGAACTTCCCGGTGGTGGAATCGGTCGGCCCGCTGGTGACCGCGATCGCGGCCGGCAATCGCGTGATGATCAAGATGTCGGAGTTCTCGCCGCGCTGCACCGAGGTGCTGCGCCGTATGCTGGCCGAGGTCTTCGCCGCGGACCAGGTGGCGGTGTTCGACGGCGGCGTCGAGATCGGCCGGGCCTTCGCGGGCCTGCCGCTCGACCACGTCGTGTTCACCGGGTCGCCCGCGGTCGGGCGCGAGATCATGCGCGCCGCCTCGGTCAACCTGACGCCGGTCACGCTCGAGCTCGGCGGCAAGTCGCCGGCGATCGTCGGGCGCTCGGCCGCGATGGGGACCGTGGCGCGCTCGATCGCCCACGGCAAGCTCTTCAACAGCGGACAGGCCTGCGTCGCGCCCGACTATGCGCTGGTACCGCCCGAGCGCATCGCCGAATTCGTCGCCGCGACGGTGCGCGAGTTCCATCGCATGGTGCCCGACCCGGTGCAGGACCCGCACTACACGAGCATGGCCTCCGAGCGCCATGCCGACCGCGTGCGCGAACTGCTGGTCGACGCGGTGGCGAAGGGTGCCAGCGTGACCTCGTGCGGTGCCGGCGACGGCGGCCGGATCATCCCGCTGCAGATCGTGACCGGCGTCTCGCCGCAGATGCGGATCATGCAGGAGGAGCTGTTCAACCCGATCCTGCCGGTGCTGGCCTGCGACTCGATCGACGAGGCGGTGGCCTTCGTGACGGCGCGCCCGCGCCCGCTCGCGCTCTACTATTACGGCAACGACAGCGGCGAGGCTCGGCGCCTCACGCGTGACGTGCCGGCCGGCGGCATGACGATCAACGACTGGGCCTGGCACGTGTTCCAGTGCGACCTGCCCTTCGGCGGCAGCGGGAACTCGGGCATGGGCAGCTGGCGTGGACCCGAGGGCTTTCGCGCGCTGTCGCATGCCAAGTCGGTGTTCACGGTGCGGCGCTGGTTTCCGATCCATCTGTTCCGGCCGCCCTATGGCTCGCACATCCAGCAGCTGATCATGAAGCAGTTCCTCGGCCACGGCGCCGCCGGACATGCTGAGCTGACCGCCGGAGCCCCATCGGAACCGCCGCCGGTGCAAAAGCAAGGGCCGGCGCGATGAGGTCCGTGCCCGACGCGCGTGGCGCGCCATCCTCGTCCACTTCGACGCCGGCGGCCGGCGGCTACGCCTGGGCCGTGTTCGCGCTGACCTTCGGCCTGATGCTGTCGGACTACCTGTCGCGCCAGGTGATCGGCGCCGTGTTCCCCTTCCTGCAGTCCGACTGGGGCGTGTCCGATGCGCAGCTCGGCGCGCTGGTCAGCATCGTCTCGGTGGTGGTGGGCGTGCTCACGCTGCCGCTGTCGCTGCTGGCCGATCGCTGGGGCCGCGTGCGGAGCATCACGGTGATGGCCTTCGTCTGGTGCCTGGCGACCATCGCGTGCGGCCTGGCTTCCAACTACACGCAGCTGCTGCTGGCGCGCGCGGTCGTCGGCGTCGGCGAGGCGGCCTATGCCGCCGCCGGCGCCGCCTTGCTGGCCCAGGTGTTCCCGGTGGGCCGGCGGGCGGCGATCCAGGGCGCCTTCCAGTCGGCGGGCCTGTTCGGCTCGGTGCTCGGCGTGGTCATCGGCGGCGCGGTCGCGAGCCAGTTTGGCTGGCGCACCGCCTTCTTCGTGGTCGGCGCGCCGGGCCTTCTGCTGGCGCTCGCTTATCCCTTCGTGGTGCGCGACTACGTGGCGCCGCCGCTGGGTGCGAACGGCAGTGCCAAGGCTCCGCTGGCGCAACTGGTGCGGCAGGTGTTCGTCGCCCGCTCGGGCAACCTGAGCTTCCTGGCCTTCGGGCTGCAGATGGCGATCCCCTCGATCCTGATCGCCTGGATGCCGACCTTCCTGCATCGCTTTTACACTTCGAGCCGCGTCGTGCGGCCCTGATGGCGGCGCTGGCGGTCCTGGCTGCGGGCCTCGGCGTACTGTTCGGCGGTGGCATCTCGGACCGGCTGAGCCGAGGCCGGCCGCGGCTGCGCGCGGTGGTTCCGGGCGCCTATGCGGCGATCTGCGGTGCGCTCTTGATGCTCGGCTTTGGCCTGCCGCCCAGTGGCCTCGCACTGGGCCTGGTGCTGGCTGGCGCGGTGTTCGCGGTGGCCCATGGCGGCTGCGCGGTGGCGATCGTGATGGATGTCACCCACCCGGCGGTGCGGGCCACGGTCACCGCCACCGCGGTGCTCGGCGCCAGCCTGCTGGGCCTGGCGCCCGGGCCCTTCCTGGTCGGCCTGCTGTCGGACCTGGTCGACCTGAAGACCGCGCTCACGCTCGCGCCGCTGCTCTCGTTCGGGGCTGCCGCGCTGTTTCTGTTGGCCGCGCGCAGCTACGAGCGCGATGCGGCGCGCTTCGCGCCCGCCTGAAGCGCGGGACCGGCGAATCCGCTGCAATGACCTGTGGCGAGAGGAAGCCACTTCTAGCATCCCACCACGCACTTCCGAACCCATCGGACGCCCTGAAAAGAGACAAGACATGAACGACGACATCCTGATCTGCGAAGCCTTCGGCGCCGTTGCGCGCCTGACGCTGAACCGCCCGCGCGCCATGAACGCGATGAACCTCGCGACGCTGGCGCAGCTCGAGCGCCGACTAGCCGAGTTCGCGGCCAACGACGAGATCCGCGTGCTGGTGCTGACCGGCAACGGCCCGGCCTTCTGCGCCGGCGCGGACCTGAAGGAGGTGCTGGCCGGCGCCGATCTCGCGCCCGGCGAGGCGGACTTCCTGGACCGCGCCAACCTGGTGTTCGGCCAGCTGCGCGGCTTCCCAAAGCCGGTCATCGCGGCCCTCAACGGCGTGACCATGGCCGGTGGCCTCGAGCTCGCAATGTGCGCCGACATCGTGGTCGCGGCCGAGAGCGCCACGATCGCCGACGCGCATGCCAACTTCGGCGTCTACCCGGGCGCGGGCGGTGCCGCCCTCCTGCCGCGGCTGGTGCCGCTCAACATGGCGAGGTACCTGCTGTTCA
The DNA here is from genome assembly GCF_030316765.1 of Variovorax saccharolyticus. Lineage (GTDB taxonomy): Bacteria > Pseudomonadota > Gammaproteobacteria > Burkholderiales > Burkholderiaceae_C > Variovorax > Variovorax saccharolyticus. The sequence continues at coordinate 32,180 of NZ_JASZYT010000017.1, forward strand.
CGGGCAAGTCGCTCACGGCCGCCGAGATGAAGGCCTGTGGCCTCGTCTGCGAAGTGCATGCCGACGACGCCCTGGCCGAGGCCACGCTCGAACTGGCGCGCCACATCGCCAAGAAGAGCCCGATCGCGCTGCGACGCATGAAGGAGGTGGCGCGCGCCTCGGCCGACAAGACCGGCGCCGATGCGCTGCTGCACGAGCAGGTGATGCTGCGTCAGCACATGCGCACGGCCGACTTCCACGAGGGCCTGACGGCGTTCGCCGAGAAGCGGGCACCGAAGTTCACGGGCCGCTGAGGCGCCCGATCACCCCACAAGGAGACCCAGAAAGTGAACAACATCTACGTGGTGGGCGTCGGCATGACGCCCTTCGGCCGTCTGCTCGAGCGCACGGTCTACGACATGGTTGAGGAGGCGGTGCTGCTGGCCGTGACCGACGCCGGTTGCACCCTCGGCGACATCGGCTCGGCGTTCTACTCCACCCTGACCAACGGCCAGTTTCAGGGCCAGACCGCGATTCCCGGGCCGATCGCGATGCGCCGCCTCGGCATCGAGGGCATTCCGGTCTTCAGCGTCGAGAACGCCTGCGCTTCGGGCTCCTCGGCCTTCAACCTCGCAACCATGGCCCTGCGCGCGGGCAGCTGCGACATCGCGCTCGCGGTCGGAGCCGAGAAGATGAACATCCCCGACAAGGCCAGGATGTTCGGCGCCTTCGACGGTGGCTGGGACGTCGCCACGGTAGAGCAGAACCGTGCCGCGCTGATGGCGATGGGACAGGCGATCGTGCCGCCGCCCGGCACCATGTCCGAGAAGCCCTACAGCGTCTTCATGGACGTCTACGCCGCCTTCTGCCGTCAGCACATGCAGGCCTACGGCACGACCCAGCGGCAGATCGCCGCGGTGGCGGCCAAGAACCACCAGCATTCGGTGCACAACCCGCTGTCGCAGTACCGCGAGCCCTGCAGCATCGAGCAGGTGCTGGCCGCGCCGCCGATCGCCTATCCGCTGACCCTGCCGATGTGCGCGCCGATCAGCGACGGCGCCGCCGCGGTCGTGCTCTGCAATGCCGAGGGCCTCAAGCGCATGACGGCCGAAGCCCATCGCGCGGTGCGCGTGCTGGCCAGCGTGGTGCAGACCGGCAGCACGCGCGGCATTGACGAGCCGCACAAGATCGTGGCCCATCTGGGCGCGAAAAAGGCCTATGAGCAGGCCGGCGTCTCGCCCGCCGACGTCGATGTTGCCGAGGTGCACGACGCCACCGCGATGGGCGAGATCCTCAATGCCGAGTCGCTGATGCTGGTGCCCTTCGGCGAAGCCGGCCCGGCGGCCGAGCGCGGCGACTTCACGATTGGCGGGCGGATCCCGATCAACCCCTCGGGCGGCCTCGAATCCAAGGGCCATCCGATCGGCGCCACGGGCCTGGGCCAGCTGCACGAGCTGGTCACGCAGCTGCGCGGCGAGGCCGGCACGCGCCAGGTCGAGGGCGCGCGCATCGCGATCCAGGAGAACGGCGGCGGCCTCTACGGCATCGAGGAAGCCGTGGTCGCGATCACGATCCTGGCCAAGCAGTAACCCACACACGGAGACATCATGGGACACGTCATCAGAACCGAAGAGCAGCAGGCCGCCGTTGACGGGCTGCAGCGCTTTCTCACCGCCGAGGTCGAACCGATCTTCAGCAAGGAGTACCGCGACACGCTGGTGCCAAAGCCGCTGATGGGCAAGCTCATGCGCGAGCTCTCGCGCTTCGGCTTGATCTCGGGCACGGTCGATGAGGCGCATGGCGGCATGGGCCTGGACTGGCTCACGATGATCATGCTGTTCGAGGAGGTCGCGACCACCTCGGCCGACCTCTCGGTGCCGGTGCTCATCAACTCCTTCGGCGCTTACATGCTGCAGCAGCTGGCGCCGCAGCACCTGCGCGAACGCTATCTGCCGGGCCTGGTGAGCGGCGAACTGTTCTGCAGCATCGGCATCTCGGAGCCCGACGTCGGCTCCAACGTGCTCGAGATCAAGACCCGCGCCCGCCGCGACGGCGACCACTATGTGCTCAACGGCGAGAAGACCTGGATCAGCAACGGCTCCTACTCCGACTTCCTGATCTGCACCTGCCGCACCGGCGACGACCCGCGCCGTGGCCTGACGCACTTCCTGCTCGACCGCAAGGAACACCCTTACGAGGTCCGCGACATTCACAAGATCGCCTGGAACAGCCAGTCGACCGCGCAGATCTTCCTCAATGACGTGCGCGTGCCGGCCACCCACATGATCGGCAACGAGGGCGAGGCGCTCAAGAACACGTTGTCCATGTTCGAGCGTTCGCGCGTCTTCGTGGCGGCGCAGGGCCTGGGCCTCGGCCGGCGCGCATTGGAAGAAGCGGTGCGCTATGCCACCGAGCGCAAGCAGCACGGCAAGGTGATCGCGGGCCACCAGCTGATCGCCGCCATGCTGGCCGAGATGGCAACCCAGGTCGATGCCTCGCGTCTGCTGGTCTACCGCGCCGCCGAGATGATCCAGGCCGGCGTGCCGGCCGAGATGGAAGCGGCGATGGCCAAGTACTTCGCTTGCGAAGCTGCGGTGACGGTGGCGCGCCAGGCGGTGCAGATCCACGGCGGCAACGGTGTCACACGCGAATTCCTGGTCGAGAAGCTGGCCCGCGAAGCCATCGTGGCGCCGATCCCCGAGGGCACGACGCAGATCCAGCAGCTGCTCATCGCCCGCGCCCTGACCGGCATCAACGCGTTCTAAGAACCCTCCACGGAGACCCATCATGCGTATCAAGGACAAGACCATCGTGATCACGGGCGGCGCCTCGGGCCTGGGCCTGGCGACCGCCGCCTACATGGTCAAGGAGAAGGGCGCGCGCGTCGCCATCCTCGACCTCAACCTCGAAGCTGGCCAGCAGGCCGTGGCCGAGCTCGGTGCCGAGCATGCGCTGTTCGTGCAGACCGACGTCGCCAGCGAGGAATCGGTGCAGGCCGCGGTCGATGCGGTGATGCAGCGCTTCGGCGCCATCCACATCTGCATCAACGGCGCCGCCATCGCCAGCGGCTTCAAGCTGCTCGGCAAAGAGGGCAGGGCAGCGCCGCTGGCGCGCTTCGCGCAGGCCACCGCGGTCAACATCAATGGCGTCTTCAACGTGATGTCGAAGTGCGCCGAGCAGATGGCCAGGAACGAGGCCGAGGTCGGAGAGGAACGCGGTGTCGTGATCAACGTCTCGTCGGGCGCCGCCTACGAGGGCCAGGTCGGCCAGACCGCTTATGCGGCGTCCAAGGCCGCCATCATCGGCATGAACATGCCGGCGGCGCGCGAACTCGGCGCCATCGGTGTACGGGTCAACGCGATCGCGCCGGGCCTGTTCCTGACCGCCATGGTCGCGGGCCTTGACGCCAGGGTGCTCGACTCGCTCAAGGAGCAGATGGAAGCGCCGCGCCGCCTCGGCGACATGCGCGAATTCGCCCATTGCTGCGCATTCATCGTCGAGAACGCCTATGTGAACGCCGAGACCATCCGCCTCGACGGCGCGGCCCGCCTGCGCGCCCGCTGAGCGGCTCCTTCCTTCCACAACCAGAGAACGAGAGACAAATCATGAGAATCGCCGACTATTTCGATGGCGCCGCGGCGCAATACCCGAGCAACCTGGCTTTTGTCGACGGCGCCACGCGCATCGACTTTGCCGAGGCGCAGCGCACCGCGCACGCGATCGCCCATGCACTGGTGCGCGAGAAGACCGCCGGTGCGGGCACGCACGTGGCGATCTACGCGCCCAACGATCACCGCGTGACGCTGCTGCACCTGGGCATCAACCTCGCCGACATGGCTTGGCTCTCCGTGCACATCAAGAACACCATCGAGACCAACGCCGAGGTGCTCGACTACTTCGATGCCGACATCGTCTTCTTCCACAGCCAGTTCGCAAGCTGTGTCCCGGTGCTCAAGGCCAGATTGTCGAAGGCCAAGCTCTACGTCTGCATCGACGCCGCCTCCGAGCACGGCATCTCGATGCAGGACTGGCTGGAAGGCTGTTGGACGCCGTTCCGCAACGCCTGCGAGACGCCCGACACCGTCGCCTTCTTGCAGCCCACCGGCGGCACCACGGGTCCGTCGAAAGGCGCGGTCCATACCCACCGCACGCTCGAGATGATGGGTCTTGCGCTGTCAAGCGAGTTCCCGGTCGGGCCCGAGTCGCGCCATCTGGTGATCGCGCCGCTCACGCATGCCGCCGGCCTGATCGTGCTGGGCTTCGCGGCCCGCGGCTGCGCCACCATCATCCTGCCGGGCTTCGATGCCGACACGATTTTCAACGCCATCGAGAAGGAGAAGGTCTCGCATCTGTTCCTGCCGCCGACCGCGGTCTATGCGCTGCTCGCCCACCCGCGCGCCAAGACGACCGATTTCTCCTCGCTGCGCTGCTTCATCGTCGGCGCCGCGCCGATCGCGCCCGAGAAGTTCAAGGAAGCGGTGCGCGTGTTTGGCCCGATCATGTACGAGGGCTTCGGCCAGACCGAGACCTTGATCCCGATCCTGGTCAAGCGCCCGTCCGACTACCTGCTGGCCGACGGCAGCTTCGACGAAGCCGCGGTGCGCGCGGCCGGCAAGCCGGTCGGCGTGGTGCGGGTTGGCATCATGGACGGCCAGGGCAACCTGCTGCCGGCCGGCGAGCGCGGCGAGGTCGTTGTGCGCTCCTCGATGTCGATGCAGGGCTACTACAAGAAGCCCGAGGAGACGGCCGAGGCCTCGACCTTTGGCTGGCACCACACCAGCGACGTCGGCGTAGCGGACGAGCGCGGCTTCGTGACCATCGTCGATCGGCTCAAGGACATGATCGTTTCGGGCGGATTCAACATCTACCCGGTGGAGATCGAGAAGACGATCCAGGACCATCCCGCGGTGCTCGACTGCATCGTGGTCGGCGTGCCCGACGACAAGTGGGGCGAGGCGGTCAAGGCCGTGGTCCAGCTCAAGCCTGGCCAGAAGCTCGAGGAAGCCGAGCTGATCGCGATCTGCAAGGCGCAGTTGGGCAGCACCAAGGCGCCGAAGTCGGTCGAGTTCTGGGACACGCTGCCGCGTAGCGCGGTGGGCAAGCTGCTCAAGAAGGACGTGCGCGCGAAGTTCTGGGGCGAGCAGTGGCGCTCGGTCTGAGCATGGACGTGGCCGCCGCGATGCGCGGCCGGCGCTCGGTGCGCGCCTTCCTGGCGACCCCGGTGCCGCAGGCCACGGTGGCCGAGATCCTCGCGCTGGCGGCCTGCGCGCCGAGCGGGACCAACATCCAGCCCTGGCAGGTGATCGCGTTGGCGGGCGGGGAGCGGCAGCGCCTGTGCGATCGCGCGCAGCAGGCCTTTCACCACGAAGCGGGGCAGCACGCGAGCGAGTACCCCTCTACCCGCCCGAATGGGTCGAGCCCTACCTGGGGCGCCGGCGCCGCAATGGCCTGGCGCTCTATGCGTCGCTCGGCATCGAGCGCGGCGACAAGGCCGCGATGCAGCGCCAGCATGCGCGCAACTTCGCCTTCTTCGATGCGCCCGTGGGGCTGATCTTCACCATCGACCGGCGCCTGACCCAGAGCAGTTGGGTCGACTACGGCATGTTCCTCCAGAACCTGATGCTGGCAGCGCGCGAGCGCGGCCTCGACACCTGTCCGCAGATGGCCTGGGCGATGCTGCCGAAGCTCTTGACCGAGCTGCTCGATATCCCGCCGCATCAGATGGTGGTGTGCGGCATGGCGCTGGGCCACGCCGACCGCGAGGCTCCCGAGAATGGGTGGCTGCCCGAGCGTGAGCCGGTGGAGTCGTTTGCGCAGTACCGGGGGTTTGCTCCTCGGCAAGAAGCCTGCGGCGTCTACTGAAGGAGCTGGACGCCGGTTGAGAACGCCGAAGGGTCCATTCCGCTGCCGCTGCAGTCTGGTGATCCACGGGTCGATGCTGATTGTCAGCAGCAGCTGCGGCGATGGGTCGACGAGCGACGAAACTGTGTGTGCTGTCTGGCGCTGCGATAGCGGCGGCGCAGGACTTGATCAACCAGTTTGCCGCTGATGTGCCATACAGTGGGCTGTCAGCGCTTCCTCCGCACCGCTCGAACGTGTGCTGGCCGAGATGCGTCGCTTCCCGCAGACGATTTGGATCCGTCCTGCCGATGCCTGCGTCGGCGGGTGAGATTGGGCGTTCGGAGGAGCCCCGTCGCCTCAGCTCGGATGAAGGTCGCCCAATCTGTGGGGAGCGGTCATTGCGACCGGAGACCGTGGGACCTCGATGAACGCAGAGCAATTGACACTGTGAGTACGGGCGTCCGGCGTGAGCGGCCGCGACCGCTGCGCAGCAGCCGTTGGTGCCATATGTCAGGGATCGGAGGCGTTCTCGGGCGAAGGTCGGAAACTCATGAGCGCTGAGGACTGGGTTTGCTTCGCGACCGGCAGGTGGTCGCTCGTCGGCACCCGGCCAGCCGCAGTGGCGCGATCAGCTCCCGGATTCGACTGGTGCCGTCGCTCGAACTGTTGCGCCGCACGACGGCGACCTTCCAGGAGACCGAGGTTGGCGAATGACTGCGCAGGGCTGACTTGCACCGCCGACCCAAGGGCGGCCATGGCCACCGCTTCGCGATCGCCGTCGCCATGCGCCGGCGCTCAGTTCAGGCGGAGTGCACCCGAAATGCGCGGCGGAAAGACGAACGGTTGTTTCGTGGGGTCGAGGTGGGTGTCATCGAGGCAGCCAGCGATGGTGCCGGGAGAAAATTGGTTTCGCACCGACAGTGCGAACTGCGCCACGCCTGCGCCGCAGCCGATGTCCTGATCGGCGGTGCCCGGCCACCGTACGAAGCCCCCCTCGACCCGGCCGAAGCGCACGTTGTTGTCGCGATCGAGCCAGTACCAACGTCCGCCGACGACTGTGACGCCGCTGCCGCCGATTCCGGCCACGCCGATGCGATCGATCTTTGCAGTCCAGCTACCGCCGTTGCCGTTCGTGGTCCAGGCACAGGTGGCAGGGTTGGGGACACCACCGTCACTGGAAAGGTTGTCGACGCCGGCGAAGGTCACGCCCTTGGTCAGCAGACCGCCGGCCACGTCGGTGCCGCGCGAGACCTCGTAGCCCGAAAGGCAGGTGTTGAGCGTACCTTGGGCGAACGCGATGCTTCCGCCGCTGAAAACGAGGACACCAGCCAGGACGGCGCTGCGGCAAGCGCTCTCATTTCGAACGAGTTCGGCGGTCATGATGTCACCTGTGCTCGGTCGGTATGCCGCCATGCACTCCTGCGCGCCGCAGCTCGCGAAGGTTGAAACCTGCTCTCTGCCTTGGCCGCGGCGGAGCGCTTGGTCGTTACCTTGACCGTTTGCACTGCCTCTTCGGGGAAGCTCATCGAACCAACGTAGGTGATCATGTCATCTCCTTCGGGTTTCCATGAGCGGCCGATGCGATCTGCCTTGAACCGACGCGGCCGCCTGACGTCGCTCAAGCTCGCTGACAGTAGTGCGACTTTCGAAGGTTCCTTGATGGAAGCCGACCTGGCGCGGAGGTGGAGGTGGCAAAAACCTCCAGTGGGAGAAGGGGTCGTGATGCTACGCGCTTCCGACGCAATGGCAAGGTGATCGGCTCCCTCCGCTCTCTAGCGGGGTGGGGTACGCCCGTGATCGCTTGTCGGTGTCAAGGCGGGGGGCGGGCATTAACAGTCAATGCAACGATCTGTCTGAGCTTCGCAGGCGGCATCAGGAAGCCGATAGACAGCGCTCGACACCCGACGTTCGTTGCCTGCTTTGAGTGCGTTCCTCTAATGCCGTGTAACGCCCGCTATTTCGCTTGTGTCGCCACTCCATGCGCCTCACACTTGGTCATGCTGCACTGCAGCAATCTGTCGCCCTCGTTCCTTTACCTCCAGAAAGCCCCCATGACTTCACTTGCTGTCGATACCACCGCTTCCATGCACACGATCTTCAGCCTCGCTGGCGAGGCTTTCAAAGGAGCGGAGACGCTCTCCTCGCTCAACCTGCAGACGCTCAAGACGCTGATGTCTGAAAGCGAGGAGGGCAGCCGACTCGCCGGTTCCACGGGCAGCCCGCTGGAACTGATGAGGCTGCAGGCGGCCATGTTGCAAGCCGCGCCGATCAAGGCATTGGCGTATGGGCGCCAAGTGCAGGAGGTCTTCGCCACGTTCGACACGGCGCGACGGGCCGCATACGAGGACAGCGTTGCCAGCGCACAGGCGAAACTGCTCGCCGCCATGAGCAGCTTCTTCGGGAACACTCCCAGTTCCGACAAGATTGTTTCGCTGACGCAGTCTGCCCTGGACACGTCGAACAAGGCCTACAAGCGCATGAACGACGCGACCAAACAGCTGTCCGAGACGGTGGCTGCCAATGTCACGAAAGCCAGCGAAACCGCCGCACAGGCCTCGTCCAGCGCATTGGCGAAGATTGAGACCTGATCTGGAAATCGGCGCTACCGTTCATTTGCGCGCAGAAGACATTCCGCTGCGTCGGGAGATCGCCATGAAAGCATCCGACCTCTTCGTCAAGGCGCTGGAGAACGAGGGCGTCGAACGGATCTTCGCCGTGCCCGGTGAAGAAAACCTCGACCTCGTCGAATCCTTGCGACGATCCAGCATCGAGCTCGTGCTCACACGGCATGAGCAATCTGCCGCCTTCATGGCGGCAACCCATGGGCGCCTGACCGGGCAGCCTGGTGTGTGCATGGCCACGCTCGGTCCCGGCGCGCTCAATCTGGTCACGGGCGCGGCCTATGCGCACCTGGGCGCGATGCCGATGGTCTTGATCACCGGCCAGAAGGCGATCATGACGGCACGCCAGGCGCGATTCCAGATCGTCGACATCGTCGCCACGATGAAGCCGTTGACGAAGGCATCGCGCCAGATCGTCAATGCCGCAAGCATTCCCACGGTGGTCCGCGATGCGTTCAGGGTCGCTGCCGAGGAGCGGCCCGGGCCGGTGCATCTCGAGCTGCCGGAAGACGTGGCCGCCGAGCAGGTGGCGCACGACGTGAACGTCGTCTCCGTTCACCCGATCGATCTGCCGGTGGCGCATGAAGCGGCCATTGAACGGGCTGCCGCCATGCTGATGCGGGCGAAGCGCCCGCTCGTCATGTTCGGCGCGGCAAGCAATCGCCCGCGGCTGCAAGGCCAGCTGGCCGACTTCGTGCGCCGCGTCGGCATTCCCTTCTTCAATACGCAGATGGGCAAGGGCACGGTCGCTGGCGGCGGCATCGCCGAAGGCAGGGCCGGCTTCTGGATGGGTACCGCCGCGCTCACGGAGCGCGACTATGTGCACGAAGCGATCGACCGGGCGGACCTGATCCTCGCCATCGGCCACGACACGATCGAGAAGCCGCCGTTCATCATGGGGCCCGACGGCCCGCTGGTGATTCATGTCGGTTTCATGCCGGCCGCCGTCGAGCAGGTGTACTTCCCGCATGCCGAGGTGGTGGGCGACGTCGGCCCGAGCCTCGCGCAGCTGGCCGATCGCGTCGAAGGCCGCCTGCCGAACGCCGGAGCCTTGCTGCCGCAGCGCGAGGGAATCCTCGCGCGCACGATGAGCCGCGCCACCGAATCGCGCTATCCGCTGACGCCGCAGCGCATCGTCCATGACGTGCGCCAAGTCATGCCCGACGACGGCATCGTCGCGCTCGACAACGGCATGTACAAGATCTGGTTCGCACGCTGCTATCCCACGCGCACCGCGAATGCACTGCTGCTCGACAATGCGTTGGCGACCATGGGCGCCGGCCTGCCATCGGCCATGATGGCCGCGCTGCTTCATCCGAGGCGCCGGGTCCTGGCGGTGTGCGGTGACGGCGGCTTCATGATGAATTCGCAGGAGCTCGAGACTGCCATCCGACTCAAGCTCGACCTCGTGGTGCTGATCATCGAGGACAACGCGTACGGAATGATCCGCTGGAAGCAGTCGGTCGACCAGTTCACCGACTGGGGCATGACCTTCGGCAATCCCGATTTCGTGAAGTACGCCGACGCCTACGGTGCCAAGGGGCGCCGCGTCGAGACCGCAGAAGGACTGGCGCCCGCGCTCGAAGCGGCCTTCTCCGAAGGCGGAGTGCAGATCGTCGCCGTGCCGATCGACTATTCGGAGAACAGCCGGGTGCTGGTCGACGAATTGCGCAATCGTGTCGCAGCAATCGCCGCCCAACCGGGGACACTCACGTGAAGATCAAGGCCGCCGTACTTCCGCAGATGGCCGCTGTGCCGCCCTACGCATCGTCCAGGCCGCTCGTCATCGAAACGGTCGACCTGGCGCCCCCGGGGCCGGGCGAGGTGCTGATCAAGGTGAGTGCCGCGGGCCTGTGCCATTCGGACCTCTCTGTCATCAATGGCGATCGTCCGCGGCCGATGCCGATGGCATTGGGCCACGAGGCTGCCGGCGTGGTCCAAAGCCTCGGCGACGGGGTCACCGATCTGAAGGCCGGCGACCATGTGGTCGTGGTGTTCGTGCCGAGCTGCGGCCATTGCCCGCCTTGCGCAGAGGGCCGGCCGGCCTTGTGCGAGCCAGGTGCAGCCGCCAACGGCGCCGGCACGCTCCTGTCCGGCGCACGGCGCATTTCCCATGTTGGACAGGTCCTCCACCATCATCTCGGCTGCTCCGTGTTTGCCGAGTACGCGACCGTCTCTCGTCATTCGCTCGTCAAGATCGATAGCGCGGTGGCGCTCGACGAAGCGGCGCTCTTCGGCTGCGCGGTCCTCACCGGCGTCGGCGCGGTTGTCAACACGGCGCAGGTTCCCCTGGGCGCATCGGTGGCGGTCGTCGGCCTGGGCGGGGTCGGCCTCGCCGCGCTGATCGGCGCGCAGTGCGCCGGCGCGCGGCAGATCATCGCCGTAGACCTCTCGGACGACAAACTGGCGCAGGCTCGCGCACTGGGCGCCACGCACACGGTCAACGCGGGGCAGGGCGATGCGCTTGCGCAGGTTCGAGAGCTCAGCGCGGGTGGCGTCGAATACGCCTTCGAGTTCGCCGGGTCCATCCCGGCGCTCGACCTGGCTTACCGGATCACCCGGCGCGGCGGCACCACCGTCACGGCGGGTCTGCCGCCGTCGACGGCGACCCTGCCCCTGGCGGCCGTCAATCTCGTGGCGGAAGAGCGCACGCTCAAAGGCAGCTACATCGGAACCTGTGTCCCTTCGCGCGATGTCCCTCGCTACATGGCACTGTACCGCCAGGGGCGGCTGCCGGTCGACAAGCTGCTCACCGGCCGTATCGCGCTCGAGGACATCAACCACGGCTTCGATCTTCTGCGCGAAGGGAAGGCCATCCGGCAGGTCATCGTGTTCGACTGAAGGACGTCATGAACCGGAACAAGATCGTCAGCGCCGACGAGGCCATCGCGCTGATCCGAGATGGTGACAGTGTGAGTTGCTCCGGCTTTGTGGGGATCGGAACGCCGGAGGAACTGATCGTCGCCCTGGAAAGGCGCTTTCTGGCGACGCAGGGCCCGTGTGAGCTGACGCTGGTCTTCGCGGCCGCGCCGGGGGACGGCAAGACACGCGGTGTCAACAGGCTGGCCCATGAGGGCCTGGTCGGGCGCGCCGTCGGCGGCCATTGGGCGCTGGTGCCGAAGCTCGCCAAACTGGCCACCGACAACCTGATCGAGGCCTACAACCTGCCGCTGGGCACCATCTCGCACCTGTACCGCGACGCCGCTGCGCACCGCGCCGGCACCCTGAGCAAGGTGGGACTCGGTACCTTCGTCGACCCGCGGCAAGGCGGCGGACGCATCAATCAGCGCACCCGGGAGGAACTGGTGCGGGTCATGGAGATCGACGGCGAGGAATGGCTCTTCTACAAGGCCTTTCCGATCAATGTGGCGCTGATCCGGGGTACCACCGCCGACCCGCTGGGTAACATCACAATGGAGCACGAAGCGTTGTTGCTCGATGCGCAAGCGGCCGCCATGGCGGCGCGCAACGCCAACGGCCTGGTCATTGCGCAGGTCGAGCGCATCGCTGCCGCCGGCACGCTCGACCCGCGAAGCGTGGTCGTTCCGGGGGTCCTGGTCGACTGCGTGGTGGTGGCGTCGCCGGCGCTGCATCAGCAGACCTACGGCACCGCCTACAACGCCGCCTTCTCCGGCGAGATGCGGGTGCCGGCCAACAGGATCGCCGTGGCGGTGCTGGACGAGCGCAAACTCATTGCGCGGCGCTGTGCCTTCGAACTGCCGCTGGGAGGCGTCATCAACCTCGGCATCGGGGTGCCGGAGGTGCTCGGCGCCGTGGCCGCCGAGGAGCGCGTGCTCGATCACCTGACCCTGACGGCAGAACCCGGCGTCATCGGCGGGATGCCGAGCGGCGGACTCGATTTCGGCGCCGCCATCAACACGCAGGCGCTGCTTCACCAGAATCAGCAGTTCGACTTCTACGATGGCGGCGGCCTCGACCTGGCCTGCCTCGGCATGGCACAGGTCGATCGCACCGGGAGCGTCAACGTCAGCCGCTTCGGCAGCCGGCTTGCCGGCGCCGGCGGCTTCATCAACATCAGCCAGAACGCGCGCCGCGTGGTCTTCGCCGGCACTTTCACGGCGGGCGGCCTCGAAGTCGCCATCGAAGACGGAAGGCTGCGCATCGTGAACGAAGGCGCCGCTTCGAAGTTCGTCGCAGCGGTCGAGCAGATCACGTTCAGCGGCCCCCAGGCCGTCAGCAAGCATCAGTCGGTGCACTACGTGACCGAACGCTGCGTGTTCAGGCTGCAGCCGGGCGGACTGGAGTTGACCGAGGTGGCGCCCGGCATCGACATCGACCGGGACATCTTGGCGCACATGGGATTCCAGCCTTTGATCGAGCAGGTCGAACGCATGGATGGCCGTCTTTACGGGGCCGGGCCGATGGGATTGTCGGCCGCACTGCTTGACCGCCAGTTGACCGAGCGGATCAGCTATGACAGCGAGCGGAACATCCTGTTCGTCAACTTCCAGGGGTATTCGATCCAGGACATGGACGATGTCGACTGCGTGCGCCGGGTGCTCGCTGCGCTGCACCGGAAAGCGGGCTGCAAGATGGCACTGGTCGCCAACTATGACGGCTTCCAGATTGATGAATCCCTGAGCGATTCGTACTTCGCAATGGTTGAGGAGCTGCATGCGCAGTACTACAGCACTGCGGCGCGATACACGACGAGCGCCTTCATGCGCCTGAAACTCGGCGCGTCGCTGTCCTCGCGTCGGGGCGCCGCCCATCTGTTCGAGACGCAGTCCGAAGCGATCGAGTTCCTGTTGCGCCGGCCTCACGTTCTGGCTGCCGGGATGCCTTGATTGGCGCCGGTTCGGGCGGATCTCCGCTCCGTCTGAGCAATGCGTGCAGCGCCGACCTTCGGATCGGGTCCGACTGCGTAGACAAGCGTGAGCTGCACCGACGATTTCCATCCAAACCTGACCCACGTAAGAACCCTAACCTGCTGCTTTGGTAGCAGGAGCACAGGAGTGATTGACGTGGCGACACTGGGTGTCATCAGACGTTAGGCATTGCGTGAGCAACCGTCCATTCGAGAGATAGCCCGGATGAACATGCCTTCCGCCACAGTGGTGGAGCGTCTGCTCTGTGAAGACGCCTTGTTGCGCATCGACGAGACTACGCGCTGTCGCGGCCGTCGTCTGCGGACGCGTCGATGGCGGGGACGGCGGCAAGGTCCGAAGTCCTGATCAGGGAACTCGAGCAAGCCGACTGCCTTGTCATCGCAACGCCCATGCACAACGACACCGTCCCTGCTGCGTTGAAACTCTGGATCGACCAGTCGCTCGCGTGCGACACACATTCGATGTCGGTCCGAACGGGAAAGTCGGGTTGTTGCGCGACCGCCCAGTCATCGTTGCAGTGGCCTCGGGCGGCTGATTCTCCGGCGAAGGTTCACGGCAACTGGACTTCTTGACGCCTTACCTGAAAACCCATCTTGAACATGATCGGCCTTCGCGATGTGAAGTTCTTCTGCGTGGAGGGTGTCGCCTCCGGCCCGGCAGCGGTTACAGGGGCGAGGGCGCAGGCAAGCTTGGCCCTCCAGGATCACTTTGCCGCCGGGCGTTGGGGCCGCATGCAATCAAGCGTTGGACCACTCGCACGGTCGCAGCCCCTGCCGCCGAGCGCGAAGGGTCGCCTCGGCGTCACTCGTTGATTGGCTTTCGTTGTCCGTCACGGCGCCTACCAGCGCCGCAAATTCATGGCCCCGGGCTTGCGGCTCCATGTCTGTTGTCGCATGGCGCTCAGCTCCAACAACGCTCGCGCCACCAGCGCGACGGGGCGGGTGTCCTCCTCGCTCGACGTTGAGCGGGCATCAGTGGCGCCGACTGCGCGTGGTTCGCGTAAACTCCAGCAAGGCATTCGCCGACGACGGAACTCCGTTCCGCAGCCTGTGGGCGATCGTCGAGACCACGCGTAGGGCTCCGATCCCCGCACCTATCCGCTCGCTCTCTCCGTGGAGCCGAACCTCGTCAACAAGACTGCGCGCGCGCGAAAACGCGGCGCTCTACCGCAGTCGGCAGGCCAAGCAAGGCCCTCCAAGTGCCGAAGATCAGCAACTTCAACAGGCGGTTAACTCCGGACCTTCGATGTCGACCTCCAATCGCAGCTGGCACCTCTTCGCAGCGCTCGTACTTCTCCACGCGGCAGGCCTGCTGTTCGCACCAGGTCCGTTGGCGCCTCTCATCGCAGCTTCGGTGTACTTGCCGCTCATGCCGCTGCAGAAAATGGGCATCCCTGTCTTTGGCTCTGCCGAATCCGGAGGCTGGGCCGCTCCGTCGTTTCTTGGATGGGCAGCAGTCGTCGCCGTGTGGGCCGTCACATGGTGGGCCGTCGCCAAGCTCACCCTTGGCCTGTGCCGCCGCGTCGGCACATCCAGGTCAGGCGAAGAAGCCTAGGCGCTCTTCAGCCGGACGACAGGGAGCCTTGCGCGAATGAGTTCAACGAGTCAACCTCCTGGGACTTTTCGCCTTCCAAGAGGAGCATGAAATGGCGCGTCAGATTGTCTTCACCACCAAGGCTGCAAAGCCGCCGGCGCTCTACAGCCAAGCCGTCAAGGCGGCCGGGCTCGTGTTCGTCTCCGGAACGGCGCCGATCGATGCCACCACCGGCGCAATCAGAGGCAGCACCATTCAGGAGCAGACTGCCCAATGCCTGGCGAACATACGCGCCATCCTCGAAGAAGCCGGCAGCTCGATGGACAAGGTGGCGAGCATGACAGTGGTGCTCGCCGATGAAGACGATTTCGCTGGCATGAATGAGGAATGGCTGAAGTGGTTTCCCTCCGACCCGCCTGCTCGCCAGGGTGCAAAGCTGCCCGCTCGCATTCCGGGACTCAAAGTGTCCATTGCAGCGATTGCTGAGGCTTAGCCCTGCCAGGCAGCCGCGGGAAGCGAACGCTTCAGTCCGCAAACGCATGGGTCGAGGTCAGGTTTTGGGGAGAGCACGAGGTCCGCTTCGGGCCGCCCCGAAGCGCCTGGTGCCTGACAGGCTACGGTAGGCTAGGAGCAGTCGCTCGGCTCTGCCCCCGCCGAGTCGATTCGTACGGGGCAAGCAAATTGGACGCACTGGAACAATCGGTCGTCCGGTCAAAATGCAGGGGTCAACGGTTGAGGCAACGACATGGGTGAAGAGCGCGGCTACTGGTTTCCGGCGAAACGCTATGGCTGGGGTTGGGGTCTCCCGACGCGCTGGCAAGGCTGGGCGGTTCTCATCGCCTACTTGCTCCTGCTCGGTCTCGCCATCCTCGTTTTCCGCCCAGACCGGACTCCAGTTGCGTTTCTCGCGTCCACCGGGATTCTGAGCCTCGGCCTGGTCGGGATTTGCTGGCTGAAAGGCGAGCCACCGAAATGGCGCTGGGGATGACTGCGAAACGTCGGTCGTGACCACATCTTTCCTCGGGCGTCGCGCAATTCACAGTCGTCTGCCGCCAGGACCGGACGCTCGACCTACCTTCAACAGGGGAGCTTGCACATGACCAAGAACGAGGACACCCGGGCTCGCGTCGAAGCGTCGCCGCAGGACTTGGCCGAGCGTCTGAGCATTTCGGCGGGTGCCGCTGCTGACGCAACGAAACTTGTTGTCGAGTTGCGTCGGCTGACCAACCAGCCCGGCGGCAGCGGGCGGGAGGCTATCCAGGAAATCCTGTCTCGCCTGATGGACCTCACCCGCCTGAGCATGATGGCTGGCCACCCGGACGCTACGCTCGAGCGCCTCAAGGCGTCAAGGGCCGCCTCCTCTCGGTGAGCATCCGCGAAAGCGGACTCACGCACCGAACTTTACGGTGCCAAGTATGCGCAACGCCCCCGCGTTGGCATCTCAACCCAGAATGCGGCGACACGCCCGACGAACCAAAACCCGGAGAGGGCGCCGATGCCGTAGGGCACGCATTGAGCGACGCGCCGCCCGACGGGTGCCGACATCCCCAACCGACCGGCACTCCACAACGTCCCCAGGACTGCGCCGATGAAGGCGAGCTGGCCGAACTCGACGCCGACATTGAAAGCCAACAGCGCCAGCGGAATGGCCCCGCGCGGCAAGCCGATTTCGCAGAGCGCGGCGAATCCGAAGCCGTGAAGCAATCCGAAGCTTCAGGCGATCACCCGCCTGCGAGAACTTCGGTCCCTGGCCTGCATAGCGCACCGGCAGGTCGAGGCGCTGCTGCTACTCGCGTGTACCAGCCCTTCAAAGCATTCTTGGTTGGGTAAACCATCTGTCTTGGGGTGGGCCTAACCCTTTTGCCAAGCTTGATGTAAAGCTCAACGGCTCGGATTCTGTCGTCGTACGAATGCACGAACTACTCCTGGTAGTTCCAGTCTTCGTCCGCATCCCCGGTGGGTCACTTCTGGATGGAAATCAACTGTTCAGTGGCTTCGTGCAGCGAGCAGCAAATCAGCCGCCTCTGTGCGTGCCGAACGGCGACAAACTTCCTCAAGTTCCTGGATGACAACGTCGATGCGTTGTAGGAACAGTTTGCGGCTTTCGGGGACGCCACGCGTGCTCAACGCCCACGCGAGCTGCGCCAAGCGTTCTTCCTCCGCATGGCGTGCCCACGGCTTCAATTCGCAGTAACAGAGAAGCGCAAGACGCCCGAGTGTTTCGTGCCGCCTGGCATGGGCCACTTCTGCCACGAGATCGTCGAGGCCGAGCATCAGGTTTTCAGTGCGCGCATTCATGTTGCAATGCAGCATTTTGCTGCCCCAGCCGGCGGGCGGAGCTCAATTTGGCTACCGTTCAAGTGATTATTAACAAGATGCATCTACGCCCCCTACAGGGGTGCTGACACTTACATGTGCTGTGCGATCCATGCAACGAGTGCTGCAAAGCGGCAAGGGCCGCGATCGCCAGAACTCTGCGCTTGACAAGCTGGCCCGATCAGAAACGCGGTCGTCGCTCCCTCCAAGTATGTCCGCCTCAGGTGAAACCGGTCGTCGCCGGGCTTGACGGCCGCACTCGGGCTGGAGCAGCCGTGATCCTCGACAAACAGCGACTTTCGCGGGCCGCTTGCGAGCTGGATAAAGTGAAAGCGATGAATCGACTGCCATAGCAGCATGGCGCCCGAGAAGGTTGACGCGCCTTTCAGCCCTTGCGCTGGAGGTGTTCGGCTTCCAGCGTTTGCACCAGAGCCAGTGCATCCTCGAACTCAAAGGCGTTGATCCTCCGG
Organism: Variovorax saccharolyticus; assembly: GCF_030316765.1. Classification (GTDB taxonomy): domain Bacteria; phylum Pseudomonadota; class Gammaproteobacteria; order Burkholderiales; family Burkholderiaceae_C; genus Variovorax; species Variovorax saccharolyticus. Next base: position 49,790 of record NZ_JASZYT010000017.1, read on the forward strand.
GAGATTCCCCGGATCGCGTTTTCGCTCGCGGGGCGTTCGGCCACGAACTGCTCCAGTTCGGCGGCAAGCTCCAGCGCCGCCGGGTCGCTGTCCAGGAGTCGCTGTTTCAGGTCCCTGACGACAGCTCCGAACCGGTCCGGCGCTCGGGCGACCGGCAGCGCCGCCGCCTCCTCACTGCCGGCCGCTTCGAGTCCTTGCAAGCCACCCAGCACGACAGCCAGATCGCGGCACACCGCGCTCAGCGGCTCGGTCAAGGCAGGTTGCTGCAACCCCGCTTGACATGCCGCTTCGAGCGCTGCGGCGGCCTGCGCGAGCGATACGGCTCCGATGTGGCCCGCCGTGCCGCGCAGCGTGTGGGCCATGCGCACCGGCGCCGAAGCGTCGCCGCTGTCAACGGCCATCGCGTAGGCGCTCTCGAAGTCGGCCTGGGAGTCGCGAAACCTGATCAGCATTCGCCGATACAGGTCGGCACGCCCCTGGCACGTCGCCAGACCCGCGACTTGATCGATGCCCGGCAGGGAAGGAAGACGCAAGTCGTCCGGCTCCAACGCAACTTCGCGCCGGCCGACCGCATGCGGTCGAGCCGTCGCCGGCCGTGCATGGATCCACTTCGCCATTGTCGCGAACATCGTGGCCTCGACCAGCGGCTTGGCGATGTGGTCGTTCATGCCGCAGGCCAGCGCCTTCTCTCGATCACCAGCCAAGGCATTGGCCGTCATCGCGATGATCGGCAGTTCGCGAAAGCGCTCCTGGGCGCGCAGCCCGCGGGTGGCCGAATAGCCGTCCAGCACCGGCATCTGGCAATCCATCAACACCCCGTCGAACGCGCCATCCCGCTCAAGCAGCGCGATCGCCTGCGCGCCATCGGACGCGACCGCCACCGTGACCCCGGCGCTCTCCAGCAGTTCCCGCGCAAGCTCCAGGTTCATGTCGTTGTCGTCGACCAGGAGGACCCGTGCGCCGGCGATCTGCACCACGGCGGCATCGGCGCGACCGCCAAGCTCCGGCGCCCGCTGCTCAACCAGTTGTCCCATGCCGAGCACCCGACCAATCGCTTCGAGCAAAGTGGAGGGGGTCACCGGCTTGGTCAACACCACGGGCAGGCCGATGCCCTGCCGCTCGGCCGCCTCCAGCGCTTCGTCCCGGCTGAAGGCAGTGACCATGATGACCGCAGGGGGCCGCGCGGGCGCCTGCACATGGATCTGCCGCGCCACCTCGACGCCGTCCATGCCCGGCATCTTCCAGTCCAGCAGCACCAGATCGTGCGGCCGGCCGATGCGCCCGGATGCAGCCACGCAAGCCAGCGCTTCCTGCCCGCTACGGGCCACATCCACCTCGAGCCCGAAACCCTTGGCCATCGTCGAAAGGATCTCGCGCGCGCTTGCGTTGTCATCGACCACCAGCGCGCGCAGGCCCAGGAGTTCTTCGGCCTTGAACATGCGGCGCGGTTGCGGTTGCGCCTGCAGGCCCAGGCGCGCCGTGAAATGAAAGGTAGATCCCTTCCCAGCCTGGCTGTCGACCCAGATGCGGCCGCCCATCATATCGACCAGATTCTTCGAGATGGTCAGGCCCAGACCGGTACCGCCGTAGCGACGCGTGACAGAGGTGTCGGCCTGGCTGAAGGCCTGGAACATGCGTTCGATCTGCTCGGGCGTCATGCCGATGCCGCTATCGCTGACCCGGAAATGCAGCTCCACTTCGTCACCGTGCCGCTCGTTCGCCTGGACTGCGACGATGACCTCGCCCGCGTCGGTGAATTTGACGGCGTTGTTGCCCAAGTTCACCAGCACCTGCCCCAGGCGCAAAGGGTCGCCGACCAGGGCCGTCGGCAGGTCGGCCGGCGAGGTGAATAACAACTCGAGGCCCTTGTCCTCGACCTTCAGGGCCACCATGCTCGCAAAATCGGCCAGGACGTCTTCGAGCCGGAATGGCACCCGTTCGAGGCCCATCTTTCCGGCCTCGATCTTCGAGAAATCGAGGATGTCGTTGATGATGCCCAGCAGGTTCTCGGCAGAGCGGTGCACCTTCTCGACGTAGTTGCGCTGTCGCTTGTCGAGCGCCGTCTTGAGCGCCAGGTGGCTCATTCCGATGATCGCGTTCATCGGCGTGCGAATCTCGTGGCTCATGTTCGCCAGGAAATCGCTCTTCGCGCGGGATGCCTCCTCGGCGATCTCGCGGGCGCGCATCACTTCGGCCTCGGCGGTGCGGCGCTGCGTGATGTCGCGCACGGAGGCGCAGATGCATGCGCCGCGTCCGTCGATCGCCGGCAACTGTGACAGGCCGATCTCGACCGAAAACCGGCTGCCATCCTTGCGCAGGCCTTGCAAGTCGGCCTGTGTGCCGCCCATTTGGCGCGTCAGCCCTTGCGCCATGAAGCGGGCGCGCAGGTCGGGATGGCGTGATCGGCTGTCGAGCGGAACCAGTGTTTCCAGCGCTTGACCGACCAGCTCACCTGGCAAATAGCCGAAAAACTCGTTGAGCCTCTGGTTGGTGAGCAGAATGCGGCCCTCGGCATCGACGACGAGGAGGCCATCGGGCGCCGCCTCGACGATGCCCTGGTACCAAGCCCGTGTCGCCTCAAGCGAGGGCTGCGTGGCTTCCACCGGCGTGCCCATCGCGCATCCCTCAGGGCGGATCGGCGATGAAGGCGAGCGCATCGATCTGCCTGGCCATGTCCGCCTCGGTGTCGGCAAAGCGCTCGGCGATCTCGCGGAAGCCGTCCGCGCGCGCAAGGAACGCATCGACGATGTCCGGGTCGAAGTGGGAGCCGCGGCCTTCCTGGATGGTTTTCACCGCCTGCGCGTGCGGCATGCCTGGCTTGTAGACGCGGCGGGATATCAGTGCGTCGTACACATCGGCCACGGCCATCAGGCGCGCCGAGATCGGAATGTCGTCGCCGGACCGGCCTTCGGGATAACCGCTGCCGTCCCACTTTTCCTGATGGCCGTGGGCGATCTCCCTAGCCAGGCGCAGAAACGGCACGTCGATGCCGAGGTGCTTCTCGGCCTGTGCGATCGCGTCGCGTCCCAGCGTGGTGTGGGTCTTCATGATCTCGAATTCTTCGGGGGTCAACCGGCCCGGCTTGAGGAGGATGCGATCGGGAATGCCGATCTTTCCGATGTCATGCAGCGGCGCCGATTTGAACAAGAGCATGATCGTCGCATCGTCGAGGAAATGAGCGAAGCGCGGATGGTGGCGCAGGTGATTGGCAAGCACCTCGATGTAACGCTGCGTGCGGCGGATGTGGTTGCCTGTCTCGTTATCGCGCATCTCGCACAGCCAGGTCATGGCACTGATCGTGGCGTCCTGGACCGCCATCAACTCCTGCGTGCGGCGTGCCACCTCCTGTTCGAGACGGGCGTTGTGGTCGCGCAAGATGTCGGCCGCGGCCTTGACTTTGAGCTGCATCTCCACCCGCGCCAGCAGCACCGGTGGCCGGATCGGCTTGGTGATGTAATCCGCCGCGCCGAGTCCGAGCCCGAGTGCCTCGTCCTGCTCCGAGGACAAAGACGTCAGGAAGATGATCGGAATGTCGCGCGTCTGCGCATCGTCCTTGAGTTCGCGCGCGACCTCGTGGCCCGACAGGCCGGGCATCATGACGTCGAGCAGGATGAGGTCAGGTGGGGCGCCGCGCCGCACGATCTTCAAGGCCTTCTCGCCACTGTTGGCAACCTTGATAAGGTACGCGTCCTTGAGCAGATCGCTCATGAGTACGAGGTTGTCGGGCGTGTCGTCCACGATCAGCATGGACGGTCGCCGAGCCGGGTCGTGATCCAGGTTCATAGCTCACCCTTCTGGAGTGCAGGCCCTGCTTATACGCCGAGGACGCTGACCTGACCAATCGGACAGTCGTCGGCGCCGTAGTGGCGGCCGTTCCAATTGGTCACGTTCGCATGCCAGCGATCAGCGACACGCCGGCCGGCATTCGCCGAGCGCCTTGATGGCTCCCGCGAGTGGCGGCCTGGCTAGCCCGCCTGGTGCGGTCTGGCTTGGAATGGAAAACGCAAGTTCCTTCACCTCGGGGCCTTTCCTGCCTGCGCTGCTCGAGTGGGGTGGGCTGGTTCCTCTTCCGGCGCCTTCTGTCGGACATTTCCGGGGACGTGACTGTGGTATTGGTCGCCTCCACAGTGCTGCCGCTCGTACCCCCCGCACGGAAGGGATTGGCCGGCGGCGCCATCTTCATCGGGCTGGGCCTGGGGCGTCGCTGCTTCGGGATCGCCGATCCCCGTGCTCCTGAACTACGGCCTGCGCCAGACGTCTTGGCCTGGGGGCGCTATCGCTCGTTCTCACCATTCTGAGTTGGACCGCCCGGCCCGCAAGTGCAAAGCGGACCGCCACCTCGCAGAGTTCAAACGGGCAATCGCCCTCCGGTACGAAGCGCGCACACGCCTTTGGCGGTAAGGAGCCGCTTTTTCGCTGCCTTCGAGTGATACAAGTCCCGCCATCTCGCGGGGGCCGCCAAGGCGCTTTCGCCACCCAACCGGACGCTGGGTCTTGTGTTGCATCACTACGGCGCGAGTTGCTACCTGGTCGCCGTCGCAGACGTCCCGAACCTTAGGACTGACGAGGTCACAGCCCCGCAACTTCCTATCGATTCCGAGATTGAACAGGGCAAGCTCACGCACTCGGCTTTCCATTTGGACATCATGGCATCCAATCTCAGTGTCCCTCATCGCGAGCCGTGGAACACGGGGAACGATCGTCGGGCAGAAGGCATTAAAGAAGCCCTGGTCCAGAACTGCATGCTCGCTCGAATAGAGTCATGCAAAGAACGGGTGGGGTGCTCCTCGGGTTCCCCGCTGCTCCACGACCTGGAGCATCCGATACAGATCGCGATCCGGCACCGCCAGAGCGAATTCCTCGCGCAACACGGCGGCGAACGCTTCCGGCGTTTCAAGGTTGCGCCGATGGCTTTCGCCACTCGAGGCGCGCAGGGTGACCCGATCATTGAACATGGTCAATCGGCTGCCATCAGGCAAAGGACGCGCAGCGATCATGTTGTTCGGATAGGGCGCGTCCGGATGTGTGGCGGTGTACCAGTTCGCGACCTCATATTCAGCGTCGTACCGCGGGTACGGAATCACTCGATAGATGTGCTCCCATCGCTGCCCCAGCAACTGCTGGAGCGTCAACTCTCCGTTGACTTCGATGAATCGCATGAGACCATGCGGCGTGGGCTGTTCGACATGAGGCGCAAGCACCAGCGGAGCCGTAGGCGCCAAGTTGCCGAAGCCAACGTCCGCGAGGTAGGGGCCCTGCGGCAATTCGACCTGGAGCAGCATGTGGATGGCCGGGCGGGGTGCGTCGATGGCCATGCCGCGAACGACACGTCCCTGCAGGCTCGTCACCCGATAGCCCAGGCTACGCAAGCCAGCGCGAAAGAGCATGTTCAGTTCGAAGCAGTAGCCCCCGCGCTGGTGGTCGACCATCTTGCGTTGAAGTTCAGGCACGCCGAGTTTCGGCACGCGGCCTAGCGTGATGTCCAAGCTTTCGTAGGCAATGGCGTGCGCCTGCGAGAAGACGAGGCCGCGAAGCGTTTCGAGCGTAGGCGCTAGCGGGCCAGCGTACAAGATGCGCATCAACCATGCATCGCGATCGAAACCATTCCCTGTCATCGCACTTTCCTGTGGCATCCTTCGTTTGGGCGGTTCGCAATGCTGCAGCGCACGGCTTCTGGAGTCAACTGCGACGGCCGTTGAAGCCCGAACGGCAGCTTCCGACGCCTGGAAAAGTCCTCCGGAAGGTCTGCTTTGGGCCTTGACCACCACTCAAGCGACGTGAATTGCGGTGGCTCGATCTGGCTTCGAAATCGGGTTGGGGCAGTCGGCGAGGGGATGCACTTCAGGCGATGTCCGCAATGCCTTGGGACCGGCCGAATGTCCTGGGATTTCGCGGCACCTGAATGACCGCACTCGGGATCACAGCGCAAGTTGGTCTGGCGGCAGGGGGGGACCTCAAGCGCTGTAAAGCTGATCCCTGGCGAGCTTGACCGGAACATGTGGAGTCAAGACCCGACCGCACGGATCTCGGCCTATTGCGAGCGCACGTAGAGCCCCACCACCCGCATCGGGCTCGCTGTGCCGACCTCCGCCGACGATTGCACCCTTGCCAAAGCCTTGCCTCCCGGCCGCGTGAACGAAAGGGACGTTTGCTCCCACTTTCGAACGCACTTGCGAAGGAGCATGGGGCCACAAGTGCACAAAGGAATTTCCGGACCCGCTCCTCGGTCAGATCCGGCTCTTTGCCTTCGGCTTTGCGCCCAAGAGCTGGCGACTATACCGGGATGACTGCAAGCGCTAGGCCGCGGCGCCTTGGCGGCGCGACGCTCATCGACTCCCATGGGCCCGCACTGCGCTTTCGCGGACGGTGATGGAACCCGTAAGTGGCCGTTGGGTGTACAGGCCGCGCCGGCGGCTGCCGCCCGCAGGGGCGGCCGAAGCCATCGCGGCATGCGGTGCCCGAACACGCGCTCCTCGCTGACAGAGACTCGTCAGGGTTCCGGCCATGCTGGGTATCCTTCGCTAATCACACAGCACATCTATGACACGCCGCCGCCCCTGCGTTTTCCCCATCATCGACGTGCTGGACCGGGCTCAAGCCGTCAGGAGTGCCGAGATGGCCTTCGCCTTGGGTGCGGACGGCATTTTCTTCATGAACTCGGATGACGACGACGGCGTGCTCCAGGCGGTCACGAAAGAACTGCGAGCCTGCTGGGGCGACAGGTTGCTGGGGGCCGGGTATGCGACGCTGGGACCGGCCGCGGCCTTGCAGCGCAGCCTGCGTGACCACCTCGATGCCACCTGGACCGCTCGCAGGGATATCACCAGTGAGGCGGCATCGTCCGATGCGGTGGAAGCATCGAAGATCCTCCGCGGCCATCGCGACCACCGCGTGTTTGCATCGATCGGGCTGCCTGACCATCTGGAGGATCCGCGGCCCGGCGTGGCTGCGGTGCGCGCGCAGGATCTCGGGATGATCCCGACGACCGGCGCTGAAAAGGGGCCGGTGCCGTACCGAAAGCTCGGCATGATCCGCGGGGCCATCGGCGATTCGCCGCTCGGCCTTGCCGCCTGGGGCCCGACCAGCCTCGCTGCGTTGACCACTCTTCCGAGCCATGTCTTTGTCTCCACGGCAGGGATGGAAGGCTTTCAGTATCTGGATCCGGACCTGTTTCGCACCTGCATGGGCCGGGTGGCCGAAGCCGTTGCGCGGACCGCAGCGGGTCCATCGAACCCCTGGTGGTGAATCCGGTGCGTATCGATGCGGAGCCCCCAAGCGCGGCGGCCCGGCTGAACCCGCGCGCAGAGGTCGAGCAGGACGCCGGGGCCAACGCCAGAGCCTCAACGTGCTCTGCAGTTGCGCGAGCGGCGTGCCAGCGCAGCGTTGTTGGTTCGTTTCCGGCCCGGTCGTTGACAAAGACCGACGCCAAACGGCAGTGAAAAAAACTGAAATCATCCATGAACCGTCGGACCGATTTCATTGACCTCGCAAGGTGGGAAGGACACCCGTCGGCCGTCAGCCGGGGAGTGGCTGGCCGCCGTGGAAACGCAGGCCCAGGCCGCAGGGGTGCGAACGCAGCTCTTCCAGCGCATGCTTGACGGCCCCGCGGCGGGCATTTTGCAGGGTAGGCCGCCATCGCGTGATGCATGAGGTCCGGACGTCCCGCCGCCGGGGGCGCGCGAGGCGCCTTGTAGGTCCACGCCGATTGCACGGAGGGGCGTGGCCGCGGATGATTCTTCCCCGCAAACCGGAACTTCCACGGCCTGAAGAGGCGTTGCGCCGCGCGAGGCCAGCCGGGATGGAGCATCAACATCAAGATGGGAACAGCCGTATGAGCCTGCTGCGCGTCGACCTTTACCAGAGTGCCAGCGATCCGGAGAAGTTTCTCGCTGTCCCGGCCGGGGTAGATCCCGGCGAGCTCATGGGCCCGATGATCTTCGACAAGGAATACGCCCACGTCGTGCGATACCACGAAGCCTTCGAATTCGATCCAGCCCAGACTTACGCCGGCGCCAACGCAGCCAAGATTGCCGCGGACATTCTGACGGTGAAATGGGCGACATTCAGCCGAACCCCCTCGGTCAGCTCCTAGCAGCTTCACGCGCAGGCGGTCACAGTTCAACCTTGCGGCCGAGTCTTGAAAAGGCCCGAACGTTCCTTTCCCGGGCGAGACTGGGAGCACCAACGCCGCACCCAGCGCGGCGCCGCCGATCGCCCCCATCCAGGGCGCGCACCGGGTGGTTAATGCGGACCGCCCTAAACATGCCCATGTGAACGCGTGGCTCCTGGATCCGGGGCCGGCCCTGTCGGCGCGCATGCCCTGTTCTTCGACGCGGCCGCTGCGCCGCGGCCTCCGGAGGCTCGTCTTGCCCTGCTGAGATGGAAAACACGGTACCCGGGCAGTGCGCCTACCGGGTCGCGCGCCCCGAGACCACGGGGCGCGTACCGGTGCGCGTACAGATTGTCGGAATGCAAAATTCGCTCCAGACGCTCAATCCGTTTCTTTCGCTCTTTCTTCAACTGGCCTCGGAAATGAGCACTTCGTTCTTTGCGCCCGGCTCCCCTGCGGCTTCGACAGGGGCCGCGCGATCAATGACCGAAAGCCACGCCGAGTACAGCGTCTTTGTGCCGGCGAGTGCGGCTCCTCGGCGCGCGCCATTGCTGGTGATGCTGCACGGTGCAGGGCAGGATCCGGAGGATTTCGCCGCAGGCACGGCGATGAATGATGCAGCCGAGCGACATGGCGTCGTGGTCTTGTATCCCGCTCAGCTGGTGCGCCACAACGCGCAGAGATGCTGGAACTGGTTCGATGCTGACCATCAGACCCGCAGCCGCGGCGACGCAGCCCGTGTCGCGTCGCTGACCCAGGAGGTGGTGCGTGACTTGGAGATCGACCCGGACCGCATCTACGTGGCAGGCCTGTCTGCCGGGGGTGCCTTGGCCGCGTTGCTGGGCGAAATCTTTCCGGAGATCTACGCTGCCGTTGGCGTGCATTCGGGTCTCGCGCCACGGGCCGGCACCGACTTGTCCTCGGCACTGGCGGCGATGCGCGGCGTCGCACGCATGCCGACGGCCCCGAGCGGCGTCCCGACCATCGTCTTCCACGGCGACAAGGACATGGTGGTCAGCCCGCTCAATGCCACCCAGGTGATCGAGGCCTCGGTCGGCCCCACCTGCCCCTGGGAAGACGCCGAGCATATCGGATCGGACGGCCGACGAAGCACGCGCCGGACCTATTGGCGACACGGCGTCGGGTGTGGCGAGCACTGGACCTTGCACGAGGGCGGCCATGCCTGGTCGGGAGGCCGGACGGCGGGCTCGTACGCCGATCCCCTGGGTCCCGACGCGAGCGAGGAAATGCTGCGATTCTTCGAGGCCCACCGCCGCGGCCCGGTCGCAGTAGCGACGAAGGCCTCCTGTGGGACGCGGCGCCATCCGACTACCGGCTAATTTGCAGGCGCAGGCGCCCGCCCGCCAGACGCAAAGGGACGCAGGCATGGCGCAACCGAGAGATCGGCGGCCGCGGAGCGCGCGCCCGCGGCGTGGCAGGAATCACTCCCTCTCGCGGCTGGAAAGCGAAGGCGCGCATCGCGGCCTGAGCTCCTCACAGGATCTGAAACCCGCTGTCGCCGGAATGGGGCCTGACTTCATAATCGGTCAGCCAGGTTCTGAGCCGCAACCACAACGCTTCCTCCGCCCCTTCCGTGTCGAGGAAGGTGCCGAAGAGCGCAATGCGGCACTTGATTTCTTCCTGTCGGTAGAGGTCGGCGTGGTAGCGGTGCCCACCGTTTTCGCCGGGCTCCCGCTCGACCCGTACGGACCACCCGTGGGCGAGGAATTTCGAAGCGACTTCGGAGTTCGCTGCGTGGGTGAGCATGGTGAGAAAAGAACCTGTTGCTGAGCGATCGCCGCACGGTGAATCATTCGGATCCAAGCTGAATGCAGGCTGAACGCAGAACCGTGACCCCGAATCGACGTCGATCTGGCGTGCCGCGCGGCGTGTCGCTCTACCGGGTCCGTGCCGTGAGGCCCCAGCGTCGCGACCGCAGGGGGCTCAGCTTCACGGCCTGCAGGGCAACGCCGCGCTGGACCGATGCCATGAGGTCAGGCCGAACCTCGACCACGCCTTCATTGAGCCTTCCTTGATGCCCTCAGCGACCGGGTCTCGGAGATCCAGCGGGAGCCGGTCGAGACGAGCCGCTGCCCCCGGCCCGTCGGCGCTGGCCCCCACTTGCTGAGCGCTTCCCGTCATGCGGTCGCGCGACGACAAGGTTGCTTCGCGTCGCCCCGTATTGCGCAAGACTTCGGTCCGGCGCAAGCATGGGCTGGAGCATCGACGTTCCGGGCTTGCGGCGTGCCCGCGGAATCTGGTTACCGTTTGAAAAAGCCGCGCTCTGCGTGGGCAGTCGTTTCACGGTCCTTGAAAGCGCGCCGCCGGAGCTCGTGCAGCTTTCGCAAACGGACTGCAAGTCGTTGATGCCTATGGTTGTTTCCCACACGGCGAAGGCTGCGCCAGGGGCTGGATCGAAGCGAAGCAACTCCTGGGACGGTCGCATTCCAAGCGCAGTGCAGGTTGCGTCCTGCCGAGAATCGTTGGCGACCAACCACGCACAGCATCGCGCCCTGTTGCGCGCCCCGGGGACTCAACCAGAATGCAGGCATGACTGAAGACACCGCGCAGAAGATCTTGCGAGACGCCCGGGCCGAAGCAATCAAGACCGCCACACGCATCACCGTGGTCGGTCATCGCCTGAGCGTCCTGGTGCGGCCTCATCCGCCGGGCAGCGAGCCGCGCGCCGATTTCCTCGTTCACGGCATCGTCGTCTCGCTGGGAGCGGCGGCGGCAGCGATGGCGGGGAGCCGCTCGCTTCATGTTGCTTCTTGATCCAAAGGCCGCGTTGAACCGATCGAGCATCGATGGGATGCTTCAAGCCCAGCCCCGCCGCTGCTCTCGGTAGCAGGAGTGAGGCGGTGCTCCCCGCTCCAGGGTCAAGCTCTCTAAGCCGGACCGGCGGGCGAGTGATCCGTCAGGATCGACGCGGCTCGATAGGCAGAGCGCCCCGCGGTTTTCGTGTAAGCGACCAGCGTCTGCATCTGGCGCTGGCGCTCTTGCGGCGTCGGGTCGGCCGTCTGGTTGAGCAGGGCTTGGCTGACTTCGAGCAGCGCAACGGCGGAGGTGATGCAGAAGTGGATCGCTGAATCCTCTGGTTTCTCCTCGTAGCGCGCCTTCTCCGCCTGCAAGGCCATCGACTGATCTTTGGCGCTCATTGACGCCAGCAGCGTCGGTCCATAGTAAGGCACCTCGGCGCGATCCGCGCCGCTGCCGAGGATCTGGTCCAGCTCCTTCAGCGCTCGTTCGAGGCGAAGCCTGGTTTCGGACGGATCAATTCGGCCTGGGACGTTGGCCTCGTATCGTGGTTCATTCATCTGGCGATTGTCGCCGTCTGTTCATCTAGCCCCGCGCCGGCCTGTGACGCGGCATCGGTGCAGTCGATTCGCTGCCTGCTTCCTCGCGCGCTGCATCTTCGCTGAAGCGCAGAAAGCTGCGCAAGCTGACCGGCACTTCCGCCCCTGCGTCAGCCGTTCCCGCATCTGTCCCGCAAGCCGAGCCACGGGCGGCATGCACAAGGGGCGACGGGCAATAGCGACACCAACACGATTCGCCAGGCGGTGGTCGGATCATCTTGACCAATGTGGGGCTCGGCGCCGGGCTCTGCCTGCAAGGCGCCAAGGTCAGCAATATCCAGCTCTGAGGGGGCGAGCCCGGTCAGCGACCGTTGACGCCTCCACGTGTTTGCAGAACGGCAGGCAACAGCGTGGCCGATCCCATGCACGTTGCGTCGTGTGGGCCGCCTCCCACCGCCGCGCTGCCCTTCAGGGCTTCTTCGGCTCGACCTTGCTGGGGCGGGAAGGCACTTGCTGGGGCAATTCGACGGGCGTTGCCCCGTCGGGGTTGGTCGCCGTTTGGTGCGCGGCGTCCGCGAGTCGGTCCGGGCTGCCGGGTGAAGCAACGCTTCGGGGACGGAGCCTTTTCGTGGGAGCGGTCATGGTGATGTCTCCTTGGACGAGTGAGAAGGCGCGGGCCACAGCAATGCCTCGCCGTGTTTCGCCCTGCGGATCGGGGCGGGCCAGCGGCCAGCCGAGGGAAAGACGATTTCAGGGGGGCAGGTTCCGCTAGACACTGTGTCACCGGAAACGCGATGCGGCATGGCGAAGAAAACCTGCTTGTCGGTAGGCCCCGTCCTTCGCGGACGCGCGATTGAGACCGAGGCGTCAAAGCGCTGTTCCGGCGCACCAGCAAGGGTCCCTGCACTGGAGACGGCCATGGATGCGATCCAAGGTGACTACGTGCTTGCTCACACGAGCGCGCGCACCCTTCGCGAGATCGACGAACTCACAGGCAGGTCTGGAACGCATCGCGGGTGGAGACCCCGGAAAGGTGAAGTGCCGTTTGTCGGCCTTGGACCGCGAGTGGGACGTCGACCGGGTCCTGGAAGCCGAAGCGGCCAACGTGGGTCTCGCCGGCCTGGCCCTCGGGATTTTTGGGAACCGCCGGTTCCTTGGTTTGCCTGCGGTGGCGGCGGCCAGCGTGCTGGCGCAAGCACAGACGGGGCGCTACCCGCTCCATCTTCCGATCGCTCGGCGCACGCACTTCCAAGGAGATCGCCAGGGAGCGCTTCGCTGCGAGGCGCTCAGAGGCGATTTCGAGTCGCCGCAAGGATCGGAGCTGCCGCCGCGCGGGGGAGGTGTCGGGCAGGAAGAAGGGTCTTCGAGGGAGGAGGGCGTCTCTCCGCGGCGACGAGATGACTGGCCGTCTGCCCCCGGCGGCGCTTCGGCTCGAGCAGCGCAGCGCACCGGAGGTCAACGCGGCCATCCGAGCTCGGACTGAGGCAGAGCTCACTCGCTTGGAAGGCGCGGATCGCGCAAGCCTCGAAGAGAGGCTCGCGGCGCTGAATGAGGAATGGGACATTGAGCGCGTGCTGCAGACGAACGCGCCCATCCTGGTGTTGGCGGGGCTGGTCCTGGGCGTGCGAGTTGATCGTCGTTCCTGGCGCTGCCCATGGCGGTGCTGGGTTGCTCAGCATGCGCTGCAGGGCTGGTGTCCTATTCCCGTGCTGCGGCGACTCGGTGTGCGCACGATGCGCGAGATCGAGCGGGGAGCGTCACGGCGTCAAGGCCTTGCGCGGCGACTTCGATCGCTTGCCGCCCGTTGATGCTCGCACCAACGCACGGATGCGCGCGGTGCTCAGGGCCATCGACGCTTGAGGTGTGGCGGCGCGCCCCTGATCGCGTGGACAACCCTCTCGCTGCCCATGGCGCCGCCGCCCCGCAGCTCAAAGAGGGTTCACGCTCACGACGCCATCAGGGCGCACGCACTCGAGAAAACAGCCACAACGAAGATCTCGCGGTGCGACGGCGAGCCTCGCGTCGCGCGGCCGCGCCGCGGCGGGCAATCGTCCCTTCGGAAAGCGACTTCAGTCAAGCGGCAAAGCGGGACGTTGTAGGTCAGTTTCCGCCACCGTCGTTGGCATTGGCCGATGCAATACGGGTGTGAAGGCAATGAAGATCATTCTCATGAACCATCGGAGTGATCTCGTCGACACCATCCAAGGCCTTGCCCGGGATGAGGGCACTCGTCAGCCTTCGGCCGGCGACTGGCTGGCCGACCTGGATCGCCGGGCGCAGGGGGCCGTGGCTGTGCCGCAGCAGTTCACCCAGTGCATGGATGAGGGTCCTGCGGATGACTCCGGAAAGAAAGAGCCGCAATAGTTTGCGTGGGGACCCGTTGCGCGGGCCACTACGCTCTCACTACACGGACGGTGCCTGGCTGGATCAATTGGCGGCGACGGAGGACTGAGCGAAGGAGCGAAAGCGAGATGGAGGAAGACTCAAGATCCGTGCGCGCGAGGAACGGATCGCCGAGATCACGAAGCGTCGCGGGGGCCATTTGTGCGCATCGGGACGCACTTGTAGCATTCGAGCGGCAACAGCGTGCGCCGTGGCTCGATCATCAGTACCGGGAAAGCAAACGCACGGCACTTGTTAACCGAGGCGGAGTGCAACTATTTGCCGGCGCGCATCAGCAACGAACTGCGCGACCCAGCAAGGCGCTGTCACCGAGCAGCCTAACGCGTGCAAGGGCCACGTACGTGTTGCACGATTCGCGCAACTGTCGGCCGGCCGATAAAGTATGCGAGCGGTGGCGGTGGAGATGGCGCGGGAGCACAGAACCCCTCGCAGCAACATGCGTCACCTTGACGATCAATGACGGTGTAACCAACCCACGGACATCAGTCTGATCCCTCGTCGCCATCACCCCGCACCACTGGCTCAACAATTCGATCCCGTGTCCCTTGACGCGAGCGACCCATATCACTCCTTTGGGCCGGTGGCCCGCGCCACGCGGTCGTCATTCGTCGTGCTGCGGGATCCCTTGAGATGCAATTCCACATCGCTCGCGCGATCGCCCACGGCCGTAACCGCTTCCTTGAGCTGTTCGGCCGTCACGTTCAGTTTCTGGGCCCATGCGTTCATTGAGGCGTCGGACTTGACATCGATACGTTCGGGACTGGTGAGTGCGCAGGGCTTGCCGTGATCTGTCATTCGTGTCTCCAGCTGATGTTCGAGGAGGTTCATCCCCGGGCGCCACCCTGACCTGTAGGCGCACGCCGTCGATGGAGATCGGGCGATGTCTATACCCGGCGACCGGCGCATGGCGAGGTGGCAGCGCAAGAACAGGAAGACATACGGCCACCAATCCGGTGAAGTTTCGCCATCCCGCCGAGATGCATCCACGACCAGGATCCGTGAAAAGGCGTTCGGCCGCATCACTGAGACCGTGCCTGGTCGCCTCGGTCATCGTCCCCGTCGCGTGAGGAGCACGAGCGCCGCGGATAGCACGGCGCCGCCGATCGCCGCCATTTTCACGGCGCGCAGCGGATCTTCGTGAATGTACTCGGACGCGTTTGCCCTGACGGTCTCGAACTGTGTCTTGACGTCCCGCAGTCTGCGCCCGGCTGCATCGACGGCGTCGTTGGCGTAGGCCTTCGTCGCGTCGACAGCCTGAATTCCAGCGCGCTGGACCTGTTCGGCTGCCTTGGCGACGGACTGGCGGGTTTGGCCCGCCACGTCGGAGACGGTCTCCTTGACCGCCTGTCCTGCCTCGTCAATCGCTGGTTTGAATCCGGTAGCCAGGGTGGACCCGGAAGGGGCGTTGCCGCTCGTGGTGCTCGTGCCGCCCGCAAAGTTTGATTCGTCGCTCATGGTGATCTCCATAAATATGCCCAAGTGAACACCTCCATCGTGGGTGGTCGCGGGCTCGGCCATGTCTGCGCCCATGCCCTCTTGCTGTAGGCCGGCACTGCACGATGGCCGCGAGGCCGCTTCGAAAGGATCTCGATGTTGGGGGGCAGCACTGCGTTCGGTGGGCGGAACCGCTGCCACCAGATCTTGGATTGGCGCGGACGCCGAAGAAGCGACGGGCCATATCCCCTAAGCCCTGGACTTGCCGTCGATGCGAGGAGGAAAGTCCGCGGCGGATGCCCAGTCGCACCGGGCCCCGTGCGGACGGCCCTTGACCAGTGCGTCGATTCGCTACACCCTACGTCGATGGGATCGCCCATCATCATCAGCATTCCACATCAGCTCGGCCGCGCCGAGGCACGACGTCGCATCGAGGGCGGTTTCGCGAAGATCGTCCACCTGTTGCCCGGCAGCAGCGGCTCCGCCAACGAGCGCTGGGACGGTGATCGGCTCATTTTCACCGTCGCGGCGCTGGGTCAGACGGTCTCCGGAGTCATCCAGGTCTTCGACACCACAGTGCAAATGGACATTCAGCTGCCTGGCGTTCTCGGCGTCATCGCCAGCGGCCTCAAGGCAAAGCTGCAGAAGATGGGACACCTGCTCCTTACAAGGCGGTAGCGCATCTGTGCAGCCTGCGTGTTCGTTGAAGCCGGTCGCCTACGGCAGTGGAACGCCAGCCCCTTTCGAGAGCCGACGCCGACGGCGCCTTTAAATGGACCGCGCTCGAGGCGTCAAGGAAGGAGGGTGCAGCATGGGAGGATCTTGGATCGTGTTCGCTCGTCGATCCAGCGCGGCCTTGGGTTCAACAGCATCGATCACATCGGCGCCGTTTGCACGCGGAGTGCACGAAGGCTGCGGCAGTCGAACGCCATGAAAAGTACAGCATCGCACCGCGCGCCACAGTGCCGCCGAGGGAAGCGCTGATGAGGTGGCTGTGAATCTCTGATCCGTGAGACGGGGCGTTTTGACTGTCATCCATAGAGCCTCTCTCTGGCCTGAAAAGTCGCCTGGTCGGGGATGAAGCCTTGGACAGGAAGTGGACGTGGGGCGTTTCGCCCCGTTTCCGGGTCGTTGGAGTGAGCACCGGTTCGCAGACGACAGGCAGGCGCCCGCGGTGGTCCGGTGGGAGCCATGCAAAGAGGTGGCTCTCGATCGCGACCAAAGCCATGCGCCGAGTGGATGCGGCGAACCACCTGGTGCGCAACCCTTCGAAGCCACTGTCTGCCAGCGCACAGACCGAATTCCGATGAAACGCTAAAAGCGAGACTTGTTCGGCATCGGAAGAAAGGTCACCCCATGCAAAAGCTCACCCAACCCTTCGTCAAGCTTTCCACCGCGAACGCGGAACTCATCACGCGCTTTGCACAGTCGCAGGAGATGGCCGACCTGGTGAACACCAACGCCCAGAAGTACCTCGAGTTGGCGCAGAAGACATTTGGAGGAGCGCCCGCAGCCACGGCCCAAGCCGAGTTGATCCGCAGTCTCACGGAAAACTATGCGACCTTCGCGCGCGAACATGCCGAGGTTCTCATGGGAATGGCTGCCGAGGCCCAGGCTTCGTTGACACAGCAGATGACGGATGCCTCAAAGGTGATGAAGCCAGCAGCTTCACGCTAGGGGCTTGCCCCAACGACTGGTCGTGCATGCAGTCTGCCGATTGAGCCGGTGGGTGGTGAGCGCCCGGATGCCATCTCAGGATGCCAGCCAGCCTGTGCTCCATCAAGGCGCGAATAAGCGTGCTTCCCCCAGGAAAAGCGGGATCCCTGCGAGGCCCTCGAGAGCACCTGAACCAAGGCGACTCGACCGCTTCGAGTTGAGGCAGCTGGGCTGCCTTTTCGGCATAGGGCAATGCGCAGACGTGGCGGTCCTTCTCGCTCGGAGTGAAGAGCCATCGATTCCTCCGTGTCGAGGGTGACCCCAGCGCTCGCACGCACCGCCCCAGTACACAGACCCCACAGGCAACTCGAGCGCGACGATTGTGCGCTATCGCACGAACGGTCCCGAACGCGGGCGATCGCCAGAACCCGGTCTGAACGTGCGCCGACGCACAGACGCCACCCATCGATTGCTTTGATGCTGCGCAGTGACAGTCATCCGGCGCTGGTAGAGGTTGCTTCGGCGCCTTCCCGTAGCAGGGAAGTTCCTCGATGCCGGTGACTGTCCAAGCGGTCGTACGTCCCGTGGCATCCGGCGGCCTCTTCCCGCACGCCGAGCCGATGCCAGCGCCAGACTGAGGGGGACGGGTTCACCACAACCGCCACCAGTGACTGCGATTCGGACGAGGGCGCTCCAAAGGTGCGGTGAGGGTCGTGGCCAGGCTGGCGCGACGCCGCTCGACTTCCAGCGCTTCGGCCGCCGTCCGGGCCTTGCTGTCGGACTCGTGCGATCGCCGGCGCGCATCCGAGTGCAGGACACTTTCCTCGAGTGGAGGATTTTTCGGTTCGGTCATGGTTTCTCCTTGAGGGGTCACGCTGCGCCAGATGCCGCGCGAAGATGTAGGGACTGCGGGCCCACGCACGTAGGCGATCGCGCCGCATTCCAGGACCCACGGCTGCGCGTCAGGCCGACGGAACCAGTTGCCCGACCGTGGCCGAAGGCGGGCCGGCGACCGCCGGCGCGGGAACCATCTCTCCCCACTGCGCGGCGCTGGTCTGCAGGGCCTGCATGAGGTCCTTGGCCATGGCCTCCAGCAGCCGGACCTCGCTCTGGCTCAGCGCGCGGGGTTCGACGTCCAGCAGGCACAGCGTTCCCAGCACGTGGCCGCCCGGATCGCGCAGCGGCGCGCCCGCATAGAAGCGCAGCCCCTTGCCCTGCAGCGCCGGGTTGCCCGCGAAACGCAGGTCCCTCGACACATCGGGCACCACCAGGGTCTGGGCGTTCGCGACCACATGGCCGCACATCGACAGCTCGCGCGGCATGCTCAGGTCGTCGCCGCGCAACGGCGCGCTATCCGGGTCGTCCGATGCCCGCAATTGGCCGTAGGCGCCACGCACCTCCTGCGTGCTCTCCTCGATCAGCGACACCATGGCCATCGGCACGTCGAACACATCGGCCGCGCGCTGCGTCGTGGCGTCGAAGAGCTCCTTCGCGCGCGGATCGAGGGCGCCGCTGGCGCGCAGGGCACGGAGCCTGTCGACATCCGCTTCGGGGCTCGCCGCCTGCATGAAGCCCTCGGCCAGCTGCGCGCCGGTCAGCGCGGAAATGGCGACCACGGCCTCGCCGATCGAGGTCACGACGCCGTCAGCCCCGAGGCTGCGGATCGCCTCCTCGCCCAGCAACTCCGGTGGCGCATTCCACAGGCCCAGCACGACCCGGGTGCCCGGCCAGCGACGCTTCAGGCGCCGGCAGAAGTGGCGCGCTGAAACCTGCGGGTCGGGGCTGAAGTACGAGAGGCACACGCACTGCACGCCGCTCAGGTCGAGCCCCGCGATGAAGTCTGCGGTGACTGCGCCGGCGCCGTGCGGCAGGGCGATGCAGCCCTGCATCGACAGGGCATGCGCCAGCATTCGGGCTGCCAGGGTATCGACTTCCCATTTGCCCCCGATGCACACCACCGCGGCGGGAACGCCGGCCGCGTGCGGTTCGGGGTGAAGCTCCCGCATCTCGTCGATCAAGGCCTCGATGCCGATCACCACCCGATGCCTGTGCTCGGCGCGCGCCACGCTGGCGTGATCGCTCGACGCCATGCGCAGCACCTGCAGCCCTGTCTCGTTATAGAAGCCGAGTACGTTGCCGTCGACCACCTGGTCGCTCGCGAGCTCGATGGCTTCCTCGACGTCGTCGGCGATCAGCCGCTGGTAGATGCGTGTCGGGCTATCGAGCGCAGGCTGGCTGCCGAGCAGCACGTCGAGGAAGCGCAGCCGCGGCAGGTGCCGACCGATGACCATCAGGCAGACCGTGAGCGGCGTCGACATGATGAGGCCGAGAGGCCCCCACAGAGCGGTCCAGAAGGTCGCCGCAACCATTAGCGACATGGCCGAGAGTCCGGTGCTTGCGCCGTACAGCCAGGGCTCGATCACGTTGTTGCTCAGCATCTCCAGCGCGATGATGAGGCCGACCGTCCACAGCACCATGCTCCAGCCGGGATCGACCGCAAAGGCCAGCACGATCGGAAACACGGCGGAGATCATCGGACCCACGTACGGGACGAATCGCATCACGGCCGCCACCGCGCCCCAGAGAATCGCGCCAGGCACGCCGATGCCCCACAGTCCGAGCGCCATGGGCACGCCATAGCTGAAATTCACGACCAGCTGCATCGTGAGGTATTTGCTGATGCGCTGGCCGGCCTCGTCCATGGCATCGGTCGAACGATGCAGGCTGCCGCCCCAGAGGCGAACCAGGCGATCGCGCAGGTCCAGGCGATCCAGGAGGATCAGCACCACGAAGACCAGCACGATGCCCGCGGTCGCCAGCGGGGCGCTCGCCACCTCGAGCAAGGAGATGCCCTGCTGGAACGAAGAAGGCGCCTTCTCGACCAGCTGCACGGCTTGCGCCGGCGCCGGCTCGGACGCTCCGCTGCCGGCGGCGCCCCTGGCGCCCGCGCGGGGGACCGCGACTTGCGGCGTCTGCTCGACCTCCTTCTTGAAGGTATCGAAGGTCTTGATGACGCCGTCGAACATTCCTGGACCGCTGGCCCGGGCCCGCAGGTCGCTGAGCTTGGTTTTGATGTTGTTCTGGTAGGTTGGCAGTTCGGCGCTCAGGGTACTGACCTGGTTGCCGAGCAGCAGGCCCGCTACGCCGATCGCGCCGAGCGCCAACAGAACCACGAGGATCACCGCGGGCGCGCGCGGCAGGCCCAGGCGCTTGAGGCGCATGACGAGCGGGTCGAGTACGAAGCCCAGCAGGAACGCGAGCGCAAGCGGCATCAGGATGTCGCGGCCGAAATAAAGCGCCCCGATCACCACTGCTGCCGTGACTGCGCCGGCCATGGTCCTGAGTTCAGGGACCAGCGAGACCAAGGCGAGGGTGGTGGAGGGCGCGTTGGAGTCCAGTGCCGCACTCGTGGGGGCACCGTGTTCGGGGCCGACGCTCGGCTCGCGAGCAGGGGTATTGGCCATCGATGTCGGTGGGCTCACGCAGATTCCTTGGTTCTCGACGGGTGGCTTTGAGTTTGTGGCCGTCCGCCACACGGCAGGGTCGTCCAATGGCCCGCCGAGCGGTAGGCGGCGGGGCGGCTCTTCAGGGCTGCACAGGGCACTTTCGAGACTTGCCGACCGCGCCCTTGCGATCTTCAGCAACGCGAGCGCGATCATCGCTGTTGTCATCGCCTAGTGCGGCATCCGCATGCCGCGTGTTGCCGCACAGCAGGGACCGTGGGGCAACGCAGGTTCGCGATGACGGCAACTCTCCAGCGTGATGCAACGATGGCGTGGAGGGATGTCCCCCCGCGAGGACGATTCCGAAGCGGCTGGCCGTGGACCGATCAAGCCTTGTTGTTCGACCTGTCGGTTCCGGAACCCCTCGAAAATCGTCGATCGGACCCTGTTCGGCAGTTTGCGCGCGCAGCGTTGAGTTCCCGGCTTTTGTCGCCTGGGCGCCGTTCGGTGGTTTCGTCGTTCCAGGTGCCGACGATCTGGAAAATCGGCGTCCACGGTGCGGCTGTCGTCTGCGCGGCGGAAGTCGAGTGAGGGCCGAGATTCGACCTTTCGATTTCGTCGGGGATGGGGCCGCACCGGCGGTGCGCCTAGGCAACACATGCAACACTGGGGCTCTGGCGCTCATTCGATGTCAAGCTTTCAAGACGAACCCGTTCTCTTCGGACCTCAACGCCAACTGCTGGGCGTGATGACCCGTCCGGAGGGGGGGCCTCCGCCGCGGTTGGCCTGTCTCATGTACAACTTCGGCGTCACCCACCGCGTCGGGCCGCGCCGTATTCAGGTCAAGCTGGCGCGACTGCTGGCGCAGCGTGGGATCCCGAGCCTGCGCTTCGACCTTTCGGGGATCGGCGACAGCAAGGCATCCGGTGCCTCGCACAGTTTCGAGGAGCAGGCCCTCGATGATCTGCGTCTCGCGATCGACCAGATCGGGAGCCGGCTCGGGATCCGAGAGGTGATCGTCATCGGCCTTTGCTCGGGTGCAGTCCACGGCTTCCAGGCCGCGCTGCGCGACCCGCGCATCGTGGGCCTGCTCGCCTTCGACGGCCACAGCTTCACGAGCCGCCGCGCCAAGCTCGAGCGCCGGCTGCGGCGCTTCCTGAGGTTCCCGGTGGCCCAAGTCCGGCACTGGACAGACCGCCTGCTTGGCACCGATCGTCCGCAGGAGGGTGACCTGCTGGGCGCCGGGGTGCTTGCCGAGGTCATGACACCCGATGATTTCAGGCGCGACATGGAGTCCCTGGTGGCGCGCGGCGTGTCGCTCTACCTGGTCTATTCGGCAACGCTCCAGAGCCGCGACCGCAACATGGACCAGCTTCACGGCCTGCGGGGCAGCGCCGTGCTGGAACAACTGCGCTACGAGTTCATGCCCAACCTGGACCATTCCTTCACCGAGATCGCGGGCCAGGCCTTCTTCCTGGAGGCCGTCCGCGACTGGGTATCGGAGATCCAGCGAGAGAGGATCGAGACGGGCCGCTGCGCCCTCGGCTGAGCGCTGCCTGCGCCTCGCCCTTGGACGCCCGCCGCCGCGGCTACGTGACCAATTGATGAAGAAGCGCGGTCGTCGGCGGGCCCGGCGAAAGCCGTGCCCAGGCCTCGGGCAGTGCCGGGGCCGGACATCGCCTGCAAGTCCGCTTCACTGCCGGGCAGCGGCCCGCGCGTCGATGTCCTCGGGCTGGGCCCGGTGTTCTCCCCGGGAGCGGCGGCTGGGTGCGATGGCCGCGAGCGGCTCCTTGCGTGCGGCGCCTGATCCCACGGCAGGTGGCACCGACCGGGCATCCACTCGGACAGGCCGCGGGAGGCCGCGTGATGCGCGCCGCCGCCCTGCGTGCCAGAGGCCTGGACGCCGCGGAACCGCGCCCCGGGCGGGTCGGGATCCGATTCAGTCCTTGCGATGCCGGCTGAGGCAGTACTCGAAGAATTCCTCGAGTTCGGTGGACTTGTCGAACACGCGGTCCGCGCCGGCCTCCTTGCAGGCGATGCGTGTCGCTTGCGTCGGGTAGTTGGTCAGCACGACTACGGACTGGTTGGCTTCGCGTCCGTTACACCACTGAACAACACCGAGCCCGGTGCCTTGCTTCAGAAAGAAATCGACCACGGCGAGATCCCATTGCCCCTTGTGCGCGGCCAGCCAGCCGATGGCTTCGTCCTCCGATTCGGCGGTGGCCATGACACTGGCCGAGCCCAGATCGGCGAGGGCAGGAATCAGGTTCTCCCGGATCTTCTGGTTGTCCTCGACGAGGAACACGGCGATAGGCATGCGAGCTCCTGGTTCTTGTTGGACCGCAGCCTAGTGCGAACGGGATGCCTGCGAGTGAGCGCCCAGGCAGGTTCGGCGTAGGAGGGTATCGATGGCGTTGAGATTCATTCGCGTCCAGCTGGCCGGAACGCCGGGCCGGCAAGCGGGCCTTCGTCCACGGCCTTCAGGCCCTCTTCGTTGTCTGGATGGGCCACCTGACGGCCGCTCGGCGCGGGACCCCGAGACCTGTCTGTCATCGGGCTTGCGCCGCCCTGGCTCCAGGCGGGAAACTTCGGTGTCGCAGCAAAGGAGCCACCATGACGCAGTCTCACGACCTCTCGTCCATCATCGAGGCCCTTGTTCGCCCGGGGAAGGGCATCCTTGCCGCCGACGAGAGCGGCCCGACGATCGCTAAGCGCTTCACGGCGATCGGCGTGGATCGACGCCCGAGAACCGGCGTGCGTACCGCAGCCTGCTGTTGTCGACACCTGGGCTGGGCGAGTTCGTCAGTGGCGTCATCCTGTACGAGGAGACGCTCGGGCAGTGCAAGGAGGACGGCGAACCATTGCCGGCACTGGCCGCGCGGCAGGGCATCGTGCCGGGCATCAAGGTCGATACCGGCAAGGGCCCGCTGGCGCTCGCACCGGGTGACGAGATCACCCAGGGGCTCGACGGTCTCCCTGCGCGCCTTCAGGCTTACGTGAAGCTGGGCGCGCGATTCGCGAAATGGCGTGCGGTCTACAACGTCTCCGACAGCTTGCCCAGCCGGGCGGCGATCGAGGCCAATGCGGAATCGCTCGCCCGCTACGCAGCGATCTGCCAGACCGAAGGCGTGGTGCCGATCGTCGAGCCGGAGGTCCTGATCGACGGCGACCACAGCCAGGCGCGCTGTGCCACGGTCACGCAGGAGGTGCTCCTCGAGGTGTTTCGCGCCTTGCATCGCCATCGCGTTGCGCTCGAGCACATGCTGCTCAAGCCCAGCATGGTCGTGCCGGGCAAGGCGCATGTGCGGCAAGCGGGACCAGGGGACGTGGCCGCCGAGACCCTGCGCGTGCTGCGCCGGACGGTGCCCGCGGCGGTGCCGGGCATCGTCTTCCTCTCCGGAGGTCAGTCACCCGTCGAAGCGACGGTCAACCTCGATGCGCTCAATCGCCTGGCGCTGCAACCGTGGCGACTGAGCTTTTCCTATGGACGAGCGCTTCAAGATCCGGTGCTGCAGACATGGCGAGGGCAGCCCGACCAGGTCCAGGCGGCGCAGGCGGCGTTGCTCAAGCGAGCCCGACTGAACGCGCTGGCAAGCCTGGGCTGCTACGACACGGCGATGGAGAACTCCCCCTAGGCGGCTTGAGCAGGGAGGATGAACTCCCGGGCGCCACGCTCCTCGCGCCATCGGCGGGACCGGTCTGCTCCGCTTGGCTGCCCCGCCTGTGGCTGTGACCGAAGCGGTGAAAGGCGCCATCCGAATGCAGATCCGATACTCCGGCGCGAAGGACTCACGTGCGATTCAGTGCGGCCTGATCGTGCCGCCGAGCGCGCGCACCGGTAGTCGCTGGGCAGCGCAATCGCAGCCGTCGCCCTCAGCGGCGCGGACTTGGGGAGCTTCTGACGGCGATCTCGCGTCTGTCATTTCCTCGGGCCGGGTCGAAGGTACTTCCGTGGCGACGGGGCGGGGGCAAACTCTATCGGACGAGCGTGGCCAGGCATCCCGGCCGACGAATCTCGGCATCGGAGCGGATGCGTCCGCGCCCGCGCCCCGCGAGCCGGTTCAGCGCAGCCCCCTCCTCGACGCCGGGTCGAAGTCGCCGCAAACTCTGCGATCGCGCGCGTCGCCAAGCAGCGAGGTCACGGTCGCAGCGTCGTGGAGACTATGAGAGCGTTGAACATTGAGGATCTGCGGGATGCCCCCTGAAGCGCACACGGAAGAAGGCGCGTTCGTGCGTGGCGAGCGCCGCTTGACGGTGTCGCAGTACATCGGTCTGGTCGCGTCCTCCCAGTCTGCGTTGAATGTCGGGATGGCTCAGCTCAGCCCGGAGAGCCAGGTGGCGATCCTGAATTCCCTTCAGCCCGATGCGCTCCTGCCCTCCAGTGGGAGACGCACCTTGTGGGCGTTGCGGCGAGGCGTACTGGACGACCTGGCGCCCTTGCCCGAAAGCATGTTGCCTGCGGAGCGGCAATGGGTCTCCACGACGGACGAGCGGCTTGTTTTTCGTGCGATGCTCGAAGCCCTCGCGACCGGCCGACAGACACAAGGCGAGATCATCGGCTTCTGCAACCTGATTCACGCCTGGCCGACACTGCTGGGCGTGTCGGAGTACCTCAAGGGGGACCTGGCGGCCGCGGTCCGACGGGCGACACTGGAGGCCGTGGGCAACGACCAGCCGCAGCAGCAGCGACTGCCCGGCTGGGGCCTGGTCGGCGCGCTGCTGGATCAGGTGCGTACCGCTGAGCGCTTGTCGGCGGACGGCATCGGCGCATTCGCGGCGGCGCTCGCGTCGCTGTTGGGACCGGCGGGCGCTGTGCTCACAGGGGCACACGCGCATGTGCTGGCGCGACTCTACGGCGCCACGGGCGCAGGCCGCAAGGTCTCGGTCCCGGAGATCGCGCTGCGTACCTTGCCACGTGTCACGAAGAAGGGCGTGATCCTCTCGCAGCAACTGGCGGACCGGCTGCCGCAGATCGTGCAGGAGCTGGAGGGCCTCGGGCTGATCGAGCGGACGGAGACGCAGCAGGTTTGCTGGGTGCCGATCACGCTCGTCCACCTGCCCCCGGGCCAGGGCATCGCAGAAACGATGTGACGGCGTCGGCGGCCCTCGGGCATGCGGTGCAGCCGGTCGGCGGTGCAGCGGGCGGCGCCGTCGCGGGACGATAGAGTCGGAGTGGCTTCCGGGCCGTGGCTCGGCCCAGGTCATCAACCCACGGGGTCGGCGTCTTCGTCCTCGCCAATGTGTTGGGAATCACAGTTTTTGAACGGGGGCAAAGTTGTTGATCGGGCTGCGCCCACAGATGGGTGTGAGCTGCCCCTAGCCTGCAGGTGTGGCATACCCTGGCCGGGTCGCTTCCGGCCAAGAACTGACCGACGGACATGACCCGCAACCGTCGTTCGGAGCCCGCGCCCAGCGAACCTTTAGGGGTGCGTTCGTAGAATTGACCGCTTTACCGAGACAAACATGACCACTGCCAAGAAGCAAACGGCGTTCACGCGCCCCCTGACACCCAGCGTCGAGCTCGCAGCCGTCATTGGCTCCGCGCCCCAACCTCGAACCGAGGTCACCAAGCTGCTGTGGGACTACATCAAGCTGAACAACCTCCAAAACCCAGCGAACAAGCGCAACATCCTTTGCGATGCCAAGCTTCAAGCGGTGATGGGCAAGCCCGAGGTGACGATGTTCGAAATGCCGGGGCTTGTTGGGAAGCACCTGTCCTGAAGAGCGCCCGCACGCACGCAGCTCGGCTCCGGCGGGCCAGGAGCCGACCTTGACTGCCCCGCCGCCGCCTCCACAATTTCGATGAGGCTTCAACCGCAGCAATGGGTAGTCCGGCCGCAGTCGTGGTTGCTGCTGGTGGCAGGATGCGTCAACAGCCGTCAGCGGCCATGACCCGAGCTTGAGCGCCGCAGTGGAAAGCGGCCGCTTCCACAATGAGGATTCAGCTGCAGCAAAGGACGAACACACCTTGATGCTCCACATAGTTGCTGTGGCAGGATGCGCCGAACGCTCGTGCGTCGCCGTGGCGCCGTCTGAGCATCTAACCGCAAGTTGGAGATATGAATGAGCTTTCGGATGACAGCATATGCAGTGCTGACGGGCTTGAGCATGTTCGGAACGCAGGCGTTTTCCCAGCAGGGTGAGTGGTCCACAGCGGGCATGACCGCTGACCGACCGGCTCTGAGCTACTTTGCATCCGGTGATACACGCTTCGTAATGACTTGCCATCAAATCGGGGACATGAGGTTTCACGTCAAGGGATTTGCCGCCGCGCAGCGATGGCCACAATCGGCACTCACCGTCTCCTTCGGTGAGGTCGAGCGGACCAAACGCCCAGACCTGCGCCTGATAGGCGACCGCACGTCCTTCGAGATCGAGTTCGCCATAGCCGATAGCGTGCTCGAATCCATCGCACGAGGCTTGCCAGTGAAGGCCCGCTTTGATGAACAAGAGCAATTGTTCCCAGTTCCACCAGAGGCCATGCGGCGAGAGTTCGCCAGAAAGTGTGCTGCCTTGGTCCCGGCGGGTATGCGCAAAGGTTAGCCGCCAGCGGCGCCATTCGGCCACACCGGTCATTGGGGCTCGCCGTCCATTTCGAGCGCTGCAGCACCGTCCACAACCGCGAAAGGAAGCAAGTTGCAGGTCAAGCGGATAGTCGCCAATTTCGAGGCGTCCGAACAGGTGAGCTTCGCCGCGGAAGGTGGCTCGCTCACCGGTGCCGGACCTATCGATTGAAGTGGACGATGTGGATGCTGCGCACGAGCGCATGCGCGCCGCTGGCTTCTCTATCGATTACGGACCCGCTGACGCCCTGGGGCGACCGCCGATTCTTTGTTCGCGACCCATTCGGAAAGCTGGTCAACGTCCTCGCGCACATATGAGCGGCGTCCAGAGGCAAGCCTCTTTGACGAGAATCGGCCACGAGCATCGGTGATCGGGCGGGGTGATCGACCCGCAGGGTTCTCTTCCTAGACTCGTAAGCCCACTACGAAGGAGAGCTTGAATGACCTACTTCACCGGAGCCGATGCTGCCTGCCGAGCTGAAAGTTTGCATGGCCAAGTCGCCGCACTATGCCTGCCCCTGTGTGCATTGCCTGTTGCCCTTTAGGGCAAGTGCGCGTACGAGTCTTTGACATATCCTCGGCCTCAAACGAAAGAGGGGTACGCGCAGTGACTCAGATTCGGCGTTTCGTTGCGTCCGTTCCGGTGGCGGCCAGCTTCACATTTCTGGACTCTACCTCCTTCCTGGCGCAGCAAGCGCTCAAGACGCAACGCCAAAGGAGCATCTTGCAATGAAAGAAGCGCTCAGTCTGAAGTCCATCACCTGCCTCTCGTTCGTGGCCACTGCGCTCGCACTCGCCCCGGCGTCTGCGCAGGTGACTGCAACCCCGGCCGAGGTTCGCGCGATCGCGAAGGAGGCGTACATCTACGGCTATCCGTTGGTCGACAGCTACCGAATCGAGCACGACTACTTCGTCGATCGCTCGGCCAAGGAGTTCAAGGCGCCCTGGAACGAGATCGCCAACATCCCGCGCGTTTTCACACCAGCCGATACGGCCGTGCAGACGCCGAACTCCGACACTCCCTATTCCTGGCTCGGCCTTGACCTGCGCACCGAGCCGATCGTGCTCACGCTACCCCCGATCGAGAAGGGCCGCTATTTCAGCGTGCAGTTCATCGATGCCTACACATTCAATTTCGCCTACCTCGGCAGCCGCACCACCGGCAACGGCGGCGGCAGCTACCTGATCGCCGGACCGCACTGGAAAGGCACGGTGCCCAAGGGTGTGAAGAAGGTCATTCGCTCCGAGACCGAGCTTGTGTTGGCGGTCTACAGGACGCAACTCTTCAAGCCCGACGACATCGCCAACGTCAAGAAGATCCAGGCCGGCTACAAGGTCCAGCCGCTTTCGGCATTCACGAACACCCCTGCGCCGAAAGCGGCGCCCGCCATCGATTTCCCGAAGCCCCTCAGCGCAGAAGGTCAGAAGACCTCGTTGGAATTCTTCAACCTGATGAGCTTCGTGCTGCAGTTCGCGCCGACCGTACCTTCGGAAAAGGCGCTCAGGGCGCGCCTCGAAAAGATCGGTGTGGGTCCAGGCAAGACCCTCGATGTGAACGCCCTCTCGCCGGAGGTCAAGGCCGCCTTCGAGCAGGGCCGCGCCGACGCATTCGCTGACTTCGCCGGAGGGATCAAGCTCTTCGATTCCGGCAAACTGACTTCGGGCGATGTGTTCGGCACGCGCCAGTCGCTGAAGAACAACTACCTCTATCGCTGGCTCGCCACGATCGGCATCTACGGCAACTCCAAGCAGGAGGCCATGTATCCCATCTATGCGGTCGATTCCACCGGCCAGAAGCTCGATGGCTCGCACAAGTACAAGCTGCGACTGCCACCCGGCAACTTGCCACCGGTGAACGCCTTTTGGTCGCTCACGATGTACGAACTGCCGGCAAGTCTCTTGGTGGCGAACCCGATCAACCGCTACCTCATCAACTCGCCGATGCTCCCGCAGCTCAAGCGCGATGCCGATGGGGGCGTGACGTTGCTCGTCCAGAACGAGTCGCCAGGGGCCGAGTTGGAAAGCAACTGGCTCCCTGCGCCAAAGGGCTCGTTCAATGCGTACATGCGCCTCTACTGGCCGAAGGAGTCCGCTCTTAATGGCACATGGAAAGCGCCGCCGATGGTGCGGATGCAGTGAGCGAAATCGTAGCGGGCAGCAGTCGCAGCGTTTCACGATAGAGCCTGCCGGCGTCAGCTTCCTGGCGTGAAGCAGACGCAAGACGAAATGAGGCGAGCGTCGGCAGTGGGCGAGACCGTGTGCAAACCGTTGACTTGCAGTGTGCAAGACATGACCGCGAACGCGACGGGGTAGCCAAGAGCGGCATATCCAGTGCGCGGCGCGTAGCGTTTGCGCCCCCCATCAGGCTCCTTCTTCAATCCGCCTTGATCGGGCGAATGACGGGTGAGAGCTTGCGGATTCAACCGGTCGAGATGCGAGGCTTCAGATCGACGGCCGATGGCCGGGTGGACGTGCCTGGTTGCGCGTGCCCTCCGGCAGTTCGGGCATCGGGCACACTAGCGTCCGCTTGGCCGGACGCAGTGAGTCCTGCCGGCCGCGCGGCAACGCTGCGGCGGGATCGCCGGCAGACCCACGGCCAAGACGACCACTGCCGTGGATGCAGTCCCCGCCCTCAGCGCTCGAGCGTCGACAAATCAACAACAGTGAGATCCTGATGGCTCGGCTGAGGCGCTGCCATGGAAGGATGGCTTGGGCCAAAGGTGTCATGCAGGTCGTCAACGAGCGACTTGCCTATGGCGAAGAACACCCCGCAACCGACAACTAGCCATGCAGCGTCTTTGATGCGGTCCATCTCGGCTCCTCTTGGCGGATTAGCGCCACCATCACGAGAGGTTACGAAAAAAGTCTTAAGAATTGCTTATGCTGATCCCAGGCCCATCGGCACGCCGCCGGCAAGCTGCGGATGGCGGTTCTTTGCGCCGCATTTACGGCTACTCCATACTGTTTTGCTGCAGGTCGAAGCCTTCCGGCGAACGACAGAGATTGGCCGCCAGCACCAATTCGCGGCCGTCCCTGATAGCAAACCTTCGGCGTGATCACCCGGTTGGCCAACGAGCGCTTCAAGCGAGTTTGGCGAACAGGCAGTACCGCCCAAGAGCCGACCTCTGCACGGCCAATCTGAGCTGCCGCTTCTCTACCGCCAGCCGACATTCATTGGGCCAGCGGTGACCGCTGCGAACGGGAGGGCGCCGCGCTCTCGGGGCGTGTCTTGGGGTTATCCCGTATCGCCGAGCCAGCCTACCCCCACCTTTAGTCCAATGGTGGCGGCCTCTATAACGCTTTAGCCTCTCCTCGTGCCCTTCCCTCTGAGGAAGGTGCGCAGAGCCGCAGATGACCTACGCTGCGTCGAAATCAATCGAGGAGTCTATTTCCGTGCATTCGCCAACAATTACGATATGCGCTGCGCTCGCGCTCGCCTTGACCGCACTCGTCGGCTGCGCCAGCAAGAGCGATCCGATCTCGCAGGCCGCCAGGGCGGACAAGGCCGCAGGCGTCCCGGTGCCGAGCCTTGCGGAGACCAAAGCGATTGCAGAGGAAGCCTTCATCTATGGCCTGCCGATCGTGATGAACTACGCCGTGATGAACGAATATGCGATTGACAAGGGCGGTCCGCAGTTCAAGGCGGCGTTCAACCAGATCAAGAACGAGCCGCGCGTCTACACCTACCAGGACACGGCCGTGATCACGCCCAATAGCGACACGCCCTACTCCATCCTCTGGATGGATCTGCGCACGGAGCCGATCGTCCTTTCCGTTCCGGCTGTCGAGAAGCGGCGCTACTACTCGGTGATGCTCAATGACGGCAACACCTACAACTTTGGCTATATCGGTAGCCGCGCGACCGGCAACGGCCCAGGCAGCTACATGGTCGTCGGGCCCGACTGGAAGGGGGAGACGCCGCCCGGCGTGCGCAAGGTCTTCACCTCGACCACACCATTCGCGGCAGCCGTCTACCGGACCCAGCTCTTCAATCCCAAGGACATGTCGAACGTGGTGAAGGTGCAGTCCGGCTACAAGGTGCAACCGCTGTCGGCCTTCCTGGATCGCACAGCGCCGCCCGCAGCGCCGTCCATCAAGTTCGTACCGGCGACCACGGCAGGTATCAAGGACAATTTCTACGAGTACCTCGACGCGGCCCTCCAATTCGTCCCGCCTTCGGCCGAAGACCGCGACGTCCGCGCCCGGATCGCCCGCATCGGCATCGGCCCCGGCAAGACCTTCGAGTTCAAGGACCTCGCGCTCGAACACAAGGGGGCCGTGCTGCTCGGCATGAAAGCCGGTGACGAGAAGGTTGACAAATGGCTGGCGACTGGCATCAAGAACGTCAATGGCTGGAACATCGGCTCTTTCTTCGGCGATCGCAACTTTTACAAAGGGAACTGGCTGATGCGCGCTGGTGCGGCCAAGGGCGGCATTTACGGCAACGACGCGATCGAAGCGGCCTATCCGCTGACGCGCGTGGACGAGAAGGGCCAACCGCTCGATGGCAGCAAGCACGACTACACACTGACCTTCCCGGCCGGCCAGACGCCGCCCGTGAATGCGTTCTGGTCGGTGACCATGTACGACGGCAAGACCCAGTTGCTGATCAAGAACCCGATCAACCGCTACCTGATCAACTCGCCGATGGTCTCGGCCATGAAGAAGAACCGCGACGGCTCGCTTACGCTCTACATCCAGAAGGACTCGCCGGGCAAGGCGCTCGAAGCGAACTGGCTGCCTGCGCCGGATGGCCCGATCTACCTGGCGATGCGGCTCTACTGGCCGAAGGACACACCGCCGTCGATCCTGCCGGCTGGTGAAGGAACTTGGAAGCCGCCGGGGATCGTGGCATCCAATTAAGCACCATCGCCGGTCCATCTTGCCTTTGCCCACAGGTCCGCTGAGGGCAGCATCGCGGACCTTCGATGTGCGCGCTCCACGGACGGCAGTGGGCCGAGGCCGTGCGCAAACCGTTGGCTTGCAGTGTGCAAGACATGACCGCGAGCGCGACGGGGTGGCCAAGAGTGGCTTATCCAGTACGCGGCGCGTAGCGATTGCGCCCGGGGTCGGTCGAATTGATCGTTGGAAGACCTAGAGAGGCTCACGCCTCCATCAAGCTCATCGCCTTCATCGTTCTGGCTATACCCATGATTGCGATGACCCTCTCCAGGCTTGTAAGCCAGCACGTGAAGGCACATCTCGGTACTCACGTGCTCCAGTTTCCTCGTCAGGAAGTGCGTCCAACCCATCCAGTGTTTGAAGGTTCCGAACACGTGCTCAACGGTGCATCTTCGAAGCGTCATGGCAACAGGCTTGCGATCCATGCGTTGCTGGACACGCTCGAGGACCTCCTCATACTCCCCTCGACGGATGCGTCGGTAGACGCCGGGCGTGCATTGGTCCTTCATCGGACATCTGGGGCAAGCGCTGGTCCAGTAGAGACGCGCCCTGAGCCCATTCCTCTCTAACGTGCTGAACCTGTAGATCGCTCGCTCGCCGGCCGGACACTGATACTCGTCAGCCTTTGCGATGTAGATGAAGTCGCTTTTGTCGAAGCGCCCCTCGGCCTTGGCATTCGAGGTCATCGGCTTCGGCACGTAGGCCTTGATGCCCGCGTCCTCGCAGGCCTTGAGTCCGTGCCGTTGAAGTACCCGCGGTCGGCAAGGGCTTGTAGGTTGGTCTTGCCCATCGCCTCACGCGCAGCCTTTGCCATCTTGCTGAGTTGCGCGCGGTCGTGACCAACGTTGGTGACCTCGTGCACCACGATCAGGTGGTGCCTCGCATCGACGGCCGTTTGGACGTTGTAGCCCACGATGCCCGTGCTCTTGCCTGACTGAAGCATCGAGCGCGCATCGGGATCGGTGAGCGATCGCTGCCCATCCCATCAGGCTCCTTCTTCAACTCGTGCTTGGTCTCGTCGAGTTTCTTCATCTGCTCGCGCAGCTTCTTGATCTTTTCCTGCAGCCGCTCGGTCTTGGCTTCCACTTCAGGGGGCTGCGTGCGGTCGGCTGTCTCCAGTGCGTTGAGGTAGCGCTGGATGCTCTGCTCGATCTGCTTCTGACGACCGTCGACCTTGCCTGGGGTGAAGTTGCGGTCGCGGCTGTTGACCGCCTTGAACTTGCTGCCGTCGATGGCCACGACGGCGTGCGTGAACAGCCTGAGCTCCCGGCACAGGATGACGAAGCGGCGGCAGACGTTGCGAATGCCCTGACCATTGTCGTGGCGGAAGTCGGCAATGGTCTTGAAGTCCGGCGCCACCCGGCCGGTGAGCCACATCAGTTCGACGTTGCGCTGCGCCTCGCGCTCCAGGCGACGACTGGACTGAATGCGGTTCAAGTAGCCGTAGATGTAGAGCTTCAGCAGGACCGACGGGTGATATGAGGGGCGCCCAGTGGCTGCGGGTTCGATGCCTTCGAAACCCAGTGAACAGAGATCCAATTCTTCGACGAAAGCATCGACGACGCGCACGGGGTGTCTTCGCCGACGTAGTCGTCAAGGCACTCTGGCAGCAGAGTGACCTGGTGACGGTCATCGCCTTCGATGAATCGCGTCATGGGCCACCACCTCGTGCAGACGGGTTGGCTCAATATAGGCGACCATCAATGGCGTTTCCACACACACTCCACCCTTACCAGCTGTACAAGTCGCGCGTAAACCAAACGTTCGCGTAGGTCGACAAGCTTGCGCACAGAGCGGGACCGGCGCAGCAACTCTGAACCTGCTCGACAGGACGACGGTCGTAGTTGGTGCGCAAGTCCTTGATCTTGTTGGATCCTCGCGGCCAACAACTGTGAACACCTACACGATCCCTGGGTCCGCAACGCGGATGCCCACGCTCTTGAAAGCCGAGCCAGCATCCAAGGCCTCATACAGCGCGGGTACGGGTGAGAGCCGAAGCTCACAGGCGACGCCTGCGTTCCCGTGCGCACGCCATGACTCTCTTGGGCCGAGCACATTTGGCCGTTGGTGTGCTACCGCACAGACTCGGGAACAGGCTGCGCGCAGGGTAGAGCCGTTGGCATCCGGTGCTTCAGCAACTGGCTGATGAAACCGATCCGTGCCGAGCAAGGAGTTGCAGTGAGCGCCCACAAAATCACCTACCCGGTACCGGGGGCCGTCATGAAGGACGCGCACGTGTCCGGCATGCCAGCCTATCGGTCCCTGGTGGCCGAGGCCGACGCCGATCTTGGCGCCTACTGGGGGCGCCTGGCTCGCGAATTCGTCAGCTGGAGAACCCCTTTCGCCAAGACGCTCGACGTCGGCAGCGCGCCGTTCTTCAAATGGTTCGAAGATGGAACGCTGAATGCCTCCTACAACTGCTTGGACCGCCATGTCGAGCGCGGTCTGGGCGACAAGGCGGCCATCGTCTTCGAAGCCGATGACGGCCAGGTCAACCGCGTCACCTACAGCGACCTGCTCGCTCGCACCTGCCGTCTCGCGAACGCGCTGAAGACCCGCGGCGTGAAGAAGGGGGATCGCGTCGTCATCTACATGTCGATGAGCGTCGAAGGCGTCGTGGCGATGCAGGCCTGTGCCCGAATCGGTGCCACGCATTCGGTCGTATTCGGCGGCTTCTCGGCGCAGAGCCTTCGCGATCGCATCGCGGGGGCGGGCGCGGTGGTGGTGATCACGGCCGACGAACAATTGCGTGGCGGCAAGCAGCTCCCGCTCAAGGCCATCGTCGATGAAGCGATAGCGCTCGGCGGCTGCGATTCGGTGAAGGACGTCATCGTCTACCGGCGCACGGGCGGCCAGATCGCCTGGGACGCCTTGCGCGACCGCTGGATGCACGAGGAGACCGAAACCCAGGACGATACCTGCGAACCCGAATGGGTGGGTGCCGAACACCCCCTGTTCCTTCTCTATACCTCGGGATCGACGGGCAAGCCCAAGGGCGTTCAACACTCGACCGGGGGCTACCTGGTGCACGCCGCTGTGAGCACGAGCTGGACTTTCGATCTGAAGGACGAGGACGTCTTCTGGTGCACCGCAGACATCGGCTGGGTCACCGGCCACACCTATATCACCTATGGCCCGTTGTCGATCGGCGCGACGCAGGTGGTGTTCGAAGGCGTGCCGACGTACCCGGATGCGGGGCGCTTCTGGCAGATGATCCAGGACCATAAGGTCAGCGTGTTCTATACCGCGCCCACCGCCATCCGCTCACTGATCAAGGCGACCGAGGCCAACCAGGCAATACATCCCGGGAGGTACGACCTGGCAAGCTTGCGCATCCTCGGTTCGGTCGGAGAACCGATCAATCCGGCGGCCTGGGAGTGGTACCACGAGCACGTCGGCGGCGGTCGCTGCCCGATCGTCGACACCTTCTGGCAGACCGAGACCGGCGGCCACATGATCACACCGTTGCCCGGGGCCACACCGCTCGTGCCCGGTTCGTGCACGCTACCCTTCCCGGGCATCGCAGCAGCGGTCGTCGACGAGACCGGCAATGACGTCCCGAATGGCCAGGGCGGGCTCCTCGTGGTGAAACGCCCCTGGCCCGGCATGATCCGCAACATCTGGGGTGATCCGGAGCGTTTCAAGCTCAGCTACTTTCCGCCGGAACTTCAAGGCTACTACCTGGCCGGTGACGGCGCTATCCGTGACGTCGAGACTGGCTACTTCACCATCACCGGCCGCATCGACGACGTGCTCAACGTGTCGGGCCACCGCATGGGGACGATGGAGATCGAATCGGCATTGGTGTCGTGCACGGCACTGGTGGCCGAGGCCGCCGTCGTGGGGCGTCCCGATGAGACCACGGGCGAGACGATCTGCGCCTTTGTCGTGCTCAAGGGTCCGCGGCCGACCGGCGACGACGCCAGGAGAATTGCGGCCGAGTTGCGCCACTGGGTGGCGAAGGAGATCGGACCCATCGCCAAGCCGAAGGACATCCGCTTTGGTGACAACCTTCCCAAGACGCGCAGCGGAAAGATCATGCGCCGCCTGCTGCGCTCGATCGCCAAGGACGAGGCGATCACGCAGGACATCTCGACGCTGGAGAACCCGGCCGTCCTCGACCAGCTCATGGAAAGGAACTGACCCATGGAAAACGATCTGACGTCGAGGATCCTGCGCGACCCGAACTACCAGGCGCTGAAATCCAAGCGCTCGGGCTTCGGCTGGTGGCTGGCCGCGGCGATGATGGTCGTGTACTACGGCTTCATCCTGCTGGTGGCTTTCGACAAGCCCTTCCTGGCAACCCGGCTGGGCAGCGGCGTCACGACAATCGGCATGCCGCTCGGGCTGGCCGTCATCGTGTTCACCGTCGTCATCACAGGCATCTACGTCCATCGCGCCAACGGTGAATACGACCGGCTGACCGACGAGATCGCAAAGGCGGCCCTGAAATGAGCCGCCACCTCGCTGCGAAGGCAATGAGCCTGACGCTCCTGGTGGTGGCAGCTTGTGCCGCGCAAGCCGCAGGCGCCGATCTCGGTCAACTGGACAAACAACCCACCAACTGGACGGCGATCGGGATGTTCGCCGCCTTTGTCGTCGCTACTCTCTTCATCACCAAGTGGGCCGCGGCCAAGACCAAGAGCGCGGCCGACTTCTACACCGCCGGCGGCGGCATCACGGGCTTCCAGAACGGCATGGCAATCGCAGGCGACTACATGTCCGCCGCCTCCTTCCTGGGAATTTCCGCGGCAGTGATGGTCGGCGGCTTCGACGGCCTGATCTACTCGATCGGCTTTCTGGTCGGCTGGCCGGTGGTGACCTTCCTGCTGGCTGAACGGCTGCGCAACCTCGGCAAGTTCACCTTTGCCGATGTCGCGGCCTTCCGCTTCGAGCAGACGCCGGTGCGTGTCTTCGCTGCGTCCGGCACGCTGGTGGTCGTCGCCTTCTACCTCATCGCACAGATGGTGGGCGCCGGCCAACTCATCAAACTGCTCTTCGGCCTGGAGTACTGGATCGCCGTGGTCATCGTCGGCGCACTCATGATGGTGTATGTGCTCTTCGGCGGCATGACCGCGACCACGTGGGTGCAGATCATCAAGGCCTGCCTGCTGCTTGCGGGCGCGTCCTTCATGGCCTTCATGGTGCTGTGGAATTTCGGCTTCAGCCCCGAGGCGATGTTCGCGAAGGCCGTCGAGGTGAAGACCGCCATCGCGACCGCCGCGGGCAAGCCACCCGAGGCCGCTGCCGCCGAGGGCTTCTCGATCATGGGGCCGGGAGGCTTCATCAAGGACCCGATCTCGGCGATCAGCTTTGGCATGGCGCTGATGTTCGGCACCGCCGGCTTGCCGCACATCCTGATGCGATTCTTCACGGTGCCCAACGCCAAGGAGGCTCGCAAGTCCGTCCTGTGGGCCACCACCTGGATCGGCTACTTCTACGTGCTGACCTTCATCATCGGCTTCGGCGCCATCACCTTCGTGCTCACCGACCCGCAGTTCCTCGACGCCCAGGGGGGACTGCTCGGCGGCGGCAACATGGCCGCGGTCCACCTGGCGAAAGCGGTGGGGGGCAACGTGTTCCTCGGCTTCATCTCGGCGGTGGCCTTCGCGACCATCTTGGCCGTGGTGGCGGGGCTGACCTTGTCCGGCGCATCCGCGGTGTCGCACGACCTGTACGCCACCGTATTCAAGAAGGGCAAGGCCGACAGCGTGGCCGAGCTGAAGGTGTCGCGCATCACTACCGTCGCGCTGGGCATCGTCGCAGTCGTCTTGGGGATCGTGTTCGAGAAGCAGAACATCGCGTTCATGGTGAGCCTCGCCTTTGCCATCGCCGCCTCTGCGAATTTCCCCGTGCTGCTGATGTCGGTGCTGTGGAAAGACTGCACCACCCGCGGCGCTGTCATCGGTGGTTTCCTTGGGCTCGTGTCGTCGGTGGCGCTAACCGTCGTGTCGCCGGCCGTGTGGGAGGCGACACTGGGCAATCCGAAGGGTTCCGCGCTGTTCCCCTACCAGTCGCCCGCGATGTTCTCAATGACCATCGGTTTCGTCGGGATATGGTTGTTTTCCATTCTGGACAAGAGCCCCCGCGCGGCCAAGGATCGGGCGGGGTTCCTCGCGCAGCAGGTGCGCTCGGAGACAGGCATCGGCGCTGAAGGAGCCTCCGGACACTGAATCGCCATTCGAACTCGTGGCCGTGAGGTGCCGCCTCATGGGCCTATTCGATCCCTTTTCCTGCTGCATCGTGGAGGTCGTGGTCGCGCACCATCACGGGTTC
The DNA here is from genome assembly GCF_030316765.1 of Variovorax saccharolyticus. Taxonomy (GTDB): domain Bacteria; phylum Pseudomonadota; class Gammaproteobacteria; order Burkholderiales; family Burkholderiaceae_C; genus Variovorax; species Variovorax saccharolyticus. Next base: position 87,873 of record NZ_JASZYT010000017.1, read on the forward strand.
GATGGACCCACCCGAAACCCGCCGGCGCACCGCCGCATCGATTTCCCGCGCGTGCAGCTGGTAGGTCTCCAGCGGCTCGTCGTCGATTGCGGTCGACCGATAGCAGTAGTGCAGGGTTTCCTTGCGGATGCTTGCGCCGACCATCGCGCCATCGATCGGGACCCAGAAGCGGACTGCACCCGAGGCCTCATGAAAGAAGGGAGAGTTCAACATTGGCGGGTCCTGGTGGAAGTTCCGGGATGGCTTTCGCTCTCGTCGATGCAGAGCGAGGCCTTGATTTCGAGCGCCTGGATCGCCTCGCCGCCGCTGGGAAACTTCTTGGACGGAATGATGTGGCATTCGCATGTCTCGTCGAAGTGCAGCATCGCGCCGGCCGCCACCGTGCCATCGATGGAAGCGCTTGTGAGGTGGCTGCGAATCTCCCAAGCGTGATAGGAGAGGCGCTTTGAGCCGCGTTTGTAATCCAAGGTGTCCTTCTCATCCAGGGCTCTGAGCCCGACGTTCCCTTCTACACCGAGCTCCGTACGCTTGTCGGTTCGATAGCGCACAGACAGCAGGATCGCCGCAGGATGCCCGCATCGTGATCAAAGCAGCCGCGCATAGCTCTGTCCATCGTGGCATGGCAGGACCAGGTCGTGGCTTCGAGTCCCGAACGATCGAGCACATCGAGGGTATCGCGGTTGTATGTCGTGCATCCCGTCTTCGCCGAGAACTGGATCGAGAACAGGGGCGAGCTTTTTCTTGGGGAAGGGTACTTTTCGCCGCTGAAGTGCGCTGGCGAGGTGGCCGTTCACGTGGGCAGCGTCAAGGCCGAGTGCTCGCCGCCCGCAGTGAAGATCCTGCATCACCTGGCCATCTGTATGGCGCGTGAGTGTCTCTGATCCAGAACCCCTATTTCCCGCCGGACGACGAGGCGATCGAAGCACTGTGTGCGACGGCACGCCGCGGGGTGGACGTGCAGGTGATGGTGCCGTCGGCGCAGGCCTCGGTCATGCCGATGGTGCAGCACGCCGCCCACCACAATTTTCAGGATCTGCTGGTCGGCGGCGTCCGCATCTTCGAGTACCTGCCTGCGTCACCAGAAGGTGATGACCGTGGACGGCGTGTGGTGCGCGATCGGCTCGAGCAACTTCGATCGCGTCAAGAGTGCCCGGCACCGATGGCATTCGGTTCTGCGCCGTCGCTCGACGCCGGTGGCCCATGGAGGCCTGAGACGGTCCGGGCGCACCCGCTTGTGGCACTGCCGCTCGACGATGGATGGGAGATCGTCGCAGCGTCGCGGCGACGCGAAGCCCGAAGCCCGAAGCCCGAAGCCCGAAGCCCGAAGCCCGAAGCCCGAAGCCCGGAGTCCGGAGTCCGGAGTCCGGAGTCCGGCGGGCTTGGCCGGCAACGGTCAACGTTACTGGTCGACCTCGGTCGTCGGTGCTTCGTGAGATGCCGCGACTGTCGATGAGTTCAGGCGAGCGAACGGATAGGCCTATGAACGCAGTCCTCTCGCGCGGAAGATGTCTTCGATCTGAGCGGGTTGGTGCTCATTCCGCTCCGTCGCGCCATCGCCGGCAAGGTCGCTCTGTCAGCGTGACGCGGCCATCGACGCCCTTGCATTTGTTCACAGGCCCCGCCGCCACGGACTGAACTGCGCAGGCGAGTGCCAGGCAGGCGAGGAGGCGCAGTTCATGCATCGGAGAATGGGAGGCCCGCCACGTGAACCCGACTGATCCCCTGGCTCTGGGCGGGGGCCAGCCTGCGAGCCGGATATAGCCCGTCTGAACGCGAGCCGATGACGCAACCAACACGCTCCCTGGTAGCGTGGCGTGGGAGGGCTGGACGGCACGGGAGTCGCGCGCCGGTCCGCCCGCGCGCCGGCGCCACTCGAGGGGAAATCCGGTCGCTATGGCAAGGGACGGACCCGGCGTCGCTGGCCAGCGACCTGACCGAACTGCTGCTTGTACCAGCGCGAGAAGGCGCTGAGCGCCGAGAAGCCCAGCAGGTCGGCGACCTGCGTCAGTGGCCGTGTGCTGTCGATGTAGTGCTCGGCCAGCTCGCGGCGGGTGATGTTCATCACCTCGCTGAACGTCGTGCCCTCGCGCAGGAGTCGCCGATGGACGGTGCGCCGGTCGATACCGAGTTGCTGCGCCACCAGGTCGATGGAGCACTGGCCCGAGGGCAATAGCATCAAAAGGATATGGCGCACGCTGTCGACCGTGCCGATGCCTTCCGCACCGGTTGTGGCTTCGAGAAGCTGGCGTGCATAGCGCGCCATCACCGGGTCGGCCATCGGGTTCGGTGCGTCCATGTCGCGCGTGGTGCAGACGAGCCCGTTGAAGTCCTGTCCGAAATCGACGGCATGGCCGAACATTCGATGGTGCAGGCTTGGATCGCGCGGGGGAGGGTGAGCGAAGCAAACCCGTTGCGGATTCCAGGCCGGGCCGAGGAAGAACTTGAGGTTGCGGAACATGACGCCGACCAGCAGCTCGTTGGCTTGCCGCGATGATCCCTGTCCGACGAGCAACTCTTCCCGGATCACCGCGATGCCGTCGGACTCTTCGAGCTTCGCGAACAGCGATTCGTTGAGGAGCCGGCTGTGGCGCATCATTGCCCGCACCACACGTCGCACCGTCGGTTCCTCGCGCGCCACCAGTCCCACAACGCCGAGGTTCGAAAGTTGCCGTGTCTCGGCCATCTGCAATCCGAAATTCTCGACGCCACTGCCAGCGGCCGAGGCCTCCAGCAGGTCACGCACCGCGCCGCTCGGAATCCGCATGTCGGGATCGTGAAGGCAGGCCGGATTCAAGCCCACCTCTGCGAGCAAGGCCAGCGGGTCGAGCCCGGTCGCACGCGCGAGCTCGGCGTAGTTGGTCAGGCTGGCGCTGCGAACGAGGTTCGACATGGGCGGAGTGGGTTGTCCCCTTAAGGTAAATCAGAGTCACCGATGGTCAATCCGTGTATGCCCGCGGGGCCGGAACAATGGGCTTCAAGGTCACCGCCACGGTGTCAGTTGCCGTCGGCCCCGGCCGGCGTCCGGCGTCTTCTGCGGTGGCTCACGGACAGCCAGAGAAAGCACAACCCATGGACCACCAAAAGGCGCCATCATCAGTAGCGCCATCACCGGCGCGATTGACACGCCGTCGGTGTCGCCACACTTGCCGCTCACACCGCAGGAAATCGCGAGTCTTCGATCGCCGCGGCACGGGCAGGCGCTGCCGTATCCACCTGCATGCGCGTGACCCGGTAACCGGCAAGTCGGACCAGCGGCCTGAGGCTTTCACGCCCTTTCTGAATCGCATCAAGAGTGAATGCGACGCGGTCATCAATCTGACCACGGGTGGCTCCCCGTGCATGTCAGTGCAGGAACGTATCCGCCCCGCCGTCGTACTGCGGCCGGAAGTGTCCTCGATGAACATGGGTTCGATGAATTTCGACTTGATCCCGAAGCTGGAGCACGTCGAGGAATTCAAGCACGACTGGGAACGCCCGTACCTCAAAGGCAGCAAGGATCTCGACTTGCGCAACACCTTCGCGATATCGAGACCGCCCTGCGGGAGCTGTCGGCCAGCGGCACGCAACACGAGTTCGAGTGCTACGACACCTCGCACCTCTACAACTTGGCCCTTTTCATCGATCGCGGACTTGTCGAGCCGCCGTTCTTCGTTCAAACCGTGCCCGGTATCCTGGGCGGTATCGGAGCGCATCCGGAGGACGTCATGCACATGAAGCGTACGGCGGACCGCCTGTTCGGCCACGACTACCGATGGTCCGCGCTCAGGACCGGCCGAAATCAGATGAAGATCGCCGCCATCGCCGCCATCGCCGCCATCGCCGCCATCGCCGGGTCGATGGGGGACACGTGCGCGTCGGGCTGGAGGACGGCCTGTGGATCGGTCCCGGCAGGCTGGCCGGCTCGAATTCCCAGCAGGTGCACAAGGTGCGCAAGATCTTGGAAGGAGTGGGTCTCGAGATCGCGACGCCCCCTGGTCGTGATGCCGGTGTTCCTTCTGGCTTCTTGCAATTCGGCTTGGCCATACGGGCGGGCGCACTGACCGCCCGCCATCCACGTTGCCGTCACCCTCGGCCAGCTTGCTTTGCACCACCAGCAGCGATCGACCGAGCTGCCCGCCCGCCCCGAGCTTGCCAGCCAGCATCAGGTACAGCACGGGCGTGGCACTAGGGTCGGTCTTGGTGTCGTGAAGGAGGTTTGTCGGCATTGCCGCGTCCGCTCAAATTCATGACGGCAGCTTCGGAGCGCGGCGACCGGAGCCGTGACGGGCCGTTGCCGTCATCCATGCTTGCGTGCTCGATGCATGCATGGGTATGCGGACTCAACCTGTCGATGAACGATTTGGCGGAACATCTCAGGCGGTGTTTTGGAAGTCGGGGGTCGCTCGCTGATCGATACGGTGTCAAGCCGATGCCGGGTGAGGATCTGATGGTAATCAGCTATCCCCGCCCCCGCCAAAGGCAAGAGAGGCTGTCGCAGGGCGAGTTCACCTGGAACTAGGGCGGTCGTCGAGCACCTCGATCGTCCCATCGTGCAGTCGAAGTGATTGGCTTCACTCCGGTGGGCCCGCCCCGTTGCACGGACTGGCGTCCCCCAGCGGGGCGTTCGGGTTTACCCCAGGTGTCCCCCAATGGTAAATCCAAGTCCCCGTGCGTCAACTCGAATTCGCCCTCGGCTCGCACACTTGCTCCCATACCACGACGCAAGGAGACCCAGCGATGAACTCGACCGATCAGCCAACGCCTGCCACCCCGGTGTGCGATCAGATGCGCAGCGCCGGCAACTGGAATCCCAATTGGGAGCCCTTCGCCACGCTCGATCCACAGTGGGCCGAGAAGTTCATGGCGATGGCTATAGCACCGATCGCATCGGGCGTGCTCGACGCGAAGACCGTCGAGTTCCTCTCCATTGCGGTCGACGCCTCTTGCACGCACATGTACGGGCCGGGCGTGCGCCGCCACATTCGCAAGGCGCTCGACCTGGGCGCGACGAAAGAAGAGATCAATGCGGTGCTGCAGTGCGTGAGCGTGCTTGGCATCCACACGATGAGCCTGGGCGCACCGATCCTGCTGGAAGAACTGGCCGCGCACGCCGAACGCCAAGGCGCGTCCGGCGGCTGATCCTGAATCCCTACCCAAACCCCCTGAACTCCAAGGAGCCAACATGCACTTCCTCGACGATTCCCTCTTGCCCGAGAACCAGCAGAAGCTGGTGATTCAGGTCGCGCCCTACGGACCCCAGTGGGTCCCAGGCGATTCCGACGACATCGCCGTCACGATGGACGAGCAGGTCCAGAAGGCGGTCGATTGCTGGAACGCCGGCGCTACGGTGCTGCACGTGCATGTGCGCGAGGAGGACGGCAAGGGCAGCAAGCGCTTGTCCAAGTTCAACGAGATGCTGGCGCGGCTGCGCGAGGCCGTGCCGCAGATGATCCTGCAGGTCGGCGGCTCGATCTCGTTTGCGCCCGAGACCGAGGGCCAGGCTGCCAAGTGGATGACCGACGACACGCGCCACATGCTGGCCGAGCTCGACCCGCGGCCGGACCAGGTGACGGTGGCGATCAACACCCAGCAGATGAACGTGATGGAGCTGATGACCGCGGCCGATGTCGCGGGCACTTCGCTGACCAATCCGGTACTGCAGGCGGCCTACCGCGACATGATCGTGCCGTCCAATCCGTCGTGGCACGAGGAGCACATCCGCCGGCTGGTGGCCAACGGTATCCAGCCGCACTTCATGCTCGGCAACCTGACCGGCCTCGAAAGCCTCCTGCGCCTGGTGCGTCGCGGCGTCTACTGCGGTCCGCTGATCCTCAACTACGTGGCCATCGGCGGAGGATCGGCCGGCCTGCACCCAGCCGACATGCTGGAGTTTGCGCGCCGCACGCCCGACGGCGCGGTGCTCACGCTGGAGACCCTGAACCGCCACATCTATCCGATGAACACGATGGCGATCGCCCTCGGCATGCATGTGCGCGTGGGCATCGAGGACACGCTCTTCGGCCCTCGCGGCGAACGCATGACCTCCGTGCAGCAGATCGACATGATGGTGCGCGTGGCGCGCGAGTTGGGCCGCGAAGTGTCCAGCGGTGCGGAGGCGCGCGCCACGTTCGGCATCGGCGAGTTCTGGGGTGGCGCCGACGAATCGCTGGCGCGCCTGGGTCTGCCGCCCAACCGTGCGCCGGGCCAGCGCGGCGTGCCCGTGCGTGCCATGGCTTGAGGGCGGAACCAGTGAGCGATAAGGAGACAAAGATGAACGCACTCCCACGCATCCGGTGCGCCGTGCGCAACACCTTGCTGCTGACCGGCGCCACCTTGGCGGTGGCGGCGTCCCCTGCCTGGGCGCAGGGCTTTCCAACGAAGCCCGTGCGCTTGCTCGTCAGCGCGCCGGCCGGAGGTACCTCCGATATGGTCGCGCGGATGGTGGCCGAGGGGCTCGCGCCGCTGCTCGGCCAGCCGGTGGTGGTCGAGAACAAGCCCGGGGGGCTCGGAGCGATCGCGATGCAGGACCTGCTGTCGTCGCCGCACGACGGCCACACGCTGATCGTCGCCCCGAACGCGCTGGTCAGCGAGGTGCCGCACACGCTCAAGCCGAAGTACGACCCGTTCAAGGACATCACGCCGCTGGCCGAGCTGGCCCGCAGCGGCCTCGTGCTGGTGGGCAACCCGTCGCTGCCGGCGAGGAACCTCATCGAGCTGATGGCCCATGTGAAAGCCAACCCGGGCAAGATCAGCTACGCGTCGTACAGCGCCGGAACGATGTCGCATGTGATGGGGATGCAGATGAACAAGGTCGCCGGCCTGGAGATGAGCCATGTCGGGTACAAGGGTTCGCCGCCCGCGCTGGTGGATGTGATGGGCGGGCATGTGCCGCTGATGTTCGACGGCGTCGCCACTTCGCTGCCGATGATCAGGAGCGGCAAGCTCAGGGCCTACGCCGTCAGCGCACCGAAGCGTCTGAGCGTCCTGCCCGAGGTTCCCACCTTCACCGAACTGGGCTTTCCGCAGCTCGAGGCGATCGGCTGGATCGGGATGTTCGCGGCGTCCGACGTGCCCGCCGCCGCGCAGCAGAAGCTGCGAGAGGCGACGCTGAAGGTGCTGCAGCAGCCACAGCTGCGCGAGCGCCTCAAGGAACTCGGCCAGGACGCCGGCCAGCCGCTGACCTCCGAGCAATTGGGCGCCGGCCTGCGCAAGGACTCCGAACGCGTCGGCGAGGTGCTGCGCTCGGTCAACTACCAGCCCGAGTGAGTGCGGCATGAACGCCCTGACGCTGCCCGGCTGGCGCGCGCCCGCTCGCAGCCACTTCCACGGCATCCTGGTGTCGGCGGTGGTGGCAGTGGCCGCGATCTCGCTGGCCGAGCACTACCATGTGTCGGCCATGCTCTTCGCCTTGTTGCTCGGCATGGCGCTGAACTTCCTGTCGACCGAGGGTCGCTGCGTCCCGGGCATCCGGTTCTCCGCCAGCACGCTGCTGCGTATCGGGGTCGCCCTGCTCGGCGTGCGCATCACGCTTGGGCAGATCGCGGCACTGGGCGCGATGCCGATCGCGATGGTGGTCGTGTCGGTGGCGTTGACCATCGCCTTCGGCGTCGTGCTGGCGAAGATGCTCGGCTACCGCAACCGTTTTGGCGTCCTGACGGGCGGCGCCGTCGGCATCTGCGGCGCCTCGGCTGCGATGGCGATCGCCGCGGTCACGCCAGCGCACGCTGACGACAACGTGAAGGAGCGCGCCACCATCTTCACGGTCATCGGCGTCAGCACGCTCTCGACCGCCGCGATGGTGCTCTATCCGATGATCGCCGCTGCGCTCGGATTTGCCGGCGAGCCGGCCGGCATCTTCCTGGGCGGCACGATCCACGACGTCGCGCAGGTGGTCGGCGCGGGCTACGGGATGTCCAAGGAGACGGGCGATGCCGCGACCATCGTCAAGCTGCGCGTGGCGATGCTGCTGCCGGTGATCTTGGTCATCACGTTGTCGTATCGCAAGCTGCACCTGGCCGGGGTGGGCGGGACCACAAAGCCGCCGCTGCTGCCGTGGTTCGTGGTCGCCTTCGCGCTGCTGGTCGCCGTCAACAGCGCCGGGCTGATTCCCGCGACGCTGCAGCAGGCGCCGCAGACGCTCGCGACATGGCTGCTGGTGATCTCGATGGCGGCGATCGGCATGAAGTCGCACCTGAAGGACTTCGCCACCGTGGGCCTGAAGCCGATCGTGCTGATGGTCAGCGAGACGGCGTTCCTGGCGATCCTCGTGGTCGGCTTCCTGTTCATTGCTCGCTGAGCCCTGCGGGAATGACCTTCGGTGCCGCCATGAGTGAGAACGTTCTCGTTGCAGACCCCTGCGTGAACATTTGCAGGGTGGACCCGGATGGCAAGTTCTGTCAGGGATGCAAGAGAACCGCGCTGGAGATCGGCAGCTGGCCCCGGATGACCGAGCAGCAAAGGGCCGACGTTGCCGCCTTGATCCGGCAGCGCACGGACCCGGCGGTCACGCGCGCAATGCAGCCAACGCCATAGAGCGCATTTCATCGCGCGCTTTCGACCCCCATACCCACCCATTGACCCAACCGGAGACCCCATGAACGCCAACCTCGTTGCACCGACCCCCTCGGCCTACACCTACCCCCTGCTCGTCAGGCAATTGCTCGTCAACGCGCTGAGCCTGCACGGCGATCAGGAGATCAGCTATCGCGGCGAGATGCGCTACAGCTTTCACGAGTTCCGGCATCGCATCGGCCGGTTGGCTTCGGCGCTGAGCGCGCTGGGTGCCCGCCACGGCACGACGGTCGCCGTCATGGACTGGGACAGCCATCGCTACCTGGAGAGTTACTTCGGCATCCCGATGATGGGCGCCACCTTGTTCACGGTGAACGTGCGGCTGTCGCCGCAGCAGATCCTCTACACGTTGAACGATTCGGATGCCGAGATCGTGCTGGTGCACGCGGATTTCCTGCCCGTCCTCGAGCAGATCAAGGCGGGGTTGAAGGGTGTTCTCCAGATCGTGGTGATGGCGGACGGCCAGGACGCGCCGGCCACGCCGCTGCCGCTCGCGGGCGAGTACGAGACGCTGATGGCCCAGGCTTCACCCGACTTCAAGTTCGGTGACTTCGACGAGCAGACCAAGGCCGCGACCTTCTACACCACCGGAACGACCGGCGATCCCAAGGGCGTGAGCTACAGCCACCGGGACATCGTGCTGCATGCGCTGGTTGCCTCCACCAGCCTGTGCGCGCAAAGGGAAGGGCAGCGGCTGCACCGCGAGGACGTCTACATGCCGATCACCCCGATGTTCCACGTCCTTGCCTGGGGTCTGCCGTATGTCGCAGTGCTACTGGGTCTGAAGACGGTGCTTCCGGGGCGTTACGTGCCTGAAGCCCTGCTGAAGCTTCGCCAGTCGGAGCAGGTCACGTTTTCCCACTGCGTGCCCACCATTCTGCAGATGCTGCTGACGGCGTCGCAGGAGGACCCGCCGGACCTCTCGGGGTGGAAGATGATCATCGGCGGCTCAGCGCTTTCACCGGTGCTGTGCGAGGCGGCGCTGGCGCGCGGGATGGACGTCTTCGCCGGCTACGGCATGTCCGAGACCGGACCGATCGTCTCGCTCGCGCAGCTGCCGCCCGGGTTCGCGGCCAGGGACCCGCAGGAAGAGGTGCGTAGGCGGTGCTCGCCCGGCAGGCCCGTTCCTCTGGTGGACTTGCGCGTGGTGGACGAGGAGATGCGCGACATGCCGCGCGATGGGCGGGGCCAGGGCGAGATCGTCCTGCGCGCGCCGTTTCTTACGCAGAGCTACTTCAAGAAGCCCGAGGCCTCGGAGGAACTCTGGGCGGGCGGTTACCTGCACACGCAGGACATCGCGGTGATGACGCCGCAGGGGTTCGTGCAGATCGTCGATCGCATCAAGGACGTGATCAAGACCGGGGGCGAGTGGGTGTCCTCCATCGAGGTGGAGGGTCTGATCGCCGAAGTCCCCGGGGTGCAGGAGTGCGCAGTGGTCGGCGTGCGCGACGAGAAGTGGGGCGAGCGCCCGATGGCCTTCGTCGTGCGCAAGGCCGGCATGGAGCTCGACTCGACCGCCATCTGTGCGCGGCTCCTCGAGCATGTCGATTCGAAGCGGATCAGCAAGTATGCCGTACCGGAAGCCGACCGGATCGCCTTTGTTTCGGAGATCCCCAAGACCAGTGTCGGCAAGATCAACAAGAAGGTGCTGCGCGAGCAGTCGCTGTGAGCTGAAACGATGAACACCCACTCCACAAGAGCGGTGACATGGATCGACCACGGTGAAGTCCGACCACGCAGCAGCGAGGTGCGGGCGGCGATTGATGAAGTAAAGGTAGACCCTAAGGACCGGGCGAACGATCAGGTCGACAATTCATTTCCGCTGTCTGGCAAAGCGGCAAACCGCCCAGCGGTCGACCCGTTTCGCATGTCCAAACTCACGAGGAGAGCGCGATGACGATGAAACCGAAGATGCGCTGGGCCGTCGGTGCGGCCTGCATGGGGCTGGCGATGGCGTGGGGCATGGCCCGCGCCCAGGAAGTCCCGCTGGTGACCGGCGAACACTGGGTCAAGTCGACCGAGCAATTGAAGCGGACCTACCTGATCGGCATTGCCAATGCCTACCAGGTCGAGCAGGCCTACCAGGGCGTAAACCCCACGTTCGCGTCGCAGACTGCCGTTCCGAGCTTCGCCAAGGGGTTGAAGGGCCAGACGCTCGACAGCGTGCGCGGCACGCTGGATCGTTGGTATGCGGCGCATCCCGATCTGCTGAAGCGGCCTGTCATCGAAACGATCTGGTACGAGATCGTTCAGCCCGAACTGCGCAACACGAAGTAAAGGAGACAGAACATGAAGCAGATCAAAGTGACGCTGGCCCTCGCGGCCGCAATCGGCCTGATCGGGTGCACGAACATGACCCCGCAGCAGCAGGGAACAGCCAGCGGCGCGGCCATAGGCGCCGCCGCGGGCGCGGGGATCGCGGCCATCGCCGGGGGCAGCGGCTGGACCGGCGCGGCCGTGGGCGCGGTCGCCGGTGGCGTCGCCGGCAACATGAAGGGCAAAAAGCAACAGCAGTGAGGTCGTTCCGGTCCTGAGCGCCGCCGTATCGCCGGCGGCGCTGTGCCGAACCAACTGAAAGGACACGAGCATGAAAACCGCTCATGTGTGGCTGAGCTTCGTGCTGTCCTGCTTCCTGTCGGGCGGCCCCGCATTCGCCGAGGACGCGGGCCCGAAGAAGGCGGCTGGAGGAACCCTGACGATCGATCTCGCGCAGGCCAAACCGTGGACCGGCGACCTCGACGGAATGATTGAGCGGCGGGTGATCCGCGTGTTGACCGTCAACAGCAAGACCTTCTACTTCGTCGACAAGGGGGTGAACCGAGGCATCGTGGTCGACCACTTTCGGCTGTTCGAGGATGAACTCAACAAGAAGCTCGCGGCGGAGGGCAAGCTCAAGAACAAGAACTTGAAGGTGCGGGTGGTGTTCATCCCGGTGAGTCGTGACCAGTTGCTGAACGGGCTTGTCACCGGCAAGGGCGACATCGCCGCGGCCAGTCTCACGATCACCCCCGAACGCCAGAAATTGGTGGATTTCTCATCCGCCGGCATGAGCAACGTGAGCGAGGTCGTGGTGACCGGCCCGGCCTCGCCGAAGGTTGCCGACCTGGATGATCTCGCCGGCAAGGACGTCTTCGTACGCAGATCGTCAAGCTATTACGAAAGCCTGCTTGCGCTCAACAAGAAATTCGAGGCCGAACGGAAGGCGCCGGTCAATCTGAAGGAAGCCCCCGAGACGCTGGAAGACGAGGACCTCCTGGAGATGCTCAATGCCGGCTTGGTCGGCATCGTCATCGTTGACAAGTACATCGCGGACTTCTGGAAGCAGATCTTCCCGAAGGTCACCGTGCATGACAACGTCGCGGTTCGCACAGGTGGTGAGATCGCCTGGGCGATTCGTAAAGGCAGCCCGCAGCTCAAGGCAGCGGTCGACGATTTCGCCAATCGCAACAAGGTCGGTACCGCAACCGGCAACCAGCTTCTGACGCGCTACCTGAAGAACGTCAAGTACCTGAAGAATGCGGCCTCGGAGGAGGAGCGAAAGAAGTTCTATGCGCTGGTCGAGTACTTCCGGAAATACGGCCAACAGTACGACGTCGACTGGGTGCTGATGGGCGCTCAGGGCTACCAGGAGTCGCAGCTCAACCAGAACGCGAAGAGCCAGGTGGGCGCCATCGGCGTGATGCAGTTGATGCCCGCCACCGGCAAGGACATGAAGGTGGGCGACATCAGGGAGACCGAGGCGAACATCCATGCCGGCATCAAGTACATGCGCTGGATGATCGACCAGTACTACGGCAAGGAGCCGATGACGCCGCTCGACAAGGCGCTGTTCGCATTCGCCTCCTACAACGCAGGCGCGGGCCGTATCTCCTCGATGCGCAAGGAAGCCGCCAAGCGCGGCCTGGACCCCAACATCTGGTTCCAGAACGTCGAGTACGTGGTGGCCGAGAAGATCGGGCAGGAGACCATCACCTACGTCAACAACATCTACAAGTACTACGTCGGCTATCGCCTGATGCAGGAAGGTCGGGCTGCCACGAAGGAAGCGGTCGAAAAGGTCAAGAGCGGGAGTGGCAAGTAGCGCGGGAGCACGGTCCCATGGCAGTCGACCTTCACGTCGAACCTCTGGTTCCTGGCGTTCGGGAAGCGGGTCCCCGGAGCGAGCGCGACGCGTCTTACCTGCTCAGCACCCCGCCCCGCAGGGTTTGCTGTGCCAATCACGACAAGATCGGCGCTTCAAGCCCGGGCCTGTCCTGCCACCACTTTCGACAGTGACGTGCTCAGCGAAGTAAGCAGCAGCGATTCCGCCATGACGTCACCCAGCGCGAGCGCCCGGCCCCGCCGCCGCTGTGCGACGCTGGGCCTAAGGCGGCATGGTGCGAGCGATGGTTTCTGACTCCACGACATGGGCCAATGCATCAGTTGAAGGCGCACGTTCCAATTGCGGCAAAGACGTGTGCGTTGTACGCTTTGATGGCCTTATACGGGACGGACGAGATTCCCACATTGGAGTCACCATGATCGACGCGGCCTTCGATTCGAATCACGACCCGGCTTCAGGCATGGCGGGCGACATCAGGTTGCGCGACGGGCGGGTGGTGCACCTGCGGGCATCCTGCCCGGCCGATGAGGCCGAACTCTTGCAGGCGTTCGAGCGCATGAGCAACGAAGCCCGCTACATGCGGTTCATGCACGCCGTTCGCGAGCCCAACCTGGATCGTCTGCGTCACACGCTCGCCTCGTTTCCCGAATGTGGAATCGGCATCGTGGCCACGGTCCCGGCAGCGGACGGGATCGACATCGTTGGAAGCGCCATTGCAGTCTTCGGCAGCGACCGCACCGCCTGCGAGTTCGCGATCACCGTTGCTGCCAGCTTCAGTGGGGCCGGCCTTGCGACCGCGCTCATGACCGCGCTCATCGACGAGGCGAAGCGTCGTGGGATGCGGGAAATGGAAGGGTTCGTGCTGAGTGAGAACCAGCCGATGCTTCGTCTCGCAAGGCGGCTTGGGTTCGGTGTCAAGGCCGATCCGGACGACGCGACAGTTCGCATCTGCCGAATGAGACTCGGCGGATGAAGGCCATCGCATTCCTTTTTGGGACGATCCTTGCCGTGGTGGGTTGTTCGTCGGTGGATCCGCACCTCGTGCCGACACCGGCGGTGCTCAAGGACCCGCGCGTCGACTTCGCCTCCCGGATTCCCGAGGCGTTGCGCACTCCCAGCCAGCCGGTCTTCTTTGCCACCACCCGCGCACCGGCGGCCGAGGGCCACTATGGCGACGCCGACGGCGGCGGCGTCATGCTGGGCGTGGCCACGGTTCGACTGGGCGAACCGGGGATGAGCTGGGACCAGCTCGTGGCCTCGCACCGTAACAGCAGCGTCGACCGTCCGCGCTCCGGAGCCGTGGAGGCGATCGAGGAACTCGGCCGCGCGAGTCGCATGGGCAACGTCGAAGAGGCGGAGCGGCGCTTCATTGCGGCGATCGACTCGCAGATCGAGAGATCGAGGAACCGCGAGCTGATCATCTACGTCCACGGCTACCGCGTCGCGTTCGACGAAGTGGCGGTGCAGATGGCCTCGTTCTCTCACTACCTGGGCCAGGGCGCAGCGCTGACGTTCCAATGGCCCACCGGGGCGATGTTCTGGAATTACCTGACCGATTGCCCCCGCGCGGAGAGCTACATCCCGGACATCGAGCGACTGCTGGTGCTGGCCGGTCGTACCAAGGCCGACTACATCAACGTGATGGCTTACAGCTGCGGCTCGCCACTGCTCGCCGCCGCGGTGGCGCGCCTGCGGCAGCGCGATCCGCTGCTTGGTCATGACGAACTGCAGCGCAAGTACCGGCTGGGAAGCGTCATCTTCGCCGCGTCCGACGTCGATCTGAAGACCTTTGCCCGAGACTACGTGGCGCCTGCTCTCGACGTCTCGCAGCAGGTCGTCATCTATTTCTCGCAGGTCGACCGTGCACTCGGCTTTTCGACCCTGGTCGCCGGTGCCTCGCGGCTGGGGCGGCCCGACCTCACGGTCCTGTCCGTCGAAGATCTCCAGCGCATGGACAACCCTCGCCTCGTTGCGGTGGACGTCACGCAGGTTGGAGGGGCTCACGAGATGGGGGGCATGAAGGGACACGGCTACTGGTATGCCAACGAAGTCATCTCGTCGGACGTCTCGCTGTCGCTGCGATACCCCATTCCACCCGCCAGACGCTGCCTGGAGAACCAACCCCGGGGGTCGCGGGTCTGGCGCATTCCCGAGGGCTATGTCGATTGCGTGACGACGCGGCTGCTGGAGGCGTTCCCGGAACTGCGCAGCAAGCCTGCGTTGGCGCCGCCATGAGGTTCCGAACGCCCGCCGATGCGCAGTCGGGCCGCCCGCGGTGCGCGAATACCCTGTGGCCGAACGATCGCATGCTGCGTATCGTGCGCCTCAGACTGGAAAACGAGGAGGATGGCAATGGGCGACATCGTGGCCGCAGTCGAGGAAACCCGCGAACCCGTGCTCAGTCCGATCGACCGCGTCTCGGAGACGCTGTTCGGCCTGCTCATGGCGCTCAGTTTTGTGGGGGCCGTGTCGGTGGCGGAGACCGGACGTGCGGAGATCCGGGACATGTTCGTCGCCGCTTTGGGCTGCAATCTCGCCTGGGGTCTCGTCGACGCCGTGATGTACCTGGTCCGGACCATCGCTGATCGCGGCAGGCGGCTCACGCTGGTGAACTCCGTGCGTGCCGCAGCCGATGCGAGATCAGGCCGCAGCCAGATCGAACACGCGCTGTCGCGAGCGGCGGCGGGCCTCGTCTCGGAGACGGAGGTCGAGGCCATCCGCCGCCGGATCGTCGAGCATCCCTTCGTACCTGAGCGAGCGACGCTGGGGTGGAGCGACCTGCGTGCCGCCCTGGCGATCTTCGTGCTGGTGGTGCTGGCGACCTTTCCCGTGGTGCTGCCTTTTGCAGTCATGCAGGACGTGGGAGCGGCGAAGAACCTGTCGCGCGCCATCGCGTTGGCGATGCTGTTCTTCGGTGGTCTGGCCTTCGGGCGCTACGCAGGCTATGGCATGTGGAAGGCTGGCGTCGGGATGGCGGTGCTGGGCACACTGCTCGTGATCGCGATCAACGCGCTCGGCGGATGAGAACCGCCCGACGGGTGATGGCCGCGGTCACGGCCGCGATGGCCTCCGGCGCATTCGCCGCCGAGGGGGAAGGGACTGAGCCTGCCGCTGCCTCCGAGGACGAACCCAAGTGGGAGTTTGCGGTCACGGCCTTTCCGACGGTCGTGCGCGGTGGCGAGAACTACACCTCGGGGATCGTGACCGCTGATCGCGGCGTCCTGCATCTTGAAGCACGGGTGAACTACGAGTCGATCGGTGCCCGTTCGGCGTTCGTCGGCTGGAACTTCTCTGGCGGCGAGAACATCAAGTGGGAGCTTACCCCGCTGCTTGGAACCGCCTGGGGCACGGTCGACGCCTTCGTGCCCGGCCTGGAGGCCAGCCTCGCATGGAAGCGGCTCGACTTCTACATCGAGGCCGAATACGTCCACGACAGAAGAGAGCAAAGCGGCAGCTATTTCTATGCCTGGAGCGAACTCGGTTTCCGGCCGGTCGAATGGCTTCGCGTCGGGCTGGCCGCGCAGCGAACCCGGATCTATGGGGGAGATCGGGACGTCCAGCGCGGGCCGTTCGCGCAGGTGACCTGGGGCCGCATGACCGTGGGCGGCTTCTGGTTCAACCCGGGGTCGAAGGACCAGGTGTTCGTCGGGTCGATCGGGGTGGCCTTCTGAGAAACGGAGCCGCGATTGACACCGGAGTCCGATTGCCGACAGTGCCTCCCGGGCACGCGGTGACCAGCCGAGGACTTCGGAGGAAGCGGCGAGGTCGAATGCCGAGAGGAGCGCGCACACGGATCCCCCGGACCTGCGCAATCGGAACCGGATTCCGAGCCGGAACCGGGCGCGGAGCGGGAGAAGCCGCCGGAAGGCTGCGCCAGCCTAGCCTGTGACATCCTTGCCGAAGATGGACCGCGCGATCACCAGCTTCTGGATCTCGTTGGTGCCTTCGTAGATCTCGGCGATCTTGCAATCGCGGTAGATCTCTTCGACCCGGTAGTGCGAGCCATCGGCCGCCAGCTCCGACATGAAGCCATAGCCGCCGAAGATCTGAACCCCGTCGCGCGCGAAGTCGGCGGCGAGATTGGTCGCATACCACTTCGCCATGGCAGCCTCAGGCTCCGGAAAGGCCTCGCCGGCGTCCATGCGCCGCGCCGCCTTCAGGTACAGGTTGCGTGCATTCTCGATCTCGGTGGCGCGCTCGGCCAGCTTGAATTGCCAGTGCTGGAACTGCGCGATCGCCTTGCCGAATGCCTGGCGCGTCTTCAACCGCTCGACGCTGTGGTCAAAGGTCGCCTGGGCCATGCCGACGCCGCTGGCGGCGATGCCGATGCGCCCGTAGGTCAAGGTCTGCAGTGCGATCTTCAGACCACCGCCTGTCGATCCCACCACGTTCTCCGCTGGAACCTGGACATTGTCGAAATAGATGTCGGCCGTGAGCTGGCCGTGATTGCCCATCTTCCGGTCCGGGGCGCCAACGCGCACCCCGGGTGCGTCCAGGTCGATGACAATCTCCGTCATGCGTCCTTCCTCCGCGCACAGCAGCACGACGAAGTCGGCGACTGGCGCATTCGTGATGAATCGCTTGCGGCCATTGACCACGTAGCCGGTGCCTTCGCGGTTCGCGAAGGTCTGCATTGTCTTGATGCTCAGATCCGTGCTGGCGTCTGGTTCGGTGGTCGCGAAGCTGCCGATCTTCTCGCCAGCCAGCAGGGGTGTGAGATAGCGCGCCTGCAGCGCGGGCGACGCATGCTCGAGGGCATGACCGGCCAGGATGCAATGCACATCGACAATGGCCGCGACGGAATTGGAGTGATAGGCCAGCTCCTCGATGAGAACCGCAGTCGCGCATGCTGGGTACTTCAGGCCACGGCCGCCCACCTCGGCCGAAAAGGGGATGCGGAACAGTCCGGCGTCGGCCATCGTGCGAAAGAGCTCATACGGAAAGCTCTCGATCGATTCTTCGCGGTGGCCAATCTCCCAGGCGACTGGTGCCACATGCGCGTCGGCGAAGCGGCGAACCTCTTCGCGAATCGCCTTCGTTTCCTCGGGCGTGAGGAGGTCGTGATAGAGCCGCGGCTGATGCCGCTCGGGCGTGTGCTGTGCGTGCGCAAGGGTCGTGTCTCTGGCGTTCATGGTCGCATTCCGTCGGGGGCTGGCTGCCCGTTGATGTGCGACAAGTCTAGGCCGTGGAGCATCCGAGGTACATTGGCGAAACCGACGGTTTCTATGCGAAATACGACATCCCATGCCCCGCGCTGCCATCCTTGCATTTGACGGTTGCTACGCCTCCAGCCTGGGGGGCTTCGCAGACATCCTGCAAGTGGCGAATTCGCATCTGCGCCGACAACAGGGTGCTTCTGCCGCGTTCTTTGAATGGCGTTTCGTGTCGCTGTCGGGCGACGAAGTCGCGGCGAGCAACGGCCTGCAATTGCAGACGCTCAAGGTCGGCGCGCGCGACCACTACGATCTCGTGTTCATCCCGAGCCTGCACTACGCAGGCCACCGAAAGTTCGATCAATTCCTCGAGGGTCAATCAGCCGCCTGCGCGTGGCTGGTGTCGCAGTGGCGCCGTGGTGCCTGGCTGGCGGCCAACTGCACGGGAACCTTCATCCTTGCCCAGACCGGCCTCTTGAACGACCGAATTGCCACCACGACCTGGTGGCTGGAGCGGCAGTTTCGCCTGCGTTTCCCGCGCGTCGACCTGCAGATGCGACCTGTCCTCACGGAAGTCGAACGTCTGCTTTGCGCCGGCGCCTCTGCGTCCTACTTGCTGCAGGCGATCCGAGTCGTCGAAAGGTTCTGCGGGCCGGCAATTGCCTCGCAATGTGCCAAGAGCATGCTCATCGATGTGAGCCAAACCTCTCAGACACCCTACCTGCCGCTGCTCGCGGACGTGGCCCACACCGATGCGTTGGTGCATCGTGCCCAGCACTGGCTGCAGAAGAACATGTCCGGGCCCACCCGCATTTCCGACCTTGCCGCCGAGTTGGCGGTGAGTGAAAGGACGTTGATTCGCCGGTTCAACGCCGTGCTCGATCAATCGCCTCTCACCTATCTGCAGAACTTGCGAATCGATTCGGCGCGTGCCCTCCTGGAGGCCAGCGATCTCGGTGTCGACCAGATCGCCATGCAGGTCGGCTACACCGACGCCAGTTCCTTTTCGCGATTGTTCAGGGAGCGCATAGGGCTGAGTCCCGGCGCGTATCGGAGTCGTTACCAGTCCGTCGAAGCCGGGATGTAGGCATGTCCAAGCCAAACTGCGGTTGCAGCAGTCAATGTCGCTTCAGAGCCGACGTTCAATTCAAAGTGGCAGCGTTTCCTGACCGGTCTCAACTGGAATCCGTGCCATGTGGTCAGAAAGCACAGTCCAAGACGTGCGCGGGCGGCCGGGCGCTTTGCGTTCTTCATCCCGGCTTGTAAAACTTGGGATGCTTTGAGGCCGGCGTGTTAGAGGCGATCGCCTGACGAGGAGAGCCCAAGGGCGCGCACTCCTGCCAACGCCTCGCCTGGCTGGTGAAGTTTCGTCGTGGCGAAGAGGCGTCAGGGGCCTCGCTCGACGGCGCTGATTGCGGAGCGCAATTCCTGTAGGCCCAAACCACTGCGACGGCGGTGTACGGGACCTGGGTCAAAAGAATGCTTGCTCCTCCGTGGCTGCCTTCTCTGCTCGCGCTCAGTGAGTGGCATTCGTTTGCGCCGGACAAACGCCCGCTACCGGCTAAGAAAGTCTGCGAACGTCCCGATCTTTCCAACGCCATGCAGCTGTCGTTGAGGGCAGCGCGGAGGGCTTCCTCGGCGGCAAATGATGTCGGCAACGCTCTGCGGCAGCGTTGACAGTCACCGCGAACGTCGACATGACGGTGGACCCGTTCATCAGCAGCCGGCACTGGGTAGCGCGGTGATCAATGGCAGCAGTTGTCACGGTCCGGTGGGAAGCACCCACGAACATTTTGCACGCTGCAGGTGGGACGTCGTTTTACGTTGCCCGCACGCCACCTTTGCCGTTGAAGTGAATACATTTGAAACCAAAGGTGCCCGAGAAAAACGTGACGGCGACGCGCTCGGCTTCGGAAATTGCGCGGATTCGGCGAAACCTGATCGGATTTCGGAGCAAGCAGGCGTTGATCTGCGAATAAAGCTCTTATGCCATCCGCGCAGCAGGTGCAGGCAACTTGCGTATACGCCGATTCTCAGGAATGCCCATCAGCCATCCGGCTTATTTGCTTTGATTGAAGCCCTCCCCAACACTGACCTTCCCACCACGTCAGGAGGCCTTCATGTTCGACCGACGCACCCTCGCCGCTTGCTGCGCGCTTACTCTCCCTTATGGCTTCTGCCTTGCGCAGACCACCTTCTCGGCCGAGCAGTACTTCGACGACCGCTGGTACATCACGCCCTTCGGCAGCTATGTCCATCCGGACGGAGACCGCAACGCCGACAACGGCTGGGGCGGCGGCCTGGCCGTCGGCAAGCCCATCAGTCCCAGTTGGAACATCGAGCTGCGCGGCCAGTACGAGGAACTCGACGGCAAGTTC
>NZ_JASZYT010000018.1 GCF_030316765.1 Variovorax saccharolyticus
AGGGCATACCGCCCACCACCGCTGAGACGTCGGGGTTGCATCGGCGTTGGAGACGTTGCGGATCTTTGAACACCCCCGCACCGCTTGCGGGGCGCCCCTCCAGCGACAACGACAACGACAACGGAACTCATGCCGCAGCCCTCTGCCCGAACCGCCGCCCCAGCCGATCGAACGCGAGATAGATGACCGGCGTGGTGAACAGGGTCAGCACCTGGCTCACCACCAGCCCGCCGAAGATCGCCAGCCCCAGCGGCCGGCGCAGTTCCGCACCCTCGCCCCATCCCAGCATCAGCGGCAGCGCCGCGAACAGCGCCGCCAGCGTGGTCATCAGGATCGGCCGGAAGCGCAGCAGCGCCGCCTGGTGAATCGCCTCCAGCGGCCCCTTGCCCTGGTTGCGCTCGGCGTCGATCGCGAAGTCGATCATCATGATCGCGTTCTTCTTCACGATGCCGATCAACAGGATGATGCCGATGATCCCGATCACGCCGAGGTCGTTGCCGGTCAGCATCAGCGCCAGCAGCGCGCCGACGCCGGCCGAAGGCAAGGTCGACAGGATGGTCAGCGGATGGATGTAGCTCTCGTAGAGCACGCCCAGCACGATGTACACGCACACCACCGCGGCCAGGATCAGCCACAGCTGGTTGGTCAGCGACTTCTCGTAGGCCCCGGCCGCGCCGAGGAAGGTCATGCTCACGCCCGCCGGCAGCGCGATCTCCTTGGCCGCGGCGCGGATCGCCGACACCGACTTGCCGAGCGACACGCCCGGCGGCGTGTCGAAGCCGACCGTCGCGGCCGGATACTGCGCCACCCGTGTCACTTGCAGCGGCGCGAACTGCTCGCGCACCGTGGCCAGCGCCGACAGCGGCGTCGCGGTGCCAGCACCGGTGCGCAGCTGCAGGTTGCCGAGGCCCTCGGGCGAGGACAAGGCCTCGCGCTGGGCCTCGAGGATCACTCGGTACTGGTTGGTCTCGGTGAAGATGGTCGAGACGATGCGCTGGCCGAAGGCACTGTAGAGCGCGTCGTCGACCGAGCTCGCCGTCACCGACAGCCGCGACGCCGTGTTGCGGTCGATGTCGACGTAGGCCGACAGGCCCTTGGCGCCTGCATCGGTGGTCGGATTGCGAACCTGCGGCACGCTGCGCAGGCGCTCGACCAGCTTCTGCGCCCACTCGTTCACCGTGGTCGTGTCGGCGCCTTCGAGCGAGACGCGGAACTCGGTCGGCCCGGTCTCGGCGTCGATGGTCAGGTCCTGCGTCGGCTGCAGGTAGAGCGACACGCCCGCGGCGCCCTCGCGCACCCGGTCGCGCAGCCGCTGCATCACCACGGCCTGGTCGTCGTGCCCCGGGCGCAGGTTGATCAGGATGCTGCCGGTGTTGAGCGCCATGTTGTTGGCGGCGTCGACGCCGACCACCGAACTCAGGCTGCGCACGTCCGGATCGGCCAGGATGATGTTGGCCGCGGACTGCTGCAGTTCGGCCATCCGCAGATAGGACACATCCTGCGCGGCCAGCACGCGGGCCTTGAGCTGCCCCGTGTCCTGGGTCGGGAACAGGCCCTTGGGAATCACGACGTAGAGGGCCACCGTTAGCGCCAGCGTCAGCAGCGCCACCAGCAGCGTCAAGGGCTGATGGCGGAACACCCACTGCAGCCAGATGTCGTAGCGCGCGATCACGCGGTCGAAGAAGCGCTGCACCGCGGCACCGAAGCGCCCGCCCTCCTCGGCCTGCGGCCTGAGCCAGCGCGCCGACATCATCGGCACCAGCGTCAGCGAGACCACGGCCGAGATCAGGATCGTGATCGCCAGCGTCACCGCGAACTCGCGGAACAGGCGGCCCACCACGTCGCCCATGAACAGCAGCGGAATCAGCACCGCGACCAGCGAGACCGTCAGCGAGATGATGGTGAAGCCGATCTGCGTCGCGCCCTTGAGCGCGGCCTGGAACGGCGGCTCGCCCTTCTCGAGGTAGCGCGCGATGTTCTCGATCATCACGATCGCGTCGTCGACCACGAAGCCGGTCGCGATGGTCAGCGCCATCAGGCTCAGGTTGTTGAGGCTGTAGCCCAGCAGGTACATCAGGCCGCAGGTGCCGATCAGCGAGATCGGCACCGCGATGCTGGCGATCACCGTGGCGCGCACGCTGTGCAGGAAGAAGAAGATCACCAGCACCACCATCACCACCGCCAGCGCGAGCTCGAGCTGCACGTGGCGCACGGAGGCGCGGATGCCGGTCGTGCGGTCGCTCAGCACCTCGACCTTCAGCGCCCCCGGCAGCGAGGCCTCCAGCTCGGGCAGCAGCTTCTTGATGCCGTCGACCGTGCCGATCACGTTGGCGCCGGGCTGGCGCTGCACGTTGAGGATGATGGCCGGATAGAGCTTGCCGTCCTGCTCGCCCTGCTGGGCGCTCGAATGGCTGCCGGCCCAGGCGCCGAGCTGGGTGTTCTCGGCGCCGTCGATGACGCGCGCGACGTCGGTCATGCGCACCGGCGCGCCGTTCTTCCAGGCGACGATCAGGTTCTTGTAGTCGGCCGCGGTCACCAGCTGGTCGTTGGCATTGATCGTGTAGGCCCGCTTCGGGCCGTCGAAGCCGCCCTTGGCGCTGTTGGCGTTGGCCGCCGTGATCGCGGTGCGCAGCGTGTCCAGGCCGATGCCGACCGCGGCCAGCGCATTGGTGTTGGCCTGGATCCGCACCGCCGGACGCTGGCCGCCCGACAGCGACACCAGCCCGACGCCGCCGACCTGGCTGATCTTCTGCGCCAGCCGCGTGTTGACCAGGTTCTGCACCTCGGTCAGCGGCATGGTCTCGGAGCTCACGGCCAGGGTCAGGATCGGCGCGTCGGCCGGGTTGACCTTGGCATACACCGGCGGCGCCGGCAGGTCGGCCGGCAGCAGCGAGCCGCCGGCATTGATGGCCGCCTGCACCTGCTGCTCGGCGACGTCCAGCGTCTGGTCGAGAGCGAACTGCAGCGTCACGATCGAGACGCCGGTGGCGCTGGTCGAGCTCATGCGGTCGAGGCCGGCCATCTGGCCGAACTGGCGCTCCAGCGGCGCGGTCACGGTGCGGCTCATGACCTCGGGGCTGGCGCCCGGGTAGAGCGTCTGCACCTGGATCGTCGGGTAATCGACCTGCGGCAGCGCTGCCAGCGGCAGAAAGCGGAAACCGACCAGGCCCGCGAGCACGATCGCGAGCATGAGCAGCGCGGTCGCGACCGGCCGCTCGATGAAGGGACGCGAAGGACTCACCACGCCCCCTTACTGCGGGGCAGGCCGCTGCCGGCGGCCCTCGCCGCGCGGGCCGGAGGCGCCGGGGCGCGGCGCGGCGGCCGGCTTGTCGCCCTGCAACTGCACGCGGGCGCCGTCCTTCAGGCGGTCGCCGCCTTCGGTGACCACGTCCTCGCCGGCCTTCAGGCCTTCGGTGATCGCCACCACGTCGACCGTGGCCTCGCCGCGCTTCACCGGACGCACCGACACCGTCCGGTCTTCATTCACCACGTACACGAAGGTGCCGTTGGGGCCGATGCGCACCGCGGTCACCGGCACCACGATCGCGTTCACGGTGCGCAGCACCATCTGCACATTGACGAACTGGTTCGGGAACAGCGGCGTGCCGGCGTTGGCGAAGCGCGCCTTGGCGCGGACCGTGCCGGTGCTGGTGTCGACCACGTTGTCGAGCGTCGAGAAGGTGCCGGTGTCGAGCACCGCGCTGCGCACCCGGTCGAGCGCCTTGACCGGCAGCGGCTCGCCCTTGGCGAGCTGGGCCTGGATGTCGGGCACGCGGTCCTGCGGCACCGCGAACTGGACGTCGATCGGGTTCATCTGCGTGATCACCGCGATGCCGGTGGTGGCGTTGGCGGTCACCGTGTTGCCCGGGTCGACCGTGCGCAGCCCGATGCGCCCGGTCACCGGCGCCGTCACGCGGGTGTAGTCCAGGTTGAGCTTGGCGGCCGCT
The DNA here is from genome assembly GCF_030316765.1 of Variovorax saccharolyticus. Lineage (GTDB taxonomy): Bacteria > Pseudomonadota > Gammaproteobacteria > Burkholderiales > Burkholderiaceae_C > Variovorax > Variovorax saccharolyticus. The sequence goes on from NZ_JASZYT010000018.1 coordinate 3,948, forward strand.
TCGGCCGCGCGATCGGTGGTCACCGTGCCTTCGAGCTGCTTGACCAGCGCGGCCTGGGTGTCGACGTCCTGGCGCGCGATCGAATCCTGCGTCAGCAGCGTGCGGTAGCGCGACAGCGTGACACGCGCCGCCTCGAGCTGCGCCTCGTCGCGCACCCGGTTGCCCTGGGCCTGCATCAGCGCCTGCTCGTAGGGGCGCGGGTCGATGCGGGCCAGCAGCTGGCCCTTGCTGACGGTCTGGCCTTCGGTGTAGAGCACCTCGGTCAGCACGCCGCCGACTTGCGGCCTGAGCGTGATGGTGGTCAGCGGCGTGACGGTTCCGAGGGCGTCGATCAGGATCGGCATGTCCATGCGCCGGGCCGCCGCATGACCGACCGTGGAGCTGGCGCCACCGAAGTTCGGCCGGCCGCCGACCGGCTCGCCCGAGCGCTTGATCAGCCACCAGGCTCCGCCGCCCAGCCCCAGCACCACCGCCAGCGCCACCAGGCTGCCGATCCAGCGCCGCCGTCGAGAGGGAGCAGGAAGGGTCGCTGGGAGGTTTTCGGGGGCGGCTTCGGGATGGGGGGACGACATCGGTGAATGGGCTTGTATGCGGCAGCCCGTAGTGGAGCGCCGAATCGTAGCGCCCAGCCCTTACGAACCGTAAAGCCTCGGTAAAGCCGAGGTTGCCGCCTTGCGTCCGGCGATCTCCGGATGCAACTGGCGCCGCCCGGGAGCAGTTCGTCGCATGGCCGTGGCGGGCGCGGCGGGCGCTCGGCACAGTCCGCCCATCGTCCTTCAGGAGCACGTCATGCTGACCCAGGTCTTCCAGCACACCCCGAAGTGGGTCTACATCCTTTTTGCCACCCTGCTGTGGCTCGGCGCCAAGCAGTTGCTGGCCGGCAGCGTGAGCCTGGTCCGAGTGACGCTGCTCCCGATCGCCATGACCGGCCTCGCGGTGTCCGGCATCGCCACGGCCTTCGGCGACGCACCGCTGGCCCTGCTGGTCTGGTGCTGCGCCGCGCTCGTGTCGCTGGGCCTCGTGATGCAGCGCGGCGTCGCGGCGACCACGCGCTACGACGCGGCCGCGCGCCGATTCCAGGTTGCCGGCAGCGCGGTGCCGCTGCTGTTGATGATGGGCATCTTCTTCACCAAGTACACCGTCGGCGTGCTGCTCGCGATGCACCCCGAACTGGCCCGCCAGCCAGGCTTCGCCCTTGGCATCAGCGCGCTGTACGGCCTCTTCACCGGCGTCTTCACGGGCCGCGCGATGCGCCTCTGGAAACTCGCGATCGGCACGGTCCGCGCAGCCAGCGTCGCGCGCGGCGCGGCGGCCTGATAGGGTCGACCCGCATCGCCCGCGCCTGTTCCTTCGCAACAATTCCGATCCAGGACCTCCACCATGAAGAACCCCTCCGATCCCCAAGCCGTCGAGCGCCTGGCCCGCCGCCGCGCCGGCGCCAAGATGGGCTGGTACGTCCACGCCGTGGCCTACCTGCTGGTCAACCTGCTGCTGGTCGGCCTCGCCGCCTCCCTCGGACAGCGCTGGGCCGTATTCCCGCTGCTCGGCTGGGGCCTGGGCCTGCTGATCCATGGCGCCGTCGTGTTCCTGGTCGCGCCGGGCGGCAATCTCTACGAGCGGCTGCTGGCGCACGAACGCAAGGCGCTCGGCGCCGGAGACCCCTGGTGAGCACGACCCGGCGCCACAATTTCACGCGCAAGAACCTCAGGGACGTGCTGCGGCACGGCCTCAACACCGCGATCTTCTGCTGCGTGATCGCGATCGCCCTGGCGCTGTCGGGGCGCGGTGGATGGGGCTACCAGTTCGTCTATTCGCTGTCGATCGGACTCATCAGCTGGCTCATCATCGACCTCGGCCGGCTGGCGCTCAGCACCGACCCCGACAAGCCCTGGCCGGGCCCCGCCAGGGCCGTGCCGCTGATCGCCGTGGGCATCACCGCCGGCTTCCTCGGGGGCAATGTCATCGGCGACGCCTGGAGCGGCGCACCGCTGCTGGAGTTCTGGAGCTTCGCGCCCCACAAGTTCGCCTCCACCCTGATCATCACCGCGCTGGCCAGCGTCGTCATGTGCTACTACTACTACAGCCGCGGCAAGAGCAAGTACCTCGAGGGCGCGATCGCGCTGGCACAGCGCGACGCCGCCGATGCGCGGCTCAAGCTGCTCGAAACGCAGCTCGAGCCGCACATGCTGTTCAACACGCTGGCCAATCTGCGGGCGCTGATCACGACCGATCCGGCCCGCGCCGTCGAGATGCTCGACCGCCTCAACGCCTATCTGCGGGTCACGCTCAGCGGCTCGCGGGCGCTGTCGCATCCGCTGGCGGCTGAATTCGATCGCCTGTCCGACTACCTGAGCCTGATGTCGGTGCGCATGGGCAACCGCCTGCGCTACACGCTCGACCTCCCCGAAGACTTGCGCGAGGTGCCGGTGCCGCCGCTGATGCTGCAGCCGCTGGTCGAGAACAGCATCCGCCATGGGCTCGAGCCCCAGGTGGAAGGCGGCGAGATCCGCGTCCAGGCACGGCGCGACGGCAAAAAGCTGTGCATCGAGGTGCGCGACACCGGTGCCGGCATGGACACCGCAGCACTCACGGCCGACGGCGGCGGCTTCGGGCTGGCGCAGGTGCGTGAGCGGCTGGCGACGGTCTACGGCGCCGAGGGCCGGCTCGCCCTGACATCCCCGGAAAGCGGTGGCGTCTGTGCCACCATCCTCCTGCCCCTTGCGAAACCATGAACCCGACCGCCCTGATCGCCGAAGACGAGCCCCTGCTGGCACAGGCCCTCTGCGCCGAACTCGCCGCCGCCTGGCCCGAACTGGAGCTGGTGGCGACTGTAGGCGACGGCCGCAGCGCCGTGCGCGAGGCCCTGGCCAGACTGCCGCAGGTGCTGTTCCTCGACATCCGCATGCCCGGGCTCGACGGGCTCGGGGTGGCCGCCGAACTCGCCGATGCCTGGCCGGCCGACGAAGCGCCCATGCCGCAGCTGGTCTTCGTGACCGCCTACGACGAATACGCGGCCAAGGCTTTCGACGCCCAGGCCATCGACTACGTGCTGAAGCCGGTGCAGCCCGAGCGGCTGCGGCGCACGGTGGCGCGCCTGCGGCAGGCGCTCGAGGCCCGCGAGCCTGCCGCCGCCAGCGCCGAAGAAGCGCTCGCCAGCACGCTGGCGCAATGGCAGAAGGCGCTGGCCGCCGCCGGCGCTCCCGGCCCGGGCGGCACCGGCGCGCCGCTCAAGTTCATCACCGCCAGCGAGGCCGGCGGTTCCACGGTGCGCATGGTTCCCATCGACGAAGTGCTGTACTTCGAAGCCGCCGACAAGTACGTCCGCGTGTTGACCGCCACGCACGAGTACCTGATCCGCACGCCGCTGAAGCAATTGCTGCCGCAACTCGACCCGGAGGCCTTCTGGCAGGTGCATCGGGCCGTGGTGGTGCGCAGCAGCGCCATCGAGGCGGTGCATCGCGACGAGGCCGGCCGCCAGCACCTGAGCCTGCGCGGCCGCGCCGACAGGATTCCGGTCAGCCGGCTCTACGCCCATCTGTTCCGCGCCATGTGAGCAGCCCGGCGCCAACAGTGGCGGGCAGAAAAAAACCGGCCTCCAGGGCCGGTTTTTTCATGATGTGACAGCAAGAAGATTCGGTGTCGCTGTCGCTCAGCGGTAGTAGCGAACGTGGCCTCGGCCGTGACCGTGTCCACGGTAGTAGCCGGGTGCCGGACGGTAGTAGGCCGGCGGCGGTGCGTAGTACACGGGAGCCGGACGGTAGTAGACGCGCGGCGCCGGACGGTAGTAGACCGGCGGCGGCGGATAGTAGACCGGCGCCGGCGCCACGTACACCGGGGCGGGTGCGTAGTAGGGCTGCGGCGTGGCAACCCCGATCGCCACGCCCGGGACATTGACGCCGACCGACCAGCCGACCGCGGCATTGGCCGAAGCGGCGGCGAACAGCGCGCCGGCGGCAACGGCCCCGGCAGCGGCCCACTTGAAGAATTTGGTGCGAATGACGCTCATCATGGAACTCCTGTTGGGGCGGGTGTTGGCCGCCCATGTGTGTATTCAACGCTTGAGGTGTGAAGGCCGTGCACGTCGCTCTGTGAAGAAGGTTGCCAAAGGTAACGCCCCCGGAGCCCCACCTAGAATGGGGAGATATGACTTCCCCTGCAGACAACGACAGCACCAAGCCGAGCAATTTCCTGCGCCACGTGATCGAAAACGACCTCGGTCAGGGCCATTATTCCACTCGCAAATGGGGCGGCTCCCCCGGGGACGCCGCCCACCACGCCCAGGGCATGCAAGACCCGGCCAAGGTCCGCATGCGCTTCCCGCCCGAACCGAACGGCTACCTGCACATCGGGCACGCCAAGAGCATCTGGCTCAATTTCGAGCTGGCGAAGGAGTACGGGGGCGTCTGCCACCTGCGTTTCGACGACACCAATCCCGAGAAGGAAGAGCAGGAATACGTCGACGCCATCCGCGATGCCGTGCAATGGCTGGGTTACGACACCCGCTTGGCCGACAACCCGAGGCAGCCGGGCGCGGTCGATGAGCATGTGTACTTTGCAAGTAACTACTTCGACTTCATGTACCGCGCGGCGGAATACCTGATCGGCGCCGGCCTGGCCTATGTCGACGAGCAGAGCGCCGAGCAGATCCGCGCCACCCGCGGCGACTTCAACACGCCCGGCACCGACAGCCCGTTCCGCAGCCGCACGCCCGAAGAGAACCTGGCGCGCTTCCGCGCCATGCGCGACGGCCAGCTCGACGATGGCGCCGCCGTGCTGCGGGCCCGCATCGACATGGCGAGCCCCAACATCAACATGCGCGATCCGGCGCTCTACCGCATTCGCCGCGCGACCCACCACAACACTGGCGACACCTGGTGCATCTACCCGATGTACACCTTCGCCCATCCGATCGAGGACGCGCTGGAGCAGATCACGCACAGCTTCTGCACGCTCGAGTTCGAGGACCAGCGGCCCTTCTACGACTGGCTGCTCGACCGTCTGGCCGAGGGTGGCCTGATCGCCTCGCCGCACCCGCGCCAGTACGAGTTCGCGCGGCTCAACGTGACCCATGTCATCACCAGCAAGCGAAAGCTGCGCCAACTGGTCGAAGAGGGGCACGTCGACGGCTGGGACGACCCGCGCATGCCGACGCTGGCCGGCCTGCGCCGCCGCGGCTACACGCCCGAGGCGCTGAAGCTGTTCTGCGAGCGTTCGGGCGTCACCAAGTCGGGCGGCTGGATCGACTACGCGAGCCTCGAGGCCGCGCTGCGCGACACGCTCGATCCGATCGCGCCGCGCGCGATGGCGGTGCTCGACCCGGTCAGGCTGGTCATCAGCAACTGGGACGAGCTCATGGGCGCCGCCTTCCTCGACGACTGCACGGCGCCGGTGCACCCGCATCACCCGGAGCGCGGCCAGCGCCGCTTCAAGATCGGCCGCGAGGTCTGGATCGAGCGCACCGACTACGAGGACGTGCAGCCCAAGGGCTTCTTCCGCCTGTTCCCGGGCAACAAGGTGCGCCTGAAGTACGGTCACACGATCGTCTGCACGGGTGCCACCCGCGACGCCTCGGGCAGGCTGCAGGAAGTGCAGGCCACGCTGGTGCCCGACTCCAAGAGCGGCACGCCGGGCGCCGATGCGATCAAGGTCAAGGGCAACATCACCTGGGTGGCGGTCGCGGATGCGCTGCCGGCCGAGGTGCGCCTGTACGAGCGGCTGTTCGCGGCCGCGCAGCCGGGCAGCGGCGAATTGCTCGACGAGCTGAACCGCGACAGCCTGCAGACCAGCCAGGCCTTCGTCGAGCCCTCGCTGGCCCAGGCGGCGCCGGGCGGCGCCGGCTTCCAGTTCGAGCGCCACGGCTATTTCGTGGTCGATGCCAAGGCGGCGACCGCGGGCCAGCGCGTCTTCAATCGCGCGGCCGGCATGCGCGACAGCTGGGGCAAATGAGCCGCACCATGCACCGCCGCTCCTTCGTGCTGGGCTCGGTGGGCCTGCTGGCGCTGCCGGCGCCCGGCGCCGGTGCCGCGCCCTCTTCCGCCAAGGCGGCCACGGTCTGGCCGCACGACGCGCAGGTGCCGGGCGGCGTGGCGCGCCTGTCGCTCGGGCCCTCCGCGACCCGGCCGGAGGCCCGCACCGAAGCCGGCATCCCGCTGCTGGTGCTGGGCGACCCGATCGCGTGGACGGCGCTGGTCGGCATCCCGCTCGCGGCCATGCCCGGCAAGGCCCGCATCACGGTGCGCGCCGGCGATGGCGCCGAGCGGCAGATCGCCTATGCGATCGCGTCCAAGCAGTACAGCGAACAGCGCCTCAAGGTGGCGCCGGGCACGGTCGATCTCTCGCCCGCCGACCAGGCGCGCTACGAACGCGAGCGCGCCCACCTCGCGGGCGTGATGGCCACCTTCAGCGATGCTTCGCTGCAGGACCTGGAGATGCGGGTTCCGGTGCCGGGCCGGCGCTCCAGCTCCTTCGGCCTGCGCCGCGTCTTCAACGGCCAGTCGCGCAATCCGCACAGCGGCATGGACATCGCAGCCGCCACCGGCACGCCGGTGCTGGCGCCGCTGCCGGGCAAGGTCATCGATACCGGCGACTACTTCTTCAATGGCGGCACGGTCTGGCTCGACCATGGCGGCGGCCTGCTCACGATGTACTGCCATCTGAGCCGCATCGATGCGAAGGCCGGCGAACTGCTGCAGACCGGCGAGCGCCTGGGCGCGGTCGGCGCCACCGGCCGCGTGACCGGGCCGCACCTGCACTGGTCCGTGATGCTGAACCGGGCGATGGTGGACCCGGCGCTGTTCATTGCGGGTTGAGGCTCACAACGGCCGTGTCAGGTAAACCGCCTCGCGCCCCACGATCACCCTTTGCGCCGGCATGAAGATCGTGCAGTCGTCGCATGGCGCACGGATCTCGTCCGGGCCCTGCGTGGCGATCAGCTCGCCCTTGGCGAAGGTCTCGAAGCCGATCAGCGGCCGCACGAAGCGGAAGTCCTCGAACTTGATCATGTGCGTCTGCAGCAGCTCGAAGCGGCGCTGCGCTTCGAGCTCGGGCGTTGCCCCTTCCCGGTCGATCAAGCCGAAATGCGCCAGGAAGCGCAGCGTCACCTCGGTCGCGAGATCGGCCGCACTCTGCTTGAAATGCTGGCCGCACTCGACCACCATCGCAGCGCCCGGCGCATCGGCGCCCGCGTGCAGGCCATGCTGGATCAAGGGCGTGCCCGATCCCAGCCCGCTCGGCATCACCAGGTGCACCGGCGGCAGGCCGATCGCCATCGCCACCCGGGCATTGCGTTCGAAGTCGGGATAGACCCAGAACGGCACCACGTCCTGGCTGGTCGAATGGATGTCGAGGATGTGGTCGGCGGCGGCCACCACCGGCCGCAGCTCACGCGCGCGGCGCAGTTCGGGACTGTCCTCGGGGCCATCGAGCCACTCGTCGGACCAGACGCGGTTGAGGTTGTGCACGATCTGCCGGTTGTCGAAAGGCTTCTCGGGATCGAAGGCGTTGTAGGCCTCGACATGGGCGAAGCTGACGGTCAGCGTGCCGATCTTCGGCCGCACGCCGCTGTCGAGCAGGTGCGCGGCGGCCACCATGCCGCAGATCTCGTTGCCGTGGGTCAGCGCGTTGACCAGCACGTGCGGACCGGGCTTGCCGGATTCGAAACGGTGCACGTAGTCGATGCCGGTGTTGCCCTCGCGGTAGGCGGAGATGTCGCGTGGAAGGACTTCGAGAGCGGCTTGGGTCTGGATCATGTGAAAGTTCTTTGGCTGCGGGATGACGGGCCTCAGCGAACGCTGTCGGCCATCTGCTGGCGTCGATTCTCACCCTGGCGCGCGAACATCCAGCCGGGATACTCGGGCGGCAGCCGGCTCGCCTGGTCGAGCTGCGCGAGCTCGCCTGCGCTCAAGCGCACCTGCGTCGCGCCCAGGTTGTCGGCCAGCTGCTCGGGGCGCCGGGCGCCGACGATCACGCTGGTGACCTGCTTCTGGTGCAGCAGCCACGCCAGCGCGACCTGTGCCACCGAGACCCCGTGCGCCTCGGCGATCGGCCGCATGGCGTCGACGCAGTCCCAGGCTCGGTCCTTGTCGACCGGCGGGAAATCGAAGGTGGCGCGGCGGCTGCCTTGCCCGCCCTGCGGCTCGCGCCCGTACTTGCCGCTCAGCAGTCCGCCGGCGAGCGGGCTCCAGACCATCAGGCCGACGCCTTCGCTCTGGAGCATCGGGACCAGTTCGCGCTCGAGGTCGCGGCCGGCGACCGTGTAGTAGGCCTGCAGCGATTCGAAGCGCGCCAGTCCCCAGCGTTCGGCAATGCCCAGCGCCTTGACGATCTGCCAGGCCGCCCAGTTGGAGACGCCCACATAGCGCACATGGCCGTCGCGCACCAGCTGGTCGAGCGCCCGCACGGTCTGCTCGATCGGCGTGGCGGGATCGAAGCCGTGGATCTGGTAGAGGTCGATGTGCTCGAGCTGCAGGCGCTTCAGGCTGGCCTTGACGCCGTCCATGATGTGACCGCGCGAGGCGCCGCGCGCGTTCGGGCCCGACCCGGTCTCGCCGAAGACCTTGGTGGCGACCACCACGCTGTCGCGCGGCACCTGCAGGTTCTTCAGCGCCTGGCCGGTGATCTGCTCCGACAGGCCGCCCGCGTAGATGTCCGCGGTGTCGATGAAGTTGATGCCGGCGTCCAGCGCCTGGCCCACCAGCCGCTCGGCATCGGCCTGCTGCAGGTCGCCGATCTGGCTCCAGATGCCCTCGCTGCCGCCGAAGGTCATGGTGCCGAGGCAGAGCTCGGAGACGAAGAGGCCGGTGCGGCCGAGAGGGTTGTGACGCATGCTGGAACTCCTGGACGATCGATGAGAGCGCGGGCGGGCCGCGCCGGACAAGCCCGCCAGCATAGGGGCCCGCGCGAATTCCTGCAGGCGGACGCTACGGCGCGTCGGCTTCCTCCGCAGGCCCGTCCTCGCGCCGGCCCGACCCCTTCTTGCGCGCCCGCGCCGCTTTCTTCGCCGCCCGCTCGGCATCGATCAGCTGCCCCGCGGCCAGCCATTGGGCGAACTCCTCGGGCGTCTCGAGCGTGATGCGGCCGATGTTGCCGCTGCGGAATTCGTTCATCACGATCTCGGCCGTCTTCTGCAGATTGACCCGGCCCTTGCCGAGCAGTGCGCCGCGCTTGCGGCCGATGGCTTCGAGCACCTGCTCGTCGCTCAGCGCACCGATCGGATCGATCTTGAAGCGGGCCTCGACCAGGCCCGCATAGTGCCCCTTGAGGTAGTCGAGCAGTTCGAGCGCGACCTCTTCCTCGTCGAAGGCGTTGCGTCCGATGGCGCCGCTGGCCGCAAGGTTGTAGCCGCTCTTGGCGACGATGATGCGCGGCCACAGCATGCCGGGCGTGTCCCAGAGGTAGAAGTCGTCGGCCAGCGTGATGCGCTGCTCGAGCTTGGTGATGCCGGCTTCGTCACCGGTCTTGGCCTTTCGGCTGCCGGTGAGCGTGTTGATCAATGTCGACTTGCCGACGTTCGGAATGCCGCAGATCAGCACCCGCATCGGCTTGGCCATGCCGCCGCGCGAAGGCGCCAGCGCATGGCAGGCGTCGATGAGCTGGCGCGCCGGCGTGGTCTGGCTGGCGTCCAGCCCGATCGCCCGGGTGTCCGGCCGGGCGTTGTAGTGGGCCAGCCACAGCGCGGTGCACGCCGGGTCGGCCAGGTCCTGCTTGTTGAGCACCTTGAGCCCCGGCTTGTGGCCGGTGAGTTCGGCCAGCATCGGATTGGCGCTGGAGCCGGGCAGGCGCGCGTCGAGCAGCTCGATGACGACGTCGATGTCCTTGATCCGTTCGGCGATGGCCTTCTGGGTCAGGTGCATGTGACCGGGGAACCACTGGATGGCCATCGGGGAACTTCTTTCTCTTGCTGCGGATTCGAGGCGCCATTGTCGCCGGGCCGCGCGTGTGGTCGTTCGGCCCTCGGCCGCGTTGCCCAAATGCTTACGTACGCCGGCTCCCGATGGGCGCAAAGTAGAGGCTTGCAGAAAGGACACCGCATATGCAGATTCAAGTCAACACCGGCAACGGCATCGAGAACAAGGACACCCTGGAACGCTGGGCCGACGGCGAGATGCGGCAGGCCCTGGCCCGCTTCGCCGCCGACGTGACGCGCGTCGAGATCCACCTGAGCGACGAGAACCATGCGGCCAGCGGCAGCGCCGACAAGCGCTGCACCATGGAGGCCCGCCTGGCCGGCCACCAGCCGCTGGCTGTGAGCCACCATGCCAGCGGTCTCGACGAGGCCTTCCGCGGCGCCGCCGACAAGCTCAAGCGCACCCTGGAAAGCACCCTCGGCCGGCTGTACGGGCACCGTGACCGCGACTCGATCCGCAAGGACGGCGACGCGGTGGTCGAATAAGGGTCGCCGGACGATGCAGGAACCACATCGCTGGCAGTTCTTTCGCGCCGGGGGCGTCGACCAGGTGGCCTTTCGCAGCGGGGCCGACATCGCCCGCATCGGCGAACTCGACCAGAAGCTCTGGGTGGCCCTGGCCTGCCCCACGCGCGGCATCGAGTTCGACACCCGGACGCTCGACCTGATCGACACCGACCACGATGGCCGCATCCGGCCGCCCGAGCTGATCGCCGCCTGCCGTTGGGCCTGTGCGCAGCTGCGCGACGCCGATGGGCTGCTTGCCGGCAGCGACACGCTGGCCCTCGATGCCTTGGCCGACGACCCGGCCGCATCGATCCCGCTCGCCGAAGAAGCCCGGCGCGTGCTCGCGCTCGCAGGCAAGGAGGGCGCGACCCACATCTGCCTGGACGACGTGACCCGCCGCGCCGAGCTGCTGGCCGCGATGCGCTTCAACGGCGATGGCGTCGTCACGCCGGACACCGCCCAGGACGACGAGGCGCTGCAGCGAACGCTGCTGCGCATCATGCAGACCCATGGCAGCCTCAAGGACCGCAACGGCCGCGAAGGCATCGACAGGGCCCGCGCCGAGGCCTTCTACGCCGAGGCCGAGGCGATGCATGCCTGGCAGGCCGGCGATGGCGCATCGACCTGCCAGGGCGGCGGCATGCTCGAAGCGGCCGAGGCGGTCGCCGCGGTTCGCGACAAGGTCGACGACTTCTTCGCCCGCTGCCGCGTGGCCGCCTACGACATCCAGGCGGTGCCGGCGCTCAATGCATCGAGCGAAACCTACGAGGCGCTGGCGACCCAGGAGCTCAGCCTGCAGGCCGACGGCATCGCGGCGCTGCCCTTGGCGCCGATCAGCCCCGGCCGCAGCCTGCCCTTGCGGGAGGGCGCGAATCCGGCCTGGGCCGCGGCGCTCGACGCGCTGCGCGCCAAGGCCCTGGTTCCGTTGATGGGCGAAGAGGTCGCCGCACTCGATGAAGCCTCGTGGATCGAGTTGCAGCGCGTCCTGGCGCCCTGCCGCGACTGGCTGGCCCGCAAGCCCGTCAACACGCTGTCCGCGGAGGACGGCGCCGGCATCGCACGCCTGCTCGACAGCCGCGCCGCGGTGATGGCGCTGATCGACGAGGACGCCAGCGTCGAGCGCCACAACGCGCGCCTGGTCGACCTCGAGAAGCTGCTGCGCCTGCAGCGCGACCTGCTGCGGCTGCTGAACAATTTCGTCTCCTTCAAGGAGTTCTATCGCCGCGAGGGCGCGATCTTCCAGGCCGGCACGCTCTACCTCGACGGCCGCAGCTGCGACCTCACGGTGCAGGTGGCCGACGCCAAGCAGCACGCGGTGCTGGCCGGCCTCGCCAAGACCTGCCTGGCCTACTGCGACTGCACCCGCGAAGGGCAGAAGATGGGCATCGTCGCGGCCTTCACCGCCGGCGATGTCGATTTCCTGTTCGTCGGCCGCAACGGCATCTTCTACGACCGCCAGGGCCGCGACTGGGATGCCACCATCACGCGCCTGATCGAGAACCCGACCAGCGTCGCGCAGGCCTTCTTCTCGCCCTACAAGAAGTTCGTGCGATTGATCGAGGAGCAGGTTGCCAAGCGCGCGGCAGCCAGCGAAGCCAGCGCCCAGGGCTCGCTGGGCACGCTGGCCAGCACGCTCGCGAACGCCGACCGGGCCATCGCCCCGGCCGCGCCGGCGGGGGCCGCGCCGCCGGTCCGGCTGCCGGCCGGCGGCCGCATCGATGTCGGCACGGTCGCAGCGATCGGCGTCGCGATGGGAAGCATCAGCGCGGTGCTGGTGGCGCTGTTCAGCAAGTTCATCGATCTGGGCCAGTGGATCCCGATCGCGGTCGTCGGCATCGTGCTCGCGATCTCCGGGCCGAGCATGCTGATCGCGTGGCTCAAGCTGCACCAGCGCAGCCTGGGCCCGATCCTCGATGCCAGCGGCTGGGCCATCAACGGGCGCATGAAGGTCAATGTGCGGCTCGGCGCTTCGCTGTCGAAGACCGCGCAGATCCCGCGTCATGCGAGGCGCTTCGTGCACGACCCCTATGCCGACCGGCGCGGCGTGGCAGCAGCGCTGGCCGCGCTGGCCGTGGTCGTGGGGGCCGTGGTCGTGGTGTGGCAGTTCGGGCTGCTCGACGCGCGGCTGCCGGCCGCGTTGCAGCATGCGCCCTCCGCCGCGGCGACGCAGCAGGCCAGCTAGGCAGCGCCGTCAGCGCTTGCCGGCGTTCGCCATCGCCTTTCCAACTTCGTTGCTGCCCTGCGCGGCGCCGCTCTGCGGCACGATCTCGCCTGCGCGGTCGCTGACCTCGGCCAAGCGCTGGGCGAGCTGTTCGGGTGCATCGCCGCCAAGGCCGATCCAGCTGCCCTGGGTCAGCGTGACATGGGCGGCCTCGAAGCTGCCCGCGCCGGCACAGAGGATGGTGCGGTTGGGCGCATCCTGCGCGGCCAGCACCAGCATCGCGGGCACCACGGCCTCGGGCTTGAGCGCCTCGAGCACCGCCTCGGGCATCAGGTCTTCGGTCATGCGCGTGGCTGCGGTCGGCGCCAGGCAGTTGACGCGGATGTCGTTCTTGGCGCCTTCGATCGACAGGGTCTGCATCAGCCCCACCAGCGCCATCTTGGCGGCGCCGTAGTTGCTTTGTCCGAAGTTGCCGTACAGGCCGGAGGACGAGGTGGTCATCACGATGCGGCCGTATTTCTGCTCGTTCATGAGCGCCCAGACCGCCTTGGTGCAGTTCACCGCGCCCATGAGATGGACGTCGACGACCAGCCGGAAGTCGGCCAGGTCCATCTTGGCGAAGCTCTTGTCGCGCAGGATGCCGGCGTTGTTGACCAGGATGTCGACCCGGCCCCAGGCCTCGACCGCCTGGGCCACCATCGCCTGCACGGCCTCGAAATCGGTCACCGAGGCGCCATTGGCGATCGCCTCGCCGCCGGCCGCCTTGATCTCGTCGACCACGGCCTGGGCGGCGCTGACCGACCCGCCGGAACCGTCGCGGGCACCGCCCAGATCGTTGACCACCACCTTGGCGCCGCGCGCCGCCAGTGCCAGCGCATGCTGGCGTCCCAGCCCGCCGCCGGCGCCGGTCACGATGGCCACGCGGCCCTTGAAGTCGATGCTGCTCATGCTTTCAGTGCTTTCGTAGGAGTCGTTGACGCGACGCGTTTTAACCCAGAAAGCGGCCCGAGCGGGCCCGGAATGCCCTCGGATCAGTCGTTTCGGCGACTCAGGCGCTCGCAGTAGTCGAGCAGCTGGTCGATCTCGGCCGACTTGTCGAAGAAGGCGTCGGCGCCCAGTGCCTTGGAGCGGGCGCGGACATCGGGCGTGGCGTAGTTGCTCAAGACCAGCACCTTCTGGTGCGGTGCCCGGTGGCGGCAGGCGTCGACTACGCCGAGGCCATTGCCCTGGTCGAGGAACAGATCGACGATCGCCAGGTCCCAGTTCTCGCCGTGCTTGCGCAGCCAGCTCACGGCCTCGTCTTCGCCGCTGGCATGCGCCACCACGGTGGCATCGGCGATCTCCTCGAGAAAGCCGACGAGGTTGTCCCGGATGATGGGGTTGTCTTCGACCAGATAGGTCTTGAAAGTCATGATGGGGCGGCCAACAAAGTATGTTTGTGTCTTTGTTGCCATCATCCCGACTGCCGGGCCCACGCGGGTGGGCCTGGGCGGCCAACGCGGGTAGGCAGCCACCTACCCGGCGCGTCCGCTCAGAGGGAGGCGCGCTGGCTCACCGGCCCCGCAGGCGCATCGACCCAGTGGTTCTTGAAACCCAGGCGCGCCGGCGAGACGTACTGCTCGCGGTAGATCTCGAAGGGCATGCTGTCGCTCGCCTCGGTGCGCTTCTGCGCATCGATCGAGGTCTGGGTCATGCGCTCGAACAGTTCGCGCTGCGCATCCGGGAACGGCAATGCCAGCAGTTCGGTGCGCGTCTGCTCGGAGCGGGCCCGCACGAAACCGACGAAGGAATCGTTGTGCGCCCGGCTCATGGCCTCCAGCACGCGGGCCGAGGGCAGCACGGCCGGGTCGCCCAGCGCCGCCGCGGCCGCCCGCACCGCATCGGCGTGCTGCGTGCCGCCGCCATGCGCGGCGTCGAGCGCCTCGGCGATCGGTGCGAACTCCTCCAGCAGCTCGCCGCCCCACTCGGTCAGCGCGGCCTCGCGTCCGCCGCGGCGCAGCAGCAGGCCGGGCTCGCGTCCACGCGCGGCCGTCAGGTGCTGGTTGTGGGCCAGGTCGGCGATCTCCTCGCGGGTGTCGGGCGGGCTGTCGCTCAGCAGGCAGTGCAGCAGGAAGACATCGAGGAAGCGCATGGTCCGGGCATTGATGCCGACCGGCTCGAAGGGGTCGAGGTCCATCAGCCGCACCTCGACGTACTCGACGCCCCGTTCGCGCAGCGCGTGCAGCGGCCGCTCGCCCGGGTAGATCACGCGCTTGGGACGGATCGTGCCGTAGAACTCGTTCTCGATCTGCAGCAGGCTGGTGGCCAGCTGGTTGTAGTCGCCCCCCAGGTTGCGGATGCCGATCGCCTCGTAGGCCGGCCAGGGCCGGGTCAGCGCGTCCTGCAGCGAGGCGCCGTAGCCGTCCAGGCTGTTGTAGCTCACTGCCAGCGAGGCCTGCGCCTCGCTCTGGTAGCCCAGCCGCCCCATCCGCAGCGAGGTGCCGTGCGGCATGTGCATGCTGCCCTCGCCGAGCGGCTGCAGCTCGTGCGGCCGGCCGTCGACGAAGCTCGAACACAGCGCCGGCGAGGCGCCGAACAGGTACAGCAGCAGGAAGGCGTGGCGGCGGAAGTTGCGGATCAGCGCGAAATACTGCTCGCTCGACACCTCGGGCAGCGACCAGTTGTAGTGGATCCCCGAGATGGTCTGCATGCGCCGCCCGTAGCGGTGGCTCAGCCCCATGCGGTAGACGCTCTTGGCCCGGCCGACGTTGGACGAGCCGTAGCGCCCGATCGGGATGGTTTCGTCGGTCGGCAGGCCGCAGGGCATGCTCGACACCCACAGCCGCTCGTCGCCGGCCTCGTCGAGCACACGGTAGGTGTACTGGTGAACCCGCACCAGTTCTTCGAGCGCGGCCTCGACGCTCAGGTGGGCGCCGGTGATGAGTTCGAGCTGCGATTCGCTGAAATCGGTCGTGATGTGGGGATGGGTGAGCGCCGAGCCGAGCGCCGCGGGATGCGGCGTCAGGGCCAGCTTGCCATCCGGTTGCGCCCGCAGGCTTTCCTTCTCGATCCCGCGCCGTACCCCCCGGAGCCGCGCAGGCGAGAGCGCGTCGAGGCGCTCCTTGAAGTTACTCATTTAGTTATCACCCATCGTTCTTTTGTGGGGACGGAAGGTAGCATGCCCGGAAAAGGCGCGCAGGCGGACTGAAATCCGCCGTTCGGCTCAGGCGAGTACTCGGAGCAAAAAGCGGTTCAGGTCGGCGATTTCCTCCATGCAGACCGAATGCTCCATCGGATAGTCGTGCCATTCGAGCGCGTAGCCCAGCGCCTGGAGCGCGTCGCGGCCATGGATGGCGCGGGCCATCGGCACCACGCCGTCGCGCTGGCCGTGGGCCTGGAAGATCGGCGTCTGCTGGTTGGCCGGGCTGCGCTCGGCGGCGGTCGTGTCGGCCAGCGGCAGGTAGCCCGAGAGGCCGACGATGCCGGCCAGCCGCTCCGGATGGCGCAGGCCGGTCATGAAGGACATCGCGCAACCCTGGGAGAAACCGGCGATCACGATGCGCGAAGCCGGGATGCCGCGGGATTTCTCGTTGGCGAGCAGCGCTTCGATGGCGGCCTGCGAGCGGCGCAGACCGGCCTCGTCCTCGCGCTTGGCCAGGTCGGGGCCCATGATGTCGTACCAGGCCGGCATCCGGTAGCCGCCGTTGACCGTGACCGGGATCACCGGCGCGTTCGGGAACACGAAGCGCACCGGGCCGACCGCCGACAGGTCGAGTTCGTTGGCGATCGGCACGAAGTCATTGCCGTCGGCGCCCAGGCCGTGCATGAGGAGGACGGTGGCCGTCGGGTTCGGGCCGGTTTCGATTTCGATGGGTGGATTTGACATGGCCCCGAAGTTACCGCAGAAATCGCCCCCGGGCCCGACAGGACGGGCGCCCGGCCGACGCCGGAGGCGGCCGCGCGGTCCTAGGATCTGCCTTCAAGCGAAGGAAAAAGCATTGACCTCCTCCCATGATTCCGCGGCGCTGGCCGCCCTGCTCGTCAAGCCGAAATTCGGTGGTGCCGCCCTGGTCTGCGGCGACTGCGAACAGCGCAGCGACGGCCCGTCGAAGCTCAGGTCCAAGCAGGTGCGCAAGGTCTTCAAGCGCGAACTGCACCGGCTGCCGCTGCGGCTGCGCGTGGTCGAATGCAGCTGCCTCGGCATCTGCCCGAAGAAGGCGATCGCGGTGGCGGTGCTCGCGAACGGGCGGCCGCTGGCGGCAGAGGTCCATTCGGAGGAGCAGGCCGAGCTGGCGGCCGCGGGGTTCGCCCGGTCTCTTGGATAGCGGGGCCGGTTTCCCCGGGGCCCGGCAGAATGGCGGTCGACACGCAAAGACCCACGCCGGGTCGCGCGCCGCCCGACCCCACCGACCCTTCGCCAACCGACATGCACAGCTCCGCCGCCTCCCGCCATTTCTCCGGCACCTACGCCGAGGCCCGGCGCAAGTTCCTGGATGCCGCCGCCGCCGCCGGCGCCGAGATCGAATCCTTCGTGCTCGATGCCCACCGTGGCGCGCTCGGCGAGACCCTGGCCACCGATGTGGCGCGGATCGGTGCCGCCGACGCCACCAGGCTCCTGATCGTCAGTTCCGGCACGCACGGCCCCGAGGGCTTCTGCGGCTCGGGCTGCCAGGTCGCGACCCTGCACGACGCCGAACTGCTGGCGCGGCTGGCGCAGGCCGGTGTCGCGCTGCTGCTGGTGCATGCGGTGAACCCGCACGGCTTCTCGCACCTGCACCGCACCAACGAGGACAACATCGACCTGAACCGCAACCACATCGACTTCGACGCGCCGCTGCCTGCCAACGCCGCCTATGCGGAGGTCGAGCCCTTCGTCCTGCCGGCCACCTGGCCGCCGAGCGCCGCCGACGAAGCCGCGATGGCCGCCTACATCGACCAGCACGGCATGCGGGCCTATCGCGCCGCGGTGACGACCGGCCAGTACGGATCGCCCGACGGGGTGTTCTATGGCGGCACCGCGCCGTCGTGGAGCAACCGGTGCGTGCGCGCGATCCTGCGCAAGTACGCGGCGGCCGCCAGCGACATTGCCTGGATCGACATCCACACCGGCCTCGGCCCCTACGGCCACGGCGAGAAGATCTATCCGGGCCGCAATGCGGTGGCCGACCTGGCGCGCGCAAGGGCCTGGTGGGGTGCCGACGTCTTCGCCCCGTTCGAAGGCAACTCGGCTTCGGCCGACGTCTCGGGGCCGGTGGTGTCGACGGTCTACGACGAGTGCCCCCAGGCTCGCGCCACGATCATGGGCCTGGAGTTCGGCACCCTGCCCGACCTCGAAGTGCTGAACCGGCTGCGCGCCGATACCTGGCTCAGGCGCCATCCCGAAGCGCCGGCGGCGCAGCAGCGCGCGATCCGCCAGGACCTGCGCGACGCCTTCTACTGCGACAACGACGAATGGAAAGGCATGGTCATGGGCCAGACGCGCGTCGTGCTGCTGCAGACGCTCGAGGGATTGAAGGCGTCCTAAGACATGGCCCCCACGCTCCCCCACTGCGTGTGGGTCGCTGCCCCCCGAGGGGGCCGCAGGCCGCCTTGGGGCGGCCCGGCGCCGGCCTGAACCGCCTCAGGAGAACTTCGGCGCGCGCCGCTCGCGCAGCGAAGCCACGCCTTCACGCACGTCGGGTCCCGCGAAGCCCATGAACTCTAGCGCCAGCGAGGCGTCGAAGGTCGGCCCGGCCTGGCGCAGCCAGTTGTTGAGCGCGTACTTGGTGAAGCGGATCGCGCTCTGGCTGCCGGCCGCCAGCCGGTCGGCCAGCTCGTAGGCCCGCGGCAGCAGGTCGGCCTCGTCGACCGCCAGCGAGACCAGCCCGATGCGCTCGGCCTCCTCGCCGCTCACCGGTTCGCACAGCAGCAGGTGGTACTTGGCCTTCGCCATGCCGCACAAGAGCGGCCAGACGATCGCCGCGTGGTCGCCGGCGGCGACGCCCAGGCGGGTGTGGCCATCGACGATCTTCGCCGTCCTGCTGGCGATCGAGATGTCGGCCAGCAGCCCGGCCACCAGTCCGGCGCCGACCGCCGGCCCGTGCATCGCGCTGACGATCGGCTTGTCGCAGTTGACGATGTTGTAGACCAGGTCGCGCGCCTCTCGCCAGACCCGGGTGCGCACGGCATCGTCGACGGCCATCTGCTCGACCATCGCGAGGTCGCCCCCGCCCGAGAAGCCCATGCCCTCGCCGCGCAGCACGGCGCAGCGCACGCTGTCGTCGGCCCCCACATCGCGCCAGATCTCGGCCAGCTCGCGATGGCCGTCATGCCCGGCGGTCGGCAACTTGCCGTTCGCCGCGCGCATCTGGATGTCGAGCACCGCGCCGGCCTCGCCGCGGCGGCTGATCGACAGGGTCCGATAGTGGGCGTAATCCATGGTGCCGCTCCTGAAGTGATCAGAGCTTGGCCGCGAGATCGCGGCACTGCTGCAGGTTGGTGTTGAACTTCGCCGCCATGCCGGGCTCGCAGGCCGAACTGGTGGTCATGATCCGGCACATGCCGACGACCAGGAAGTCCGACACCGCATCGGTGCACATCGGGAAGCGCGCCAGCGCGGGGTTGTCGCGCGTCTTGAAGCCCCAGCTGTCGGAGAAGCCCAGCATGCGGCCCATGGCGTCCTCGAAGTAGTCGCGGTCGCGCGCCGCGATGGCGGCCTCCATCGCCGGAAGCTCGCCGCCCAGGAAGCTCATCGCGGCCGCGGGAAATCGGTTGGCATCCACCTGCGCTCCCACGCCGGTGGCGGCGACGGCTAGCAGCAGCGGCGCGGCGATGCGCCCGAGGGTGGCAGGAAGGCGGGTGAGAAGGCGAAGGAGGTCCATGGGTTGCGGTCTGGCGATGGCTTCGAAGGCCGCCCGGCACGGGCGGCCGCTGGAAGCGTATTTGAACCGAAACCCGGACCGCCGGACTACCAGCTCAGGCGCATGCCGATCGAGCCCTGCACCGAGGACTTGACCTTGGCGTCGCCGCCCGCGTTGTAGAGCTGCCCGACTTCGCCGTAGAGCGTGACGGCGGGCGTCAGCGCCAGCGTCATGCCCCCCGCCAGTTCGGTCGAGGTGTAGCCGGCCGCGCTGGCGATCGGCGTGCTCGCCGCCGGACCGATGAAGGTCGCGACGTCGGTGCCGGAACTGGCGCGGTAGACGTTGAATCGGGCATAGGGCTGCAGCCGGCCGGCCGCGGTCGCGACCTCGCCCTTGACGCGCACGCCCAGGCGACCGATCCATCCGCCATTGGCATCCTGCGTGACCAGCGCGCCGCCGATCAGCACGTTGTCGAAGCTGTTGCTCTGCCGGATCAGCTGGGCCTGCGGCTCGATCGTCCAGCCCTCGGCCAGCGCGAAGGACTTGCCGGTCTCGATCGAGGCCGTGAGGCTGTTCGACTTGCCGTCGATGTTCAGGTTGCCGTTGGGCTGCACGGTATAGCGGTGGCGGCCGCCCTGCAGCACGGCATCGGCATAGAGGCCGTCGCTGCCGAGCCAGGTCGCGTAGCCGCCGAAGTAGCGCGACTGCAGGTCGTTGCTGCCGACCGCCGCGATCAGTCCGCGGGCGTTGCCGGCGACGTCGGCGTTGCCGTCCAGCGAGCCGACGAAGATGCCGGCGCGCCAGTTGCCGCTGGCCAGCAGGTCGGTGCCAGCCTGGACGCCGCTGACGTGGCCCTGGCTGTGCGCCGCGGCGACGCCGGCCTGCCGGATGTCCAGGTCGCTGTAGATCGCCCGCGCCCAGGCCTGCCGCCCGCCGCCTGGATCGCCGGCGGCGGCGCCGGCCGCGGGCGACAGCTCGTCGCCGACACGCCGGTGCAGATTGCCCAGCATCGCCAGGTCGGCCTGCCGCAGTTGCGCCGGCAGGGCCGCGAACAGCGGCACCTCGGCGCGGTAGGTCGGCACGCTCACCGGCGGCAGCGGCTTCGGCTGCGCCGCGCCGCCGTCTTCCAGCACCGGCGGCACCGTGGGCAGGGTCGGGGTGGTCGGAGTGGTCGGCACCAGCGTGGTCGTCGAGCGCAGGTACCAGTTCTCGCCGGCACCCGTCGCATCGGCCGCATAGAGGCGGTACTCGAAGGCGCCGGCGTCGACATGGCCGTTGGCCAGGGCGAAGGCATCGCGCGTGGTCTGCGCGGTCGTGGTGGCGCCGCCCAGGGCACTCACCACCTCGATGCCGTTGCCGGTGGTCTGGCCGCCGAGGCCGCCGAGGTTGGTGACGCGCACGGTCGTCTTGCCGCTGGCGCTGGCACCCGCGCCATTGAGCACCAGGCGATCGCTGAGGCTGCCGCTGCCGCCGAGCACCGTGCCCAGGCCCAGCACGCCGCCATTGCCGACATAGGCGCCATTCACGGTCAGCGTGCTGCCCGCCGCCGTGCCCAGCAGCGTGACCGTGCCCGCGTTGCCGAGCGATGCAACGCTCTGGTTGAAGCCGCCCGTATCGAGCGTGGCGCCTGTCGCCACCGTGTGGGCCGACGAGGCGCTGAACGCCCCGGCAGCGCCGGCCTTGAGCGTGCCCGCGTCGACCCGCGTGGCGCCGCCGTAGCTGTTGGCGCCCGACAGCACCGAGGTGCCGCTGCCGATCTGGCGCAAGCTTCCGCTGCCGCTGATCGCGCCCTGCAACTGCAGGGTGTTCGAGCGGTTCAGGATCAGCGCGGCGTCGTTGCGGATGTCGCCCGTCACGCTGCCGCTGGTGCCGCCGGCGCCGAGTTGCAGGGCGCCGTGCGTGATGGTCGTCCCCCCCGCGTAGCTGTTGTCGGCCGTGAAGATGGTGGTGCCGGTCCCGAACTGCGTCACGCGGCCGCTGCCGCTGATCGGCGCGCTGAAAGTCACGGCGTCGGAGCGGTTGATGACCAGCGCGGCGTTGTCGACGATCGGCCCATCGACCTTGCCGGCCGCGAGGCCAGTGCCCAGCTCCAGAGTGCCGGCGCTGATGGTGGTGGTGCCGGTGATGGCCTGGTCGCGGGTCAGCGTCAAGGTACCGGCGCCGGTCTTCTCGATGCCGCCCGATCCGGTCAGCAGGCCGGTGTAGCTGGCGGCTGACGCCGACTGCACGAAACGCACGATCCCGTTGTCGGTGATCGCCAGCGGCGCAAAGCCGGCCGTGGTTTCGAGCGTGCCGGGCGCATCGACCGTCATGCTGCCGGTGTAGGCGCTGGCGCTCGTGCCCAGCACCAGCGTGCCGCCGGCCACGCGGGTGCTGGTGATGCCCGAACCGGGCAAGTTGTTCATGTAGGTCCAGGTCCCGCTGTCTTCCTTGACCAGGTTCTGGAAGTTGACGAAGCCCTTGCTGAAGCTATCGACCCCGGTGCCGGCCAGCGCCAGCGTGTTGTTGCCGCCGCGGCCATCGATGCCGTCGCGGATGAACGAGCCATTGTGAATGGTCAGCCGGTCGTCGCCGTCGGCGAAGGTCAGCGCCCCCAGCACCTGGCCCTTGTTGACGAAATCCAGCGCCATCGTGCCGCTCACGCCCATGATGTTGCTATAGGGAATGGTGGACTCGATGACGCCCGTTGCGCCATTGATGATGGTGTTGCGGCCGCTGGTCGCCTCGAACCAGAAGGCCCCGCCACCGGCGCCCGAGCGGATTTCGCCGTTGTTGACGATCACGTTGCCGGTGCCGATCGGGTTGATCGCCTCCGCCGTGCCCGACGAGCCGAGCGAGAGCACCTTGGCGCCCTGCCCGATCGTCAGGGTGTTGTTCGAGTGCAGTTCGATGGTGTTGGCGCCCGTGCCGTAGAAGCTGTTGGAACCGTCGAGGGCCGCATTCTGGACCGTCCCGCGAACCTCGATGCTGGAGCCGCTGCCGATGCTGATGGCGGTCTGGTTGCCGACGCTGACCAGCGCGCCCGGGTTCACGATCACCGAAGTGCCCGCCGGCGTGTCCGGGCCCAGTCCGATCCTGTCCTCGTGCGGAGCGCCCACCGCGCAGGTGATCACGCTGCCGCTGGTCGTGCAGGCTGCCGCCGCGGCGCCGCCGAAGCCCAGCAGGGCCACGGCGACCGCCGCCGGCAGGCTGGTGGCGGTCTTGCCGGCCCGGGGGGCCAGTTCCGAGGCGACGGCCCAGACTTGGAGCGAGGAGTTCCAGACGACACTGAAAACGCGGTTCATGCAGTTGTTCTTCCGAAAGAAAAGAGGCCCGCAGGCGAAAACTAATACTTACGACTGTAGTCATTAGGTACTCTTTTCAAGGAGGAACAAGTTCACAGATTGCGCAAAAATGGTGCGAAAGTACTAAGAAACGCTATGGTTCAGATAGCTGAAAAGTGGCGTTCCCCGTGCAATCCAGGGTAGATGCACCGAAATCGGGACGGTTTTCAAGGGCGCAGGAGCGGCGTCACACGGATGTGACGGTACGCCGGAGGCCTAAACTCGGACCATGGCTTCCAGACGACCCACCCGCAGCCCGCGCATGATCGAACGCGGCGTGCTGTGCATCCTCATCGGCGCCGCCGTGCTGATCGCCCCGCAATTCCTGAGCTCGCCGGGCTGGCGCGAGACCATCGCCGGCGCCCACGTGGTGGGCTGGTTCGCCCTGGTGCTGGGGATCGCGCTGGTGGTCGTGGCCCTGGTGCAGAGGACCAGGGGCAAGGACCGCTGACTCAGCGGGCCCGGCGCACCCGCTTCACGCCTTCGACCGCCGCCAGCACGATGCTGCCGGCGACGACCCCGACGGCGGCATTCGCCCCCATCGAGCCGAGCCCGCCCAGGAGGCCGCCGGCATTGGCGGCCCAGGCCTCCACGGCGTGGCCGAGTGCCGGCACGCCGTGCACCAGGATGCCGCCACCGACCAGGAACATCGCCGCCGTGCCGGCGACCGACAGGCCCTTCATGAGCCAGGGTGCCGCCGCCAGGATGCCGCGGCCCAGGGCGCGCGAGCCGGCGCCTTCACGCTGGCTCAGGTAGAGGCCGGCGTCGTCGAGCTTCACGATGCCGGCCACGAGGCCGTAGACGCCCACGGTCATCACGAGCGCGATGCCGACCAGCACGGAAAGCTGCGTGACGAAGGGCTGGCCCTGCACGGTGCCCAGCGTGATCGCGATGATCTCGGCCGAGAGAATGAAGTCGGTACGCACCGCACCCTTGATCTTCTGCTTCTCGACCGCCACCAGATCGACGTCCTGGCTGGCCACGGCCTGCTCGTGCCGCGCCGTGTCGGCCGCGTGCTCCTGCTTGTGCAGGAACTTGTGGGCCAGTTTCTCGCAGCCCTCGAAGCACAGGAAGGCGCCGCCGATCATCAGCAGCGGCGTCACCAGCCAGGGCAGCCAGGTCCCGATTGCCAGCGCCGCGGGAACCAGGATCGCCTTGTTGACGAAAGAGCCCTTGCAGACGGCCCAGACCACCGGCAGCTCCCGGTTGGCCGAGACGCCCGACACCTGCTGGGCATTGAGCGCCAGGTCGTCGCCGAGCACGCCGGCGGTCTTCTTGGCGGCGACCTTGGTCAGCACGGAGACATCGTCGAGCACCGTCGCGATGTCGTCGAGCAGCAGCAGGAGACTGGTGGCCATCGAGTGCGCGTCCGCTCAGACGTCGCGCTTGAGGCGGATCTCTTCGATCTTCACGTCCCCGATGGCCGTGGTCTTGGCGGTCTTCATCTCGCGCTTGAAACCGGCCAGCTCGTGGAAGCGCATGGCGCGGTCGTTGCGCAGCGGCACCCAGATCGTGACCTTGGTGCAGCCCTCCTCCTCGAGGCCGTCGCGGGCGGCGTCCCACAGCGCGACACCCACGCCCTTGCCCCAATGCTCGGGCTTGACGTAAATGGCCCAGATCTCGCCGGTGGTCGACGGCGTCTTGGGATCGCGCGAGCGGTCGAAGCCGACGAAGCCGACGACCTCGCCGTCGAGTTCAGCGACCTGCACCTGCGGCTCGCTGAACTCGATGGCCTCGCGCCACTTGGCCTCGCGGGTGGCGGGCGCCAGGGCACGCAGCTGGTCCTCGGGCAGGATGCCGTCATAGGCAGCGCGGGCAGCGGCGGCGTGGACTTCGGCGATGGCTTTGGCATCGCGCTGGGCGGCGGGGCGAACTTCGTAGTCGGACATGAATGCGGGGATCGAAACGGAAAAGCCCATATTGTCGCCGCGCAGGACGCGCGGGCTAAACTTGCCGCCGCATTTGCATCGCACTATCCCGGAGAACCCCATGGCCAAGAGTCAGCAGCGCAGCAACAAGGAAGCCAAGAAACCGAAGAAGGACACCTCGCCGCCGAAGCCGCCGGGTGCTGCGGTCGAGCCGGTGCGCACGATCACGACCGCCGTGATCCCGCGCGGCAAGCTCAAGAACAAGTGAGCCAGGCGTGAGCAGCGGGGAGTCCGGCCCGAACGAACCGCCGCAGAAGCAGGCGCGCAACCCGCTGCACGGCCTCACGCTGGAAGCCATCGTGACCGCGCTGCAGGCGCACTACGGCTGGGCCGGCCTGGGCGAGCGCATTCCGCTGCGCTGCTTCACCAGCGACCCGAGCGTGGCCTCCAGCCTCAAGTTCCTGCGCAAGACGCCGTGGGCGCGCGAGAAGGTCGAAAGCCTCTATCTCTTCATGCTGCGCGACCAGCGCCGCCAGCAGTCCTCGGCGCCGCGCTCCTGATGAAAGCCGATATCGCACCCGGCGGCTTCAGCTTCGACTGCGGCCCCGGGCTCACCCTGCTGCAGGCGGCCGATGCCGCCGGCATCGAACTGCCGAGCTCCTGCCGCAACGGCACCTGCCGCACCTGCCTCTGCAGGCTGGTCGAGGGCAGCGTCCGCTACCGCATCGAATGGCCCGGCGTCAGCGCCGACGAGAAAGTCGAGGGCTGGATCCTGCCCTGTGTGGCGGAGCCGATGGGCGACGTGAGGCTGGAGGTGCCTTATGCGGTTTCCTTGATCAGTTGAGGGGCTGATCAGTTGAGGACAGAGCAAAAACTGCTGCGCAGTTTGTTGGTCTGTCCCGCAAGGTCTCAGGAAGCCTTCACCAACCGGTCGCGCTGCGCCAGCGACGGGAAGAGGCGGAACCAGGCCAGCGCCACCAGCACGGTGCCGACGCCGCCCGCCACCACCGAGCCCACGGGTCCGAGCAGAGCCGCCGTGGCACCCGACTCGAATTCGCCGAGCTGATTGCTGGCGCCGATGAAGATCGAGTTCACCGCGCTCACGCGGCCGCGCATGGCATCGGGCGTCTCCAGCTGCACCAGCGTCTGGCGGATCACGACATTGACCATGTCGGCGCCACCCGAGACCGCGAGCGCGACCAGCGAGACCGCGAAGCTGCGCGAGAAGCCGAACACCACCATGCAGACGCCGAACAGGCCGACCGCCATCAGCAGCGTGCGGCCCACATGGCGCTCGATTGGCCGTCGCGTCAGCAGGATCGACATCGCGAGCGCGCCCACCGCCGGCGCCCCGCGCAGCAGCCCGAGGCCCCATGGCCCGGTGTGCAGGATGTCCTTGGCATAGATCGGCAGCAGCGCCACGGCACCGCCGAGCAGCACCGCGAAAAGATCGAGCGAGACGGCGCCGAGCACCGGCTTGCGGTTCCAGATGAAGTCGACGCCCGCCAGCACGGTGCGCAGCGTCACGGGCTCGCGCGCGGGCGGCATGTGCGCATAGCGCAGTCGCAGCACCAGCGCCGCCGCCAGCACGAAGAAGGCCACCGCGGCGCCGTAGACCACGCCCATGCCGGCCACGAACAGCAGGCCGCCGAGCGCGGGACCGCCGATGATCGCGCCCTGCATGCCGGCCGAGCTGAAGGCCATCGCGCGAGGCAGCATCATCGGCGGCACGAGCAGGGGCGTCAGCGCCTGCTGCGCCGGCATCTGGAAGGCGCGCACGGCGCCCAGGACCAGCGACAGGCCGAGCAGCAGGCCGCGGCTGTCGTGCCGCAGCTGCACCGCGAGGAGCAGCACCAGCGCCACCGCGCCTTGCACCGAGAAGCAGGCGGCGACGATGCGGCCGCGGTGCCGGCGGTCGACCACGTGGCCCGCCAGCAGCGCCAGCAGCAGGGCCGGCACGAACTGGTAGAGGCCGACCAGGCCGAGGTCCCAGGCGCTGCCGGTGAGCTCGTACATGTGCCAGCCGATCGCGACCAGCAGCATCTGGCTGGCCGCGGTGCCGAAGAGCCGCGCCACCCAGAGCCGCATGAAGGGCCGCTCGCGCGTGAGATCGGAAAAACTGGCGGGACGAGCGGATGCGGGGGCGACGGACATTGGCTTCGAGGATAGCCGAGCCATCCAGGGCCTGTTCGCGCCCTAGACTCGGCCTTGCGATGACCGAACTGCAGACGATCCACGAAGACCCCCACCTGCTGGTGCTCGACAAGCCGGCCGGCCTGCTGTGCGTGCCCGGCCGCAGCGAGGACAAGCAGGACTGCCTGAGCGCCCGGGCGCAGCGCCGCTGGCCCGATGCGCTGGTGGTGCACCGGCTCGACATGGCGACCAGCGGCCTGGTGCTGATGGCGCGCAGCCCCGGGATGCAGCGGGCACTGGGCGACGCCTTCGCCGCGCGGCAGGTGCACAAGCGCTATGAGGCAATCGTCGACGGCCTGCTGCCGGCCGGCGACGACTGGTCGCTGATCGATGCGCCGCTGATCGCCGACTGGCCGCGCCGGCCGCTGCAGAAGATCGATCCCTCAGGCAAGCCCAGCCAGACCCGCTGGCGCGTTGCGCGGGCCCTGCCCGAACGCCATGCCAGCCACCTGTGGCTGGAGCCGCTGACCGGCCGCAGCCATCAGCTGCGCGTGCACCTGCTGTCGATCGGGCATCCGATCCTCGGCGACGCGCTCTACGGCAGCGAGGAGGTGCGGCAACGGGCGCCGCGCCTGCTGCTGCACGCGACCGCGCTCGAATTCAGGCACCCGGCCGACGGCCGCTTGCTGCGCCTGGAGAGCCCGCCCCCGTTCGCCTGAGACCGTCCTCAGCTGAGATCGCCCCGCACCACCAGCACCGGGCATTTGGCGTCCTGGAGAACGCGCTGCGTGACACTGCCGAGCAGCAGTTTCTCGATGCCCGTGCGCCCATGCGAACCCATGACGATCAGGTCGGCGCCGATCGCGATCGCGGTGTCGACGATGCCCTCGTGCACCACATGGCCGTCGATCACGCGCTGGTCGCTGTGCAGGCCTTCGGCGGCCAATGCCGCGACGCCGCGCGCCAGCGCCGCATTGGCGCTGCTGGTGGCGGCCGCGAGGTATTCGTTCTGGCCCAGCGCGTAATCCGCGCCGACGCCGATGAAGGGGTAGTTGTCCACCACATGGATGAGCGTGATGCGGCTGCCGAACGCCAGCGCCAGCCCACTGGCCTTGCTGACGGCGAGCATCGAGGTTTCGGAGCCGTCGATCGGGACCAGGATGTGATTGAACATGGCAGACCTCTTTGGTTCTCTACAGGGTTCGAGCGCTCGAACCGGGCCCCGAATTTACATCCAAGGCACGGCCATCGGTTGTAGGACGACTGCGGAGCGGCAGCGCCGGAGTCAGTCGCCCTGGAAGCCGCCGCTCCTGCAGGTGACGACCAGCGTATCGCGCCATCCCGGCTCGCCTTCGATCAGGGGCTGGATCGGCGTCGACTCATGGATCACGCGGGCATCGTCGAGCAGCAGCAGGGTCCACGGCTCGGTCAGCGTGAAGCGCTCGCCGCGCCGGCCGCTGGCCTCGAACACCCGCGTCTCGCCGCCCTTGATGTTGTGGCGCCCGACCAGGGCCACGGCCACCAGGTCGACGCCGTCGCGGTGGGCGCCCTCGGGCGTCGGCCGGCCGATGCCGTCGGCGGTGTCGATGCGGAACTGGTGCGCCTCGACATACCAGCGCTGCGCGCCGCGCATGCCGCTGGCCACCTCGCCGAGTCCGCGCATCAGCTGCTGCCAGGCCGGCTGTGCCACGGTCGCGGCCTCCATCGGCGCGAACCAGCGCTGCATGCCACCATGCAGGGCGTTGTATTCGACCGGTTGCCAGTGCGCCCGGTGCGGCGCCTGTTCGAGCGCCCCGCCATCGACCGTGAAGCAGGCATGACGCCGCGTGCGATAGCGTCCGCCGTCCTTCAGGTATTCGTCAGGCGGCAGCTGGGCCCAATCGCCGTGCAGGGCCTCGAACTGCGCCAGCGGCGTGCTCAGCCAGTCGGCCA
Organism: Variovorax saccharolyticus; assembly: GCF_030316765.1. Classification (GTDB taxonomy): domain Bacteria; phylum Pseudomonadota; class Gammaproteobacteria; order Burkholderiales; family Burkholderiaceae_C; genus Variovorax; species Variovorax saccharolyticus. Next base: position 32,594 of record NZ_JASZYT010000018.1, read on the forward strand.
CGCCCTGCGGGCTCAGCACCGCATAGCCATCCTGGCGCAACGTGGGAACGAGGCGGTCGGGCGGCGTGAAAGGAGGACTGAACGCAAGGCTCACTCCGTCACCTTCACGTCCTTCCAGAAGGCGACGCGGTTCCTGACCATCTCGGCCTCGGGCTTGGGGTCCGCGTAGTACCAGGCCGCATCGGCATGCAGCTCGCCGTTGACCAGCAGCGAGAAATAGCTCGCCGTGCCCTTCCAGGCACAGGTGGTCTTGTGATTGCTGAAGGTCACGTGGTCGCGGTTGAGCGACTCCATGGGGAAATAGTGGTTGCCTTCGACCAGCACCGTGTCGTCGCTCTCGGCCACGGTGACGCCGTTCCAAACTGCTTTCATCAGGATTCTCCGGGGTGCCCACCCGAACGGGGGCATCACGCTATTGTGCCGCGGGCGCCTGCAGCCAGTGGACGCTGAACAGGCGCTGCGGGTCGGTCCAGACCGCGGCCGGCCGGAAGCCGGCCTTGACCGCCAGCGCGCGCAGGCCCTCGACCGTGAACTTGTGGGAGTTCTCGGTGTGCAGCGTCTCGCCTTCTTCGAAGCGGAAGCGCTGGCCGTCGAGCATCACCTCCTGCACCCGGCGGCTCACCAGGTGCATCTCGATGCGACGCAGGGGCGAGTTGTAGAAGGCCGCGTGGGTGAAGCCGGCCAGGTCGAAGTCGGTCCCCAGTTCGGCGTTGGCGCGGCGCAGCAGGTTGAGGTTGAAGGCCGCGGTCACGCCCTGGGCGTCGTTGTAGGCCGCATGCAGCAGCGCCGGGTCCTTGACGAGGTCGATGCCCAGCAGCAGGCCGCCGCCGCGCAGCAGCCGGTGCGCGAGCTGCAGGAAGGCCAGCGCCTCGTCGGGCGAGAAATTGCCGAGCGTCGAGCCCGGGAAGAAGCCCACACGCTGGCCGGCGCCCTTCTCGCGCGCCGGCGGCAGCACCAGCGGCATCGTGTAGTCGGCCACCACGGGCTGCACCGCGAGGCGCGGATAGTCGGCGCGCAGGCGCTCGGCGGCAGCCTCGAGATGAGCCCCCGAAATGTCGATCGGCACGTAGCGACGCGGCGACTCGAGCGCATCGAGCAGCAGCCGAACCTTGGTCAGCGAGCCGGCGCCGAACTCGATGATCTCGGCATCGGGCCCGATCTGGGCCGCGATCTCGCCGGCGCATTCGGTGAGGATGCGCAGCTCGGTGCGCGTCGGGTAGTACTCGGGCAGTTCGCAGATGCGATCGAACAGCGCCGAGCCCTCGACGTCGTAGAAGAACTTCGGCGAGATGCTGCGCGCATCGAGGCTCAGGCCCGCGAACAGCTCGCGCGCGAAGTCGGACAGCGGCGCGGCCCGCTGCGCGGCGCGAAAGGCGTGGAGATTGAAAGCAGGAGTGCCCATCAGAGGTCCTTGGCGAGCCGCAGCCCCGAGAACTGCCAGCGCGCGGCCGGCGGGAAGAAGTTGCGATAGCTGGCCCGCGTGTGCCCCTGCGGCGTCGCGATGCTGCCGCCGCGAAGCACCAGCTGGCCGACCATGAACTTGCCGTTGTATTCCGCCGCGATGCCGGCCAGCGGCCGGAAGCCCGGATAGGGGTCGTAGGACGAGCGGGTCCATTGCCACACGTGGCCGCTCATCTGGGTGATGCCGGGCGCCGCGTGCGCGGCCTCCCATTCGAATTCGGTCGGCAGCCGCGCACCGGCCCACTCGGCGTAGGCCGCGGCCTCGAAGAAGCTCAGCTGGGCCACCGGCGCCTCGGGCTCCAGAGGCCGCGCGCCATGCAGGCCGAAGACCTGCCAGCCCGCTGGGACGCCCTGCGAGGCCAGACGCGGGTCGTCGGGCGCAAGCCAGTAGGCTGGTGCGCGCCAGCCCTGCGCCTGCACCGCGGCCCAGCCGTCGGAGAGCCAGAGCTCGGGTCGCTGGTAGCCGCCATCGGCGATGAACTGCGCGAAGTCGCCGCAGCTCACGAGCCGGTGCGCGATCGCGTGCGGTCGAAGCAGCACCTCGTGCCGCGGCGTCTCGTTGTCGAAGCAGAAGCCCGGCGCGCCATGGCCGACCTCGACCACGCCGCCGGGCCGCGCCAGCCAGTGCACCGGCGGCGCCGAGGCGGCGAGCCGCAGCGCCGGGCCGGCCGGCGCGCGATAGGCCGGCAGCAAGGGGTTGCACCAGAGCGCATGCAGGATGTCGGTGAGGATCAGCTCCTGGTGCTGCTGCTCGTGCTGCAGGCCCAGCGTGAGGATCGGCTCGATGGTCGCCCACTCCACCTCGCCGGCGCGCTCGAGCAGGGACAGCACCGCGCGATCGACGTGGCGCCGGAAGTCATGCACCTGGTCGATCGAAGGCCGCGTGAGCAGACCGCGCTGCGGCCGCGGATGACGCGGCCCCAGGGCTTCGTAGTAGGAATTGAAAAGGTAGTGGAAGCGCGGGTCGAACACCTGGTAGCCGCTCGCGTGCGGCTGCAGCAGCACGGTCTCGAAGAACCAGGTGGTGTGCGCCAGGTGCCATTTGGTCGGGCTGGCGTCGGGCATCGACTGGATGCACTGGTCCTCGGCCGACAGGGGCGCCGCGAGCGCGAGGCTGTGGGCGCGCACGTCCTCGAAACGCTCGCGCAACGCCTCAGCCGCCGGCAGCTTGGGCCGGATCAAGTTCATGGGATCTCCAGGTTTTGCTTGACGCTTTTTAGCCCATGCTGACGGGCGCATGCCGTAGGACAAGGTCGCGCCGGGTCGCGGTGCGGAACGGCGGCGCGGCAGAACGCGCCACTTTGGCACAAGTCGCCGGAGCCTGCCAGGGGTCTGCGTATCATCCTGCGGATGAGCAATCCCCCGACGACGACGTCCTCCGGACGCCCCCGCGTCCTGATCCTCGGCTGCGGTTTCGGCGGCCTGGAGGCGGCCCGCAAGCTGCAGAAGGCCGATGTCGAGATCACGATCGTCGACAAGACCAACCACCACCTGTTCCAGCCGCTGCTCTACCAGGTGGCGACCGCGGGGCTGGCGGCGCCATCGATCGCCGCCCCCATACGTCTGCTGTTTCGCAGCCAGCCCAACGTCACGACGCTGCTGGGCGAAGTGACGCAGGTCGATCCCGCCACGCGCACTGCGCATCTGGCCGACGGCAGCCGCCTCGAGTGGGACCACCTGATCGTCGCCGCCGGGTCGACCCACAGCTACTTCGGCAACGACGCCTGGGAGCCGATGGCGCCGGGACTGAAGACCCTGGCCGACGCCTTCGAGATCCGCCGCCGCGTGCTGGTGAGCTTCGAGGCGGCCGAGGTCGAGACCGATCCGGTGCGGCGGCGCGCGCTGCTGACCTTCGCGGTGATCGGCGCCGGCCCGACCGGCGTCGAGATGGCCGGCACGCTGGCCGAGATCGCGCGCCACACGCTCGAAGGCGAGTTCCGCCGCATCGACCCCAGCAGCGCCGAGGTGCTGCTGATCGAAGGCGGCCCCCGCGTGCTGCAGGCCATGCCCGAGTCGCTGAGCCAGCGCGCCCTGGAGCAGTTGCAGAAGCTCGGCGTGCAGGTCAGGCTAAACGCGCGTGTCACCTCCATCGACGCCACCGGACTGCAGATCGCCTCCCCTTTCAGCGACGGCGGCGCCGGTCTCGGCAGCCACCGCATCGACTGCGGCTGCGTGGTCTGGGCCGCCGGCGTCGCGGCCTCGCCGCTCGGCCGGATGCTGGCCGCGGCCACCGGTGCCGAGACCGACCGCGCCGGCCGGGTCAAGGTCCTGCCCGACCTCAGCCTGCCGGGCCGGCCCGATATCAGCGTGGTCGGCGATCTCGCGGCCGCGATGAGCCACCAGCCCGGCAAGGAGCCGACGCCGGTGCCCGGCGTCTCGCCCGGCGCCAAGCAGATGGGACGCGCCGCGGCCTCGAATGTCCTGCGCCGCATCGCAGGCCAGCCGACCGAAGCCTTCCGCTACCGCGACTACGGCAACCTCGCCACCATCGGCCGCAACTCGGCCGTGGTCGACCTCGGCACGCCCTTCGGCCCGATGCGCTTCTCGGGCAAGCTGGCCTGGCTGTTCTGGCTGTTCGCTCACATCTACTTCCTGATCGGCTTTCGCAACCGCTTCGTCGTGCTGATGGACTGGGCCAGCGCTTACTGGAGCTTCCAGCGCTATGCGCGGGTGGTGGCCGACGTCCGCGCCAAGGAGAAGACCGAATGACACGCATCGAACAGAAGCTCCAGCGCCTGGGACTCGCGCTGCCGCCCCCCGCCGCGCCGCCGCCGGGCGTGCTGCTGCCCTTCCCGCCGGTGCGGCTCGTGGGGCGCCGGGCGCTGGTCTCCGGCCACGGACCGCTCGCCGCCAGCGGCGGCTTTGCCGAGCCGCTCGGCAAGCTCGGGCGCGAACTCACCGTGGAGCAGGGTTTCCAAGCCGCTCAGCTGACCGGGCTGGCGATCCTCGCGAGCCTGCAGCGCGCCCTGGGCGACCTCGACCGCATCACGGCCTGGGTGCGGGTCTTCGGCATGGTCAACGCCGCGCCGGGCTTCATGCGCATGCCGGAGGTGATCAACGGCTTCTCGACGCTGATCCTCGAACTCTACGGACCCGAGGCCGGAGCGCACGCGCGCAGCGCGGTCGGCATGGCCGAACTGCCCTTCAACATCCCGGTCGAGATCGAGGCCGAGGTCGAATTCGAATAGACGGAGCGCTTTCCACGTGCCAGAACGATCTTCTTCCGCCGCTCGCAACGCCCGCTCCGCGGCACCCGCGGACGACCCGCCGACGCCGGCCGAAGGCGGCCCGACGCGCAGGCGCGCGCGGCGCGAGCATTCGGACCTGCTCGAGACCCGCATCCTTGCAGCGGCGATCGAGGAGTTCTCGGAGCACGGCTTCGCCGGCGCCCGGATCGAGCGCGTCAGCGCGGCCGCCGGCACCGTCGACCGGATGCTGTATTACTACTACGGCAACAAGGAACGCCTCTACCAGGCGGTGCTGGCGAAGATCTACGAAGACATGATCGCCGCGCAGCGGGCGTTCGTGACGCCCGACGATCCGGTCGAAGGCATGCGGCAGCTGGTGATGCATTCCTGGGACCACTACCAGTCCCACCCTCACCTGGTGCGCCTGCTGATGAACGAGAACCTGCTGCACGGCAGGCACATCCGCCAGTCGGCACAGCTGGAGCGCACCACGCTGCCGCTGGTGCAGACGGTCGAGACCCTGCTCGCCAGCGGTCAGGCCCGGGGCGTGTTCAGGCAGGACGTGTCGTCCGAGCACGTGCTGATGACGATCATGTCGCTCGGCTTCTTCTACGTCTCGAACCAGTACACCTGCTCGACCTGGATCGGCGCCGACCTGATGAGCCGTCCACGGCGCGCGGCATGGCGCAAGCACATCTGCGACGTGGTGCTCGGCATGCTCGCGAATCGCGACGCCCCGCTGCCGGCGACTGCAGCGCCGAAGACCCGGCGCAAGCCCGCCGCCGCCGCGAAGAAGTGATCAGTCCGGCGCCGATGCCGCCCAGGTGTCGCGCACGAAACCCGCGATGGCGGCGTTCTGGCCGATCAGCGAGAAGCGCGCGTTGTGCGCGTAGTCGGGCAGGTTGATCATCTCCGTCGTGATCCAGCGCAGCGGCGAATCGGCGTGGCTGCGGTGGTGGGCGAGCACCTTGCGCACCACCTCGCGCGTGCATGCCAGCGCCTCCGGCTTCCAGTCCGAGTGCCATTCGCCGGCCGCCGGCTCGGCGAAGGGATAGAGGATGCCTCGACCCGGTTCGCCGGCAGCGTAGGGAAAGATCGAATGCTCGGGCACGGCCGCGACCGCGCTTGCGGGGTCGTTGATCGACCAGAGATTGCGCGGCCCGTTCGGCGCCACGCTGCGCACCTGCAGCCAGCGCACGATGCCCATCTCGAGCCACTGGTCGACGAAGTTGCCGCGCTGCAAAGGGTCCAGCACGGCGCGGCCGTCGGCGACATCCTGCGTCAACCCGCAGATCGCGAGCTCCTGCGGATTGCCGATCTTGAAGATCGCATGGCTGTAGTCGAGCGTGAAGCGGAACGGAATGCCCCGCCGCTGCACCGCCTGCGCCACCGGAGCGATGCGGCGCGGGTCCTCGCTCCACATGTTGACGTGCAGTTCGAAGGCCGGCTCGACGCCGAGCGCCATGCCCTGGTCGTAGGCGCGCAGGTAGAAGTCCACCACCTCGTCGTCGGCGATCGGGCGGCCGTCGGCGGCGTGCCAGTACAGCATGATGTTGTGCGTCGCCGCGCCGATGTCCGAGGCCAGGCGAAGCTTCTCGGCCAGCAGGGGCTCGTCGCGGCCCAGCGCATAGAACCAGCTCGCGGTGTGCACCGGAAGGCCGAAGCGCTCGATGCAGCGCAGGTAGGCGTCGACCTGGCCCGGCAGCGGCAGACGATCGAAGAAGTCGAAGGCGCCGGTCTCCCGCACCAGCCTGAACTGCTCCTCGATCGGCGGCTCGACCAGCGACACCGGCGCCGCGAGCGAAGAAGCCTGCGCGCCCCTGCCGTTGCAGCCGATCGGCGGCAGGGTCCCGGCTGCGGCACTCATGGCGCGTTGCGCAGCTTGCGGATCTGCTCTTCGGGCGGCTGCAGTTTCGCGCCGTCGACATAGCTGCCCGAAGGCATCACGCCCTTGCCGTCCTGCACCGCCGTGCGGCCGACGAAGATGCCCAGCGTCGACTGGTTGTCCTGCGGCCGGAAGACCACCGGGCCGAAGGGCGAGCCGAACTGCAGTCCCTTGAAGGCCGCGATGAGCTTCTCGGTATCGGTCGAGCCGGCCTTCTGGACGCCGGCGGCGATGGCCTTCACCGTGGCATAGCCGACGATCGAGTTGAGGCGCGGATAGTCGTTGTACTTCTTCTGGTAGGCGGCCAGGAAGGCCTTGTGCTCGGGCGTGTCGATGTTGGCGTAGGGATAGCCCGTGACGATCCAGTTGACCGGAGCGTCGCCCTTGAGCGGGTCGAGGTATTCGGGCTCGCCGGTCAGCAGGCTCACGACGTCGCGGCCCTCGAACAGGCCCCGGGTCTTGCCTTCGCGCGCGAGCTTGGTGAGGTCGCTGCCGAACATCACGTTGAAGATCGCGTCCGGCTTGGCGTCGGCCAGCGCCTGCACCACCGCGCCGGCGTCGATCTTGCCGAGCGGGGGCGCCTGCTCGGCCACGAACTCGATGTCCGGCTGCACCTTCTTCATGCCCTCCTTGAAGGCGGCCACGGCCGCCTGCCCGTACTCGTAGTTGGGGTAGACCACCGCCCAGCGCTTCTTGCCCAGCTTGGCGGCCTCCCCGATGACCGAGGAGGCCAGCGCATGGGTGCCCGAACGCAGCCGGTAGGTGTAGCGATTGCCGTTGTCCCACACGACCTTGTCGCTCAAGGGGCCCGAGGCCAGGAAGAAGACCTTCTTCTGCTTGGCGAAGTCGGTCAGCGCCAGCCCGACATGGGACAGGGTGACGCCGGCCAGGATGTCGACGTTCTCGCGCGACAGCAGTTCCTCCGCCATGCGCACCGCGTCGCCGGGATTGCCGTTGTCGTCTCGAAACACCGTCTCGAGCTTTCTGCCGAGCACGCCGCCCGCGGCGTTCACTTCCTCCTGCGCCAGCAGCCAGCCCTGCTTGTAGGGCACCAGGTTCTGCGGCAGGGCCTTGTAGCTGTTGATCTCGCCGATCTTGATCGGCGCCTGCGCGGCGGCACTGCCGCCGGCGATGCAGACAGAGGCCGCCAGCAGGCGGGCGGACACGGAGAGCGCGGTTTTCATGGCGGGGGGTCCTTTCTGGCGAGAGCGTGGGGTTCGGGGCGGGGGAGCGTCGGGGCTCGAATCAGTTCTTCTCGGCGGCCATCTCCTCGACGATGCGGCGCATCTTGATCGACGAGCCGTCGAGCCCGAGATGGATGCGATGCCACTGGCGCGGCTTGTCCTCGTTGCGCTGTATCGCCTCGAGCACGCGCTTGTCTTCGTTGAACGCCAGCCGCAGGTTGCTGCGCAGGCGTTCGTCGATCTGCGGATCGGCGGGCGAGTTCTTGATGCAGAGCCAGTGCTGTACGCAGCTGCGCTGGTCGATCGGCGTGATGAAGTGGCAGGCGTACATCTGGATGCAGTCCTCGCGATTCCCCTCCGGCGCGCCGGTGCCCGTGCGGGCCGAGCCGAAGTCGATCACCGCGATGCTCGGCGCGTGGTAGTGGTAGTAGTGCCAGCGGTCCACATTGCCCCCGAAGTCCTTGAGGCCTTCGAAGATCGGAATGAGCGGCCCGTCGATGACCCAGCGCCAGGTCACGACCTTGTTGCCCTGGCGTTCGTGCTGCACCCGCGTCTCCTCGCGGCCTGCGCTGGCGAGCGTGCTCTGGTGCACGTAGACGACGTGCGTCGGATCGCACAGGTTGTCCGCCAGGCTCAGGTAGTTCGACTGCACCAGCAGCGCATCGCCCTCGACCACGCTGTAGCCCGCGTCGTCGTACTCCGGCAGGTGGAACACCTGGCTGCGATCGGCCCGCGCCGGCTCGCCCATCCACACCCAGACCATCCCCATGCTCTCGGCCGTCGGGTAGCTGCGCACGCGGAAGCTCTCGGGCGGGCGCGCCATGCCCGGGGCGATGACGCAGCGGCCGCTGCAGTCGAAGGTCAGGCCGTGGTAGCCGCACTGGATGGCGTCGCCATGCAGCCGCCCGATCGACAGCGGCGCCAGGCGGTGCGGACAGGCGTCTTCCAGCGCCGCGACGCTGCCCTCCTCGGTACGGTAGATCGCGAGGTCTTCCTCGAGCACGCGCCGGGTGACGATGTCGCGTCCGATGTCTCTCGACCAGGCGAGCGGATACCAGGCGTTGTAGGCATAAGCAGTCATGAACGGTCCTCGAGTGCCGACGGGTTGTCTGGAGCGGGATACGCAGAAACCGTGCCAGCGTTAAGTAAGTAACTTCTCCATTTGAATGGAGAACATACTTAATTTTGGGGCGAAGGACCACCGGGTTTGCACCGGTCACGGGCGTTCCATGGGTTCCATGCCTGGGGCGGGCTCACGCCGGGGGCGTCATGCATCGCGTCGAGGGGCATCCTCGGGCGGCAGCGCACACCCGCCCCGGGTGTGCGTCCTGGCTGCGGAAACCGCAGCGCCTGTTCCTTATTTGGAGCCGCTTTCGGCTTCCTGCAGCAGCCGCCACATCACCTTGCCGCTGCCGCTCTTGGGCAAGGCGTCGACGAACTGCACCGCGCGCGGGATCTTGTAGACCGCCATGTTCTCGCGGCACCAGTCGATGATCTCCTGCTCGGTCGTCTCCTTGTGAGTCGGGCGCAGCACCACCACCGCCTTGACCGACTCGCCGCGATAGTCGTCCTTGGTGGCGATCACGCAGGCCTCCTGGATCGCAGGATGGCGGAACATCAGCAGCTCGACCTCGGCCGGCCAAACCTTGAAGCCGCTCGCGTTGATCATGCGCTTCAAGCGGTCGGTCATGAAGAAATAGCCGTCCTCGTCCATCCGGCCCATGTCGCCCGAGCGGAAGAAGCGCTTGCCTTCGAACTCGACGAAGGCGGCGGCCGTGGCGTCGGGCCGCTTCCAGTAGCCCTGGAACACTTCCGGGCCGTGGATGATGATCTCGCCCGATTCGCCGACCGGCATTTCGACCAGCGTGTCGGGGTCGACCACCCGCGCGTCGGTGCCCATGTAGGGGATGCCCAGGCATTGCTGCTTCGGGTTCTCGAACGGGTTGGCGTGCGAGGGCGCGGCGGTCTCGGTGAGGCCGTAGCCCTCCTGGTACCTGAGTCCGAACTGCTCGAACAGTCGCTGGGCGACGGCCTGCGGCATCGCGGCACCGCCGCCGCCGATGTAGCTCAGGCTGCTGAGGTCGTAGCTGGCGAAATTGGGGCTGGCCATCAGGTCGATGACCATGGTCGGGATGTTGGTCCAGCTCGTCACCTTGCGGCGCGAGATCAGCCGCCCGGCCACGTCGCGATCCCAGCGCGGCATGATGACCAGCGTGCCGCCGATCAGCACCGTCGTGTGCATCATGCTGACCACGCCGGTGATGTGGAACATCGGCACCACGGCCAGCACCACCGCCTCGGCCGAACCCAGGCCCCAGAGCTGGCTGGCACAGGCGTTGTGCATCAGGCTCGAATGGTGGTGGATGCAGCCCTTGGGCAGGCCGGTGGTGCCGCTGGTGTAGGGCAGCAGCGCCATGTCGTCGGCACCGACCACGTGCTCGGGCGGCGCATGGCCGGCCGCCAGCGCGTCGGTCCAGCGCATCACGGCGCCGCCCTCGAGGGTGGGCAGCGGATGCTGCGTCAGCAGCCAGTCGCGCCAGGCCGCAGCCGGCGCCTCGTCGCCCGCGACCTCGGCATCGAAGGCGTCGGTGAACTGGGTGACGATCATGTGCGCGAGCCGGTCCTTGGGATCGAGCGCATTGCTGGCCTTGGCGAGTTCGGGCGCGAGGTCGCCGGTGGTGATCGCGAACCTGGCGTCGGGGTCGAGGATGTAGTGCTTGAGCTCCTCGGCCCGGTTCATCGGATTGACCGGAACCACCACCGCGTTGGCGCGCAGGATCGCGAAATGCGCGATCACCAGCTGCGGGCAGTTCTGCATGTCGAGGATGACGCGGTCGCCGCGCCGCACGCCCAGGGCATGCAGGGTGCCGGCCAGCCGCTCGGCCTGGGCCGCGCACTCGGCATAGCTGATCTCGCTGCCGAAGAAGACCAGCGCGGGCTTGCGCGGGTAGCGCGCGGCGTTGACCGCCAGGTTGTGCCACAGCGAGGTCGCGGGCACGGTGATCGAATGGGGCAGGCGCTGGGGCCAGAACTTGTAGTGCGGTCGATCCATACAGTCTCCTGAGAGCGTGAGAGCCTACGATGCCGCCCCCATCGCCGCATCGGGGAAGCCCCCACGGCCGTCACCTGGGCGACTCGCGCGCCGAGCCCTTCGGGTCAGCCGCAAATACCACCATCGACCGACAGACGCGAGGCCCGATCTGCCGTAAAAGAGCAGGCTCTCAAACCACTCGACCAGGAGTTTCCATGGCAGCAGACAAGCACGCGAGCGTTCACTGGGAAGGCGCCGGCAAGACCGGCAAGGGCCTGATCAGCACCGAGACCGGGGCGCTCAAGGACTATCCCTACGGATTCGCCAGTCGCTTCGAGGACGACAAGCGCGGCACCAACCCCGAGGAGATCCTGGGCGCGGCGCACGCCGGCTGCCTGACCATGGCCTTCGCCTTCGCACTCGAGGGCGCCGGGCTCACGGCCACCTCGATCGACACCAAGGCCGCGGTACGGCTGGCCAAGGACGGCCCGGGCTTCAAGATCGACCGCATCCAGCTCGAACTCGAGGCGGTGGTGCCCGGCATCGACGACGCCAAGTTCCAGCAGCTGGCGCAAGGCGCCAAGGAAGGCTGCCCGTTGTCGAAGGCGCTGGCCAGCGTGCCCGAGATCAGCTTCAAGGCCACGCTCAAGAGCTGAGGCCGGGCGGCCGCCGGGCGCTGCTTATGATCTCCTCACCAAGAGGAGACATCCCATGAACTTCGCCCGCAAAGGCATCGCTGCGCTGCTGTGGCTGACGGTCTCGGCCGCCGCCATGGCGGCCTTTCCCGACAAGCCGGTCAAGGTCGTCATCGGCTTCCCGGCCGGTGGCCCGCTCGACCAGCACGCCCGCCTGCTCACCGACCGGCTGCAGGCGGTGCTGGGCCAGCCCGTGATCGTCGACTACAAGCCGGGCGCCGGCGGCTCGGTCGGCGCCGAGGCGGTGGCCAAGAGCGCCCCGGACGGCTACACCCTGATGCTCGCCAACACCGGCGTGGCGGTGATCAACGGCGCGCTGTACGCCAAGCTGCCGTACAACACGCTGCGCGACTTCACGCCGATCGCCCGCACCGCGATGCAGCCGCTCGCCCTGCTGGTGACGCCCAAGCTGCCGGTCACCAGCCTGCGGCAGTTCATCGACTACGCGCGCGCCCGGCCCGGCCAGATCAACTACGGTTCGGCCGGCAACGGCGGCATCAGCCACCTGGTGCCCGAGATGTTCAAGAGCGCGACCGGCCTCTACATGGTTCACATCCCCTACCGCGGCAGCGCGCCGGCCTTCACCGACCTGATGGGCGGGCAGGTGCAGTTCATGGCCGAATCGATCCCGCAGGCCGCCAATTACCACAAGCAGGGCAAGGTGCGCGCGCTGGCCGTGACCAGCGCGGCCCGCAACCCGGCATTGCCCGATGTGCCGACCGTGATCGAGGCCGGCATCAAGGGCTTCGAGGTGGTCGGCTTCTACGGCTTTTTGGCCCCCGCGGGCACCCCCAAGGACGTGGTCGCCAGGCTCAGCGATGCGTTCAGGCAGGTGCTGACCAGCCCCGAGGTGCGCGAGCGCATGGTGAGCCAGGGCGCCGATCCGGCCTTCCTGGGGAGCGAGGACTTCGCCAGGTTCCTGGCCTCGGAGACGCCGCGCTGGGACCAGGCGGTGAAGGCCTCAGGCGCCAAGATGGACTGAGCCCTACACCTTTCGGGGGCTTCTGAATGCGTGGACATGTAGTCAAAATGGGTTACATGGAACATCTCTATTTTTCCCGCCGGCCCACGCCCGATGGCCTGTTCGGCCAGCGCCGCTTCCGCTTGCCGCCCGAGCCCGCTTCGCCGAACGAGGCCGCCTCCCTCGAGCGCCCTCTTCCGCCGCGCCCGCTGAGCCCGGCCGAACTGCTCCGGGTCGCCCGGGCGTGGAGGCAGCGCGACGACGAGCCGTCGGTCCGGGTCGCATTGGCGCTGGAATCCGTGGCGGCGCGCCGCGCCCCGCCGCCGGACACCACGCCGACTGCGACGGCGGCGGAGCCGAAGTCGGTGGTCCGGAAGATCTCTGAGTTCATGGGGCTCTAGCACCGGCAGGTAACAGTCGTGATCCGACGAATTTTTCACACCCGAAAGCGCCAGACGGCGCGAAAATCGGGGTGTTAGTTCATTGCTGCAAGTGCAATCAAGGTTCGGCCCGCTTCGTGCGGGCCTTTTTTTCGCCCGGGGCCCAGGCTTGCATACAAGCAGGCATGAAAGCTGCTGGTATGCAGCGCCATGTCCATCACCGCTCCCGAAATCAGTGCACGCATCGTCGAAGCGGTGATGGCGCAGAAGCTCGCGCCCGGCGCCCGCCTGGGCGAACAGCAGCTCGCGATGCTGTTCGACTGCAGCCGCACCATCGTGCGCGAGGCGCTGACCCGGCTCGCCGCGCGCGGCATCGTCACGGTGAGCGCGCGCCGCGGCTGGTTCGTGATCGAGCCCTCGCAGGACGAGGCGCGCGAGGCCTTCGAGGCCCGCCGCGTCATCGAGTCGGGCCTGATCCGCAGCGCCGGCGCCATCGGCCGCGACGCGCTGCGGGCCCTCAAGGCGCACCTCAAGCGCGAGAAGGCGGCGCTCAAGGAAAGCGACATCGGCAACCGCAGCTACCTGCTCGGCGACTTCCACGTCTGCCTGGCCGAATGCCTGGGCAACTCGCTGCTGGCCGACACGCTGCGCGACTTCACCGCGCGCACCACGCTGATCGCGATGCTCTACCAGTCCTCGCACGATGCGGCGCAGTCCTGCGAGGACCACGTGCGCATCGTGGCGGCGCTCGAGCGCGGCGACACCGCGGCCGCCGAATCGCTGATGAGCGAGCACATCGGCACCGTGCAATCGGCACTGCGGGTGCAGACCCCGGCCGACCCGCTGGCCCAGTTGCGGGACGCGCTGGCACCGATACAGGGCACGGCCGCCGACCCCAGAGAAGAGGCACGGCTCTTGCGAGCCGGCCTCCCCGGAAAGAGCCGGAAGGCGGCCGCGCCCGAACCTTCACCCGACGATTCATCGACCTACCTAGGAGCCCTGTTATGAAGCAAACCAAGCGCAGCTTCGCGCTCGCCCTCGCCGCGGCCGCGATGTTCGCCACCGGCATCTCGCATGCCCAGAGCGCACTCGACAACGTGATGAAGGCCAAGCTGATCAAGATCGCGGTGCCCACCGACTATCCGCCCTACGGCTCGGTCGACAAGACCATGACGCCGCAAGGCCTCGACGTCGAGATGGCGCAGCTGATCGCCAGCAAGCTGGGCGTCAAGGTCGAGCTGGTGCCGGTGACCAGCGCCAACCGCATCCCCTACCTGCAGACCCGCAAGGCCGACCTCGTGATCTCCACGCTCGGCAAGAACGCCGAACGCGAGAAGGTGATCGATTTCTCGGCCGCCTATGCGCCCTTCTTCCAGGCGGTGTACGCAGCCAAGAGCGCCAACATCAAGAGCTTCGCCGACATGGGCGGCAAGACGGTCGCCGTGACGCGCGGCGCGATGGAAGACCAGGAACTCGCCAAGGTCGCACCGGCCAGCCTCGAGTACAAGCGCTTCGAGGACAACAACGCCACCATCGCCGCCTTCGTGGCCGGCCAGACCCAGACCCTGGCCACCAGCGCCGCGGTCGCCGGCGACATGATGCAGAAGAACCCGCAGCTCGGCGCCGAGTACAAGCTGCTGCTCAAGGACAGCCCCTGCTTCATCGGCATCGCCAAGGGCGAGGACCCGCTGAAGGCCAAGGTCAACGAGATCATCGCCAACGCCAAGAAGGACGGCACGCTCGACACGATGGCGAAGAAGTGGCTGGGCCGTCCGGCCGGCGACCTTCCGGTCTGAACGCGACGGCCTCCCATGGGCATCGAATTCGACTTCGGCGCGGTCCTCGGCCAGTGGCCCCTTCTGGTGCGGGGCGTGGTCTGGACGCTCGGGCTCACGGCGATCGCGACCGTGATCGGCATGGTGGTCGGCGTGGCCTGCGCCTGGGCCCGCGCCAGCGGCCCGACCTGGCTGCGCTGGGTGGTCGGCAGCTACGTCGAGCTGATCCGCAACACGCCTTTCATCGTGCAGCTGTTCTTCATCTTCTTCGGCCTGCCGGCGGCCGGCTTCAAGCTGTCGCCGGAAGTGGCGTCGGTGATCGCGATGGTGCTGAACCTCGGCGCCTATGCAACGGAGATCATCCGCGCCGGCATCGAGGCCACGCCGCGCGGCCAGATCGAGGCCGCCGTGAGCCTGGCGCTCAACAAGGTGCAGGTGTTCCTGCGCGTGGTGCTGCCGCCGGCGATGAAGAAGGTCTGGCCCGCGATGGTGAGCCAGATCATCATCGTGATGCTGGGTTCGGCCGTGTGCAGCCAGATCTCCACCGAGGAACTGAGCTACGCGGCCAACCTGATCCAGAGCCGCAACTTCCGCGCCTTCGAGGCCTTCATCATCGCCACCGTGATCTACCTCGCGTTGTCGGTCGCTGCCCGCCGCCTGCTCAACTGGGCCGGCCCCAAGTACTTCTTCGGCAGGTGACACGCCCATGACCGATTTCTCCCTCTGGGACATCCTGCGCAACCTGCTGCTGGCGCTGCGCTGGACCGTGGCGCTGTCGCTGATCGCCTTCGTGGGCGGCGGCGTGGTGGGCGGGCTGCTGCTGTTCGCGCGGCTGTCGGGCGGTCCGGTCGCCGATCGGCTGATCGGGCTCTACGTGCAGGTCTTCCAGGGCACGCCGCTGCTGATGCAGCTGTTCCTGGCCTACTTCGGCATCGCGCTGTTCGGCATCGACGTCTCGGCCTGGACCGCGGCCTCGGTGGCGCTCACGCTCTACACTAGCGCCTTCCTGACCGAGATCTGGCGCGGCTGCGTGGCTTCCATTCCGAAGGGCCAGTGGGAGGCCTCGGGCAGCCTGGCCCTCAGCTTCGGCGAGCAGATGCGCCACGTGATCCTGCCGCAGGCCACGCGCATCGCGGTGGCGCCGACGGTCGGCTTCCTGGTGCAGGTCATCAAGGGCACGGCCCTGGCCTCGGTGATCGGGTTCATCGAGCTCACCAAGGCCGGCAGCATGATCTCGAACGCCACCTTCAAGCCCTTCGTGGTGTTCAGCTGCGTCGCCCTGCTTTATTTCGTGCTGTGCTTTCCCGTGAGCCTGTACGCCAAGAATCTCGAGAGGAAGATCAATGTCGCTCGTCGCTGAAGCCCCTGCATCCGAAGCCGCACCGGCGGCCAGATTGTCCGCCGCGCCCATCGTGCGCATCACGGCGCTGCGCAAGTCCTATGGCAGCAACGAGGTGCTCAAGGGCATCGACCTCGAAGTCCGGCGCGGCGAGGTGATCGCGATCATCGGCAAGAGCGGCTCCGGCAAGAGCACCCTCCTGCGCTGCATCAACGGCCTCGAGGTGTTCCAGGAAGGCTCGCTCACGGTCGACGGCAAGCCGCTGCTGCACGAGAGCGCGATGGCGATGCGCGAGCTGCGCCAGCACGTCGGCATGATCTTCCAGAGCTTCAACCTGTTCCCGCACCTGACGGTCGGACGCAACGTGATGCTGGCGCCGACCCTGGTCAAGAAGCGCAGCAGCGTCGAAGCCGCCTCGCAGGCGCGCAAACTGCTCACCCGCGTCGGCTTGGCCGAGAAGTTCGATGCCATGCCCGACCAGCTCTCGGGCGGCCAGCAGCAGCGCGTGGCGATCGCCCGCGCGCTGGCGATGGAGCCGGCGGTGCTGCTGTGCGACGAGATCACCTCGGCGCTCGACCCCGAGCTGGTGGGCGAAGTCCTGCGCGTGGTGGAATCGCTGGCGGTCGAGGGCATGACCCTGCTGATGGTCACGCACGAGATGAGCTTCGCGCGCAAGGTCAGCGACCGCGTGATCTTCATGCACCAGGGCCGGGTGCACGAGATGGGGCCGCCGGCGGAGTTGTTCGGCAGTCCCAAGACGCCCGAGCTGCAACAGTTTCTTTCATCCTTGCACGATTGAAGCGGGCGGCCGGGAACCCCCGGCCTGTGGCAAGCTCCGAGCGCTATGCCACTTCGCACGTCTCAATCCTCCCGCCGCCGGCTGCTGGGCGCCCTGCTGGGCGGCGTCGCCCTTTCAGCGCCGCTGGCCGCCCTGGCCGGCTTCAACTTCTTCACCAGCGAATACACCGCCAGCCGCGACGAGCTGCAGGCGCAGGTCGCGAAGCGCTTCCCGGTGCAGCAGCGCTACGCCGAGATCTTCACGGTGTCATTGCGCGACCCGCAGCTGTCGCTGGACGCCCGCAACAACCGGGCGGCGATCACGGCGGTGCTGACCATCGCCAGCCCGCTGCTGAAGCCGTCCTCGGTGGAAGGCCTGGTCTCGGTCAGCAGCGCGCTCAAGTACGACGCCGCGGCGCGTGCCCTGCGGCTCGACCGCCCGCAGGCCGACCGGATCGAGCTGCAGGGCCTGAGCGGCCGCGATGCCGAGCGCCTGCAGCAGATCGGCGCCGTGGTCGCGCAGGAACTGCTGCGCGACCAGCCGCTGCGCACCTTCAAGCCCGAGGAACTCACCGTCGGCCGCAAGACCTACGAGATCGGCGACATCACGGTGCAGGACGACGGCATCACCGTAGCGCTGAAATGAAACATCTCCCGAAGCGCCTGCGGCCCGGACCCTTGCTGTGGATCGCGTCGGCGCTGTTGCTGGCCGGCTGCGCGGCGCCGGCGCCCAAGCAGCAGCGCGCTATCGACCTCCAGGCCCATCGCGGCGGCCGCGCGCTGGCGCCCGAGAACACGCTCAGCGCCTTCTCGAACGCGATCGAGATCGGCGTCACCACGCTGGAGCTCGACATCGGCCTGAGCGCCGACGACGTGGTCGTGATCTCGCACGACACCCTGCTCAATCCCGAGCACACGCGCGACGCCCGCGGCAACTTCCTGAAGGCCAAGGGACCTTCGATCCGCTCGCTCACGCTGGCGCAACTGCAGACTTACGACGTCGGCCGCATCGATCCCGCGAGCAGCTACGGCAAGCCCTTCCCGAAGCAGCTGTGGAGCGACGGTGAGCGCATCCCGACGCTGGCCGCGCTGTTCGCGCGCGTCGACCAGCTCGGCGCCTCGAAGCTTCGCTTCAACATCGAGACCAAGCTCGATCCCGCCCTGCCGGAAGAGACGGCCTCCCCCGAGCAGATGGTCCGTGCGCTGCTGGCCGAGATCGACAAGGCCGGCATGGCGCAGCGCGTGACGGTGCAGAGCTTCGACTGGCGCTCGCTGGCCCTGGTCGGCCAGGCGGCGCCGCAGATGCCGCGCGCCTACCTCACGAGCGCCCGCACCCTCAAGGACAGCCGCTGGACCGCCGGCTTGCGGCTCGAGGATTTCGGCAGCGCGCCGCGGCTCGTGAAGGCCGCCGCGGGCGCGACCGGGGCGCCGCTGATCTGGTCGCCCGCCTACAACGACCTGACGCCGGCGCAGGTGCAGGAGGCGCATGCGCTCGGCCTCGCGGTGCTGCCCTGGACCGTGAACCAGCGCGCCGACATGGCGCGGCTGCTCGACTGGGGCGTCGACGGCATCATCACCGACGACCCGGCGATCCTGCGCGACCTGCTGGGCGAGCGTGGCGTGGCGCTGCCGGCCAAGCGCGGGCGCTGAGGCGCGGCCGATAATCGCGGCCGATGCCTGAACACTCTTCCCCCACAACGCCGGGCGCCGGCGCCATCACCGATGTCGCCGGCATCGAAGTCGGCCACTACAGCGACCCGCGCCGGCCCACCGGCTGCACCGTGATCCTCGCGCGCGAAGGCGCGGTCGCGGGCGTCGACGTGCGCGGCGCGGCACCCGGCACCCGCGAGACCGACCTGCTGGCCCCGGGCAACCTGGTTCAGCAGGTCCATGCCGTGATGCTGGCCGGCGGCAGCGCCTGGGGCCTGGCCGCCGCGGATGGCGCCATGCGCTGGCTCGAGGAGCGGGGCGTCGGGCTCGACGTCCGCTTCGGCACGCTGCCGATCGTCCCGGCCGCCGTGCTGTTCGACCTGCCGGTCGGCGACGCCCGCATCCGGCCCGACGCCGATGCCGGCTATGCCGCCTGCGCGGCGGCTTCCCGCGCGGCGCCGGCCGAGGGCAACGTGGGCGCCGGCAGCGGCGCGCTGGTGGGCAAGCTGTTCGGCATCGATCGGGCCATGAAGGGCGGCATCGGCACCGCATCGGTCACGGTCAACGGCGTCACGGTCGGCGCGCTGATCGCCTGCAACGCGCTCGGCGACGTCATCGACCCGAACACCGCGCAAGTCGTCGCCGGGGCGCGCACGGAGGATGGCAGCGCCCTGCTCGACATCCGCCGCGCCCTGCTGCGCGGCGACTTGCCGAAGCCGCTCCTGGCCGGCACCAACACCACGCTGGGCGTGGTCGCCACCGACGCGGTGCTGTCCAAGGTGCAGGCCAACCGGCTCGCCGCGGTCGCGCACGACGGCCTGGCGCGGGCGATCAATCCGGTCCACACGATGAGCGACGGCGACACGCTGTTCGCGCTGGCGACCGGCCGCGTGCCCCTGGAGGGCGACGCGCCCGGCATGACGGTGCTCGGCACCATGGCGGCCGAAGCGGTGGCGCTGGCGACCGTGCGCGCGGTGCGCGCGGCACGCTCGGTGCGCATCGGCGACAGCTATTTTCCGGCCGCCGCGGACCTGTCCTGAACGCCCCTGACGGAAGACATAGCGCAAAGGGCAGCGGCGTGCGCCGACACGACGCCGATCAGCAGCAGCGCGCCCAGCCCCGCATACAGCAGCAGCTTGACCGGCGAGATCAGGGTGAACAGGTCGCGGCCGGCGATCAGCAGCAGCAGCGCGACCGCGAGCGACGCCACGAGCATCCTGGCGGCGAACAGCAGACGGATCTTGAGCTTCTTCATGATCCCGTCATTGGGCCCGCACATCGCGCTGCGCTCAATAAGACGGGCGGACGAATTGACGCCTCGGCCAGGCCTTGGTATGCGCGGGCAGCGCGCGCGCCCGGCATGCGCTTTGTAACCAGCCGGGCGCGGAAAGCACAGACAATCCCGCTGCCGCGTCCGCGGCGTCCTCGAGCCCTGTTCCAAACCGCTGCCGCATGCCCCAAGCCATCCGCCTGTTCCTGTTGTCGATCCGCGACCTGATTGCCTCCGCCGGGCCCGTCATCTTCCTCGTCATCGCCTTGCTGGTCGCCGCCTACTGGTGGCTGCAGCCGCAGCCGCCGAAGCGGGTCGTGATGGCCACCGGCCCCGCCGGCAGCGCCTATGCCGGCTTCGGCAAGCGCTACGCCGAAGCCCTCAAGACGCATGGCATCGAGGTCGAACTGAAAGCCACCGATGGCTCGCTGGACAACCTCGAACTGCTGCGCAGCGACGCCGCCGACGTCGCCTTCGTGCGCGGTGGCAGCACCGATCCGGTGAAGGACGAGCAAGGTGGACTGACCTCGCTCGGCAGCCTGTTCTTCGAGCCGCTGTGGTTCTTCTACCGCACCGACGCTGCGAAGCGGATCGATCGCAAGACCGGCACGCTGACTTCGCTGCCCCAGCTGAAGGGCTTGCGCATCAACGTCGACAAGGCCGGCAGCGGCGTGCCCGACATCATGGACCGGATGTTCCGCGCCAACCACATGGACCCGGCCACGCTGGACCTGTCGAACCTCGAGCAGACGCCCGCCACGGAAGCGCTGCAGGCCGGCCTGCTCGACGTCATCGTGCTGGCCTCGGCACCGCAGTCGCCGCTGGTCCAGAAGCTGCTGCGCGCGCCCGACATCCAGCTGATGGACTTCGCCCAGAGCGACGCCTATTCGCGGCGCTTTCCCTTCCTGCAGCCCGTGACCCTGCCGCGCGGCGTGGTCGACCTCGCGGCCGACCTGCCGTCCCACGATGTCTCGCTGCTGGCCGCCACCACCTCGCTGCTGTCGCGCGAAGAAACCCACCCCGCGCTGCGCCAGCTGTTCGCGCAGACCGCCCAGACCCTGCACGGCGGCGCGGGCTGGTTCAACCGGGCGCGCGACTTCCCCAACACCCGCACCAGCGAACTGCCCGTGAGCCCCGAGGGCGATCGCGCGATCAACGGCACGCCGCCGTTCTGGCAGCGCTACCTGCCGTTCTGGGCCAGCAACCTCGTGGAGCGCATGTGGCTGGTGCTGGGCGGCCTGCTGGTGCTGATGCTGCCGCTGTCGCGCGTGGTGCCGCCGCTCTACCAGTTCCGCGTGCGGCGCCGCGTGTTCCGCTGGTATGCGCGGCTGCGCGAGGTCGAGCACAAGCTGGACGCCGGGGCCGGCGACACCGATGCGCTGCTGAAGGAACTGGCCGAGCTCGATCGGGTGGTCAACAAGGTCGCGGTGCCGCTGTCCTATGCCGACGAGCTCTATGCGTTGCGCAACAACATCCACGCGGTGCGCAAGCGGGTGTTGGCGAGCGGGTCGCGCGACGGCGCGACTGCCGATGCTGCGACTGCCTCGGCCTGAAGGCCGTCACTGGGTCTGAATCCGCAACAACTTGCCGTTGCTGCTGTCGGTCAGAAGATAAAGCCAGCCGTCGGGCCCCTGCCTGACATCGCGGATGCGCTCGCCGCGCTCGGCCAGCAGCCGCTCGCGGGCGACCACGGTGTTACCTTCGAGCACCAGCCGCCACAGCGCGGTGCCGGCCAGCGCGCCGACGAAGAGATTGCCCTTCCAGGCGGGCAACGCATCGCCGGTGTAGAAGGCCATGCCGCTCGGCGCGATCGACGACTTCTGCGTGCCTGGCGTCCAGGCCGTGCCGTCGATCTTTTCCCAGTAGGTCAGCGGCTGCTCGAGGCCCGTCTTGGCGCTGCCTTCGCCCACCTGCGCGAGCGTGCCGTACTCCTGCCCGTAGCTGATGACGGGCCAGCCGTAGTTGCGCCCCGGCAGGGTCAGGTTGATCTCGTCTCCGCCCTGCGGACCGTGTTCGCTGGTCCAGAGATCGCCGGTCGCCGGGTGCAGCGCCGCGCCCTGCGGATTGCGATGGCCGTAGCTCCAGATGTGCGGCTGCGCGCCCGCCACCGCGGCGAAGGGATTGCCCGGCGCCGGCGCGCCGTCGGTGGTGATGCGCACCACCTTGCCGTTGCCGCGCGACAGGTCCTGCGCAAAGCCGCGCTGGGTATCGAGCAGGCGCTCGCCGAGCGTCACGAACAGATGGCCGTTGCGATCGAAGGCCAGCCGGGACCCGTAGTGCGCCGTGCTGTCGACCTTGGGCGACTGCCGGTAGATGACGCTCAGGTTGACGAGGACGCGGTTGGCCGCGTCCAGTTCGGCGCGTGCGACCGCGGTTCCGTTGAGGCTAGTGTTGGTGCTGTCCCGCTCGGCGAACGAGATGTAGATCCGGCGATTGCCCGCAAAGCCGGGATCGACCGCGATGTCGAGCAAGCCGCCCTGCCCCACCGCCGCCACCGCAGGCAGGCCGGCGACCTGGTCGGCGCCGCCGTTGACCGGCGAGCCGTCGGCATTGCGCAGCCGCAGCAGTCCGCCGCGCTGGGTGATCAGCATCCGGCCATCGGGCAGGAAGGCCAGGCCCCAGGGGGCGTCGAGGCCGGTCGCCAGTTCGGTGACCTTGGTCGCCATCGGCGCCGGAGGCACCGTGCCCGTGCTCTGCGCGGCGACACTGATGTCGGGCTGCGAGGGCGGGTTCGCCGGCGTCGGCGACCCCGTGGCACCGACGCCGAAGGCGGACACCGACACGCCGGCGCCGCCGCCACCGCCGCCGCAAGAGGCCAGGGCCGCCAGGCCCAGCGCCAGAAGATACCGAGTCGCCGCTGCCATCGCATGCTCCTTCGGAAGGGGCGCTGCGACGCGCCCCGGGGGTGGTTGTTGCGCTACTTCAGCGCCTTGAAGCGCATCCGGTGCGGCTTGGCACCTTCTTCGCCCAGTCGCTTCTTCTTGTCGGCTTCGTACTCCTGGTAGTTGCCGTTGAAGAAGGTCCACTGGCTGTCGCCCTCGGCCGCCAGGATGTGGGTCGCGATGCGGTCGAGGAACCAGCGGTCATGGCTGATCACCAGTACCGAGCCGGCGAACTCGAGCAGCGCGTCTTCGAGCGCGCGCAGCGTTTCCACGTCGAGGTCGTTCGACGGTTCGTCGAGCATCAGCACGTTGCCGCCCGCGATCAGCGTCTTGGCCAGGTGCAGCCGCCCGCGTTCACCGCCCGACAGCGTGCCGACCTTCTTCTGCTGGTCGGCGCCGTTGAAGTTGAAGCGCCCGGCATAGGCCCGGCTGGCCATCTGGAACTTGCCGACGTTGATGATGTCGAGGCCGTTCGAGATGTCTTCCCAGACCGTCTTCTCGTTGCCGAGCGCATCGCGGCTCTGGTCGACGAAGGCCATCTTCACCGTCTGGCCGATCACCACTTCGCCGCTGTCCGGCGTTTCCTTGCCGGCGATCAGCTTGAACAGCGTCGACTTGCCGGCGCCGTTCGGGCCGATGATGCCGACGATCGCGCCGGCCGGGATCTCGAAGCTCAGGTTGTCGATCAGCACGCGGTCGCCGAAGGACTTGGTGACGTTCTTGAACTCGATCACCTGGTTGCCCAGGCGCTCGGCGACGGGAATGAAGATTTCCTGCGTCTCGTTGCGCTTCTGGTATTCGAAATCGCTCAGCTCCTCGAAGCGGGCCAGGCGCGACTTGCTCTTCGCCTGGCGCGCCTTCGGGTTCTGGCGCGACCATTCGAGTTCCTTCTTCAGGGCCTTGGCATGGGCTTCTTCGCTCTTCTGCTCCTGCGCCAGGCGTTCGCCCTTCTGCTCGAGCCAGGTGCTGTAGTTGCCCTTCCATGGAATGCCGCGGCCGCGGTCCAGTTCGAGAATCCACTCGGCCGCGTTGTCGAGGAAGTAGCGATCGTGGGTGATGGCGACCACGGTGCCGGGGAAGCGCTGCAGGAAGACTTCGAGCCACTCGACCGATTCGGCGTCCAGGTGGTTGGTCGGTTCGTCGAGCAGCAGCATGTCGGGCTTGGACAGCAGCAGGCGGCACAGCGCCACGCGGCGCTTCTCGCCGCCCGACAGCACGCCGATGTTGGCGTCCCACGGCGGCAGGCGCAGCGCGTCGGCGGCGATCTCGAGCTGGTGCTCGGAATCGGTGCCGGCGGTGGCGATGATGGCTTCGAGCTCGGCCTGCTCGGCCGCCAGGGCGTCGAAGTCGGCGTCTTCGGCGCCATAGGCCACGTAGACCTCTTCGAGCCGTGCCTTGGCCGCGTAGACCGCGCCCATGGCTTCCTCGACCGACTCGCGCACCGTGTGGGCAGCGTTCAGCTTGGGTTCCTGCTCGAGGTAGCCGATCGTGAGACCGGGCATCGGCAGCGCCTCGCCCTCGATCTCCTTGTCGATCCCGGCCATGATCTTCAGCAGCGAGGACTTGCCCGAGCCGTTCAGGCCGAGCACGCCGATCTTGGCGCCGGGGAAAAACGACAGGGAAATGTCCTTCAAGATCTGCCGTTTGGGCGGCACGGTCTTGCTGACCTTGTTCATGGTGTAGACGTACTGGGCCATGTTTATCTTTGCTTCGGTGAAATGAGTTTGAGCTTCGGGAAATAGGTCTTGTAGCGAGCGCTGTCGCGCGACACGAGGGTGCAGTCCATCAGCTGCGCATGCGCGCCGATGTAGAAATCCGGCAGCAGCGACGCCCGCGTGCCACCGGCCTTCCGGTACCTGTGGAATGCCATCGCCGCGTTTCGCGCCGCTGCGTAAGGCAGTTCCAGCCGTTCATAGAGCCGCGCGGGCAGCGCCGCATCGACATCGCGATCAGAATTGAAATAGACCGACACCTCGGCATAGATCAGCGGATTGATCGCCAGTTTGCCACGACCGAGGCAGTCGCTGATCGCGGCGGCCGACCAGTCCATCCAACGGGGGTCCTCGTGGATGACGTCAATCAGCACATTGCTGTCGATCAGGAAGGTTTCAAGGCCTTCAGCGTTCGCCACGCGTCATCTCCAGCCATTCGTCGGCCGTGAGGCCGATCTTCGAGTTGGCGCTGCCACGCAGCAGCGCGATCGCCTCCTCGGCCGGGGTGGTCGTGCGCTTGACCGGCTTGACGATGATCTGCTTGTTGCGGAACTCGAATTCCACCTCGTCATAGGGCTTCAGCCCCGCGAGTTCACGGATGTTCTGGGGAATGGTCACCTGACCCTTGGAAGTCAGTCGCACGCGGCACTCCTGGTAATACTTCAACGGTAAGAGTCTAACCGATGGGGCCGGGGCGCGGCCTTTCGAAGGGCGATCCAGCGCTTCGTGCGATAATCGCATCTGTTGCCGGGTCCAGTTGCCCGCAACGCCGGCTCTCCGCCGGGGACGAAGAAGGCCTTTTTCCAGGGTTTTCCGGCTCCCACTCCTGACCCATCCGCCCTTACTGGCTCGACGTCCGATGTGACGCCCGAGCGGGTGGATACCACTGCGCCGTGTAGGGCGCTTATTGAACTCAATGAACTTTGATGAACTGAAGCTGGCCCCGGCCATCTTGAAGGCCGTGCATGAGCAGGGCTACGAAACGCCGACGCCGATCCAGGCCCAGGCCATTCCGGCCGTGCTCGACGGCCACGACCTGCTGGGCGGCGCCCAGACCGGCACCGGCAAGACCGCTGCCTTCACCCTCCCCCTGCTGCACAAGCTCACGATGAGCCGCAGCGCCACCAACAAGTTCGGCGGCACCGGCATCCGTGCCCTGGTGCTGACCCCCACGCGCGAACTCGCGGCCCAGGTCGAGGAATCGGTCCGCACCTACGGCAAGTACCTCCAGCTGACCTCGACCGTGATCTTCGGCGGCGTCGGCATGAACCCGCAGATCAGCAAGCTCAAGAGCGGCGTCGACATCCTCGTGGCCACCCCGGGCCGCCTGCTCGACCTGCAGCAGCAAGGCATGCTCGACCTGTCGACCGTGCAGATGCTGGTGCTCGACGAAGCCGACCGCATGCTCGACATGGGCTTCATCCACGACGTCAAGAAGATCCTCGCGCTGGTGCCCCGCGAAAAGCAGAGCCTGCTGTTCTCGGCCACCTTCAGCGACGAGATCCGCGACCTCGCGGCCACGCTGCTCAAGAACCCGCAGAGCATCCAGGTCACGCCGCGCAACACCACGGTGCAACGCATCACGCAGGTGATCCACCCGGTCGGCCGCGGCAAGAAGAAGGCGCTGCTCGCCCACATCATCAACGAGCACAAGTGGAGCCAGGTGCTGGTCTTCACCCGCACCAAGTTCGGCGCCAACAGCGTGGCCGAGTTCCTGACCAAGAACGGCATCGAAGCGATGGCGCTGCACGGCAACAAGAGCCAGAGCGCCCGCACGCAGGCGCTGGCCGGCTTCAAGAGCGGCGACATCCGCGCCCTGGTGGCGACCGACATCGCGGCCCGCGGCATCGACATCGACGAGCTGCCGCACGTGGTCAATTACGAGATCCCGAACGTCAGCGAAGACTACGTGCACCGCATCGGCCGCACCGGCCGCGCCGGTTCGAGCGGCGAGGCCGTGAGCTTCGTCTGCCTCGACGAAGAAGGCTTCATGCAGGAGATCGAACGCTTCACCAAGCAGCAGATCCCGGTCCAGGTCATCGACGGCTTCGGTCCCGAGGACGGCGAACGCGCCGAGCCGATCGCCATGGGTCGCCAGACGATCTGGGGCGGCGCCGGCCGTCCGCCGAGCCGCGAAGTGATGCAGGCGGCGGCCAAGGCCGCACGCACCGAGATGATGCAGCGCATCCGCGAGAACAAGGCGGGACAAGGCGAGCGCAGTGGTGGCGGTGGCGGCGGTGGCGGCAATGGCGGTGGCCAGCGCCGCGGCGGTGGCCAGGGCCAGGGCGCGCCGGCCGGCCGCAGCGCCAACGGCGGCGGCGGCCAAGGCCCCCGTGGCCAGGGCGGCCGCGGCCAGGGCCCGGCACGCGGACCGCAAGGACCGGCGCGCGCGCCGCACCATGCGCCGACGCACCATCAGAACCATCTGCCGCATGAAGAGCGCCAGCCGCGCCATCACGGCAACAGCCACAGCCCGACCCAAGCCGATGCGGTGGCGCACCTGCGCGCCGAAGCGGTGGCCGGCGGCGACGGCCAGCCCGATCCGTTGCGCACCAGCGTCGACAGCCTGGGCGGCCGCGGCCGTCGTGGCGGCGGTGGCGGCTACGGCGGCAACCGTTCCGGCGGCGGTGGCCGTTCGGGTGGCGGCGGTCGCTCGGGTGGCGGCTACGGTGGCGGTGGTGGCTACGGCGGTGGCGGCGGTGGCCGCTCCTTCGGCCGCTGATCCTCGGCGGCGATCCGCAGGATGAACAAAGGGCGCTCCGGCGCCCTTTTTCTTTGGCCTTAAGCTCCGGGCATGCATGCCTTGAAGCTTCGCCACGCCCTCCTCGTCCTGCTGGCCGCCGCTGTCGTGATCGGCAGCTGGTGGGTTCCGGCCGACCGCGCCGCGCGCGAGCAGGTCACCGGCGGCCTGACGCGCGCGCTGACCGTCTTCGCCGCGGCACGGGCCCTCGGCGCGGTGATCTCGGTCGCCCAAGGCACCCAGCTCGATGTCAAGCCGGTCGGCGTCGGCGTCAGCTTCGCGCCCGGCCAGGCGCTGCAGCCGCTGAACGAATTCATCGACCAGTTCGCCACCGTGATGCTGGTGGCCAGCGTGTCCTTCGGCATTCAGCTGCTGCTGCTCGAGATCGGCACCCACTGGGTGGTGTCCGCCCTGCTGAGCGCGGCGGTCGCGGGCGCCGTCCTGCTGAGCTGGCGCGGCGCGAACACCGCACGATGGCTGCGGCCGGCGCTGATCATGCTGCTGATGCTGCGCTTCGCGGTGCCGATGGCCGCGCTGGCCAACGGCGCACTGCACAAGGTCTTCATGGAGGACGGCTACCGGGCCGAACTGGCGAGCATCGAACGCTCGCCGGCTACCGTGCTGGGACGCGCCGGGGCGCCGGCCGCCAACGGCGAAGGGCTCGCCGCCCGCCTGCGCCAGTGGGTGCCGGATCTGGACGCGATGCGCGCCGCCTACGACTCGATCCAGAAGGCCGCGGCCGACTGGAGCCTGACGATCGTCAAGCTGATCTCGCTGTTCATCCTGCAGACCGTGCTGCTGCCGGTGATCTTCCTGTGGCTGGCCTGGCGCTTCGCGCGCGCGCTGGCCTCGCGCCTGATGGCGCCGATCGCCACCGCCTGAACGCGCTCAGGCCAGGCGGGCGCCGCTCTGGCGGTCGAACAGGTGCACGCTCTCGCTGCCGATCACCAGCCCCACCATCTGGTCCGGCTGGGCATCGACCCGGCCATGCACCGCGAGGATCAGCTGCGCCCCGCCGACCTCGACCAGCAGTTCGGTCTCGGCGCCGGTCGGCTCGACCACGATCACCTTGGCCGGCACGCCGCTCGATGCGTCGGTCAGCGTGATGTCGCCCGGCCGCACGCCATAGTGCACCGCCTGCCCGTCGCCGGCCGAGGTTCCGGCCGGCGCCGGCCACGAGGCGCCCTGCGCCTCGACCCGGCATTGCCCATTGGCGCGCCGCACCGTGCCTTCGAGCACGTTCATCGACGGCGAGCCGATGAACTGGGCAACGAACAGGTTGTCGGGCCGGTCGTAGAGCTCGAGCGGCGTGCCGATCTGCTCGACCGCGCCGTCGTGCATCACGACGATGCGGTCGGCCATCGTCATCGCCTCGATCTGGTCGTGGGTGACATAGACGGTGGTGGTCTTGAGGCGCTGGTGCAGCGCCTTGATCTCGGCGCGCATCGCGACCCGCAGCTTGGCGTCGAGATTGGACAAGGGCTCGTCGAACAGGAAGACCTTGGGGTCGCGCACGATCGCCCGCCCCATGGCGACGCGCTGCCGCTGCCCGCCCGACAGCTCGCGCGGATAGCGTCCGAGCAGCTGGTCGAGGTTGAGGATCTTCGCGGCATCGGCCACGCGCTTGTCGGTGAGCGCCTTCTCGGCCTTGCGCAGCCGCAGGCTGAAGCCCATGTTCTCGCCGACCGTCATGTGCGGGTACAGCGCGTAGCTCTGGAACACCATCGCGATGTCCCGGTCCTTGGATTCGAGCTCGTTGACGACGCGGCCGTCGATCATGATCTGGCCGCCGCTGATGTCCTCCAGGCCGGCCAGCATGCGCAGCAACGTCGACTTGCCGCAGCCCGAGGGCCCGACCAGCACCACGAACTCGCCGTCCTCGATCTCGAAGCCCAGGCGCTCGATGATGCGGGTCTTGCCGTAGGACTTCTGGACATCCCGAAAAGTGACTGAAGCCATGTTGTCTTGTTCCCTTCCGGATCAGCTCTTGACCGCGCCAGCGGTGATGCCGCCGACCATGTAACGCTTGAACGTGTAGTAGATGGCCGCCGGCGGCAGCGCGTAGATGAGGCCAGTCGCCATCAGCAGTTCCCAGGGCGAATCGTCGGCAGCGAGGAAGTTGCCGAGCGCCACCGCGAGCGTCACGCTGCGGTCGTTCGACAGCAGCAGGAAGGCGTAGAGGTACTCGTTCCAGGCCAGCAGCAGCGCATAGGTGCCGACCGCCACCAGCGAAGGCACCATCAGCGGCAGGTAGACCAGCCGGAACAGCTGCAGCGGCGAAGCGCCATCCATGCGCGCGGCCTCGTCGAGCTCGTAGGGCAGCTTGTCCGAGGCCTGCTTGAGCACCCAGATGCAGTACGGCGAGGCGATGGTCACCATCGCGAGGATCAGCGCCCACTGGCTGTTGAGCAGCCCGTAGTTGCCCATGGTCTTGTACATCGGCACGGCCAGGAACGCGGCCGGGATGAAGTACGTGAACAGCGCCATGTTCATGACCGTGCGCCCGCCGCGCACGCGCAGCCGGCTGATCGCGAAGGCCGCGGTGGTGGCGACGAAGAGGGTCAGCACGCCGACCGCGACCGCGATGAACAGCGAGTTGCCGAGCTGCACCCAGAAGTGGTCGAGGTAGAAGTGCTGCCGCCGGAACACCGTGCTGAAGTTGTCGAAGGTCGGCGAGGTCGGCCACAGCCGGCCGCTGGTCGCGGTGCCGCGCGGCGAGATCGCGAACAGCACCATGTGGTAGATCGGGATCAGCGTCCAGAGCAGCACCGGGATGCCGATCAGCAGCAGCTTGGCTTCGGTGCCGACTGCCTTGAGGGTCCAGCGCCTGCGGCTCATTTCGACAACCTCTTCATCATGAAATACACCAGCGGCAGCACCAGCGGCATGGCCACCACGATCGACGCCATCGACAGGTCGACCTGGTCGAGCCGCAGATAGCGGATGCCGAGCGTCGCCAGCACGTGCGTGAGGTCGGCCGGACCGCCGCCGGTCAGCAGGTAGACGCTGTTGAAGTCGCCTAGCGTCCAGATCATCGAAAGGATCAGCGAAGTGACGTAGAGCGTGCGCAGCGCCGGCCAGCTGATGAAGCGGAACTTCTGCCACGAGCTCGCGCCGTCGACCGATGCCGCCTCGTATTGCTCGCCCGGGATCGCGAGCCGCCCCGCGACCAGGATCAGGGTCCAGAAGGGCAGCGACTTCCAGATGTGCATCAGCATCGCGAAGCACAGCGCCAGGGTCGGGTCGTTGAGCCAGTTGGGCCCGTCGAGGCCGGTCAGGCGGAAGATGGTGGTGTTGATCACGCCCCACTCGGGATTGAGCATGAAGCGCACCGAGAGAATGGTCGGGATCGACGGCACCGCCCAGGGCAGGATGAAGATCCCGGCGAGGATCTTGATCCACCAGCGCGACTGCACGAAGAAGCCCGACAGCACCAGCGCCACGAGCATCTTGACGTTGATCGCGACCACCAGAAAGATGATCGTGTTGATCACCGAGCGGAAGAAGATCGGGTCTTCGGCCAGGTGCACGTAGCTCTGCGGATGGCGCGCCAGCCAGAGGCCGTAGCACACCGGATAGAGCACGAAGACGACGAACACCAGCAGGTAGGGAACGACCATCAGCCGCCCCCAGAACTGCCAGCGCCCGAGCTTCGCGGGGGACGT
This sequence comes from Variovorax saccharolyticus, assembly GCF_030316765.1. Taxonomy (GTDB): domain Bacteria; phylum Pseudomonadota; class Gammaproteobacteria; order Burkholderiales; family Burkholderiaceae_C; genus Variovorax; species Variovorax saccharolyticus. Next base: position 63,189 of record NZ_JASZYT010000018.1, read on the forward strand.
CGCGGCGCTGCCGGCCACGGTCACGGCGTTGGCTGTGGAACTCATGGTCGGCTGCCGCTTCAGGTCAACGTGCGACCGTCTTGATGCGCTCGATCATCTCGTCGACCGCCTTGTCCACCGGCACCTTGTCGCTCACGACGCGGTTCATCGCCTTGGCCCACACGTTCTCGTTGTTCAGGATCGTGAACTTGTAGTTCTTGGTGAATTCGAAGGTCACGGTGCCCGCCGCGTACTGGTTGAAGACCGACTTGCGGTGCGAGTCCGCTTGCCAGAACGGGCTCGCCTGGCCGGCCTTGGTCACCGGGAACCAGCGCCCGAGCGAGCCTTCGACGTAGGGCGTGAGGTTCTCTTCCTGCATCAGGAAGGCCACGAATTCCTTGGCGCGCGCCTTGTTCTTGGCGTCCTTGAACACCACGCCGGTCTTCACGGCCGTGCGATAGACCATCTTGCTGCCGTCCGGCTTGGACGGGAAGCCGGCGGTGCGGATGCGCTCGAAGTAGTTCTTCTTGGCTTCCTCGCGCTGCTCCGGCGTGAGCGAGGCGTTGTTCGAGTCGTCGAGCCACTTCGCCGGCAGCGAGATGGTCGCGTTGTGCGTCATCGTGATGGTCTTGTTGTGGAAGGCGACGTTGTTGTCCGGGTCCTTCCAGCTCGTCGACGACGGCGGCGTGCAGCCCTTCTGGTAGGGCGCCACGTAGTCGGTCATGGCGCTGATCAGGCCGGCGCGCACGGCCGGGTCGTCGACCAGCAGCTTGCCGCTGTCGTTCACCATCTTGACGTTGTAGGCATCGGCGAAGGTCAGGAACGAATAGAACGAGTCGCTCGAGTCGACGCCCATCGGCATGCCGATGCCGAAGGTGCGCTTGCCGCTCTTCTGGCGGCTCGCCGGCTGGACCTTCTCGCACCAGAACGACCAGTAGTCCTTCCAGGTGGTCGGGACGTCGGACTCCTTGAATCCCGCCTCGGCCAGCATGTCGACCCAGTAGTTGATGTGCATCGTCTGCTGCTTGATCGGGAAGGCGTAGTAGGCCTTCGCCTTCGTCTGGTCGTTGTAGAGGAAGGTGGTCTCGACCGTGTTCGGCGCAAAGCGGGCCTGCATCGGCGAGATCACGCTGCTGATGTCCTCAAGCTTGCCTTCGAAGGCCCATTTGCCGGTGACCTGGAAGTCATAGACGTCGGCATAGGCGACATCGGGCGGGCTGCCCGAGTCGAGCGCCGAGACGGTCTTCGGGATCATGTCCTGCACCGGGTACTGCGAGAGCTCGATCTTGACGTTCTTGTGCTTGTCCTCGAACTTCTTGATGGCGGCGAACAATGCATCGTCCTCGGCCTTGTAGAAGCCCTTGACCCACCAGACGGTGAGCTTCTCCTGCGCCGAAGCCTGGCCGGCGACGGCAAGGCCCATGGCCATCAGCGCCGGGACCACGAGTGCTTTGAATTTCATATCGCTTGTCTCCTTCTTCTTGCAACGGAACAGCTCGGTGCGCGAGCGGGTGGGATGGAACTCGATGGGAAGCGTCAGGCCGCGGCTCGCAGGCGGGGCGGCGGTCGCGACAGGCGCGGCAGTTCGCGGCGCGATCCCAGCACCTCGTCGATGTCCTCGCGCGCGCCGTCGATCAGCTTGATGATGGCGCGCTCGGCGCGCGCCGGATTGCGGGCGATGACCGCATCGAGCACCGCGCGGTGCATCGGCAGCGACTGCGCGGGGCCGTCCTTCTTGATGGTGGAGATCTCGAAGCTGGTGCGCAGGAGCGCGTGCAGCGCCTTGCTCATCTGCGCCAGCATGCGATTGCGCGCGCTGCGCAGCAGCCCGTTGTGAAAGCGCAGGTCGAAGCTGACGTAGTCGCCGCCGAACTCGACCGCGTGCTTCATGCCGGCGTAGGCGGCCTCGATCTCCTCGATGTCCTCGGCCGTGGCGCGTTCGGCTGCCAGCCGTACAGCGGCCGGTTCGACCGCCCGCCGCAGGTCCTGCAGGTCGCGCAGGAACTCGGGCGTGAGGCCGGCCCGGGCCTGCCAGGTGATCACGTCGGGATCGAACCAGTTCCAGTGCTCGTCGGGCAGCACGCGGGTGCCGAGCTTGGGTCCGGTGACGATCAGGCCCTTGGCGACCAGCGACTTCACGGCCTCGCGCACCACGGTGCGGCTGACGCCCAGGGCCTCGCACAGCTGGGGCTCGGCCGGCATCGGCGTGCCGACCGCGTACTGGCGCGAGACGATCGCCTCTCCCAGCAGGTCGAGCGTGCGGCCGTGGGTGTTCTTGGCCATCGGGCGTGCGCTCAGGCGTCGACCGGCGTCAACAGCGGCTGTCCCGTGAAATGCGCATGCAGGTTGTCGAACACCAGCTGGCCCATGGCTTCGCGGGTCTGCCGGGTGCCGCTGCCGATGTGCGGCGTCAGCACCACGTTGGGCAGCGCACGCAGCGCCTCGGGCACGTTCGGCTCGTTGGCGAAGACATCGAGGCCGGCGCCGGCGATCGTGCCGTGGCGCAGCGCGTCGATCAGCGCGTCCTGGTCGACCACGCTGCCGCGGGCGACATTGATCAGGTAGCCCTCGGAGCCCAGCGCACTCAGGACGCGGGCATCGATCAGGCCCTTGGTGCCGGCACCGCCGGGCGTGATCACGATCAGGAAATCGACCGCCGCGGCCAGCGCGACCGGATCGGGATGGTAGGTGTAGGGGATGCCCGCGCGCGGCGAACGCGCGGTGTAGGCGATGCTCATCTTGAAGGCCAGCGCGCGCTCGGCGATCGCCTGGCCGATGCGGCCCATGCCGACGATGCCGAGCCGGCCGCCCGTCACCTTGCGGCTCAAGGCGATCGGGCCATGCGTCCATTCGTTGGCGCGCACGAAGCGGTCGGCCTGCGGGATGCGGCGCGCCGCGGCGATCAGCAGCCCGATGGCGAGGTCGGCCACGTCGTCGTTGAGCACCGCCGGCGTGTTGGTGACCGGCACGCCGCGCTCGTGCGCGGCCGGGACGTCAACGCCGTCGTAGCCGACGCCGAAGACCGAGATCACTTCCAGCGCCGGCATCTGCGCGATCAGCTCGCGCGGAACCTTGGCCTCGCCGTTGGCGACCACGCCGCGGATTCGCGGCGCCACCGCGGCGAAGGCCGCGGGGTCGCTGACATGGATGCGGTCATGCAGCGTGTAGTGCTGGCGCAGTTGATCGAGCAGGAAGGGCATCAACGGCGCTACGAGCAGCAGCTCGGGCTGTCCGGCTTTTTCTGAGGTCACTGTGTCTCCTGCTGGAACCGCGCTTGGCGCATGTAGCGCCCTTCGCCGAAACGGTCGAAGAGCCCTGCCGAATCAAATCATATGATGATTGAAATGGCGGCCCCGCAGGACAAACCCTGATGGCGCAGCGAAGGCTAGGAGGTCGTGTTCGCGGCCCGCTTCACGAAGCGGCCGGCGCGCGCACCGGTCGCGCGCCCTTCTGCGGTGTAGCTCAGAACCCCGTTGACCCAGACCCGCTCGATGCCTTCGCTGAACTCGCGCGGCTGCTCGAAGGTGGCGCCGTCCTTCACGCGCAGCGGATCGAAAAGAACCACGTCGGCCATGTAGCCGGCCTTGAGCAGGCCGCGCTCGCCGATGCGAAAACGTGCCGCCGACAGGCCGGTCATCTTGTGCACTGCCTGCTCGAGCCGCAGCAGCCCCTTCTCGCGCCAGTAGTTCGCGAGCACGCGCGGGAACGCACCCCAGAGCCGGGGATGCGGGCGCTCGTCGTGCGGCAGGCCGTCGGAGCCGATCATCGCGAGCGGATGCGCCATCACGCGCTGCACGTCGTCCTCGCGCATCTGGAAGTAGCAGGCATTGCCCGGCTTGAGCCGCAGCGCGGCCTCCTGCTGCGAGACGCCCCACTCCGCCGCGATGTCGGCCAGGTAGCGCCCGCCGACCTCGGGGTGCGGCTGGCTGCCGGTGATCAGGATGTCGATGATGCCGTCGACCAGGTCCTCGCGCAGCACCGTCGAGCCGGCGGTGTACGGGTACACGTCCATGCCGATCTCCTGGGTGCGCGCGAGCTCCTCGATCAGCGGCAGGGTCTCGAGCGTGCGGCCCCAGTTGGCCGGGCCGGCGCACTTGTGGTGCGAGATCACCAGCGGCAGGCCGGACTGGCGCGCGGTCAGCGCGGCCTCCTGCAGCGCGGGCAGGATGCCGGCCAGCTCGTCGCGGATATGGGTCGCATAGACGCCGCCGTTGCGCGCCGCCACGCTGGCGACCGCGACCAGCTCCTCGACGTCGGCGGCGAAGGCTTCCTCGTAGAACACGCCGGACGACAGGCCCAGTGCCCCGGCGTCCATCGCCTCCTGCATGTCGGCCGCCATCGCCGCGCGCTCGGAGGCATTGGCGGCACGGTCGAGCACAGGCATGTGGCGCATGCGCAGCGCCGTATGGCCCAGCAGCGCCGCGACGTTGACCGCGGGCCGCGCCGCATCCACCGCCTGGGCGTAGGCACGCATCGTGGCATGGCGGAACTGGCCCCGGCCCAGCAGCGACAGCGGCGCCGGCGGCGCGCCGGTGACCATCGGTGCGAGCGAGATGCCGCAGTTGCCGACGATCACGGTGGTCACGCCCTGCGAGATCTTCGGCAGCATGTCGGCCTTCTCGATCGCGGCCGCGTCGTCGTGCGTATGAACGTCGATGAAGCCCGGCGCGATCACCAGGCCGCTGCAGTCGATCTCGTCCACCGCGCCTTGCGCGCGCAGCTGCGAGAGCATCTCGGGCGCCGTCTGCCCGGGTGCGGCGACCGACACGATGCGTTCGCCCGCCAGCAGCAGATCGCCGGTCCAGCCGGGCGTGTCGCTGCCGTCGACGATGGTGCCGCCCTTGAGCAGCGTGGGACGGGCTGGGTCTTGCGGCGTCATGATGAGGGATCGTCCAGTGTTTCGGAGGCGCCCGAGAATTCTGCGCTGTCGAAGCCATGCTTGTGCAGCAATTGCTTGAATTGCTGCAGCCCGCGCGTGGCGACCGGGCCGAGCTTCTGCGCCAGGCGCACCATCAGGATCTCGATCACCACGAGGTGCGCGAGGTAGGCCTCGGTGCCCACGCGCATCACGGCGTCCTGCGGCACCGACACCGCGATCACCAGGTCGGCGATCTCCGCCAGCTGGGTGTCGGGCTGGGTCAGCGCCACCACCGTGGCGCCCTGCGAACGGGCGAAGCGCGCGGCCTCCAGCGTGTAGGGCATGCGGCCCACGTGCGAGATCACGAAGGCGACGCCGTCGGGGCCGAGCGTGCTGGCCGAGACCAGCTGCTGGTGCGCATCGAAGATCGCGTTGGAAGTGCGGCCGAGCCGGAACAGGCGGCTCTGCAGCTCGTTGGCCATGAAGGTCGAAGCCGCGCCGACCGAATAGCAGTCGATGCGCCGGGCTTCGGCCAGCCGGCTCGCGACCCGGTCGAGCACATCGACGTCGAGGCGCCGTCCGAGCTCGGTCAGCGAAGACACGGCCGCATGGATGATCTTGCTCGCGACGTCGCCGGCGCTGTCGTCGGCCAGCACGCTGCGGTGCAGGTACGAGCCCGTGACCGCGAGGTCCTGCGCCAGCGCCAGCATGAACTCGCGCACCGATTCGAAGCCGAAGCTGCGGCAGGTGCGCACGATGGTCGGCATCGACACGCCGGCCTGCTGCGCGAGCTGCTCGACCGTGGCGGCGACGGCAGCGCGCGGGTCGTCGAGCACGCACTGCACCACGCTGCGCTGGGCAGCCGGCAGCTCGGCCATGCGCTCGCGCAGGCGCTGCAGGAGATGGACGGAGGCGTCGGGGATCGCAGCCATCAGAAGCGCGTGCTGATGGCGCCCGTGACCGCCAGGTCGTCCTCGACCAGCGCCAGCCAGCGCCATTTGTCGAAGGTGGTGCAGGGGTGCGAGATGCCGAGCGCCACCCGGTCGCCGACCTGCGGCACCGTGCCCGCGGGATCGAAGTGCAGGTAGGCGTGCTGGTCGTTGAGGGCGCTGATCTTCCAGCCGGCGGGCGCTTCGGTGGCTGCGCGCGCGCCGCGCGGCGCATGGCGCACCGGAATCGGCATCTCCAGGTCGTACGAGATGTCGCGGCGGCCGCAGGTCAGCAGCGCCAGTCCGGGTTCGGGCACGGACTGCACCATGGCCCAGACCTCGAGCGCCGCACGCAACGAGGCGTCCAGCCCTTCGCGCTGCTCGATTTGCTTCAGGAAACGCGCGTAGTTGCCGTTGTCGTGCGTGATGTAGCAGCCCGATCGCAGGACGCCCTGCACCGGCCGCGACAAGCCCTGCGCACGCAGCAGCGGCACGACCAGGTCGAAGACCGCCGAGCCGCCGGCGGTCAGCATCACGCTGGCGTCGCCGAAGAGATCCTCGGCGTCGCATCGACGGGCGACCTCCAGCACGCGGCCCACGAAGGCCGTGACCTCGCGCGCGTCGTGCACGCTGTCGCAGCGGGCCAGTCCGCCCTCGTAGCACTCGATGCCGCCCAGCCGGACCACCGGCGAGCGCGAGATCGCCGCGGCCAGCGCGAGCGCCTCCTCGAGCGTGCGGCAGCCGGTGCGCTGGCCGGGAATGCCGATTTCCAGCAGCACGTCGAAGCGGCGCCGGCTCTGGCGCCGCCGTGCCCAGTCCTCGATCAGGGCCAGCTGCGCCAGCGAGTCGACCAGGAACCACACCCGCAGGTCGCTGTGGCCGGCGAGCAGCATGTCCAGGCCGTCGAGGTCGGCGTCGCACAGCACCTGGTTGGCGATGATCGCGTTGCGGGCACCCGCTTCGACGCCGACGGCCAGCTGGAAGATGGTCGCGAAGGTCATGCCCCAGGCCCCGCCGGCGAGTTGCAGCGCGAACAGCTCGGGCGACATGGTGGTCTTGCCGTGCGGCGCCAGCGCGATGTCCTTGCGCCGGGCGAAGTCCTGCATCCAGGCGATGTTGTGCGCGAGCGCGGAACGGCTGACGACGGCCAGCGGATACGCCAGGTCGTCGGCCAGCACGTTCCATCCCTTGCCGCCGATGTCGGCCGCGCGGCACGGCGTGGCCTCCAGCGGGTAGCTCTTGCTGCAATGGTCGAGGATCGGGTCAGGGGTCATGGTTGGGCAGAGGTTGTTCAAAGATCGTCACGCCAGCAGGCGTGCCAGTGGCCAGTCTGCACCTCGCGCAGCTGCATGTCGACAGTCTCGCAGCGCGCCTCGGCCAGCGGACACCGGGTGCGGAACACGCAGCCCGAGGGCGGATTGGCCGGGCTCGGCAGGTCGCCCTGCAGCAGCGGCACGGTGCGGCGCCGGGCCGGATCGGGAATCGGCGCCGCCGCCAGCAAGGCGCGCGTGTAGGGATGGCGCGGACCGGCATAGAGCGCCTCGGTCGGAGCGATCTCCATCACGCGGCCGAGGTACAGCACCACCACGCGGTCGCACAGGTATTCGACCACATCGAGATCATGGGAAATGAACAGCAGCGTGAGGCCCAGCTGCTCCTTCAGCTCGCCGAGCAGGTTGACCACCTGGGCCTGGATCGACACGTCGAGCGCCGACAGCGGCTCGTCGGCGACGATGAACTGCGGCTCGACCGCCAAGGCCCGCGCGATCCCGATGCGCTGGCGCTGGCCACCCGAGAACTCGTGCGGAAAGCGGTCGGCATGCTCGGGGCGCAGGCCGACCTGCTGCAGCAGTTGCCGGATGCGCGGCAGGCGCGCCGCGCCCCTGGCCAGCCCGTGCGTGTCGAGGGCTTCGGCCAGCACGTCGCGGATGCGCATGCGCGGGTTGAGGCTCGCATACGGGTCCTGGAAGATGATCTGCACCTTGGAGCGCAGCGGCCTGAACTGCGACTGCGACAGCTTCGCCAGATCCTGCGGCGCTGCGTCCGAGCCCTGCGGCTGGTAGCGCATCTCGCCGCCGGTCGGGTCGACCAGGCGCGTCAGCAGCCGGCCGATGGTGCTCTTGCCCGAGCCCGATTCGCCGACCAGCCCGAGCGTCTCGCCCTTGCGGATGTCGAAGCTCACGTCGTCGACCGCACGCACCGGGTGGCTGCCCTTGCCGAAGTATTTCCTGAGCTGGCGGATCTCGAGCAGGTTGCCGCTGGCCGATGTGATGTCCGTCATGCGGCCAACTCCTCGCCGGATCCGATGCAGCGCAGCATGCGCCCGCCGCCCGTGGCTTCGAGCCGCGGCATGCGGGCTTCGCAGGCCTCGCGGCGGACGCCGCAGCGCGGCGAAAAGGCGCAGCCCGGAGGCGGCGCGAACGGGCTCGATACCTGGCCCGGGATCGCCACCAGCTGCGCCCGCCTGCCGGCCTGCGCCGGCGCGCCGCGCCGCCGCGCCACGCCCGGCAGGCAGGCGAGCAGGCCCCGCGTGTACGGATGCTCGGGCCGCGCGAACAGATCGTGCACCGGCGCCGACTCGACGATGCGCCCGGCATACATGACGGCCACCGCATCGGCGTACTGCGCCACGACGCCGAGGTTGTGGGTGACGAACAGCATGCTCATGCCGGTCTCCTTCTGCAGCCGCCCCATCAGCGCGAGGATCTGGGCCTGGATCGTGACGTCGAGCGCGGTGGTCGGCTCGTCGGCGATCAGCAGGGTCGGATTGCAGGCCATCGCCAGCGCGATCATCACGCGCTGCCGCATGCCGCCCGACAGCTGGTGCGGATATTCGTCGACCCGTTGCGACGCCGCCGGGATCTCGACCAGCTCGAGCATGCGCTGCGCGTGCGCGCGGGCCGCCTTGCGGTCGAGCTTCAGGTGCAGGCGCGCCGATTCGGCAATCTGTTCGCCGATGGTCAGCACCGGGTTCAGGCTGGTCATCGGCTCCTGGAAGATCATGCCGAGTTCGTTGCCGCGCAGCGCGCGCTTGTCGGACTCCGGCATGGCGAGCAGGTCCACGCGCCGGCCGTCGCGGCGGACGAACCAGGCCTGGCCCTCGACCTGCGCGTGCGAGGTCCTGGCATGCAGGCCCATCAGCGTGAGGCTGGTGACCGACTTGCCCGAGCCCGATTCGCCGACCAGCGCCAGCGTCTCGCCGGGCCGGATCGCGAACGACACATCGGCCACGCTCTGGATGCGGCCGGCCTCGGTGGCGAAAGAGGTCGAGAGGCCGCGGACTTCGAGCCGCGCTTCGGCGGTGGGCGTGTTCATGCGGCTTTCCTCAATTTGGGGTCGAGCAGGTCGCGCACGCCGTCGCCCAGCATCTGCAGCGACAGCGCCGTGAGCACGATCGCGAGTCCGGGGCAGAAGATGGTCCAGAAGGCGCGGTCGGCGTAGTCGAGGCTGCCCGCGATCATCGTGCCCCAGGTCGGAATGTCCGGCGGCACGCCGACACCCAGAAACGACAGGCCGGCCTCGGCCAGGATCGCGTAGGCGAAGATGAAAGTGACCTGCACCAGGATCGGCGACATCAGGTTCGGCAGGATGTGCTGGCACAGGATGCGTGGCGTGCGCACCCCCAGCGCGCGGGCCGCATCGACGAACAGCAGCTCGCGCAGCACCAGCGTGGTGGCGCGCACCACCCGCGCCACGCGCGGCGTGTAGACGATCACCAGCGCCAGCATCACGTTCCACAGCGAGACGCCGAGGATCGACACCAGCGCGATGCCCAGCAGGATGTCGGGGAAGGACATCATGGCGTCGACCACGCGCATCAGCGGCGCGTCGAGCCGGCGGAAGAAGCCCGCCAGCATGCCCATCAAGGTGCCGAACAGCACGGCGCCCGCGGCCGTGACGACGCCGATCAGGAGCGAATAGCGCGCCCCGTGCACGATGCGCAGCATCACGTCGCGGCCCAGTTCGTCGGTGCCGGCCCAGTGCGCGAGCGAAGGCGCATGCAGGCGCTGGCCGATCTCGATGGCGCCCGGGTCGGCATCCGACAGCATCGGGTACAGCAGCGCGACGCCGGTCACCAGCGGCAGCACCAGGGCCGCCGCCAGCACGATGCGGCGCGCGAACAGGCGGCGTGCGACCGGCATCGCGGCCTGCAGCCAGGAAGAAACAGCAGCTTTCATTTGCCCTCCAGCCGGATGCGCGGATCGACCAGCGTGTAGATGAAATCGACGCCGAGGTTGATGAAGACGTAGATGGCTGCGATCACCAGCAGCGTGCCCTGGATCACCGGATAGTCGCGCCTGAGCACCGCGCGCACCACGAGGTTGCCGACACCGGGCAGGTTGAAGACGGTCTCGGTCACGACCGTGCCGCCGATCATCAGCGCCAGCGTGAGGCCGAGCACGGTGACGATCGGCACCAGCGCATTGCGCAGCACATGCTTGACCATGATCACGCGCTCGGGCAGGCCCTTGGCGCGCGCCGTGCGCACATAGTCCTCGCCGAGGATGTCGAGCATCGAGGCCCGCGTGAAGCGGATGATCAGCGCCGAGTTCAGCAGCCCCAGCACCAGCGCCGGCAGCAGCAGGTGCTGCAGGCGCTCGTGCAGCGCGGCGCTCGGATCGCCGTAGCCCGAGGCCGGGAACCAGCCGAGCTTGACCGCGAAGAACTGGATCAGGATCAGGCCGAGCCAGAAGCTGGGGATGCTGGCGCCCAGCATCGCCACGCCGCTCACGGCCTGGTCGGCCGCGCTGCCGCGCCAGATGGCCGCCGCCATGCCGGCCGGAATGCCGATCAGGGCCGCGATGCTGACGGCGAAGAGCGCCAGGAACAGCGTCGGCTCGGCCCGCTCCAGCAGGGCCTGCGACACCGGCCGCTGCAGGAACAGCGACTGTCCGAGGTTGCCCTGCAGCAGTTCGCCGACCCACAGCATGAACTGGGTCGGCAGCGGCTTGTCGAGCCCGTACTGGATGCGCGCCCGGGCGATGTCGGCGGTGGTGGCCTGGTCGCCGAGCAGCAGCGCGACCGGATCGCCCGAGGCCAGCCGGGTGAGCGCGAAGACCAGCACCGCGACGATGGCGAGCACCACCAGGGCTCCCGCCAGGCGGGTCAGCAGAAAGCGCAGCATGGAGAGGTCCGTGTCGGCCTACTTGGCCAGCCCGGTGTTCCAGAAGAAGGGCCAGATGGCAGGCGTGTAGCCTTCGAGCCTGGCCGAGCGCGCCGACAGGCCGTTGAACTTGCCGACCTCGATGAAAGGCACCTCGTCATACACCGTCTGCTGCACCGCGCCCCACAGCGCACCGCGCTTGGCGGCATCGGTTTGCTGGTTGAAGGCCTGCAGGGTCGACTTCTTGGCAGTCGAATCCCACCAGCCCGGCGCATCGTCGCCCAGTTGCGGCGGCGAGAGCATCGGCTCGGGGAACAGGCCCGAATGCGTGAAGTACACATCCCACAGCTTCGGGTCGTTGCGCCGCTGCACCAGCGTGGCCCAGTCGACCACCTGCAGGTCGGTCTTGAAGCCGGCCTTCTTGAGCTGCTCGGACATCACCAGCGCCATGTTGTAGTGGAACTCGTACTGGCGGCTGGCCATGATGCGGATCGGCTGGCCGTTGTAGCCGGCCTTGGCCGCGGCCTCCTTGGCGGCTTGCGGATTGCGCGTGTTGTAGACATTGGTGCCCGCGGCCGCGTAGTAGGGCGTGCCCTTCGGGAAGAAGTTCGGCTCGACCACGAAGAAGCGGTTGTCGCCGAAGCCGGCCGCCATCAGCTCGCCCTGCCCCACCGCGGTCTGCACCGCGCGGCGCAGCGGCTGCGAGGTCAGCACGCCCTCCTTGGTGTTGAAGACGATGTAGGGGAAGCCGAAGTTCTTCGTGACGATCGGCACCACCGCCGGCGCCCCCTTCTCGATCCGGCCGATGGCCTCGACCGGCAGCAGGTCGGCGTACTGGAACTGGCCCGACAGCGAGCCTTCGACGCGGGTGTTCGCATTCGGCACCGGCACGAAGCGCAACTCGTCGAGCAGGGCTTCGCGGCGGCCGGCATAGCCGCTCGGCGCTTCCTTGCGCGCGCTGTAGCCCTCGAAGCGGGTCAGCACCGTGAACTGGTCGGGCCGGCGCTCCTTGAACTTGTAGGGACCGGTGCCGACGAACTCCTTGAGCTGCGGCGCGATGCTCTCCTTGGCCATGATCGCGGCCATGCCGCTCGGCAGCGCCAGCTGGGCCAGCAGCGGCGCATACGGATTCCTGAGCTTCAGCTCGACGCCGAGCGGGCCCTTGGCGGTCAGCGAGGCCACTTCCTTGCCGACCGACTTGCCGCGCGGCGAGAGTTCCATCCAGCGCTGCAGGGAGGCCACCACGTCGTCCGCATTCAGGTCGCGCCCGCTGTGCAGCTTGACGCCCTTGCGGATCGCGATGCCGTAGGTCAGGCCGTCCTTGGAGACCACCGGCATGCCTTCGGCCAGCATCGGCGCCACGCTCCAGTTGGCATCGAAGGTGTAGAGCGGCTCGTAGACGTGCTGCATGATCGTGCCGACCAGGTCGGCGGTGCTGACCATCGGGTCGAGGCCTTGCGGCTCGCCGACCATTGCGAGGTTGGCGGCGCCGCCCCTGGGCAGCTCGGCGTGCGCCCCGGCGGCGCCCAGGCCCAGCACGATCGCGGTGGCAAGCGCCCCGCCGAAGCTTCGCCACGCCGACGCGTGCATGGGCTTCAACCGGGAAAAACCAGATGTGGCTACAGTGTTGGCGGGAGATTGCATCGTGGCTCCGTGAGTAATAACATTACATCGACGATCGTATTTCCACGAGATTTCCACGTCAAACGGGGGGGTTACCCTTGTATTTTATGTAATTTTTTTACAAAGATGTTCGCAATGTCCAAAGTTGAAATGCTCGGCCAGGCGCCGATCGCCTCCGACCGCCAGGCCCGCCCGCTGTCCCCCGCCACCCGTGCCGGCGACTTCGTCTTCGTCTCGGGGCAGGTGCCCACCGACGACCAGGGGCAGGTCATCGTCGGCGGCATCGAGGCGCAGACGCGCCAGGTCTTCAAGCGCATCGAGCAGGCCCTCGCGCTGGCCGACTGCACGCTGGCCGACATCGCCAAGGTCAGCGTCTGGCTCAACGACGCGCGCGACTTCGGCAGCTTCAACCGCGTCTACATGGAATGCCTGGGCGACCATCGTCCCGCGCGCTCGACCGTCGAATCGCGGCTGATGATCGACGCCAAGGTCGAGATCGACGTCACGGCCTACAAGCCGCGCGGCTGAACCCTTTCGCCGGAGCAGAACCCATGACGCTCGGTCACCTCGTCGCCGTCGACTGGGGCACCAGTTCCCTGCGCGGCGCCCTGCTCGATGCCGACGGCCGGGTGCTCGAGGAGCAGAGCCATCCGCGCGGCATCCTGAGCGTCAAGCCCGGCGGCTTCACCGCCGTGTTCGAGACCCTGTTCGCCGACTGGATGCGGCCGCACGGCACCCGATGCCTGATCTCGGGCATGGCCGGCAGCAAGCAGGGATGGGTCGAGGCACCGTACTGTCCCTGCCCGGCCGGATTGGCCGAGGTGCGAGGCAAGGTGCTCGAGATCGAGCCCGGCCGGATCTCGATCGCGCCCGGCCTGAGCGACAGCCACGATGGCGTGCCCGACGTGATGCGCGGCGAAGAAGTCCAGATCATCGGCGCCATGGCGCTGACCCGGCTGCGCGACGGCCTCTTCGTGCTGCCCGGCACGCACAACAAGTGGGCCCGCGTCAAGAACGGCATGGTGACCGGCTTCCGCACCTTCATGACCGGCGAGTTCTACGCAGTGCTGAGCCAGCACTCGATCCTCGCGCGCACGCTCGACACCTCGGCGCCGCTCGACGAGGCCGCCTTCCTGCAGGGCGTCACTCAGGCCGAGAACGGCCAGGGCCTGCTGCACAACGCCTTCGGCGCGCGCACGCTGGCCCTGTTCGACCGCATGCCGGCGCGCGAACTCGCGAGCTACCTCTCGGGCATCCTGATCGGCGAGGAGCTGCGCACCCAGTCGGTCCATTCGGCGGTCGAGGTGGTGCTGATCGGCGCCCCCGCGCTCACGCAGCGCTACCAGCTGGCGCTGCAGGCAGTCGGCAACCAGGCCCGCACGCTCGGCGCCGAGGCCACCTGGGCCGGCCTGCACGCCCTTCATTCACCCAGCCACAGGCAATCATGACCACGCCCTTGTCCAAGTTTTCCGCCGCCATGGAGACGCTTCCGCTGGTGGCGATCCTGCGCGGCCTCACGCCGGCCGAGGCGCCCGCGGTGGGCGACGCCATCGTCGAATCCGGCTTCCTCCTGCTCGAGGTGCCGCTCAATTCGCCGCAGCCGCTCGAGAGCATCGCGCTGCTGCGCCGGCGCTTCCCGCAGGCCCTGGTCGGCGCCGGCACGGTGCTCGGCGCCCAGCAGGTGCGCGAGGTGCACGCCGCCGGCGGCGAGCTGATCGTGGCGCCGAACTTCAATGCCGAGGTGATCGCCGAGGCGGCACGGCTGGGCCTCGTGAGCCTGCCCGGCGTCATGACCCCGACCGAGGCCTTCGGCGCCCTGGCGGCCGGCGCCACCGGGCTCAAGCTCTTCCCGGCCGAACTCGCCTCGCCCGCGGTGGTCAAGGCGCTGCTCGCGGTGCTGCCCAAGGGCACGCCGCTGATGCCGGTCGGCGGCATCACGCCCGACAACATGGAGGCCTGGCGCGCCGCCGGTTCGGCCGGCTTCGGCATCGGCTCGGCGCTCTACAAGCCGGGCAAGAGCGCGGCCGAGGTGCGCGAAGACGCGCTGCGATTCGTCGCCGCATTCCAGCGCACGCTGCGCGCCTGAAACCCATCGACCTCCCGCCATGTCCGCAGACTCCGACTACGCCAGCCCCGCCGTCCGCAGCCTTCGCCAGGATCTCGCGCTCGCCTTGCGCGCGGCGGCGCACCACGGCCTGTCCGAAGGCGTGTGCAACCATTTCAGCGTCATGCTGCCGGGCACCCGGGACCGCTACCTGATCAACCCGCGCGGCCTGCACTGGAGCGAGATCGGCGCCGACGACATCGTGCTGATCGACGTCCACGGCGAGGTGCTCGCGGGGCGCCACCGGGTCGAGCCGACCGCGCTCTTCATCCATGGCGCGGTGCACCGGATCACGGGCCATGCGGTGGTGCTCCATTCCCACATGCCCTATGCGACCGCGCTGACGCTGACGGCCGATCGCGCGCTCGACCCGACGCTGAGCCAGAACGCGATGCGCTTCATGCACCGGATCGCGATCGATGCCGAGTACAACGGCCTGGCGCTCGACGACCGCGAGGGCGAACGCATCGCCCGCGCGATGGCCGGCAAGGACGTGGCCTTTCTCGCCAACCACGGCGTGGTGGTGGCCGGCCCCACCGTCGCCCACGCCTACGACGACCTCTACTACCTCGAGCGCGCCTGCCTGCACCAGGTGATCGCGCAGTCCACGGGCCGGCCCCTGGTGCCGGTCGACGCCGCGCTCGCCGCGCAGGTGGCGGCGCAGATCCAGGGCGAGCGGGAGCAGTCCGACCTGTTCTTCGAGGCGCTCAGGCGAATGCTGCCGGCGCCGCGCAGCGTTCAGCTCGCGTAGGGTGGCGCCTCGGTCGACAGGCCCTGCTTGACCTGGCGCGTCAACGGGTCGGCCAGCACTTCGAACTGCCCGGCCTCGAGCGCCGCGAAGGTCTGTTGCACCACCTCGTCGGGCGAGGCCTTGGGGCCGGGGATCTTGCTGGTCATGTCGGTGTCCATGAAGGCGACGTGCAGGCTCAGCACCTGCGTGCCCTGATCGCGCAAGGCGGTGCGCAGGCCGTTGCTCAACGACCAGGCGGCCGACTTCGAGGCGCTGTAGGTGGCGGCGCCCGGCAGGCTGAGCCAGCTCAGGATCGACAGCACGTTGATGATCGCGCCGCCGCCGTTGGCCGCCAGCACCGGCGCGAAGGCCCGGGCCAGTGCCCAGGGACCGAAGAAGTTGGTCTCGAACTCGGCCCGCGCCGCGTCGACGCCTTCGGCCGGGCCGAGCAGGCTGACGCCGCGCGAGATGCCGGCATTGTTGACCAGCAGCGTGACGTCGCCGCAGGCGCGCGCCGCGGCCTCGGCCTGCTCGGGCCGGGTGACGTCGAGCGCGATCGGATGCACGCCGGCCAGCGTGATGCTGGCCGGATCGCGTGCGGCCGCGTAGACCTTCTTCGCACCCGCGGCGAGAGCGGCCTTCGCGAAGGCCAGGCCGAGGCCGCGATTGGCCCCGGTGATGAAGACGACGGAATCCTTGAGGTTCATGCTCAGCTTTCGAAGGGTCGAGGAAAAAATCAGGAGGGCTGGATGCGGCGCAGCAGCGCCTGCGTGCTGCGCGGCCAGCCGACGCGGCCGAACCAGGCACCGCCGGCGATGGCCGACGCAATGACGACGCCATACACCACCAGCGCCACGCCCTGCACCGCGAACACGTGCACCAGGTCGCCGCCCCAGCGCAGCGCCAGCCAGCCGCCGAGGCCGGCGACGATCAGCCGGGCGATGTTGCCGAGCACCGGCCACAGCAGCCGCCCCGCGCCCTGCGAAGCGAAGTAGAGCACCAGGCCGACGCCGAAGAAACCGTAGAACGGCCCGACCGCCCGCAGGTACTGGGAGCCGGCCTCGAGCATCGCGGGGTCGTTGCCGAACAGCAGCAGCCAGGGGCGCGGGAACAGCGCGGCCGCCAGGCCGATCGCGCCCGACAGCGCGAAGGCGATCGCGGCGCCGGCCCAGGTGGCACGCAGGGCGCGCTCGCGCTGCCCGGCGCCGATGCAGGTGCCGACCATCGCGACCAGCGGCGCGCCGAGGCCGAACACCAGCGGAACCAGCAGGTACTCGAGCCGCGACGCCGTGCCGTAGCCGGCGATGGCGCCCGGTCCGAAATGGCCCGTGAGCGCGGTCGCGATGCCGATCGACAGATTGGTCGCGACGGTGGACACCGCGCCCACCAAGCCGATGCGCAGGATGTCGCGGAACAGCGGCCAGCGGAAGTGCACCTGGGCCCACGAGGGCTTCAGCAGGCTGCGCTCGGACCGCAGGTAGGCCCACAGCGCCAGCGAGCCGCCGAGGTAGTACACCAGCAGCGCCACCGCGCCACCGGCGATGCCCAGGCCGGGGATCGGTCCCCAGCCGAAGATCAGCAGCGGCGACAGCGGGATCAGCACCACGACCCCGGCCACCGTGACATTGGCCGGCACCGCCATGTTGCCGGTGCCGCGCACCACGGCGGCCAGCGAATTGAAGATCCACACCAGCACCGCGCCGGCGAAGGCCACGTTCGAATAGACCAGGGCCGCATCGAGCGATGCGCCGGTGCCGCCCATCAGCGTGAACAGCCAGCGCCCGCCGAGCAGCATCGCGATCATGAACAGCAGCCCGAAGCCGACCGCGATCGCGATCGCATGCAGCACCAGCGCATCGGCATCGTCGCGCCGGCGGGCGCCGAGCGCCCGCGCGATCGACGAGGCGATGCCGCCGCCCATCGCGCCGGCCGAGGTCATCTGCATCAGCATGACGATCGGGAACACCAGCGCCATGCCGGCCAGCGCGTCGGTGCCCAGCTTGCCGACGAAGAAGGTCTCGATCAGGCCGACCGAGGCCTGCGCGACCATCACCACCACGTTGGGCGCGGCCAGCTTCAGCAGCGTCGGGACGATCGGCGCCTCGAGCAGGCGCCGGGTGCGCGGATCGAGAGCCGTCATGCCGCCGCCGCCTTCGCCACCAGCACCGGCCGCGCTTCGCGGATCGGCAGGTTGACCAGCGCCGCACCGGCCGCCAGCACGATGTCGATGTACCAGACGATGTCGTAGCTGCCGGTGGCCTGGAACACGTAGCCGCCGAGGAAGGCGCCGAGGAAGCCGCCGACCTGGTGCGCCAGCATCACGATGCCGAACAGCATCGCCATGTTGGCCGGACCGAACATCTTGGCGACCAGGCCGGCCGTGGGCGGCACGGTCGACAGGAAGGTCACGCCCATCACGGCAGCGAAGATCAGCATCACGGTCGGCGTCTTGGGCGCCAGCAGGAAGACCAGCACCGCGAGACCGCGCGTCGCATAGAGCAGCGCCAGCAACGACTTCATGCGCCAGCGGCCGACCGCCCAGCCCATCGCCAGGCTGCCGACGATGTTGAAGAGCCCGATCATGCCGAGCGCCCAGCCGCCGATCTCGGGCGGCAGGCCGCAGGCGGCGACCACGCCCGGCAGGTGGGTGGCAAGGAAGGCGACGTGGAAGCCGCAGACCAGGAAGCCGAGGCTCAGGTAGCGGTAGCTCGGCGTGGCGAGGGCCTGGCTGATCGCCTGGCGGGCGGTCAGGGGCTTGTTGCCGCTGGCGGCCGCCGACTGGGCGGCGAGCTGCTGCGAGTTGCCCTTGAGCACCCACACCGCCGGCAGCGCCAGCAGGATCAGGATCGCCAGCCATTGCATCGCGCTGGCCCAGCCGACCGTGGCCATCAGCCCGATCGCGATCGGCGCCATCGCGAACTGGCCGAAAGAGCCCCCGGCGTTGACGATGCCGGTGGCCAGCCCGCGCTTTTGCGCCGGCACCAGGCGCGTGGTCGCGGCCATCAGCACCGAGGGCCCGGCCATGCCGGCGCCGCCCGCCGCCAGCACGCCGATCGCGAAGATCAGCCCGGCGGTGCTGGTCATCAGCGGCGTGATGAAGGTGCCCAGGGCGACCAGCAGCACGCCGATGAAGATCACGCGACCGGTGCCGATGCGGTCGGCCACGGCGCCGGCGAAAGGCTGCGTCAGGCCCCACCACAGCTGGCCGAAGGCGAAGGCCAGGCTGATGCTGCCGATGCCCAGGCCGGTCGAGGTGTTGAGCGACGACAGGAAGAGCCCCATCGTCTGCCGCACGCCCATGGTCAGCGCGAAGGTGCCGGCCGCTGCCAGCAGAACCAGCCAGAGCGCATAGCGCGCGATGGGCGTCGTGCCCGCGGTGCTCTTGTCATTCATCGAAATCTCCCTCGGCGATCTCGTCCGTGCCCTGCAGGATGGCGATGCTCTCGTCGACCAGCTGGTGCAGCGCCAGCACCCGCTCGATGCCGAGCAGCGCATTGAGCTTTTCCTGCGCCTGGCGCCAGTGCCGCTGCGCCTCGGTGCGCTTGGCCCGGCCTTCGTCGGTGACCTCGACCAACCGGCTGCGCGCGTCGGAGCCCTCGCCTTGCGTGAGCCAGCCGGCGGCGACCATCGGCTTCAGGTTGCGCGTCAGCGTGGAAGCGTCGACGCCCATCGCCTTCGCCAGGTCGCCGGGACGGATCGGCCCGAGGTGCAGGACATGCGACAGCAGCGAGTACTGCGTGGTCTTGAGGCCGCTCTTGGCAACCTCGGCGTCGTAGTGCCGCGACACCTGCCGCACCAGGTGGCGCAGCCTGAAGTTGGTACAGCCCTGGGGCTTTGCGATGGCTTTCATGGCGATGATTGTAGCTACAATCATTGCATATGCAACTTCTAAAGGGTAACCAATGACAGCAACGGATCAACTGGCGGCCTGGATCGCCGAGGAAGCAGCCATCACCGAGCGGCTCGACGCCGGACCCGGCCCGGGCGTGGCGCGGCCGGAGCAGATCGCCGGCAAGACCGGGCTCGAGATGATGCAGGCCATGCTGCGGGCCGAGATTCCCTATGCGGCGATCGCCAAGACGCTGTCGTTCCAGCTGATCGAGATCGGCCCCGGGCGCGCCGTGTTCCAGGGCACGCCGAAGGCCGAGCACCTGAATCCGCTGGGCACCATCCACGGCGGCTGGTTCGCCACGCTGCTCGATTCGGCGCTGGGCTGCGCGGTGCACACGATGATGCCGGCCGGACGCGCCTACACCACCGCCGAACTGGGCGTGAACCTCGTCAAGGCGCTCTCGCCCAAGGTGCAGCGCGTGCGCGCCGAAGGCCGTGTGCTGCATTGCGGCCGGCAGCTGGCCACCGCCGAGGCCCGGATCGTCGGTGCCGACGGCACCTTGTACGCCCATGCCACCACCACCTGCCTGGTGTTCGAACTGCCGAGCCGCTGAAGCGGAAAAGCCCGCAATTTCCTGGGTGGTTAGGGCGACTTCTCCCCAAGCGCCAGTGATTATGATTCGCATTGACCGCGCGCGACGTGCGCCGATGCACCTCATTCCACTGCTTTCCGGAGACGCTTCATGACCGCACATCCTCGCGCGCCCACCCGCGCGGCCCTCGCGCTGGGCACCACCGCCCTGGCGTTGCTGGCCGCCGCCCTGCCCGCTTACGCCGCCGGCGAGGTCACGGTCTACACGACGCGCGAGCCCGGCCTGATCCAGCCGCTGCTGGCGGCCTTCAGCGCGCAGAACGACGTCAAGGTCAACACCGTCTTCGTGAAGGACGGCCTGCTCGAGCGCGTCAAGGCCGAGGGCGCGCGCTCGCCGGCCGACGTGCTGATGACGGTCGATGTGGGCAACCTGGTCGACCTGGTCGATGGCGGCGTCACGCAGCCCGTGAAGTCGGCCGCGCTGGAGTCCGCGATCCCCGCCAACCTGCGCGGCGCCGACGGCCAGTGGTTCGGCCTCTCGCTGCGGGCCCGCGTGCTGTATGCCGACAAGAACCTGCCGCTGACCTCGTTCCGCTACGAAGACCTCGCCAACCCCAAGTACAAGGGCAAGGTCTGCATCCGCTCGGGCCAGCATCCCTACAACGTGGCGCTGGTCTCGGCGCTGATCGCGCACGAGGGCGAGGCCAAGGCCGAGCAATGGCTGCGCGGCGTCAAGGCCAACCTGGGCCGCAAGGCCACCGGCGGCGACCGCGACGTGGCGCGCGACATCCTCGGCGGCATCTGCGATGTCGGCCTGGCCAACTCCTACTACGTCGGCCAGCTGAAGGGCGCCAAGGAAGGCACCGACGCGCGCAAGTGGGGCGACGCGATCAAGGTCATCAAGCCGACCTTCGCCCAGGGCGGCGGCACGCACGTCAACATCAGCGGCGCCGCGGTGGCCAAGAACGCACCGCAGCGCGCCAACGCGGTCAAGCTGCTCGAGTTCCTGGTGTCGCCGTCGGCGCAGGTTCTCTACGCCGAGGCCAACTACGAGTTCCCGGTGCGCAAGGGCGTCGCGCTCGACCCGATCATCGCCAGCAGCATCGGCGAGCTCAAGGTCGATCCGCTGCCGATCGCCGAAGTCGCCAAGTACCGCAAGCAAGCCAGCGCACTGGTGGACAAGGTCGCGTTCGACCAGTGAAGCGGCTGAGGTCGGTCGGCCCGGTCTGGCGGACCGCTTCGGTTGCGATCGCGCTCGGCGTACTGGCGCCGGTGCTGAGCCTGCTGTGGCTCGCGTTCGGTTCGGGCCTCGGGCACTGGGCCCACCTGGCGCGCCACGTGCTCCCGCAGGCCGCGCTCGACACTGCCGTGCTGCTGGCCGGCGTCGGGCTGCTGGTGCTGGTGATCGGCACCGGCTGCGCCTGGCTCGTCAGCACCTGTGATTTCCCGGGGCGCGGCGTGCTGCACTGGGCCTTGCTGCTGCCGCTCGCGATGCCGACCTACATCGTGGCCTTCGCCTACCTCGACCTGCTGCACCCGATCGGCCCGGTGCAGGGCGCGATCCGCTGGCTGCTGGGCTTCGACAGCCCGCGCCAGTTTCGCCTGCCCGACCTGCGTTCCATGCCCGGCGCCATCTTCGTGCTCGGCTTCGTGCTCTACCCTTACGTCTACATGACCGCACGCGCCATGTTCATGACCCAGCCCGCCCACCTGATGGAGGCCGCCCGTTCGCTCGGCGAGAGCCGCAGCGGTGCGTTCTTCCGGGTCGCGCTGCCGCTGGCCCGGCCGGCCCTGGCGGTCGGCCTGAGCCTGGCGCTGCTCGAAACGCTCAACGACATCGGCGCCTCCGAGTTCCTCGGCATCCAGACGCTCACGGTCGCGGTCTACACCACCTGGATCACCCGCTCCGACCTGGCGGGCGCGGCCCAGATCGCGTCAGCGATGCTGTTCGTGGTGATCGCGCTGGTGCTGCTGGAGCGCCACGGCCGACGCCACCAGCGCTTCGGCTCCGCGCAGCGCATGCGCGCCATCCAGCCGCGCCGCCTGCAAGGTGCGGCCGCCTGGCTCGCCAGCGCCGCGGCGGCGCTGCCGGTGTTGATCGGCTTCGCCGCGCCGGCGCTCTACCTGGTGTGGGAGACGGCCAAGCGCCTGCGCCTCGGCGGCGGCATCTCGGCCGGCCTGCTCTCGAGCCTGGTCAACACCCTCGGCGTGGCCGCCGGCGTGACCGCGGTCGCGGTCGCGGCCGGCCTGATCGTGGCCTGGGCGGTTCGCAGCCAGGGCTCGACCCGCAACCGCGGCCGCTGGACCGGCCGGGTCGCCACCCTGGGCTACGCGGTGCCGGGAACGGTGCTGGCGATCGGCCTGCTGACGCCCGCGCTGGCGGTCGATGCCGCGCTGGCCTCGCTGATCGGCCATCCGGGCCTGCCGCTGATGGCGGCCGGCATCGTGCTGGTCGTGGCTTGCGCGATTCGTTTCCTGGCGATGCCCGTCGGCGGCATCGAGGCCGGGCTGGCACGCATCCCGCCGGCACTCGAGCAGGCGGCCCGCCTGCTCGGCGAGAACAGCGGCGGCACCTTGCGCCGCGTGCACCTGCCGCTGCTGCGGCCGGCGATCGCGGCCAGCGCGCTGCTGGTGTTCGTCGACGCCATGAAGGAACTGCCGGCCACCCTGCTGCTGCGGCCGGCCAACTTCGACACCCTCGCCACCTGGCTCTATGCCGAGGCAGCGCGCGGCACCTACGAGGAGGGCGCGATCGCGGCATTGGCGATCGTGGTCGCCGGGCTGCTGCCGGTGGTGCTGCTGGCGCGCAACGGTCTTTCGGAAGGTGCTGCATGAGCCGCCGCCCGGCCGCTCCGAAGGGGGCTCGCACCGCAGTGCGCAGCACGGAGGTTCGCTGGTGAGCGCAGCGCTGTCCATCGAGAAGCTGCGCCTGGGCTACGAGGGCCCGCGCGGCCTGCACACCGTGGTCGAGGATTTCTCCCTGTCGCTGGAGGCCGGCGACATCGGCTGCCTGCTCGGCCCTTCGGGTTGCGGCAAGACCACGGTGCTGCGGGCGATCGCCGGCTTCGAGCCGGTGCGCGCCGGCCGCATCCGGCTCGGCAACGTGCTGCTGTCCTCGCCCGAGGTGTACCTGCCGCCCGAGCGGCGCCGGGTCGGCATGATGTTCCAGGAATACGCGCTGTTCCCGCACCTGAACGCGGCCCGCAATGTCGCTTTCGGGCTGCGCCACCAGCCGCACGATGCGCAGCGCAAGCGCGTGGCCGAGATGCTCGCGCTGGTCGGCCTGCCCGATGCCGGCGAGCGCCATCCGCACCAGCTCTCGGGCGGCCAGCAGCAGCGCATCGCACTGGCCCGGGCGCTGGCGCCCGAACCCGCGCTGCTGCTGCTCGACGAGCCGTTCTCGAACCTCGACGGCAGCACCCGCGAACGCCTGACGGTCGAGGTGAGAGAAATCCTCAAGGCGGCCGGCCAGACCGCGGTGCTGGTGACGCACAACGAGGCCGAGGCGCAGGTCATGGCCGACCGCATCGGCGTCATGCACGATGGCCGGCTGAGCCGCTGGGAAGCCCCGCCGCGCAACTGAAGCCGGCTCTGGCGCGACAATGTCGCAGCAACAACCAGACGACCACGATATGCGACTCCTCCACACCATGCTGCGCGTCGGCAACCTCCAGCGCTCGATCGATTTCTACACCCAGGTGCTGGGCATGCAACTGCTGCGCACCTCCGAGAACCCCGAGTACAAGTACAGCCTGGCCTTCGTCGGCTACGAGGGCAACCCGGCCCAGGCCGAGATCGAGCTGACCTACAACTGGGGCACCGAGAGCTACGAGATGGGCACCGCCTACGGCCACATCGCGCTCGGCGTGCCCGATGCGTATGCGGCCTGCGAGAAAATCAAGGCGGCAGGCGGCAATGTCACGCGCGAAGCCGGGCCGGTGAAGGGCGGCAGCACCGTGATCGCGTTCGTGACGGATCCGGATGGCTACAAGATTGAACTCATCCAAAGGGAATCAACCGCAGGCAGCCGCCCGTCGGACGGCAAGAGCGACCCGCTGCGCGCCTGATCGGCCTTCTGCTCAAGGCAGATCTGGACAGCCACTGGTCGAGGTGACCTCGCTCGATCAGGATCACCGATCGCTTGTCCTCGTGGTGCGGCGGTGTACGACTCAGGTTCTGCGGGAGACATGCCCTTAGGCTTCGCAACAAGCTTCACCCGTCCCATGCATATCGAAGAACGCATCCGCATCGCAGTCCCGCCCACGGTCATCGACCACATTTGGAGCGAGGTCGACCAATGGCATCTTTGGGACCCAGATACCAAACAAGCCCGACTCAATGGGCCATTCGCCGTTGGAACAAGGGGCCGAATTTCTCCCAGCAAGGGCATGGGCGTGCCGATGACTGTCACAGAGCGTACCGAGGGCCAATCGTTCACCGTAGAGGGTTACATCCCTCTATTTCGCATGCACTTCGAGCACACGGTGTCTGCAGTAGCCGGCGGGTCGGAGGTGGCTCACCGAGTGTGGTTCTCTGGTGCCCTTGCTTTTCTGTTCGGGCCCAGCGTTGCCAAGCAGGTTCGCGAGGGGCTTCCTCGAACCATGCAGTCGCTCAAAGCATATGCCGAGCAACGTCACAAGCCTCTCAACATCGACGGCTAACGTCCCGCTCACCCGCATCAGGGACTGAAGATCAGGACCACGTAGACGAGGAACACGACCAGATGCACGGCGCCTTCGAGGACTGTCGTGCGCGGCCCTGAGAACGTGAGCGTGCTCAGGATCAGCGTGAGGGCCAGCAAGGTCATGCCGGTCGGATCCAGGCCCAGGATGACGGTCTTGCCCGTCACGAGGCCGATGATGAGGATCGCCGGCACGGTGAGCCCGATGGTGGAGGCCGCGGCGCCGAGGCACAGGTTGATCGAGCGCTGCAGTTGATTCGCCCGCGCCGCGGCCAGGGCGCTGATTCCCTCCGGCGCGAAGACGATGACGGCAATGAGAACGCCGCCCAGGGCCGAAGGCGCCGCTAGCGCTGCGCTGCCGTGGTCGATCAGCGTGGCGAGCCGCCCGGACAGCAGCACGATGGGCAGCAAGGTGGCGAGCAGCAGCCCCGTGTGGCGGATCATCGCGGCAGCGGATGGACCGTGCCCGGCCTGCCTGCCTGCGCCGGCCCCGGCGGACCTGCCGCTCTGCGCGTCGACGAAGAAATCCTGGTGACGGCGCGTCTGGATCAGCAGGAAGATCGCATACAGCAGGATAGTGAAGAGTGAGAAGAAAGCCGCCTGGATGACCGTCAGGCTGCCGGCCGGAACCGCTTGCGTGAAGTTGGGCAGGATGAGCGCGACCGATGACAGCGGGATGATCACCGCGAGATAGGCGACGGCGCCCTGCAGGTTGTAGGCCTGCTCGCGATGGTGCAGCCCTCCCAGCAGCAGGGCCAGTCCGACGCCGCCATTCAGCGCGATCATCAGCACGCCGAACATCGTGTCGCGGCCCAGCGTCGGCGTGGCATCGCTGCCGATCGCCACCGCGGCGATCAGCACGACCTCGATGATCACGATCGACAGCGTGAGCACCAGCGAGCCCAGCGGGTCGCCGAGCATGTCGGCCAGATGGTCGGCCTGTTCGACGACGCCAAAGGCGCACCACAGGATGATGACGAACAGCCAGAGAAAGAACAGCGCGGCGCGCAAGCCCGAAGCGAGATCGGTAAGCCACGCGTCTCCGAACAGGAGGAACAGCGCCACCGTCGTCCACGCAACAGCAAGACGTCCGATGAGGATCATGATGGGCTCCAGGCTGGACCGGGGCCTTTTTACCGGGACGGTGCGCGCTTGTAAACCTGAACGATTGTGCGATCCGACCGCGCTGGATGCGGCGATCCTTCGAAAAGCGACGGCGTGCTTATGCCGTGCGGATCGCGATGGAATGTGCCTGGATCGACCGGCGTCCGAACGTAGTAGTTGTCCCACTCGGTCGCTTCGACCAGCTCAAAACCGTGCCGGACATAAAAGCGATTCGATTCGCTCGCCCGCAACGCGCCAACCCGGACCGGCATCCCTTGTGCATCTGCATCGGCGAGTACGACTGCAAGCACGGCGCCCCCGATTCCCTTGCCCTGATACGCGGAATGAACATAGAGGTGGTCAAGGAGAAGATGGTCGCCTTGATGGCGCACCACGACAAAGCCGACTCTATGCCCGTCGACGATCAGATGACGGGTGGACGCCGGCGTGAAGTTGGCGAGAAAGCGGTCTCTCGCACGTTGTGGGTCGAAGCGGCCTACCCGTTCGAGACTTGGGCGCATCGCAATGACGCGGAGCGCGGCAAGGTCCTCGGCGTCCTGCGCCGAGGCGATTTCGAAGTGAACGGAGATGGTGCGCATGGGGTGAAAGGTCTGAAGGTCCGATCCTGGACGGGGGCGACCAGCCGGCGGATCAGCAGCCCAGCAGATCCGCCAGCGCCCCGATGTCCCGTGCATGCAGCGTGTTGTCGGGCTGCGGCGAGACATCCTTCGGCCGTCCGGGGCCGAACTCCAGGGGCCGCTCGATGTAGCCGGTGCGCAGTCCGCAGGCCCGCGCCGCCGCCAGGTCGTCGTGGTGCGCCGCCGCCAGCATCACCTGCCCCGGCGTGAGGTCGAACACTGCCGCGACGCCGAGGTAGGTGCGCGGATCGGGCTTGTAGGCCTTGAACACCTCCGCCGACAGCACGCAGTCCCATGGCAGGCCGACGCGCTTGGCCATCTCGGTGAGCAGGCCGATGTTGCCGTTGGACAGCGTGCAGATCGTGTACTTGCGCTTGAGCCGGGCCAGGCCCTCGACCGCATCGGGCCAGGCCGGCAGCCGGTGCCAGGCGCGGTTGAGTTCGCGCTTGGCGTCCGCGTCGAGATCGGCCACGCCGAAATCACGCAGCACATCGCCGAGGATGCCCATGTGCAGTTCGTCGAGCAGGGTGAAGCCGCCCTCGCCTGCCGCCAGGCGCTCCATCACGCCCTTCATCGCGGGCTGGTAGCCGGCACGCCAGGCCAGCGCGAAGGCGCTGCCATCGATGCCCGGCAGCAGGCGCTCGGCCTCGGCCGCAATGCCCGAATGCCAGTCGACCACGGTACCGAAGACGTCGAAGGCGATGACCTTCAGCTCGCTGCCTTCCAGGACTTCCGCCATGCCGCGAACCCTCAACGCGACAGTTGGCAGGCCTCGCGCGCCAGCGCCTCGATGCGGCCCCAGTCGCCGGCGGCGATGGCGTCGGTCGGCACGATCCAGGAGCCGCCGACGCAGGCCACGTTGGAGAGCGCGAGGAACTCGTGCGCGTTGCCGGCGTGGACGCCGCCGGTGGGACAGAACTTGACGTCACCGAAGGGCCCTTGCCAGGCCTTCAGCATCGCCAGGCCGCCGGCCTGCACGGCCGGGAAGAACTTGAGCTCGGTCAGGCCGTCTTCCTGGGCCATCATGATCTCGCTGCCGGTCGCGACGCCGGGCAGGAGCGGCAGGCCGAGGTCGTGGCAGGCCTTGCCGACCGCCCGCGTGTAGCCCGGGCTGACGCCGAAGCGCGCGCCGGCCAGCGCAGAGGCCTGGGCATCGGCCGCGCTGCGAATGGTGCCGGCGCCTGCGACGGCTTCGGGCACCTCCTTGGAGATCAGCTCGATGCACTCGAGCGCCTCGCGCGTGCGCAAGGTCACCTCGAGCATGCGGATGCCGCCGGCCACCAGCGCGCGCGCCAGCGGCACCGCGTCCTTGACGTCGTGCAGCACGATGACCGGGATCACCGGGGCGTCGCGCATCACGTCGAGCGCGGAGATCTTGTCGTTCACAGCCATGAGCAGGCTCCTTCTTCAGCAGTCAATGCATTGCGCCGCATGCCGGCGAACAGGTCTCGGCCCAGCCCGCGGCCGTTGGCGGCGCGTGCCTCGTCGGGCATCTTCGAAATTTCTCGCGCCGCCCACTCGTCCTCGGGCAGCAGCACGGTGAGCGTGCCCGCCACGCCGTCGAGCCGGATCAGGTCGCCGTCGCGCACCTTGGCCAGCGGGCCGCCGGCCGCGGCCTCGGGCGAGACGTGGATGGCCGCCGGCACCTTGCCCGAAGCGCCGCTCATGCGGCCGTCGGTCACCAGCGCCACCCGGAAGCCCTTGCCCTGCAGCACCGACAGCGGCGGCGTGAGCTTGTGCAGCTCGGGCATGCCGTTGGCTTGCGGGCCTTGCCAGCGCACCACGCAGACCACGTCGCGCTCGAGCTCGCCGGCCGTGAAGGCCTGCTGCAGCGCGGCCTGAGAATCGAAGACGCGGGCCGGCGCCTCGATCACGTGGCGGTCGGCCGGCACCGAGGAGATCTTGATGACGCTGCGGCCCAGGTTGCCCTGCAGCAGCTTGAGTCCCCCGGTGGCACTGAAAGGCGCCGAGACCGGGCGTGCGACCGTGTCGTCCTTCGAGGGCGCGGCAGGCCCCCACTTGAGCGACCGTTCGTCCGCGGGCGCACCGGCCAGCACCGGGATGCCGGCGAACTCGCGGATGCCGCCGGCCCGCACGCTGAGCACGTCGGCGTGCATCAGTCCGGCGTCGAGCAGTTCACCGATGACGAAGCCCGGGCCGCCCGCAGCCTGGAAGCCGTTGACGTCGGCGACGCCGTTGGGATAGACCCGCGTCAGCAGCGGCACGACTTCCGAAAGCTCGGCGAAATCGTCCCAGTCGATCAGGATGCCGGCGGCACGCGCCACCGCCACCCAGTGGATCAGGTGGTTGGTCGAGCCGCCGGTGGCCAGCAGCGCCGCCATGGCGTTGACGATCACGCGCTCGTCGACCAGTTCGCCGATCGGCGGCACCGCGAATGCGCCGTCGGATGCCCGGCCGAGCACGGTGCGCACCGCCTCGCGCGTGAGCGCCTCGCGCATGTCGTCGCCGGGCTGGATGAAGGCCGAGCCCGGCACGTGCAGGCCCATCGCCTCGAGCAGCATCTGGTTGCTGTTGGCGGTGCCGTAGAAGGTGCAGGTGCCCTGCGCGTGGTAGGCCTGCATCTCGGCGTCGAGCAGGCCCTGGCGGCCCACCAGTCCCTGAGCCGCCTGCTCGCGCACCTTGGACTTGGCGGTGTTCGACAGGCCCGAGGGCATCGGCCCGGCCGGCACGAAGACAGTCGGCAGATGGCCGAAATGCAGGGCGCCGATCAGGAGGCCCGGCACGATCTTGTCGCAGACGCCGAGCATCAGCGCGGCATCGAACATGTCGTGCGTGAGCGCCACGGCGGTGCCCATGGCGATGACGTCGCGGCTGAACAGGCTCAGCTCCATGCCGGGCGTGCCCTGGGTCACGCCATCGCACATCGCCGGCACGCCGCCGGCGACCTGGGCGGTGGCGCCGAGCCGGCGGGCCTCGTGCTTGACGATGTCGGGGTAGCCCTGGTACGGCGCATGGGCCGAGAGCATGTCGTTGTAGGCGGTGACGATGCCGATGTTGGGTGCGCGTTCGCTCACCACCCTGAACTTGTCGTTGGCCGGGATGCCGGCCACAGCGTGCGCCACGTTGGCGCAGCCCATGCGGTCGGAGCCCCGGTCACGGCCGCGGGTCTCGGCCAGGTCTTGCAGATAGGCGCTGCGCAGCTTCTGGCTGCGCGCACGGATGCGCTCGGTGACAGCGCGGACGGTGGGATGGGTGGTCATGGGGCTTTGTCGCTCTGCCGGTGAGCCAGCGTGGGGCGGCTCGGAAGTGCATGGTATCAAGCCGGCATGAAAAAGCCCGGACAAGCCGGGCTTTTTCTGAGGTGCGCGCTGCGACTTCAGTCGAGCAGCTTGACTTCGACCCGGCGCGCCTCGGCGTTGTTGCCCGAGCCGGTGGTGACGGCCGGTTTCTGCAGGTCGACCTTGTCGGCCGGCACGCCGAGGCCGGTCAGCACGTCGCGCACGGTCTCGGCGCGCTTCTTGGCCAGCGCCTCGTTGATCGCCGGGTCGCCGGTGGTGTCGTGGAAGCCCGAGACCACCGCCTTGCGGCCGCCCTCGACGCCCTTGATCACCGCCGCCAATGCCTCGGCGGCGCCCGGCGCGAGGTCGGCGCTGGCGGTGGCGAAATAGAAATTCACGATGCCGCCGACCACGCGGATGCTGGCGCCGTCGGGGATCACGACGGTCACGGTCTCGGTCACGACCGCCAGCGTGGTCACCGGCGCGGCGGCCGCGACCGGTGCCGCGGCCGGGCCCGGCGCCTGGCCGCGGGTGTAGAGAACGATCCCGATCACGAGCGCGATCACGAAGGCGATCAGGCCGAGCACGAAGGCGAGGATGAAGTTCTGCTGGCTCTCGTCGTCGGTGGTTGCGGACATGGGCGGGGCTCCGTAGTTGAGGGGTCGGTAAATAATGGTGCGGTGAACCATGACCGCCAAATTGTAGGCGTCGCTCCCCCGGCCCCGGGCGGCGACCCCGGGCCGCCCGGCCTGGACCCCCTGCCCAAGCCGCTGCGCGACCCCCAGCCGATGCTCGATCGCGTGATCGACGAATGGGGCGGCCACGAGGACCTCTGGCTGTTCGGCTACGGCTCGCTGATCTGGCGACCCGACTTCGGCTTCGTCGAGCGGCACCCGGCCCGGGTCCAGGGCTGGCACCGGGCGCTCAAGATGTGGAGCCGGATCAATCGGGGCACGGTCGAGAACCCGGGGCTGGTGTTCGGGCTGCTGTCGGGCGGCAGCTGTCGCGGCATGGTGTTCCGGGTGCCCGCCGCCGATGGGCTGGAAACGCTCGGCCGGCTCTGGCTGCGCGAGATGCCCACCGGCGTCTACGACCCGCGCTGGCTGTCCTGCACGACGCCGCATTCGACGGTGCGGGCGCTGGCCTTCACGCTGTCGCGCCGCAGTCCGAACTTCACCGGCGAGCTGAGCGACGAACGCTATGCCCACATCTTTGCGAATGCGGTCGGCCGCTACGGCAGTTCGCTGGACTATGCCCGGCAGACGCTGCTCGAGCTGCGGCGGCACAAGATCCACGATGCGGCGCTGGCGCGCCTGATCCGGCTGGCGGAATCGCGACTGTCGGCGCCGGCCGACACCGGCCCGCCCATCGATCCGGTATACCCTCCCGAGTCGATCCATACACCCCCAGCCAAGGAATAGCCCGAACATGCGTCTTCGTCTCCTCGCCCCTGCCTTCGCCATTGCCGCAGCCAGCCTGCTCACCGCCTGCGGAACACTGGGACCCAAGGCCGGAGCGACCGCCGCACTGGCGCCGACCGACGCGATCACGCCGAATCCCACCATGGGCAAGGTCAGCTTCACCGCCCTCGATCACGGCGTGCGGGTCAAGGGCGAAGTGCGGGGATTGGCACCGGGCACCGAGCATGGCTTCCATATCCACGAAAAAGGCGACTGCGGCGGCAACGGCAACGGCTCGGGCGCACACTTCAACCCCGCCGGCGGCACCCATGGCAAGTTCGCCGCCCCCGGCAGCCATGCCGGCGAGCTGCCCAGCCTGGTGGCCGATGCCGCCGGCGTCGCTCGCTTCAGCGTCGACGTGCACACCATCTCGCTGACCGAAGGCGCGCTCAACAACGTGGTCGGCCGCGCGCTGGTGGTGCACCGCGACCGCGACGATTTCACGACACAGCCGGCCGGCAACTCCGGCCCGCGGATCGCCTGCGGGATCATCGCCAGAAGCTAGGGCGCGTTCACCCTAGGGTTGGCGGGCCCTCATCAGGGCCTCGGCGCGCGCGAGTTCCGCGGGCGTGTCGATGTCGGTCACGACACCGACATCATCGACTTCGATGTCGGCCACCTGCCCCGCCTCCCTGAGTGCGCGCAGCACCGGCGCAGCGCCCTGGTTGCCCGACAGCCGCGAAAGCGGCTCGAAGCAGGCTGCGGAGAAGCCCACGGGATGCCCGCGCTCGCCGCGGAAGTGCGGCTGCGCCGCCTGCATCGGAAAGCCCAGTGCATGCGCCACGGCGGCCAGGGTCGCCGGCTGCACCAGCGGCAGGTCGGCCGGCAGGATCAGCCAGCCGGCGGCGTCGGCCGTGGCCCGGACCGCGGCGGCGATCGAGTCCCCCATGCCCGGATGGCCGACATCCTCGAGATGCCACGGCAGGCCGCTCGCGCGCACCGCGGCCAGCGTGTGCTCGAGCACGGTGGCGCCGGCCAGCGCCGCCTGCAGCTTGTGGACCGTGCCGCCGGCCGCCCGGAAGCGCTCGCCGCGCCCCGAGGCGAGCACGATGACGGTCGGCGGGCGGCGTTCGGGCGGGGCGGCATTCATGGTCGCAGTATCTCCGCTTCGCTTGGGCAACAATGGCGCCATGAGTTCCACCAACGAATCGCTGGCCGCGCTGCGCAAGAGCTACGAGCGCGCCGAGCTCGACGAAATCCACAGCGCCGCCAACCCGCTCGACCAGTTCGACCGCTGGCTCACCGAGGCGATCGACGCCCAGGTGCCCGAACCCAACGCCATGACCCTGGCCACCGTCGGCGGCGACCTGCGTCCGTCGACGCGCATCGTGCTGGTCAAGGGCTACGACGCCCGCGGCATCGTCTGGTACACCAACTACCAAAGCCGCAAGGGCCAGGAGCTGGCCGGCAATCCCTACGCGGCGCTGCAGTTCCACTGGGTCGAACTCGAGCGCGTGGTGCGCATCGAGGGCCGGGTCCACAAGGCCGATGCCGCCGAGAGCGACGCCTACTTCGCGAGCCGCCCCCTGGATTCCCGCATCGGCGCCTGGGCCAGCCCGCAGAGCGAGGTCATCAGCGGCCGCGACGTGCTGGTGAAAAACGCCGCGCTGCAGGCCGCGAAACACCTGCTCTCGCCGCCGCGGCCGCCGCACTGGGGCGGCTTCCGCCTGGTGCCCGAGCGCTGGGAGTTCTGGCAGGGGCGCAAGAGCCGGCTGCACGACCGGCTGCGCTATCGCGCCGAGGGCGATGCCTGGGTGCGCGAGCGGCTGGCGCCCTGAGCAGCAATCAGAAGCGGTTGACCAGTGCCATCACCGCCGACAGCGAGACCAGCGCCATCACGGTCGACACCACCACGCTGGCGGTGATCAGGCCTTCCGAGGTCCGGTAGCGCTGGGCGAACAGGAACACATTGGCGCCGATCGGCAGCGAGGCCGCCACCACCATGACGGTCAGCGGCAGGCCGCGCAGGCCGAAGCCCAGCCCGAGCGCGGCCACCAGCGCCGGATGCACCAGGTTCTTGATCGAGGCATGCAGCAGCGCCTGCCGCCAATGGCGCCCGACCGGCGTCAGCGCCAGCGTGATGCCGACCAGCATCAGCGCCACCGGGCTGAAGGCCTGTCCCAGCAGAGCGATCGGCTTGTCGACGGCCGCCGGGATCGCCAGCCCGGTCTGGGCGAACAGCAGCCCGAGCAGGATCGGCGCCTGCACCGGATGGATGATCGCGTTGCGCAAGGCGCGCCCCACGGTACGCAGCATGGACGGCCGGCCCGCACCGCCTGAAGTCAGACGTTGCGCGTCCTCCTGCGCCAGCGCGAGTTCGAGGAACACGGTGGCGCTGGTCAGCAGCACCAGCGAGTGCAGCGAGATCAGCGTCAGCAGCACCACCATGCCCTCTGGCCCGTAGGCCA
This sequence comes from Variovorax saccharolyticus, assembly GCF_030316765.1. Lineage (GTDB taxonomy): Bacteria > Pseudomonadota > Gammaproteobacteria > Burkholderiales > Burkholderiaceae_C > Variovorax > Variovorax saccharolyticus. Next base: position 96,469 of record NZ_JASZYT010000018.1, read on the forward strand.
GGCCCACCAGCGCGATGCCGATCATCACGGTGTTGCTGTAGGTGTTGGCCAGCGCCAGCACGACGCCGGTGCGGTTGAAGCCGCGCCATGCCAGCGTGGCCGCGAAGATCAGGCCGGCGGCGACGAAATAGGCCGCCACCGGCTTCAGGCTGAGCTGCTCGACGCGCACCGTGCTCATCGAGCGAAAGAGCAGCGGCGGCGCCAGCAGCAGGAACACCAGGTTCGACAGGTCCTTGACCGAATCGCCGCGGATCCATCGCATCCGCCCCGCCAGCCAGCCGACCGCGATGAGGACCACCACGGGCAGAAGCGAGGAAACGACGGGACCATTCATAGAGCTTTCGAGAATAGCCGACGTGATGGAGTCGATCCGCTCAAGCCCGCCCGACGCCTCCAGCGCCGATGCAACCCCGACGTCCCAGCGGTGGCGGGCGGTATGCCCC
>NZ_JASZYT010000019.1 GCF_030316765.1 Variovorax saccharolyticus
ATGAACCGGCTCGGGGCCCTCTACATCGGCCTCATGAGCTACCTGTCCTACCTCTACTGATCGGGCACCATGGACCGGGCTGACAAGGCGGTGCTGCGCTTGGCCATCGGCGTGGGCCTGGCCGTGCTGATCGCCTACGGCCTGGCGCTGCCGGCGCCCTTCGTGGTCTGCGTGATGACGGTGCTGCTGCTGTGCAAGCCCGGGCCACCGATCCCCTTCGTCAAGGGCTCGGTGCTGGCGCTCGTCATCGGCGCTTTGTTGCTGACGGGGGTCCTGATGGTGCCGATCCTCGAGAACTATGCCACCACGGGGGTGCTGCTCACCGGGGTCTTGCTGTATGCCGTGTTCTTCGCCGGAGCACGCAGCGCGAATCCGCTGACGATCATCCTGGTGATCGCCTTCACCGTCATCCCGGTGGCAGGCGTGGCGGACCAGGCCCTGGCGTCGGTCCTCGCCGTCGCTCTGGCGGTGGGACTCGGCACCGGTGTCTTCGTGGGCGGAATCTCGCACGCTCTCTTTCCGGACGCGCCGGTGGCCTTCCCGACGCAATCGGCGCCGGCCCGCGCCGCGCCCGCAGAGGCGAACTGGGCCGCCTTGCGCGCCACGCTGGTCGTCTTGCCCGTGTTCGTGCTGGCCCTGGGCAATCCGGGCTCCTACCTCGCGGCCATCATCAAGACGGTGACGCTGGGCCAGCAGGCGAGCTCGGCGGACGCCCGCACGGCTGGGCGGGAACTGGTGGGATCCACGTTCATGGGAGCGGCGATGGCGGCGCTGCTCTGGTTCGGACTGACACTGCGCCCGAACCTGTGGATGCTGATGCTGTGGATGGCGGCCGCCGCGCTGTGGACTGGCGCGCGACTGTTCGGAGTCAAGTCGACGTCGCTTGCACCTTCCTTCTGGAGCAATGCGCTCGTGACCATGCTGATTCTCCTGGGACCCGCCATCGAGGACAGCGCGAACGGCAAGGACGTCTACACCGCTTCGGCGATCCGCGTCGGCCTGTTCGTCGGCGTGGCGCTCTACGCCTGGGCCACGGTGTGGCTGCTGGGGCGCTTGCGGGCATCGAGATCCGGGGAAACCGCATCCTGCTGATGAAGCTGGTGATCGGACGACCGACGCGCCAATGCGGCCGTATCCCCTCCGGTCATCGTGATGACCACGACAACGACGATAAACCTTGTCCTGGTGACGTGGGGTCGCCGCGTTCCGCCGCTTCCCCCAGATTGAAGTGTCACGGTCGGTCACCTGCGCCTTTTTCCACTCCATGGAAGTGTTGATGCAAAACCTCGATGAAGGTGTTGCACCGGAACTGAGTCATCCCACGCGGGACAGGCCCTACACCGACATGCACGATCTGCTGATGCCGGCGCCGCGCCCACGGACCTCCACTCAAAGTACGCCGCAGCCGCGGCGGCGATTCACATTTCAGGAACCCACCCCCCATGAACACCCGGAACCCGCAGAACCGCACCGAGTCGGAGCGCGAAGCCGTCAAGCGCAGCATGGAGCAGGCCACCGAGCACGCGCCGGCGGAGTTCCGCGACGAGGCCAATGAAAGCAAGATCGTCAAGGTCGGCGACGACCTGACGAACCATCCGATCCAGGGCATCGATCCCCACTCCAGTTCGACCGACGCTGGCGAAGCCCCGTTGCAGTCCGGCGCGTCTGACGAAGAGGAGGACCGGCAAGCGCGCATCCGCGCGGCCGCCTATGCCGCATGGGAGCGGCGCGGCGGCGAGCCGGGGCACGAAGTGGAAGACTGGCTCGAGGCGGAGCGGTCACTCGATCCCGCTCGCCACGCTTCCAGCACCGACTAGCCAGCTCCTTGCACCGCCGCTGCGCGACCAGCATCACGGCGCCCTCAGTCCAGGGGGGCGCCGCGAATCGTCTCCGCCGAGCGCCTGAGCTGCGCCGCCATCGAGCCCTCCAGGAGCGGCACCCGCCAGCTCAGGTCCAGAAGACAGCCCCCCATCACGAGGACCGTCAAGCCACCGAACAACAAATACGCGACGCCCATGCCATTCCCCCTCGGGTCGACCGGACATTCACTCTGAACCGATCCAGGTTTTTGTGAAGTAGGGCCCGCACCTGCCGTGGTCGAGCCGACCCGTCCACCTGATTCGCGCCTACGGCGTCGGCTTGGCCGGCAACGACCAGCGGGCGTGGCTCAGCAGGGCCACCAACGCGTCCGGATCCACCGGCTTGACCAGATGCTCGTCGAAACCGGCCTCCGTCGCCTTGCGCACGTCGTCGGGTTGGCCCCAGCCGGTCACCGCGCACATCACCACGCGCGCGCCCCCGGGCTGCCCGCGGATCGCCCGACATGTGTCGTACCCGTTCAGTCCAGGCATGCCGATGTCGAGCAGCACCAGCTGCGGCTCGAAGTCCTTCATCGCCCGCATGGCTTCATGGCCGCTGAACACACCGCGTACCGTGTGACCGAGGGCCGTCAGAAGCTCGGTGAGCGTTTCCACGCAATCCCGGCTGTCGTCAGCAACCAGGATGCGAAGCGTGCCGGCGGGCTTCGCCGCGGGCGTCACCCCCTGCGCCGGCATCGGAGCGTCTTCGAAGGCGTCCGCGAGGGGCAGCCGCACGATGAACTCGCTGCCCTGTCCATGACCCGCGCTGCGCGCGGTAATGCTGCCACCATGCAGTTCCAGCAAACGACGGGTCAAGGACAGGCCGATGCCCAGCCCGCCGCGCGAACGCGACAACGCCGTTTCGACCTGCGAGAACATCTCGAAAATGCTGTCGAGGCGATCCGTCGCAATGCCGATGCCGGTGTCGCGGAACGAGACCACCACCTCGCTCGCCTCGCGCTGGACGCCGACGTCGATGCGCCCGCCCTTGTCCATGTACTTCGCCGCGTTGTGAATGAGGTTCATGAACGCCTGCGACAGCCGCGTGGCGTCGGCGTGCAGCGCCAGCTCTTCGGCGGGGAGGTCGACCTTCAGGGTATGACTGGCTTCGTCGATCAGGGGGCGCACCCCTTCGATCGCGTCGTGGAGCACCCCGGCGATCGCGATGCGCTGGCGTTGCAGCTCGATCTTTCCCTGGCTGATCCGGCTGACGTCCATCAGATCGTCGATCAAACGGCCCATGACCTTCACCTGCCGGTCGATCAGTTGCGTCGCCCGCTCCACGTCCGGATTCGCCGCCGCCTTCAACCGCAGCAGGCGCACCGCGTAGCCGACCGGCGCCAACGGGTTGCGCAGTTCATGCGCCAGGATCGCAAGGAACTCGTCCTTGCGCCGATTGGCCTCGCGCAGCTCGGATTCGCTCGCGCGCAAGGCGGTGGTGCGATCAAGCACCCGCCGCTCCAGCGTTTCGTTCAGAAGACGCAGCCGCTCCTGTGCGCTGCGTCGCTCCGCCACTTCGCCCTGCAATGCGCTGTTCGCCGCCTGCAGTGCACGCTCCTTGCGGTAGAGATCGGCGAAGACTGCCACCTTCGAGCGCAGGATGTCGACGTTCACGGGCTTGTGCAGGTAGTCCACGGCCCCCGTCCCATAGCCCGCCGCGACATGCTGCTCGTCGTTGAAATAGGCGGTCAGGAAAATGATCGGGACCTGCGCGGTCTTCCTGCGCTGCTTGATCAAGGTCGCCAGCTCGAAGCCCGTCATGTCCGGCATGTTGACGTCCAGCACCAAGACCGCGAACTCGTGGGTCATCAAGGCCAGCAGGGCCTGCTCGCCCGACGACGCATGGATCAGCCGGTAACCCGCGTCCTCGAGCACGGTCTCGAGCACCGTCAGATTGACCGGCTCGTCGTCGACCAGCAGGATGTTGACCGGCTCGACCGCAGCGGGCGTGGGGTTTTCGGGGGTCATGATGGAGAGGGCGTAACGCCGGTCGAGGTCCAGTGTGATCGGGCTCCGCGAAGGCGCGTGACCGCGCGAGGCTGGAGAGGGTCGTTCATGGTCGTTCGGTCAACGGAACAGCCACACTCGCATCAGCGACAGCAGCTGGTCGGTGTTGACCGGCTTCGCAATGTAGTCGCTCGCACCCGCTTCCAGGCATTTCTCGCGATCGCCCTTCATGGCCTTGGCCGTCAAGGCCAGGATCGGCAGCGTCCGGAAGCGCGGGTCCTTGCGGATCTCGCGCATGGTCTCGTAGCCATCCATCTCCGGCATCATGATGTCCATCAGCACCATCGACAGGTCCCCCTCCTGCGCGAGGAGTTCGATCGCCTGACGCCCGTTCGTCGCACTCGCGACGAGCACGTCGTGGTTCTCCAGCACCGAAGTCAGCGCAAAGATGTTGCGGATGTCGTCGTCGACCACCAGCACCTTGCGCCCGCGCAGGATCTCGGCCGAGCTGTGCAGACGCTCGAGCAGCGCCTGCTTGGCCGCCGGCAGCTCGGTCACGACACGGTGCAGGAAGAGGGCGGTTTCGTCGAGCAGGCGCTCGGGCGACCGGACATCCTTCAGCACGATGCTCTTGGACATCGTGTTCAGCAGCGCCTGCTCCTGCGGCGTGAGCTCCTTGCCGGTGTAGACGACGACCGGCACCGCGGCCAGCCGCGGCTCGGCCTTCAGCCGTTCCAACAGCTCGAAGCCCGTCATGTCGGGCAAGCGCAGGTCGAGAACGACGCAGTCGAAACCCTGGTGACGCAGCGCGGCCAGCGCGTCCTCGCCGGTGGAGACGCCCACGATCTCGATGTCACTGTGACCCAGAAGCTCCATGACCGCGTTGCGCTCGATGTCGTTGTCCTCGACGATCAGCAGGCGACGGGTGCGCGGCATGATGAACGCCTTGATGCGCTCGAAGGCCGATTCGAGGCCGTCGGTGGTCGGCTCCTTCACGAGGTAGGCGAACGCCCCGTGCGCCAGGCCGTGCTGCTGCTCCGCCTCGATGCTGATGATCTGGACCGGAATGTGGCGCAGGGCCGGATCCAGCTTGAGCTGGTTGAGCACCGTCCATCCGAGCATGTCGGGCAGCACGATGTCCAGCGAAATGGCCGCGGGCACGTACTGGCGGGCCAACGCCAACCCGTAGGCGCCCTTGTTCGCGACAATGCCCTTGAAGCCTTTCTCCCTGGCCAGACCCAGCAGCACGCGCGCGTAATGGGGGTCGTCGTCGATGATCAGCAGCACCGGGTCTCCCGGCACGACGTCGTCCCGGTCGTCGGCCACGTGGTCCTCGCGCGCGATCGGCAACGCCGTGAGGGCGCGGGTCGACCCCTCGGCGCTGGCCGGCGCGACGCGCGACACCCCCGGTGACTCGGTGCCCGCGTAGTGCAGCGGCAGGTAGAGCGTGAAGACGCTGCCCTGCCCGAACACGCTCGTCAGACGGATCTCCCCGCCCAGCAGCATCGCCAGCTCGCGGCTGATCGCCAGCCCAAGACCCGTGCCGCCGTACTTGCGCGACGTGCCGGCATCGGCCTGCTGGAAAGCCTCGAAGATGAGCCGCTGCTTCTCCGGTGCGACCCCGATCCCCGTGTCTTCGACCGCGAACGCCACGACATGCTGCGCCTGGCGCAGCACCGGATGGTCCAGGCTCCAGCCCTGCGTCGCCAGGCCGACGCGAACCTCGACCTGACCCTGGGCCGTGAACTTGACCGCGTTGGACAGCAGGTTCTTCAGGATCTGCTGCAGTCGCTTCGAATCGCTGGCCATCGAACGCGGCAGGTCGCTTTCGAATCGGATGTGAAACGGCAGATTCTTCGCCTCCGCCACGTGGCGGAAGTTGCGATCGATGTTGTCGCGCAGACCCGCGAAGCTGATCTCCTCGATATCGACGGTGACGGTGCCGGACTCGATCTTCGACAGGTCCAGGATGTCATTGATCAGGTGCAGCAGGTCGGTGCCGGAGGAGTTGATGTTGCGCGAGAACTCCACCTGCTTGCTCGACAGCGTGCCGGGCGCGTTCTCGGCGAGCTGCTGGCTCAGGATCAGGATCGAGTTCAGCGGCGTGCGCAGCTCGTGCGACATGTTCGCGAGAAATTCGGACTTGTACTTGGAGGTCAGGGCCAGCTCGGATGCCTTCTCCTCGAGCGCCCCACGTGCCTGCTCGACCTCGGCGTTCTTGCGCTCGACTTCCGCGTTCTGCTCGGCCAGCAGCCGGGCCTTGGTGCCGAGCTCCTCGTTGGTCTGCTGCAGCTCGCTCTGCCGCGACTGGAGTTCCGCCGTGAGCTGCTGCGACTGCGTGAGCAGCCCCTCGGTGCGCATGGTGGCCTCGATGGTGTTGAAGACCGCGCCGATGCCGAGCGCCAGCTGGTCGAGAAAATTCAGATTCACCGCCGTGAACGGCTGCAAAGACGCCAGCTCGATCACCGCCTTGGTGTGGCGCTCGAAGAGCACCGGCAACACCACGACATTCAGGCTGCGGGCCTCGCCCAGGCTCGAGCCGATCTCCACGAAGGTGGGCGGTGCGTTGTTCAGCAGGATCCGCTTCTGTTCCAGCGCGCACTGGCCCACCAGGCCTTCGCCCAGTCCGATCGTGTCGGCCAGGCGAAGCTGGCCGGCCTGCGCATAGCTCGACAACAGCGCCAGCCGGCCCGCGTTGCCGTCTTCGCCCGTGTGGTGATACACGGTCCCCTGGTGGGCGTGCACCAGCGGCGCCAGTTCCGACAGGAGCATCTTGCCGACCGTGCTCAGGTCGCGCTGGCCCTGCAGCATGCCCGTGAAGCGCGCGAGGTTGGTCTTGAGCCAATCCTGCTCACGGTTGCGTTCGGTGGTCTCGCGCAGGTTGGAGATCATCGTGTTGATGTTGTCCTTGAGCTCGGACACCTCGCCCTTGGCATCAACCTGGATCGAGCGCGTCAGATCGCCCTTGGTCACGGCCGTGGCGACTTCCGCGATGGCACGCACCTGCGTGGTGAGGTTGGCCGCGAGCAGGTTCACGTTGCCCGTCAGATCCTTCCAGGTGCCCGCCGCGCCCGGCACGTTGGCCTGCCCGCCGAGCCGGCCGTCCACCCCCACCTCGCGCGCCACGTTCGTGACCTGGTCGGCGAAGGTCGCGAGCGTGTCGGTCATGCCGTTGATGGTGTCCGCCAGCGCCGCCACCTCGCCCTTGGCCTGGACCGTCAGGCGCTGCGTGAGGTTGCCGTCGGCGACCGCCGTCACGACCTTGACGATGCCGCGAACCTGCTCGGTGAGGTTCGAGGCCATGAAGTTCACGTTGTCGGTCAGGTCCTTCCAGGTGCCGCCCACGCCGCTGACCTGCGCCTGCCCGCCCAGCTTGCCCTCCGTGCCGACCTCGCGCGCGACGCGCGTGACTTCGCCGGCAAAGGAGTTGAGCTGGTCGACCATGGTGTTGATCGTGTTCTTGAGTTCGAGGATCTCGCCCTTCACGTCGACCGTGATCTTGCGATTCAGGTCGCCGCGCGCCACCGCGGTCGTGACCTCGGCGATGTTGCGCACCTGGGAGGTCAGGTTGGCCCCCATCGTGTTGACCGAGTCGGTCAGGTCCTTCCAGGTACCGGCGACGCCCGGCACCACGGCCTGCACCCCCAGTCGGCCCTCGGTGCCGACCTCCCGCGCGACCCGCGTGACCTCGGAGGCGAAGGAGCGCAACTGCTCGACCATCGTGTTGATGGTCTCCTTGAGCTGAAGGATTTCGCCCCGCACGTCGACCGTGATCTTCTTGGAGAGGTCGCCGTTGGCCACCGCGATCGTCACCTCGGCGATGTTGCGCACCTGGCCCGTGAGGTTCGAGGCCATGGAGTTCACGTTGTCGGTCAGGTCCTTCCAGGTGCCCGCGACCCCGGGGACGGCGGCCTGGCCTCCGAGCTTGCCCTCGGTCCCGACCTCGCGCGCGACCCGCGTCACTTCCGAAGCGAAGGCCGACAGCTGGTCGACCATCGTGTTGATGGTCTCCTTGAGCTGCAGGATTTCACCCTTGACGTCGACGGTGATCTTGCGACCCAGGTCACCCCGCGCGATCGCCGTCGCCACGTCGGCGATGTTGCGGACCTGGCCCGTGAGGTTGTTGGCCATCGAGTTCACGTTGTCCGTGAGGTCCTTCCAGGTCCCGGCGACACCGGGCACCTGGGCCTGCCCGCCGAGCTTGCCGTCGGTGCCGACCTCGCGGGCCACGCGGCTGACCTCGGCCGCGAAGGAACGCAACTGGTCGACCATCGTGTTGATGGTCTCCTTGAGCTCGAGGATCTCCCCGCGCACGTCCACCGTGATCTTCTTCGACAGGTCGCCGTTGGCCACCGCGATCGTCACCTCGGCGATGTTGCGCACCTGGCCCGTGAGATTCGATGCCATCGAGTTGACGTTGTCGGTCAGGTCCTTCCAGGTCCCGGCCACGCCCTCCACCGCGGCCTGGCCGCCGAGCTTGCCATCGGTGCCGACCTCGCGCGCCACCCGACTCACCTCGCCCGCGAACGCATTGAGCTGGTCGACCATGGTGTTCATGGTCTGCTTGAGCTGGAGGATCTCGCCCTTGACCTCCACCGTGATCTTGCGCGAGAGGTCGCCCCGCGCGATCGCCGTCGCCACGTCCGCGATGTTGCGCACCTGGCCCGTGAGGTTCGAGGCCATGAAGTTCACGTTGTCCGTGAGGTCCTTCCAGGTGCCGGCCACACCCGGCACCTGGGCCTGCCCGCCGAGCTTGCCCTCGGTGCCGACCTCGCGCGCCACCCGCGTGACCTCGGAGGCGAAGCCGTTCAATTGGTCGACCATCGTGTTGATGGTGTTCTTGAGTTCGAGAATCTCGCCCTTGACCTCGACGGTGATCTTGCGCGAGAGGTCGCCGCGCGCGACCGCTGTCGTCACGTCGGCGATGTTGCGCACCTGGCCCGTCAGGTTGTTGGCCATCGAGTTGACGTTGTCGGTCAGGTCCTTCCAGGTGCCCGCGACACCGCGCACCTGCGCCTGGCCCCCGAGCTTGCCATCGGTGCCGACCTCGCGCGCCACCCGCGTCACCTCGGACGCGAAGCCGTTCAACTGATCGACCATCGTGTTGAGCGTGTTCTTGAGTTCGAGGATCTCGCCCTTCACGTCGACCGTGATCTTCTTGGACAGGTCGCCGTTGGCGACCGCGGTCGCCACGTCGGCGATGTTGCGCACCTGCGCCGTCAGGTTCGACGCCATCGAGTTCACGTTGTCGGTCAGATCCTTCCAGGTGCCCGCCACCCCCAGCACCTGCGCCTGCCCGCCCAGCGCACCCTCGGTGCCAACCTCGCGCGCCACGCGGCTCACTTCGCCCGCAAAGCCGTTGAGCTGATCGACCATCGTGTTGATGGTGTTCTTGAGCTCGAGGATCTCGCCGCGCACGTCGGCCGTGATCTTCTTGGAGAGATCGCCGCGCGCGACCGCGGTCGTGACCTCGGCGATGTTGCGCACCTGCCCCGTCAGATTGGAGGCCATGAAGTTCACGCTGTCGGTCAGGTCCTTCCACGTGCCCGCGACCCCGGGCACGGCCGCCTGGCCGCCCAGCTTGCCCTCGGTGCCGACCTCGCGCGCCACCCGCGTGACCTCGGACGCGAAGCCGTTCAGCTGGTCGACCATCGTGTTGATGGTGTTCTTCAGTTCGAGGATCTCGCCCTTGACGTCGACCGTGATGGTCTTCGAGAGGTCGCCGTTGGCCACCGCCGTGGTCACCTCCGCGATGTTGCGCACCTGACCCGTGAGGTTCGAGGCCATGAAGTTCACGTTGTCGGTGAGGTCCTTCCAGGTGCCGGCGACGCCGGGCACCTGGGCCTGGCCGCCGAGCTTGCCCTCGGTGCCCACCTCGCGCGCGACGCGCGTGACCTCGGAGGCGAAGCCGTTGAGCTGGTCGACCATCGTGTTGATGGTTTCCTTCAGCGCCAGGATCTCGCCCTTCACCTCGACGGTGATCTTCGAGGACAGGTCACCCTTCGCAATGGCCGTCGCCACGCCAGCGATGTTGCGCACCTGACCGGTCAGGTTCGACGCCATCGAGTTCACCGAGTCGGTGAGGTCCTTCCAGGTGCCCGCGATGCCGGGCACCTGCGCCTGGCCGCCGAGCTTGCCCTCGGTGCCGACCTCGCGCGCCACCCGCGTCACCTCCGACGAGAAGCCGTTGAGCTGGTCGACCATCGTGTTGATGGTCTCCTTCAGCTCGAGGATCTCGCCCTTCACGTCCACGGTGATCTTGCGGCTCAGGTCACCCCGCGCGACGGCCGTCGTGACCGTCGCGATGTTGCGCACCTGCGAAGTCAGGTTGTTGGCCATGGAATTGACCGAGTCGGTGAGGTCCTTCCAGGTGCCCGCCACCCCGGGCACCACCGCCTGGCCGCCGAGCCGCCCGTCGGTGCCGACCTCCCGCGCGACGCGCGTCACCTCCGAGGCGAACGAGCGCAGCTGATCGACCATGGTGTTGGTCGCCTCCTTGAGCTGCAGAATCTCGCCACGGACATCGACCGTGATCTTCTTGGAGAGGTCGCCGTTGGCCACCGCGATCGTGACATCGGCGATGTTGCGCACCTGCGCCGTCAGATTGCCGGCCATCTGGTTGACCGAATCGGTCAGGTCCTTCCAGACCCCGGACACGCCCTTCACCTGGGCCTGGCCCCCCAGCTTGCCCTCGATACCGACCTCGCGGGCCACGCGCGTGACCTCGGAGGTGAACACGGACAGTTGCTCGATCATCGAGTTGACCAGCTTGGCCGAGCGGTGAAACTCGCCCTTCAAGGCACGGCCATCGACCTGCAGGTCCATCGACTGTCCCAGATCGCCCTTGGCGACGGCACCGATGGTGCGCGCAATGTCGGTCGTCGGTCGCACCAGATCGTCGACGAGCCGGTTCAACGCGTCGACCTGGGCCGCCCAGCTGCCCAGCGCGCCCGGCGCCGCGATGCGTTGGGACAGGCGCCCCTCCTTGCCCACCGTCACGCTCAGGCGCGCGAACTCCTGGGTCAGCAGTTCCGCCTGGCCGATCGTCTGATTGAAGGCCTCGGCGATGCGGCCGTCCGTGTCGGGCCAGTCACCCGGCAAACGCGCCCGGAAGTCACCCTTCGAAAAGGCCTTGATCGATGCCAGGATCTGGCGCGAACGCGCTTCGGCCGCCTCCAGCGCTTCCCGCGCTGACATGCCCGCCCTCGCGCCCGCGTGGCGGGTCGCTTCGCTGCCCGGGATCGACGGGCCTTGCGCGAGGTCCGGCGGTTGGTCCAATTCGTCCATGATGGCTCCAGGAGCGAGCCTGGGCATCCTCGCCCGCCGAGGCGGCTTCACGTCGCTCACATGTTTCTGGTTGTGTAGTGTGCAGGCTGGTCGTCGATCGGCCTGTAGGAGGACTCCGACATGCGCTGCACTCGCGTGCGCGCCACCTGAACGCACGCCGACCCTGCAGCGGCCGCGGGTTTGTAGGAATGCGCCTACGGCTTGCGGGAGCAAGAGCGGACGTTTGCAGGCGCTGAATGGGGTAAGGTGCGCGTCGGTCATCTTGACCGGGGAGAGGTTGCCGGTCGCGGAACCATTGCGCCATGCCTGTTGCCACTTTCCTGGTCGAGGACAGTCCGACCATCCGCGAGCAACTGATTCCTGCCCTGCTGGAACTGGCCAATGTGCGCGTTGTCGGCATTGCCGAAGGCGAGGGCGAAGCGAAGCAATGGCTGGAGGCGCACGGCGCCACGTGTCGCCTGGCCGTGATCGATCTCTTTCTCAAGGAAGGCTCGGGTTTCGGGGTCATCGCCGCCTGCAAGGACAAAGGAACGCCACCGCACATCGTGATGCTCACCAACTACGCCACCGCCGAGATGCGCCGGCAGGCGCTGGCTCTCGGTGCCGATGCGGTCTTCGACAAGTCGACCGAGCTCATGGAGCTCTTTGCCTACTGTTCGCGCATCGGTGCCACGTCAGATCTCCGCTGACGGATCGCTGCCGAAACCGGCGACGCGCGCGGGCAGCGGGCAGCGGACGGCGACGTTGCCTCCGACCTGCGGGGAGGTCTCCGTACCCAGCTGCGTCCGACGCCTCTGCCATCCTGTCGTCGCTGGCGCGATCAAGCCGCGCTCGGTGAGCTCGCGTCAGTACTGCCGCGTCAAGTCGTCGAACACGCCGAGGAGTGGTTGCCCTCGGGATCCCTTGCACTGAGCTTCATGACCGCAGGGCGTGCCCGATCGGGCGCCACGGCGCTCCGAGATCACGCCCGACGGCCGCGGGACCTGCTCGGCGATCCGCACGCTCTACGACTGCGGCTTGTCCGCCACGGCTGACCCACCCGCCCGCGGCGTCAGTCGACCGACGCCAATCGGCGCGGGACGATTTCAGTTTTACCGGACCCTGTCCTACTACGACGGCACGCGTTTTCCACGACAAACGCGTCTGGTCCCAATGTCGCGTCGCGAAGCAGCGGCTTGTGCCTGTCATTCAAGTGGAGGCATCGCGATGCAAAAGGTCTTGCGCAGACTCATCGAGATCAGGTTGCGGCAAGCGGACCAGCCCGTGGTCGAGGCCCCGATCGATCAGGGCGACCGGCTTTGGGTGCCTGACACTCCATTTCACCGAGCCAGGCTCGCCCATGCCGTCGAGCGGAGAAACAGTCTGTTCGGGGCGCAGACGCACTGGATCGAGGAACGCGAAGCCTGAGTCTCCAAGCCGCGGCCCGCAATCAAGCAAGCGGTGGGCGATTCTTCCGGTAGGAATTCTTCAGGAAGATCCTCCCGCCCCGGAGCGTGAAAAGGTCACAGCCATGGACCTCCACGTGCATACCGTCCACTCGCGTTCCGGTGAACGTCCATTCCGAAACACCCCGGTCGCCATGGACGAAGTGGCGCGCGTCCCCCCAATGGGCATCCGGAAAGTCTGCCCACACCTTCGCGAAGGCCGCGCGCACGGCCTCACTGCCGACGGAGCGCGTGCCGCAGATGTCCGGGCCCGCAGACGACTCGAACACGCAGTCCTGGGTCATGCACGACATCAACGCATCGACGTCATGTCGATTCCACGCATCCGCAAAGGTCTCCAGCAAATCCGTGCTCGCTTCTGGCATCTGTGTTGGCATGTCGGAACGTCGGGACAGCGACTATGCGCCCAACAGCGCGGCCAGTGCGCCAAGTTTGTATCGAGCGGTTCCCGGGCGGCCGGTCGCAGCCCGAACGCCAGACCACCAAGAGGAGGCGGACGGATCGAACGCGGACTGCGCAGGGCCGCAGGTCTGACTGGGGGCTGCCGCGTCGGTGGGCATGCGCCCAACGCGGGCCTGTCGCGGCGGACCCGCCATGCGAGCCACCTCCTGTGCGACGCCTGGCTCGCGCGTTCGCCGACTGGGCTCCCGGGCTGCGCCCCTTCATCGCCCGGTCCTCGCCGCGCTCGGCTGCGGCCTCGAAGCGCTTCCGGACGGCGACCCCTTCCGCTCGCTGGTCCGCTGCCGAGACCGACTGCGAAGCCGGATCTTCCATCGACGCGGCGTCCGCAGAAAGGCTTGCCTTGCATGTCACTCGTCGGTGGTCCCAGTCCTCGGCGGCGCGCGTCCAACAAGATCCAGAATCTGCGCACGGGCTACGACCGCTGTACCTGTCGAGCAGGTTGATGGTTGCTACGCTCCCAGCCGACCGCCGAGGAGCAGCTCCTCAAGCGCCATCGGGGCGTCGCTGGGTCGGGTGGGACTTGCGCGGCGGCGGAAGAGATCATCCCGACCTTGACATGCACGCTTCGCTCGCAGCCGAAGTATAGAAGGCGCGTGCACGCGATCATGCGCCGACCATGCCAACCCCAAAACTCGAAACCGCCCCTGGCGCGTTCCAAACCCTGCCGGTCACCGAATGGGCCCTGTTGGCACTGCTGGCCACCCTCTGGGGCGCCTCCTACACCTTCATCAGGGTCGGGGTCACGACCATTCCACCACTCACGTTGATGGCGGCGCGCACCCTGGTCGCAGGCCTGCTGCTCCTGGCTGTGTTGCGGCTGCGCCGCGTGCGGCTTCCTCGCGATCCGGCGAATTGGCGAAGCTTTTCGCTGCAGGCGTGCTTCAACAGCGTGCTGCCATTCACGCTGATCGCGTGGGCCGAGCGCAGCGTGGAGGCGGGCCTCGCGATCATCCTCAGTTCCACCTCCCCGATCTTCATTTACCTGCTCAGCAGGGGACTGCGCGGCGCGGAAATGTTCTCGCCGCTACGACTGGCCGGTGTGGGCGCGGGGCTGGCGGGCATCTGCCTGATCGTGGGCGCCGAAGCGTTGCGCGGACTCGGGGATTCCTTGGTCGCGCAGCTGGCGCTGGTGGCCGCGGCCGTCTGCTATGGCTGTGCGGCGATGTACGGCCGCGTCTTCAAGGGCCTCGATCCCATGGTGCCGGCGGCGGGCTCGTTGCTCAGCGGCGCGGCGCTGCTGCTGCCCGCCAGCCTGGCGATGGACCGCCCCTGGACCTTGGTGCCCGCTGCCGACTCGGTGATGGCGGTCCTGGCGCTCGCGGTCCTCTCGACGGCATTGGCATTCACCATCTACTTCCGGCTCATTCACACCCTGGGCCCCCTGACGACCGCCACGCAAGCCTACTTGAGGATACCGATCGGAGTGGCAATCGGCGCGGTGTTCCTTGGCGAACGACTTTCCACCACGGCATGGCTGGGTCTTGGATTCACCATTGCTGGCGTCGCGGCGATGACGCTGCGCACCCACCGAGGCCGCAGCCAGTGATCGAACGGCGTCCCGGCCGTCTCGAGGATTTCGCTCTGGCCAGCGCCCTGGCCGGCCCGAGCCGCGGGCCGAACGCGTTGATCCGTGGGGCGATGGTGCTCCACCCGTTCCGGTCGATCCCTCGCCGATGCAAACCGGCGCAAGCCCGCGTGCGACGAGTCCGCGGCCAGGTCGGCGCCGCTCTCCGCTGCCCGCTAGCCACACCGCGGCGCACAAACCAGATGGTTCTTGCCCAGAAAACGGCGCGTCGACATCTCGGCACGCAGAACAAACCTGCCGCACTTGAAGCACGACATCTTCGATTCGGTGTGTGGCGCCGTGATGGCGGAACCCGGCACCTTCTTGACATAGCGCAGGCCGTCGGGGGACATCAGGGAGTCGGGCATGAGTTGAAATTTTACCCGGCAACCCTGTCGTGGCGGGCCGCGTCCCGAAGATGACGCACGACTCCGGGCGGAGACGAGAGGCCTGCGACCGGCTGTGCCCCAAGGGTGAGCACCTCGCTGGACGGCGGCGTGCGGTCTGTTTTCATGCAGTCCGTCGATGGACATACCGCTGCGCGGCTCAGGGAACCCCGAAGATTCATCCCGCCTTCGGCGCGCGCGCAGCGGGTCGGCCTGTGGACTGCCCGTTCGTGCCTGCGTCTTCGTTTGCCGGCTCCAGGCCGGAATGCGAAGGCGGCGACGACCTGGCGCCGTCCAGGAAGTCCAGTCCCGCCGCACGGAGCATTTCGCTCAGAAGCACAATGCTCTCCGGCGCCAGGCAAGGGTGTTCGAAGAGTTCCTCTGCCCTGATGAGCGTCAGGTCCACCACGCGGTAGATGCCCAGATCATGCAGGGCGTCCCTGACAGCGGGTCGAAAGGGCATGTCGTCAATCTGCATCTCCGGGTGGGGATGGGCGATTCGACTTTGGCGAGGAAGCCAGTGGTAGGCCTCAAAATGGAAGCGAGCATTCTTTGGGACCCGGCCGTCCCGGATGTCCTGAAGGTGCTGGGTCCTGGCGGTCTCGATGGCCTTGCGTAATGCCGCCATGCATTGGGCGAGTTCCTCGTCCGGCACCTGGGCCAGATCATCGATCGAACCGATGTAGCGATACATAGCGAGCAGACTCCCGATTCATTCAATCCGTTGTGCAGGTCACAGGCCAGACGCATCAAAGCTCGGCCATCATCGCGAAGCAGAACCCTTCTGCGACACCCGTGAAGGGTTCCCGCTCGGACTTTCGCGCTTGTTCCTGACAGCCGAGACCCTACGCGAGGCGTGCACCCCGCTGCCTGGTCTCAACAGCTCGGACCCGTCGATGCCGACGCCAGTGGGCCGCGCCGTCGTTCTCGGTCCGCCGGGATGTGCCCGAAGACGCCGGGCTCGGAGCAGGTCGGCGACCACACAGCAGGAGATCGTTCGGCGCGCGGCCCGGGGGCTGGTCCGCGCCGGGACGTCAACAGTCGCTGCTGGCGCTGCTCGCGGTCGCGAAGCGGCGGCCGCAGGGCCGCCGCGTGCACGCGAGGGTGCCGCGGGACGGTCCATGGCGGGGCGAAGCAGCCGAGGGCGCGGACCCGAGGCGCGAGCCGCAGCGACTTGAGCGCTTCACCCGCAGGCGGGCCGTCCGAGCGACTCAGTCTTCCAGGTCGACCCAGGCGGGGGCGTGGTCGCTCGCGCCCTCCATGCCGCGCACGGCGCGATCGACCCCGGCGCCACGCATGCGCGAGGCTGTGGACGGATTGAGCAGCAGGTGGTCGATGCGCATGCCGGCGTCTCGCGGCCACCTGTTGCGCAGGTAGCTCCAGAACGTGTAGAGCGACTTGTCGGGTGACTGCCGGCTCAGCGCATCCGTCCAGCCGGCGTCGAGAAGCTGCTGGTAGGCCGCCCGGGGCTCGGGCTGCAAAAGCGCGTTGTCCTTGAAGGAACGGGTCGCATAGATGTCCGCATCGGTCGGCACCACGTTGAAGTCGCCTGCCAGCACGACCGGGTGGCCCGTTGCGAGGAGCGAGGCCGCATGCCGGTTGAAGCGTTCGAACCACTGCATCTTGTAGGCGAACTTGGGACCGGGCTGCGGGTTGCCATTGGGCATGTAGCAGCAGCCGATGACGATGCCGTCGACCGCCGCCTCGAGATACCGGGCCTGTCGATCGGCGGAATCGCCGGGGAGACTGCGACGAATCTCGAGCGGTGGATCGCCCTTGGCCAGGATGGCGACGCCGTTCCATGCCTTCTGACCGACGACCAGGGCCTCATAGCCGGCAGAGCGCAGCTGTTCGCGAGGAAACTCGGAGGCGAAACATTTCAACTCCTGCAAACACACCACATCCGGCGCCGTCACGTCGAGCCATGCCAGCAACGGCCCGATGCGCTTGCGCACATCGTCGATGTTGTAGGTTGCAACTCGCATGGGTGCCCGTCATCCTGGCTGGTGCCGGCCCGGTGCGCGCGCCCGAGCGGCGTCGTCTGCCGTGAGGGCCTGCCACGTGTCGCCGGCCCGCGGCACCAGCCGCCTTGCGGACGGCAGCGCCCTGGGTCGCCTGACCGGGATCCTGGCGCCCGCGGGCGGGTGCCCGGCTCCCCGCTCGACGTGCGTATGAGGGGACTTGCTCATGGCACCAGCATGACAGGTGCCTGGCGCCGTGGCGTAGGCGACGACCCCGATCGCTCCGCCCCTCGTGTCATCGGCAGCCCCCGACGACGCGCTCAAGCAGAACCTTGTCGATCAGCCGGCAGCCGTTGCAGCCATCGGGCGAGGGGCGAGGTGCAAGGCACGGTCCAGCCCGCCATGGGCGGCGGCCTCTGCTGACTGTCATGAAGGTTGACAGGGACTGCCGCCAATGGCCTACGCAGGAGGCGGCGAGTTCGGCCGAGGCTGCGTCCACACATGCCACACCCCTCCTCACTCCCGTTGCGCAGGCTGGCGGTCCACGTCGAGGAGGCGCGTGCTGGCGCTTTTCGCTGGGTCCTCAGCGAGCTCGACGACTCCGACGCGCTCGTGACGCTGCAACGTGCGGGAACGGCCGCCGGGACCTACCACGCCGCCATGGCCCAGGGACTGCGCGCGCTCGAGGCGCTCATCGACGACCTCGACATCGGCCCGCGCCTCGAAGACGTGGCAGATTCAGATTCACAGGCCGCAGCCGACGCGTTGCCGGCCGATGCGGAGAGGGACGCGGCCGTGCCGCAGCGCCCGAAGCCGAGCTCCCCCAGCGGTCGCCGATCCGCGTTCGGCTTCGGATTGCCCTCCTGATTTCACACTCAAGGAACGATACCCATGGCCACTGGCAGCAGAACCCTCTGGAAGGGCGCCATCACCTTCGGACTGGTGCACATCCCGGTGGGGCTTCATACGGCGACCACCGAGCAGGGCGTGGACTTCGACTGGCTCGACAAGCGCAGCATGGACCCCGTGGGCTACAAGCGGATCAACAAGAAGACGGGCAAGGAGATCACCAAGGAGAACATCGTCAAAGGGGTCGCGTACGAAGACGGCAAGTACGTGATCATCTCGCCCGAGGAGATCGAAGCCGTTTATCCGCGCACCACGCAGACGATCGAGATTCAGCGCTTCATCGAAGCAAACGAGATCCCTTTCGTCTACCTTGAGCGTCCCTACTACGTGGCCCCGATCAACAAGGGTCAAAAGGTCTATGCGCTTCTGCGCGAGGCGCTTGTCAAGACCGGCAAGGTCGGTCTGGCGAAGGTGGTCATCGCCACCAAGCAACACCTTGCCGTTCTGGTCCCCTCGGGCCAGGCGCTCGTGTTGAACCTGCTGCGCTGGGGCGACGAGGTGAAATCACTGGCCGATCTGGACCTGCCCGCCGACGGGATCAAGGGTGCGAAAATCACCCCCGCGGAGATGAAGATGGCCGAGCAGCTGGTCGACGAGATGACCGGTCGCTGGGAGCCCACGGACTTCAAGGACGAGTTCAAGCACGCGGTGATGAAGATCGTCGACCAGAAAGTCAAGGCGGGCGACACGGAGACCGTGATCCAGCCGGAGGAGGAGGCACCGCAGGAGAACGCGAACGTGATCGACCTCACGGCGCTGCTGCAGCGCAGCCTCAAGGGTGGGAAGTCCGGCAGCGAGAAGGGCGCAAGGAACGCCGAAGGCGCCACCGCACCCCAGGGAAAGGCCAAGCCCCATTCGGGCACGAAGACAGCCGCCAAGGCCGCAGGGAAAAGGTCGCGCAAAGCGGCCTGATACGGGTGGAGCCTCCCCGCAGTTGACTGTGAGGGTACAGGTCGACCGCTGCTGCTGCATCCGCGCCCGAGGGAAGGGAGCGCCCTGCGTCCGATCCCGGCGCCGGGGAGCGTTCAATGCCGCCGCGACCACTCAATGGCCAGGTCGAAGCCTCCCGGCGCCGTGCGCCGAAATCGTGGACTCGATCGCCCGCCGGATGCGGCGAAACACCGCGCGGCTGTCAAAATCCTTGACCGATGCGCGCACTTCCTTGCGCGGCGGCAAGAGCGCAGGTTGAGCGACCACCATCTGAAGCCTTTCGGTCAGCGCCGAGCCATTGCCCAGTGGGACCAGCCAGCCGTTCTTTCCCGATCGGATGATTTCCGACGGACCCGACGAACAGTCCGTGCTGATGCAGGGGATGCCGTGCGCCATCGCCTCGATCAACACCATCGGGAAACCCTCATAGGCCGAGCACAGGACGAGCACATCCACCTGCCCCAGCGCCTCCCAGGGCTTCTCGCGCCATCCCAGCCACTCGATCCGCCGCGCAATGCCGAGCTCGGCTGCCAGGGCGCCAAGTTGCTCGTCATCGTCGCGGCGAAAGCCGGTTCCGGCGATCTGGAGGCGCCAGTCTCCCTCCACACGTGCGAGCGCACGCAGAAGGTCGTCGGTCCTTTTTTGTCCGCCCATCATGGCGCGGCCGACATAGGCAATGCGCAGCGGGCCCTGCTGCGAGCGTTCGCAGAGTTCGACGGCCGCCATGGGCGTGCCGTTGTGGACCAGATGGACGCTCTCGCGGCGCACCCCGGGCAGCGCCGCCGTCGCCTGCGCGATCTCGCTGCTGATGCACAGATGGCTTTGCGCATGCCGTAGCAGACTCGTTCTCTGCTTGAGCGCGTTGGAGAAATGGAGCCATGCCACGACGGGACGCCGCAGACCCGTGAGCGCCAGCGCGACCTTGACCAACGCGATGGTGGAACTGTAGATCACGACCACGGCGTCCGGTGCTCGGGACCGGCAGGCTCGGGCGATCGCCGGGATACCGCGAAGGGCCTGCCACTTGAGCGAGGGCGAGCCATCTTCGAGTTCCGTGTAGTCCAGGCCCTCGTGCCACCTTCCATCGGCGGTGCTCGCGCACAGCGCGAGCACCCGCACGAGATCTCCGTTGGAACAGGCCTCTTGGGCCAACGAGCGGATGCAGGTCTCGATGCCGCCCCGACCTGTCAGCGTACCAACGACGATAAGAATTTCCATGAAAGCGGGCGAATAGGGGGCGATGCGATGGCGGCCCGAAGCCGGGCCGGATGGTCTGCGCAGCGACCCTGCTGTGTGGCGCCCCTCCGAGTGAAGCACCAGTTTGTCGTCTGCGCCCTTGCGCCCCATCGGAGCGGCGCGCAGGAGGCTGTAGGCGAGAAGCCCTTTGTCTTGCTGTCCGCGTGGTGCAACCGAGGCAGATGATGCGAATGATTCCCGTGACGACGATCGATGCCTGTTGGGGGAGGGGCGGGCGGCGGGCGCGTGTCTCCCGCTGCCCGACGCGCAGCGGCAAGGCGGCAGTTGGTGCATCTCCGCCGAAGCGGCAGCCTTGCTCTTCTCGTCGTGACCGGTGATCCATATCCGCAGCCGTGTGCGCGCTTCGTGTCACGACTCGCGCAAGGCCGCGATGGCCTGCTGCGTCGGTGGCGAGCCCCCAGCCGCCTTGTGACCGACGCGCGCATCGCTTTTGCCGCGGCGCGCACCGCTTCGGGTCACTTTTCGTGCACGCTGGCGTCGAATTCCAGCCTTTCGCTCTCCGGCCCACTGCGCATGGGGCTGGGTGCAGTGCGGACCCGCAGCGCCACCCGCGACAGACTGCGCGAGGATTGGTGCGAGCGCCCCGGTCGACGTGGACGATGCGCGTTGCCTTCGTCTTCGCTTTGTTGCGGGACCGCGGCCGGGCTTGCGTCGGAAGGATCTGGATCGGCATCGCCGACCCGCCGCCAAGGCCAAGTCTCGGGCATCCGGCTGACAGGCAGGTCGCACCACGCCGGTTAAGGTGCCTCGTCAGCCCCCGCGGAAGCCGACGCCGGCACTGCGACGCTCCCACCTTGCCGCCCCCTTCCAGGAGCAGATCGAATGACCGAAAATTACCGCCGCCTCGCCGTCTTCGTCGACAGCCCGACTGCACACCACTACCTTTGGGTGGTCCTTGAAAGCACGGACGATCCCGCCGTCTGGCTCGACCTCGAGACCGGTGAAGAAACGTTCAGCTCGTGGATCGAAGCGCACGAGGCCGGCAACGAGGCGCTGCTGGCCTACGTCGAGGACGAGATCGTCGGCCCGGTCATCTCCGTCCAGGAAAACGACGAAGACGAGGACGCGGATGACCGTTCCTGATCCTGGCCCGGTCCTTCGCTGGCCGGCCCCGCTTCCGAGGCCCCTGTGCGCATCACGCTGAAGGCCGTCCTGCTCGATGTCGATGGCACGCTGCTCGACAGCAATGACGCGCATGCGCGCAGCTGGGTCGAGGTGTTGCAGCGCCACGGCCACGATTGCACCTATGCCCAGGTTCGGCCGCTCATCGGCAAGGGCGGCGACAAGCTGCTGCCCGAACTTACCGGGATCCAACAAGATCACCCCACCCATGCAGCGATCCTGGAGGAACGCACCGCGCTGTTCGTGGAGCGCTATCTGCCGACCCTGAGGCCTACGCACGGCGCGCGGACGCTGCTTGAGCGCCTGCGAGGCGAAGGCTTGCAGCTGATCGTGGCGACGTCGGCGGGCGACGAGCTGGACGTGTTGCTTCAACAGGCCGGTGTTGCCGATCTCATCGAGCACGCGGCGACTTCGGAGGACGCCAAGCACTCGAAGCCCGATCCCGACATCGTCGACGCGGCGCTCAGAAAGACCGGCGCGCAGGCGCGGCATGTGGTCATGCTCGGCGACACGCCGTACGACATCGAGGCGGCGCGCCGCGCCGGCGTGGCCACCCTCATCGTTCGCTGTGGCGGCTGGTGGAAGGACAGCGACTTTGGCAACGCGATGGGTGTCTACGACGACCCTGCGGCGCTGCTGTCCAAGTGGCCGGAGCCCTGGCTATCTCCGTGAGACGATGCCTGTGCGGTTGCCGCGGTCGCAACCGGCCCGTGATCCCTTCACATGGTGTGCGAGTCTCAATTGTTGAGCGGGGGGCAGGGGCTGACAGCTGGGCCGCAGCGGATGGCGCGCTGTCCCGAACCTGCAGGCCTGCGGCATCCTCCCGCCGGGCCGATCCGGCTGCGGATTCAACCGGTCGATGCAACAAATTCGCTGAGCCTCTCCGCAGAGGCAGGGAAGCCGAGCGTCTTTCGCGGCCTCTCGTTCAATTTCTCGCGACCGCTTTGAGTTGACGATGTGAGAACCTGAGATGTCCGTGCCCTTCAGAATGTGCTGCCTGAGCAATCCATTCCTGTCCTCATGGCTTTCGCGTCGCCATCGATGACACCATGGCGTGATGAGGTTTTGGCGCCCAGAGTCCGACACGAAGGCTGTGAAGCCGCTCTACTTGGCTCAGGTCCTCGGGCTCGAGTTGTCTCGTCCTGCGCCGACGCCCAACGGGTTCGGGGGCCCGACGCCGACACGGTTCAAGTATTCGACCGTCCGTCGCGCAACGTGCTCTGGGAAGGCTGGCAGGCACCGCTCCCAATGCTCGGAGGCTCGTCAAACGATACCTCGCGCAGCGTCCCTTGGGGACACCGCGAAGAAGCGGATTTCGCCGCCGCTTCCGGTTGCGGAGTTGGCGATTGTCGTTGGTCACTTCGAACTCAGACCCGATTTCATCATCGCCATCATCGAAGAAGGCGACCGTCTCTTCACCCAGGCGACCCAACCGGCGCGCGCGAATCGTTGATGCGGTACTCCTGCAGGTCGGATGCTCAACTTGCCATCGTGGTGGGTGCGGGTGGCCGTGCAACGCAGTTGGTACTGCACGCAGGGGCCGCGACCATGTAGCGAGGTGCTTCGACGAAAGGGTACCAACCTGATAGGCTGCATGGTCAGCATCGGACGTCCACCTGGCCGGCCGGTGTTGACTTATGGAAAGGAAATCGAGGGAATGCCGAGCATGTCGGGTGACGCGAGGCTGACAGCTGGATTCAAGGAACAGTACTCGCCCTACAGTTCGGAATACTTGCTCAAACGCAGGGCGCTTGGTAGCGAACTGGCAAGCGAAGCGCATGACGCGATTGAGCAGATTTTCAGAGAACGGGGAGAGAATTTTCCGCCCCGTCCGCCATCCTTTGCGCCTGTCGGCGATGGCGCAAGCCCCCGTCTATGGAGAAGAACCAGCGAATGGGTTGGACGCTTCTTGTTCAGGCCGCGGCGTCCCCTTTGGCGATTTTGTTTGGTCGCGGCGCCTCTGGCCCTTGGGCCCTCGCTACTCATCAGCGCTCTCATCATTTTGGCGTTGAAGCTCGCGGGGGTTGACTCGCTGCGCTTGTCGCCGAGCTTTGACCCTCAGTTGACCTGGACCTGGCTCGCAAGACTTGTGCTCATCGGGCCGATCGTTGAGACCTTCGCTCTGGCGGCCGGCCTTTGGTTTCTGCAGCGCTTCGTCAAGCGGCCGATGCGTGTGGCGGTCGTCTCTGCTGTTCTATGGGGGGTCGCGCACGGCCTCGATGGCCCGATTCGGACCTTCGGGACCGGGTGGAGCTTCTTCGTGTTCTCGGCCGCCTACATGTCTTGGAGGCAGCACTCTCGAACCAGTGCGTACTTGGCCGCAGCCATACCCCATAGTTTGGTCAACCTGTGCGTCTTGCTCACCCTTGGCTTGGCAGATTGAAGGTCAGCCACCGCGACTTGACCGATTCGATGACTGGCAGAACGCGTCCAGCACCGACGTACCGATGAAACTCTCGTCCGGTCACAGTGCAGGGGTTCAACCTTGAGACAACTGCATGCGTGGAGAGCGCGTCTACTGGTTTTCGGCGAATCGCTATGGGGGGTTGGGACATGCCGACTCGCTGGCCAGGCTGGGCGGTTCTCATCGCGTACTTCCTCCTGCTCGGCCTCGCCGTCATCGTTCTCCGCCCAGACCGCACTCCAGGCGCGTTTCTCGCGTCCACCGGGGTTCTGAGCCTCGGCCTGCTCGGGATTTGCTGGCTGAAAGGCGAGCCGCCGAAATGGCGCTGGGGATGACCGCGACATGTCGGTCGTGACCGCCTTTCCTCGCGCGTGGCCCACTTCACGGTCACCTGCCTCACCAGGATCGGCCGTTCGAGAGGTGTGCTGAATCCTGGCGACGCGTCTTGGTCGACAACACCCGTCGCCTTTTTCCCCGCCGGGATCCTCTTCACCGTTGCGGTCCGCGCCGGAGCCGGCTTGACCGGCCTTCGGGTTGGCCCTTCACGAACGCCATGAGGTTGGCGGTGTCAGCGGCAAACTTTGGCTTTGCCGACCTCGGACCTGTTCATCCCTTCCTCTCGTGGAGGCAGGCGCGCACCGCATCGGGCGAATCGCCGACGGCGCGCACCGCAAGCCGCAGCTCGGCCTCGGTGCAGCCGAAGGTGAACATCCACGAGCGGACCTCGTGCAGCACGTTCACGTTGATCCGCCGAACGTCGGGCGGGATATCGCTGGTTTCGTCGGTCATGTCAGTGCTCCGTCGGTTCTGTTGTCTATATTGCGCTCGGGCGATCCCACCGACCCGTCCGCAGTCGCTGAAGGCGCGGACGGCGGCCGCCTACGTCTTTGGGTTTGCATCATCGCGCCCGCGCCCGCGCTGCGCAGCCAGCATTGGGCCAAGACCACCCGCGAAACCCGAACCGTCAGCTGCATTCGCAAGGCGCCGAGGCCGAGGGGGCAACCTGCTGTAGCACAGCGACGCGGTGACCGCCGCGCTGGACCGATTCGAGAACCTCGACCTGACCCATACGCAGGTCTTCGCCGTGGCCGGCGAATGGGGAGATCGGCGGGCAGGATCTGAAGGTTCTGCCCGCACACCTAACGAGGTCCGCCCGGTCGATCCCCGCGGCGGCGATGGGGCGCGGCCCGGGACGGTCATTGACCACCGGGTTCGGGGCAGAACATGAACCGCGGGCCGCTGCGCGTGAAGGCACCGCGAAGGAAGGCTGACCTCGCGCCCGAGGGCGATCTGGGCGTGCTTATGGCGCACGCGGATCGGCTGCAGGAAGTACTGGAGGCAACAGGTCAGTGCGACCTGAGCGACGAGCAGAGGCCGGCCGTTCCCGCGCCCGCGACCGATTCAATCGGTGGCAAGTCAATCTGGAGTTCGGGCAGCGTGACGTTGTGCGGCTGCCCAAGCCGTCTCCAAGCCCGGGTCGGGCGCGCGGAGCCCGAGAACGCCGAGGCGCCCCGCCGCTCGGCACCGAGGTGGAGGGCTTGCAGGCGGGGCCACGGGGGCGCCCGGGCGCGCGATTGGCGCATCCCGGTGGCGGTCGAGGTGGTCGGCGAACTGCCCAGAGAAGCGATTGCAGCGCTTCGCCTACAGCGCGTGCGAAAAAACGGGCCCAGACTGAAACGCCGAAGCAACCGCTCGGATTGCGCCCTGGAGGATCCGATGGAACTCTCGCCCCTGTTTATCGGCGTGTTCGGCAGTAAGTGGCTCGACGACTTCCTGTTCGGGTCGGTTGCGTTTGCCGTGTTTGTGGCCACCGTCCTTGCCGTCAGCGCGCTCGATGTGGCGGAGCAGGAAGCCTGAAGCCCTGACGCGAGGCCCCGGACGTCCGCAGCCTCCGGCTGACCTCTGGGAGGAGGACTCCCACGCGGCAGGAGGAAAGCTGCGTAAAGTCGAAACAAAAGTAGTACATATAACTACAATGGGTTACATGGATGAAATGCAATACGACGCGGGCTGGTGGGCCCAGCCACCGCCGCGGCCGTTCCCTTCGCTTCGTTCCGAGGCGCCGCCCGTGGGGCTGCGCATCTGGCGGAACGTCGCGCTGGTCGTCTCCCTGACCATCGCCCTTGCCTGGACCTTGAAGGTGGCGGTGGGGCTGTGAGGAATCCGGCCCGAGCGATGGCCCTCGCGCTGGTTTCCGGCCTTCTTCTGGGGGCCGTGACCCCGGCGGCGCAGGCCCAGTCGATGCCCGGCCTCTATGCCTGCAAGGACAGCCGCGGACGCTCGCTCAGTTCCGACCGCCCCATCGCGGAATGCGCGGACCGGCAACAGCTCGCATTGCGGCAGTCGTGTGGTGTGCTGCGCACAGTCGGCCCAAGCTATTCGGAACTTGACCAGGCGGCTCGCGAGCACCAGCTGCAACAAGCGGACAGGGCGGCGGCGCAACGCGCGGGCGAGCGCCGGAGAGAGCGTGCGCTGCTCGCCCGCTACCCGAACTCGCGGTTGCATGACCAGGAGCGCGCCGATGCGCTGGCGCAGCTCGACCAAGCGACCCATCTGGCGCGCAACTACCTCGCGGCGCTCAATCGCGAGCGCCGGCAACTCGACGAGGAGTTGCAGTTCTTTCGCGGCGATCGCGCGAAAGCCCCCGCAGTCCTGTCTCGAAAGTTCGACGAGAACGAAGAGAACGTCCGGGCCCAAACCCGCTTCATCCAATCGAGAGAAGAGGACCAACAGCGCCTCGCGCAGCGTTTTGCCAGCGAACGCGCGCAACTTGAACCGCTCTGGCGGGCCTCATCGGCGAGCCGCTGAAACGGCGGACACTCCGCCGCGCTCAAGCCGTGAGCGCGGGGCAGGCGTTGGTGTCGATGTACGCCGGCCTGAATGCCTCGCCGCATTGGCTCTGCCGGCCCGAGGCCACCACGGCCTTTGCTCAAATGGTGAGCAGCAAAGGGCCCGAATGGCATAAATCGGCGCCAACCACTGCGCGCACGCTTCCAGGCACGCTACGGTTTCGGTATGCCAAGGATCCTGGCAAGGAAGGTGTTGCGCAAGAACTCATCTGTGATCTCTGAAGCCACTGTCACCAACGCCGAAGGGGCGTCGGCCCACGCGGCGTCGGCATGCGGGCCGCCTGCTGCTGTCCATGCCTCGTACAGAGTCAAGCCGATGCGATTTGTCCGCTCCCCCTGGCGGCGCATCGCCGCCCCGGGGTCGTGTCGATTCAGGCGCGGCTCGTGCCAGCGGCTGGTTGACCACTCGCGTGGCCCGGGCCCAGCGGCGCGCAAGTAACGTGCGGGCCCATCCGCGAGCGCCTTCAGCCCGTGCGACATGCATCGTGCTCGCCCTCCAGGCGAGTGCGCGGTCGAAACCCGCCGCCGCCGCATCCCAGTTCCCCAAGGCTGACTCCGTTTCGCGCAACTTCATTGGCGCACCGCACACGCGCCAGGGCGACTTCACCTCGAGGCACATCTTCGACGCGGTCTGCGCGTGAAGCTGCGCCTCGCGTGTGGCGGGGATGTGCACGCAGACGGGGTGTCCAGCGAATCACCGCGCGGGTCCGTCGTGCGGCTGGGTGCTCGCAGCGTCCAGCGGCGCGACACGGTGTTCCCGTCAGTCGCCACCCGTTCACCCCTGGCCCTTTCGTGGCGCGCTGCGCGCGCTCCTGATCAGGCCGCGCCGCGCACGACCATGGCCGATGTCCGGGGGATCCTCCGCGTTGCCAAGACAGACGAAGCGCGGCCCGCGGCCGCGGCGCTCTCGGGACGTGACCGCCTGGCCCAGCGGCCCGCCGCGGGGCATCTGCTTTCAAGCCACCTCTTGATCGACGCATAGCTCGCACGGTCCGCCGTCCAGAGCTTCGGGCTGGCGCCACCGTCCTCACCCGGTCCTCGCTTCGCTCGGCTGCGGCCTCCGGGCGGTCTCAGGACCGCGGCCCTTTCCGCTCGCTCCTCATGCGTCGAGGCGGCTCCGAAAGCAGATGTTCAACCCCCGCGGCCCATGCCGCAGAAAGGCCCAGCCATGCGCGCACTTTCATCCTCCCGTCAGCGCAACGCCCGCACCCCAACCGCCACGGGCGTTCCCCCCGTACCCCCCGAGGACTCACCGCAAGCAGGTGCTCCTGCAATCACGGATGCGGGAGATCGGCGCGGCGCTCGATCGGACGTCCGGCAATCGATCACCGACCGCATCATCGCCATGCTCGAGAAGGGCGGGAACGTCTTTCGGCAGCGCTGGACCCGCGCCGCTTCGCGCGGTGTGCCGCGCAATGGCAAGACCGGTGCGCCCTACCACGGTGCCAACGTGCTGCTGCTGTGGGACGCGGCGATCGAGCGAGGGTACGCCTCCAATGTCTGGCTCACCTACAAGCAAGCCGCCGGGCTCGGTGCGCAGGTTCGCAGACGCGAGCGGGCCGTGCTGTGCGCGCACTTCGAGCGCATGAGCGGCCAGGCGTCGCCCGGAGTGACCGGAGAGTCGCTGGACGATTCAGAACGGCTCGCATCGGAAGGCCGAACGTCCGCCCGCGGCGAAAGCAGCTTCCTGCGGTGCAGACCGTTCTGGCTCTTCAACGTCGCGCAGATGGACGGCCTGCCGATCGACCCGGCCGCCGAGACGGCCTCTCGCGCATGGACGGATCGCTCGCCGATCGAAGGCGCGATGCGTTTCATTGGCGGATGCGGCGCGACCATCCAGCACGGTTTCGAGCGCGCCGCGTATGCGCCCCATGCGGACAGGATCCTGATGCCCGACATCGACCGCTTCACGAGCCCCGAGGCCTACTGCGCCACGGCCCTGCATGAACTGGTGCACTGGACCGGACACCCCGATCGCCTGGCACGCGCGTTCGGGAAGCGATTCGGCGACGCCGCCTACGCCTTCGAGGAACTCGTGGCCGAGCTTGGCAGCGCCTTCGTGCTCGGTCACATCGGGCTGGTGGACGCGACCATCGAAGGGCATGCGGCCTACCTCGACGCCTGGCTGCAGGTGCTGCGCAACGATCGCACCGCGATCTTCACCGCGGCTCGACTGGCCGGGGAGGCCTACGAACTGATCCTGTCGAGGGCGTTGCCTGAGGCGCCTTCGACACGACCGGGCACGCTCCCATGACGCGGCGTGTGGCGCCGCACGGCGGGGGTCCCCGCGCACGCAACGGTCAGCGCTCAGCGCTCGCCCGTGGCCCGCGAGGCTCGCGCGACCCCGGCCAGGCCGGGCGCTCCACACGGCGCGCACTCGGGTGCCTGCGCTCGGCTTCCTGCGTTCGAGACGGGCACGGGAGGCCAGGGTGCGAAACCGGTCGGGGACGGACGCTGCGCGAAAGCCAAGCGATGCCCAGGGCAGCGAGGACGCCGTGGAACGCGGACAAGCGAGGAGAAACGAGGCGCCGGAAACCGGGGCGGGCGTGGCCTGCTGCTCCCTTCGGGACGCCACGTCGTTCTCGCCATCGCGGTCTGCGCGTCCCCGGGGTCCCTTGCGGCCCGGGACCGTCTTCGACGCTGGAACGTTGCCCTGCGGCGTGCCGCCCACGGTCCCGGGCCATGGGGTCGTCTGTTCGATCGCCTGCCGGCCAAGGGCAGCCGGGCGCCACGCCCGCAGGCGCACGACGCGTGCTTCGATCGGCTGCCCGTCGTCACGCTCTTCGCGCGCGATGCGGGCGCACCTGGCCCGTCGCGAGGGCGGCGGTCGCCGCTCACCGCTGGCGCCGGCGTCGGCGCCGGCGAATGGGCAGGGGGCCTTCGTGTGCCCTGGGGAGGGTGGGGTGGGCTTGCCTGTGAGGCCTGACGCTACCTCGCCGTTCTCGCGTTCAAGGCCCTGCGCGCGCTGCGCGCGCTCGGCGCGTGCCGCGCGCCTGCGGCGACCTTGAGCGCTGCGCTGCGGCAAGGGCGCTGGGGCCACGCAGGCAATCCCGCCTGTGTCGTCTCCCAGGAGTTCACCATGACCGCGTCCACCGACCTGACCGTCCGCCAGCAACGCATCGTCGATGCGCTGCGCCCCTTCTTCGGCGCCGAGGCCGATGCCCTGTACGAAGCCCACGACCGGTCGTTGATGAAGCTCACGTACTTCGCCCGGCAGTCTGGCCTGCCGAACTTCCATCGCCTCGCGACGGGGCTTGCACTGGCGCAGGAGCTGCTGGCGGAGGAACTCACCCAGCGGTCGGTGTTTCACTCGCCGCAAGCCGTCACCGACTTCCTCAAGCTTCACTTCGCGGGCCAGCCGCATGAGAGTTTCGCCCTGATGTACCTCGACGCGCAAAACGGACTCATCGCCTTCGAAGAGCTGTTCCGCGGTACGTTGACGCAAACCAGCGTCTATCCGAGGGAGGTCATGCGGCGCTGCCTGCACCATGAAGCCTCAGGCCTTCTCATTTCGCACAACCACCCGAGCGGCAGCGTCGAGCCGTCGCCCGCGGACGAGCTGTTGACGAAGACCTTGGCCAAGGCGCTCGCGATGATCGACGTCCGGGTCCTCGACCACATCATCGTGGCGGGCGGGCGGTCGCTCTCCTTCGCGCAACGAGGTCTCCTGTGACGCGGGGGCTTCGGCCCGCTATGGCTTGCCAATCCCCGACGCGAGGTGCTCGACATAGAGCGCTGCGACGTCGGCAGACCATTGATCGATCGCCTGCCGGCGCTCCCGCCGCTGCGCCACGCGGGTGTCGCTGGCCTGCGAGTGGCTGGCGTCGTGAACCGACGGGAACTCCGGAACGGTGCGGCCGGCCCGGCGAAGCACGGCTTCCTTCTGGTCGATGGTGAGCATTTCTCAATCTCCTGCTGGCGCGTGCCTTCGGGCAATGGACACCGCCTGTGACGGGCCAGCTCGAAGGTCTTGGCTTGCCTGCATTGGGCGCGGCGCTCGCCCGGGCGCGGTGCGCGGTCCGCGCCATTTGGCGTCGGCGCACGCGGCGGGCGCGTGCAGGCGGATGTCCCGCCTGCCTGAACGAAACCACGGGCGGTGGCAGCGCGTGAGAAGAGAGAAAGACCGGGAGCGGGAGCGAGGGCAGGGTGGGGAGGGCGGGCTTGCTGTTCCCTTCAGGCTGCCACACCGTTCTCGCGTTCAAGGTCGGCGCGCACCGGCGGGTGCGCTGGCGGCCTGCGGCCGTCTTCGAACCTTGAGCGCTGCGCTGCGGTGTGACCGCTGGCGGTCACGGGCCATCCCGCCCGCAACCGTTCAAGGAGAACGACCATGTGCAACTTCCTCTCCGACGCGCAACGCGCCGAACTCGCCGCCCAGGGCCTGCTGGCGCAAGCTACCGCGGACTTCGATCCGTTCCCGCTCGTGAAGCTCTACACGCCGGACGCCGGCGCGACCTGGCTGCTCGGCGCGATCGATCCCCAGGACCCCGATTCGGCCTACGGTCTGTGCGACCTGGGGCTCGGATTCCCCGAGCTCGGATGGGTCAGCCTCGCCGAACTGGCCGAGGTGCGCGGGCTGATGAACCTCCCCATCGCCCAGGATGTGCATTTCCGGGCCACCCAGCGCCTGAGCCGGTATGCGAAGGAGGCCCGGATGGCCGGGCGCATCCAGGCCTGACGGCCTGGCCGCCGGCGATGCCGGCGGCTTCTGCCCTCCCCACCGCCTCGGGGCTGCGGCCTCGCCGCGTGCGCTGGAGCCCGGGCGTTCAAGGACCCCGCGGGCGGTCGGCCGGGTGGCGGGTGGCGCCCATCTGCAGCGATGCCTCGGCCTGGCGCAGGCTGCGCTTCGCACGTTCCAGCGCGTACCGAGCGTAGAGCCGCTCGATCTGCTCTTCCCAGGCCCGAAGGGGTTCGGCCCCTCGGCCCTCGAGGCGGCCATCGGACTGGGCCGTCATCTGCCGCTCGGGGCGCGCCGGCACCGCGGCGCCGGCGCGCCGCAGGATGTGGGCCTTCTGGTCGATGCTGAGCATGGCGGACTGAGGGAGTGTTCGAACTTAGCAAGCGGTATGCCGGAGCGCGCTCGATCGCGCCTCCTTCTTCGGAGGGATGCGGTCTCCCGAGGCTCGCAGCGTCGGGCTGCAAACGGCCCCGGGGTCCCCTGAATCCCGCGGGCGCCCCACCGGCTGCGCCGCTGTCGGGCTGCTCCAGGTTCGCGCCGTCGCGCTCATCCCCTTTCGGGGACGGCGCGCGCCGCCTTGCGCATCCCTGGCGCAGGGACTGCGTCCCTTGAACTTCCCTCGATCAGACCTGCCTGCGGCAGGTAGAGGCGCTCGCCGCGCGGCGGTTCCTGCGCGCGTCGGTCGCCGGCGGGCTGCCGTTTGCCCGAGTCCTTCGCTTTGTCCGGGGAGCTTGCGCGCACGGTGCCGGGCGACTGGCTGCGCCTGCAAGGGGGTGTTCATAACGCTCGCGCGTTACGAATGCTTCCCCCTTGCTCCCCCGTCCCCGCGCGCGCCGCTGTTTCCCCGGGCGAAGAACTCAGGAAAACGGCGGCCAGCACCGGGTCGGCGGCCGATGCGTCCAGGAACCCTCCATCCAAAGGGCTCCGAATCTAGGAACCCGGCATCTCGTCTCTTCATTCATCGAAAGGAACCGTCATGACCGTGATCAACCCCCTCAGCAGCGAGGGCGTGCGTGCGCGCAAGGGCCCCCCGAGAAAGGCCAAGCCGACAAAAGCCGAGCGCGCCACGCACGCCGAAGCCGCAGCGCAGACGCCCCCGCCTGCGCCATGCGACCTGCTCGTGCCCCTGGCGCGGCTGTGTCTCAGCGAGGCCAACGTGCGCAAGGTGCATCCCGCGCAAGGCCTCGCGGAACTCGCCACCCTCATCGATGCGCAAGGGCTGCTGCAGCGCCTGGGCGTCGTCGCGCAAGACGATGGCCGCTACGCCGTGGTGGCCGGCGGCCGGCGGCTGCAGGCGATCCAGATGCTGTCGACGCAAGGCCGGTGGCCCGAGGACAGACCGGTCGAATGCCGGCTCTTCGACGCAGGCCGGGCGGTGCAGGTCTCGTTGGCCGAGAACAGCGGACGCGAAGCCATGCACCCCGCCGACCAGATCGATGCCTTTCGGCGGCTGGTCGAGGACGAGGGCCTCGACGTGTCCCAGGTCGCGGACCGCTTCGGCGTGTCCCCACTGACCGTCCAGCGCCGGCTCCGGCTCGCGCGCCTCGCGCCGCGCTTCATCGACCTCTACCGCGCCGACGAGATCGGCAGCGATCAACTGCAGGCACTGGCCCTCGTCGACGACCCCGCCCTGCAGGAAGCGATCTGGGACGGGCTGCGCCCGCACGACCGCAGTGCCTGGCGCTTGCGCGACGCAATCACCGCCGAGGCCTGCACCGCCGACAGCCGACTCGCCCGCTTCGTCGGTCTCGAGCCCTACGAGGCCGCAGGCGGCGCCGTGCGCCGCGACCTGTTCGCCAGCGCCGAGGATCCGAGCAGCATCTACCTCGACAACCTGCCCCTGCTGCAGACCCTCGCCGCGGACAAGCTGCAGGGCATCGCTGCAGCGCTCCAGGCCGAAGGGTGGTCCTGGGTGGACGGCGCAATCGACCTCGACGGCCAAGCCCTGCGGCGCTGTCTGCGAGAAGCGGAGTCCGAACGCGAACCCACCCCCGAAGAAGCCCTGGCGCTGGAGACCCTCTCTGCACAGCAGCGCGCGCAGACCGCGGCCTACGACCGGCACCAGGACGAAGCGGATCCCGACTCGGACGACTTCGAACGCGTCGAGCAGCAACTCGCCGATGCCATTGATGCGACAGCGGGCGAGTTGTCCACGCTCCACGACGCGTTGCGGACCTGGCTGCCCGCGCAAATGGCCCGCAGCGGCGCCACCGTCAGCCTCGACTACCGGGGCGGCGTGCGCATCGAGCGCGGGCTTGTGCGTCCCTCCGATCGCGCCGGTTCCGAACCGGGCGCCGAGATGCAGACAGACGCGACAGCGTCCGACCCGGCGTCGTCGCCTCGGCCCGAGTTCAGCGAACGCCTGATGCGCGACCTCACGGCCCATCGCACCGCCGCCCTGCAGGCCGCGCTCATGCAGAACCCGCGCGTGGCGCTCGTGACGCTCGTCCATCGCATGGCGGAGACAGTCTTCGGGCTCTACGGCGCGGGCGACGACGTGGTCAAGGTGTCGGTGCGCATCACCGGCGACACCAGCCTGGCGCAGGACGCCAGCGACTACGCAACCAGCCCGGCCGCAACGCTGCTCGCCCAGGCCGAGAGCGCGTGGGGCGACCGCCTGCCAGGCTCTCCGACGCGCTTGTTCCAGTGGCTGCTCGCCCAGCCCGATGCGACGCTGCTCGACCTCCTGGCCTACTGCACCGCCCGAAGCGTCAACGCCATCGCGCCACGCACGCGCCCGGCCGATCACAGCGATGCGCTCGCCGATGCGCTCGGCGTGGACATGGCGGACTGGTGGGTGCCCACGCCCACGACCTACCTCGCGAGCGTCAGCAAGGCCAAGGCGCTGGAAGCCGTCCAGGAAGCGACCGGGCGCGACGCCGCGCAGGCCGTCGCCAAGATGAAGAAGGCCGAATCGGTCGCGTACTGCGCGCGACAACTGGAAGGCACGCGCTGGCTGCCGAGTCCGCTGCGCATTCGCAGCCCCTGGCCTGGAGGACCCGGCGACTTCGAATGAGTCGCTCAGGGCGCGGCCGGCACGGGAGACGCCGATCTCCAGGCCGGCGGCCCGCCACCCACGCGTTCCCTTCTTCCATCTCCCATTCCTTCCTTCAGGAGCTCCTCATGTCCCTCCGAGTCCCCCTCCTCCTGTCGACCGCCGCGCTGACCCTCGCCGGCATTGCCGCGGCCGTGTTCCATTCCGAAGCCGTGCCTCCGACCCGACCGACCGACTTTGCGACCCGGTTCCAGCCGACCCTCGACGCCGAAGCTCACATCGGCACCTTCAAAAGCCTCCCGCCCGTGGATCTGGACGGCCCTGCTTCGCGCGGCCCCTCACCCGCCATGCGGCACACCACCAAGGAACACCGCCATGAGCACCGCCCAGCCCACCCCTGAGCCGGCGGCCTCGGGTGCCGCCGACCTCGCCGCCCTACCCGCGTCGCTGAGTCCGTTCGAGATCCGCTGTCTCTGCCGCCGGACACTCGAGTGCGAGGCGCTGCTGCAACTGGCGGTGCTCGGGATTGAACAGGCCTGCGAGCGGCATGCGCCGGATGCAGAGTTGCGCAAGATCGCGGCGCATCTCGGCGAGGCCGAGCGCCACGCCGAGATGGCGCGTCAACTCGCCTGCCGCCGGGGTGCCTGATGGCCACGAAATCCCTCAAGCCGGTGACGCGGGAGACGTCAGCGATGGTGGGATCGCGCTGCGCGCAAAGGGCCTGCGGTCGGGCGAGCCGGTCGATGCGGCCTGGCGCTACCACGCCGCGGTGAGGCAGCGTGTCGCCTTCGAACGTGCCGAGCGCCGGCGCTCCGGATACGCGGCGAAGCGACAAGCGCGTTGAAGCACGCCCGACGCATCAATCGGGGCCCCGTCCCGCGGCGCGTTCGGCATGCCGAACAGCGCGCGGGACCTCACCCCTCAAGTCTTCCCGGGGAGCAGGCGCGCGAGCCGGCGCCGCGCGTTTGCCGGCGGCGCGTTCCTGATGGCGCCATAGGCCTCGCGCTGCGTTCTCAGCGTCGCGGCCAAGACCGCGACACTTGCGCTGTCGTAGCGCCAGATGCCCGTGACGGCGAAGCTCCCTTTCTCTCCCGCCTGAGGCCTCGGCGTCACGTGCACATCCTGCGCGCCAATGCTGGCCAGGATCTCCGAACGGATGCTGGTCAACAGCGCTTCGCGCCCCTGGAATTCGGGAATGTGCCGACTCAGCTCGATGCCCACCAGATGGATGCCCGGGTGGCGTTCCACGATGAAGTTGACGACTTCGGCCAGGACAAGCCTTGGAAGCGCCCCGACCCGAAAATCCTCGAACCTCATCTGAATGAAGTTCTCGATCAGCACCTCCGCGCCGTCCGGGCTCAGCCTCACGGACTGCACACGACCGATCAAGGACTCGCCATCGTAGACCTCGATCCCGTCGCCCAGCACGTAGTCCCGGCCGCCAATGCCGGTGAGCCGCAGTCCCTGGAACATCATCCCCCCCGATCCATGGATGCAGAGCGGCTGCGACGCCATGCCCGAACGCTTGCGGGCGCGTCCGCAGCGGATTCGGGTGGAGGTTTCGCGGGAGACGACATGCGCGAAGCATAGAGGGCGAAAGCGCGCTTCAGGTCCGCGGCGCGTGTATCCGGGAAAGCCTCCCGTGAAACAGTTCGCGAACAACGCCGATTTGTCCGGAGACCGTGGGGCGACCGCGCCCGTTCGTGTTCGGCAAGCCGAACATTCAATTGGAAGCCGACCCAGTCACTTCGGCGTCCGCACCGATCGCCGCGCCCGTGAACAGGTCGCCACTGCGCCGTGAACTCCGAGGGAGGGGAGGGCTTGCCTCGTCGTCCTCACGAGGCTCCCACCGTTCCGGATACTCCTGACTGCGCTGGCTTGCGAGGACGTTCGCGTCATCGACCAGTTCTTCGTCGCCGGCGCCCGGACGCTGTCCATCGCAGAGCGGGCTGATCTTGCGAACCGGCACGAGACGGTTGACTGCGCGCCCCGTCACCGGAGTTCGGCATGCCGAACTCCGGATGTCGATCGCCCTTCGAACTTCGTGACTTGCTGGCTCCAACCCTCCGGTTGTTCGGCATGTCGAACAGCAGGAGAAATGAGGGGTAGGCGACTGGACTGCGTGCCTGTCTGTCCGGGTGGCTGCATTCGGCACGCTCTCCATGTTCGGCATGCCGAACATCGCGTCGCGTCCACCGGTGAAGGGGAGGATTGCAGCGCAGGAAGGACGACGCACCGGCGGTGTTCGGCATGCCGAACGCTGAATCCCTGAATCGCTTTGAGGCCGGGCACTTCCGACTGCGCTGGCTTGCGTGGACGTTCGCGTCATCGACCACCTGGTCGTTGCCGCCGCCCGGACGCTGTCGATCGCAGAGCGCGGGCTGTCTGGAACGGGCACGAGACGGGAGGACTGTGCGCGCCTCACCGGCGTTCGGCATGCCGAACTCCGGGTGTCGATCGCCCTTCGAACCTCGTGACTTGCTGGCGCCAACCTCCAGCTGTTCGGCATGTCGAACATCAAGAGAAATGAGGGGCAGGCGACGGGACTGCCTGCCTGTCTGTCCGGGTGGTTGCATTCGACACGCTCTCCGTGTTCGGCATGCCGAACATTGCGTCGCGCCACCGGTGATGAGGAGCATTGCAGCGCTGGAAGAACGACGCACCGGCGGTGTTCGGCATGCCGAACGCTGAATCCTTGAATCGCTTTGAGGCCGGGCACTTCCGACTGCGCTGGCTTGCGTGGACGTTCGCGTCATCGACCACCTGGTCGTTGCCGCCGCCCGGACGCTGTCGATCGCAGAGCGCGGGCTGTCTGGAACGGGCACGAGACGGGAGGACTGTGCGCGCCTCACCGGCATTCGGCATGCCGAACTCCGGGTGTCGATCGCCCTTCGAACCTCGTGACTTGCTGGCGCCAACCTCCAGCTGTTCGGCATGTCGAACAGCAGAAGAAATGGGGGCAGGCGCTTGGACTGCGTGC
The DNA here is from genome assembly GCF_030316765.1 of Variovorax saccharolyticus. Classification (GTDB taxonomy): domain Bacteria; phylum Pseudomonadota; class Gammaproteobacteria; order Burkholderiales; family Burkholderiaceae_C; genus Variovorax; species Variovorax saccharolyticus. The sequence continues at coordinate 37,033 of NZ_JASZYT010000019.1, forward strand.
CTCTCTGTCCGGGTGGCTGCATTCGACACGCTCTCCATGTTCGGCATGCCGAACATTGCGTCGCGTCCACCGGTGAAGGGGAGGATTGCAGCGCAGAAAGGACGACGCACCGGCGGTGTTCGTCATGCCGAACGCTGAGTCCTTGAATCGCTTTGAGGGCAGGATAGACTGGCGTCAGACATTGTTAACGCCCCATCGTCCACCATGCCCGCTCCGGCCCGTTCCGCAGTCATCGGTACTCGAAGCTCGCGCGACACGAAGGCTCGGTTTGCCGCCCTGGCGGCGCGTCGCGGACTCACCGAATCGGCGCTGTTGGCCTTGGTCATCGACGAGGTCATTGGCAGCAACTCGGACGACGCTTTACCTACTTTGGGCCGAAGCGCAGAGGCGGGTTGCGCCACTGAGCGCGTCACGCTGCGCTTGCGTCCCGGCGACCGTGCGTTGGCCGACTTGCGCGCCGCGGGCCGTCGCATGAGGACCGCGAGCTACTTGTCGATGCTTGTACGCAGCCATGTCCGTGCCGCCCCGGTGATGCCTCCCGGCGAGCTCGAGGAGTTGAGATGCGCAGCCGGCCTTCTGGCGGCGCTGCTTCGCCAGCTGAGGACCATCGACACCTCGGGAAGGCCTGGGTTGACGACGATCGAATCGGATTTGCTGATCGACATCGGGCACGCCGTCGAAAGCGCTCGCGATGCCGTCGCGGCCGTTGTTCGCGCGAACCTCAGGAGCTGGGAGACCGGCCATGCCTAGGCGCATGGTGGCCCTGCCGCGCACGTCGGGGATGGAGCTCGACATCGTCAGCTACGGCCGACGCGGGCCGGGCGCACCCACTGTGTTCAACGTCGAGCAGATCGAGCAAGTGAAGCGAACCGTCGGTCACTCGCCCGAGGTCATGGTCAAAGTGTCGGGCGGCGCGCGCGAAGCTGGAGGCGCCCGAGCGCATCTGCAGTACCTCGATCGACACGGGAAGCTCGAGATCGAGACCGATGAGGGGGTTGTGCTGCGCGGCCGGGGCGTTGCGGAAGGTCTCATTGCCGATTGGCAACTCGATCTGTGTCGGAGCCAGTACCGGCCAAAGCCCATGGCGGGCAGAGACACGCGGGCCAAGCTGGTGCACAACCTTGTGTTGTCGATGCCTGCAGGCACGCCCCCACAGAAGGTGCTTCAGGCGGCTCGCATGTTTGCGCGCGAGAACTTCGCATTGCAGTACCGCTATGCCATGGTCCTGCACACCGACCAGGCCCATCCCCATGTGCATCTGGTCGTGAAATGCGAGCATGAGTTCGAGCCGGGGAGACGCCTGTATGTGCGCAAGGAGACGCTGCGCCGCTGGCGGGAGCAGTTCGCGACGCTGCTGCGCGAAGAGGGCGTGGCTGCCAATGCGACGCCGCGTCAACTGCGCGGCGCCAGGAAGAGTTTGAAGGATCCGATCCACCACCGCCTGCGGGCGCTGCGGTTCGCGGCTTCGGAGGTGAATGATGGCAACGCCGCACACGTCGCTGCGCCAAGGGAATCCAGCTTCATGCGTGCGCGTCTTTCGCGCATCGCCAAGGACCTCCCGGCAGGAACCGTCGCAGAAGACCAGGGACAGTCGAGGCTGACGGCGACCCATGTCGAGGTCGTGAACGGTTGGCGAGGTGTGGCACAAACCCTACGGACGCAAGGGATCACGGCGCTCGCGAGCCAAGTGGAGCACTTTGTCCTGCGGCTGCCTCGGCCCGTGACCGACCGCATCCATTTGCAGGCGGGCTTGCTGGCCCACCTCCAGACGCAGCGGCGTGCCGCGGCGCAGAGTCGCAACGCGCGAAGTCGGTGAGGCTCTTGGCGATGAGGCTTCCAGTGCGGCGGAGCCCGTCCATTCGCCACGCCTCAGCCGTCTCGGCGGGTTCACGTCGTGCTTCCGAGTCCAGGGGGCACTTAGAGCGCTGCGTCGCGCCAGACCTGAAGCCAAGGCGCGTGCAGTAAATTGCAGTGGGGGTCGAACTGCCGGCTCGGGCTGCCCGGCGCGTGAGGCACAAGCCAGAGGGCGTGAGCGTAAGCCAGAGAACCGTGCAATCGAAGCTACAGCAGTCACGACGAGGCTAGGAACACTCAAACATTGGTCCTGCTCGTCTCGGATTGAGAAGAGCGAGGGCCCGTGAGTCGCGAGCGATACGCGGAAGTGGGATAGGGCGTGTCGTCCAAGTTTGCTAGCCCGCACAACCAGTTGCTCCGGCTGGCGAGCATTCCTCGCGTGCCGCGGTACAGGCCGCGTCCCGGCCATGATGGCACACCATGGTGAACGAGTCACCCTGCGAACGGGACGAAAAAAAACCGGCCCAGGGGAGCCGGCTTTTCAGAGGAGTTACTGGGCTCAGTAACGACCACCGCCGTAACCACCAGTGCCATAGCCAACATCCGAGCGCTTGGCGGCACTGTAGCCGGCCGGGCTGTAGCCACCCGAGCCGCTACTCTCTTCGCGGGGCCGAGCCAGGTTGACGACAATCGAGCGTCCATCGACGGACATCCCGTTCAGGCCGGTGATGGCGGCTTGGGCGACTTCGGCAGACGCCATTTCGACAAAGCCGAAGCCCTTGGAGCGGCCGGTCTCACGGTCCATCATGACTTTGGCTGAAGAGACCCTGCCAAACTCGGCAAAGTTGCTTTCCAGGCTGGAATCGGTCACGGAATAGGGCAGGTTGCCCACGTAGATTTTCTTGCTCATGGAAAGAGCCTTTCTGAATGAAGATACGCAACGTAGGTCGCGCCGTTGGAACACGCGTGTGCGGATCGGAACTCCGCAGCAACTGGCACGGGGGTGAGTGGGATCTGCGGCAGCAGATCGTCAGCACGCAGGGGGGTGTGCCATGCACGTTTGCAGCCAGCCCTGGGTGACTGCAAACAGCCGGGCGGCTTCGCGCGAGGCAAAGGCTTTGTCGAAACGGAATACTCGGCAGTAGCTGCCGTTACCCTGGGAGCGCTGGACCGAGAAGGAGGCGCGAAAGCGGCCGCAGTCGGTCTGGTGTGTCGCGGGCGAGACGACATATTTGCCCATGGAAATGGCGATGTTAGGAATCTAATTCATTCAGGATCGCAGGCTTGCATCAACCTGCGCTGAGCATCTAAGAACTCGATTGGCTGCAGCTCCACAGACCAATAGGGCGACAAAGTCGCAAACGCGGCCTGCGTGGGGCATCTTCGCCTCTGCAGGCGTTGCGGTAACTGACGACAGGTCGCCGTGACTGCAACAAGACGTATTATATCATCGCCCTGCATTAAGAGTCAGCCATTATTCGGCTTGGTTCTAAGTCGCCGATTTCGGATGCGCCACGGGATGCGGATCGTGCGCGAAGCTCGAAAACATCTCCGCTCCCAGAACCCGGTCGTGCCGGCGCATTCGTGGCCGGCCACGGAGGCCAGGCGCAGCAGTCCCCAGCGACGAGGACTCAAAGGGGCACACCCCACCCGGGCGCGGGCCCGTTTTGCAGACCATCCCTCGCCGTCGCGTACGGTCCAATCAGACAAGGTCAATCGGAGCTCGAATCGGCAACAAGCTAAGTGGGAGTGTGGTGCCGCTTAATTCAGATCGCGTCGAGTTCCTGCGCTGTGCCGTCGTCCTCCGTCACCTTCTGGGCGGCAATTCGCCCGCTGCCAGTCGCACAAGCAGCGGCGCCATTTGTTCAAGCTTGATGCAATAGGCGGGGTGATCTCCGCGGATCACGCTCAACGGCATCTCGGCGTCAACCGACTCATCGGGATCCTGGACCACACAAACACCACCCGCAGCTTCGATCGCGGTGGACCCGCTCGTTCCATCGTGGGAGTCGCCGGTCAGGACGACGCCGATCAGACGCTTGCCGTAGACACCCGCGGCCGTCTTGAACAGCGCGTCCACCGACGGCCCGGCGTCGGAGAGTGACGCGCAGGCTTCGAGCGCAATGATTCCAGGCTGCGCAACCCGCAGGTGATGGCCCAGAGGGGCCAGCACGATGCGCCCCCGAAGGACCGAAGCGCCGTGTTTTGCATAGCCGACCGGCAATGGTGAATAGTTGCCGAGTATCTGCAGCACCGACGACGCCGGCTGAGAGGCGATGTCCAGTGAGATGAGGATCGCGGCCTCGAACCCCCGCGGTAGCCCGCTGGCGACCTTGCAGAGCGCGGTCAAACCACCCAGCGCCGCGCCGATCACGATGACGTCGCGTGGCTCGCGCAGCAGGTTCGCGGCAATCGTGGAGCGCGACCATGCCTCAACAGCGAGCTGGGTGGGGGTCATGTGGCAGGCGGTGCCAAAAATTCGGCCGAGGGAACCTTGGGAGCACTCTGCGCGTCACCTGCTTGACTGGCGATGTCATTGCGCAGCGCTTTATCCAATTGAGCGTTTTCGTGCTTCAGCCGCCTGCCGGCCATCCATACGACCGCGGGGGCGAACATGCATTCACCCATCGACCTCCCGCTGAGGCACGAACGCACGAGTATCTGGGCTGCGACATTCGAAGTGGTCATAGGCTTTCCCCGCTGGAAACAGGGTGGCTTAACCATATCGCGCACGCGCTGGGCGCTCTGTGCGGCGGCGAACAAAGCGCTCAAAGAACTTGTGCTGCTTGCCAACTTGTCGGCCTTGGTGGATTCGAGCAGGTACCGTCGCCTTTGCGGTCATCCTCTGATGTCTATCGGCTGACGTCGGGGCGTCGGGAGGGACCGCATCGGAGCTGCAGCAGGCGCGGTTGCGGCTGTCCGCGAAGCGCGCGCGGCAGACTAGACTACTTCTCCTTGGCTGGGGTGACCGAGACCTTGGGGACCTCGATCACCTTCTCCTCTGTCGTCACCGTTGGGACGGTCACGGTCTTTTCCTCCTTGGTCACCTTGACGTCGGGGGTCGTCACGTCGTACTTGGGCAGCGTCACGTCTCCCGCTTGCGTTTTCTCGTACTTCGGCACCGTGATATTTCCTTCGGCCGTCTTCTTGACGTCGCACGCGGCAAGCGTCAGGGTCGTGCTGATGGCAATGGCGAGGGATGCAATGGCTTTCATGGAGTGTCCTCAGAGTTGTTCCGGGCCATTCTGGAACGCACGGAACGCTGGGATGTAAGACCGGACCGCGACGCCACGGAGGCGTGTGGACTATGTGCGCTGTCGGCTGTCAAACCTCAAGACTGGGTGATCGGCGACTCGAACTCGGCGGGCCAGGGGTGCTCACCACCCCGGCGACCGGTCGTGCGATGGCCTTGATTTGGCTGCAGGGAAATGATCCCGGTGTGCTCGTTCGTCCATAGGGGTGGCCACCTTCACCGAGCAGCAGACGGGGCCGCCGTGCCAGATTCTCTCAAGCGGCGGCGGCGAAGAAGAATCGCGAGACCATTGCACGGCCCGGACTTGGGCCGATTGCACGCCTTGCCCTGCAGTACCCATCATGGAACGCCGCATGCCGACCGGCCAGGCATGGACTCGGCGCTATCGGCCGCTGCCGCTGTGCGCTGGCACCGCCCAGCGCCGTGAGGGACGCCATCGCCACGACATCGCCGCCGCGGGCGAGAAGGGCCCGGCTCACGCGCGTTGGCATCAGGACGTTGGCATCAGCAATTTGCCTGTGCATGGACGCGGTAGCTTCCTACGATCCGCGGGCGGCGCGGGCCTGAGCATCCGGGCGAGATCCAATGGAAGTCCACGATGCCTGCCCCCTGCGCGACGACTCCTGCGTTCGGCCTGTTCGCCGACCCGAGGCTCATGGCCTGCGCCGGATGCTTCCAACGTGTCGAACCAGTCGGTCGCAAGCCGGCGCTGCAGCCTCCCTGGCGGGATCCAGGTATTGATTGGACCGACACATGACCCGCCCTCAGACCCACCGAGCGGCGGGCAGCACTCCTTCCATCGAAGCGCTCACCGAGCACAACATCGAGTCCATCCTCTGTCTGGAGGACAGCGAACGCGCCACCAAACCGAGGTTGTACCGTGTGGTATCCACCATCGCCGCGTTTTGCGGCACGGTGACGTTTCTCTGGCTCAATCTGGCGGTGTTTGCCGTCTGGATCGCGCTCAATGAAGGCCTCTTCCAGTTCGACCCGTACCCGTTCACCTTCTTGCTGTTTTTGGTCTCCCTGGAAGCGATCTTCCTGTCCACCCTGATCCTCATCAGTCAGAACATGGCGGCGCAGGAGAATGAGCGCCGCCATCACCTGGACCTTCAGATCAACTTGCTGAACGAGCGGGAGATGACCGCGCTTTTGCGCCTCGTCACCCAGGTCGCCACCAAGCTCGGCGTCGAGAGTGACGCACAGCGTGAGGTTCGTGCGCTCACCGAGGACACCGATCCAAGCGCCGTGCTGCATCAGATCGTGCGTGCGGAAAGTGCGCACGATCGTTAGGACGAGGGCTGCGTTGTCCGTTGCGCGCTACGGGTCCGGCTACCCGTATTCGTTGGCCGAAATTGGAGCATCGATGCCCTTCGTATGAAGACCGAAGTGGCGAACGCGTGCTTCACCAGACGCTGGCCAAGAGCAATCTCGAACGGCGGCTTCGCGCGACCTGCGTCGAACACCGCCGGCATCACTGCGGAGCACTGGTCGCGCTCGTTTCCGCGGTCTTTTGGGCGTCGGACGGGATGGCGCGCCTTTGTGTCGCGGCGCAACAAGATGAGTCTCAATGTAAGCATTTGTCCCACTGGGCACATCGAGGGGGACCTACGCCCATCGTGGTGCTCGCGGCCTCCAATTTGCTCGCCCGGGCGCTGATGAGAGCCACAGTTTTGCGGTCCTCCCCTCTGGGCAAGGAGCAATAGATGAAGAAAGCCAACGGTCCTGACGCCACGCCTCGGGCACATTCCACCAGCGCTGCGGAGCCCTCGCGCAGATCATTCGTGAGGGGCGCAATCCTCTACGCGATGTGCGTCGGCTCAGGCGTCAGCGTGGTCGGATGCGGCGGTGGCGGTGGCGGTGGCGGCGGAGGCGTTGGCGGAGCGGTGGGTGGCGCCCCGCCACAGAGCAGTGCGACGACCTTGTTTGCCCACGGTGTAGGGAGCGGCGATCCCCTCGCCGATCGTGTCATCCTGTGGACGCGAGTCACGACGCCCAGCCCCGGCGTGCTGAACCTGACCTGGGAAGTTGCGAGCGATGAGAACATGGGCGCCGTCGTGGCGCGTGGCACGACCAGCACGGGTCCCGAGCAGGACCACACCGTCAAGGTCGATGCGACCGGGTTGCAGGCAGCCAGCGTCTACTACTACCGCTTCTACGTTGGCGCGGAAGCCTCGCCCGTCGGACGCACGAAAACCCTGCCCGTGGGCAACGTGTCGCAGGTGCGACTGGGGGTGGTGTCCTGCTCCAATTTTCCCGCCGGCTATTTCAACGTTTGCGCAGAGCTGTCGAAGCGCACGGACGTCGACGTCGTGCTGCACTTGGGCGACTACATCTACGAGTACGGCGCGCTGGGCTACGCCGCGCAGCTGGCGTTTGCGATCGATCGCGAGTCCAAGCCGTCGCGCGAGATCCTGACACTCGCCGAGTACCGTGAACGCCATGCCCAGAACCGGGCGGACCCCGACCTGATGGCGATGCACGCGAAGATGCCGGTCATCGCGGTCTGGGATGACCACGACGTCGCGGACAACGCATGGTCCGGCGGCGCACAGAACCATGATTCAGAAAGCGAGGGCAGCTTTGCGGCGCGGCGTTTGGCGGCCATGCAGGCCTATCGAGAATGGCTTCCCATCCGGCCGCCCGACCTCAGCGATCCCCAGAAGATCTACCGCTCGTTCGATTTCGGCACGCTCGCCTCGCTCCATATGCTCGATACGCGTTTGATCGGTCGGGACGAACAGGTCAGCCTCGACAGCTATCTCGCCGGCGGCGCCGCGAGTGCGAGCCGTCAGCTCCTCGGCAGTGAGCAAACGTCATGGCTGACGGGGCGATTGAAGACCTCCCGTGCCACCTGGCAGGTGCTCGGCCAGCAGGTGCTGATGGCGCGCATGGAGATTCCCCAGAGCATCGCCAGCGCGTTCACGCCAGAGACGCTCGGTGAATTCCTTCTTGCGCAGTCGACGCCCGAGCCCTTGCGCAACGACACTCAGCGCGCCTTGCTGGCTCAGCGCCATGTCCCGTACAACCTCGACGCATGGGACGGCTACCCCGCCGCGCGCGAAACGGTGCTCGCCGCCGCCCGCTCGCTCGGGAGGAACCTCGTGTCCCTCGCGGGCGATACGCACAACGCCTGGGCCAGCAACCTGACCGACGACAGCGGACAGCGCGTCGGCGTGGAGTTCGCGACAGCCTCGATCAGTTCTCCGGGCTTTGAGCGATTGCTGCCGCTGATCTCCAACACCATCCTGTCCGATGCCTTCCCGAAGATGGTGAAGGACCTGCGCTATGCGGAGACGAGCAACCGAGGCTATCTGGTCGTCACGCTGACGCCGGCCGAAGTCCGGGGCGACTGGATGGAAGTCAGCACGGTCTTCAGCCGGTCCTACACGGCCCGCATTGCGATGAGCCTGCGAGCCCTGCCAGGGGTGGGAAACCTGGAGGTGTCGCCGGCGTAACCCTCGGTGGCGCCGCCGCTGGACCAGCGCTACCGAAACGACCGCCGTTCAACTGACTTGGAAGGATCGCGAATGTTCGAGAGATACCAAGCCAAGATCGAGGAATACTGCAAAGCGGCTGGCATCGAGATTCCCATCGGGTTCGGCCGGCACGCGACGGAGCGCTATGCGGCCATCGATCTCGAGTGCCAGCCACCCAAGCTGGTTGCGGCAACCTGGTCCAATGAAGCAGAGGCGGTGCGGTACCTGGTGAATCTCGCGCCCGATCGCAAGACCCGAATCCTTGACTTCAAGGAGCGTCGCGAGCTGACGTTCAACGGCAAGACCAGTTTGCTGAAGGGCGACTCCTTCTGAGACGATGGCCAAGAGGCGCACGACGGCGCGCCGTCCGACATCGATGCCGTGGTCCTGAGCGCACGGTAGCTCTATTTAAGGAGCGACTCATGGGCATTCTCAGCAATATTCTCGGCAAGATCTTCCCCTCATCTCACGCAGCGAATCCGCCCGCTGCGGGCAACTCGGTGCCGTCCCCCGGCGCGTCGGCCGGTCTCGCCCCGACAGCAGCCCCCGTCGCGGGACCCGCTATGACCGAAGTGGATGTGGAGGCCATGCTGAATGGCTTGGCGGCCAAATCGAGCGAAAAGCTCAACTGGAAAACCTCCATCGTCGACCTGATGAAACTGCTTGGCTTGGACAGCTCGCTCGGCGCCAGGAAGGAACTCGCGCAAGAGCTTCACTACACCGGCGACACGAACGATTCCGCAGCCATGAACGTGTGGCTTCACCGGCAGGTGATGACGAAGGTGGCGGCGAACGGGGGCAAGGTGCCTGCGGACCTCAAGGACTGACGCAACGCGGGCGGGCCGTCGGCGCGGTCCCGCGCCACCTTTCCTGCCTCGCTGATGCAGCAAGGAACAACCGAAGAACGAAGGGGTGCTGGTTCGGCACCAATTGTCCAGACCCTCTGAAGAATTCGGTCGCATGAATCGCGCGCTAGAGCGAACGACGCGTGCCCACCTCCACACAAGGTCGCGATGTCCAGAAGCCGCGGGTGAGGTTATGCTGCAGAGATGAGGAGACATTGGGACAAAGTCATCTTCGTCTTGTCCTGCCTGGTCGTCTTGGCGTGGGCAGCGCTGATCTATGCTTTTGCCATCGCCGACTGACGCGCGTGGCGAAGATGTCGGTCCCTTCGTCCTCTCCGGCGGCGGCTGGCAGACCGTCGGGACCCGTCCAGTCAGCGCGCGGTACGCGCTCTGGCCCGGAATTTCCCGTGCAGCTTGTCCAGCGCGCGGGCACAGATGGCGTGCCACTCCTTCGCGTCGAGGCAGGTCAGTGACGTCCAGTCGATCCGCCCGGCCTGCCCGGGATGGTGGGCGAACCCGAAAAACTGCCCTTTCGCCCTCGTGAGGCCCTTGCTCCTCGCCAGCCCGACGCCGTGGCTCAGCAGGTTGGTGTCACGCCACGGCCTCGAGTTCAGTAGCAGCCCGAACTCCTCGAGGTGGCCGGCCGCGTGATGCACGCCCCCCTCCAGGACGTCGAGCTGTTCTACGTGGCCCTCGGGCCGCTTGAAGAACAAGTGGCCGAAGGTGGAAGCGCCCACCGGAGTGACCTTTCCCACGATGCTCTTGGGCCACATGTCGACCAGCGGCTCCATATCGAAGTGGGTGGCATCGATGAACAGATCCGTGGACAAGGGGAATTTCATACCTGAGGGGCAAAGCTGACGGCGCGTGAAGTTCTCATTTGTAGAACTAAAGTTCTGTAGGACAAGGCGCCGCGCATTTGTGCGAGGTCCTAGCGCGTGGCGAGTCGGGCGCCTTCTCTTTCGCCGCGATCCTCGCCGCGCCAGCGCGTCGGGTCGGAGTATCTCCCTTGTTTGCTTTGATGCGGCGAACGCAGGCGCGCGCCGTGATCTCGCCCCGGAACCTCTCGCAGGTGGCATCCGGAACCCAATACCTCTTCCATCTTTCATGTGCGCACCACATGGCTCAACGCTTTGAGCTGCGGTGATCGAAGGCGAATGGCGCATGATTGAATGCGCTCAGCCCTCTTTGACACCTCCCGCGCTGCGCACGCCAGATGCGACCCAGGAGATCGACGCGGACGAGCGAGCGGCATTTTGGCCTTGCATCGACGGCTGTGGACCTTTGCCCGATCAACGCGGGCGGCGCATGGTTCCACCGTTGCCGGAACGGATCCCGGTCGCCGGTCTCATGTTCTTCGGTGCGGCGGCCCCTGGGCGCCTTGGCGGCCCAGAGGGTCCTGATGCTGCACAGCCACACTCGGGTCGATCGCTTTGCGATGCGGGGCGGCCCCTGGCGCTGGCGTCCATTGCCTTGCGTCTCGCATCAACCGCTCCGCCACGAGTTCGAGGAAGAAGAAGCCGAAGCGGGGATTCTGGAAATACATCTGTCGTACCTCATCGTAGGTCACCACCAGGAGCGATCCTGCCTGCTCGCAGACGACAGTCTGTGTGCGCCTGTGGTCCTTGGTGATCAGGCCCAGTTCACCGATGACTTCGCCTCGTTCCAGCGCCACGTCGGCCTCCACCGCACGAAATCGTCCGCTCAACACGAACAGGACCTCCGCGGCAGCGTCGCCCTGGTGGAACAGCGTCTGTCCAGCCGGAACGGCTTTGCGGCGCGAGAATGGCTTGAGCCACTCCATCGACAGTCGGATGCCGGAGATTTCCTTGATCTGACGGGTCAGCTGGAGCAACTGCCGCAGGCGCCACAGGTTCAAGGGGAGCAAAGCCAGGTGAAGCAGCAGCACCGGATGGATGCTGCCCAAGGCACCGTAGGTGATGAACGCCAGATTGGACACGATCCCCACCATGCGAAGGTGCAGCATTGTCTTCATCGAGAAGGTCGTCAGCGTCATCAGCGCGCCGAGGTAGCCGAACATCTCTATCCATTGCATGCCAGGACCTCCGTGTCAGTCACGCCCCGTTGAGGGACTCGCGGGGATGGATTTTCACCCTCCGCGCCAGCGCCAGCGGCCGCGGGTCCGCGGCGGTCCCTGTGAATCAACCCCGGAGGAGCCCTCGGGTCACAGCCCGGAGTGCCGCCATGGCCCAGGTCCGGCGCACGCTAGTGCGAGGGGGGATCCGTCTGCCTTTCTCTCGCCGCAATCCGCGCCATGTCGCCGCGTTCGATGCGCTGCGCGATGTTCTCCCGCGCATGGAGCACGAGGCCCATCGCTTCGTACTCCTGGTACTTCTCCGATTCGCGCATCGCCAGCCCCAGGGATTGCACGGCCCGGGCGTGATGCGGAAATTCCCGCTCGAACTCGTTGCGTTCCATGGTCCGGAAGGCCGCGGCCTCGCGCGCCCATTGCAGCATCTGGGCGGCCGCGGGCAGCGCCTCGCATTGCGCCACGGCCTGATCCCGCCACCGCAGTACCTCGCTCGCCACGTCGCGAGGCACCGCCGCATCCTGGACCAACCGGCGCACCAGGGTCTCCCAGCGCATCGCGGTCTGCACGAGATCCTTGGGCGATCGGCTGCGGACCCGCTCCATGTCGAGCGCGGCCCGGGCGCGCGCGGTGCGCGCCCACCCGCCTGCGGTCAATCGGTTCTCGTAGAACTGCGCGCACTGGGCGTCGATGATGCGCAGGCCGTCCACGGCACGGCGGTCCTCCAGTTGGCCCAGCACGAGGCGCACGTTGGCCAGCGCGGCATCGTGCGCCAGCGCGGACACGAAGGGCGTCGGCAGGCCGCACGAGCGCCGACGGTCATAGAGCGCCGCCAGCCGGAGACGGCTCAGCTCGGGCAGGGTGCTGACGAACACGGCCTGCACCGTGTAGGCGTCCTTGCGCAGCGCGAAGGCCATTCTTGGCATTGATTGGGCATCTTCCAGCTCGTCCTCGATGACCGCGTGCACGCGCTGCTGCCGGGTGTCGTCGACCGCGCGGCCCAGCCAGTGGAGGATGTCGGGCTGGATGCCCGGGATCTCGAAGCCGGCGGACGCACGGTTGGCCGGATGGTAGGCGGCCAGGCGAGACGGCGAGACATGGATGGCCGGGCCGGCGGTCTTGCGCAGTTCACGCCGCAGCAGCGCCGCGGCCACCGGCACGCCGGCGCCGGGTTGCCCGGCCACGAACATCGCGACCGGCGCGGTCGACGCGGCGACGCCCGCGAAAAGGTCGGGGCGGACTCTGCATTCATACAGATGGTCGCGCTCGGAGGCGGAGAGTCGCAGACCTTGCGTCATGCGTCGGACCCGGACGGGGCGGGGGGCACAGAGGGGCCGAATCTTGTCAAGACGTCCTGCACCTCGGCGGCGTTGCTCGGATCAAAGTCGGTCAGCAGCCGGCCGACGGCCTCGCGCTGGTCGCGCAACCGGGCCAGCCGCAGGTCATCGGGGACTGCCAAGGCGAGGCCCTCGTCGAGCGAGGTTGTCAGCTCGGCGATCGTCCGGTGCAGCAACGCCAGCGCGAGCTCGGCGTCCAGCGCGACTTGGAGCGGGTCCCAGTAGCGAACTTCGTAGGTGGCGAGGGGCTCGGCGACCTGTCGCGGCGAAGCGCCTGCGTCCAGGTCGAGCGAGAACGTCCCTGCGCGAACCGACCGGGTCAGGAACATGCGCAGCACGTCCGGCAGTTCCATGCCGATCTCGGCCGCCATCCGATAGGCGTCCTTCGCTATCGCGGGGTCGATTCGGAAGCGGATGATCGGGCTGTCCATGGCGACGCGAGTTATAGCAGGACGCGGCGGGACGATGCGATGTGGCCACGGGGATGCCGCGGACCTGGCGCCGCCCTGAACGCCGGCCGGCGAGCTCAGCCCAGCTGGCCCGCCCACCAGATCAGGCTCAGGTGGGCGGGATAGAAGGCATAGAAGACCCAGCGGTGACGCCTCACGGGCAGCGCCACCCGGCTGGCGGCCCAGATGAGCGGCAGGCAGGCGAGCGACGCCAGGTTGCCGTTCACCAGCCCGAGCGATGCGATCGCGGCCGCCCACACACCCAGCCTGGTGAGGGTCGGCCGGCGGCAGAAGGCCCAGGCCCCGAGGCAGCTCAGCAGGCCGAACCACCAGAACTCCACGAGCGCGCCCGCGAGGATGAAGACGCTCACCGCCGCGAGGGTGCGGAGCCGGCCCCCGCGCTCGATCAGCTGCACGAGGCCGGTTGCCACCAGCAAGGTCCAGAGGATGTTCAGCGGCCACCAGCCCACGAGCGACACGCCGGCGGGCATCGCCAGCGCGCCGAAGGCGAGCAGCCGCCCCATCGTCCGGCGGTGCACGCCCGCCGACCCGCCGCCGGGGCGCGCGAGGTTGTACATCAGCACGAAGCCGAACAGGGGCATCACGAGCCGGCCGAGATCGAAGAAGAGGGCGAAGCGCTGGTCCAGCAGGAACTTGTTGACGTGGTCCAGCGTCATCAAGACCAGGCCGAGCCACTTCAGGGCCTCGAGGCTGCCGTCGGCGACCACGAAGGGGTGGGTCGGCGGATGGGCACGGGTCGATGCGCTGCCGGTCAGCATGCTCGCTCTCCAACGCTCACATCAAGCTCCGCATCCGGATTCAGTAGTTCGGGGGCAGGTCGGTGCCCTCGTTCCAAAGGCGTTGCCACTCGGCCGCATACCGCGCCGCGATGGCCGGTGCGTTCCGAAGCACCAGCACGTTCTCGGCGTTGCGCCCGCCCGCGGAAGCGGTGTAATTGAAGCTGCCGGTCTGGACGGTGGTGCCGTCGACCACCATGAACTTGTTGTGCTGGAGCGCATAACGTGCATTGAGTCGGACGGGCACCCGCGCATTGGCCAGAAACTGCGCGGCTGAATAGGCAGTGGCTGCTTCGCCCGCATCGACGACGACAAGCACCTTCACGCCGCCGCGCGCGGCGTCCCGCAGGGCGACCGCGATCGGGCGGCTCGTCAAGGCATAGGCGGCCACCACGACGGAGGTGCGGGCGCCCCGGATCGTCTCGAGCACGAGCGGGAGGGCCTGTCCCGGCGTGAAGGCGACCACGGCCTGGGCCTGCGGGCTCGGCGCTCGCTCGGTCCCGACCAGCGGCGCGCTGTCGGCCGACGTCATTGTCATCGCCAGCGCACCAGCGAGCGCGAGCCACTCGATGGCGCGCCTGCTGCGACGCGAAGGGGCCCGGGGGGCGGTCATGGCGGGGCCGCACGCAGCCACTTCATTCACGTCCGAGTTCCGGGTCGCGCGGCCGAGGACCCGCGCGGCTGCGTGTGTGCGCCGGCGCATGGGTTGCCTGCGGCACACGGGGCGTGGGCACGCCAATGCGCTCGCCTCGCTCCAGGGCGTCGGCCAGCCGGTAACGGATCGCCTCGACCACCCGCTGTTGATCGTCGGCGCGTGGGGTCAACCGACGCGCGAACTGCTGGGCCAGTCTCAGGCTCACCAGCGCGCCCGCGAGGTCCGGGTATTGCGCCAGCAGTGCGCTCGGGGCCAGGTGGCCCTGGCGCAGTCCTTCGGCCTTGCGTCCCAGCGCTTCGACGAACGCCGTCTTCTCGATGCTCCAGCCCATGCGCTGTGCGGTCTTCCTCGTCTCGCCGACCAGTTCGCCGGCCTCGTTGCGCTGCGCGACCCGCACGGTGACGGCGCGGGCGCCGCGCTGCCTCAGGCTCACCGCGTCGCCGACCTGCACGCCCGAACGTGATTCGGCCAGGGCGCGTTCGAGGTCCGCGCCCCAGAAGGTGCGCTCTCCGGCCGGGGTCCGCACCCGTGCGTAGTACGACATGCGCTCGCCCGGATCGAAGTGGTAGGGCGCTGCCGCGTGGGCGAGCAGCTCGCCGACGACGGGCGGGCGAAGGCCGTCGCGTGTCGGTCGCGCCGCGCGGGGGGTCGCCGCGGCTTCGACGGTGGGTTGATCCGCCGGGCCCGCGCCCCGTCCGGCGCCTCGCTCCGTGTCGGGGCCCGGGTGGTCGGTTCGGGCCGAGCGCCGGGCCCGGGCCCACTGCAGTTGCTGGCGCTCGAGTTCGCTCGGCGCGTAGCCCCGCGCCTCGATGCCCTGCAAGCCGGCTTCGTGCCAGACCGCGCGGCGGAACGCCTCGGTCCCTTTGAGTTGCACAGCCCGCCACCCCCGCGCCTGCATGATCGCCACCACGCTGTGGACCACCTCGAGGTTGTGCGTGCGCACCTTCAAGCGCGTGCCCTGGTCGATGAAGGCCAGCGTGCGATCGGGAAAGAAGTAGCGATCGTCGATGCGCAGGAAGCGCCGCGCAACGCCGTCCGGCACGATGCGGTTCGACGCGGCGCCCGGGTTCGGGGGCTGCTCGGCGGCCTCGCCCGCCACGCTGTCCGCTGGGACGGCGTCGTTGGGATGGGCGCCTGGCAGGGGCGCGGGGTCACGCGGGTCGTGGGCCATGGGCGTCTCCTTGCAGCGAACGTCAGTCGAGCAGCTTCGAGATGAAGCTGTCGGCGGCGGCCTTGATCTCGTCGTCGGTCATCGGTCCCTTCGGGATCTCGATGTCGTCGAAATCAAGCGAGAAATCCTCGAGGTCGAGGGCGTCGAGGCGTGGCAGGTCGACTGGCATGGCGGTCACCTCCTGGGCGGCGCCTGAGGCGCCGGCGTGGGTGGGGCGAGGGGGAAAGGGAAGAGGACCGGGTGCCCCGCGCAGTCGCGCCGCGCTCACGATGTCGAGCTGGGGTACCTCGGGGGGCGGGCGCTCCCGCTGGGCGAAGAAGCGGTCCCGAAAGTAGTAGACGCGCTGCGCCAGCACCGGGCGCAGGCCCTCGTGGAAGAGGATCATCCGGGTCGGCCCCAGCTCCCTGACCTCCTGAGGCAGCAGGAGGCGCCGCGGCTGCTCGCTGATGCTGACGGTCGGCGACTTGCCCGCGCCGCCCCACATCGGACGGCTGACGTTCTTCTGCTTGACCGTGCAGGTGCCGAGCTCGCGCGACACGGCCTCGGCATCGTCGAACTCCTTCGGCGGGAAGACGATGCGCGCGGCCAGCATCTTGCGGATCGACTTCGCGCCCTCGATGCCGTATTTCTCGATCAGCTGGGAATTCGACTGCACGATGATCACGGTGCGCACGTTGTAACCCGGCAGGAAGGCGGTGGATTCGGCGATCACCGGGATGCGGCCGAGCGCCGCGAACTCATCGAGCATCAGCAGCAGCTGGTGCCTGAGCGCGGGGTTGTTCTCGGGAAGCTCGCGCGTCTGCAGGCCAATCGCCTGCTGGAAGAAGAGGTTCAGCAGCGGCTGCAGCCGCGCGATGTTGTCCGGATTGATCTGCACGTAGATCGAGATCGGGCGCTTGCGCAAGTCGCGCAGATCGAAGTCGTTGGCCGCCGTCGCCGCGTCGATCATCGGGTTGAGCCACAGGTCGAGCCGGCTGGTGAAGGTCTTGCGGATGCTGGAGGCGGTGGTCGGCGCCAGGTCGATCACGTCGTAGAGGCTCTGGACCGTTTGCGGGGAGAGGGGGTAGCCGGCGCGCTCGCAGGCGTCGATGACGCGCTTCCAGTGTTTCTGGAAGCCTTCGTCGTCGCTCGCCATGCCCTGGCGCAACACCTCCCCGAGCGTGCGCGTCGCGCCCTCGGTCTCGAACAGGTACAGCGCGATCCCGAGAAAGAGCGAGCGCGCGGACGAGGTCCAGAACGGATCGCCTGCATGCGGGTCCGGGAAGAGCATCGTGCCGATGCGCTGCAGATCGTCGATGCAGCGGTAGGGCACGCTCGAGACATAGCCCAGCGGGTTCCAGCGGGCCGAGCGCTCGCGCTCGGACAAGGGGTCGAACAGGTGGACCTCCTGGCCATGCGCCGCGCGATAGCCCGCCGTGCGCATGAAGTTCTCGCCCTTGATGTCGCTCACGATCGTGGAACCGGGCCAGTTCAGCAGGTTGGGGATCACCACCCCGACGCCCTTGCCGCTGCGTGGCGGGGCCTCGAGCTCGACGCCCTGCTGGCCCGGCAGCACCAGGTAGCGGTTGCCCAGCCGCCCGAGCAGGATGCCGTGCTCGCCGAGCAAGCCCGCCCGGGCGATCTCTCGCCTCGTCGCGAAGCGCGCATCGCCATGCAGCGGCCGCCGGCGCGGCAGCATCGCAAAGCCGACCACGCCCAGCGCCAGCCCCTGGCCGCCGGCCAGCGCCATGATGAGCGCGCGCCGGATGTCGGGCCGTTGGCCGTAGTCCTGCCAGTAACGCCAGGCGGTCAGCGGCGTGGCCTGGTGGGGCGGCAGCTTCACGGCCATCAGGAAGAAGTAGCCGGTCAGGTACAGACCGACCACCGCCGCGAGCAGCAGCGCCAAGGTGACCTTCAGCGGGCTACGCAAGCCCTCGGAGCCGGGTTCCAGGGTCATTCCAGATCTCCGTCACCACGCGCCGCTGGCGGTCGCGCGCGCATTGCACCACCACGTCGACACTCAGCTGCGCCAATTCCACGCCTTCGCGGGTGCTCATGCCCTGGCCCGCGTCGCTGCGTTTCATGAGCTGCGCGAGCGCCACGAAGGCCATCGGGGCACTGTCCGCGTGCACACTCGTGATCGAGCCCGGATGGCCGGTGTTGACCGACACCAGGTAGTCGTACACCTCGTCGCCCGTGCGCAACTCCGAGACGAAGATGCGGTCGGGACGCTGCCGCTTCGCGCTGGCGAGCAGTTGCCCCGCCGTGACGGCCGCCTGCCCCTGGGCACCCTGCGAATAGAAGAGTCGCACGTGGTTCGGCTGGTTGCGCAGCGACAGCTCCTTCACGTCCTCGATCGTGACCAGACGCTCTTCTGTCGGGACCTCGAGGATCAGCGCCTTGCTCAGCGTCGTCTTGCCCGACCCCGTCGCGCCGGACAGCAGGATGTTGCGACGCAGTTGCACGGCCCGGCGCAGGAAGGCGACGACCCGGCGCTGCGCGAGCAATTGCACCAGTTCGCGATCCTCCGGGGACAGGTCGACGCCCGACGCCATGGGACAGCGGATGGCCGGGAGGCTGCGGGTCGGCGCGAACATGCCCAGCGCGTCAAGTTCCTCCAGGCTCCACAGCTCGTTCGACGGTCGTCGGATCGTGATCGAGACGGTGCGGTCCTCGGTCGCGGGCGGGATCACGATCTGGATGCGCTCACCGCCGGGGAGCGTGGCCGAGAGCAGCGGCTCGCTCGCCGAGATGCGCTGGCGCGTGAAATTGGCCACCAGCTTCGCGATCGACATGCACCAGTCGAAGCTCGCGTAGGGCAGCGGCTCGCGCGTCCATCCGCTCTGGCGCTCGATGAAGGCGCTGCCCGGCTGGTTGATGCAGATCTCGGTCACGGTGTCGTCGTCGAGCAGGGCCGCCATGGGCCCGAGGAACAGCGCGAGCGAGGTGGGCTCGTCGCGCGCAGGGCCCAGGGCGCATTCGTGCGCCGGGGCCACGGGCGTGACGACGCTCGTCGAGCGCGCCTCAGGGGCGGTCTGGTTCGTTGCGCAGTGCATAGACGGGCCTGAAATCGACGTCGCGTGCGACCAGGATCTGGATGCGCTCGCCCTGGTTCTTGACGACGGTCGGGGGGATCGAGAGGGTGTTGCGCAGCACCTCGGCGATCACGTCGCGCCCGCCCTGGGGCCCCAGCACCACACCGCCGCCGCTGCCGACGCTGTTGCCGCTTTGCTGGTGGGCGGTGATCGCCGCCATCGTGCCGTCGATCACCGAGAGCAGGATCGCGGCGCCGAACCGCTGCCAGAAATGGGTGTCGACAAAGCCGGGTAAACCGTTGCGCCCGAGCTCGTCCGTGCCCGGGGAGGCGAGCTGGACCACGACGCCCGTGGGCGTGCGCGCCTCGTTCCAGACCACGAAGACGCGGCCCTGACCCTGGCGCGGTTCGCCGCGCTGCTCGCCGACGAACTTGGTGCCACGCTCCAGCAGCACCACCTTGCCGTCTGCGCCGTAGACGTCGCTCGCGCCGATGCAGGTGGTCATGCCCTCATAGGTTGAGTCGATGGCGGTCTCGAGCGTGCAGTCGATGAAGGCTCCTTTCGGCAGCAGCAGCCGTCGGGTCGGCAGCAGTTGCGCGGTCACGGCCGGGGTCGGCGTTGGCTTCAGCATCGCCGCGAGGTTGCTTCCGCCAGGCGCCGCGGCGGCCGGCGCCTGCAGCGCCCCGAGCCACTGCGCCACGCCGGGGGCCGTGGCCAGCGATGTGGTGCCCGGCGCCTGGGGCATCGCGGTGAAGGTGCCCGCGGGAGCGGGAATCGCCGCGCTGCCGGGGGAGGCCGGCTGTGCCCGTCGCAGGACTGGAGCGCCGAGCTGGCGCTCGAGGGCCAGCTGTTCGGGGGTCTTCGCGGGTGGGCCGCCGTTGGCGGTGGTCGCCGGGGCCGGCAGCGGGAGGGCGGCGAGCGACGGCGGGCTCACCTCCGCGGCTCGCGCAATCGGCGGATCGATACGGCCCAGCGGCGGTACCTTCGTCTCGCCGGCCGCGCGCGCGACCGCCGCCTTCCGCGTGGACTCCTCGGCATTCCGGGTCTTCGCGTACTGGGTGGTGTAGTACCAGAACAGGAACCCGGCGCCCAGCAGCGCGATGGTGGCCAACGCGAGGATGCCGCTGACGCGTGACTGGATCGACCGTTCACGGTTGACCGACGGAATCACGCGCTCACCCTGCACCGTGCCGGCCTGCGTCCCGGCGTTGGCCGGACCTTCGTGGGCAGATGCTTCGCCATGGCCGGAGAGGATCTCGCCCGTGTCCTGGTCGACGGCCTGCGCGTCGTCCTGGGGCGAAGTCGCCGCCCCGACCGCGCCGGTGGTGCGGCGCGAGCGCTCCGGCCCGTTCATGGCGCCGCTCCCGGGGTGGTGCGCTCGACGCCGGGAATGCTCGTGCTCGACCGGGTGCGCGCTCCGCCGCCCGCAAAAGACTGGTTCACGACGCAACCGACCAACTTGCCGCGCCGAAGCACGAAGCGGCGTGCCACGCGGTGGATCACCACCTCGTCGTCCTCGATGTTGAAGTTGAGCAGCGATTCGCTGCCATCGTCGTTCTGCACGAACAGGGCCGGGAACTCGGAGCGCGTCTGGAACCGCAGCCGGGTCTGCACGCCGTCGTCGTAGGCACCCATGGGCTTGAGCGTGGCGCTGCCGCAGAACCAGTAGTCGTTGTTGCGTGGGCGCTCGGCCACGGCCTTTTTCATGCGCGCTTCGGTGGCAAGACGTTCTCGCTCGGCGGCCGCGGCCCGGGCGTCATCGCCCGGGTAGGTGAAGCGGATCGAATACACCATGCGTCGTGCTGCCTTCCCCGTCGGGGCCGCCGCAGCGACGACATAGTCGAAGTGGTAGGCCCGGCGGTTGGTGAGCACCGTCAGATTGGTCGTCGCACGGGCCTCCCTGGGCTTGATGAAGAAATGGTTGCGCTCGGCCCCCACGTCAAAGGCAGCGTTGTCGCCCGAGCCCAGGTTCACGAACTCCTCACCCTCGGCCCACTGCATGTGGATCTGGAAGCCGACATAGCCTTGCAGTTCGACCACGTCGTCCGGGTTGTAGGCCACGACCCGGATGCGGGCATCGACACTGCCCGCCGGCGGCACCGTGCCCGCCGCTACACCCGGGGACAGCAATGTCGTCGCCGAAAACACCCCGACGAAGAGGGCAATGGCGGCCAGGCCTCTCATCGGGCGTCTCCCTTGACGCTCACTGGACCGCCCGTCGCCACCTCAGACTCGCGCCGGTACTCCACAACCCGGAAGCCAAGCGGATTGAGCGAACGGGTCTTGTCGTCCTTCGACGGAGGCACATAGGCGAACTCGATCGTGGAAACCCAGTGGGTGGGTTGCTCCTCCCCGGTGGCGCCGGGTCGGGTGAAGCGGCTGAAGCGCACCTGGGCCAGCTTGTCGCGACCGCTCTCGAGTTTGAGAAAGGTCACCGAGCGGATCTGGGTGCGAACGGTCGTTCCGTCCTTGTAGAGGTTGAGCGGCGAGACCGGGTTGCTGGTGTTCCAGAGCGCTGCCCACTCCTGGTTCAGACGCGGGGAGTTCTGCGCGGCAACCAACTCGTAGTCGGCCTCGGCGGTTCCGTAGAAGTAGCGCTCGCGGGCGATCACATGGTTCGACAGCAGGTTGCGGGTCACGACCTGCTCGATATCCGTGGTGCCCTCGTACGTCGGGACCACGTCGACGATGCCACTGCTGCTGTCGACACGGATGACGACAGGGACCGGTTGCTTGAGAGGCGTCAGGCCTGCGACTGCCGCGACCGCCAGTAGCGCAATGACGCAGGCGATGGCGGCGACAGTCCACGCCAGCCGCGAGGACCGCGCCGCGCGGCGCGCGCGATCGATCTCCCAGCTCTGGGCTTCTTGCAGGTATCGCTCAACGGAGGGCTCGCGACTCATCGATCGCTCCTCGTTCGGACAGATCGACCTGCCCGTTGATGGGGCTCAGGGCTCCTTCGCACTCGGGCGGCAGCGGCGGTCGGGTACCGCATGCCGACAGCAGCGTTAGCAAGCCCAGGACCAGCGGGACGAGCCTCATGGGATCCTCCGGTTCTTCAACGCAGCGAATGGGGGTTAGGCATCACCTGCTCGCGAGGCACCACTGTGCCGCCACGCCGGGCACCGCCGACGCGCTCCCACGTATTCGCGACACCGGTCCCTACCCGGTTGCCCGCCAGCCGTCGCAGCGAATCCCACCTGCTGCCGGGCTCCCGGCGCAAGCCATCGAGAACGCCGCGACCAAACTCGTAGGTCGTCCGGCGAGCGCCACCCATGCCCCAACGCATTAACGTACTCACGGCATTGAATGAACTAAGCGAGATGCCACTCGCCAAGCCAGCAGCAATCGCCATCACTTGACGCATAACCAGAAAGACGAGCGCGGAGGCGATGCACACCCGTGCACTTTCCGCAATAGTAATGGCCCCGCCGAGCGCCGAGGCGTTGGACGCGTACGATCGCAGAACACTCAGCAACAGCGCTGCGGCCATCGTCGCAAGCAGTGTTATCAACGCATAGTTGGCAAGCTGCGCAATCCAAGCTTCGAAGAAGCGCTTGGTCGCATCAAAGAAGAGAAGCACGATGAAGATGGGTCCTAGCGCCAAGATCAGTGAGAGTGCTACCTTCGAAAGAGCAAACAGAAAGGCCGTCACTACAACAGTCAGGCCGACCATGAAATAGACAACGAACCCCGCGATATAGAAGGCGAAGTTGCTATTCAGCAAGCTGCCCTTGCTCAATAGCTGTTCGGCGACTAAGTTCCCGTCGATCCATATTTGATCTACGACGGTTATGGTTGAACGGGATCCCAGGATCGCGGCAGCCAGTTGGTCCGGAGCGCGGGTGAAGGTGTCCACAATCATTTCGTTGTAGCTCCATAGTCTCAGCGCAGAGCCGAGGACTACCGCCACAACGAGAATTCGTTTGATGCCTTCCCAGACGGGCTCTTGAATCCGTCCGGTCAAGCATAGATAGCCCCAAATCATGACGTAGACTGTTCCCAACGTCACTGCGGCTGGCTCGATTGCTACAGCCACCTTCGCCGTATTGGTGCTCACATATGTAGCGAGCTGACCATTGAGCCAGACGAAGAATTGTTCGAAGAATCCCATATTTCCTCCGACCGCTACTTCGACGGCGTGGGAGTGATTGGCACTGGTCTCAACTGCTTGACACTTCCGATGCCCTCAAGTGTCCTTCTTTTGACCTCCTCATCGTCTCTCGGTGGCGAAGCGATTGCCGTGGGTGGCTGGACGGGGGGCGTTGGTTCGGTGAACTGAACCGATGTGACTTGCCGCGAGTACAAGTAAGCGCCGCCGCCAGCGATCGCCGCCAGAGCTATCGTGACGTAGATCCAGGTTGTCTTGAGCATGCTGTCCTCCTTTGACGAAGCGTCAGTACGTCACCGTTGACATCGATTTGATGGTCCCGATGTCGGACATGGCACGTTCCCTTATCCGCTGCTGCTGGGCTAGTTCCTCGCCTCTTGAGATCTCATAAAGGCCTTGCAGCTTCGTCTGCTCGTTGGTCAGCATGCTCTGCTCGGCCTGGATCCGCGCCTGCAAGTCCTGGATCGCCTTGGGATCTCTCGCGGTGCCGATGCGATCGACCAATTGCTGCAACGCGGAGAAGCGCTGGCTGGTGTTCTGGTAGGCGCCCTGGCTCATGGCGCTGAACATTGCGGAGGCCTGGCGACCCTGCTCGACGACCTGCCGCATTTCGGGGCTCAGCGCGCTCAACTGCGAGCTGGACAGGATGCTGTTGGCCCGCATGATCGACTGCACCTGACTGGCCAGACCCGAATAACCGCCCGAGGTCGCGTTGACCGTGTTCATCAGCTCGCCAAAGCTGGGCGGCAGATAGTTGCGAGCCAGGTCGGGAGTGGGCAGCAGTTGCTCCATGCCGCGCGTTCCGGTCATGGCGCTGTAGGTCTGCTGGAGTTGCGCATGGGATTGCGTCAACTGATCGTACTGGCGCTGCATGCCCGAGAGCTGCTGCTGCCAAGCACCCAGCTGCTGGATCAGATTGGCCACCGCGGTCATGTCGATGACCGGAATGCCCGCCCTTGCCTGCCAGGGCATCATGGCCGCCGCGGCTGCGAGGATGAAGCCAATGAGCTGTCTACGCATGGAGGTTCTCCTTCGCTGTGATGACGGTTGCGCCGGGGTTCTTTCGTTCCGAGACCAGCTCGCGGAAAGCTGGCAGCCATCGGGCAGGCTCCGGTCCATGCTGCTCGATGACCTCGCGCATCAGCCGCACGTTGGCGGTGCGACCGGAGATCACCTGCAGCGCGTCATCGAAGCCTTGCAGATCCAGCTGCGCGACCACACTGACGTGGTTCTGCTTGATGAGGAACTGCCGCGAACCCGGTTCGAGTTCCTGCTTGATCAGCGCGAACTCCCGGTCGGTGAGGCTGAAGCCTTCGGTGTATTCCGCGTGATCGGCTTCCGGATTCGGGAACAGGACCTTGGTCGGCGTCTGTTCCACGATCGCACGGGCGATGACGGAGTCCAGGACGTGGCTCGCGCTCTGCGTAAAGGTCACGATGCTGGCGTTCTTCTTGCGCCAGGTTTCCAGTCCGTTCTTCGCAAACCAGGCGAAGGCGGGGTCGTTCAACAGCTTGGCAAATTCGTCCATCCAGCAGACCAGGGGTCGGCCATCGACCATGCGGTTGACCAGGTGGAACAGGTACATCGTCAGCGGTGCGCGGACGACCTCATGGTCGAGGAAGTCCGTGACGTCGAAGCCCACGAGCGCGTGGCGGTCCAGGACGGGCACCACCTCGTCCTCGGGATTGTCGAAGACCCAGGCGTAGTCGCCCTGCTCGGCCGCGCACCAGGGCCGCAGGCGCGCATGCACGCCTTCCGGATCCGTCACGTCGAGGAACGCCGCCAGCCGCGACAGCCGGCGATAGGGCATCTCCAGCCGCAGGGTGCCCCGGAGCGCCTGAGCCAGATCCTCCTCCTGCCGGACGGTGAGCCCATCCGTCGGACTGCGCAATACCAGCCGGCGCAGCCATTGCCGCATGAATTCGACGTTGTCAGCCACCGCATCATCGAGCTGAAGCGGATTGCAACCGGTCGGAACGCCGTTCTTGAGCGGGAGGTAGCGCCCGCCCAACGCACGGACCAGGATGTGAAGCCCCTCGTCCTTGTCGAAGATCACCTGCGTGGCGTCGAGCCGGTTGCAGATCGCGACCATGCAAAAGCCGAGCAGGGTGGTCTTGCCAGTCCCCACCGGCCCCACGCCGGTGACATGCCCGACGTCGCGGCGGCTGCCGCCGTCGGCGCGGCGCGGATCGCTCGCGTGCAGCGAGAAGAAGAACGGCGAGCCGGCGCGGGTCACGAACAGGGCAAGCGCATCGCCCCAGTAGTTGCCGGTCGCCCGTCCGGTCGGGAAGTTGTGGAAGGGAGACATCCCCGCGAAGTTGCGGCTCGTGATCGGCGCCTTCCTCGGGCGGTACGCGAAATTGCCGGGCAGCTGGGCCCAGAAGGCGGCCTCGAGCGCGAGATCTTCCCGCGCGACCACCATGCCCGTGTCACCCAGCAGGTAGCGGGCGCGCGCGACGTTGTCGTTGAGTTGCTTGATCCGCGCCAGAGCATGCGCATCACCCCGGCCATCGGAGGCCTGCGCCAGGACATGGAGCGTGAAATGGTGGTCGCCGACGACGAAACGGTTGCTCATCAGGTCGTCTAGCGCGTCCTTCAGTTCCTCGGCCTGCGAGACCGCCAGATCGCCCGCAGCGGCCATGCGGTGGTGCTGCCGGCTCATCATGTCGGTGGCGGTCCCCTTGCCGAGGAAGGTGAAGCTCTGGGTGAGAATGAACGGGAACGGCGCCGTCAACAGGGCACTGAACATGCCTGGCGCGCTCGGCGTCGGATACTCCTTGATGCCGAGGAATGCGCCGACTCGGGTCTGGGTGCCGGTGCGGTACTCCATCGCCTCGTTGCCGAAGAACGGCCGGCTGGTGGCCAGCACTTCGTTGAGCGGTGCGCGCGGCAAGGGCATGCGCTGCCACTCGCCGTTGATCAGCAGACCGTGGAACTCCAGCAGGCTCGAGAACAGCACGTCGCTTCCCTCGCGCCGGTAGACCCCCAAGACCTCGGGGTCGTAGCGCTCCAGCGCAGCCAAGAGTTCCTGGCGCTTCTTGGCGCACTCGTCGAGCGAGTCATTCATCTCCGCCCGGACCCCGTCCGGATCGGTCCTGCGGAGCAGCCGCAGCGTGGCGTTGCCGAGGCGCGTCGGCTGGGGACGGAAGACCACGGAGAGGTACAGCTCGTTCACCATCAGGTGTTCGTCGGCCATCTGTCGCCGGTAGCGCTCGTCGATTTCCCGCGCGAAGCCGGCCACCGTGCGGCCCTGCGGCCAGGCGGACTCGCGACGCCGGATCACATGGGTCCAGAGCGCCAGGTTGGGCGATGCGATGTTGCGCCAGAGCACGTTCAGGCGCTCGTGCCAGTTGTTGAGGTCCTCGTCGTCCGCGCTCTCGAAGCTGGCGCCGGCCAGCCGCAGGGTCTGGACATAGTCGCCGGCGTGCGTGCGCGCGACGTGCGTGTCGAGGTGCGCGACCAGCGGAATCATGGCGGCCGCACTCGTCTCGCGACGCAGGAGGCGTTCCCTGGCCAGGCCGAGCGTCATGACGGCCTCCCGGGAAGCACCACCTGGCCGGGCGGCCGGCGCCGGCGGCCGTCGGGGTCGGGCAGGTCCAGCGTCAGCGGGCTGTAGGAGCCGGCGCGCCAGTGCCGCAGGTTGCCTGCAAGCAGCGCCGGCAGGCGCGTGCGGCCCCACAGCTGCAGCAGGTCGAAGAAGCGGGGCTCGTACAGGCAGACCAGGTAGAGCACGCCGTGGATCGGCAGGAAGGCCAGCAGCCAGGCGAGGTTCTTCGTGACGATGAAGGACTCGGTCGTGATCACGACGTTGAACATCATGGCGGCGTAGGTGACTCCCCAGACCATCGACGGACGCGTCATGCCGACAAAGAGCGTGTCGGCGACGATGCCTTGGTTGCGGTCCATGTCGTCCACCTCAGACGCCGAACATGCCGCGGATCCACGAGACGATCTGCGGCCCGCCGAACACCAGCACGGTGCCGAGCACGACTCCGACCATCCAGAACCAGCTGATGCGACCGAACCAGGCCATGACACCCGACACCATCACCGCGACCGCGGCCAGCGGCGTCAGGATCGCGACGAGTTGCGACTGGGTGGCGCTGGCGCCGGTCGCAAACGGGCTGCCGGCAATGGCAAGGCCCGGTGCCAGCGCCGCGACGGCCGTGCATGCGAGCCATAGCCCTGCGGCCGCGAGCGCACGCGATCCGAAAGCGCGACGGTCTAGGTCCGCAGTTCGAGCCGCACCAGTGTGCTGCCAATGTCCAGGGTCTTCAGATGCGTGACCAGCGTGTTCAGGTTGCGGTAGGTGCGTGGCCCGCGCGTTCCCATCACCGTCGATCGGCCGGCCCGCCATGAGATGCGCGCCTGCAGGAGGTAGCGACCCGGTTCCTCTTCGACCACGATGAGCTCGTCGACCGTGCGCCGATGCAGCAAGTCGACGAGCTCGCGCGCGGTCAGTTCGTTGCGTGCGGGCGGTGTCTGGCTCGCTGGATTCCCCGGCGTGTCGCGACGCGTCGTTGCCATGGCTTTCCTTGTTTTCTCGGGAGGGCGCAGCATTGTGATCGAGGCGGCAGCGGGGCATGGTGCTCTACTCCAGGCGGCGAGGGGTGGCGGGATGCGGGCCCTCGCCGCCGGAGGGCGCGGCGAGGGACACCGGCGCCGCGCGAGGGGGCGCGGCCCGGCTGTAGACGTCCCACCAGCGGGTGGGCGGTGCAGGGCGCACGGTGCGCACCGTGCGGGCCTCTGCGGCCTCTGCGGCCTCTGCGGCAGGCGCGGCAGCGGAGGAGCCCACGGAGGAGGGAGCTGGGGCGGTGCTCTGCGTGGCGCGGGTGGCGGGCCGTTGTGCGGCGCCGAGCTCGCGCTCCAGCGCGTCAAGGTCCTGGAGCACGCGGGCGCGCTGGGCATCCACCTCGTCCACGCCAGCCGTGTCTCTGGCGGCCAGGCGTTCGGCGCGGCGCCTGGCGAGCGCATCCGCAGCTTGCCTCGTGTGTGTCCATTCGGCACGCAGGATCCGAACCCGCTCGGTGTCGCGTGCGACCTGCTCGACGGCCGCAACCCGCGGACGGTCGTCGGGTCGTCCGTCTGGAGGCGCGCCGGTGATGGAGGGGTCCGCTGCCAGGACGGGCCCGCCGGCGAAGAAGAGCAGGAGCGCGAGACAGCCCACTCCCGAAGGCCTTGACCGGCCCTTCAAGCCTTCCCTGCATTGATGCGAAGCCGCTTCCATGGGGCGCACTTTTCCACAGCGCAAAATCGACAGTCAAGACTTTTTGAAGGTCTATTTTGCTATGGTTTGTGGTAGCAGCTATCGACTTTGGATTTGAATGGGACTACGCTGCCCTCACGGAGCGCGCCGTGACGGCAGGCGGCCCGTCGAGCCCGGGAACAATCGCGAAAGAATCTGCGATGGTTTTTCTGGGGGATGTGCTGAAGAGGCCGTCCCGGTCGAGGGTATGGATCGATCGTAGGGCGACATCCGGGGTGGCTCAACGGGCCTCTCGCTGTGCCGCCGCAAGATGGGCAACAGAAGGTTTCCCGGGTGTCGGTCAAAGGTTCTCAAAGTCGCAAAAGGAGCCGCACATGCACGTGGTGGTCCTCTCGAATCAGAAGGGCGGCGTGGGCAAGTCGACCTTGAGCGTTCTGCTGGCCCAATGGCTTGCGGAGCGTCATCGGCTGCGCGTTGGCGTGATCGACCTCGACACGCAGGCCAATGCGTCGAAGTCGCTGGTGCGCTTCGACAGCGGTCGCGCGGCGGCGACCTTCTTCGCGTCGCGCGGCCCGGCATCTGCGCGCGCGGAGCCGGCGTCGATCACCCTGTTTCCGGGTTCGAAGGGCCTCGCGGACCTCGAACTCGCGCGACCGGAGTTCATCCTGCCCGCGTTCCGCAGCCAGGTCACAGCGCTCGGCGGATGCTTCGACTTCGTCGTGATCGACACGCCGCCGGCGCTCGGCCTGCGCATGAGCGCTGCATTGATCGCCGCCACGCACGTGGTCTGTCCGATCGAGCTCGAGGAGTACAGCATCGACGGCGTCACCGACATGCTCAAGACCGTCTTCGGCGTTCGGCGGCGCTACAACCCCGGGTTGCGGCTGGCGGGCCTGGTGGCGAACCGCTTCAATCCGCACTCGGTGCGCCAGAAGGCGGCCCTGCGCGACCTGGTCGCGCACTACAGCGAGTTCGTGCTGCCGGCCAAGATCTCCACGCGCTCGGCAATTCCCGAAGCCCTCGCCGCCGGTGTGCCGGTCTGGCGACTGGCGCGCAGTTCGGCGCGCGACGCGGCCGCCGAGGTGTCCGTGGTGTTCGACCTTGTCATGCAACGCATCGAGGGCGTCGAAGCACCGGTGGCGTTGCCGGAGCGTGCCTGATGGAGCGCCTTGAATCGCTCGATCTCAGTGGCTTGGCCCAGTTCAAGGCGAGCGCCTTGCTCGCGTCGGTCGGGGCAGGCGACGACTCGGCCGTGGCTGCGCCGATGCAGTTGGCACTGTCGCGGATCGACCTCGATGCGGCCCAGCCCCGCCGAACGGTCAGCGAGGCGTCGCTGGCCGAGCTGGCGCGCTCCATCCGCCTGCACGGCGTGCTCGAGCCGATCTCGGTGCGCTCGCATGCGCAGATCGAGGGACGCTTCGTGGTCAACCGCGGCGAGCGCCGGCTGCGCGCGAGCCGCCTGGCGGGGCTGAGCACGATCCCGGCCTTCCTCGACGAGCGTCACGATCCGTACGCGCAGGCGGCGGAGAACCTGCATCGCGAGGACATGTCGCCGTTCGACCTGGCCCGCTTCATCGCCGAACGCGAGCGCGAAGGGCAGGCGAGGGCGGAGATCGCGCGACGCCTCGGCAAGCCACGCTCCTTCATCACCGAGGCTGCCGCCCTGATCGATGCGCCGCCGCCGGTGCGCGAAGCCTTCGACCAAGGACGACTCGGCGCGGACCTGCGCGTGCTGTACCGGCTCGCGGGTGCCATGAAAGCACGACCACACGACACCGCCGCGCTGCTCGCGAGCGCGGACCCGATCAGCCGCGCCAACGTCGAGTCGGTCTTGGCGCACACGCGGGACCGCGAGGGAGAGGCCGGGGGGCCCGCTGCGCGAGACGGCGTGGCGCGCCCGGCGCGCATCGCCAGTGCGGGCCGCACCGTGCTGGTGGTGGAGCACGCCGGGCGTCGGGGTTCCCTGCGCCTGAAGGCCCATGACAAGGACGTCGGCGAGGTGCGCTTCGGGGACGGTAGCCGCACGCTCGTTCGGCTCGCCGAGCTGCGACCCCTGTGCTGGGCGACGGAGGAGTAGACCGATGCGACACACACGCCACGACATTGCGGTGCGACCGCTGGCGCTGAGGGTGCTGTGGGGGGCATGCTTCGTGGCCCTGCAGTTCGTGCGGATCGCCTGCTGTGCCTTGCTGGTGCTGATCGAGCCGCTGCTGCGTGCGACCCTTGTGCCGATCGCCTTCCTGGGATTCCTGGTGACGCTGATCTTCGGCTTCCTGATCGGCGACCCCCGCTTTCCGCGCTGGGGCATGCTCGCGTTTTCGGTTGGCGCCCTGATGCTCTATTGGCTATTCTTGGGGCTGATGAGCCTGTTCATGACCCTGCCCCCCGACCGTGACTGTCGTTGACCGCCACCTGCTTGATCGCGTCGCGCGTGAGCGGCGTTTCGACGACCGCACGATGCAGATTGCGCGCCGCCTGTTTCTCGAGGGTCACAAGCCCAAGCGGCTAGCGACCGAGTACGGCGTGATCCACCAGCGTATCTACGCCATCCGCAGGCTGGTGCAGGCGGCCGTGAATGACTTCCGTCTCCCCGAAGGATGGACCGAGGTGACGTTGCAGGGGCCCGCCGACCTGGTGCATGCGACCGCCGCACTGTTCGACGAACAGATGCGCATGCGAGAGGGATCGGACACCTAGGTCCCGGCCTCGGGACCCCCTGAGACGGCGCATGGAGCCGGCGCGAGCGCGATCGCGCGCGGCGCCTATCTCAAGAAATCCTGCAGGGACTTCCCGGCGTCGAGTTCGGCCTTGAGCCAGCCAGGTTTCGGGCCGCGACCGGTCCAGGAGTGGCCGGCATCGTCACGGTAGGTGACCTTCGAGGGCGCGCGCTTGAGCTTGCGCGCGGGCTTGGCCGGCTTCGTCGCCCCAACGGCTTGTGCCGGTGCGGCGCTCGCGGCGCTCACGCCCGCGCGGAACTCCGCGAGCGATCGGCCCGATGCCAGCGCGTCGCGCAGCCAGCGCGGACGCGGTCCGCGACCCGACCACGCATTGCCATCACCGTCCGCGAACGCGGGGCGGGCGTTGGCCCCTTTCGAACCCGTTGCGCGCGTGCGCTTCGAGGTTGAAGCGCGGGACTCGAGTCCGAGGTGCGCAGCAGTCAATCCATAGTGCGCGATCGCGACCTTGATGCGTTCGATGACGCCCTTGACTTCGGTGTTGCGCAGGGCTTCCGCCTGCTTTTGCAACTGTTCGATCTGCTTCTGGATCTGCTTGAACGTTTGTGCCATTGCTTGCTGAATTGGAATTGTCGAGATGCGCAGCTTACTCCGAAGTGATCTCAGTCATTGACAAATGTCCACGTTCATTCATTTGAATTGGAGGCGGCAACTCCTTTCTCATTGAACGACTTCCTCGGGTGCGAAGGCTCCTGCGGCGGTATTGAGCCATCGCACGAGCTTTTCGATCTGCGCGCCGCGTTGCAATCAAGGCCATGCGAAGGTGTCACGCAGCAAGGCCTCGTCAAGCCCCTGCTCTGCGACCGTGCAGTGTGACGCGCTTTGCTCCAGCCTCGCAGATGCACGTCGATGATCGAGCAAGGGTCGGTTTGCGCCTTGGTGCGAACCGCAACCGTGGTTCAGGCGTGACCGGCCCGGGCGCGATGGGGACGTTCTGCCTTGGGAGTGCCTTCTGCGCAGTCCGCAGGTCGGCTGCCCTCGGCTCAGACCACGTCCATCGGGGTTGCCACCACGCGCCTGTACCGGCCCATGACCTCGGGCTCGACCCCCAGCCAGGCGGCCACGGTCTCGGGCTGGAAACCCCGGCGCAGCTGCCGCAGTGCGAAGGTGTGGCGCAGCCGGAACGAGCCGCCCTCGCTGCTGTCGATGCCGGCATCTTCCAGCACCTTCTTGGCGCATTTGTAATGCGACTCCTTGTGCCACTGCTTGCCCGTGCGCGTTGACGGAAAGAGAAAGTCACCCTCGATGCGGGCTTCCGCGCGAACCTGCAGCCAGTGCTGCAAAAGTTCCCCGGCCCAGGGCGCGATGGGCGTCTCGCGCGCAGCGGAATTCCCGTCACCCGGCACGGAGACCTTCCAGGGACGATCGCGCACGCGGCCGCCGCGCGAGATTGGCGACGCCAGGGTGAGCGCACGGACATCGCCCGGCGTCAAGCCACCGCCCAGCTGCAAGCCGACGGCGCACCGGTTGCGGAGCTCCTGCCAGGTGAATGCGGCATGGCTGTCGCGCCGGGAGCCTGTGAGGCCAGGCCGCGGCCGTGCGTCCGACAGGAAGGTGATCAGGTGCTTCGCCTCCGACACGGACAGGAAGTCGGGCAGGGGATCCGCATGGGCAGCCTCCGCGTAGCGAACCACGGGATGAGCGGCCAGCCAGTCGGAAGCGGCCGTGTTTGGTGGCTCGCCGGTCTGGGCCGCATGGTGGCGCAAGACCCGATCCACGAGTCGCATCAGTCGAAGCGCATGCCGTGGGGAGAGCGACATGTCGGAGCTCTTGCGCCCGAAACGCGCCGCTTGGAAGGCTTGCAGATCGCGCAGGTCGAGCGACTCCAGGGTGACACCCGGTGACTGGCCCAGGCACCAGGCCGAGAAGGCGCCCCACATGTCGCGGTAGACGGCGAGCGAGGAAGGCAGGCGCAGCGAGCCTCGCGCCTGCTCGTCGGCCAGCCATCGTTCGAACGCCAGGTGCTGGGTCGGCCCCTGGGGGTCCTCGAAAAGAGACAGAGAGGTAGGTAAATACGCTAACGGCGAACGGGTATCGGTGGTCACGTTGATTCTCTACGGGCGGACGTCTGGTTACGGGTGCCTGGTCGTCACACAAGGTGGTCGCCGTTAGTGTATTTCAGTATCCGGGATCCCGTCCGCGCTTGGCTGCCAAGCTTCGGGAACTTGGGCGCTCGGCCTCGGCGGTGGTACTGGGCGCACGCAGATGCCTGTCTGACGGGCACGCAAGCAGCGGATCAGCCTGGCGGTGCGCGCGTCCCCCGGTTCCCTTCTCGCGGCGAAAGACCAGCGTCACCTGCAGCGCTCAACTTGACCCTCGAGCCCGCCGACTTTCAATAGGCGCGTCGAAGACCAGATCATCAGCCGCGTGCGGTCGCGAGGCGCCCACCACCAATTCTCGGATTTGGACTTGACGGTACCGACTCGCCGGTTAGCTGCTGCCCCCACGGAGTCCCTCCTGCGTCTCAGCGACGGCTGCGAGCGAATCACGTCCCTCCGCACAGATCGTCGTGAACTCTGCGCCAGGCAGGAAGACGGGCGGTCGACGTTCGTCGCTTTTTTGCGCTCAGAACGTCGGTCTCACCGAAGGTGACGGCGCGATGCAGAGGGCGGTTCACTGTTTCGCGCCAGAACTACGAAGTACCCGTGCGCAGACGGTGTCACACAGCCGACGCCACTCTGCTACTCGCGGCTGCCTTGTTTTCGCAACGAGGCGAGGGCGTCAATGAACAGTTTCGCATCGGCTTCGTTACTGACCGATACGACCGTCATCTCTGCGCCTTGCCTGGACTCCGGCACCACGTACCACACGCCTCGTTTTTCGTAGAGCTTCAGGTCCGCGATGGATCTGTAGAACACCCGCGCAGTTGTCGTGCGCGTGGATTGACTGCGGGTCCAGCGGCTGCCTTCGGTCACAGTGCCGTCCGCGTACTCGAAGTAGTCGTCATTGACGCGGACGAACTCGGGCGTCTCCAGCGTCGGCTGTTCGGACAAGACGCGTTCGACTATCTTGCGCGGGTTCTCTGAGAGCTGTGCCGTCGGCGCGTAAGGCACGACCGTCGAGCAAGCGGCAACAAGAAGGGCAACTGGGAGCAGCGCGATGGCTTTCATCGGATCTTCATAAAAAGCGGGGCGCCATGATAGGGCGTCAGAGGGAACAGATGAAGCCGGAGCGGGCGAAGCGCGGCCCAGCGCGCGTTCAAGTTCACGATTCCTCGATCTTCTTTCGCAAAGGCCCCGCGGGAGCAGTCCGCGATCGACGGGATCGCGTGAAGCTCAAATGGGAGATTGTCTGGGCCAGGGAAGCCAAACGGCGAGCGCACAGGACGGCTTGGTGGGGTGGGCATCCAGATCGCCCCTGGCCGCTCGGTCCTTCGTCTCGGAAACGAACACCGAGGTTGGACGACTTTTTCGTCGCGGATTGCCCAGGCCGGTGTGGACGGACCTGATTCCCGGCAGTGACTCTGCCCGCCGAAATCCCGACCCGAAATCCGTCATTGCTCGGGCTCGCTGTCCTGAAGACCTGGGCCTGCCGGTTCGCTGCGAAAGGCTGGGCGGTTCGCGGT
The DNA here is from genome assembly GCF_030316765.1 of Variovorax saccharolyticus. Lineage (GTDB taxonomy): Bacteria > Pseudomonadota > Gammaproteobacteria > Burkholderiales > Burkholderiaceae_C > Variovorax > Variovorax saccharolyticus. Next base: position 71,494 of record NZ_JASZYT010000019.1, read on the forward strand.
CGCCGTCTCCGACGCTCACGTCGCAGGCGTCTGCCGCTTCGCACCGGCTGTGCGCACCGGCCGCACGAAATCCGGATGAAAGGAGCGCTGGCTGCCGTCGGCGAACGCGATGTCGACCGCAAGCGCATCCGCGGTCACCACCTGACCGACCCCGTATCGCCGGACCCGCACCATGGCCTCGGGCGCGAAACCGGGCGCCGGGCTCTGCACCTTCGACGCCGCCGGCTCGACGGCCGCGGCCGCCTCGGTCTCTGCCGTATGAGCCGCGATGCGCCTGCAGTTGTCGCAGGTGCCACAGCGCTGTGCGGGGGCCTCGCCCTCCAGATGCGACAGCAGCACTTCCCACCGGCACAGGCCGCTCTGCGCATAGAACACCATCCGCTCGAGCGTCGCCTGATCCTGCTCGCGTTTCTCGCGGTACAGCTCGAGCATCGCCGCCAGCGCGTCGGCCGCAATGCCGGGCTGCTGGACCGAAAGGCGACCGTCCGCCTGCGGGCGCACGATGCGCCGCTCACGCAACACGGCCAAGGCCACCTGCACCTTGTTGGCAGGCGCGTCCAGCTTGCGCTGCAGGTCCTCGAGGGTCCATGCACCGGTCTCGGGCGGGGGCGAGCGCAAGGTGGCATAGACCGCATCGAGGTCCTTCGCCTCGGGGTAGCGCCCGACCAGGAAGAACTGCTGCACCGCGCGGTCGCGCGGATGGAACAAGAGGATGCAATCGGCCGGCGCGCCATCGCGCCCCGCGCGGCCCGACTCCTGGTAGTAGCTGTCGAGCCCGGACGGCATCTGGTGGTGGAGGACGAAGCGGATGTCCGGCTTGTCGATGCCCATGCCGAACGCATTGGTCGCCACCATCACCCGCACCTCGCCGGCCATGAAGGCGTCCTGGGCCTGCCGGCGCTGCGCGACGCCGAGCCGGCCGTTGTACAGCCCCACCGATTCCCCGGCGTTCGAAAGCGCCGCGTGCACGGCCTTGGCCGTCCTGACCGTCGCGGTGTAGACGATGCCGCTGCCGGCCAGCGCGCGGACCAGGGCCAACGTGCGCTCGCGCTTGCGCTCGTCGGTGTCGATCTGCTCGACCGCGTAGCGCAGGTTGGGACGGTAGCTGCCTGTGTCGACGAGGCCTGATCGCGGGATGTCCAGTCGGGTCATGATGTCGCGCGCCACCTCGTCGTTGGCGGTGGCCGTGAGCGCCAGCACGCGCGGATGGCCCAGCGCCCGGCGAGCGCTGTCGATCTCGAGGAAGGCGGGACGAAAATCATGCCCCCACTGCGAGATGCAATGCGCCTCGTCGACGACCAGCAACGCGGTGGGCCCGGCCTGCAGCAAGGCGAGAAAATCCTTGTCGGCGAGCCGTTCCGGTGTGGTCAGGACGATCTGCGCGGAACCGTCCTTGATCGCCGCTTGCGCCGCCTCGGTCTCGGCCGACGAACACTGGCTGTGGAGCTGGACCGCATCGATGCCCCGTTCCCGGAGCTTCTCGCACTGGTCCTTCATCAAGGCAATCAGCGGCGAAACGACAACGGTGCGGCCTTCGAGCAGGAGCGCCGGGAGCTGGTAGCACAGGGACTTGCCGGCACCCGTGGGCATCACGGCCAACGTCGAATGGCCCCCGAGGACCCGGGCAATGACTTCGCGTTGCCCCTCGCGCAACCTGCGCAAGCCGAAGACCTCGCGCAGCGTGCGCTGCACCTGGGCCTCGCCCAGCGCAATGGCGCGGCGCTCAGGCGGGCTCGTCGTCTTCCGCATCGCTGTCTTCGCCCGCGGCGAGTTCGTCCAGCGCCGCAGCGTCCGGATCGTCCAGGGAGACCGCCACGTCGAGCGCGTCCTGAGGCACGACCCCCAGGCGGTCGGGCAGCACATCGGCATCGGCCCGGGGACCGCTCGGATCGGCCGAGGCGCGCTCTCCGGTTCCGGCGGCGTCAGAAGTGCTGTCGTGGGCGATCGGCAGCGCGCCCTCCGAGGCCGCATCGGGGAGCGCAGCACGGTGAAGATCGGTTTGCACATCGCTGCCGCTGTCGCTCGAATCGCTCGGACCGAGCGCGTCGACTTCCGTGCCTTTCGGGCGAGCGGGGGCACGCGCTCCCCCAAGAATGCTGCTGTTGGCCAATTGGTGTCCTTCCGGGGCTATGTGATCCGAGGCACTCTAGGGACTGCACGGGCACCGTGCGTAGTCCCAGGCCGCACAGCGCGTGTAGGCCATGTCTGCACGGGCTGGGCGCGGGCCGCGCAGCGGAGTCGCGGAGGTCCCCGCCGCGGTGGATCGCGCATGCGCATCGTGGCGGCTGTCGGTCTCACCTGCAGATGCGCAGCAGGCGATACGCACCGCGCCCCAGTGCGACCGCCGCGGTCCACCCGCGACGACGACGGCGCAGGCGCGCCACTCAAACACGCGAATCAGGCGTAGACTGGGATCAGGAGGTCAGACATGTTGGCAGCCGAATGCGCCTGGGCCGTCCTGCGATCGGAGCACGTCCGCATCCGATCGCTGTTGGCGCTGATCGAGCAGGCCCTCATTCGCCGCGCTCCGCCGCCGTCTGAAACGCTCGCCGCATCCCTCCTGGCGCACATCGAGCGGCTCGAGGCCTTCGAGTCCACGACCCATCGTCCCAAGGGCGTCGTGATGGTGGAGATCATGCGCGACAGGTCGCCGGAAGCCACCCGACTGCTCACCCGCCTCGATCAGGAGAGCGCGCGCTGCCACCAGCTGCTCACGCGGGCAAAGGCGCTGTTGAGCCGGGTGGGCTCTGGTACCGGCCACGGTTTCGCCGCCATCGACACGGTGCTGGGCGAGCATCGCGCGCTGATGCTTGCGCACCTCGACCGGGAAGACACGCTGCTGCACTCGCAGACGGCGCTCCTGCTCACCGCGCAGGAATGGGCGTCGGTCGCTTCTTCAATTTCCGAAGCGATGCGCCTTGACCAGCAACGCGAGCGCTTGCGCACGAGACGGCGTGCTGCCACTGACGTGCCGCGCTCCGGTGGCTGCGTTCGATAAGGGCCTTCAGGCGGACGTCAGCGCGCGGGCCTGCTTCAGGTGCTCCCGCATCTTCGGCAGCGTGGCGTCGATCCACGCCTTCAGGTCGGGGACCCGGGTCGAGCGGCTGCCGCGCTCGAACAGCTTGATGCTGGCCACATGCGCGTCGATGCCGACGCGTTGCCGAAATGCGCTGTCGAACGCCTTGCCCTGGAGGCCGGCCAACTGCGCCACCAGCGCCCGCTGGTCCTCCGACAACTGGTCGGGGAGCGGATAGTTGTGCGCCAGGGCGACGCGATGCAGCGCGTCGTGCGCCTCGGCGTGATCGCGCACCAGACGCGCGGCCAGTGCCTTTACCCGGGGATCGGCCGCCCGGCTCGCCGCCAGCCTGGACGCCTCCACCTCGAACAGGCCGCCGGTGGCCGCCTTGGTGACGAAGGCGCGATCCGCCTTACCGAGCGCCATGGGGGCCGATTTGGCCATCCCTTCGCCTTCCGGGTTGTCGTTGCGCGCCTCGGGCGCGGTGATGTTGCGGGAGGGCTTGGCGTCGTGCAGGTCGTCGGCCGCCTGCGCCGCCGGCGCGAGGGTCAACGCGCCGGCGAGGACGGTGAACGCGGCGGTGTACGCCGCCCAGCCATGGAGAGTGAGATGCTTCATGGATCGATCCTCGTGCCGGTCGCCTGCGCCACGTGTCCGTGGGCACCGGATGCGTGTGTCAGCGCCGACGATGAAGCACCGCCTGGCCAAGGGCGCCGCTCGGCCGTCTCGCGGCGGCGTCCTCGCAAGACCCGGGTATTCCGTGTGCTACCGGAAATCCCGGCTCGACACCCGCAGGTCGCCCAGCATCTCGGTGTGATTCCAGAGCTGCAGCGCCACCAGCGAATGGACGCCCTTCTCACTCTGCCAGGTGCCCTGCACGGTCAGCAGCCGCGACTGCCGCAGCGTCGAGCGCTGCGCCTGGGCGAGCTGCGGCCAGACGATGATGTTCACGGTGCCGGTCTCGTCCTCGAGCGTCGCGAAGATCACGCCCTTCGAGGTGCTCGGTTGCTGACGGTGCGTGACGATGCCGCTGGCCATCACCCGGTCGCGGTCGCGGGCCCGCGTGCGCAGCGCCTCGGCCGTGCAGACACCCAGCGCCGACAGGCGATGCCGGATCAGCGCCAGGGGATGCCGCCGCAGGGTCAGGCCCATCGAGGCGTAGTCATCGGCGACCTCGGCGCCTTCGGTTGGCGCCTGGAACGCCCACGGATCCTCGAGGGTCCGCGCGGTGCGCAGCATCTCGGTCGGCCGCGTATCCACGCCCGCGGCCTCCCACACGGCGTCGGGGCGTCGGCCGGCCAAGGTCAGCAGCGCATCGGCAGCCGACAGGCACTGGAGGTCATGCGCGTCCAGCTGCGTGCGCTTGACCAGGTCCTCCACGCTCGCAAACGCGCCGTGCTGCCTGGCCGAGACGATGCGCTGCGCGGCCTTCTCGCGCATGCCGACGATGCGCGAGAGCCCCAGTCGCACCGCACGAACGGGCGTGGCGTAGCTGGCGTCCCAACGGGGCAGGGCGCTCGCCCGCGTCTCGGCCGGGGTCTCCTCCTCGAGTGTGCTGAACCAGTCGCTGCGCGTGACGTCGACCGGTCGCACCACGACGCCGTGCTCGCGCGCATCGCGTACCAGTTGCGCGGGCGCATAGAAGCCCATCGGCTGGCTGTTGAGCAAGGCCGCGAGAAACGCATCGGGGTGGTGGCGCTTGAGGTAGCAGGACACGTAGACCAGCAACGCAAAGCTCGCCGCATGACTCTCGGGAAAGCCATACGAACTGAAGCCCTCGACCTGCTTGGCGATCTGGCCCGCGAACTCGGCCGTGTAGCCCTTCTGCAGCATCCGCTCGATCAGCCGTTGCTGATGCACCGCGAGCCCGCCGCGCTTGCGCCAGGCGCCCATCGCGCGGCGCAGCTGGTCCGCCTCGCCCGCCGTGAAGTCGGCCGCCAGCATCGCGATCTGCATCACCTGCTCCTGGAAGATCGGCACGCCCAAGGTGCGCTCGGTGGCCTGCTTGATTTCCTCGCTCGGATACATGACCGGCTCTTCGCCGGCGCGCCGGCGCAGGTACGGGTGCACCATGCCGCCCTGGATCGGCCCCGGCCGCACGATCGCCACCTGGATCACGAGGTCGTAGAAGCAGCGCGGTCGCATGCGCGGCAGCATCGTCATCTGGGCGCGGCTCTCGATCTGGAACACGCCCACCGTGTCGGCCTTGCAGATCATGTCGTAGGTGGCCGGATCCTCGGCCGGCACCTCCTGCATGCCGAAGGGCTGGTCGCGCTTCATCGCGACCAGGTCGAGCGCGCGATGGATGGCCGTGAGCATGCCGAGCGCGAGCACGTCGACCTTGATCAGGCCCAGCGCATCGAGGTCGTTCTTGTCCCACTGCACCACGCTGCGGTTCTCCATCGACGCGTTCTCCACCGGCACCAGGCGGCTGAGCTTGTCGCGCGCGATCACGAAGCCGCCCGGGTGCTGGCTGAGATGGCGCGGGAAGTCGCGCAGCTCGTCGGCCAAGTGCAGCCACTGCCGGACCCCTGGATCGGCCGGATCGAGTTCGTTCTCGAGCAGGCAGGCCTCGCTGATCCACGCCCGCTCGGTGCCGTAGGCGGTCTTGGCCAGCCGGTCGACGACGTCCGACGCGAAGCCCAGCGCCTTGCCCACATCGCGGATTGCCGACTTGCTGCGGTAGGCAATCACCACACCCGTGAGCGCCGCGCGGTCGCGGCCGTACTTGCGGTAGATGTACTGCATCACCTCCTCGCGCCGCTGGTGCTCGAAGTCGATGTCGATGTCGGGCGGCTCCTTGCGCTCCACGCTGATGAAGCGCTCGAACAGCACGTTCATGCGCTCCGGGTCCACCTCGGTCACATAAAGGCAGTAGCAGACCGCCGAGTTGGCGGCCGAGCCGCGGCCCTGGCACAGGATGCCGCGCCCGCGCGCCCACCGCACGATGTCCTCGACCGTGAGGAAGTAGGCCTCGTACTCGAGCTGACGGATGATCGACAACTCGTATTCGATCTGGGCGCGGACCTTGTCGGGGAGGGCGGCGGGGAAGCGCTTCCGCGCGCCGGCATAGGCGAGCTTGCGCAGGTACGAGGGCGCGGTCTCGCCGGCCGGCACGAGCTCCTCGGGGTACTCGTAGCGCAGTTCTTCCAGGCTGAAGGTGCAGCGGCGCGCCACCTCGAGGGTCTCGCGCATCCAGGCCTCAGGAAAGGCCCGGCGCAGGTTGGCGCGCCCGCGCAGGTAGGCCTGGCCGTTGGGCTGCAACGCGAAGCCGCACTGGCCGACTGGGCGGCCCACGCGCACGGCCGTGACCACGTCCTGCAGCGGCTTGCGCAGGCGGGTGTGCATCACGGGACTGGCGGTGGCGACGATGCGCAAGCCGGCCAGCTCGGCCACCTGCTCGATCACCCAGCACTGCAGTTCGTCGTCCAGGCCCAGGGGCCGCGGCTCCAGCAACCAGGCGCGGCCCTCGAACCAGGTCTTGAGCCACATGGCCTTCGCGAACAGGGTCTCGACCGTCTCATCCGGATCGGGGAGCAGCAACGCGAGGCACCCCGGCAGGCCGGCGAGGTGCGGCGCCTTGGCGGTCTTGCCCTCGACATCGGCGACCTGGGCCAGGTAGCGGCCCTTTTCGGCGCGGCGGCGCGCCAGCGTGATCGCCTCGCTGAGGTTGCCGTAGCCGCGCCGGTCCTGGGCCAGAAAGACGACGCGCGCATGCGGACGGCCGCCGGCCGTGGTCAATAGAAGCTCGCTGCCGACGATGAGGTGGATGCCGCGCTCGCGCGCGGCCAGGTGCGCACGGACCACGCCCGAGACCGAACATTCGTCGGTGAGTGCGATCGCGGTGTAGCGCTTCGCGGCGGCACGCTCGACCAGTTCCTCGGGCGCGGAAGCGCCGACCAGAAAGCTGTGGTTGGAGCGGCAGTAGAGTTCCGCATAAGGTGGAGGCGAGTCAGACATACTGTATAAAGATACAGTACCCGGGAGGCCGCCGACCGGCAAGAATGTCTACCAGGACCCTGCCCGTCGATAGCGCCCGCCATGTCTGCCACGGCCCCGATCACCGATGCGAATCCCACCGTCGAGGAGATGGAAGCGCGCGTGGCGCGCTTTAACGCTCTACGCCCAACGTGCGACTACGTCGACGCAAGCATCCCGGGATGCGAGCGCACCACCTGGCGCGTGATCGGTACCCCGCCCGCAGCGCCCCTGGAGGCGGAAGGCTTTCACCTCAACATCGTCTGTTGCGAGCCCGGCAAGTCGGCGCCGCTGCACAACCACCTGACCCAGGAGGTGTTCGTCGCGCTTTCGGGGCGGTGGGAGATCTTCTGGGGGCCCGCGGGCGAGCGCCACGTGGTGCTGGGGCCCTGGGACACCATCGCGATCCCCGCCGGTGTCTCGCGCGGGTTTCGGAACATTTCCGACCGTCTGGCCTACCTGCTTGGCATGGCCAGCGGCCGCGATCCGGGGAACATCAACTGGCCGGCCGAGGTGCGCGCCGCCGCCGCGGCCGCTGGCGTGCACTTGCCTTAGCCAAGGCGCGCAAATCGCGCACGCATCGGCCGAGTCCTGGATCGACTGCTGCGCTTCGAACCTCAGCGCGCTCGAAGCCGCGGCGAGCGGTGCACGGTAGGACAAAGGGCCGAAGCGCGCGGCGCGGCTCCTCCAGCACGCCGCGCAAGAGAGCGGTGCGTTCATGACGCCCTGCGCGGTGGGATCGAGCACCCCTCGCGGCCAGCCTCTCGACCGCCGCCAGCACTTCAGCGCCTCGCGTGGCCGCCGAAGTGCGCACCCTTGCGCAGTGCTCCGCGGGTACCGCCAAGGAAATCAAGGCGCTGCCTACCGCGCGCGTGTTCCGGCTCTGAGACGCGCAGGGAAGCGAGAAGCTCCCCAACGCTGCCGGGCCCGCGCCGCTCTGAACCGGCCGTGCTTACTCGGCGGGCAGCTGTGGGCCGGCCGACGTACTGGTCGCATGGAACCATCTTCGGGCACCCTTCGTCCACAACAGGGCGCACGCCAGGAGTGCCAGCGCGGCCTCCGCCCCCTGAACGAGGAAGTCGACCGGCGACAGGGGCTGGTCGATCCCGCCCGCGAGCAGGTCGATCACGGCAGGCAGCTCGGCGACCAGCACAACGACCGTCAGGAGCACCACCACCGATCGGTAGCCCTTGCCGATCATCCACAGCAGGGCCGCACCCATCGCGGCCACCAGGGCGGTGATCGCCGCCGCCGGAGGCCAGTCATCGGAGCGCGAGATGACGACCAGCCAGGAGGCCAGGTCAATGGCCAAGGTGGCCCAGAGCAGGACAATCGCCGTCTTCACCGACGTGGGCATGGGAGATCGCTGCAGTGACCGCATTCCGTACTTCCGTGTCTCTTGACCTCGCGCACACCCGGCAAGGACTGCTCTTATCTTGAGGCACACGGTGCTACGGAATGCTTACAGGCCGCTCGTCGGGGCGATGACCGTTGCAAATCGGCGAATCGGCGATTCCCTTTGAGGCCGAACGGCCCCGGCCGATCCGGCGCGTTCAGCGCGCCAAGCCAACGGTGAGGAAGGGGGCGTCGAACCCCCTGGGAAGTCGGGGCCGGTCCGCACGCAGCACGAGCTTAGGAGCGACGCCAGCGATTGCCATGGCGTCCGTGGACCCGGCGCGATCGGGTTCGTCGACAGCCTGGCACGGCCCGCCGGCACCCTCACAGGCGTCGCCATGGTCCCGGATGTCATTGCTAGAAAGCGACTCGAACTGCCGAGCGCAGTGCTGCCCAGGCCGGCGCCCATTGCCATCCTTGCGCGCAGAGCGGTCGTCCGGCAGCCCAGGTCAAGTCGGGCGGCGAATGCGGCAGCCCGTTCACTACGAGGTGGCGATTTCGCAAGCCGCCAGCTGTCTGCGGGACTCTTCGTCGGGTCGAACTTCGCATTTCTCGACGATCGCTTCAGGGCCCGGTTGTCATCTCGAGACACAACATCCACAGCCAGGTTGATAGCCCGAATCGAGTCGTTGACCTTGGCCGCGTCGAAAAAGTTGTACTGCTGCTGGTAGCGCAGCGTCCTCAGGGGAGAGTCGCGTGATCCGGTCGGACGAAAGCTCCGCCCAGTCCCCCGAACAACGCGTCCATGTCTTTGGACGTTCTCGAGCAGGCGCAAGACGGTGACCTTGCCCTGGACAATGCGTCCCGGTCTGGAGCCGTCGCTGCGGCGTTCGGAGCGTCTGCTTGACAAGATCTTCGCGTACGGCCTCCGTCGAGCCGGCGACCGGCTCGTCAGCCCCGCGCCGAGCGCAGGCGGGTGGAGAACTCGCGCAGGCCGGCGATGCCGCTGGCCTCGGCGCGGTGGCACCAGGCAGCCAGGTCGGCCGCCAGCTGCTCGCGCGACTGCGAGGTGTTGAGCCACAGTTGGCGCAGCTCTTCGCGCATGGTGACCATCTTGTCGAGCACCGGGTGGGCGGCACGCGCCTGCACCAGGTTCGAGCGCGCAGCAGCGGGCACCTTGTCATCGTCGCGGTGCAGCCAGTTCTTGGCTGCCTTGAGCACCGACAGGTCGGCGCCCTTGGCCTTGAGCTGGTCGAGTTCGTCGCGGGTGGCACGGCGCATCTCGCGCGCATAGCCGGCCATCACTTCGTAGCGGTTGGCGATCACGGCCTCGAGGGTCTTCTCGTTGGCCACCGGCACCACGTCGCCCAACTGCATCTTGGGCGGCAGCTTCTTGACCTTGGCCCAGCCGATCTTCTGCATCAGGCTGATGTAGACCCAGCCGATGTCGAACTCGTACTTCTTGACCGAGAACTTGGCCGAAGTCGGGTAGGTGTGGTGGTTGTTGTGCAGCTCTTCGCCGCCGATGATGATGCCCCACGGGATCAGGTTGGTGCTGGCATCGGTGGCTTCGAAGTTGCGATAGCCCCAGAAGTGGCCGATGCCGTTGACGACGCCGGCGGCCCAGAACGGGATCCAGAGCATCTGCACCGCCCACACGGTCAGGCCGAGCATGCCGAACAGCGCGACGTTGATGATCAGCATCAGGCCCACGCCCTGCCAGCTGTAGCGCGTGTACAGATTGCGTTCGATCCAGTCGTCGGGCGTGCCGTGGCCGAAACGCTCCATCGTTTCCTTGTTCTTCGATTCCTTGCGGTACAGCTCGGCGCCGCGCCACATGACTTCGTCGATGCCCTTGACCTGCGGGCTGTGGGGATCGTCCACGGTCTCGCACTTGGCGTGGTGCTTGCGGTGGATGGCGACCCATTCCTTGGTCACCATGCCGGTGCCCAGCCACAGCCAGAAGCGGAAGAAATGCGAGGGGATCGGACCCAGATCCATGGCCCGGTGCGTCTGCGTCCGGTGCAGGAAGATCGTGACGGCCGCGATCGTGATGTGCGTGGTGACGAGCGTGTACAACACGACTTGCCACCATGTGAGGTCCCACAAGCCGTTTCCGAGCCAGTCGATGGCCGCGCTCAGTGCGGCCGGGAACAATTCAGTCATTTGTCGGTACTCCGGACACAGGGAGCCTCACGCTGGTCTCTGACCGCTACATCCCAGAATCTGGGGTCCCCAAAGGCAGCCGTCTCCCTTGCTTAGATGCCTTCGCTGGCGTCATGAATGCCGGCCGAACCAGCCAACCACTGTAGGTACAGGTCGACTCGAGGGAGCTTCCTCCGAAGTGAGCGCACCGCCGTTGGGCGTACCCTCCAAGGACAGCCTGGACCAGACGCGCCGTCTCGCCCGCCCGGTCCGGTTCGTGGCCTGCCCGGAAGCTATTCATCGCGACGTTGGTTCTCGGGCGGAAGCTGGGTCCCTTTTGTCGCGCGTGCCCTGCCGCACGCCGTCTGGATCACCGCACCTCCACGGTCACTTTCTCGATCTTCCCGGTGAAGCGGCTCTTGGTGCCCGCCACGTAGTCGCCCGAGACGGGTGTGTCATCGTCCTCGCCAACGTCGGCGCCCTCGTCGGGCGAGATGAGAAACGGAATCGTTTTTTCGATTCGGCCTTCGGCCACTTTCCGTCCGCCGACCGACAGTGAAGCGATGCCACCTTTGCCGGAACCGCCGCCGTCGTACGCGAAGTCCAGCTTGATGGTCGCCTTGCCGGGCGGGAGCGCCTCGGGCGAGGCCACCGTGTAACGTTCGAGGCCGACCCAGTTGTAGGTGTACGTGGGCCTGCCGTCCTTGAGGTACAAGCTGAAGCCGCCGAAGCGCCCTCCTTGTGCGAACACCACCCCCTCCGCGCCGCCCTGTGGAACATCGAGCTCGGCGGTGAGCGTGCTGGAGCGGTTCTTCAGGTTGATGAACGTGTTCTCCATCATGCCCGTCATGCCGGGGTAGAGCGTGATCGACGTGCGCGGCCCCATCAGGTCAGGTCGCCCGGCGATCGCCGCATTGAAGCGCTCCACGCTGCGGTCGTCGATCGGGAGCACGTTGTACTTGGCTGCCTCTTTCATGAAAACGGCCTGCATCTGCTTGAGCTTCTCCGGCTGCTGGGCCGCAAGATCGGTGGCAAGGCTGTAATCGTTGCGCGCATCGAAGAGCTCCCACGAATCCTTGTCGAGCGTCGCACGCGCCTTGGGTTCCCATGGCGCCCTGTGCACGGTGCGCGCCATCCAGCCATCGTGGTAGATGCCGCGGTTGCCGAGGATCTCGAAATATTGCGTCGTGCGCCGGTCCTTGGCCTTCGCATCGTTGAGCGTATAGGCCATGCTGACGCCCTCGAACGGCTTCTGGACCGTCCCGTTGACGGACCTCGGGAATGGCAGATGTGCCGCATCCAGCACCGTCGGCGCGAGATCGGTGATGTACTGCCATTGAGAGCGAATCTCTCCCTTCGCCTTGATCCCTTTGGGCCAGTGCACGACCATGCCGGTCTTGGTGCCGCCGTAGTCGCCCGCCACCTGCTTCGACCAGGCGAATGGGGCGTCGCCGGCGATGGCCCAGCCCGCGGCATAGTGCGGGTAAGTTTCCGGTCCGCCCCACTTGTCGAGGTTCTTCAACTGGTCTTCAACGGCCTCCGGAACACCATTGAAGAAGGTGAGTTCATTGAACAGGCCCGTTGCTCCCCCTTCGGCGCTCGCGCCGTTGTCTCCAGCGACATAGATGAACAGCGTGTTGTCCATCGCGCCCAGGTCCTCGATCGCCTTCACCAGGCGACCGATCTCGTGGTCGGCCTGTTCGGCAAATCCGGCGAAGACTTCCATCTGCCGCGCGAACAGACGTCGCTCGTCGGCCGTCAGCTTGTCCCAATCCTTGATGCCGGCCGGCTTGGGCGCGAGCTTCGTCCCAGCCGGCACGATGCCGAGCTTGATCTGCCGAGCCAGCGCATCCTCGCGGTACTTGTCCCAGCCCGCATCGAACTTGCCTTTGTACTTGTCGGCCCATTCCTTCGGCACATGGTGCGGCGCGTGGGTGGCGCCGGGGGCGAAGTACATGAAGAACGGCCGCCCGGGCGTCATCGACTGCTGGAACCGTGTCCACGCGATCGCCTGGTTCGTCATGTCGGTCATGAAGTGGTAGTTCGGATCTGCGGGCAACTCGACCCGAGCCACCCCGTCGTACAAGAGCGGCGACCATTGGTTGGTCTCTCCGCCCAGGAAGCCGTAGAACTTCTCGAATCCCGACTGGGTGGGCCAGGTCGTGTAGGGCCCGGAGATGCTGGTTTCCCAGGCCGGCGTCAGATGCCACTTGCCGAATGCAGCCGTGTTGTAGCCGTTCAGGCGCAACATCTCCGGCAGCGGCGCGACGCTCGCCGGACGGATGCCGGTGTTGCCCTCGAACGCGGTGGCGATTTCCTGCACGGCGCCGGTGTTGTTGGTGTGGTGGTTGCGACCGGTGATCAACGCCGCCCGCGAGGGCGAGCACAACGCAGCGACGTGCATGTTGTTGTACCGCAGGCCGTTGGCGGCCAGCCGGTCGAGCGTCGGCATGGCAATCGCACCGCCGAAGGTGCTCGGATGCGCAAAGCCCATGTCGTCGAGCAGCACGATCACGACGTTCGGCGCGCCCTTCGGTGCCTTCACCTCGAAACGGGGCGGCGCTTTCGCGTTGCGCACGTCGAGTTCGATGACGGGTGTTCGCCTTGGCTCGGCGATCGGCAGGATGGTCCGGTCGGGCGCGGCCGGCGCGGGCCTGTTCTGTGCCCCTGTGTCGCCTGCATAGCCGATGCCGAGCGCGAGCGTGAGCGCGGTCAACGCGCAATGGAGCCTTTCGATCGACCTTTCCATGGTGCTTTCCTCCTGTTTCGTTTGCCTCTTCAGAAGGCGGCTGGCACGGCATCTCGAAAGAGCCTTTGCGCACGAACGCCGCGCCCGGGGCGCGGGCGCAGCCCGCGCGGTAGACGCCGTTCGCACAGACCACGCGCGGGGGCCGCGACGACGACGACGCGAGACTATTCCCAATTTCCTGCCGGCGCACCTTCCCTTTGGGGCAGTAGACGTGGGCGGGAAAGGCCCCCATAGTGTCCGGACCCCATGTCCACCGGTTCGCATCTCTGCGTCGCGGTCGTCGATGACGACACCAGCGTTGCCCGTTCGCTCGGCCGGTTGCTGAGAGCCTCAGGCATGCAGCCGATCACCTACGCGTCGGCAGAAGAGTTTCTAGCCGACACCGAGCGCCCCCGCTTCGACTGCCTGGTGCTCGACATCCAGCTCGGGGGCATGTCCGGACTGGACCTGGCCAAGCACCTGCCTTCCCTCGGACCTGTGGCGCCCTTCATCATCATCACCGCGCACGACGACGACGAGAGTCGTGGCACCGCCGAAAACCTCGGCGCGTTCGCGTACTTCCGCAAGAGCGACGCAGGCTCCGCCGTGCTCGACGCCATCCGCCGCGCCGCGGCGACCGGAACGCGGTGATCTTCGGCTCCAGCAACATCTGCTACAAGCTCGTTGCGCCACCTTGGTCCGGTGGCGCGTCCTGGCGCCAGACTCCGACCCCTTGCGCCAGCTGGGTGAGTTCCGCGATCGAGCCCACGCTGCATTTCGTCATGATGGCGCGGCGATGCAGCTTGACGGTGCGCTCGTGGATACCGAGGTCACCTGCGATCTGCTTGTTGAGGCGGCCGCGCAGCAGTTCGGCGAGCACCTGTAGCTCGCGCGCGGAAAGGGCCGCGAAGCGCTGCTGAACCGCTCTGTGGCGCTCGCGCTCCAGGCGCTCACGCTGGCCACGCGCAAGGGCCCGGCGCACGGCATCGAGCAGGGCCTCCTTCGGCGCGCGCTTCTCCAGGAAGTCTTCGGCCCCGTTGCGCATGGCTTGCACCGTGCTCGCAATGTCACCCCGGCCTGTCAGAAACACGATCGGCACTGGATTCCGGGTGCGTGCGATGGCGGCCTGAAGCTCCAGCCCGTTCATGCCCGGCATCAGCAGATCGGCGACCAGACAGCCGGCTTGCAAGCTGTCGCACTGCGCAAGCAATGCGCCAGGCGAGTCGAAGGCCACGACCTCGAATCCGCTCGCGCGAAGGAGCCGCGTGGCGGCTGCGAGGAACGAGGCGTCGTCATCCACGATGCAGACGCGCGTTGGCGCAGTGTTCATGCTGGACCCGTCAGCGGCAAGGTGAAGCGCAGGCACGCGCCGTTCGCATCGGCGCCGTTGCGGTCGGCCCACAGCCGACCACCATGCGCTTCGATCAAGCTGCGCGAAATCGACAGACCCATGCCCATGCCACACGCCTTGGTGGTGAAAAACGACTCGAAGATGAGGTCGATCCGGGACGCCGGGATGCCCGGCCCGCTGTCGCACACGGCGACCTCAACCGACTGCGCATCGCGGAGACTTGCCTTGACCACGATCTTGCGATGCCGGGCGGCAGCTTCGTCGATTGCATCCATGCCGTTCGAGATGAGGTTCAGGAGCACCTGCTGCAGATGCACCCGATCGCCCACCACCTGAGGGAGATCCTCTGGCGCCTCGACCACCAGCCGCACATGACGCGCCGCAGCGTCGGGTCGCACGAGTGCCGCGACTTCGACCAGCAGTGCGTCTACAGAGAGCGGCCGCCGCTCGATGTCATTGCGCCGAAGCATGGAGCGCATGCGGTCGATGACCGCGCCGGCGCGCTGGTCGTCGTGAACGATGTCCTGGACGATCGCACGAAGCTCGTCCCGGTCGGGGTGGTTGGCGTCGAGCAGAAGGGTGGCCGCCTCCGCATTGCGCAGTATTGCACCGAGCGGCTGGTTGATCTCGTGGGCCAGGGCAGCGGCGAGTTGCCCCATCACCGATACACGGCCGGCATGCGCGATCTCGTGCCGCAGGCGCAGCATCTCCTGCTCGCCCTCCTTGCGTCGGGTGATGTCGCCGCAAGCTCCGCGGGCCCGCACCGGCTTTCCGGCCTCGAACTCGAACCGCCCCTGAGCCGACAGCCAGCGAATGCCGCCCTCTGGCAGATTGACGCGGAATTCTGCCTGGTATCGATCCTTGACCGGCTCCGAAAGCTTGCGACCGACTGCATCCCGGTCGTCCGCGTGCACCCTGAGCAGCAGCGCGTGGAGGTCGATCGTCTCCGTGGCCGCAAATCCGAACAGGGTGCGCGTATTGGGGCTTGCCCAGAACGTGCCATGCTCGATATCCCGCATCCATATGCCGAGATTCGCGGCCTCCGCAGCGAGTGTCATCCGCTCTTCACTTTCGCGCAGGTCCTTGACCAGTCGGGCCGCATTGAGCACGTTGCGGCTCAGTTGATAGGCCATGGCGACCACGACGCCGAGCGAGAAGATGCTGATCGTGATGGGTATCGGTGCGGCCCCCCAAAAGATCAACATGACCTGGACAATCCCGGCCAGAGAAAAGAATATCGAGGCCCCGCCGATTGCCAGCGCGGCCGTCTTGTCGCCGCGCCGCCAGGCCGAGAGGCTGGCATCGGCAATGAAGACCACCAGGAGGAAGTTTGCGGCTTGACCCAGGAGCATCCATGGATTGGGACTCCCGACAGGGATCGAGACGGTTTCGCCGAGGAACGAGATGCCGCGCACGGAGCCGATGTCGGTGTAGTTGAGGGCTACGCCGGTCAGGAAGTTGGGAATCAGTGAGGCCGTTCTCAAACCGCCGACCAGCCATGCGAGCCAAGGCCGGCCGGCCTTGAAATAGGTTTGCACGAAGCCGATGAACGAGACGGTGAGCACCCAGACTGCGACATGCCCCGAGCGCAGGGCGGCCGCATACTTCGCGGGGGTCTGCGCGTGCATCATTGCGAGTTCGCAAAACGCCAGTGCCGCAGTGGCCATGGCCAGCATGGAAAAGAAGAGGCTGGGCCGGGCCGTGCGATCCTTGACCCACACCGGGAAGTGCACGGCGGCCAGCGTCAGGCAGGCGGCTGCGACCATGGCCCATACAGCGGTCACCCAGCTCATTCGTCCTCCTGAGGTTGACCGGACGGATTTTGACCCAGGACCGAGTTGTGCATCAGCCTGCTCGAGCTTTCATTCGCGCTGCTCGCACACGAAACGCAGGCGAAGCAGAATTCCCCCCCTCGCAAGGCCAGACCGTTGACGCCGAGAGAGCGACGTGACCGCTTGCCACGCCCGGGCCGTGCAACAGAGCGGCCTTGATCCTGCCAGTCCCCCGGCGGCCTCTCGCCAAGGCGTGAGTTCGAACGGCACAGGGCGTTGGGTCTGGTGTTGAGTCACGACGGCGCGACGATGACACGACGGCAAGGAAGGACAGCATGCGCTGCACACCTTCCCTTTTGGGCAGTTGACGGTGATCGTCCCGGAGGCCACAGTACATCCGGGCTTTGGGTCCACGCAGCGTGCACGAGCCAACATCGCCAGCGCCACGCCAACGCCATCGCCCATGGAATCCGACGACGGCAGACGCAGCGAATCCTTGCGTCTTGGGGGCCGGCGCACCTCATCCTCAAGTGGAGCATCCGAAATGACGCAACGAAGCGCGTGTTGGTTGGCATTGGCAGCCTTGTTGATCTCCGAAGCAAGCGCACAGCAGTTCGTGTACCCCTCCAAGGGACAGACACCCCAACAGCAGAAGAGCGACGAGGCCGCCTGTTACTCGTGGGCTGTCAAGCAGTCGGGCTTTGATCCAGCCAAGCCACCTGCGCCCCCACCGGCGGCCAAGCCACCCACCACGGCGACGGGGACGACCCCCGGTGCCGGTGCTCGCGGTGCAGTACGAGGCGCGGTCGTCGGTGAGGTCGCCGGCGGGAATGCCAGTGCCGGGGCAGCGGCGGGCGCGATGGCCGCCCGCGGGCAGAGCCGCAGACAGAACGTGGCCGCTGCGAACTCGGCCCAACAGCAGCAGTCAGCAGCGACGCAGCAAAAGCAGGCGTCCTTTGCCAAGGCCCGCGCCGCCTGCCTCGAGGGTCGTGGCTACACGGTCAAGTAGTGCCTGGACCAGCCGCAGCCGCGCGACTTTGCGGACTTTGGTCCCGGCCGCAGCCTGCCGCTTGACACGAACGCCGCGGCGGAGGTCCGGACGGTGTTCCTTCGAAACGTTGCGACCTCACGCGCGTGGGCTGATCGCGTCCTTCAAGGCCTTGCCGGCGGTGAACTTCACCGCCTTGCTCGCCTTGATCGTCATTGGCTCTCCCGTCGACGGATTCCGGCCGGCTCGCTCCGCCCGGTTCGAGATCGAGAAGTTGCCAAAGCCGATCAGCTGCACGGCCTCGCCTTTGGCGAGGGTTTCGCTCATGTGCTCCAGCGCGCATTCAATGGCGCGCATGGCATCTGCCTTGGAGAGATTGGTGTTCGCGGCGATAGCAGCGACGAGTTCGGTCTTGTTCACAGCGGGGAACCCTTTCAGTCAGCGTTGGATGGCGCGCACCCGGCGGCGGGCGTACGGGTGGCGCAGAGGGCAACGCAACGTACTGCCGCCAGTCGATCAGCTCGGAACCCTGATTGTGCACATACGCGAGGGCCGCGCGGGCGACCGGATGGCCCGCGGTCACAGTGGTGTGGCAGCACGCGGCTTGCGTCTCCCAGGCCGTGCGAAGGCGACTGCCGCGCCCTGCGCGACGCCACACGTCGTCGTCGCCGACGTCGCCTCTCTCAGCCGATTCCGGATGCGTCTGGCAGGGGGTCCTCCACGGCGGTTCTGCGGCAATTGCCGCCGCCAGCGCCGACGAGTTGCTCGCATCTGCCAAGGGGCGCGTTTCATGTTCCCTTGAATGCAGGCGAGAGGGCGCGATGCCGCTGCCGACAGGCGCGCAGAAGTTGGGCGCTTGCATGGAGGAGCGGTGCGGCGGTCTTGCCTGGCCAGAGTTCAGGCTCCGCTGGCGAGAGCCGTCAGCCTGCTACTGCATCGAAGCCGCGGAACTTGTCCCCGTTCCTGGAGTCTTACGAACTACGTCGTCGAGAATGGTTATCGTCTGCTCCCACGAGGCCTCTCGGCCACGATGCGTACGGGAACGCACCGGCGCAGAGTGCAGAATGTGAGATGGTCAGGAATTCGTGAACATGCACGGGACACCGGCTTTCCCCAGTTAGACGCTTCGACGTTGTCGAGCCCGGGGCCATGACGGAGGACCAGATGCATCGATTTCTATCCAACAATCGCGACGAGCTGATTTCACGGTGCAAGGCCAAAGTTGCGCAGCGGCCCCGCCGCGCCGCGACCGCGGCACAGCTGGCCAATGGCATTCCCATGTTTCTGGACCAGTTGATGAGGACGCTGGAGGCGCAGGAACACGGCGAACTTGACGAGAGCTTCCGGATTTCCGGAGCCGCCGGCGGCGACGCCAACGCTCTGTCCGAGATGGGCCGGAGCGCCGCCGCGCATGGCAAGGCGCTTCTCGAGCTTGGCTTTTCCGTTGACCAGGTGGTGCACGACTACGGCGACCTTTGCCAAGCCATCACAGACCTCGCGGTGGAACGCGATGCGCCATTCTCGGTTGATGAGTTCCGCACGTTGAACCGGTGCCTGGACAACGCCATTGCCGATGCGGTCACCGAGTTCGGCATCTGGCGTGACGCGAGCGTCGCCGTTCAGCAGTCTGCCGAGGAGAACGAGCGCCTCGGCGTGCTGGTTCATGAGCTGAGAAACAGTCTGCACACCGCGACGCTTGCGTTCGCGGCCCTCGAATCGGGAAAGCTTCCTGTCAGCGGGTCGACCGGCGCGCTCCTGAAGCGGAGCCTGTCCTCCTTGGCGGCACTGCTCAACCTCTCGCTGTCGCAGGTCAGAGGCGCAGCCGATACGCCGCACGCGGAGGTCTTTTCGCTCGATCTGTTTGTGACCGAGGCCAAGAATTCCGCTTCGCTCGACGCCAGCGCGAAGGGCTGCACGTTCTCGGTCGATGAGGTCGACGCCGCACTCGGCATCTCCGGGAACCGGGAACGTCTTTTGGCTGCGTTGGTGAACCTGCTGCAGAACGCATTCAAGTTCACCCACGCACACACCGAGGTCGCGCTGAAGGCCTTTGCGGAGAAAGACCATGTTCTGGTCGAGGTCAGGGACCGCTGCGGAGGGCTTCCGCCGGGAGCCACCACGAGCATCTTCCAGCCTTTTGTTCAGGTCGGTGACAACAGGAGTGGCTTGGGCCTCGGGCTTTCCATCGCGCGACGGCACGTGGAGGCTGACGGCGGCGCATTGACGGTGCGGGACATACCCGGTGTCGGCTGCGTGTTCACCATCCGGCTTCCGCGCCGGACGCTGCGCTAGCCGCGTTTGCGGCCACGGCGCGGCGACGCGGGCGGGTTGTCGAAAACGGACGGCGCTCGTCCCATGTCTTCAACCTACCGGGTCGGCGTCTTCGTCCTCGCCGACAGCTCTCGGCCCGCAACGTTCGTCCGCCACCAGCTTGAAAAGCTCCACGGAGCCGGCATCGAACGCCTCCATCCAGCTCGAGTAGGGCGCTGCGCTCGACTCGATGTCGACCCAGACGGACCCGTCGTCTGTGCTTTCGTGCAACACCCAATGGAAGTGACCACGATCGGGCTCGTCAACCCAAACCGCAATGTGCCGTAGGTGTGTCATGGCCCCATCCTAGCGCCGCCTGGATGGGAGCGATCCGTTTTGCCGATGCAAAGCCCCGTTGGCCAATCGGTCGATGAGCTTTCTCGCTTGAAACGTGGCTTCGATCACCGCGGCTGCTTCCATCAAATGCCTCCCGTGGCCCGAGAGCTGAGACCGCTCGCCGTCAATGTAGCAACTCCAAGTCCATGCACCCCAACTGCGCGTGGTGCTGATCGCCACATTGCGGGCCTTGTATTCGAAATGCTTCTTCAGAACGGGGAACGAGTCAGTCATTCGGGGGCAGCCAAGTCCACCAAGAGCGGGCCAGACCGGATCGGCCAGAGGAGGCGGAAATGATTGGGCTCGAACCTGAATGAAACGTGAATGCCGGTGCGATGGGCCCTGGGTCGCGGCGCGGCCCGTCCGAGGGGGGCGCGAGACCGCAGCGCTCGGCCGGCGAAACGAGGGGGCTGCACGCCCCTCTAGACATCAGTCCCCCGAGGGAGGCCCGCCTCGCGAGCCGCCCAGCACGGTTGGTTTCTCCAGACCGATGCGAGACGCCCAGGATGCGATGGCATAGACGTGGAGCAGGCGGGACGAGTACGCCTGCCACGCCGCGCGGTGCCCGCGCTCGAGCTGCTCCAGCGCCGCGACCTCGTTCTCGTTCGGGGCCGGGCAGCCCGCGCACATGTGGTCGCCAGCCTTCTCGATCAGGCGCTCCCGCTCAGCCCCTGCGCTTGCCCTGCACTCCAGCCACGCCGTCCAGAGGCGGGCGAGCTCCGCGCGATCGGTGGGGTTCACAGTGCGTCCTTGTCGCCCCAACTTAATACATTTGAATTACTTTGTCTGTAGGCACGCGCCACGCACCGGCGTGCCATTGCCGAGAAGTATTGGGCGGCTTCGGCGGGTGGCCGGGGCCGGGAAACGGTCGCAATTTAACCGGGCATACTGGGTCATCACTTTTGCCCGGGTATTATTCATGTCCTCTGAGGTCAAACGGGCGCTCACCCGGCACGACAAGGAGCATCCGAGCGCCGTGGCGTCTTCGCGATTCGCCAAGGAGCGAGCGGCCGGGTC
The DNA here is from genome assembly GCF_030316765.1 of Variovorax saccharolyticus. Lineage (GTDB taxonomy): Bacteria > Pseudomonadota > Gammaproteobacteria > Burkholderiales > Burkholderiaceae_C > Variovorax > Variovorax saccharolyticus. The sequence goes on from NZ_JASZYT010000019.1 coordinate 92,470, forward strand.
TACGTCGCCGGTCACGTGGACGTCGAAGGCGAGGTGAACCGTGCCCGCTTTGAACTCAACCATCGACCCATCGCAACAAGGCACTCCAGCGGGATTGGCTCGCGTTCGGCGCTTCGACTTTCACCGTTGAAGTCGTCGATCGCATCCAGGATGCGCGACGACGATGCGACCTTTGACCGGGCTGCAGAACGCGAAAAGCTTGTTGATTTCCATCCAGAAGTGACCCACTAACCCCGGCGAGGGGATGCGGACGAAAACTTGGACTACCAGGAGGTAGTTCATGTATTCATACGACGACAGAATCCGAGCCGTTGAGCTTTACATCAAGCTTGGAAAACGGGTTAGGCCCACCATCAGACAGTTGGGTTACCCAACCAAGAACGCTTTGAAGGGCTGGTACCGCGAGTATCAGCAGCGCCTCGACCTGCCAGTGCGCTATGCAGGT
>NZ_JASZYT010000002.1 GCF_030316765.1 Variovorax saccharolyticus
CTTCAACCTGGTCGCCAGCCCCGGCGTGGACATCAACGGCGTCACCTTCGGCCAGACCACCTTCTCGCCCAACAAGACCCGCTTCATCCTGATGCTGACCAAGACGCTGTAAACGCTCGCGGCGCGGTTCGCCGCCGCGCCGTCCTCTTTCATTCGTAGGAGAAACATCATGAAGCTGGTCACAGCCATCATCAAACCATTCAAGCTCGACGAGGTGCGCGAGGCACTGTCGGCCATCGGCGTGCAGGGCATCACGGTCACCGAGGTCAAGGGCTTCGGACGCCAGAAGGGCCACACCGAGCTGTACCGCGGCGCCGAGTACGTCGTCGACTTCCTGCCGAAGGTCAAGATCGAAGCCGCTGTGGCCGACGAACTGGTGGAGCGCGTGATCGAGGCGGTCGAGAGCGCGGCGCGCACCGGCAAGATCGGCGACGGCAAGGTCTTCGTCTACGACCTGGAGCAGGTCGTGCGCATCCGCACCGGTGAAACGGGCCGCGAAGCCCTTTGACACGCAAGGCACGAAAGTAAAAACCGAAATGAAAAAATTCCTTGTCTCACTCGCGCTGGGCCTGAGCCTGCTCGGCGCCGGTACCTCCGGCTTCGCGCAGGCGCCCGCCGCACCCGCGGCTGAAGCCTCGGCGCCCGCCGCCGCACCGGCCGCGCCCGCCGCGGCCGCACCTGCGGCCGCCGCGCCCGCCGATGCGGCCGCTGCCGCCCCGGCACCCTCGTTCAACAAGGGCGACACCGCCTGGATGATGGTCTCGACGCTTCTCGTGATCATGATGACCATTCCCGGCCTGGCGCTGTTCTACGGCGGCCTGGTGCGCAGCAAGAACATGCTGTCGGTGCTGATGCAGGTGATGGTCACGTTCTCGATGATCGTCGTGCTGTGGCTGATCTACGGCTACAGCCTGGCCTTCACCGAGGGGAACGCCTTCATAGGCGGCTTCGACCGGCTCTTCATGAAGGGGATCTTCGATCCGGCCACCGGCGTGTTCGCACCCGGCGCGACCTTCAGCAAGGGCGTCTACATCCCCGAACTGCTGTTCGCCGCCTTCCAGGCCACCTTCGCCGGCATCACCTGCTGCCTGATCGTCGGCGCCTTCGCCGAGCGCATCAAGTTCTCGGCCGTGCTGCTGTTCATGGTGATCTGGTTCACCTTCAGCTATGCGCCGATCGCGCACATGGTCTGGTTCTGGATGGGCCCGGACGCCTACACCACCAAGGAAGTGGTCGACGGCCTGAACGACAAGGCCGGCCTGATCTGGCAATGGGGCGCGCTCGACTTCGCGGGCGGCACCGTGGTGCACATCAACGCGGCCGTCGCCGGTCTCGTGGGTGCCTACCTGGTCGGCAAGCGCATCGGCTACGGCAAGGAGTCGTTCACGCCGCACTCGCTGACGCTCACCATGGTCGGCGCCTCGCTGCTGTGGGTCGGCTGGTTCGGCTTCAACGCCGGCTCCGCCCTCGAAGCCGGCACCAGCGCCGTGCTGGCCTTCATGAACACCTTCTCGGCCACCGCCGCCGCCGTGCTCGCATGGTCCATCGGTGAAGCGCTGATGCGCGGCAAGGCCTCGATGCTGGGTGCCGCTTCCGGCGCCGTCGCCGGCCTGGTGGCGATCACCCCGGCCGCCGGCAACGTCGGCCTGATGGGCGCGATCATCATCGGCTTCGTCGCCGGCTTCGCCTGCCTCTGGGGCGTCAACGGCCTCAAGCGCATGCTCGGTGCGGACGACTCGCTGGACGTCTTCGGCGTCCACGGCGTCGGCGGCATCGTCGGCGCGCTGCTGACCGGCGTGTTCAACACCCAGGCGCTGGGCGGCCCCGGCCTGGTGGGCGACTGGGTCACGGCGGGCATCGTCTCCAACGGCATCGGCGCCCAGGTCTGGATCCAGCTCAAGGCCGTCGTGCTGACGGTCGTCTGGTCCGCCGTGGTGGCGTTCATCGCCTTCAAGATCGCCGACCTGACCATCGGTCTGCGGGTGTCGGAAGAAGAAGAGCGCGAAGGCCTCGACATCTCTTCCCACGGCGAAACCGCCTACAACCGCTAGAGGCTGTTGCTCGCCCCCAGGTTGCCCGGCACTTCGTGTCCGGGCGCCCACCCCCTACCGGGGGCAACACCAGCGGACCGGCAAAGCCGGATCCGCGGTGTTTCACCGACGGGCCTGGCTGCGCCGGCCTCGCTTCACCCGACCAGGAGCCCCGCTTGCGGGGCTCTTGGTTTTGGGGCGTCGGGGGCGCGCATAATTTTCTGATGTGGACCACTCTCGATGACAGCCTCTGCCAGCTCGGCGAGTCGCCGTTCTGGCATCCGGGCGAACGCTCGCTCTACTGGCTCGACATCCCCGGCCGCGCGGTGCTGCGCACGCGCGGCGAGATCGACCACCAGCCCACGGTCGAGCGCTGGAACCTGCCGACCGAACCCGGCTGCATGGCGCCGGCGCGGCGCGGCGGGCTGGTGATCGCGCTGCGCGACGGCGTCTACCGCGCCGCCGGCTGGGGCGCGGCACTGAAGCCGCTGGCGACCGTCGACCACGACATCCGCACCATGCGCTTCAACGACGGCAAGTGCGACGCGATGGGCCGCTTCTGGGCCGGCACCATCAACGAGGCCAAGGACCGGGCCAACGCAGCGCTCTATTGCCTCGATGCCCGCGGCGGCCGGGCACCGACGCTGGTGCAGAAGGCGAACCAGGCCACCACCGCCAACGGACTGGCCTTCGCGCCCGACGACGCCACCGTCTACTGGGCCGATACCGCTGCCCACAAGGTGCGTGCCTGGGCCTGGGCCGCGGGCGTCAACACCCTGTCGCGCGAGCGCGTCTTCCAGCAGTTCGGGGACAAGCCCGCGGGCTGGACGCCGGCTTCGCCGCAGCGCTACGAAGGCCGGCCCGACGGCGCCACGATCGATGCCGACGGCCACTACTGGGTGTCGATGTTCGAGGGCGGCCAGCTGCTGCGCTTCGCCCCTTCGGGGGAGCGGGTGGCGACACTGCCGACGCCGGTCCAGTGCCCGACCATGCCCTGCTTCGGCGGCGACGACCTCAGGACGCTGTTCGTCACCAGCGCCCGCCGCGGCCGGCCCGAGGCCGAACTCGAGGAGCGGCCGGCGTCGGGCTCGGTGATCCGGATCCGCGTCGACACCCCCGGCCTGCCGGTGGCCTTCTTCGAGGACTGAGCGCCGCGCATGGCCCTCCAGCACATTCCGCCGATCCAGTGCCTGCTGACCTTCGAGGCGGTGGCCCGGCTGCGCCATGCGGGCCGGGCGGCGGACGAGCTCTGCGTCACGCCCAGCGCGGTGAGCCATCGCATCCGGCAGCTCGAGTCGCACGTGGGCCTCAAGCTCTTCGGCCGCGGCGACTTCAGCCTGACCGCCGACGGCGCGGCCTACCTCGTCAACGTGCGCGCCGGGCTGGCCGCGCTGCAGGCGGTGCCGAACGGCGACGCCTCGCCGCGCGCGACGCGGCTGCGGCTGGCGGTCACGCCGACCTTCAGCCGCCAGTTCCTGATGCCGCGGCTCGAGCTGTTCCGCAACATCTACCCGGACGTCGACCTGGTGCTGCAGGTGTCGATCCCGCTGCTCGACGTCACGGCCGAGCAGGCCGACCTCGAGGTGCGCTACGGCCCCGGCGCCTATGCCGACTGCGAGAGCCGGCTGCTGCTCGAGGAGACGGTGGTGCCGGCCTGCAGCCCGAGCTACCTGAACGAGTTCGGTCCCTTCAACGGTTTCCGCACCGATGCCGAGATCGCCAATGCGCGGCTGATCCGCAGCCCGCTGGAGCCCTGGAGCACCTGGTTCGCCAGCTGCGGGCTGGACCATCCCGAGCCTCAGCTCGGCTCGCAGTTCAACGACCTCGGGCTGGTCTACGATGCCGCGGCCAGCGGCTTCGGCGTCGCCCTGGTGCGGCAGAAGCTGGGCGCGCAGTGGCTCGAGTCCGGCCGGCTGGTGCCGCTGTCTGACCGTCCCGTGCCATCGCCGCACCGCCACTACGTCTGCTGGCAGCCCGGCACGCTCGATCGCTGGGAGTGCGAGGCCTTTGCCGAGTGGTTGGTGGAAACCCTGAGCTAGTTCGAGCAAATTTCAAGGCGGCCGCGAAAAACCTTCAACTCGGCAAGGCCTTGGGTCCTTAAAGTTCGGTCCAGAAACGAGACACAACTTCTGGGAGAACCGCCATGAGCTGGCAGCAAATCTACGATCCCTTCGGCAACATGATCATCTCCACCGCGCTGGCCGCGATACCGGTGGTGGTGATGCTGGCGGCCCTGGGCTTCTTTCACATCAAGGCCCACATCGCCGCCGGCATGGGCCTGCTGGCGGCGATCGCCGTCGCGGTGTTCGCCTACGGCATGCCGGCCGACATGGCCGGCCGCGCGGCGTTGTTCGGCGGCTTCACCGGCCTGCTGCCGATCGGCTGGATCGTGCTCAACATCATCTTCCTGCAGCAGCTCGCCGAGCAGAACGGCAGCTTCAAGGTGCTTCAGGATTCGCTCTCGGGCATCACCGAAGACCGCCGCATCCAGCTGCTGCTGATCGCCTTCTGCTTCGGCGCCTTCTTCGAAGGCGCCGCCGGCTTCGGCACGCCGGTCGCGGTCACGGCCGGCATCCTGATCGGCCTGGGCTTCTCGCCGCTGGCCGCCTCGGGCCTGAGCCTGATCGCCAACACCGCGCCGGTGGCCTTCGGCGCGCTCGGCACGCCGGTCATCACGCTGGCCAAGGTGCACGGCTACGACCTGATGGAGGTCACGGCGATGATCGGCCGCCAGCTGCCCTTCTTCTCGCTGCTGGTGCCGTTCTGGCTGATCTGGGCCTTTGCCGGGCGCAAGGCGATGATGGAGATCTGGCCGGCCATCCTCGTGACCGGCGTGTCCTTCGCGGTGCCCCAGTACCTGGTGTCGAACTTCATCGGCCCCGAGCTGGTCGACATCATCGCGGCGATCGTCTCGATGGTCAGCCTGGTGCTGTTCCTGCGCGTCTGGCAGCCGCGCAAGATCTGGCATTCGCCGTCGCTCAAGGGCCACGACGTCAGCGCCCACGAGGCCAAGCCGCCGCAGCCGCTGGTGACCCACAGCCGGGCCGCGCTGGTGCGGGCCTGGATGCCCTGGCTGATCCTGTCGGTGTTCGTCTTCATCTGGGGCCTGCCGGCGGTCAAGAACGCGCTCAACGGCATCTTCGCGCCGTCGTTCCCGATGCCCGGCCTGCACAACCTGATCGAGAAGGTGCCGCCCGTGGTGCCCGTGCCGCACAAGGAAGCGGCGGTCTACGTGCTCAACCTGCTGTCGGCCACCGGCACCGGCATCCTGCTGGCGGCGATCGTCAGCGCGCTGTTCATGCGCTACAGCCCGGTCGAGATCGTGCGCACCTTCTTCCGCACGCTGTGGCTGGTGCGCTATTCGCTGCTCACCATCGTGCTGATGCTGGCGCTCGGCACGCTCACGCGCTTCTCGGGCACCGACACCACGCTGGGTCTGGCCTTCGCCAACACCGGCGCCTTCTATCCCTTCTTCGGCACCTTGATGGGCTGGATCGGCGTTGCCATGACCGGCTCCGACACCGCATCGAACGTGCTGTTCGGCGGCATGCAGAAGGTCGCGGCCGAGCAGCTCGGCCTGTCGCCCAACCTGATGGGCGCGGCCAACAGCTCGGGCGGCGTGATGGGCAAGATGATCGATGCGCAGTCGATCGTGGTGGCCTCCACCGCCACCCGCTGGTTCAACCACGAAGGCGACATCCTGCGCTTCGTGTTCTTCCACTCGATCGCGCTGGCTTGCCTGGTCGGCCTGTACGTGACACTCCAGGCCTACGTCTGGCCATTCACACTGATGGTCGTCCGCTGAAGGAGTCCACATGAACGCGCCGCTCGCCTCCGCCGAACAGGCTTCGCTGTCGGCATCGACCCGCCAGGCCCAGGTGGTGCAGGCGCTGCAGCCGCACCTGCCGGCCCATGCGCTGATCTGGCATGCCGAAGACACCGTGCCCTACGAATGCGACGGCCTCACGGCCTACCGCCAGCGCCCGCTGGTGGTGGCGCTGCCCGAGACCGAGGCGCAGGTGTCGGCGGTGCTCAAGGCCTGCCACGGCCTCGGCGTGCCGGTGGTGGCGCGCGGCGCGGGCACCGGGCTTTCGGGGGGCGCGATGCCGCACGCGATGGGTGTCACGATGTCGCTCGCCAAGTTCAACCGGATCCTGAAGATCGACCCGGTGAGCCGCACCGCGGTCGTGCAGTGCGGCGTGCGCAACCTCGCGATCAGCGAGGCGGCGGCGCCCTTCAACCTCTACTACGCGCCGGACCCGTCGAGCCAGATCGCCTGCACCATCGGCGGCAACGTGGCCGAGAACTCGGGCGGCGTGCACTGCCTCAAGTACGGGCTCACCCTGCACAACGTGCTTCGGGTGCGCGGCTTCACGGCCGAGGGCGAGCCGATCGAATTCGGCGGCGAGGCGCTCGACTGCGCCGGCCTCGACCTGCTGGCGCTGGTGATCGGCAGCGAGGGCATGCTGGCCGTGACCACCGAGGTCACGGTCAAGCTGGTGCCCAAGCCGCAGCTGGCACGCTGCATCATGGCCAGCTTCGACGATGTCCGGAAAGCCGGCGACGCGGTCGCCGCGGTGATCGCCGCCGGCATCATCCCGGCCGGCCTCGAGATGATGGACAAGCCCATGACCGCCGCGGTCGAGGACTTCGTGCGCGCCGGCTACGACCTCGAGGCCGCGGCGATCCTGCTGTGCGAATCCGACGGCACCTCCGAGGAGGTCGAGGAAGAGATCGGCCGCATGACCGAGGTGCTGCGCGGCTGCGGCGCCACCGCGATCGCGGTGAGCCAGAACGAGGACGAGCGGCTCAAGTTCTGGAGCGGCCGCAAGAACGCCTTCCCGGCCTCCGGGCGCATCAGCCCCGACTACATGTGCCTCGATTCGACCATCCCGCGCAAGCGGCTGGCCGACATCCTGCTGGCGATCCAGGAGATGGAGAAGAAGTACCGGCTGCGCTGCTGCAACGTGTTCCACGCCGGCGATGGCAACCTGCATCCGCTGGTGCTGTTCGACGCCAACGATCCCGACGAGCTGCACCGCTGCGAACTCTTCGGCGCCGACATCCTCGAGACCAGCGTCGCGATGGGCGGCACCGTGTCGGGCGAGCACGGCGTCGGCGTCGAGAAGCTCAACAGCATGTGCGTGCAGTTCACCGCGGCCGAGAACGAGCAGATGTTCGGCGTCAAGCGGGCCTTCGATCCGGCCGGCGGGCTGAACCCCGGCAAGGTGATCCCGACGCTCTCGCGCTGCGCCGAGTACGGCAAGCAGGTGTTCCGGGCCGGGCAGGCGATGCCTTTTGCGGAACTGCCGAGATTCTGAATACCTCGCGGGACAGATCAAGAAACTGCGCAGCAGTTTTTGCTCTGTCCCCAACCGACTAGAAGAAACGATGGAACCCACGGCCCTCACCGACATCGCCGACCGCATCCGTGCCGCCGCCGCCGACCGCGCGACGCTCAGCATCCGCGGCGGCAACACCAAGGCCTTCTACGGCGAGCCGGCGCGCGGCGAGCTGCTCGATACCCGTGCGCTGTCCGGCGTCACCAGCTACGAGCCCAGCGAACTGGTCGTCACGGTGCGCGCCGGCACGCCGCTGGCCGAACTCGAGGCGCTGCTGGCCGGGAAGGGCCAGTGCCTGCCTTTCGAGCCGCCGCGCTTCGCACCCGGCGCAACGGTCGGCGGCATGATCGCCGCCGGTCTCAGCGGGCCGGCCCGCGCCAGCGTCGGCTCGGTGCGCGACTACCTGCTCGGCATCACGCTGGTCAACGGCCGAGGCGAAGTGCTCACTTTCGGCGGCCAGGTGATGAAGAACGTCGCCGGCTACGACGTCTCGCGCGTGCTGGCCGGATCGATGGGCGCTCTCGGGCTGATTGCCGAGGCCAGCCTCAAGGTGCTGCCGCTGGCGCCGGCCGAGGCCACGCTGGACTTCGCCTGCAGCCAAGCCGATGCGCTGCGCCTGCTCAACGAATGGGGCGGCCGGCCGTTGCCGCTCAACGCCAGCGCCTGGCACGAACGCGAAGGCCGGGGCGTGCTGTCGCTGCGCCTGCGCGGCGCGGTGGCGGCGGTCGAGGCCGCGTGCGCGCAGCTGGGCGGCGAGCGGCAGGACGCGCAGCAGGCCGCCGCCGGCTGGCAGTCGCTGCGCGACCAGCAGCATCCGTGGTTCGGCGCCCGAGAGGGCGCGCGCGCACTGTGGCGGCTCTCGGTGCCGCAGACCGCGCCGGTGCTCGAGCTCGACGGCGCGCCGCTGGTCGAGTGGCATGGCGGCCAGCGCTGGGTCCTGGCCGGGCCCGGCGACTCGCAGCGCGTGCGGGCCGCGGCCCGCGCCGCCGGCGGCCACGCCACGCTCTGGCGGCCCGCGGCCGGAGCCCGCCACGAAGCCCGCTTCGACACCCTGAGCGCGCCGGTCGCGCGCATCCACCGTGCGCTCATGAACGAGTTCGACCCCCACGCCGTCTTCGATCGAGAACGGCTCCTTCCCGCCCAACCCGCGCACTGAGTAGCACCGCATGCAAACCGAACTCGCTCCCGAATTCCAGGGCACCACCGATGGCCGCGAGGCCGAGGCGATCCTGCGCAAGTGCGTGCACTGCGGCTTCTGCACCGCCACCTGCCCGACCTACCAGCTGCTCGGCGACGAGCTCGACGGCCCGCGCGGGCGCATCTACCTGATCAAGCAGGTGCTCGAAGGCAAGACGCCGACGCGCAGCACGCAGCTGCACCTCGACCGCTGCCTGACCTGCCGCAACTGCGAGAGCACCTGCCCGAGCGGCGTGCAGTACGGCAATCTGGTCGACATCGGCCGCAAGATCGTCGACCAGAAGGTGCCGCGGCCGGCGATGGAGAACGCGCTGCGCTGGACCCTCAAGGAGGGGCTGCCTTCGCCGCTGTTCGCGCCCGCGATGAAGCTGGGCCAGTCGGTGCGCGGTCTGCTGCCGGCCAAGCTCAGGGCCAAGGTGCCGGCGCCGCAGCCGGCGGGCGCCTGGCCCCGGCGCGCGCACGTGCGCAAGATGCTGATGCTGGCCGGCTGCGTGCAGCCGTCGATGGCGCCCAACATCAACAGCGCGACCGCCCGCGTGCTCGACGCCGCCGGAATCCAGCCTGTGATCGCGAAGAACGCCGGCTGCTGCGGCGCCGTGAAGTTCCACCTCAACGACCAGGACGGCGGCCGCGCGCAGATGCGCGCCAACATCGATGCCTGGTGGCCGCAGGTCGAGGCCGGCGCGGTGGAGGCGATCGTCATGAACGCTTCGGGCTGCGGCGTGACGGTGCGCGAGTACGGCCACATCCTCAAGGACGATCCGGCCTATGCCGCCAAGGCCGAACGCATCAGCGCGCTGACCCGCGACCTGAGCGAGCTGCTGCCCGAACTGGTGCCGTTGCTGAAGGGGCGCGTGAAGGCGCCCGCCGGCCTGGTCGCCTACCACCCGCCGTGCACGCTGCAGCACGGCCAGAAGCTGCGCGGCGGGGTCGAGGTCAACCTGCGCGCGCTCGGCTTCGACATCCGGGTGGCGGGCAGCGAGTCGCACCTGTGCTGCGGCTCGGCCGGCACCTATTCGGTGCTGCAGCCCGAGCTGGCCTATCCGCTGCGCGATCGCAAGCTGGGCCACCTGAACCAGCTGCAGCCGAGCGCCATCGTGTCGGCCAACATCGGCTGCATCACCCACCTGCAGAGCGGCACGCAGACGCCCGTGCGGCACTGGGTCGAGCTGCTCGACGCCGCACTGGCGGACTGATCGGACAGCGTCCGGGGTTCTGGTCCGACGCCCGGCGCGACGGCGCCGCGCCAGCATGCAGGCGTGTTCCTACCGGGAGACTCTCATGCATGCCTCTTTGCGAAACCTGCTGCGCGGCGCCGTGCTGTGCACTTGCGCCGCCGCTCCCTGGCTCGCCCAGGCCCAGACCGACGGGATGCCGGCCATGAAGGTCCAGGATGCCGGCCGCTACGTCTGCGGCGGTGTCGGCTCGGACGAATCGCTCGCCATGCGCGCAGCCATGAAGGAGCATCCGCTGGCGCTGCTGTTCGCCCGTGCCAGCGGCGCCTACCTGGCCGATGTGGACGTGATGGTGAGGGATTCGAAGGGCGGCACCGCGCTCTCGATGCGCGCCAGCGGCCCGATCTGCCTGGTCGACCTGCCGGCCGGCCGCTACACGGTGGAGGCGGCCAGCGAAGGCGTCACCAAGAGCCAGGTCGTGGTGCTCGAAGGCGCCACCAAGACCGCGGACTTCAGGTTCTGATCAGGCGGCGAGCGCGCGCTCGATGTCGCCGGCGATGTCCTGGGGCTTGTCGACCGGCGCGTAGCGCTTGAGCACGCGTCCGTCCTTGCCGACCAGGAACTTGGTGAAGTTCCACTTGATGGCCGTGCTGCCGAGTAGCCCCGGCGCCTCCTTGACCAGCCACTTGTAGAGCGGCGCCGCGTCGGCGCCGTTGACGTCGATCTTCTCCATCATGGGAAAGCTCACGCCGTAGTTGCGGGTGCAGAAGGCTCCGATCTCCTCGTTGCTGCCGGGGTCCTGGCTCATGAACTGGTTCGAAGGAAAGCCGAGCACGGCCAGGCCTTGCCCGGCGTATTTCCTGTACAGCGCCTCCAGCCCCTCGAACTGCGGCGTGAAGCCGCACTTGCTGGCCGTGTTGACGATCAGCAGCACCTTGCCGCGGAATTCGGAAAGCGGGGCGGGCTGGCCGTCGATGCGGCGGGCCTCGAAATCGTAGATGCTGGTCATGGGATGCTGTCCTTGGCGGAAACCGATCGCCGATCATCACCGGCCGCGGGCGCGCGTGCAAACGACGACCACACCGCCGCCGCCACGATCAGCGCGCCGCCGATCCAGATCCGGGCCTCCATCGACGAGGCGCCGAGCGTCACCGACGAGACGCTCGCGAACAGCACCTCCGACAGCATGATCACCGCGGTCGCACTGGCCGCCAGCCGCGCCGCGCCGTACTGCAGGCAGATGTTGGCGAAGACGAAGCCGGTGCCCAGCAGCAGCGCCCAGCCCCACCAGCCGGTGTCGGCCAGCGGCGGCGGCGGCATCGCGCCGAGCGCAGTGCCGACCAGCGCGGTGGCGCCCGCCATCGCCGCGCAGCCGCCGAACATCGCCAGCGCGCGCGACTCGCCGGGCGCGCTGCGCAGCCGGCGCAGGAGGATGTTGGTCACCGCGAAGCCGAAGCCCGCCGCCACGCCGAGCCAGTCCGCCAGGCTGGCCGGCACCGGCCAGTCGGCTTCGGGCGACTTCAGCACCACCGCCACGCCGCCCAGCGCCAGCGCCACCCGGGCCAGCGCGCCGAGGCTGGGGCGCTCGCCCAGGAAGGCCCAGGCCAGCAGCACGCTCCACAGCGGCATCAGATAGAACAGCAGCACCACGCGCACCACGTCGCCCTGGGTCACGGCCCAGTTGAAACCGACGTTGGTGAAGCCGGCCGCCAGCCCCAGCAGCACCAGGCCCGGCTGCCGGGCGAAGGGCGCCCAGGCATGCCGCCGCAGCAGCGCCATCGCGAGCGTGATGGCCGCATAGATCAGGCAGGTCGCCCACACCGGATGCAGGCCGTGGCCTTCGATCTGACGGAAGGGAAACCAGGAGACGCCCCAGACGAAGGCGTTGAAGATCAGCGCGAGAGCAGGCAAGGGTCAGTGGTGCTTGTCGCTGCGCGCGATCGCGAGCAGGTGCTCGACTTCTTCCGGGTAGCGCTTGAGGTTGTGCTGGTGCCAGAGCTTGATGAGGTACATGAAGCCGGCCACCACGATGCCGAAGGCGGTGATCGCCGCGTAGGCCGACAGGCCCAGGCCGGTGCAGGCGCTGTAGAACGCGCCGAGGATCAGGATGCACGACTGCTCGTTGAAGTTCTGCACCGCGATCGAACGGCCGGCGCCCATCAGGTTGTGGCCGCGATGCTGCAGCAGCGCGTTCATCGGCACCACCAGGAAGCCGCCGAGGCCGCCGAGCAGGATCAGGAAGGGCACGGCGAGCCAGATGTTGCCGATGAAGTTCATGCCGATCACCAGCACGCCCATGCCGATCCCGAGCGGGATCACGCGGGTCGCCATGTCCAGCCGCATCTTCACCGAGGCCACGATGGCGCCGACCGCGGTGCCGATCGCCACCACGCCGGTCAGCGAGGAGGCCTGCGCCGTGTTGTAGCCCAGTGCCAGCGAGGCCCAGGCCAGCACGATGTACTTGAGATTGCCGCCGGCGCCCCAGAACAGGGTGGTGGTGGCGAGCGAGATCTGGCCCAGCTTGTCGCGCCACAGGCGCGAGTTGCACTGCCAGAAATCAGGCAGCAGCGCGGCGATGTTGCGCACCATGCCGTGCTGCGGGTTCGAGCGCAGCGGCCGCATCTCGACGCCGGTCAGCGGGATGCGGGTGTTGAACCAGGCCGCCACGATGTAGACCAGGATCAGCGCCGAGATCGCGGCCTCGGGCGCGGTGTCGATGCCGGTGTCGATGATCGGGAAGTCGAAGGTCAGCAGCTGGCTCGACAGCGCATGGCCCACCAGCTGGCCGCCGAGCACGATGCCCAGGATGATCGAGGCGATGGTCAGGCCCTCGATCCAGCCGTTGGCCTTGACCAGCTGGGAGGCCGGCAGCAGCTCGGTGAGGATGCCGTACTTGGCCGGCGAATAGGCCGCGGCGCCCAGCCCGACGATCGCGTAGGCCAGCAGCGGATGCGAGCCGAACAGCATCATCACGCAGCCGACCACCTTGATCGCGTTGCTGATGAACATCACCTGGCCTTTGGGCAAGGCGTCGGCGAAGGCGCCCACCAGCGGCGCCAGCGCCACATAGAAGACGGTGAAGATCGGCACCAGCGCGGCGCGCTGCCACTCCGGCGCGCCACTGGTTCTCATCAGCTCCACCGCAGCAACGAAAAGCGCGTTGTCGGCCAGTGACGAAAAGAACTGGGCCGACATGATGGTGTAGAAACCGCGCTTCATCGATGAGCTGGCTGGCCAGGGTGGGAGAGCTGGCGATAGTGGAAAAGAGTTCCGCATCAGAGGCGGGTGCGCGGTTATAGCATGGGGTGCGCGATGTCAGAATGGCGCTTTCCGGCCCCATCGCCGGGCTTTTTTGTGTGAGTGATTTCAGCTTTTCGCCGGGATTTTCAAGTGCCGCGTCCGATCCTTGCCACTGTCCACAGCGCCGCCCTGCGCCACAACCTCGACCGCGCGCGCCGCGCGGCGCTCGATTCCCGCGTCTGGGCGGTGGTCAAGGCCAATGCCTACGGGCACGGCATCGAGCGGGTTTTCGAGGCTTTTCGCGCCGCCGACGGCTTCGCGCTGCTCGACCTGGCCGAGGCCGAACGGGTGCGCGCGCTGGGCTGGCGCGGCCCGGTGCTGCTGCTCGAAGGCGTGTTCGATCCGCGTGACCTCGAACTCTGCTCCCGCCTCGACCTCTGGCACACCGTGCACTGCGACGCCCAGATCGACATGCTCGCGGCCCACAAGACCCAGGCGCCGCAGCGGGTCTTCCTCAAGATGAACTCCGGCATGAACCGCCTGGGCTTCGCGCCCGAGCGCTTCCGCTCGGCCTGGACGCGGCTGAACGCGCTGCCGCAGGTCGACGAGATTTCGCTCATGACGCACTTCAGCGACGCCGACGGCGAGCGCGGCATCGCCCACCAGGTCGAGGTCTTCGAGCGCGCCACCCAGGACCTGCCGGGCGAGCGCTCGATCGCCAACAGCGCAGCCACCCTGCGCCACGCGGCCCGGACCCGCAACGACTGGGTGCGCCCCGGCATCCTGCTCTACGGCGGCGTCCCCGATTTTCCCGAACACGACGCCGAGCACTGGCAGCTGCAGCCGGCCATGACGCTCGCCACCCGGCTGATCGGCGTCCAGACGCTGAAGGCTGACGACACCATCGGCTACGGCTCCAGCTTCCGTGCCGAAGGGCCGCTGCGCATCGGCGTCGCCGCGGTCGGCTACGCCGACGGCTATCCGCGCCACTGCAGCACCGGCACGCCGGTGCTTGTGAACGGCGTGCGCACGCGGATGGTCGGCCGCGTCAGCATGGACATGATCACGGTCGACCTGACGCCGGTGCCCGATGCCGGCATCGGCGCCGAGGTCACGCTGTGGGGCCGGTCGTCGAAGGGCGCCCTGCTGCCGATCGACGAGGTCGCGCAGGCCGGTGGCACCGTCGGCTACGAGCTGATGTGCGCGGTGGCGCCGCGCGTGCCGATCGCGGCGGACTGAAGGCCGCTGCCCGCTTGAAAATCCTCTCCGACTGGCGCTCGGTCCGGCTCTGGGAGTCGCGCGTCGAGCAGGAGCTGCATCGCAGCCACGACCTGCGACTGCACGGCTTCGCGATCGGCAGCGCGATCCTGCTGCTGATGTGGCTGGTGTCGCACCTGCAGATGCGGCTGGGCGTCGACTCGCTGGCGCTGCGCTATGCGGTGACCCTGGGCGCCGGCTACGCCGCCTACCTGCTGCTGCTGCGCTGGTGGGCCGGAAGATTGGTGCAGCGCAACACGAACTTCGATCCCGACGTGCCGGACCCCGGCACCTTCGAGCTTTCGCCGGCGCGGGGCTCGGGCGGCCAGTTCGAGGCCGGGGATCTGCCCGACGCCGGCGGGGGCGCGCTCGACATCGCGGGCGGCCTCGACGAGGGCGCGGTGTTCGTGGTCCCGGTCGTGGCCATCTTCCTGATCGGCGTCGCCATCGTGTGCGGCGCCGGCGCGCTGGTGCTGCTCTATTTCGGCTGGGACGCGCTGCTCGCGGTGGCGATCGAGATCGCCTTCTCGTATGTCTCGGCGCGCGCCGCGGTGCGCATCGCGCGCGAGGGCTGGTTCGCCGTGGCGGTGCGGCTCAGCTGGAAGCCGCTGCTGGGCGCGCTGCTGAGCGCGGTGCTGCTCGGCGCCGCCATCGACCGCTTCATGCCGCAGGTGAATTCGCTGCCGGCGGCGGTGCGGGTGCTGATGGGGCGCTGAGGCGCCGACGCCGACGCCGACGCCGACGCCGGCTCAGTAGAGCCCGAGCTGGCGCGCGCGCAACCGAGCCAGCCCCAGCAGCGCATCGGTGAACGGCGTCGCGACGCCGGCGCGCTGGCCCAGCTCGCGCACCGCGGTCACCAGCGCGTCGAGTTCCACGGCGCGGCCGGCTTCCACGTCCTGCAGCATCGAGGTCTTGAAGGCGCCCAGCTTGCGCGTGACCGCGTGGCGGTCCTCGGGGCTGTCGGCGATCGGCACGCCGATGCGCTCGCCGATGGCCTTGGCCTCCAGCATGATCGTCGAGATGAAGCCGCGCACCAGGTCGTCGTTGAGGATCAGGTCGGTGGTGGCACCGGTCAGCGCGCTGATCGGGTTGACCGTCATGTTGCCCCAGAGCTTGTACCAGACGTCCTTCTGGATCTGCGGCGACAGCTTGGTGTCGATGCCGGCGCCGCCCAGCAGGTCGAGCAAGGCCTTGGCGCGCGGCGTCGCCTCGCCCGAAGGCTCGCCGATGATCAGGCCGTTGCCGAAGTGATGCCGCACCACGCCCGGCCCGTCGAGCGCGCAACTGGCGTGCACCACGCAGCCGATCACGTGCCGGGCGGGAATCGCGGCGTCGATGCGGCCGCCCGGGTCGACCGCCTCCAGCTGCGCACCGGCCAGGGGGCCGCCGAAGCCGCCCTGCAGGAACCACCAGGGCACGCCGTTCATGGCCGTCAGCACGATGGTGTCGGGGCCGAGCAGCGGAGCGATCTGCTCGGCCACGGCGGGCAGCGAGGGCGCCTTCACGGCCACGATCACCAGATCCTGCAGGCCGAGCGTGCGCGGATCTTCGCTGGCGTTGACCGGCACCGTCACGCGCGAATCGCCGCTCGCCAGCGTGAGCCCGTTGCGCCGCAGCGCCTCGAGCGTGGCGCCGCGCGCCACCACGTTGATCGTCGATCCCGCCCGCGCGAGCTTCGCGCCGATCCAGCCGCCGATCGCGCCGGCGCCGTAGATGCAGACTTTCATGGCCTCAGTTCTTGTAGCTGTCGTCGATGCGGTCGACCTGGCGCACCAGGGCATCGAACACATCCTGGCCGGCGCCGTGCGCCGGATTGAATTGCAGAGCATCGCGCGTGCAGCGCTGGGCGATCTCCTCGCCGACCGGAATCGCCGGCCCCATCGAGAAGGTCGCCATCTGGATCTCGCAGGCGCGCTGCAGGGTCCAGAGGATGGCGAAGGTCTGCGGCAGCGTCTGGCCCCAGGCCAGCAGGCCGTGGTTGCGCAGGATCACCGCGTTCCGGTCGCCGATGCTCCGGAGCAGGCGCGGGCCTTCGTCGGCATGGATCGTGATGCCCTCGAAGTCGTGGTACGCGACCATGCCGTGCAGCTGCGCGGTATAGAAATTGGTCTGCTGCAGGCCGCCCTGCAGGCAGGCCACCGCCACGCCGGCGGTGGTGTGGGTGTGCATCACGCAGTGCGCGCCCGGCAAGCCGTCGTGAATCGCGGCGTGCACCGTGAAGCCGGCCGGATTCACCGGGTACGACGAGCCGTCGAGCACCCGGCCCTGCAGGTCGATCTTGACCAGGTTGCCGGCCGTGACCTCGCTGTAGTGCAGGCCGAAGGGATTGATCAGGAACTGCTTCTCGCCACCGGTCACGCTGTCGGGCAGCCGCACCGTGATGTGGTTGTAGATCATCTCGGTCCAGCCCAGCATCGCGAACACGCGGTAGCAGGCGGCGAGCTGCAGCCGGGCGGCGCGCTCGTCGGGGTGGATCGCGGGATGCACCAGCGCCGAAGGCGACGGGGTGGCGAGTGTGTTCATCTGCAGTTCCCTTTCATGGTCAGTTCTCCGCGGTGAAGCCGACCTGTTTCACGATCGGCGCCCACTTGGCGGTGTCTTTCTTGATCAGTTCCGTGAGCTCGGCGGGCGTGGAGGACATCGCCTCCAGGCCGAAGTTCGCCAGGCCGTCGATCACGTCCTTCTGTGCCAGCGCGGTCCTGAAGGCGGCGTTGGCGCGGTTCACCACTTCGGGCGAGGCCTTGGCCGGCAGCAGGAAGGCGAACCACTCGCTGTGCGTCATGTCCTTGATGCCCTGTTCCTCGAAGGTGGGCACGTCGGGCGCGAAGCGGCTGCGCTTGGCGCCCGAGACGCCGAGGATGCGCACCTTGCCCGTGGGCAGATGCTGCGTGATGTCGCCAATTGGGCCCGACACCGCGGCGACATTGCCGCCCAGCAGGTCGAGCATGGCCGGCTGCGTGCCGCGGTAGGCTGCGTGCTTGAGCTCCACGCCCGCGCTCTTGCCCAGCAGCGCGCCGATGAAGTGCGGCGTCGAGCCGGCGGCCGGCGAGCCGAAGTTGGCGCCCTCGGGATGGGTCTTGGCCCAGGCCAGGAACTCGGGCACGGTCTTGACCGACAGCGGCACCGCCGGCCCGACCGCGAAGCCGAAGTCGAACACGCAGGCGATGGTCACCGGCGTCAGGTCGACCAGCGGGTCGTAGGGCAGCTTCTTGTAGATGTGCGGATAGATCGTGAGGATCGAGGTCGGCGTCTGCAGGATCGTGGCGCCGTCGGCCGGCTGGCTCTTGACGTAGGTGACCGCGATCTGGCCGCCTGCGCCGGTGCGGTTCTCCACCACGACGGCGCGGCCGTAGTCGGGCTGCAGGCGGGTGGCGACACGGCGGCAGGTGGTGTCGGAGGTGCCGCCGGCCGCGAAGCCGGTGATCAGGCGCGCAGTCTCGAACGGAAAGGCTTGCGACTGGGCGAACACTTGCTGGCCCAGGCTGGCCAGCAGCGCGGAGGCGCTGGTGGTCTGCAGCAGATGGCGGCGGGTGATGGTCATTCGATGTCTCCTCGGATTGGATGGATGCGGGTTGGAACTCGTCGCGCCTCCGGAATGGGGGCGCCGCAGAGGGTCGCGGCGCCCTGGTGGCCAGGCCGCGCGCTGAGGGCATATTCTTCCCGCAACCCGCGCCGCCCGACACCCGCGTTTACCTCACGTTTGCATCCAAAAGTCCTCGCATCGATCGTCCGTCGTTCAGTAGGTGCCGCCGGCCGCCGCGGGCTTGGCGGCGCCCTTGAAGCTCGCCGCCAGGGCGCTGGTGCTGCGCACCAGCAGGTTGGTGTCGAGGCCGACGGCGACGAAGCCCGCGCCCAGCGCCAGGTACTTGCGCGCCAGCGCCTCGTTGGGCGTCAGGATGCCGGCCGACTTGCCGGCGCGCTGGATGCGCGCGATCGCGTCCTCGATCGCCGCCTGCACCTCGGGGTGGTCGGAGTTGCCGACATGGCCCATCGAGGCCGACAGGTCGGCCGGGCCGATGAAGATGCCGTCGACGCCGTCGACCGCCGCGATCGCCTCGAGGTTGGCCAGCGCCTCGCGCGACTCGGCCTGCACCAGCAGGCAGACGCGCTCGTTGGCGTCCTTGGCGTAGCTGGGGTAGCGGCCCCAGCGCGAGGCGCGCGCCCCGCCCATGCCGCGGATGCCCTCGGGCGGATAGCGCATCGCGCGCACGATCGAGCGCGCCTGCTCCGCGGTGTCGACCATCGGCACCAGCAGCGTCTGGACGCCGAGGTCGAGGTACTGCTTGATCAGTGCCGTGCCGGCATCGCCATGGCCCAGCGGCACGCGCGCGATCGCGTTGACGCCCGGGTAGGCGGCGATCGCCTGCGCCTGCTGGAGGATGCTGGCCAGCCCGTTGGGCGAATGCTCGCCGTCGATCAGCAGCCAGTCGAAGCCGGCGCCGGCGCAGATCTCGGCGCTGTAGGCGTCGGCCAGGCCGAGCCAGAGGCCGATCTGGGCGCGCTTGTCGATCAGGGCCTGCTTGAAGGGGTTTGCGGGAGTGGTCATGGTTTTTTTCTTTCAGACGAAGCGGAACGAGATGGCGCCGAGCGGGCCGTAGTCGGCGTGGAAGGTATCGCCCGGCAGCGCCGCGGTCGGCCGCGTGAACGAGCCGCCGAGCACCACCTCGCCGGCCTCCAGGCATTCGTCCCAGGGCGCCAGCTTGTTGGCGAGCCAGGCGACCCCGGCGGCCGGATGATTGAGCACCGCGGCCGCGACCCCGGACTCCTCGATGACCCCGTTCTTGTACAGCAGCGCGCTGACCCAGCGCAGGTCGACCGCGTCGGGCTTCACGGGCCGGCCGCCGGTCACGATGCCGGCATTGGCCGCGTTGTCGGAGATGGTGTCGAAGACCTTGCGCATCTGCTTGGTGTGGCGGTCGAACTGCTCGATGCGCGAATCGATGATCTCGATCGCCGGCACCACGTAGTCGGTGGCTGCGAGCACGTCGAAGATGGTCACCTTCGGACCCTGCAGTCGCTTGCCGAGCACGAAGGCCAGCTCGACCTCGACCCGCGGCGCGATGAAGCGCGAAAAGGGGATGTCGCCGCCCTGCTCGAAGAACATGTCGTCCAGCAGCGTGCCGTAGTCGGGCTCGTCGATCTGGCTGGCCTGCTGCATCGCGCGCGAGGTCAGGCCGATCTTGTGGCCCTTGACGATGCGGCCCTCGGCGATCTTGGTCCTGACCCATTCGCGCGAGATCGCATAGCCGTCCTCGATCGTCATCTCGGGGTAGCGCTTGGAGAAGTGCTCGACCTGCACGCGCGACTTCTCGCTCTCGTGGAGTTCGGCCGCCAGTTGCCGGATGAGCTTGGAGTCGAGCATGGTTCAGGCCTTGTTGAACAGGGGGTGGAGGTTGCTGTGCTTGCCGTCGTAGACCTGGCCGGGGCTTTCGTCCACGTTCAGCGTGATGCCGATGAGGCGCTGGGCGAAGACCGGCTCGAAATGCCGCTTCGCGCTCGCGATGAGGGCGTCGCCGGCGCGCTTCTTCACCGCTTCGCTGCGTCCCGCCCCCATGCGCAGGTTGAGATAGACGAAGGCGTAGTCGCCCTTGCCGTCGGCCACCGCGTAGTGCGCGGCCGGGTAGGCCAGCACGCGCGTGCCGCCGGTCGGGAAGACCTGAGCGCCCGCTTCGTCGCGCTGTTCGAGCATGGTGTCGGCCAGCGTGCGGCAGAGCGCGCCCATGTCGGTCTCCGGCTCGATGTTCGGCGTGTAGAGGATGACCAGATGCGGCATGGCGGCCTCAAAGACGTGAAACGGACTGGAAGCCTTCGGCGCTCGATGCCTGCGCCTTCGGGATCGCGTGGCCGTCCTGCGGCGTGACCGGGAAGACGGCGTTGATCTGCCCGGTGGCGGACGAGCCGAAGTAGGGCGTGACCACCTCGGCGTGGCCGTCGTAGGCCGACCAGCCCAGCGCGCCGAGCAGCATGGCCGTGTCGTGCATGAAGCCCTCGCCATGCCCCTTGGCCGCATATTCCGGCAGCATCGCGCAGAAGTCGGACCATTCGCCGCCTTCCCACATCTTCACGACGTCGTGGTCCATGCGCTCCAGCAGCGGGCTCCACACGCGGTCGGCGAACTGCGGCGCCAGTCCGTTCTGCGCGAAGCGGTGCGACAGAGAGCCGCTCGCGAAGAAGGCCACGGTGCCGTCGTAGTGGTCCTCGACCGCGCGGCGCATGGCCCAGCCCAGGCGCGCGCTGTCGTTCAGATAGTGGCTGGTGCACAGGGCCGAGACGCAGATCGCCTTGAAGTGCAGGTCCTCGTTCATGTAGCGCATCGGCACCAGCGTGCCGTATTCGGGCCCGAGCGTGGTGGCGTCGTGCGCCAGCGTCTCGACGCCCCATTCGTTGCACGTCCTTGCCAGCAGCTTGCCGAGTTCCGGGTTGCCCGGCACCTCGAAGGGCATGTTGCTGATGAAGTGCGGCAGCTCGTTGCTGGTGTAGACGCCCTTGAAATGCGGCGCGCAATTCAGGTGGTAGCTCGCGTTCACCAGCCAGTGGGTGTCGAAGACCACGATGGTGTCCACGCCCAGTTCGCGGCAGCGGCGGCCGATCTCCTTGAGCCCGTCGATGGCCGCCTGCCGGCTGCCCTTGCGCGGACCGTCCAGCTCGCTCAGGTAGAGCGAGGGCACGTGCGTGATCTTGGCGGCGAGTGCGAGCTTGCCCATGGTCAGACTCCCCAATGCGGAATGTGGTGGCTGCCCAGGCTCACCGCCACGTTCTTCGGTTCGCAGAACACCTCGTAGCTCCAGGTGCCGCCTTCGCGCCCGGTGCCCGAGGCCTTGGTGCCGCCGAAGGGCTGGCGCAGGTCGCGCACGTTCTGGCTGTTGACGAAGCACATGCCGGCCTCGACCGCGGCGGCGACGCGGTGCGCGCGGCCGATGTTCTCGGTCCACACATAGCTCGACAGGCCGTAGGCGATGTCGTTGGCCAGGCGGATCGCATCGGCCTCGTCCTTGAACGGGATCAGGCAGGCGACCGGGCCGAAGATCTCGTCCTGCGCGATCTTCATGCGGTTGTCGACATCGGCGAAGACGGTCGGCAGCACGTAGTTGCCCTTCTTCACGCGGTCGGGAAGCTCCGGCGCGCCGAGTCCGCCGCACAGCAGCGTGGCGCCTTCCTTCGGACCCAGCTCGATGTAGCTGCGCACCTTGGCCAGATGCGCCTGCGAGATCATCGGCCCGACGATGGTTTTCTCGTCCAGCGGGTCGCCGACCGTGATGCGCTTCGCCCGCTCGGCGAACTTCGCCGCGAAGTCGGCATAGATCGACTGCTGCACCAGGATGCGCGAACCGGCCGTGCAGCGCTCGCCGTTGTTGCTGAAGATCATGAAGATGGCGGCATCGAGCGCGCGGTCGAGGTCGGCGTCGTCGAAGATCACGAACGGGCTCTTGCCGCCCAGCTCCATGCTGAACTTCTTCAGGCCGGCACTCTTCACGATGCGGTTGCCGGTTGCGGTCGATCCGGTGAACGAGATCGCGCGCACGTCGGGGTGCGCCACCAGCGGCTCGCCGGCTTCCTTGCCGTAGCCGTGCACCAGGTTCAGCACGCCGGCCGGGATGCCGGCCTCGAGCGCCAGCTCGCCCAGGCGCGCGGCCGTCAGCGGCGACAGCTCGCTCATCTTCAGCACCGCGGTGTTGCCGAAGGCCAGGCAGGGCGCGACCTTCCAGGTGGCGGTCATGAAGGGCACGTTCCAGGGCGAGATCAGCGCGCACACGCCCACCGGATGGAACAGCGTGTAGTTCAAGTGCGTGGGCGTCGGGTAGGTGTGGCCGTCGACCCGCGTGCACATCTCGGCGAAGTAATAGAAGTTGTCGGCCGCGCGCGGCACCAGCTGCTTGCCGGTCTGGGCGATGACCTGGCCGCAGTCGTTGGTCTCGGTCTCGGCGATCTCGGGCACGTTCTTGGCGATCAGGTCGCCGAGCTTGCGGATCAGCTTGGCGCGCTCGGGCGCGGGCAGGCCGGCCCACTTCGGGAAGGCTTCCTTGGCGGCGGCCACGGCCGCGTTCACTTCGGCCTCGCCGCCCGAGGCGACCTCGGCCAGCACTTCTTGCGTAGCCGGGTTGACGGTCTGGAAATAGTCGCGGCCGGCGACCGGTTTGCCGTTGATGAGGTGGTCGATCTGCATGGGAATGTCTTTCAGGGTCAGTCGATTCGGATCTCGCGCGAAGCGATCAGCGCCTGCCACTTCTTGCGCTCCGATTGCACGTAGCGGTTCATGTCGGCGGCGTCGGTGGGGCGGGCTTCCCAGCCGGCGTCGAACAGCTTCTGGCGCACGGCGGGATCGTTCATGGCCTTCAGCAGGTCGGTGCCGAGCTTCAGCTGGATGTCCTTCGGTGTCGCGGCCGGTGCCACCAGGCCTTGCCAGGTGTAGGCCTCGACCTCGGCGAAGCCGAGTTCCTTCGCGGTCGGCACCTGCGGCAGCTGCGGCACCCGCTCGCCCGACATCGCGAGCAGCGGCACCACCTTGCCGGCCTTGACGGCGCTGATGCCGCTCGGCAGGTCGAGCATCATCAACGGCACCTGGCCGCCCATCAGATCTTGCAGCGCCGGGGCGCCGCCCTTGTAGGGCACGTGCAGCAACGAGACGCCCGCCTCGCGCTGGAACAGTTCGAGCGCGAGATGGTGCGGGCTGCCGGCGCCGGGCGTCGCGATGCTGTACTTGCCCGGCTCTTTCTTGAGCGCGGCGATCAGCGCCTTGGCGTCGGCGAAGCCCGCGCCCGGCGCGGCCGTGATGATGAGCGGCGAGCGCCCCATCATGCCGAGCGCGACGAAGTCCTTCTCGCTGTCGTAGGGCAGCTTCTTGTAGAGGACCGGGTTGTAGACCAGCACGCCGTTGTCGGCCGAGAACACGGTGTAGCCATCGCCGGGCGAGCGCGCCACGTTCTCGGAGGCGATGATGGCGGCGGCGCCGGGGCGGTTGTCGACCAGCACCGGCTGGCCGATCTGTTGCGACAGCTGGGCGCCGGCGGTGCGCGCCAGGAAGTCGGTGCCGCCGCCGGCCGGATAGCCGACCACCCAGCGCACCGGCTTGGCCGGATAGCCTTGCGCCGGCGCGTCGAGCGCCACCACCGATGCGGCCAGCGCGACCATCGCGGTCGCGAGCTTGATCATCTTCTTCATCTTGTCTCCGTTTGCTGTGCCGCTCAGGCCGCGGCGATGGTGTTGACCAGCGCGCCGATCTGCGCGATCTCGGTCACGATGACGTCGCCCGGTCGGCAGTCGACCACGCCGTCGGGCGTGCCGGTCAGGATCAGGTCGCCGGGCTGCAGGGTCATGAAGCTGCTGAAGTACTCGATCAGGAAGGGCGCGTCGAAGATCATGTCCTTCGTGTTGCCCGACTGCGTGAGCTTGCCGTTGACCGTGGTGCTGAGCGCCAGCGCCATCGGGTCGGCGACGTCCTTGGCGTCGACCAGCCAGGGGCCGATCGGCGTGCAGGTGTCGCGGTTCTTGACGCGCAGGTTGGGGCGGTACCAGTTCTCGAGGTAGTCGCGGATCGCGTAGTCGTTGGCCACCGTGTAGCCGCCGATGAAGTCGTAGGCGTCGTCGCGCTTCACCTTCTTCGCGGTCTTGCCGACCACGATCACCAGCTCGCATTCGTAGTGCATGAACTGCACCTCCGACGGCCGGTAGGTGAGCTGGCGGTGGCCGGTGAGCGTGCTCTCGCCCTTGACGAAGACCAGCGGCTCCTCGGGCGCCTTGAACTCCAGCTCCTTGGCGTGGTCGGCGTAGTTGAGGCCCAGCGCGAGGATGGTGCGCGGGCGCGGCACGGGCTTGAGCGGCGGCAGCCACGAGACCGCATCGGCCTCGACCTGGCGGCCGTCGGCGAGGCGCAGCCGGCCGCCGTCTTCCACGGCGTCGTGCACCGCGTTTTCGAACAGGATGCGCGCGTGCTTCATGCCTGCTCCTTCACGAGGGTGTTGACCAGGGTCTCGAAACCCGGCGCCGCGATCTCGATGCGGTCGCCGGGGCGTGCCAGCGGGCGGCCGGCGTCGCAGCCGAGCATCAGCACGTCGCCGTGGGCGAGCGTCATGAACTCGCCGACATGGGCCAGCAGCTGTGCCGCGCTGCGCACGGTCTGCGAGAAATCGGTCGACTGCTTCAGCTCGCCGTTGATGCGGACCTCGAGCCTGAACTGTGCCGGGTCGGCCACCTCCTGCGCATCGCGCATCGCCGCGCCGATGCCCAGGAAGCCGTCGACGCACTTGAACTTGACCGGCGGGCGGAAGAAGCTCGCATGCGGGATCGACAGGTCGTTCATCAGCACAAAGCCTTCGACGTCGTTGTCGACGCCGATCACCATCGCGACCGTGGCACCGACCTCGACCGCATCGACCTGCGCCGGCACGCCGATCGCGCTGCCGTGCGGGCTCCAGGTGTTGGCGGTCTTGACGTAGAGGACAGGGGCCTTCGGCGGCGCCTTGTAGGGCGGCTGGTTCATCTGCGGCGCGAGTGCGTCGAACTCCGCGCGGAAGTTCAGCAGCACGCCGTAGACGGTGCCGGTTGGTAGGTAACTCATGGTTGTTCCAATGCGATCAATTCGTCGAGGAGCTCGTACAGCTGGGCCAGCTTGTCCTTGCCCATGGCCTCTTCCATCCACGCGTAGTGCGCCTCGATGCTGGTCGAGAGTTGCGTCACCAGCTGGTGACCGCGGGCCGTGGCCTCGACCACGGTGCGGCGCTGGTCTTCCGGGTCGCGGCTGCGCGCGATGAGGCCGTCGCGCTCCATGCGCGCCAGCACGCCGGTCAGGCTCGGCCCGAGGATGAAGGCCTCGCGCGCCACGCGGCCGGTCTCGACCGCGCCGTGCTCGCCGAGCACCCGCAGCACGCGCCACTGCTGGTCGGACAGCGCATGCTCGCGCAGGCTCGGCCGCGTGTGGCCCATCACGGCCTCGCGCGCCTGCAGCAGCAGGCGCGGCAGGTTGCGGTGGGAGAAGGCGGTGCTGCGCATGTCCATGTCGGAGGGGATTATTTAATATATTAAATAGTTGGGTCAAGCGGACGAAACTAGGGGTAAACCCTCCGGATACTGGCTTGAACCGCACACGCGCCAAAACCTGACACGCGCTGTCGATTCGCTGCCAGGGCCGGGCGCGGCAAGCGCTGACGCGCCCCTGCCCGGCCGCACGAAACCATCGGGCTTCACCCCTCAACCCTGAAAGATCCGATGAAGAAGATGCTGTTCGCACTCGCCGCCTCCCTCACCGTCCTGAGCGCGGGCGCCCAGATCGGAAAGGCCGCCTCGGAGGCCACCGACGCAGCCAAGCACAAGATCGACGAAAAGCGCGCGGACAGCGAGGCCCAGAAGAGCGGCCCGGTCGGCAAGGCGGTCAACAACGTCAAGTCGGGCTATCACAAGAACCGCTCGAAGTCCTCGGCCGACAAGGCCAAGCAATCCTTGAAGAACGCAGGCTGACCCGGCCTGCGACGCGGCTCAGGCCGGCGCCTTGCCCTTGACCGCCCAGGCGAGCGCCGCGTAGGAGCGCTCGCCGTCGGCCTCGCCGTCGAGGTAGGCCGACTCCACCGCTTCACGCAGCCGGGCGTGCTGGTCAGGCGCCAGCGTGGCGAGGTACTCCGCGGCAGGGCCCTCCTTGCCTTCGAAGGGCGCCCAGTAGTCGGCGAAGTTGGCGAACTCCATGCGGATGGCGAGCGAGGTCTCTTCCACGGCCTTGAAGCCGGCGTCGCGCCAGGCCTTGGCCAGTTCGCCGGGTCGGGTCATCGGCCGCGTGTAGTTGCGGGCGCGCCGCTCCCGCGCGGCAGGGTCGAGTGCGGCGGCGGTGTCGAAGAACAGGCGGTTGGAGACGAAGCCGCCGCGCGCATCCCAGACCGCCGCGCCCACCACGCTTCCGGGCTTCGCGACCCGGCGCATCTCGGCGATCGCCTTGCCCGCATCGGGCACGAAGTGCAGCAGCAGCAGCGAGAGCACGCGGTCGAAGCTGCGGTCCGCGAAGGGCAGTGCGCAGGCGTCGGCGACGTCGAAGACGATGCGCGGATCCTGGTTGTGGCGCCTGGCGTGTGCGATGTAGGGCTCGGCGAGATCCACCCCGCGCACCTCGCCGGCGCCGGTGCGGCGCGTCACCGCGAAGGCCAGATGGCCCGTGCCGCAGCCGACATCGAGCACGCGCTCGCCGTCCGCGGTGCCGGCGAAGTCCAGGAAGGGCAGCGCGAGCAGGCGGCTCCAGCGGCCCATCACCCGTTCGTAGCCGTCGCCGTCGGAGGCGACGAAGGTCGAGCTTGCGGTGGTCATCGGCAGTCCCCTTTCGCACGGGTGCGCGCATCGAAGGTCGGTGCGTGCCGCATGCTAGGGCGCGGCGGATGGCGCCGTCAACGTGCGTGTTCCCGCGCGCCGCCGTGCAGACTTCCGGCATCGGCGAGACAATGGCCGCGCCTTTGTCCGCCGGGCGGCCCGGGGCAACGAACCCGAAGCTCCTGCGCATGCCATCCCCGCCCGACGCCACGACCCCGTCCTCCTCGCCTTCCTTCACCCTGCGGCGCATCGCCGTGCCGGCCTTCGGACCCTCGCTGCTGTTCGGAATCGGCGAAGGCGCCATCCTGCCCATCGTGCCGCTCACGGCGCGCGACCTCGGCGCCTCCGTGCCGATCGCCGCGCTCATGGTGGCGCTGATCGGCATCGGCTCGCTGCTCAACAACATCCCGGCGTCCTTCATCACGATGCGCTGGGGCGAGCGCTGGGCGATGGTCGCGGCCGGCCTGTGGAGCGCGCTGGGCATGGGGCTTTGCGTGGGCACCTCGCACCTCGGCCTGTTCGCCGCCGGCTGCTTCATGGTGGGCATGTCGCAGGCGGTCTACAACCTGGCGCGCCAGAGCTACATGACCGAGGCGGTGCCGATCGAATACCGTGCACGGGCGCTGTCGACGCTCGGCGGCGTGATGCGCATCGGCATGTTCCTCGGGCCTTTTCTGGCGGCCGGCGCGGTGCATGCGTTCGGCCTGTCGGCGGCCTATGCGCTCGGAATCGTCGCGGTGGTGGGGGCGGCGGCGGTGGGTGCGCGCATCCCCGACCTGGAGGCGCCGCCGCTGCCGCCGGGGCAGGGCGCGCCGGCGCCGGCGACCATCCTCTCGACGCTGCGCGATCACCGCCATGTGTTCCTGACGCTGGGCGTCGGCGTGGTGCTGGTCAGCGCGGTGCGGGCGTCGCGCCAGGCCGTGATCCCGCTGTGGGCCGACCACCTCGCGCTGGCGCCTTCGGTGGCTTCCCTGATCTACGGGCTGGCCGGCGCGGTCGACATGCTGGTGTTCTATCCGGCCGGCAAGGTGATGGACCTGAAGGGCAGGGGCTGGGTCGCGGTGCCGTCGATGCTGATCATGGGGCTGGCGATGCTGCTGATGCCGCTGACCACCGGCACCGTCACGCTGCTGCTCGCGGCACTGGCCATCGGCTTCGGCAACGGCATCGGCTCGGGAATGATCATGACCATCGGCGCCGATCACGCACCGCGCCACGGCCGCGCGCACTTCCTCGGCGTGTGGCGGCTGATGTCCGACATCGGATCTTCCTGCGGCCCGGCGCTGCTGTCCTTCCTGGCGGCCAGCCTGACACTGGCCTGGGGCATCGCCGCGACCGGGCTGATCGCCTTCGCGGCGGCGGGCACGCTGGCGCACTGGATTCCGCGCCACGGCGATCGCGGCGGGCGACGCCGCGAGCCCGAGGGCTAGCGCAGGATGCCCGAGACCATCATCCCCAGCCCCACGATGCTGACCACCCAGATCGCCGTGCGCAGGTAGGCGATGCCGGCGACGTACACCGGGATGTAGATCACCCGCGCCCAGAAGAAGATCAGCGCGCCGGTGGCGATCCCCGGGCTGGTGGCGCCTGCGGCATGCGCCACCAGCGCGATCGCGGCGAACAGCACGAAGTTCTCGAGCGTGTTGCGGGCGGTGCGCTCGGCGCGTCCCGCGAGCGGCGAGGCCTCGGGCAGGTTGTCGCGGTTGCCAAGCGCGATCAGGGTGCCCGACGGCGTCCATCCCTTGACCCGGATGAGGCTTGCGAGGAGCAGGGTGAGCCAGGTCAGGATGGCCATGTAGATCACGAGCGTCTGGGTGCTGGTCATGGGGGGCTCCTGTTGAGTCCAGAGACTTTGCGCCGCGATCGGATGCGTCTCGCCGGGGTTTGTACCTACCGCCTCCTACACTCGACGCCATGGCCAAGGAAAAAACACTTTTCGTCTGCAGCGAATGCGGCGGCACCAGCCCCAAGTGGCTCGGCAAATGCCCGAGCTGCGGCGCCTGGAACACATTGATCGAACAGGTCGGCCCGGCCCCGGGCGCGCCGGCCAACAACCGCTTCGGCACCCAGTTCAGCTCGCTGGCCGGCTCGGCCGAACTCGCGACCCTGTCCGAGATCGAAGCCACCGACATCGCCCGCACGCCCACCGGCATCGATGAACTCGACCGCGTGCTGGGCGGCGGCATCGTCGATGGCGGCGTGACCCTGATCGGCGGCGACCCGGGCATCGGCAAGTCGACCCTGCTGCTGCAGGCGGTCGACGCGCTGCAGCACGCCGGGCGCAATGCGCTCTACGTCACGGGCGAGGAGAGCGGCGCGCAGGTGGCGCTGCGCTCGCGCCGGCTCGGCCTCGACCATTCGCAGGTGCAGGTGCTGGCCGAGATCCAGCTGGAGAAGATCATCGCCACGCTGGACGCGCACCGCCCGGCGATCGCGGTGATCGACTCGATCCAGACCGTCTACTCCGACCAGCTGACTTCGGCCCCGGGTTCGGTGGCGCAGGTGCGCGAGTGCGCCGCGCACCTCACGCGCTTCGCCAAGGCCAGCGGCACCGCCATCGTGCTGGTCGGCCACGTCACCAAGGAGGGCGCGCTGGCCGGCCCGCGCGTGCTGGAGCACATGGTCGACACCGTGCTGTACTTCGAGGGCGACACGCATTCGAGCTTCCGCCTGGTGCGCGCCATCAAGAACCGCTTCGGCGCGGTCAACGAGATCGGCGTCTTCGCGATGACCGAGCGCGGCCTGAAGGGCGTGGCCAACCCGAGCGCGATCTTCCTGAGCCAGCACGCCGAGCCGGTGCCCGGCAGCGTGGTGCTGGTCACGCTCGAAGGCACGCGGCCGATGCTGGTCGAGATCCAGGCGCTGGTCGACGACGGCGGGCCCAGCCCGCGGCGCCTGTCGGTGGGCCTGGACCGCGACCGGCTGGCGATGCTGCTGGCGGTGCTGCACCGGCATGCGGGCGTGGCCTGCATGGACCAGGACGTGTTCGTCAACGCGGTGGGCGGGGTGCGCATCAGCGAGCCGGCGGCCGACCTGGCCGTGATGCTCGCGATCACCTCCAGCCTGCGCGGCAAGCCGCTGCCCAAGGGCTTCATCGCCTTCGGCGAAGTGGGCCTCGCGGGCGAGGTGCGGCCGGCGCCGCGCGGCCAGGAGCGGCTGCGCGAGGCGGCCAAGCTGGGCTTCAGCGTGGCCGTGGTGCCCAAGGCCAACGCGCCGCGCAAGGGCACGAAGGAGATCGAGGGCCTGACGATCCACGCGGTGGAGCGGATCGAGGAGGCGCTGGATATCGTGCGGCAGATGCAGTAGGCGGCACACGAGGCAGGCGCCCCATGCCGCGCCTCGTCAGCCCGGCGAATCCCAGTACGGCGGGTCGCCGAACGCGGCCTTGAGCGCATCGGCCATCGCCCGCAGCTTGGCCGAAGGCGAGCGGCCTTCGGGATGCGCCACATACAAAAACTCTTCTTCCGAAGGCAGGCCGATGTCGATGGCCGTGAGCCTGCCGGCCCGCAGTGACTCCCCGACGATGAAGGTGGGCAGCAGCGCGATGCCCAGGCCCGCCTCGCAGGCGTCGCGCATCATGTCGCCGTTGTTCACGCGCAGGGCGCGCGTGGCGCGCACGGACAGCAGTTCGCCGTCGCGCCGGAACTGCCAGTCGGCCACGCCGCGGTTCGTGTAGTAGATGCCTCGGTGGCGCTGCAGGTCCTCGGGGCTCGTGGGCCGGCCAAGCCGCTCCAGGTAGTCCGGCGAAGCGACCAGCGCGCGGCGGCTGCGGGCCAGGGTCCAGGCCACCAGGCGCGAATCGACCAGCGGCCCGTGGCGGACCACGCCGTCGTAGCCGTCCGATGCGGCGTCGACGCGCCGGTCGTCGAGTTCGAGCGTCAGCTCGATGCCCGGATGGGCGGCGATGAAGGGGTACAGCGCCGGCCCCATGTGCATGCGGCCGAAGGTGACGGGCGCGGAGATCCGCAGCGGCCCGACCAGCGTGCCGCGCCGCTGCGCGAGCTCGGCGGCGGCCTCCTCGATGTCCCGCATGATGGCCGAGGCCCGCGCCAGGAAGGTGGCGCCGTCCTCGGTGAGAGTGAGCTTGCGCGTCGAGCGGTGCAGCAGCCGGACGCCGAGTTCCTTCTCAAGGTCGGCGAGGCGCTCGCTCACGACCGACTTGGAGAAGTTCAGTCGCCGCGATGCTTCGCTGATGGAGCCCGACTCCGCCACCGCCACGAAAGTGGCCATGCCATCCAGCTTCACCATGCCCAGGGTCCTTGTTGTCACGCACGGCAAGCACTTTAGTCTTTCCTGCCTGCGGGGCGCCAAGGAGCGCATGGGAAATCAGTGGGCCAGGAAGGCCTGCACCGCGCTGACGGTCTTGTCGGGCGCTTCTTCCATCAGCCAGTGGCCCGAGCCGGGCACGACCAGCTCGGTCACGTTGGTGGCGGCGTTGCGCATCACCACCGCCTCCATGGCGCCGAACGATTTCTCGCCGCCGATGGCGAGCACCGGCATGGTGAGCTTGGTCTTTCCGGACTCGGCGTTGTCCTTGGCGTCCTGGCGGATCGCGAGGAACTGCGCAAAGGCGGACTGCATCGCGCCGGGCCGCGCATAGAGCTTGGCGTAGTGCGCGCGCGTGCCTTCGTCGATCTTGCGCGGGTCGGCCGCGAAGTCGTTCCAGAAGCGGTCGAGGTAGATGCGCTCGCGCCCCTTCACCAGTCGCAGCATGTCGGCGCCGCCCAGGTCGAAGTGCCACAGCGCCGGCCAGCGCACGACCTCGTCCCACGGCGCGATGCCGGGCACGGGCGCATCCATCACGATCAGGCGCGTGGTCTTGTCCGGGTAGCGCGCGGCGTAGGCGTAGGCCACCATCGTGCCGATGTCGTGGCCCACCACGTCCGCCTTGTCGATGCCCAGCTTGTCGAGCACCGCCCGCATGTCGGCCGCCTGCGTGCGCTTGTCGTAGCCGCCCGCCGGCTTCGACGACAGGCCCATGCCGCGCAGGTCGGGCACCACCACCGTGCGGTCGCGCGCCAGGGCCGCGGCCAGCGGCGACCACATGTCGCCGGTGTCGCCGAAGCCGTGCAGCAGCAGCACGGCAGGCCCGGTGCCGCCCACGCGCACGTGCAGCCGGGCGCCTTCGGCGGCGTCGATGGTCTGGGTGCGGAAGCCGGCCGGATAGGGCTTGACCTGCGCGTGCGCCGGCGCCAGCAGGACGGCGGACAGGGTGAGCGCGAGAGCGCCCAGGAGCTTGGACAGTTTCATGAGCGGCTTTCTTTCTGGATCAGGTGCGGGTGATGGAGACGCCGCCATCGACCAGCGATGCGGTGCCGGTGACGAAGGACGAATCGTCCGAGGCAAGGTAGAGCACGGAGCGGGCCAGCTCCTCCGGCCGTCCGACGCGCTTGAGCGCATGCAGGTTGGTGATGAAGGTCTGCGACTCCTTGGTGTCGTTCTTGGTGCGGTACATGTCGGTGTCGACCGCGCCCGGCAGGATCGCATTGACACGCACGCCCTGCGGACCGTACTCGGCGGCCAGCGCCTGGGTCAGCCCGATCAGGCCCGACTTGCTGGCCGCATAGGCGGCCACGCCCGGAAAGGCGAAGGTGTGGCCGACGAAGGTCGAGGTGAAGATGACCGAGCCGCCGCCGTTCTCGAGCATCTGCGCGACCTGGTGCTTGGCGCCCAGGAAGGCGCCGGTCAGGTTGATCGCCAGGGTGTCGGTCCAGCCGGCTTCGCTGACGCCCGTGCTGGGGCCGCCTTCGCCCAGGGTGCCGGCGTTGTTGAAGGCGACGTCGAGGCGCCCGTAGGTCGAGACGGCCAGCGCGACGAGGGCCCGCGCATAGTCTTCCGAGCGCACGTCGCCGGCCAGCGCGACCGCCTCGCCGCCCGCGGCGCGGATATCAGCGACCAGCGCGTCGAGCTCGGCCGCCCGGCGCGCACCGACCACCAGCCGGGCGCCTTCCGCCGCGAAGAGCTTGGCCGTCGCATGGCCGATGCCGGCGCTGGCGCCGGTGATGAGGGCGACTTTTCCTTCGAGACGGTTCATGGTGGATCCTTTGATTGCGGGTTGGACGTTCTGAAGCAGGAAGTGTGGAGCTGGCGGATCGTTTGCGGTAGCCGTCGGATCGCGATGCTGGCTTTCGGGAAAGCCGAACGATAAAACAAAAATACGTCATCGTTGACATATTGTTACAGGCGCTCTAGAGTCGCCCGGCCGTATCCATTTGTATTCATTTGGGGGCATCCATGGCCCTCGGCTCCCTCAAGGAAGAGCCCGGCCACTGGCAACAACAATGACAAGTACCGAGGGCCGATGAATACTCGTTTCGCAAGAAGAGCTGGTGTTTCCCTGTTTTGTTCGGGCGTGCTGATCCTGGCCTCATGTGGCGGCGGCGGAGGAGGCAGCGGAGGCGGTGGCGTTGGATTGCCGATCGCCGCCTCGCCCCCGGTCTCGGCGGCCCCGGTCTCGGCCCCCGCATCCGGCGCCGCCACGCCCACGACGGATGTGAAAGTCGTGGACGGCGCGATCCGCAACGCGCTGGTCTTCCTCGACAAGAACAACAACGGCCGTCACGACGAGGGCGAGCCGAGCGCGCGAAGCGATGCTTCCGGCCAGGCGAAGCTCGACATCCCGCCCGAAGGCGCCGGCAAGGCGCCGATCGTCGCGCTGGTGGGAACCGATTCGATCGATGCGGACACCGGCCCGGTGCCGGTGGCCTTCAGTCTCAGCGCGCCTGCCGATCGCAGCGGTGTCGTGAGCCCGCTCACCACGCTCGTGCACCGCATCGTGCTCGACAGCGGCGTGTCCGCCGACAACGCCGAGGCGGGTGCGCGCAGCCAGATCGGGCTGGGCAGTTCGCTGTTCGGCGATTTCACCGTGGACAGCAGCAGCGCCGGGCGCGCGGCGGCCGTGACGGCGCGCTTGCTGGTGCTGGTCATGCAGCAGCAGGCGGGGCAGTTGGCTGCCCTCCAGGGCCGCGCGGATCTGAGCGGCGCGACGATCACTGCTGGCGACATCACGACGGCCATTCATCGCAGCTTGCTGGACGCGATGGCTTCCGTCGGCGCCGCCGCACGGAGCACCGCGGTTCAATCGGCCTGTGCTGGCGGGCCGGGCACGCCCGACTGCGAAGCCGCGCTGCGGGCGCAGAGTTCGCAGATCGTCGCAGCCAGCGGCCTGACGGCCGAATCGGCGCCGACGCTGATCGGGGCCGGGCGCACGCCCGATGCGGCAGCACAGGCTCCTGCGCCGTCCGCGTCGCTGTCATTCATGGGGTTCGGGTATGAGGGACTCTGGTATTACGGCGGTTTCATCGCGACCGCCCAGGAAAACACGCCCGACGCTGCAGGCCTGATTCGCTACCGAGGTTTGCAGCGCAGCAAAGTGGTGGACACCCTTTTCGAAATGGGGCCCTACGGCGACACGCACTCCATCGCCACCGCGCCACAACTTCTGCACTGGAACGGTAGTGCATGGGTGCAGTGCACGGCTTCGACCCAGAGCGTGGAGTCCCAACGGGACGCCAATGGACGAGCGGCCTACAGCAACTACTGCGATGGTTTGATGTCGGGCAGCTCGCAGCGCTCGGTGCTGGACGTCAGCGGCAGGAAGATGTCCGAAGTCGTCGCATCGATCTCCACGCGAATGCCAAGCTCTCCGATGTGGGGTGGCAACCAGTTTGGCATTTTCGCCGGCATGGCCGGGCCCAACTACGGCACCGCCGTGATGCCGGCGGGCTCCAAGCTCCAAGTGCAGACCAACGTGATGAGCGCCACGGCACCGGCGGTCTACAGCACCATCGGGATGGTCGGCCGCTACTCGGCGGCGATTGCGGCCGGCGGCGATACGCGCGACGGCAGCTCCCCGGCGTGTGCAAGCGATGAAGCGAAATCCACTCCAACGATCGTCGTCTCGACGCTGGAAGAGTTGCTCACCTATTTCCGCGGAACGCCGTGCATCTACAGCCAGGACTCGGTCGTCTCCCCCGGCGGCGTCACCTTGTACGGCCCGAGCGTTGAAGAGCGCTGGTTGAACAGCACCTGGATCATCGCCATTGAGGGCAACGAAGGAACTGCGTCGGGCAATGAAACCAGCTACTACAACAACAATATCCTGTTCACGGCGAGCTTCCCGGCCGGAGGAGGAAATGCCGTCACCTACTACCGTTGCCGGCAGCGCCAGGGGGCCTTCTCGATCAACAACTGCACGCCCATCGGCAGCGGCACCTATGTGATCGAGACGCTGGGCGACGCCCGCCTGTTGCGACTGAAGAACCTCCCGCCGCAGACTGCCGGGTTCAATTCGGAACGCGTCTATGTGGAGCGCGGCGGCGTGGTGCACTCCGGCTTCAAGTACAAGCCTTTCGTCTCGCGCGAGACCCAGTTGAACCTGACTGCAGCCAATGCGGTGTTCAGCCAGATCGGCATCCCGGCCATCGTCCCATG
Organism: Variovorax saccharolyticus; assembly: GCF_030316765.1. GTDB lineage: Bacteria > Pseudomonadota > Gammaproteobacteria > Burkholderiales > Burkholderiaceae_C > Variovorax > Variovorax saccharolyticus. The sequence continues at coordinate 34,957 of NZ_JASZYT010000002.1, forward strand.
AACATCAGCAAAACAGGAAGAAAGATGTCGCTCTTGCGAAGTACCGTGCTCGTGTTGCTCACCCTGGTCATTGGCGGGTGCGCCATGCCGATGCGAGTCAGCCTGACCCCCGAGCAGCGCGCAAAGATCACGGAGCTCAAGGCCCGCGTCGTCGTCGTCCAGGACGAGGTCATCGTCGCGGTGCAGCCTTCCAATGTCGGCGCGGCAACCGGTGGCGGACTGATCGGCGCCATGATCGACAGCTCCATCACCAACTCGCGCGTGAAGGCGTCCCAGGAAGTCATGGGGCCGTTCTACGCCCGGATCGAGGACGTCGACTACCGCAAGGAATTCAACGAAGCGATCCGTCGGGAACTCGCCAACTACCCCATCAAGGTCGCGCAGTTCACCACCACGCCCCGTGCGCTGAGCCAGGACTCGCTGGCCCAGCTGCGCGGCGAACTCCTGCCGGGCCAGGCGCTGCTGGTGATCTATCCGCGCTACTACCTGACGATGGACTTCCGCAATCTGGATGTCGAGGCGACCGTGAGCATGTGGACCAAGGACGGTCCGGCCAACGTGCCGGTCCAGCGGGGCATCCTGTACTACCAGTCGCAACCGGTCGGAGCGGGCGGCAAGGAATCGATCGCGCTCTGGGGTGACCAGGGGGCAGCCGCGTTCCGTGGCGCGATCAAGGACTCCATCGTCGAGACGATCAATCTCGTCTTGATGGACATGGACCTCAAGGCACCGGGCGACAACGCGGCGCCGTCGCAGTCCTACGCGTTCAACGCCGGGGCGCAGCAAGCACAGATCAAGGGCCGGCTCGTCAAGGAGACCGCCACCCGGAAGACGGTGCTGGGAGACGACAAGAAGCTCTACTCCCTGCCTGTGATCGCCGGGACCGTTGCAAGCGCCGGGCAATGAAGGGGATGCACACCATGATGAATCTCAGTGCCTTGCCGTCGCTGCTTGCCGGCGCCCTGATCGCGACCTGTTCGGTGCAGGCCTTCGCCGCGCCCGATGCCGGTTCGACCCCGCCGCTGGAGCTCGCCTATGAGCGAAATTCGCGCGAGACGCCGGCCGTGGAGCTTCGCGGCACCTGCCCGGTTCATGTCGCCTTGCCAGTGGACGAGCGCCAGAACAAGGAAACGATCGGCGCCGGCTTCCGCGGAGCGCTGCTCACGGGAGAGGCTGGGCGCTGGGTGTCGGACGGTCTGCTCCAATTGAAGGACTTCGGCTTCGCCGTCGACCAGGTCAATGAGGGCGCTGCGCCCCAGGATGGGTTGACGGTCAAGACGTCGCTGACGCGCGCCTACACCTGGCCGATCGGGATCAAGCTGTTCAGCATGGTTGCCCTGAAGGCTCAGTTCGTCGACAAGAGCGGGGTTGTGGTCCAAGAGAAGTACTACCGCGCCCATGGCGACAAGACCAACATGTGGGGCGCCGACTCGGAGTTCGTCACCACCCTGAACTACGGGCTCAACAATCTGTTGCCGGTCATGGCACAGGATCTCGTGTCCCTGTGCAAGGGAGCGAAGGTGGAGCCTTACTCCTATGCAGGCCCATCGTCGGTGGCGAGCAAGTAAAGGCAATCGGGGCCGTCCTGCGCGGCCCGCAATCCCGCAGCCCCGGGGCCTGTCATTGCTCCCCGCGTGCTACGGCGGCTATGCTGCAGCACTTCATTTCATGGAAGGTCCCATTCATGCCGCCTCGCCTCACCGCCCAGGATTTCGACCAGGAGCTGCTCATCCTCTTCGACGCCTATGTCCATGGCGATCTCGATCGGCGCGCCTTCCTGAGCCAGGCCCAGAAGTTCGCCAAGGCCGGCGTCGCGGCGACCGGCTTGCTGGCGGCGCTGAGCCCCAACTTCGCGGCCGGGCAGCAAGTGACTCCCAGCGATCCGCGGCTCAAGGTCGAGCGGGTGAGCTACCCATCGCCTTCCGGCAGCGGCACGGTCAACGGCTACCTGGCGCGACCGGCGGATGCCGGTGCCAGGCGCCTGCCCGCGGTGCTCGTCATCCATGAGAACCGGGGCCTCAATCCGCACATCGAGGACATCGCGCGACGGCTGGCGCTCGACGGCTTCATGGCCTTCGCGCCGGACGCGTTGACGCCCCTGGGCGGCTACCCCGGCGACGAGGACAAGGCTCGCGCAGCCTTCGCCAAGCTCGACCAGGCGCATGCGCTCAATGACTTCATCGCCGCCGCGACCTGGCTCCGGGCGCGGCCCGATTCCAACGGCAAGCTCGGCGCCGTCGGCTTCTGCTACGGCGGCGGCATCGTCCACCAGCTCGCGATCAGGCTGCCCGACCTGAATGCCGGCGTGCCCTTCTACGGCAACACGCCCGCGCCCTCGGAAGCGGCCAAGGTCAAGGCGCCGCTGCTCGTCCAGCGCGCCGAGGTCGACGAGCGGATCAATGCGGCATGGCCCGCCTACGAAACCGCCCTGCGCGAGGCCGGCGTGAAGTTCACCGCCTACCAGTACGCCGGCACGCAGCACGGCTTCAACAACGACACCACGCCGCGCTACGACGCGGCCGCCGCCCAGCTCGCCTGGTCGCGCACGGTGGCCTTCCTGAAGACGCAACTGGCCGGCGACTAGCTAGTAGCCCAGCCAGCGTTCGCGGCTGAGCCGGTACAGGCACATCCGCTTCAGCTCGCTGCCGTCCGGCAAGGCCGGATTGGGGTGATCGAAATCTTCATTGGCGTTGACCATGCCGACGCGTTCCATCACCGCGCGCGAAGGCAGGTTGACGAGCGGCGTGAACGACACGATCTCTTCGAGGCCCACGTGCTCGAAGCCCACGCGCAGCGCCGCCCTGGCTCCCTCGGTGGCGTAGCCCTTGCCCCAATGCGCCCGGGCCAGGCGATAGCCGAGTTCGACGCAGGGCGTGAACGGAAGGACCCGGCGCGGGATCGACAGGCCGACGTAGCCGATGAAGCTTGCGGTCTCGCGCGTCTCGACGACCCAGTTGCCCCATCCCCGGGCGTCGAAGCCGGACTGCCACCCGTCCAGCTCGCGATCGCTGGCCTCGCGCGTCATGAGGCCGGCGAAGAAGCGCATGACCATCGGGTCGGCGTTCATGTCGGCGTACGGCTCGCGATCGGATTCCCACCATTCACGAAGCTGCAGCCGCTGGGTGGTGATCCGGATCGGCGTGATCATGGTCGCGGGCGCTCACGCGCGTGGGTGGTGCTGCCGCTCGACCAACTGCTTCAACGCCGCCAGGTCCCGGCGCACATGGGCGACGTCCGCCTCGAAGCTCTGCGCGCTGGCGTCCGGCGGCCGGAGCACCACGAAGCTCAGCAGGCTGCCTTTGCCGCAGGGCGTGACCCGGAACGCGTTGTGAACGCTGACGCCGTTCGGCAGCGTGACGTCGTGGTCGAGCACGCCGAAGGCGTTGACGGGCGCCATCGTCACCTTGACCTCGCCCATCGGCGAGTCGGCAAACCATTCGCCGCCGCGCTGCGTGATGCCCTTGGCCAGGCCGGACGCCCAGAGCGGCAGCTTGTCCATCTGGCGGGCGAAGGCGTAGACGATGTCGGCCGGCGCATTGACGGCCTGGCTGACGACCACCGCTTCCTGCACGGTCGTCATGCCTCTTCAGGCTTGGTCGGCGCTTGCTTCGATGCGGCGCGCCGCCGCGCCAGGCCGATGCCCACGGCGACCAGCAGGCCGGCAGCGGCTACCGCGGACCCGAGCGGGTGCTCCCTGGCGAAGCCGTATCCCCACCAGAGCGGAATCGCCACGAGCAAGAGCAGCAAGGGCAGCATGAACAGCCAGTCGAGGATCTCCATGAGCCCTGCCGCCAGGGCCCGAGCCTCTTGCCGAAATTGCGACTTTCCGGTTGTCATGCATGACCCTCCGGCGGTCCGATGGCCGCCGCCACGCGAAGCATCATGCCCGATAGGGGCGGGGGCGCCAATGCCGGGGGAGCGACCGGACAGCCGGGGCGCGCCGTCGGTTCGCGGCGGTATTGAGCGAATAATTGTTCACCAAACCCCCATAAAGCACTAAGATCGCGCCGTGAAACCCAAGGACGAAGAAAAGCTCCGCGCCATCGCCGAGGCCACCTTCACGCTGGTCGAGCAGACCGGCCTGAGCGGCCTCACCATGGCGGCCATCGCGCGCGAGGCGGGTCTGGCCACGGGCACGCTCTACGTCTACTTCAAGTCGAAGGAAGAGCTGATGGTCGCGCTCTACGAGCAGGCCAAGACCTCGACCACCGCCAGTCTCATGCACGGCGACGACCCCAGGGCGCCGTTCCGCAGCCGCTTCCAGCACATGTGGATGAACTGGCTCGAGCACCGCCTCACGCACTATGCGCAGGTCGTGTTCCTCGAGCAGTACTACAACTCGCCCTGGTTCAGCGAAGAGAGCCGCAACCTCTCGGCCCGGCTGATCAAGGGCTGGATCGACCTGATCGAGAGCGCCAAGGCGCAGCAGATACTGAAAGACGTGCCCACCGTGCTGCTCATCAACAGCTTCGGCGGCTCGGTGCGCGAGACCGCCAACGCGCTGCGCTCCGGTGCGCTCGAGCGCACCGACGCCAACCTGGCGATGGCCTTCGGCCTCTGCTGGGACGGCATCAAAGCCTGAAACCCCTTGACCTCCCCAAGCCACAGGCCTATTGTTTAGCCGAATTTTTGTTCACCCAAAAGAAGGGAACCCCACCATGACCACGCTCCACATCAACGGCAAGGACCGCCAGGTCGACGCCGACCCTTCCACCCCCATCCTCTGGGCCCTGCGCGACACGCTGGGCATGACCGGCACCAAGTTCGGCTGCGGCGCGGCGCTGTGCGGCGCCTGCACGGTGCATCTCAACGGCCAGCCGATCCGCTCGTGCGTGACGCCGATCTCGGCCGCGGCGGGCCAGAAGATCACGACCATCGAAGCCGTCACCGACGGCGGCGACAAGGTCGGCAAGGCGGTGCACGCGGCCTGGGTCAAGCATGACGTGGCGCAGTGCGGCTACTGCCAGAGCGGCCAGATCATGTCGGCCACCGCCTTCCTGAAGTCGATGCCGGCCGGCAAGCTGCCCAGCGAGGCCGACATCGATTCGGCGATGGCCGGCAACATCTGCCGCTGCGGCACCTACGCGCGCATCCGTGCCGCGGTCGCCGACGCCGCCAAGACGCTGGCTTGAAGAACAAGGGGATCACCACCATGAACTTCGACCAAGCTACCTTCGAACTGCCCGCCAACCTTCGCGCGCTGCTGACCACGCGCGATGACGACAACGCCGAACCCCAGGGCCTTCCGCGCCGCAGCTTCCTCAAGCTCACGGCGGCGGGCGGCTTCGCGCTCGGCGTCTTCCCGGCGGCCGTGCTGGCGCAGGACAACAGCAAGAACGCCGCCGCAGCCGCATCGGCCAAGCCCGCAGGCCTGAAGCCGCTGCAGCAGCCGGCCGCCTTCGTGCGCATCGACCGCGACGGCACCACCACCATCACCATCAACCGGCTCGACTTCGGGCAGGGCGTGCAGACCGGCCTGCCGATGATCCTGGCCGAAGAACTCGACGCCGACTGGGCCAAGGTCAAGAGCGTGCACGGCAGCAACGACCCGGCCTACGTCGACCCCGCCTTCGGCATGCACATCACGGGCGGCTCGGGCTCGATCAAGAACTCGTACACGCAGTACCGCGAACTCGGCGCCCGCACCCGCGCCATGCTGGTCGGCGCGGCGGCGGCCCAATGGAAGGTCGATGCCGCGACCCTGCAGACGCGCGACGGCTTCGTCATCGGCCCCGGCGGCAAGAAGCTGGGCTACGGCGAACTGGCCGCAGCGGCGATGAAGCTGCCCGTGCCCGAGACGGTCAAGCTCAAGGACCCGAAGGACTTCCGTCTCATCGGCAAGCCCACCGGCCAGCTCGATGCAGAGGCCAAGTCCAGCGGCCAGCAGAGCTACGGCATCGACATGAAGCTGCCCGGCATGCTGACCGCCGTGGTGGCGCATCCGCCGGTGTTCGGCGCCAAGGTCAAGTCGGTCGACGACAAGGCCGCGAAGGCGATCAAGGGCGTCAAGGCCGTGCTGCGCGTGCCGCTCGACCGCGGCGCCGAAGGCGTGGCCGTGATCGCCACCGGCTACTGGCCCGCCAAGCAGGCCCGCGATGCGCTCAAGATCGAATGGGACGCGAGCGCCGTCGAGAAGGTCGACAGCGACAAGCAGCTGGTGCAGTTCCGCGAGCTCGCCACCAAGCCCGGCGCGCGCAAGTACGACGCCGACGTCTCGAAGATCGCCAGCGCGCCGCACAAGATCAACGCCGAATTCGTCTTCCCCTACCTCGCGCATGCGCCGATGGAGCCGCTCAACTGCACCGTGAGCCTGTCGGGCGGCAAGGCCGAGGTGTGGACCGGCACGCAGATGCCGGGCATCGACGGCATGGCGGCCGCCAAGGTGCTGGGCGTGCCGCCCGAGAACGTCAAGGTCAACGTGCAGATGGCGGGCGGCGGCTTCGGCCGTCGCGGCTTGCTGACCAGCGACTTCGTGGTCGAGGCCTGCGGTGTGGTCAAGGCCGCGCAGGCGGCGGGCATCAAGGCGCCGATCCGCACCTTGTGGAGCCGCGAGGACGACATCAAGGGCGGCTACTACCGCCCGATGCACCTGCACACCGCCAAGATCGGCTTCGACGCCCAGGGCAATGTCACGGGCTGGGACCACGTCATCGTCGGCCAGTCGCTGCTGATGGGCAGCATGTTCGAGCCGATGATGGTCAAGGACGGCATCGACGCCACCGCGGTCGAAGGCATGAAGGAGCCGTACGCGCTGCCGATGCGGCTCACGGTGCACCACCCCAAGCTCAACGTGCCGGTGCTGTGGTGGCGCAGCGTGGGCTCGACCCACACGGCCTTCGTCATGGAGACGCTGCTCGACGAGATCGCGCGCACCACCAGGCAGGACCCGGTCGCGTACCGCATGAAGCTCATCGGCGACAAGCACCCGCGCCACAAGGCGGCGCTGCAGCTGGCGGTCGACAAGTCCGGCTACGGAAAGAAGAAGCTCGAAGCCGGCCGGGCCTGGGGCGTGGCGGTGCACGAGTCTTTCGACTCGGTGGTGGCCTATGTGGTCGAAGCCTCGGTGAAGGACGGCACGCCCACATTGCACCAAGTGACGGCGGGCGTGCACTGCAACCTGGTGGTCAACCCGAAGAGCGTCGAGGCGCAGGTGCAGGGCGGCGCGGTGATGGCGCTGTCGATGTGCCTGCCGGGCGCGGCGATCACCTTGAAGGACGGCGTGGTGCAGCAGAGCAACTTCGGCGACTTCGTGGTGCCGCGGATGACGGACATGCCGCAGATTGCGGTGTTCACTGTGCCGAGTGCGGATGCGCCTACGGGGATGGGCGAGCCGGGCTTGCCGCCGCTGGCGCCGGCGTTTGCGAATGCGGTGGCGGCGATCACGGGCAAGCCGGTGCGGGAGCTGCCTTTCAAGCTGGCTTGAGGGGGCAGACAGGTGAGCCTTGCGCTGTCGGGAGCGCAAGGCTTGCGTGGCGATGAACCAATGTAATGACGTTGACATTACATTTTTGGTATCCTGCCTGGAACTGCAGGAAGCAAGCTCATGCCTACATCGTCCACTGCGCCCACCAAGCGAGAAACACTCAACGTCCGCATCAAGCCCGAGGAGCGTGACCTGATCGACCGGGCGGCCAGGGCACGGGGCAAGAACCGCACCGACTTCATGCTGGACGCCGCCCGTGCTGCTGCGGAGGAAACCTTGCTCGACCAGGTTCTCGTCGCAGCCAGTCCGCAAGCCTACGCCGCGTTCCTGGCGCGGTTGGACATGCCGCCCCAGTCGAATGAGCGACTGCGCAAGACGATGCGAACGAAGGCCCCCTGGGACCCGGCATGACGGTTGGCGCACCCGAGCGATTGGATGCCAGCCACGACACTGATTCGTTCGCCTCGGGGGTCGAGGGTCTGGATCATTGGCTGAAGCGCCGCGCCTTGAAGAATCAGGCAACCGGCGCGTCCCGCACATTTGTTGCCTGCGAAGATCGCCGAGTGCTGGCGTACTACGCCCTGGCGTCGAGCGCGGTCGCCGTCGTGTCGGCGCCAGGCCGATTTCGTCGAAACATGCCGGACCCGATCCCCGTCGTCGTGCTCGCGCGGCTTGCCGTGGACCAGTCCCGGCAAGGCGATGGATGGGGCCGGGCGCTCGTGCGTGACGCAGGCCTGCGCGTGATCCAGGCAGCAGATGCCATCGGCATCCGGGGCATGATCGTCCATGCGCTCACGTCGGAGGCAAAGGCCTTCTACGAGCGGATCGGCTTCGAGCCGTCGCCGATCGATCCGATGCTGCTCATGGTCACTTTGACCGACCTCGAAGCCAGCCTTTAGGGAGCAGCAGTGATCGGGCCTGTGCGCAGATCCCTGGCAACTTTCTGCGCGGTGGCGCTGGCCACGCTGTGCGCCATCGCGATGCCGGCCGGCGCGCCACTTGCCGAGCCGGTTCGCATCGACCCGGTGGCCGCGGGCTGGAACGCTGCGGCGCTAGACGCGCTGATCGACTATGTCGCCCGCCAGAAATCGACCGGCCTGGTCATCATTCAGGACGACAAACTCATCGCCGAGAAACTCTGGCCGCCGGCCGCGGATGCCAGGGGATTCCGCGCCGCCTTCGTGCACGGCACAGCGGCGGACGGCGCAACGCTGGAGGACGTCGCCTCGCAGCAGAAGAGCTTCGTCGCGATCCTCGCCGGGATCGCGGTCGACAAGGGGTTGCTGGATGTGTCGCGGCCGGTGACGTCGTACATCGGCGCTGGCTGGTCGAAGGCCACGCCGCAGCAGGAGGCCGCGATTGCCGTGCGCAACCTGATGGAGATGAATTCGGGGTTGAAGGAAGACCTGAGCTTCGACGCGGCGCCGGACACCAAGTTCTTCTACAACACGCCGGCCTATGCGGTGATGAAGGCGGTGCTGGAAGCGGCGGCCAATCTGCCGCTGGCCGAGATCACGCAAGCATGGCTCGCGCGCCCAGCCGGAATGAATGACACGGCCTGGCGCAAGCGGCCAGCGCTGATGGCGGATGTCGGCAACCCGACTGGCCTGGTCACGACGCCGGGGGACATCGCCCGCATGGGGCAGGTCGTGTTGAATGGGGGAGTGACCGATGTGGGCGTGCGCGTGATCTCCAAGGCGCAGCTCGATGCGCTCTTCGTGCGGACAAAGACGAATCCGTCCTATGGGCGGCTGTGGTGGCTCAACGGTGGCGCTGAGACCGTGGGTGCGGGCGCCAATGCGCGGCGCCGGCCCGGTCCGTTGGTCGCGGCCGCGCCGGCTGACATGGTGGCCGCGATGGGGGCGCTGGACCGCAGGCTGTTCGTCGTGCCGAGCCGCAAGCTTGTTGTCGTGCGCACGGGGCAGGCGGCGGTGGATCGGGACTTCGATGAGCAGCTTTGGCGGCTGCTGGTTCGGGCGATGCCTGGGAGTTAATGAGGGAAGGTGGGCGCGGAAGATTCGGGCGAAAGTTCGGATCTAGTCGATGCTTGAATGCGTGCATCTGCGGCAAGAGCGTCGGCATACTGCGCGAGTCGCGTCGGCAACGGCGTGATCGGGTTTGGAAGCCCGAAGTTTTCACTACGGCTGAAGCCGCAGTTGTCTTTTAGGCCTGCGGCTTCTTCGCTCGCGCTGCTTTTTTGGCGGCTCGGGCGGGAGGGCGCAAGCCCTGCCGGTTTATCGCCGTAGTGAAAGCCCGGTCTTCCAACCCGCTCGAGCCGCCGCCTCCTCCTTCGAGCGGGCGCGGTTGCATAACCGCAAGTAGGGAGACAAGAAATGGCTAAGACCGTTCGCACGGCGGAGACGACATCCGCCAAATCAAAAACCACCAAGCGCAAGGTCGCAGGTGACGACCCGGCAACAAGCGCCGAAACCAAGAAGCAAGCAAGGAACAAGGCAATCAGCTCGGCGGCGCTGCTCGTCGAGGACGAGTTCAACAACTTGCGCTGGGCGCAAGGCGCCTACGGCTGCGTACATACCTTCCTAAAGCCACTCGACATGATGAACGTCGAGGAGTATCTCGGCGAGCCCCGGGAGCTGACGGCCTTGATGGAGTTGATCAATGCCGAGATGGGCCGGCGCATCCGCACGTTGGAAAAGGCGATTCACGCGGCGCGGAAGTTGATTCACTGACATGTGGTGAGGCTTGAGCGCTTCATGCGACCACCTCGGCCGCATGAAGCCTTCGAACCCGTTCGAGCCGCCGTGTCCGTCTGATCGCGGATCGGCGGGTGAGGCAAGTTGCATTCACTGGGAGGCCGAAAAAATGGCTAAGTCTGCTCGCGCAATTGCGCAATCCACAAAAGTCTCGAAGTCCGTCAAGCCCGCAACGGTCGCTGCGAAGCGGCCTCGTGTGCCAGTCGCCAAGAAGGCAGCGCCAACGGCGCCACCGCCTTCAGACCCGAACGAGTCGGCACTCGCGCATTTCTCGGACGTCGAGGACGCGTTCTACAACCTCGTCGAATCACACCGGGCGTACGAATGCCTGGAGAGCTTTCTGTCGCCTCGCTTCCCTCCGTTGGAAGGCGTGGAGGAGTTTCACATCGAGCCGGATGAACTGCGGGGGCTGGTGACTGTGCTCAATGCGGATATGACGCGGCAGATCCAGGCGGTGAGGGGGACGCTCAGAGGGGTGAGGGAGAGGATGAAGGTGGGGACATCGGTCGCAATGTGAGGTGGGCGGGGCTGCGGCGGGCTGCGATGTCTGCTGCAGACTGATCTCGGACGTTCAAGGTCGCGCTGCCGAACGTCTGTTTCACAAGCAAATGCAGACTCTAGGAATTCCAGGTCACTTCGCCTTTGCCATCCATCAACGCCGACGCGCGATTGAGAACCCGTCAATTAACAGTTCGTTGGGGAATACGGCGTGGAGCCACTCTTTGCGAACGTAGCCTGAAGGTGTCGGTCCATCTCCGGCATCCGTCAGGCTTTCCTCTGACTCTCGCCCAAGTACCAACGCGTACCTCTCCCGTGATCCTCCATTTCTATCAATGCGATAACAGCAGATTGCGTCGAGGAACGAGGCGGTCGCTATGCGGCTGGAGACGAGTATTGCCTCTGCACGCTCGAGAATTGGGCTGTCATCCCCAGTGCTCGATCGAGCGCCGTGTGTCTCCGCAGGCGGTCTACAACCGCTCCTACCAGCACAACGTGAATCTGTTCCAGAAGGCGCTGGCGAGTGCGGTCGACTGGCCAGCGGGGCTGGACGACGCGCGGCTGGCCTTCAACGCCTACACCATCGTGGATTCGCTCGTGAAGCAGACGCTGCTGGTGAATTCCGCCTTGCCCAGCGCGAACACCGTGGTCGACGACATCCTGCTGGCGCTCGATGGCTATCTGCTCGGCGCGCTCGGGCGGGGCAGCGTGCAGCAAAGCTGAACATGCGCCCCGGATCCGGTGGCTCCGGGGCCCTGCGCCCTGTGGAGCGGCGGCTGCCTCGGATGTGAACACTGCAGTCACCGGATCTCTCCACAATGCCCGCTGTTCATTTGCAAAGGCATTGATGGCTACGTTCGCTTCACCCCGCCCCGTTCGAGGATTTCGAGGATTGTTTTTCGGCTTGACAGTGGCTGCGCTGGCTGCGGGCTGCGCGGTCAAGACCGAACCCGCCGCCCCGGCCGCCCGGCCGGACAGCGCCCAGGGGATCGGCGCTCCGGGGATTGAGGAGACACGCAAGATCGCCCAGGAGGCGTATGTGTATGCCTTCCCGATGATCGCCGGCTACAAGGCGATGTACCAGTACAACATCGACAAGAGCTCTTCCCAGTACAAGGCGCCCTTCAACACGATCAACAACGAGGCGAGTGTCTTCACCTACAAGGACACGGCCATCGTCACGCCCAACAGCGACACGCCGTACTCGATGGTCATGCTCGACCTGCGCGCCGAGCCGATGGTGCTGTGCGTGCCCGCGGTCGACAAGAAGCGCTACTACTCTGTGCAGCTCGCCGACATGTACACGCACAACGTCGGCTTCATCGGCAGCCGCGCGACCGGCAGCGCAGCGGGCTGCTTCATGGTGACGGGCCCGTCGTGGAAGGGCGCGACGCCGGCCGGCATCCGGAAGGTGTTTGCGTCCGAGACGCAGTTCATGCTCGCGCTCTACCGCACCCAGCTGTTCGATCCGAAGGACATGCCCAACGTCAGGAAGGTGCAGGCGGGCTACAAGGTCCAGGCCTTGTCGGCCTTCCTCAAGCAGACCCCGCCACCGGCGGCCCCGGACATCCGGTTCCCGGCCTGGCGCAACGATGCGCTCACGACCGGCTTCGCGAGCTATCTCGACTTCCTGATGCAGTTCACGCCCGAGGTGCCGGTGGAAAAGGAGCTGCGCGCGCGCTTCGCGAGCATCGGCATCGGCCCGGGCAAGAACTTCGACTTCAGCCAGCTCGACGAAGAACACAAGGCAGCGGTCGGCCAGGGCATCAAGGACGGCTTCGCGCAGATCGACAAGATGTCCAACGGCGTCGGCCACAACGTCAACGGCTGGATGGTCGGCTCGGCCCAGGGCAATCGCGCCTTCTACAACGGCAACTACGTGCTGCGCGCCGCGGCTGCCAAGATCGGCATCTATGGCAACGATGCGGTCGAGGCGACCTATCCGGTGGCCCTGACCGACGACCGCGGCCAGCCGCTGGACGGCAGCAAGGCCAACTACACGATCACCTTCGCCGCCGACCGGATGCCGCCCGTCAACTCGTTCTGGTCCGTCACGATGTACGACGGCAAGACCCAGTTGCTGATCGAGAACCCGATCAACCGCTATCTGATCAATTCGCCGATGCTGCGGAACATGAAGAAGAACGCGGACGGTTCGGTCACGCTGTACCTGCAGCACGATTCGCCCGGCAAGGTCAGGGAAGCGAACTGGCTGCCGGCGCCTGATGGTCCCATCTACGCCGTCATGCGGCTCTACTGGCCGAAGGAGACGCCGCCCTCGATCCTGCCGGCAGGGAGCGGGACCTGGAAGCCGCCCGCGATCGTGTCGGCGGCAAGGGCGGGGTGAGTTCCTGGGCTGAGATGGAGGGGCCGGCGATCGACTGGCCGGAAACTGTCGCTATAGTTTCGCGGCGCTGGCACCTCCAACAATCAAAGCCTCGTCGAACCACATGGCACTCACCGGAAAACTCAGAAGCTGGAACGACGAGCGGGGCTACGGCTTCATCGCACCGCGAGACGGCGGCCGCGAACTGTTCGTCCACATCAGCGCGCTCCCAAGGGACGGGTCCCGTCCCACGGTGGGTGAGACGGTTACCTACGAACTGGGTCGCGGCAAAGACGGAAAGCCGCAAGCGGTGAACGTGTATCGGCAAGCACTAGGCAAGCCTTCCTCGTATCCGCGTTCGCCATCGCGGCCCACCAGGGACGGAAGACGCTCACCGATCAGCACCCTCGTCGGCTTCGTGATCGTCGTTGCCATCGGGGCCTACGGCTATTCGCAATACCAACGTCACACGGCGCGGCTTGCACCGGCTGCCGCGATGGCGTCCCGGGAGGCCGTCGTCGCCGAGCCGGTGCCGATCAGCTACCGGTGCGACGGACGGACCCATTGCTCGCAAATGACATCGTGCAGCGAGGCCAAGTTCTTCCTGAAGAACTGCCCGGGGACTCAAATGGACGGGAACAACGACGGCGTGCCCTGCCAGCAGCAGTGGTGCACCAGCTTCTTGTCCAAGTAGGCTCCCACATTAGCCCCTGGCCACCGGCAACAACACCCGCCGAAGCCGCTCCAGCCACCCCGTCCATCGATCGCCCCTGCCGATGGGCACCGATCGAAAGATGGCGCGCTGCTCTTCCAGCGCCACGTGCAGGTCGCGCAGGTTGCGCTCGTTGTAGGCCCAGGTTCCGGAGACGGTGATCAGCCCCGATTGCACCGGCGTGACCTGGATGTCGGACGCACCGATCCGCTCCAGCGCTGCCACGCGAGCCGCCGCCTGGTGGGCCGGATCGCCGATGCCCGGCATGGGCCGCGAGGACGCGAAGCTGATCAGCAGCACCTGCGGATGGTGGCGGGCGATATGGGCGCAGGCTTCGTAGAACAGCAGGGCGCCGACGTTTCGCGGTTCGTCGTGGGCCACCGAAGTCGGCGTGAAGTTGCCAAGGTGCACCTCGGTGCCGCGCTCGTCGAGGTGCACGGGGTCCACCCGGCCGAGGAACAGGCCACCCGTGAACATCAGCATGGGCTGGCCCAGCTGATAAGGAGCGCCGCCCGGGCCGGCGATTTGAATGACCTGAGAGTCCATGAACGGCGATGGGTGCTTCGTTGCACCGCTGGTCTTGGCTCCCTGGCTCGACTTCGACGCCGTTCGATCGATCCGGTGCCTTCTTGATTATGTTTTGCAGCGCTCGGCGCCCGAGCGGCAATTCCCCCTCGGCTCTGGGTCTATGAGCGCGCATCGGGAGGCGTGAGCCTACCGACCTCGCGCCCGGCAGTCGATCACCGAAAACTGGTAATTCGGTGCGCCTTGCCGCGGCAGATCTGATTGCATTGCTATCATTGACAGCAGAAGCTGCAACGACGTTCCAGGGGACATTCGCCATATGGCCACGCTCACCATCCGCAATCTCGATGACCCGCTCAAGAGTCGGCTGCGGCTGCGCGCGGCCGCACGAAATCGCTCAATGGAGGAGGAGGCGCGCCAGATCCTCAGGGCCGCCCTGCAGGATCCCTCCCCCGCGGTGGATCTCGGTGCCCGCATCCGGGCCCGGTTTGCCGAATTGGGTGACGTTCGATTGCCCATCGAGGCGCGCGAACCGGTACGTTCGCCACCCGTGTCGGGTGACCCGCCGGTTGCCCGAGCGAGCCCCAGGCGCAAGTCCGGCGCGCTCTCCCGGAAGCGCGGATGAGCACGCTGCTCGATACCAACGTGCTGTCTGAACTGCTGCGCACGACGCCGGAGCCGAAGGTCTTGGCATGGTTCTCGATGCAGCCGGCCGACACCCTGTTTGTCAGCGCCGTCACACAAGCCGAGATGATGCTGGGTGCGCGGTTGCTGCCTGCGGGCAGGCGGCGCACGGCGCTGGAAGCCGCCCTGCGCGCGACCTTCGACGAGGACTTCGGCACCCGTATCCTGCCCTTCGACAGCGCGGCGGTATCGACCTATGTCGATATCGTGAGCGTCCGCCGCGCTGCAGGCCGGCCCATCTCGCAGTTCGATGCGCAGATCGCGGCGATCGCAAGACATCACGGTGCTCGGCTTGCGACCCGAAACGTCGGCGACTTCGAGGGCGCCGGGGTCGCGATCGTCAACCCCTGGACCTCGGCCCCGCGCAAGTAGGCGCTGCAAACCCCGGCCCGTCGGCGATGCCGGTGCGCGCGTCCCCTCTGCCTACTGCCGCGCCATCGCGATGCGCAGGGCCTCCTCGGGCGAGACCAGGTGATCCACGCTCTCGGCAGCCTCGGCGATGGCAAGCTGCACACCCTTGACGCGCCCGTTGAAGGCGTTGTCCTTGGGGCCGTAGTCGGGAGACACCGGCGCGCCGCTGTCTTCGCCCACGTCGCAGCCGTCGTCGGCCGAGAACACCATCGCCTGGGTGATCGGGACCGAGCCCTCGCCGGTCTTCTTGCCATCGATGAACAAGCTCACCTGGCCGCCCTTGCCCAGGCCGCCGCCCGCATACGCGAACTCCATGCGCACCTGATGCTCGCCGGCCGGCAGCGGGTCCGCGGATTCGACGAAGTAGTGGTTAACGCCCGCCACGTTGTAGCAGTACTTGAGCTTGCCCTTGTGCGCGTAGAGGCTCCAGCCGCCGATGTTGGCGCCCTGGGCGATGATCACGCCCTGTGCCCCGCTGGCCGCGACCACGATCTCGGCAGTGACGGAGTGGGACTTGTTCTTGAGGTTGAGAACGCAGTTCTCGGACAACCGGCTCATGCCGCCGAACAGCAGCTGCGTGTTGCCCCTGATCAGCACCGGCCGGCCCGCGGTGTCGGGATTCATCTTCTCGACCACCCGATCGTCGATGGGCAGCACCTTGTAGCGCGTGGCCTCGATCAGCCACAGGCGCTGCAGCTCGTGCAGCTTCGCGGGCATCTGCCCGGACAGATCGCGGGCCTGGCTCCAGTCCTTGGTCGTGTCGTAGAGCTCCCAGACATCGTCGTCGAGCGCCACCGTCTTGCGGCCCATCAGAACCCACGGCGTGCCGTGCTTGGTGACCGCGGTCCAGCCCTTGTGATAGATGCCGCGGTTGCCGAACATCTCGAAGTACTGGGTCTCGTGCCGCTCGGCGGCGCCCGCATCGTTGAAGGTGTACAGCATGCTGACGCCCTCCAGCGGCTCCTGGGCCACGCCGTTGACCTCGACCGGCTCCGGCAGGCCCGCCGCCTCGAGAATCGTCGGTGCGATGTCGATCACGTGGTGGAACTGCGAGCGCAGCTCGCCCTTGGCCGCGATCCCCTTCGGCCAGTGGACGATGGTGCCGTTGCGCGTGCCGCCCCAGTGCGAAGCCACCTGCTTGGTCCATTGGTAGGGGGTGTTCATCGCATGTGCCCAGCCCACCGCGTAGTGGTTGTACGACTCGGGGCCGCCGAGCTTGTCGTAGCGCGCCATCAGGAACTCGGGCGTTTCGAGGGCGGCGAGTCCGTTGAAATTGGCCATCTCGTTGTAGGCGCCGTTCAGCGTGCCTTCCGCGGAAGCGCCGTTGTCGCCGACGATGTAGTAGACCAGCGTGTCGTCGAGGATGCCGAGCCGCTCGATGCTGTCGAGCAGGCGGCCCACATGGTGGTCGGTGAACTCCATGAAGCCCGCGTACACCTCCATCTGCCGGCGCAGGATCGGCTTCATCGCGTCGGGCATGTCCTCCCATGCGGGGATTTCCGCGTGCCGCGCGGTGAGCTCGCAGTCGGCCGGGATCACGCCCAGTGCCTTCTGCCGGGCAATGGTTTCCTCGCGCAGCTTGTCCCATCCCTGGTCGAACTTGCCCTTGTACTTGTCGGCCCATTCCTTGGGGACGTGATGGGGCGCGTGCGTGGCGCCGGGCGCGAAGTAGGCGAAGAAGGGTTTGTCGGGTGCCAGCGCCTTCTGCTGCCCGATCCAGGCCATCGCCTTGTCGGTCATGTCCTCCATCAGGTGGTAGCCCTCTTCGGGCGTCTTCTTCGGCTCGACGGGATTGGTGCCTTCGTACAGGCTCGGATACCACTGGTTGGCCTCGCCGCCGACGAAGCCGTAGAAGTACTCGAAGCCGCCGCCGCCGGTGGGCCAGGCGTCGAAGGGGCCGACCGAGCTCGTCTCCCAGACCGGCACTTCGTGGCACTTGCCGAATTGCGCCGTGGAGTAGCCGTTGAGCTTCAGCGTGCGCGCCAGGGGCGACATCGAGTTGGGAAGCACCGAGCTGTAGCCGGGCGCGCCGGTGGCGATCTCGGTGATGCCGCCCATGCCGCAGGAATGGTGGTTGCGGCCGGTCAGCAGGGCCTGTCGCGTCGGCGAGCAAAGCGCGGTGGTATGGAAGCGATTGAACTTCAGGCCGGCCGCGGCCAGCTTCTCGGCGTTCGGGGTCTGGCAGGGGCCGCCGAAGGCACTGGCCGAGCCGAAGCCGGCATCGTCGATCAGGACGATCAACACGTTGGGCGCACCCTTGGGCGGGCGCAACTGGTCGATCGGCGGGAAGTGGGTGTCGGGGTCCTTGGCGTCGTAGGTGATGAGCCCGGGTCTGGCCGTGTTGCGCATCGGCAGATGGGTACGAATCCGCCCATCGCCCGAGCCCGGGTCCTTCGGCTTGGATTGATCGCTCATGAGCTTCACTCCTCGGTCGGTCGGTAGAGCGGATGCACATCACGAACGAGCTCTCCGAGCCATTCCTCTGGGCCGCTCAAGACCGCGGCCTCGAATTTCGAAGGGCGAGCGTACCCGGAAGCGGGCTCGCCTGCCAGTGCCGGATGTGTCGAAGGGTGGCCGGGCGATTCCTTGCACGGGTCTGGGGCGGCGTAGGACATCGGCCACCCTCTTTCGAGCGCAATGCTGCGGTGCCGCATCGCGCGCGCCGCCCAGACTTCCTCAACGGCCCCCGGTCGATGAAAGCAGTGCCAATGAGCAATCCCTGGACGAAGAAGAATCCGCTGATGAGCATGTGGCTCAGCGCAGCCAACAGGACGATGGGTGCGGCCCGCGGCCAGGCCACTGGCGCCGCGAAACGCCAGGCCGGCGCGATGCAGGCCGAAGCCGCCCGGCAGATCGTCGATTTCTGGAGCGGAAAGACGACCCTGTCGGCCTCCAGGCGCAAGACCCGCCGCTGATGGCGCGGCGCAAGAAGGCCGGCCTGTGGACCGGCGTCTTCGCCCGCGGCATGGAAGCGATCACGCGCACCACGCTGCGTGCGAGCCAGAGAGCGGTCGCCGAAGCCGTGAAGCCGGCGATCGAGAAGCGCCGTCCTCCGGCGGGGGCAGGGCAATGGATTTCCGGCGTCGCGATGGGCGCTGCGGGAATGCGCCGTTTCAGGCTTTATCGCCCGCCCGGGATCATGTTCGGCGAACGCCTGCCATTGATGGTGATGCTGCACGGCTGCGGCCAGGACGCGAAGAGCTTCGCGACCAGCACGCGCATGAATCGCGTCGCCGCGCGCGAACGTTTCCTCGTGCTGTATCCGGAGCAGGACCGCGTGTCGAATCCGCAAGGCTGCTGGAACTGGTTCGACACCTCGTCGGGGCGCGCCTACGGCGAGGCCGGGCTCATCATGAAGGCCATCGACCAGGTCTGCCTCATGTACGCTGTGGACAGGGAGCGCATCGCGGTGGCCGGCCTGTCGGCGGGTGCCAGCATGGCGGCCTTGCTGGTCACCAGGCATCCGGAGCGCTTCGCCGCGGTCGTGATGCATTCGGGCATTCCGCCCGGCACCGCGCACTCGACGCTTTCCGCGCTCGGCGCGATGCACGGCCATCGGTCCACGCGGCCGCTGCCTGTCACGCCGGTCGCGATGGCGGCTTCATGGCCTCCGTTGATGGTGATCCATGGCTCTCTCGACAAGGTGGTCGCGGCGTCGAACGGCCTCGCCGCCGCGCAAGCCTGGGCGGTCGCGGCCGGCGCGAACGCAGGCCAGGGTCGCCGCGTGCAGCGCGGCAACCGGTATCCGACGCACGTGACCGACTTCAAGCGCAGGGGCAAGACTGTTGCCACCCTGGTCGAGGTCGAGCGCCTCGGGCACGCCTGGAGCGGCGGCGCGGCGCAGCAGGCCTACAGCGACGGCAAGGGCCCGGATGCGTCGCGGATGACGTGGGCCTTCGCCGCCAGGCAATTCGCTCGGACTGGCGTCAAGCCGGTTCGCAGTCAGTGACCATTCAAAGCGAAAGGGACAGTCACCCATGAAGTTGCAACAACACCAGAACCGGATCCTTCTCGGCGTCTTGCTTGCGGGCGCTCTCGCCGCCGGCGGGGTCGCGAATGCCCAGGCGCCCGGCACGCCGAACCTCGGCGTCGGCGCGAGTGCCGGCGTCAGTGCCGATGTCAACGCCAATGGCAATCCCAGGACCGCACCCAAGCAAGGGGCCGCGGCCGCAGATGCCAATGCCGGCGTGCATGCCGATGCAGCCGAAAGGGCCGCCCGCGCGAAGGACGGCGCGACCAGTGCGCTCGGCGGCGTGACGAACACGGTGGGCGGGACGCTGGGCGGCGTGACCGGCGTGACCGGCGTGACCGGCGTGACCGGTGCGGCCGATGCCCTGACCGGCGCGGGCGCGAACGTCGACGGCCAGGCTCAAGGCTCGGGCACGCTCGGCATCCGGAAGTAGGTCTCAGTCGAAGACCGGCCTGAAGAAGCTGCGCTCGTAGCTGACGATGCAGCGGGTTTCTTCGGCGTACCTGAAGGCGGCCTGGCAATCTGCATCGGCCATCGACCGCGCCCGATAGTCCTCGTACGCCGCCAGACTGGGGAAGCTGAACATCGCGAGCGCGATGTTGTTGGCTCCCTCGGACGGCAGGAAGTAGCCATGGTGCTTGCCGCCGAATCTCTCGACCAGCGGGATCCACATCCTGCCGTAGCGCTCGAACTCCGCGAGCTTGAAGGGATCGATGACGTAGCGCAGGTAGCAGGTGACCATGGGCGGACTTTAGCCGACCGCCAGGGCCGCTTCAGCCGTTGCGAAACAGGAAGCTGTAGGCGTTGAGGGCCGGCACGCCGCCGAGATGCGCGTACAGCACCTTCGAGCCTGCGGGAAACTCGCCCAGGCGCACTTTCTCGATCATGCCGTGCATCGACTTGCCTTCGTACACCGGGTCGGTGAGCATGGCTTCGGTGCGGGCGCTCAGGCGGATCGCTTCGAGCGTGCCTTCGCTCGGCAAGCCGTACTCGGGTCCGCCGAAGCGCGTGTCGAGCACCACGTCCTCGGCGCTGATCTCGCGGCCCAGCCCCACCAGTTCGGCCGTCTGCCTCGAGATGCGCAGGATCTGCTCGAAGGTCTGCTTCGGCTTGGCCGAGGCGTCGATGCCGATCACGCGCTCGGCGCGCCCGTCGGCCGCGAAGCCCACTACCATGCCCGCTTGCGTGCTGCCGGTGACCGAGCAGGTGACGATGTAGTCGAACTTGAAGCCCAGCTCGGCCTCCTGCTGGCGCACTTCCTCGGCGAAGCCCACGAAGCCGAGCCCGCCCTTCGGATGCTCGGAGCAGCCCGCCGGAATCGGGAAGGGCTTGCCGCCGGCGCGGCGCACGCTGTCCATCGCGTCTTCCCAGCTCTTGCGGATGCCGATGTCGAAGCCGGCGGCATCGAGCCGCACGTCCGCGCCCATGATGCGCGACATCTCGATGTTGCCCACGCGGTCGTACACCGCGTCCGAGTAGTTGACCCAGTTCTCCTGCACCAGCACGCACTTCATGCCGAGATGGGCGGCCACCGCGGCGACCTGCCGGGTCTGGTTCGACTGGATGCCGCCGATCGACACCAGCGTGTCGTAGCCACCTTCGATGGCCTCGGGGATCAGGTACTCGAGCTTGCGCGTCTTGTTGCCGCCGAAGGCCAGGCCGCTGTTGCAGTCCTCGCGCTTGGCATAGAGCTCGACCTTGCCGCCCAGATGGGCGCTGAGCCGCCGCAAGGGCTGGATCGGCGTCGGTCCGAAAGTGAGTGGGTAGCGCGGGAATTTCTGCAGGTTCATGGCGATTCCTAGGGTTCGGGAGAGGAACCGGAATCGTAGGAAGGAAAGCTCGTTCGATGGTTGCAAATTCAGATCGATTTGCGACACTCCTGACAAGCTTCAGAACGATTGGCAGTGATTGATTTTGTCGAGAGCCTCATGCGCACAACAAAATTGCAAGACAAGCCTGAACTGGATCGCACCGATCGCGCCATCCTGCGCGCGCTGCAGCGCGATGCCTCGGTGTCCAACGTGGCGCTCGCTGCCAAGGTCAATCTCAGCGCGCCGGCCTGCCTGCGGCGGGTCGAGCGGCTCAAGGCCATGGGCCTGATCAGGAAGGTGGTGGCGCTGCTCGATGCGCAGGCGCTGGACTTCGGCACGCTGGTCATGATCGGCGTGGTGCTCGACCGCTCCACGCCCGAGTCGTTCGCCAGTTTCGAGAAGGCCGTGCAGAAGGTGTCGGGCTGCCTGGAGTGCCATGTGGTCACCGGCGAGTTCGACTACTTCATGCTGGTGCGCACGCGCGACAACGACAGCTACAACCGCCTGCACGCCGAGCAGCTGCTGTACCTGCCGGGCGTGCGGCAGATCCGGACCTTCATGGTGCTCAAGCAGGTGATGTCGACGACCCAGCTGCCGCTGCAGCCCTGAACGCGTTCAGGGCGCCGGCCGCCGCGCGCCGCGCGTCATGGCTTCCTCGGCACCGCGTAGCTGAGCTCTGCAAAGCCCGGCCCGACGAACCTGGCCTCCTTGAGCTGCAGGGATGGCGACACGATGCGCCGCGGAAGCAGCGGCTTGCCCGAGCCCAGGGTCACGGAGCCGACCTGGACGATGATCTCGTCGACCAGGCCGGCATCATGGAACTGGCCGACCAGATCGCCGCCGCCGACGAGCCAGATGTTCTTGCCCCCGGCAGCCCGCTTCATGGCCGCGTGCACCGGCCCGACATCGCCCCGGACGAAGTGGATGACGGCCGATGGCACGGCGGGCAGCTCGCGGCTGCTGAACACCCAGGTGGGTTGGGTGTAGGGCCATGCGCCCGGGTCCTTGGCGTCCGGCTTGACGACGTGGCGCAACATCCATTCGTAGGTCGACGAGCCCATCGCGAGCGCACCGACGCCCTGGATGAAGGCCGGGTAGCTGGTGTCGTTGATGTCGCCGAGCGGGAACAGCCATTCCAATGAATGGTCGTCCGTCGCGATGAAGCCGTCGAGGCTGCTGGCGGTGTAGTACTGGGTCTTCATGGGAGGGGGCCTCGGCTATCGGCTCAAGGTGGTGAGGCTCCACACGATCGCGACCAGCTGGGCGATGTTGATCATGATCGCGATGATGTGGGTGCGCCGGAATCCCGGGATCGCATCCATCGAGTTCGACTCGATCTGCGCTCCCAGCGAGTCCATCTTGGGGATGATCTTCCGGCGCAGGGCGATGGCGACCAAGGCCAGCGCCGCGGCACCCGCGGCGAGCCCCGGGCGGCCCGCGATCGCATAGCTGAGCGCCGTGGCGGCCGCGGTGACGAACGCGGCGACGTAATAGATGTTGAAGAAGCCGCGCACGAAGCGGGCGTCCAGCGGCGTGTCGTGCTTCAGGATCAGCAGCGGGATGGAACCCATGATGAAGTAAGCCGTGGTGACGAGCAAGGCCACCGTGAAGCACAGGGCTGCGAACATGGCGGCAGTCATCGTGATGTCCTGGATCGGCTGTGAGATGCAGGGGGCGATCTTAGTGATTCCGGGCCTCCTACAGCACATGCAGCTCCGCGCTCGCCAGGGATTGGAGGTCGTTGGTGCCCCCGACCAGCAGCACATCGCCATTCGGCAACAGGGTCGCGCTGTGGAAGTAGCGGGCGTCGACCATCGCACCCGAGTCCGACCACTGGCCGCTGGCGGCGTCGTAGACCTCGGTCGAGGCCTGCGCGAGGTTGCTGCTGTCGTAGCCGCCGGTGACCAGCACCCGGCCATCGGGCAGCAGGGTGGCGGTGGCGCCGGTGCGTCCGCTGCCCATCGCGCCGGCGGACGTCCACGTGCCGGTGGCGGGGTCGTACAGCTCGGCCGTCGCGAGCGACCCGCCGCCCGCGGCGCCGCCGTTGCCTCCCGCCACCAGCACCTTGCCGTCCGGCAGCAGGGTTGCGGTCTGGGTCAGGCGCGCGGCGCTCATCGGCGCGGCCGCCGTCCATTGGCCGGAGGCCGGGTCGTAGAGCTCCGCCGCTGCGATCGGGCTGCCGTTGGTTCCTCCCGCGACCAGCACCCGGCCATCCGTCAGCAAGGTCGCGGTGAACACGCTGCGGGCGGTGCTCATCGCGGGGGCTGGCGTCCATTGGCCGGTGGCGGGGTCGTACAGCTCCGCCGTGGCGAGATAGCCGCCGTTGGACCCACCGGCGACCAGCACCCTGCCGTCGGGCAGGAGGGTCGCGGTGTGGCCGCTCCGGGCCACGCCCATCGCGCCGGTCGCGGACCACTGCCCGGTGGCGGGGTCGTAGAGCTCTGCCGAGGAGCGGAAGGCGCCTGCGAGGTCTTCGCCGCCAGCCACCAGCACCCGGCCGTCCGGCAGCGGGGTGGCGGTATGGAAGAAGCGGCTGGCGCTCATCGATCCGACCGCCGTCCACAGCCCGGTGCCAGGCTCGAAGAGCGCCGCCGACGCATGGGTGACGACGTCGTCATGGCCCCCGGCGACCAGCACCTTGCCGGTCGCCAGCAAGGTTGCGCTGTGGTTGGTGCGCGGAACGCTCGTGGGGTCGATCGGCAGCCCCGCGCCGGGCAGCACCACCACGATGTTGATCGTCGCCTGCACCGCGCCCGCCTCGTTGCTGCCGGTCACCGTGAAGTCGGCGGGATTGCTGGCGAATTCCGGCGTGCCGGAAATGACGCCGGTGATGGCGTCGATGCTCAGCCCGGCGGGCAGTGCCGGCGCGACGGCGAAGGCGCTGATCGGGCCGCCGGTGCTGTGCGGCAGGTTGGGCATGATGGGCCTGCGTGCCGTGTACACGGCCTTCGGTTCCAGGTAGCTCAGCGAAGCGGGCGCCGCCGTCGGCGGGTCGCGGACCTCGATCCGAAGCACGGTGCTGGTCGCGCCGGCGCTGTTGCTGGCGGTCACCGTGAAGGCCGTTGGCGCAGCGAGCAGGCGAGGCGTGCCGGAGATGACGCCGGTGGCGGGATCGATCTGCAGCCCGGCGGGCAGCGCGGGCTGCACCGTGAAGCCGGCTACGTCCCCGCCGTCCACCGAGGGATGGTTCGGCGGGATCGGCTGGCCGATGGTGTAGATCGCGTCCTGGTTCTCGAAAATCAGGTTCGCGGGCGGCTCCGCCCTGGCCTTGACCGCGATCAGCAGACCGGTCGTGACGGTGCCCGCGAGGTTGCTGCCGAAGACGGTGTAGCGGGTCGAGGCGGACACCACCTGCGGCGTGCCGCTGATGATGCCGGTCGACGGGTCGATCTGCAGCCCGGCGGGCAAGGCCGGACGGATGGCATAGCGCAGGATCCGGCCGCCGCTGCTGATCGGTGCGTTCGGCTTGATCTGCTGGCCCAGCGCGTAGACGACCGCATTGCGCTCGTAGTGCAGGCCCGCGGGGGGCGTGCTGGCGGCAGGGAGCACGAAGCCATCGTCACCGCCGCCGCATGCGCTCATGCCCAGCAAGGCCAGGGTGCTGATGCCCCATGCCAGCAGGCGCAAGGCGCCGCGCCAAGATGTCGTCTTCATGCCCGACTCCTTTCGTCATCGCCCGCCCTTGTCCGGGGCTCGTTCCTGCACCGCCCTGGCCGCGCGGCGATAGGTCAGGATCATGGCGACCAGGCCGCACAGCGCCGCCAGGTTCGCGGCCAGCGCGAGCGCGAACAGCAGGCCCGCGCCCTCCATCAGGAGCAGCGCCGCCGCCAGCGAGGCCGCCCACAGTCCGCCCCACCTCAGAATGTACATATCCATGTAGGTCTTGAGCCAGAGGTCGTTCCTCTGCACGATGGCCTCCGCCTCCTGGTCGGATGCCTCGGCCGGCACCCGTTCGAGGAAGCTCCTTGGCGACCAGAAGCGGCTCCAGACGGATGCGGGGCGGGGTTCGGGTGGGCTCATCGACACGGAGATTACCCCTTGGCCGAGCCCGTCAGGCGCGAGCGGCCTTGCCTCCCGCCCGCCGCCGGCCGAGCGCCAGGTTGGCCGTCATCATGGCCGCCACCAGCGTCACCAGCCACGAGAAGTACACCCACAGCAGGAACATCGGGAGCGCGGCGAAGGCCCCGTACAGCGCCTTGTACGTCGGCACCTTGACCAGGTAGGCGGTGAAGCCGCGCTTGCCCAGTTCGAAGGCCGCGCTGGCGAGCACGCCGCCCGCGATCGCGTCGCGCAGCCGCACAGGGGTGTTCGGAACGAGATAGAACAAGCTCGTCAGCGCGACCACGCCGAGCATGAACGGCCCGAGGTCGAGCACGAATGCGAGCGATCGCGGCAGCGCGCCGATCAGGCCTGCGGAGCTGCCCAGCAGATACGAGGTCGCCCACAGGCTCAGGCCCAGCACCGGCGGCCCGACCGCCAGCATCAGCAGGTAGAGGCCGATCCGCCTGAGGAAGGGCCGGTTCTTGCGCACCTGCCACATCTGGTTCAGCGCGTTCTCGACGGTCAGCAGCATCGCGACGGCTGCGCCCAGCAGGAACAGCGAGCCGACCCAGGTCAGGCCGCTGGCGTTGGCGGCGAACTGGTTCAGGTACTTCAGCACCGTGCGCGCGATGTCGGCGGGCAGCAGCCGGCTCAGCAGGATCTCCTGCAGCGCGTCCTTGAAGCGCCTGAAGATCGGGAACTGCGTGAACAGCGCGAAGCTCGCGGCCAGCAAGGGCACGATCGACAGCAGGGTCGTGAAGGTCAGGCTGCCGGCAACCTGGGGCAGGCGCTCTTTCCGGGCGCGTTGGAATGTCAGGCGGGTCAGGGTGAACATGGATCGCTGAAAGCGGAGCTCGACGTGCTCCGCGGCCGGAGATTGTCGTCGCTCAAGCCGCGGGTACGGCCGCGCCCACCTGCTGGTACACCGCCATCTCGAAACCCATCAGCGTCTCGACCACCGGCATGTCGAAGAAGGGCAGCAGCTGCGTCATGAAAACCCCGCCGATGCCCTTCGCGCGGTCGATCCAGTAGTACGAGTTGAAGACGCCCGCCCAGTCGCCGGTGCCGTTGCTGCGCATGCCCGGCAGGTCGGCCAGCGTGAGATGGAAGCCCAGGCCCCAGCCCTGCGGCACCGGAAGCGAAGGCACGTCGTTGGACAGTTCGGGCATCGTCGACTTCAAGAGCGCCGGCAGCTCGATCTTGCCGAGGTGGTCCTGCAGCGCCATCTGCACGGTGGCGGGCTTCAGGATGCCGGCGCCGTCGTTCAGCCAGGCCTGCACGAAGCGGCCGTAGTCCTGCACCGTCCCGTAGGAGCCGTGGCCGGCGGCCTCCCACTCCGAGGTCGGCGGCAGGTCGTGCGGCGATGGCGCGAGCTTGCCGTCGGCTTGGCGCTGCATCACGCGCAGCAGCCGTTCGCGTTGTTCGCTGGTCGGCGCGAAGGTCGAGTCGTTCATGCCCAGCGGCCCGTAGACGTGCTGCCGCAGGTAGCTGCCGAGGCTCTGGCCCGAGATCTTCTCGACCACCAGCCCGAGCCAGTCGGTGTTGACGCCGTACTCCCAGGCGGTGCCCGGGTCGTTGACCAGCGGCACCGACAGGCTGCGCTTGAGACCCGACAGCGGATTGGGCTCGCCGGTCAGCACGTGGTATCGCAGCAGCTTCTCGTTGAGGAAGAAGTAGCCCAGGCCGGCCGAGTGCGTCATGAGCTGGCGCACCGTGGCCTTGCTGGCAGGCGGCCGAAGGCGCGGCGTGTCGCCGTCGAAGCCGTCGAGCATCTTCAGCTCTCCGAACTCCGGCAGGATGGATTCGACCGTGGCGTCGAGGCCCAGCCGCCCCTGTTCCACGAGCTGCAGTGCCGCGGTCGTGGCGACCGCCTTGGTCATCGAGGCGTTGCGGAACAAGGTGCGCTCGCTGGCTTCGCCGGCGGCATGCTGGAACAGCGGACCGTTGCGGTCGACCACCAATGCCGCGACGCCGTGCAGGGCGCCCTTCGATACGGCCGCGTCCAGCAAGGCCGCGATGGCGGAACCATTGAATGCCATGTTCGTCTCCTCGTCTCAAGGTGATGAAGCCGTGCGCGGCCTGGTCCGGGCTGCGCTGCACGGGTGGAGCATTCTGCGCCAAGGGCCGGGCCGCGTGGCGGCGTGGCGAGCTACCTCAGCGTCGTCTCCCGGATCGTCTCCATCGACTGCCGCAGCCGGCGCCTGAGCTCGCGGTCGCGCCGGCTGGCCTCGCGGTGGGCGATGAGGTCCCAGATCCAGCCGCCGGCGACGGCGAGCGCAACCAGGACCATTGGAGCCAAAGATTCCATATCACCCCTCCTTTGAGCAAAACCCAGGGACTTTGCTGGCGGCGGCGGTGCTTGGAATCCCCCCGATTGATGAGGCGCCGGCGCCAGGGAGCCGGTAGTCGCCGGACTCAGTGGCCGGCCAGGCGCAGCCCGAGCAGCAGCACGACGGCGGCCGCGAGCAGCACGGTCGTGCACTGCCAGAAGCGCACCGGGTTGCGCTCGATCAGGGGCGACAGCCGGGGCCGCAGGAACTCCTGCCCCGGCGCCCGCAGGTCGTAGGCGAACTCGGACACCGCCTGCTGCCGCCGGGCGGGGTCCGGCTGCAGCGCCTTGTGCAGCACCGCATCCACCCATGCCGGCAGCTCCGGCCTGAAGTGGCGCACCGGCAGGTAGTGCAGCCGGTTGGCGTCGGCGCGGGTCCGCACGCGGGAGACCTGCAAGCCGTACGGCAGCTGCGTCGTGAGCATCTGGTAGGCGAGCACCGCCAGCGAGAAGAGGTCCGACCTCGGGCTGCCGCCCTGCCCGGTGAAGTACTCGGGCGCCGTGTACTGCAGGCTGCCTTCGATGGCCAGCGCACGCGGGTCGCGCGCGCCGTCGGCCAGTCCCGCCACATGGGTGGTCGCCAGGTCGATGATCTTGACGGTGCCGGTGCGGTCGATCATCACGTTCTCGGGGCGCAGGTCCTGGTGCAGCATCTCCTTGCCGTGCAGCGCCTGCAGCCCCTTGGCGAGCTGCTCGACGATGCCGCGCACGCTGTCCAGCGGGGGGCGAGGGTGGTCGATCATCCATTGCGCGAGCGTCTGGCCGTCGACGTACTCCATCGCCACGTACAGGTGCGTGCGCGGCCGGTCGATCGGGCTGGCCTTGAGCACGTGGATGCTGTCGACGCGCCGCGCCACCCACTCCTCGAGAACGAAGCGATCGAGGTAGTCCGGGTCGTCGCGCAGGTCGATCGAAGGCAGCTTGAGCACCACCTGCCGGCCGGTGGCCTCGTCCACCGCCAGGTGCACATGGCTGCGCGAGCTCAGGTGCAGCTCGCGCACCAGCGTGAAACCGTCGAAGCTGGCCCGCGGCGCCAGTGCCGGCGGCATCGACAGGCCCTCGCGCTGCGATTGCAGCGGCGCCGCGTCGGCCAGCGGAAGCTCGTCGATGCGCAGCAGCTGCACGGTGCTGTCGTCGTCGCCGCCCCTGGCCTGCGCCGCGGCCGCGAGCAGGCGCGCGGCCTCGTCGAGGTCGTCGCCGCAAGCGGCGAGCGCCTGGTGCACCGCCTGCGCGTCGATGTGCGCGTAGGCGCCGTCGGTGGCCAGCAGGTAGACCTCGCCGACCTCCGCCTGCCAGCAGCGGTAGTCGATCTCGACGTTCGGGGCCGCGCCCAGCGCGCGGCCCAGGTACGACTCGGCCGACGACACATGGATGCGATGGTCTTCGGTGAGCTGCTCCAGCGCGTTCGGGTGCAGGCGATGGATGCGCGCGTCGCCCACGTGCAGCAGGTGCAGGTCGCGGCCCTTGAGGATCAGCGCGCTGAAGGTGCAGACATAGCCGCTGTCCTTGTCGAAGCGCGCGTCGCTGCGCATGGTCTGGGCGTGCAGCCACGAGTTGGTGGCGCTCAGCACCCGCTGCGCCGAGCGGCGCACCGACCAGGCATCGGAGGTGGCGTAGTAGTCGTCCAGGAAGCCGCGCACCGCGGCCGCGCTCGCCACCTGGCTCACGCGGCTGGAGCCGATGCCGTCGGCCAGCGCGACCGCGATGCCCTTGGCGTTGCGCAGCGATCCCTGCGGCAGCATCGCGCCGTGGAAATCCTGGTTCACCGAACCCGGAGCGGCCAGCGAGTGCTGGCCGAGGGTCACGCGCAGAGACTGCAAGCCGCGGCTCAGCTCACGACGCGCTTGGGCGCGGTCTTGTAGTGGGTGGCGTACAGCGTCGCGCCGACGAAAGTCAGGCCGCCGACCAGGTTGCCGAGCACCGTCGGGATCTCGTTCCAGATCAGGTAGTCCATCAGCGTGAACTTGCCGCCCAGCAGCAGGCCGGTGGGGAACAGGAACATGTTGACGATCGAATGCTCGAAGCCCATGTAGAAGAAGATCATCACGGGCATCCACATGCCGATGGCCTTGCCCGACACCGTGGTCGACATCATCGCGGCGACCACGCCGGTGGACACCATCCAGTTGCACATCACGCCGCGGATGAACAGGGTCAGCATGCCGGCGGCGCCGTGCGCCGCATAGCCCAGCGTGCGGCCCTCGCCGATGTGGCCGAGCTTCTCGCCGACCGCATTCGGGGCTTCGCTGAAGCCGAAGGTGAAGATGATCGCCATGAAGACCGCGACCGTCAGCGCACCCGCGAAGTTGCCGACGAACACCAGGCCCCAGTTGCGGAAGCACCCGCGCCAGGTGGCGCCGGGGCGCTTGTCGAGCACGGCCAGCGGCACCAGCGTGAAGACGCCGGTCAAAAGGTCGAAGCCCATCAGGTACAGCATGATGAAGCCGACCGGGAACAGCATCGCGCCGACCAGCGGGTTGCCGGTGTTGACGGTCACGGTGACCGCGAAGGCCGCGGCCAGCGCCAGGATGGCACCGGCCATGTAGGAGCGGATCAGCGTGTCGCGGGTCGACATCAGCAGCTTGGATTCGCCGGCGTCGACCATCTTGGTCACGAACTCGGCAGGGGCTAGGTAGGCCATGGGGATTCCTTGGAGACTTGAAATGAAGTGAAGCCGCGATGCGGGGGATCAGGCGAGCGCGACCAGCACGCGGCCCTCATGGACGCGCACCGCATGGGCGCGCACCGAGTGCTCTGGCGCCTCGATGCATTCGCCGCTCTGCAGGTCGAAGTGGTTCTTGTAGAGCGGCGAGGCGACGACGATGCGCTCGCCGATGCTGCCCACCAGTCCGCGCGAGAGCACGCTGGCGCCGGCCTTGGGGTCGACGTTGTCGATGGCGTAGAGCGCCTGCTCGCGGCCGACGCGGAAGATCGCGACATGCACGCCCTCGACCAGGGCGCAGACGCCGGTGTCGGGCAGGATGTCGCCGGCGGCGCAGACCGCGGTCCAGCGGGAGGTTTCGGTGTTGCTCATGGGGGAGGTCCTCGGGTGTTCAGGCGGTGGCGACGTCGGTGCTGCCGGATTCGGCGCGTTCTTCCACGCGGGCCGGCCGGATCTGGCCGCGCTCCTGCACGAACACGATGTGCTCGTCGGGCTTCTCGCTGTTGACGAAGGAGCGGAAGCGCTGGCGCGTGACCGGGTCGTTCACCGCGGTCTTCCACTCGCACTGGTAGGTGTCGACCACGTGCTGCATCTGGGCTTCGAGCTCGGCGCCGAGGCCGAGCGTGTCGTTGATCAGCACGCCCTTGAGGTAGTCGAGCCCGCCCTCGAGGTTGTCGCGCCAGGTGCTGGTGCGCTGCAGCCGGTCGGCGGTGCGCACGTAGAACATCAGGAAGCGGTCGATCAGCCGGACCAGCTCGTCCTTGCCCAGGTCGGAGGCGATCAGCTCGGCGTGGCGCGGCTTCATGCCGCCGTTGCCGCAGACGTAGAGGTTCCAGCCCTTGTCGGTGGCGATGATGCCGACGTCCTTGCCCTGCGCCTCGGCGCATTCGCGGGTGCAGCCCGAGACGCCGAACTTGATCTTGTGCGGCGCGCGCAGGCCCTTGTAGCGGTTCTCCAGCTCGACTGCGAGGCCGACGCTGTCGGCGACGCCGAAGCGGCACCAGGTCGAGCCGACGCAGCTCTTCACGGTGCGCAGCGACTTGCCGTAGGCATGGCCCGATTCGAAGCCGGCGGCGATCAGCTCCTCCCAGATCGGCGGCAGCTGCTCGACGCGGGCACCGAACAGGTCCACCCGCTGGCCGCCGGTGATCTTGGTGTAGAGGCCGTACTTCTTCGCCACCTGGCCGACCGCGATCAGCCCCTCGGGCGTGACCTCGCCGCCGGGCATGCGCGGCACGACCGAATAGCTGCCGTCCTTCTGGATGTTGCCGAGGAAGTAGTCGTTGCTGTCCTGCAATGAGGCCAGGTCCTTCTTGAGCACGAACTCGTTCCAGCAGGACGCGAAGATGCTGGCGGCGGTGGGCTTGCAGACCACGCAGCCCAGGCCCTTGCCGTGCCTGGCCAGCAGGTCCTCGAAGCTGCGGATCTCGCCGACGCGGATCAGGTGGTACAGCTCCTGGCGCGAATAGGGGAAATGCTCGCAGAGGTGGTTGTCGACCGCCAGGCCGCGCCTGGCCATCTCGGCCTTCATCACCTGGGCCACCAGCGGCACGCAGCCGCCGCAGGTGGCGCCGGCCTTGGTGCAGGCCTTGAGTTCGGCGGTGCTGCAGGCGCCTTCGGCGACGGCCGCGCAGATCTGTCCCTTGGTGACGCTGTTGCACGAGCAGATCTGGGCGCTGTCGGGCAGCGAATCCACGCCGAGGCCAGGCTTGGCCTTGCCGTCGCTCGAAGGCAGGATCAGGAATTCCGGATCGGCCGGGAGCTGGATGCCGTTGAGCGCCATCTGCAGCAAGCTGCCGTATTCGGTGGCGTCGCCGACCAGCACCGCTCCCAGCAGCTGCTTGCCGTCCTCGCTGACCACGATCTTCTTGTAGATCTGCTTGTGCTCGTTGACGTACTGGTAGGCGCGCGACCGCGGCGTCTTGCCGTGCGCGTCGCCGATGCTGGCGACATCGACGCCCATCAGCTTGAGCTTGGTGCTCATGTCGGCGCCGGTGAAGGCGGCGTCGTCCTGGCCGGCGATGTGCCGGGCGGCCACGCGGGCCATGTCGTAGCCCGGCGCGACCAGGCCGAAGGTCTGCTCGTTCCAAGAGGCGCATTCGCCGATCGCGTAGACGTCGCGGTCGCTGGTGCGGCAGTGGCTGTCGATCGCCACGCCGCCGCGCGGGCCGACCGCCAGCACGCACTGGCGCGCCAGTTCGTCGCGCGGCCGGATGCCGGCGGAGAACACGATCATGTCGGTCTCCAGGTGGCTGCCGTCGGCGAACACCATGCGGTGGCGCGCGCTCGCGCCGTCGGTGATCTCCACCGTGTTGCGGCCGGTGTGCACGTGCAGGCCCAGGCCCTCGATGCTGTTGCGCAGCGCGCGCCCGCCGCCTTCGTCGACCTGCACCGCCATCAGCCGCGGCGAGAACTCGACCACGTGGGTTTCGAGGCCCATGTCGCGCAGGGCCTTGGCGCATTCGAGGCCCAGCAGGCCGCCGCCGACGACCACGCCGGTCTTCGAGCGGGCGCCGCTGGCCTTCATGGCCTCGAGGTCCTCGATGGTGCGATAGACGAAGCAGTGCGGGCGGTCGCGGCCCGGCACCGCAGGCACGAAGGGCGCCGAGCCAGTGGCCAGCACCAGCTTGTCGTAGTGCAGCACCTCGCCGTCTGCGGTGGTGACGGTGTTGTCGCGCCGCTCGATGGCGACGGCGCGGGCGGCCAGGCGCAGCGTGAAGCCGCTGCGCTCGAAGAAGCCGGGCTCGACCAGCGACAGGTCTTCCGCCGTCTTGCCGGCGAAGAACTCGGACAGGTGCACCCGGTCGTAGGCCGGACGCGGCTCCTCGCACAGCACCGTGACCTGCGCATCGGCGAGGCCGAGCTCGTGGAGTTGCTCGAGAAACTTGTGGCCCACCATGCCGTGGCCAATCACTGCGATTTTCATGTCGGATTCCTGCACGCGGCCGCTCGAGCGACGGGGTCAGGACCACAGGAAAAGGCTGTCGGAAAGACAGCCTGCAGTGGGCCCCCGCGCTGAACGGATGCGAATTGGGTTGGAACAGGCGAACCGGTGGCGTCGTTACCGGTGGTTCGCTCGAATCCCGCCGTCATTAGCGGAGGCACTGCAAAAATCCGCGGCAACGCTGCCGGCGGAACAGTGGAGCTTGTCAAGCAACATCCATGCCGGAGGCTTCCGGGCCTGTTCGGGCGGAAATCGGCGCCGACGCGGCCGCAGGCAGGCGCGCGCTGCGCCTTTGTGGCGCATCGGTCGCCGGTTTGGTGCGGATGAACCGCCGGCCACTCAACGTTTCGCCGAGGGCTACTCCGGGCAGAGTGCCAGCGCGGCACGCGCTTCGGCGCAACCGGCTGCGGCCGGAACCACGGCCTCGCCGCCGGGAGCGGCGACCGCGGTCAGGGCCGCCTCGGAGGGTGCGGGCGCGTAGTCGGGGGCTGGATCCGGGCCGGTCGGGGCCGAAGCCCCGGAGGGCCCGGCGGGGGGGCTGCTTGCTGTGCCGGACGTGGCCGCAGCGGAAATCGAGGTCCAGGTCCGCTGCCAGGCGGCGGCGACCGAATTCCGGACCAGCGACCATTCGGCGGGGCCGCGGCGCAACTCCTCGGGGACCGAGGGCGCGAGCAGCAGCAACAGGAAGATGAGCAGCAGGCTGATGCGCGTGGGCACCGATCGGCCGCGCCGCGGCCGGGGGGCCGGCGGCGCTCGCAGTGCTTGATGCTGCAGCGAGAGCGAATCGGGGAAGGTGCTGGCGGACAGGTGGGCGCTGAAGCGCACGCCCGAGAACCTGCCCTTGCACAGGCAGCAATACCTGGCGCGGTCCTTGTTGGCCGTGTGGCAGTCGTTGCAGTACTTTGTCATGGCGAGCGGCCCCTCTCTTGTCCTGCGCCAGCCTTCTGCCGCACGTCAGCAGATCGCGCATGCCCTTGTGGGGATCCGATGAATGGAAAATAGCGCGCCATCGCATCGAGTTCAAGCAGGGTCCACGGATGGGCATACTTGCGCCCGCTCTAGACCATTCAATTCAATATTCGGGAGACAGCGATGTCAGGAAGCGGCTTTCACGTGCACGGACCGCACGACCACGAGCTCGAGCACGCCGGTTCGCACGATGCCCATCCTGCGGATGCAGGCGACGGCACCGGACGCAAGAGCATGACCAGCCAGATCGCGGTGTGCACCGCGATCATCGCCACGGTCGGGGCGATATTCGCCTACATGGGCGGCCACACCCAGGCCAACGCGGGCCTCTACAAGAACAACGCGGGCATCAAGAAGACCGAGGCCTCGAACCAGTGGAACTTCTACCAGGCCAAGAGCACGAAGCAGTCCCTCGCCGAGCTCGCGCGCGACATGTCGTCGGAGGACCGCAAGGTGTCCTGGCAGGACAAGATCGCCCGCTACGACAAGGAGAAGGCAGAGATCCTGCTGGTCGCGCAGCAGCTCGAGAAGGAAGCCGTCGACTGGGACCGGAAGTCCGAAGAGCAGATGCACCAGCACCACCGCTGGGCCCAGGCGACCACCGCGCTCCAGGTATCGATCGCGCTGGCGGCCATGGCGCTGCTCACGCGCCGCAAGTGGCTCGAGTGGGGAATGCTCGGCGTCGCCGGGGTGGGGATCATCGTCGGCGCGCTGGCCGCCTTCCACATCTGAGCGGCGCGCGACAATCCCGCCCATGAATCTCAGCAAACTCTTCGTCCCCGTCGGCGGCCTGATCCTGCTCGGCGTGGCCTATCGCAGCTACGGCTGGGCCGGCGTCGCGCTGGTCGGCGGCGCCATCGTCATGTTCCTGTTGATGCACTTCAACCGCACGATGCAGGTGCTCAAGCGCGCGGCCGACCGGCCGATCGGCACGGTTGCCAGTGCGGTCATGCTCAACGCCAAGCTCAAGCGCAAGGCCACGCTGCTGCACGTGATCGCCATGACGCGCGCGCTCGGCGAGCTGCGTTCGCCCAAGGACGAGCAGCCCGAGCTGTTCCGCTGGACCGATGCCGGCGGCTCCTGGGTCGATGTCACCTTCGTCGGCGGCAAGGTCACCGAATGGACCCTGGTGCGTCCCGAGGCGATCGAAGACGAGACTGCAGCCGGGGCGCCGAGCGCCGATGCGGTCAAGCCCGGCGCGGCGGACGCGCTGCGCCCGCCGGTCTGAGCAAGCTCAGGGCCTGAACGGGCCCTAGAACGGCGCGGATTCGTCTTCCAGCGCCGCTTCTTCGGCCGGGCGCGCCGACGGGGTCGCGGGCGCCGCATCCGTGGCCGCCGCGGTGCCGAGCTTCATCTCGCCGCCCAGCGCCTCCAGCAGCTCGGGCACCAGTTGGCCCAGCTCGCCGGTGGCGATCGCCGCGTTGGCGTCGAAGTCGTCTTCCTTGCCGCCGGCCGGCGCGTCGTCCAGCGTGCCTTCGAGGAACACGATCTTGCGCAGCTGCAGGCCTTCGGTCAGCTCGAAGGAGACGCGGTCGTCCCAGGACATCGCGAGCCGGGTCGGGCGCTTGCCGGCGGCGATGTGCTCGCGCACCTCGTCGATGTCCAGCGGGTGCTTGGCGTAGCGCACCACGGCCTTGGATTCGTCGGTGGCCTTGAGCTCGCACTCGCGGTCGATCGTGAAACCGGCGGGCGGCTCCTGGCTCGACAGCCATTCGGACATCGCCGCCGCCGGCTCGACCTGCGAGTTGACCAGGGCCACCGCGAAGCCATCGAGCGATTTCACCAAGCTAGTGACCACTTCGTCGGCACGCGCCGCGTTGCTTGAGTTCACCACCAGCCGGCGGGCCTTCGGGTCGATCCACACCGCGACCCGCGCATGGCGCGTGAAGGCCAGCGGCAGCAGCTCGTGGGTGACGTCTTCCTTGAGTTCCTTCTTTTCCTTCTTGCCGGGCTTGCGGCCGGTGGTGGCCTCGATCTGGGCCGCGCGTTCGTCGACCTTGCGGCGCACGACGGAGGCGGGCAGGGTCTTGGTCTCGATCATGTATTCGAGCAGCCACTGGCCGGCGACCGATTCGGCCAGCGGGCCGTGTTCCTGGCCGCGGGGCTCGACCCAGCCGGCGGATTTTTCCTGCGACGGGCTGCAGGGGACGAAGCGCTGCGCGGCCAGCCCCTGCTCGACCTGGTCGAGCGACTGCGACCAGGTGGCTTCGATGCGGTAGACGATGACGTTCTTGAAGACGGACACTGAAATCCTTTTTCTCTGGCGGGTTGGCAAAAAACCGACCATTGTCGGTCCGGCGCCTTCGGCCCGCCGCCGTAAAATCGAAAGCTTTTGCGACATACCCCCCGGTTGAAGGACAAAGACATGAGCGCACTGCCCCCCGCACTGGACGATCGTGACGGCAAGATCTGGATGGACGGCGATCTCGTGGACTGGCGCGACGCCAAGATCCACGTGCTGACCCACACGCTGCACTACGGCTGCGGCGTCTTCGAGGGCGTGCGCGCCTACAACACGGTCAACGGCACCGCGATCTTCCGCCTGGCCGAGCACACCGAGCGGCTGTTCAACAGCGCCAAGATCCTGCGCATGAAGATCCCCTTCAGCCAGGAACAGGTCAACGAGGCCCAGAAACAGGTGGTGCGCGAGAACAAGCTCGACAGCTGCTACCTGCGCCCGCTGGTCTGGATCGGCTCCGAGAAGCTGGGCGTCAGCCCCAAGGGCAACAAGATCCACGCCATGGTCGCGGCCTGGGCCTGGGGCGCCTACCTGGGCGAAGAGGGCATGAAGCGCGGCATCCGCGTGAAGACCTCGAGCTACACGCGGCATCACGTCAACATCACGATGACGCAGGCCAAGGCGGTCAGCAACTACAGCAACTCGATCCTGGCCAACATGGAAGCGCTCGACGACGGCTACGACGAGGCGCTGCTGCTCGATGCCAGCGGCTTCGTCTCCGAAGGCGCGGGCGAGAACATCTTCGTGGTCAAGGGCGGCGTGGTCTACACGCCCGACCTGTCGGCCGGCGCGCTCAACGGCATCACGCGCAACACCATCCTGCACATCTGCAAGGACCTCGGCATCGAGGTCGTGCAGAAGCGCATCACGCGCGACGAGGTCTACATCGCCGATGAAGCCTTCTTCACCGGCACCGCGGCCGAGGTCACGCCGATCCGCGAACTCGACCGCGTCGAGATCGGCATCGGATCGCGCGGCCCCATCACCGAGAAGATCCAGAGCGCCTTCTTCGACATCGTGAACGGCAAGAACCCCAAATATGCCCACTGGCTCACCAAGGTCTGAAAAAGCGATGTCCACCCCCAAGAGCACCATCGAACTCCTCGCCCGCGACCTGAACGACCAGGGCGGCGTGTTCTGCCCGAACCCCAAGGCCGACATGCAGTTGTGGAGCGCCCACCCCAAGGTCTATCTCGACGTCGCGCGCACCGGCGAAGCCAAGTGCCCGTACTGCGGCACGGTCTACCGGCTCAAGGCCGGCGAGGCGGCAGGCCACCACCACTGAGCCTGCCGGGGTTGCTGTGCGCGGCTTGTACCTTGTCAACGTCAAGCTTGGGCGAGGCTCGAACGGCACCCTGCCGTCGACCCTCGCGGGTGCCTATGTGTCGGCCTACGCGACGGCGCCGGACCCCGAGTCCGCCACGCGGCTCGCGGTCAGCAAGCTGACCTCGAAGGGCTTCGAGTTCCTGGCCACCCAGGGGCCGATCAGCCGGCTCGATCCCGGCGAGTGGTCGCGCCATGTCGCGCAGGCGTGGCCCGAGTTCATCGACGAACTGCCCAAGCAGGAAGAACTCGCCGCCGGCCTCGAGCGCGAAATGGTGTTCTTCGGGCCGTTCGTGGGCTACGAGCGCCGCAGCGAAGGCAGCAGCCCGCGCCACGAATCCCCCGGCTCCTGCGCCAGCCGCAGGTAGACCATCGCGACCCACAGCAGCGCCAGCCCGATCTGGGCATCGCGCAGCGCCGAGTTGACGCTGGTGGCGATCAGCAGCACCAGCGTGGCGACGAAGGCCTGGCGCCCGGCCAGGTCGTCGCGGCGCCAGGCGATCCAGACCGAGGCCAGCACGATCACCAGCAGGCTCAGCGCGCCGGGCACGCCACCCTGCGCGCCCATCCACAGGAAGTCGTTGTGGGGCATGTTCTTGTAGTCGAGCAGCTTGGGCCCGCGCAGGTGCCATTGCTCGGTCCAGCCGCCGATGCCCCAGCCGTCGAAGGGCCGGTCGATGATCATGCGGGCCGTGTCGCGGTACATGTAGTAGCGCACGACCCAGCTGGCCTCGGAGATCTCGCCGGCCTGCGCGGCCTCGATCTCCTGGATGCCGACCGCGAACTTCTGCTGCACCACCGGCGAGTTCCACAGCACGCCGATCGCGATCGCGCCGCCCACCATCATCACCACCGCCAGCACCTTGAGCTGCCGCCGCCACTGGTGCACGCAGGCGGCCGGGATCACCAGCAGCAGCGCCAGCAGCGAGGTGCGCGAGGGCAGCGTGAAGGTGATGATCGCCATCACGGCCGGGACCAGCGCGAAGGCCGCGAGGGCCCGCCAGGGGCGATGTCCGGTGAGCGCCTTGAGCCCGTACACCGTGGCCGTCGCGGCCATGATGGTGAACAGCAGCGCATTGCTGATCGACTTGTTGCCGATCAGGATCAGCACGCCGCGCCAGGGCTCCAGCATCGGGAAGCCCACGGTGTAGTAGAGCGCGATCATCACGATGTTCACGAGCCCCATGATCCAGAAGCCGCGTACCGCCCAGACCGCCTCTTCGCGCGTGAGCGCCAGTGCCATCAGCACGGTGGCCGCGATGCGCAGCCCGTGCACCAGGTTCGACGCCGTCTCGGGGTAGTGCGGCCCGATCGCCAGGATGACCAGCGTCCAGACCACGTAGGCCATCACCGGCCACCACATCGGGTTGCCGCGCAGCCGGACCGCCCGTTCGCGCCAGCCGCCCGCGGCCAGCAGCGCGACCATCAGCAGCAGCGCCGACAGGTAAGTGACGCCGACCGGCATGAACACCGTCAGCCCCCAGAACATGGCCGCGGGCCTGACGATGTGCGATCTCTGCATAGGGGGCGGATTTTAGGATGCCGCCCGAGGCCGGCTCAGTGCGGCAGGGTGATCACGAAGCTGGCGCCGCCGCCGGGCCGGTCCTCGCAGCGCACGCTGCCGCCGTGGCGCTCGGTGATCGACTTCACCAGCGCCAGGCCGAGGCCGACGCCGCCGTTGCGCTCGCTGGCGCCGGGCAGGCGGTAGAAGGGCTCGAAGATGCGGTCGCGCTGCGTCACCGGCACGCCGGGGCCGCGGTCGTTGACGCGGATCTCGGCCTGGCCGGCGCGGCTGCCGATCTCCAGGTTGATCTCGCCGGCGCCGTAGCGGCCGGCGTTCTCGAGCAGGTTGCGGATCGCGCGCCGCAGCAGGCGCGGCACGCCGCGCACCGTCAGGGCCTCGCTGTCGGTGCCTTCCTTCACTTCGAGGTCGGCATCGACCCGGGCGCATTCCTCGGCCGCCAGGCCCGTGAGGTCGACCGTCTCGATGGTGCCCATGTCGGACTCCTTGGCATCGAGCCGGCTGGCCAGCAGGATCTCGTCGATCAGCTGGTCGAGTTCGGCGATGTTGCGCGAGATCTCTTCCCGGGCTCCGGGATTGGGCCGATCGCCCATCAGCTCGAGGCTCATGCGGATGCGCGTCAGCGGCGAGCGCAGCTCGTGCGAGGCATTGGCCAGCAGCGACTTGTGCGAGCGCACTAGCTCCTCGATGCGCCCGGCCGCGGCATTGAAGCCGTTGGCCAGGTCGGCGACTTCGTCCTGCCCCGGATCGGGCACGCGCACCGACAGGTCGCCCTCGCCCCAGCGCTGCACGCCGCGCTGCAGCACCTCGAGCCGCTTGGTGAGCCGGCGCACGATCGGATAGACGCCCAGCGCCACGATGATGCCGACGATCGCCACCATCCAGCCGAGGCCGAAAGGCGTGCGCCAGGCCAGGATGCCGGGCGGCGGGCCCCCGGGCCGCCCGCGCGGCGCCACCTGCAGCGTCAGCGCGCGGCCGTCTTCGAGCATGACGTCGAAGGTGAGCCCCGCGCCCGGCACGCGCGTGGCGGTGCCGGAGCCGATCGGGCGGTCCTTGGAGTCGAGCACCGAGACTTCGCGCGGCAGCGGCGCGAGCCGTTCGCGCTCGCTCTCGGCGGCTTCGCGCACGATCCAGTTGGCCGTCAGCGTGAGGATGAAGACGCCCGCCACCACCGCCAGCCAGATGCGGACGTACAGGTGGCGGCGGTAGAGGTTGAGGATCATGTCGGTCCGGCGCCGCTTTCAGTCCTGCTGCTTGGCGAAGACGTAGCCGACGCCGCGCACCGTGAGGATGCGTTTCGGATTCTTGGCATCGACCTCGATGGCGGCCCGGATGCGGCCCATGTGGACGTCGATCGAGCGGTCGAAGGCCTCGAGCTCGCGGCCGCGCACGGCTTCCATGATCTGGTCGCGCGTGAGCACGCGGCCGGCGCGCTCGGCCATCGCGACCAGCAGGTCGAACTGGTAGGAGGTGAGGTCGGCCGGCTCCCCGCCGACCGTGACGGTGCGTGCGTTGCGGTCGATGTCGAGCGAGCCGAAGCGCATCACGGCGGGACCCTCGGCCGCGCCGGCGGTCTCGCCGCGGCGGCGCAGCACGGCGCGGATGCGCGCCAGCAGCTCGCGCGGCTCGAAGGGCTTGGGCAGGTAGTCGTCGGCGCCGATCTCCAGGCCGATGATGCGGTCCATCGGGTCGCCCTTGGCGGTCAGCATGAGCACCGAGACCTTGGCCTGGCCGCCCGGCAGCGAGCGGATGCGGCGGCAGACCTCGAGCCCGTCGGTGTCGGGCAGCATCAGGTCGAGGATCACCAGGTCGGGCGAGCGCTGCTGCAGCATCTCGAGCCCGCTGGCCCCGTCGGTGGCATGCGCGAAGCCGAAGCCCGACTGCGTCAGGTACTCGCCCACCATCTGCGCCAGGCGGGTGTCGTCTTCGATCATCAGGAGTTGGGGTGTGCTCATCGGTCTGTCTCCGTGCGGCGTGCCACGGTGGTTGTTGGGGGAGTAGCTTCCTCCTGCGCGGTCGCGCAGGCTTGAACGCTTCGTAAAGTTGGGTAAACCTTGGTGACGGCTGTCATCCGGTCTCGAAGAGCCGAGGGCCGGTGCCCGCGGCGGCCGCCGCCGGCGCCCGGGCCAGCAGGGCGGCCAGCGCGCCGCCTTCCAGCTCCGGGTGGTCGCGGGTCGCGCGCGCCAGCATCTCGCCCGCCAGCGTGGCCAGCCGTTCGGCCGACTGCCGCATGCGGTGTTTGAAGGCCTCGTCGTCGAGCCTGTCGTTGAGGCTGCGGTTGAGCTCCGCGAACCATGGCAGCGCCGCCTGGTCGAGCATCACGGCCGGGTTGCGCCGGTGGCTGACGGCCGACCAGGCGCGAAAGAAGGCCTGTGCCGCAAGGTTGAGCCGCTGGCAGTGCTGGAGTTCGTCGCGCAGGCTGCCCAGCACGGCGAGGTCGGTCAATCGCTGCTGGAAGAAGATCTGCGCCAGCACGCCCCAGTAGTAGGTGTAGTCCCAGATGACCTTCGCCGGCAGCACCTCGGGGTCTCCGAACAGCGGGTACTGGTCGGTGTAGAGCGCCAGCGTGCTTTCGTAGAACGAGTGGTAGATCTGGTCGTAGAGCTGGGCCCGCGCCTCCAGCGCATGGCCGGCGCGGTCGTGCGCGACCAGGTCGCAGATGTAGGTATTGCCGACCGCGATGAAGTCGCTGCCGGGCGAATAGAACGGGTCGAGGAACAGCCCGGCCTCGCCGGTGAGCGCCCAGCGCCGGCCCGAGAACACCTGCTTGCAGCCGTAGGAGAAGTTGCGCAGGAAGGCGAAATCCTGCAGCAGGTGGCGCTTGTCGTCGAGGGCGTCGTACAGGCGCGGCTGCCAGGTTTGGAGCCAGTCCATGGCGCGCTCGAAGCTGTCCATGCGGTCGAGCGGATGCAGGCGCGGGTCGGCCACGATGCCGACCGAGTGCGAGCCGGAGGCCAACGGGATCAGCCATACCCAGTAGCCGGCGCCGACCAGGTGGTTGGTCGACAGCCAGCGCGACTGCGGCTCGCAGCGCGTGCGCCACTGCGGGTCGTCGGACCAGTCGTCGACCGGGATGCGCTCGCCGATGCGGAACCAGACGGCGTTGCATTCGTGGGCGTTGGCCTGCTGCAGGCCGAGCTTGCGCTTGAGCATGCCGGCACGGCCGCAGGCATCGACCAGCCAGCGGCTGCGGATCGCATGCGTCTGCCCGCCGTCGGACCATTCGATGCAATGCGGCTCGCGGGAGTCTTCGGCCAGGTCGATGCGGCGCACGGTCGCGCTGTCGATGAAGCGCACGCCCTGGCGCGTGGCCTCTTCGGCCAGGTAGTTCTCGAAGATGCCGCGGTCGATCTGGTAGCTCGGCACCGAGAGGTAGCGGCTGGCGCCGATCTCGGTCACCTGGTCGATGTCGCGCCGGCCCTCGCTGAAGAAGAAGCGGAAGCCGAACTTGCGCAGCTGGGCGGCCTGCATGTGCGGCTTGAGGCCGAGCACGGTGTCGAAGTAGTGGGCGCCGATCTCGACCGATGACTCGCCCACCTTGTGGGTGGCGTGCGGCACCGGGTGCGAGCGGCGCTCGAGCACCACGACATCGATGTCGGGAAAGCGCTGGCGCAGCTGCAGCGCCAGCGTGAGTCCCGCCAGTCCGCCACCCATGATCACGACATCGTGCGCGTGGTGGGCAGCGTCCATGGGCGGGCCTTCAGCTCTGCGTTTCGAGCTGGAGTTCGGGCTGCAGCTGCAGCTGCAGCGACAGCGTGGCCGACAGTGGCAGGCTCAGCGACTCCGGCTCTGCGCGGGCCAGCGCCTCGAACAGCGGCAGCGCATCGGCCATGGCGTTGACCTCCAGCGCGCGAGCCGCGGCGCTG
Organism: Variovorax saccharolyticus; assembly: GCF_030316765.1. Classification (GTDB taxonomy): domain Bacteria; phylum Pseudomonadota; class Gammaproteobacteria; order Burkholderiales; family Burkholderiaceae_C; genus Variovorax; species Variovorax saccharolyticus. Next base: position 77,926 of record NZ_JASZYT010000002.1, read on the forward strand.
CGGGCCCGCGTCGCCGGCGCGGCGCCGGCGGCCAGCGTCCATTCGAACGAGGCCACGGTGCGGGCGGTGCGCGTGGGCGACAGCACCAGGGCCACGGCCAGCATCTCGCGGCTGGTGGTGACCGAGGCCAGCGCGCCGACGGCCGGCATGTCGTAGCCGGCCAGCAGCACGGCGCGCTGGTCGGCGGCGCACTGCGCGGCCGCTTCGAGCAGGCCGGAAGCGAAGCTGCTCTCGTAGGCGGCGAGCGAGTTGCTGGCCGCCATGCAGCCCGTGCCGATGGTCCAGTAGCCGACCGCGGCGTTATGCACCGAGTTGTGGAACTTGATCGGCGACAGCAGCAGCGGGTCGGTCGCCAGCGTACCGCACATGTAGTCGTTGATGCCGAGGTCGCCGTGCGCCGAGGCGAACACGCAGGGCAGGTCGGCGGCATTGCGGCCCGAGGCGGCCACGGCGGCGGCCGCCACTTCGAGCGCCAGCGCCACCGTGTCGGGTGCGCGGCGGCGTTCGGCCGGCGCCAGCAGCTGCGGCGAGGGCCGCTTGGCGGGCGGGTCGGCCGGCGCGCCTTCGCCGCGGAAGACCGCGCTGGCGATCTCCCAGCCCGGCAGCGTCGCAGCCCAGAAGGCCGGGCCTTCGATGTAGAGGGTGGGGGTCTTTGCTGCGCTCATGCTGCGGCTCCCTTGCCGAAGACCAGCGAGCAGTTGTTGCCGCCGAAGCCGAATGAATTGCTCAGTGCATAGCGCACCTCGCCGCGGGCGGGCTGCAGCTTGATCTGCGGACCGCAGTCGGCGTCGAGCGTGGTGGTGTTCACGTTGCCCGGCTTCAGGCCGGTCTCGATCGCCAGCAGGCTGATCACGGCCTCGACGATGCCGGCCGCGCCCAGCGTGTGGCCGGTGAAGCCCTTGGTCGAGCTGGCGTGGGTGGTGTCGGGGAAGCGGCGGGCCACCATCGCGCCTTCGACCTCGTCGTTCTTGGTGCTGGCGGTGCCGTGCATGTTGATGTAGTCGATGGCGTCGGTCGCCAGGCCGGCGCGGGCCAGGGCGTCGTCGAGCGCTTTCTCGGCGCCCAGGCCCTCGGGGTGCGGGGTCGACATGTGGTGGGCATCGCTGGCCTCGCCGTAGCCCAGCAGCTCGAGCGGGCCGCGGCCGCGCTCCACCAGCGCGAAGCCCGCGGCCTCGCCGAGGCTGATGCCGTTGCGGGCGGCGTCGAAGGGCCGGCAGGGCTCGGGCGACACCAGTTCGAGCGAGTTGAAGCCGAACAGCACGCTGCCGCACAGCGTGTCGACGCCGCCGACCACGGCCGCATCGACCAGGCCGAGGCGGATCAGGCGCTCGGCCGAGGCGAACACCTTGGCGCTCGACGAGCAGGCGGTGGAAATGGTCTCGGAGGGGCCTTCGAGGCCCAGCGCCTGCTGCACGAAGAGCGAGAGCGAATGCGGCGTGTGCACCTGCGGGCGCTGCTGGCCGGGCGGGAAGGCGCCATCGGCCAGCTGGGTGTAGGCGGCCTCGGTCTCGCCGATGCTGGAGGTCGAGGTGCCGAGGATCAGCGCGATGCGGGTCGGGCCGTAGCGCTCGCGGGCCGCGGCAACCGCTTCCAGGAAGCCGTCGGCCTGCAGGCCGAGCCAGGCCAGCCGGTTGTTGCGGCAGTCCCAGGATGCGAGCGCTTCGGGCAGTCGCAGTTCTTCGAGGCCGTCGACGCGGCCGATCCAGGTCGGCAACGGCGTGGCGCCGAAGTCGTTGGCGCGCAGGCCGCTGCGCGATTGCGCGAGCGCGTCGGTCATGGCGGCCTTGCCCACACCGACGGCCGAGGTCGCGGTGAAGGCGCTGATCTGCAAGGGGGGGATGCGTGAAGGTGTCACGTTGGAACGGGGGGGCGGGTGGGTAAAGCTCGACAGCCTACCAGTTGGACGCCGGCCCCCGGAGTCGGCCAATGCCTCGACCCTGCGCCGCCGGGGCGGTTCAGGGCAGCGTGCTCAGGTGAGCCTGCGCCGCGGCGGCGAGCCTGGCGTCGAAGGTCGCCAGCGGGGCCTTGAGCTCTGCTGCCAGCCAGAGGTAGGCGGCGTCGTACGCCGAGAGCCGGTAGCGCGCGGCCAGTTCGTATTGGGCGCCGAGGTCGACCGGGTGCAGGTCGATCTCGTAGGCGGCGTAGTCGGCGAGCGCGAGAGCAAGCGACGCCGCAGGCCAGTCCTGCAGGCGCTTCTTGAGCGCGACGCTGACGATCTCGTGGTCGAGCAGATTGGGCGCATGCAGCGCATGGCCGGCCAGGCGCGCCAGCGCGGCGTCGCGCGCCGGTTCGTCGAACAGGATGGCGACGATGGCGCTGCAGTCCACCACCATCGGCGGGCGCAGGCGATAGGCCGCCGGCGGCTCGGCCACATGGAGCGCAGGCGCGCTCAACGCGCGTCCCGGTCGGCGCGGATGATGTCGACCCCCAGCGGGCCGGCCTCGATGGGTGACGGGAAGCGGGCGCGGTGCTCGGCGGCGATCTGCTCGATCGGCTTGCCGCCGCGCCGCAGGATGGCGCGGCCGCCCCAGCCCTCGCCGACCGGCTGGGCCGGCGCCGGCGCCGGCCTGGGCGGCCCGTCAGGGGCGGCGTTGACCGCTTGCTCGATGATGGCCATCAACTCGCCCTGCAACGAGCGGTGATTGCGGGCCGCGCGCTGCCGCAGGCGCTCGGCCAGATCATCCGGAACATCCTTGACTGACAAGTTGGCCATGACCACCTCCAAAGTGGCTTCATTATGGCGCCACTCTGGATCTTCCGCGCATCAACCCCCGCGCGCTGCCCCGCCCCTGGCGGCGGCCCGGGACGCCAGCGCCACCAGGAGCAGCACCGGCACCCCCAGCGCCGCCGTCCCGATGAAGAAGGCGCTGTAGCCGAAGTTGTCGACGAACACGCCGGAATAGCCCGCGATGAACTTGGGCAGCAGCAGCATCAGCGAGCTGAACAGCGCGTACTGGGTGGCCGAATAGCTGACGTTGGTCAGGCTCGACAGGTAGGCGATGAAGGCCGCCGAGGCGATGCCGCCGGCCAGGTTGTCGGCCGACACCACCAGCACCAGCGCGGTCAGGTCGTGCCCGCGCGCGGCCAGGCCCGCGAACAGCAGGTTGCTGGCGGCGCTCAGCACCGCGCCCAGCATCAGCACCCGCATCACGCCCAGCCGCATCGACAGCACGCCGCCGACGAAGGCGCCGACCAGCGTCATCACCACCCCGTAGATCTTGCTGACCGTGGCGACCTCGTCCTTGGTGAAGCCCATGTCGACGTAGAACGGGTTGGCCATGATGCCCATCACGACGTCGCTGATGCGGTAGACGGCGATCAGCGACAGGATCAGCACCGCCTGCCAACGGTAGCGGCGGATGAAGTCGGCGAAGGGCTCGATCAGCACGCTGCGCAGCCACTCTCGAACGCCCTTGGGCTGGGGCAGGGCGGCACGCACCGGTTCGGGCGACAGCACCACCGTGACGACGCCGATCGCCATCGAGGCCGCCATCACGAGGTAGGCCGTCTTCCAGGCGGTGTTCTGGTAGCCCGCGAGGCCGGGCAGCTCGGCCCAGGCGGCGACCCACAGCACGCCGGCGCCGGCCCAGATCATCGCCAGCCGGTAGCCGGTCTGGTAGGCGGCGGCCAGCGCGGCCTGCTTGCGCGTGGCGGCGGATTCGATACGGAAGGCGTCGAGCGCGATGTCCTGCGTCGCCGAGGCGAAGGCGACCAGCAGGGCGCACCACACCAGCGGCGGCAGGCCGTCGCGGGGGTCGTTGAAGGCCATCCCCGCGAGGCCCGCGATCACGCCCATCTGCGCCAGCAGCAGCCAGCCGCGGCGGCGCCCCAGCAAGGTGGTCAGCGGCGGGATCGGCAGCCGGTCGACCAGCGGCGCCCACACCCACTTGAAGCCGTAGGCGAGCCCGACCCAGCTCAGGAAGCCGATGGTGCTGCGGTCGACCCCCGCCTCGCGCAGCCGGAAGCTCAGCGTGCCGAGCACCAGGAGCAGCGGCAGGCCGGCGGAGAAGCCCAGCGCAAACATGCGCAGCGTCGCGGGTTCGAGATAGACCTTGAGCGCGTCGCGCCAGGGCAGGGAAGGTGGGGCTTCGTCAGCCAGTGGTGCGGACATTGAGGGCGTGTCGTTGGGGCTGCTTATTATTCCCGCATGTGTCTGGCCTGCGATTTTCGATTCGGTCCCGTTCGCGGGCGGCGTGCCTTCCTGTTCGCGGCTGGCGCCGCCGTGGCGGCGCCAGCGCTCGCGCAGGTCGAGGTCGGCGAGGCGTCGGTGGCGCGCAATCTGGTGCCGGCGGAGAACATCGAGCGCGCCGGCGTCCAGCAATACCACCAGCTGCTGGCGCAGGCCCGGGCCAAGGGCCTGCTCGCGCCCGACGGCAATGCCCAGTTGCAGCGGCTGCGGGCCATCGCCTCGAAGATCATCCCGTACACCGCGCAGTGGAACCCGCGCGCCGCGGCGTGGAAATGGGAAGTCAACCTGATCGCCAGCAAGCAGATCAACGCCTTCTGCATGCCGGGCGGCAAGATCGCCTTCTTCACCGGCATCCTCGATCAGCTGAAGCTCAGCGACGACGAGGTCGCGATGGTCATGGGCCACGAGATGGCGCACGCGCTGCGCGAGCATGCGCGGGCGCGGCTCGCCAAGAACGCGGGAACCGGGGCCGCGCTGTCGATCGCGGCGCAGCTGCTGGGCCTCGGCCAGGCCGGCGACCTGGCGGCCCGGGCCGGCACGCAACTCATCACGCTCAAGTTCAGCCGCAGTGACGAGACCGATGCCGACCTGGTCGGGCTCGAACTGGCGGCGCGCGCGGGCTACGACCCGAAGGCCTCGGTGTCGCTGTGGACCAAGATGGCGAAGGCATCGAAGAGCGAAGGCGCGTTGGGTTTCCTCTCGACCCACCCGAGCGGGCCGGACCGCATCAAGGTACTGCAGGCCAACCTGCCCAAGGTGGAAGGACTGTCGGGTCGTCTTCAGCGCGGCGGCTGAGGGCAAGGCCCTCGGAGGGCCTGGCACATCCTTTGCAAGGCATCTTGTACACAAGACAGGATGCTTGATGATGGTGCATGAACAGGCGGCTCGCGCTGGCGATGCCAGTCCAAGGTTGGAAGGCCGGGCCGGCGCGGCCTGGATCACGCGGCTCGCGGCGCCCCTGGGCGGCGCCGGCAGCGGGCCGCTGGCGGGGCTGCGCTTTGCCGCCAAGGACAACATCGATGTCGCCGGCGTGCCGACCACGGCCGCCTGCCCGGCCTTCGCCCGGACGCCGGCGGCGCACGCCCATGTGGTGCAGCGGCTGCTCGATGCCGGTGCTGCGCTGCTGGGCAAGACCAACCTCGACCAGTTCGCCTGCGGCCTCAACGGCACCCGCTCGCCCTATGGCGCGGTGCCCAACAGCTTCGATCCGCGCTACGTCTCGGGCGGCTCCAGTTCGGGCTCGGCCTACGTGGTGGCAACCGCCCAGGCCGACTTCGCGCTCGGTACCGACACCGCGGGCTCGGGCCGGGTGCCGGCCGGGCTCAACAACATCGTCGGCATCAAGCCCTCGCGCGGCCTGCTGAGCGCGCGCGGCGTGGTGCCGGCGGCGCAGAGCGTCGACTGCGTCTCGATCTTCGCGCGCACGGTGGCGGTCGCGGCCCGCGTGCTGCACGCGGCGATGGACTGCGACCCCGAGGACCCGTACGGCCGCAGCCTCGCGATGGAGACCCGGCCGCTCGCCGCGGGCTTCCGCTTCGGCGTCCCGTCGACGCTGAACTTCTTCGGCGACGCGCCCTCGCAGGCTGCGTTCGACAGCGCCATCGCCCAGCTGTGCGCCCTCGGCGGCGAGCCGATCGAGATCGACTACGCGCCGCTGGCCCAGGCCGCGGCGCTGCTCTACGACAGCGCGCTGGTCGCCGAACGCTATGCCGCGGTGCGCGAGTTCTTCGACGCCCACGAGGCCGAGGTGGTGGAGCCGGTGCGCGGCATCCTCGCGAAGGGCCGCGACTACAGTGCCGCCGACTTCGTCGAAGCCCGCACCAAGCTGCTTGCGCTGGGCCAGCGCGCCGCCGCGATGTGGAACGACATCGACGTGCTGCTGGTGCCCACCGCGCCGGCCCACTACACGATCGAGGCCATGCAGGCCGACCCGGTGGCGCTCAACCGCAACCTGGGCGAGTACACCAACTTCGTGAACCTGCTCGACTACGCGGCGATCTCCGTGCCCGCCAGCCTGCGCAGCGACGGGCTTCCCTTCGGCATCACGCTGATCGGCCGCGCGGGCAGCGACTTCCAGCTGGCCGAGCTCGGGCAGCGCTTCCACCATGCCACCGGACTTCCCCTGGGTGCCACGCGCGAGCCCCTGCCCCCGATGCAGGCGCTGCCGCTGATCGCCGCGGCGCCGACGGTCCAGGTCGCGGTGGTCGGTGCCCACCTGTCGGGCATGCCGCTCAATGGCCAGCTGACCGAGCGCAGCGCCCGGCTGGTCTCTGCCACCCACACCGCGCCCGACTACCGCCTCTACGCGCTGCCCGGCACCGTGCCGCCCAAGCCCGGCCTGCTGCGCGTGGCGGCCGGCGAGGGCACGGCGATCGAGGTCGAGATCTGGGAGATGCCGCTGGCGCACTACGGCAGCTTCGTGGCGCTGATCCCGGCGCCGCTGGGCATCGGCAGCCTGGCGCTGGCCGACGGCCGCAGCGTGCAGGGCTTCCTCTGCGAACCGCTGGCCCTGGCCGGCGCCGAGGACATCAGCTCGCTCGGCGGCTGGCGCGCCTACATCGCCTCGCGCAGCGCGGCCGCGACCTGAACCCTTTCTCACTTTTTCATCCGGAGTACCTCATGGCCCACAGCAACAGACCCCTGACCCTCGGCACGCCGGCCTCGCGGCGCCAACTGCTGCAGGCCGGCGCCGCCGGACTGGCCGTGCTCGCCGCGCCCGCGATCGTGCGGGCCCAGGGCGCACCGAAGATCCGCATCGGCTACTGGCCGATCGCGGCCGGACTTCCTTTCTATTCGGCGGTCGAGCTGGGCTACTTCAAGGCCGCCGGCCTCGACGTCGAGGTGCAGCGCTATGCCGGCGCCCAGCAGATCATGGAAGCGATGCTGGCCGACCGCTGCGACGGCAGCGCCAACGGCACCGGCTCGGCCAACATCGCGATCGGCGAGATCGCGGCGCCGGGCAGCTTCAAGATCTTCTGCTCCAACCCCAGCAACGTGAAGAACGTGCTCGACCAGGTGCTGGTGCCGACCGCCAGCAGCGCCAAGGTCATGGCCGACCTCAAGGGCAAGCGGGTCGCCTCGGGCCCCGGCATCCAGAACGTGACGCTGGCCAAGGCGGTGCTCGAGCGCGGCGGCGCCACCGGCGCCACGGTGGTCGAGCTGCCGATCGGCCAGCACGTGGCAGCGCTCGCCGCCGGCCAGGTCGACGGCTGCTACACGCTGGAGCCGACCGGCACCATCGGCCGCCTGAACGGCAGCACGCGGGTGCTCGAGGCCGGCGTGATCGCCAAGTACGTGCTGGGCGATCCGATGGCGCCGTGGTTCGGCGGCTCGGCCTCGCTGACCTCGGCGCTGATCAAGAAGAACCCCGAGGCGGCGAAGAAGTTCATCACCGCCTACGGCCAGGGCGTGGCCTTCGTGCGCAGCAAGCCGGCCGAGGCGCGCCAGTACCTCAAGGGCTACACCGCGATCGAGGGCCCGCTGACCGGCGAGGTGCCGCTGGCGGCCTACACCATGTACAACGAGTTCACACAAGGCGACATCGCCTACTTCCAGAAGTTCTTCGATCTGTTCGCGGACAAGGGCATCTTCTCGTCGCGCCTGATGGTCGACTCGATGCTCTACAAGGGCTGAGGCCATGAGCACGCCTTCATCAGCGGCGCCCTGGGCGCCACCGGCTGCCAACGCCGCCGCCGCCGCGCCGCCGCGCGAATCGCACTGGGTCAAGGCGCTGCCCTTCATCGGCCCGGTGGTGCTGTTCATCGTCTGGGACCTGGTGGTGCGCTTCGGCCTCATCAAGGCCATCCTGCTGCCGATGCCGGGCGACACGCTGGTCACGCTGCTGTCGGGCCTGGCCGGCGGCGCGCTGCTGGGCGACTTCGCGGTCACGGTCTGGCGCACGCTGCAGGCCTTCCTGATCGCGGCCATCGTGGGCGTGCCGCTGGGCGTGCTGCTCGGAAGCAACGAGCGGGCCTACCGCAGCGTCGAGTTCCTGATCGATTTCTTCCGCTCCACGCCCTCGTCGGCGCTGATCCCGCTGTTCCTCATGATCTTCGGCGTCTCGGACGTCAACAAGGTCGCGATCGCGGCCTTCGGTGCGCTGCTGATCGTGGTCTTCAACAGCGCCTACGGCGTGATGAACGCGCGCAAGCAGCGGGTCATGGCGGCCAAGGTGATGGGTGCCTCGCGCTGGCAGATCTTCCGCGACGTGCTGGTCTGGGAAAGCCTGCAGCCGACCTTCGTCGGCCTGCGCTCGGCAGTCTCGATGGCGCTGGTGATCGTGATCGTGGCCGAGATGTTCATCGGCTCCGACAGCGGCCTCGGCCATCGCATCATCAACTCGCAGCAGGTGATGAACGTCAAGGACATGTACGCCTCGATCCTCGCGGCGGGCGCGCTGGGCTATGCGCTCAACATTCTTTTCCTCGTGGCCGAGCGCCGCATCGTGCACTGGAGCGGAAGATGAGAGCCACCGTCGAGAACGTCATCAACGGCCCGGTCTATGCCGACGTGCCGAAGCCGGCCTTCGTCCCGGGCCCCGCCGGCACCCACATCACGATCCGCGGGCTGACCAAGTACTTCGCCGGCTGGCCGCTGTACGAGAACTTCGACCTAGACATACCGAAGCACAAGATCGTCTCGGTGTTCGGCCCCAACGGCTGCGGCAAGTCGACCCTGATCAACATGATCGCGGGCCTGATCCCGATCGACTCGGGCGAGATCCTGTTCGACGGCAAGTCGCTCAAGGACACCAAGATCGGCTACGTGTTCCAAAACTACCGCGAGGCGATGTTCCCGTGGATGCGCACCATCGACAACATCGCCTACCCGCTCAAGCTCGAAGGCCGCTCCAAGGCCGAGGTCGATCGCCGCATGGAAGAGCTGGTGGCTTCCTTCGACGTCAAGTTCGACCTCAAGCGCTATCCCTACGAGCTCTCGGGCGGCCAGCAGCAGACGGCATCGATCATGCGGGCGCTGGCGCCCAACCCCGAGGTGCTGTTTCTCGACGAGCCCTTCTCGGCGCTCGACTTCGAGATGACCCTCTTCATCCGCGAGAAGCTGCAGGAGGTGTTCATGAAGACCGGCACCACGATGCTGCTGGTGTCGCACGACCTCGAGGAAGCGGTGTACCTCGCCGACCAGGTGCTGCTGCTGACCAAGCGGCCGACCAAGGTGGCCGAGATCCTCGACTACGGCGACGAGCGGCCGCGCACGCTCGAGACCTTGAGCTCCGCCAGCTTCGTGGCCATGAAGAAACTCAGCCTGGAGATCTTCCAGCGCGAAGTTCGCCGCTAGGAGATGCAAGCATGACGCCTTCGGAGATCGAAGCCTATGTCGATGCATCGGCGGCCGCGCTCGGCTTGAAGCTCAGGCCCGACCATCGCCCCGGCGTGCTGCGCTACTTCGCGCTGGCGGCGGAGTTCGCCGCGCTGGTCGAGGCCGTGCCGCTCAGCGAGCGCGACGAGCCGGCGCTGAGCTTTGCGCCGGTGTCGCCGCGGGAGAAAACGCAATGAGCGCGTCGGAGCTGCTGCGCCAGGACGCATCCGCGATGGCCGCTGCGGTGCGCGGCAACGCGGTCAGCGCGGTGGCGCTGGTGCAGGCCAGCCTGGACCGCATCGAGGCCACCGACCGCCGCGTGAATGCCTTCACCGCGGTGCTGCGCGAGCGCGCGCTGCGACGTGCCGCGCAGGTCGATGCCTCGCTGGCCTCGGCCAACGGACCGCGCACGCGCGAGCTGCCGCTGCTGGGCGTGCCCTTCGCGGTCAAGAACCTGTTCGACATTGCCGGACTCGCGACCCTCGCGGGCTCGAAGATCGAACGCGAGCACACGCCGCCGCGCGACGACGCGGCGCTGGTGCGGCGGCTCGAAAGCGCCGGCGCGGTGCTGGTCGGCGCGCTCAACATGGACGAGTACGCCTACGGCTTCACGACCGAGAACAGCCACGTCGGCCCCTGCCACAACCCGCACGATCTGGCGCGCATCGCGGGCGGCTCCTCGGGCGGCTCGGGCGCGGCGGTCGCTGCCGGCCAGGTGCCGCTCACGCTGGGCTCCGACACCAACGGCTCGATCCGCGTGCCCGCCTCGTTGTGCGGCGTGTTCGGACTCAAGCCCACGTTCGGGCGGCTGCCGCGCACCGGCAGCTTTCCGTTCGTCTCCAGCCTCGATCACCTGGGTCCGTTCGCGCGCTCGGCGCGCGACCTGGCGCTGGCCTACGACGCCATGCAGGGCCCCGAAGACCGCGGCCCGCACGACCCCGGCTGCGCGCAGCGCGCGGCCGAGCCGGTCGGCGCGGCGCTGGCGCTGGGCACGCAGGGCCTGCGCATCGGCGTGCTCGGCGGCTACTTCCGCCAGCACGCCCAGCCCGAGGCGCTGACCGCGGTCGACGCCGTGGCGCAGGCGCTCGGCGCCAGCCGCACGGTCGAGTTGCCGATGGTCGAGGCCGGCCGGGCGGCGGCCTTCCTGATCACCAATTCAGAAGGCGCGGCGCTGCACCTGCCCGACCTGCGCCGCCGCGCGCAGGACTTCGAGCCGCTGTCGCGCGACCGCTTCCTGGCCGGCGCGCTGCTGCCGGCCGCCTGGGTGGCGCGCGCGCAGCGGGTGCGGCGGCTCTATGCCGAGCAGGCGGCGCGGGTGTTCGAGCACTTCGACATCCTGCTGGCCGCCGCGACGCCCTCGGCGGCGACGCCGATTGGTGCCGAATTCTTCGAGATCAACGGCCACCGGCTGCCGGTGCGGCCCACCATGGGCCTGCTGACCCAGCCGATCTCGTGCATCGGCCTGCCGGTGTGCGCGGTGCCGGTCTGGGGCGCGCATCCGGACCTGCCGATCGGGGTCCAGGTGATCGCCGCGCCATGGCGCGAAGACCTGGTGCTGCGGGTGGCTGCGGCGCTCGAATCCGCTGGGCTCGTGCATGCCCCCGTGGCGGCGCTGGCCTGACATGCGAAGCGCCCCGCGAGCACAAAGACGGGGCGCCGCGGCCGCAGTGGCGAGCGCGCCGCACAAGGCTGGCGCGCCGCAGGCCGATTTGGCCGCCAAAGCGCTAGTACGGTTTATGCACACCATCTTGTATCCAAGACAGGACATCCCGGCCCTCTGATTCCTCACCCAATCACCTGGAGTAAGCACCATGAGCCAGTTCAACCGTCGCGATTCCCTCAAGTCCCTGGCCGCCCTGGCCTCCGCCACCACCCTGGGCGGCTGGAGCGCGCTGGCCAGCGCGCAGAAGCCGCTGACGATCGGCGTCATCTACGTCGGCCCGCGCGACGACTACGGCTACAACCAGTCGCATGCGCTGGCCGCGGCCGAGCTCAAGAAGATGCCGGGCCTCAAGGTGGTCGAGGAAGAGAACGTGCCCGAGACCGCGGCGGTGCAGAAGACCATGACCGGGATGATTTCGCAGGACGGCGCCAAGCTGCTGTTCCCGACCTCGTTCGGCTACTTCGATCCGCACATCCTGGCGGTGGCGCCGAAGAACCCCGACGTGCGCTTCTCGCACTGCGGCGGCATGTGGACCGAGGGCAAGCACCCGAAGAACGTCGGCAGCTTCTTCGGCTACATCGACGAGTGCCAGTTCCTCAATGGCGTGATCGCCGGCCACATGACCAAGAGCAACAAGATCGCCTTCGTCGCCGCCAAGCCGATCCCGCAGGTGCTGCGCAACATCAACGCCTTCACGCTCGGTGCGCGCTCGGTCAAGCCCGGCATCACCTGCAGCGTGATCTTCACGGGCGACTGGTCGATGGCGGTGAAGGAGGCCGAGGCCACGAACAGCCTCGCCGACCAGGGCTGCGACGTCTTCACGATGCACGTGGACGGCCCCAAGGTGGTGGTCGAGACCGCGGCCAAGCGCGGCAAGATGGTCTGCGGCTACCACGCCAGCCAGGCCAAGCTGGCGCCCAATGCCTACCTGACCGGCGCCGAATGGAACTGGATCACGGCCTACAAGGCCATCGCCGACGCGGCCCAAGCCGGCAAGCTGCATCCGAACTTCCTGCGCGGCGGCCTGAAGGAAGGCTACGTGAAGATGTCGCCCTACGGTGCGATGGTGACCGACGCGGCGAAGAAGAACGCCGACGAGATCAAGGCCAAGATGCTGGCGGGCAGCTTCGACATCTTCACCGGCGGGCTCAAGGACAACAAGGGCGCGGTCGTGATCCCGGCCGGCAAGGCGCTCAAGCAGACCGACCTCGAACTGGAAAAGATGAACTACCTCGTCGAAGGCGTGGTGGGTTCGGTCGGCTGACCGGCGACCGCCTTCAACCCGCGAGCCGACGATGCGCAACGCATTGAAAGAGATCGCGCTGCCGGTGTTCGCCATCGCGGCGGCACTGCTGCTCTTCGGCGTCTTCGTCTGGTTCGCCGGCGTGAGTCCGCTGGAAGTCTGGGTCATCCTCTTCAAGGGAGCCTTCGGCGACTGGTTCTCCTGGCAGAACACGCTGCAGCGCGCCGCGCCGCTGATGCTGACCGCGCTGTGCGTCGCAATTCCGGCGCGCGCCGGGCTGGTGATCATCGGCGGCGAAGGCGCGCTGGTGCTCGGCGGGCTGGCCGCCGCGGCGCTGCCCTATGCGCTGCCGCTGCCCGCGAACCTCGCCGGCACGCTGGCCCTGTGCGTGGCCGGCGCCATCGCCGGCGCCGCCTGGATCGCGCTGGCGGGCTGGCTGCGCCAGTACCGCGGCATCAACGAGACCATCAGCAGCCTGCTGCTGGCCTACATCGCGATCGGGCTCTTCAAGCACCTGGTCGAAGGCGTGCTGCGCGACCCGGCCAGCCTCAACAAGCCGGCCACGCGCTCGATCGCCGAAGGGATCGGGATCGGCGGCATCGGCGGCTCCGACGTGCATTGGGGCCTGGTGATCGGCATCGTCGCCTGCATCGTCTCGGGGCTCTGGCTGCGCGCCACCGCATCGGGCTTCTCGGTGCGCGTGGTCGGCGGCAATCCGCGCACCGCGCAGCTGGTGGGGCTGCCGGCGAGCGGCTTGATCCTGGCCGCCTGCGGCATCGGCGGCGCCTGCGCGGGCGTGGCCGGCGCGGTCGAGGTGGCGGCGGTCCACACCAATGCCAACGCCTCGCTGATCGCGGGCTACGGCTACGCCGGCATCCTGGTGTCCTTCATCGCGCGCCACAACCCGGTGGCGGTGATCCCGGTGGCGATCCTGTTCGGCGGCTTCGGCGCCGCGGGCAGCCTGCTGCAGCGGCGTCTCGGACTGCCCGACGCCTCGGTGCTGGTGCTGCAGGGCATGGCTTTCGTGCTGATCCTCGCGAGCGAGGGCCTGCGCATGATCGACTGGAAGACGCTGCTGAAGAACCGCATGCCGCGCGCGGTGCAGCCTCGGCTGACGAAGGAGCCGGTATGACGATCGACCAGTGGATCGCGCTCGTGGCGGGCATCGTGGGCGGCGCCTTGCGCGTCGGCGCGCCCTTTCTCTTCGTGAGCCTGGGCGAGTGCCTGACCGAGAAGTCGGGCCGCATCAATCTCGGCCTCGAAGGCGTGCTGGTGCTCTCGGCCATGGCCGCCTTCGGCGGTTCCTGGCTCACCGGCTCGGCCTGGCTCGGCGTGCTGATCGGCGGCGCCGCGGGCGCGCTGCTCGCGCTGCTGCACGGCCTCTTGTGCTCGCTCGACCGCGTGAACGACGTCGCCACCGGCATCGCGCTGATGCTGTTCGGCACCGGCCTGGCCTTCTATCTGGGCAAGCCGCTGATCCAGCCGCAGGCGCCGCAGCTGCCCGCGATCCCGCTCGGCGACTGGAGCGACAACCCGGTGATCCGTTCGGCGCTGCAGGTCAACTCGCTGGTGCCGGTGGGCATCGTGCTGGCGGTGTTCCTGTGGTGGGGCTTCGCGCGCACCCGCGCCGGCCTGCTGGTGCGCATGGCGGGCGATTCGGCCAATGCGACGCGCGCGCTCGGCTACTCGGTGGCCGGCCTGCGCATCGCGGCCACCACCGCGGGCGGCTTCATCGCGGGGCTCGGCGGCGCCTCGCTCACGCTGTTCTATCCGGGGAGCTGGAACGAGGGCATCTCGAGCGGGCAGGGCCTGATCGCGGTGGCGCTGGTGATCTTCGCGCGCTGGAGCCCGCTGCGCTGCATCGGCGCGGCGCTGCTGTTCGGCGGCGCCGGGGCGATCGGGCCGGCCCTGCAATCGATCGGTGTGGGCTGGGGCTACCACCTCTTCAACACCGTGCCCTACGTGCTCACGCTGGTGATCCTGGTGCTGACCTGCAAGCCGGGCAGCGTGGCGGTCGGCAGTCCGGGCGAACTGTCGTCCACGCGCTGAACAACAACAAGGAAGCCGATCGATGAGCGGTCTGGGTGGTCTCAACAAGTCGGCGCAGGGCGTGGTCGTCGGCCTGGTGCAGTTGCAGCTGCCGGTGGTCGAGACCGCGGCCGACCTGGCGGCGCAGACGCGGCGCATCTGCGACCTGGTCGCCAAGGCGCGCCGCAACCAGGGCACGATGGATCTGGTCGTGTTCCCCGAGTACGCGCTGCACGGCCTGTCGATGGACACCTCGCCCGAGATCATGTGCTCGCTCGACGGCCCCGAGGTCGCGGCCTTCCGGCAGGCCTGCGTCGACAACCGGATCTGGGGCTGCTTCTCGATCATGGAAGCCAACCCCGACGGCAACCCGTACAACAGCGGCCTGGTCATCGACGACCACGGCGCCATCCGGCTCTACTACCGCAAGATGCATCCGTGGGTGCCGGTCGAGCCCTGGGAGCCGGGCAACCTCGGCATCCCGGTGTGCGACGGGCCCAACGGCAGCAAGCTGGCGCTGATCATCTGCCACGACGGCATGCTGCCCGAGATGGCGCGCGAAGCCGCGTACAAGGGGGCCGAGATCATCCTCCGCACAGCAGGCTACACGGCGCCGATCCGCCATGCCTGGCGCATCACCAACCAGGCCAACGCCTTCTGCAACCTGGCCTACACCGCCAGCGTCTGCATGTGCGGCAGCGATGGCACTTTCGACTCGATGGGCGAAGCCATGTTCTGCAACTTCGACGGCACCGTGCTGGTCGAGGGCGGCGGCCGGCCCGACGAGATCGTCACGGCCGAACTGCGGCCCGACCTGGTGCGCGAGGCCCGCACCGGCTGGGGCGTCGAGAACAACATCTACCAGCTCTACCACCGCGGCTACGTGGCGGTGAAGGGCGGTGCGCAGGACTGCCCCTACACCTACATGCAGGACATGGCGGCCGGCCGCTACCGGCTGCCCTGGGGCGAGCAGGTCAAGGTCACCGACGGCAGCGGCTTCGGCTTCGCGGCGCCGGTCCGCAGCTACAAGGGCCCCGAAGTGCATCCCCTGGTGCCGCAGGCGCCGCTGACACCGGATTCATCATCATGAGCACCACCTTCGTTTCCGCCGACCCGTACCGCTGGCCCTACAACGGCGCGCTCCGGCCCGACAACACGGCCTTGATCGTGATCGACATGCAGACCGACTTCTGCGGCAAGGGCGGCTATGTCGACGTGATGGGCTACGACCTCGCGCTGGTGCAGGCGCCGATCGAGCCGATCGCGCGCACGCTGGCGAGGCTGCGGCCGCTGGGTTTCCACATCATCCACACGCGCGAAGGCCACCGCCCCGACCTCGCCGACCTGCCGGCCAACAAGCGCTGGCGTTCGCGGCAGATCGGCGCCAACGGCGTCGGCATCGGCGACGACGGCCCGTGCGGGCGCATCCTGGTGCGCGGCGAACCCGG
Source organism: Variovorax saccharolyticus (assembly GCF_030316765.1). Lineage (GTDB taxonomy): Bacteria > Pseudomonadota > Gammaproteobacteria > Burkholderiales > Burkholderiaceae_C > Variovorax > Variovorax saccharolyticus. The sequence goes on from NZ_JASZYT010000002.1 coordinate 93,813, forward strand.
CTGGGAGATCATTCCCGCGCTGGCGCCGTTGCCGGGCGAGGTGGTGATCGACAAGCCCGGCAAGGGCTCCTTCTATGCGACCGACCTCGAACTGGTGCTGCGCACGCGCGGCATCGAGAACCTGATCCTGGCCGGCATCACGACCGACGTCTGCGTCCACACCACGATGCGCGACGCCAACGACCGCGGCTTCGAATGCCTGCTGCTGTCGGACTGCACGGCGGCGACCGACCACGGCAACCACCTGGCGGCGCTGAAGATGATCACGATGCAGGGCGGCGTCTTCGGCGCCCATGCGACGTCGGCGGCGCTGCTCGAAGCGCTGCCGGCCCGGTAGCCACCCGAACGGAGAGCCGCACGATGATTGCACCGGTCCACCCCGCACCCGCCGCCACCGGCGCGCTGGCGCTCGACACCTACGAGCTGACCAAGCGCTTCGGCAGCTTCACCGCGATGGACCGCGTGACCATGCACGTGGCGCCCGGCACGGTGCATGCGCTGCTTGGCGAGAACGGTGCCGGCAAGAGCACGCTGGTGAAATGCGTAGCGGGCTTCCAGCGGGCGGAGGAGGGTTCCATCCTGATCGACGGCCGCGAGCAGGACATCGCCAACCCGGTGGTGGCACGCACGCTCGGCATCGGCATGGTCTACCAGCATTTCACGCTGGCGCCCGGCATGACGGTGGCCGAGAACCTGCTGCTGGCCGGCGGCAAGACGCCGGCGCTGATCGACTGGAAGCGCAAGCGAGCCGAACTCAAGGACTTCCTGGCGACCACGCCCTTCAGCCTCGACCTCGACATGCGGCCGTCGGAGCTCGCGGCCGGCGAGAAGCAGAAGCTCGAACTGCTGAAGCAGCTCTACCTGAAGCCGCGTCTGCTGATCCTCGACGAGCCGACCTCGGTGCTGACGCCGCAGGAGGCCGACGAGGTGCTGGGCCATGTGCGCGAGTTCGCCAGGAGCGGCCTGTGCACGGTGCTGATCATCACGCACAAGTTCCGCGAGGTGATGGCCTATGCCGACAGCGTCACGGTGCTGCGGCGGGGCAAGGCGGTGCACCACTGCCGGGTGGCCGACACCAACCCGGCGCGTCTCGCGGCCGCGATGATGGGCGAGGGCGAAGCGCCGCCGCCCGCCGAAGGCGACATCGCCGCGCCGACCGGCCGTGCGCTGCACGCGATGCAGCCGACCGCGGCCAACGCACAGATCGCGCTGCATGTGGACGGACTTCGGGCGCTGGGCGACCGCGGCACGCTGGCGGTGCACGACCTGAGCCTGTCGGTGCGTTCGGGCGAGATCCTCGGCGTCGCGGGTGTGTCGGGCAACGGCCAGCGCGAGTTGGTGGAGGCCCTGGTCGGCCAGCGGCCGCGGCTCGCGGGTCGCGTCACCGTGATGGGCGAGCCCTACGAGGCCAGGCGCGAGGAGAACCGTCGCCTCAAGGTGCGCAGCCTGCCCGAGGAGCCGCTGCGCAATGCCTGCGTCGGAGACCTCAGCGTCGCCGAGAACATGGCGTTGCGCGACTTCGACCAGCCGCCGCTGGCCTGGCCGGCGTTCGGCGCCGACGTGCTGAACTTCCCGCTGTGGCGCAGCCGGGCCCGCGAGTGGATCGCCGAGTACGGCGTCAAGACCCAGGGCGAGGGCGCGCCGATCCGCAGCCTCTCGGGCGGCAATGTTCAGCGCGCGGTGCTGGCGCGCGAGCTGGCCGGCGAGATCAACGTGCTGATCGCGGCCAACCCGGTGTTCGGGCTGGACTTCGCGGCGGTGGCGGAAATCCACAGCCGCATCGTGCAGGTGCGAGCACGCGGGGGCGCGGTGCTGCTGATCAGCGAGGACCTCGACGAACTGCTGGAGATGGCGGACCGGATCGTGGTGATGAGCGAGGGGCGTGTGGTTTACGAGACTGACGCCGCGACTGCTGAAAGGCATGTGCTTGGGGCACACATGGGTGGGGGAGATCACCATCATGCTTCGGTGGCTGCATGAGGTCTTCCTTGTCTTTGGGACGGGCGCCCGGCACGCGGTGCGGGCCGAGCGACCCCACTACGCCGGCCCTTCGGGCTTCCTTGCGGTGCTCGCTTCAGGCGGGGTCCGCGCAAACTCGCTTCGCTCAAACACGCGCGGCCCTTTATCCGCCTGAAGCTGCGCTCCTTATATGGACGCCTCCCGTGTGGCAAGCAGGTGTTGGATTGCTGGCTTGGCGGATTGACTGCGGTCTTATATCCGGCCTTTCGGTGCAGACGGGCTCGCGCCTGCTGCTGGCCCTGATGGTGATTCGCGAGGTCGGAGCTCATCTCAGCGTCGGGATTTGCGTCAGGCATACCCGAGGAGCGCATCAGCTTTACCGACCCACGGTCCAACCGTTTTGCCATCATTTCCTTCACCTCACTCGCACACACTCATTGCGGCCTGAGCCGCGATCATGGGGCGGCCATCGCTTGCGCGGCCTGGCGTTGTGGGGGCACCGAATGCCACTGGGTGTCATAGCTGCGCCCGTGGGCGACCAGCGCCCAGGCCGTGCGCGCCAGCTTGTGCGCCAGCGCCACGGCCACGACATTGGCCGGTCGCCTGGCGAGCATCTGCGCGATCCAGGGCATGGGATTGGCTTGGCTCATGACTGCGCGCGCGCCGCTGACGAGCAAGGTGCGCAGGTAGGGATCACCGCGCTTGCTGATGGCCCCGATGCGCACCTTGCCGCCCGTGCCCTCGTGGCGCGGTGTCAGTCCCAGCGAGCAAGCAAACTCGCGCCCATTGCGCCAGCCGCGGCCGTCTCCCAAGGTGGCCGCCAGCGCCGTGGCACCCAGCAAGCCAATCCCCGGGACGGCACGCAGTTGCCGGGCGGTTCGCGATTCGCGTTGCACCACGGCCAGTTCGGCTTCAATCGCCTCCACGCGCTCCTCGATCTCGCGCAGCATGTGCAGTTGCGCGTCGAGCAGGTGCGTCATCAGTGCGGGTATTCGTGCATCGATATCCGCCCGATGCAAGGCGATCGCCTTCAGGCCCGCCTGCTTGCCCTGCGGCAGTGCCACGCCGAACTCGTAGAGCAGCCCCCGCATGGCATTGATGGTGGCCGTGCGCACGCTCACCCAGTGCGAGCGCAATCGGTGCGCCCCCTGGATGGCTTGCTGCTCGACGCTCTTGGCCGGAACCCGGCGAATATCGCTTTGCTGGGCTGCCAGCCAGATCGCGCGGGCGTCGGCCGCGTCGTCCTTGTTGCCGCGCACGAAGGCGTGCACCTGACGCGCCGGCAGCAACTCGACTTGGTGGCCCAGGGCGCTGAGCGTGCGCGCCCAGTGGTGGGCACCGCCGCAGGCCTCCATCACGATGCACGCTGGCTGGCGCTGAGCAAAGAAATCACTCAACTTGGCACGCGAGAGCTTCCTGCGCTTGATCTCGCCGGTGGCGGATTCGACCCAGTGGAGTTGCATGACGTGCTTTGCAATGTCCAGGCCAAAAGTCGTAGCATTCATTTCGGGGCCTCCGTCTCAAGTGGGGTTGTTGAGAGATTTCCACTTTGGCACTCGATGCCGTTCGACGCGAGGCCCCCTCGACTTCGTGCGACAGGGCCGCGTGGTCTCCCCGATCGGAGGGGGAGGCGTCCATACCATCTCAGCGGCGCAGAGGGGATCGCCCGTCCCGCACCGCCTGCCGCCGCCGCCCACAAGCCCAAAACCAAACATCGTCGAAAGCCAGGAAATGCAGATAGAAGCCCAGCCCTTCACCTACGAATTCGACCTCGCCAAAACCGCCCTGGTCCTGATCGACATGCAGAGGGATTTCATCGAACCTGGCGGTTTCGGCGAAACCCTGGGCAACGACGTCTCGCTGCTCGAAGCCATCGTCCCCGCGACTAAAACAACCCTCGAAGCCTGGCGAGCCGCGGGCGGCCTGGTCGTCCAAACCCGGGAGGCCCACAAACCCGACCTCTCCGACTGCCCTCCCGCCAAGCGCAACCGCGGCAACCCCACATTGCGCATCGGCGACGCCGGCCCCATGGGCCGCATCCTCGTGATGGGCGAACCCGGCAACCAGATCATCGAAGCCTTGGCGCCGGTCGAAGGCGAGATCGTGGTCGACAAGCCCGGCAAGGGCGCCTTCTATGCCACCGGCCTGCACGAGATGCTCAAGCGGCGCGGCATCACCCACCTGCTGTTCGGCGGCGTCACCACCGAGGTCTGCGTGCAGACCAGCATGCGCGAAGCCAACGATCGCGGCTACGACTGCCTGCTGCTGGAGGACTGCACCGAAAGCTACTTTCCGGCCTTCAAGGCGGCTGCCGTCGAGATGATCCGCGCCCAGGGCGGCATCGTCGGCTGGACCGCGCCCAGCGCCGCCTTGCTGGCCGCGCTCGGCACCCACTAACATGGCCTACGTGTCGACCGTTCGAATTCCTTCCAAGCCTCCCGCCACCGATCCCGTGTTCCGCACCCGGGCCGACGAGGTCTATGCGCAGCTCAAGCGCGACGTCGCCGAATTCAGCCTGGTCCCCGGCGACCGCTTCACCGAAAACGAGATCAGCGAGCGCCTCGGCGTCTCGCGCACGCCGGTCCGGCAGGCGCTCTTCCGGCTGCAGCAGGAAGGCTTCGTCGAAGTGTTGTTCCGCAGCGGCTGGCGCGTGCTGCCTTTCGACTTCGACCAGTTCGAGCAGCTCTACGACCTGCGCATGGTGCTCGAGACCACCGCCGTGCACCGCCTGTGCGAAAGCGACCACCGCGTCGACCGCAGCCTGCTCGACACGCTGGCCGAAATCTGGCTCGTGCCGGCGGCGCAGCGCAGCGCCGACACGGTGCAGGTGGCGCAATGGGACGAGGCCTTTCATTGCTCGCTGGTCGCTGCCGCCGGCAACGGCGAGATGGCCCGCGTCCACCGCGACGTGACCGACCGCATCCGCATCATCCGCCGGCTCGACTTCACCAAGCAGCCGCGCATCGACGCCACCTACGACGAGCACGCCAAGATCCTGAAGGCGATCCGGGCCAACCGCGGCGACCAGGCCGCGATGCTGCTGCGCGCCCACATCGAGACCAGCCAGGCCGAGGTGCGCAAGATCACGCTGCACCAGGTCCACATGGCGCGCCACGCGGGGCGGGCCACCGTGCGCGGGCGCTGATCGCGTCAGGAATGCGCCGCCAGGTGCGGCCGCAGCAAGTCCTCGAGCCAGTGCGAGAAAGCCTGCATCCGCTGCGAGAGATAGCGCCGATGCGGGTACACGAGGTTGACCGGCATCCGGCCGGGACGCGCATCCTGCATCACTTCGACCAGTTCACCGGCGCCCAGGTGCTCCCGCACGTCGAATGCCGGCACCTGGATCAGTCCCAGCCCGGCCAGCGCGCAGGCAATGTAGGTTTCGGCGTTGTTCGCGCTGACCCGGCTGGGCGGGTGCATGGTGCGGGCGTCGCCGCCATCCATCCACTCCCAGGGCGCGGCCCGCCCGCTGGTGGGCGACTGGTAGTCGATCACCCAGTGCCGTGACAGCGCCTCCGGCCCGCTTGGCGTTCCGTGCTTCGCCAGGTAGGCCGGGCTGGCGCAGTTGACCAGTTCGAAGGCTCCCAGCGGGCGCGCGACCAGGCTGCTGGGCGCCAGCGGGCCCACCCGCATCGCGCAGTCCACGCCCTCCTGCACGAGGTCGATGGCGCGGTCGGTCGAGCCCAGGTCGATGTCCATCCTCGGATGGCGGTCGAGGAAGTCCGGCAGCGCGGGTGCGATCAGGCGCCGGGCGATGCGGCTGGGCACGTCGACCCGCAAGCGGCCGCTGATCGCGCCGGCGGCCGGGCGCGACTGCTGCTCCAGGTCCTCCATGTCCGCCACGATCGCGGCGGCGCGCTCCAGCAGCGCCTCGCCGTCCAGGGTCAGGACGACCCGGCGCGTCGTGCGGTGCAGCAGCCGCACCCCCAGGCGACGCTCCAGCTGCTGCATCGCCAGCGAGGCCGTGGCGCGGGGCAGGTCGAGCTGGTCCGCCGCTTGGGCAAAGCTGCCGCAGGCGGCGATGCGCAAGAAGATTCGAAGCTGGTCGACGCGGTCCATGTCGGTTGATTGATTAGATTTTCTGTATTGACTGGCACTTGATTCTCCATTTATCCAGGAACGCTTGGTCAATAGACTGCGCTGAATCTCAATCAACCAAGGAGAGCAGCGATGTCGGACAAGCACAGCATCCAGGGCAAGGTGGTCCTGATCGCCGGTGGCGCGAAGAACCTGGGCGGCCTGATCGCGCGCGACCTGGCGCGGCAGGGGGCCAGGGCGGTGGCGATCCACTACAACAGCGCGGCCAGCAAGGCCGATGCCGACGCCACCGTGGCGGCGATCGAGGAGGCCGGTGCCACGGCCCTTGTGCTGCAGGCCGACCTGACTTCCGCCGGCGCGGTCGAGAAGCTCTTTGCCGACACCGTGGCAGCCGTGGGCCGACCCGACATCGCCATCAACACGGTCGGCAAGGTCCTGAAGAAGCCGATCGCCGAAATCAGCGAGAGCGAGTACGACGAGATGAGTGCCGTCAACGCGAAGACCGCCTTCTTCTTCCTCAAGGAGGCGGGCCGCAACGTCAATGACAACGGCAAGGTCCTGACCGTCGTCACGTCGCTGCTGGGCGCATTCACGCCTTTCTATGCGTCCTATGCGGGCACCAAAGCCCCGGTGGAGCACTTCACCCGCGCGGCTGCCAAGGAGTTCGGCGCGCGCGGCATCTCGGTCACGGCCGTCGGGCCCGGACCGATGGACACGCCCTTCTTCTACCCCGCCGAGGGCGCCGATGCGGTGGCGTACCACAAGACCGCGGCGGCGCTGTCGGCGTTCTCGCCATCGGGGCTCACGCACATCGAGGATGTCGTGCCCTTCATCCGCCACCTGGTCAGCGATGGCTGGTGGGTGACCGGGCAGACGATCCTCATCAACGGCGGCTACACGACCAAGTAAGCTGGCGCCGGCCCGGCATCGCGAGTTTCCGGGTCGCCCTGCCAACGGAAGGAGCATCCATGCATGTAGCGATGGTGATCGGCACCGGCATCCTGTTGCTGTGCGTGTTCGTGTCTTTCGGCTGGCTGTGGGGTGCCAGTGCCGCCGGCATGGCCCTGGCAGCCAAGGCCTTCGTGCCTGTCTGGCTGGCCCTGGCCTGCATCAACATGTGGGTCGGCGTCAGCCACGCGGGCTACACCGTGCGCCAGGAGGCGCCGATTCTGGTGCTGGTCTTCGCGGTCCCGGCGGTATTGGCCGCCATCGCCGCCTGGCAGCTGTCGCGCGGTCAGATCTGAAAGTCGTAGTCCACCGTGATCGGCGCGTGGTCGCTGAACTTGATGGTCTTGAAGATCTGCTCCTCGCGCGCCAGCGCCGCCAGCTTCGGCGTCGCCAGGTGGTAGTCCAGGCGCCACCCCACGTTGTTCGCGTAGGCCTGGCCGCGGTTGCTCCACCAGGTGTAGGCGTCGCCGGTCGTCTCGGGCTTGAGCATCCGGTAGACGTCGACCAGCCCCGCGCCATCGGCGCCGGCGTCGAGCAGCTTCGTCATCCAGGCCCGCTCCTCGGGCAGGAAGCCGCTGTTCTTCTGGTTGCCGCGCCAGTTCTTGAGGTCGATCTCCTTGTGGGCGATGTTGATGTCGCCGCAGAGGATGAACTCGCGCTCGCGCTTGAGCGCGTTCAGGTGCGGGAAGAAGCCCTTGAGGAAACGGAATTTCGCCGCCTGCCGCTCTTCGCCCGACGAGCCGCTGGGGAAGTAGCAGCTGATGATCGACAGTTTCCGCTTCGGGGTGTCGAAGCGCAGCTCGAGGTAGCGCCCTTCGGCGTCGAACTCGGTGTCTCCCCAGCCCACCACCACGTCGCTGGGCGCATGCCTGGTGTAGATCGCGGTGCCCGCATAGCCCTTTTTCTCGGCGAAATGGAAGTGGCCCTTGAGGCCCGCCATCTCCTCGAAGCGGCCCTCGATGTCGCTGGCCTGGACCCTGATCTCCTGCATGCAAATACAATCCGGCGCCAGTTCCGCCACCCAGTCGGCGACGCCCTTGGTGGCGGCGGAGCGCAGGCCGTTGAGGTTGAGGCTGGTCAGTTTGAACACGAGGACATTCCCTATGGCTGAAAAGAAGATCGATGAGGACAGCGCGCTGGCACAGGATTTCGTGCAGTTCGCGCTCGAGTCGGGGGTGCTGCGCTTCGGCCAGTTCAAGACCAAGGCCGGCCGCATGAGCCCCTATTTCTTCAATGCGGGCCTGTTCGACGATGGCGCCAAGCTCGCCCGGCTGGCCGAATTCTATGCAGACCGGCTGATCGCCAGCGGGCTCGAGTTCGACATGATCTTCGGCCCGGCCTACAAGGGCATCCCGCTGGGCGCCACGGTGGCGGCCGAGCTGGCGCGCCGCGGCCGCAACGTGCCCTTCGCCTACAACCGCAAGGAAGCCAAGGACCATGGCGAGGGCGGCACGCTGGTCGGTGCGCCGCTCAAGGGCCGGGTGCTAATCGTCGACGACGTGATGTCGGCCGGCACCGCGGTGCGCGAGTCGATCGCCGCCATCCGTGCCGCCGGCGCGACCCCGCACGCGGTCGCGATCGCACTCGACCGCCAGGAGAAGGCTACCGAGAACGGCGCCGACGTGGACCACAGCGCCGTGCAATATGTACGCAATCAGCTCGGGCTTGCAGTTATTTCCATCGCAACGCTGGACGACTTGTTACAGTATCTGTCAGGCCGCGCCGATGACGAACTGGGCGCCCACCGCCCGCACGTGCTGGCGTACCGGGCACGTTATGGCGCAGGCTGATTCAACCTGTCTGAAGGACTGATGTTGGCGAGCACCCAAGCACTGAAGGCTTTTCTGGCGTTTTCGCTGGCCGCGGCCAGTGGGGTGCATGCACAGCAGCAACCGTCCGGCGGCGCCCGGCCGTCGAGCGCCATCTACAGCTGCACCGACGCCCGCGGCCGCACCATCACCGCCGATCGTCCGATCGCCGACTGCATCGACCGCGAGCAGCGCGAGCTCAATCCGAGCGGCACCACGCGGCGCAAGGTCGAACCCACCTACACGGCGCGCGAGCAGGCCGAGCGCGAGGAGCGCGAGCGTCAGGCCCAGCTGCAGGCGGCGCGGCTGGTCGAGGAGCGCCGGCGCGAGCGCGCCCTGCTGGTTCGCTATCCCACCCCGGTGGCTCACGACCGCGAGCGCGCCGAGGCACTGGTGCAGATCGACGTCGTGATCCAGGCGGCCCGCAAGCGGCTGGCCGAGCTCGGCGAAGACCGCAAGCGGGTCGACGACGAACTCGAGTTCTACAAGAAAGACCCGGCCAAGGCGCCCGATGCGCTGCGCCGCCGGATCGAGGACATCGCCCGCAGCGTGGCGGTCCAGAACCGCTTCATCGGCGAGCAGGAAGACGAGAAGAAGCGCGTCAATGCGCGCTTCGACGAGGAGCAGGCCAAGCTCGCGCCGCTCTGGGCCGCGAACACGGCTGCGGCCCAGAAGTCGAAGTAAGCCGCGCAGCCGTGCCTGGCTAGTTAGCCCAGTTTCGACTTCAGCAGCGCATTCACCTGCGCCGGGTTGGCCTTGCCCTGGCTGGCCTTCATGACCTGGCCGACCAGTGCGTTGAAGGCCTTGTCCTTGCCGGCGCGGTATTCGGCGATGTTCTTCTCGTTGCTCGCGAGCACCTGGTCGATGATCTTTTCCAGCGCGCCGGAGTCGCTCATCTGCTTCAGGCCCTTGGCCTCGATGACCGCATCGACGTCCTGGCCTTCTCCGGTCCAGAGGGCATCTAAGACCTGGCGCGCGGCGTTGTTCGAGATCGTGCCGTCGCCGATGCGCTCGACCAGCCTGGCCAATTGCGGCGCGGTCACCGGCGCTTCGGTGATCGCGATGTCCTGCTGGTTCAGGCGCCGGGCGATCTCGCCGGTGATCCAGTTGCTCGCCAGCTTGGCATTGGCGCCGGCAGCCACCGCGCCCTGGAAGTAGGCGGCCAGGGCGGGGCTCTGCGTCAGCTGGGCGGCGTCGTAGTCGGACAGGCCGTGGTCGCGCACGTAGCGCTCGGCCATGGCGCGCGGCAGCTCGGGCATCTCGGCGCGCACGCGCTCGATCCAGTCGGCGCCTATCGCCAGCGGCGGCAGGTCGGGGTCGGGGAAGTAGCGGTAGTCGGCCGCGTCTTCCTTGGTGCGCATCGCGCGGGTCTCGCCGGTGTCGGGATCGAACAGCACCGTGGCCTGCTGGATCGCGCGGCCGTCCTCGATCTCCTCGATCTGCCAGCGGATCTCGTAGTCGATCGCCTGCTGCATGAACTTGAAGCTGTTCAGGTTCTTGATCTCGCGCCGGGTGCCGAGCTTGTCGCCGGGCCTGCGCACCGAGACGTTGGCGTCGCAGCGGAAGCTGCCTTCCTGCATGTTGCCGTCGCAGATGCCGATCCAGGTCACGATCTTGTGCAACTCGCGCGCATAGGCCACGGCCTCGGCGGTGGAGCGCATGTCGGGCTCGGTCACGATCTCGAGCAGCGGCGTGCCGGCGCGGTTCAGGTCGATGCCCGACTGGCCGACGAAGTCCTCGTGCAGCGACTTGCCGGCGTCTTCCTCGAGGTGGGCGCGCACCAGGCGCACGGTCTTGGGCTCGTCGCCGACGAAGAAGCTCACCGAGCCGCCCTGCACCACGGGGATCTCGAACTGGCTGATCTGGTAGCCCTTGGGCAGGTCGGGGTAGAAGTAGTTCTTGCGCGCGAACACGCTGCGCGGCGCGATCGTCGAGCCCAGCGCGAGGCCGAGCTTTATCGCGCGCTCGACCGCGCCCTTGTTCATGACCGGCAGCGTGCCGGGCAGCGCCAGGTCGACCGCGCAGGCCTGGGTGTTGGGCTCGGCGCCGAAGGCGGTCGAGGCGCGGCTGAAGATCTTCGAGGCGGTCGACAACTGGGCGTGGGTCTCGAAGCCGATGATGACTTCGTAGCCACGCACCAGCGGGCCTGTGGGGCGGCCGCTCTGCGCGGCTTCAAAGGTATTGATTTCGCTCATGTCAGTGTTCCACCCTCAAAAGCCCGCCGGCGTGCGCAGGTGCCAGTCGGTGGCCTGCTGGAAGGCGTGCGCGGCGTTGAGCAGCTTCGCCTCGGCGAAGTAGTTGCCGATCAGCTGGATGCCGACCGGCATCGCGCCGTCGAAGCCCGCGGGCACGCTCATGCCGGGCAGGCCGGCCAGCGAGGCCGGCAGGGTGAAGATGTCGGCCAGGTAGTCGGCCACCGGGTCGCCGCCGTGCTCGCCGAGCTTCCAGGCGACCGTCGGCGCGGCCGGGCCGGCGATCAGGTCGCACTGCGCGAAGGCCTGCTGGAAGTCGTCCGCGATCATGCGGCGCACCTTCTGCGCCTGCAGGTAGTAGGCGTCGTAGTAGCCGTGCGAGAGCACGTAGGTGCCGATCATGATGCGGCGCTTGACCTCGTCGCCGAAGCCTTCCTCGCGGGTCTGGGCGTACATGTCGGCCAGGTCGCGGTAGGCCTTGGCGCGATGGCCGAACTTGACGCCGTCGAAGCGGCTCAGGTTGCTCGAGGCCTCGGCCGCCGCAAGGATGTAGTACACGGGAATCGACAGCTCGGTGCGCGGCAGCGTGATCTCGACGCGGCGGGCGCCCAGCTTCTCGTACTGCGCCAGCGCGGCATCGACCGCGGCGCGCACGCCGGGTGCCACGCCTTCGCCGAAGAACTCCTTCGGCACGCCGATGCGCAGGCCGTCGAGCGAGTCGCCGAGCGAACGCGAGAAATCCTCGGCCGGACGGGCCAGCGAGGTCGAGTCGCGCTCGGGGTCGGGTCCGCACATGGCCGACAGCAGCAGGGCGCAGTCCTCGGCCGAGCGGGCCATCGGGCCGGCCTGGTCGAGGCTCGAGGCGAAGGCCACCATGCCGTAGCGCGAGGCGCGGCCGTAGGTCGGCTTGATGCCGGTGACGCCGCAGAAGGAAGCCGGCTGGCGGATCGAGCCGCCGGTGTCGGTTCCGGTGGCGGCCGGCGCCAGGCCCGCGGCCACAGCGACGGCGCTGCCGCCCGAGGAGCCGCCCGGAATGCGGTCGGTGTTCCAGGGATTGCGCACCGGCACCGCGTGGTCGAAGCCGATCGCCGGCACGGCGACGTTCTCGTTGGCCGAGCCCATCGCGAATTCGTCGCAGCTGAGCTTGCCGAGGGTCACGGCGCCGGCTTCGGCCAGCTTGCGCACCACGGTGGCGTCGAAGGGCGAGCGGTAGCCGGCCAGGATGCGCGAGCCGGCGGTGGTCGGCAGGTCGGCGGTGACGAAGATGTCCTTGTGGGCGATCGGCACGCCCTCCAGGGGCGAAGCCGAGCCGGCGGCGATCCGGGCGTCGGCGGCGCGGGCCTGGGTCAGCGTCAGCTGCTCGTCGAGCGCCACGAAGGCGCCGAGATCCTGGTGGTCCCGGATGCGGGAGAGATGGTGCTGCGCCGCCTCGACCGCCGAGACCTTGCGCTCGCGCAGCGCCTTGGCCAGGCCGGCCACGCCCATCTGGTGCAGTTCGCCGCTCATTCGATCACCTTCGGCACCAGGAACAGGCCGTTCTCGACCGCCGGCGCGCTGCGCTGGTTGGCCTCCCGGTTGTTCGGCTCGGTCACCACGTCCGCGGCCAAGCGCAGCGTGATGTCCTCGATCGCGGCCACGGGGTGGGCCAGCGGCTCGACCCCGGTGGTGTCGACCGCGCACATGCGCTCGACCAGGTCGAAAAAGCCGTTGATCTGGCCGAGCATTCGCTCGCTTTCGTCGGGAGCCAGCTGGAGCCGCGCCAGCGAGGCGATGCGGGCGATATCTGTGGAGGAGAGGGACATCGGAAAAAAAGGCGATTCTGGCTTCAAACGGAGTGCATTCGCAGCCCGTAAAACTGCTCCGGATCGCGGGGCTGTCAGGGGATTCGGTTATTATCCCGCCTTTGCCGCAACCCCCGCGAACGCGCCGGCTTTTGCCGCAAAAACGTTTCAAACCACCCGTCACACGACCAAAAATAAGGCGACGGCCTGCCGACGCGCATGCCGTGCCCCAGAGGATTCCACAATGTTTGGAGCTTTTCGTCGGTATTTTTCTACCGACCTGGCGATCGACCTCGGCACCGCCAACACCCTGATCTTCGCCCGCAACAAGGGCATCGTGCTCGACGAACCCTCGGTCGTCGCCATCCGCCACGAAGGCGGTCCGCACGGCAAGAAGGTGATCCAGGCTGTCGGCCGCGAAGCCAAGGCCATGCTCGGCAAGGTGCCCGGCAACATCGAGGCCATCCGGCCGATGAAGGACGGCGTGATCGCCGACTTCGTGATCACCGAGCAGATGATCAAGCAGTTCATCAAGATGGTGCACCCGCGTTCGCTGCTGACGCCCAGCCCGCGGATCATCATCTGCGTGCCCTGCGGCTCGACCCAGGTCGAGCGCCGCGCCATCAAGGACGCGGCCGAAGCCGCCGGCGCCACCTCGGTCTATCTCATCGAAGAACCCATGGCCGCCGCGATCGGCGCCGGCCTGCCGGTGTCCGAAGCCAGCGGCTCGATGGTGGTCGACATCGGCGGCGGCACCACTGAAGTCGGCGTGATCTCGCTCGGCGGCATGGTCTACAAGGGCAGCGTGCGCGTCGGCGGCGACCGCTTCGACGAGGCCATCATCAACTACATCCGCCGCAACTACGGCATGCTGATCGGCGAGCCGACGGCCGAAGTCATCAAGAAGAACATCGGTTCGGCCTTCCCGGGCTCCGAGGTCAAGGAGATGGAAGTCAAGGGCCGCAACCTCAGCGAAGGCGTGCCGCGCAGCTTCACGATCAGCAGCAACGAAGTGCTCGAAGCCCTGACCGATCCGCTCAACAACATCGTTTCGGCGGTCAAGAACGCGCTCGAGCAGACGCCGCCCGAACTGGGCGCCGACATCGCCGAGCGCGGCATGATGCTGACCGGCGGCGGCGCGCTGCTGCGCGACCTCGACCGCCTGCTGGCCGAGGAAACCGGCCTGCCGGTGCTGGTGGCCGAAGACCCGCTGACCTGCGTGGTGCGCGGCTGCGGGATCGCCCTCGAGCGCATGGACCGCCTCGGGAGCATCTTCACCAGCGAGTGAAGGTCTGGCGGAGCCGGATCCGCCGCAATCCCCTTCAACCCTTCAAACAGCGCAGCTCTCGTGGCATAACGCGTCATGCCGCTCGGCACCCTGGACCGCACCGCTCCGCCCCTCTTCAACCAGGGGCCGTCGGCGCTGAGCAAGCTGATCTTCTTCAGCGCGCTGGCGCTGTTCCTGATGGTGGCCGATGCGCGCCTCCATATCGTGCAGCCGATCCGCCTCGCGATCGGCGCGGTGCTCTACCCGGTGCAATGGCTGGCCCTGAAGCCGGTGCAGCTGGTGGCCGCAGGTGGCCGCTACCTCGAAGACCTGCAGCTTGCGCAGGACCAGGAGGCCGCTGCCCGCAAGGCGCTCGCGCTTCAGTCCGAGCGCGCCAGCCAGGCCGACACGCTGGCCCAGGAGAACGCCCGGCTGCGCTCGCTGCTCGAACTGCGCCAGACCACTCAGACGCCGGGCCGGGCGGCCGAGGTGCTGTACGACGCCGCCGACCCCTACACCCGCAAGCTCGTGATCGACCAGGGCCTCGCGAACGGCATCGCGCCCGGCTCGCCGGTGATCGACGAGCACGGCGTGCTCGGCCAGGTGACGCAGGTGCAGCCCTTCTCGAGCGAGATCACGCTGGTGATCGACCGCGACCTCGCGATCCCGGTGCAGAACGTGCGCACCGGCGCCCGCAGCGTGGCTTTCGGCGACGCCAGCGCCCATGGCGGCGGGCTCGAACTGCGCTTCATGCAGGCCAATTCGGATGTGCAAGAGGGCGACGTGCTGACCACCAGCGGCGTCGACGGCGTCTATCCGCCGGGCCTGCCGGTGGCGAAGATCGATCGCATCGAGCGCCGCGCCGACTCCGCGTTCGCACGCATCCACTGCCAGCCGCTGGCGCACGTGAGCGCGGCGCGCTACGTGCTCGTGCTGGCGCCCAGCGGCTCGCAGGCGGTGCCCAAGCCGACGCCGCCCAACACGCCCTCGGCGGTCGCGGCCAAAAAGAAGGCCGACAAGGCGGATGCCAAGGCCGACGCCAAGGCCGAAGCCAAGGCCAGCAAGAAGACCGACAAGAAAGAGGCGGCCCCGCGATGATCATGCGTCCCGGCCAGCAGCAGCTCCTGCTGCCCGTCAGCCCGCTTTTCATGTGGGCCAGCCTGATCGTGGCGCTGCTGTTCAACATGGTGCCGCTGGGCCGCGCCGCCTGGACGCCCGACCTGCTGGCGCTGGTGATCGTGTTCTGGAGCGTCCACCAGCCGGCGCGCATCGGCATCGGCGCGGCCTTCGCGTTCGGCCTGCTGATGGACGTGCACCAGGCCGCGCTCCTCGGGCAGCACGCCCTGTCCTACACCACGCTGGGCTTCCTCGCGACCATGATCCACCGGCGGCTGCTGTGGTTCCCGCTGTTCTCGCAGGCGCTGCAGGTGCTGCCGCTGTTCGCGCTCTCGCACCTGATCGAGCTGGCCATCCGCATGATCGGCGGCGGCGTCTTCCCGGGCTGGTCGCTGCTGCTGGCCCCGGCGCTGGAGGCGGCCCTGTGGCCGCTGGTCAGCCTGGTTCTTTTGGCGCCGCAGCGCCGAACCCCGGAACCTGACGCCAACAGACCACTCTGACAGCGGCCCGCCCGCCCGACAGGCCCATTGCCTGCGGGCTTCGTGCGGCCTTAAGCTTCGCCCCCAATGACAGAGATCCGCAACGTCGCCGCCGACCTCTCCCGCTTCAGGCGGCGGGTGATCGTGATCGGCCTGGTCGTGCTCACGGCCTTCGGGCTGCTCTGCGCGCGGCTGGTCTACCTGCAGGTAGTGCGCCACGAGGACCTGGCCGAGCAGGCCGAGAGCAACCGCACGGCGATCGTGCCGGTGGTGCCCAACCGCGGCCTCATCCTCGACCGCAACGGCATCACGCTGGCCTCCAACTACTCGGCCTACACCCTCGAGATCACGCCTTCCAAGGCCGGCAACCTCGAGGAGACCATCGACGCCCTGACCGAAGTGCTCGAGATCTCGCCGCGCGACCGCCGCCGCTTCAAGCGGCTGCGCGAAGACTCCCGCAGTTTCGACTCGGTGCCGATCCGCACCCGCCTGAGCGATGAGGAAGTGGCCCGCTTCGCGGCCCAGCGCTACCGCTTCCCGGGCGTCGAGATCAAGGCCCGGCTGTTCCGCAACTACCCCCATGGCGAGCTCGCCAGCCACGTGCTGGGCTACATCGGCCGCATCAACCAGGCCGAGAAGACGGCCATGGAAGACTGGGAAGACGAAGACCTCGCCAACTACAAGGGCACCGAGTACATCGGCAAGCTCGGGATCGAGCAGAGCTACGAGAAGACGCTGCACGGCCAGACCGGCGTCGAGCAGATGGAGACCTCCGCCGGCGGCCGAGCGGTGCGCCGCCTCGCGGCCCATCCGGCGACACCCGGCAACACCGTCATGCTGTCGCTCGACATCAAGCTGCAGAAGCTGGTCGAGGACATGTACGGCGAGCGTCGCGGCGCCCTGGTCGCCTTCGATCCCAAGACCGGCGAGATCCTGGCTTTCGTCAGCAAGCCCACCTTCGACCCCAACCTGTTCGTCGAGGGCATCGACAGCGAGAGCTGGAAGGAACTCAGCGAGTCGCTCGACAAGCCGCTGCTCAACCGCGCGCTGCGCGGCACCTATCCGCCGGGCTCGACCTACAAGCCCTTCATGGCGCTGGCGGCACTGCAGACCGGCAAGCGCGGGCCCAGCGTGGTGGTCAACGATCCGGGCTACTTCAACTTCGGCGGCCACCGCTTCGGCAGTCCCGAAGGCAACATCGGCGGCGTCGACATGCGGCGCTCGATCCAGCTGTCGAGCAACATCTACTACTACTCGCTGGCCAACGAGATGGGCGTCGACCTGATCCACGATTCGATGAAGCCGCTGGGCTTCGGCCAGATCACCGGCATCGACATCAACGGCGAGGTGCGCGGCGTGCTGCCCAGCACCGAATGGAAGCGCAACGCCTACCGCCGGCCCGAGCAGAAGAAGTGGTATGCCGGCGAGACCATCTCGCTGGGCATCGGCCAGGGCTACAACACCTTCACGATGCTGCAGCTGGCGCAGGCGACCGCGATCGTGGCCGACGGCGGCATCAAGCACCGGCCGCACCTGGTGCTGGCGATCCGCGACACGGTCACGGGCGAAATCAAGCCGGTGGTGCAGCCGCCGGGCGAGAACCTCGGCTACAAGCCTTCCGACGTCGCCGTGATCCGCGAGGGCCTGACCGCGGTGGTCACCAGCGGCACGGCGCGCGGCGTGTTCGCGGGCGCCGGCTACCAGGCGGCCGGCAAGACCGGCACCGCGCAGGCGGTGGGGATGGCGCAGAACACCAAGTACAACGCCAAGGCGCTCGAGGAGCACCAGCGCGACCATGCGCTGTTCATGGCTTTCGCGCCAGCCAGCGATCCCAAGATCGCGGTGGCGCTGATCGTCGAGAACGCCGGCTGGGGCGCCGGCGCCGCGGCCCCGATCGCACGCCGCGTGTTCGACTACTGGCTCATGAACCAGTATCCGAGCGAGGCCGACATGGCGGCGATCCAGATCGGCAAGGCGACAGCGCCGATCGGCAAGCCGCGAGTCGCCAGCGAGGTCGCGTGGCCGCCCGCCGGCACGGCGGCGCAGGCCGCGGCCGCCCCCTAGCCTTCAGCGAAAGAACGCGTCGTAGGCGGTCTTCAGGATGAGGGCGCCGACGACGACGATGAACACCTTGCGCACGAAGACCGCGCCGTGCCTGATGGCGACGCGGGCGCCGATCACGCTGCCGGCCACGTTGGCGACCGCCATGGTCAGCGCCAGCGGCCACAGCACATGGCCCTTGAGCCCGAACAGCAGCAGCGCGCCGAGGTTCGTCATGGTGTTGAGCAGCTTGGCCGAGCCGGCCGCATTGAGGAAGTCGTAGCCCAGCCAGCGCACGAACAGGAACACGAAGAAGCTGCCGGTGCCGGGCCCGAAGAAGCCGTCGTAGAGGCCGAGCAGGACGCCGATCGAGCAGGTGGCCAGCAGTTCGGCGCGGCCGCTGAAGCGCGGCGCATGGTGGTGGCCGAGGTCCTTGCGTGCCAGCGTGTAGAGCAGCAGGGCGACCAGCACCAGCGGCAGCAGCTTGCGCAGGAAATCCCCCGGCACCACGGTCACGGCCCAGGCGCCCGCCAGCGAGCCCGCGAAGGCCAGGGCGCCGGCCGGCAGCAGGGTATGCCAGCGCAGCCCGACGCGATGGTGGAACTGGGCCGCGGCCGCGGCGGTGCCCCATACCGAGGCGCTCTTGTTGGTGCCCAGCAGGGTGGCGGGGGCGGTGCCCGGCAGCACGCTGAACAGCGCCGGCACCAGGATCAGGCCGCCGCCGCCGACGATGGAATCGATGAAACCCGCGAACAGCGAGGCGAGGGTCAGCACCAGAACTTCCATGGGGGCTGGATTGTCTCATTCCGGCTTGCTATCCATTTGATAGCGCTACCCCGGCGCCCCCGCTGGTGGATCGCCCAAAAGAAAAGGCGCCGACTTGCGGCGCCTTGTCAAAAAAACGGCATCTCGATCGGATGCCTTGTCTAGCTTGTTCTGGTTCTTGGAAAGATGTCTCCTCGGTCCCCCGCGCTGCGGGCAGGCCCGTTTGCGAGTGCCGAGACTTTAATTCGGCGCACCGTGCCAGTGCATCGGGGATTACCCGCCAACCAACACGAATTGATACATCACAGAGTCACAGTGCTGCTTCGCGCACCCATTCGGACGCCTTCTCGGCCAGCATCAAGGTCGGGCTGTTGGTGTTGCCGCTGGTGATCGTCGGCATGGCGCCGGCATCGACCACCCGCAGGCCCTGGATGCCGCGCACCCGCAGGCGCGAATCCAGCACCGCCATCGGATCGCCGTCGGCGCCCATCCGGGTGGTGCCCACCGGATGGAAGATGGTGGTCGCGATGTCGCCCGCCAGCCGCGCCAGTTCCTCGTCGCTCTGGTATTGCACGCCGGGCTTCCATTCCTCGGGCGCGTACTTCGCCAGCGCGGGCTGGGCCGCGATGCGGCGCGTGACGCGCAGCGAATCGGCCGCCACCTTGCGGTCCTCGTCGGTGCTCAGGTAGTTGGGCGCGATCGCCGGCGCGTCGCCGAACTTGCCGCTCTTGATGCGCACCGTGCCGCGGCTGGTCGGGTTCAGGTTGCAGACGCTGGCGGTGAAGGCCGGGAAGCTGTGCAGCGGCTCGCCGAAGGCGTCGAGCGACAGCGGCTGCACGTGGTACTCGAGGTTCGGCCATTCGAGTTCCGGCGAGCTGCGCGTGAAGGCGCCGAGCTGCGAGGGCGCCATGCTCATCGGCCCGCTGCGCTTGAACAGGTACTCCATGCCGATCTTCGCCTTGCCGTAGAGCGAGGAGGCCAGCACGTTGAGGGTCGGCGCGTCCTTGATCTTGTAGACCGCGCGGATCTGCAAGTGGTCCTGCAGGTTGGCGCCGACGCCCGGCAGGTCGGCCACCACCTCGATGCCATGCTGCGCGAGCAGGTCGGCCGGGCCGATGCCCGAGAGCTGCAGCAGCTGCGGCGAGCCGATGCTGCCGGCGCACAGCAGCACCTCGCGCGTGGCGTGCGCCGTGACCATCTCGTGGCCGTCCCAGACCTGCACGCCGGTGCAGCGCCGCGAGCCGTCGGGCTGGGTCTCGACGATCAGCTTCGTCACGTGGGCGTTGACCCACATCTCGAAGTTGGGCCGGCCATAGCAGGTCGGGCGCAGGAAGGCCTTGGCGGTGTTCCAGCGCCAGCCGTCCTTCTGGTTGACCTGGAAGTAGCCCACGCCCTCGTTGCTGCCGCGGTTGAAGTCGGTGCTGTGCGGGATGCCGGCCTCCTGCGCGGCCTGCGCGAAGGCATCGAGGATGTCCCAGCGCAGGCGCTGCTTCTCGACCCGCCATTCGCCGCCGGCGCCGTGCATCTCGTCGGCGCCGAGGTAGTAGTCCTCGTGCTTCTTGAAGGCCGGCAGCACGTTGCTCCAGCGCCAGGTGTCGTCGCCGGTGAGCGCGGCCCAGTTCTCGTAGTCGCGCGACTGGCCGCGCATGTAGATCATGCCGTTGATGCTCGAGCAGCCGCCCAGCGTCTTGCCGCGCGGGTAGCGCAGCGTGCGGCCGTTGAGCCCCGCGTCGGGCTCGGTGCTGTAGAGCCAGTCGGTGCGCGGATTGCCGATGCAGTACAGGTAGCCCACCGGGATGTGGATCCAGTGGTAGTCGTCCTTGCGGCCGGCCTCGATCAGCAGCGTGCGCTGCTGCTTGCTGCGGGTCAGGCGGTTGCACATCAGCGCGCCGGCAGTGCCGCCGCCGATCACGATGTAGTCGAAGGTGGTGTCGCTCATTCGGGTCTTGCTTGTCTCTTGTCGTTGTGGGTGATCGGCCACCGGATTGTGGCAAACCCCGGGGGATGCGCGGATCGCCTACGTCCGGGGGCGGTAATCCGGAGGGCCGGCGCAGACGCACCCGGTTACGATGTTGCGCTCGTTTTGCTTCACGACCCCTGCGCCGCCCTCATGCCGACCGATCTGCCGATGCCCGCCGAAGCGCCAGAAGCGCGGGGCGCGCAACCGCGCGTCGACGAACGCGAGCAGGAGGGCGGGCGATGGGCGGTCGCCAGCGGCCGCTGGACCGTGCTGGCGATGTCGTCGGCGCCGGCCTGGGCCGCACTGGCCGACAGCCTGAAGGGCGTCCCGGCGCGGAACGACCGGCCCTGGGACCTGCGGCCGATCGACCAGCTCGATCACATCGGCGCCCAGCTGCTCTGGAACCACTGGGGACAGGCCTGGCCGGCGCGGCTCGAAATGGACTCGCAGCACAAGGCGGTGCTCGACCAGGTCGCGCTGTACACCTGCAGTGCACCGGTCGAACCCCCGGTCACGCTGGCGCAGCGCTTCAAGGCCTTCGCCCACAACGGGCCGCGGATGATGATCGTGGCGCGCGATTTCCTGGCGCTCATCGGCCAGCTCACGCTCGACCTCGGCAAGCTGCTGCGCGCACCGCACCGCGGCCCCTGGCGCGACTTCTCCGGCCAGATCTACCAGTTCGGCACCACCGCGCTGCCGATCACCGCGCTGGTCGGGCTGCTGATCGGCGTCGTGCTGGCCTACCTGACCTCGCAGCAGCTGCGCCAGTACGGCGCCGAGACCTTCATCGTCAACATCCTGGGCCTGTCGCTGATCCGCGAGCTCGGGCCGGTGCTGGCGGCGGTGCTGATCGCCGGCCGCTCGGGCTCGGCGATCACGGCGCAGATCGGCGTCATGCGGGTCACCGAGGAACTCGACGCGATGCGCGTGATGGGCATCCCGCACGGCTTCCGGCTGGTGATGCCACGCGTGCTGGCGCTGGCGATCACGATGCCGCTGATCAGCATGTGGACCTCGATGGCGGCGCTGTTCGGCGGCATGATCGCGGCCGACCTGGCGCTCGACATCTCGCCGGCCTATTTCATCTCGGCGCTGCCGCGCGCGGTGCCGATGTCGAACCTGTACCTCGCGTTGTCCAAGTCGGCGGTGTTCGGCGTGCTGATCGCGCTGATCGGCTGCTACTTCGGCATGAAGGTCAAGCCCAACACCGAGAGCCTCGGCCGCGGCACCACCTCGTCGGTGGTGACCTCGATCACGGTGGTGATCCTGGTCGATGCGCTGTTCGCGGTGCTGTTCAAGGGCGTGGGGCTGCGCTGATGAGCGCCGCGCCGGGCCGCCCCAAGCAAGCTCGCGCCCCCTCGGGGGGCAGCGAGGACACGAAGTGCCGAGCGTGGGGGATCCAATGAACCACGAGTTCCCACCGGATGCCGAGCGCGTGGTCGAGATCCGCAAGCTCTGGACCGTCTTCAAGTCGCCCGACGGCGACCAGGTGGTGCACCGCGACCTCGATCTCACGATCGTGCGCGGCGAGGTGCTGTCGCTGGTGGGCGGCTCGGGCACCGGCAAGACCGTGCTGCTGCGCCAGATCCTCGGGCTCGAGCATCCGACGCGGGGCGAGGTCACGGTGCTCGGCCGGCCGCCGACGCAGCTCAGCGCGGCGGGCGCCGCCAACGTGGGCATGCTGTTCCAGCACGGCGCGCTGTTCTCGGCCTTCAGCGTGCTCGACAACATCGCCTTCCCGCTGCGCGAACTCAAGCTCCTGCCCGACGACCTGATCCGCGATGCCGCGCTGGTCAAGCTGCAGATGGTCGGGCTGAGTCCGCAGCAGGCGACCAAGAGCCCGGCCGATCTCTCGGGCGGCATGATCAAGCGGGTCGCGCTGGCGCGCGCGCTGATCATGGACCCGCCCCTGCTGCTGCTCGACGAGCCCACCGCCGGCCTCGATCCGGACAGCGCCGACGGCTTCTGCGACCTGCTGCGCGGCCTGCACCGCGAGCTCGGCCTGACGGTGGTGATGATCACGCACGACCTCGACACGCTGTTCGACCTCAGCAGCCGGATCGCGGTGCTGGCCGACCACAAGGTGATCGTCTCGGGGACCACGCGCGAGGTGATCGCCTATCCGCATCCGTTCATCCACGATTACTTCCTCGGCGGCCGCGGCCAGCGCGCCATGGAAGCACTGCACGAAGGGACGGCCAGCCGGCCGGCCCCGCTGTCTGAAAGGTAGCCGCCATGGAAAACAAGTCCCATGCCCTCGCCGCCGGAGCCTTCGTGCTCGGCCTGGTCGCGGTGCTGATCGCGCTGGTGGTCTGGCTCACGCGCGACAGCACCGTGCGCAACATCTACGAGCTTTCGACCCGCGACGCGGTGAGCGGCCTGCAGCCGCAGGCGATGGTGCGCTACCGCGGCATCGCGGTCGGCCGGGTCAGCTCGATCGACTTCGATCCCAAGGTGAAGGGCAATGTGCGGGTGCGCATCTCGGTCGACGAGAAGGTGCCGCTCACCACCTCGACCTTCGCGACACTGAGCTACCAGGGCGTGACGGGCCTGGCCTTCATCGCGCTCGACGACAAGGGCGAGTCGCAGGTCTCGCTGGTGCCCGACAACGACAATCCGCCGCGCATCCCGCTCAAGCCTTCGCTGCTGGCCCAGCTGCAGGACCGCGGCGAAATCATCATCGGCCGCGTCGAAGAGGTCACCAAGCGGGTCAACGCGGTGCTCGGCGACGACAACCAGAAGCGCATCGCCGACGCGCTCGAGAACATCTCGGCCGCCGCGGCGGGCGCCAACCAGCTCACGAAGTCGCTCGACAACACGGTCAAGACCGGGCTCAATCCGGCGCTCAAGGCGCTGCCGCCGCTGATCGACCGCACGCGCGAGACCATGGTCGCGGTCAAGGGCGCGGCCACGGATGTCTCGCGCGTATCCAACAACCTCAACGGCACCGTGACCCGCCTGAACGCCAAGGACGGTCCGCTCGACCGCCTCGGCGACGGCACCAAGGCGCTGTCGCAGGCGGTCGATTCGTTCAACAACGCGACGCTGCCGCGCGTGAACCGGGTCGCCGACGACACCTCGCGCGCGGTGCGCCGCCTCGGCCGCGCGGCCGACGGCATCAGCGACAACCCGCAGTCGCTGCTGTTCGGCAACGGCGGCGTGGTCGCAGGTCCCGGCGAAGCCGGCTTCTCTGCGCCGGCGGCCTCTGCAAGTCCGTGAAGGCCCATTCCATGATGTCAATGAACGCTCTCAAGCACTCCCTCGCCGGCCTGGCCGCCGCGCTGCTGCTGGCGGGTTGCGGCGCACTGCCCGACAAGCCGGCGCGCGCCGCCCTCTACGATTTCGGCCCCGGCAGCACGCCGACCGCGACCGCGGGAGCGGCGGCGCCGCGCGCGCTGCCGATGATCGCGCTGGCCGAGGTCGATGCCAACTCGCGGCTCGACGGCACCCAGCTGCTGTACCGGCTTGGCTATGCGGATTCGAACGAGCTGCGGCCCTACGGCCAGTCGCGCTGGAGCCAGCCGCCGGCGCAGCTGCTGCGCCAGCGCCTGCGCGAGGCGCTCTCGGCCGGCCACACGGTGCTCGGCCCGGAGGAGAGCGCCACCATCGCCCGTACCGAGGGCCGGCTGCCCGACACCTTGCGCGTCACGCTCGAGGAGTTCAGCCAGTACTTCGAGGCGCCCGACCGCAGCGTCGGCCTGGTGCGCGTGAGCGCCACGCTGACCCGCAGCCAGCCTGGCGGCGACAAAGTGCTGGCGCAGCGCAGCTTCACCGCGCGCAAGCCGGCGCCGACGCAGGACGGGCCCGGCGGCGTCAAGGCGCTGGCCGCATCCAGCGATGCGGTGGTGGCCGAGCTGGTGGCCTGGGTCGACCAGGCCCGCTGAACCCCGAGCCGTCGGCGACCGCATGCGCATCGGCGTGATCTCCGACACCCACGGGCTGCTGCGGCCCGAGGCGCTGGCCTTCCTGCAGGGCAGCGACCGGATCGTGCATGGCGGCGACATCGGCGGGCCCGAGATCCTCGACGCCCTGTCGGCGATCGCGCCGCTGACCGTGGTCCGCGGCAACAACGACGGCGCCGCCTGGGCCGATGGCGTGCCGGACACGGCGCTGCTGGAAGTGGGTGGCCTGCGGCTGTTCGCGATCCACGACTTGGCGCAGCTGCGCATCGACCCGGTCGCCGCAGGCATCCGCGTCGTGGTCAGCGGCCATTCGCACCGCCCGCTGGCCGAGCAGCGCGGCCCGGTGCTCTACCTCAATCCGGGCAGCGCCGGTCCGCGCCGCTTCAAGCTGCCGATCTCGGTCGCCGAACTGCGCATCGAGGGCGACGCGATCACGCCGCGGCTGGTCGCGCTGTAGTGTTTCAGTGCTCCACCGCGCGGTGCGGGACCACGACCTGTGAAACCGGCGCGGCCAAGGCCAGGGATTCCGCGGATCTGGCTTCGCCAGGCCGCTGGTATCGCCCCCCTCGAGGGGGGAAGCGCCGCAGGCGCTTCGGGGGGTGTTTCAATTCCCCCGGTGCAGCACCGGGAACAGGGTGCCCAGTCCGTCGGCCATCACCTCGACCGCCAGCGCCGCGAGGATCAGCCCCATCAGGCGCGTCATGACGTTGATGCCGGTCTTGCCGAGCACGCGCGCGATCGGCTCGGCCAGCGAGAAGGTGACGCCGGTCGCCAGGCCGATCACGATGCCGTAGCCGACCAGGATCGCCAGCTCCCAGACATGCTGCGTGCGGTCGGCGAAGATGACCACCGTCGACATAGTGGCCGGGCCGGTCAGCAGCGGGATCGTCAGCGGCACCACCGCGATCGAGGCGCCGAGCGAGGCCTTCACCTCGGTGGCGCGGATCTCGTCCTTGTTGGTCTTCGACTCGGCCGGCTCGGCGTTCAGCATCGCCAGCGAGCTGATCAGCAGCAGCATGCCGCCGCCGACCTGGAAGCTCGCGATCGAGATGCCGAAGAAGGACAGCAGCTGCAGCCCCAGCAGGGCGCTGACCGCGATCACCACGAAGGCGCTGAAGGCCGACACCCAGGCCGTGCGCTTGCGCTGGTGGTCGGTGCAGCCTTGCGTGTAGTGGATGAAGAAAGGCACGATCGCCAGCGGATTCACGATGGCCAGCAGCGTGATCAGCGGCTTGATCAGGTCCATCGTGGGTGTCGCCATCAGCGTCCGCCCGTGACGTCGAGGAAGGTGCCCGTGACGTAGCCGGCCTCGGCAGAGAGCAGCCAGATGATGCCGCTGGCCACTTCATCGGCCGTGCCGGTGCGCTTCATGGGCACGGTCGAGGCCAGCTGGAAGGCGCGGTCGGGCAGGCCGCCGGAGGCGTGGATCTCGGTGTCGATCAGGCCCGGGCGCACCGCGTTGACGCGGATGCCTTCGCCGGCCACCTCCTTGGCCAGTCCGACCGTGAAGCTCTCGATCGCGCCCTTGCTGGCGGCGTAGTCCACGTACTGGCCGGGCGAGCCGAGCCGCGCGGCCGCGCTCGACAGATTGACGATCGCGCCGCCGCTGCCGCCGTGCCTGGTGCTCATGCGCCGGACCGCCTCGCGGGCGCAGACGAAGCTGCCGATGACGTTGATGCGCAGCATGCGCTCGAGCCGCGCCACGCCGATCTCGTCGACCCGGGCCTGCATGTCGACCACGCCGGCGTTGTTGACCAGCCCCGTGAGGCGCCCCAGCTTGGCGTCGACCTTCTCGAACATCGCCAGCACCTGGGCCTCGTCGCCGACATCGGCCTGGACCGTGATCGCGGTGCCGCCGGCGGCGCGGATGCTGCGCACCACCTCGTCGGCGGCCAGCGAGTTGCTGGCGTAGTTGACCGCCACCGCCCAGCCGCGCCGCGCCGCCTGCAGCGCCGTCGCGGCGCCGATCCCGCGGCTGCCGCCGGTAATCAGGAGAACCTGGTCCAAATCCCACCTCCTGCACGAAAGCCGTGCCTCAGTTAAAACCGTCCGGGTCGGATTACATCATCGAGGAGACGCTCTTGAGCCGCACCATCGACTACTACTTCACGCCGCAAAGCCCCTGGACCTACCTCGGGCACGCGCGCTTCGCCGCCATCGCCAAAGCCGCGGGCGCCACGGTGCGCGTGCGGCCGATCGACTTCGGCGCCGTGTTCCCGGTTTCGGGCGGCCTGCCGCTCGGCAAGCGGGCGCCGCAGCGGCAGGCCTATCGCCTGGTCGACCTGGCCCGCTTCTCGAAGCACCTCGACATCGAACTCAATCCCAAGCCCAAGTTCTTCCCGGTCGCCAGCGACGATGCCGCGCGCCTCATCATCGCGGCCGACCTGCGCGACGGCAACGAGGCCGCGATGAAACTGTGCGGCGCGGTGTTCGCGGCGGTCTGGGTCCAGGAGCGCAACATTGCCGACCCGAAGGTGCTCGAGGCGTTGGCGGCAGAATGCGGGCTCGACGCCCGCCGCTGCGACCAGGCCCAGAGCCAGACCGTGCAGGAGCGCTACGAGGACTACACCCAGCAGGCCATCGACTGCAAGGTCTTCGGCGCCCCGAGCTACGTGATCGACGGCGAGATCTTCTGGGGCCAGGACCGGCTCGATTTCGTCGAACGCGCATTGAAGCAACAACCAATTCACCAAGGAGCATGACCATGGGTCAAGTTATCGATCTCACCGCCAAAGACGGTTTCACCTTTCCCGCCTACGTCGCCGAACCGGCGGGCAAGCCCAGGGGCGCGGTGGTCGTGGTGCAGGAGATCTTCGGCGTCAATTCGCACATCCGCTCGGTGGCCGACGGCTACGCGGCCGAGGGCTACCTGGCGGTCGCGCCGGCCACCTTCCACCGCGTGAAGCAGGGCGTCGAACTGGGTTACACCGATGACGACATGAAAGCCGGCTTCGCGCTCAAGACCGCGGTCGAGGCGCTGCCGGCGCCGGGCGTGCTGCAGGATATCCAGGCCGCGGTCGACTACGCGGCGCGCGCCGGCAAGGTCGGCATCGTGGGCTACTGCTGGGGCGGGCTCCTGACCTGGCGGGCGGCGGCCGAGGTGTCGGGCCTGGCGGCGGCCGCGCCCTATTACGGCGGCGGCATGACGACGCCGGAAGAAAGCGCGCGCCAGCCCAAGGTGCCGGTGCTGGTCCATTTCGGCAACAACGACCACTGGATTCCGCTCGATACGGTCGATGCCTTCAAGAAGGCGCACCCGGAGGTCGAGGTCCATGTCTACGAATGCGGCCACGGCTTCAACTGCGACCAGCGCGGTTCCTACGACGCGGCGGCCGCCAAGCTCGCCAAGGAGCGCACGCTGGCCTTCTTCGGCAAGCACGTCGGCTGAGCCGGGCGCCGTGGCGGCCGTTCGCCGGCGCATCGTCGCTGCCGCGCTGAGCGCGCTGGCCGCGATGCCCCTTGCCTGGTCGGCCGACTACGCCGGCCCGCTGTTCGACACCCACCTGCACTACAACCAGGAGGCCTGGGACGGCAACACCGGGCCCTATCCGCCGGCCGAAGCGCTGGCGCGGATGCAGCGCAACGGCGTCAAGGCGATCGTCGCCAACTCGCGCCCCAACGCCGGCACGCAGACGCTCGCGGCCGCCCGCGAAGCGCGCGATGCCGGCGTGGCAGTGGTGCCCTTCGTGCGGCTCTACCGCAATCGCGACGACTACGACAACTGGTTCCGCGACGACACCATCTACGAGATGGTGCTGGCCGAACTGGCCCGCGGCACCGCCAGCGGGCCCTACAAGGGGCTGGGCGAGTTCCACCTCTACGACAGCGCCAATGCGAACGGGCCGGTGGCCAGGAAGCTGATCGCGCTCGCCGACCAGAAGCAGCTCGCGGTGCTCGCGCACGTGGACGACAGGGCGATCGACCTGCTGATGGCGCATGCGCCGTCCCAGGGCAGGGCGCTGCGCCTGATCTGGGCCCACACCGGCATCGGCGGCCCCTCGATCGAGCGGGTCCAGGCGCTGCTGGAGCGCTACCCGCAGCTGATGGGCGAGCTGTCGTACCGGCCGGGGCTCACCTGCGAAGGCGGCAAGCTGTGCCCCGAATGGCGCGCGCTGATCCTCAAGTACCCGGGACGCTTCCTGGTGGGCTCCGACACCTGGGTGAACCAGCGCTGGAGCGCCTACGACGAGATCATGCGCGGCTACCGCGCGTGGCTGGGCGACCTGCCGCCGGAGGTCGCCCAGCGCGTTGCCTGGGGCAACGCGGCGGCGCTGTTCGGAATCAACTGACCGGCTCGGGGTCCCGCACCCGCGCCTCGAGAAAGTCCAGCAGGGCCCGCAGCGCCGCGCTGTTGTGGCGGCGCTGCGAATAAGCCGCATACAGCCACAGGTCGCGCGGCATGAACTCCCTCAGCACCGGCACCAGCGCGCCACGCTCGATGTGCGACTGCGCCATGATCATCGGCACGCAGACCGCCCCCAGCCCGGCCAGCGCCACCCCGACCAGCGGCGCCGCGTCGTTGGCGTCCATGCGGCTGGTGACCGGCACGCTGTAGGGCTGGCCGTCGACCTCGAACGGCAGTTGCGGCCCGCCGCCCGCCAGCGAGTACGTCAGGACATCGTGCCGGCGCATGTCGTCGGGCTTCTTCGGCATGCCGCGCCGGGCCCAGTAGGCCGGCGTCGCGCACAGGGCCAGGTCCATCAGGCGCAGCCGGCGCACGATCACGTTCTCGTCGCGGATGCGGCCCAGCCGCAAGGCCACGTCGACCCCTTCCTCGACCAGGTCGATCACCCGGTTGCTCAGGTGCAGGCTCACGTGCACGTCGGGGTAGGTGATCATGAACTCGCCGATCAGGCCCGCGAAACTGCTCTGGCCCAGCCCGTGCGGTGCCGTGACGCGCAGCCGTCCGCGCGGGTGTCCGGCGTGCCCCTGCAACTCCGATTCGGTCCGCTCGATCATCTCCAGCAAGGGCTTGCTGCGCTCCAGCAGCAGGTGGCCGGCGTCGGTCAGGCTGACCGAGCGCGTGGAGCGGTTCAGGAGGCGGACGCCGAAGCGGGTCTCGAGCAGCGCCACGTACTTGCTGGCGTTGGCCTTGGACATCCCGAGCGAGTTGGCGGCGCGGGAGAAGCTGCCGCGCAAGGCAACTTCACGAAAGGTTTTGAGCAGTTCCAGACCGTCCATGGCACTCCATTGTTTCCATTTGATGAACACCTTGGTTCTTTTTCCTAGGGTTTTTACCTAGAAATCCGAGGCAAACTCTATCCCACTGAGCCTCCTCACCAGACAACCAAAGGACATCCCAATGAAGACCTCGAAGATCATCGCCGCCGCCGCCCTCTCGATCCTGGCCGCCGCCGGTGCCCAGGCCGAGACCTACGAAGGCGTGCACGCTCCGGTCTCGACCCAGAGCCGGGCCGAAGTCAACGCCCAGGCCGTGGCCGCTGCCCGCAGCGAGAACCCCTACGCAGAAGGCGTGTCCTCGCGCGTCGCCCCGGCGCTGACCGCCTCGGCCGACCGTTCGGTGATCCGCTCGCAAGCCGTCGCCACCGCCCATGAAGCCAACCAGAACCTGGACCGCAAGGCGTTCGTGAACAGCGTGGTGCCCGCGCAGTACAACATCGCCCGCCCGGTGACGCAGCGCGCCGGCCTCTGATCCGGGTCTTGCGGCACGAAGAGCCGGCCGCGCGAAAGCGCGGGCCGGCTTCTTCTTTACGGGCTGTGGGAAAGCTCATTGTTTCGCTCCAGGAAACGCGGTGTCTCTTTTCTCGGTGTTTTCCCCTAGGGTTTTCGTTCGACACTCGCTCGCACAGGCCAGCGACCGCGAGCCTGGTTCGAAACCAACTCCGAAGAAATCAAAGGAACTGACATGAAGACCTCCCGCATCCTCGCCGCTGCCGCACTCTCCCTCCTCGCAGCCGCTGGCGCCCATGCCGAAAGCTATGACGGCGTCCACAGCAGCGTTTCGGCCAAGAGCCGCGACGAAGTTAACGCCGAAGCCGTCCGTACCGCCTCGGCGCCGAACCAGAACGTGACCCGCGGTTCGCGCGGCGCCGAGCCTTTCAACTCGGTCGCCAACCCGGAAGCCGTGCGCGCCCAGGCCATCGCCACCGCCAACGCACCCGACCAGAACGTGGTCGGCGGTTCGCGCGTCAACAGCCGCGTGATCTCGACCATGAACAAGGCCGAACCGCGCGTGCAAGCCCAGAAGGACGGCGCCGCCACGGCCAAGTAAGCCGGGCGCTGCCCGAAAGGAAGCCGGAAGGTGCGCGAGCGCCTTCCGGCTTTTTCATTGGGGGAGCGGGTCAGCGGGTGCGGGCCAGGTAGCGCTTGCGCCAGAAGACGACGATCAGGATCGCCGCAATCACCCCCATCGACCCCATGGCGATCCAGAAACCGTCGGCCTTGTGCACCAGCGGGATGAACTCGAAGTTCATGCCGAAGATGCCGGCGATCAGGTTCAGCGGCAGGAACACCGCGGTCAGCGCGGTCAGCACCCGCATGATGTCGTTGGCGCGGTGGCCCTGGACGCTGAAATGCATCTGGACCGCGGTCTCGGCGTTCTGCTCGAGGCGGCGCACGTGATGCACCACGCGCTCGATGTGCTCGAGCACGTCGCGGCTGCGCACCATGACGAGTTCCCGCTCGCGTTGCTCGGCGGCGCCGGTCGGCGTGGGCTGGGTCTCGAGCGAATCGATCCAGTCCTGGATCGCCCCGCGCTGGTCCTCGCAGATTTCGTCCAGGTGGTAGAGCGACTGGCGGGATTCCATCAGCGCGCTCCAGTTGGTGAAGCGGCTGTGCGGGTCGATCAGCTCGGCCTGCCAGTGGTCGAGCTGGCGGGTCAGGTCGCGCCGCAGGTCGAGGTAGGCGTCGACGATCTGGTTGATCACGCGCAGCATGAGGTCCGACGGGCCCGAGGGGATTCTCGAAGAGACCGCGCGCACGTCGAGCGCCGGGTCGGCGCTGCGGCCGCGCTCGCCCGGCGCCGCGGCGGCGAGCAGCTTGGCGGCGAAGGCGTCGCGCACCGTGCCGTCCTCGGGATGGACCGACAGCAGCACCCGGTCGAAGACCGCGAAGCCCACGGGCCGGGTGTCGACCCGGCGCAGCACGCTCGGACCGCCGCGGGCGGGGCCTTCGGCCTTGGGATGCGGCCCCTTGCCGTTGGATGCGGCCAGCCGCCGGAACACCAGCAGGTCGTACTGAGAGGTGTAGTCGTAGCGCGAGGGCAGCTGGTCGTTGAGCAGGTCGCTCACGTGCAGGTCGAGCAGCAGCGTGCCGCAGAGCGACTGCAGGACTTCCTGCACCTGCGCCAGCGAGGCCTGGAGCTCCGCGCGGGTCAGCGAAAGCCACAGGTAGCCGCGCTCGCAGGCGCCTGGCGCCGCCATCGGCGCCAGGGCGTCGTGCTCGGAGACCTGGGGGCCGTCGATCTTGAAGATGCGCATAGGGCGCGAGATTCCTTTAGTTCTTGTCTGTCCCGCAAGGTCTCACGCATTCAACAGCTTGGCGGCGTCCAGCGCGAAATAGGTGAGGATGCCGTCGGCCCCGGCGCGCTTGAAGGCCAGCAGGCTCTCGAGCATCACGGCGTCGTGGTCCAGCCAGCCGTTCTGCGCCGCCGCCTTCAGCATCGCGTATTCGCCGCTGACCTGGTAGGCGAAGGTCGGCACCCGGAACTCGTCCTTCACCCGCCGCACGATGTCCAGATAGGGCATGCCGGGCTTCACCATCACCATGTCGGCGCCCTCGGCGATGTCGATCCCGACCTCGCGCAGCGCTTCGTCGCTGTTGCCAGGGTCCATCTGGTAGACCTTCTTGTTGCTCTTGCCGAGGTTGGCGGACGAGCCGACCGCGTCGCGGAACGGGCCGTAGAACGCGCTCGCGTACTTGGCGCTGTAGGCCATGATGCGCGTATGGACGTCTCCGCGCGCTTCGAGCGCGCTGCGGATCGCGCCGATCCGGCCGTCCATCATGTCGCTCGGCGCCACGATGTCGACGCCGGCGCGCGACTGCGCCAGCGCCTGCCTGACCAGCACCTCGACCGTCGGGTCGTTGAGGATGTAGCCGCTGTCGTCGAGCAGCCCGTCCTGGCCGTGGCTGGTGTAGGGGTCCAGCGCCACGTCGGTCATCACGCCGAGTTCGGGAAAGCGCGACTTGAGCGCGGCCACCACGCGAGGAATCAGCCCGTCGGGGTTGAAGGCTTCGTCGCCGGCCGGCGTCTTGAGCCCGGCATCGATGACGGGGAACAGCGCCATCACCGGAATGCCGAGCGCCACGCACTGTTCCGCGACCGGCAGCAGCAGGTCGAGACTCAGCCTTTCCACCCCCGGCATCGAAGCCACGGCGTCGCGGCGCTTCTCGCCCTCCTGGACGAACACGGGATAGATCAGGTCATGGGCAGAGAGCGAATGCTCACGTACCAGGTTGCGCGTGAACGCGTCCCGGCGCAGCCGGCGCGGCCGACCCGCGGGAAAGGGGGCGTGGATGGTCATGTCGAAAATTGTGCCCCAAGAGTGTGCTGCTGCCGGAACGGGCCCGGCGTGGTCTTCGAAGAGTAACCAATCCGTTAGTACTAGGGGTTTTAACCATTAGTTCAAAAAAACGGCTCCGTTGCTTGATAGGTTGTTTTGCCTTTGTTAAATTCTGTCTTGGGCGGCTTGCCGCTCCCCGCTTTTCCTCCCTGAGCGGGTGCCTTGATGTGTGACAGCAAAAGGGCTTCCCAAGCCCGACGTTTTGACGTCGGGCTTTTTTTTGCGCGTCCGCCAGCGCAGCGACCGCGCGCTCGCGGCGTGGACGCGACCACTAAACTGCCGCCATGCTCTGGGTCAAATCGCTGCACATCGTCTTCATCGCCAGCTGGTTCGCCGGGCTGTTCTATCTGCCGCGCATCTTCGTCAACCTGGCGATGGTCGCCCCCGAATCGGTCGCCGAACGCAGTCGCCTGCTCCTGATGGCGCGCAAGCTCTTCCGCTTCACCACCTTCCTGGCGCTGCCGGCGCTCGGCTTCGGGCTCTGGCTCTGGCTCGGCTATGGCATCGGGCGCGGGCCGGGCAACGGCTGGATGCATGCCAAGCTGGCCCTGGTGCTGGTGGCGATCGGCTATCACCACGGTTGCGGCGTGCTGCTGCGCCGCTTCGTGGCCGGCACCGATCGCCGCAGCCATCGCTTCTACCGCTGGTTCAACGAGCTGCCGGTGCTGCTGCTGCTCGCGATCGTGGTGCTCGTGGTGGTCAAGCCGTTTTGAATGCGGTGGCCACCCAGCACAAGTCCATCGCCTTGCCCCTGGCGCTCGCCTATGCGGCCCTGATCGTCTACGCCAGCCTTTATCCCTTCGCCGACTGGCGCGACCAGGGGATCGCGCCCTGGGCCTACCTGGCGGCGCCCTGGCCCAAGTACTGGACCGCCTTCGACCTGGGCATCAATGTCGTCGGCTACATGCCGCTGGGCTTCCTGGCCGCGATCGCGGTGATTCGCAACCGTCCGGCGGTCGGCGTCGTGCACGCCGTGCTGCGCGCCACCGCGGTCGGGGCGGCGATCGCGTTCGCCATGGAAACGCTGCAAAGCTACCTGCCTGCGCGCATCCCTTCCAACGTCGACCTCGGGCTCAACATCGCCGGCGCACTCGCGGGCGCGGTGCTGGCGGCCGTGCTCGAACGGCTGGGCGCGGTGGCGCACTGGCACCGGACGCGCTCCAACTGGTTCGTCGACGATTCGCGCGGCGGCCTGGTGCTGCTGGCCCTGTGGCCGATCGCGCTGCTCTTCCCGGCGGCCGTGAGCTTCGGACTGGGCCAGGTGTTCGAACGGCTCGAGGCCGGCATCGCCGACTGGCTGGTCGACACGCCCTTCATCGACTGGATGCCGGTGCGCGAGTTCGAACTCGAGCCGCTGGTGCCGGGGGTCGAACTGCTTTGCGTCATGCTGGGCGCGCTGGTGCCCTGCCTGCTGGGCTTCCTGGTCACCCGTTCGGTCGCCCGGCGCGCGATCCTGCTGCCGACGATCCTGCTGGCGGGGGTGGCGGCTTCGGCCTTGTCGGCGGCGCTGAGCTACGGTCCGCCGCACGCCTGGGCCTGGCTCAGCCTGCCGGTGCAGATCGGGATCGCGGCGGCATTGTTCATCGGCGTGCTGCTGCTGGGCGCGCCCCGGCGCTTCTGCGCGGCCCTGCTGCTCATCGCGCTGGTGGTGCACCTGAGCCTGTTGAACCAGGCGCCCGAGAGCGCCTACTTTGCGCAGACGCTGGCGACCTGGGAGCAGGGGCGTTTCATCCGCTTCCACGGCCTGGCCCAATGGCTGGGCTGGGTCTGGCCTTTTGCAACCCTTGCTTACGTGCTGGCCGTGCTGTCGCGCAGGGCGCCGGCGGCGCCGGCTCAATAGAATGAGCCGATGTCGAGTTCCAGCATTCCCACGCCGGCGGGCTACTACGGCCGCCACATCTTCTTCTGCCTGAACGAACGCAAGGGCGACGAGGACTCCTGCTCCAAGCACGAGGCGCAGGCCGGCTTCGACCGCTGCAAATCGCGCGTGAGGGAGGCTGGACTGGCCGGGCCCGGCAAAGTCCGGGTCAACAAGGCCGGCTGCCTCGACCGCTGCGCGGGCGGACCGGTCGCCGTGGTCTATCCGGAGGCGGTCTGGTACACCTTCTTCGATGCCGACGACATCGACGAGATCGTCGAATCGCACCTGAAGAACGGCCAGGTGGTCGAGCGCCTGCTGCTGCCGCCCGATGTCGGCCGCTGAGGGTCGGTGCCCATGAATTCCCAGACCGAGAAGATCCAGATCAAGGGCGCGGCCGGCACCATCGACGTGCTGCGCGACCGCGCCGCGCAAGGCACGCCGGCGCTCGGCGTGGCCGTGATCGCGCATCCGCATCCGCTGTTCGGCGGCACCATGGACAACAAGGTGGTGCAGACGCTGGCGCGCGCCTTCGTCGCCTGCGGCTGGACCGCCGTGCGTTTCAACTTCCGCGGCGTCGGTGCCAGCGAGGGCGTGCACGATGAAGGGCGCGGCGAATGCGAGGACATGCGCGCGGTGGTCGAACAGCTGGCGCCCGAGGGGCCGCTGGCGATCGCCGGCTTTTCCTTCGGCGCCTTCGTCGCCAGCTGCGCGATCGAAAAACTCTGGGCCGTGCGCGACATCCGCCATGTGGTGCTGATCGGCACCGCGGCGGCACGCTTCTCGGTCGCGACGCTGCCCCTGGAAGCCCACGAGCGCGCGCTGGTGGTGCACGGCGAGCACGACGACACGGTCCCGCTGGCCGCGGTGATGGACTGGGCCCGCCCGCAGTCACTTCCTGTCACAGTCGTCCCCGGAGGCGGCCATTTCTTTCACGGACAATTGCCCCTCCTCAAGAATCTCGTGGTCCGCCATCTGCGCGCGGGCTAGTCTTTTCCGTCTTCTCGCTCCCCCATGAATCGTTTCGTCGAAGCGCTGCGCGCGTTCGCCGTGGCCGCAGCCGCATCTTTCTGCCTTGCCGCCGGGGCCCAGGTCCCGTCGCCGCCCGAGATCGCCGCCCGCAGCTTCCTGCTCATGGACATCACGGCCAACCAGATGCTGGCGCAGAAGGACATCGACAGCCAGGTCGAACCGGCCTCGCTGACCAAGCTGATGTCGGCCTACCTGGTGTTCGACGCCCTGCGCGCCAAGAAGATCACCCTGACGCAGACCCTGCCGGTCAGCACCCGGGCCTGGAAGATGCCCGGCTCGCGGATGTTCATCGATCCCAAGATGCAGGTGCCGGTCGAGGACCTGATCAAGGGCCTGATCGTGCAGTCGGGCAACGACGCCACGGTGGCCCTGGCCGAAGGCGTGGGCGGCACGGTCGAGCATTTCGTCGAACTCATGAACGAGCAGGCCAAGGCGCTCGGCATGAAGAACACGACCTACAAGAATCCGGAGGGCCTGACCGAACCGGGCCACACCACCACGGCGCGCGACCTGAGCATCCTGGCGACGCGCCTGATGCGCGACTTCCCCGAGTTCGTGCACTACTACGCGATCAAGAAGTACCGCTTTCCCGGCACGCCGTCGACCAACGACACCAACCGCAACCTGCTGCTGTTCCGCGACCCGACCGTCGACGGCCTGAAGACCGGCCACACCCAGGCGGCCGGCTACTGCATGATCGTCACCGCCAAGCGCGATTTCCCGAACCTGACGGGCGGCCGCCGCCTGCTGTCGATCGTGCTCGGTGCGTCCAGCGAGAACGTGCGCGCCAACGAGTCGCAGAAGCTCCTGAACTGGGGCTACACGGCCTTCGACGCGGTCCGCCTGTTCGAGGCCAACCAGGCCGTGGCGACGCCGGCGGTCTGGAAGGGCAAGGAGAACACCGTCAAGCTGGGCCGGCCCGAGGCCATCGTGGTCGCCGTCCCCGCCGGCTCGGCCAGCAAGATCAAGACCCAGGTGGTGCGCCCCGACCCGCTGGTCGCGCCCTTCACCAAGTTCCAGCCGATCGGCGCGCTGAAGATCACGCTGGGCGAGGAGCCCGTGACCGAGGTGCCGCTGGTGGCGCTGGATGCGGTGCAGCAGGCCGGTGTCCTCGGCCGCGCCTGGGACGCCGTCCGGCTCTGGATCAAGTAGCACCGGGTCGGGCTCATAAAGTTGGCCCAACCTGGCGGCGAGTGTTGTATACTCGTGGGCTTTTCGGAAATTCCGAAGGGATTCACGTTTTCGACCAATTCTTGGTCGTTTCCCCGTCCGGCCGGTTCACGCCTAGGGCCTTCGGGGCAGTTTTGGGACTTATTCATTCATGCCAACCATCAATCAACTGGTGCGTCAGGGTCGGACGGTCGAAAAGATCAATTCGAAGAGCCCTGCCATGCAGAACTCGCCGCAACGTCGCGGTGTCTGCACCCGGGTCTACACCACGACCCCGAAAAAGCCGAACTCGGCGCTGCGAAAGGTCGCCAAGGTGCGCCTGACCAACGGCTTCGAAGTCATTTCCTACATCGGCGGCGAAGGCCACAACCTGCAGGAACACAGCGTCGTGCTGGTTCGCGGCGGTCGTGTCAAGGACTTGCCCGGTGTTCGCTACCACATCGTGCGCGGTTCGCTCGACTTGCAAGGCGTGAAAGACCGCAAGCAGTCGCGTTCCAAGTACGGCGCGAAGCGTCCCAAGAAGGCCTAAGGCTTTCTGCAATTCATTCAGCGGTGTTCGGGTGCCCTGGCCGGCGCATCGAACGAAGTGACCCGATATTGGGTCGAGTAAGTGAGAGTTCTTGTTGGCTCTCGCGGTGCCTGCAAAGGCGCCAACTGAAGCAAAGAGGTTAGAAAAATGCCACGTCGTCGCGAAGTCCCCAAACGTGAAATCCTGCCGGATCCCAAGTACGGCAATGTCGAGCTGTCGAAGTTCATGAACGTGATCATGGAAGGCGGCAAGAAGGCTGTTGCCGAGCGCATCATCTATGGTGCGCTCGACCAGATCGAGAAGAAGAACCCGGGCAAGGACCCGCTGGAAGCTTTCACCATCGCCATCAACAACGTGAAGCCGATGGTCGAAGTGAAGTCGCGCCGCGTCGGTGGCGCGAACTACCAGGTGCCGGTCGAAGTCCGCCCGGTCCGTCGTCTGGCGCTGTCGATGCGCTGGATCAAGGAAGCCGCTCGCAAGCGCGGCGAAAAGTCGATGGCCCTGCGTCTGGCCAACGAACTCATGGAAGCCACGGAAGGCCGTGGCGGCGCCATGAAGAAGCGCGATGAAGTGCACCGCATGGCCGAGGCCAACAAGGCCTTCAGCCACTTCCGCTTCTAAGAGCTCGTCCCCCCAAATCAGACAGGCTGGAAGCCCGACCCACCGAGAGCGGTGGGCGGGCTTTCATCCGTTAACGGAGTAAATTTCATGGCACGCAAGACCCCCATCGAGCGCTACCGCAATATCGGTATCTCGGCGCACATCGACGCCGGCAAAACGACCACGACCGAACGCATCCTGTTCTACACCGGCGTGACCCACAAGCTGGGCGAGGTGCATGACGGCGCCGCGACCACCGACTGGATGGAGCAGGAACAAGAGCGCGGCATCACGATCACCTCGGCGGCCGTGACCTGCTTCTGGAAGGGCATGGACCACTCGATGCCCGAGCACCGCATCAACATCATCGACACCCCGGGCCACGTGGACTTCACGATTGAAGTCGAGCGCTCGATGCGCGTGCTCGACGGCGCCGTGATGGTGTACGACTCGGTCGGCGGCGTGCAGCCCCAGTCCGAAACCGTCTGGCGCCAGGCCAACAAGTACCAGGTGCCCCGCCTCGCGTTCGTCAACAAGATGGACCGCGTCGGCGCCAACTTCTTCCGCGTGCGCCAGATGATGGTCGACCGCCTGAAGGCCAACCCCGTGCCGATCGTGATCCCGATCGGTGCCGAAGACAAGTTCCAGGGCGTGGTCGACCTTCGCAAGATGAAGGCCATCTACTGGGATGAAGCCTCGCAAGGCATGAAGTTCGACTACCGCGAAATCCCGGCCGAACTGCTCGAGTCCGCCAAGGAATGGCGCGAGAAGATGGTCGAGAGCGCTGCCGAAGCTTCGGAAGAGCTCATGAACAAGTACCTCGAAGAGGGCGACCTCACCGAGGCAGAGATCACGTTCGGCCTGCGCACCCGCACCATCGCCGGCGAGATCCAGCCGATGATGTGCGGCAGCGCGTTCAAGAACAAGGGCGTGCAGCGCATGCTCGACGCCGTGATCGAGCTGATGCCCTCGCCGATGGACATCCCGCCGGTCGAAGGCACCGACGACGACGAGAAGGAAACCAGCCGCAAGCCCGCCGACGAGGAGAAGTTCTCGGCGCTGGCATTCAAGCTCATGACCGACCCCTACGTCGGCCAGTTGACCTTCGTGCGCGTCTATTCGGGCGTGCTGAGCAAGGGCGACACCGTCTACAACCCGGTCAAGGGCAAGAAGGAACGCATCGGCCGTATCGTGCAGATGCACGCCAACGAGCGCCTTGAAATCGACGAAATCCGCGCCGGCGACATCGCCGCCTGCGTGGGCCTGAAGGACGTCACGACCGGCGAAACGCTGTGCGACCCCGACGCGATCATCACGCTCGAGCGCATGGAATTCCCCGAGCCCGTGATCTCGCAGGCCGTCGAGCCGAAGACCAAGGCCGACCAGGAAAAGATGGGCATCGCGCTGCAGCGCCTGGCTTCCGAAGATCCGTCGTTCCGCGTGCGTTCGGACGAAGAATCCGGCCAGACCATCATCTCCGGCATGGGCGAGCTTCACCTCGAAATCATCGTCGACCGCATGAAGCGCGAGTTCGGCGTCGAAGCCAACGTCGGCAAGCCGCAGGTGGCCTACCGCGAAACCATCCGCAAGACGGTCGAAGATGCCGAAGGCAAGTTCGTTCGCCAGTCGGGCGGCAAGGGCCAGTACGGCCACGTGGTGCTCAAGCTCGAGCCGAACGAAGCCGGCAAGGGCTTCGAGTTCGTCGACGCGATCAAGGGCGGCGTGGTGCCGCGCGAGTACATCCCGGCGGTCGAAAAGGGCGTGATCGAAGCGCTGACGCAAGGCGTGCTGGCCGGCTACCCGGTCGTCGACGTCAAGGTCACGCTGCACTTCGGTTCGTACCACGACGTGGACTCGAACGAAATGGCCTTCAAGATGGCCGCGATCTTCGGTTTCAAGGAAGGCGCCCGCAAGGCTTCGCCGGTGATCCTCGAGCCGATGATGGCCGTGGAAGTCGAAACGCCCGAAGACTACGCCGGCAACGTGATGGGCGACCTCTCGTCGCGTCGCGGCATGGTGCAGGGCATGGACGACATGATCGGCGGCGGCAAGCTCATCAAGGCTGAAGTCCCGCTGTCGGAAATGTTCGGCTACTCGACCACGCTGCGCTCGGCCACGCAAGGCCGCGCCACGTACACGATGGAATTCAAGCACTACTCCGAAGCACCGCGCAACGTGGCCGAAGCCATCGTGGCCTCGCGCTCGAAGTAATCCCGATCTGTCTGCGACCCTGTGCCTCTCGTTGCCCGTGGCGAGAGAAGCAGCAACAGGGTGCAGACGTTAAACCTCACACGGGCAATGCTCTTTCAAGGATAGAAAATGGCAAAAGGAAAATTCACCCGCACGAAGCCGCACGTCAACGTGGGCACGATCGGTCACGTGGACCATGGCAAGACGACGCTGACGGCGGCGATCGCCACCGTGCTGTCGGCCAAGTTCGGCGGCGAAGCGAAGGCCTACGACCAGATCGACGCGGCTCCTGAAGAAAAGGCACGCGGCATCACGATCAACACCGCGCACGTCGAGTACGAAACGGCCAACCGCCACTACGCACACGTCGACTGCCCCGGCCACGCCGACTACGTGAAGAACATGATCACCGGCGCCGCCCAGATGGACGGCGCGATCCTGGTGTGCTCGGCCGCTGACGGCCCGATGCCCCAGACCCGCGAGCACATCCTGCTGGCGCGCCAGGTGGGTGTGGGCTACATCATCGTGTTCCTGAACAAGTGCGACATGGTCGACGACGCCGAACTGCTCGAGCTGGTCGAAATGGAAGTTCGCGAACTCCTCGACAAGTACGAGTTCCCTGGCGACGACACCCCGATCATCCATGGCTCGGCCAAGCTCGCTCTCGAAGGCGACAAGGGTCCCCTGGGCGAACAAGCCATCATGAAGCTGGCCGAAGCGCTGGACACCTACATCCCGACGCCCGAGCGCGCCGTGGACGGTACCTTCCTGATGCCGGTCGAAGACGTGTTCTCGATCTCGGGCCGTGGCACGGTGGTGACGGGCGCGGTCGAACGCGGCGTGATCAAGGTCGGTGAAGAAATCGAAATCGTGGGCATCCGCCCGACGGTCAAGACCACCTGCACCGGCGTGGAAATGTTCCGCAAGCTGCTGGACCAAGGTCAAGCGGGCGACAACGTGGGCGTGCTGCTGCGCGGCACGAAGCGCGAAGAAGTCGAGCGTGGCCAAGTCCTGTGCAAGCCGGGCTCGATCAAGCCGCACACGCACTTCACCGCCGAGGTGTACGTTCTGTCGAAGGACGAAGGCGGCCGTCACACGCCGTTCTTCAACAACTACCGTCCGCAGTTCTACTTCCGCACGACCGACGTCACGGGCGCGATCGAGCTGCCGAAGGACAAGGAAATGGTCA
Organism: Variovorax saccharolyticus; assembly: GCF_030316765.1. Classification (GTDB taxonomy): domain Bacteria; phylum Pseudomonadota; class Gammaproteobacteria; order Burkholderiales; family Burkholderiaceae_C; genus Variovorax; species Variovorax saccharolyticus. Next base: position 135,158 of record NZ_JASZYT010000002.1, read on the forward strand.
TGCCGGGCGACAACGTGTCGATCACGGTCAAGCTGATCAACCCGATCGCGATGGAAGAAGGCCTGCGCTTCGCCATCCGTGAAGGCGGCCGCACCGTGGGTTCGGGCGTCGTGGCAAAGATCCTCGACATCTGATTCGAAGCAGCGAAGGAATCACCATGGCTACCAAGCAAAAAATCCGCATCCGCCTGAAGGCGTTCGACTACAAGCTGATCGACCAGTCGGCAGCCGAGATCGTCGATACCGCCAAGCGCACCGGCGCGATCGTCAAGGGCCCGGTGCCCCTGCCGACCCGCATGAAGCGTTTCGACATCCTGCGTTCGCCGCACGTCAACAAGACCAGCCGCGACCAGTTCGAGATCCGCACGCACCAGCGCCTGATGGACATCGTCGACCCGACCGACAAGACCGTGGACGCGCTGATGAAGCTCGACCTGCCGGCCGGCGTCGACGTCGAGATCAAGCTGCAGTAACGCCTCGTTGCTTCAGGTAAAGCCCGCTCGCAGCAGTGCGAGCGGGCTTTGTTTTTAGGCCGTCTGCTGGCATTCTCGGCGCACGGCACATCGTCGCCGGACTTTGGTGATAGGTACAAGTAAATGCAGGGAACGTGGTTTTGGCGCGGCGTGGGGTCGCTGGGAATCTTGCTGGTGGGCGCGTGTGGCGGTGGTGGCGGAGGCGGCGGCGGGTCCGGCTTCGCGTCAGTGGCCGGTGTTCCCGGCGCGACCACCGTGACACTGAGCGGCACGGCAACCTACGTGTCCATTCCCAATGTCAACGGCGCCCTGCTCTACGCGGCCAGCACGCCCAAGCCGATCCGCGGCGCCAGCGTCGACATCGTCAACAGTGCCACTTCGGCTGTGATCGCGACCGCCAACACCGACGCCAACGGCGCCTATTCGGTGTCCCTGCCTTCGAGTACCCAGATTTTCGTGCGGATCAAGGCGCAGATGGTCCAGGACGGGTCCGGCCCGAGCTGGAACGTGACGGTGCGCGACAACACGCAATCCGACGCCATCCATGCGCTCGAGACGCAGGCCTTCTCCACCGGCGTCGCGGCGGGCACGCGGGACATCCAGGCGCCGTCGGGCTGGGACGGAACCCGCTATGCCTCGACGCGGGTCGCGGCGCCCTTCGCGGTGCTCGACACCGTCTACACGGCGCAGGCGAAGATGCTCTCGGTTGCGCCTGCCACGGTGTTCCCGCCGCTGCGCGTCTACTGGAGCGCCAACAACGTCCCGGCCGCCGGCAATGCCGCGCTCGGGCAGATCGGCACGACGTCGTTCAGCATGGACAGCAACGGCCGCGCCATCTATGTGCTGGGCAAGGAAGGTGTCGACACCGACGAATACGATGCTTCGGTGGTCGCCCATGAATGGGGCCACTACTACCAGTCGGCCTTCAGCCGCGACGACTCTCCGGGCGGCAGCCATGCCACCACCGACCGGCTCGACCGGCGCGTCGCCTTCTCGGAAGGCTGGGGCAACGCCTGGTCCGGCATCGCCCTGGCGCGCAGCAACTACACCGACTCGGTCGGCCCGGGCCAGGGGCCCGGCCTCAACATCGACCTGGCGAGCGACGGCGCCGCGGGTCCCGGATGGTTCCGCGAAGGATCCATTCATTCGATCCTGTGGCGCCTGAACAGCCAGGTCGGCTTCAAGCCGATCAACGACACGCTGACCAGCGCGGCGTTCAAGAATGGCGTGGCCGTGACTTCCATCCATCCCTTCACGGCGGCTTTCGGCACCGCCGCTCCGGGCAGTGCCTCGGCCCTGGCCGGCTTGCTGGCCGAAGCGCAGATCAGCGCCGCGCCCAACGACCCCTTCGGCGCTGCCGAGCTGAACAACGGCGGCATGTCCGGCGTGCTGCCGCTGTACCAGCCGGCGACGGTAGGCGGCACGACGGTCGCCTGCGTGACCAACGCGGCCGGTGCCGGAAACAAGCTCGGCAGCTACGTCTACCTCCGGTTCTCGTTGCCGAGCGCCAGCAGCCACACCATCACGGTCTCCGGTCCGCCGGCGGCCGACCCGGACTTCGCGGTCTATGCCGGCGGCCTGATCGACGAATCCATGGGATTCGGCGCCAGCGAAACCAAAGTTGTCGGCTTGCGGGCCGGCGACAACGTTCTGGTGATCAACGACTACAACAACTCCTCGGCCAACTCATGTTTCAACGTCAGCATCCAGTGAGAATCGCCGCCGCCCTGGCCTGTGCCCTGGCCCTGACCGCTGCTCAGGTGGCGAGCGCAGCCGGCGCCGCGATGGTGACCGCGCCGATGAAGGGCAGTGGCGCCGGCGTCGGGGTGCAGTACCGGGTCGACGGCACGCCCGAGGTGGGCCGACCCGTGTCGGTGCTGCTCAGCTTCGATGGCATCACCGATCCGGCCGGCGCCTCGGTCCGGCTGTCGACCCAGGGCGGCCTGTCGCTCGTGGGCACCGAATCGACCCGCAGCCTGCCGACGGCGCAGACGAGCACCTGGACAGTGCAGGTGGTGCCGGCCGCAGACGGCCTCGGCTACCTGAACGTCTTCACCACCCAGGGCGGCGCGACGAGCGCGACCTCGGTGCCGGTGCCGGTGGGCAAGCCATCGGCCGCCCTGCCGGCCAGCCAGGATCTCAAGCGCTCCGCCGACGGCGAAAAGATCCTGCCGATGCAGGTCAAATAGGCGCCTGGGCCCCCGCCCAGGCGCCTGCTTGCGCCGATCGCGCTTTGCGGGCTATAATCTTCGGCTCTGCCTAACTTGCGTTCAATTTGGACGCACTTGGTGGCGGAACTTTATCAACCCTCGTTCGTGGGCTTTGCAGCGTCAGGCGTGAAAACGCCGAAGCGTGAAGAGGTCCAACGCTGTCGCCAATTGAAGTGGCAGCGGCGGGCGAGGACTTCCATTTTTGGAGAAAACAAATGAGTCTGAGCAACTCCCTCGGGTTGCTGGGCCGCAAGGTGGGGATGATGCGTCTCTTCACCGATGACGGGGACGCAGTTCCTGTCACGGTGGTGGATGTGTCCAACAACCGCGTGACCCAGATCAAAACCCAAGAGACCGATGGCTACGTCGCCCTGCAAGTGACGTTCGGTTCGCGCAAAGCATCGCGCGTGACCAAGCCGGCAGCAGGCCACCTCGCCAAGGCGGGTGTCGAAGCCGGTGAAATCATCCAGGAATTCCGCGTGACCGCCGATACGGCCGGTCAGCACAAGGCCGGTGGCGTCATTGCCGCGGCCAGCGTGTTCGCGGTGGGCCAGAAGGTCGACGTGCAAGGCACCTCGATCGGCAAGGGCTACGCTGGCACCATCAAGCGCCACAACATGTCGTCGCAGCGGGCATCGCACGGTAACAGCCGTTCGCACAATGTCCCCGGCTCGATCGGCATGGCGCAGGATCCCGGTCGCGTGTTCCCCGGCAAGCGCATGACGGGCCACCTCGGCGACGTCACCGTGACGACCCAGAACCTCGACGTGATCCGCATCGACGAAGCACGTCAGCTGCTCCTGATCAAGGGCGCGATCCCCGGCTCGAAGGGTGGCTTCGTCACCGTGCGTCCGGCCGTCAAGGCCAAGCCGCAAGCCGCTGAAGGAGCCAAGTAATGGAACTCGAACTCCTGAACGAACAAGGCCAGGCCGCGTCGAAGTACGACGCCCCCGAGACCGTGTTCGGCCGTGACTACAACGAAGACCTGGTTCACCAGATCGTCGTCGCATTCCAGGCCAACGCCCGCCAAGGCACGCGCGCCCAGAAGGACCGCGAGCAGGTCAAGCACTCGACCAAGAAGCCTTTCAAGCAAAAGGGAACGGGCCGCGCCCGTGCCGGTATGACGTCCTCGCCGCTGTGGCGCGGGGGTGGCCGGATCTTCCCGAACATGCCTGACGAAAACTTCTCGCAGAAGATCAACAAGAAGATGTACCGCGCCGGCATGGCGTCGATCTTCTCGCAGCTCGCTCGCGAAGGCCGTCTGGCCGTGGTCGATTCGTTGACCGTCGATTCGCCCAAGACCAAGGCGCTGGCCGCCAAGTTCAAGGCGATGAACCTCGAGTCCGTGCTCGTGATCGCCGAAGAAGTCGACGAGAACCTGTACCTGGCCTCGCGCAATCTCGTCAACGTGCTCGTGGTCGAACCGCGCTACGCCGATCCGGTGTCGCTGGTCCACTACAAGAAGGTGCTGGTCACCAAGGGTGCGGTCGACAAGCTCAAGGAGATGTTCGCATGAGCCGCATGAACCCTACGCCCAAGCAGCGTCAGTTCGACGAAGGTCGCCTGATGAACGTGCTGGTCGCCCCGGTCGTGTCCGAAAAGGCCACGATGGTCGGCGAGAAGTCCAATGCCGTCACCTTCAAGGTGCTGCAGGACGCCACCAAGCCTGAGATCAAGGCCGCTGTTGAACTGATGTTCAAGGTCGAAGTCAAGGGCGTGTCGGTGCTCAATACCAAGGGCAAGTCCAAGCGCTTCGGCAAGTCCATGGGTCGCCGCGACAACGTTCGCAAGGCCTATGTCACGCTGAAGGCTGGTCAAGAGCTCAACCTCGTCGGGGAAGGCGCTTAATCATGGCCGTCATCAAGATGAAACCCACTTCGCCGGGCCAACGCGGCGCGGTGAAGATCTCGCGGGACCACCTGTACAAGGGTGCTCCTCACGCCCCCCTGCTGGAACCGCAATTCCAGAAGGCCGGCCGCAACAACAACGGTCACATCACGACCCGTCACAAGGGTGGTGGCCACAAGCACCACTACCGCGTGGTGGACTTCGTGCGCAACAAGGACGGCATCCCGGCCAAGGTCGAACGCATCGAGTACGACCCGAACCGCACCGCCCACATCGCGCTCGTGTGCTATGCCGACGGCGAACGCCGCTACATCATCGCCCCGCGCGGTCTTGAAGCCGGTGCAACGCTGCTGAGCGGTTCGGAAGCCCCGATCCGCGCCGGCAACACGCTGCCGATCCGCAACATCCCGGTCGGCTCGACCATCCACTGCATCGAACTGCAACCCGGCAAGGGCGCGCAGATCGCTCGCTCGGCGGGTACGTCCGCAACGCTGCTGGCCCGCGAAGGCGTCTACGCCCAGGTCCGCATGCGCTCGGGTGAAGTGCGCCGCGTGCACGTCGAATGCCGCGCGACCATCGGTGAAGTCGCCAACGAAGAACACAGCCTGCGCCAGCTCGGCAAGGCCGGTGTGAAGCGCTGGATGGGTATCCGCCCGACCGTTCGCGGCGTGGTGATGAACCCGGTCGACCACCCGCACGGTGGCGGCGAAGGCAAGACCGGCGAAGGCCGTCATCCTGTCGACCCATGGGGCAATCTGACCAAGGGTTATCGCACCCGTAACAACAAGCGCACGCAAGTCTTCATCGTGTCGCGTCGCAAGAAGTAAGGGTTAGCACATGACTCGCTCTCTCAAAAAGGGTCCGTTCGTCGACCACCACCTCGTGGCCAAGGCCGACAAGGCCGTGACGACCAAGGACAAGAAGCCGATCAAGACCTGGTCGCGTCGCTCGATGGTCCTGCCCGAGTTCATCGGCCTGACCATTGCCGTGCACAACGGCAAGCAGCACGTGCCCGTGTACATCACCGACCAGATGGTCGGCCACAAGCTCGGCGAATTTGCGCTCACGCGCACGTTCAAGGGGCACCCCGCGGACAAGAAAGTCCAGAAGAAGTAAGGAACGACCATGTCTGAAACACGTGCAGTCCTCCGCGGCGTCCGCCTCTCGGTCGACAAGGGCCGTCTGGTCGCTGACCTGATCCGCGGCAAGAAGGTCGATCAAGCGCTCAACGTTCTGCAGTTCACGCAGAAGAAGGCCGCTGTGATCATCAAGAAGGTGCTCGAGTCGGCGATTGCCAACGCCGAGCACAACGACGGTGCCGACATCGACGAACTGAAGGTCAAGACCATCTACGTCGAGCAAGGCGCCACGCTCAAGCGCTTCACCGCGCGCGCCAAGGGTCGCGGCAATCGCATCAGCAAGCCCACGTGCCATGTGTACGTGACGGTTGGCAATTAAGGCTGGAAGAAATATGGGACAGAAAATCCACCCAACCGGCTTCCGCCTCGCGGTCAGCCGTAACTGGTCCAGCCGCTGGTACGCAAGCAACAAAGACTTCGCCGGCATGCTGGCCGAAGACATCAAGGTGCGCGAGTACCTGAAGAAGAAGCTCAAGAACGCATCGGTTTCGCGCGTGCTGATCGAGCGTCCCGCCAAGAACGCCCGCATCACGATCTACTCGGCACGTCCGGGCGTCGTGATCGGCAAGAAGGGCGAAGACATCGAGAACCTCAAGCGTGAACTCGGCCGCCAGCTCGGCGTGCCGGTCGCGGTCAACATCGAAGAAGTGCGCAAGCCCGAAATCGATGCCCAGCTGATCGCCGACAGCATCACGCAGCAGCTCGAGAAGCGGATCATGTTCCGCCGTGCCATGAAGCGCGCCATGCAGAACGCCATGCGTCTGGGTGCCCTCGGCATCAAGATCATGTCGTCGGGCCGCCTGAACGGCATCGAAATCGCTCGTTGCGAGTGGTACCGCGAAGGTCGCGTGCCGCTTCACACGCTGCGCGCCGACATCGACTACGGCACCTCGGAAGCCAAGACCACCTACGGCGTCATCGGCGTCAAGGTCTGGGTCTACAAGGGCGACACGCTGGGTCGCAACGACCTGCCGGCCGTCGAAACGCCGCGTCCCGACGACGAGCGCCGCCCCCGCGGTCCGCGTCGCGATGGCCGCCCGGGTGGCGACCGTCCGGGTTCGGACCGTCGCGGTCCTGGCCCGCGCGCCGGTGCCCGTGGCCCGATCGGTGGCAACACCGCGCCGGCCGATGGCAGCGACAAGCCCGCAGAAGCCACTGGTGGAGCTCCGGCTCAACCGGGTGCAGACTCGAAACCCGCCGTTAAGCGCGTACGCAAAGCCGCGCCAGCTGCAGCAGCTGACGGTGCCAAGACCGAGTGATCGGTCTTAGAACTACGGAGTAACAAAAATGCTGCAACCTGCACGCAGAAAGTTCCGCAAGGAACAAAAGGGCCGCAACACCGGCATCGCGACGCGCGGCAACGCAGTGTCGTTCGGTGACTTCGGCCTGAAGTCGATCGACCGCGGCCGCCTGACGGCCCGCCAGATCGAAGCCGCACGTCGCGCGATCTCGCGCCACGTCAAGCGCGGTGGCCGCATCTGGATTCGTGTGTTCCCCGACAAGCCGATTTCCCACAAGCCCGCAGAAGTGCGGATGGGTAACGGCAAGGGCAACCCCGAGTACTACGTCGCCGAAATCCAGCCTGGCAAGGTGATCTACGAGATCGTCGGCGTGCCCGAAGAACTCGCTCGCGAGGCCTTCCGTCTGGCCGCTGCCAAACTGCCGCTGCGCACGACCTTCGTCGCACGCCAGCTCGGCGCCTGATCGAGGACAACACCATGGCAACACGTAAAAAGAAGGAAGTCGCGGCTCCGGCCAAGACTTCGAAGGCCGCAGTGCTTCGCGACAAGGACGTCGCCGGCCTGCAAACCGAAATCAAGGACCTGCAGAAGGCCCATTTCGGCCTGCGCATGCAGAAGGCCACGCAACAGCTGTCGAACACCTCGACGCTGCGCGTCACCCGCCGCGACATCGCGCGCGCCAAGACCATTCTTGCTCAGAAGCAGCAAGAAGCCGCCAAGTAAGGAGTGACCATGACGGAAGCTAAAAAATCCCTCAAGCGCACCTTGATCGGCAAGGTGGTCAGCGACAAGCGCCAGAAGACCGTGACCGTGCTGGTCGAGCGTCGTGTCAAGCACGAGCTCTACGGCAAGATCGTGGCCAAGACCAGCAAGTACCACGCCCATGACGAAAATGGCGAGTACAAGCTGGGCGACACCATCGAGATCACCGAAAGCCGGCCGATCTCGAAGTCGAAGAACTGGGTCGTGACCCGCCTGGTGCAGAAGGCCGTTCTGGTCTGATCGCCCCCGGTCGTACCAGCGTGTACGTCCAACCCGAAAGCGGCCCACAATGTGGGCCGTTTTTCTTTTTCTGGAGCACACACATGATCAAAGTCGGCGATTCCCTTCCTTCGGCCACCCTGCAGGAGTATTCCGAGGTGGAAGGCGAGGGCTGCAGCATCGGACCGAACCCGGTCGACGTCACCAAGGCCGCCGCGGGCAAGACCATCGCCTTGTTCGCGCTGCCCGGCGCCTTCACGCCCACCTGCTCGGCCAAGCACGTGCCGGGCTACGTGCAGCACTACGATGACTTCAAGGCCGCCGGCGTCGACGAGATCTGGTGCGTGAGCGTCAACGATGCCTTCGTGATGGGCGCCTGGGCGCGCGACCAGAACACCGGCACCAAGGTCCGGATGCTGGCCGACGGCAGCGCGGCCTTTGCCACCGCCACCGGCCTCACGCTCGACCTGACCTCGCGCGGCATGGGCGTGCGCAGCAACCGCTACTCGATGCTGGTCAAGGACGGCAAGGTCGCGAGCCTCAACGTCGAAGGCCCTGGCAAGTTCGAAGTCAGCGACGCCGACACCCTGCTGGCCCAGGCCAAGGGCTAAAGATCCACCTTGAGGTAGTGCGACCCTGCAATGGGGTTGTGATAGTAGGGCGGTACCTCGGCGAAGCCCAGGTCCTCGTAGAGGGCCCGGGCCGACTCCATGTCGTCCAGGGTGTCGAGCAGCACGCAGGCATAGCCGGCGCCGCGCGCGGCATCCAGGATGGCTTCGGCAAGCTGGCGGCCGAGCCCGACCCCGCGGAACTGGGGCCGCACGTAGAGCCGCTTCATCTCGGCCGCGTTGGGGTAGTCGGCGGTGTCCAGCGGCCGAAGCGCGCAGCAGCCGGCCACATGCGCGAGTTGGCCGTTGGCGCGCTGCAAGGGTGCGGCATCGACCGGGACCGCGACCTCGCCGACGTCCACCAGCGCCAGCAGCAGGACACCGCGCGGCTCCGCGTATTCGCCCGGCAGGTCGGCCAACTCGTGGTCGAAATTCTGGAAGCCGAGGTCGATGCCGAGCGAAGCCGCGTAGTCGCGGAAGATCGCCCGGGTCGCGTCGAGTTCGTGCGGCTCGTCCGGCGTGATCATGACGATCTCCGGCGTGTCTGCCAGCGGCAGCGGTCGTGACAGGGAATGGCTCATAGGCGCAGCGATGCGATCCAGCTGGCGAAGGCGGCACAGACCGCGAACACCGCCATCGCCAGCAGGCGCGAGGCGGCGTCGTCGCGGCTCGGCATGGCGGCGGCGGCGGCGGGGACCAGCGCCTTGTCGCCGGTGATCATCGGCCGCACCAGCCGCTGGCGGCGGACCAGCACGTAGAAGAGCACGGCCAGCAGGTGCAGGCTGATGAGGGCGATGACGATCCACAGGCCCTGCACCGCATGCCAGCGCGTCGCCGCGCCGACGATGCCGCCGGAGACGAAACGCGTCAGGGGCCCGGCGGTGGAGATCTCGTCGTCCGCCACCAGGCCGGTCGCGACCTGGACCGCCAGCAGCCCGAGCAGGGCGAACACCGACAGCGCGCCAAGCGGCGAATGGCCCACCAGCTGTTCGGGGCGGGCGCGTCCGCGCAAATAGTCGACCACCGACCGGGGTGAATAGAGGAAGGCCGCGAAACGCGACCAGCGGCCGCCCACGAAACCCCAGACGCAGCGGAACAGCAGCAGCGAAAGCACGGCGTAGCCGATTCGAAAATGCCATTCCATGGCGCCGCCGAGGCCGGTCGCGATCTGGGCGATCACGGCGACTGCCAGGGCCCAGTGGAAGACGCGCGTCGGCAGGTCCCAGATCCGCGTGAGCTGCGCGGGCGCACCGGCCGGCCCCGCGCGGTGCGTGTGGGACTCGGGAGAGGCGGTCATCGGGGCAGTGGGCGAAAAGGACGGAAGGCGCAGATTAGCAAACTTCCAGGGAGATGGGTCCTGCGGGTTGTCTCTAGCCCCGGGAGGCGGTGAATCCCTACACTGGCTCGCCGAGGCGTTTTGCCCGCGGCTTCAACAAGAAAAGGACCACGTATGAAAAGTCCCGCTTTGTTCGCCCTCGCGGCCGCCTGCACCGCGCTGTGGCTCCCGATGCCCGCAGCCGCCCAGTTCGCCAAGACCGAGGACGCCATCAAGTACCGCCAGAGCGCGATGTTCATCCAGAGCCAGCATCTCGCGCGCCTGGGCGCCATGGCCAATGGCCGGGTGCCCTTCGACGCCACGGCGGCGGTGGTCAATGCCGAAGTCATCGCCCAGATTTCGAAGCTGCCGTGGAGCGGCTTCGGTCCTGGGACCGAAGGCGGCAAGGCCAAGCCGGAGATCTGGACGGAGCAGGCCAAGTTCAAGGAACTGGGCGACCGGCTGGTGACCGAGAGCGACAAGCTCGTGGTCGCCGCCAAGTCCGGCAACCTGGACACGCTGAAAGCGGCAGTCGGGGCGGTCGGCGAAACCTGCAAGGCCTGCCACGACACCTTCCGCAGCCGATGAGGCGCGGCGCTACGCCTCGGCGAGCAGCTTCTCGATCAGCTTGTGCAGTTCGGCGAAGTCGGGTTCGCCGACGTAGCGCTTGACGATCTCGCCGCGCTTGTTCACCACGTAGGTGGTGGGCGTCAGCTGCACGTCGCCCCAGGCCTTGGCGACCGCCCCGGTGTTGTCGATCGCCACCTTGAACGGCAGCTTGCGGGTCTCGGCGAAATTGACCACGTAGCTCGGCGGGTCGTAGCTCATGGCCACGGCCAGCGTGTCGTAGCCGCGGCCCTTGTACTTGTCGTAGGTGGCGATCACCTTGGGCATCTCGGCGACGCAGGTGACGCAGCTGGTGGCCCAGAAATTCACCAGCGTCACCTTGCCCTTGAGGTCCTCGGTGCTTTTCTTGCTGCCGTCGAGCAGCACGAAAGTCGAGGCCGGGGCCGCCGACACGCCGGTGTTCAGGTAGACGCCCACACCAATGGCCAGGGCGAGCGCGATGGCGGCGGTGAAGATGACTTTTTTCATGGACGAGGGATGGAGCGGACCCCGGGATTTTAGTTCCTGCCGGGCCGCGGTTCGATAATGGGCTGCCGATGCCCCCCATGACCCGTCCCCGCCTTGCCGCCCTTGCCTTGGCCGTTGCCAGTGTGCTTGCCGGCTGCAGTCCGACCTTCAATTGGCGCGAAGTGCCGATCGGGAAAGACGGCGTCGTCGCGCTGCTGCCCTGCAAGCCGGACCGGGCGACGCGCGCGCTGCCGCTTGGCGCCGAAGCTGTGACCGTGGACATGGCGGGCTGCGAGACCGGCGGCGCCACCTTCGCGGTGGCCCACGCGGTCGCCGGCAGCCCGCTGCAGGCCGAGGGCTGGATCCGCGCCTGGCGGGCGGCCACGCGCAGCCAGCTGGCGGGTGCGCCGGCGACCGAGGCCGCGGCCGTCCTGCCGCGGGCGGCGGCCACGCCGGCGCCGGTCCGGCTCGACACCCCGGAGGCCGAGGGCGCGGCGGCGGCCAAGGCGCTGCACGTGCTGTGGTTCGCCCAGCAGCGTCCGGACGGCGTCTCGCTCTACCAGGCGACCGTGATCGGAAAGCCGTCATCGGCGGATGCGCTTCCCACGTTCTTCGAGGGCTTGCGCGTTCCCTGAGCCCGCCCCGCATAATCGACAGGCCGTCCCGATCCGCACATGAACAGCATCCTCATCATCGCCCACTCGCCGCTCGCGCAGGCGATGCGGCAGTGCGCGCTGCATGTGTTTCCCGACAGCGAGGCATCGATCGTCGCCCTCGACGTGCTGCCCAACGTGTCGCCGGACGAAACCCTCGCCGCCGCGCGCATCATGCTGGCCCAACTGCAACTCGCTCCGCGCTCGCAGGTGCTGGTGCTGGCCGACGTGTTCGGCGCCACGCCCTGCAACGTGGCGCAGAAGCTGGTCGATGGCGTCCGGTCGCGGCTGGTGGCCGGCGTCAACCTGCCGATGCTGCTGCGCGCGGTGAGCTACCGCAACGAGCCGCTCGACACGCTGGTGCAGCGCGCCGTCACCGGCGGCACGGCGGGCGTGATGCAGGTGGCGGTGGCGGCTCCGCAGAATCAGGCAAGAAGAAAGCACAGTGACCAAGACATCCGTGACCATCAGCAATAAGCTGGGCCTGCATGCACGCGCCTCGGCGAAACTCACCAAGCTCGCGGGCAGCTTCCCCTGCGAGGTCTGGCTATCGCGCGGCGACCGCCGCGTCAACGCCAAGAGCATCATGGGCGTGATGATGCTGGCTGCGGGGCTGGGGGTCACGGTCGAGGTCGAGACCATCGGCGAGCGCGAGCAGGAGGCGCTCGATGCGATCGTCGCGCTCATGAACGACAAGTTCGGCGAGGGCGAGTGACTTTCGTCGTCCACGGCCTCCCGGTCGCCCGCGGCATCGCCATCGGGCGGGCGGTGCTGGTGGTCTCGAGCCGCATCGACGTTGCCCACTACTTCATCAAGCCGGAGCAGATCGAGACCGAGATCGACCGCGTGCGGATGGCGCGCAACGCGGTGGCCGAGGAGCTGCAGAAGCTGCAGGCCAGCGTGGCGCTGATGGGGCCCAACGACGCGCCGCACGAACTGGCTGCGCTGCTCGAGGTGCACCAGATGCTGCTGCAGGACGAGGTGCTCACCGGCGGCGTCAAGCACTGGATCGTCGAGCGGCTCTACAACGCCGAATGGGCGCTGACCACCCAGCTCGAGGTGGTGGCGCGCCAGTTCGACGAGATGGAGGACGAATACCTGCGCGAGCGCAAGGCCGACCTCGAGCAGGTGGTGGAGCGGCTGCTGCACCGCATGAAGGGCACGGCCGCGGTGCTGGCGCCGACGCCGCCGCGGCGCAAGCGCACCGCCGAGGACGACGACCAGGACCTGACCGCCGCCGACGCCTTCGATGCGCCGCTGGTGCTGATCGCGCACGACCTGTCGCCGGCCGACATGCTGCAGTTCAAGAAGAGCGTGTTCGCCGGCTTCGTGACCGATGTCGGCGGCCGCACCTCGCACACCGCGATCGTCGCGCGCAGCATGGACATCCCGGCCGTGGTCGGGGCCCGCAGCGCCAGCCAGCTGGTGCGCCAGGACGACTGGGTCATCATCGACGGCGATGCCGGCGTGATGATCGTCGACCCGTCGCCGATCATCCTCGCCGAGTACGGCTTCAAGCAGCGCCAGGGCGACCTCGAGCGCGGGCGCCTGTCCCGGCTGCGGCACAAGCCGGCCGTGACGCTCGATGGCCAGCGGGTCGACCTGCTGGCCAACATCGAGATGCCCGAGGACACGCTCGGCGCGGTCAAGGCCGGCGCGGTGGGCGTCGGCCTGTTCCGCAGCGAGTTCCTCTTCATGGGCCGCGAATCGCACAACCTCGCACGGCTGCCCGACGAGGAGGAGCAGTACCAGGCCTACAGGCGCGCGGTCGACGGCATGAAGGGCATGCCGGTGACGATCCGCACCATCGACGTCGGTGCCGACAAGCCGCTGGACGGGAAGTCGCAGCGCGAGGAGTTCCACCTGAACCCGGCGCTGGGCCTGCGCGCGATCCGCTGGAGCCTGGCCGACCCGGCGATGTTCCTGACCCAGCTGCGCGCCATCCTGCGGGCCGCGGCGCATGGCGAGATCCACCTGCTGATCCCGATGCTGGCGCACGTCAGCGAGATCCGCCAGACGCTGTCGCTGATCGACTTCGCGCGCGCCGAGCTCGACAACCGGGGCGCGGTGCACGGCAACGTGAAGCTCGGCGCCATGATCGAGATCCCGGCCGCGGCGCTGACCCTCAAGACCTTCCTGAAGTACTTCGACTTCCTGTCGATCGGCACCAACGACCTGATCCAGTACACGCTGGCGATCGACCGCGCCGACGAGTCGGTGGCGCATCTCTACGACCCGGCGCACCCGGCCGTGCTGCGGCTGGTGGCCGACACCATCGCCGAGTGCCGGCGCCAGGGCAAGGGCGTCAGCGTCTGCGGCGAGATGGCCGGCGACGTGGTCTTCACGCGGCTGCTGCTGGGCCTGGGGCTGCGCAGCTTCTCGATGCATCCCTCGCAGATCCTGGCGGTCAAGCAGGAGGTGCTGCGGGCCGACACCAGCAAGCTCGAAGGCTGGGCGCAGGAGGTGCTCGAGATGGAGAACCCGGCGGCGGCGCTGGTGCGAACCTAGAGCGCAGGGCGAGCCAGGCCGGCGCCGGGCCGCCCCAAGGCGGCCTGCGGCCCCCTCGGGGGGCAGCGACACACGCAGTGAGGAGCGTGGGGGCCATTGCAGCAATAAAACGAAACACGCCGAAACCGCGGCGAAAGGACTTCGGCGGGCCCAACGCCGAGCATCGAGTCTTCCGGATCACCCCGATCCCCACTCAAGGAAGACTCTCATGAAACCCTGGTTCAAACGCTCGCTTTTCGGCTTCGCCGGTGCCGCGCTCCTGGCCGGCAGCCTGGCCGGATGCTCGGGCCATCGCCATGGCTGGAGCGGCTCGGAGCAGGACCGCGCCGAGTTTCGCGCCCGCATGGTCGAGCGCGTGGGCAGCAAGCTCGATCTCGACGCCGTGCAGAAGCAGAAGCTCGGCGTGCTGGCCGAGAAGCTGCAGGCGCAGCGCACGGCGCTGCGTGGCGGCGGCGATCCGCGGGCCGAGTTCCGCAGCCTGTTCGCGGGCGCGAAGCTCGACCAGGATCGGGCGAAGAAGCTGGTCGACGAAAAGGCGTCGGTGGTGCAGGCGGGCAGCCCCGAAGTGATCGCCGCGGCGGCCGACTTCTTCGACAACCTGAATCCGGCGCAGCAGCAGAAGGTGCGTGACTTCATGGAACGCGGCGGCCGCCGCTGGGGCCGCGGATGACGACGCCGCCTGCCGGCGTGCGCACGCTGCTGCGGCTCGAAGGGCTGGCCGTGCTGATCGCGGCGCTGCTGGCCTATGCGCAACTGGGCGCCGGCTGGGGTGCCTTCGCGCTGCTGTTCCTGCTGCCCGACCTGTCGCTGCTCGGCTTCCTGGCGGGGCCGCGGGTGGGGGCTGCGGCCTACAACGCGGCGCACTCCTACCTCGGGCCGGTGGCACTGCTCGCTGCCGCTGCGCTGGGCGAATGGCCGGTGGCCCTTGCCGTGGGCCTGATCTGGTGCGCCCACATCGGCTTCGACCGCCTGCTGGGCTTCGGGCTGCATGGGGCCAGCGGCTTCGGCGCCACGCACCTGGGGCGCATCGGGCGCGCCGATCCGTGGTGAGGCCGCGGCTGCCGCTGGCGCCCGAATGCACAATCGCCGCATGCCTCGCATCCTGCTGATCGACGACGACGAACACCTCGGCGCGCCGCTGGCGAGCTACTTCGCGCGCTTCGACTTCCAGCTCGACAGCGCGAGCCGGCCGAGCGAAGGGCTGGCCAGGCTGCGCGCCGAGCGCTACGACGCCGCGATCCTCGACGTCATGCTGCCCGAGATGGACGGCTTCGCGCTGTGCCGCGAGATCCGCAAGGAGAGCGACATTCCGATCGTGATGCTGACCGCGCGCGGCGATGTCATGGACCGCGTGGTCGGCCTCGAGCTGGGCGCCGACGACTACCTGCCCAAGCCCTTCGAGCCGCGCGAGCTGGTGGCGCGGGTGCAGACCATCCTGCGCCGCCAGCGGGCCGTGCCGCCGCCGGCCGCGCCGTCGCAGCTGCGCAGCTTCGAAGGCCTGAGCATCGACCTCGACCGGCGCGAAGTGCTGCGCAACGGCGAAAGGGTCGACCTCACGGGCACCGAGTTCGAGCTGCTGGCGCTGCTGGCCGACCAGCCCGGCCGGGTCTGGAGCCGCGACGACATCCTGAACCGCCTGCGCGGCCACGAGGCCGAGCTCTACACGCGTGCGGTCGACATCGTCGTCAGCCGGCTGCGCAAGAAGCTGGAGCCGCTGGACTGCATCAAGACGCTGCGCAATGCCGGCTACGCCCTGGCGGTGGGCCGGAGCGCCTCATCGTGAGAGGCGCAGTCCCGGGCCGCTCGCGCCGCTGGCGCCACAGCCTGCGCCATTCGCTGCGGGTGCGCCTGATCGTGGTCTTCGTGCTGCTGGCGCTGGCCATGGCGGCGGTGTTCCTCGGCGGCATGCAGCGCGCCTTCTCGACCGGCTGGCGCGACGCCGCGCGGCCGCTGGTCACGGACTACATGGACCGCATCGTCACCGAGCTCGGCACGCCGCCCGACGTGGCGCGGGCCCAGGCGCTGGTGGCGCGGCTGCCGATCTCGATCCGCATCGAGGGCCCGAGCGTGCGCTGGGATTCGCATCCCGACCGCGGCAGGCATGGCTTCGGCCCGCGCAACAGCGACTGGTTCAGCCGCGTCACGGCCGACGGCCACCGCGTGAGTTTCGGCATCGGCACCTTGCCGTGGCAGCGCGAGCCCCAGGGCATCGGCTGGATCACGCTGGCGCTGCTGCTGCTGCTGATCGCATTGGCCTACGCCTACGTGCGCAGGCTGCTGCGGCCGCTCGACGACATCCGCGCCGGTGCCGAGCGTTTCGGCCGCGGCGCCTTCGACACGCCGATCCCGCTGCGCCGCCGCGACGAGCTCGGCGACCTCGCGCAGCGCATCAACACGATGGCGCACGACATCCAGGGCATGCTCGACGCCAAGCGCGGCCTGCTGCTGGCGCTGAGCCACGAGCTGCGCTCGCCGCTGACCCGGGCCCGGCTCAACGCCGAACTGCTGCCGGCGACGCCGGAGGGCGCGGCCGAGCGCGCCGCGCTGCTGCGCGACCTGGCCGAGATGCGCGACCTGATCAGCGACCTGCTCGAGAGCGAGCGGCTGGCAAGCCCGCATGCGGCGCTGCAGCGCGAGCCGGTCGATCTGGCGGCGCTGGTGCGCGAGGTGGCGCTCGAGCATCCCGAGGGCGGGCGCGCCGCGCTCGACCTCGAGGCCGGGCTGCCGGCCTTCCCGGTGGACCGCTCGCGGCTGCGGCTGCTGGTGCGCAACCTGCTCGACAACGCGCTGCGCCATGGCGCCGACGCCGCGCAGCCGCCGCGTGTGCTGCTGCGGCGCGGCGGCCAGGGCGTGGAACTGGAGGTGCGCGACTTCGGGCCCGGTGTAGCTCCGGCCCAGCTCGCGCACCTGACCGAGCCCTTCTACCGCACCGACGGTGCGCGCCAGCGCAGCACCGGCGGGGTCGGCCTCGGCATGTACCTGTGCCGGCTGGTGGCCGAGGCGCACGGCGGCACGCTGGCGGTGCGCAATGCCGAACCGGGGCTGGCCGTCAGCGTCGCGCTGCCTGTCGCCTGAAGTCGCTCGGACTGCCGCCGGTGTGCTCGCGGAACACCCGGCTGAAGTGCGACAGGTTGGAAAAGCCCGAGGCCAGCGCGATGTCGGTGATGGGGCGCGCCGCGTTCGCCGGGTCGAGCAGCTCGCGGATGCTGCAGGCCAGCCGCTGCTGCAGGATGTAGCCGGTCAGCGTGTCCTCGTCGCCGGCGAAGGCGTTGTGCAGGTGCCGCTTGCTGCAGCGCAGCGCGTGGGCGATGCCGTCGATCGACAGCGAAGGGTCGCGCAGGTGCCGGGCGACGTGCTGGCGGATGCGGTCCCTCAGGGCTTCGCGCTGGGTGCGCGGCGTCTCCTGCCCGGCCAGTTCCATCAGCGACAGCCGCACCAGCTGGATGATCAGTTCGCCGGCGCCGCGTGCCGCCGCCTCGCTCATGTGGGGCAGCTCCTGGTAGGTGTTGCGCATGGTCTCGAGCGCCACGCGCGAGATGCCGCTGCCGCCGCCGACGCGGCGTGCCACCAGGTCGCCGAGCGGCAGGCCGGGGGCCGCGAGCTGCTCCTTGGGCAGCATCACGATCAGGTGGTCGCTGCGCTCGGGGTTGGCGACGGTGTAGTCGGTGGTGGTGTCGTAGAGCGTCCAGCCGCCGGCGCGCACCGAGGCCTCGCGGCCGCGCTGCGCGACCTCGGCCGAGCCCTGCCATGGCGCCACGATCTTGAGGTAGGCGGCTTCGCTGCCACGCACCATCTGCGGCGTGCGCAGCACCCGGTGCCGATTGGCCTCGAGCCGCGTGAGGATCACGTCGCCGGCGTGGGAGGCCGCGATGTGGCCGTCGAACTCGCTGTCGCCGTAGAGGTCGGACTCGAGGCCGCCGAAGTGGCGCCAGACCCACTCGCGCCAGACCGGCGCGCGCTCGCGCGCAGGGACTTCATCGGTGGACAGGCGCATGGACACGGTCATGGGAAGGGCTCGGGAATCTGCATGTATTTTCCGGCCCGCCGCCGGGGCCGGGCCTTGCGGGTTAACCACTAGCGGCGTGCACGCTGCGACAAGCGCTTTGTGCGCAGCGGGCACAGCGCGCGGGCGCGCCGTTTCCTACGATGGCGGCACCGGACGCAGCTCGACGCCCGGAAGGAGACCCGCATGCAACATCTCGCCAATCGCCGCCGCTGGATCCAGGGCACCGCCACCGCGCTGGGCGCCGCCGCCGTCGCTCCCCGCCTGTGGGCGCAGGGCGCACCGGTGCGCATCGGCTACGCGATCGCCCGCACCGGCCCGTGGGCCGCCGGCGCCCAGGTCAGCCAGGAGCCCAACTACCTGCTGTGGGCCGAGCAGGTCAATGCCGCGGGCGGGCTCTCGGTCAAGGGCGCCAAGCGGCAGATCGAGTTGATGGGCTATGACGACCGCAGCGAGACCGAGACCTGCGTGCGCACCTTCGAGAAGCTCATGGGCAGCGACAAGGTCGACCTGATCCTGCCGCCCTGGGGCTCGGGCGCGAATTTCGCGGTCGCGCCGCTGGCCAACCGCTTCGGCTATCCGCTGCTGGCGCCGACCGCGCTGTCGCGCAAGCTGATCGACATGCACCTGCCGTATTTCTTCTCGCTGTTGCAGCAGCCCGACAAGATGATGGGCGCGCTGGTCGACATGATGGTCGCCAATGGCGTGAAGACCATCGCGATCGTCTACATGGACGACCTGTTCGGGCTCGAGAATTTCGCCGCGCTCAACAACGCGCTCAAGAAGACCTCGATCCAGGTGGTCGACCGCAAGAGCTATCCGCTCGGCGTGAAGGACCTGGCGCCGGTGCTGCGCACCATGAAGGATCTGAATCCCGACGCCTTCATCGGCATCACCTACCCGCCGGACACCATCCTCGCGAGCCGCCAGTCGCGCGAGGTGGGCTTCAACCCGAAGTACTTCTACGCCTCGGTCGGCACCGCCTTCCAGCTCTACAAGAACGTGATGGCGGGCAATGCCGAGGGCGTGATCGGCATGGGCTCGTGGAACGCCAACACCAGCCCCGAGGCCAAGGCCTATTTCGAGGCCCACAGCAAGAAGTTCGGCAAGGAGCCCGACCGCTGGGCCAGCGGCCATGCGTGGGCCGGGCTCGAGATCCTGCAGCAGTCGGTGGGCAAGGTGGGGCTCGACCGCAAGGCGCTGCGCGACCACATCGCCAAGAGCGAGTTCAAGACCATCCTCGGGCCGATCCGCTTCGACGGCAGCGAGAACGCCTCGATCCCCGGCACCGTCGCCCAGTGGCAGAACGGCGAGTTCGAGGTGGTCTGGCCCAAGGACCGCGCCACCGCCCAGCTGAAGCCGAAGCCGGCCTGGAAATAGCGTGTCGCTGACTGGATGGGCCGAGCTGCTGGCCGGCGGCTTGATCACGGGCGGCATCTATGCGCTGGTGGCGATCGGGCTGAATCTGCAGTACGGCCTGATGCGCATCATGAACATCTCGCACGGCGAGTTCCTGATGCTCGGCGCATTCGTCACCTGGTGGGCCCATACCGCGCTGGGCATTTCGCCGCTGCTGTTCCTGCCGGTGGCCTTCGCGCTGCTGATGGCGCTCGGCATGGCGGTGCACTGGCTGTGCTTCCGGCAGGTGGCGGCCCGCGCGCCGAATGTCGAGGTGTTCGAGGCCCGCAGCCTGATGGTCGGCTTCGGCCTGATGTTCTTCGTCCAGAACACGGCGCTCCTGATCTGGGGCGGCGACCTGCGCGGCTACGACTACCTGGCCGAGCCGGTGCAGTTCGGCGAGATGCGCTTCACCGCCAACAAGCTGGTGCTGTTCGGTGTCGCACTGGCACTCAGCCTGGCGCTGATCGCGCTGCTGAAACTCACCCTGCTGGGCAAGGCGGTGCGGGCGCTGATGCAGTCGCCGGTGGGTGCGCAGCTGGTGGGCATCAACACCCGGCGGCTGCATCCGCTGATGTTCGGCATCGGCCTCGGGCTGTCGGGCGTCGCCGGCGCGCTGCTGTCGATGACCTACGAGATCTCGCCCTCGATGGGCGAGCCCTACACCGTGACCGCGCTGATCGTGATCACGCTGGGCGGTTTCGGCAGCATCGCCGGCAGCCTGGTGGGCGGCCTGCTGCTGGGGGTGGTCGAGGCGCTGGGCATGCACTTCAGCAGCCCCTCGCTCAAGATGCTGCTGTCCTACGCAGTCTTCATCGGCGTCCTGATCTGGCGCCCCAACGGATTGTTCTCTCGATGAAAAAGCGCATGGCCGACAAGCCCTGGCTGCTGCTGGGCATCGGGATGGTGCTGGCAGCCTGCGTGCCATGGATCGCCTCCGAATTCCTGGCCTCGGTGGCGCTCAGCTGCCTCATGTACATCGCGCTGGCGACCAGCTGGTCGCTGTTCTGCGGCGCGACGCGCTACCTGTCGCTCGCGACCTCGGCCTTCTTCGGGCTCGGCGCCTATGCCAGCGCGACGCTGCTCGAGGTGCTGCCCTGGCCGCTGGTGATCCTCAGCGGCGCGGCGATCGCGAGCGCGGTGGCGGTGCTCATGGGCGCGGCCGTGCTGCACCTGCGCGGCACCTATTTCGCGGTGCTGACCTTCGGCATGACCGAGCTGATCCGCCATGCCGTCACCTTCGTCGAGAAGCAGGTCTCGGGCACGGTGGGCCGCGTGCTCGCGGTGGTGCCGTCGAACGAGACGGTGTACCTCACGGTGCTGGCGATCGCCGGCGCCGCGATCGCCACCGCGATCGCCGTCAAGCGCAGTCGCTTCGGCCTGGCGCTCTCCGGCATCGGCGCCGACGAGCAGCGCGCGCAGACGCTGGGCGTCGACACCCGGCGCGCGAAGATCGCGGGCTTCGCGCTCACCGCCGCCTTTGCCGGCGCGATCGGTGCCGCGATGGCGGTGCGCTGGACCTACATCGAGCCGGCCGCGGTGTTCAGCCCCTTCATCGGCTTCCAGACCGTGCTGATCGCGCTGATCGGCGGCGCCGCGAGCATCGGCGGACCGGTGCTGGCAGCCGTCGTCTTCAGCCTGCTGGCCGAGACGCTGCGGCTGCAATTGCCCTACGGCTACATGATGGTGCTGGGCCTGCTGCTGATCCTCTGCGTGATGTACCTGCCGAACGGGCTGGCGTCGCTGTGGCAGCGCAAGCGGGCCGCGTCCCGGGAGCACGGCCATGACTGAAGCGCAGCTGAAAGCCGCGATCCCCTTGCTCGAAGCCCGCGAGCTGACGGTGCGCTTCGGCGGGCTGACGGCCGTGGATGCCGTGAGTGCGCGCCTGTACGCGGGCGAACTGGTGGGCATCATCGGGCCCAACGGCGCCGGCAAGACCACCTTCTTCAATGCCATCTCCGGCGTGGTCGCGCCGACCTCCGGCAAGCTGCTGGTCCAGGGCGCGGTCGACCTCACGGGGCGCGGGCCGCATCGCTATGCCGCGCACGGCATCGCGCGCACCTTCCAGACGCCGCGCGTGATGGCCGAGATGACGCTCGCCGACAACGTGCGATTCGGCATGCAGTTCGCGGGCCGCCACCGTACGCCGGTCGCCGGCCTGCGCACCGAGGGCGACATCCTCGCGATGCTGGGCCTGTCGGGCCTGGCCGACCGCCTGGCAGCCGATGTCACGCCCTCGCAGCAGCGGCTGCTGGAGATCGGCATGGCGCTCGGGACCCGGCCGCGCGTGCTGCTGCTCGACGAGGTCGCGGCCGGGCTGACCGAGTCCGAGGTCGATGCGATGGCGCGCCGCATCCGCGCGCTGCGCGACGACCACGGCCTCACGGTGGTCTGGATCGAACACGCCGTGACCACGCTCCTGAGGTACGTCGAGCGTGTGCTGGTGCTGCACCAGGGCCGCAAGATCGCCGACGGCACGCCGGCCGAGGTGGTGCGCAATGCCGAAGTGGTCGAGGCCTACCTGGGCGACGAGATGGAGGCCGCAGCATGAGCGCCAGCACACTGACGGTCCGCGGACTCGCGGCCGGCTACCACGGCTTCCAGGTGCTGCAGGGCCTCGACCTCGACGTGCTGCCGGGCATCACGGTGGTGCTGGGCCCCAACGGCGCCGGCAAGACCACGCTGCTCAAGGCGCTCGCCGGGCTGCTGCCGCGCGCCGGCGAAGCGGTGCTCGATGGCGTGGCGCTGCCCCCGGGCGAGGCCACGGCCTGCGTGCGCCAGGGGCTGGCGCTGGTGGCCGAGGGCCGGCAGCTCTTTCCGCAGATGACGGTCACCGAGAACCTCGAGCTGGGAGGCTGGCTCACGCCCGCGCGCCTGCGCAGCGAGCGCCTGGCCCGCGCCTTCGAGGACTTCCCGCGGCTCAGGGAGCGCGCCAGGCAGCTGGCCGGCACCATGAGCGGGGGCGAGCAGCAGATGGTCGCGGTCGCGCGCGCCATGATGAGCGGGCCGCGCCTGCTGATGCTCGACGAGCCTTCGCTCGGCCTGGCGCCGCGCATGGTCGACGAGCTGCTCGCGATCGTGCGCCGCATCGCGGCCCAGGGCGTGACCGTGCTGATGGTCGAGCAGAACGTGCGCAAGGCGCTGCAGTCTGCGGACCGCGGCTACGTGCTCGAGCGCGGCCGCATCGTCGCTTCGGGCGACGCGCAGACGCTGCTCCATTCCGACGTCATCCGGCAGGCCTACCTCGGCGTCGCCTGAACCCCTTCTTCATTCGAGGATCTTTCATGACCACCATTTCCATGCTCATCGACGGCGAGCGCCGCCAGGCCGCGAACGGCGCCAGCTTCGAGCGCCGCAACCCGCTCGACGGCAGCGTCGCCACCCGCGCGCCGGCCGCCACGCCGGGCGATGCCGTCGCCGCGGTCGAGGCAGCCCAGCGCGCCTTCGCCGCCTGGTCGCAGACCGGGCCCGGCGAACGCCGCGCACTGCTGCAGAAGGCGGCGCACGCGCTCGAGGCGCGCAGCGAGGCCTTCGTGCAGGCGATGGCGCGCGAGACCGGGGCCTCGGCGATGTGGGCCGGCTTCAACGTGCACCTGGCGGCCGGCATCCTGGCCGAAGCCGCTGCCCTGACCACGCAGATCGGCGGCGAGATCATTCCTTCGGACGTGCCCGGCAGCCTCGCGATGGGCGTGCGGCAGGCGGCCGGCGTGGTGCTCGGCATCGCGCCCTGGAACGCGCCCGTGATCCTGGCCACGCGTGCCATCGCGACGCCGCTGGCCTGCGGCAACACGGTGGTGCTCAAGGGCTCGGAGCTGTGCCCCGAGACGCATGCGCTGATCATCGAGGCGCTCGATGACGCCGGCCTGCCGCCCGGGGTGGTCAACTTCGTCACCAACGCACCGGCCGATGCGGGCGCCGTGGTCGAGGCGATGGTCGCGCATCCCGCGGTGCGGCGGGTCAACTTCACGGGCTCGACGCGGGTCGGCCGGCTGATCGCGCAGACCTGCGCCAGGTACCTCAAGCCGGTCGTTCTCGAACTCGGCGGCAAGGCGCCGCTGGTGGTGCTGGACGACGCCGACATCGACGCTGCGGTGAATGCCGCCGCCTTCGGCGCCTTCGCGAACTCGGGCCAGATCTGCATGTCGACCGAGCGCATCGTGGTGGATGCTGCTGTCGCCGACGACTTCGTCTCCAGGTTCGCGGCCAAGGCGGCGAGCCTGCCGGTCGGCGATCCGCGCCAGGGCCCCGTGGTGCTCGGCTCGGTGGTCGACATGGCGACGGTGGAGCGCTGCAACGCGCTGATCGACGATGCGCTCGCCAAGGGCGCCCGGCTGGTCTGCGGCGGCCGCGCCGACAGCACGCTGATGGGCGCCACGGTGCTCGACCACGTGACGCCCGAGATGCGCATCTATCGCGAGGAATCCTTCGGCCCGGTCAAGGCGGTGGTGCGGGTCAGCGACGTCGAGGCCGCCATCGCCACGGCCAACGACAACGAGTTCGGCCTGTCGTCGGCGGTGTTCGGCCGCGACATCGCGCGCGCCTGGAACGTCGCGCGGCGCATCGAGGCCGGCATCTGCCACGTCAATGGGCCGACCGTCCATGACGAGGCCCAGATGCCCTTCGGCGGCGTCAAGGATTCGGGCTACGGGCGCTTCGGCGGCAAGGCCGGCGTCGAGGCCTTCACCGAGCTGCGCTGGATCACGCTGCAGACCGCGCCGCGCCACTATCCCTTCTGAGCGACGCGGGCGTTGTCGCCTGCGCTACCGCCTCGCGCGCGAGTCGGGGCTACGATGCGCCGGCATCAGTTACCCCAAGGAGACACGCGCATGAGCAGCCCCCTCAGCAACCGCCAGGTCCGCCTCGCCAAACGACCCGAAGGCGCGGCCACGCGCGACAACTGGCAGTTCACCACCGAACCGGTCGCCGAGCCCGCCGAAGGCGGCGTGCTGGTCAAGACCCTGTCGCTCTCGCTCGACCCCGCCATGCGCGGCTGGATGAACGAGGGCAAGAGCTACATCGCGCCGGTCGAGATCGGCGCCGTGATGCGTGCCGGCGGCGTCGGCCGCGTGGCGGCCTCGCGCAATCCGGCCTTCGCGGTCGGCGATACGGTGTACGGCACGCTCGGCGTGCAGGAGTACGCGCTGGTCCCGCAGGAGGAGATCAAGCGCAACGGCCTCGCCAGGATCGACCTGCGCGCCGGCACCATCGGTCAATGGCTCAACGTGCTGGGCATGCCCGGCATGACCGGCTACTTCGGCCTCATGGACGTCGGCCAGCCGAAGCCCGGCGAGACCGTGGTGGTGTCTGGCGCGGCCGGCGCGGTCGGCCAGACCGTGGGCCAGCTGGCGAAGATCAAGGGCTGCCGCGTGGTCGGCATCGCGGGCGGCGCCGCCAAGTGCGACTGGGTCGTGAAGGAGCTCGGCTTCGACGCCTGCATCGACTACAAGGCCGGGCCCTCGGCGGTGCGCGAGGGCCTGAAGGCCCACTGCCCCAAAGGCGTGGACATCTACTTCGACAACGTCGGCGGCGACATCCTCGACACCGTGCTCGCGAAGCTGGCGCGCGGCGCCCGCATCATCATCTGCGGCGCCATCAGCCAGTACAACAACACGACGCCGGTGCAGGGCCCGAAGAACTACCTGAGCCTGCTGGTCAACCGCGCGCGCATGCAGGGCATCGTGGTATTCGACTACGCCGACCGCTACGGCGAGGCGGTGGCCGAGCTGTCGGGTTACCTGAAGGACGGCCGCATGAAGAGCCGCGAGGATGTCGTCGAAGGCATCGACACCTTCCCGGAGGCGCTCACTCGCCTGTTCACGGGCGAGAACTTCGGCAAGCTGGTGCTCAAGGTCAGCGACTGACCGCCGCTAGCGCGCCCGCGTGCCCATCACGGCGGCCGAGATGATCAGCACTGCGGCCAACGCGATGCTCCAGCTCGGCGGCCGCCCCGTGACGAGCAGCAGCAGCGCGGTCGATGCCAGCGGCGTGATGTAGCTCAGGATGCCGATCTGCCGCGCGTCGCCGCGCTTGAGCGCCAGGTCCCAGAAGAAGAAGGCGGCGCCCAAGGGGCCCAGCCCGCACAGCGCGACCAGCATCCAGTCGCGCGTCGACAGCAGCGCCGAGGGTTCGAGCAGCGCGTGGCACAGCAGCGCCAGCGCGCCCGACACCAGGCCGAACAGGCCGATGGCGCTGGTCGGGAAAGCCGGCACGCGCCGGGTCCACAACGAATAGCTGGCCCAGATGAAGGCCGAGCCCAGCGCCGGCAGGAAGCCCCAGTAGCTGCCCGCCGCGGCGCCCGAGTCACCGCCGCGCGCGCCCAGAATCGCGATCGCCGCGCCGGCGAAGCCCAGCAGCGCCGCCACCACGTGCAAGCGCCGCAGCGACATGCCGGGCAGCAGCACCGGCGCCAGCACCACCATGAACAAGGGCCACAGGTAGTTGACCAGGTTGGCCTCGACCGGCGGGGCATGGCGCAGCGCGATGAAGAGCAGGAAGTGGAAGCCGAACAGGCCGTACACGCCCAATGCCAGCGTGCGCGCCGGCACGGCCCAGGCACGCCGGTCGCGCAATGCCAGCGGCCAGCTCAAGACGCTGCCGATGATCAGCGCCAGCCCGGTCAGCAGGAAGGGCGGCAGATGCGCGAGCGACGCCCCCAGAGAGGCGAGGGTGGCCCAGAGGGCGATGGCGGCAAGGGCGTTGAGGGTCGGGGACATGGCCGCCGAGCTTAAGCTGCGCGGTCGTCGCGCAACGCCGGTTACTCGTCGCGCGACGCCGGATCGAGCGTCAGGGTCGGGCGCCGAGGCGACGCAACGCGGCCGTGAGGGCCGAGGGCGAACGGTAGCCGCTGCGGCGGGCCGCCTCGGCGACGCTGAGCCCGCGCTGGCGCAACTGGCGCGCATGCAGCAGGCGCTG
Organism: Variovorax saccharolyticus; assembly: GCF_030316765.1. Lineage (GTDB taxonomy): Bacteria > Pseudomonadota > Gammaproteobacteria > Burkholderiales > Burkholderiaceae_C > Variovorax > Variovorax saccharolyticus. The sequence continues at coordinate 161,520 of NZ_JASZYT010000002.1, forward strand.
CCCGCGCAGCCAGTGCATCGCGCTCATGCCCTGCTCGTCGCGGCAGCGCTGCGCGAACTGGCTCGGGCTCAGGCAGGCGAAGGCGGCGAGGTCGGCGACGCAGAGGGGCAGATGCCAGCGCGCCCGGGCCCAGTCCGCGAGGCCGGGCCAGTCGATCGCGCGACCCCGGGCGTTCGGCACGGCCGGCCCCCAGGCCTCGAGCAGCAGGTCCGGCGCGTGGTGCAGCGCGGCCTGCGGAGGGGCGGGCTGCTCCAGGCACAGCGCGAGGTGACGGGCCAGCGACAACGACAGCGGCGCCAGCGGCGAGCGGCCGGCGCACTGCGCCCACAAGGCCTGCGCGGTGTCGAGCACCAGGCAGCGGCTGCCGGTCCTCGATTCGAAGTCGTGCCGGTCGCCGGGCGCGACGACCCAGCCGTCACCGGCAGCGATGCGGCGGCCGCGCCCCTCGACCTCGAGTTCGAGCACGCCGTCGAGCCCCACGAGCACCTGGAAATGCGCATGCGAATGGCTGCCGCGCGAGGCGCCGTAGCGGCGCAGGGAGAGGCCGTTCACAGGAGGCGAAGACGCTTCAGGTCGCATGGAGGACGCCGATTCTGCTCGTCCCGCGGTCCACTGTCACGCCAGCCGCAGCAGCAGCGCCGACGCGCCGCACACCAGCAGGAACGGGATGCTCAGGCGGTGGAACTCGCGCAGTCCGTTCGGCACCTTCGCCAGCCGCAGCGCGATCAGGTTGGCGAGCGAGCCCAGCACGCAGCCGAAGCCGCCGACGCTGACGCCCGCGGCCAGCGCCGGCAGGTCGTGCACGAAGCGGTCGAGCACGATCGTGGCGGGCACGTTGCTGATGACCTGCGACGTGAAGATCGCCGCCAGATAGGCGCGCCAGCCTTCGCCGATCGGCAGGCTGCCGAGCAGGGTCGCCACCGCGGGCAGTTCGGCCAGCTGGCGCAGATCGATGAACATCAGCGCGATGATCGCGAGCAGCGCCCAGTCGACCCCCAGCAGCACCCGCGGGCGCAGCAGCAGGAAGGCGCCGAAGACCACGCCCAGGCCTGCCAGCAACCAGTGGCGGTCGAGCGCGATCACGAAGCCGACGAACAGCAGGCCCGACAGCGCCAGCAGCCGCGGCTGCACCGGCGCCATCTCGCTCGACGGCTTGAGCGCGATCGGGATCCGCGGCACGCCGAGCCAGATCGCAGCGAAGAGCCAGAACAGCATCACCCCCACGGTCGGGCCCATCATGGCCATGAAAGACAGGAAGCTCTCGCCCGAGCGATGCCAGAGGAACAGGTTCTGCGGATTGCCGATCGGCGTCAGCGCCGAGCCGGCGTTGACCGCCAGCGCCTCGATCACCACCAGCCGCGCCAGCGGCAGGTGGGCCTGGGTCGCCAGCACCCGCGTCAGCGGCACCAGCAGGAACAGGCTGACGTCGTTGGTGACCAGCGCCGACAGCACGGCCGCGCTGGCGGCCAGCAGCAGCACCAGGGTGCGCAGGTCGTGGGTGCGTGCCAGCAGCCGCGCTGCGGCGGCCTGCAGCATGCCGCTGCGCTCGACGCCCTGCGTGATGGCCAGGAGGCCGGCCAGCGCCCCGATGGTCTGCCAGTCGACCAGCCGGAGGTAGTCCATCGGTGCCCGCGGCCGGACCAGGGCGAAGAGGATCGCCGCCGCCACCAGCACCCAGAGCAGGCCGTTGCCGCCGCCTTCGTGCGGCGCCCCCTCCGGGGTGGGTTCAGCGCGCGACGAGCTCACGCAGTTCGCGCTTGAGCACCTTGCCGATCGCGCTGCGCGGCAACTCGTCGATGAACTGCAGGCGAGCCAGGCGCTGGGTCTTGCCGAGCTGGTCGTTGGTCCATTGCAGGATCGTGTCGGAGGCGGTGTCGTCGCCGGCGCGGCGGACCACGAAGGCGACCGGCGTCTCGCCCCATTGCTCCGAAGGCACGCCGACCACCGCGACATCGGCCACTGCCGGATGGGCCCGCACCACGGTCTCGAGGTCGCTCGGATAGATGTTGAAGCCGCCGCTGATGATCATGTCCTTCTTGCGGTCGAACAGGGTCAGGAAGCCGTCGTCGTCGAAGCGGCCGACATCGCCGGTGCGGATGAAGCGCTTGCCGCTCGGGTCGAACCATTCGGCCTCGCGCGTCTTGGCGGGCTGGCGGTGGTAGCCGACCATCATGCCGGCCGAGTGCCCGACCACTTCACCCGCTTCGCCGCGCGCCACCTCGCGGCCTTCCTCGTCGATCAGCCGGATGTCGCTGCCCTCGGCCGCCTGGCCGACGGTGTGCAGCTTGTCCGGATGCAGGTGGGCCTCGAGGATGCAGGTGCCGCCGCCTTCGGTCATGCCGTAGAACTCGATCAGGCCGCCGGGCCAGCGCTCGAGCACGTCGGCCTTGAGCGCCGCGTTGAAGGGCGCGCTGGTGCTGAACTTGTACTGGAAGCTCGCGAGATCGTGCGCTCCGAAATCGGGGCGCGCCATCAGGCGCTGGTACTGCACCGGCACCAGCATGGTGTGCGTGACGCGACGGCTTTCGGCGAGCTTCAGATAGGCGGCCGCATCGAACTTCGGCATCAGCAGAACGCAGCCGCCGAAGGCCAGGGTCGGAAAGAACACGACCAGTGTGGTGTTGGAGTAGAGCGGCGTCGACAGCAGGGTGACCGTCTCGGGGCGGTACTCGTACCTGGCGCCGCGCTGCACGTGCGCCCAGCGCATGCCGTGGCCCTGGACGATGCCCTTGGGCTCGCCCGTGGTGCCTGACGAATAGATGATGTTGAAGGGCGACGAGCGCTGCAGCTCGACCGGGGCGGGCCGCACGCCGGCGGCTGCGAGCCAGGCCTCGAAGTCGCCGCCGGCGGCCGAGCCGTCGAGCGCGAGGCGAGGGATGGCGCCCGGCGCCGCCGGACCGATCACCTCGGCCGCCGCCTGGTCGACGAACAGGATGCGTGCGCCCGCGTCCTCGATCATGCGCGCCAGGCTGGCGGGTGTGGAGCCCGGCGCCAGCGGCGCGACCGCGACGCCGGCGCGCAGGGCACCGAGGAACACCGCCGCGTAGTTGACGCTCGATGCGGCGCAGATGGCGATCGCATCGCCGGCCGCCAGGCCGTCGCGCTGCAGGCTGGCCGCGATGCGGTCCATCAGCGCATCGAGCGCGCCGTAGCTCAGTTCATGCGTGGCGTCGGCCAGGGCGGGCCGTTCGGGCGCCTGCTTGGCATGGATGGAGATCAGTTCGGCGATCAGGCCGAAATCGCGCTGGATGGCGGCTTCGAAGTTGCTCATTTTTCGGTGGCTTCAATGGATCAGCAGTGCGGCAAGCGCTGCGCAATCTTACGCGTCGCACCCGTGGAGGGGCGGCGGGTGCGATTGCGACTTTTCTGATTTCCTTGCCTCTCTCCGACCCCTAGCATCCTGCGTTCGGTCGAGTTCATTCAGCTGTTTTTCCAGGAGTTTCATGTCTTCCAAGAAGGTCAGGGTGGTCGTCCAGGGCGGCGACGGCAGGAACGTCGTCCAGGACCTGGCCTTGCATGGCCCAGCCGCCCGGATCAAGGTCCAGTCCAAGGACAAGTACCTGCTCCAGGGCCATGACGATGGGTTCGGGCCCGAAAACGTCACGGCGACCCGGGTCGGCCACGATCTGCACATCGCGCTCGAAGGCGAATCGAGTCCGGGTCTGGTCCTCGAGGGCTACTTCTCCGGGTCGGATGTCGAGGGCCTCTTCGGCAGCGCCGAGGACGGCCAGCTGCACGCCTACGTGCCCACCGATGGCGGCGAGATCTTCGATCTGGCCGAAGGCGAGCCACTGCCGCTGGGCCTGGGCAGCGAATCTCATGGCGCCGGCGCGCCCTATCTGATCGCGGACAGCCAGGACGGCGGCTTCGGCTTCGCGCCGCTGGCGCTGCTCGGCGGGCTGGCGGGGCTCGGCCTGAGCGGGGCTTTCGGTGGCCGCGGCCCCGATGGGGTCGATCTTCCCGCCGGCGAGGCACCGGCGCCGTCGGCGCCGCTGGAACCCGAGGCGGACGCCCCTGCCGCCGAGGACCTCAGCCACCTCGTCACGGAGACCGGCGAATTCGCAGGCCTCGTCTTCGACGTCCAGGCGGGCGACCAGGTGGACGGAGGCTCGGGCGACGATCTGATGAGGATCCGCGCGACCGACTTCGCCCGGCTGGATGGCGGCGGCGGCATCGACATGCTGGTGCTGGATGGCAGCGACATGCATGTCGACCTCTCGGCGCTGGGCTCGAAGGTGCAGCAGATCGAGAAGTTCGACCTCGGTGCGGGCCACAACACGCTGGCGCTGAAGGCGGGCGATGTGCTGGCCAACGGACAGGCCGACATGGTGCTGCAAGACGGCAGGACGCAGATGGTGGTCAACGGCGCGCAAGGAGAGGTGGATCTTCTCGACGGCATGGCCGACGGCTGGAGCAGCCATGGCGCGACCACCGTGGGCGGCGTGACCTACAACGTGTACGCCAACCTGGCAGGCACGGCCGAGCTGCTGGTCGAAGACCGGGTGCAGGTCGCGATCCTGTAGGTGGAACTTCAACCTTCTTGAATCTCGCAGAGGCTCCGTCGAGCTTCCGACGTCTTCTCATGCCATCGAAATCCATTCCTTCTCTCGCGCGCCGGGTCTACGGCCGCCGGTTCCTTGCTTCGGTGCTGTCGCTGCTGTGTCTGGTGGCCGCGCCGGCTGTATCCGCCCGAAGCGGTCCGCGCGACGACGGGCCGGTCTACGTTCCGGTGCCCGCAGTCGCGTCGCACCAAGCCCAGCTGATTCTCTTCCGCGGCGCGGCACCGGATGCCGACGTCGGCAAGCGCGGCCTCGGCGCGCATGTCTACGTGGACGGTGAATTTCATGGTGCCCTGCTGCCCAACGGCTGGACCCGCCTGTGCGTGGCCCCCGGCGACCATTCGATCGAGGCCTACGTGGGCGACGCACCCCTGTACCGGGGCAAGGCGCGGCCGGCGACCCGTGTCAGCCTCGAGGGCGGCAAGACCTATTTCGCGGGCGTCCCGGAGCAAGGCGCGGCGGAGCTCCGGCCCTTCCGTCGCGCCGAAGCCGAGGGGGTGCTGGAGGGCATGCGCGAGCAGCGCCATCTCTTCAGCCGCGCGAGCGCGGTGGTGCCCTGCCAGGACCGGCCTGCATCGGCCTTGCTCCAATGAGTCTGCAGTTCGAGGATCGCGGCGCGAGACCGGACCTTCGTTACTCGCCCTAGACGCCCGCGGCGTGCGCCTGCTGGTCCGCGTGGTAGCTCGAGCGCACCATCGCACCGACCGCCGCGTGGCTGAAGCCCATCTTGTAGGCCTCTTCCTCGAACATCTTGAAGGTGTCGGGATGCACGTAGCGGCGCACCGGCAGGTGGCTGTTGCTGGGCGACAGGTACTGGCCGATGGTCAGCATGTCGATGTCGTGGGCGCGCATGTCGCGCATGACCTGCAGGATCTCTTCGTCGGTCTCGCCGAGGCCGACCATGATGCCGCTCTTGGTCGGCACGTCGGGGTGCAGCGCCTTGAACTTCTTCAGCAGGTTGAGGCTGAACTGGTAGTCGCTGCCCGGCCGCGCTTCCTTGTAGAGGCGCGGCGCGGTCTCCAGGTTGTGGTTCATCACGTCGGGCGGTGCGGCCTTGAGGATCTCGAGCGCGCGGTCGTCGCGGCCGCGGAAGTCGGGCACCAGGATCTCGATCTGCGTCGTCGGCGAGAGCTCGCGGATGTTGCGGATGCAGTCGACGAAATGCTGGCTGCCGCCGTCGCGCAGGTCGTCGCGGTCGACGCTGGTGATCACCACGTACTTGAGGCGCAGCTTGGCGATGGTCTTCGCGAGGTTGAGCGGCTCGTCCTTGTCGAGCGGGTCGGGCCGGCCGTGGCCGACATCGCAGAACGGGCAGCGCCGGGTGCACTTGTCGCCCATGATCATGAAGGTGGCCGTGCCGTTGCCGAAGCACTCGCCGATGTTCGGGCAGGAGGCTTCCTCGCACACCGTGTGCAGGTTGCTCTCGCGCAGGATCTGCTTGATCTCGTAGAAGCGGGTGGTCGGCGAGCCGGCCTTGACCCGGATCCACTCCGGCTTCTTGAGCACTTCGCCCTGCACCACCTTGACCGGGATGCGCGACAGCTTGGCCGCGGCCTTCTGCTTGGCGAGCGGGTTGTATTTTTCGGGGCCTTGGGCGTCGCGGACGACTTCGAGGGTGCTCATGGCTGGTCTTTGGCGGGGTCAGGGCGCGAGGTAGACGCCGAGCTTGTTGCCCAGCACCTGCGCGGCTTCGTCCCAGGTAGTTTGGACCCCGATTGTAGAAAGGTCGACGGTTTCGAGTCCTGCGTAGCCGCAAGGGTTGATTCGCGAGAAGGGTTCCAGGTCCATCGCGACATTGAGCGCCACGCCGTGGTAAGTGCAGTGGCGGCTGACCTTGATGCCCAGCGCGGCGATCTTGCCGAGCCCGCGGAACGGATCGGCCGGGTGCATCGGCCCGGTCAGCGCGGCATGCGAGAACGGGTCGTCCAGGCGCACGTAGATGCCGGGTGCGCCCGGGACCCGATGCCCCGTGACCTCGAAATGCGCCAGCGTGCGGATCACTGCCTCCTCGATCCGGTAGACGTACTCCTTGACGTAATAGCCGGCCCGCCGGAGGTCGAGCAGCGGGTAGGCCACCACCTGGCCGGGCCCGTGGTAGGTCACCTGGCCGCCGCGGTCGGTCTGCACCACCGGGATCGCGCCCGGGTTCAGCACATGGTCGGTCTTGCCGGCCAGGCCCTGGGTGTAGACCGGCGTGTGCTCGCAGACCCAGAGCTGGTCGGGGCTGTCGGGCGTGCGCTCCTGCGTCGCCTGCCGCATGGCGGCGTAGGTCGGCACATAGTCGACGCGGCCGAGCAGCGTCGTCGCGAGCTGGGAGGTCAGAGCACCACTTTCACCATCGGGTGGCTGGACAGCGCCCGGTAGATGTCGTCGAGCTGTTCGCGGCTGGTGGCCGTGACCGTGATGGTCACGCCGAGGTAGTTGCCGGCCTTGCTGTTGCGCAGCTCGATCGTCGTGGCGTCGAACACCGGGTCGAACTGCTCGGCGATCTGCGTCACGGCGTGCACGAAGCCGTCGGCCTTCGCGCCCATCACCTTGATCGGGAACTTGGAGGGGTATTCGATCAGCGATTCCTTGCGGGCGTCGAGCGGGGTGTCGGGTGCGGTGGTCATGCGGTTGCTCCTTGTTCCTGGGTGCTGCGGGCCAAGGCCCGCTGGTAGCCGGCGTAGAGTGCCTGGTAGATCGGGCCGGGCCTGCCGGTGCCGATGGCGCGGCCGTCGAGCGTCACCACCGGCAGCACTTCCTTGCTGGCGGAAGACAGCAGCAGCTCGTCGGCGCCGAAGACCTCGTCGCGCGCGATGCGGCGCAGCGTGAAGGGGATGCCGGCGTCGGCGCAGAGGCGCTCGATCAGGCCGTAGCGGATGCCGGCCAGCACCAGGTGGTCCCTGGGCGGGCCGCTGACGATGCCGTCCTTCACCACCCAGACGTTGCTGGAGGAGGCTTCGCTGAGCCCCTCGTCGCGGAACATGATGGTCTCCGCGACGCGCGCCTCGACGCTGATCTGCCGCGCGAGCACGGCCCCGAGCAGGCTGGTGGCCTTGATGTGGGCCTTCTGCCAGCGGAAGTCGGGTGCGCTCACGCAGGCGACGCCCTGGGCGCGCGCCGAGTCGGCCACCGGCTTCATGGGATTGAGCATCACGAACACCGTGGGCGCGAGGCCCTTCGGCATCGCATGGTCGCGCGGCGCCACGCCGCGCGTCACCTGGATGTAGAGCCCCTGCATGCCCGCCCGCTGGGCCTCGGGCGCGGCATCGATCAGGTGCCGGGCGATCGCGCGCCATTGCGCGGTCGACAGCGGATTGCGGATCTGGAGTTCGGCCAGCGAGCGCTCGAGCCGCGCCATGTGCTCGTCGAAGCAAAAAGGCCAACCGCCATAGATCGGCACCATTTCATAGATGCCGTCGCCGAAGATGAAGCCGCGATCGAGCACGCTGACCTTGGCGTCGCGCAGCGGCGTGTAGCTGCCGTCGAGGTAGCAGAGGGCGTCGGGAAGGGCGTCGGCGATGGGGTGCATGAAGGAATTATGGTGGGGGCGCAACGGCCTTTCCCAAGCGGGGACTAGCATCATCGAGCCGGGCCGGGGAACTTTTCCTCCTCCGCCGTACGGGCTGGCGGAACGCCATGGGTTTTTACTTATAATCAATGGCTTTGTAGAAATTCTGGGTCATCCGGGCTTCATTCGAAATGAAAACAATCGCCCGTCATGGATCGAGTGAAGTCCCTGAGGACATCGCTGGCCCGGAAGACGACTTCAAGCCGCTGACAGCCGAGGAGGCCCAGCGGCTGCGCGAGCTGAAGCCGCTGATCTCGCCCTGGCGGGTGATCGCGGTTCAGGTCGTTGGGGGGCTGCTGGTGGCATTGGCCGCCTGGGGCCTGACAGGGAGGCAAAATCTGGGATGGTCGGCCGGATACGGTGCGCTCGCGGTGGTCATTCCCTCCGCGGTGTTCGCACGGGGCTTGACCGGACGCTTTGCGTCCCTGAATCCGGGCACTGCGGTGTTCGGGTTCTTCTTGTGGGAAATGGTCAAGATGGCCTTGACGGTGGCGATGCTGATCGCCGCGCCAAGGCTGATTACGGCGCTGAGCTGGCCGGCGATGCTGATCGGCTTGGTGGTGACAATGAAGGCGGCTTGGGTGGCGGTGATGCTGGCCCCCAAGCGCCTGAAACTTTGAGACGAGTAACGGATGGCTGCTGAAAACGCTGCGGAACACGGAATGACCGCTGGTGAATACATCGTTCACCACTTGACGCACCTGCAAAGCTCCAAGCCTGGAGGTGTGGCCGATCTCTCCGTCTTCAACTTCGATTCGCTCATTTTCTCGATCGCGCTCGGCGTGTTCGGCTGCTGGCTCCTCTGGCTGGCCGCCCGCAAGGCCACCTCGGGCGTTCCGGGGCGCTTCCAGGCGGCGGTCGAAATCCTGGTCGAAGTCGTCGATCAGCAGGCCAAGGGCATCGTCCACAACGCCGAGAGCCGCAAGTTCGTGGCCCCGCTCGCGCTGACGATCTTCCTGTGGATCTTCCTGCTCAATGCCATGGACTTGCTGCCGGTCGACCTGCTGCCCGCCATCTGGGGCCAGATCCACGGCGATCCGCACCACGCCTACCTGCGTGTCGTTCCGACGGCCGACCTCTCGGTGGCGATGGGCTTCTCGGTCACGGTGCTGCTGATCTGCATCTACTACAACATCAAGATCAAGGGCCTGGGCGGCTGGGTGCACGAGCTCTTCACCGCGCCCTTCGGCAACCACTGGGCGCTGTACCCCTTCAACTTCGCCATGCAGATGATCGAGTTCGTCGCCAAGACGGTCTCGCACGGCATGCGGCTGTTCGGCAACATGTATGCCGGCGAACTGATCTTCCTGCTGATCGCCCTGATGGGCGGCGCATGGACGCTGTCCGCCACCGGCATCTTCCTGGCGCTCGGCCACATCATCGCGGGCACGGCCTGGGCCATCTTCCACATCCTGATCATCACGCTGCAAGCCTTCGTGTTCATGATGTTGACGCTGGTCTATGTCGGCCAGGCGCACGATCACCACTGATCGGCTGTTTTCGTTTTTCTTTTTCTCTTCAACCAAAGTCCTCTAGGAGTCATCATGGAAGTTATCAGCTTTGTCGCACTGGCCGCCGGCCTGATCATCGGTCTGGGCGCTGTCGGCGCATGTATCGGCATCGGCATCATGGGCAGCAAGTACCTCGAATCGGCTGCACGCCAACCCGAGCTGATGGGCGAACTGCAAACCAAGATGTTCCTGCTGGCTGGTCTGATCGACGCCGCGTTCATTATCGGTACCGGTATCGCGCTGTGGTTCGCAACGGCCAACCCCTTCCTCGCGCAAATCGCCAACCTGCCGAAGTAATCGGGTTCAGGCTTTCTCGTCGAACCCATGTCGTTCCGCGTTGAATGGCCTCGGATTCATTCCCAAAGAGAGGGTGAAAAGTGAGCATTACCGGTACCCTGATCATCCAGATGATCGTGTTCCTGATTCTTGTCGGGTTCACGATGAAGTTTGTGTGGCCGCCGATCGCGAAGGCGCTGGACGATCGTGCCCAGAAGATCGCCGAGGGCCTCGCAGCCGCCGACCGCGCCAAGAGCGAACTGTCCGCCGCCAACAAGCGCGTGGAAGTCGAACTCGGCCAGGCGCGCAACGAGTCCGCCCAGCGTCTTGCCGATGCCGAACGTCGTGCGCAGGCCATCGTTGAAGAGGCCAAGGGCCGCGCCACGGAAGAAGGCAACAAGATCGTTGCGGCCGCCCGTGCCGAAGCCGAGCAGCAAGCCGTGAAGGCGCGCGAGGCACTGCGCGAGCAAGTCGCCGCGCTGGCCGTCAAGGGCGCCGAGCAGATCCTGCGCAAGGAAGTGAATCCGGCCGTCCACGCCGATTTGCTGGCCCGCCTGCAGACCGAACTCTGATCACGCCATGGCCGAACTCGCCACCATCGCACGTCCCTACGCCGAAGCGCTGTTCAAGGCGTCGTCGTCCGACCTCGCCGGCACCGGCGCCTGGCTGGACAACGTCGCCGTCATCGCCGGCAGTCCCGATCTGCTGCAGTTCGCGGACAACCCCAAGGCCACGCCCGAGCAGGTGCTCGGGGTTGTCGCCGCCGCGCACGGTTCGCCGCTGCCGCCTGCGGCGAACAACTTCCTGATGGCGCTGCTCGAGAACGGGCGCTTCACCGCGCTGCCCGAGATCGCCAGGCAGTTCCGCGTGCTGGCCAGCGCGCAGAGCGGCACGTCGGATGCCGTGGTGTACAGCGCCTTCCCGATCGACGGCGCCGCCCTGGGCAACATCTCCGCCGCGCTCGAAAAGCGTTTCGGCCGCAAGCTGCAGTTCACGGTCCAACAGGACCCGTCGCTGATCGGCGGCATTCGTGTGGTGGTCGGTGACGAAGTGCTCGACACCTCCGTCAAAGCGCGCCTTGAACAAATGAAAGTTGCGCTGGCAGCCTGAAGGCCGCCAGCCCCTTACAAAGAAAGAAGGAAAGAGTCATGCAACTCAATCCCGCAGAAATTTCCGAACTGATCAAGAGCCGCATCGAGGGCCTTGGCGTCAGCGCGAACATCCGCAACGAAGGCACCGTGGTGTCGGTGACCGACGGCATCGTGCGCGTGCACGGCCTGTCGGACGCGATGCAGGGCGAAATGCTCGAGTTCCCGCCGTCGGCTGACGGCACGCCGTCGTTCGGCCTGGCGCTGAACCTCGAGCGCGACTCGGTCGGCGCCGTGATTCTGGGCGAGTACGAGCACATCTCCGAAGGCGACACCGTCAAGTGCACGGGCCGCATTCTCGAAGTGCCGGTGGGCCCCGAACTGATCGGCCGCGTGGTGAATGCACTGGGCCAGCCGATCGACGGCAAGGGTCCGGTCAACGCCAAGATGACCGACGTGATCGAAAAGGTCGCCCCGGGCGTGATCGCCCGCAAGTCGGTCGACCAGCCCATGCAGACCGGCCTGAAGTCCATCGACTCGATGGTGCCGATCGGCCGCGGCCAGCGCGAGCTGATCATCGGCGACCGCCAGACCGGCAAGACCGCCGTGGCGATCGACGCGATCATCAACCAGAAGGGTCAGAACATGACCTGCGTCTACGTCGCGATCGGCCAGAAGGCTTCGTCGATCAAGAACGTGGTGCGCGCTCTGGAACAAGCCGGCGCGATGGAATACACCATCGTGGTCGCCGCCTCCGCTTCGGAATCGGCCGCCATGCAATACGTCAGCGCCTACTCGGGCTGCACGATGGGCGAATACTTCCGCGACCGCGGCCAGGATGCGCTGATCGTCTATGACGACCTGTCCAAGCAAGCCGTGGCCTATCGCCAGGTCTCGCTGCTGCTGCGCCGCCCGCCAGGCCGCGAAGCCTACCCCGGCGACGTGTTCTATCTCCACAGCCGCCTGCTCGAGCGCGCAGCCCGCGTGAACGCCGACTACGTCGAAGCCTTCACCAAGGGTGAAGTCAAGGGCAAGACCGGCTCGCTGACCGCGCTGCCGATCATCGAGACGCAGGCCGGCGACGTGTCGGCTTTCGTTCCGACCAACGTGATCTCGATCACCGACGGCCAGATCTTCCTGGAAACCAACCTGTTCAACGCCGGCATCCGTCCCGCCATCAACGCCGGTATCTCGGTGTCGCGCGTGGGTTCGTCGGCGCAGACCAAGGTCATCAAGGGCCTGTCCGGCGGTATCCGTACCGACCTGGCGCAGTACCGTGAACTGGCTGCGTTCGCGCAGTTCGCCTCCGACCTCGACGAAGCGACCCGCAAGCAGCTCGACCGCGGCGCCCGCGTGACCGAACTGCTCAAGCAGGCCCAGTACAGCCCGCTGCCCATCTCGCTGATGGGTGCCACGCTGTTCGCGGTCAACAAGGGTTTCATGGACGACATCGAGATCAAGAAGATCCTGCCCTTCGAGCACGGCCTGCACCAGTTCCTGAAGTCCAGCCATGGTCCGCTGCTCGACAAGATCGAGCAGTCCAAGGCCCTCGACAAGGATTCGGAAGCCGAACTGAACACGGCAATCGCCGCGTTCAAGAAGTCGTTCGCCTGATCGACGACCAAGGAAGGAACGCTCATGGCAGCTGGTAAGGAAATCCGCGGCAAGATCAAATCGGTGGAGAACACCAAGAAGATCACCAAGGCCATGGAAATGGTCTCGGTTTCCAAGATGCGCAAGGCGCAGGAACGCATGCGCGCGGCCCGCCCCTACAGCGAGAAGATCCGCGACATCGCGGCCAACCTCGGCCAGGCGAACCCGGAGTACACGCACGCGTTCATGAAGTCGAACGAGGCCAAGGGCGTCGGGTTCATCGTCGTGACCAGCGACAAGGGCCTGTGCGGCGGCTTGAACACCAACCTGCTGCGCGCCGTGACGATCAAGTTGCGCGAGGCGCAGACCGCCGGCAAGACGATCGAATCGGTCGCCATCGGCAGCAAGGGTCTGGGCTTCCTGAATCGCATCGGCGCCCGCGTGGTGTCGCACGTGACCCAACTGGGCGACACGCCGCACCTCGACAAGCTCATCGGCCCGGTGAAGACCCTGCTCGACGCCTATGCCGACGGCAAGATCTCGGCCGTGCATCTCTGCTACACCAAGTTCATCAACACCATCAAGCAAGAGCCGGTGGTCGAGCAGCTGCTGCCTCTGGCGGCCGAAACGCTCCGCACCGAATCGGGCCATCACTCGTGGGACTACATCTACGAGCCGGATGCGCAGAGCGTGATCGATGAACTGCTGGTGCGCTATGTCGAATCGCTGGTGTACCAGGCAGTGGCCGAGAACATGGCGTCCGAGCACTCGGCGCGGATGGTGGCCATGAAGGCCGCGACCGACAACGCGGGCAACGTGATCGACGAACTCAAGCTGGTCTACAACAAGACCCGCCAGGCAGGCATCACCAAAGAGCTGTCGGAAATCGTCTCGGGCGCCGCGGCGGCCGCCGGCGTCTGAGCCTTTCGGCCCTCAACAGATTTAAATTTTTACCGGAGCAGACATGGCTCAAGCAGAAGCAGTTCAAGGCAAGATCGTTCAATGTATCGGCGCCGTGGTCGACGTGGAATTCCCGCGCGACAAGATGCCGAAGATCTACGACGCCCTCAAGTTCGAAGGCAGCGCGCTGACCCTCGAAGTTCAGCAGCAGCTCGGCGACGGCGTGGTCCGCACGATTGCGCTGGGTTCTTCCGACGGCCTGCGCCGCGGCCTGATCGTGACCAACACCGCAGCCCCGATCACCGTGCCCGTGGGCAAGGCGACGCTGGGCCGCATCATGGACGTGCTGGGCGCGCCGATCGACGAGCGCGGCCCGGTCGACCAGACCCTGACCGCCTCGATCCACCGCAAGGCCCCGGCCTACGACGAACTCTCGCCCTCGCAAGACCTGCTTGAAACCGGCATCAAGGTGATCGACCTGGTGTGCCCGTTCGCCAAGGGCGGCAAGGTGGGCCTGTTCGGCGGCGCCGGCGTCGGCAAGACCGTGAACATGATGGAGCTCATCAACAACATCGCCAAGGCGCACTCGGGCCTGTCCGTGTTCGCCGGCGTCGGTGAGCGCACCCGCGAAGGCAACGACTTCTATCACGAGATGGCCGACTCCGGCGTCGTGAACCTGGAGAACCTCGGCGAGTCGAAGGTGGCCATGGTCTACGGCCAGATGAACGAGCCCCCGGGCAACCGTCTGCGCGTGGCGCTGACCGGCCTGACCATCGCCGAGTCGTTCCGCGACGAAGGCCGCGACGTGCTGTTCTTCGTCGACAACATCTACCGCTACACGCTGGCCGGCACCGAAGTGTCGGCACTGCTGGGCCGCATGCCTTCCGCCGTGGGCTACCAGCCGACGCTGGCCGAGGAAATGGGCCGCCTGCAAGAGCGGATCACCTCGACCAAGGTCGGCTCGATCACCTCGATCCAGGCCGTGTACGTGCCGGCCGACGACTTGACCGACCCGTCGCCCGCCACCACCTTCGCCCACTTGGACTCCACCGTGGTGCTGTCGCGCGACATCGCCTCGCTCGGTATCTACCCGGCCGTGGACCCGCTGGACTCGACCTCGCGCCAGCTCGACCCGAACGTGGTCGGCGAAGAGCACTACAACGTGGCCCGCGCCGTGCAAGGCACGCTGCAGCGCTACAAGGAACTGCGCGACATCATCGCCATCCTGGGCATGGACGAACTGGCACCCGAAGACAAGCTGGCCGTGGCCCGCGCCCGGAAGATCCAGCGCTTCCTGTCGCAGCCCTTCCACGTCGCCGAAGTGTTCACCGGTTCGCCCGGCAAGTACGTGCCGCTGGCCGAGACCATCCGCGGCTTCAAGATGATCGTGAACGGCGAAGCCGACCACCTGCCGGAACAAGCGTTCTACATGGTGGGCGGCATCGACGAAGCGTTCGAAAAGGCCAAGAAGGTCGCTTAAGGAATCCCCATGGCAGGCACCATTCACGTCAACGTGGTCAGCGCCGAGGAGTCGATCTTCTCGGGCGAGGCCAAGTTCGTTGCTCTGCCCGGTGAAGCCGGCGAGCTCGGCATCTACCCGCGCCACACGCCGCTGATCACGCGCATCCGCCCCGGCGCGGTGCGCATCGAGACGGCCGACGGCGGCGAGGAATTCGTCTTCGTGGCCGGCGGCATCCTCGAGGTGCAGCCCACCACCGTGACCGTCCTGTCGGACACCGCGATCCGCGGCAAGGACCTGGACGACGAGAAGGCCAACGCCGCCAAGGCCGCGGCCGAAGAAGCGCTCAAGAGCGCCAGGACCGACATCGACATCGCGATGGCGCAGTCGGAACTCGCGGTCATGGCCGCACAGCTGGCTGCACTGCGCAAGTACCGCCAGAAGAAGTAAGCGCCCCGGCGCTTCGCGATCAAAGGCCGCCTTCGGGCGGCTTTTTCTTTTTCTGAATCTGCGCGGACGAGCTTTGGCCTTTATTTGGCCGAAGTTAAGACTTGTTCGGCTGAAGCCTCGCCTCTAGTATTCGCTTCGCTGCCGGCCCGAGGGCTGGCGGCACCGAAGAACGAGACGGAGACAAGCGCTTGGCCCCCTGGAGCCGATTGACCGCGGACGAGATGCAATTGCTGGAGACCACCTTCTGGTCGGCCGGCGGCTCTCGCCATGGCATGGCCGAACAGCTCGGATTCTCCAAGAGCAAGGCCAATGCCTTGATCGCGGGCCTGGTCGAGCAGGGCCTGCTGGCCGAAGCCGGCCTGCAGCGTTCCTCGGGCGGCCGCCGGCCCGAAAACCTCCAGCTGCATGCCGGCCTCGGCGTGGTGGTGGGCATCGACATCGGCGCCACCAGCGTCGACGTCGCGGTGCTGGGCCCGGACCTCGCCGTGCTGGCCCATCACGCGGAAGCCGCCGACGTGCGAGAAGGCCCGGGGGTCGTGCTGGCCCGCGTCCGGGTGCTGGTGCGCGAGCTGCTGGCGCGCGCCGGCTTCGCCGCCCGCCAGGTGATCGGCATCGGGATCGGCGTGCCCGGGCCGGTCAATTTCGAGATCGGCCAGCTGGTGAACCCGCCGCTGATGCCGGCCTGGGACAGCTTCTCGATCCGCGACTACCTGCGGGAAGACTACGCAGCGCCGGTGTTCGTCGACAACGACGTCAATCTGATGGCGCTGGGCGAGCTCTGGCGCCTCCGGCGCTCGCTCTCGAACTTCCTCGTGATCAAGGTCGGCACCGGCATCGGTTGCGGCATCGTCTGCCATGGCGAGGTCTATCGCGGCGCCGCCGGTTCGGCCGGCGACGTCGGCCACATCTGTGTCGACCAGGAAGGCCCGCGCTGCCATTGCGGCAACCTCGGCTGCGTCGAGGTGATGGCGGCCGGCCCGGCCATCACCCGGATGGCAATGCAGGCGGCCGAGGCCGGCGAGAGCGCCGCGCTGGCGGAATGCCTGCGCAGCAACGGCCGCATCGAGGCCATCGACGTCGGCGAGGCCAGCCGTGCCGGCGACGCCTCGGCCAACGCGATCGTGCAGCGCGCCGGCAGCCTGATCGGGCAGATGCTGGCCTCGATCGTCAACTTCTTCAATCCGTCGCACGTCTTCATCGGCGGCGGCATCACGCGCATCGGGCCGCTGTTCCTGGCCGCGGTGCGGCAGAGCGTCTACCAGCGTTCGCTGGCGCTGTCGACGCGGCACCTGGAGATCCAGTACACGCCGCTTGGGGCGCAGGCCGGGCTGATCGGCGCCGGCGTGCTGGCGATGCACGAGACGCTCAAGGTGCGCGGGGTGGCGCCATGACGAAAAGGCCTGTGGCGGTCGACTTCGACCATGTGGTGAAGGCCTTCGGCCCGGTGCAGGTGCTGCATGGCGTGAGCTTCTCGCTGGCGCCCGGGCGCGTCTACGGCCTGCTCGGCGAGAACGGCGCCGGCAAGTCGACGCTGATGAAGATCCTCGCCGGCTACGAATCGCTGACCGGCGGCAGCCTGCGGGTGAACGGGGAAGTGCGGCAGTTCGCGAGTTCGCGCGATGCCGAGGCGCTGGGCATCGTGCTGATCCACCAGGAGTTCAACCTCGCCGAAGACCTCAGCGTGGCGCAGAACATCTTCCTCGGCCACGAGAAGAAGAAGGGCTGGCTGCTCGACGATGCCGCGATGGAGCGCGATGCCGCCACTGCGCTGGCGCAGGTCGGGCTCGACATCGACCCGACCACCAAGGTGCGCCGGCTGATCGTGGCCGAGAAGCAGCTGGTCGAGATCGCCAAGGCGATCTCGCGCCATGCGCGGCTGTTGATCATGGACGAGCCGACCGCGACCCTCACGCCCGGCGAGACCGAGCGGCTGTTCCGGCTGATCGCGCAGCTGCGTGCCGATGGCGTGACCATCGTCTACATCTCGCACAAGCTGGACGAGGTCGAGGAGGTGACCGACGAAGTGATCGTGATGCGAGACGGGCGCTTCGTGACCCGGGCGCTGACCTCCGAAGTGACGCGCCACCAGATGGCGAACCTGATGGTCGGTCGCGAACTCGCCGACCTCTATCCGCCGCGCGACGTGGTCGTCACCGCAAGCGCGCCGGCGATGCGCGTGCGCGACTTCGTGGTGCCGGGCTGGGCGCAGAACGCGAGCTTCGAAGTGCGGCCGGGCGAGATCCTCGGCTTTGCAGGCCTCGTGGGTGCGGGGCGCACAGAGCTCTTCGAGGGCCTGCTGGGCCTGCGGCCCGGGACCGGCATGGTCGAGATCGAAGGCCGGACGCTTGCCTTTCGCAATCCGCGCGAGGCCGCGAAGCACGGCCTGACCTACCTGAGCGAGGACCGCAAGGGCAAGGGCCTGCACGTCAACTTCGGCCTGCGCCAGAACCTCACCCTGATGGCGCTCGAACGCTATGCGCAGCCCTGGCTCAAGCCCGAGGCCGAGCGCGCCGCGCTGGCCGAGGCGGTGAAGGACTACGGCATCCGCACCGGCGACCTCGATGCGCGTGCGTCCTCGCTGTCGGGCGGCAACCAGCAGAAGCTCGCGCTGGCCAAGGTGCTGCAGCCGCAGCCCAAGGTGGTGGTGCTCGACGAGCCCACGCGCGGGGTCGACGTCGGCGCCAAGCGCGACATCTATTTCCTGATCCAGCGGCTGGCCCGGCAGGGGCTGGCCGTGATCGTCGTCTCGTCCGAGCTGATGGAACTGATCGGCCTGTGCCACCGCGTCGCGGTGATGCGCGCGGGCCGCATCGTGACCACGCTCGATGCGGAGCACCTGACCGAGGAGGAGCTCATCGCCCATGCCACCGGAACCGCCAATGTCCACGCCTGAGACCCCCGCAGCAACCCACCGTGGCGAATCCCGGCCCAGCTGGACCGAACGCCTGCACGGCTTCGGCCCGGTCATCGGCCTGGTGCTGCTGTGCATCGCCGGCACCTTGCTGAATGGCGATTTCGCCACGCTCGACAACGCCATGAACGTGCTCACGCGCACCGCCTTCATCGGCATCATCGCGGTCGGCATGTGCTTCGTGATCATCTCGGGCGGCATCGACCTGTCGGTCGGCTCGATGGCGGCGCTGATCGCCGGCTGCGTGATCATGTTCATCAATGCGATGGGCCCGGCGCTCGGCTCGCCGCTGCTCGCCGTGGTGCTCGGCGCCGTGCTGGCGGTGGTGCTGGGCGCCGTGTTCGGACTGGCGCACGGCCTCCTGATCACCAAGGGGCGCATCGAGCCCTTCATCGTGACGCTCGGCACGCTGGGCATCTTCCGCGCCTACCTGACCTACTTCGCCGACGGCGGCGCGCTCACGCTCGACAACGAGCTGTCGGACCTCTATGCGCCGGTGTACTACGCGAGCCTCGCGGGCATCCCGGTGCCGGTGTGGGTGTTCATGGTGGTCGCCGTGATCGGCGGCCTGATCCTCAACCGCACCGCCTACGGGCGCTACGTGCAGGCGATCGGCTCGAACGAGCAGGTGGCGCGCTATGCGGCGGTCGGCGTCGACAACGTGAAGATCATGACCTACGTGCTGCTCGGCGTGTGCGTGGGCATCGCGACCCTGCTCTACGTGCCGCGACTGGGTTCGGCATCGCCGACCACCGGCCTCTTGTGGGAGCTCGAGGCGATCGCCGCGGTGATCGTCGGCGGCACCGCGCTGAAGGGCGGCGCCGGCAGCATCACCGGCACCGTGATCGGCGCCGTCCTGCTCTCGGTGATCAGCAACATCCTGAACCTCACCAGCATCATCAGCGTGTACCTGAACGCCGCGGTGCAGGGCATCGTGATCATCGTCGTGGCCTTCCTGCAGCGCGGCAAGCGCTAGGCCGCGCGCTCTTTTCCCGTCCGTTCCACTTCTTTCACAACAGGAGACAAGCAGCATGACTTCATTCACTCGACGCCTGGCGCTCGGCGCCGTCGCCGCCGCGAGCCTCGTGGCCTTCCCGGCACTGGCAGCCGAGCCGGTCCATCTCGGCGTCTCGATCCCGGCCGCGACGCACAGCTTCATGGGCGGCATCAACTACTGGGCCAACCAGGCCAAGAAGGACCTCGAGAAAGAGCACAAGGACCTGAAGATCACGATCAAGACCGCGGCCAACGCGCCCGAGCAGGCCAACCAGCTGCAGGACTTGTCGACGGTGAGCAAGATCAACGCGCTGGTGATCTTCCCCTTCGAGTCGGCGGCGCTGACCAAGCCGGTGGCCCAGGTCAAGGCCAAGGGCACCTACGTGACGGTGGTCGACCGCGGCCTCACCGACACCAGTGCGCAGGATGCCTACGTGGCCGGCGACAACACCGCCTTCGGCAAGATCCCGGCCGAGTACATCGCCAAGAAGCTGGGCGGCAAGGGCAATGTGGTGGCACTGCGCGGCATCGCGACCACGCTGGACAACGAGCGCATGGACGCCTTCAACAGCGTGCTCAAGAACTACCCGGACATCAAGCTGCTCGACGCCAAGTACGCCAACTGGAATCGCGACGATGCCTTCAAGGTCACGCAGGACTACCTGACGCGCTTCAAGAAGATCGACGCGATCTGGGCCGCCGACGACGACATGGCGGTGGGCGTGCTGAAGGCGATCGAGCAGGCCAAGCGCGACGACATCCTGGTGGTGTTCGGCGGCGCGGGCGCCAAGGGCATGGTCAAGACCATCATGGACGGCAAGGACCCGCGGATCCAGGCCGACGTGAGCTATTCGCCGAAGTTCATCTACGACGCGATCAAGCTCACGGCCGAAGCCCGGCTGAAGGGCGAGAAGCTGCCGGCGACCACGATCATTCCCTCGGTGCTGATCACGAAGGAAAACGCGAAGAGCTTCTACCACCCGGACTCGCCGTTCTGATTGTTGCTCGCCCCCAGGTTGCCCGGCACTTCGTGTCCGGGCGCCTCGAGTCGCTGCCAGAGGCATCGGCCCTTCGGAGCCGTCCAAGCCTGCGCCGGCAGGCTTGGAGCCGCGGCTTCTCAGCCCCCTACCGGGGGCAACACCGGCGGCCCGGCGAAGCCGGTTCCGCGGTGTTTCACCAAGGGCGCGCTTCGCGGCGCTTGAAACTGCATGACACACGACATTTTTGCGCGCAAGTTGCGCTACGCCATGGTCGGCGGCGGGCGTGATGCCTTCATTGGGGCGGTGCACCGCAAGGCGATCGCGCTCGACGGGCAGATTGAACTGGTGGCCGGCGCGCTGTCGTCGAGCGCCGAGAAGGCCCGGGCCTCGGGGCGCGACCTGTTCCTGGCCGACGCCCGCAACCACGGCGACTGGCGCGCGCTGCTCGATGACGAACTGAAGCGGCCTGCCGATGAGCGGATCGACTTCGTCTCGATCGTGACCCCGAACCACGTCCATTTTCCGGTCGCCCAGGCCTTCGTCGAGGCCGGCTTCCACGTGGTCTGCGACAAGCCGCTGGTGCACACGCGCGAGCAGGCCGATGCGCTGGTCGCGGCGGTGGCGCGGCAAGGCACGGTGTTCGGCGTCACCTACAACTACACGGGCTACCCGATGGTCCGCCAGGCCCGCGAGATGGTGCGCGCGGGCGAACTCGGCGAGATTCGCAAGGTGGTCGTCGAATACAACCAGGGCTGGCTCGCCACGCGGCTCGAAGGCGAGGGCAACAAGCAGGCCGCATGGCGCAGCGACCCGGCGCGCAGCGGCGCGGCAGGGGCCATCGGCGACATCGGCTCGCATGCCGAGAACCTGATGGCGGCCGTCACCGGCCTGGAGATCGAGAGCCTTTGCGCCGACCTGAGTTCGCTGGTGGCCGGGCGGGCCCTCGACGACGACGGCAGCCTGCTGCTGCGCCTGCGCGGTGGTGCGCGCGGCGTGCTGATCGCCTCGCAGATCAACACCGGACTCGAGAACGACCTGCGGCTGCGGGTCTCGGGCACGCTGGGCACGCTGGTTTGGCGGCAGGAGCAGCCCAGCGAACTCACGCACCTCCCGCACGACGGCCCGAAGCGCATCTTCACGCGCGGATCGCCCTGGCTCAGCGAGGCGGCGCAGCGCGCGAGCCGGCTGCCGAGCGGGCATCCCGAGGGCTTCATCGAGGCCTTCGCCAATGTCTATGCCGGGGTGGCCGCGGACATCCGGGCGCGGCTCGCGGGCCAGCCGGCCGATGCGCTCGCGGCCGACTACCCGCGGGTGGAAGACGGCGCGCGCGGCGTGCGCTTCATCGAGCGCACGGTGGCCTCGGCCGCCAGCGACCGGAAGTGGACGGCCTGGTAGCGCATTTGTCGCGGTCGTAGGCCGCGGCCCACACGGCGTCGCGCCTGCGGCAGGGCACGGGCAGCCGCTGCGCGGCCTACCATGGCGGCTCCATGGTCACCGCGCCGCCTGCTCCGACTTCTTCCCCCGGCGATCTCGTCGTCGCTCGCCCCGAGGGCCTCTATTGCCCGCCGGGCGATTTCTACATCGATCCCTGGCGCCCGGTCGACCGCGCGGTCATCACCCATGCGCACTCCGACCATGCCCGCGTCGGCCATGGGCACTACCTGGCCCACGCCGACAGCGCGGGCACGCTGCGCACACGGCTGGGCGAGATCGCGCTCCAGACCCTGGCCTACGGCGAGGTCGTCGTTCATCACGGCGTGCGCGTGTCGCTGCATCCGGCCGGCCATGTGCTCGGGTCGGCCCAGGTGCGGCTCGAACATGGAGGCCGCGTCTGGGTCGCCTCGGGCGACTACAAGACCGAGCCCGACGGCACCTGCACGCCCTTCGAGCCGGTGCCCTGCGACACCTTCATCACCGAGTCGACCTTCGGCCTGCCGATCTACCGCTGGCCGACGCAGGCCGCCTTGTTCGCCGAGATCAACGACTGGTGGCGCCTCAATGCCGAGCAGGGCAGGGCCTCGGTGCTGCTCTGCTATGCCTTCGGCAAGGCGCAGCGCATCCTGCATGGCGTCGATCCGGCCATCGGGCCGATCGTGGTGCATGGCGCGGTCGAGCCGCTGAATGCGGTGTACCGGGCGGCCGGCGTGCCGCTGCCGCCCACGCTGCGAGTGACGGATCCGGGCGTCGATGCCGCGCTGCTCGGGCGGGCGCTGGTGCTGGCGCCGCCGTCGGCCCAGGGCACGCCGTGGCTGCGCCGCTTCGGCAACTACTCGGATGCCTTCGCGAGCGGCTGGATGCAGCTGCGCGGCACGCGGCGCCGGCGCGGCGTCGATCGCGGTTTCGTGATGTCCGACCACGCGGACTGGCCGGGCCTGCAGCAGGCCATCGCCGGCACCGGCGCGGAGCGCGTCTTCGTGACCCACGGCAGCGTGGCCGTGCTGGTGCGCTGGCTGACCGAGAACGGACTGGAGGCGCAGGGCTTCAAGACCGAGTACGGCGACGAGGATTCGGAGCCTCTCGCCGCGACCGCGCCATGAAGCAATTCGCCGCGCTCTATCGCGAGCTCGACGCGACCACCTCCAGCCTCGCGAAGCAGGCCGCCCTGCAGCGCTACCTGCAGGCCGCTCCGGCGCGCGACGCGGCCTGGGCCGTGTACTTCCTCGCGGGCGGCAAGCCACGCCAGCTGGTCCCCGCCAAGCTCCTGCGCCTGCTCGCGCAGGAAGCCGCGGGCCTGCCCGAGTGGCTGTTCGACGAGAGCTACGAGGCGGTCGGCGATCTGGCCGAAACCATCGCGCTGCTGCTGCCGCCGCCGACCGATGCGCACGACATGGGGCTGGCGGACTGGCTCGAGCAGCAACTGCTGCCCTTGCGCAAGATGCCGCCCGAGGCCCTGGCCGATGCGCTGCGTGCCCAGTGGCGGCAGCTCGCCATCGACGAGCGGCTGGTCTGCTTCAAGCTCATCACGGGCGGTTTCCGCGTCGGCGTCTCGAAGCTGCAGGTGACGCAGGCGCTGGCCGCGGTCGGCGCGCTCGACCCCAAGCGCGTGGCCCAGCGGCTCATGGGCTACACCCACATCGGCGGCCAGCCGACGGCCGCCGACTATGCGGCGCTGATCTCGCCCGAGAGCACCGGCGAGCGCGACCAGAAGACCAGCGGCCAGCCCTATCCCTTCTTCCTCGCGCACCCCTTCGGCCTGCCGCTCGAGCAGTTCGACGCCGCGCTCGGTGCGCCGGCGCAATGGATCGTCGAGTGGAAGTGGGACGGCATCCGGGCCCAGCTGGTGAAGCGCGCGGGCCAGGTCTGGCTCTGGTCGCGCGGCGAGGAACTGGTGACCGAGCGTTTCCCCGAACTGGCCGTGATGGGCGATGCGCTGCCCGACGGCAGCGTGCTCGACGGCGAGATCGTGGTCTGGCGCGAGGACCGCGTGCAGCCCTTCGCCGAGCTGCAGAAGCGCATCGGCCGCAAGACGCTGGGCGCGAAGCTGCTGCGCGAGATCCCGGTCGTACTGCTGGCCTACGACCTGCTCGAATGGCAGGGACGCGACCTGCGCTCGCTGCCGCAGCACGAGCGGCGTTCGCTGCTCGACGAGCTGCTCGCCGGCGTGCAGCATCCGTCGCTGATCGCGAGCCCGATGCTGCATGGCGACGACTGGCAGGACCTGGCGCGGCAGCGCGAGGCCGCACGCTCGATGGGCGTCGAGGGCTTGATGCTCAAGCAACGCGCTGCGCACTACGGCGTCGGCCGCACCAAGGATGTCGGCGTCTGGTGGAAGTGGAAGATCGATCCGCTCTCGATCGATGCGGTGCTGGTCTACGCGCAGCGCGGCCATGGCCGGCGCGCCAGCCTCTACAGCGACTACACCTTCGCGGTCTGGGATGGGCCGCCCGAGGCCACCGATCGCAAGCTGGTGCCCTTCGCGAAAGCCTACTCGGGGCTGACCGACGCCGAGATGGCGAGAGTCGACGCCCTGATCCGCAAGACCACGGTCGAGAGCTTCGGGCCGGTGCGCAGCGTCAGGCCGACGCTGGTGTTCGAGCTCGGCTTCGAGGGCATCGCGCGCAGCACGCGCCACAAGAGCGGCATCGCGGTGCGCTTTCCGCGCATGCTGCGCTGGCGCGAGGACAAGCCCATCGCGGAGGCGGACAGCCTGCAGACGCTGGCTGCGCTGCTGCCTTCGTGATGACGACGAAGCAGGCGCTCGATGCCTGGTTCGCGGCGCGCGGCTGGAAGCCCTTCAAGTTCCAGCGCGCCGTCTGGAAGGCGGTCGCGCAGGGCCGCTCCGGCCTGCTGCACGCGACCACCGGTGCCGGCAAGACCTACGCCGTCTGGCTGGCCGCGCTGCTGGCCTTCGGCGCCGTGCCGCCGAAGCGATCCGCAGCGAAGCGGCCGGAAGTTGCGCCGCCGCTCACGGTGCTGTGGCTGACGCCGATGCGCGCCCTGGCCGCCGACACGCTGCGCGCGCTGCAGCAGGCGCTCGATGCCGCCGCTGCCGGGATGCAGCCGTGGAGCTCCGGCGTGCGCAGCGGCGACACCGGCTCGGCGGAGCGCAGCGCCCAGAACCAGCGCCTGCCGACCGTGCTCGTCACCACGCCCGAGAGCCTGTCGCTGCTGCTCGCGCGCGCCGATGCGCAAGAGGTCCTCGGCGCGCTGCGGCTGGTGGTGGTCGACGAATGGCACGAGCTGCTCGGCAACAAGCGCGGCGTGCAGGTGCAGCTGGCGCTGGCCCGCCTGCGGCGCTGGAACGACGGGCTCTGTGTCTGGGGCATGTCGGCCACCCTCGGCAATCTCGAAGAAGCGATGCAAGCCCTGCTCGGCGCGCAGCAGGGCTTGCTGGTGCAAGGCGAAGTGCCGAAGAAGCTGCTCGTCGATTCGCTGCTGCCGGGCCGGGCCGAGCGCTTCCCATGGGGCGGCCACCTGGGCCTCACGATGCTGGCGCAAGTCATCGGCGAGATCGACGCCAGCACCACCACGCTGGTCTTCACCAACACGCGTTCGCAGTCCGAGATCTGGTATCAGGCGATGCTCGAGGCGCGGCCCGACTGGGCCGGCCGGATCGCGCTGCACCATGGCTCGCTCGACCGCGCGGTGCGCGAGTGGGTCGAGCTCGGGCTGAAGAACGGCGAGCTGAAGGCGGTGGTCTGCACCTCGAGCCTGGACCTGGGCGTCGACTTCCTGCCGGTCGAGCGCGTGCTGCAGATCGGTTCTCCCAAGGGCGTGGCGCGGCTGCTGCAGCGCGCGGGCCGCTCGGGCCACGCACCCGGCCGGCCGTCGCGCATCACGCTGGTGCCGACCCACAGCATCGAGATGGTCGAAGGCGCCGCGGCGCGGGCCGCGATCGCTGCCGGCCACATCGAATCGCGCAGCTCGCCCGAGCAGCCGCTCGACGTGCTGGTTCAGCACATGGTCACGGTCGCCCTCGGCGGCGGCTTCAGGCCCGACGCCCTGTACGACGAGGTGCGCGGCACCGCCGCCTATGCCGGGCTGTCGCGCGAGAGCTGGCAGTGGTGCCTGGACTTCGTCTCGCAGGGCGGCGCGTCGCTGGCGGCCTATCCGGACTACCGGCGCGCGGTGCCGGATGCGCAAGGCGTCTGGCGCGTGCCCGATGCGCGGCTGGCGCGCCGGCACCGCATGAACATCGGCACCATCGTGAGCGATGCCAGCCTGTCGGTGCAGTTCCTCGGCGGCGCGAAGATCGGCAGCGTCGAGGAGGGCTTCGTCGCCCGCATGAAGCCCGGCGACTGCTTCCTGTTCGGCGGGCGGCTGCTCGAGCTGGTGCGCATCCACGACATGACCGCCTGGGTGCGGCGCGCCAGCGGCAAGCGCTCGGCGGTGCCGCGCTGGAACGGCGGCCGGATGCCGCTGTCTAGCACGCTGGCCGATGCCGTGGTGCAGCAGCTCGCGCTGGCCGACCAGGGCCGCTACGAGTCGCCCGAGCTGCGATGCCTGCGTCCGCTGCTCGAGATCCAGCAGCGCTGGTCGGCACTGCCGACGCCCCACACCCTGCTGGCCGAAGTGCTGAAGTCGCGCGAAGGCTGGCACCTGTTCCTCTATCCGTTCGCGGGCCGGCCGGTGCACCTCGGGCTGGCGAACCTGATCGCCTGGCGCATCGCGCAGCACCAGCCGCGCACCTTCTCGATCGCGGTCAACGACTACGGCTTCGAACTGCTGAGCGCCGGAGAGGTCGACTGGGCCACGCTGCTGCCGCAGGTGCTGGTGGCCGGGCACGACGCGAAGGCGCAGGAGGCGGTCGCGCACGACGACGAGCGCACGGCGCTGCTGCACGAGGTGCTGGCCTCGCTCAACGCCACCGAGCTCGCGCGCCGGCGCTTTCGCGAGATCGCGCGCGTCTCGGGCCTGATCTTCCAGGGCTATCCGGGCGAGAAGCGCAGCAACAAGCAGCTGCAGGCCTCCTCGTCGCTGTTCTACGAGGTGTTCCGCAAGTACGACCCGGCCAATCGGCTGCTGCGGCAGGCCGAGGCCGAGCTGCTGGCGCAGGAGCTCGAGATCGGCCGGCTGCGGGCCAGCCTGGCGCGCATGCGCGCCCAGCGGCTGGTGCTGCGCAAGCTGGACAGGCCCACGCCCTTCGCTTTCCCGCTGATGGTCGAGCGCTTTCGCGAGAAGCTGTCGAACGAGAGCGTGGCTGACCGCATCGCGCGCATGGTTCAGCAGTTCGAGAGCGCTGCCGCTTCGGGGACACTCGCTCCGTGACGCCGCCGCCTGCCGCCGCCTGCCGGATCGAACTGGCCGGCGAGACCATCGAACTCCTGCCCGATCCCGCGCTCTGGTGGCCGGCCGCGGGCGTGCTGTTCGTGGCCGATCTGCACCTGGGCAAGGCGGCCGCCTACCGGGCCCTGGGCCAGCCGGTGCCGGGCGGCACCACGCAGGAAAACCTGGCGCGCCTCGACCGCGCGATCGATCTGCATGGGCCGCGGCAGATCGTTTTTCTCGGCGACTTCCTGCATGCGGCGTCGGCCCGCACGGCCTCGCTGCTGGCGGCGGTGCACGCCTGGCGCGAGCGTCATCCGGCGCTGGCCTGCATGCTTGTGCGCGGCAACCACGACAGCCGCGCGGGCGATCCGCCGGCCGCGCTGCGCTTCGAGGTGGTCGACGAGCCGCATCTGATCGGGCCCTTCGCCGCCTGCCACCATCCGCAGCGCCATGCCACGCACGCCGTGCTGGCCGGCCATCTCCATCCGGCCTGCCGGCTCCACGGCCGGGGCCGCGACAGCCTGCGCATGCCTTGCTTCGTGCGGGAGGGCGGGCAGCTGATCCTGCCGGCCTTCGGCGAATTCACGGGCGGCTGGCTGGTGGAGCCGACGCCCGCGCGCCGCTTCTACGCGGTCGGTGGCAATGGGGTCTGGGCGCTTCCCGCGTCGGGCTGAAGCGGGGCTACAGCAGCACCGGCGCGTCCGGCAGTTCGTTGCGGTCGGCCTGGCCGTCGGCCAGCGGGAAGTGCTCGACCAGCAGCGCCGACACCTCTTCGAGCGCCTGTGTCAACCCGTCCTCGAAGCGCCCCTCGCGAAAGGCGGCGCCCATGCGCCCGGCCATGGCCGCCCACTGCGCGGCGTCGACCCGCGCATCGATGCCGCGGTCGGCCACGATCTCGATCGCGTGCTCGGCCAGCAGCAGGTAGATCAGGACGCCGTTGTTGTGCTCGGTGTCCCAGACGCGCAGCTTGCCGAACAGCATGATCGCGCGCTCGCGCGCCGGCGCGTCGCGCCACAGGTAGGACAGCGGCAGCCCGGCCTCGACGCAGACGCGGATCTCGCCGCTGTGGCGCCGCTCGCTGGCCGCCACGCGGCGCGTGAGCCGATCGAGCATCTCGGGCGGCAGCGCGCGCCGGAGGTCGGCCTCGTCGGTCCAGCGGTGGCGCCAGATGCGGCCCAGGCGCGCGAACAGCGACACAGAGGATTTGGAAGCAGATGCCATGGCTACCAGTCCCCCGAGGCGCCGCCGCCGCCGAAATCGCCGCCGCCACCGGAGCCGAAGCCGCCGCCGAAGCCGCCTCCGCCGGAGGACGAGCCGCCGCCCCAGCCACCGCCGCCACGACTGCCGCCCAGTCCGCCCAATCCGCCGCCCAGCGCGCCGCCGAAGCCGCCGCCGCCGCGCCGGCCGATCGATGGTCCGGCGCCGAAGGCGGTCGACAGCAGCGTGAAGAGCAGGGCGGCCAGCGCGGCCAGCACCGCGATCACGAGGCTCGACGTGAGCACCATCACCCCCACGCCGGTCAGGCCGCCGAGCGCCAGCGAGCCCGGGATCTTGCCGAGGATGCGGCGCGCGATCGGCCCGCCCACCAGCACCACCGCGAACAGGAAGATGCCCAGGTCCTGCCAGTTGAAGCCGCTGCCCGAAGCGCGGCCGTCGCCGAAGTCGCCGCCGCGCGCATCGACCTGGGGCAGGGCCTCGCCGTTGACGCGTGCGATCAGCTGGTCGGCCGCGGCATCGAGGCCGCCGGCAAAGTCGTTCTGGCGGAAGCGCGGCTTCATCGCCTCGTCGATGATGTGGGCCGCGGCCAGGTCGGGCACCGCACCCTCGAGGGCCTTGGCGACCTCGATGCGCATCTTGCGGTCGTCCTTGGCGACCACCACGAGGATGCCGTCGCCGACCGCCTTGCGGCCGATCTTCCAGGCGTTGCCGACCCGGTTGGCATAGCTCGCGATGTCCTCCGGCTGGGTGGTCTTGACCATCAGCATGACGATCTGCGAGCCCTTCTTCTGCTCGAAGGCCTGCAGCTTGGCGTCGAGCGCACTGCGCTCGGCAGCGCTCAGAGTGCCGGTCTGGTCGATCACGCGGGCATCGAGCGCGGGCACCGGCAGCAGGCCCTGCGCCTGCGCGCCGACCAGCGCCGCCGCCATCAGGAGGAGTGCCGTCAGCGCCTGCCGGATGCGGGCAGCGGTCATCGCCTGGCCGCTCTCGCCTACTTCTTCGGGGCGCTGAAGTCGACCGTCGGAGGCGTCGAGATCTGGGCTTCGTTCTGGACCGAGAAGTTGGCCTTGGGCGGATAGCCCATGACCTTGGCCGTCAGGTTGGTCGGAAAGCTGCGGGCCAGCACGTTGTACTCCTGCACCGTCTGGATGTAGCGGTTGCGCGCCACCGTGATGCGGTTCTCGGTGCCTTCGAGCGTCACGCGCAGGTCGCGGAAGGCCTGGTTGGCCTTCAGGTTGGGGTATTGCTCGGCCACCACCATCAGGCGCGACAGCGCGCTCGACAGCTCGCCCTGCGCCTGCTGGAACTTGCTGAAGGCCTCGGGATTGTTGAGCGTCTCGGGCGTCACCTGGATCGAGGTCGCCTTGGCGCGGGCCTCGATCACCTTGGTCAGCGTCTCCTGCTCGAAATTGGCTTCGCCCTTGACCGAGGCGACGATGTTGGGCACCAGATCGGCGCGCCGCTGGTACTGGTTGAGCACCTCGCTCCAGGCCGACTTGCTGGCCTCGTCGAGGCGCTGGAAGTCGTTGTAGCCGCAGCCCGCGAGCGACAGCGTCGCGACGATGATCAGTAGCCAGCGTTTCAACATGTCCGAACCCTCTCAGTGCGAAGTCGGCAAAGGTAGCATAGATGGATGGCGCCAGACCCTCTGCAGGCCCTTCAGGCTGCGAACCGCCGGCCCTTCGACGGCCGGCCGGCCGCGGGCACGCTGCTGATCGCAGGCGCCACCGGCGCCCTGGGCCACGAGCTGGTGCGCCGGCTCGCCGGCCGCCATCGCTTCGACCACACGCTGGTGCTGGCGCGCGAACCGATCCGCGCCGGACTGCCGGGCGTCGAGCCGGTGCAGGTGCCGGCGCTGCCGATCGCGCAGTGGCCGACCGTGGCGGCGCACACCGCCCTCGTGCTGTTCGAGCCGCCGCGGCTCTTCTATGACCGGGAGCGGGCGCTGTGGACGCCCGAGCCCGCGCAGCTGCCGGCGCTGGCGGGCTGGCTGCGGGCCTGCGGCGTCCGCACCCTGGCGGTGGTGCAGCCGCACGACCAGGGCCGGCTCCCCGAGGCGCTGAAGCACGGCCTGGCCAGCCTCGACGAGCAGGCCGTGGTGGCGCTGGGCTTCGATCGCGTGCTGCTGGTGCGCTCGGCGCAGAAGCCGGCCGCCGTGCGCTTCGCCAACCCGGGCGAGCGGCTGGCGGCCTGGATGCTGTCGATCACGCGCTTCATGGTGCCGTCCAGCGAGCAGCCGGCGCGGGCCTCCAAGGTGGCCGAAATGGTCGATGTCGCCCTGGCGCTGGCGCCGCCCGGCGTCCACGTGGCGGCGCCCGAGCTGGTCTGGCGCGCGACCCAGGGCGAACTTCGCGCGGTCGTGCAGGGCTGGGTGGCGGCGCGCTCTTGAGCCGCTGCCCGACCGAGGCAAAATCGCTACTTCCGGCAGCACCATCCATGTCCACCAAAGCCAAACTCCGCGCCAGCGCCATCGGCGGCACCGCCGACGACATCGAAGCCGCCTTCTACGAGGCCCTGCAGCGCGGCGACATCGACGCCCTGATGGACTGCTGGGCCGACGAGGAAGAGGTGTTCTGCGTCCACCCGGGCGGCCCGCGGCTGGTCGGGGCCGAGGC
The DNA here is from genome assembly GCF_030316765.1 of Variovorax saccharolyticus. Classification (GTDB taxonomy): domain Bacteria; phylum Pseudomonadota; class Gammaproteobacteria; order Burkholderiales; family Burkholderiaceae_C; genus Variovorax; species Variovorax saccharolyticus. The sequence goes on from NZ_JASZYT010000002.1 coordinate 192,337, forward strand.
GATCCGCGCCGCCTTCGAGCACATGTTCGGCAACGGCGCCATCCAGGCCACGCCGGCGCGGGTGCGCAAGGTCGAGTCGCTCGCCAGCGCGGTGCACAACGTGCTGGAGCGCATCGAGGTGCTGACGGCCGAAGGGCCGCGCCACGCCTTCGTGCTGGCCACCAATGTCTACCACCGCACCGCCCAGGGCTGGCGCATGGTCGCGCACCATGCCAGCCCCGGCAGCTCGCACGAGCCCGGCGACGCCGTCGAGCCGCCGCAGACCCTGCACTGAGCCGATGCAGTACGTCGCGCCACGCTGGCTGCCTGGCGGCAACCTGCAAACCATCTGGCCCGCGCTGTATGCCCGGCGCGCCGAGGCGCCGCTGCCCGCCTTGCGGCGCGAACGCTGGGCCACGCCCGACGGCGACTTCATCGACGTCGACTTCCTGGATGCCCCCGGGGCCGGCCCGAAGCCGCTGCTGGTGCTGTTCCACGGCCTCGAGGGCTCGTCGAGCAGCCACTACGCCGAGGTCTTCGCGGCTTTCGCCCACGCCCGCGGCTGGGACTATGCCGTGCCGCATTTCCGCGGCTGCAGCGGCGAGCTGAACCTGGCGCCCCGGGCCTACCACTCGGGCGATTTCGAGGAGATCGGGTGGATCCTGGCCCGGCTGCGCGCGCAGCGGGACCCGGGGCAGCCCCTGCTCGCGGCCGGCGTCTCGCTCGGCGGCAATGCGCTGATGCGCTGGGCCGAGGAGGCCGGCGGCGAGGCATCGAAGGTGGCGAGCGCGGTGGCCTCGATCTCGGCGCCGCTCGACCTCGCGGCCGGTGGCGCCGCGATCGGCCGCGGGTTCAACCGCCTCGTCTACACGCGCATGTTCCTGTCGACCATGAAGCCCAAGGCGCTGGCCAAGCTGGCCCAGCACCCGGGCCTGTTCGACCGCGACAAGCTGCTCGCGGCGCGCGACCTCTACGCCTTCGACGATGTCTTCACGGCGCCGCTGCACGGCTTTCGCGGCACCGACGACTACTGGTCGCGCGGCTCGGCCAAGCCGCACCTGCACCAGATCCGGATTCCGGCGCTGGTGGTGAATGCGGCCAACGACCCCTTCGTTCCGGCCGCCAGCCTGCCGCGCCCGGGCGAGGTCGGGCGCCACGTCACGCTCTGGCAGCCCGCGCATGGCGGCCATGTGGGATTTCCGCTGGGCCCGCCGCCGGGCCACGTCCGCGCCATGCCCGAGCGCGTGATCGACTGGCTGAAAGACCACGCCTGATCCGCGGGAGCAGAATCCCTTCATGGATGACATCGTCTTGAAGGCCCTGGCCAAGTGGCCGAATGTGCCTCACTGCTACGGCTGGCTCGGGCTCGATGCCCGCGGCAACTGGTTCCTGCGCGACGACCGCACCCAGGCCATCGGGCCGTTCAGGCAGGCCAAGGGCTCGCAGCTGCGGCACGAGAAGCTGATCGACTTCATCCAGCGCAACTACGAGCATGACGACGCCGGCCAGTGGTTCTTCCAGAACGGACCGCAGCGGGTCTACGTCGAGCTCGAAGCCGCGCCGTGGGTCTGGCGCATCGCCGAGGACCTGTCGGTCAGCTCGCACGCCGGGGTGGCGGTCGAGCCCACCGCCTGCCTGCTCGACGGCGAGGGCAGGCTCTACCTGGTGGCCGACATCGGGCTTGGCCTGGTCCATACGCAGGATGTGGGGCTGGCGGCCAAGGCGATCGAGCAGGGCCGCTGGGTGCCCGAGGATGTCCGCGCCGAGGACCTTCCGGCCCGGTTCGGCTTCGTGCCCAGCCCCGCGGCGGGCCAGCCGGCCCAGCCTGCGCGCTCGCACTGAAAACAAAAAAGCCCGCATCGCGGGCTTTTTGCTGGGGGGTAGAAGCGCCTACTTGCCGGCCGCGACCGCGGGGGCTGCGGCATCGGCGGGAGCGCCTTCGGCTGCCGGCGCCGGCCGGTCGGGCACCGGGAAGGTGGCGCCGCCCGAGTTCGCCAGGAAGACCACCGCGCGGCCGATCTCGATGTCGTCGAAGTCGCCGCCGCCCTGGGCCGGCATCGCGCCCTTGCCCTTGAGCGCGTGCTCGAGCAGCGTGGCGTAGCCCTGGCCGATGCGCGGGCCCCAGGCAGCGGCATCGCCCTGGTGCGGCGCGCCGGGGATGCCGGGAGCGCCGTGGCAAGCCACGCACTGGGCCTTGAAGACGGCCTCGCCGGTGGCCAGCGGCCGGTTGGCGTCGCGGATCTCGATGCTGCCGACCTTCTTGAGCCTTTCGGCGACATCGCGATCGCGGCTGTCTTTGGACACGCCGTAGAGCGACATGCTGTCGCCTTGCGCCGAGCCCGAAGGATGGGTGCCCGACACGACGAACGACACCAGGCCGACGATGATGAGGATGGGAACGATGAAGGAGAAAAAGACCGCGAGCAGCAGCTGCTTCGGATTCTTGATCGGGCCGGTATGGGCTTCTTCTGTGGCCTGGTAGTGCGGGTCGTCGCTCATTGCGTCCTCAGTATCGGGGGCTCGGTGGGGCTTTTCGAATCAACCGCGGATTATAGAGAGACCCTTGGCCCCGGCCGTCCAGGGACGACCGGGCCCCCGGACAGCGTCACTTGGTGGCCCAGCCGCCGCCCAGCGTCTTGTAGAGAACCACCTGGTTCTGCAGCCGCTGCTGCCGGATCTGTGCGGTCGCCAGCTGCGAGGTGAACAGCGAGCGCTGGGCATCCAGCAGGTCGAGCCCGCTGGCGACGCCGCCGCGGTAGCGCATGTCCGACAGCTGGAAGCGCGTCTCCTCGGCCTTGGCCTGGGCCACCAGGGCGCGCAGTTCCTCGTCGTAGGTGGCGCGGCCCGCGAGCGCGTCGGCGACCTCGCGGAAGGCCGACTGGATCGACTTCTCGTACTGCGCCACCGCGATCTTCTGGCCCGCGCGCGCCGAATCCAGGTTGGCCTGGTTGGCGCCTGCATTGAAGATCGGCAGCGTGATCTGCGGCGCGAAGGCCCAGGCCTTCGTGCCGCTGCTGAACAGGTTGGAGAACTCCGAGCTCGTGGTGCCGATCGAGGTGGTCAGCGTGACCCGCGGGAAGAAGGCGGCGCGCGCGGCGCCGATGTTGGCGTTGGCCGCGATCAGCTGCTGCTCGGCGGCGCGGATGTCGGGCCGCTCGACCAGCAGGTCGGAGGGCAGGCCGGCCGGCAGCTCCGGCATCGGCGCCAGCGCCTGCAGGCCCTGGGCGCCGCCGGTGATGGTGTCGGGCGGCACCGGCGCGCCGAGCAGCAGCGCCAGCGCATTCTCGTCCTGCAGCCGCAGTCGCTGCTGCTGCGCGTAGGTGGCGCGCGCGGTCTCGGCCTGCGCCTCGGCGAAGCGGAAGTCGATCTCGGAAGCCACGCCGTTGTCGAAGCGCAGCTTGGTCAGCTTGAGCGAGTCGTCCCGCGTCACCATGGTCTGGCGCGTGATCTCGAGCGCCTCGTCGTCGCCCAGCACCGCCAGCCAGCCATTGGCCACGGAGGCGATCAGGCTGATCTGGGTCGCCTTGCGGGCTTCCTCTGTCGCCAGGTACTGGGCCAGCGCGGCATCCTTCAGGCTCGCCACGCGGCCGAAGAAGTCGAGCTCCCAGGCCGTCACGCCCAGCCCCACCGTATAGACGGAGCTCACGCCTTCGCCGGTCAGGGACGGCCGCTGGCGGGTGCCGCTGGCGCTCGCATTGAGCGCCGGGTACAGCGCCGATCGCGTGATCTGGAACTGCGCCCGCGCCTGCTCGATGTTGAGGATCGCCACCTGCAGGTCGCGGTTGTTCGTGAGCGCGAGGTGGATCAGCCGCTGCAGCCGCGGGTCGGTGAAGTAGTCCTGCCAGGCCACGGTCGCGGCCGGCGGCTGGCCGGGCGCGGTCGGTGCCGCCGCCGCGTTGGGGAAGGTGGCCGGCACCGGCGCCGCCGGGCGCTCGTAGGTCGGGATCAGCGAGCAGCCCGCCAGCATCAAGGCGGCGGCGCCTGCCAGCGCGGTAGTGATGAATCGCTTAGTCATGCTTTGTTTCCTCGATGCCGGCGGCCTGGGCGTGCCGCTTGTCGGCCTCGTGCTGTCGGGCGCTGCCCTTGAAGAATCCGCGGACGATCACGAAGAACACCGGCACGAAGAACACCGCCAGGGTGGTGCCCGTGACCATGCCGCCGAGCACGCCGGTGCCGATCGCGCGCTGGCTCGCCGAGCCCGCGCCGGAGGCGAACACCAGCGGCATCACGCCCAGCCCGAAGGCCAGCGAGGTCATCACGATCGGCCGGAACCGCAGGTGGGCGGCTTCGAGCGCGGATTCGAGCGCGCCCTTGCCCTGCGCCTGCAGGTCCTTCGCGAACTCGATGATCAGGATCGCGTTCTTTGCCGACAGGCCGATGATCGTGATCAGCCCGACCTGGAAGTACACGTCGTTGGAGTAGGCCCGCAACAGGGTCGCCAGCAGCACGCCCAGCACGCCCAGGGGCACCACCAGGATCACCGCCAGCGGAATCGACCAGCTCTCGTACAGCGCGGCCAGGCACAGGAACACCGCCAGGATCGCGAAGCCGTACAGGATGATGGCCTGCGAGCCGGCGAGCTTTTCTTCGCGCGACTGGCCGGTCCATTCGTAGCCGAAGCCGGCCGGCAGCTGGGCTGCGAGCTTCTCCATCTCGGCCATCGCCGCGCCGGTGCTGAAGCCCGGCGCCGCGCTGGCGCTGATGCGCATCGCGGGGTAGCCGTTGTAGCGCACCGTCTGCTGCGCGCCGGTGATCCAGCGCGTGGTCGCGAAGGCCGACAGCGGCACCGGCTTGCCCTGGGCATTGGCCGCGTTCAGCTTGAGCAGGTCGTCGGGCTGCATCCGCGCCGGCGCGTCGGCCTGCACCACCACGCGCTGCAGGCGGCCCTGGTTCGGGAAGTCGTTGACGTAGCTCGATCCGAGCGCGGTCGACAGCGTCGTGTTGATGGCGTCGAAGGTCACGCCCAGCGCATTCGCCTTGTCGCGATCGATGTCGATCTGCAGCTGCGGCGCGTCCTCGAGGCCGTCGGGCCGCGTCTGCGTCAGGATCTTGCTCTGCGAGGCCATCCCCAGCAGCTGGTTGCGCGCGTTGACCAGCGCCTCGTGGCCGGCGCCGGAGCGGTCCTGCAGCCGGAAGGTGATGCCGCTGGCGTTGCCCAGTTCCGGGATCGGCGGCGGGCTCAGCGGGTAGATGAAGGCATCGCGCACGCCCGACAGCGCACCGAAGGCGCGGCCGGCCAGCGCATCGGCCGACTCGCCGGGACCCTTGCGTTCGTGCCAGTCCTTCAGCGTCACGAAGGCGAGGCCGGCGTTCTGGCCCTGGCCCGAGAAGCTGAAGCCCATCACGCCCACCATGCTCTGCACTTCGGGCTGCTTGAGGATGAAGGCCTCGACCTGCTTCATGACGTCGAGCGTGCGCTCCTGGGTCGCACCCGGCGGCAGCTGCACGTTGACGATGATGTTGCCCTGGTCTTCCTGCGGCAGGAAGGAGGTCGGCACGCGCAGGTAGGCGATCACGACGACGCCGATGATCGCGACGTAGATCACCATGTAGCGCAGGGCGCGCCGCAGGATGCGCGACACCATGCCCTCGTAGCCCTTGGCGGTGCGCGTGAAGCCGCGGTTGAACCAGCCGAAGAAGCCCTTCTTCTCGTGGTGGTGGCCGGCTTCCACCGGCTTCAGCAGGGTTGCGCACAGCGCCGGCGTGAGCGACAGCGCCATGAAGGCCGAGAAGCCGATCGAGGCCACCATCACCGCCGAGAACTGGCGGTAGATGTTGCCGGTCGAGCCGGCGAAGAAGGCCAGCGGCACGAACACCGAGATCAGCACCACGGTCACGCCGATGATGGCGCCCGAGATCTGCTTCATCGCCTTGCGCGTGGCCTCCAGCGGTGGAAGCCCTTCCTCGCTCATGATGCGCTCGACGTTCTCGACCACCACGATGGCGTCGTCGACCACGATGCCGATCACCAGCACCATGCCGAACATGGTCAGCACGTTGATCGAGAAGCCCAGCGCCAGCAGCACCGCGAAGGTACCCAGCAGGGCGATCGGGACCACGATGGTCGGGATGATGGTGTAGCGCCAGTTCTGCAGGAACAGGAACATCACCAGGAACACCAGCACCACGGCCTCGACCAGCGTCTCGGCCACCTGCGAGATCGAGATCTTGACGAAGCGCGAGCTGTCGTACGGGATCTCCCACTTCACGCCCTGCGGGAAGAAGCGCGAGAGCTCCTCCATCTTGGCGCGCACCAGCTTGGCCGATTCGAGCGCATTGCCGCTGGGGGCCAGCTGGACGCCGATGCCGACCGCCGGTTCGCCGTTCAGGCGCGCCGAGGTCGAGTAGGCCTGGCCGCCGAGCTCGATGCGGGCGACGTCGCGCAGCCGCACGGCCGAGCCGTCGGTGTTGGCGCGCAGCACGATGTTGCCGAACTGCTCGACATTGGTGAGCTGGCCGTTGACCACCACCGTGGCCGCGATCGCCTGGCCGGCCACGTTCGGCAGGTCGCCGATGGTGCCCGAGGCCACTTGCGCGTTCTGCGCCTTGATGGCGTTGGTGACGTCGGCCGACGACAGGTTGAAGCCCTGCAGTTTCGCCGGGTCGATCCAGACCCGCATCGCCCGCTCGGTGCCGAACAGCTGCGCCTGGCCGATGCCGGACACCCGCTGCAGCTCGGGCACCACGTTGCGTGCCGCATAGTCGCCCAGCGCGATCGGGTCATAGGCCGGGTTGTCGGACGACAGGATCGTGAACAGCAGGAAGTTGGATCGCGACTTGTCGACCCGCACCCCCTGCTGCGTCACCGCCGCGGGCAGCCGCGGCGTGGCGCGCGAGAGCCGGTTCTGCACGTCCACCTGCGCCAGGTCGGCGTCGGTGCCGGGCGCGAAGCTGATCGTGATCGCGCCGGTGCCGTCGGCCTGGGCCACCGACTCCATGTAGATCATGCCGGGCGAGCCGTTCATCTCGCGCTCGATCACCGACAGCACGCTGTCCTCGAGCGTCTGCGCAGAAGCGCCGGGGTAGGCGGCGTTGATGACGATGGCCGGCGGAGCCACCGGCGGGTACTGGGCGATCGGCAGCTGCGTGATCGCGACGCCGCCCACCACGAGGATGAACAGCGCGATCACCCACGCGAAGATCGGACGGTCGATAAAGAACTTGGCCATGCGGGCGGGCTCCTTACTTCGCGGCCGCAGCCGGTGCGGCCGCAGCGGAAGCAGCCGGCGCCGGGGTGGCGGCGCCCTGCGGCCCGGTCCACGGCACCGCCTTCACCGGCGTGCCGGGCGGCATCATCTGCAGCTTCTGGAAGCCGTCGACCATCACCTGCTCGCCGGCCTTCAGGCCGTCGAGCACCACCCATTGGTTGTTCTGGGCGGCGCTGATCTTCACGGTGCGCTTGCTGAGCTTGCCGTCGGCGCCCACCACGGTGAGCGTGTCGCCCTGCTGGGTCCGGGTCACGGCCTGCTGCGGCACGGTGATCGCGTTGGTCGCCTGGGCCTGCTCGAGCCGCACGCGCACGTACAGGCCCGGCAGCAGCTCGCCCTTCGGATTCGGGACCTCGGCGCGCAGCGTGATCTGGCCCGTGGTCTGGTCGACCGTCAGGTCGGAGAACAGCAGCCGGCCGGGCTGCGCGTATTCGGAGCCGTCCTCGAGCACGATGCGCACGCTGGCCGCCTCGCCGCCGGGGGCGTGCTTGAACTGGCCGTCCTGCAGCGCGCGGCGAAGCCGCAGCACCTCGGTGGCGGATTGCGTGAAGTTCACGTACAGCGGATTGATCTGCTGGATCACGGCCAGCGCCGTGGCGTCGCCGCTCTGGCCCACCAGCGCGCCCTCGGTCACCAGCGAGCGGCCGATGCGGCCCGAGATCGGCGCCGTCACGGTGGCGTAGCCCAGGTTGATCTTCGCGGTCTGCAGGGCGGCGCGGCTGACCGCGATGTCGGCCTCGGCGGTCTTCGCCGCCGCCACCGCGTTCAGGTATTCCTGCTTGCTGACCGCATTGGCGTCGACCAGCGGCTTGTAGCGCTGGGCCAGGGCCCGGGCCTGCACCGCATTGGCCTCGGCGCGCTGCAGGCTGGCCTCGGCGCTTTGCGCGGCGGCGGCGTAGGGGGCGGGGTCGATGCGGAACAGCACCTGGCCGGCCTTGACGTCGCTGCCTTCCTGGAACACGCGCTGCAGCAGGATGCCCGCGGCGCGGGCACGGACCTCGGCCACGCGCGTGGATTCGAGCCGGCCCGGAAGCTCGGTCACCAGCCCGACGTTGGTCGGCTTGGCGATCACCACGCCGACTTCGGGCGCCGGATGGGCGCCCGCGCCGCCGGCGCCGTTCTGGCCCTCGCTCTTGCCGCAGGCGGTCAGCGCGAGCAGCATGACGGAGGCGGCGGCCACGGCCGCGAGGCGCGGAGAGAACAACGAATGACGCGAGACATGCAAGTCGGGCATGTGATTCCTTTGAAGGGAGGACAGAAGACGGAGGCGTGACCGCGCGAGTGCCTAAAGCAACGCGGCGATCTTGACTATCGGCAAAAGGCCTCTAGTTTACATACATTCATGGATGTATAGTCGCGACCTTGCCAGGCCGATGGATTTTAGGAAGGGGGTTCAAAAAAATGGTCAGACGCACCAAGGAAGAAGCCCTGGAGACGCGCAATCGCCTGCTCGACGCGGCGGAAGTGCTGTTCCAGGCCCAGGGCGTGTCGCAGACCTCCCTGCAGCAAATTGCGCACCAGGCGGGAGCGACCCGGGGGGCGATCTACTGGCATTTCAAGGACAAGGCCGCGCTCTTCAACGCCATGATGGACCGCGTCACGCTGCCGCTGGAGGCCGAGGTGGCCAGGGCATCGGCAGGCACCGGTGCCGAGCCCATGGACGAGGTCGAGCACCAGATGGTCGAGGCCCTGAAGCTCATGACCACCGACATGCAGGTGCGCCGCGTGTTCGACATCGCGACCCACAAGGTCGAGTACACCCACGACATGGAGTCGGTGCAGCAGCGCCACCTGTCGGCGCGCAACGGCTGCGTGGTCGAGTTCGAGAAGGCGATGGTGGCCGACGCCCGCCGCACCCGCAAGCGGCTGCCCATTCCGGCGCCGGCGGCGGCGCAGGGCCTGCATGCGCTGATCAGCGGGCTGATCCAGAACTGGCTGCTCGACCCGGCTGCCTTCGACCTCGTGGCAACCGGGCGCCAGGCCTTTCGGGTGTACCTCGCGGGGCTCGGATTCACCCGGCCCGCGGGAGACCCTTCCTGATCGGCGATAATGGAGAGCTTCCGATATTCCGGAAGACTTTCTCGCTGTATTTCAACGGATAGAATTCGGCCCTCCGAAGGCTGAGATCCAGGTTCGATTCCTGGCGGCGGGACCAAATCCAAGGCCGGAAGCATGCAAATGCTTCCGGCCTTTTCCATGGGTGCCCCGACCCCGGCATGGCCGGTCCGGCCGCGGCTATCGCCTACCAGCGTACCTGCAGATGGAGGCCCCAGGCCACCGCCCGCGGGCCCGGGCGATGCGGCGCTGGCAGTCGACCCTGGGCATCGGCCAGCGCGGCCGTCGCCCCGGGCCCCGAGGGCCCGATCGGCGCCAGGCTGACTTGCGTCTCGACGCCGAAGATTCGGTCGGTCAGGTCATTGAGCGCGCCCAGGGGGTCGGTGAGAACCAGCGCGACCTGGTCCAGGGTGTCGGGATCGCCCGGCTTCGCCTTGATCGACTCGCGGATGGGCGAGAAAACGTACTCCCCGAGCAGCCAGCCCACCAGCGGCGTGACGATCAGGTCCTGGTACGAAACCGGCTCGAACATGGCCTCGGCCCCGAATTCATAGACCGCCGAAAGCAGCGCCGAGTAGCCCAGGGACTGCCAGCGGTCCAGGCCGCGCTCCCGGGCCCGGATGTAGTACGCCGCACCCCAATAGGGATGGAGCACGTAGTTGACGACATGATCGTCCCGGTCCCAGACCGGGTTCGTGACGTTGTCGCGCCACTTGGAGAAGCTGACGCCGCTGCGGTCGAAATTGGTTTGCTCGGAGGGCATCGCGCTGAGCGCCGCGACCGTCACGGCCTGGTAGCCCACGAAGTACCAGGTGTCGCGCCGGAGGCCCTCCCAGTCCGCAGTCGCGATGACGGCAGGCTCCGGCGGGGCCGGGATGTCGAGAGTCGCATGGTCGTTCCCGGGCGAGGCACAGGAAACCGGCCTCGCGAGCCATGGCAAAAGCGCGAGAACGACAAGAACGGCGAAGGCGAAGGAGCTCCGCGGCATCCAAAAGGATTCGATGCAAGTATGGCAGTCGCGCGTCGATGTGAAAAGGCCGCCGCTTCGGCCCGGTGTGCGCTATGACGACGAGCTGCACCACAGGTAGCCGTCGGTCTTGAGTCTGGGCTTGTATCCGTCGCCGCAGGCTTGCGCCGGGTCTTTCAGTATCACCTCGGGAATCCCATGGGCCTTGGCGTACGCCAGCAGTTGCTCCGGTGAATGCAGCTCACGCAGCGCTTTCCAGCGCGACGACCATTGCGCGTAGAAGCCCGGGTACCACATGACCGCCGCGCCTTCCTTCCAGCTGACCCATAGCCGGCGTTCGGCCAGGGCGACAAACAGGTCGGCCTCGTCGCCGAGCGGGGCCAGATACGGCCCGCTGCCGCCTTCGCGCTTGATCGCTTCGGCCATGGCGCGCCAGCCCGGATCGAGATCGTTGTCGGCACGGACCAGGCTCACGCTTCCCCTGTAGGCGGCCAACGATATGACCACGGTGGCGATCGCGATCATGGCGATCGAAGCCATCGACAGCAGGCGAGGCCGCTCGCCGCCAAGCTTGTCATGCCATCGGGCGAGAAAGCTCCGAATCGCCGGCGCATGCCCAAGGAAGAGCAAGGTGGAGGCGAGCGCAAAGAACAAGCTGTGCGGCAGCACGAACGTTCCGATCGCGACCTGAATCGCCAGAAACTTGTGCAGGCGACTCGATGCGCCGGACATGATCGCCATGAAGGCCATGCTCTGGACGATCAAGCTGGTCGCGGTCAGGACGCCTTCGGATCTCAGCAGGTGCAGATTGAAGATCAGGCGCGCATCCAGAAATTGGGGCGCCGCGCAGCCAGCAAGGAAGATTAGCAGCAGGCAGGCGATGCCCCGGCGCCAGAAGCCCGGATCTCGCAACAGGCCGGAAGCGAACCAGGCGGCGAGAAAGTAGAGGCCGACGCGAATCAAAGACGCCCTCGATGCCGCTTCCACCAGGAAGTGATCTGGAAAATACTCCCCGATGTACTGCTTGTAGCTGAACGGGGTAGCGGCGCCGGTATGGGCGATGGAACTCAGGATCCAGACGGCCACGGGAGCGACGATCAGGAGAAACAACGCGATGGATTGGATCTTGATCTTCGCGGAGCTCCGCCAGAACTCCTCTCCGCGTTGAAAGATGGCCACCGCCAGCATCCACAATGCAACGAAGGCATTGATGTCGAAAGTCAGTGCCAGGGCCACCGAAGCCGAGCGAAATCTCCGGGCCACCAGGCTTCTGAAAGTGAAGAAGATGAGCGGCCATGTGACTACCGAGTGGGTGAAGTAGTCGAGAAACATCTCATGCCGGCCCACCGGTGAATCCGGCATCAGGGCCATCGAGGTGGCCACCAGCGTCGCGGAAATCGTGGCGCCCCACAGACCCAGCCCGCAGGTCTGTGCCAGCAGGAGGAGGGTGTAGACCGAAGCGAACCTGACCACCACGTGGGCAAAAAGAAAGGTCAGGCGCGCATCGAAGGTGTCAACCAGCGCGCGAATCACGGGCCATACCGCAGTCGTGAAATTTTCGAGCGACAGGACGAATGGGTCGGCGGCAAACTCGGGCCGGTCGATGAAACGCATCACGTAGGGAATGTGAAAGACGTTCAGGTTCTTGCCGAACTTGAATCCCGTCAGTTCCAGCGACCACCATGTGATCAGGACAGCCAGGCATGCAATCTGCAGAGGCAAACCGAATCCGCTGCCGTTCGTCGAAGCATGCTTGGAGTGGGTCATGGCGGGGCGATGGGGAATAGTTGACGGACGGGCACCAAGCGCAGGCTCAAATTCCCTGTTTGCATGAAGATACAGGATATTCTTTACATAATGAAACGTTTTGTTTTCAGCTCATGCCAAGGACGCCGGGTGTCCAAGGGTGGCGGCGCTCCCTTTCCGGCACCGGCGGCCGCAGCCACGCAAAGCCCGTGCCGTCGAAATCGCCGGGGAGAGCCAGCGGCGAAACCATCCTCTCGCCGGCCAGTTTGGCCAATCAAAGTGAATCCAATAGTATTATTCGTAACCTGCCGCACTGCACAAAAACGTGGGCGCACCCACCCTGACTGTCTCCAATGAACCTCGGTACTTTCTCGATCATCCTGTCGGGCGTGGTCCTCAATTCGGTAGCCCAACTGCTGCTCAAGGCGGGAGCGAAGGCCATCGGCTCGGTGTCGATGACCAGCAGCGCATCGCTGATGTCGGCGGTGATGGGGGCAGCGACGCAACCCTGGATCGCCTTGGGGCTGTTGTGCTATTTCGTCAGCGCAGGACTGTGGGTCGTCGCGCTCACCCGTGTGGACGTGACCATTGCCTATCCGATGTTGTCGCTCGGCTACGTCATCGCGGCGGTCTTCGCATGGCAGCTGTTCGGCGAGCAACTCACGGCGATGCGTGTGCTCGGCATCCTGATCATCCTGATCGGCGTGGTCGTCCTGGCTCGCAGCTGAGGCGATCCCGGCTCCGTTGGCAGACATTTTCGAGGGAGTTCCATTGGCGTCATCAAGCACACTCTATGTCGACCTGGACGGGTCGTTGATCGCCACCGACCTGCTGCACGAGTCGCTCTTGAGCCTCGTTCGCGTGGAGCCCCTGGCGTTCCTGCATCTGCCCCGGTGGCTGATGCAGGGCAAGGCGGCGCTCAAGCGCGAGCTGGCGTCGCGCGCGGAGATCGATGTCACGACGCTTCCCTACCGTCCGGAGGTGCTCAAGTTCGTGCAGGATGCGCGCGCCGACGGTCGACGCGTCGTGCTGGCCACCGCGAGCGATTCCGGCCTGGCACTCAAGGTGGCGGAGCACCTCGACATCTTCGATGGCGTGCTGGCATCCGATGGCGAACACAATCTGGGTGGCGCAAGAAAGCTCGAGGCCATGCAAGTCGACGCTGCAGGCAAGGATTTCAGCTATCTTGGCGATCGTCCGGTCGACCTCGCAGTCTGGCGCGGTGCGGAAAGCGCAGTGGTCGTCAGCCGCTCCGATGGGCTGGCGCGCCGCGCGGCAAGCGTGACTCGGCTCGATGCACACATCAAGCCGGCAGCCGTGTCGCTCAAGCGGTATCTCTATGCCCTGCGCGTTCATCAATGGCTCAAGAACGTGCTGGTCTTCCTGCCGCTCATGCCGGTCCTGCATGCGCTCGACTGGCGCGTCGTCTTCCACGCCGGCGTGGCCTTCTTCGCATTCGGCCTCATGGCTTCGAGCATCTACGTGCTCAACGACCTGCTCGACCTGAGTTCGGATCGCCGGCACAAGCGCAAGCGGTTCAGGCCTTTCGCCTCCGGCGAGATCTCGGTCCCGACCGGACTGTGGATGTGCGCTGGCCTTTGCTCCGCCTCCCTGCTGCTATCGCTGCTCCTGCTGCCGCCGATGTTCATGGGAGTCTTGCTGATCTACCTGGTGCTGACGACGACGTATTCGTTCTATCTGAAGCGCCGGGCCATCGTCGATGTCTTCTCGCTGGCCGGCCTGTACACCGTGCGCGTGGCGGCTGGCGCGGCGGCCACCGGCCTGCCGCTCTCGTTCTGGATCCTGTCGTTCTCCCTGTTCATTTTTCTCAGCCTGGCGCTGGCCAAGCGCTACGTCGAGCTGTCCGGCACGCCCGCCGAGGTCTATCAGATGACGCAGGACCGCAACTATCACCCGGTCGATCTTCCTCTCGTGCTGTGCGCAGGGGTCGCAGCGGGGCAGATGTCGGCCTTGGTGCTGAGCCTCTATCTCAACGATCAGCAGATGCTCGCGCGCTACAGCAATCCGGCCTTGCTGTGGGTCCTGATCCCCGTGTTCCTGTTCTGGATCATGCGCATCTGGCTCAAGGCCGTTCGAGGCGCGCTGCACGACGATCCGGTGGTGTTCGCGGCGCGCGACTGGGTCAGCCGGCTGGCGCTCGTCATCGGCGCGGCCGCATTGTGGGCAGCGGGTTGAGAGGGGTCGACTGCACTTAAGTGCAAGTGACATTTGGGCTTCGTGCGCGTAAGGTGGCGCCGCTTTCCTCATCAACGCAGGTCCAACATGAACACACTCCGTAGACAGGCATTGCTCGCGGCATGCGCCGCAATCACCCTTTTCGCCGGCACCGCTGCCGCGCAGACGCCGCCCGAGCGCAAGACCATCGAGATCGAGGACGCCCGCGGCCGTGCCGCCGTGCTTTCGGTCACCGGCGAGATCACCGCGGTCGACGTCGCGAACCGCATCGTGTCGATCAAGGGGCCCAAGGGCAACATCAACGACCTGCGGGTGGACCCGGCCGTGAGGAACCTCGAGCAGGTCAAGGTCGGCGACCGCGTGCGCCTGAGCTACCGCGTCGGCATCGCGCTGGCGCTGGTCAAGGGCGGCGACGGCATTCGGGAGCGGGTCGAGACAGAATCCGCAGCGGTGGCCGCGAAGGGCGCCCGGCCGGGTGGCGTCGCCACCTCGCGCACGACCATCGTCGCCAACGTCTTCGCGGTCGACCGCAAGAAGAGCGTCGCCACGCTGCGGGGGCCGAGCGGCCAGCTGGTCGACGTGCATGTGCGCGATCCGCAGGTGCTGCGTGAAGTCAAGGTGGGCGACCAGGTGGTGGCGAACATCACCGAATCCGTGGCCTTGAGCGTCAGGCCGGCCGCCAAGGCGAAATAGGGCGAGCACCCTCCGGGCGCGCCGGCTGCGCCTCGGCGGGCAGTCGGCGGCACGCCTGCATCGATGACGGATATCGATGCATCGTTGACCCGAGCATCGATCCTTGAGATGCTCGCTCGGTGATCAGCGAACTCAAGACCTTCATCGCCGTGTGCCGGCACGGCACCTTCGCGGCCGCGGGCGAGCACATCGGCCTCACGCAGTCGGCGGTCAGCAGCCAGATCAGGCGGCTCGAGGAATCGCTTGGCTTCGCGCTCTTCGACCGCACCGGGCGCTCCGCCACTCTCAACGCCGCGGGCCAGACCACGCTGGCCCGGGCGGAGGAGATCTGCGCCCTCTACGCCAGGCTCGGCGACCCGCCCAGCGACCACTCCACCCGCGGACTGCTGCGCGTCGGGGCCATCGCGTCGGCGCAGCCGACCCTTCTCGCACGCGCGCTCGAAGGATTCCGCAAGGCGCTGCCGCTGGTTCGGGTCCATGTGTCGCCCGGCGTGTCGATGCGCCTGATGGACGAGCTCGATGCCGGCCAGATCGATGCCGCGCTGATCATCCGGCCGCCGTTCGGCACGCTGCCCGACATGAGCTGGCAGCCCCTGGTGCAAGAGCCCTATGTGCTCATCGCGCCGAAGGGCTTGCCCGGCAGGGATTGGCGGCAGCTCATCGAGGCGCAGCCCTTCCTGCGCTATGACCGGGCGTCCTTCGGCGGCCGGATGGTCGAAGCGTTTCTGCGCCGCGAAGGCCTGTCGGTCGACGATGCGATCGAGGTCGACGAAATCGCGGGGCTGATCCATCTGGCGGCGAAAGGCCTTGGCGTCGCTCTGGTGCCGCTGGTCGAGGCGCATCTGCCGCTGCCCGCCGGCGTGCGCGCGGTGTCGCTGGGCGCATCGACTTTCCATCGCGAGATCGGCCTGCTCCAGCGCAAGTCGCGGTCGAGCCCGCCGATCGTCGTGCAATTCGCCCGCAGCCTGCGCGAGGCCGCCGCGGTCAGACGGCGAACAACGCGTCCAGGTTCGCGAACGACTTGAATTCGAGCGCGTTGCCCGAAGGATCGAGGAAGAACATGGTCGCCTGCTCGCCCGGCTCGCCCTTGAAGCGGATGTAGGGCTCGATGACGAAGTCGGTCTTGCGCGCGATCAGCTTGTCGGCCAGGGCCTGCCACTGGTCCATCGGCAGCACGGCGCCGAAATGGCGCACCGGCACGTCGTGGCCATCGACGGGGCTGTGCTGCCGGTGGCCGCATTCGTCGGGGGCCAGGTGCGCCACGATCTGGTGGCCGTAGAAATTGAAGTCGACCCATTCGGGCGCGCTGCGGCCTTCCGGGCAGCCGAGCAATTCGCCATAGAAGGCGCGGGCCTCGGCAATGTCGCGCACGGGAAAGGCCAGGTGGAAGGGGATCGGCGTGGGGGTCGTGGTCATGGATGTCATTGCGGCGCGGTGTGAACGATGCCACGACTCTAAGCAGCGACGCTCATGATCGAAAGCGATATGTTTTCGTGCTCAGCAACACGATTCCCGATGAATCGACCGGGTCGCAGAGCGCGGACAATGGCGGCTGCCTCACGAGATTGCACGATGAACCACTACCTGCCGGTCGCCCTCGAGCATGCGAGCCGCCTCGTCAACCACGGGCCGACCGTGTGGGTGACGAGTGCCGACGGCGCCCGCCGCAACGTCATGGCGGCCGCCTGGTCGATGCCGGTGGAGTTCACGCCGCCGCGCATCGCGGTGGTGATCGACAAGAACACCCACACACGCGAACTCGTGATGGCCAGCGGCGCCTTCGCCATCTGCCTGCCGGGCGCGACGCTCGTCGACCTGACCTACGCCATCGGCAACACGAGCGGCCGCACGCTCGACAAGTTCGCGCACTACGGCATCGAGGCAGGCCGCGGCCCGGTGCTGGGCATGCCTGTTCCGCAGGCGGGCTGCGCCGCCTGGCTCGAATGCCGCCTGATCCGGGAGCCGCATGCCGAGGACGCCTACGACACCTGCTTCGGCGAGGTGGTGGCCGCGGCGGCGGATGCGCGCATCTTTGCCGGCGGGCACTGGCGCTTCAGCGAGCACAACGCCGATCTGCAGACCATCCATCACCTGGGCGGCGGCAACTTCGTGCGCGCCGGCGGTGTTCTGAAGGCCCGGACGGCGTAGCCGCGCCGCAGCCCTCAGGCGCGTGAATCGCGCAGCGGCTCCGGGAGCACGGCCGTCAGCGCGAAGTCGACCAGGTGAAGCCAGGTCGCTTCGAGGCCCATGATGCTGCGGTGGTCGGAGCCGGGGACGGTCTGCACCGAGATCGGCGTCGGCCAGGCGGCGATGAGCTTCTGCGAGCGCTCCGGAAGCACGACATCGTCCTGCTCGGCCAGCAGGACCTGGGTTTTCGCCGCCACCTCCTTGCTGTGGGCCAGGGAGTTGAACTGATGGCGCAGCAACAGTGACAGCGGCACCAGCGGGAAGCGCTTCTTCGCGACTTCCAGCATCGAGTCGTACGGCGTCACCAGCTGCAGGCTGGCGAAATCCTGCCGTGCCACGAGCTGTATCGCCACGCCCGTCCCCAGGCTTCGGCCGACCACATGCAGGCGTGCATGCGGCAAGGCCCGGCGCAGGTGGTTGGCGAACTGGCAGGCGTCGGTGACGGAGGCGATCTCGGAGGGATGGCCTTCCGAGTCCGCCACGCCCCGGTAGTTGAGCGCAGCGAATCCGAACCCCTCCGGCAGCCAGTGCAGCGCCTGCGCCGTGGCGCGGACGTCCTCGCCCCGGCCGGCGAAATAGATGAAGAGGTCCTGCAGCGCGTCCTCGCCCTGGGGGTGGTAGACGTAGCCGCGGACCATCCCGCCGGGCACGGTGTGGGAGTACGTGGAGAAGTCGTCGGACAGGTGGACCACGGGATGCTTGCGGGCGTCGAACAGGATGTGTCCCTGGCGCAGCGCCAGCAGTGACCAGTAGGCCGCGATGCTGCCGAGCGCGGCGGCCGAAGCGGAAAGGGCGACGCGAAACACTTTGGATGACAAGGGGAGCTCCGGGGGGTGGTCGTCGCTCGATGGTAGTCAAGTCGCGAGGCGCCCGATGCCACCGGCCCCCGAGGCGGCGAGCTCCTCCATCGGGGTGAGCCGGGCGCTGGGGCGGCCTGGAAATCCGGCATCGCCTGCCCTAGGCTTCAGGCATCGGTCACTCCCGGGAGGCAGTCATGAGACACACCGGCCAGCCGTGGTCCGGCGCATTCAGGGCGTTCGCATCGCTCGCGGTGTGCACGCTCGCGACGACCTCGTCCTTCGCGCTCGAAGGCAGCTTCAACCACCCCACCTACAAGAAACTCGCGCGTCTCGACCAGTGCTACGTCTGGGGCCGGTACTGCGGCAAGATGGCCGCCGACACCTACTGTCGTGCGCAAGGCTACGAGCGCTCGCTGCGCTTCGACACCGAGCCGGCGCGCCCGACGCGGCTGGCCTCCGATGGCCGGGTCTGCGATGCCGACTTCTGCGTCGGCTTCAAGAGGATCACCTGCTACACATCGGCGGAGCAGCGGGGCAAGGGCGGCAATTGGCCGCAGCGCATCGACTGAAGGGCCTGCAGCGGGCGCCAGCTCAGATGAAGGCGCGCAGGTAGTTGACCGGCGAATGGTCCGCCAGCGACCGCAGCGGCAGGTCGCCCGGCTCGGCGACGAGTCGCGCGGCGTATCCGGCCTGTCCGGCGATGCGGTCCCTGAGCACGAAGGGGGTGTCCGGGTTCTCGTGCCGCAGGCCGTCCCGGTCGATGTAGAGCAGATGGCCGACGTGGTGGTACGGCGTGATGCGTGGCGGCAGGGTCGGCACGATGTCGGCGCAGTTCACGATGCGGGTCATCGCCTGTGCCGGCAGCGATCCGACGAAGTCCATGTCGCCCACGCGCGGCGAACCGATCGTGATGACGTGCGTGGGTTCGACCAGGGCGGCGAAGATCGTCGCCATGGCGGCGCCCAGGCTGTGGCCGCACAGCAGCAGCCGCCTCCGATGCGAAGCGCCGTTGGCCAGCCACTTCAGCACTTGCGTCTCCAGCGACTCGGCCGCGCGGCAGAATCCCGCATGCACTTGGCCGCCGGCCCAGGGCGCCGGCACGGACGCCAGGTCCGCCATGACGCTCTTCGGTTCGTCGGGCTGGGCGCCGCGGAAGGCGAGCATCGCCAGCCCGTCGCCGGGACGCAGCGATGCGTACGCATAGGCGCCCGTGGCGAGGTCGAAAAAAGTGGCAGGCGCGCCAAAGCCCGCCAGCTGCAGTGCCTCCCCCAGCCGGCGTGATTCGCCCGCATCGGATTCGGCGCGCAGGTAGGCCAGCCGCGCCGCCTCGACCGCGAGCCCCGAGAGCGTGAGCGTCGTGCCCTCTCCGAATACCGTCGGCCGCCTCTCCGGATGATTCAGTGCGTCGCGGGATGCGTCGTATTCGATGGATACCTGCGCATCGGCCCCGCTGCTCATCGCTTCCCCTCTGTTGTGCTGAGGGCATTGTGGTCTGGCTCGATGGCGGACCGCCTCATCAATGGGGGGGAGGTCCGGGGCGCTTCACGGCGGCGGCTGCACCAGCACCCATTGCGCGAGCAGCTTCGCCTGTGCTTCGCTCAGCTGCGACTGCCGCGGCATGATGACGCGGCCCCAGGTGCCGACGCTGCCGTCGCGGATCCGGCCGGCGAGCCGGCCCGGCGCCGTGGGGTCGTCGCGATAGCGTTCCGCCACTTGCGCGAAGCCCGGGCCGACCTGCTTGTGGACCATGCCGTGGCAGGCCATGCAGCCGTTCTTGCGCGCCAGGGCCTGCACCAGCACCGGGTCCTGGGCCGAAGCCGGGCCGGAGAGCAGCAGCAGTAGCCCGGCCAGGATCTGGACTGTCGTCAAGCGCATCGGCCTGGATTCTGCGCCATCGCGACCCTGGAAACAGGGTGAACACGCCCTTAAGATGATCGGCCCGCCCAAGGAGCACCAGACATGCATCGACTCAAGGCTTTGGCAGCGATCGGATTCCTCTTCATGGGACAGGCCGCGATGGCGCAGGCGCCCGCCGTGGCGGACGATGCCTCGACGCTCTCGTGCGCCGACTTCAACGCCGCGGCATCCCAGGTGCTGCCGGGCGCGAACGCCTCGGAGGCGCGGCGGCGGCGGGCCATCGAGGCGCAGGACTACCTCGGCAACGGCATGGTGTGGCTGCACGGCTACCTCACCGGCCGCAACGGGCCCGCGATCGGCAAGCTGACGCGCGAATGGATCAGCACCCAGGTCGCCCGGCTCGGCAAGGAATGCGCCGCCGCCGCCGATCCGGCAGCCACGCGCATCGTCGACCTGGTGCAAAAGCCATGAGCCCACCCATGAGCACTGGCAAGGCCCTGCGGGCCCTGGCCATGGTGGCGCTGGTGCTCGCAGCGGGCACGGCCGACGCGCAGCGCCACGGCTCGCGGCATCGCCCGCCGCCCCATCACTGGAACAGCGGCTGGAACAACAACCACTGGAACAACGACTGGCACAACCGGCGCGACGCGCAGCGTGCCGGCGTGGTGACGGGCGTGGTGGCCGGCGGAATCGCGGGCTCGGCGGAGCGCAACCGGGCCGACCAGCGCCATGCCGACTGCCTCTGGATCACCGGCAACACCTGGGAATGCGACCGCCGCCGCTGGGATGACGAGATGCGCGCGCGCGACCGCGCACGCCGCACCGGCGTGGTCGCGGGCGTGGCCGCCTACGCGATCGTGCGCAACTGATTCCCGGCGCCGCACGCGCTCAGCGCATCCCGGCGGCCGCCGAGAACTTGCCGAGCGTCCAGCCGCGGCCCAGCAGCAGCATGCGCGTGTGCAGGTCGCCCAGCACTTGCGGCGAGATCTCGGGGCCCAGATAGGTCAAGGTCTTGTCGCGCAGGTCGACGTAGCCCAGCTCGTACTGGGCGGCGAGCTTGTGCCACAGCGCATGGGCGGCAGGCGACTGGCGCGCACCGGTGAGCATGCACAGGCCCGCATCCAGCCCCCAGCGATAGATGGCGGTGGCCAGCCCGCGCCGCTGGTACTGCGGGTCGTACTTGGAGTGCGGGGCGCGCACGTAGCGGTCGGCGCGCCGATGCACTTCGATCAGGCGGTTGAAGACCGTGTAGCCGGCCAGCTGCCGGCGGCGGACGTCCTCGACATAGACATAGAACTCGCCATCGGCCTCGCGATGGCGGATCACCAGGTCGGGGTCGTCCAGCGGAATCCGCGGAATGCCGTGCAGCCGGTCGCCCGGCTTGCGGATGCGGTCGTAGATGGAAGCGATCTCGCCGTCGAGCCTCTTGGGGCCATGGTGGACGTCGATGCGCAGTTCCGTGAGTCGCGACAGCCAGGGTGGCAGCGCGAGGGGCAGCGTGAGGATCACGAGGAGCTTCTCCGGTCGAACGCGAACCGGCCCCCGGGGAGGCGGTCGCTGATGCGCGGCTGGGATGCCCGGCGGTCGAGGTTCGCGCTGAAAGGGGAAGAAGCGGACTGCCGGGCCTAGGAATCTGCGGCCGGCTGGAGGTCCGGCAACAGGGCACGCGACGCGCGGCGCGCGCACGCGGCCGCGATCGCCGCGCGAGGCGGGATCGTGGCGGCGGGCCGCAGCAGGCGAAGGGTGGCCGAAGCAAGCATGGGGCCGGAGTTTAGCGGCCGCTGCGGCGCTCGGCCCCGTATGCTTGGAATCCCCCCAAACCTTCATCCGGAGGACGCTTGGCCTATCAGCTCCACTACTGGCCCACGATCCAGGGTCGCGGCGAATTCGTGCGTCTCGCGCTCGAGGCCGCCGGCGCCGCCTACGTCGACGTGGCGCGCGAACCGCCCGCGAAGGGCGGCGGCGAGTCGCGCCTGGGCCGCCGGCTCGACGATCCGGACAATCCCCGCCCCGCGTTCGCGCCGCCCTTCCTGGTCGACGGCGACATCGTGGTCGGCCAGACGGCGGCGATCCTGCTGTACCTCGGGCCGCGGCTCGGGCTGGCCGGCGTGGGCGAGGCCGACGGCCTCTGGACGCACCAACTGCAGCTGACCATTGCCGACTGCGTGGCCGAAGCGCACGACACGCACCACCCCTTGTCGACCGGGCTCTACTACGAGGACCAGCGCGAAGCGGCGCTGGCCCGCGCCAAGGCCTTCAGGGAGGAGCGAATTCCGAAATTTCTTGGTTGGTTCGAGAAAATTCTGAAGCGCAATCCGGCCGGCGACTTGCACCTCGTCAGCAACGTCCTGACCTACGCCGATCTCTCGCTGTTCCAGCTGGTCGCGGGGCTGCGCTATGCATTCCCCACGGCCGCCGCCCGTGCGCTGGCCGACGCGCCGGCCGTCGCGAAGCTGCATGCCAATGTGGCCCGCCGGCAGCGCATTCACGACTACCTTCACAGCTCGCGGCGGATCGCCTTCAACGAGGACGGCATCTTCCGCGCCTACCCCGAGCTCGACGGCTGATGCCAGCGGGTCGGCGGTCGCGCTACGGGGCGACGGCCTCGTCCCCGTCCCCGTCCTTGCGCAGGCGCAGCGCGGCTTCGTAGAGTGCGTTGCGCGGGGCGCCGCTGATCTCGGCCGCGACGCGTACCGCGCTCTTCACCGGCAGCTCGGCCAGCAGCAGGCGCAGCACGCGCTCGCCCTCGGCACCGTCGTCGACCGCCGCGGACCGGGGGTGCAGCACCAGCGCGAATTCGCCGCGCGTCCGGTCGCGGCTGGCGGCGAACCAGTCGGGCAGGGCGGCGGCGGCGACGGTCGCGATCTCCTCGAACTGCTTGGTGAGCTCGCGGCCGACCGTGACCTTGCGCTCGCCCAGGCTGGCCAGCGAGCGTGCCAGCGCCTCGATGCGGTGCGGCGCCTCCAGCAGCACCACGCTGCGCGGCTCGTCGGCCAGCCGCAGCACCGCGGCATCGCGCTCGCCGGCCTTGCTCGCCAGGAAGCCGGCGAACACGAAGCCGCTGCCCGGATCGCCGGCGGCGACCAGGCCGGCGGCGCCGACCAGCGTCGTCACGCTGCTGGCGCCCGGCAGCGGCAGCACGCGATGGCCGGCCTCACGCACTGCGGCCACCAGCCGCGCACCCGGGTCGCTCACGCCCGGCGTGCCGGCGTCGCTGACATAGGCGATGCGCTCGCCCGCGGCCAGCCGGGCGATCACCGACTGCGCCGCCTCGCTCTCGTTGTGCTGGTGCAGCGCCAGCAGCTGCGCGCCCGGGCGGTCGATGCCGTAGGCCCTCAGCAGGCTCTGCGTGTGGCGCGTGTCTTCGCAAGCGACCGCATCCACCAGTTGCAGGACGTGCAGCGCGCGCAGCGTGATGTCCGCCAGATTGCCGATCGGTGTCGCGACCACGTAGAGCGTGGCCTGCGGATAATGCTGCGAACCCGCGGCATCGCGGGCGGCGAGCAGGGCGGCGCCGAACGAGGCGGGAGCGATGGAAGTCAATGGCTTATCTCCAGAACAAGGCAGCAGGGCGGGCATCGCTGGCGACGACCAAGCAGCGTGGTGACGCGGCCGAGGACGCCGCACTCGAGCACCTGCAGGCGGCCGGCCTCGGGCTGGTCGCGCGCAATTATCGAACCCCGGGGCGCGGCGGCGGCGAGATCGACCTGATCATGCGCGATCCGCGCGACGGCACGCTGGTCTTCGTCGAGGTCCGGGGCCGTTCCAGTGCGACGCACGGCGGCGCCGGCGGCAGCATCACCGGCGTGAAGCAGCGCCGCATCATCTTCGCGGCGCGGCACTACATCAGCCGCCTGCGCGTGCTGCCGCCATGCCGCTTCGATGTCGTGCTGGTCGAGGAGCGCATCGACTGGATCGCGGGCGCTTTCGACGCCGGCTGAGCGGGCGCTCCTCACGTTTTGTTTCAGTCGCTCCGCGTGGACCCGCAGTTATCATCCGGGCCAAATGCTAGAGCAACGGATTCAGCAGCACTTCATCGACAGTGCGGACCTCAAATACCAGGCCGGGCCCTTGCTCGGCAAGCCCATCTCGCAAGCCATGCAGGCCCTGCTGGCCTGCGTCACCAGCGGCGGCAAGATCCTCGCCTGCGGCTCCGGCGTGTCCGGTCTGCTGGCCGCCCAGTTCGCGGCCCAGTTCGTCGGCCGCTTCGAACGCGACCGTCCCGAACTGGCTGCGATCGCGCTGCCCGGCGATCCCGCCGATCCTGCCGCCGACACGGCCGAAGCCCTGGGCGCCGATCGCTTCGCGCGCCAGGTGCGCGCGCTCGGCCAGGCCGGCGACGTACTGCTGGCGCTGAGCGTCAGCGGCCAGTCGGCCGCCGTGCTGGCCGCCGTCGAGGCCGCGCATGCGCGCGACATGACGGTGGTGGCGCTGCTCGGCAATGCCGCTCCCTCGGGCAGCAGCACCGGCGGCGCGGTGGGGCGCGCGCTGCGCGAGACCGACGTCCAGGTCTGCGTGCCGCACGAGCGCGCGGCGCGCATCCACGAGGTCCACCTGCTGGCGCTTCACTGCCTGTGCGACGGCGTCGATGCGCAACTGCTCGGCGACCAGGACAGCGACTCCTCCCTGCTGGCCGCCTGAATCCGGGCGCAGGCTACTGCGCCGCGGCAGCGCCCTTGGCCGGCGCGCCGCCGATGCGCTGGAGCAGTTCGCGATAGGCCGGCGATTCGCGCAGCAGCCGGCCGCCCAATGCGCGCAGCCGGTCGACTTCGTCTTCCGACAGCACGAAGCTGGTCGGCAGGTCCATGAAGTAGCGCCGCTCCTTCGGGTCCTCGATGGCATCGAAGCTGACGTCGATGGCGTCGAAGCGCAGCTTCGGCACCGAGGCCTCGGCCTCGGCGCGCGACTTGCCCGAGAGCCGGAGCTCGGCGACTTCGAGCTCGCGCTTGTCGGCCCAGCGCTGCGCGATGTCCTTCAGCAGTTCGACCGACTCGTAGGAGAAGTGGTCGATCGGCACGCTCGACGATTGCAGCAGCTGCGAGAGGATGCCGGGCGCGCGCGCCCGCCGGTCCCAGTCGGTGGCCGGCGCCGAGCGCGAGTTGACCACCACGACCACGATGCGCTGGATCGACGACAGCCCCACTTCGCGCTGGAAGTTCGGACTGGCTTCGAGCTCCTCGAGCGCCTCGAGCAGGCCGCGCAGGCCCAGGTTGTCGGACACGCCGCCATCGACCACGTGCAGGTACGGCCGGTTCCTGCTGTCCTCGAAGCTCTGGATGTCGCGGTAGCGCAGCAACGCCCGGCCGGCGGGGCGCTCGGGGCCGCCGGGCTTGGTGACGTCCTGCACCCAGGCCGGCATGGTGGCGCCGCAGTTGCCGCCGTAGTTGTAGTAGGTGACCGGCGACAGCACGGCGGGCACGGCCGAGGAGGTGGCTGCGGCCCGGGCCAGGCGCACCGTGCCGAGGTCGGAGCACAGCAGGTCGAAGTGGTCCTGCGAGAACGGGAAGCGGGCCCCGGTCGACAGGTCGGTGCCGGTGACCGCGGTCACGGGGGTCGGCTGCTTGAGCAGGTCGGCGAAGGTGGCGCCGTTGAAGAGGATCTCGTCGTAGTAGTCGGCCGCCAGCTCCGAGCGGCCGTAGAGGCCGCTGCCGAGGTTGAACCAGTTGAGCGGATTGAGCGCGCGCCGGGTCAGCGTGCCCTGGACGTCGCGCTTCAGGAATCGCGGCTCGTACTCGGTGAACAGGCGGTCGCCGTAGAGCGCGTAGGCGAGCGCGGTGAAGCTGCCGCCCGAAACGCCGGCGATCGCATCGACCTCGGCCAGCAGGTTGCGCTGCACGCCCTGCACCACGATGTCGGTGCGCCGCAGCTCCTCGAGCACCCCATAGGAAAACGCCGCCGCGCGCGTGCCGCCGCCCGAGAAGGTGAGCAGAAAGATCGTCTGCGGGTCGTTCTTGACGCCTTCGTGCGTGCGCTTGAGCAGACGGTTGACGCGATAGCCGTTGTCCAGGTCCACCTTCGCGATGGGCGGGTTCACCGGGGCCAGCGCATTGCAGCCGGCCAGCAGCATCGCCATCGCCAGGGAGCCGGCCATCCGGCGCAGGACCGGCGATCGGGCGATCAAGTGATTCACGTTGAGTTCCTTGCTGGATCGGGTGGTCGTCGATGCCGGCCACAACCCATGCAACATGTGCGCCATCGACCGCAGCAAATTGTAGGCAAGGGCCGCGACACGCCGTGGCGGCCGGCATCGATGACAGGCGGTAACGGGAGGGCGAAAACCCTGGGCTAAACTCGCCGCGCACACAACGCACAGGAAGGCCCGCACCCATGAAGACCACATCCACTCAACGCATCGCGATGGCTCTGACTGCAGGCGCCGTACTGGTTGCCGGCCTCACAGCCTGCGTGCCGCTGGTGGTGGGCGGGGCGGCGGCGGCCGGTGTCGGCATGGTGGCGACCGATCGCCGCAGCTCGGGCGCGCAGGTCGACGACCAGGCGATCGAGCTGCGCGCCGGTGCCCGCGTGCGCGAGATCGCCAACGACCAGATGTACGTGAGCGTGACCAGCTTCAACCGCCAGGTGCTGCTGACCGGCACGGTCGGCAGCGAGGCCGACAAGCGCCGCGTCGAAGACGTGGTGAAGCGGGTCGACAACGTGCGCTCCGTGGTCAACGAGCTGGTGGTCGGGCCGCCGACCAGCTTCCAGGAGCGCTCCAACGACACCTTCATCACCGGCAAGGTCAAGGCCTCGCTGCTCGATGCCAAGGACATCTTCGCCAATTCGTTCAAGGTCGTGACCGAGCGCGGCACGGTCTACCTGCTGGGCATCGCGACCCGCCGCGAGACCGATCGCGCAACCGATATCGCGCGTGGCGTCTCGGGCGTCACGAAGGTGGTGCGCGTGGTCGAGATCGTCAGCGAAGCGGAGTTGCAGAACCAGCTGCAGCAGCAACAGCAACAGCAGCAGCCCCAGGGCCAGCCGGGCGGCACCGGCGCACCCGCGGGCAGCAGCGCACCGGCCTCGCGCTCGAACGTGCCGCTGCCGCCGATGGAGCCGCTGCCCCCGCTGCCGTCGTCCTCGACGCCACCGGCCAGCGGCGGCGTCACGACCTCGCCGGTGCGCTGAAGCGAAGCCCTACTTCAATCTAGTGATCAGGCTGGAAGTGTCCCAGCGCTTGCCGCCGGCCTGCTGCACGTCGGCATAGAACTGGTCGACCAGCGCGGTCACCGGCAGCCGGGCGCCGTTGCGCTTGGCCTCGTCGAGCACCAGGCCGAGGTCCTTGCGCATCCAGTCGACCGCGAAGCCGTAGTCGAACTTGCCTTCGATCATGGTCTTGCCGCGGTTGTCCATCTGCCAGCTCTGGGCGGCACCCTTGCCGATCACGGCCAGCACCTCGTTCATGTCGAGCCCGGCGCGCTGGCCGAAGGCGATGGCCTCCGACAGGCCCTGCACCAGCCCGGCGATCGCGATCTGGTTGACCATCTTGGCGAGCTGGCCGGCGCCGCTCTCGCCGAGCAGGGTGACGGCGCGCGCGAAGGCGGCGATCACCGGCTTGACCTTGTCGAAGGTGGCCGAGTCGCCGCCGCACATCACGGTCAGCGCGCCGTTCTGGGCGCCGGCCTGGCCGCCGGAGACCGGGGCGTCGATGAACTGCAGGCCGCGTTCCAGCGCGGCCTTCGACAGTTCGCGCGCCACATCGGCCGAGGCCGTCGTGTGGTCGACGAACACCGCGCCGGGGGCCATGCCCGCGAAGGCGCCGTTCTCGCCGAGCACCACGGAGCGCAGGTCGTCGTCGTTGCCGACGCAGCAGAACACGATGTCGGCATTGGATGCGGCGCCGCGCGGCGTGGCCGAGTGGCTGACCGAGGCCGGGGCCTGCGGCTTGAATTCGGCTTCCCAGTCATTGGACTTGCCGGCGCTGCGGTTGTAGACCGTGACGTGGTGGCCGGCCAGCGCGAGATGGCCGGCCATGGGGTAGCCCATCACGCCAAGGCCGAGGAAGGCGACCTTCTGCGAAGGGATGGAATCGTAGGTTTTGGGGTTGAGGCTGCTCATATGGGGGGGTACTTTAGCTCGCCCCCAGGTTGCCCGGCACTTCGTGTCCGGGCGCCCACCCCCTGCCGGGGGCAACACCAGCGGCCCGGCGAAGCCGGTTCCGCGGTGTTTCACCAACGGGCTTGGCTGCGCCGGCCGGTGAATGCAGGCGCGGTGGTTGTTCTTCGGCGGCGCGCAGCGCTCGCCCGTTGGTGGGCAGTCGCGGAACCGGCTTTGCCGGGCCGCTGACTGCGCCCCCGGCAGGGGGTGGGCGGGCTACACGCAGTGAGCCCAACCTGGGGGCGAGTCAATTCACACGATCGCGAAGTGCTCGGTGCCCGCCGAGAGGTCGGTGGTGCGCGCGCGCTGGCTGTTGAGCTTGATCTGCAGCCGCAGGTCGTTGGCCGAGTCGGCGTTGCGGATCGCGTCGTCGAAGCTGATCGCGTTGCCCTCGAAGAGGTCGAACAGCGCCTGGTCGAAGGTCTGCATGCCCAGGTTGCGGCTCTTCTTCATGATCTCCTTGATCTCGCCGACCTCGCCCTTGAAGATCATGTCGGCGATCAGCGGCGTGTTCAGCAGGATCTCGACCGCGGCGATGCGGCCGTGGCCGTCCTCGGTCGGGATCAGCCGCTGCGAGACCAGCGAGCGCAGGTTCAGCGACAGGTCCATCAGCAGCTGGGCGCGGCGCTCCTCGGGGAAGAAGTTGATGATCCGGTCGAGCGCCTGGTTGGCGCTGTTGGCGTGCAGGGTGGCCATGCACAGGTGGCCGGTCTCGGCGAAGGCCACCGCGTGCTCCATCGTCTCGCGGTCGCGGATCTCGCCCATCAGGATCACGTCGGGCGCCTGGCGCAGCGTGTTCTTGAGCGCCGCCTCCCAGCTGTCGGTGTCGATGCCGACCTCGCGCTGCGTCACCACGCAGTTCTTGTGCGGGTGCACGAACTCGACCGGGTCCTCGACCGTCACGATGTGGCCGTAGGAGTTCTCGTTGCGCCAGTCGATCATCGCCGCCAGCGTGGTCGACTTGCCCGAGCCCGTGGCGCCGACCAGGATGGTCAGGCCGCGCTTGGTCATCGACACGTCCTTGAGCACCTGCGGCATGCCGAGGCCGTCGATGGTCGGCAGCTTGGCCGGGATGGTCCGCAGCACCATGCCGACCTTGCCCTGCTGCACGAAGGCATTGACGCGGAAGCGGCCGATGCCGGTCGGCGAGATCGCGAAGTTGCACTCCTTGGTGCGCTCGAACTCGGCCGTCTGGCGGTCGTTCATGACCGAGCGCGTGAGCGCCAGCGTGTGCTGCGCGCCGAGGGCCTGGGCCGACACCTTGGTGACCTTGCCGTCGACCTTGATCGCCGGCGGGAAGTCGGCCGTGATGAACAGGTCGCTGCCGTTGCGGCTCACCATGAGCTTCAGCAGGTCGTTGATGAACTGGCTGGCTTGATCGCGTTCCATGACGGTACTCCGGTGCGGCTGGGCAAGGGCTGGGTCAGCCGGGGAAATTCTCGGGGATCTTGGCCTTTCCGCGCGCTTCGGCGGCGGAAATGACACTGCGCCGCACCAGGTCGGTGAGGTTCTGGTCGAGCGTCTGCATGCCCTGGCCGCTGCCGGTCTGGATCGACGAATACATCTGCGCCACCTTGCCCTCGCGGATCAGGTTGCGGATGGCGGGCGTGCCCAGCATGATCTCGTGCGCCGCCACGCGGCCCTGGCCGTCCTTGGTCTTGCACAGGGTTTGCGAGATCACGGCCTGCAGCGACTCCGACAGCATGGCGCGGATCATTTCCTTTTCTTCGCCGGGGAAGACGTCGATGATCCGGTCGATGGTCTTGGCCGCCGACGAGGTGTGCAGGGTGCCGAACACCAGGTGGCCGGTCTCGGCCGCGGTCATCGCCAGGCGGATGGTTTCGAGATCGCGCATTTCGCCGACCAGGA
The DNA here is from genome assembly GCF_030316765.1 of Variovorax saccharolyticus. Classification (GTDB taxonomy): domain Bacteria; phylum Pseudomonadota; class Gammaproteobacteria; order Burkholderiales; family Burkholderiaceae_C; genus Variovorax; species Variovorax saccharolyticus. The sequence goes on from NZ_JASZYT010000002.1 coordinate 221,988, forward strand.
TCGCGTCCGGGTCCTCGCGCAGCGCCGAGCGCAGCGCATTGGCGAACGACAGCGTCATCGGCCCGACCTCGCGCTGGTTGATCAGGCACTTCTTGGAATCGTGGACGAATTCGATCGGGTCCTCGACCGTGAGGATGTGGCCGTACTCGGTTTCGTTCAGGTAGTTGATCATCGCCGCCAGCGTGGTCGACTTGCCGGAACCGGTCGGGCCGGTGACCAGCACCAGGCCGCGCGGCTTGAGCGCCAGATCGCCGAAAATCTTCGGCGCGTTGAGCTGCTCGAGCGTGAGGATCTTCGACGGAATGGTCCGGAAAACCGCCGCCGCGCCGCGCGACTGGTTGAAGGCGTTGACGCGGAAGCGCGCCAGGCCGTCGATCTCGAACGAGAAGTCGACCTCCAGGAACTCTTCGTAGTGCTTGCGGTGCGTGTCGCTCATGATGTCGTACACCATGGCGTGCACGGCCTTGTGATCGAGCGCGTCGACATTGATGCGGCGCACGTCGCCGTGGACCCGGATCATGGGCGGCAGCCCGGCCGAGAGATGCAGGTCGGACGCCTTGTTCTTGACGCTGAAGGCGAGCAGTTGGGTAATGTCCACGCAGTTCCTCGGTGACGTTTTGATACGACTTTGAAGATTATGACGATGATTGGCGACAAGCTCCAGCAAGTTCGGACCCGGATCGTGACGGCTTGCACGGCCGCCGGACGCGATCCGGCGAGCGTGCGCTTGCTCGCGGTGTCCAAGACTTTCGACGCCGCGGCGGTGCGTGCGGCGCATGCGGCCGGCCAGCGGGCCTTCGGCGAGAACTATGTCCAGGAAGGCGTGGCCAAGATCGAAGCCCTGGCCGATCTGCGCGCAGAGCTCGAATGGCACTGCATCGGCCCCCTGCAGAGCAACAAGACGCGGGTGGTGGCCGAGCATTTCGACTGGGTGCACAGCATCGATCGGCTGAAGATCGCCGAGCGGCTGGCCGAGCAGCGGCCGACCGGCCTGCCGCCGCTCCAGGTCTGCCTGCAGGTCAATGTGGATGGCGGCGCGAACAAGTCCGGCGTGGCGCCGGAAGATGCGCTGGCACTGGCGCAGGCCGTGGCGGCTTTGCCACGTTTGCGGCTGCGCGGGCTGATGGCGATCCCGGAACCAGCGCCGGATTTCGAGTCGCAGCGGGCGCTTTTCCTGCGGGCGGCTGCGGTTTTCGAGCAGATCCGGGCGGCCGGCATCGAACTCGACACCCTGTCGCTGGGCATGTCGGCCGATCTCGAGGCTGCGGTCGCGGCGGGCAGCACGATGGTCCGCGTGGGCACGGCGATCTTCGGCCAGCGCTGACACCCCTTCCAGTCAGGATGCTCACCGTTTCTGTTTGAAGCGGCGCAAAGCAGCAGGTTTCGAGAAACTCAGGCGGCTTCGACCACTCGCATTTCGACGTGAAGCCCGGCAGCCGTGGCCATGTTCACCAGCGCATCGAGGCCGAACAGGTTGATCTTGCCGCGCATCAGGTCGGAGACACGCGGCTGAGTCACACCCAAGAGTTTGGCGGCCTGCGCTTGGCTCATTTCAGTACGGAGCAGGTGGTTTTTCAGCGCGGTCAGCAGGACGGAACGCAGCTTCATGTTTTCCGCTTCTTCCGGGGTGTCCTCGATGGCATCCCAGACGCTGGCGAAACGTTGCTTGCTCATCAGATGACCTCCGTGCTGCGCACAGCAATGCGAGCGCCTTCGGGCGGCCGGGCGGCGCTCATAGGCCCAACTCTTTCACCAGCTCGCGGTACCGCTTGGCGGCCAAGTCCACATCGGCCTTGCTGGTCTTTGCGGTCTTCTTCTGAAAGCAGTGAAGCACGTAAATGGCATCCGCGAACTTGGCAACGTAGATGACCCGAAACGCTCCGGCTGAATCCTGAATCCGGATTTCCTTCACGCCCCGGCCCACGTTGTTCATGGGCTTCCAGTCGTCCGGCTCCTCGCCGTTTTGCACTTGGTCGAGTTGATGGCCCGCTTCGCGCTTGACCGAGAGCGGAAAGGCGCGAAGGTCATCGAGTGAACTGCCCCGGAACTCGACGGGCTTCGGACTGGTCATTTCGGATCATACAAAATTTTGTATGTTCTTGGCAAACCCAGGCCTTGGTCCGGGAGGTAGGGGGCGGGGCAGACGGACCGGGCAGGCATCTCGCTTCGGTTCGCATCTTCACCTGCTCCGAGCCGCGGCTTGCGCGCGGCGCCACTCGGCAACCGGTTGCCCGCCCACCCCCCAGTTGTCCAGATCCACTTCGTCGATCACGACGAAGGTGGTGGCCGGGTCCTTGTCGAGCACGCGCACCATCAGCTCGGTGGCGCCGGCGATCAGCTGCTTCTTCTGTTCCTGGGTCACGCCTTCGCGCGTGATCTCGATCCTGATGTAGGGCATGGCGGATCACCAGTGGCCGGCGGCCTGCCCGCCGTCGACGTGAAGGATCTCGCCGGTCACGAACTTCGCGTTCTCGAGGAACAGCACCGCGTCGACGATCTCTTCCGTTTCGCCCATCCGGCCCAGCGGATGCAGGCCGCTGAGCGCCGCATGGGTCTCCGGCGGATGCATCGGCGTCTTGACGATGCCGGGCGAGACCGCGTTCACGCGGATGCCGCGCGATGCGTACTCGATGGCCAGCGACTTGGTGGCGGCGTTCAGGCCGCCCTTGGTCAGCGACGCGAGAACCGACGGCACGCCGTTGATCGGCTGGTCGGCCAGGCTGGTCGTGATCTGGACGATGTGGCCCGAGCCCTGGGCTTCCATCCGCTGCACGGCCAGCTGGCTGACGTGGAAGAAGCTGGCGAGGTTGGTGCCGATGTTCGCCGCCCAGTCCTCGCTGGTGAACTGGGTGAATGGCTTGGCCGTGAAGATGCCGGCGTTGTTGACCAGCGTGTCGATGCGGCCGAAGCGCTCCACGCCCTGGCTGAAGATCCGCTCTGCCGTCGCGCGCTCGGCGACGTCGCCTGCAACCGCCAGGATGTCCGGATCGCTGCTGGCGCCGATCGAACGGGAGTTGGCAACGACCCTGAAACCAGCCTTGCGGTAGGCCTGGACGAGCGCGGCACCGATGCCGCTGGAGGCGCCTGTGATGACGGCGACCTTGGAAACGTTGGAGGTCATGGAGAAGGTCCTTTTGAAGTGGAGCCTCGACTTTATTGATGTTCTTTTGTTTGATAAATCATGTGTAAAACACATCTATAAATACATGGTGTAATGAATAAGGCAAGTCAACGAAGCGAGAAGCCATGAATCGACAATTCGACGACGTGATGCTGGGCAGCATCGAACTGTTCTGCCTGGCCGCCGAGCAAGGCAGCTTCACGGCCGCGGCCGCGGCCGCTTCGGTGACGCCGGCGGCCGTCAGTCGTTCGGTCTCGCGGCTGGAGGAGCGGCTGGGCGTGCGGCTCTTCACGCGGACGACCCGGCAGATGCGGCTGACCGAGGCTGGGCGCGGCTATTTCGAGCAGTGCCGGCAAGCCCTGAACCAGCTGGTCGAGGCCGAGCGGGAGGCCTCCGGCCACCAGCTCGCGCCGTCCGGCCTGGTGCGCATCAGCGCGCCGACCACCTACGGCCACTACCGTCTGCTGCCGCTGTTGCCGGCCTTTCGCGAGCGCTTTCCGGCCGTGAAGGTCGAGGTCAACGTCAGCAACCGCAACATCGACTTCGCGGAAGAGGGCTACGACCTGGCGATACGGGCCCGGGCGACCGCCGACTCGACCCTGGTTTCGCGCCTGCTGGAAGACACGCCGCTGGTCGTCGTCGCCTCGCCCGACTATCTGCGGCGCCGCGGAACGCCCGTGACCCTCGACGAACTGCAGGCCCACGAGTGCATCCAGTTCGAGCTGCCCAGCAGCGGACGCGCCATTCCGTGGTTGTTCCGGCGCGACGGGCAGGAACTCGAGCTGCAGACCGCCGGCGGTTATGCGTGTTCGGACGATGTGACCGCCGGCGCCACCCTGGCGCGCCACGGCGCCGGCGTGTTCCAGGCCTATCGCTTCGTGGTCGAGGAGGACCTGCGCGCCGGCCGGCTGGTCGAACTGCTGCGGGATTTCGGCGGCCGTTCGCGGCCGCACAGCCTGCTGTATCCGCACCGGCGCTTCGTGCCGCTGCGGGTGCGCGTGTTCGTCGACTACCTGCTCGGCGAACGTCCGGCGGCGGCCTAGCCCGGCAGCGGAATCCGCGCGCTGCTCTTCACCTCCTCCATCACCGCGTAGGTGCGCGTCTCCCGCACCCCGGGCAGCTGCCACAGCACCGTGCCGGCGAAGTCGCGGTAGGCCGTCATGTCGGCCATGCGGGTCTTGAGCAGGTAGTCGAAGCCGCCAGCGACCATGTGGCACTCCATGATCTCGTCGCGCACCTGCACCGCGGCCTTGAAGGCATCGAAGACGTTGGGCGTGGTGCGGTCGAGCAGCACCTCGACGAAGACCGTGAAGCCGCGGCCCAGCTTGTGCGGATCGAGCCGGGCCTCGTAGCCGAGGATGAAGCCGTCGCGCGCGAGGCGCTGCACCCGCGCCAGCACGGCGGTAGGCGACAGCGCCACGGCCTCGGCCAGCTTGAGGTTCGAGATTCGGCCGTCTTCCTGAAGAACCTTCAGGATTTTCATGTCGATGCGGTCGAGATCGGCGGTTGATTCGTTTGTCATTAGCGAATTATCCGGTCGACAGATGAATTTTGGTGAATAACTCAGCAGCGGAAGGCGGAGCATCGCTGCCATCGACCACCGGAGTTTCGCCATGCGCCTGCCCAGCCCCTACCGCCCCGAAGCCGACATCGTCTCGCACCGCCTCGCCTCGCTGAAGGGCGCCCTCGACTGGGCGGCCATCGTGCCCCTGGCCACGCCCTGGGTGCGCGCCGTGCGCCACAGTCCGCCGCCGTTCTGGGCCATGGAGAGCTTGCTGCGCGAATACCCGATCTCGAGCGCCGAGGGCCTGGCGCTGATGCGGCTGGCCGAGGCGCTGCTGCGGGTGCCCGACGCCGAGACCGCGATCGCGCTGACCGCCGACCAGCTGGGCCGCGCCAATTTCGAGAGCAGCGCCGACTCGACCCTGGCGCGGCTGTCGTCCTCGGCGATCGCGCTGTCGAAGAAGTTCCTGCCCGACCAGGAGGCCGAGCCGGGCCTGATGGCCAGGCTGGGCGCCCGCACCGTGGTCGCCGCGACCCTGCGCGCGGTGCAGCTGCTGGGCCGCCAGTTCGTGCTCGGCCAGACCATCGAGGAGGGAATGGCCGAGGCCCGGTCGGCCCACAGGAAACATTCGGCGCTGCGCTTCAGCTACGACATGCTGGGCGAGGGCGCGCGCACCGACGCCGATGCGCTGCGCTACCTCGACAGCTACGTCAACGCGATCCATTCGATCGCCGCCGGCGCCGACCGCGCCGCATCGCCCGAGCAGAACGACGGCATCTCGATCAAGCTCAGCGCGCTGCATCCGCGCTACGAGGACGCGCAGCACGAGCGCGTGATGCGCGAGCTGGTGCCGCGCGTGTGGCAGCTGTGCCTGCTCGCCGCCGACGCCAATCTCAACCTCACGATCGACGCCGAGGAGGTCGATCGGCTCGAACTCTCGCTCGAGGTCTTCGAAGCGCTGGCCGAGAAGGTGGCAGCCGAGAGGCCGCAGTGGCGCGGCTTCGGCCTCGCGATGCAGGCCTACCAGACGCGCGCGCTGGAGCTGATCGAACACGTCGCCGGCATCGGCCGCAGACACGGGCTGCGGCTGATGTGCCGGCTGGTCAAGGGCGCCTACTGGGACGCCGAGATCAAGCGCGCCCAGGAACTCGGCCTGCCGCACTACCCGGTCTTCACGCACAAGCACCACACCGACCTCAGCTACCTGGCCTGCGCGCGGGCGTTGCTGGCGGCGCCGGATGCGATCTACCCGCAGTTCGCGACCCACAACGCGGGCACGATCGCGGCCATCCTGCGGATGGCGGGCAGCGTGCCGTTCGAATTGCAGCGGCTGCACGGAATGGGCGAGGGGATCTACCGCGAGGGCATGAAGAGCACCAGCGTGCCGGTGCGCGTCTACGCCCCGGTCGGCCGCCACAAGGACCTGCTGGCCTACCTGGTGCGCCGATTGCTCGAGAACGGCGCCAACTCGTCTTTCGTGAACCAGCTCGGCGACGAATCCGTCGGCATGGACGAACTGCTGGTGTCGCCGCTGTGGCTCGACCGCCATGCCTCGCTGCCGCTGCCGCCCGAGCTCTACGGGCCGCCACCGGCGCGGCGCAACAGCAGCGGCGTCGACCTGACGGTCGAGGCGATGCGCGCGCCGCTGCTGGCGGCCCACGCGGCCACCGCGGTGCCGGCGGTGCCGGAATTCGACGCCCAGCGCGCCGAAGCGGCGGTCGCCGCCTCGGCCACGGCCTGCCGCACCTGGACCCGCACGCCGGTCGGCCTGCGCGCGGCCACGTTGCGCCATGCGGCCGACGCGCTGCAGGCCGAACTGCCGCGCTTCTGTGCCCTGCTGGTCAAGGAGGCCTTCAAGACCTGGGGCGACGCGGTGGCCGAAGTGCGCGAGGCGGTCGACTTCCTGCGCTACTACGCCGACGAGGCCGAGCGGCTGATGCAGCCGGTGGCGCTGCCCGGGCCGACCGGCGAGAGCAACGAGCTGCGCCTGACCGGCCGCGGCCCCTGGGTCTGCATCAGCCCCTGGAATTTCCCGCTGGCGATCTTCCTGGGCCAGGTGGCGGCGGCACTGGCGACCGGCAACACGGTGCTGGCCAAGCCGGCCGAGCAGACGCCGGCGGTCGCGCTGGAGGCGGTGCGCCTGCTGCATGCCGCCGGCGTGCCGGCGGATGCTCTGCAACTGCTGCACGGGCCGGGCGAGACCGTCGGCGCCGCGCTGGTCGCGGCGCCCGGCGTGGCCGGCGTGGTGTTCACCGGCTCGACCCAGGTGGCGAAGATCATCCATCGCGCGCTGGCGGCCAAGGACGGCGCTATCGTGCCGCTGATCGCCGAGACCGGCGGCATCAACGCGATGCTGGTCGACTCCAGCGCGCTGCCCGAGCAGGTGGTCGACGCGGTGGTGCAAAGCGCCTTCCGCTCGGCCGGCCAGCGCTGCTCGGCGCTGCGCCTGCTGCTGCTGCACGAGGCGATCGCCGAGCCGGTGATCGAGATGATCCGGGGCGCGGCCAGCGAACTGTGCGCCGGCGACCCGGCCCTGCTGGCCACCGATGTCGGCCCGGTGATCGACTGCGAGGCCTTCGAGAACATCCAGCGGCATCTGCGGCGGCTGGATTCGGAGGCCACGGTGCTGTTCGCGCCCGGGGCGGCGGCGCCGGCGGCCGACAACCTGATTCCGCCCCACGCCTACGAGGTGCCGGCCATCGACCGCGTGACGGCCGAGATCTTCGGCCCGGTGCTGCAGGTGGTGCGTTGGTCGGGCGAGCCGCAGGCCGTGATCGAGGCGGTCAACCGGCTGGGCTTCGGGCTTACGCTGGGCATCCAGACCCGCATCGACAGCCGGGCCCTGGCGCTGGCGGCGCGCGCCCACGTGGGCAACGTCTACGTCAACCGCAACATCATCGGCGCCGTCGTCGGCGTCCAGCCTTTCGGTGGCGAGGGCCTCAGCGGCACCGGTCCGAAGGCCGGCGGCCCGCACTACCTGCTTCGCTTCTGCGCGGAGCAGACGCTCACCATCAACACCACCGCCGCCGGCGGCAACGCGGCCCTGCTTGCCGCCATCGCATAACCGCCAAAGCAACGCGCATAGGCATGGCGCGACGGCCGCACCAGGACTATCGTGGCGCCTGTCCGTTCAACACCAAGGATCGCCATGAGCTCCGAACTCTCCTACGTCCACCCGACCGCCAACAGCCCGTGGGGCACCTACCTGTCCCAAGTGGATCGCGTCGTCCCCTACCTCGGTGGACTGGCCCGCTGGGCCGAGACCCTCAAGCGCCCGAAGCGGGCGCTGATCGTCGACGTGCCGATCGAGATGGACGACGGCTCGATCGCCCACTTCGAGGGCTACCGGGTGCAGCACAACATGTCGCGCGGCCCGGGCAAGGGCGGCGTGCGCTTCCACCCCGACGTCACGCTCGAGGAAGTGATGGCGCTGTCGGCCTGGATGACGGTCAAGACGGCCGCGGTCAACCTGCCCTACGGCGGCGCCAAGGGCGGCATCCGGGTCGACCCGAAGAAGCTGTCGCTGAAGGAGCTGGAAAAGGTCACGCGCCGCTACACCAGCGAGATCGGCATCATCATCGGCCCGCACACCGACATCCCGGCCCCCGACGTCAACACCAACGCCCAGATCATGGCCTGGATGATGGACACCTACTCGATGAACGTCGGCGGCACCGCCACCGGCGTCGTCACCGGCAAGCCGCTGCACCTGGGCGGCTCGCTGGGCCGGGTCAAGGCCACCGGCCGCGGCGTCTTCGTGACCGGCCGCGAGGCGGCGCGCCGGCTCGGGCTCGACCTGCGCGGCGCCCGCATCGCGGTGCAGGGCTTCGGCAACGTGGGCTCGGTGGCGGCCGAGCTGTTCGCCGAGGCCGGCGCAAAAATCGTCGCGGTGCAGGACCACACCGGCACCATCCTCAACGAGAACGGGCTCGACCTCGCAGGGCTGGTGCCGGCCTCGCGCACGCCGGGCGGCGCCGTGAGCTTCAAGGGCGGCGACGTGGTGCCCAACGAGCAGTTCTGGGACGTCGCCTGCGACATCCTGATCCCGGCCGCGCTCGAAGGCCAGATCACGGCCGAACGGGCCCAGAAGACCAAGGCCAAGCTGGTGCTAGAGGGCGCCAACGGCCCCACGGTGCCGACCGCCGACGACATCCTGGCCGAACGCGGCGTGCTGGTGGTGCCCGACGTGATCTGCAACGCCGGCGGCGTGACGGTCAGCTACTTCGAGTGGGTGCAGGACTTCTCGTCCTTCTTCTGGGACGAGGACGAGATCAACGTGCGCCTGGACCGCATCATGATGAACGCGCTCAACAACATCTGGGACACCGCCGACAAGCACAAGATCACGCTGCGCACCGCCACCTACGCGGTGGCCTGCGAGCGGATCCTGATGGCTCGCCAGGAGCGCGGCCTGTACCCGTGATCCGGCTGCCCGCCGCCGACCTGGCGCGTGTCGAGTCGCTGCTGGCCCGTGGCGGGCGGCGGCTGCTCGGGCTGGTCGGCGCGCCGGGTTCCGGCAAGTCGACCGTGGCGCAGGCGCTGCTCGAGGCCTTTCCCGATCGCGCCCAGGTGGTGCCGATGGATGGCTTCCACCTGGCCGGCACCGAACTCGAGCGGCTGGGCCGGGCCGATCGCAAGGGCGCGCCCGACACCTTCGACAGCGCCGGCTACGTGGCGCTGCTGCATCGCCTTCGGACCCAGCCGGCCGGCGAGGTCGTCTATGCGCCCGAGTTCCGCCGCGAGATCGAGGAGCCGGTCGCCGGCGCGATCGCGGTGCGGCCCGACACCCCGCTGGTCATCACCGAAGGCAACTACCTGCTGCTGGACGACGGCCACTGGGCCGGTGCGGCACCGCTGCTCGACGAGGTCTGGTACGTGGAGGTCGACGACACGCTGCGCCTGGAGCGCCTGCTGAGCCGGCACCAGCAGTTCGGCCGCAGCCGCGAGGCGGCGCTGGCCTGGGTGGCGCGGACCGACGAGCCCAATGCGCGGCGGATCGCCGCCACGCGCGGCCGGGCGCATCACCTGCTGCGCCTGGACGCCTGAACCGGGGAACGCCGGCGCATCCCTGATGTCAAAGCTGGGCCGCGCCCCCGCGGCTTGCTAGCATTCCGCCTCCGCTTCCGCCACCCAGATGCACTCCATGCGCCTTCCGTCCTGCCGCGCAGTTGCCACCGTGCTGCTGCTCTCGTCCCTGCTCGCCGGCTGCAGCCTGACCGCGCCGCGCCGCGTGTCCTACGAGCCGGAAGAGTTCGATTCCACCACCACCCACACGCGCAGCTATGCCGCCAACGAGGCCCAGACCTGCGAGGCGGCGCGGCGCGCCCTTCTGAGCCAGGGCTACATGGTGACCGCGGCCAATGCCGACCTGGTGACCGGCCGCAAGAGCTTCCAGCCGGCCGCCGAGGTGCACGTGGAGGTGGAGTTCAGGGTCGTCTGCGCGCGCGAGGGCAATGGCCGCGACGGCGCCCGCAGCACCATCGCCTTCGCCAGCGCGCTGCAGGATCGCTACGGCATCAAGAAGGTCAACAACTCGGCCACCGTCGGCGTCGGCGCGATCGGCTCGCTGTCGCTGCCCTTCAGCTCCAGCGACGATGCGCTGGTCAAGGTGGCGAGCGAAACCCTGACCGACGAGCGCTTCTACGACCGCTTCTTCTCGCTGATCGACCGTTTCCTGCCGGCCTCGGCCGAGGGCAAGCCGGCCGAAGCCAAGCCGGCCGAGGCCTCGCCGGTGGTCACGCCCCGGCCGCTGATCGAGGCGCCGCTGACGCCGGTGCCGCTGTCGCCTTCGCGCGGCTGAGCGGCTTCAGGCGGGCAGTCCGGAGCGGGTCCGGGCCAGGGCGGCTTCGAGTTGTTCGACGCTGAAGGGCTTCTGCAGCCACACCGCATTCGGGATCGGCGTCGGCGGTGCCGGCCGCCCGGTGGCGAAGATGACGTCGAGCTTGTCGAGCCGGTGGCGGGTGCGGAGGATGTCGGCCAGGTCCAGGCCGGACAACGCGGGCAGGCCGACGTCGGTCATCAGGACGTCGAAGGCCTTGTCATAGAAGCGGTCCTTGGCGCTCTCGGCGCTGCGCACCCCGGTCGCCCAGTGCCCCAGCAGCTGCAGCATCTCGACCGTGGCCGCCAAGGTGTCGGCATCGTCTTCCACCACGAGCACGCGCAGGCCTCTGGCGTGTTCCTCTGTCGTTGGTCCGTTGATTGGCATCGTCGTGTCTTGGGCTGGGAGCACGACTCTAGCGGCGCCCAGGCCGCGCGTCCTTCCGCGAACTCGCCTTTACGCGTAGGAAAGCGGCTCGAAGCGCGCCCTGCCCTCAGAGTGCGACCGCACGGGCCGCGTAGGCCGGCAGGCCGTTCAGTCCGCAGAGGCGCTGGAGCACGCCGTAGCCCTGTGCCAGGGCCGCCGAGTAGGTCGCGAACGAACGCTCGGCGCGGTGCAGGGGCTCGAAGCGGCCGTCGCGCCGGACGTCTTCGTGGATCACCCAGAAATACGATCCATCCGCCGGTTGCTCCACCAGCAGTCCAATCTTGCGCACGCCCATCTTGCTTCTCGGTATCAAAAAAGAATACTTAAGAATGTAGTTCCAGGGTGCGGATTCGCCGCGGGAGAAAAGTCACGGAGCGCCGCTTTTTGCGGCGGCGCATCGCCTCAGCGCACCAGCGTCGACTTGCCGAACAGGCTTTCGATCAGTTCGACCGCGATTTCCGCGGTCCGGTTGCGCACGTCGAGCGCCGGGTTGAGCTCGACCACGTCGAGCGAGCCCAGTCGCCCGGTATCGGCGATCATTTCCATGCACAGCTGCATCTCGCGCCAGGTCGGGCCGCCGCGCACGCCGGTGCCGACGCCCGGCGCGTAGTCCGGGTCGAGGCAGTCGAGGTCGAAGCTCACGTGCAGGTGGGTGTCGTCGTCGACGTCCTGCAGCGCCTCGGTCATCGTGGTGCGCATGCCGTGCTCGTCGATGTGGCGCATGTCGAAGACGCCGAGGCCGAGCGAGCGGATCGCCGACTTCTCCTCGGCATCGACGCTGCGGATGCCGAGGAAGCGGATCGCGTCGTGCGCCAGCGCGGCCGGCTCGCCGCTCCAGCCGGTGAGTGCCGCCGGCCCATGGCCCAGCAGGCACGAGACCGGCATGCCGTGCATGTTGCCGCTCGGGCTGGTGGTCTCGGTGTTGACGTCGGTATGGGCGTCGAGCCACAGCACCCGCAGCTTCTGCCGCCGCTGACGCACGTGGCGTGCGATCGCGCTGATCGAGCCGACCGCGATGCAGTGGTCGCCGCCCAGCAGCACCGGGAGCTGGCCGGCTTCCAGCGCCTGGTCGACCGCGTCATGGACCAGCCGGTTCCAGGCGATCACTTCGGGCAGGTGGTGCAGCCCTTCGGCCGGCACCTCCCAGGGCGTGCCCGGGCCAGCCAGGTTGCCGCCGTCGACGACCTCGAAGCCCAGCCCGGCCAGCGTGTTGGCGAGCCCCGCCACCCGCAAGGCGTCGGGGCCCATGCCGGCGCCTCGGGTGCTGGCGCCGATGTCGGTCGGCGCGCCGATCAGTCGAAGGGTGCGGGTCATGCGCGGCTCTCCTGTTGCACGGATCAGCCGCTACGGTAGCGCACGCCCATGACAAAGAGCAACCCGAACGAAGTTCCGGCGGGCTCAGGGGCGCTGCATCTTGCAGTCGGTGCCTTGCGCGAGTTCGTTGCCGCTGTAGATCGCATCGGTGCGGAAGCCGTAGTTGGTGCCTTCCCAGCCGACCTTGACCGCCTTGCCGTCGACCGGCGCGATCGTGTTGACCACCTGCGGCAGCAGCAGCTGGTGGTCTTCGGCGCGCATGCGCACCGGGCCGACCACCGACTCGAAGCTCAGGTCTTCCATCGCCAGCGCCACCTTGGCGGTGTCGGTGCTGCCGGCCTTGTTGATCGCTGCGGCCAGCAGCCGTGGCGTCATCTCGATGCGGGGCGCCAGGAAGTCCTTGCCGGTCCTGGCCTTGTAGCTCTTGGCGAGGGCGTCGACCTTGGGCGAATCGGCCTGGCCCGGATGCCACTCGGCGACCCAGGTGAGCTGGCCGAGCCTGGCCTGCGACACGGCCAGCACCGTGCCCGGCACCGAGCCCGCGCTGTGGTTGTAGTAGTGCAGGTCGTATCCGGCATCGCCCGCCGCCTTGAGCAGCAGGGTCATGTCCTGGCCCCAGTTGCCGGTGATCACCGAATCGGCGCCCGACTGCTTGATGTTGGCGAGATAGGGTGCGAAATCCTTGACGCGGCCGATCGGGTGCAGCGTCTCGCCGACGAACTGGACGTCGGGGCGCGCCAGTCCGACCAGCTGGCGGCCGTAGCCGGCCCATTGCTTGCCATGCGCGTAGTCCTGGTTCAACAGGTAGACCTTCTTGACCTCGGGCGTCTTCTTGATGGTGTTGGCGATCGCCTTCATCTTCATCGCGGTGTTGGCGTCGGTCTGGAAGTGCCAGAAGCTGCAGGACTTGCCCGTGAGCTCGGGGTCGATCGAGGAATGGTTGAGCACCAGCAGCTCCTTGCCGGGATTGCGCTGGTTCCAGCGGTTGACCGCCTGCACCAGCGCGCTCACCACCGAGGAGCCCGAGCCGCCCGTGACGATGGCGCGCGCCCCCTGGTCGATGGCCGCCTGCAGCGCGCTCTGGCTCTCCTGCGCCGACAGCTTGCTGTCGAACTGCAGCAGCTGCAGCCTGGTACCCCCGAGCACGCCGCCCTTGGCGTTGATGTCCTCGATCGCGTACTGCGTGTGCGTGAGCATCAGCTCGCCGACATTGGCGAAGGGGCCGGAGAGCGGATCGATGTAGGCGATCTTGTAGGTCTGCTGGGCGTGGGTGGCGCCGGCGGCGAACAGCACCGCGGCCGCGACGGGCGCGAGCAGGCAGGGGAACTTCATGGACGGTCTCCGTGGTTTGGAAGAGGGGAAGGCGCTTCTGTCAGGGCGCGCGCTCGCGCAGCCCGAGCACTCGCCATGCGAGCCGGCTGAGCTCGGCCGCCACCTCGTCGGGCGAGAGCCGGCCGTCGGGCCGGTACCAGCTGTAGAGGAAGCCGGGCAGGCTGAGCGCCGCGAAGGCGGTGATCTTGGTTTCGCCGAAGTCGAGGTCGCCGTCGCTGCGGGCCTGCTCCAGCAGTGGGAAGAGCTGGTCGTAGAAGTGATGGGCCAGCTTCTTCTGCGCCGCGATGTACTCCGGCCGGTAGACCTGCGGCTCCTTGTAGGCGAAGAAGGCGCAGGGGTGGTGCGCCACCGTCGCGCGGATCAAGCGCTCGATGCCTTCCTTGACCTTGTCGACCGCGCGGCGCGGGTCGCCGGCGGCGAAGTCCATGGCGGTGAAGCAGTCGACCGCGGGCCGCCAGGAGAGGGTTTCGAAGATCTCCTGCTTGTCGCGGAAGTAGTAGTAGACGAAGGGCTTCGTGACGTCGAGCGCGCGCACGATCTGCGCCATCGTGGTGTTGGCGTAGCCCTGCGCGGCGAACAGCTGCGCCGCCGCCTGCAGGATGCGCTCGCGCTGCACGTCGGTGCCGGCCGTGGCGGCGCGCTGCCGGCCGGTGCCCTGCGGCAGGTCGATGCGGGGAGAAGACGCATCCTCGCGCCCAGAGGGTTTGTGCGGTGTCGCCGAAGTTATACCCATGGGTAGGATCTTGGTGCACCATGCCGGCATTGGCAAGCGCCCGAGTTCTATCGATAACCCTGAGAGACTGACGCCATGGAGACAAGCACCGTCCGCGATCTTCGCGATCTTCGCGAGCTTCCCGACCGCCCGCAGCAGCCGCTGCACGAGTACCTGCGCCGGCACGCCCGCGAACGCGCGGACAAGCCGGCCTGCCTCTGGTACGGCCACGCCCTGAGCTACGCCGAGCTCGACGCCGCCAGCGACGCCTTCGCGGCCCGGCTGCAGGCCCTCGGCGTGAAGAAGGGCCAGCCCGTCGTGCTGTTCCTCAACAACTGCCCGCAGTACCTGGTGGCGCACTTCGGCATCCAGAAGATCGGCGCCATCGTCTGCCCGAGCGGGCCGCTCAACAAGGAGCACGAGCTGGCCTATCAGCTCGGCGACCTGCAGGCGCGCGTGATCGTCGCTGCCTCGTCGCTGCTGCCGGTGGTCGACAAGGTGCGTGCGCAGAGCGCGCTCGCGCATGTGTTCGTGGTGCACTACGCCGACCTGCTGCCGGCGGCGCCGGCGCTCGAGCTGCCTGCCGAACTGGCCGCGGCACAGCGCGAGCCGCGGGAAGTTCCCGCGGGCTGCGAGGACTTCCTGGCGGCGACGAGGAGCGGCGAGCGTCCGGCACCGGTCGACTTGTCGCTGGACGACGTGGCGCTGATGACGTACACCTCGGGCACCACGGGCCTGCCCAAGGGCGCGATGCTGAGCTACGGCAACGCACTCTTCAAGACCCGCGCGGCGGCCGACTGCAACGGCGTCACCGACAGCGACGTGCTGTTGTCGATCGCGCCGCTCTATCACATCGCGGGCATGCTGATGGGCGTCAACGTGCCGGTGCTCACGGGCGCCACCTCGGTGCTGCTGCATCGCTTCGATCCGCGCGCGGCGCTGCAGGCGATCGACCGCCACGCGGTCAGCTGGTGGTACAGCATCGCGCCGATGAACGTCGCCTGCATGCAGGTGCCGGACATCGCGGGCTTCGATCTCTCTAGCCTTCGCATGAACCCGGTCACCAGTTTCGGCATCGCCTTCACCGAGCCGCTGGCGCAGCAGTGGCGTGGCTTCGCGGCCCATTGCAGTTCCTTCGAGGCCGCCTACGGCCTCAGCGAAACCCACACCTGCGACACCTACACGCCGCACCATGCGCCCCGCTGGGGAACGCAGGGCATCGCGGTGCCGGGCGTCACCATCCGCATCGTCGACAGCGACACCGGCGAGGACAAGGCGGCAGGCGAAGTCGGCGAGATCGTGCTGCGCAGCGCGGGCTCGTTCAAGGGCTACTGGAACAAGCCCGAAGCCACCGCCGCGACCCTGCGCGACGGCTGGGTCCACACCGGCGACATGGGCAAGGTCGATGCCGACGGCTACCTCAGCTTCATCGGCCGCTTCAAGGAGATGATCAAGGTCTCGGGCTACAGCGTGTTTCCCGAGGAAGTCGAGACCATCCTGATCAAGCATCCGGCCGTGGCGCAGGCCGCGGTCATCGCCCGGCCCGACGCCGAGAAGGGCGAGGTGGTGAAGGCCTTCATCGTGCGCAAGCCCGGCGCCGAACTCGACGCCGACGCGCTGATCGCCTGGTCGCGCGACAACATGGCGAGCTACAAGGCGCCGCGCGCCGTGAGCTTCATCGACGCGCTGCCGACCACCGGTGCCGGCAAGGTGCTTCGCCGACTGCTGAAAGACTGATCCGATGCCGAAGAAAGTGTTGATTGCCAACCGCGGCGAGATCGCCGTGCGGCTGGTGCGCGCGCTGCGCGACCTGGGGCTGGCGAGCGTTGCGGTGCATGCGCGGGACGATGCCGCGGCGCTGCACGTGCAACTGGCCGACAGCGCGGTGGCGCTCGATGCGACCGGCCCCTCGGCCTACCTCGACGGTGCCGCGCTGGTCGCGATCGCTCGCGCAGAGGGCTGCGATGCGGTGCACCCGGGCTATGGCTTCCTGAGCGAGCGGGCCGATTTCGCGCAGGCCTGCGCCGACGCCGGCCTGCGCTTCATCGGCCCGACGCCAGAGCAGCTCGCGCTGTTCGGCGACAAGGCGCGCGCGCGGGCATTGGCCGAGCAATGCGGCGTGCCGGTGATGCCGGGCAGCGCCGGCGCGGTGAGCCTGGCCGAGGCGCAGGCCTTCTTCGCCGCGCAGCAGGCCGATGGCGCGGGCGTGATGGTCAAGGCGATCGGCGGCGGCGGCGGCCGCGGCATGCGCGCGGTGCTGAACGCGGCCGACCTGCCCGAAGCGCATGCACGCTGCACCTCCGAGGCCAAGGCGGCCTTCGGTGTCGACGGCGTCTACGTCGAACGCCTGATGCGCAATGCGCGCCACATCGAGGTGCAGGTGCTGGGCGACGGCCACGCGGTGGCCAGCCTCGGCGAGCGCGAGTGCACGCTGCAGCGGCGCTTCCAGAAGCTGGTCGAGATCGCGCCCAGCCCCTCGCTGCCCGAGGCCTTGCGGCTGCAGGTCACGCAGGCGGCGCTGCGCATGGCTCGCGCGGTCGGCTACCAGAGCCTGGGCACCTTCGAATTCCTGGTCGACGAGCGCTCGACGACACTGCCCTTCGTCTTCATCGAGGCCAATCCGCGGCTGCAGGTCGAGCACACGGTGACCGAGGCGGTCACCGACCTCGACCTGGTGCAGCTGCAGATCGCGGTCGCCGACGGCCAGACGCTGGCTGACCTCGCGATCGATGCCGATCGCAGCGCGCCGCAGCGCGGCTTCGCGGTCCAGTGGCGCATCAACGCCGAGACCCTCGATGCCGACGGCCAGGCCCGGCCGTCCGGCGGCACGCTGGCGCGCTTCGACCTGCCGGCCGGGCCCGGCGTGCGCGTCGACACCCATGGCTACGCCGGCCTCGCACCGTCTCCGCACTACGACACGCTGCTGGCCAAGCTGATCGTCCATTCGTCCTCGTCACGCTTCGCCGACGCAGTGCGGCGCTCGCAGCGCGCGCTCGAAGAGTGCCGCGTCGAGGGGATCGCAACCAATCTCCCATTGCTGCGGGCAATCGCCGAGCGGCCCGAGTTCGCGACCCAGGCGGTGCACACGCGTTTCGTCGAGGCGCATCTGGCGGACCTGCTGGCCGCCGCGTCGCGCATCGATGCGGCCGACGCCAGGGCAGCGCGTGGCCTGCCGGTGCCTGCAGGTGCGGCTTCGCCGCAGGACGAAGACGACGCCCAGGTGGTCAAGGCGCCGATGCCGGCGAAGCTGGTGCAGTTCGAGGTCGATGTCGGCGACCTGGTGCCGGCGGGCGCGCAGCTGGGCGTGCTCGAGGCCATGAAGATGGAGCATCTGCTGCATGCGCCTTTTGCCGGCCGGGTCGTGGCGCTGCTGGCGGCGCCGGGCGACTACCTGGTCGAAGGCCAGTCGCTGGTGCGGCTCGAGGCCGTCGATGCCCAGGCGGTCGAAGCCGAGGCCGAGTCCGCGCACGACCTCGACCGGATCCGTCCCGACCTGCAGAAGGTCATCGACCGCCACGCGCCGACGCTCGATGCGAACCGCGCCGCCGCCGTGGCCAAGCGCCAGGCCCAGGGCGGCCGCACCGCGCGCGCCAACATCGCCGACCTTTGCGACCAGGCCGACGATGCGGGCAACTTCACCGAATACGGCGCGCTCGCGATCGCCGCCCAGACCCGCCGCCGCACGCTCGAGGACCTGATCGCCAACACGCCGGCCGACGGCATGGTGACCGGCATCGGCAGCATCAATGCGAAGCAGTTCGGCGCCGAGAAATCGCGCGCCGTGGTCATGTCCTACGACTACACGGTGCTCGCCGGCACGCAGGGCATGCGCAACCACCACAAGACCGACCGCATGCTGGGCATCGCGCACCAGCTGCGCCTGCCGGTGGTGCTGTTCGCCGAGGGCGGCGGCGGCCGGCCGGGCGACACCGACATGCCCATCGTGGCCGGCCTCAACAACCACACCTTCAGCCAGTTCGCGGCGCTGTCGGGCAAGGTGCCGGTGGTCGGCATCGTGCACGGGCGCTGCTTCGCGGGCAATGCGGCGCTGCTCGGCTGCGCCGACGTGATCATCGCGACCGAGGCCAGCAACATCGGCATGAGCGGTCCGGCCATGATCGAGGGCGGGGGCCTGGGCAGCTTCGCGCCCGAGCAGATCGGCCCCAGCAGCGTGCAGTCGCGCAACGGCGTGATCGACATCCTGGTCAAGGACGAAGCCGAAGCCGTGGCCGCGGCCAAGCAGTACCTCTCGTACTTCCAGGGGGCCACCAGCGAGTGGCATTGCGCCGACCCGCGCGCGCTGCGGCATGCGGTGCCCGAGAACCGCCTGCGCGTCTACGACGTGCGCGCCGCGATGCGCGGCGTCGCCGACACCGGTTCGCTGCTCGAGCTGCGCGCCGGCTTCGGTGCCGGCATCGTGACCGCGCTGGCCCGCATCGAGGGCAAGCCGGTCGGCCTGCTGGCCAACAATCCGCACCATCTCGGCGGCGCGATCGACGTCGAGGCGGCCGACAAGGCGGCGCGCTTCATGCAGCTGTGCAATGCGCACGGCCTGCCGCTGGTGGCGCTGTGCGACACGCCCGGCTTCATGGTCGGGCCCGAGATCGAGGCGCAGGCGCAGGTTCGTCATGTGTGCCGCATGTTCATGGTGGCATCGCACCTGCGCGTGCCGTACTTCGCGGTGGTGCTGCGCAAGGGCTACGGCCTGGGCGCGCAGGCCATGACGGCCGGCGGCTTCGACGCGCCGGTGTTCACCGTGGCCTGGCCGACCGGCGAGTTCGGGGCCATGGGCCTCGAAGGCGCGGTGCGGCTCGGCTTCCGCAAGGAGCTCGAGGCCGCCGCCGAGGGCGCCGAGCGCGACGCGCTGTTCAAGAAGCTGGTGGCGCAGCAGTACGCCAACGGCGAGGCGATCCACATGGCGCAGACGCTCGAGATCGATGCCGTCATCGATCCCGCCGACACGCGCGCCTGGCTGGTGCGCGGGCTGGCCTCGGCATCGGCCCCGCGGGAGCCGGCGCTGGCCTACGTCGATACCTGGTGAAGGGCGGGCGCGCGGCCGGCGGCGAGCTCCGTACACTGCGCTTCGCATGATGCTTTCCCGTCGCCGCGCCGCGCTCCTTGTCGGCTCCCTCGTCCTGGGCGCGAACGCGCCGGCCCCGGCGTGGGCGGCCGATGGCGGCGTGGTGGTGACCTTCGGCGATTCGATCACGGAGGGCGCCGGAGCGACCGAGGACAACGGACGACCGGTGCGCTACCCCGACCGGCTGGCGGCACGGCTGCGCGCCCAGCCCGGCCAGGCGCCGGTCACGGTCGTCAATGCCGGCCTTTCGGGCAACCGCCTGCTGGCCGATGGCGTCGGCCTCAAGGGCATCGCCCGCTTCGGGCGCGACGTGCTGGCGCTCCCTGGCGTCACGCACGTGGTGATCATGATCGGCATCAACGACATCGGCTTCAGCATGCCCGAAGGCGCGGCCGGTCCGATCCGCGGACAGCCGGCGGCCGAGGAGATCACCGCCGGCCTTCAGCTGCTGATCCGGCAGGCGCAGGAGCGCGGCATCAAGGTGCTGCTCGGCACGCTGCCGCCGTTCAAGGGCGCGAGCTACTGGAGCAAGGAGAAGGAGTCCCGCCGCGATGCAGTGAACCGCTGGATTCGCAGCCGCCGCAATGTGGCGGCCGTGGTGGACTTCGATGCGGCGATGCGCAATCCCGCCGATCCGCAGGCCTTGAACCCGCTGCACGACAGCGGCGATCACCTTCACCCGGGCAACGCGGGCTACGCCGCGATGGCGGACGCGATCGACCTGCGGACACTGCGCAAATAGCCTTGAAGCCGCAGCCACGCGGGTCACAGCTCTACACAACACTTCGCTTGCCGCTTACAGGAAATTGACATGGCGCAGGGAGGATGAAGGCTCCAACAACTCGAAGGAGTCCTCATGAAGAAACTTGCAGTCAGCCTTGCCGTCGGTGCCGCCTCGCTGTTGTCGCTCGGCGCCGCCGTGGTTCCGGCGAACGCGCAGGCGCAGCCGGGCGTCGTGGTCCGCGTGGCACCGCCGCCTCCGCGTCCAGAACACGTGCCGCCGCCGCGCAAGGGCTACGTGTGGGCACCGGGCCACTACGAGTGGAACGGCCACCGCTATGTGTGGAACAAGGGAACCTACATGCGGGCGCGCAACGGCTATGCCTATCGCGCTCCGCAATGGGACGAGCGCGATGGCCGCTGGGAGTACCAGCGCGGTGGCTGGGACCGTGACCGCGACGGCGTGCCGAACGCGCACGACCGCCGGCCGGACAATCCGAACCGCAGCTAGAACAGCTTGAAGACCAGCGGCATCAGCAGGGCGGCGAGCACGACCTGCATGCCGAGCGCCAGCCCGGCATAGGCGCCGGCGTCGGCGTTCACGTGCAGGGCACGTGCCGCGCCGATGCCGTGGGCGGCCGTACCGAGGCCGAAGCCGCGGGCCGCGAAGCCCGTGGCATCGGTGCCGATGCGCAGCGCGTCGAAGAGGTACTTGCCCGACAGCGCGCCGATCATTCCGGTGAGCACGGCGAACACGGCCGACAGCGCCGGGATGCCGCCGATCTTTTCGGAGATGCCCATCGCCACCGGCGCAGTGACCGACTTGGGTGCCAGCGAGAGCACGACGTCGTGCGGCAGGCCAAAGGCCCAGCCCAGTGCCACCGCGGAGCCGCCTGCAGCCGCGCCGCCGAGCAGCGAGGCCATCAGCAAGCGGCCGAAGCGGGCCCGCAGTTCGGCGCGCCGCTGCCACAGCGGCCAAGCCAGCGCGACCACCGCCGGGCCGAGCAGGAAATGGATGAATTGCGCGCCGGCGAAGTAGGTCGGGTAGTCGACCCGGGTGGCCAGCAGGCCGCCCGCCAGCACCACCACCGACCACAGCACCGGATTGGCCCAGGGCGCGCCGCCGGCGCGGGTGTAGGCGGCGTTCGCCAGCAGGTACACGACCAGGGTCGCGGTCAGCCCGAACAGCGGCGTCGCCGACAGGTAGATCCACAGCTCGACGAAACGCGGCATGCGGCTAGGCCTTCTTGCGGCGGTCGGGCCAGTAGAGCACCAGCGCGGTCACCGCGAGGCCGATCCAGGTCGACAGCGCGATCACCACCAGCATGCGCCCGCCGTACTGGCCGAGCAGCGCGAGGTGCGTCATGACGCCGACGCCGACCGGCACGAACAGCAGCGACAGGTGCGCCAGCAGGAAGCTCGCGCATTCGGCGACCGGTTCGCGCACCACCGCGAAGCGCAGTCCCGCGAGCATCAGCATCATGCCGAGCACCGGACCCGGCAGCGGCAGCGACAGGCCACGCGAGAGCAGTTCGCCGATCGACTGGAACACCAGCAGCCAGGCCATGCCGCGCAGACCGTTCATGGCAGGCTCAGACTCCCGTCACTTGAAGACCACGGTCCGGTGGCCGTTGAGCAGCACCCGGTGCTCGCTGTGCCACTTGACGGCCCGCGCCAGCACCTGGCTCTCGGTGTCGCGGCCGCGCGCGGTCAGCGCCTCGACGGTGTCGGTGTGGTCGGCTCGCTCCACGTCCTGCTCGATGATCGGGCCTTCGTCGAGGTCGGCCGTCACGTAGTGGGCGGTGGCGCCGATCAGCTTCACACCGCGGTCATGGGCTTGGTAGTAGGGCTTGGCGCCCTTGAAGCTCGGCAGGAACGAGTGATGGATGTTGATCGCCCGGCCGGCCAGCTTGCCGCACAGGTCGTTGCTCAGGATCTGCATGTAGCGCGCCAGCACCACCAGCTGGGCGCCTTCGGCCTCGATGATCTCGAGCTGCTTCGCCTCGCCCTGCGCCTTGGTCGCGGCGGTCACCGGGATGTGGTGGAAGGGCACGTTGTAGCTCGCCGCCAGCTGGTAGAAGTCGCGGTGGTTCGAGATGATGGCGCGCACGTCGATCGCCAGCAGGCCGCTCTTCCAGCGGAACAGCAGGTCGTTGAGACAGTGGCCTTCCTTGCTGACCAGGATCACGGTCTTCATCGGTTCGGCCGCGGGGTGCAGCTTCCAGCGCATGCCGAACTCGGTGGCCAGGGCGGCGATCTGCTCGCGCAGGACGCTCTCCCCCTGCTCGCAGGCGAAGCGCACGCGCATGAAGAAAAGCCCGGTGTCGTGGTCGTTGTACTGCGCCGCTTCTTCGATGTTGCCGCCGCGCTCGAGCAGGAAACCGGAGACGGCATGCACGATGCCCGTGCGGTCGGGGCAGGAGAGGGTGAGGATGTACGCGGGGTTCATAAGGGCGCACATTGTCGCAGGGGCCGACGGCAGGCCGCGGCTGGTGCCAAAATGCCCCGTTCCCGACAGTCCGACCTCTCAGGAGTGAATACATGGCCTTCAACGACTTCAACATGGACAACCAGTGGTTGCCCTTCACGCCCAACCGTTCGTTCAAGAAGGACCCGCGGGTCTTCGTGGCGGCCGACGGCATGGAGTTCACCACTCACGACGGCCGCAAGGTGATCGACGGCATCTCGTCGCTGTGGTGCGTGGGTGCGGGCCACAACCGAAAGCCGATCAACGAGGCGATCAAGAAGCAGCTCGACACGCTCGACTACGCCACGGCGTTCCAGGTCAGCAACGACCGCGCCTTCCAGGCCGCCGAGATGATCGCCGCGATGGCGCCCGGCGACCTCAACAAGGTGCTGTTCTGCAATTCGGGCAGCGAAGCCGCCGACACCTCGATGAAGGTCGCGCTGGCCTACCACCGCGCCCGCGGCGAAGGGCACCGCAACCTCTTCATCGGCCGCGAGAAGGGCTACCACGGCGTCGGCTTCGGCGGCATGTCGGTGGGCGGCATCCCGGGCAACCGCAAGGTGTTCGGCTCGGCCTTCCTGCCGCGCGTGGACCACATGCGCTTCATCCACGACCCGGTGAACCACGCCTACGTCCACAACCAGGAGCCGGTCTGGGCCGAAGACCCGCTGGCCGACCTCGAGCAGCGCATCCTGCCGCTGCACGACCCGAGCAACGTGGCGGCGATCATCGTCGAGCCGGTCGCCGGCTCGGCGGGCTGGTACCTGCCGCCCAAGGGCTATCTGCAGAAGCTGCGCGAGATCTGCGACAAGCACGGCATCCTGCTGATCTTCGACGAGGTGATCACCGGCTTCGGCCGCATGGGCACCAATTTCGCGTCCGACTTCTATGGCGTGGTGCCGGACATGCTGAACTTCGCCAAGTGCGTGACCAACGGCGTGATTCCGCTCGGCGGCGTGATCTGCCGCGACAAGCTCTACGACGAGATGATGAAGACCTCGGCGCCCGAGCACGTGGTGGAGTTCTTCCACGGCTACACCTACTCGGGCCACCCGGTGGCCTGCGCGGCGGCGGTCGCCACGCTCGACCTGTTCAAGCAGGAGCAGCTGTTTGCCCGCGCCGGCGAGATGAGCAAGGTGCTTGGCGACGCCTTCCACGGCACCTTCAAGGGCCTGCCGAACGTGATCGGCATCCGCAGCCTGGGCCTGGCCGCCGCGGTCGAGCTGGCGCCGATCGCCGGCTCACCGGGCAAGCGGGCCTACGACATCTTCGTGGACTGCTATCACAAGGGCGCGCTGGTGCGCCCGGCCGGCGACGTGATCGTGATCGCGCCGCCCTACATCGTCGAGAAGTCGCACATCGACACGCTGGTCAACACGCTGGCGGATTCGATCAGGAAGCACGCCTGACGCCGGCGCAATAGTCCTTCTCGGGCAGCGCCGGGGTCGGCCAGACGGCGTCGAAGCTGCCGGGGGCGCTGTCGGCGGCCGAGCCTGCCTGCATCCGCACCGCCTTCGCCGAGACATCGGTCGGCAGGTGCTGGGGCACGCCGAGCAGCTTGTTGCTGTGGCCGGCGCCGCTGACCAGCAGCACGGTCTTGCCAGGCGCCTTCGCCTTGACGACGGCCTGCGCCATCGCCCGGTCGCGCGCGACCTGGATCCGCGTCATCGGGACGATCTGCGATTCGGGCAGCAGGTTGCAGTGGCCGCTGCGCACCGCCTCCTGCTGGGCGGCCCGGGCGGCGTCCGACAGCTGGGCATCGAGCGAGACATCGGCCATCGCATCCCGCATGTGGGCGCGTTTCAGGTTGGCGCCGACCACCGGCACCCCCGCGCGCACCGCGGCCATCACCACCGGCCCGTAGGCGGCCCAGGGCCAACCCTTGTCGTTCCAGCTGAGGGCGGTCTGCACCTGGGCCTCGGTCGCATCGACCGGCAGATGGGCGGTGCTGTTGCCCTCTTCCGCCATCTCGAGCGCCACGGCGGCGAGCTTGCCGCGTTGGGCCAGCGCCTCGACGGTTTCGCGTTCGATCTGCTGGTGTTCGGCGGCGTCGTGCTGTTCGCCCAGCAGCAGGGCGTCGGTCGGCAGCAGCGCAGCCGCCCGGCGCGAGATCGGCGCGTCGGTGGGCGCCGGCGTGGTGCAGGCGGCGAGCATCGCGGCGAGCGCCAGCGCGAGGCAGGAAAGGTGTCGTGCTTGGGCGGGAATCCGTTTCGAGAGCATCCGCGGATGCTAACCCGCGCGTTGCCTCAGGCCTCGGCGCGGCGCATGCCGGCCGGCAGCGGCTGGGCCCGCAGGCAGGAGATCAGGCATTGGGCGGTCGGGGTCAGGCGGGCGTTGCGCAAGGTCACGATGCTGATCCGAGCCGGGGGGATGGGCTCCCGCAGCGAGAGCGCCACCACGCCGCGCGGCGTCAGCTCCTGCTCGATCAATGCCGCGGACAGCAAGGCGAAGGCATCCATGCGCGTCAGCAGGTGCATGGCGATCGCGAAGGACTCGCATTCGAGCATGCGTGCCGGCGCCGGCTGGCCGTGCGAGGCGAACAGCTGCGCGACGAAGTCCTGGTCGGGCGCGTAGCCGGGCGCCACCCACAGGTGTTCGTTGAGCTCGCGGATCGAGCCGGCGGCGGCGAACGGGTGCTGCCGCCTGGCCGCGACCATCAAGGACATGTCGAACAGCGGCTGCTGGTGGAAGGCGGTGCCCAGGCTGCCCGAGAGGGTGTTGACGACCATGAAGTCGAGCGTGCCGTCCTGCAGCTTGCGCAGCGCCAGCGGCACCGGGTCTTCGTTGATGCTGACGCGGGCGCGGGGCATCTGCCGCTGAAAGCTCTCCAGCGCCGGCGGCAGCAGGGTCAGGCCGACGGTGGAGGTCAGCGCCACCGCCACCCGCCCGTTGGCGCCCTCCTTCATGAACTGCAGCTCCTCGCGGGTGCGGCGCATTTCCTCGACCAGCAGGCTGGCGCGCACCTGGAAGGCGAGGCCCGCCTCGGTCAGTTCCACGCCGCTGATGCTGCGCCTCAGCAGGGGCACGTCGAGGTCGCGCTCGAGCTCGCGCATGGTGCGCGTGACCGCCGGCTGCGACACGAACAAGGCGCGTGCGGCGGCATGGATGCTGCGGTGTTCCGCCACCGCCAGGAAAGTGCGCAGTTGCTGGGGCTTCATCGGGCTGGCATCGGCGATGGGATAACGAAAGCTGATCTTTGAGCCAAAGATTTTGTCTTTTCCGAATCGGGTGGCTTTTATAGCATCCATGGGCTGCCGCACCCCGCACTCCCGAAGGACCCCCCGTGAACCTCAAGAAGACGCTCTCGATCTGCCTGGCCTCCCTGTTTCTGGCCGTCGGCGCCAGGGCCGCAGATCCCTACCCCTCGAAGCCGGTGAACCTCATGGTTCCCTATCCCGCCGGCGGTTCGTCGGACGTGATCGCCCGCGTGATCCACACGCCGCTGTCCAGGCTGCTGGGCCAGCCGGTATTGGTGGAGAACCTGGGCGGGGCCGGAGGCGCCATCGGCGCGCAGAAGGTGCTCAATGCGCCGAGCGACGGCTACTACCTGTTCCAGGGTTCTTCCAACGAGACCATCCTGGTGCCGCTGGCGAATGCGGCCATCAAGTACAAGAGCGACGACTTCCGCCTGATCCAGATGATCGGGGTGGCGCCGATGGTGCTGATGGCCCGCAAGGACCTGCCCGCCAACGACATGGACGAGTTCATCGCGCTGGCCCGCAGCGCCTCCCCCACCAAGCCGCTGACCTTCGGCAGCGTGGGCTACGGCTCGCTCTATCACATGCTCGGCGAACATCTGGCCGAGCGGCTGGGCGCCACCATGACGCACGTGCCCTACAAGGGCGGCGCGCCGCTGATGCAGGACTTGGGCGCGGGAACCATCGACTTCATGCTGGCGCCGATCCAGCAGCAACTGATCGGCATGACCGAATCGGGCCGCCTGAAGATCATCGGAACGCTGGCGCCATCCGGCAAGACCGAGGTGCCGATGCTCAAGAACTTCCCCAGCGTGAACGACAGCAAGGGCCTCAAGGATTTCAGCTTCCACCTCTGGCATGGCTATTTCGTTCGCAAGGACACGCCCGAAGAGGTGGTGCAGCGGCTGCACGCGGCGCTTAACACCGTGCTGGCCGATCCGGCGGTGCGCAGCCAGCTCGAAGCGCAGGGCCTCATGATGGCGCCGGCCACGACCCTGGCCGAGGCTTCGCGCGGCTATGCCGCCGAGGCGGGCCGGCTGCGCGCCATCGCGAAGTCGATCAAGCTCGAGGCGAAGTAGATGAGTGCGCCGACCGCCCTGGCCGCGTCCGTGGAGCGCTGCTTTTCTGCCAGCTACGCGCAGGCGCGCGAGCGCTTCCTGGCCGCGGCGACAGCCTGCCGGGCAGAGCTTCGATCCTTCGGGCTGGAAGTCCGCGGCGCCGAGGGCGAGGCACTGGCCACCGACGTCGCCCTGATCGGCGCCGAGGGTGCCAAGGCGGTGCTGATCCTGAGTTCGGCCACCCACGGCGTCGAGGGCTTCTGCGGCTCGGCGTGCCAGCTGGCCTTGATGGTCGATGCCGATCTGCTGGCGCGCGCGGCCCGCTCCGGGGTCGCGCTGCTGTTGATCCATGCAATCAATCCGTACGGCTTCTCCTGGATCAGCCGGACCAACGAGGACAACATCGACCTGAACCGGAACGCCCAGGATTTCGGCGGCGCGCTGCCGGCCAATCCCGGCTACGCGGAACTGCATGCGCTGCTGCTGCCGGCCGCCTGGCCCCCGGACGAAGCCAATCGCCACGCCGTGGCCGACCACATTGCCCGGCACGGCGCCTTGGGCTATCGCGATGCCGTCTCCAAGGGGCAGTACACGCACCCCGACGGCCTGTTCTTCGGCGGCGGCGCGCGCACTGCATCGCTGCGCACCCTGGAACAGGTGCTGCGAACGCAGGCGGCCGCCTTTGCCGAGATCGGGTGGATCGACGTCCATACGGGGCTCGGGCCCTGGGGCCACGGCGAGAAGATCTTCGCCGGCCGGCGCGACGCCGAGGAGGTCGCGCGTGCCAGGCGCTGGTGGGGTGCCGATGTCGCGGTGCCGTTTGCCGGCACGTCAACCTCGGCAGACATCACCGGCCATCTGGCCTCGACCATCTATGCCGCCTGTCCTGATGCACGGCGCACTCTCATGGCGCTCGAGTTCGGCACCGTGCCGTTCGAAGAAATGGTCGACGCCTTGCGCGGCGAGGCCTGGCTGCGCCAGCATCCCGAAGCGCCGCCGGCACTGGCCGGAGCGATCCGGCAAACCATTCGAGATGCCTTCTATTGCGACCAGCCTGCCTGGCAGGGCATGGTTCTGGGGCAGAGCCGGCTGGCGATCCTGCAGGCCCTGCTCGGGCTCGCCGGCCCGGCGGACTGACGCGCCGGGCGCAAGCTTGAATGCGCGTCCTGCTCCCCGGGCGCGCGCTCAGTGGACCAGGACCGGAGTGTGCGCCAACTCGGCGTAGCCTTCCAGCGTGTCCTCGACCTCTTCCTGGGTCGGGGTATTGAGCTGCCAAGCCGCGATCTGCTGCTGGAACAGTTCCGCCCAGGAGCCGTCGAGGTAGACCTCCTTGCCCGAGCGCTTGTCCACGATCTCGAAGCCGTGGCGCGCCAGCACCGGCAGGTGGGGCGCCGCGGGCGCCTCGCCTTCGGTCGGCTGCACGTGCACGACGACGAAGGAGTCGGAGTCGTAGAGCATTTGCATGTCGGGTCCTGTGAGGATGTCGATGGCATTCATGGTGCTTAGATAGCAATCAACGCGCCAGTTTCAATATGCAGCGTTGCCTTGTAGGCACGCGCCTGTTTCAGAGCGTGTCTTTGTCACGGATTGGCGGTCCGCAACGCGTTCTGATTGCGCAACTGGAGGTCGATGAAGTCGCCGTTGGTCTGGGTCTGGCGGATTCGCACCGGCAGCCAGCCCAGCGCGGGCGCCAGCCACAGCTCGATCTTGTCGTCGAAGGGCTTGCGCGGATTGCGCGTGAGCTTGCGGGCCTGGAACTGGCCTGCCGGCACCGCCAGTTCCTCTTCGCCCTCGACGTTGAAGGTCCAGATCTCGGCGTCGCGCGGGCCCACCGTCTGCACCGCGATCACCGCGCCGGTCGGGTAATGCGCCGGATCGCCGGCCAGCAGGGCCCCGAGCTGCAGCACCACGCTGAGCCGGTCCTGTGCACCGGCCAGCAGCATCACGCTCGGCACATTGCTGCTGAACACGACCTGCCCCTTGTCGCGGTCGAAATGGGAGGCGACCTCGGTCCTGCGGGTGTCGGAGAAGCGCAGCGGCTCGATGCCGGTCGGACCGATGCGGCCCGTGCTGTGCTGGCTGCGCAGGGTCTTGAAAAGGAAGGTCCAGGCCAGCTTCAGGTCGTACTGGCTGCCGTCCTGCAGCCAGACCAGCTCGCCGAACACGCCCTGCAGCGGCTGCGCCCCCTGCTGCGCCGTGGCGGCGAAGCCGAGGCGCACCGAGCCTGGCACCTGCAGCGTCGCGGGGCCGGGGATGGCGCCCGCGGTGTCGCTGCCGGCGGCAGCACCCGCGTTCGAGGACGATGCGCCCGAGGCTGCCGAGCCGTCGGAGGCGCTGGCCGCGGGCTCGGGGGTGGTCGCGTCGCCGGCGTCGATGCCGGCCTGGGCGATGAGGTCGTTCGGCGGGCTCTCGGTCGGCATCGCGTGCTCGGTGGCGGGCTCCGGCGTCGGCGCGACCGCGGGGCGAGGGCGCGGCGCGGGGCGCGGCCGGACCGGCCGGGGCGGCGGCGGCGCCTGGGCCACGGGCGCTGCGGCGGGCGGTTCCGGCTGCGGCGCCGGCGCGATGACGATGCTGCGCGTGATGAAGGTCTGGGCCAGCGGCGAAGGCCGCGGGCCCGAGCCCGGCGGCGTCAGCCCGAGCAGGGCCAGATGGGCCAGTGCCACGAGCGCGGTCAGCAGCGCCAGCCCGCGCCAGGGCACGCGCGGAGCGTCGAGGGCATCGGGGAGGGCAGCGGTCGGCATCGAGGATGGAGCGGGCGACGGCCCGGAGGTTCACCTCGGTACACTGCCGCCCGTCCAACCAGTTTAGTAGCGATGCCGCGCCGGCATCCGCCGCCACCATGAAACTTGCCACCCTCAAAGACGGTTCGCGCGACGGCCAGCTCGTCGTCGTCTCGCGCGACCTCGCCAGCGCCCACTACGCCACCGGCATCGCCAGCCGCATGCAGCAGGTGCTCGACGACTGGGGCTTCATGAGCCCGCAGCTGCAGGACCTCTACGCTGCGCTGAATGCCGGACGGGCCCGCCATGCCTTCCCCTTCGATCCGGCGCAGTGCATGGCGCCGTTGCCGCGCGCCTACCAGTGGGCCGACGGCTCGGCCTACCTGAACCATGTCGAGCTGGTGCGCAAGGCGCGCAACGCCGAGGTGCCCGAGAGCTTCTACACCGACCCGCTGATGTACCAGGGCGGCAGCGACGACTTCATCGGCCCCTGCGATCCGGTGGTGGTCGCCAGCGAGGCCTTCGGCATCGACTTCGAGGCCGAGATCGCGGTGGTGACAGGCGATGTGCGGATGGGCGCCACGCCGGCGCAGGCGCTGGACGGCGTCCGGCTCCTGATGCTGGCCAACGACGTCAGCCTGCGCAACCTGATCCCGGCCGAGCTGGCCAAGGGCTTCGGCTTCTTCCAGAGCAAGCCCGCCACCGCCTTCAGCCCGGTGGCCGTGACGCCGGACGAGCTCGGCGGGGCCTGGCAGGGCGGCCGCGTGCACCTGCAGCTGCAAAGCACCTGGAACGGGCGCAAGGTCGGGATGTGCGACGCCGGCGAGGAGATGACCTTCCATTTCGGCGAGCTGATCGCGCACATCGCCAAGACCCGCAACGTGCGCGCCGGCAGCATCGTCGGCAGCGGCACCGTGAGCAACAAGGGGGTCGAGAAGAAGGGCGGCATGGACTGGCCGAAGGGCTACAGCTGCATCGCCGAGAAGCGCTGCATCGAGACGATCCAGGACGGCCAGCCCAGCACCGAGTTCATGAAGTTCGGCGACACCATCCGCATCGAGATGAAGGATCGCGAAGGACATTCGGTGTTCGGCGCGATCGACCAGGAAGTGGTGGCGTCGAGCTGAGGCGCGCCTCAGGCGCGGGCACCGCGCAGCAGGTCCTTCAGGCTGCGGATGCCGAGCCTGCGGAACGCCCGGTACTGGTGCGTGCGCACCGTCGTGAGTTCGACGCCGATCTCGCGCGCAGCCTCCTTGGCGGTCTTGCCTGCCAGCAGGTGGCCGACCACCTCGCGCTCGCGCAGGCTCAGGCCGAGCAGGCGCGAGGCCAGTGCCGGCTCCGCAGCCTCGCGGGCGGCGACCGCGCTGCGGCCATGGGCGGTGGTCGCGTCGGCCAGCAACGCGGCGTGGGCTTCGAGCAGCGTGAAATCCGCGCTGCCGAAATCCGGCTGCGCCAGGCTGCGATAGAAGCTCACCGCGGCCCGCTGGCCGCTCGGCAGCAGCAGCAGCACCGATGCGCGTTCCCGGATCCCCACATCGCCGTAGCAGGCGGCGCGGTAGACCGGGTCTTCGACTTCCTCGGCGCGATGGTGGCCGAGCCAGAGTTGCGGCCGCTTCGGCAGCTTGCGGCCCGCCAGCCAGGCCATGTGCGGATCGAGCCGGTCGAAGCGCTCGGCGACGTAGCGTTCGGCGGTGCGCTCGGCCGTGTTGCCGTAGCTGCTGGCCGCCGAGATGGTCTCGATGCGGCCGTTGGCGCCGGCCGCGAACACGGTGCAGAAAGTCACGGGCAGCACCCGGTGCATGGCCGCCAGGTAGCTCGCGGCCAGGTGCGCCGTGCCGATGCCGGCCAGCACGCTGCCGACCACGGGCGCGGCCAGGGCCCCCTCGTTGGCACGGACGGGCCAGCGCTTCATTTCGATCCTGGGGTTATCACTTCGTACGAAGTTATGACATTGGCGTGGCGGGCGCATCCGGACAATCCCGTTCCATGAACACCGCTGCCGCGAATCCCCCTGCCGCCCGGCCCGGCGACGCCGCCACCGGCCCGCTGCCGCCGGTCACGGCCGAACTGCCGCCCTCGGTCGGCGCCTTCCACTACACGCGCTTCGCGCCCTGGCTGCCGCCGCTGGAGCAGGGCGTCGAGCCGGGCCGCCATCCGGTCGTGATCGCGGGCGGCGGACCGGTGGGCATGTCGCTCGCGCTGGGGCTCGCCAACCATGGCGTGCGCAGCGTGATCCTCGAGGCCGACGACACGGTCTGCGTCGGCAGCCGCGCCGCCTGCATCTCGCGCCGCAGCCTCGAGATCGTGGAGCGCCTCGGCGCGCTGCCGGCCTTCCTGGCCAAGGGCCTGCCCTGGACCGGCGGGCGCAGCTTCTACAAGACCGAGGAGGTGTTCCGCTTCGAGATGGCGCACGACGAGCGGCAGAAGCTGCCGCCGATGATCAACCTCGAGCAGTACTACATCGAGCAGTACCTGCTGGACGAGATCGTCCGCCGCAACGCCGCGGCGCCGGGCCTGATCGACATCCGCTGGGGCAGCACGCTGACCGGCTTCACGCAAGAGGCCGACGGCCTGCTGCTGTCGGCACGCAATGCGCTCGGCGACTATGCGCTGCGCGGCCAGTGGCTGGCGGCCTGCGACGGCGGCCAGAGCTTCGTGCGCAAGGCGCTCGGCCTCGACCTGGTCGGCACCGGCTACGAAGGCCGCTACGTGATCATCGACATCGAGCTGCACAGCGGGCATCCGACCGAGCGCCGGGCCTGGTTCGATCCGCCGTGGAACCCTGGCTCGACGGTGCTGATGCACAAGCAGCCCGACGACATCTGGCGCATTGACTACCAGCTGCGCGCCGGCCAGAGCACCGAGGAGGCGCTGCAGCCCGCGGCGGTGCAGGAATTCGTGCAGCGGCATCTCGATGCGATCGGCGAGGGCCACCTGCCCTGGCACACGGTCTGGACCTCGGTCTACCGCGCCGGCGCGATGACGCTCGAAAGCTATCGCCACGGCCGGGTCGTGTTCGCCGGCAACGCGGCGCATGCGATGCCGATCTTCGGCGTGCGCGGACTCAACTCGGGCTTCGACGACGCCGACAACCTGGCTTGGAAGCTGGCGCTGGTGGCGCGCGGCGTGTCCGATGCGTCGCTGCTCGACAGCTATTCGCAGGAGCGCATCGCGGCCTTCCACGTCAACGCCGAGAACGCGATGCGCAGCACCGAGTTCATGTCGCCGCCCTCGCGCGGCTTCGACCTGCTGCGCGAGGCGGCGCTGTCGCTCGCGGGCGCGCACCGCGGCATTGCCAATCTGATCAACCCGCGCCAGACGCAGGCCGTGGGCTATGCCGGTTCGATGCTGTCGAGCAGCGGCGATGCGCTTGCGGCCGGGCCCCTTCCCGGCGAGGCGATGCCCGAGCAGCAGCTGGCCGACGGCTCGCATCTCACGGGCCGGCTCGGGCCGGTGTTCACCGTGCTGCTGCTGAACCTCCCGCCGGCCGACGACGCGCTGCGGGCCGAACTCTCGCAGGCGCAGGAGGGGCCGTTGCCGGTCGCGCTGTGCGAGCTGTCGCCGGCCGATGCCGAGCCGACGGTGTTCGCTGCGCTCGGCGCCGCACAGGGTGCCGTCTACCTGCTGCGTCCCGACGGCCATGTGGCGGCGCGCTGGCGCCGGCCGCCGCCGGGGGCGCTGCCGCGGGCCCTCGCCCGCGCCGCCGCACTGACGACCACCAAGGAGTCCGCATGAACGCCCTGCAACCCGAGGCCCGCGACCGCGTCTATGCCGAATGCGCCCGCGCCATCAGCGAGGCCGGACCCGAGCGGGAATCGCTGTTCCTGGCCCGGCTCGCCTTGCTGCTTTTCGAGCAGGTGGGCGACGAGACCCGCTGCCGCGACGCGCTCGCGCAAGCCCTGGATGGCTTGCCGGTGCCGTCGCTGTCGGCCTGAGCATTTACATTTGCAGACATACATCACAGGAGACTTTCCATGGATCGCAGAACCCTGCTCACCACCCTCGCTGCCACCGCGGCCGCCGCCGCAGCAGCACCGTGGGCGCGCGCCCAGGGCGCCTTCCCCGACCAGCTGATCAAGTGGGTGGTGCCGTACCCGGCCGGCGGCGGCACCGACGTCATCGCCCGCACCCTGGCCGAGGCCATGCGCCAGACGCTGGGCCAGCAGATCGTGACCGACAACCGGCCCGGCGCCTCGACCAACATCGGCGCCGAACTGGTCGCCAAGTCCAAGCCCGACGGCTACACCATCATGTCGGCCGACAACGCGCTGCTGGCCTTCAACGAGCACCTGTTCAGCAAGCTGCCGTTCAACCCCGAGAAGGACTTCAGCTACATCGGCGCGATCGGCAAGTTCCCGCTGGCGCTGGTCGTGCACCCGGACTTTCCGGCGCAGGACTTCAAGGCCTTCCTGGCCTACGTGAAGGCCAATCCGGGCAAGGTCAACTACGCCTCGCCGGGCAACGGCTCGCCGCACCACCTGGCGATGGAGATGTTCAAGGTCCGCACCGGGACCTTCATCACCCACATCCCCTACCGCGGTGCGGCGCCGGCGATGGCCGACGTCATGGGCGGCCAGGTGCCGGCGATGTTCCTCGACCTGGCCTCGGGCCTGTCGATCATGCAGGGCAAGAAGGTGCGCGTGCTGGCCATCGGCTCGGGCAGCCGCTCGAAGCTGCTGCCGGACGTGCCGACGCTGGCCGAAGTCGGCGTGATGAATTCCGAGGTGTTCGCCTTCCAGGGCATCGTCGGACCGGCCGGCATTCCGGCGCCGATCATCGCGCGGCTCAATGGCGATCTCAACCGCGCCTTCACGACGCCGGCGGTGCAGAAGCGCTTCAGCGACTTCGGCATGGAGGCGATGCCGGGGACTCCGGCTCAGTTCGCGGCGCTGTCGCGGGCGGAGTCGCTGCGGTGGGGGCCGATCATCAAGGCGACGGGGATCAAGCTGGATTGAACTTGCTTCGATCGGTTGCTTCTGATCAAGTTGCCTTCTGATCAGTTGAGGACAGAGCAAAAACTGCTGCGCAGTTTCTTGGTCTGTCCCGCAAGGTATCAAGGTTTCGCAAACGCCTTGCGCGAGCCGTCCTCGAAGACTTCGTCGTCGCGCTCCAGCTTGCCGGCGGGGTCCCAGCTGCGCTCGCGCGTGACGCGGCCCCGGTCGTCGTAGGTCGATTCGGCGATCACCAGGCCGTTGTCGCCGAAGCGCTGGTGGACGCCGGTCGGCATCTGGCTGAGCCGGTCGTTCGCCAGGTAGCGGCCGACCGCGGCCTTCTGGCCGTTGTCGTGGTACTCGGTGACCTCGATCAAGCGCTGGTTGCCGCCGATGCCATAGACCGACTTGCTGCGCGGCTGGCCGTTCTGGTAGAAGCTTTCGTCGCTCAGCGGCACGCCGGCCGGATTCCAGCGCTGCTCGCGCACCAGCGTGCCGCGCTCGGAGAACTCCTGCTCGCGCTGCTTGACCGCGCTGCGCTCGCCGACCAGCGAGACCACCTCGCGGCGCTTGATGCCTTCGGACGAGAAGCGCCGCTCGATGCGCTGGTTGCCGACCACCTCGTCCTGGGCCGCGGGCTTGCCGTTGTCGTAGAGGTCTTCGCTGCGCACCCGCTTGCCCGCCACATACGACAGGCGCGAGCGCAGTGTTCCCTTGGCGTCGAACAGTTCCACGTTCGAGGCGCCGCCGCCGAAGCCGCAGAGACGGGCGTCGTCGACCACCGGCGCCAGCACCGGCTTGTCGCCGCAGCGCAGCGCCGAGAGCTGCCCGCGGTCATTGAACTCGACCGAGGCGCGCTCGCCCGCCGCATCGGCGACGAAAGTGACGCGGCGCACGGATCCGTTCGGATAGAAGGTGCGAATCAGGCCCATCTCGTGGCCGTCCTCGTAGATCGCCTCGCGCAGGACCTGGCCGGAGGGCGAGAACTCGCGCGCCCGGCCCTCCATGTTGCCGCGCGCGTTCACGCTGTGCTCCTTCGCGAGCTTGCCGTTTTCGTAGAACCGGACCAGGCCCATGAAGGTGCCGCTCTGGATCTGCTGCTCGCGCACGAGCAGGCCGCTGTCCCGGTCCTTGCACCGCATCAGGCCGGTCTTGCCGGCGGTGGTGCCTGCGTTGGCCGGATTCACGGCCTGGCCATTGAGCTCGCAGTCCTGCACCGCGTGCGCGGCGGCGCAGGCGAGCAGCAGCGCAGCCGCCGCCCCGACGGCGCGCGGGCGCGTCGGTCTCGGGGTTGGCGCTGCGGCAGGGGTCATGCGTCGTAGACGGTGTCGAGCGACCGGAAGCCCTTGGCCTCGATCGGATTGCCGAAGGGGTCGCAGAAGAACATGGTCCATTGCTCGCCGGGCTGGCCTTCGAAGCGCAGCTGCGGCTTCAGCACGAAGTCCATGCCCGAGGCCTCGAGCCGGGCGGCGAGGGCCTTCCAGGCGGGCAGCTCGAGCACGATGCCGAAGTGCGGCATCGGCACCATGACGTTGCCCACGCGGCCGGTGCGCGACGTGGCGAAGGGCTCGCCGAGGTGCAGCGAGATCTGGTGGCCGAAGAAGTCGAAGTCGACCCAGGTGTCGGTGCTGCGGCCTTCGACGCAACCGAGCACGCCGCCGTAGAAGCGCCGGGCTTCATCGAGATCGCGGACGTGGAAGGCGAGATGGAAGATGGACATGTGTCATTCTGTGTCGAGTGGGTCATTGTCCACAACCCGGACCGCGATGGCGAGTGCTGGATGCGTTCACTGGCCCAAAACCCGGGATCCTTGGAGTAAGCTGGCCGGACAAGAACCACCACATCCGGAGCACTCCATGAGCGACGCCAACAAGCCTTTCGCCTTCAGTCAGTTCGTTCCGGGCTTCGACTTCCTCAAGAACCTGGCTGGCGCCAGCGCCTCGCCCAGCGCCGTGCCGGGCCTGCCGAGCCTGTCGAGCTGGGTGGCGCCGACGCTCAGCGTCGAGGAGGTCGACAAGCGCATCCAGGAGCTCAAGACCGTGCAGTACTGGCTCGAGCAGAACGGCCACGCACTGAAAGCGACGATCCAGGCGCTCGAAGTCCAGAAGATGACGCTGTCGACGCTGCGCGGCATGAACGTCCGCATGGAGGACCTGGCGAGCGCCTTCACGCGGCCGCCGGCGCCGGAGCCCGCATCCCGCGCCGAGCCGCCGGCTCCCGCCGCCGAGCCCGAACCCGAAGCGGAGCCGGAGGCCGAAGCGGCACCGGCGCGCAAGCGCGCCAAGGCGGCGGACGGCTCGGGGGCCGACGGGGCCGGTGTCGTCGATCCCCTGCAGTGGTGGGGGGCGCTCACGCAGCAGTTCCAGCAGATCGCCAGTTCGGCGCTGCAGGACGCCTCCCAGATCAAGGTGCCGACCATGGCGGACGCGGCCGCGATGGGCGCGGGACCGACGTCGGGAAAGAGCGCGGCCAGGCCGGCCGCCGCCGCCCCGAAGAAGGCCGCGCCGGCCCGCGGCGCCGCCGCTGCCAAGCGGCCCGCGTCGGCGCGCAAGCGCGCGAGTTGAAAGCCGGGCCCATGAAACTCTTTCCTTCGGGGCATGCCACCCATCCGCAGTGGCGCATGGCCGCAGGGCTGGTGCTGGCGCAGTTGCGGGCCCAGATGGCGCTGCCCGACTACGCCCACTCGCCGACGCTGGGCCTGCTCTACATCACCGACCACTACGGGGCCGATGCCCAGGAGATCCTCGATCACCTGGGCGCCGAGTTGCCCGAGATCACCGACTGGACCGGCACCGTCGGCGTCGGCGTGGCCGCCAACAACGCCGAGTACTTCGACGAGCCGGCGCTCAGCGTGATGCTGTGCGCGCTGCCCAGCGACCAGTACCGCGTGTTTTCCGGCGTGGCGCCGCTCGCCAGTTCCGAGATGAGCGGCTTCGCCGCCCACACGGCGCTGGTGCATGCCGACCCGCGCACCCCCGAACTTGGCGAACTGATCGCCGAAATGGCGGAGCGCACCGACACCGGCTACCTGTTCGGCGGCCTGTCCTCCGGCCGGGTCGGCTCGCTGCAGTTCGCGATCGGCGGCAACGGCAACATCCGGGGGCATGGCGCCGTGGGCGGCGTGTTCTCGGGCGGCCTGTCGGGCGTGGTGTTCGGCGACGGCGTGCGGCTGGTCTCGCGCGTGACCCAGGGCTGCCAGCCGGTGTCGCGCGAGCGCGAGATCACGCGGGCCGACGGCAATCTGCTGCTGGAACTCGATGGCGAGCCCGCGCTCGACGTGCTGCTGGCCGACCTGCGGGTTTCGCTCGACGCGCCCGAGCAGGCCATCGAAGCGGTGCGTGCCACGCTGGTCGGCCTGGTCGAGGCCGGCAGCGACGGTGTCCGGCGCACCGGCGACCTGGGGGCCGACGTGCGGGTGCGCCACATCATCGGCCTCGACCCGACGCGTCGCGGCGTGGCGATCGCGGATGTGGCCGAAACCGGGATGCGCATGAGCTTC
This sequence comes from Variovorax saccharolyticus, assembly GCF_030316765.1. Classification (GTDB taxonomy): domain Bacteria; phylum Pseudomonadota; class Gammaproteobacteria; order Burkholderiales; family Burkholderiaceae_C; genus Variovorax; species Variovorax saccharolyticus. The sequence goes on from NZ_JASZYT010000002.1 coordinate 259,887, forward strand.
TGCCGCCGCAGCGTGCAGACCGCGCGTGCCGACCTGATGCGCGTCTGCGCCGAGATCCGCGAGGAACTCGAGCCGCAGGAACAGACGCTCGCGACCGCGCGCGAGATCGCCGCCGGCGAGGCCGAGGCAGCGCCGCATCCGGCGCGCCGCATCGCGGGCGCGATCTACGTGAGCTGCTCGGGGCGCGGCGGGCCGCACTTCGGCGCCCCGGGCGCCGAACTGCAGATCGTGCGGCATGCGCTCGGCGACGTCCCGCTGGTCGGCTTCTTCGCCGCCGGCGAGATCGCCCGCAATCACCTCTACGGCTATACAGGCGTGCTGACGGTGTTCACCAGCAACGACTGAAGGCCCCCACGCTCCCCCACTGCGTGTGGGTCGCTGCCCCCCGAGGGGGCCGCAGGCCGCCTTGGGGCGGCCCGGCGCCGGCCTGGGCGCCCACGCTCCCGCGCCGGCCTGAGCGCTCAGGCCGGCTGCAGGGCCGGGGACGGCCCCGAGCGGGTGCCGGTGAAGGCGAAGTCGACTTCCGGCGCCAGCCCGCTGACGATGCGCGCGATCGACTTGCCCGAGCCGCAGGCATGGGTCCAGCCCAGCGTGCCGTGGCCCGTGTTCAGGAACATGTTGGGAAGCCGGGTGCCGCCGATCAGCGGCACGTTGCTCGGCGTCGCCGGGCGCAGGCCGGTCCAGAACTGCGCGCCGGAGGCATCGCCGGCTCCGGGGAACAGTTCCTCGACGCGCCGCACGATCGCCTCGCATCGCACCGCGTTCAGGTCGCGGTCGTAGCCGTTGAGCTCGGCCGTGCCGGCGATGCGCAGGCGATCGCCCGTGGCCGAGGTGTAGCGCGAGAACACCAGCTTGAATTCGTCGTCGGTCAGCGAGACCTGGTGCGCCTTCGAGGCGTCCTTGACCGGCATCGTCACCGAGTAGCCCTTGGCCGGATAGATCGGCAGCCGGATGCCCAGCGGCGCCGCGAGCAGCGGGCTCATCGAGCCCATCGCGAGCACATAGGCGTCGCCCCGAACGCGCTGGAAGCGGCCTTCGCTGTCGGTCGCCTCGACGTGGTCGATGCGGCCGCCGGCTTCGCGCAGGGCGGTCACGGTATGGCCCATGAGGAAGCGGACGCCCGCTGCCTCGGCGAGCCCGGCCAGCCCGCGTGCGAAGCGGTTGGCATCGCCCGACTCGTCCTCGGCCGTGTAGGTCGCGCCGGCCAGCTTGGGGCGGATGTGCGACAGCGCGGGCTCGAGCCTCACCGCCTCGTCGGCCGAGATCACCTGCCGGTCGCAGCCCAGCGCGCGCATCTGCTCGGCCGGCGCCAGCGCGGCGTCGAACTCCTTCTGCGTCGTGTAGAAGTGCAGGATGCCCTGGGTGCGCTGGTCGTAGTCGATCCCGGTGTCGCGCCGCAGCTGCTGCAGCGTGTCGCGGCTGTAGGTGCCCAGGCGCACGATCTGCTCGATGTTGTGGCGGGTGCGCGCCGGCGTGCATTCGCGCAGGAACTGCAGGCCCCAGAGCCACTGGCGCATGTCGGCGCGAATGCGGAACAGCAGGGGTGCATCCTCCCTGCCGAGCCACTGCAGCACCTTGAGCGGCGCCCCCGGATTGGCCCATGGCTCGGCATGGCTGACCGAGATCTGGCCGCCGTTGGCGAAGCTGGTTTCTGCCGCCGGCGTGGCCTGGCGGTCGACCACGGTCACTTCGTGGCCGAGTTGCTGGAGGTAGTAGGCCGAGGTCACGCCGAGCAGGCCGGCGCCAAGAACGATCACGCGCATATCGAGAACCCTTGATGGTTGCAGCGCTCGAACGCGAGGAAAACGGATTGCTGTCGGAAACGAAAGCAACCGGACCGCGCGTCCAAGTTGCCGCTCCCCCTGTCCTCGGTACCTGAGAGATTCACCCGCTGCGCCCGCAACGGGTTTGCTCCTTCGGTGCACCACGCTTGGCGTGGTGGCTCTCCAGACGGCTTTGACAGTGAACTGCAGTACGAGCCCATCGCGTGGGCCGACCTGAGCGTTTATGGGAGTTTGCGCCTTCGGTGGGGCCCGTGGGCCCGCTCTCCTGCAGTGGGCGGATTGTAGTGGGCTTGCGCCTTCCCGCGCTAGGGGCGGCGGAACGCGAAGTCGAGTTCGGGCCGGAGGCCGCTGACGATGCGCGCGATCGACTTGCCCGCGCCGCAGGCGTGGACCCAGGTGCGCGTGCCGGGTGCCGTGTTCAGGAACAGGTTCGGCAGCCGGGTCTTGCCGATCATCGGCAGCCGGTTGGTGCTGGACGCCTGCATCGCGGTGTCGAAGCTGGCGCGCGCGGCGTCGGCGACGCCAGGCAGCAGCATCTCGGTGCGGCGCACGATCGCCCGGAAGCGGTCCGAGTCGGGTTCGGCTTCCTCGTCGAGCCCGGCCTGCACGATGGCCTGGACCCGCAGCTGGTCGCCGGACGGCGATTCGATCCGCGTGATGCGCAGCTTGCCCTGGCGGTCGCGCAACGGGATGCGCGGTGCCAGCGCGGGGTTCAGCAGCGGCATCGTGACGATGTATTCGCGCACGAAGCGCAGCGGCATGTCGATGCCCAGGTCTTCGGCGTGCGGCACGCTCGATGCGCCCAGCGCCAGCACGTAGGCCTGTCCGCGCAGGGTGGTCGGCTGGCCGGCGGCATCGAGCAGTTCGACATGGTCGATGCGGCCGTCCCGCTCCTTGAGTGCGACCACGGTGTGGCGGGTCATGAAGCGCACGCCGGCGGCGCGGCAGAGGAACACCAGGCTGGCGGCGAACTGCGCGGGATCGCGCGCCGGGTCCTCCAGCGCGTAGGTCGCACCGGCCAGCCTGCTGCGCATCGCCTTCAGCGCCGGTTCGACGACGAGCGCTTCATCGGCCGACAGCAGCCGTTCCTCGCAGCCGAGCGAGGACCAGTGCGTGGCGCCGGCGATCCGGACGCGAAAGGCGTCGGCATCGGTGTAGAGGTTCAAGAGGCCGGTCGAACGGCTGCCGTGGGAGACGCCGGCTTCCTCGCGCAGGGCGCGCGCGCTCTTGCGGCTGTAGGCGGCCAGGCGCACCAGATGGTCGAGCGGATCGCGCTTGGGCGGCGTGCCGACGGCCCGGTCCATGAGCCGCGAGAGGCCGCGGCGGATGCCGTCGCACAGACGGGACAGCTTCTTGCCGCGCCGCGGCGCAGCGCCCGCGGCACGCAGCGCATGCGGGCTGGCGGTGGTCGCCATCCCGCGGGCCTTGGCTGCCGGCGTGGCATGCCGGTCGACCACGGTCACCTCGTGGCCGAGCTGCTGAAGATAGTAGGCCGAAGTCACGCCGAGCAAGCCGGCGCCAAGTACAACCACGCGCATGTCCGAATCCTTTTGGGAGGGCATGAACGGCGGGCGTTAGCGCTCACTGTAGGAAGCGGCAAGACCCGGGGTTCAGACTGCCGCTCCCCCTGTCTCTGTTACCTGAGAGTTTCACCACCTGGCCACGGGCCACAGGTTTGCTCCTTCGGTGCACCACTTGGCGTGGTGACTCTCCAGTCGGCGATTGATCGAATTGAGGCAGTATTCGAACCGCGATTGCGGCGGTTCACCTGAGCGTTCATGGGAGATTGCGCCATCGGTGGGACGCTTGCGTCCGCTTTTCTGCGAGGGCGAATTTTATCGAAGAAACCGGTTTCTGTGTGTTTCAGGCCCTGCGCAGGCGGGTGAACAGCTCGAACTCCCAGTTCCGCATGCCCAGCAGCAGGGTGTAGCCCTCGCGCTCCTTGGGGGTCAGCTTCTGGTCCGTCTGGTGCTGCTGGGCGAAATCCTGCGCCACTCGCTGCAGCCGGTCCAGGAAGGCCGGCGCCAGCGATTTGCTGATCGAGCCGTGCACCAGCAGCAGGCCCTCGGCCGGGCCGTCGAAGCCGCCGCGGTAGTAGTCGAGCACCACGTTCTCGCGGAAGAAATCCATCACCGGGCCGTGCGGCCGCCAGCGGAAGGTCTTGGCCAGCTTGAGACGGTAGCGATTCAGCGGCCGCAGCTCGATGATGCCGATCCGGTCCAGCTGTGCCAGGTAGCCGATGCATTCGGCTTCGGTGATGCGGTAGGCGCCGACGATCTGCTCCAGCGTCCACTGGCTCAGCACGCAGATCGCCAGCAGCAGCAGCTTCTTGTCCTTCACCACCGCCTTCTCCTGCTCGAGCGTGAGCTCCTTGAGCAGCGGCTGCGCGTCCGCCACCCGGCGCGCCAGTTCGGCGAAGTCGATCTTCAGCGCCCGGCAGATGGCGTCGACCCGGGTCAGCGGCATGTCTCCCTTGGCCAGCATCCGCTTGACGCTGGACTCGGCCATGTCGAGCGACCTGGCCAGGTCGGCATAGGTCATGTGGGCGGACTTGAGTTCGTTCTTGAGGGCGTTGACCAGGTCGACAGTGGTACTCATGGCGGGAGGGAGTATTGCGGATTGATACCGGAGGTGGTGAAAAAGTGCTCCGTATCGATTCTCGATGCCGTCCGACGGGTTGACAACCTAGATTCCACTTCCTCGAGCCACCCACCGGAGCCTGCCATGTCCTCCCTGCCGCCCCTTTCCCGTCGCGAACGCTCCCTGCTGGCGCTGGCCGCGCTGCTGGTCGGCGCGGCGGTCCTCGGCCCGTCGGTGCCTGCGCCCGCGCTGGGGGGTGCTCCTTTCGCCGATGGTCAGCCGTGGCGGGCGCTGCCGAATGCGATGGACGTGCTCAGCAACCTGCCGTTCGCGGTGCTGGGCATCTGGGGCCTGCGCACCCTGCGCCGGCTGGACCGGGCCCACGAACAGCTGCAGGATGCGGCGCCGCTGCCGCAGGCCGAGGTGCAGCCCCCGGTCAACGCGCTCGACTGCGCCTGGATGTTCTTCGCCGGCCTGGTCCTCACTGCGCTCGGCTCGGCCTTCTACCACCTGCAGCCGGACGACCTGCGGCTCGCGGCGGACCGGGCCGGCATGGCGGTGGCCTTCGCGGGACTGGTCGGCTTCGCGGTCTGCGAACGGGTCAGCGCCCGCGCCGGCTGGCCGGCCGCCTGGTTCACCTTCGGCGGCGGCTTGCTGGCGGCGGCGGTCTGTCATGTCAGCGGCAATGCCTTGCCCTGGGCGTTGCTGCAGCTGGGCGGCATGGCGCTGGTGCTGGCACTGGCGCTGACCCGGCCGGTGGCCGGCGCCATCGGCCTCAAGCTTGGCTGGGTGCTGTTCTTCTACGCGCTGGCCAAGCTGTTCGAGCTGGCCGACCATGCGATCTATGCGGCCACGCACCAGCTGCTGTCGGGCCACAGCCTCAAGCACCTGACCGCCGCGCTGGCGGCGCTCCCGGTGCTGCACGCGCTGCAGGCCATGGGCCGGCAGACGCTGCGGCACAATCCGCACGCTGCTGTGTTGACCGCCTGAGACCTGGCGGGACCAGGCATTCCGGCCCCCCCCTTCGAATGACACCCACCACCGAAGCCGCATCCGCCAGCCCGTCCGAGGGGCCCGCCCACACCAACCAGTTCGCACTGCTCGGGCAGCGTCGCTTCGCGCCCTTCTTCTGGACCCAGTTCGCCGGCGCGGCCAACGACAACCTGTTCAAGTTCGCCTTCACGGTGATGGTCACCTACCAGCTGCAGCTGGTCTGGATGCCGCCGGCGATGGCGGGACTGGCGATCGGCGCGCTGTTCATCCTGCCCTTCCTGCTGTTCTCGGCCACCGCCGGCCAGCTCACCGACAAGCACGACAAGACGAAGATGATCCGCTTCGTCAAGAACCTCGAGATCGCGATCATGGCGATCGCCGCCTGGGGCTTCATACGGGCCGACGCCGTGGTGCTGCTGGCCTGCGTGTTCCTCATGGGGCTGCACTCGACCCTGTTCGGCCCGGTGAAGTTCGCCTACCTGCCGCAGGTGCTGGCGCCGCGCGAGCTCACCGGCGGCAACGGCATGGTCGAGATGGGCACTTTCGTGGCCATCCTGCTCGGCCAGGTCGCCGGCGGCCTGCTGGTCGCCCTGCCGCAGGTCGGCCACGCCAGCGTCGCCGTCGCCTGCCTGCTGCTGGCGCTGGGCGGCCGTGCGATGGCGCAGGCGATCCCGCCGGCCCCGGCCACCGACCCGGGCCTGGCGATGAACTGGAACCCGGTCAGCGAGACCTGGCGCAACCTCAAGCTCGCGCACGGCAATCTGGTGGTGTTCCGCTCGCTGCTGGGCATCTCCTGGATGTGGTTCTTCGGCGCGGTCTTCCTGGCCCAGTTCCCGAGTTTCGCGAAGGATGTGCTGCACGGCGACGAGCAGGTCGCCTCGCTGCTGCTGGTGGTGTTCTCGGTCGGCATCGGCGCCGGCTCGCTGCTGTGCGAGACGCTGAGCCGGCGCCAGGTCGAGATCGGCCTGGTGCCGCTGGGCGCGATCGGCATGAGCGTGTTCGCCGTCGACCTGTACTTCGCCTCGCGCGGGCTGCCGGCCGCAGCGCAGATGGGGCTCGGCGCCTTCACGGCCCAGCCCGCGCACTGGCGCGTGATGGCCGACCTGGGCCTGCTGTCGCTGTTCGCCGGGCTCTACAGCGTGCCGATGTACGCGCTGATCCAGCTGCGCAGCCGGCCCACCCACCGGGCCCGTATCATCGCGGCCAACAACATCCTGAACGCGCTCTTCATGATCGCCAGCTCGGTCATCGCCGGGGCGCTGCTGAAGGCCGGCTTCACGATTCCGCAGATCTTCCTCATCACCGGCATCGCCAACGCGGTGGTCGCCTTCTACATCTTCATGCTGGTTCCCGAATACCTGCTTCGCTTCCTGGCCTGGGTGCTCTCGCACTTCGTCTACCGCTTCGACATCCGGGGTCAGGAGCACATTCCGGCCGAGGGGCCGGCGGTGCTGGTCTGCAACCACGTGAGCTTCGTCGACGCGGTGCTGCTGATGGCCGCCAGCCCGCGACCGATCCGCTTCATCATGGACCACCGGATCTTCCGCGTGCCGGTGCTCGGCGCGCTGTTCCGGCTCGCCAAGGCGATCCCGATCGCGCCGCAGAAGGAAGACCCGGCCGCCTACGAGCAGGCCTTCGCCGACGCGGTGCAAGTGCTGCGCGAAGGCGATCTGCTCGCCATCTTCCCGGAGGGTGCGATCACGCGCGACGGCAGCCTGCAACCGTTCAAGGGCGGCGTCATGAAGATCCTCGAAGGCGCGCGGGCCGAGGGGGTCGAGCCGCCGGTGATCCCGATGGCGCTGACCAATCTCTGGGGCTCGTTCTTCAGCCGGATCGAGGCGCGTGACGGCCAGAACGTCGCCATGGTGCGGCCGTTCCGGCGCGGCTTCTTCAGCCGCGTCGGGCTGCGCGTCGGCAGCGCGATGCCTGGCGCCGAGGTCCGGCCCGAAACCCTGCAGCGGCGCGTGAGCGTGCTTCTCGGCACCTGACGCCCGCCCGATGCCCGGCCCCCACGAATTCCTGCACGCGATCACCTGGCTCGGTGACAGCGGCTTCCTGTTGCCCGCCGCCCTCTGGATCACGGTCTGGCTCGGCATCCGCAGCCCCACCCGCCCGCTGGCGCTGCTGTGGATCCTGCTGTTCGGCTTCGGCGGCGGGCTGATCGCGACCTCGAAGATCGCCTTCCTGGGCTGGGGCATCGGCAGCGCCAGGCTCGACTTCACGGGCTTCAGTGGCCACACGGCGATCGCGGCCAGCGTCTGGCCGGTCGCCTGCTGGCTGGCGGTCTCGCGCTGGGAGCATCCCGTGCGGGTCGCGGCGGCGGTCTTCGGATGGCTGCTCGCCGCCTTCATCGGGCTGACCCGGCTGGCGCTCGACGCCCATTCGGTGTCGGAGGTGGTCGCCGGCTATGCGCTGGGCGTCGCGGTCAGCGGCATCTTCCTCTGGTGGCAGCATCGACTGCCGCACCCCCGCATCAGCTGGACGCTGGTGCTGCTGAGCCTGGCGACCCCGGTGCTGTTCCTCAAGCCCGGCACGCCGGCGCCGACCCAGGGGCTGCTCGAAAGGATCGCGGTGCGGCTGGCCGGGATCGAGCAGCCTTTCACGCGCGCCGATCTGCTGGCGGGGCGTCGGACACCGCTGGGTATCAAGTAACGATACCGGCGGCGCACGGTATCGCCACCGTGCCATTAATGCATCCCGGGCGGCGAGGGCGCGGACCATGATCCGCGCACTTTTTCACACCCTGGCGGAGAGGACCCCATGAAGCAGTACCTGCTCACTTTCCTGGTCGCGGCCTGCGCGGCCTGCACCCACATCGTCGCGCCGGCCAAGGCCCCGGCGCAGGGCGACGCCCTCGCCACCTCGTCGATGCTGCCGGCCATGGGGCGGGTCCTGCCGCAGGGCGGAAATCCGTGGTGAGCCGTCAGTCCACCAATTTCGGTCCCTACGAGCACGAGTACCGCCAGCGGGTGTCGCGTCCGCAGCACCTCGCGAAGCTGGGGCTGCAGGCCGCGGCGATGGCCGCGACCGTGATCGTGGCCGGCGTGTTCGTGTTCCCGATGGACCCGGATGCGCGGCAGGCCATCGTCCAGAATCAGCCCGCAGGGATCGTCCCGTCGTCAACAGAGGAAGAATGCAATGAGCAAGGCACTGCGCCTGTCCGAAAAGTGGTTTCGCCGCGGCCTCTGGGTGGTGGCGATTGTGTTCGCCAGCTTCCTGGTCGGGCTCGGTAGCACGAGTCGGCGACCTGCCCCAGGTCGAGCACCGGCTCGAACTCGACGACTTCATCGACCGCGCGGCGGCCGACCCGCTGCGCGACACGGTGCGCGAGGCCGAGCGCAGCGAGCAGCAGGCCGCGCGCGAGCGCGAGCAGGCGGATCTCAAGCTGGTCACGGCGCAGCAGGCCAGCCGGGCGGCGCGCGAGACCTTCGGCAACTGGCTCGCCACCCGCCGCGCCACCGCCCAGCCCGACCAGGACACCGAGCTGATCGCCCGCACCCGGGCGCTCGACGCGCTGAAGTCGAAGGAGGACGAGGCCGAGCGCAACGTGGTGGCGCAGCGGCAGATCGCGCTCGACGGCCGGCAGTCGCGGCAGCGGGCCCAGCAGCAGCTCGCGGTGCTCGAGGAGGCGGCGCGCAAGAAGCTCGAAGCCGAGAACCGCAAGGTCGAGCTGCGCGTCTTCCTGTACCGGCTGGCGCTCACGCTGCCGCTGCTGGTGATCGCCGGCTGGCTGTTCGCGAAGAAGCGCAAGAGCAGCTGGTGGCCCTTCGTGTGGGGCTTCATCTACTTCGCGCTGTTCGCCTTCTTCGTCGAACTGGTGCCCTACCTGCCGAGCTACGGCGGCTACGTGCGCTACGTGGTGGGCATCGTGGTGACCGTGCTGGTCGGGCGCTACGCGATCCTGGCGCTCAACCGCTACCTGGCGCGGCAGAAGCTCGCGGAGGCGCAACCCGAGACGGTGCGGCGCAACGAGCTGAGCTACGACACGGCCTTGGCGCGGCTGGCCAAGAGCGTGTGTCCGGGCTGCGAGCGTCCGGTGGACCTCAAGAACACCGAGATCGACTTCTGCCCGCACTGCGGCATCGGCCTGTTCGACCATTGCCGGGCCTGCGATGCGCGCAAGAGCGCCTTCGCCAAGTTCTGCCACGCCTGCGGCACGGCGGCGGAAGCGGCGGGCACGCCTCCCGCACCGTTGCCCGGCCCGCTTCAGGTCCAGCCGGCGTCCACCACGTAGTCCTGGGCGGTGCACATCTTCGAATCGTCGGCGGCGAGGAACAGCGCCATGCTGGCGATGTCCTCGGCCATCACACGGCCCGGCAGGCACTGGGCGGCGTCGATCTCGGCGGCCGATTCGGGCTTGACCCACAGGCGCAGCTGGCGCTCGGTCATGACCCAGCCCGGCACGATCGAGTTGACCCGGATGCGGGCCTTGCCGAGGTCGCGCGCCAGCGAGCGCGTGAGTCCGCGCGCGGCCGACTTGCAGGCCTGGTAGACCGGGTAGCCGGCGCCCTTGATCATCCAGCTGATCGAGCCGAAGTTGATGATCGAGCCGCCGCCGAGCCCGCGCATGTCGTCGGCCACCGCCTGGGCAGCGAAGAACTGGTGCTTGAAGTTGACCGCCACCAGGCGATCGAAATCTTCGCTCGTGACGTCGGCCATCTGGTGGCGGCGGTCGTTGGCGGCATTGTTGAGCAGCACCTGGATCGGCCCGAAGTGCGCCCGCACCGCGGCGATCGCGGCGCCCAGCGCGGCCACATCGGTGACATCGCAGACCTGGAACAGCGGCGCGTTGCTGCCGCCCAGCTGCTGCGCCAGCGCGCTGCCGGCGGCGGCGTCGAGGTCGCAGAAGCCGACCCGCGCGCCCTGCGCATGGAAGGCGCGCACCAGGCTCTCGCCGATGCCGGAGGCGCCGCCGGAAATGAAGACGGTGCGCCCGGCCAGCGACGGGTAGATGGCGGAGGGGGCAGGGGAGGTCGATGAGGTCATGCGCAAATTCTGACCGCCACCCGTGCCGCTCGCCACCCGTGTGAACGAGAATGCCCGCGTTCGCAACCGCTGACGGGATGCCCATCGCATGAATCACGACGAGACAGACGCAGCCGGCTCCGGTGGCCTGGTCGAACTCGCAGCCGGCCGGTTGCGGCTGCTGCTGGCGCCGCAGGTGGGTGGCGCCATCGCGGCCCTGCACGAGCAGCGCGGCGGCGAGCGGCTCGACTGGCTGCGGCCGGCCTCCGCGCAGGATGTGGCGCGCGGCGATCCCTTCGCGATGGGCAGCTTTCCTTTGCTGCCCTGGTGCAACCGCATCCGTGACAGCCGTGCGCGCTTCGCGGGCCGCGACATCGCGATCGCCGCCACGCACCCGGCACGGCCGTCGGGCAAGCACGCGCTGCACGGCCTCGGGTGGCTGCGGCCCTGGCAGGTGGCCGAGGCCGGACCGGCCCATGCCCGGCTCACGCTGGCCTTCGAGGCCGACGATCAATGGCCCTGGGCCTTCGAGGCCTCGCAGCGCTTCGAACTCGATCCGGCGGGGCTTCGCTGCACGCTGGCGCTGACCAACCGCGACACGGCGCCGATGCCCGCCGGCATCGGCCATCACCCGTACTTTGCGCACCGTCCCGGCACGCGGCTGCGCAGCGCGACCGCGGCCATGTGGCGTTCCGATGCCGAAGTGATGCCGGTGGCCCTGGAGCCGACCGCCGAAGTGGCGCGGCTGCGCGAGGGCGTGCTGCTGTCGGAACTCGACCTCGACAACAACTTCGCGGGCTGGCAGCGCGAGGCCCGCATCGAGTGGCCCGATGTGGCTCGCACGCTGGTGCTGGCGGCCGAAGCGCCGCTGGATTTCTTCGTCCTCTACTGTCCGCGCGGCGGCGGGCATTTCTGCGCCGAGCCGGTGAGCCAGTGCACCGATGCGATCCATCTCGCGGGCCGCCACGGGACGGAGGAGATCGGCGGCGCGGTGCTGGCGCCGGGCGAGACGCTGGCGGGGTCCTGGACCTTGCGCTCGGCCTAGATGCCGCGCGCCCGGTCCGCCTTGAAGCGGGCGCGGAATTCGGCGAAGGAGCCGGCGTCGAGCGCCTCGCGGATCTCGCGCATCAGGTTCAGGTAGTAGTGCAGGTTGTGGATGGTGGTCAGCATCGGCCCCAGCATCTCGCCGCAGCGGTCGAGGTGGTGCAGGTAGGCGCGGCTGAAGCCGTCGCGCCCGCCCGCCTCCCACGACACGCCCGAGGCGCCGGCGCAGGCATGGCAGGTACAGCTGGCATCGATGGGCTGCGGGTCGCTCTTGTGGCGGGCGTTGCGCATCTTGAGGTCGCCGTAGCGCGAGAACAGGGTGCCGTTGCGCGCATTGCGGGTCGGCATCACGCAGTCGAACATGTCGACGCCCTGCGCCACGCCTTCGACCAGGTCTTCCGGCGTGCCCACACCCATCAGGTAGCGCGGCTTGTGGGCCGGCAGCAGGTGCGGCGTGTGGGCCATGATGCGCAGCATTTCGTCCTTGGGTTCGCCGACGCTGACGCCGCCGATCGCATAGCCCGGGAAATCCATCTCGACCAGTCTGGCGAGCGATTCCTCGCGCAGGTTCTCGAACATGCCCCCCTGCACGATGCCGAACAGCGCGTTCGGGTTCTCGAGCCGGTCGAACTCCGACTGGCAGCGGCGCGCCCAGCGCAGGCTCAGCTCCATCGACTGGCGGGCTTCGGCCTCGGTCGTCACGTGGCCGTCGACGTCGTAGGGCGTGCATTCGTCGAACTGCATCACGATGTCGCTGTTGAGGATGGTCTGGATCTGCATCGAGACCTCGGGCGTGAGGAACAGCTTGTCGCCGTTGACCGGCGACGCGAAGCGGACGCCTTCCTCGCTGATCTTGCGCATCGCGCCGAGCGACCAGACCTGGAAGCCGCCCGAGTCGGTGAGGATCGGCTTGTCCCATTTCTCGAACTGGTGCAGGCCGCCGAAGGCCGACATGACGTCGAGGCCGGGCCGCATCCACAGGTGGAAGGTATTGCCGAGGATGATCTGTGCGCCCATCTCGTGCAGGCTGCGTGGCATCACGCCCTTGACCGTGCCGTAGGTGCCCACGGGCATGAAGATCGGGGTCTGCACCACGCCATGGTTGAGCGTCAGGGTGCCGCGGCGCGCGTGGCTCTGCGGATCGGTGGCGAGGAGTTCGAATTGCAGGCGAGGCAGTGTGGTGGTCATTTCTTGGGTCTTGCAGAAGCGGCGGCGGAGCCGTCGGAGATCAGCATGAGAACGGTGCGGTTGAAGTCTTCGACCACCAGCATCCGGCCCTGGCGGTCGACGGTCAACCCGGTCGGGCGGCCCAGCGGCCGCACGCCGGGCTGGGCGGTCCAGCCGGCGAGCCAGTCGATCGGGCGGCCCGATGGCATTCCCTTGGCGTCCAGCTTGTAGCCGACCACGCGGTGGCCCGCGGGCCGATGGCCGCGCCAGGCGACCAGCAGCTGGCCGGCGAAGCGGCTGCCGGCAGGCCCGAGCTGCATCTGCAGCGGTGCGACGTGCGCGGGCCAGAGCATCCAGGGCGCCTCGGTGCGGCTGCAGTCGAAGCGTGCCTCGTAGCCGCGGGCCGGCTGGCGGCGGCCCACGCAGTAGGGCCATCCGTAGTGGCGGCCGGCCTGGAGTCGATTGAGCTCCTCGGGCGGCTGGTCGGCCGGGTCGTAGTCGATCGAGTTCTCGCCCTGCAGCACCGTGCCCTTGGCCGGCCCGTCGGCCAGCACTGCCAGTGCGGCCGAATTGCGCAGCCCGGTGGCGAAGGGCCTGAAGGCCTGCAGCCCGAATCCGTCGCCGCCGAAGCTGGCCTCGTAGACCGCGGCGCGCGGCATCGGGCCGGCGCCGTCGGGGCAGGGCAGCGGGTAGGGCTTGGCGCCGTCGCGGCAGTCGTCCGATTCCGAGCCCATGTTCACGTACATCCGGCCGTCCGGACCGAAGGCGAGTTCCTTCAGCGGATGCCTGCCGTCCTGGGGCAGGTCGCCGATCAGCCTCTCGCGCTGCGGCAGGCCCCCGGCCGCGGGGACCGGGGTCCGCCAGATGCTGCCGGCTTCGCCGACGTAGATCTTTCCGTCCGGGCCCAGGGCCAGGCCGAGCGGGCGGTCGAGTTGCTCGGCGAGCACCGTGAAGCGCGCGCGGCGCGGCAGCGGGCCGTCCGCAGGGAGCGTCATCTCGAGCAGGCGGCCCTTGCGCGGCTCCCAGGAGCCCATGTCGACGACCCAGTAGCGTCCGGGCGCGACCTCGAGCACGCGCCGCGGTGCGCGCAGGCCTTCGTTCTCGTCGGCGAGCAGCGCGACGCAAGTGCCGGCCGGGCTGCGGATGTCAAGCCGCGCGTAGTCCCCGCATCGGCCTTGCGGGGTGTAGCCGCGCGCCGCCGCGGCGAGCGGCAGCAGCAGCGTCGCCAGCGCCAGCCAGCACAGGTTCTTCATGGCCGCACCCGCTCCAGCAGCATGGCGTCGCCGTAGCTGAAGAAGCGGTAGCGTTCGCGGATCGCGTGGGCGTAGAGCGCCATCACGCGCTCGTAGCCGGCGAAGGCGCTGACCAGCATCATCAGCGTGCTCTTGGGCAGGTGGAAGTTGGTGACCAGCAGGTCGACATGCGCGAACTCGAAGCCCGGCGTGATGAAGATCCGGGTGTCGCCGCTGGCCTCGCCGCTGCGGGCCCAGCTCTCGAGCGTGCGCACGGTGGTGGTGCCGACCGCGACCACCCGGCCGCCGCGGGCCTTGCACTCGGCGATGGCGCGCTGCGTGGCCTGCGGCACGTCGTAGCGCTCCGCGTGCATCGCGTGTTCGGCGATGTTCTCGGTCTTCACGGGCTGGAAGGTGCCGGCGCCCACGTGCAGCGTGACGCTGGCGCGCTGGACCCCGCGGGCGTCGAGCTCGGACAGCAGCGCGGCGTCGAAATGCAGGGCCGCGGTGGGCGCCGCGACCGCGCCGGGCACGCGCGCGAACACCGTCTGGTAGCGGCTCTCGTCGGCGGCCGAATCGGCGTGCGTGATGTAGGGCGGCAGCGGCACGTGGCCGCAGCGCTCCATCAGCGCGTAGGGGTCCTCGCCCGCCGGGCCGTCGAAACGAAAGCGGAACAGGGCGCCGTCCTCCTCGGGCCAGCGGCCCAGCAGCGTGGCCGTGAAGCCGCCCGTCATGGCCAGCGTGGTGCCGACGGGCGGCTTCTTGCTGACTTTCATGTGGGCCACGACCTCGGCGCCCTGGAGCACCCGCTCGACCAGCAGTTCGAGCTTGCCGCCGGTGGGCTTCTCGCCGAAAAGCCGGGCCTTGACCACCCGCGTGTCGTTGAACACCAGCAGGTCGCCGCTGCGCAGCAGCGAAGGCAGCTGGTTGAAGATGCGGTCGACCGGCGCCGGGCCGGTGCCGTCGAGCAGGCGCGAGGCGCTGCGCTCGGCGGCGGGATGCTGGGCCACCAGTTCGGGCGGCAGATTGAAATCGAAATCGGAAAGCGTGAAGGCGCGCATGGTGCTTGAGGGCCGGACGGGCCCGTGCCAAGGAGGCATGGGAAAGAGGGAGCGGCGAAGAGCCGGGCAGAATTGTCCCATGCCCGCCGCGTCCAAGTCCCCACCAGCAGAAAAGCCCGTTGCCGCACCCGCGCCCGGCACCGGCCTCAGCGCGGTGCAGAGGGCGCTGCGCAAGCTCGGCCTGCTGCGCGACATCGACTTCGCGCTCTACCTGCCGATGCGCTACGAGGACGAGACCCGCATCGTGCGGCTGGCGGACGTGCGCGACGGCGAGATGGCGCAGATCGAGGCGGTCGTGACCGAGAGCGAGGTCGTGTTCCGCCCGCGGCGCCAGCTGATCGTGACCGTGGACGACGGCAGCGACACCTGCCAGCTGCGCTTCTTCAATTTCTATCCCTCGCAGCACAAGCAGCTCGCGGTCGGCGCCCGGGTGCGCGTGCGCGGCGAGGTGCGCGGCGGCTTCATCGGGCGGCAGATGATGCATCCGGCCGTCAAGGCCGCGGGCACCCAGCTTCCCGAGGCGCTGACGCCGGTCTATTCGACCATCGCGGGCCTGGCCCAGCCGGTGCTGCGGCGCGAGGTCCGCAGCGGCCTGGCGCGGGCGGTGCTCGACGAGACCCTGCCCGCGGGCGCCGCGCCGCCCGGCGCCTGGGACCTTCGAAGCGCGCTGAGCTTCCTGCACTATCCCGCGCCCGACGTCTCGATGGCGACGCTGGAGGATCACAGCCATCCGGCCTGGCAGCGGCTCAAGGCCGACGAGCTGCTGGCGCAGCAGCTGTCGCAGTTGCAGGCGCGGCGTGCGCGGGCGGCGCAGCAGGCGCCGGTGCTGGGCGCCGCGCCTGCGGGTGCATCGCTGCACAGCGAGCTGCTGGCCGCGCTGCCCTTCGCATTGACCGGTGCGCAGCAGCGCGTGGGCGACGAGATCACGCGTGACCTGGCGCGCGCGCTGCCGATGCATCGGCTGCTGCAGGGCGACGTCGGCTCCGGCAAGACCGTGGTGGCGGCGCTGGCTGCGGCGCGCTGCATCGACGCCGGCCACCAGTGCGCGCTGATGGCGCCGACCGAAATCCTCGCGGCCCAGCACTTCGGCAAGCTGGTCGGCTGGCTTGATCCGCTGCTGGCCGAGCGGGGCTTGCGCGTCGCCTGGCTCACCGGCAGCCAGAAGAAGAAGGAGCGCGACCAGATGTCGGCCGCGGTCGAGAGCGGCGAGGCGGCGCTGGTGATCGGCACCCACGCCGTGATCTCCGAGAAGGTGCATTTCAGGAGGCTCGCGCTGGCGATCATCGACGAGCAGCACCGCTTCGGCGTCGCCCAGCGGCTGGCCTTGCGCGGCAAGGCGGTCGGCCGCAATGGCGACCCTGAGGCCGGCTTGGGGCGGCCCGGCGCCGGACTCGAACCGCATCTGCTGATGATGAGCGCGACGCCGATCCCGCGCACGCTGGCCATGAGCTACTACGCCGACCTCGATGTCTCCACGCTCGACGAGCTGCCGCCGGGCCGCACGCCGATCGTTACCAAGCTGGTGGCCGAGCACCGCCGCGACGAGGTCATCGACCGGATCCAGGCCCAGCTGCAGCAGGGGCGGCAGGTCTACTGGGTCTGCCCGCTGATCGAGGAGAGCGAGGCGGTCGACCTGCGCAACGCCACCGAGACCCGCGATGAACTGGCGGACGCGCTCGGCGAACAGGTCGGCGTCGGCCTGCTGCATTCGCGCATGCCGACCGCGGAGAAGCAGGCGGTCATGGAGAGCTTCACCGCCAACAGGCTGCAGGTGCTGGTCAGCACCACGGTGATCGAGGTCGGGGTCGACGTGCCCAATGCCTCGCTGATGGTGATCGAGCATGCCGAGCGCTTCGGGCTCTCGCAGCTGCACCAGCTGCGAGGCCGGGTCGGCCGCGGCGCCGCGGCCTCGGCCTGCGTGCTGCTGTACGCGCCCAACGAAGGCGGCCGCGTGGGCGAGACCGCGCGCGCGCGGCTCAAGGCCATGGCCGAGACCGCCGACGGCTTCGAGATCGCGCGCCGCGACCTCGAGATCCGCGGTCCGGGCGAATTCCTCGGGGCGCGCCAGTCGGGTGCGCCGCTGCTGCGCTTCGCCGACCTCAGCACCGACCTCGTGCTGCTCGACTGGGCCCGGGAGCTGGCGCCGCGGATGCTCGACCGGCATCCAGGACTCGCCGCCAGGCACGTGGACCGATGGCTAGGAAGCAAGGCCGAGTACCTCAAGGCCTGACCGAAGGGCGGGGCAAGCCGGGGGCGAGCAATAATTGACGAAAGCTATGACCCTGACCGAACTCAAATACATCGTCGCAGTTGCCCGCGAGCGGCATTTCGGCAAGGCTGCCGAGGCCTGCTACGTCTCGCAGCCCACGCTGTCGGTGGCGATCAAGAAGCTCGAGGACGAGCTCGAGGTGAAGCTTTTCGAGCGCAGCGCGGGCGAAGTCACGGTGACGCCGCTGGGCGAACAGATCGTCCAGCAGGCGCAGAGCGTGCTCGACCAGGCCGCGAGCATCAAGGAGATCGCCAAGCGCGGCAAGGACCCGCTGTCGGGCCCGCTGAACCTCGGCGTGATCTACACCATCGGCCCCTACCTGCTGCCCGACCTGGTGCGCCAGATCATCACCCGCACGCCGCAGATGCCGCTGGTGCTGCAGGAGAACTTCACTGCCAAGCTGCTCGAGATGCTGCGCGCCGGAGAGATCGACTGCGCGATCATGGCCGAGCCCTTTCCCGACACCGGCCTCGCGATGGCCGGGCTCTACGACGAGCCCTTCATGGCCGCGCTGCCGGCGCACCATCCGCTGGCCGACCGCGAGTCCGTGACCTCCGACGAACTCAAGAAGGAAACCATGCTGCTGCTCGGCACCGGCCACTGCTTTCGCGACCACGTGCTCGAGGTGTGCCCCGAGTTCGCGCGTTTCTCGAGCAACGCCGAAGGCATCCGCAAGAGCTTCGAGGGCTCCTCGCTCGAGACCATCAAGCACATGGTGGCCTCGGGCATGGGCGTGACGCTGGTGCCGCGGCTGTCGGTGCCGGCCGAGGCGCTCAAGCCGCGCGGCAAGGGCCGCAAGGAGCCCGAGCAGATCGTGCGCTACCTGCCGGTGCGCGACACCCACGGCGGCGAGCCGCCGACGCGCCGCGTGGTGCTGGCCTGGCGCCGCAGCTTCACGCGCTACGAGGCGATCGCCGCGCTGCGCAACGCGATCTACGCCTGCGAATTGCCGGGCGTCAAGAGGCTTTCGTGAAGCTTTGCGGGACAGACCAAAAACTGCGCCAGCAGTTTTTGCTCTGTCCTCAACTGTCTGGAAGCTTGCGCTAGAGTGCGGCTCTGTCCTCGTCAACTCTTCTGTAGAAAGAACCTGTCGCCATGGCCAAAGTCATCAAGAAGCCGAAGTCGCCCGCCACCCCCGCACCGGCATCCTCCGCCGGCAAGGTGCCCAAGAAGGGCGGAGTCAAGGTGGCCGAGGAGTCCGGCAGCCGCAACGCGCCGATCATCAACATCGGCATCGATCGCCAGGATCGGGCCGCCATCGCCGAAGGCCTGAGCCGCGTGCTGGCCGACACCTACACCCTCTACCTGACCACGCACAACTTCCACTGGAACGTGACCGGTCCGCACTTCAACTCGCTGCACGCGATGTTCATGACCCAGTACACCGAGCTGTGGGGCTCGACCGACGTGATCGCCGAGCGCATCCGCGCGCTGGGCCACTACGCCCCGGGTTCCTACTCCGAGTTCAGCAAGATCGCGACCGTGCCCGACGTGCCGCAGACGCCGCCCAAGGCCATGGAGATGGTGCGCATCCTGGTCAAGGGACACGAGACCGTCTCGCGCATCGCGCGCGAGTTCATCCCGGTCGCCGAAGAAGCCGGCGACGACCCCACCGCCGACATGCTCACCGCGCGCTGCACCGTGCACGACCAGACCGCCTGGATGCTGCGCTCGCTGCTCGAGGAGTGATTCGCGCAACCTGGCTCGCAGCGTGTCGATGACGATGACGTCCGGGCGTTCGCGGATCTCGCTGTGGCTCGATCTGATCCGCTGGAACCGGCCAGCCGGCTGGCTGCTGCTGCTGTGGCCGACCCTGGGTGCGCTGTGGTTCGCTGCCGGCGGCTGGCCCGGCTGGCACCTGCTGGCGGTGTTCGTGCTCGGCACCATCCTGATGCGCAGCGCGGGCTGCTGCATCAACGATGTCGCCGACCGCGAGTTCGACCGCCACGTCAAGCGCACCGCGCAGCGGCCGGTCACGAGCGGCGCGATCTCCGTCAAGGAGGCGCTGGCGGTCGGCGCGGTGCTCGCCCTGTGCGCCTTCGCGCTGGTGCTCACCACCAACCGGGTGACCGTGTGGTGGTCGTTCGTCGCGCTGGCCGTCACGCTGGTGTATCCCTACGCGAAGCGCTTCGTGTCGATTCCGCAGGCGGTGCTCGGCATCGCCTTCAGCTTCGGCATTCCGATGGCCTTTGCCGCCGTCCGCGCCGAGGTGCCCGCACTGGCCTGGTGGCTGCTGGCAGGCAACCTGTTCTGGGTGCTGGCCTACGACACCGAATACGCGATGGTCGACCGCGACGACGATCTGCGCATCGGCATGAAGACCTCGGCGATCACCTTCGGGCGTTTCGACGTCGCGATCGTGATGGCGTGCTACGCGATGTTCCTCGTCGTCTGGACCGCGGTCGGCGCGGGCCTGGGGCTGGGCCCGGTGTTCTACCTGGCGATCGCCGCGGCGGCAGCGCAGGCCCTGTGGCACTGGCGCCTGATCCGCGACCGCAGCCGCGAAGGCTGCTTCAAGGCCTTCCGCCTCAACCACTGGCTTGGCTTCACGGTGTTCGCCGGTGTCGCCGCGGGCTACGCCTTCGGCTGAACCGGCGGATCAGCCCTTGCCGAACTCGGCGCCCAGCTCGCCGGCGCGCAGGTGGGCGGCCCGGATCGCGGCCTTGAACTTGGCGGCGACGTCCGCCTTCTGCATCGACGTGATCGCCGCGTAGGTAGTGCCGCCCTTGGACGTCACGCGCTCGCGCAGCACCGACGGCGGCTCGCTGGCGCTGGCGGCCAGGGCCGTGGCGCCCGAGAAGGTGCCGACGGCGAGCTGGTGGGCCTGCTCGGGCGTCAGGCCCAGCTCGATGCCGGCCTCGGTCATGGCCTCGATGAAATAGAAGACATAGGCGGGGCCGGAGCCGGAGACTGCCGTGACCGCGTCGAGCGCTGCCTCGGCATCGACCCAGAGCAGCTCGCCGGTGGCGGCCAGCACCTGCTCCACGCGCTTGCGGCCGGTGGCATCGACGGCATCGCGCGCGAACAGCCCGGTCATGCCCTGGCCGACCAATGCCGGGGTGTTGGGCATGGCGCGCACCACGCGTTCGGTGCCGAGCCAGCGGGCGATGCTGTCGGACGGGATGCCCGCGGCGACGCTCAGGTGCAGGGCGTCGGGCGCCAGTCCGCGCACCGGTTTCGCGGCCTCGGCGAAGCTCTGCGGCTTGACGGCCCAGACCACCACTTCGCAGCGCGCGAGAGCCGGGCCGGCCTCGGCCTGGGCGAGGATGCCGAAGTCGCGCGCCAGCCGTTCGCGGGCCTCGGCGAAAGGTTCGACCACCTCGAAGGTGGCGGCCGGCGTGTCCTGGCGGATGAGGCCGCCGATGACCGCGCTGGCCATGTTGCCGCCGCCGATGAAGGCGATCGGCGGCAGGGGCGCCGGCTCCTGGCGGGGCAGGAAAGTGACTGCGATGTTCATGACTTGTCCGTGAATTCGAAGGCTGCGAACTGGGTGACCTGCAGCGGATTGAAATTGTCGTCGCTCAGCACCACCAGCAGGCGCCGGCCATTGGGCAGATCCGGTCCCCAGCAGAGGCCCTCGCTGTTGTCCAGGCGCGAGAGGCCGAGCAGCGCGAAGTCCGCCACCCGCTTTTTCGGCACCGGACGGTGATTGTCCGGCGCCAGCGCATCGAGGGCCAGGGTGTCGCTGCCTTCGCGGGTATCGATCTCGTAGAGCCGCAGCGAGTTGCCGGTGCCGGCCGCGTAGGCGCGCTCGAGCACCAGCATGCGGTGCGCGTCGATCATCAGCACCTCGCTGACGCCGTTGTCGGCGTAGCTGCCGGGCACCAGCGGGCGCAGGGGGATCGCGTCCGGCACGTAGGCGATCTGGCGCCGGGCCTGGCCGCCCGCGAGCTCGATCCGGGTGAAGCGGCACGGGCCGCCGGGAGCGCCCAGGGTCGGCACCGGGCCGTCTTGCAGCAGCGCGTTTTCCATCGCCACCCAGGCATCGCGGCCGTCCGGCGTCAGCGCCAGGCCCTCGAGGCCGAGGTTGTCCCGGGGGCCGCGCCGTCCGCGGCGGTCGACCTCGAACATCGGCGGCAACCCGATCTGCCGCACCAGCGTGCCGTCGCGCCGGGATTCATGGAGTGCCGGGCCGAAGCCGCGCGCGACATCGCCCTCGCTGGTCCAGAGCACCGTCCCGGTGTCCGGTCGCCAGCGGATCGCTTCGGGGTCCACCACCGGGGTTCCCGGGCTCGCCGCGCCGCGTGCCGGCCACGGCGCACCGTCGGCCTGTCGCAGCAATGCGACACCTGTTGCCTGCGGCGCCGCGCCCTCCACGGCCGGCCAGCGCGCGCTGTAGAAGCGCGCCGGCGCCAGATCCGATCGGTCGTCCGACAAGAGCAAGTACTCACCTGACGAGCGGTCGTAGTCGATCCCCGAAAGACCGCCCACGGGGGTGCCCGCGAAATCCAGCCTGTGAGCCCAGCGCGCCTCGGCGAGCAGTCGCAGGCGCTGTTCCGCCGGCGCGCCCGGTCCTTCGGCCACCCCGCTGCGGCAGGCCGCGAGGCTGGCGGCGATGCCCGCCAGCAGCAGGCGTCGGCGGGAAAAAGGCGTCGGGAGTCGGTTCGGCACGCTGCGAGTCTACGGGCACCGAACATGCGGGCAGGGAGGGTGTTGACGTCCCGCCGGGACTATGCAACAATCGCGGGCTTCGCTTTTAAAGGCGAGCGTTTCTGCAAAGTTTGCAGTTTCAGCCCAAAGGAAGCGCGCCGGAGTGGTTTCGGTGCGTGGACGACGGGCCCAAGACTGACCGCAGTGCTGCACATCGGAATCGTCCGAGCCGGCTAACGGTACAAGTTGGGAATATCACGACATGATCCAAACTGAATCTCGGCTCGACGTAGCCGACAACACAGGCGCGAAATCCGTCCTGTGTATCAAGGTGCTCGGCGGCTCCAAGCGGCGTTATGCCAGCGTGGGCGACGTCATCAAGGTCAGCATCAAGGAAGCCGCTCCGCGTGGTCGCGTCAAGAAGGGCGAGATCTACAGCGCAGTGGTGGTCCGCACCGCCAAGGGCATCCGTCGCGCCGACGGTTCGCTCGTCAAGTTCGACGGCAATGCCGCCGTGCTGCTCAACGCCAAGCTGGAGCCCATCGGCACCCGCATCTTCGGACCGGTCACGCGCGAACTGCGCACCGAGAAGTTCATGAAGATCGTGTCGCTGGCACCCGAAGTTCTGTAAGGACAACAACGCCATGAACAAGATTCGCAAAGGCGACCAGGTCATCGTGTTGGCCGGGCGCGACAAGGGCAAGCGCGGCACTGTGTCGCTGCGCAAGGATGACTCCCATCTGGTCATCGACGGCATCAACCTCGTGAAGAAGCACACCAAGCCGAACCCCCTCAAGGGTACGACCGGTGGCATCGTCGAGAAGTCCATGCCGATTCATCAATCCAACGTGGCGATCTTCAATGCCGCGACCGGCAAGGCCGATCGCGTGGGCATCAAGGTCACGGACGGCAAGCGCGTGCGCGTCTTCAAGTCCAGCGGCGAAGAAATCAAGCTGGCCTAAGGAGCACTCACATGGCACGTCTCCAACAACACTATCGCGAAAAGATCGCGAAGGACCTGACCGAAAAGTTCGGCTACACCTCGCCGATGCAGGTCCCGCGTCTGACCAAGATCACGCTCAACATGGGCGTGGGTGAAGCAGTCGCCGACAAGAAGGTCCTCGACAACGCTGTCGCCGACCTGACCAAGATCGCCGGCCAGAAGCCCGTGGTCACCAAGTCAAAGAAGGCCATCGCTGGTTTCAAGATCCGCGAGAACCAGCCGATCGGCTGCATGGTCACGCTGCGCGGCGTCCAGATGTACGAATTCCTCGATCGTTTCGTCACCGTGGCCCTGCCGCGCGTGCGTGACTTCCGCGGTATTTCGGGTCGTGCCTTCGACGGCCGCGGCAACTACAACATCGGCGTGAAAGAGCAGATCATTTTCCCCGAGATCGAATACGACAAGGTCGATGCCCTGCGCGGTCTCAATATCAGCATCACGACGACGGCCAAGACCGACGAAGAAGCCAAGGCGCTTCTCGCTGGCTTCCGTTTCCCGTTCAAGAACTGAGGCGACCTGTGGCTAAAGCATCTTTGATCCAACGCGAACTCAAGCGCGACAACCTGGTCGCCAAGTACGCCGCCAAGCACGCCGAACTCAAGGCGATCGCCAACGACTTCAAGAAGAGCGACGAAGAGCGCGCTGCTGCCCGCCTGGGCCTGCAGAAGCTCCCGCGCAACGCGAACCCCACGCGCCAGCGCAACCGTTGCGAAATCACCGGTCGTCCGCGTGGCACCTTCCGTCAATTCGGTCTGGGCCGCGCCAAGATCCGCGAACTGGCTTTCAACGGCGACATCCCCGGTGTCACCAAGGCCAGCTGGTAAGCCAGGCAGGAGCAAACAACATGAGCATGAGTGATCCCATTGCCGACCTGCTGACGCGTATCCGTAACGCGCAGATGGTGGCGAAGCCCACTGTGTCGGTCCCGTCTTCCAAGGTGAAGGTCGCGATCTCGCAGGTCCTGAAGGACGAAGGCTACATCGACGGTTTCCAAGTCAAGACCGAGGACGGCAAGTCCGAACTCGTCATCACGCTGAAGTACTACGCTGGCCGTCCGGTCATCGAGCGCATCGAGCGTGTGAGCCGTCCCGGCCTGCGTGTCTACAAGGCAGCGCAAGCCATTCCGCAAGTCCAGAACGGCCTCGGCGTCGCCATCGTCACGACCCCCCAGGGCGTGATGACCGACCGCAAGGCGCGCGCTACCGGTGTCGGTGGCGAAGTCCTGTGCTACGTCGCCTAACCGAGACATCGAGGAGTCACTGAAATGTCCCGAGTAGGAAAAATGCCGGTCACCATCCCCGCAGGCGTGGATGTGTCGATCAAGGAAGACCAGATCAGCGTCAAGGGTTCGGGCGGTTCGCTCAGCCTGGCCCGCAACGCTCTGGTGAACGTCGCCAACAACGACGGCAAGCTGAGCTTCGAGCCCGCCAACGATTCGCGTGAAGCGAATGCGCTGAGCGGCACGATCCGCCAGCTGGTGAACAACATGGTGGTCGGTGTGACCAAGGGCTTCGAGAAGAAGCTGAACCTGGTCGGCGTGGGCTTCAAGGCCGCGGCGCAAGGTTCCAAGCTGAACCTGCAAGTCGGTTACTCGCACCCGGTCAACAAGGACATGCCGCAAGGCATCACGGTGGCAACGCCGACCCCGACCGAAATCATCATCAAGGGTGCCGACCGCCAGCGCGTCGGCCAGGTCGCCGCCGAGATCCGTGCCATCCGTCCGCCAGAGCCCTACAAGGGCAAGGGCATCCGCTATGCGGACGAGAAGATCACGATCAAAGAGACCAAGAAGAAATAAGGGGCAGCAAAATGATGTTGACCAAAAAAGCACAGCGCCTTCGCCGCTCGCGCCAGACCCGCATCCGCATTGCGACGCAAGGCGTGGCGCGCCTGACGGTGAACCGCACCAACCTGCACATCTACGCCACCGTCATCTCCGACGACGGCTCCAAGGTGATCGCCACCGCATCGACCGCCGAAGCCGAAGTGCGCGCATCGCTGGGCGCATCGGGCAAGGGTGCCACCGCAGCCGCGGCCACCGCCATCGGCAAGCGCATCGCTGAAAAGGCGAAGGCAGCCGGCGTCGAGAAGGTCGCCTTCGACCGCGCAGGTTTCGCCTACCACGGCCGCGTCAAGGCGCTGGCTGAAGCGGCCCGCGAAGCCGGCCTGCAGTTCTAACCGGACACGAGATTCAAAATGGCAAAGATTCAGGCAAGAACGCAGAACGAAGGCCCCGAGGACGGTCTGCGCGAGAAGATGATCGCGATCAACCGCGTCACCAAGGTGGTGAAGGGTGGTCGTATCCTCGGTTTCGCAGCACTCACCGTGGTCGGTGACGGCGACGGCCGCGTCGGCATGGGCAAGGGCAAGTCCAAGGAAGTGCCCGCTGCAGTGCAGAAGGCAATGGAAGAAGCCCGCCGCAACCTGGCGAAGATCTCGATCAAGAACGGCACGCTGCATCACCGCGTGACGGGCCACCACGGCGCCGCTTCGGTGGTCATGATCCCGGCTCCCAAGGGTACCGGCATCATCGCCGGCGGCCCGATGCGCGCCGTCTTCGAAGTGATGGGCATCACCGACATCGTGGCCAAGAGCCACGGTTCGTCGAACCCCTACAACATGGTCCGCGCCACCCTGGACGGCCTGAAGAACTCGACGACCGCGTCAGAAGTCGCTGCCAAGCGCGGCCTGACCGTCGAAGAACTCTTCGCCTGAGGAGCAGCAACATGACGCAACAACAAACCGTCAAGGTGCAATTGGTCAAGAGCCCGATCGGCACCAAGGAATCGCATCGCGCCACCGTGCGCGGCCTGGGCCTGCGCAAGCTTAACAGCGTGAGCGAGCTGCAGGACACGCCCGCAGTGCGCGGCATGATCAACAAGATCAGTTATCTGGTCAAAGTGCTCTAACCGGCACCGAGAGAGACGCATATGGAACTCAATGGCATCAAGCCGGCCGACGGCGCCAAGCATGCAAAGCGCCGTGTCGGTCGCGGCATCGGCTCGGGCATCGGCAAGACCGCAGGTCGCGGTCACAAGGGTCAGAAGTCGCGTGCGGGCGGTTTCCACAAGGTGGGCTTCGAAGGCGGTCAAATGCCTCTGCAGCGCCGTCTGCCGAAGCGCGGCTTCAAGTCGCAATCGCTCAAGTACAACGCTGAAGTCACGCTGACCGCTCTCGAGCAGCTCGGCCTGGCCGAAGTGGACCTGCTGGCACTGAAGCAAGCCGGTCTCGTGGGCCAGATCGCCAAGGTCGTCAAGGTCATCAAGACCGGCGAACTGACCAAGGCCGTCAAGCTGACGGGCATCGGCGCGACCGCCGGCGCCAAGGCCGCGATCGAAGCCGCCGGCGGCAGCATCGCCTAAATACACGGACTGAAAGTACTTCTTCGTGGCAACCAACGCGGCAACGCTCGCAAAAACAGGCAAGTTCGGTGACCTGCGTCGCCGGCTCGTCTTTTTGCTGCTCGCGCTCGTGGTCTATCGCATCGGAGCTCACATTCCGGTGCCGGGCATCAACCCGGACCAACTGGCGCAGCTGTTCCAAGGTCAGCAGGGCGGCATCCTGAGCCTGTTCAACATGTTCTCGGGCGGGGCGCTGTCGCGCTTCACCGTGTTCGCGTTGGGCATCATGCCGTACATCTCCGCGTCGATCATCATGCAACTGATGACCTACGTGGTGCCGACCTTCGAGCAACTGAAGAAGGAAGGCGAGGCCGGTCGGCGCAAGATCACGCAGTACACCCGCTACGGTGCCCTGGCGCTGGCCCTGTTCCAGTCCTTCAGCATCGCTGTCGCACTCGAGTCCTCGGCTGGCCTGGTCATCTCGCCCGGCTTCGGCTTCCGCATCACGGCAGTGGTCAGCCTCACGGCCGGCTCGATGTTCCTGATGTGGCTCGGCGAGCAGATCACCGAACGCGGTCTCGGCAACGGCATCTCGATCCTGATCTTCGCCGGCATCGCTGCCGGCCTGCCGGGAGCGATCGGCGGCCTGGCTTCGCTGGTCACCACGGGTGCCATGAATCCGATCGTCGCGCTGTTCATCATCGCCGTGGTCGTGCTGGTGACCTACTTCGTGGTGTTCGTCGAACGCGGCCAGCGCAAGATCCTCGTGAACTATGCGCGGCGCCAGGTCGGCAACAAGGTCTACGGCGGACAGTCGTCGCACCTGCCGCTGAAGCTGAACATGGCCGGCGTGATCCCGCCGATCTTCGCCTCGTCGATCATCCTGCTGCCGTCCACGGTGGTGGGCTGGTTCAGCACCGGCGAGAGCATGCGCTGGATCCGGGACATCGCGAGCGCGTTGCAGCCGGGACAGCCGATCTACGTGCTGCTGTACGCCACCGCGATCGTGTTCTTCTGCTTCTTCTACACGGCGCTGGTGTTCAACAGCCGCGAAACCGCCGACAACCTGAAGAAGAGCGGTGCGTTCATTCCTGGCATTCGCCCGGGTGACCAGACCGCGCGCTACATCGACAAGATCCTGGTTCGCCTGACGTTGGCCGGCGCGGTGTACATCACCTTCGTCTGCCTGCTGCCGGAGTTCCTGATCCTCAAGTACAACGTGCCGTTCTATTTCGGTGGCACGTCCTTGCTGATCATCGTGGTCGTGACGATGGACTTCATGGCCCAGGTGCAGAACTACATGATGTCGCAGCAGTACGAGTCGCTGCTGAAGAAAGCCAACTTCAAGACGTCGTAGCCATGCGGGTCTTTGAGCGCAACGAATTTTCGGGCGAATGGTTCGCCGAGTTGAACAAGAGTTTTAGGAGAATGAAATGAGAGTTTCGGCTTCGGTCAAAACCATCTGCCGTAATTGCAAGATCATCCGCCGCAAGGGTGTGGTGCGTGTGATCTGTACCGACCCGCGCCACAAGCAGCGCCAGGGTTGATTGTTAGAGATTTAGAGGACGCACATGGCACGTATTGCTGGCATCAACATTCCGCCGCACAAGCACGCTGAAATCGGCCTGACCGCCATTTTCGGCATCGGTCGCACTCGCGCACGCAAGATCTGCGAAGCGAGCGGCATCGACTATGCGAAGAAGATCAAGGATCTGACCGACGCCGATCTCGAGAAGATCCGCGACCAGATCGCTCTCTTCACCATCGAAGGTGACCTGCGTCGCGAGACGACGATGAACATCAAGCGCTTGATGGACATCGGCTGCTATCGCGGCTTCCGTCACCGTCGCGGCCTGCCGATGCGCGGCCAGCGCACGCGCACCAATGCCCGCACCCGCAAGGGTCCGCGCAAGGCAGCGCAGTCCCTGAAGAAATAAGGATAGACCATGGCTAAAGCTCCCGCCAACAACGCGGCGCAACGCGTTCGCAAGAAGGTCCGCAAGAACGTTGCGGACGGCATTGCACACGTGCACGCCTCGTTCAACAACACGATCATCACGATCACTGACCGCCAGGGCAACGCCCTGTCGTGGGCATCGTCGGGTGGTCAGGGCTTCAAGGGCTCGCGCAAGTCGACTCCGTTCGCTGCGCAGGTCGCTTCCGAAGTCGCCGGCCGCGCTGCGGTCGAGCAAGGCATCAAGAACCTCGACGTCGAGATCAAGGGCCCCGGCCCCGGTCGCGAATCGTCGGTGCGCGCCCTGGCTGCGCTCGGCATCCGGATCAATTCCATTGCCGACGTGACTCCGGTGCCGCACAACGGCTGCCGTCCTCAGAAGCGCCGTCGCATCTAAGGCGACAGCGCCCGGCGCAGCCCGCTTCACGGCGGCTGCGCATTTTTTGTTTTTGTTGAAGCCCACCGCCGCCGGCACGCCGCCGATGGCTCCCGCAGTTCCGCTGCGGCAGATGACATAGAAGGAAATCACGTGGCACGCTACCTCGGCCCCAAGGCCAAACTCTCCCGCCGTGAAGGCACCGACCTGTTCCTGAAGAGCGCCCGCCGCTCGATCCAGGACAAGTCGAAGTTCGACTCCAAGCCCGGCCAGCACGGTCGCACCTCGGGTCAGCGCACCTCCGACTTCGGCCTGCAACTGCGTGAAAAGCAGAAGGTCAAGCGCATGTACGGCGTGCTCGAGAAGCAGTTCCGCCGCTACTTCGAGGAAGCCGATCGCCGCCGTGGCAACACCGGCGCCAACCTGCTGTTCATCCTCGAATCGCGCCTGGACAACGTGGTCTACCGCATGGGCTTTGGCTCGACGCGCGCCGAAGCACGTCAGCTGGTGTCGCACAAGGCGATCACGGTGAACGGCCAGTCGGTCAACATCCCGTCGTACCTGGTCAAGACCGGCGACGTGATCGCCGTGCGCGACAAGTCGAAGAAGCAGACCCGCGTGGCCGAAGCCCTGCAACTGGCCGCCCAAGTGGGCATGCCGGCGTGGGTCGAAGTCAACGCCGACAAGGCCGAAGGCACCTTCAAGAAGGTTCCGGATCGCGACGAATTCGCCGCCGACATCAACGAATCGCTGATCGTCGAACTCTATTCCCGCTAAGACGGCAACGGGCTGCTGACGCGGCCCGTACTTTTGAATTTTGTTCCCGCCGGGGCTGCGCCCCGCGGGCGCTTCACCAGCCTTACCGGTGTAACGAGCCGGGGGTATTGAGAGGAAGTCTGAATGCAAACAACCCTGCTGAAACCCAAGACCATCCAGGTCGAGCAACTCGCGCCCAACAAGGCGAAGGTCACGCTCGAGCCGTTCGAGCGCGGCTACGGCCACACGCTCGGCAATGCACTGCGTCGCGTCCTGCTGTCGTCGATGGTCGGCTATTCGGCCACCGAAGTCACGATCGCCGGCGTGCTGCACGAGTACTCGTCGATCGATGGCGTGCAGGAAGACGTCGTCAACATCCTGTTGAACCTCAAGGGCGTGGTGTTCAAGCTCCACAACCGCGATGAAGTCACGCTGAGCCTGCGCAAGGACGGCGAAGGCCCGGTCACCGCTTCGGACATCCAGACGCCGCACGACGTCGAGATCATCAACCCGGACCACGTGATCGCCCATCTGTCGCAAGGCGGCAAGCTGGACATGCAGATCAAGGTCGAGAAGGGCCGCGGCTACGTGCCCGGCACGATGCGCCGCTACGCTGACGAGCCGACCAAGTCGATCGGCCGGATCGTGCTGGACGCTTCGTTCTCGCCGGTCAAGCGCGTGAGCTACACGGTCGAAAGCGCCCGTGTCGAACAGCGTACCGACCTCGACAAGCTGCTGGTCGAGATCGAGACCAACGGTGCGATCACCGCCGAAGACGCGGTCCGCGCCTCGGCCAAGATCCTGGTGGAGCAACTGGCTGTGTTCGCTCAGCTCGAAGGTGGCGAACTCGCCGCGTTTGACGCCCCGGCACCGCGCAGCGCCCAGCAGTTCGACCCGATCCTGCTGCGCCCGGTCGACGAGCTCGAACTCACGGTGCGTTCGGCCAACTGCCTGAAGGCCGAGAACATCTACTACATCGGTGACCTGATCCAGCGCACCGAGAACGAGCTGCTCAAGACCCCGAACCTGGGTCGCAAGTCGCTCAACGAAATCAAGGAAGTGCTCGCCTCGCGCGGCCTCACCTTGGGCATGAAGCTCGAGAGCTGGCCGCCGGCCGGCCTGGATAAGCGATAATTCGAAGTTGGCCCTGAAGAAGAGGGCCAGTGCACCGGGCAGTACCTGATACGGCTGCCTGTTTTTATAAAGTAAAGGAAAAGCACCATGCGTCACGGACACGGACTCCGCAAACTCAACCGCACCAGCTCGCACCGCCTCGCGATGCTGCAGAACATGATGAACTCGCTCATCGAGCACGAGGCCATCAAGACCACGCTCCCCAAGGCCAAGGAACTGCGCCGCGTCATCGAGCCGATGATCACCCTGGCCAAGAAGCCGACGGTCGCCAACAAGCGCCTCGCCTTCGACCGCCTGCGCGACCGCGACATGGTCGTCAAGCTGTTCGGCGAACTCGGTCCACGCTATCAGGCACGTCCGGGCGGCTACACGCGCATCCTGAAAATGGGTTTCCGCGTGGGCGACAACGCGCCGATGGCGCTGGTCGAACTGGTTGACCGTCCCGATGTGTCGGAAGTTGTTGCCGACGAGCAAAACGCCGAAGAATAGTATATAATTCCATCTTGCCGCGCGATGGAGCAGCCTGGTAGCTCGTTGGGCTCATAACCCAAAGGTCGCAAGTTCAAATCTTGCTCGCGCAACCAAATTCCCGATAACCCCAAGAAGGTTGTCGACGAAGCAAAAAAGCCCACTTTCGAGTGGGCTTTTTTGTTTTTGAAATTCCGGAATCCTCGTTGTCGAGATTCTTTCGAAAAACACCGCGGAACCGGTTGGGCCGGCCCGCGCGTGTTGTCGCCCGGGTCAGTCCGGGATGACTGCGGTCACCTCGATCTCGACCTTGGCCCGCGCCTCGACCAGCCTGGCCACCTGGACGCAGGTCATCGCCGGGAAATTGCGGCCCATGGCCTCCCGGTACACCGGCCCCAGCTCGCCGAGGCGGCTGTTGTACTCGTCCCGGTCGGTGATGTACCAGGTCATGCGCACCATGTGCTCCGGACCCGCCCCGGCTTCGCGCAGCACCTCGACGATATTGCGCAGCGCCTGGCCAGTCTGCGCGATGAAATCGTCGGTCTCGAATTGCTGCTGCGAATTCCAGCCGATCTGTCCGCCGACGAATATCTGGGTGCCGCGCGCGGCGATGCCGTTGGCATAGCCTTTGGGAGGCAGCCAGCCTGGGGGTTGAAGGTGCTTGATCATGTCATTTGCCTCAATTTGAATCTTTGGAGTTTTCCGGTCTCGGTGCGCGGCAGGTTCGCCACGAAGGTGATTTCACGTGGGTATTTGTAAGGCGCGATGGTGGCCTTGACGTGCTCCTGCAGCGCCTTGGTCAGTGCCGCGTCGCCCGTGTGTCCGGGCTTGAGCACGCAGAAGGCCTTGACGATCATGCCGCGCTCGTCGTCGGGCTTGCCGATGACGCCGCATTCGGCCACTGCCGGATGCTTGAGCAGCGCATCCTCGACTTCCGGGCCGCCGACGTTGTAGCCGGCCGTGACGATCATGTCGTCGGCGCGCGACTGGTAGAAGAAATAGCCGTCCTCATCCTCGACGAAGGCGTCGCCGGGGTAGTTCCAGCCGTTGCGCACGTAGTCGGCCTGCCTCGGATCGTCGAGGTAGCGGCAGCCGACCGGCCCGATGATCGCCAGCTTGCCGACCGTGCCGCGCGGCACCTCGTTGCCCTCTTCGTCGACGATCTTCGCCGTGAAGCCGGGCACCGCCTTGCCGACCGCGCCGCGCCGCACTTCGTCACCGGCGGCCGAGATGTAGATGTGGAAGACCTCGGTGCCGCCGATGCCGTCGACCATCTCGAGTCCGGTCGCCTGCTTCCAGAGCTGCCGTGTGGCGTCGGGCAGTGCTTCGCCGGCGCTCACGCTGATGCGCAGGCTCGGCACGCCGGCGGCCTTCGCGAAAGGCGCCATCTGCCGGTAGAAGGTGGGCGCCGTGTAGCAGAGGGTGGCGCCGATGTCGCGGATCACCTGGACCATGGTCTCGGGCGTGTAGGGCTTGTCGTGGAAGTACACCGAGGCGCCGGCCCACATCGGAAACACCAGCAGGCCGCCGAGCCCGAAGGTGAAGGCCAGTGGCGGCGAGCCGATGACGATGTCTTCGCTGCGCGCCTTGAGCACGTGGCGCGGCCAGGTCTGGCACATCGCGAGCACGTCGCGGTGGGTGGTGACCGGGGCCTTGGGCTTGCCGGTGGTGCCGGAGGTGAAGGCCAGCAGGGCGATGTCGTCGGCGGCCGTGGGGCAGGCCTGGAAGACGCCGCTCTTCGAGGCGGCCCGGGCGGTGAGCGAATCGGGCGCGTCGAGCTGATTGAAGGCGACGATGGTGCGCAGCACCGGATGGGCCTGCTGCGCGGCCTGCAGCTCGTCGAGCAGCTTGCCTTCGCACAGCGCCACCGTGGGTTGCGCCTTGTCGATGATCTCGCCGAGCTCCTTGGCCCGCAGCAGCGGCATCGTGGCGACCGCGATCAGGCCGGCCTTGACCACCGCCAGCCAGGCCAGCGCCATCGCGATCGAGTTGCCGCCGCGCAGCAGGACGCGGTTGCCCGGCACCAGGCGCAGGTCCTCGGTCAGCACCTGGGCGATGCGATTGACCTCGACGGCAGCTTCGGCATAGCTGAGCGTGCGACCGGGGGAGCGCAGCATCGGCTTGTCCGCGAAGCCCTTGGCGGCCGCCTTGTCGAGCAGTTCCTCGACCAGGTTCAGCTGGTCGGGCAGCTGCAGCTCGGGCAGCTCGTAGCGGAAGATCGGCAGCTGGTCCGACGGCGGCAGGCGGTCGTGCACGTAGCGATCGGTTTGTGCACTGGGGCTCATGGATTCCTCAGCACGGCCTTGCCGATGATCAGTTGCTGGACTTCGGTCGCACCCTCGTAGATGCGCAGCGAGCGGATGTCGCGGTAGAGGCTCTCGACCTTGGTTCCGACCTTCACGCCCAGGCCGCCGTGCATCTGCAGCGCCATGTCGATCACGCGGCTGGCGTTTTCGGTGGCGCACATCTTCGCCATCGCGGCGGCGGCGGTCAGGTCGCCGACGGCAGGTGCCCCACGGCGCTCGCTGTCGTCGCGCATCCACGCCGCACGGTAGGTCAGCAGCGCGGCGCTGTCGATCAGCGCCGCCATCTCGCCGAGCTTGGCTTGCGTGAGCTGGAAGTCGGCCAGCGTGTGGCCGAACATCTTGCGTTTCTGGGCATGCTGGATGGCTTCCGACAGCGCGCGCCGCGCCATGCCGAGCGCGGCACCGGCGACCGAGGCGCGAAAGATGTCGAGCGTGCGCATCGCCAGCTTGAAGCCGCCGTTGAGCTCGCCGAGCTGGGCCGTGCGCGGCACCGTGCAGCCGTCGAAGCGCAGGGTGGCGAGCGGGTGCGGCGCCATCACGTCGATGTGGGCCGAGCTGTCGAGGCCGGGCGTCTTCGCATCGACGATGAAGGCCGTGATGCCGCGCGAGCCGGCGTTCGGATCGGTCTTGGCGAAGACGCAGTAGAAGTCGGCGATGCCGCCGTTGCTGATCCAGGTCTTCTCGCCCGTGAGGCGCCAGCCGTCGGCGGTGGCTTCGGCCCGCATCGCCATCGCGCCGACGTCGGAGCCGGCCTCGGGCTCGCTGAGCGCGAAGGCCGCGATCTTGTCGCCGCGTCCGACCGGCGCCAGGTACTCGGCGTGCTGCGCGGCGCTGCCGGCGAGCGTGATCGCGCCGCTGCCCAGCCCCTGCATCGCGAAGGCGAAATCGGCCAGCGGCGAGTGGAAGGCGAGCGTCTCGCGCAGCAGCACCAGGGCCCGCGAGTCGAGCCGCTCGAGGGCGCCGCCGGAAGAGGCCGGCACGCAGTAGCGCAGCCAGCCGCCGTCGCCGAGGCGTCGTACCCAGTCTCGGCAGGCGGCACGGTCGTCGCGCTCGTCCACCGATTGCGCTGCCGCCCAGGGCAGCAGCTCGCGCGCGAGGGCGCGGTGCGGGTCATCGAAGAAGGGCAGCGCGAGATGCGCCGTCGAAGGATCTACAGCGGATGCGGCCATCTCGATCAGTCTCCCTGGAAGGCGGGCTTGCGCTTGGCCGAGAAGGCCTCGTAGGCGCGCTTGAAGTCTTCGGTCTGCATGCAGATCGCCTGGGCCTGGGCTTCGGCCTCGATCGCCTGGTCGATGGTCATCGACCATTCCTGCGACAGCATGGTCTTGGTCATGCCGTGGGCGAAGCTCGGGCCTTCGGCCAGATCGCGGGCGACCGCGGTGGCGGCGGCGAGCAGGGCGTCGCTGTCGTGCAGGGCGTTGAAGAAGCCCCAGGCCTGGCCCTCCTGTGCGGTCATGGCGCGGCCGGTGAACAGCAGCTCGGAGGCGCGGCCCTGGCCGATCACACGCGGCAGCAGGGCGCAGGCGCCCATGTCGGCGCCGGCCAGCCCGACCCGCGTGAACAGGAAGGCGGTCTTGGTCGCCGGCGAACCGTAGCGCAGGTCGCAGGCCAGCGCGATCATGGCGCCGGCGCCGGCGCAGACGCCGTCGATGGCGCCGACGATCGGCTGCGGGCAATGGCGGATCGCTTTCACGAGGTCGCCGGTCATGCGCGTGAACTCGAGCAGTTCGGGCATCGTCATGCGGGTCAGCGGGCCGATGATCTCGTGGACGTCGCCGCCCGAGCAGAAATTGCCGCCCGCGCCCGTGACCACGATCGCCTTGACGTCGGTGGCGTAGTTCAGCGCCCGGAACAGGTCGCGCAGCTCGCCGTAGGAGTCGAAGGTGAGCGGGTTCTTGCGCTCCGGGCGGTTCAGCGTGATGGTGCCGACGCCGGCCTCGAAGGCCCACGAGAAATGCTCGGCCTGGTAGCCGGCCTTGGGTTCGAACTGTGCGCGCATGGGACTTGCCGCGCCGATGTAGTGCTTCATAGGGCCTCCGCCATTTGTTGATGCGAGTGCTGCTTGACCTTGCCGAGCAGCTTGTGGAGCTGGTTGATTTCTTTCGGGCTCAGCGACGCGAAGGCGTCGCAGATCCAGGCTTCGTGCTGTTGCGCCATGTCGTTGAAGAGCTTGCGGCCGCGCGCCGTGAGGCGCACCCGCCAGGCACGGCGGTCGCCGGCCACATCGACGCGCTCGACCAGCCCTTCGGTGACCAGCTGGTCGGTGATGCCGGTGACGTTGCCGCCCGTTACCATCATGCGGCGCGACAGCTCGTTCATCTTGAGCCCCTCGGGCGCGCGCTCGAGCTGCGACATCAGGTCGAAGCGCGGCAGCGTGGTGGCGAACTGCTCGCGCAGCTCGTTGCGCACCTGCTTCTCGATCAGCTGGGTGCAGGTCAGCAGGCGCAGCCAGAGCCGGAGCTCGTCCGGGTGCTCGCTGTGGGCGCGTGCCTCCATGTCCATGGTCATTGCTCCTCTTCGGCGGCGCGCGGCGCGGCCGCCAGCGCCGCTGCGAGTTGCTGCTGCTTGGCGATCTCGCGGTACATCTGGTCGCGGCCGCTCAGGTACTGCTTGGGCCAGTCGACCTCGCGGCTTTGCAGCTTGGCGGCCTCGTGCAAGGTCCAGGCCGGATCGGCCAGGTGCGGCCGGGCGATCGCGCAGAGGTCGGCGCGGCCGGCCGCGATGATGCTGTTGGCCTGGTCGGCGTCGGTGATGGCGCCGACCGCGATGGTCGAGATGCCGACCTCGTTGCGGATCCGGTCGGCGAAAGGCGTCTGGTACATGCGGCCATACACCGGCTTGGCGGCGCGCGTGGTCTGGCCCGAGGAGACGTCGATGAAGTCGGCGCCAGCTTCCTTGAAGGCGCGCGCCATTTCCACCGCGTCGGCGTCGGTGTTGCCGCCCGGCGCCCAGTCGTGGGCCGAGATGCGCACGCTCATCGGGCGCTCGGCCGGCCAGGCGGCGCGCATCGCGCGGAACACCTCGAGCGGGTAGCGCAGGCGGTTTTCGACACTGCCGCCGTAGTCGTCGGTGCGAAGGTTGGTCAGCGGGCTCAGGAAGGCCGACAGCAGGTAGCCGTGGGCGCAGTGCAGCTCGAGCCAGTCGAAGCCGATCTCGGCGGCGCGGCGGGTGGAGGCGACGAACTGGTCGCGCATCAGGTCCATCTGCTCGCGGGTCATGGCCGCCGGCAGCTGGTTCTGCTCGCCATAGGCCAGCGCGCTGGCCGACAGCAGCGGCCAGTTGCCGCTGGCGAGCGGCTCGTCGGTGCCTTCCCAGCCGACCTGGGTCGAGCCCTTGGGGCCGCTGTGGCCGAGCTGCATGCCGATCTTCGCGCTCGACTGCACATGGACGAAGTCGACGATGCGCTGGAAGGCGGCCTGTTGCGTGTCGTTGTAGAGCCCGGTGCAGGCCGGTGTGATGCGGCCCTCGGGCGTCGGGCTGGTCATCTCGACCATCACCATCGCGGCGCCGCCCAGTGCGCGCGCGCCCAGGTGCACCAGCAGGAAGTCCTGCGGCACGCCGTCGACCGCGCTGTAGGTGGCCATCGGCGAGACGAGGATGCGGTTCTTGAGCTCGAGGCCGCGCACCTTGAGCGGCATCAGCATCGGTGCGACCGGCTTGCCGCCCGACAGCCACTGCTCGTAGCCGCCCAGCCACTGCGTGTCGCGCAGCCGCAGGTTCTCGTGGCTGATGCGCTGCGAGCGCGTGAGCAGCGAATAGGCGAACTGCTCGATCTCCATGCCGGTGTAGCGCGGCACGTTCTCGAACCATTCGGTGGAGTTGCGCGCCGCGTTCTGGATCTTCAGCACCTCGACGCTGCGGCGGGCCTCGTAGGCCTCGAGCACGGGGTCGATGTCGCCGCCGCTTTCGAACTCGTTCGCCAGGTCGATCGCGTCTTCGAGCGCCAGCTTGGTGCCGGAGCCGATCGAGAAGTGCGCGGTGTGGGCGGCGTCGCCCATCAGCACCACCGGCACCGTGCGGCCGTCGACCTCGACGCGGTGCGTCCAGTGGTTGCAGACCACGCGCGGGAAGCGGATCCAGTTGGCCGAACCGCGCAGGTGGGTGGCGTTGCTGATCAGCGTGTGGCCGCCCAGGTACTTGGCGAACAGCTTCTCGCAGAAGGCGATGGCCTCGGGCTGTTCCATCTTGTCGAGCCCGTGCGCCTCCCAGACCGCCTCGGGCGTCTCGACGATGAAGGTCGAGGTCTTGTCGTCGAACTGGTAGGCGTGAGCCTGGAACCAGCCGTGCTCGGTCTGTTCGAAGGCGAAGGTGAAGGCGTCGAAGGTCTGGTGGGTGCCGAGCCAGACGAAGCGGCACTTGCGCAGGTCGATGTCGGGCTGGTAGACCTCGGCGTAGCGCTGGCGGATGCGGCTGTTGAGGCCGTCGCTGGCGATCACGAGGTCGGCCTTGTATTGCGCCGCCAGGGCCTGGTCGTCGGTGGCGTCGGTCTCGAACACCAGGTTGACGCCGAGCTCGAGGCAGCGCTCCTGCAGGATGTTGAGCAGCCGCTTGCGGCCGATGCCGCAGAAGCCGTGGCCGCCCGAGCGCACCTGCCGGCCCTTGAAGAACACCTGGATGTCGTCCCAGTGATGGAACTCGTTGCCGATCAGCTTGGCGGTGGGCGCGTCGGCGGCGGCCAGGTTGGCCAGCGTCTGGTCGCTCAGCACCACGCCCCAGCCGAAGGTGTCGAACGGGCGGTTTCGCTCGATCACCGTGATCTCCAGAGAAGGCTGGCGGGCCTTCATCAGCAGCGCGAAGTAGAGCCCGGCAGGGCCACCGCCGATGCACAGCACGCGGCGAAGATTCGGAGTGAAGCTATTCATGGATAAATAGTTTAGACATAAACAATCTCGTGTCAACCATGGGAAGCCCGAAGTTCCATGCCCCTGTGGTTGACGGGGCCGTTTCCGCTGGCAAGAATGTTCTGCATGCAAAGCCTGATACCGAAGATCGAGTCCCAGCTTTCTTCTCTGTCCGTCCCTGTCGCGCTGCAACTCCCCGACGGCCGGGAGGTCTCCCAGGACGGCGCCCGCGTTACCCTGGCCTTCAAGGACTGGGCCGAGCTGGCCAAGCTGGGGCGGCGCCAGATCGGTGCGATCGGCGAGGCCTACGTCGAGGGGAGGGTCCAGATCGAAGGCGCCATGCGCGACCTGATCGACGTCGCCGTCGGCCTGCTGCCCGGCAACCCGGCCGAGACCGACACCGGCTGGTGGAGCCGCCTGCAGCGCCGCGCGAAATCGCGGGGCTCGCATTCGCTGGGCAAGGACGCGGCCCAGATCGAGTTCCACTACGACGTGTCGGACGACTTCTACGCCCTGTGGCTGGATGCGCGGCGGGTCTATTCGTGCGCCTACTTCCGCAGCGCCGACATGACGCTGGCCCAGGCCCAGGAAGCCAAGCTCGACCACATCTGCCGCAAGCTGATGCTCAAGCCGGGCGAGCGCTACCTCGACATCGGTTCGGGCTGGGGCGCGCTCCTGATGTGGGCGGCCGAGCACTACGGCGTCGATGCCACCGGCATCACGCTGTCGAAGAACCAGCACGCCCACGTGCAGCGCCTGATCGAGGAGAAGGGGCTGCAGGGCCGGGTGCGGGTCGAGTTGCGCGACTACCGGCAGCTCGACAATGCCGAGCCCTTCGACAAGATCTCTTCGGTCGGCATGTTCGAGCATGTGGGCAGCGCCAACATGGGCACCTACTTCCGCAAGCTGCATTCGCTGCTGGTGCCCGGCGGGCTGGTGATGAACCACGGCATCACTTCGGGCGGGCTCGACTACCGGCAGCTCGGCGCCGGCATGGGCGACTTCATCGAGAAGTACATCTTCCCGGGCGGCGAACTGCTGCACGTGACCCATGTGCTGCGCGAAACCGCGGCGGCGGGGCTGGAGATGGTCGATACCGAGAACCTGCGGCCCCACTATGCACGCACGCTGTGGGCCTGGTCCGACACGCTCGAGTCGCGGCTCGACGAAGCGCGCGAAGTGCTGCAGCGCAGCGGCGGCCGACAGGGCGAGAACGCCGAGCGCATCCTGCGTGCCTACCGGCTCTATCTGGCCGGTTCGGCGATGAGTTTCGAGCAGGGCTGGATCTCGCTGCACCAGATGCTGTCGACCCGGCCGGACGGCCAGGTCGATGCGCGGACGCTGCGCGGCGCGCAATCGGAGTACCCTTTCGTTCGGGACTACATCTACAGCAAGTAAAGAGAGGCTACATGCTCTATCGATTCCAATCGCGGGCCACACCCCCGTTCGTGATGCTCGAAGTGAACGCGCGCCAGTTGTTCGAGATCATCGGCAGGGCGCCCGCCCCGAAGGGCGTGATCACGGTCGACCAGATGCCGGCGGCCATCGCGGCGCTCGAGGCCGCCATGGCGCGCGAGGGCGAGAACACCCACAACGCGGACGCCTACGCGGTCGAGGGCCACGACAACGAGGCCGAGAAGCAGCACATTGGCCTGCGCCAGCGCGCGGCGCCATTGCTGCACATGCTCAAGGACTCCCGGGCCGACGGCAAGGACGTCATCTGGGAGGTTTAGCTCGCCCCCAGGTTGTCCGGCACTTCGTGTCCGGACGCCCACCCCCTGCCGGGGGCAACACCAGCGGCCCGGCGAAGCCGGTTCCGCGGTGTTTCACCAACGAGGGCCGGCCTTCGGCGGCCCGAGATCTGCGGCTGTTAGTCCACCTTTGCGCCGGACGCCTTCACGACCTTGGCCCACTTGGTGTGCTCGGCGTCGATCAGCTTGGCGAAGTCGGCGGGTG
The DNA here is from genome assembly GCF_030316765.1 of Variovorax saccharolyticus. GTDB lineage: Bacteria > Pseudomonadota > Gammaproteobacteria > Burkholderiales > Burkholderiaceae_C > Variovorax > Variovorax saccharolyticus. Next base: position 299,707 of record NZ_JASZYT010000002.1, read on the forward strand.
AATTGCCGCTCGGGATGGCGCCCTGGGCGACCAGTTTTTCCTTCACGGCCGGCGAGGCGAGCGCTTTCGCCACCTCCTGCTGGATGCGGTTGACGATCTCGGGCGGCGTGCCGGCCGGGGCCAGCAGGCCGAACCAGGAGCTGGCTTCGTAGCCCTTCAGCGCGGGGCCGCCAGCCTCCTCGACGGTCGGCACGTCGGGCAGTGCCGGCGAGCGCTGCGAACTGGTCACGGCCAGCGCCTTGAGCTTGCCACCCTTGATCTGCTGCATCGACGAGGGCAGGTTGTCGAACATCACGTCGGCATTGCCGCCGACCAGGTCCAGCAGCGCAGGGCCCGATCCGCGGTACGGGATATGGGTCATGTAGCTGCCGGTCATGCTCTTGAAGAGCTCGCCCGCCAGGTGGATCGAGGTGCCGCTGCCGCTCGAGGCCATGTTGAGCTTGCCGGGGTTGGCCTTGGCGTACTTCACGAAGTCGGCGACGTTGTTGATGTTCAGGGCGCGCGCCTTGTCGACGTTCATTTCCATCACGTTGGGCACCGCCGCCACGAGCGTGATGGGCACGAAATCCTTGATCGGGTCGTAGGGCAGCTTGGGGTAGAGCGCGCGGTTGATGCCGTGGGTGCCGACCGTGCCCATCAGCAGCGTGTAGCCGTCGTTCGGGGCCTTGGCCACGATCTCGGCGCCGACGTTGCCGCCCGCGCCGGCCCGGTTGTCGACGATGAACTGCTGGCCGAAGGCCTTCGACAGTTCGGGCGCGACGGCGCGCGCGAGGATGTCGGTGGTGCCGCCGGGCGCGAAGGGCACCACGATGCGGACCGGCTTGGCAGGCCAGCTGCCCTGGGCGGCGGCGGGGCCGGCCAGCAAGCTCAACGCGCTGATCGCGGCCAGCGCCAGGGCGCTGCGGCGGGGAAAGGAGGTGGGGAGGGTCATGGCCTGTGTTTTACCGGCGAAGCTGCGTCGGCGTCGCGAGTGGAAACCCCGTGCGGCCGCGCCGTCCGCGATGCCCTCTCAGTTGCCGAGCATCCGGCGCGCGAAATCCTGCTCGCGCAGCCTCTCCACCAGGAAGTCGACGAAGACCCGGGTCTTGGCCGGCAGCAGCTTCTTGCTCGGGTAGTGGAGCGAGATCGGCCCGTTGTCGGCATACCAGCCCGGCAGCAGCCGGACCAGCGCGCCGCTCTCGAGCGCCGGCAGCGCGAAGGCCATCGGCAGCAGCGCCACTCCCAGCCCCATCACCGCGGCGTCGCGCATCGCCTCCGGGTCGCTGAAGACCAGGCGCGGCCGGGTCTCGACCGCGCCTTCTTCGCCGGCGCGGTTGCGAAGCGTCCAGGAGCGCACGCGGCCGGTCGGCGAAGAACGCCGAACGATGCCGTCGAGCCCGGCCAGGTCCGCCGGATGGCGCGGCTGGCGCTTGCCGGCGAGAAAGGACGGCGCCGCCGTGGCCACGATGTGGATGCGCGCCAGCTCGCGCGCCACCAGCCCCTGCGTCAATTCGATGCCGCCGCCGATGCCGGCGTCGAAGCCCTCGCCGATCAGGTCGACCTGCCGGTTGTCGAAGTGCCAGTCGGGCTGCACGGCCGGATAGCGCGCCAGGAACTCGGCCAGATGCGGAAGCACGTAGGCGCGCCCGAAAGCCAGCCCCATGCTGACCTTGAGGATGCCGGCCGGTGCGCCGCCGTCCTGCGCGAGGCCCGCGACCGCGTCGGCGAGCGTGCCGAGGGCGCCGCCGATCTCGCGGAACAGGCGCTCGCCGCCTTCGGTGAGGGTCAGCTTGCGGGTGCTGCGCTGGAACAGGCGGACGCCGAGGGCGGCCTCCAGGCGGGCCACGTTCTTGCTGACCGCCGCGGGTGTCAGGCCGAGCTGGCGGGCCGCGGCGGAGAAGCTCAGGGCCTCTGCGCTGCGAACGAAGGATTCGAGGTGGCTGAGCGGTTGCATGCTGCGATTTTCAACCATGGGTTGAATTTGATGCGACAGATCGATGGCTACCGGGCATTCAATGAATTCACGACACTGGACCCATTCCAACCCCTCCAGGAGCAAAGCATGTCCACCATCCCCTCCACTCAACCCCTTCAAGCCGGCAAGGTCGCCCTCGTCACCGGCGGCTCGCGCGGCATCGGTGCCGCGATCGTGCGGCGCCTGTCCCGCGACGGCGCAGCGGTCGCCTTCACCTATGCCGGCAACGAGGCGGCGGCACAGGCGCTGGCGGGCGAGATCGAGGCCTCCGGCGGCCGCGTCCTGGCGATCCGGGCCGACAGCGCCGACGCCGAAGCGCTCGGCGCCGCGGTCGCGCTGGCGGCCCGCACCTTCGGCCGCATCGACATCCTGGTCAACAACGCCGGCGTCTTTCTCGGCGGCAGCGTCGACCAGATGCCGCTCGCCGACTTCGATCGCACGCTGGCGATCAACGTGCGGGCGGTGTTCGTCGCCACCCAGGCGGCGGTGCCCCACATGGGCGAGGGCGGCCGCGTGATCACCATCGGCAGCACCAACGCCGAGCGCATGCCGTGGCCCGGCTTCGCCGCCTACGCGATGAGCAAGTCGGCCATCAGCGGCCTGACCCGCGGGCTGGCGCGCGACCTCGGCCCGCGTGGTATCACGGTCAACAACGTGCAGCCCGGTCCGGTCGATACCGAGATGAATCCGGCCGGTGGCCCGAACGCCGAAGCGATGCATGCGCTGATGGCGCTGGCACGCCACGGGCGCGGCGAGGAGATCGCCGGCATGGTCGCCTATCTCGCCAGCCCGGAGGCTGCCTTCGTGACCGGCGCCAGCCTCAGCATCGACGGCGGCTTCTCAGCCTGAGCCGGGCCCGGCCGTGTCGCGGCGGACCGAGGCGATCAGCTTGTCGAGCGTGGCGTCGAGCTGCTGCAGTTCGTCGGCCGCGACGCCGGCGAACAGTTCGGCTTCGCGCTGGCGGGCCTGCACCACGACCTGCGCATGGACCGCCTTGCCGGCGCTGCTCAGGTAGAGCCGGCTGCGGCGCTGGTCGGTCGGGTCCTCGTGGCGATGCAGCCGCTTGGCGCGCTGCAGGCCGGCGAGGGCCCGGCTGACGGCCATCTTGTCGAGCCCCGTGAGGTCGGCGAGCTGCGTCGCCGTGAGGCCCGGCCGACTGCCCAGCAGCGCCATCGTGCGCCACTCGTTGAGCGTCAGCTGGTGCTCGCGGCCGACCCGCTGCTGGAAGGGCCGCGCCGTCAGGTTCACGACCCGCACCAGCTTCAGGAAGACCGTGTCTTCCACTGACGGTGCGGGCGCGCTGGTCATGCGGCGACCCTCGTGCGTCGCGCTGCGCTGCCAGCGCCTGCACGCGGCCGGTCGAGGCTCATCCGTGCAAGGCCCGCGCGGCGCTCACGATCCGGTCGGCGCCGACGCGCGACTGGGCCTCCAGCACCGGCGCGTAGCCGACCGGAATGCGCGGCGCACCGAGCCGGGCGATGCGGCAGCCGGTCGCCTCGGCCGCGGTGGCGGCGATCTCGGCGCCGAAGCCCGCCGCCTGCACCGCCTCGTGGACCACCAGCAGGCGTCCGGTGCGGCCGCAGGACCCCAGCACCGCCTCGCGGTCCCAGGGCCAGAGCGTTCGCAGGTCGATCAGGTCGACCGCGATGCCGTCGGCCGCCAGGGTGTCGCAGGCGGCTTCGCAGATCTGCATCTGCCGGCCCCAGCTGACCAGCGTCAGTGCATCGCCGCGGCGGCGCCGGGCCGCCTTGCCCAGCGGCAGCGCGAGGCTCTCGTCGACCGGCCCGCGCGTGTTCCACAGCGTCTTGTGCTCGATGTAGACCACCGGATCGCCGCATTGCAGCGCGGCGCGCAGCAGCGAATGGTTGTCCTGCGGCGTCGACGGGCACACCACCACCACGCCCGGCAGGTGGGCGAACCAGGCCTCCAGCGACTGGGAATGCTGTGCCGCCGAAGCGTCCCAGATGCCGCCGGGCATGCGCGCCACCAGCGGCACGCGGCCCTGGCCGCCGAACATGAAGCGGTTCTTGGCCGCCTGGTTGACCAGCTCGTCCATGCCGCAGAGCGCGAAGTCGACCACCCGCATCTCGACCACCGGGCGCAGTCCCGCGAGCGCCATGCCGACGCCGGCGCCCATGATGGCGGCCTCGGAGATCGGCGTGTCGATCACGCGCTCGGCGCCGAAGCGCTGCTGCAGGCCCTTGTACTGGCCGAAGATGCCGCCCCGGCCGACGTCCTCGCCGAGCACCACCACGCGCGGATCGGCTTCCATCTCGCGCTGCACCGCCAGCGCGGCGGCCTCGGCGTAGCTCAGTGGCCGGACGGCCGTGGCCAGGGTGCTGTCATGTGTCATGTCCATTGTCCGGCTCCGGTGGTCTGCACGTCGGTGAAGGCGGCGCTGGCCTCGGGCCAGGGCGCGGCGTCGGCGGCGGCCAGGGCGGCCTCGACCTCGGCGTGGGCCTGGTTTTCGATCTGCGCCAGCGCGGCGGCATCGATGCCGCCGGCGACCATCCGGGCCCGTGCCCGCGCGATCGGGTCGGTCTCGAGCGCGGCAGCCAGTTCGGCCGGGTCGCGGTAGGCCGCCGGGTCGACCGAGACATGGCCCTTCACGCGGTAGGTGAGGGCGTGCAGCAGGCGCGGGCCGTGGCCGGCGCGCACCTCGGCGACCAGCCGGCGGGCCGCGGCATGGACCGCGAAGACCTCATTGCCGTCGACCTGGGTGGCCGCGATGTCGAGTGCCTCGGCGCGCGCCGAGGCGCCTTCGCCGGCGGTCATCGGGCCGCTGGCGGTGGTGGCGCTCCAGCGGTTGTCCTCGCAGACGAACAGCACCGGCAGCTGGTAGACACGGGCCCAGTTGAGGGATTCGAGAAAGGGCCCGCGGTTGATCGCACCGTCGCCGAAGAAGCAGACCGTGATGGCGTCTTTCTTGAGCAGCTTCTGCGCATGCGCGGCGCCGACCGCGATCGGCAGGCCGGCCGCCACCACGCCGTTGGCGCCCAGCATGCCGACCGAGAAATCGGCGATGTGCATCGATCCGCCCTTGCCGCCGTTGAAGCCGGTGGCCTTGCCGAACAGCTCACCCATCATGCGGCCGAGATCGGCGCCCTTGGCCAGCGTGTGGCCGTGGCCGCGGTGGGTGGAGGTCAGGTAGTCGGCGGGACTCAAATGGGCACAGACGCCGGCCGGCACGGCCTCCTGGCCGGTCGACAAGTGCAGCGGGCCGCGCACCTTGGCGGCGCCCGCGGCCTCCTGGCCATAGGCGCTGACGCCGCCTTGGCTGGCCGCTTCGGCGGCGTTCTCGAAGGCGCGGATGCGCACCATCGTGCGATAGAGCGCGAGGCGCTCCGGCGCTGGAATCTCAGAATCCATCTTGTCTCCGGCTCATGCACAGCGTGCGTTCAGGCGGAAATCGTATCGCTTGTGACTAATGAAGCGGCCGCGCATTTACCCGCAGGGATTGTCCCAATGCCGCAGGCGGAGGCCCGCTGACATAGTTAGTTCGTTGCTCAAACTAATAGAGCGACTCAACCAAGAACGCTGGAGACACACCATGAAGCTCGTCCGTACCCTGCCTGCCCTGGCCGCCCTGGCCCTGGGCCTCAGCGCCATCGGCGCCGCCGCCCAGACCGTGGTCGGCGTGAGCTGGTCCAACTTCCAGGAAGAGCGCTGGAAGACCGACGAGGCCGCGATCAAGGCCCAGCTCGAGAAGCTCGGCGCCAAGTACATCAGCGCCGACGCCGGCGGTTCGCCCGAGAAGCAGCTCGGCGACATCGAGGGCCTGATGTCCAAGGGCGCCAAGGCACTGATCGTGCTGGCGATGGACAAGGACGCGATCCTGCCGGCAGTCAACAAGGCGCTGAAGCAGAAAGTGCCGGTGGTGGCCTACGACCGCCTGATCGAGACGCCCGGCGTGTTCTACATCACCTTCGACAACACCGAGGTCGGCCGCATGCAGGCGCGCGCGGTCTACAAGGCGCAGCCCAAGGGCAACTACGTGATGATCAAGGGCTCGCCGACCGACCCGAACGCGAACTTCCTGCGCGCCGGCCAGCAGGAGGTGATCGCCGAGGCGGTCAAGAAGGGCGACATCAAGATCGTCGGCGACGAGTTCACCGAGGGCTGGAAGCCCGAGGTGGCGCAGAAGAACATGGAGCAGATCCTGACCAAGGCCGGCAACAAGGTCGACGCGGTGGTGGCCTCCAACGACGGCACCGCCGGCGGCGCGGTGGCGGCCCTCACGGCCAAGGGCATCCGCGGCATTCCGGTTTCGGGCCAGGACGCCGATTTCGCGGCGCTGAACCGGATCGCGCTCGGCACCCAGACCGTCTCGGTCTGGAAGGACTCGCGCGAGCTCGGCCGCGAGGCGGCGTCCGCCGCGGTCGCGCTGGCCGCTGGCAAGCCGGCCGAGAAGGCGGCCGACTGGAGCGGCGGCGAGAAGAAGGTGGCGATCTCCTCGCGCTTCCTGACGCCGGTGCCGATCACGCGCGACAACCTCGACGTGGTGGTCAAGGCGGGCTGGATCAAGAAGGACGAACTCTGCAAGGGAGTGGCCGGCGACAAGGCACCTCCCGCCTGCAAATGAAGTTCACCCCCAGGTTGGCCCACTTCGTGTGGCCGCCCACCCCCTCTCCGGGGGCAACACCAGCGGCCCGGCAAAGCCGGTTCCGCGGTGTTTCTGGAAGGGAGCCCGCATCATGAGTACGTCACCGAATCTGTGGCGTCGCAGCGGCGTCGACCTCCGGCTCACGCTCATGAGCGTGCTGCTGGTGGTGATGGCGATCGTCTTCCACGTGCTGTCGGGCGGCATCTTCCTGTCGCCCGAGAACCTCTACAACATCGCCCAGCAGACCGCGGTGGTCGGCATCGTCTCGACCGTGATGGTGCTGATCATCGTGGCCCGCCACATCGACCTCTCGGTCGGCTCGGTGATGGGCTTCGTCGGCGTGCTGATCGCCTACCTGCAGTACAGCTCGGGCTGGTCCTGGCCCGCCGCCTGCCTGGCAGGGCTGGCGGTGGCGCTGCTGGTGTCGCTCTACCAGGGCGGGCTCACCGCGGTGCTCGGCGTGCCGTCCTTCGTGGTCACCCTGGGCGGGCTGATGTCCTTTCGCGGCGCCGCCTTCCTGGTGGCCGACGGCAAGACGCAGCCGGTCAACGACGAGTTCTTCCAGCGCCTGGGCGGCGGCTACGACGGCGGCATCGGCACCACGGCGACCTGGGTGCTGGCGCTGGGGGTCGCGGCCGTGCTGTTCGCGCGCATGCTGCAGAAGCGGCGCGCGCGCCTGCGCCACGAGATGCCGGTCGAGCCGCTGTGGCTGGACCTGCTCCTCACTGCCGTGCCGGTGGCGGTGGTGTTCGCCTTCGCCGCCACCATGAACAACTACCAGATCTCGTCGAAGACCGAGGGCCAGGGCATGCCGATCCCGGTGCTCATCTGGGCCGTGGTGGCGGTGGTGCTGTCGTTCATCGTGCATCGCACGCGCTTCGGGCGCTACGTGTTCGCGATGGGCGGCAACCCCGACGCGGCGGCGCTGGTCGGCATTCCGGTCAAGCGGGTGACGCTGATGCTGTTCGCGCTGCTGGCGGTGCTGGTGACCATCGCGGCGATCGTCTCGATCGCGCGGCTCAACGCCGGCACCAACTCGCTCGGCTCGGGCATGGAGCTCTACGTGATCGCCGCCGCGGTGATCGGCGGCACGGCACTGGCCGGCGGCAGCGGCTCGATCTTCGGCTCGGTGCTGGGCGCGCTGATCATGCAATCGCTCGACAGCGGCATGCTGCTGCTCGACGTGCCGATCGGCAAGCGGATGGTGATCATCGGCCAGGTGCTGATCGTGGCGGTGGTGTTCGACGTGCTGTACCGCAAGAAGTTCGGAGAGAGCTAGATGAGTGCCAACCCACCCCTGGTCGAGCTGCGCGAGATCCGCAAGGCCTTCGGCGGCGTGAAGGCGGTCGATGGCGTCAGCGTCAACCTCTATCCCGGCGAAGTGGTCGCGCTGCTGGGCCACAACGGCGCCGGCAAGTCGACCCTGATGAAGATGCTCGCGGGCGCCTATCCGATCGACTCCGGCGACACGCTGATCGCAGGCGAAAAGGTGAACATCCGCACGCCCTCCGAGGCCCAGGCGCAGGGCATCGAGACCATCTACCAGACGCTGGCGCTGGCCGACAACCTCGACTCGGTGGCCAACCTGTTCCTCGGCCGCGAGAAGCTCACGCCCTGGCGCACCCTCGACGACCATTTCATGGAAGGCCAGGCGCGCCGCGTGTTCCAGCGCCTCAACAAGAACTTCACCAACATCCGGGTGCCGGTGCGCCGGCTGTCGGGTGGCCAGAGGCAGGTGGTGGCGATCTCTCGGGCGCTGTACTTCAACGCCCGCATCCTGATCATGGACGAGCCCTGCGCCGCGCTCGGGCCGGAAGAGACCGCGATGGTCGGCGCGCTGGTGAAGCAGCTCAAGGCCGACGGCGTCGGCATCTTCCTGATCACGCACGACATGCCCGACGTGTTCGGCCTCAGCGACCGGCTGGCGGTCATGAAGAACGGCCGGCTGGTCGGCACCTACCGCACCGCCGACGTGACCGAGGACGAGGTGCTCGGGATGATCATCGCCGGCAAGCGGCCCGAGGGAAAACCGCAGGCCGAACACGCCGGATGAAGACCACGGGCGACCAGCAGCTGGTCAAGCGCATCAATCGCAGCGTGCTGCTGCGGCTGCTGAGGGCGCGGCCCGGCCTGTCGCGTGCGCGGCTGGCGGCCGTGAGCGGCCTCACCAAGTCGACCGTGAGCCTGCTGGTGCGCGAACTGCTCGACGACGGCTGGCTCGAGGAGGCCGAGGCGCCGGTGGCCGACGGGCTCGGGCGGCCGTCGACGCCGCTGTCGATCAACGTCGGCGTGCGCGCGCTGGTCGGCGTCGAGATCGCGGTCGAGGTGGTGCGCGTGGCCTGCGTGTCGCTGCGCGGCGAACTGCTGCATTCCGATGCGCAGCCGCTGGCCGACCGCGCGCCGGAGGTGGCCAGCGCCCAGGTCGCGCGCATGGTGGCGGCGGTGCATGCGCGGCTGCAGGCCACGGGGCTGCGGCTGGCGGGCATCGGCGTCGGCGTGCCGGGCGCGATGGACGATGCCACCGGCATGGTGCGCTTCGCGCCGAACCTGGGCTGGCGCAACCTGGACCTGCTGCCGCTGCTGGCCGAGGCACTGGCGCGCGAGGGCCTGGCCGGCATCGCGGTGCAGCTGCAGAACGATGCCGATGCCGGGGTGCTCGGCGAGTTCGAGTTCTCGGACGGCGAGGGCGAGGACCCGCTGATCTTCGTCAGCTGCGATGTTGGCGTCGGCGCCGGCGTGGTGCTCAACGACCTGCTGTTCACGGGTGCCCGCGGCATGGCGGGCGAGATCGGCCACACGGTGCTGCAGATCGACGGCCCGCGCTGTTCGTGCGGGCGGCAGGGCTGCGCCGAGGTCTTTCTCGGTTCGCGCGCGCTCGACCGCGACGCCGGAGGGCCTGCGCGCGCGGCCCGCTTTCTCGGCGTGCTGCTGCAGAACCTGTGGGTCACCTTCGAGCCGCGTGCGATCGTGGTCGGCGGGAAATCCGTCGAGGCACATGCGGACTTCCTGCCGGGCGCGATCGCGACGGTGCAGGACTATGCCGAAAGCGCCGGGCTGCCGCCTCCGGTGGTGCGCGCGGCGCGCTATGGCGAGTGGGCGACAGCGGTCGGGGCCGCCGCGCTGGCGCTGCACGAGTACCTGCGCCCGCTGCATCCGAATTCGGAGGCGCGGCGCGAACGGGCGGCGGCGATCGGCTAGCCAATGAAAAAGCCCCCGAAGGGGCTTTGGTCAGGGCGCGCTCAGGTTGCGCTCTTGGCGGTCTTCTTGTGGGCGACCTTGTGGCTGGTCTTGTGGGTCGAGCTCTTGGCCGACTTGGCCTTCGACTTGGTGGCGGCAGGCGCCGCGGTATCGGCAGTCGCGGCGAAGGAGGAGCCGGCGGCCAGAGCGAAGGCGGCGGCAACGAGGGCGAGGAGAGTGCGTTTCATGGAGCGTCGATGTTGGAGTGGGATATGAGGACGGTCGGCCAGCCCCCGAATCAGGACTGGCTCCATGTGCAACGCCCGAGCGGGCTGCCGGATGACACGCTTTTGTGTAACGGCGCGCGGCGGCTCAGCCGGCCTTGGCCGCCGACGCCTTGCGCTCGTCGATCCAGTGCCGGAACTGCCGCTCGGCCTGCAGCTTGAATTCGTTGCGGGCCTGGTTGCAGATCGCATGCGAGAGCCGCCGGTGCTGCTGCTTGCGCACGCCGCCCAGGGTCGAGTCGTTGAGGTGCTCGATGGTCGCCGACTCGGGATCGCTGCGCGGTTCCTCGAACTTCATCGGCAGGCCGCACCAGTGGCAGTTTTGACCGAAGGATGACCGCAGGGCCTTGACGCTCATGGAATGACGGCTCGAAGAGTGGGGTTCCGGCCGAATATATCGCCCGCCTCCTCACTGCCGCGGCGGCAGGTCTTCCTCGCGCCAGCGCTTGAGCCGCCGGTAGAGCGTGCCGCGCGACACCCTCAGCTGCCGCGCCGCATGCGAGATGTTGCCGTGGTGCGCCGCCAGCGCTTCCTCGATCAGCTTGCGGCTTCGGCCCTGCAGCGTGCCGTCGCCGGGCTCGGGCAACGGGCCTTCGGCCGCTGCGGGCGGCTCTGCGTCGGCGGCTGCCGGTGTTGCCGCGCCGGCCGCCGGCGTCGTCATGGAGAGGCTGACCGCATGCCGGAAGTCGATGCCGTCGAGCGCCTGTGCGCGCGCCTGCAGCCAGACGCCCAGCCCGCTCGCGAGACGCACCGGCTGCGCGCCTTCGCGCCGGCCCAGCCGCAGCAGGCCGGCGAGGTCGAGGCCGAACAGCATCTCGACGCCGCAGGGGCCGGCGTCCGGCAGGCCCCCGATCAGCCGCGCGCCGGCGGCGTTGAGCCAAGCCACCGTGCCGTCCTCGGCGATGCCCGCCAGCGCCTCGAGCGGGGTGCCCAGCAGCGTCGGACTGGCCTGGAAGCGCAGCACCAGACGGTCGCGCGACTGCGCCAGCAGCAGGCGGTTCTCGATCGTGGTGGCGTAGAGCGCGACCATCGAGGCCGCATCGAAGCCGAAGCGGCGCGACTCCACCGACAGGTCGAGCACGCCGGCCAGCCGGCCGTGCACGTCGCGGATCGGCGCCGCCGCGCATTGCATCGCGCGCAGGCATTCGAAGTAATGCTCGGCGCCGTCGACCGTGCAGGCCTGTCCGGTGCTTGCCACGATGCCCGGCGCGGTGGTGCCGACCACGCTCTCGGCGATGTTGACGCCCAGGCGCGCGGTGCGGTGCAGGATCGGCTGCTGCGCCGCGGCCGGGTGGTGCGTGACATGGACGATCACGCCCTGCGCGTCGGTAAGCAGCACGCGGCAGTCGGTGCCGGCCAGCGAACTCTCCATGCCCACCAGTTCGCCGCGCGCGGCCTCCAGCAGCTCGCGATTGCGCGCCAGCGTGGCATGCAGCCGGCTCGGCGTCACGGCGTCGAAGCTCACGGCGCGGCGGGTGTCGGCGTGGCTGCGGGCACAGCGCATCCAGGACTGGATCACCGCTTCGCCGACCAGTCCGGAAGGCCGTACGCCCTCCTCGAAGAACTGGGTCCGGGCCATCGCCACGCGATCGGCCGGCGTGGTCGCGAACAGCTGTCGTGGCCCGCCGGCCGGGATGCGCGTCGATAGGGGCACGGGCGCCTCCAGGGCAAGGAACGAGGCTCGAATTTGTTCCGCAATGGAACAGTAGGGGTCTAGGGAAATCCCGAGGATGATCAAAAGGCCGGCTGGGTCGATCCTTCGTCTCACAACGACTGGAGACGACACGATGAAGAAGATTCACGCCGCGCTGGCGCTCGGCGCGTTGCTGTGCCTGGGCGCCGCGAGCGCCATCGCGCAATCCGCCAAGGGCTCGCCGGAGCACATCAAGGCGGCGACGCAGAAGGTCGACGGCGCCTTCATCCGCGCCAACACCGCCAAGACGCCCGACTGGCCCAGCTATGGCCTGGACTACGCCGAGACCCGCTTCAGCAAGCTGGACCAGGTCAACATCGGCAACGTGAAGGAACTGGGGCTGGCCTGGTCCTACGACCTGCAGTCGACGCGCGGGGTCGAGGCCACGCCGCTGGTGGTCGACGGCATCATGTACGTCACCGCCTCCTGGAGCGTGGTGCATGCGATCGATGCGCGCACCGGCAAGAAGATCTGGAGCTACGACCCCAAGGTCGACCGCTCGAAGGGCTTCAGGGGCTGCTGCGACGTGGTCAACCGCGGCGTGGCGCTGTACCAGGGCAAGGTCTACGTGGCCTCCTACGACGGCCGGCTGATCGCGCTCGACGCCGCCACCGGCCAGGTGGCGTGGGAGAAGGACACCATCATCGACCACAACCGCGCCTACACCATCACCGGCGCGCCGCGGGTCTTCAAGGGCAAGGTGGTCATCGGCAACGGCGGCGCGGAATACGGCGTGCGCGGCTACGTCACGGCCTACGACGCCGCCTCGGGCGAGCAGAAGTGGCGCTGGTTCGTGGTGCCGGGCGACCCGTCCAAGCCCTTCGAGGACGCCTCGATGGCCAAGGCCGCGAAAACCTGGGACCCGAGCGGCAAGTACTGGGAGGCCGGCGGCGGCGGCACGGCGTGGGACTCGATCACCTACGACCCCGAGCTGAACCTGATGTACGTGGGCACCGGCAACGGCTCGCCGTGGGCGCACAGCAAGCGCAGCCCGAAGGGCGGCGACAACCTCTACCTGGCCTCGATCGTGGCGCTCGACCCCGACACCGGCAAGTACAAGTGGCACTACCAGGAAACCCCCGGCGACAACTGGGACTACACCTCGACGCAGCCGATGATCCTGGCCGACATCAAGGTCGGCGGCAAGCCGCGCAAGGTGATCCTGCACGCGCCCAAGAACGGCTTCTTCTTCGTCATCGACCGCACCAACGGCAAGTTCATCTCGGCCAAGAACTTCGTCGAGGTCAACTGGGCCACCGGCTATGACAAGAACGGCCGGCCGATCGAGATCGCCGCGGCGCGGCAGAACACCAAGCCCGGCGACAGCATCCCCGGGCCCTTCGGCGCCCACAACTGGCACCCGATGTCCTACAACCCGCAGACCGGGCTGGCCTATCTGCCGGCCCAGCATGTGCCGCTGAACCTGATGGACGATAAGGACTGGAAATTCAACGAGAACATGCCCGGCCGCCCGCATGCGGCGCTGGGCTGGAACACCGCGATGTTCGCCAATGCCGCGCCGCCGACCAGCAAGCCGATGGGGCGCCTGGTGGCCTGGGACCCGGTCGCGCAGAAGGAAGCCTGGGGCGTCGAGTACGCCTCGCCCTGGAATGGCGGCACGCTGACCACCGCCGGCAACCTCGTGTTCCAGGGCACGGCCGATGGTCGCCTGGTGGCCTACAACGCGAAGAGCGGAGAGAAGCTCTGGGAAACGCCGACCGGCACCGGCGTGGTGGCGGCGCCGGCCACCTTCATGGTCGACGGCAAGCAGTACGTGTCGGTGGCGGTCGGCTGGGGCGGCGTCTACGGCCTGGCCCAGCGCGCCACCGAGCGGCAGGGCCCGGGCACGGTCTATACCTTCGCGGTCGGCGGCACTGCGCCCAAGCCCGAATTCGTCCAGTACCGCATGGAGAAGCTGCTGCAGGGCGTGAAGTACGACCCGGCCAAGGTGGAGGCCGGGACCTACCTTTACGTGAGCAACTGCGTGTTCTGCCACGGCGTGCCCGGGGTCGACCGGGGCGGCAACATCCCGAACCTGGGCTACATGAATTCCGCGTTCATCGAGAACCTCGACAAGTCGGTCTTCAAGGGCCCGGCGATGAACCGCGGCATGCCGGACTTCACGGGCAAGCTGACCCCGGAGGATGTCGACAAGATCAAGGCCTTCATTCAAGGCACCGCGGACGCCATCCGGCCGAAGTGAGTGTTGCTCGCCCCCAGGTTGCCCGGCACTTCGTGTCCGGGCGCCCACCCCCTGCCGGGGGCAACACCAGCGGCCCGGCAAAGCCGGTTCCGCGGTGTTTCACCAACGGGCCTGGCTGCGCCGGCCGGGAATACTGGCGCGATGATTTGTTCTTCGGCGGCGCGCAGCGCCCGCCCGTTGGTGGGCAGTCGCGGAACCGGCTTCGCCGGGCCGCTGACTGCGCCCCCGGTAGGGGGTGGGCGGGCTACACGAAGTGAGCCCAACCTGGGGGCGAGCCAATGTCAGTCTGCGTAGACGCCGGCGGCCTTGATGATCGGGCTCCACTTGGCGATCTCCGCCGCCACGAACTTCTTGTGGCCTTCAGGCTCGATGCGGCCGTCGGTCGCCACCACGGCGCCCAGGCCTTCCTGCTTCTTGATGAACTCGGGGTCCTTCAAGGCCACCTTGAGCGCATCGTTGAGCTTCTTGGTGATGGCCGGCGGCGTGCCCTTGGGGGCGTAGAGACCGTGCCAGATCGTGACCTCGAAGCCCTTCAGGCCTTCTTCCTGCAGCGTCGGCAGGTCCTTCAGCAGCGGCGTCGTGAGGCGCTTCGCGGTGGTCACCGCATAGGCCTTGACCTTCTTGGCCTCGATCTGCGGCGAGGTGTTGGTGGTCTGGTCGCACAGGAGGTCGATCTGGCCGCCGATCAGGTCGGTGATCGCGGGCGCCGTGCCCTTGTAGGGCACCGGCGTCATCTCGGTCTTGGTCGCCGTCTGGAACAGCAGGCCGCACAGGTGCGAGGCCGAGCCGACGCCGGCGTTGCCCAGATTGATCTTGCCCTTGTTGGCGGTGATCCAGGCGCTCAGCTCCTTGTAGTTGGTTGCCGCCATCTGGGGCTTGGCGATCAGCGTCATCGGCACGTCGTTGACGATGCCGAGGTACTCGAAGCCGGTCTCGACCTTGAAGGGCACGTTGCGCACCAGCGTCGGGATGGTCGACATGCCGATGTGGTTCAGCAGCAGGGTGTAGCCGTCCGGGTTGGCGCGGGCCACCTTGGCGGCACCGATCGAGCTGCCGGCGCCGGGCACGTTGTCGATCACGATGCTGCCGCCGCCCAGGGGCTTGCGCAGCGCCTCGGCCAGATCGCGCGCCACACGGTCGGTGGGCCCGCCGGCCGCGAACGGCACGACGATGCTGATGGGCTTGCCGCCCGGGAAATCCTGGGCCTGTGCGCCCACCGCGACGGTGGCGAGCGCGGCGATTGCGAGCAGTTTGTTCATGCGGTCTCCGATTGAAAGGCCGCGATCTTATCGGCTGACCTGCGCCTGACGAAAGCTGGCTTTCCCCAAGCCCTTGATCCATGCCAAGGATTGTGCGGAAGGCTCGGTTTTCGGCCTCGGGCGTGTCGGACGGCGCCATCGCGGGTATCGTCCCTGCCTGTATTTTCGAGACACGGAGCGCTGGCATGCTGAATCTGAAAGATCCGACCCTGCTTCGGCAGCAGGTTTTCCTCGCGGGCGAATGGACCGATGCGGACGACCGCGAGACTGTCGCCGTCACCAATCCGGCCAATGGCGGGCTGATCGGCAGCGTGCCGATGTGCGGCAGCGCCGAGACCGCGCGCGCCATCGCCGCCGCAGAGCCGGCCCAGCGCGCCTGGGCCAGGCGCCCGGCCAGGGAGCGCTCGGCGATCCTGCGGAAGCTCAACGACCTGATGCTGGCCAACCAGGACGATCTGGCGCTGATCATGACCACCGAGCAGGGCAAGCCGCTGGCCGAAAGCCGGGGCGAGATCGCCTACGCGGCCTCGTTCATCGAATGGTTCGCCGAGGAGGCGCGCCGCGTCTACGGCGACACCATCCCGGCGCCGCAGGCCGACCGCCGCATCCTGGCGCTCAAGCAGCCGGTCGGCGTCACGGCGGCGATCACGCCCTGGAACTTCCCGACCGCCATGCTGACGCGCAAGGCCGGCCCGGCGCTCGCTGCCGGCTGCGCGATGGTGGTCAAGCCGGCCACGCAGACGCCGTTCTCGGCGCTGGCCTTCGCCGAACTGGCCGACCGCGCCGGCCTGCCCAAGGGGCTGCTGTCGGTGCTCACGGGCTCGGCGTCGAAGATCGGCGGCGAGATGACCCGCAACCCGATCGTGCGCAAGCTCACGTTCACCGGCTCGACCGAGGTCGGCCGCATGCTGATGAGGCAGTCGGCCGACACGATCAAGAAGCTGTCGCTCGAACTCGGCGGCAACGCGCCCTTCATCGTCTTCGACGATGCCGACGTCGATGCCGCGGTCGAGGGCGCGATGCTGTCGAAGTACCGCAACACCGGCCAGACCTGCGTCTGCGCCAACCGCCTCTACGTCCAGCGCGGCGTGCTCGACGCCTTCACGCAGAAGCTGGTCCGGAAGGTGAACGCGCTCAAGGTCGGCGACGGCACCGAGCCCGGCGTCACGCAGGGGCCGCTGATCGACGACAAGGCCGTCGCGAAGATCGAGGAGCATGTGGCCGATGCGCTGGCCAAGGGCGGCCGGGTGCTGGCCGGGGGGCAGCGCCATGCGCTCGGCGGCCGCTTCTTCCAGCCGACCGTGGTCGGCGGCGCCACCGCCGACATGCTGGTGGCGCGCGAGGAAACCTTCGGCCCGCTGGCGCCGATCTTCGCCTTCGACACCGAAGACGAGGCGGTCGCGCTGGCCAACGCCACCGAGTTCGGCCTGGCCTCGTACTTCTACAGCCGCGACATCGGCCGCATCATGCGGGTGGCGGAGGCGCTCGAATGCGGCATCGTCGGCGTCAACACCGGACTGATCTCGACCGCCGAGGCGCCCTTCGGCGGCGTCAAGCAGTCGGGCCTGGGCCGCGAGGGCTCAAAGTACGGGCTTGATGATTTTCTGGAGATCAAGTACCTGTGCCTGGCGGGGCTCGACAGCTAGCGGGATGGCCGAAGGGATCGCACTCGAACTCGCCGCCGAGCTGCTGCGCTCGGCCCGGCGCATCGTCGTCTTCTCGGGGGCCGGGCTGTCGAAGGCCTCGGGCATCCCGACCTACCGCGATGCCGATGGCCTCTGGATGAACAAGGACGCGCTGCGCTTTTCCCATGCGGAGGATCTCGACCGCGATCCCGCCGGCTTCAGCCGCTTCTGGGCCGAGCGCCTGCGGGTGGTCGAGGCGGCGCGGCCCAACCCCGGGCACCTGGCGCTGGCGCAGCTGCAGCGGCTGCGGCCGGCGACCCGGCTCGTGACCCAGAACGTGGACGGCCTGCTGAGCCGCGCGGGCGCCGCGGACGTGCTCGAGCTGCATGGCTCGCTGCGGCGCTGGCGCTGCGACCACTGCGGCAACCGCCGCGGGCCCTGGCTCTTTCAGCGCTGCCTGCGCTGCGGCCGGCGCGCCCGCCCCGACGTCGTGATGTTCGGCGAGATGCTCAACAAGGGCGTGCTGCTCGATGCCCAGAGCGCCGCCCAGGAGTCCGACCTCTTCCTGCTGGTCGGCAGCACCGCGGTGGTCTACCCGGCCGCCGACCTGCCGCAGCAGGCGCTGGCCAACGGTGGCCAGCTGGTCACGCTCAATGCCGAGCCGCTGGCACTCGATCACTCGGCGACCGCGGTGCTGCATGGAAAGGCCGAGGAGCTGCTGCCGCGACTGGTCGAATCGCTGGGCGGGCAGGTCTCCGGGTCGGCCTGAGTATGTGTCGATGAGTTACAGCCGCCGCGCCGCTCGACGCTGCGTCTTGTGGCGGCCGCGCGGCCCGCGCAGAATGCACTCATGAAAACTGTGGCGGAAATCCTCAAGGCCAAGGGCGATTCGAGCGTGTACTCGATCGCGCCCTCGGCATCGGTGTTCGAAGCGGTCGCGCTGATGGCCGAGAAGAATGTCGGCGCGCTGCTCGTGATGGACGGCGACAAGATCGTCGGCATGGTGACCGAGCGCGACTATGCGCGCAAGGTCGTGCTGCTGGCCCGGTCGTCGAAGGACACGGCGCTGCGCGACGTCATGACGCCGGCCGTGATCTACGTGCGGCCCGACCAGACCACCGAGGACTGCATGGCGTTGATGACCCAGAGCCGCATCCGTCACCTGCCGGTGATGGACAACGGCAAGCTGGTCGGCCTGATCTCGATCGGCGACCTGGTCAAGGGCATCATGTCCGAGCAGACCTTCATCATCGAGCAGCTGCAGCACTACATCGCCGGCTGAGTGTGGCCCCCACGCTCCCCCACTGCGTGTGGGTCGCTGCCCCCCCGAGGGGGCCGCAGGCCGCCTTGGGGCGGCCCGGCGCCGGCCTGGGTGGCCTCCGCGGCCTCGTGGGCTTTTCAAGCCGTCATCAGATCGTCGAGCAGGCGGTAGTCCGGCAGCGTGGTGTCGATCGCGCGGCCGGCGCGCAGCACGGTGCGGTCGAACTGCGTGCGCGAGAGCATCTCCGAATAGCTGCGGGCCTTGAGCACCAGCAGGTCGGCGCTCGAGCCGGCCCTGAGCAGGCCGCGGTCGATGCCCATGATCGCGGCCGGCGTCTCGGTCGCGGCGCGGATCCAGTCGCCCAGCGGATGGTCCAGGTGCAGGATCTTCACCGCCTGGGTGAAGGTGTCCAGCATGTCGTGGTCGCCGTAGGCGTGGAACGGGTCGCGGCAGTTGTCGCCCGCCACCGCCACCCGCAGGCCGCGCGCCTTCATCTCGTGCAGCACGGTCACGCCGCGCCAGCGCGGCGTTCGCGCCTCGGCGCTGCGGTCCTGCAGGTACATGTTGACGGTCGGCAGGCTCACGATGTCGATGCCGGCATCGCGGCAGGCGGCGATCGTCTCTTCGATGAACTCGTCGCTCTGCAGCGCCAGCGAGGTCACATGTCCGCACAGGATGCGGCCCTGGAAGCGCAGGGCCTGCGCGGTGCGCGCGACGCGGATCAGCGCGCGCGAGCGCGGGTCGGTCGATTCGTCCACATGCAGGTCGAGATCGAGCCCGCGCTCGGCGGCCAGCGTGAAGACCCGCACCAGCGCTTCGTCGAGATCGGGCGGCATCGGCTCGGCCGGATACCTGGCGGAGCGTGTCACGCAGCCCAGCTTGCCGCCGCTCTCGGCGACGATGTCGGCCAGCCGGCGGCCCTCGTCGCCGAGGAAGACGTCGAGCGGCGCGATCGAGGACACCTGCAGCTCGATGCGCCCGGCCCAGCGTTCGCGCAGCTCGCTCAGCACCGGGAACGAGATCGAGGCCTGCGGCGCCAGCGAGTCCAGGTGCGTGCTGATCGCGACCACGCCCTTGGCGTAGGCGGTGGCAAGGCCGAACTCCATGCGCCGGCGCACGTCCTCGGCGCTCCAGTTCGCCTGCCGGTCGCGCATCGTCGCCATCGAGGCGCCCGCGCCGTCGCCGGTCGGGTTGGCTTGGCGCGGCCAGATGTGGCCCTTGTCGAGGTGCGTGTGGCAGTCGACCATGCCGGGCAGCACCATCGAAGCGTCCAGGTCGGGGCCGAGTTCGGCGGGGAGCACGCCCGCCGCCTCGATGGCCGCGATGCGGCCGTGGTCGACCATCAGGTCGATGGCGCAGAGTTCGTCATCGGCGAACTGCGGCGTTGCGGCCTGCACCAGGCAGCGGGGCGCGCGCAGGTTGCGCAGGGCGTAGCGTTCGCCGGCGGGCGGCTGAAAGAAGGAGTGGGTCATCGCAGGAGAAGAAGGGCGGTCGCCCCATCGCTTGCATGAACCATGCCGCGGCACAGGGGCCGCGACGGCGTCAGAGCAGCCTCGAGCGCTTCGCCTGTTCGGTCAGCTCGCCACGGAAGTCCGGATGCGCGATGGCGATCAGTTCCTGCGCCCGCTGCTTGGCCGACTTGCCGCGCAGCTGGGCGACGCCGTATTCGGTCACCACGTAGTTGATGTCGTTCTTGCTCGTGCTCACATGCGTGCCGGGGGACAGCGACGGAACGATGCGCGACAAGGTGTCGCCCTTGGCGGTCGAGGGCAGCACGATAAAGGCCTTGCCGCCGCGCGAGCGGTTGGCGGCACGCACGAAGTCGGACTGCCCGCCGGTGCCGGAGAAGGGTGCGTGGCCCAGGCTTTCGGAGCCGCATTGGCCGAGCAGGTCGATCTGCAGCGTGGCGTTGATCGCGATCAGGTTGTCGTTCTGGCCGGCCAGCGCCGGCGTGTTGGTGAAGTCGACCGGATGGATCTCCACCGACGGATTGCGGTCCATGAAGCGGTAGAGCTTGTTCGATCCGAGCGCGAAGGTGGCGACGGTCTTGCCCGGCAGGTAGTTCTTGCGCCGATTGGTCACCACGCCGGCCTCGATCAGCGTCAGGATGCCGTCGCCCAGCATCTCGGTGTGGATGCCGAGGTCGCGTTTGTCGGTGAGCTGCATGACCACGGCGTCGGGGATGCCGCCGTAGCCGATCTGCAGGGTCGAGCCGTCCTCGATCAGGTCGGCGACATGCTTGCCGATGGCCTGCTGCACCGGGCCGATCTTCGGCAGGCCGACCTCCAGCACCGGGTCGCTGCTTTCGACCAGGGCCGCGACCTGCGAGATGTGGACATGGCAGTTGCCATTGGCGAACGGCACGTTCGGATTGACTTCGAGCACCACCGCGCGGGCCCGCGCCACGGCCGCCATGGTGTAGTCGGCGCCGAGGCTGAGCGCGAAGTAGCCGTGGGCATCCATCGGCGAGGCCATGCTGAACACCACGTCGGCCGGGATCTGGCCGCGCTCGATCTGCGCCGGGATCTCGGAGAAGTAGTTCGGGATGAAGTCGATCCAGCCCTCCTGGCCGCCGGCGCGGGTCGCGCCGCCGAAGAACAGGGCGACATGGCGCACATGCTGCGTGGTCTCGGGATCGATGTAGGCGTACTTGCGCATCGCCAGGATCTGCGACACCTTCACGTCGCGGAAGTCGCGCCGCTGCTCGGACAGCGCCGTGAGCAGCGAGGGCGGCTCGCCGACCCCGGTCGGCACGATGATCAGGTCGCCGTCGCGCACCTGGCGCACGGCCTCGGCGGCCGGCTGCAGCTTCTGTTGGTAGAGGTCATGGAAGGTCATCTCTAAAGCTCCTGTTCGCGGTCGTCATCTTCCATCTTATCGACGCATGAAGCCGGCACAGCTCAATGCCCAGGGATACCGCGGAACCGGCTTTGCCGGGCCGCTGGTATCGCCCCCCTCGAGGGGGAGGCGCCGCAGGCGCTTCGGGGGGTGTTCACCTGTAGCTTCGTGCATCCTCGATCACCTTGCCATCGTTCGGCAGGCTGCCGGGCGCCACCAGCTCGACCGTGCCGCGCAGCTTGGTGACATCGCGGATCGCCTCGGCGACGCGCTCGGCCAGGCCTTGCGGCGCCGTGCTGCATTCGAGCCTGAGGGTCATGCGGTCGTCGGCCATCTCGCCCTCGACCACCAGCCGCGCGCGCTGCACTTCGGGAAAGCGGCGCGCGATCTCGGCCACCTGGCCGGGATGGACGAACATGCCGCGCACCTTGGTGGTCTGGTCGGCGCGGCCGAGCCAGCCCCGGATGCGTGTGTTGCTGCGCCCGGTCGGGCAACGCCCGGGCAGCACGGCGGAAAGATCGCCGGTGCCGAAGCGCACCAGCGGATAGTCGGGGTTGAGGGTGGTGACGACGATCTCGCCGACCTCGCCCTCGGGCACCGGATCGCCGGTGCCGGGGCGCACGATCTCGACGATCACGCCCTCGTCGAGCACCAGGCCCTCGCGGGCGCTGGTCTCGTAGGCGATCAGGCCGAGGTCGGCGGTCGCGTAGCACTGCATGCCGGTCACGCCGCGCTCGGCGACCCAGTCGCGCAGGCTCGGCGGGAAGGCCTCGCCCGACACCAGCGCCTTGCTCAGGAAGCCGAGGTCGATCTTCTTCTCGGCCGCCTTCTCGATCAGGATCTTGAGGAAGCTCGGCGTGCCGGCGTAGCCCGCCGGCCGCAGCTCGGCGATCGCTTCCACCTGCTGCTCGGTCTGCCCGGTGCCGCCCGCGAACACGGTGCAGCCCAGCGCCCGCGCGCCGTTCTCCATGATCGAGCCGGCCGGCGTCATGTGGTAGCTGAAGCTGTTGTGAACCAGTTCGCCGCGGCGAAAACCCGCCGCGTACAGCGCCCGCGCGGTGCGCCAGTAGTCGGTGGCCTCGCCCTCGGGCTCGTAGATGGTGCCCGGGCTCGCGAACACGCGCGGCATGCGCGTGCCGAAGCGGATCGCCGAGAAGCCGCCGAAGGGGTCGCTCGCGCGGCGTTCCTTCTGCAGCGCGAGCAGGTCTGACTTGCGCGTCACCGGCAGTTTCGCGAGCGCCTCGCGGCTGCCCACTTCGGCCGGCTTGACGCCGTCGAGGATCTTCGAGAAGGCCGCGGTCGCGGACTGGGCCTGCAGGATCTGCCTGGGCAGCGCCGCCAGCAGGTCGCGCTCGCGCTCGGCCGGGTCGCGCACCTCGAGCGCATCGTAGAAATCCGTCATGCCAACCACCGCTTTCTGCGCTTGTAGCTCTTCACGTCGCGGAAGCTCTTGCGGTCCGCGCCGCCGACGCCGAGGTAGAACTCCTTGACGTCCTCGTTCTCGCGCAGGCTCTTCGCCTCGCCGTCCATCACGATGCGGCCGTTCTCGAGGATGTAGCCGTAGTCGGCATAGCGCAGCGCCATGTTGGTGTTCTGCTCGGCGAGCAGGAAGGTCACGCCTTCCTTCTCGTTGAGATCTTTCACGATGCTGAACACTTCCTCGACGATCTGCGGCGCCAGCCCCATCGAGGGCTCGTCGAGCAGCACCATGTTCGGACTGGCCATGAGCGCGCGGCCGATGGCGCACATCTGCTGCTCGCCGCCCGAGGTGTAGGCGGCCTGCGAGCTGCGCCGCTGCTTCAGCCGCGGGAAGTAGGCGTAGACCTTCTCCAGCGTCTGGGCGACCGCGGCCTTGCCGTCGGTGCGCGTGTAGGCGCCGGTCATGAGGTTGTCCTCGATCGACAGGTGGGCGAAGCAGTGGCGGCCTTCCATCACCTGGATCAGGCCGCGCCGCACCAGCTCGGCCGGCGACAGCGCCTCGATGCGTTCGCCGCGCAGCTCGATCGTGCCCTTGGTGACCGCGCCGCGCTCGCCTGCCAGCAGGTTCGACACCGCGCGCAGCGTGGTCGTCTTGCCCGCGCCGTTGCCGCCCAGCAGCGCCACGATGCCGCCTTCGGGCACGGTCAGCGAGACGCCCTTGAGCACCAGGATCACATGGTTGTAGATGACCTCGATGCCCTTGACGTCGAGCAGGATCTTGCGTTCGCTCATGGGCGGAAATCGTCAGGAACTGCAGTCGGCGGCGTCGCGCCGGTTCAGCTTCTTCTCGGCCGCGTACTTCTCGCCCGCGACCTTGACCATCGGCTTGATGATCTGCTCGTCGGCCTCGTACCACTCCGGCGCGATGTTCCACTTGCTGCCGTCCCAGGTCTCGATGCGGGCCCAGGTCGAGCCCATGTGGTCCTGGCAGGAGGTGCTGATCGGCCGCATCACGCCCGAGAAGCCCAGCGCATCGAGCTTCTTCTGGTCGAGCGCGAGGTTCTCGAGGCCCCAGCGCACCTGCTCGCCGGTCATGACCTTGCCCTTGCCGAAGCGCTCCTGCGCCCGCTTGACCGCCTCGATGCCGAGCATCTGGATGATCACGCCGCGCGTGTAGAGCACCGAGCCGATCTCGTCCTTCGGGCCCGTGCCCTGGCCCTTGTCGTGCACGTTCTTGATGATCTCCTGCATCACCTTCGGCTGCGTGCCTGCGCTGTTGAGCGCCAGCGCGTTGTAGCCCTTGGCGTTCGCGCCCACGTCCTTGACGTCGGGTTCGGCACCGGCCCACCAGACGCCGTACATCTTCTCGCGCGGGTAGCCGGTGGCGACCGCTTCCTTGAGCGCGGTCGAGTTCATCACGCCCCAGCCCCACAGCAGCACGTAGTCGGGCCGCTGCTGGCGCACCTGCAGCCAGGCCGACTTCTGCTCGATGCCGGGTGCCGCCACCGGGATCAGCGAGAGCTCGAAGCCGTTCATCTTGGCGCGCTCCTGCAGCAGCGGGATCGGCTCCTTGCCGAACGGCGAGTCGTGGTAGACCAGCGCGATCTTCTTGCCCTTGAGCTTGTCGGCGCCGCCTTCCTTCTTCGCGATGTGCTGGATCAGGATGTCGGCCGCGGTCCAGTAGCTGCCCATCAGCGGGAAGTTCCACTTGAACACGTTGCCGTCCTGCGAGGCCGACAGGCCATAGCCGAGCGTGATCAGCGGGATCTTGTCGGTGGGCGCCTTGTCGGTCAGCGCGAAGGTGATGCCGGTCGCCTGCGGGTCGATCAGGGTGGCGCCCTTGCCCTTCAGGCGCTCGTAGCATTCGACGCCCTTGTCGGTGGCGTAGCCGGTCTCGCATTCCTCGAAGGAGATCTTCACGCCGTTGATGCCGCCGGTGGCGTTGATGTACTTGATGTAGTCCTGCTTGCCGTTGGCCCAGGGGGTGCCGTTCGGCGCATAGGGGCCGGTGCGGTAGACCAGCAGCGGGAAGAACTGCTCCTTGGCCTGCGCCTGCGCGAGCGAGGGCGCGAACAGCGCGCCGAAGGTGGCGGCCGCGAGGGCGGCGGTGGCAGCGATCGATTTCAATGTCATGCCTGTCTCCTTGGGGTTGTTGCGAACGAAATTCGAGGGATCAATGCGGGAAGGGCCAGAGGCGCAGCTTCTCCTTGGCGGTCGACCACAGGCGCGCCAGGCCGTGCGGCTCGACGATCAGGAAGAACACGATCAGCGCGCCGAAGATCATGAATTCGAGGTGCGAGGCGAGCGCGGTCGAGATCGTGATGCCGAACCAGCCCGGCAGCTGGTTCAGCAGGATCGGCAGCAGCACGATGAAGGCGGCGCCGAAGAAGCTGCCCATGATCGAGCCGAGGCCGCCGATGATCACCATGAAGAGCAGCTGGAACGAGCGGTCGATGTTGAAGGCCGCCGGCTCCCAGGTGCCCAGGTGCACGAAGCCCCACAGCGCGCCGGCCACGCCGACGATGAAGGAGCTCACCGCGAAGGCGGTCAGCTTGGCGTACACCGGACGGATGCCGATCACCGCGGCCGCCACGTCCATGTCGCGCATCGCCATCCATTCGCGGCCGATGGAGCTGCGCACCAGGTTCTTCGCCATCAGCGCGAACACGGCCAGCAGGCTCAGGCACAGCAGGTACTTCTGCACCGCGGTCTCGATCGGCAGCCCGAACAGGCTCAGGCTCGACACGCTGACCGAGCCGGACGAGGAGTTGTTGGTGAACCAGTTGATGCGCAGGAAGGCCCAGTCGACGAAGAACTGCGCCGCCAGCGTCGCCACCGCGAGATAGAGCCCCTTGATGCGCAGGCTCGGAATGCCGAACAGCACGCCGACCGCGGTCGAGCACAGCCCGCCCAGCAGCAGCGACAGCAGCAGCGGCATGCCGTCGATGCGGACGTGGAAGTTGTAGGCCGCATAGGCGCCGACTGCCATGAAGGCACCGGTGCCGAGCGAGATCTGGCCGCAATAGCCGACCAGGATGTTGAGGCCCAGCGCCGCCAGCGAAAGGATCAGGAAAGGGATCAGGATCGCGCGGAACCAGTACTCGGGCGCGGTCAGCGGTACCACCGCGAAGGCGAAGGCCAGCAACACCAGCATCAGCACGCGGTCCTGCAGGATCGGGAAGATCTGCTGGTCGGCGCGGTAGCTGGACTTGAACTGGCCGTTTTCTCTGTAGAACATGTCAGTGCCCGTCCGGTCAGACCCGGTCGATGATTTTTTCGCCGAACAGGCCTTGCGGGCGGACCAGCAGGAAGACCAGTGCCAGCACGTAGGCGAACCAGATCTCGATGCCGCCGCCCAGCATCGGGCCGAGGTAGATCTCCGACAGCTTCTCGCCGACGCCGATCAAGAGGCCGCCGATGATGGCGCCCGGGATCGAGGTCAGGCCGCCGAGGATCACCACCGGCAGCGCCTTCAGCGCCACCAGCGAGAGCGAGAACTGGACGCCGAGCTTGGAGCCCCAGATGATGCCGGCGACCAGCGCGGCGAAGCCCGCCACCGACCAGACGATGACCCAGATGCGGTTGAGCGGAATGCCGATCGACTGCGCGGCCTGGTGGTCGTCGGCCACTGCGCGCAAGGCGCGGCCGGTGGAGGTCTTCTGGAAGAACAGCGCCAGCACCACCACCAGCGCGGCCGCCACCAGCGCCGCGATCAGGTCCTCGCTGCTCAGCAGCAGGCCGCCCTGGAACACGTTCTCGAACACCATCATCGGCTCCTTGGGCATGCCGACGTCGATCTTGTAGATGTCGTTGCCGAACAGCGTCTGGCCCAGGCCGTCGAGGAAATAGGCGATGCCGAGCGTCGCCATCAGCAGCGTGATGCCTTCCTGGTTGACCAGCTTGGACAGCACCAGCCTTTCGATCAGCCAGGCCACCGCGATCATCACCGCCATCGCGGCGACAAAGGCCAGCAGGTTGGCCAGCACCAGGCTCTCGAAGCCGAACCAGCGCGGCAGCCATTCGGCAAAGCGCGCCATCGCGAGCGCCGCGAACAGCACCATCGCGCCCTGCGCGAAATTGAAGACGCCCGAGGCCTTGTAGATCAGCACGAAGCCGATCGCGATCAGCGAATACAGCATGCCCACCATCAGGCCGCCGAACAGTGTTTCGAGGAAGAATCCCATGTCAGTGTTCCACGCCCAGGTATGCCCGGATCACGTCTTCGTTGTTGCGAACCTCGTGCGGCGTGCCGTCGCCGATCTTCTTGCCGTAGTCGAGCACCACCACGCGGTCCGAGATGTCCATCACCACGCCCATGTCGTGCTCGATCAACACGATGGTGGTGCCGAACTCGTCGTTGACGTCGAGGATGAAGCGGCTCATGTCCTGCTTCTCCTCGACGTTCATGCCGGCCATCGGCTCGTCGAGCAGCAGCACCTTCGGCTCCATCGCCAGCGCGCGGCCGAGGTCGACCCGCTTCTGCAGGCCGTAGGGCAGGCGCCCGACGGGCGTCTTGCGGTGCAGCTGGATCTCGAGGAAGTCGATGATGCGCTCGACGAACTCGCGCTGCGCGATCTCCTCGCGCGCGGCCGGCCCCCAGTGCAGCGCCTGGGCCAGCAGGCCGCATTTCATCTTGAGGTTGCGCCCGGTCATGATGTTGTCGAGCACGCTCATGCCCTTGAACAGCGCCAGGTTCTGGAAGGTGCGCGCAATGCCCATCTCGGCCACCTGGCGCGAGTTCATGTGCTTGAAATGCTGTCCGCGGAAGGTGATCTCGCCCTGCTGCGGCTGGTAGACGCCATTGATGCAGTTGAGCATCGAGCTCTTGCCGGCGCCGTTGGGCCCGATGATCGCGCGCACCTCGTGCTCGCGGACGTTGAAGCTGATGTCGGTCAGCGCCTTCACGCCGCCGAAGCTCAAGGAGATGTTCTGCACGTCCAGGATGACGTCGCCGATTTTTCTTTCGCTCATGCGGCCGCCTTCATGGGTGCGAAGCGCTGCGTATCGACGATCTGCAGCGTCGCGCTGACGACGCCCGTGCGCCCGTCCTCGAACTTGACCTGCGTCTCGATGAACTGCTCGCCCTTGCCGCCGTACAGCGCATCGATCAGCACCGCGTACTTGCCGGCGATGAAGCCGCGCCGCACCTTGCGCGTGCGCGTGAGTTCGTCGTCGTCGGGGTCGAGTTCCTTGTGCAGCACCATGAAGCGGGCGATCTGCGTGTCGCCCATGCCGTCCTCGCTCGCCAGGTCGGCGTTGACCTTGGCGATGCACTCGGCCACCAGCGTGAGCACCTCGGGCTTGCCCGCCAGGTCGACATAGCCGCCGTAGGCCAGGCCGCGCCGCTCGGCCCAGTTGCCGACCGCCTCGTAGTCGATGTTGACGAAGGCGCAGACCTCGTCGCGCGCATCGCCGAAGCACACGGCTTCCTTGATCTGCGGGAAGAACTTGAGCTTGTTCTCGATGTAGTTGGGCGCGAACATCGCCCCGCCGTGCATGCGGCCGACGTCCTTGGCGCGATCGATGATGCGCAGGTGGCCTTCGGCATCGAGCACGCCGGCGTCGCCGGTGTGGAAGTAGCCGTCGGCGTCGAGCACCTCGGCGGTGGCGTCGGGCCGCTTGTAGTAGCCCTGCAGCACCGAGACGCCACGCACCAGCACCTCGCCGTCGTCGGCGATCTTGAGTTCGATGCCGGGCGCTGCGCTGCCCACGGTCTGCAGCTTGACCTTGCCGTCGCGCTGCAGGCAGACGTAGGCGCAGGTCTCGGTCTGGCCGTAGAACTGCTTGAGGTTGACGCCGATCGAGCGGTAGAAGCGGAACAGGTCGGGCCCGATCGCCGCGCCCGCGGTGTAGGCGACGCGGATGCGGCTCATGCCGAGCACGTTGCGCAGCGGCCCGTAGATGACGAGGTCGCCGAGCGCGTACAGCAGCCGGTCGACGGCGCCGACCGGCGCGCCGTTGAGGATGTCGGCGCCCACGCGGCGCGCCAGCGCCATGAACTTCGCGTAGAGCCAGCGCTTGGGTGCGGCCGCGTCCTCCATGCGGATCGACACGGCGGTGAGCAGGCCCTCGAAGGTGCGCGGCGGGCCGAAGTAGTAGCTCGGGCCGATCTCGCGCATGTCGTTCATCACGGTCTCGGCCGACTCCGGGCAGTTGAGCGTGAAGCCGCCGACCAGCCACTGCGCGACCGAGAACAGGTGGTCGCCGACCCAGGCCATCGGCAGGTAGCTCATGATGTTGTCGCCGGGGCCCAGCCTGTCGGTCTCGACGCCGCCGCGTCCCGCCGCGATGAAGCTCGCGTGGGTCTGGCAGACGCCCTTGGGGCGGCCCGTCGTGCCCGAGGTGTAGAGGATCACGGCGACATCGGAGGCTTCGCCGGCCGCCACGCTGCGGTCGAAGAAGCCGGGGTTCGCGGCGTCCCAGGCGCGGCCGAGTTCGCACAGCTTCTCGTAGCCCAGCAGGCCGGGCTGGTCGTAGTGGCGCAGCCCGCGCGGGTCGTCGTAGACGATGTGGCGGATCGCCGTGCGCTGGTCTTTCTGGAGGTCGCGGCATTCGAGCAGCTTGTCCACCTGCTCCTGGTCCTCGGCGATCACGAACTCCACCGAGGCGTCGTCGAGCATGAAGACCATCTCGCCGGCCACCGCGTCCTGGTAGAGAGGCACCGGCACGCCGCGCAGGCTTTGCGCCGCGATCACCGCCATGTAGAGATGCGGCCGGTTGGCGCCGACGATCGCCAGGTTGTCGCCGGCCTTGAAGCCCAGGCTCGCCAGTCCGCAGGCGAACTCGCGCACCTCGCGCGCGACGTCCGCCCAGCGCCAGCTTTGCCAGATGCCGAGATCCTTCTCGCGCACCGCGGGGGCATCGGGCTGCTGCTGTGCGTGGGCCAGCAACAGGCGGGGAAAGGTGGGGGCTTTGGTCTGCACGATGGGCGGACTGTAGGACCAACTTTGACGCCAACTTGTCGTTTCAACGACAATCCTAGGGACAACACTCCCCGGAGTTTCCCGATGCGCGCCGTCACCGACAACAGCACCTCCTCGATCCGCGACCGCGTGCGGCCGGCCAGCGGCGACGAACTCGCCAGCGTCCCCTGGATGGTGGCGCTCACGCCGTCCGAGCGGCGGCGCGCGGAGGCGGCCGTCGTGGTCGGCGAGGCCGAGCCGGGCGACCTGGTCTGCCGCATCGGCCGGCCGCCGACCTACTGGTTCGGCGTCATCGCGGGCCTGCTGAAGATGAGCAACGACAACGCCGACGGCACCTCGATGACCTACAGCGGCCTGCCGCCGGGCGGCTGGTTCGGCGAGGGCACGGCCCTCAAGCGCGAGCCCTACCGCTACAACATCCAGGCCTTGCGGCGCAGCCTCGTGGCGGGCTTGCCGGTCGATGATTTCCACTGGTTGCTGGATCACTCGATCGGCTTCAACCGCTTCGTGATGAACCAGCTCAACGAGCGGCTCGCCCAGTTCATCGCCGCGCGCGAGACCGACCGCCTCAACGACCCCGACGTGCGCGTGGCCCGCAACCTCGCGGCGCTGTTCAACCCGGTGCTGTTCCCGGGCGTGGGCGAACTGCTGCGCATCACGCAGCAGGAGCTGGCCTACCTGATCGGCCTGTCGCGCCAGCGGGTCAACGAGGCCTTGCGCACCTTGCAGGCGCAGGGCGCCATCCGGGTCGAGTACGGCGGCCTGCGCGTGATCGACCTGGCGGCACTGCGCGCCAGCGTGGCGGCCGGCAAGCCCGCGGCGTAGCGCGGCGGCGCGGGCCGGCCATGCAGAATGGGGTCGCGCGAAGTTTCGGCCACGACAACGAATCCAGATGAATCAGCTCGACGAACTGCAAAGCTACAGCCAACTCCTCCTGCGGCTCTACCGCGCGGCCCAGGACCTCCCGATCACCGACTTCCAGGATGCGGCCCTCGATCTGGTCAAGGGCGTTCTGCCCTTCGACTCCTCGCTGTGGGGAACCGCAGCGCCCGCGCAGGGCGGGCCCGACATCCACACCGTCCACCTGCACAACCAGTCGCGCGAGATGCTGCCGGCCTACGAATCGGTCAAGCACCTCGACAGCGCGGTGGCGACCATGTTCGCGCAGCCGCGGGCAACGCGCGCCTTCCAGCTCGAAAGCTGGTTCTCCGATCCGGCCCAGCGGGAGATCCGCGACATGATGCGGCGCTTCGAGATCGAGAACATGCTGGCCACCACCGTGATCGATCCCTCGACGCGCTTCGCCCACTGGATCCTGCTCTACCGCGCCGACCGCGATGCCAGCTACACGGCCGCCGAGGTCGCCCGGCTCGAACTGCTGGCGCCGCACGTGATGGAGGCGCTGGCGATCAATCGCAAGATGCATCTGGAGCGGCTCGGCCCGGCGGACCAGGACACCTTGCCCCGCGGCAATGCGATCGCCGACCTGCGCGGCATGGTTTACCACGCGGATGCGCGCTTCGCGGCGCTCGCCGGCGAGGAATGGGAGGACTGGCAGGAACGCCGGCTGCCGGCCGTGCTGTCGTCCCACTTCCAGCAGGAGAGCGACCGCTTCCGCGGCCGCGCAGTGGTCGTCGACGCCCGCATCGAGCAACAGCTGCTGTTCCTCAAGGCCAGGCCGCGCTGCCGCGCCGACGGCCTGACGGCGCGCGAATTCACGATCGCCAAGCTGATCGCCAAGGGCGACACCCACAAGGAGATCGCGCAGACGCTGAGCCGTTCGCCGGCGACCGTGCGCAACCAGATCCAGGGCATCTACGAGAAGCTGGAGGTCGGCAACATCGCCGGCCTGATCGAGGAGCTGCGGCTGGCTGACTAGGCGGCGCGCAGCTGCGCGACGTCGACCGGCAGCACCTGCCGCACCAGCTTGTCGTCGGCATAGGGCCGCAGGTAGGCGGCGGTTTCCTCCACCGGGCAGTGGAGCCAGTCGTCGATCCAGGCGTCGCGCAGGATCGCGGTGCGGCGCTGCTCCGGGTTGCCCGGCATGCCGAAGGTCAGCAGGGCGAAGCTCTCCACGCACTCGCCCGCGGGCGAGCGCCAGCCGTTCCACAGGCCGGCCAGCGCCAGCGGATGGCCGTCGGAGCGCGACACGCGCACGGTCTCGCCGGCGCCGGCGCCGGCCTGGAACAGGGCGTCGGCCAGGATCACGCAGCGATGGCCGCGCTTCCATGGCTGATAGAAGTTGCGCTCGGCGAACGCGGTCTCGCCGCGCGCCTCATGGGTATCGAGGTCCTGGCCGTCCTTGCTGAACAGCGGGATCAGGCCCCAGCGACCGGGTGCGATCTGGAAGCGGGACAGCGCATCCCGGGCCGCATCGTCCGCGCGCGGACGCCGCACGAACAGGCCCTGCTGGCCCGGCCGGACGATCGATCCGCCCGGTTCGCAGGCCAGACCGAAGCGCTGGGCGAAATGACTGGGCTCGCTCGCTGCTTGGTAGTGGGTGGGCATGGCCTGAGGGTGTGAAAGCCGGCAGATTCTATTCAGGCGCAGCTACCATTGGGAAGCGTTGGCCGGTGCGCAATGGCTGACGCCGCGATATAGCGCACGAAAACTCTGAAATAGCAC
Organism: Variovorax saccharolyticus; assembly: GCF_030316765.1. Lineage (GTDB taxonomy): Bacteria > Pseudomonadota > Gammaproteobacteria > Burkholderiales > Burkholderiaceae_C > Variovorax > Variovorax saccharolyticus. The sequence continues at coordinate 331,571 of NZ_JASZYT010000002.1, forward strand.
AATGAATTCATCCCGTCTTACCGTCATCACCGGCGCTTCCCGCGGCCTGGGTCGCGCCATGGCAGAGCAGCTGCTGCAGCCGGGCCAGCGCCTGCTGTGCATTTCCCGCCAGAGCGATGCGCAGCTCGCCGCCCGTGCCCGCGAGGCCGGCGCCGAACTGGAGCAGTGGCAGCTGGACCTGTCCGAGCCGGTGCCGGCCGCGGCGCGGCTGGCCGCCTGGCTGCAGGGCCTCGACGCCGGCGCCTTCGACAGTGCCACCCTGATCAACAACGCCGGCACGGTCGGCCGCCCGCGCCCGTTGTCGGAAGCGGTGGCGAGTGAACTGGCGCAGGCGCTGCGCGTCGGGCTCGAGGCGCCGATGCTGCTGGCGTCCGCCTTCCTGGGCGCCACCAAGGGCTGGCGCGCCGAGCGCAAGGTGCTGAACATCTCGTCCGGGCTGGGCCGCAATGCCATGGGCAGCCAGGCGCCGTACTGCGCCGCCAAGGCCGGCATGGACCATTTCTCGCGCGCCGTGGCACTCGAGGAGAAGGCCGTCGCCGGCGGCGCGCGCATCGTCTCGCTGGCGCCCGGAGTGATCGACACCGACATGCAGGTGACGCTGCGCACCAGCGAGGCCGACATGTTCCCGGACCGCGTGCGCTTCGAGAAGCTCAAGGCCGACGGCCTGCTCGACAGCCCGGCGTCGGCCGCCGCCAAGATCCTCAAGTACCTGGACCGCCCGGACTTCGGCAGCAACCCCGTCGCCGATGTCCGCGACTGACATGACTGAAATGACTGACACGGCCGGCGCAGCCCGGCCGCGTTGGTGAAACACCGCGGAACTGGCTTCGCCAGGCCGCAGGTGTTGCCCCCGGCAGGGGGGTGGGAGGGCTACACGCAGTGAGCCCGACCTGGGGGGTTACTCAATCGTCGCGCCGGAGGCCTGGACGATGCCCTTCCATTTGAGGTAGTCGGCCTTCAGCAGGGTCTGCAGCTCCTGTGGCGTCATGGCCTGGGGCTCGGCGCCCTGGGCGATGATCGCAGCCTTCATCTCGGGCGTGGCCAGCAGCCTGTTGACCTCGGCGTTCACGGTCGTGACGATCTCCTTGGGCGTCCCGGCGGGCATGAAGAGGCCATACCAGGTGCTGACGTCGAAGCCCTTGTAGCCGAGCTCGGCCACCGTGGGCACGTCCGGCAGCGAGCTGCTGCGGCGGGCCGAGGTCACGGCCAGCGGGCGCAGCTTGCCGCCCTGGATCTGGCTCATCGCCGAGGGCAGCGAGGACACCATGAGGTCGACGTTGCCGGCCAGCACGTCCATCATCGCGGCGTTCGAGCCCTTGTAGGGCACATGGCGCATCTTGATGTTGGCCGCGGACTTGAAGATCTCGCCGGCCAGGTGGATCGTGGTGCCGTTGCCGGGCGAGCCGTAGGTGATCGAGTCGGGCGCCGCGCGCGCGGCAGCCACGACGTCGGCCAGCGTCTTGAACTTCGAGTCGCTGCGCGTGACGATCACCACCGGCGTGTAGGCGACGTGCGCCACCGCCACCAGGTCCTTGGTCGGGTCGTAGCTCAGGTTCTTGTAGAGCCATGGCGCGACGACCATGTTGTCCTTCTGGCCCATCACCATGTCGTAGCCGGTGGGCGCCGCGCGCACCGCTTCGGCGATGCCGATGGTGCCGCCGGCACCGGCGCGGTTGTCGGGCACCACGGTCCACTTGCTGGACTCGGTCAGCTTGTTGGCGACCAGCCGCGACAGGATGTCGGTGCCGCCGCCGGGCGGGAAGGGCACGATCATGCGGATCGGCTTGGTGGGGTAGGGCTGGGCCTGCGCGGCGGTGAATGCCAGCGCCAGGGCGGCGATGGTGAGCAGCTTGCGGATCATGGGGAGTCTCGTCGTTCGGGCGCCGCGGGGGTGCGGCGCGCATGCGCCGAGAGTGTGCCTGATCGGGCGCGCGGCGGTGCTCGTGCTTCGAGATGCCCGGGTTCGCGAACCGCGAACCGCCGGGCCGCGGGGGCGGGTCAGTGGATCGTGGGCGGCCCGTGATCTTCCCGCGCGTCGGTGCGCCGCTGCAGCGCCTCGATGCCGGCCATCATGGCCGCCCCATAGGTCGGCATCGGTCCTTCGGCCGCGGCGATGGGGCGGCAGTCGCCGCCGTCATGCTTTTGCAGCACCCAGTAGAAATGGCCGGCGATCGGCTCGTCGACGATCAGTGCGATGGCATGAATCTCCATGGAGGCTCCTTGGTCAGTCCGTTGATTCGTTTGTACGCAGGCGGCGAGGGCACGCACAGCAACGAAGTCACGCGGCGGCCCGCCTTAGTGCAACAGCCGCCGAAGGCGTGAAAAACGACCGCTCCCGGATCGCGGACAATGCATCGCCACGCCCCACGAATCCGCCCGCGATGCCCGAAACTCCCGCACCCTCCCGCCTCAACAAGCGCATGGCCGAACTGGGCCTGTGCTCGCGCCGCGAGGCCGACGACTGGATCGCGCAGGGCTGGGTCAAGGTCAATGGCCAGGTCGCCGAGATGGGCGTCAAGGTGCTGCCCTCCGACCGCATCGAGGTCGACAGGAAGGCGCAGAACCAGCAGCAGCAGCAGGTCACGATCCTGCTGCACAAGCCGATGGGCTATGTCAGCGGCCAGGCCGAGGACGGCCACGAGCCGGCGGTGGTACTGATCAACCCGCGCACCCACTGGCGCGAGGATCCGAGCCGCAACCGCTTCTCGCCGCCGCAGCTGCGCGGCCTCGCACCCGCGGGCCGGCTCGACATCGACTCGGTCGGCCTGCTGGTGCTGACGCAGGACGGCCGCGTGGCCCGCCAGTTGATCGGCGAGGACTCGGGCATCGAGAAGGAGTACCTGGTGCGCGTCTCCTACGGGCCGGTGGCGCAGAACTCGCAGGCCGCCTTCCCGCGCGAGGAACTGGCCCGGCTGCGCCATGGCCTGAGCCTGGACGGCCAGCCGCTGAAGCCGGCCAAGGTCGACTGGCAGAACCCCGAGCAGCTGCGCTTCGTGCTCACCGAGGGCAAGAAGCGCCAGATCCGCCGCATGTGCGAGCAGGTCGGACTCAAGGTGGTGGGCCTGAAGCGGATCCGCATCGGCAACGTGGTGCTGGGCAACCTGCCGGTCGGGCAGTGGCGCTACCTGGGGCCGCACGAGCGCTTCTAGCCTCCGGGCATTGCGCGCATGCTCATGCAGGGCTAAGAAATCAGGCGTAGCCTCGCCCTGGAAGGCGTGCCGAACGCCAAGGAGACAGCTGTGCGCGCCTTGCTCGTGGAAGACGACGAAATGATCGGCCGCGGCCTCATGCACGCGCTCGACAGTGCCGGCTGGTCGGTCGACTGGGTGCGCGACGGCATGCTGGCGCACAGCGCCCTGGCGGATGGCGGCTACACCTGCGTGCTGCTCGACCTCGGCCTTCCCGGCGACGACGGCACCGAAGTCCTGCGGCGGGCGCGCAAGCGCGGCGATGCCACGCCGGTGCTGGTGCTGACGGCGCGCGACGGACTCGACGACCGCATCCACACCCTCGACCTCGGCGCCGACGACTACCTGCTCAAGCCCTTCGAACTGCGCGAGCTGCTGGCGCGCATGCGCGCCGTGGTGCGGCGGCGCGATGGCGCCGCGCATTCGGTGATCGGCACCGCCGCGCTGCAGCTCGACCTGACGACCCGCGACGTGATCGTCAACGGCGTGCGCGAGGTGCTGACCGCACGCGAGTTCGCGCTGCTGCATGCGCTGCTGGAGCGGCCCGGCGCGATCCTGTCGCGCGAGCAGCTCGAGGACCGCATCTACGGCTGGGGCGAGGAGGTCACCAGCAACGCCATCGACGTCCTGATCCACGGCATGCGGCGCAAGCTCGGCGCCGAGGCGATACGCAACGTGCGCGGGCTCGGCTGGCGGGTCGTGCCGGCGTGAGGCCGCCCCTGCGGCCCCGCTCCCTGCGTGCGCGCCTGCTGCTGTGGCTGGTCGCGCTGCACCTGGTGGCGATCGCGGCCACGGTCTGGTTCTCGTACGTGGCCTACGGCCGCCTGGTCAACAGTTTCATGGACGACCAGATGCGGCTCGTGGCCGATTCGCATGCGACCCATCACCGGCCGCCGGCCCTGGATGCCACCACCCGCGACGATGCGCTGCATCGCGGCAGCTTCGTGGTCCAGGTCTGGAGCGCGGACGGCGCTTCGCTGCTGGCTTCCTCCTGGCCCGGGCTGGTGCTGCCGCTGCAGGAGGGATCGGGCTTCAGCGACGTGCGCCTGGGCAGCGGCAGCGACGACGCGTGGCGTGTCTACACCGCGAAGGCCGGATCGCAGGCCGATGCACCGCGCGTGCAGGTGGTGCAGAACGACGGCTTTCGCCGCCAGCGCATCGTCCGGCGGGCCCTCTTCGAAAGCCTGCCGATCCTGCTGATGCTGCCGGTCTCGCTGCTGATCCTGCTGTTGATCGTCTCGGCGGCCTCGCGTTCGCTGCGCGCCGTGGCGCGGGACGTGGCGGCGCAGGAAGAGGGCGAGATGGTCGAAGTCGCGGTCGCCCGCGTGCCCGAGGAGATCGCGCCGCTGGTGAGCGCCTACAACAGCCTGCTCGGTCGACTGCGCAAGGCGCTCTCGACGCAGCGCCGGTTCATGCAGGATGCGGCCCACGAACTGCGCACGCCGATGGCCGCGATCGGCCTGCAGATCGAGAACCTGCGGGCCCACGTGCCGGCCGGCGACGCCGTCGAGCGCTTCGCCCAGCTTGAGAGCGGAGTCAGGCGCGCGCAGCACCTCATCGAGCAGCTGCTGCGCCTGTCGCGCCAGGACGCGCCCGCGGCGGCCGCGAGCGGACCGGTCGATGTCGCGATGCTGCTGCGCGACAGCGTGGGGCAGTTGATGGTGCTGGCGGACCAGCGCCGCATCGACGTCGGCTTCGAGGGCCCGACCGTGGCCCTCGTCTGCGCGCCGCCGGCCGATCTGCGCAGCGTGTTCGACAACCTGATCGACAACGCGGTGCGCTACGCCCGGGAGGGCGGGGTGGTCGACGTGCGCCTGCACGAGGTCGACGGACAGCCGGTGGTCGACGTGCTGGACGACGGGCCGGGCATTCCGCCCGACCAGCTGCAGCGTGTCTTCGACCGCTTCTTCCGGGCCGCCGGCGCGGCGCCCGGCGGCAGCGGACTGGGACTCGCCATCGCACAGGCGGCCGCGCTGCGCAACGGCCTGCGCATCGAGCTCGCGAACCGGGCGGATGCCCAGGGCCTGCGCGCCCGCGTGATCCTGCCTCGCTCATCCTGAGCTCATTCAGTCCTCATTCCCTGCTCAGTCGCGCTGCCTAGAGTGGCAGCAGGCCGACCGCGCCGCCCTTCGGGGCTGCGGAACGCCCCGTGCAACTCCAGGAGATCCCACATGCATGCTTCCGTCAAGATCCTCGCCCTCGGCCTCTTCGCCACGCTGGGCGCCTTCGCCTCGATGACCGCCAGCGCCCAGTCCGACGGCGCCGACTATCGCCCGATGCAGACCAGCAACACGGCGCCGAACCCCGAGGTGAACGCCGGCGCGATGGCCGCAGCGCGCCCGACCGGCACCGAGTCCATCGGCCAGTCGACCGCGGCGCCGATGGTCTCGCAGCTGACGCGGGAAGAGGTCTACAAGGGTGCGGTCGAGGCCGCGCATCCCCTGAACACCGAGTCGATCGGCCAGTCCACCGGCATGGCCGGCATCACCTCGGGTACGCCGCGCTGATGGGCGGCGGCGCCAGGCGCTATCCTGCGGTTTCCTTCGCGAAACCCGGGATCCCGCCATGCGCCACTTCCGTTCCAGATACGCCGCCGTCCTCAGTGCCCTCATGGGGCTGGCGGCGGCGAGCGGCGCCGGCGCACAGGGGACGGTCAACGCGCTGTGCAGCACGGACGCCGGCTGGTGCGAGGCGGCGGCGGCCGAGTTCAGCCGCGCCACCGGCATCCGCGTGCTGCAGGCGCACAAGGGCACCGGCGAGATCGGTGCGCAACTGCGGGCCGAGGCCGCCAATCCCAAGACCGACATCTGGTGGGGCGGCACCGGCGACCCCTTCCTGCAGGCCGCCGAGGAGGGGCTGCTGGAGCCCTACCGCCCGGCCTACATCAACGACCTGTACGACTGGTCGGTGCGGCAGTACGCGATGTCGGGCAACCGGGTCGGCGGCTTCTACACCAGCGCCATGGGCTTCGGCTTCAACACCGAGGTGCTCAAGAAGAAGAAGCTTGCCGAGCCGCGCTGCTGGGCCGACCTGATCAAGCCCGAGTACAAGGGCGAGATCGAGATGTCGCATCCGGCCACCAGCGGCACCGGCTACACGATCATCGCCGGCCTGGTGCAGCTGATGGGCGAGGAGGCCGCCTTCGACTACCTCAGGAAGCTGCACCGCAACACCAACGCCTACACCCGCAGCGGCCAGGCGCAGGCGCCCAACGTGGCCAAGGGCGAGGTGGCCATCGGCATCAGCTTCATCTTCGGCTTTGACAAGTGGCGCCACGACAAGTACCCCGTCAAGGCGATCGCGCCCTGCGAGGGCACCGGTTACGAGATCGGCGGCATCGCGCTCGTGAAGGGCGCGCGCAACCGCGCCAACGCCCAGCGCTACTACGACTGGCTGATGAGCCCGGCCGGGCAGGCGATCGGCGCCCAGGCGGGCAGCCTGCAGTCGCCGGCCAACCGGACCTTCAAGCCCGACGCGCGGATCCCGTCGATGGACGGAGTCAAGCTGATCAAGTACGACTTCGAGAAGTACGGCCAGGCGGCCGAGCGCAAGCGCCTGATCGACCGCTGGACGCGCGAGGTGGAGTCGCAGCCGCGCTGAGCCTCGTAAGGCTTTGAAACCGCCGGCCCTTGCGATCGGGCCGGCCAGCCCCAGGTCTTGTAAAGTTGAATGTTCGCCGTCGGCGAACCGTTTTTCCCCTTTGATTGTTCTCGCGCCATGACCATTTCCAAGACCAAACTCCCGTTCCAGGCCGAAGTCGCCCAGCTGCTGCACCTGGTCACGCATTCGCTCTACTCGAACAAGGAAATCTTCCTGCGCGAGCTGATCTCGAATGCCTCGGACGCCTGCGACAAGCTTCGCTTCGAAGCCATCGACCAGCCGGCGCTGTTCGAAGACCAGCCGCAGCTCGAGGTGCGCGTCGCCTTCGACGCCGAAGCCAAGACCCTCACGATCACCGATTCCGGCATCGGCCTGAGCCAGCAGGAAGCCATCGACAACCTGGGCACCATCGCCAAGAGCGGCACCAAGGAGTTCATGAGCAAGCTCTCGGGCGACCAGAAGGCCGACGCACAGCTGATCGGCCAGTTCGGCGTCGGCTTCTACTCGGGCTTCATCGTGGCCGACAAGATCACGGTCGAATCGCGCCGCGCCGGGCTGCCGGCCGAGGAAGGCGTGCGCTGGGTCAGCAGCGGCGCCGGCGACTTCGAGGTCGACAGCATCGCGCGGCCGCAGCGCGGCACCAGCGTCACCTTGCACCTGCGCGACGACGCCGAGGAATACCTCAACGCCTGGAAGCTCAAGTCGATCATCGCCAAGTACTCCGACCACATCTCGCTGCCGATCCTCATGGAGAAGGAGGAGTGGAAGGAAGGCGAGGACAACAAGGGCGGCGCGATGGTCAAGACCGGCGAATGGGAGCCGGTGAACAAGGCCAGCGCCCTCTGGAGCCGGCCCAAGAAGGACATCAGCGACGAGCAGTACGTCGACTTCTACAAGAACATCAGCCACGACTTCGAGGCCCCGCTGGCCTGGAGCCACAACCGGGTCGAGGGCAACACCGAGTACACGCAGCTGCTCTACATCCCGGCCAAGGCGCCGATGGACCTGTGGAACCGCGACAAGGGCGCCGGCGTCAAGCTGTACGTCAAGCGCGTCTTCATCATGGACGACGCCGAGGCGCTGCTGCCCAGCTACCTTCGCTTCGTCAAGGGCGTGATCGACTCGGCCGACCTGCCGCTCAACGTCAGCCGCGAACTGCTGCAGGAGAGCCGCGACGTGAAGGCCATCCGCGAAGGCAGCACCAAGCGCGTGCTCGGCATGCTCGAGGACCTGGCGAAGAAGCAGAAGACCGCGTCCGAGAGCGGCGAGGGCAAGATCGACGTCGGCTCCGGGGAGTCGGTGCCGGCGCCGGAGCCGACCGAAGGCGTCACCGACGTGGTCGACAAGAAGGCCGATCACGGCACGCCCGCCGCCGAAGCCGCGGCCGACTACGCCGACGAATCGGGCAAGTACGCGAGGTTCTATGCCGAGTTCGGCGCGGTGCTCAAGGAGGGCCTGGGCGAGGACTTCGGCAACCGCGAGCGCATCGCCAAGCTGCTGCGCTTCGCCTCCAGCACCAGCGATGCGGTCAGCGTCAGCTTCGCCGACTACAAGTCGCGCATGAAGGAAGGCCAGGACGCGATCTACTACATCACGGCCGACACGCTGGCCGCCGCCAGGAACAGCCCGCAGCTCGAGATCTTCAAGAAGAAGGGCATCGAGGTGCTGCTGATGACCGACCGCGTCGACGAGTGGGCGCTCAACTACCTTACCGAGTTCGACGGCACGCCGCTGCAGAGCGTGGCCAAGGGTGCGGTCGACCTCGGCAAGCTGCAGGACGAGGCCGAGAAGAAGGCGGCCGAGGAAGCGGCGGAGTCCTTCAAGCCGCTGCTGGAGCGCCTCAAGGAGGCTCTGAAGGACAAGGCCGAGGACGTCCGCGTGACCACGCGGCTGGTCGACTCGCCGGCCTGCCTGGTGGTGCAGGATGGCGGCATGAGCACCCAGCTGGCGCGCATGCTCAAGCAGGCCGGCCAGCCCGCGCCCGACCTCAAGCCGGTGCTCGAGGTCAATGCCGAGCATCCGCTGGTCCGGAAGCTCGAAGGCTCGGCGCACTTCGACGACCTGGCCAACATCCTGTTCGACCAGGCCCTGCTGGCCGAAGGCGGCCTGCCGGCCGACCCCGCCGCCTACGTGCGCCGGGTCAACGCCCTGCTGGTCTGAGGCACGCGCTGCGCGACGCCGCCATGTCCGGCTACTGGTTGATGAAGTCCGAGCCCGACGAGTGCTCGATCGACGACGCCCTCGCGGCGCCGAAGTCGACCGTGCCCTGGACCGGCGTGCGCAGCTACCAGGCGCGCAACTTCATGCGCGATGCGATGCAGGTCGGCGACGGCGTGCTGTTCTATCACTCGAGCTGCCCCGAGCCCGGCATCGTCGGCATCGCGCGCGTGGCATCGGGCACCCGGCCCGATCCGACCCAGTTCGATCCGGCCTCGCCCTACTTCGATGCCGCGTCCAAGGCCGAGCAGCCGCGCTGGCTGCTGCTGGACGTTGAGGCGTTGCGCAAGACCCGCCTGCTGTCGCTGCCGGAACTGCGCGCCACGCCGGCGCTGGCCGACATGCTGGTGCTGCGCCGCGGCAACCGGCTGTCGATCACGCCGGTCGAGCCGCAGCACTGGCAGCTCATCACGGAGCAGCTGCTGGCCTGAGCCCGGGGGCCGCCGCCACGCGGTTCACCTCGACCGAGATGTGGACCAGCTCCTCGTGGATGCGCAGCTGCTGCTTGAAGTAGTCCGGCCCCACATCGCTGTCGGTGGCCAGCGAGACGATGCAGGCGTACTTGCCCTTGCCCACGCGCCAGACGTGCAGGTCGCAGAGGGTGGCCGGCACCGGGCTGGCGTCGATCACCTCGCGGATCTCGGCCACCACCGGCGCGTTCATCTCGGCGTCCAGCAGCACCCGTCCGGATTCGCGCATCAGGCCCCAGGCCCAAGTCGCGACCAGCGCGGCGCCGACGATGCCCATCATCGGGTCGAGCCAGCTCGCGCCCCACAGCTTGCCGCCGAACAGCGCGAGGATGGCGAGCACCGAGGTGGCGGCATCGGCCACCACGTGCATGTAGGCCGAGCGCAGGTTCAGGTCGTCGTGCGCTGCGTGTCCATGGTGGCCGTGGTGGCCGTGGTCGTGCGGACCCTGCGCGGGGTGGTGGTGGCCGTGGTGCCCGCCGCGCAGCAGCCAGGCACAGAGCAGGTTCACCAGCAGACCCAGCACGGCGATCGCGATCGCCTGGTCGTAGCGGATGGCGGCCGGGGCCAGCAGCCGCTCGACCGACTGCCAGAGCATCGACGCGGCGACCAGCGCCAGCAGGATCGCGCTGGTGTAGCCGCCCAGGATCTCGATCTTCCAGGTGCCGAAGGAAAAGCGCCGGTCGGCGGCGAAGCGGCGCGCCGCCGCATAGGCGGCCACCGACAGGCCCAGGGCCACGGTGTGCGAGCTCATGTGCCAGCCATCGGCCAGCAGCGCCATGGAATTGAAGATCCAGCCGCCCGCGATCTCCAGCACCATCATCAGCGCCGTCAGGCCCGCGGCCCACAGCGTGGCCCGCTCGGCCAGCGGATTGCCTTCGTCGAAGACGTGGGAGTGCTGCCAGCCCCGGGCGGCGTGAGAAGTCTGGAGGGTCATATACTGCCCCCCAGTATATTCGGCAGAACAGGAAGAGGCCCATGAGCCATACGACCAACGCCAGCGCCAAGCTGCTGGCACGGGTGCGCCGCATCAAGGGCCAGGCGGCGGCGCTGGAGGGCGCACTCGGCGAGGGTGCCGAATGCATGGCGGTGCTGCAGCAGATCGCGGCGATCCGCGGCGCCGTCAACGGCCTGATGCGCGAGGTGCTCGAAGGCCATATCCGCGAGCACCTGGGTCCCGGCGCAAGCGCGGCGCAGCGGGGGGCCGAGACCGAGGCGGTGGTGGCGGCGCTGCGCTCCTATCTGAAGTAGCGCCGCCGGCCTATTCGAACTTGTCGCCGGGCGAAAGCGGCGCATGCCGGTAGCTGGCCGGCGTGCGGCTCAGCTTCACCGGCGAGCCGATGCCGCGGTAGCCACCTTCCATCTCGACCACCATCTCGCGATGCCGCGTGTGCGGATGCTCGAGCGCCGCGTCGACCTCCAGCACCGGCGCTGCCGGCACGCCGGCGGCCATCAGCTGGTCGACCAGTTTGCGGCCGTCGAAGGCCGCGAGCTGCGCCTCGAGCCGCTGCTTCAGGCCGTCGCGGTTCACCGAGCGCGAGCCGGCGTCGCGGTAGAGCGGGTCGTCGCTGAGCTCGGGCAAGCCGATCGTGCGGCAGAAGCTCGCGAACTGGCGGTCGTTGCCGACTGCCAGGAAGATCGGGTCGGTGCCGGTCTTGAGCGCGTCGTAGGGGTAGATGTTCGGGTGTGCGTTGCCGGTGCGGCGCGGCGCGCGGCCGTCGAGGAACCAGTTGGCGGCATGCGGGTGCAGCAGCGACAGCCCGCTGTCGTAGAGCGCCGCCTCGACGAACTGGCCGCGCCCGCTGCGGTTGCGCTCCTGCAGCGCGAGCAGCACGCCGATCACCGCGTTGAGTCCGGTCACCATGTCGACCACCGGAAGGCCGACCCGCAGCGGTCCGCCATCGGACTCGCCGTTGATGCTCATGATGCCGGTCATGGCCTGCACCGCGGCGTCGTAGCCCGGCAGCGCGCCGAGCGGCCCGTCGGCGCCGAAGCCCGACACGCGGCACCAGACCAGGCGCGGGAAGCGCTTCGACAGTTCGTCGTAGCCGATGCCCCAGCGCTCCATGGTGCCGGTCTTGAAGTTCTCGATCAGCACGTCGGCTTCGGCCACCAGCGCCAGCAGCGCCTCGCGCCCGTCGGCACTGCCGAGGTCGAGCGCCATGGTGCGTTTGTTGCGGTTCAGGCCGTGGTAATAGGACGCCACGCCATCCTTGAAGGGCGGGCCCCAGGTGCGCGTGTCGTCGCCCTGCGGCGGTTCGACCTTGAGCACGTCGGCGCCGTGGTCGCCGAGGATCTGGCCGCAGTACGGCCCGCCGAGGATGCGCGAGATATCGAGCACGCGGATGCCGGCCAGTGCGCCGGTGTTGACAGTCGAGGTCATGGCTGGCTCCCTGGCTTCAGTCCAGCTGCGCGCCGGACTTCTTGACCACGTCTTTCCACTTGGCGGTCTCCGACACGATGAAGCGTCCGAGCTGCTGCGGCGAGCCGTCCGTGGCCGGCTCCAGGCCCTGGGAGGCGAACAGCTGCCTGACCTTCGGCGTCGCCAGCGCGTCGGCGAAGGCCTTGTTGAGCTTGGCGACCGTGGCCGGCGGCGTGCCGGCCGGCGCCACGATGCCGAAGAAGACGCTGACGTCGTAGCCCGTGACGCCTTGCTCGGCCAGCGTCGGCAACTCCGGCAGGGCTTGCGAGCGCTGCGCCGTGGCGATGCCGAGCGCGCGCAGCTTGCCGGCCTTGACGTAGGGCAGCGCGGTCAGCACGTCGGTGAAGCTCATCGACACCTGGCCGCCCAGCAGGTCGTTGAGCGCCGGGCCGGTGCCCTTGTAGGGCACGTGCTGCAGGTCGGTGCCGGCGATGCCGTTGAACAGCACGCCCGCTAGGTGCGAGGAGGCGCCGTTGCCCGACGAGGCGTAGCTGAGCTTGCCCGGGTTGGCCTTGGCGTAGGCGATCAGCTCGCGCACATCCTTCGCGGGCACCGAGGGGTTCACCACCAGGATGTTGGGCAGATAGCCGATCTGGATCACCGGCGCGAAGCTCGTGGTCGGGTCGTAGTTGATCTTGCGGTAGAGGCTCGAATTGATGGCCAGCGGGCCCGAGGTGCCGAACAGCAGCGTGTGGCCGTCGGCCGGGGCGCGGGCCACGTACTCGGCGCCGATGTTGCCGCCGGCGCCGGCCCGGTTCTCGACGATCACGGGCTGGCCCAGCGTGTCCTTGATCTCGGCCGCCAGGGTGCGCGCCATCGCGTCGGTGGGGCCGCCCGGCGGGAACGGGATGATCAGGGAAACCGGCTTGGTCGGGAAGGCCTGGGCATGGGCCGTCGACAGTGCGGGCAGCAGGGGCAGGGCACCGAAGGCGCTGGCGAGGATCAGGGTCTTGAGCAGTTTCATGGTTGTCTCGATGTGTTCTTGTGCGGGTCTGGATCAGGCGGTGGCGGCCTGCTTCGTGGCCGTGGCGTTCCATGGCGCCGGCACCGCGTCGGGTGCGAGCGGGTCGCGCGGCAGCACGCGGTGCAGCAGCACGCCCTGCGCCCACTGGATGCGTTGCGTGGAGCCGCTGCGCGCGCCTTCCCAGGCCATCGCGATCGCGCTGCAGCTGTGATAGAGCGCAGAGGCGACCTGGCGTGCCAGCACGTCGCCGCCTTCTTGCGCCGCGGTCGCGGCCAGGGCCGCAGCGCGCGCCAGCGCGTCGCGCAGCGCCTGGGCGAAAGCCGGCGCCAGGGCGCAGTCGTCGAGCAGTCCGCCGAAGTGCGCCTGCAGCGCGGGCAGCGACTCCTCGCGCTTGATGGCGCGGATGACGTCGAGCGCGACGATGTTGCTGGTGCCTTCCCAGATCGAGCCCAGGTGGGCGTCGCGCAGCAGCCGCGGGTCGCTCCATTCCTCGATGTAGCCGCAGCCGCCGCGGACTTCCATCGCGTCGCCCGTCACCTTGCGGGCGTCGCGGCAGGCGCGGAACTTGATGAGCGGCGTCAGGATGCGCAGCAGCGCGTAGGCGCCTGCCTCCCCGCCGTCCGAGCGCGCCAGCGCCTGCGCGGTCTGGAACACCATGGTGCGGGCCTGCTCCGCCGGCAGCCTGAGCTTTTGCAGCTGCCGCTGCATCAGCGGCATGTCGGCCAGCCGGCGGCCGAAGGCGCGGCGTTCGCTGGCGATGTACTCGGCCTCGGCGACCGCCCGGCGCATCAGGCCGGCGGCGCGCACGCCGTTCGACAGGCGCGAGTTGTTGACCATGTCGGCCATCTGCTGGAAGCCGCGGCCCTGCTCGCCGACCAGGTAGGCGACCGCGCCCTCGAGCCGGATCTCGCCGCTGGCCATCGAGCGGGTGCCGAGCTTGTCCTTGAGGCGCAGGATGCGGTAGTGGTTGGCGCTGCCGTCCGCCAGCTGCTTCGGCAGCAGGAACAGCGACACGCCCTTCATGCCGGCCGGCGCGTCGGCGGCGCGCGCCAGCACCATCGCGAAGTCGGCATCGGGGTTGGAGCAGAACCACTTGTCGCCCTCGAGGCGCCACTGGCCGGCCTCGTCCCTGCGGGCCAGCGTGAGCGTGGCGGCGATGTCGGAGCCCGCCGCCTGCTCGGTCATGAACATCGCGCCCTGGGCCAGGGTGTCGAAGTCCAGCGACTGGAAGCGCGGCAGGAAGCGCTCGACCAGCTCCGGGCTGCCGAACTTCTTCAGCGTGCGGGCCAGCGAATCGGTCATCGAGACCGGGCAGCACAGGCCGAACTCGGCCTGCACGAAGAGATAGGTCAGCACGTACTTGACCAGCGGCGGCATCTTGCCCTTCCAGCCCAGGGTCTCGTCGCGGTGCGACATCGCGGCCAGGCCGAACTCGCTGAGCGCCAGGCGCTCCATCTCGACATAGGCCGGGTGCTTGATCACCTTCTGCTGGTCGATGCCGGTGCGGGTGCGCAGCGACAGCGTCGGCGGGTTCTTGTCGGCGGTCTGGGCCAGCTCGTCGAGCCGGCCGCCGGCCAGGGCGCCCAGGCGCTCGAAGTGCGGGCGCATGTGCAAGGCCAGCTCGGGCGGCAGGTAGAGCGCGAGCAGATGCTCGAGCTCGGTGTCGGTGGTGAAGAGGTTCTGCCCATGGCGGTCGGGCACCGGATGGGCGGGGGAATCAACGCGGGTTGCGGGGCTGCTGGGCATGTCTCGTCTCCTTTGTGGCTCGCATCTTTTCGCGCTTGACGATGCTTGTCCAATATCAGATACGTCTTGGTTGATCTGATCTGCCTATCGTGGAAAACTGCAAGCCATGGAACTGCGTCATCTGCGTTATTTCGTCGTGCTGGCCGAGGAGCTTCACTTCGGCCGGGCAGCGCGCCGGCTGGCGATTTCGCAACCGCCGCTGAGCGTCGCCATCCGGCAGCTCGAGGAATCGGTCGGCGCGCGGCTGTTCGATCGCAACAGCAAGGAGGTGCGGATGACGCCGGCCGGCCAGGCGCTGCAGGTCTCGGCCCGCCTGCTGCTGCGCCAGGCGGAAGAGGCCGCGCTGGAGGCGCACGACGTCTCGCGCGGGTCGGCCGGCCGGCTGCGGATCGGCTTCGTCGGCGCCATGCTCTACCGTGGCCTGCCGCAGGCGCTGGCCAAGTACCAGGCCCTGCATCCGGCGGTGCGCGTGACGCTGGCGGAGCTCAACTCGGGCGAGCAGATCACCGAGCTGCTGCATGACCGGCTGGATGTCGGTTTCGTCCACACCAGCCGCATGCCGGCCGAGCTGCGCCATGCGCTGCTGTTGTCGGAGCCCTTCCTCGCCTGCCTGCCGGTCGGGCATCGGCTGGCGCGCCGGCGCACGGTGGCCGTGGCGAGCCTGCGCGACGAAGCCTTCGTGCTGTTTTCACGCAGCGCATCGCCCGACTACCACGAGCGCATCCTCGCGATCTGCGCCGATGCCGGCTTCCGGCCCGAGGTGCGGCACGAGGTGCGGCACTGGCTGTCGGTGGTCTCGCTGGTCTCCCAGGGCATGGGCGTGGCGCTGGTGCCGAGCGCGCTGCAACGCACCGCGCTGCGGGGCGCGGTGTTTCGTCCGCTCGAAGAAGAAGCGGCCGGCTCCGACGCCTACTGCGTGTGGCGCGACGGGCCCGAGAACGCGGTGGTGCAGGGCTTTCTTCGCGTGGCGCGCGCCGTCACGCTGGCGCCCGTCGATCAGGCGTAGAGCGGTTCCTCGGCCATCGCCTCGCACTGGTCCTGCAGCATCTGGATCTGGCCTTTCCAGTAGTCGCTCGAACCGAACCACGGGAAGTTGATCGGGAAGATCGGGTCTTCCCAGCGCCGCGCGAGCCAGGCGCTGTAGTGGATCAGGCGCAAGGTGCGCAGCGGCTCGACCAGCGCCAGCTCGCGGCGATCGAAGTCGCGGAACTGCTCGTAGCCGTCGAGCAGGCCGCTCAGCTGCCCGGTCTGCTGCGCGCGGTCGCCCGACAGCAGCATCCAGAGATCCTGCACCGCGAAGCCGGTGCGGGCGTCGTCCAGGTCGACGAAGTGCGGGCCCCCGTCGGGGCGGTCGGTCGGCGTCCAGAGGATGTTGCCCGGATGCACGTCGCCATGCAGCCGCAGCCGCTTGAGGGCAGGGTCGCTGTCGCCGTCATGGCCGGTGCCGAGCGCGGTGGCGGCGATCATCTCGAAGGCGGCGTTGCAGGCGGTCTCCCATTCGCGCTGGACGTCGAGCGGCACCATCTCGTGGCCGAGCAGCCAATCGCGCGATGCGAGGCCGAAGGTCTGGAGGTCGAGTGCAGGGCGCGCCGCGAACGGCGTGCGGGAGCCGACCGCATGGATGCGCGCGAGAAAGCGGCCGACCCATTCGAGCACCTCGAAGTCGTCGAGCTCGGGCGCGCGGCCGCCGCGGTAGGGGCTGACGCTGAAGGCGAAGCCGCCGTGCTGGTGCAGCGTGCGGCCATCGACCGCGATCGGCGCCACGGCAGGCACTTCGGCCGCCGCGAGTTCGAGGGCGAAGGCGTGTTCCTCGAGGATCTCGTCTTCGCTCCAGCGGCCCGGCCGGTAGAACTTGACCACCACGGCGCTGCGGTCTTCCAGGTGGACCTGGTAGACGCGGTTCTCGTAGGAGTTGAGCGCAGTGAGGCGGCCGTCGCCGTGCAGGCCGAGCGCCGACAGCGCATCGAGCACCACGTCGGGCGTCAGGCTTTCGTAGGGGTGTGCGGCGGGAGCGGCACCGGGGGGAGGGGAGTTGGAAAGGGGCACGTCGCCATTGTCGGGCTTCGGCGCCTCGCGCTGGTCAGGATTGCGACGGATGCCGTGGCCCGGGAGGCCCCGAAGCGGCGGACCATTGCACAGCGAGGGCGGTTTGTCATTCCAGTCGAACCCTTGGACGAACCTCTGCCGCCCTGCTAGCATTTTCCAAAACCGACAGCCTGCGCCGAGCCGGGGTTGCAGAACGGGGGTAGGAGAGCCATGGTGAATTCACTGATCGCCTACTGCGGCGCCGCCGCGGTTCCCGACGATGCATGGATGCGCTGGAACGTCGATCCGATTCTGATCGCAGCGCTGGCCATCCTGGCCTTCGGCGTGGCGCGGGGCCGCGCATCCGATGCGCGTGCCGGCTGGGGTGCCATCGCGTTGATGGCGGTGGTCTTCATCTCGCCTCTTTGCGCCTTGTCGTCGGCGCTCTTCTCGGTTCGCGTGCTGCACCACGTGATCCTCATCGCCGCCGTGGCGCCGCTGCTCGCGCTGGCGTTCCCGCAGCGTCGCGCGGGCCGGGTGCCGCTGGCGATGCTGGTCGCGGTCCACGCGGTCGTCCTCTGGCTCTGGCATGCACCCGGACCCTATGCCTGGGGGCTGGCCAGCGTGCCGGCCTACTGGCTGATGCAGCTCACGCTGCTCGGCAGCGCCTGGCTGCTGTGGCGGGCCGTCCTGTCGCCGGCCACGCCTTCGGGCCTGGCGCTGGTCGCGCTCGCCGTGACGATCGGGCAGATGGGTCTGCTGGGCGCCCTGATCGTCTTCGCGGCGCAGCCCCTCTATCCGGTGCACTTCGCGAGCACCCTGGCCTGGGGCTTCACGCCGCTGGCCGACCAGCAGCTCGCCGGCCTGCTGATGTGGGTGCCGGCGATGCTGCCCTACCTGGGCGCCGGACTCTGGCGCGCCTGGACCAGCCTGCGGCCCGCGGAGGTGGCCCTGTGACGACCTTTCTCAAGTTCGTCCATCTGGCGACGATCGCGGTCTGGTCGGGCGGCTTGCTGGTGCTGCCCCTTCTGTTCTGGCAGCGGCGCGGGCTCGAGGCCGGGGCCGAGCTCGACCGGCTGCACCGGATCGTCCGGCTGGTGTATGTGGAGCTGACCTCGCCCGCCGCCTTCGTCGCGGTCGGCAGCGGCACCGCGCTGATCTTCCTGCAGGCCACCTACGAGGAGTGGTTCTCGATCAAGATGGTGCTGGTCGGCATCATGGCGATGCTGCACGTGGTGGCGGGGCTGGTGGTGCACCAGCTGTTCTCGCCCACCGGCCGCTTCGGGCGCTTCTCGTTCATCAGCTTGTCGGTCACCTACGCGGTGCTGATCCTCGCCATCCTGTGGGTGGTGCTGGCCAAGCCGCAGATCGACTCGAACCAGTTCGCCACCCACCTGTTCGAGCCCGGCGGCCTGTCACGCCTGTGGCATCAGTCCTTCGGCGACACCAGGATGCCGATGCCATGATCGAACACCAGCTTGCCCCCATGCCAGCCGGCGAAGCCGACCATGACGGACGCCAGCACCGACAGCATCAGGCCGTGCGGCAGCACCGAGGCCGGGTCGGTCAGGCGCAGGCCCCAGCTGGCGCCCGAGATGGCGACCAGCGTCATGGCCGCGATGGCATGCGACCAGCTGGCCTCGTGCAGCCGGATGCCGCGAACCAGCAGCAGCTCGCCGGTGCCGACCAGGCTGGCCGCGACGCCGCTCCAGAAGGCCATGCCGGCGGCCCACAGTCCCGCCCGCAGCCAGAACACATCGCCCGACCACCAGTAGAAGACATCGACGCCGAGCGTGGCGACCACGAACGCGACCGGGAAGTGCACCAGCATCACGTGCAGCGGATGGCCGACCAGCGCGACCGCCGAACCGACTTCGAGCCGCTGCAGCTCGAGCATGACCTCGCTGCGGGGTGGGGTGGTGTCGCCTTTGTTCGCCATGGTGCGTCTCCTTCTTCGCAGCGGGTGCTTCCGATGAGCGGCCATCGTAGCGGCTTGCGCGCGGCGCTCCAAGCCGCATCGCTGGCGATGCTGTGCGGCTGCAGCGGGCCGCTCTCGACGCTCGATCCCTCCGGGCCCGCCGCGGCCTCGATCGCGACCATGTGGTGGGTCATGCTGATCGGCTCGGCCTTGCTGTTCCTGCTCGTCGTCGGCATCTTCATCCTGGTGATCCGGCGGCCGGGCTGGGGCTCGAGCGTCTCGCCGACGCGCTGGATCGTGCTCGGCGGCCTGGTGCTGCCGGCCCTCGTGCTGCTGCCCTTGCTGGCCTACGGCCTGGTCACCGGCGAGCGCCTGCTGCCGCTGCCAGGCAGCGCGCCGCCGCAGCGCATCGAGGCGATCGCCTCGCAGTGGACCTGGACCTTCCGATATCCCGCACACGGCGGCGCCGAGACCCGCAACGTGCTGCTGCTG
This sequence comes from Variovorax saccharolyticus, assembly GCF_030316765.1. GTDB lineage: Bacteria > Pseudomonadota > Gammaproteobacteria > Burkholderiales > Burkholderiaceae_C > Variovorax > Variovorax saccharolyticus. Next base: position 350,610 of record NZ_JASZYT010000002.1, read on the forward strand.
CCGGTCGGCCAGCCGGTCGACATGGTGGTGACGAGCAAGGACGTGATCCATGCCTTCTGGGTGCCGCGGCTCGCGGGCAAGGTCGATGCGGTGCCCGGGCGGGTCAACCGGCTGCGCATCCAGGCCGACCAGCCCGGCCGCTTCGAAGGCACCTGCGACGAGTTCTGCGGCACCGGCCACACGGGCATGCGCTTCGCGGTCATCGTGCATCGGCCGGAGGATTTTTCAGCCGCGTTGACGCAGGCGCTCTCAGCACCGGAGGCGAAGAAATGAGTGGACCCGTCGTCGATCCGCAGCCAGGAGGCGCCCGCGCACTGCGGCTGCACCGGGAGCTGAACAAGATCTGGGCCACCGGGCCGGGATGGCAGCGGCTGGCCGCGGTCAACCATTCGGTCATCGGCATGCGGATGTTCATCACGTCCTTCGTCTTCTTCCTCATCGCCGGGCTGCTGGGCATGCTGACCCGCGTGCAGCTGGCCACGCCGCATTCGCTGTTCCTCGACCCCGAGACCTACAACCAGGTGTTCTCGGTGCACGGCTCGATGATGCTGTTCCTGTTCGCGATCCCGATGGTCGAGAGCTTCGCGGTCTACCTGACGCCGAAGATCCTCGGAACCCGCGACTTCGCCTTCCCGCGGCTCACGGCCTACGGCTACTGGTGCTATCTGTTCGGCGCCTCGATCGTGACCGTCTCGCTGATCTTCGGCGTCGCGCCCAACAGTGGCTGGTTCATGTACACGCCGCTGAGCTCCAACGCCTTCACGCCGGGCGTGAATGCCGACGTCTGGCTGCTCGGCATCACCTTCGTCGAGATCTCGGCGCTGTCGCTGGCGATGGAGATCGTGGTGTCGGTCCTCAAGATGCGCGCGCCGGGGATGTCGCTCGACCGCATGCCGATCTTCGGCTGGTACATCCTGGTCACCGCGATGATGATGATCGTCGCCTTCCCGCCGCTGATCCTGGCCTCGATCCTGCTCGAGCTCGAGCGCGCCTTCGGCATGCCTTTCTTCGATCCGACGCGCGGCGGCGATTCGCTGCTGTGGCAGCACCTGTTCTGGCTCTTCGGCCATCCGGACGTCTACATCATCTTCCTGCCGATGGCCGGCGTGCTGTCGACCATGATCCCGGTCTTCGCCAACCGGCAGCTGGTGGGCTACCGCGCGATCGTGGTGGCGATCGTCGCGCTGGCCTTCCTGAGCTTCGGCATCTGGGTGCACCACATGTTCACGGTGGGCATCCCGCACCTGGCGCTGGCCTTCTTCTCGGCCGGCTCGGCGATCGTCGCGGTGCCGACCGCGGTGCAGGTCTTCGCCTGGCTGGCGACGCTGTCGCACGGCAGGCCGCGCTGGGACGTGCCGATGCTCTACGTCTTCGGCTTCTTCTTCGTCTTCGCGATGGGCGGGCTCACCGGCGTCATGCTCGCGATGGTGCCTTTCGACTGGCAGGCGCACGACACCTACTTCGTGGTCGCCCACATGCACTACGTGGTGGCCGGCGCGCTGGCCTTCCCGATGGTGGCGGCGCTCTACTACTGGCTGCCGCTCCTGACCGGGCGCGCCGCGGTGCAGCGCCTGTCGGTGCCGGCGTTCTGGCTGATCTTCGTCGGCTTCAACATGACCTTCTTCATGATGCACCTGACCGGCCTGCTGGGCATGCCGCGGCGCGTCTACACCTACCGCGGCGACGAAGGCTGGAACTGGCTCAACCTGCTGTCCTCGGTCGGCAGCTTCGTGATGACCATCGGCTTCGGGCTGCTGATCATCGACCTCGTGGTGCAGCTGCGCCATGGGCGCCGCGCGCGGCGCGACCCCTGGCGGGCCCAGACTTTCGAATGGGCGATGCCGATGCCGCCGGCGCCCTATGCCTTCGCATCGATCCCGCATGTCGGGCCGCAGACCGAGGGCGTGACGAAGTCCGAGCTGGCGGCTTCGCTGGCGCGCGGCGAGGGCTACCTGGGCGCCACGCGCAACGGCTGGCAGGAGGCGATGGGCGTGCACATCACGAGCGGCAAGCCCGAGCAGCTGATCGTGCTGCCGAACCCGACCTACCTGCCGCTGGTCACGGCGCTGTTCACGGGCGGCGCCGTGCTGGGCTTCCTGTTCAAGGCCTACTGGGTGTCGCTGGCGCTGGCGCTCGTCACCTTCGGCCTGTTCGTCTTCGCGGGGCGGCGCGCGGGCCTGCCGCGCGACTACGGTCCCTTGCCCGTCGGCCTCGGCGTCTCGGTGCCGCCGCACACCGAGGCCGCGAGTTCGCCGTCCTGGCTGGCGCTGATCTGCGCCCTGGTCGCCAACGGCACGCTGTTCACCTCGCTGGTGTTCGGCACCTTCTACCTCTGGCTGTCCGGCGGCGACTGGCAGAAGATGCCGCCGCCCGAACCGAGCCGGCTGCTGGCCTTCGGCGTGATCGCCTGCCTGGTGGTCGCGGCGGTGGCGGCGCGCGGCTCGCTCAGGGTCGTGGTCGCCAGCGGCAAGACCTCGGGCTGGATGGCGATCACCGCGCTCGCGCTGATGCTGGCGGCGGGGATGATCGTCGACTTGATCATCGGCGTCACGCCGCACCCGCGCGCGCATGCGCTCGGCGCCACCGCGTCGGTGCTGCTGGGCTATGTGGGCTTCCATGCCGCTGCCGGCCTGCTGTTCCTGATCAGCAACTTCCAGCGCGTGCGCAGCGGCTACATCTCGCGCTTGCGCTGCACCGACCTGCGCCTGACCCGGCTGTGGATCGACTACACGCTGGTGACCGGCGTCATCGCGCTGGGCCTGGTGCTGGCGCTGCCGTCGCTGGTCACGGTGCTGGGAGCCCGGCCATGAACGCGGTGACGACGGTTCCACCTCGGCGTGTCTGGTGGCTCGCGGCCGGCTTCATCGTCTGGTGCGTCGCGCTGTCGGCGCTCTATGCGATCCATGCCATCGGCTGCGCCTTCGGCTGGTCGGCCGGCGCGCTGCGCTGGACCCTGGTCCTCGTGTTCATCGCGCATCTGGTCGTGATCGGATGGATGTGGGGCCGGTTCGCCAAGGGCGCGCCCGACCCCGGATCGGGAGAGACCGGCAGCTTCCTGCACACCGCGATCGTCTGGACCACGATCACCGCGTTCGCCAGCGGCGTGCTCGCGCTCGGTCCGCCGCTGTTCCTCAGCGTCTGCATCTGATCGCCAGCCCCAGCCCGTTCCAGCACCGAACCCCCATGCAGTTCCGTGACCGAGATTTCCAGCGCCGGGTCATCTGGTCCGTGATCTACCTGTTGTTCATCCTGGCGCCGCTGCTGGCGCTGCTGACCGGCGCGATGCCGCCGGCGCGCGATTTCTGGACCGAGTTCTCGGTCGCGCTCGGCTACACCGGCCTCGCGATGATGGGGCTGCAGTTCGGGCTCACGGCGCGCTTCAGGCATGTCACTGACCCGTGGGGCGAGGACGTCATCTACCACTTCCATCGCCGGGTCTCGCTGCTCGCGGTCGGGCTGGTGGTGGTGCATCCGCTGATCCTGCTCGCCAACGGCTCCGAGAAGATGGCCATGCCCGACTCCCTGGCCGAGGTGCCGCTGGGTGCCGTGTTCGCGGTGCTGTCGCTCGGCGCGCTGGTCTTGCTGGTCGTGATGGCGCTGTGGCGCACCCGGCTGAAGATCAGCTACGAGTTCTGGCACTTCACGCACATCGGGCTCGCGCTGGTCGCGGTCGGCGGCGGGCTGCTCCACATGGTGGGCTGGGGCTTCTACCTGGCCGATCCGGTGAAGCGCGCGCTGTGGATCGGCATGACGATATTCTGGATCGCGCTGCTGCTGTACGTGCGCATCGTCAAGCCGCTGTTCATGCTGCGGCGGCCCTACCGCGTGGCCGAGGTGCGGGCCGAGCGCGGCGACACGACCACGCTGGTGATGCGGCCCGAGGGCCACGCCGGCTTCCGCTTCCGGCCCGGCCAGTTCGGCTGGCTCACGCTGTGGGGCAGCCCGTTCCGGATCACCGGCCACCCCTTTTCTTTCTCGTCGAGCGCGGAGGCCGCCGACGGGCGGGTCGAGATGACGATCCGCAACCTCGGCGATTTCACCAGCGGCATCGCCAAGGTGCCGGTGGGCCGGCGCGTCTACCTCGACGGGCCGTATGGCGCCTTCACCATCGGCAACCCGGCGGACATGCACGTGCTGATCGCGGGCGGCATCGGCATCACGCCGATGATGAGCATGATCCGCACGCTGGTCGACCGCGGCGACAAGCGGCCGCTGATCCTGCTCTACGGCGGCAAGGACCTCGAATCCCTGACCTTCAGGGATGAACTGGATGCGCTGGTGAAGCGGGTCGACCTCACGGTGGTCTATGTGCTGTCGCAGCCGCCGGAAGGCTGGCTCGGTGAAAGCGGCTACATCGATGCCGCCATGTTCAAGCGGCATCTGCCCCCGGGCTATGCCGACCACGAGTACTTCATCTGCGGCCCGGACGTGATGATGGATTCGATCGAGGCGGCGCTGGGCGAGATGAAGGTGCCGCTCTCGAAGTACCACTCCGAGCGCTACAGCTTCGTCTAGGAGACAGATCCCATGCGCCGCTTGTTCGCCGATCGACTGGTTCTCGCCACCGCGGCGATCGTGGCGCTGGTGGCGCTAGGTTTTGCGGTCTGGCGGGTGAGCGCCTGAATCCTCCGACGGGGCGGGCGGACTTGCCCCTCAGCCCCTCAGCCCCGCACCTCGGTCTCCAGCCGGCCCGATTCGACGTAGCGCCGCACATTGCGCAGCACCAGATCGGCCATCGCGCGCCGGGTCTCGGCCGTGCCGCTGGCGATGTGCGGCAGCAGCACCACGTTGTCCATCGCGAGCAGCGCCGGTGGTACCTGCGGTTCCTGCTCGAAGACGTCCAGCGCCGCGCCGCCGAGCTGGCGCGTCTGCAGCGCATGCACCAGCGCTTCTTCGTCGACCACCGATCCGCGGGCGATGTTGATCAGGAAGGACTGCGGCCCCAGGGCCTGCAGGACCTCGGTCGAGACCAGGTGGTGGGTCGCCGGCCCGCCGGAACAGGCCACCACGAGGAAGTCGGCCCAGTCGGCCAGCGCGACCAGGGAGGCTTCGTGCGTCCATCGGCTTTCGGCCATGGGCGCGGGCGTGTGGTAGCGGATCTCCATGTCGAAGCCGGTGCAGCGCCGGGCCACGGTCTGCCCGATGCGGCCCATGCCCAGGAAGCCCAGGCGCTTGCCGCTGACGCGGGTGCCCAGCGGCGGCGGCCCCTTCGAGATCCAGTCGCCGCGCCGCACATGGCGATCCGCCGCCGTCAGGCCGCGCGCGACGTCGATCATCAGGCCCACGGCCAGGTCGGCGACGCAGTCGTTGAGCACGTCGGGCGTGTTGCTGACCACGATGCCGCGGCTGCGCGCCGCCGCCAGGTCGAGGGCGTCGCAGCCCACGCCCAGGCTGCAGATGGCCCGCAACTGCGGCAGGCGGTCCATCAGGGCGGCGTCCGCGCCGGCCGTGGCATGGGTCAGCAGCAGGCCGAATTCGCTGCCGTGCGCAGCCAGGAAGTCCTGCGGCGCGGCTTCGCGCCAGAGCGGATGCACATCGAACTCGCGTTGCAGTTGCGTCTCGAGGGCCGGCGGCAGCGGCGCGAGCTGGAGCATGCGCGGGCGGGGGCTCACGATGCGACCTCCATGCTTCGCATTGCGGTGCGAGCCCCCTTCGGAGCGGCCGGGCGGGGGCTCATCGATCGGCCTCCGCGCCGAGGGCCGCCAGGTTCACCGCATTGAGGATGGTGTTCTCCTGCCGGATCACATGGCCGTCGGCCAGGCTCCTGGCCTTGTAGGCGCGCCACTGCGCATCGTCCTCCAGGGCGCGGCGCCGCTGCTCGCGATCGGCCATGTTCTCGTACTGCCAGAGATGCACCACCTGGCTCAGCGTGCCGACTTCGGTCGTGTAGTAGCCCAGCGGCGGGCCCAGGTGGCGCTTCTGCGCCGGCAGGCCTTCGCGGGCATAGCGCTGCAGGAAGGCCGGAACCGCGCCGATGCCGAGGGTGTAGGTTCTGAGATCCACGATCATCGTCGTCCTCACTGCGGCGTGTAGCCGACGTTGCTGACCATCGTGGTCCAGGCCTTGTTGGTCTCCTTCACCCGCGCGGTCAGTTCGGCCGGCGTGCTCGATGCCGCCGTGACGCCCATGTTGGCCAGCGTCTCGGTGAATTCGGGCGAGCGCACCAGCTTGGCGAGCGCGGTGCTGTAGGACTGCAGCAAGGCCGGCGGCGTGTTGGCCGGTGCGAAGAGACTGGTGAAGATCACCTCTTCGTAGCCCTGGATGCCGAGCTCGGCATAGGTCGGGACGTCGGGCAGCAGCGGCAGGCGCTTGGTGCCGTTGACCGCCACGATGCGGGTCTTGCCCGCCTTGGCGGGCGGCAGCATCGCCCCCACCGAACCGATGCCGGCGGGGATCTGGCCGGCGATCAGGTCCTGCAGCATCGGGGCGTCGCCGCGATAGGGCACCGACTTGAGATCGGAGCCCAGCACGCGCGAGACGATGTCCACCGCGAACACGGGCGCGCTCGCGGGCGCCGGCACGCCGACGTTGCCGCGGCCCGGGTTGGCCTTGGCCCAGGTCGCGAAGTCGCGCAGGCCGGCATTGGGATTGCCGAGGGTGGTCGGGTTGACGACGAACACGTCGGGATGGATCGCCACCAGTCCCACCGGGGCGAAGTCCTTCAGCGCATCGAAGCCGGGGTTCAGCGTGGTCAGCGGGATCATCGACACCGTGTGGCTGTTCGACAGGAACAGCGTGAGCCCGTCCGGCCGTGCGGCCTTGAGCGCCTGTGCCGCGATCTGGCCACCGGCGCCCGAGCGGTTCTCGACCACGAAGGGGCGCTTGAGTTCCTGCTGGAGTCCGAGCGCCAGGTGGCGCGCGATGACGTCGGTGCCGCTGCCTGCGTTCGAGCCGACCATGATCTTCACGGCGGCGTCGTCGGCGTAGGCACAGGCGGCGGAAGCCGCCAGGGCCGATGCAGTGGCCAGGCGCAGGAGTGTCTTGAAGGCGGAAGGGAGCTTCATGGTGCGGGGCTTTCGAAGGGTTGCAGGGAAGGTGGGGAAAGCGGGGGAAGGGACGAGCAGGAGCCGATGGCGCCGGGCGTCATGCGACCAGGCCCTGGGCGCGCAGCGGCGCGCACCAGCGCAGCCCTTCGGCGGGGTCGGCGCGCGGCTGGTATTCGCAGCCCAGCCAGCCCTCGTAGCCCAGAGAGGCGAGCAGGGAGACCGCCGCGGCCAGCCCGTCCCGGTCCAGTTCGGGCTCGTGCCGGCCGGGCGTTCCGGCGATCTGCGCGTGGCCGATCCAGGGCGCGGCCTCGCGCACCGCCGAGGCCAGGTCGAGGTTTTCACGCAGGCAGTGGTAGTAGTCGAACTGCAGGCGCAGGTGCGGCGTGTCGAAGTGCCGGAGGATGTCGATCGCCTGGCTCGGCAGGTGATAGAAGTAGCCGGCCATGTCGCCGCGGTTGAGCGCCTCGAGCGTCAGCACCAGGCCGAGCCGCCGGGCATGGCCCAGCGCATGCTCGAGGTTCTGCAGCAGGGCGTCGCGGCAGGCCCGGGCGTCGAGGCCGCGCACGTCGCCCGCCATCACGTGGATGCGGGTGCAGCCGGTGGCCTGCGCGACCGCCAGTGCGCGCGCGAAGCAACGCCGGAACTCGGCCTGCGCGCCGGGCAGCGCGGCCCATCCGAGGTGGCCCGGCGCGGCGTCGATGGGCGTGTTGAAAAGCACCAGCGCAAGTCCGTGCCGGCGCAAGGCATCGGCGTACCACTCGGGCGGCTGCTCGTAGGGCAGCAGGATCTCCACGCCCTCGAAGCCGTCCCGCGCGGCGGCGGCGAATCGGTCCTGCTCGGGCAGGTGGCCGTACATCCAGCTCAGGTTGGCAGCCAGTCGCATGGCAGTCTCGCGCGGCTCAGCCGGCAATGGTCCGGGCGAAGGCGGCGCGCCGCTCCGGCAGCATGATGCTGATCACCGAGGACAGCTCCGCGGCGCCCAGGCCCATGGCAGCGGCTGCCCGCAGCACCTGCTGCACCGAACTGGTCACCGGCATCGGCGCGCCGCTCTGCTGGGCCACGGCGGCCACCGTGTCGACGTCCTTCAGCATGGTCGACAGCGCGCCGATCGATTCGGGCTGGACGTCGATCATGCGCGGCACGAAGACCTGCAGCGGCTTCGAATCCGCCCAGCCGCCGGCCAGCGCCTGCGCCAGCTTGCCGACCTCGATCCCGTTGCGCTCGGCCAGGCCGATGGCCTCGGCGATGGCAACCACGGTGGTCGCCACGATGGCCTGGTTGCACAGCTTGGTGGCTTGTCCGGCGCCGCTGGATCCCATGTGCGTGACCCGCCCGGCGTAGGCCCGCATGGCTTCGGCCGCATCCGCCACGCTCTGCGCCGCGCCGCCCGCCATGATCGCCAGCGTGCCGGCCTCGACGCCTGAGACGCCGCCCGAGACCGGCGCGTCGACCCAGGCGGCGCCGCAGGCCTGCTGCAGGCGCTGCGCCAGCCGGCGGGTGGTCTCGGGCGGAATGCTCGAATGGTCGGCCAGCCATTTCAAGCCCTGCGCGTGGACCACGCCATCGGCACCGAAGACCACGGCCTCGACCGCGTCGGCGTCATAGAGGCACATCAGCACGGCATCGACATCGCTGGCGGCGAGGGCCGGCGTGGCCGCGGCGACCGCGCCCAGCGCCTCGAGCGGCGCAATCTTTGCAGGCGAGCGGTTCCATACCTTGACGGCATGGCCGGCCGCCAGCAGCTTGCGGACCATCGGAGCGCCCATCAGGCCCAGACCACAGAAACCGATCTTCATGTCAACTGACTTTCTTCATTGCGTGGATGGCAGGGATTGGCCCGCGGCCGATGCGCGTTGCGGCGCCCGGTCGCGGCAAAACGGCGGGCGATTCAGGCCTGCTCGGGTTCCTCGTAGGCCCAGATGACCTTGCCCGCATGGGTGACGGCGCCTTCGTGGGTCGGACCGACCAGGCGCGCGTACTTCTCGAGGGCGCCGGCCAGGCGCTCGGGTGCTGCGGGCTGCCAGGCGGCCCGGCGTGCCGCCAGTTCGGCTTCGTCGACCTGGAGATGGATCGAGCCGGCCGTGGCGTCGATGCGGATGCGGTCGCCGTCGCGCACCAGCCCGATGGCGCCGCCCGCGGCCGCCTCCGGACTCGCATAGCCGATGCACATGCCGCGCGTTGCGCCCGAGAAACGGCCGTCGGTCAGGAGGGCCACCTTCTCGCCCATGCCCTGGCCGTAGATGGCGGCCGTGACGCTGAGCATCTCGCGCATGCCGGGGCCGCCCTTCGGGCCTTCGTTGCGGATGATGAGCACGTCGCCCGCCTCGTAGGCGCGCGCGGACACCACGCGCATGCAGGCCTCCTCGTTCTCGAAGACCCGGGCCCGGCCCTCGAAGGCCAGCGACTTGAGTCCGGCGATCTTGAGCAGTGCGCCGTTCGGGCACAGGTTGCCCTTGAGGACCACGAGGCCGCCGGTCGGGTGCAGCGGTGCGTCGCAGTCGCGCACGATCTTGCCGTCGGCGCCGGGGAAACGGGCCAGCGCCTCGGCCAGCGTGAGGCCGTCGATGGTCAGCGTGTCGCCGTGCAGGTGACCGCTGCGCAGCAGTGCGTTCAGCACCGCGGGCACGCCGCCGATGACATCGAGGTCGCGCGCCAGGTAGCGGCCGCCAGGCTGCAGGTCGGCGATCAGCGGCGTGCGCTGGAAGACTTCGGCCACGTCGTCGAGCGTGAAGCGGATGCCGGCTTCGTGGGCGATCGCCGGAATGTGCAGCGCGGCATTGGTCGAGCCGCCGGTGGCGGCGACGGCCGCGCAGGCGTTCTCGATGCTCTTGCGGGTGACCAGGTCGCGCGGCAGCGGGCTGCCGGTGCGCAGCATCTCCATCACGCGGCGGCCGGCCCGGCGCGCCAGCGCATGGCGCTCGCTGTACACCGCCGGCATGGTGGCCGAACCGAGCATCGACAGGCCCAGCGTCTCGCCGACCATGCCCATGGTGTTGGCGGTGAACTGGCCCGGGCAGGCGCCCACGGTCATGGCGCAGCTGCGCTCGACGCGGTCGAGCTGCTCGCGGCTGATCTCGCCCGTCTGGTAGCGGCCGACGCCCTCGATAGCGGTCAGGACCGTGTTCTCGCCGCCTTCGGCCGTGCGCCCCGGCAGCATCGAGCCGCCGTAGACGAAGACCGAGGGCACGTTGAGCCGCACCATCGCCATCATGGTGCCCGGCAGGGTCTTGTCGCAGCCCGCGAAGCCCACCAGGGCGTCGTAGGCGTGGCCGCGCACCGCGACCTCGATGCTGTCGGCGATCAGTTCGCGCGACAGCAGGCTCATGCGCATGCCGTCGTGGTTCATCGAGGTGCCGTCGGACACCGAGATGGTCGAGAAGGAGACCGGGAAGCCGCCGCCCTCGGCGACGCCGAGCCGGGCGCTGTCGGCCTGCGGGCCGAGCGACTTCGAGCAGGGCGTGTTGTCGCCGGCGGTGCTGACGATGCCGACCAGGGACTTGTCCATGTCCTCGTCGCCCATGCCGGTGGCGCGCAGGAAGGCGCGGTGGGCGGCCCGGCTCGGGCCCTGGGTCACCATCTTCGAACGGTGCTTGTGCAGCATTTTTTTCCTCGTGGGTTGCAGGGACGCCGGCCGCGCGCGGTGCGCGGCCGGGGTCTTATTTCTTGAAGGGGATGGCGCCGGCGGCGGCACCGTTGCCGGCCGTGCCCGGGCTCAGGCGGTCGAAGACCCAGGCGACATCGGTCTCGATGCACTTGCGGGCGCGGGCGTAGTCGCCTTGCTGGATCGCCTCGATGGTCGATTCATGCAACTGGTCGGCGGGCAGCTCGTCGGTGTGCAGGAACTCGCGCGTGGCCCGCAAGTAGGAGCCCGATTGCAGCCACAGGCTCTCGATCATGGCCATCATCACGGGGGACTCGGCGGCCTGGTAGATCGTGAAGTGGAAGACGCGGTTCTGCTCCAGGCTGGTCGCGATGCCTTCGCGGGTGCGGCGCGCCTGCGTGATCTCGCGCGCCAGCTGGGCCAGCGAATCCAGCACGGCGGGCGAGAGGCGGGGCGCGGCCCATTCGGTGACCGTGCCTTCGATCATGGTCCGCGCGCGGCGGATGTCGTCGAGCCGGGCCTGGGTGATCAGCGGCACGCGCGTGGTGCCGTTGCGCATCGGTTCCAGCCCCTGCTGGGCGACCAGCCGGCGCAAGGCCTCGCGCACCGGCATCGTGCTGGTGCCCAGGGCATCGGCCAGGTACTGGATTCCCAACACCTGGCCGGCCCGGTATTCGCCGTGCATCAGCTTGTTGCGCAAGGCCTGGTAGACGGATTCGTTGACCGATGAGCGGACGATCGGCTCCAGCGCTTCCAGCGGGTCCGAAGAAAGGGGCGCCTCATCGTTGAAAGGGTCGGGCAGCATGTTGATGAGTGATTACTGATGTTTGATCAAAACTGGTACGGACCACAGCTTAACCAGTGCACATTCAGGTGCGGCTAGGGGTTTCTCCGGGCAAAACCGCACCAACTGCGTTCAAAAACCCGTATCTGTTTTCTGTATGAAACGAAACCAGGGTTCTTGAAGGCGCTCAGCGTTGTATGAGCAACTAGCGTGCCATTGAAATCACGTGCCCGGTGCGAGGATCGCCACGCCCTGCAAGGACCTCCGCATAGGCGGCTTGGGCGGCGGCCGTGCCCCGGTGGTGCGCGACGGCCAGCCACGGCCGGGGGCCTTCGTTCACCCGCGCAACGAAGGCCTGCCAGGCCCGCACCATGCGCTGCCCGAACTCCTGCGGGCCCCAATCGCCGCTGCGCTTCTTGACTTGCGCCGGCGCGAAGAACAGCGTCGCCCGCGGGCCGGGCAGGTTCTTGCCGGCGCCGCTCGCGGCCAGCTGGTCGACGTGCGTGCCGCCGATCGAGGCGCTGTGCTTCAGGTTCGCGAAGCGGGTGTGGATCTCGCGCCGGAGCGCGCCGTTGCCGGCGAAGTCCACGTAGACGCAGGGCGCGTCGGCCGCGACCTGGTCCAGTTCTTCATATGCGAGCACGCGGTGGTAGCAGCCCAGGCTCTCGCAGAAGGCCTTGTTGGCGGCCGAGGTCAGGCCGACCACCTCGATGCCCTCGCGCTGCGCCAGCTGGAAGGCGGTGCCGTAGGCCGTCTTGCTCGATGCGCTGGACAGCAGCGCGACGCCGGGGCGGGCGCCGAAGAAGTCGTTGTCGTCGAGGAAGTCGTCGATCAGCCACGAGGTCAGGAAGAGCGGCCGCAGCAGCGACTGCAGCGGCTCGGTGTCGGCCGTGTAGAGCGGGTCGGAGCGGGTTCGCAGGTACTGGTTGTAGACCGAGGGCAGGGCGCTGCGGTGCGCCGCGCCGTCGGTGAAGCGCTCGGGCGACAGCCGCTCGGGCGTCAGCTCGGCGGCCGAGGCCATCGGGAAATAGCCGTAGAGCCGTTCGCCCACCGCGACCCCCGGATGCAGCGAGTGCGACACGGTCGCGAAGCCCCAGACCGGAATGATCCCCCAGCCTTCTTCGCCGCTCGGGAAGAACTGCCAGTAGCTCATCGCCTCGCCGAAGGCCGCATAGGTGATGTTGTTCGAGGTCAGCGCGAACTGCTCGATGCGCACGCGCACCTGGCCATCGGCGAGGCGCTCGTCGTCGCCGCTGCGCAGGCGGGTGGCGGAAAGGTCGTCCTTGCGGACCAGGAGGCTGTCTGTGCTCATCCGGCCACCTTAGCCGAGCGGCACCGGGAGCGCACGAGAAAAAGCCCGGCCAACGGTCGCTCAGGCGACCCGTTGCCGGGCTTCGGGGGCGGCTCGCACCGCCGTGCCGGATCGGCCGATCAGACGATCGAGAGTTCGACGTCGATGTTGCCGCGGGTGGCGTTCGAGTACGGGCAGACCTGGTGCGCGGTCTCGACCAGCAGCTTCTTCTGGGCGTCGTCGAGGCCGGGCAGCGTGATCGCGAGCTTGACCGCGATGCCGTAGGCCTTGCCTTCGTTGATCGGGCCGAGAGAGACGCTGGAATCGATCGCGACGTCGTCCGGCACCTTGACGCTGATCTTCGGGCCGACGGCCTTCATGGCGCCGATGAAGCAGGCGGCATAGCCGACCGCGAACAGCTGCTCGGGGTTGGTGCCGGGCTTGCCCGAGCCGGGCGAGCTGAGCTTGACGTCGATCGCGCCGTCGCTGGACTTGCCGGCGCCGTCGCGGCCGCCGACGGTGTGGGCTTCGGCGGTGTAGAGAACCTTGTCGAGCTTGGTGGTCATGGTGATTCCTTTGCAGTGGTTGAGGGAGGGGGAAAACGGAGTGGGTTCACGCGGCTTTTCTGATGCGGTCGCGCAGCGATTGCATCTGCTGCGTGAGCGCGACCAGTTCGGGCACCGAGCATTCGGAGGCCGCCAGCAGGCAGCCGGGAACCTGGGCCGCGCGGGCCTTGAGCTTGCGGCCCGCCGCCGTGAGGCTGACATGGACGCGGCGCTCGTCGGCGACGTCGCGGATGCGGGCCACCAGGCCGTTGGCCTCGAGGCGCTTGAGCAGCGGGGTCAGCGTGCCCGAGTCGAGCGACAGCCGCTCGCCGAGCTCGGACACGGTGAGCCCGTCGCGCTCCCAGAGCACCAGCAGCACGAGGTATTGCGGGTAGGTGAGGCCGAGCTTCTCCAGCAGCGGCTTGTAGAGCCGCGTCATCGCCAGCGAGGCCGAATAGACTGCGAAGCAGAGCTGGTTGTCCAGCTTCAGCAGGTCGTCGGAGGAGAGCGTTGCGGAGGGCATGGGCTGAATTCTAGCGAGCAATTAAATTGTGCGCAATATAAATGCTGGCAGCAGGGCCTTTGCCTGCCGCGGCCACCGCCATGGTGGCCGAAACCCGATGCGTCAACGGCCGCTGAAGCGCGCCGGCCGTCGCTCGACGAAGGAGCGCACGCCTTCTGCCGCATCCTCGCTGTTCGCGAGGCCCTGCTGCACCGGGATGAATTCCTCGACCGCCGCCAGCGGCCCCTGCTCGATCGCCTTGATCACGTTGAGACGGGTCGCGACCACCGCCAGCGGCGCCTGGGCCGCGATCCGCTGCGCGATGCGCAGCGCCTCGTCGAGCTCCTGCCCGGCCGGCACCACGCGCTGCACGAAGTTGAGGCGGAAGGCCTCGGCACTGTCGAACTCGTCGGCAGTGAGCAGGTGCAGCATCGCATTGCCGAGCCCCGCGCGCTCGGCCATGCGCAAGGTGGCGCCGCCGGTGGCCATGATGCCGCGCTGCACCTCCATCTGCGAGAAGCGGCAGTTGTCGGCCGCCACCACGATGTCGGCGCCCAGCATCAGCTCGATGCCGACCGTGAAGCAGATGCCCTTGACCGCCACCACCATCGGCTTGGTGCGCCGGCGGTAGCCGGCCAGGCCGAAGTCGTGCGGCTCGACCAGTCCTTGCGGAATCGCCTTCTCGCCGCGCCGCATGTACTCGGCCACGGCGGGCAGGTCGAGGCCGGCCGTGAAGTGATCGCCGAAGGCGTGCAGCACGCCCACGCGCAGCGCCGGGTCGTCGTCCAGCCGCGTGTAGGCCTCGGCCAGCTGCTTGAACATCGGCGGCGTCCAGCCGTTGCGCTTGGCGGGCCGGTTGATGCCGATCAGCAGCACGTGGTCGAGCACCTGGGTGTCGATGCAGCCTTCGGGGGGCGGGGTGGTGGGGGTGGCGGACATCTGTGCTTGTCTCCTTTTCCAGTCAGTTGGGGACAGAGCAAAAACTGCTGCGCAGTTTCTTGGTCTGTCCCGCAAGGTCATCAGTAGGTATACACGCCGCGCCCGGTCTTGCGCCCGAGCTGGCCGGCGGCCACCATCTCCTTCAGCAGCGGGCAGGGGCGGTACTTGGAGTCGCCGAACTGCTCCAGGTACACCTCCATCACCGCCAGGCAGACGTCGAGCCCGATCATGTCGGCCAGCGCCAGCGGGCCGATCGGCTGGTTGCAGCCGAGCTTCATGCCGGCGTCGATGTCCTCGGCGGTGGCCAGCCCCTCGGCCAGCACGAAGAAGGCCTCGTTGATCATGGGCACCAGGATGCGGTTGACCACGAAGCCCGGCGCGTTCTTCACGGTGATCGGCGACTTGCCGAGCTTCACGGCCAGTTCCTTGACCGCGTCGTGCGTCGCGTCGCTGGTCAGGTAGCCGCGGATGATCTCCACCAGCGCCATCATCGGCACCGGGTTGAAGAAGTGCATGCCGATGAAGCGGTCGGCGCGCGAGGTCGCCGCGGCCAGCTGGGTGATCGAGATCGACGAGGTGTTCGAGGCGATGATCACCTCGGGCGCCAGCAGCTCGTCGACCTGCTTGAGGATCTTGAGCTTGAGCGCGTGGCTCTCGGTCGCCGCCTCGATCACGAGCTGGGCCGCCTTCAGGTCGTCGTAGTTGGTCGAGCCCTTGATCAAGGCCAGCGCGGCGTCCTTCTGGGCTGCCGTGAGCTTGTCCTTCTTGATCAGGCGGTCGAGGCTGCCCGCCACCGTGGCGACGCCCTTGTCGACCGCGGCCTGCGCGATGTCGACCATGACCACGTTGACGCCCGCGACCGCGCAGGCCTGGGCGATGCCGTTGCCCATCGTGCCCGCGCCAATGATGCCGACCGTCTGGATTGCCATGAGAAATACTCCTTGAACTGAAGAATGAAAAAGGGGGAGGTCGCCGCCCGCGGACGGCGTCCCGTGGCGGAGATTGTGGAACAGAGCGCGGCGCCCCGCGTTGCCGTCGGTGACAGCGCCGCCGACGGCGCATTGATTTAAAGTGCCGCGTTCATCCTTCCTGCCACGAACCGACCATGACCACCCTCGGCACGCCCCTTTCCCCTTCCGCCACCCGCGTGATGCTGCTCGGCTCCGGCGAGCTCGGCAAGGAGGTGCTGATCGCCCTCCAGCGCCTGGGCGTCGAGACCATCGCGGTCGACCGCTACGAGAACGCGCCCGGCCAGCAGGTGGCGCACCACGCGCGCACCATCACGATGAGCGACCCGGCCCAGCTCCGGGCGTTGATCGAGGCCGAGAAGCCGCAGCTCGTGGTGCCCGAGATCGAAGCCATCGCCACGCCGATGCTCCAGCAGCTGGAGGACGCCGGCGTGGTGCGCGTGATCCCGACCGCGCGCGCGGCCCGGCTCACGATGGACCGCGAGGGCATCCGGCGCCTGGCCGCCGAGACGCTCGGCGTGCCGACCAGCCCCTACAAGTTCTGCGATTCGCTGGCCGAGCTGCAGGCGGCGATCGACGACGGCATCGGCTACCCCTGCATCGTCAAGCCCGTGATGAGCAGCTCGGGCAAGGGCCAGAGCAAGATCGACGGTGCGGCCGACGTGCAGAAGGCCTGGGACTACGCGATGGCCGGCGGCCGCGTCAGCCACGGCCGGGTGATCGTCGAGGGCTTCATCGACTTCGACTACGAGATCACCCTGCTGACCGTGCGCGCGCTCGATGGCACCGGCGCGGTGCAGACGCAGTTCTGCGAGCCGATCGGCCACGTGCAGGTGAGCGGCGACTATGTCGAGAGCTGGCAGCCGCATCCGATGGCGCCCGCCGCCCTGCAGAAGGCGCAGCAGATCGCGCAGGCCGTGACCGCCGATCTCGGTGGCCAGGGCCTGTTCGGCGTCGAGCTGTTCGTCAAGGGCGACCAGGTCTGGTTCAGCGAGGTCAGCCCGCGGCCGCACGACACCGGCATGGTGACCATGGCGACCCAGTGGCAGAACGAGTTCGAGCTGCACGCCCGCGCGATCCTCGGGCTGCCGGTCGACACCACCCTCAAGAGCCCGGGCGCCAGTGCCGTGGTCTATGGCGGCGTCGACGCCACCGGCATCGTCTTCGACGGCGTGGCCGACGCGCTGGCGCTGCCGGGCGTCGACCTGCGGCTGTTCGGCAAGCCCGAGAGCTTCTCGAAGCGGCGCATGGGCGTGGCGCTCGCGCATGCGGCCGACATCGACACCGCGCGGCGCAACGCCAAGGAAGCCGCCTCGCGCGTGAAGCCCAGACAAGCCTGATCGTCTCAACTCCGGAGCCACACTGATGCTGCATCCCCAAGCCCAGGCCTTCATCGATCTCCTCGTGCAGCGCGGCATTCCGCCGACGCACACGCTGACGCCGGCCGACGCGCGCAAGTTCTACCGCGAGCGGCGCGCCGTGACGCAGCCCGATCCCGGCGAGGTGGCCGAGGTGCGGGAGCTGCAGGCCGACGGCGCGCCGGGGCCGATTCCGCTGCGCCTCTACCGGCCGCTCGGTGCGGCCGCCTCCGCCGTGCTGCCGGTGCTGGTGTACTACCACGGCGGCGGCTGGACCATCGGCGACCTCGACACCCACGACACGCTGTGCCGCGAGCTCTGCAACGGCTCGGGCTGCGCGGTGGTGGCGGTCGACTACCGCATGGGGCCCGAGCACCGCTTTCCGGCGGCGGTCGACGATGCGCTCGCGGCCACGCGCTGGGTCCGCCGCGAGGCCGCGGCGCTCGGCGTCGATCCGGGCCGGCTCGCGGTCGGCGGCGACAGCGCCGGCGGCAACCTGGCGGCGGTGGTCGCGATCGCGGCACGCGATGCCGGCGACCTGCCCATCGCCTACCAGCTGCTGATCTATCCGGCCACCGACATGCGCCGGGTCCATCCCTCGCATGTCAGCAACGGCCAGGGCTACGTGCTGACCGCCGACACCATCCGCTACTTCCACGACCAGTACATCACCGACCCGGCGCACGACAACGACTGGCGCGCCTCGCCGCTGCTGCGCGAAGACCTCGCGGGCCTGCCGCCGGCGCTGGTGCTCACCGCCGGCTACGACCCGCTGCGCGACGAGGGCCTGGACTATGCACGGGCGCTGACCGCCGCCGGCAACCGCGCGAGCTACGTCTGCTTCGAGCGCCAGATCCACGGCTTCATCACCATGGGCCGGCTGCTCGACGAGGCCGGCAGCGCGGTCTCCCTGTGCGCGGCCGAACTGCGCCGCGCCCTCCGGCCCTAAGGGAAAGTCCCCGCGCCGCCGTTCACGCGATCGGCGGCGTCCCCCGCTACGATCGGCCGATGGCGACGCCGGCCTCGGGCCGTCCGTCGCCGAGCGGAGGAGACGGCATTGATCAGCAGGCAATCAAGGCATGCGCCGCGCGGCGATCACCGCGACGAGCGCCTCATGTGGATCACCTCGCAGCGCGTGTTCTACGCCGGCCTGCTCGGCGCAGCCACGGAGCGCAGCATGGGCGGGCACGGCGTCTATCTCTCCCCTTCCGGTTCGGCGCTGCGGATCCGCATCGGCGGCGGTGCCTGGCAGAGCGGCGAACTGATGGTGGTGCCGCCGCTGGTGCCGCACCAGATCGAGACCGAGCACCGCAGCATCCTGAACCTGCTGATCGAGCCCGAGTTCGTCGATCCGGCCGGCCTGCCCGACTTCCTGCGGCAATGCGGGCCGGTCGATGCGCCGGCCTTCGCGCAGCGGGTGCGCGGTCTGCACGCGGAGCTGGCCGAGGCCTCGGGGCGCGAGAGCTTCGACCGCTTCGACTTCGACACGCTCTTCTTCGGCCGGGCGCTGCCCGAGCGCCCGCTCGACGCCCGCGTGCGCGAGGTGATCGAGCGCATCAATGCCGATCCCGCGGCACCCACCTCGGCCGAGCAATGCGCCGCCTCGGTCGGGCTCTCGTTCTCGCGCTTCCTGCACCTGTTCAAGCAGGAGACCGGCCTGACCTTCCGCGCCTTCCGGGCCTGGAAGCGCGCCCGCAGCCTGCTGCGCCATGTGCGGCAGCGCGCCACGCTGACCGACATCGCACTGGACACCGGCTACCCCGACTCGACCCATTTCAGCCACTCGATCCGCCAGGTCTACGGGCTGCGGCCCAGCGACATCCTGGCCGGCTCGCGCCGTCTTGCCGTGCACCAATGACGCGCATGCGGGCCGCGGCTTGAACCCGATGCGGGACAACCCTCTGCGCCGCGGACGCTACTCGCCGCTATAAACCGCGAAACCCGAACGAGATACTTCTTCTTGCAAATCCTCCAGCTCCTGCTCTCAGGCATCGCACAAGGCTGCATCTACGGCCTGATCGCACTGGGCTTCGTGCTGATCTACAAGGCCACCGAGACCGTGAGCTTCGCGCAGGGCGAGCTCATGATGCTCGGCGCCTTCGCCGCCTTCGCCGGCATGTCGCTGTTCGGCCTGCCGTTCTGGTTCGCCGCGCTGCTGGCGGTCGCGGCGATGGTCGCCTTCGGCGTGCTGCTCGAGCTGGTCGTGATCCGGCCCATCCTGGGCCAGCCGCAGTTCTCGATCGTCATGCTGACCATCGGCATCGGCTACGTGGCGCGCGGGCTGGTCACGATGATCCCCGGCATCGGCACCGAGACCCACACGCTGCCGGTGCCCTACAAGGACCAGATCTGGAAGTTCGGCGAACTGGTGGTCAACCTCGAGCAGCTGGCGATCATCGCCGCCACCGCGGTGCTCTGCGGCCTGCTGTTCGCGATGTTCCGCTACAGCAAGCTCGGCATCGCGATGCAGGCCTCGTCGCAGAACCAGCTTGCGGCCTACTACATGGGCATTCCGGTGAAGCGGCTCAACGGCTTGGTGTGGGGGCTGGCCGCGGCGGTGGCGGCGATCGCCGGCATGCTGCTGGCGCCGATCACCTTCGTGCACGCCAACATGGGCTTCATCGGACTCAAGGCCTTCCCGGCCGCGGTGGTGGGCGGCTTCGGCAGCCTGCCGGGCGCGATCGTCGGCGGGCTGGTGATCGGCATCGTCGAGTCCTTCGCGGGCTTCTACCTGCCGGACGGCTTCAAGGACACGGCGCCGTACATCGTGGTGCTGGTGATGCTGATGGTGAAGCCCAACGGCCTGTTCGGCGAGAAGCTGCGCAAAAAAGTCTGAGGGCCGATCACTTTCCATGCGCTACATCTTCAAGACCAGCTACGTCCAGGACATCGACCTCGCCAAGCATGGCGGCCATGTCTTCTGGTACAGCCTCCTGGGCGTCGCGCTGATCGCCGCGCCCTGGGTGGTGCCCGAGTACTGGCTGGCGCAGCTGACCTTCGTGCTGATCTACGGCATCGTCGGCCTCGGCCTGATGCTGCTGGCGGGCTTCACCGGCCAGTTCTCGATCGGCCATGCGGCCTTCCTCGGCACCGGGGCCTACACGCAGGCGGTGCTGGGCAACATGGGGGTGCCGTTCCCGATCGCGCTGGCCGCGGCGGCGGCGCTGTCGGCCGCGGTCGGCGTGGTGGTGGCGCTGCCGGCGCTGCGCGTCAAGGGCATCTACCTCGGCATCGCGACGCTGGCCTTCGGCTTCATCGTCGAGGAGGTGTTCGCGCGCTGGGAGAGCGTCACGGGCGGCAACTCGGGGCTGCACGTGAAGTCGGCCCGCCTGTTCGGCTGGGAGCTCAACTCGAGCGAGAGCTTCTACCTGGTGTGCCTGGTGATCGCGGTGCTGTGCACCCTGGCCATCCTGAACCTGCTGCGCTCGCCCACCGGCCGCGCCTTCGTCGCCATCCGCGATTCCGAGATCTCGGCCCAGAGCATGGGCATCCACCTGGCGCGCTACAAGACGATGTCCTTCGCGATCTCGGCCGCGCTGGCCGGGCTCGGCGGCGCGCTGTATGCCCACAAGCTGAGCTTCATCTCGCCCGACCAGTTCAACATCCTGCAGTCGATCGACCTGCTGCTGCTGGTGGTGATCGGCGGGCTGGGCTCGGTGCATGGCGCCTTCCTCGGCGCCATCTTCCTGATCGCGATGCCGCAGCTGATCGCGCTCGGCAAGGACTGGCTGCCCGCGGCCATCGGCCAGGCGCCGGGCCTGCAGGGCCTGGTCTACGGGCTGGTGCTGATCGCCTTCGTGCTGTTCGAGCCGCTTGGCCTCTATGGACGCTGGCTCAAGATCCGCACCTGGCTGCAGCTGTTCCCGTTCTACCGGCGCGGGCTGTTCAAGCGGCAGAAATCCTTCACCAAGTCGGACCGGCTCAGATGACGACTCCGGACATCCTTCTTTCCGCCAGGGACCTGAGCGTGCGCTTCGGCGGCGTGCTCGCGGTCAACAAGGTCAGCTTCGAGGTTCGACGCGGCGAGGTCTTCACGCTGATCGGGCCGAATGGCGCCGGCAAGACCACGGTGTTCAACCTGATCAGCCGCATCTACACGCCGACCACCGGCGAGATCGTCTGGCATGGCGGCGCGGCGCCGCTGGCGCTGACCGAGCAGGCGCCGCACGAGATCGCGGCCCTGGGCATCGCGCGCACCTTCCAGAACATCGAGCTGTTCGAGCACGCCACCGTGCTGCACAACCTGCTGATCGGGCGCCACACGCACCGCCAGACCGGCTTCTGGAGCGAGGTGTTCTTCACGCCCGCCACCCGCCGCGCCGAGATCGAGGCGCGCGAGAAGGCCGAGCAGGTGATCGACCTGCTCGACCTGCAGCACCACCGCGATTCGATGGTCGCCGGCCTGCCCTACGGCGTGCGCAAGGTGGTCGAGCTGGCGCGGGCGCTGTGCACCGAGCCCAAGCTGCTGCTGCTCGACGAGCCTTCGTCGGGCCTCAACGTCGAGGAAACCGCCGACATGGCCTTCTGGATCCAGGACATCCAGCAAGAACTCGGGATCTCGGTGCTGATGGTGGAGCACGACATGTCGCTGGTGTCGAAGGTCTCGGACCGGGTGCTGGCGATGAACATGGGCGAGGCGCTGGCTTCGGGGACGCCTTCGGAAGTGCAGTCGGATGCGAAGGTGATCGAGGCGTATCTCGGCACTGTGGATGACGTGAGCAGCTTGCGGAGGGCTGCTTGATGTCGTCATCGTGGTCTTCGGGACGGGCGCCCGGCACGCGGTGCAGGGGTGTGCGAACAATCCAAGCTTCTCCAACGCCGATGCAACCCCAACCTGTCAGCGGTGGCGGGTGGTATGCCCTGGGCCGGCCGTTGAGGCACCGCCGAGCAGCGCAGCGGTGCGCGGAAAAAGGGCCGCGCGTGTTTGAGTGGAGCGAAGCGGAGCGAGTTTGCGCGGACCCCGCGTGCCGCGAGCAGCGCAGGGCAGCCGCGAAGCGGCCGGTGACGTCGGCCGGTCCAGGGCATACCGCCCGCCATCGCCGCCCCGAACAAGCCGCGTCGGAGTCTCTTGTCTCATGACAGACGTCGTCCTCCAGCTCCTCAACGTCGAAAGCGCCTACGGCCCCATCAAGGCCATCCGCGGCGTCAGTCTCAAGGTGCGCGCCGGCGAGATCGCCACGGTGCTGGGCTCCAACGGCGCCGGCAAGACCACCATCCTCAAGACCATCTCCGGCATCATCGACCCGCGCAAGGGCAGCATCGAGTTCAAGGGCAGCAACATCACGGCGCAGGATCCGGCCCACATCGTCCAGCAGGGCCTGAGCCACGTGCCCGAGGGCCGCGAGGTGTTCCCGCTGCTGTCGGTCAGGGACAACCTGCTGATGGGCGCCTACACCCGCCGCGACCGCGACGGCGTCGCGCGCGACATCGAGACCGTGTTCGGCTACTTCCCGATCCTCAAGGAGCGCGCCACGCAGGACGCCGGCCTGCTCTCGGGCGGCCAGCAGCAGATGCTCGCGATCTCGCGGGCCATCATGGCCGCGCCGCACCTGATCCTGCTCGACGAGCCCAGCCTCGGCCTCTCGCCCAAGCTCACCAAGGAGATCTTCGAGATCGTGGTTCGCATCAACCGCGAGCGCGGCACCACCATCCTGCTGGTCGAGCAGAACGCCAACATGGCGCTCAATGCCTCCGACTACGGCTACGTGCTGGAGAACGGCCGCATCGTGATGGAAGACACCTGCGAACGGCTGCGCGAGAAGGAGGACATCAAGGAGTTCTACCTCGGCCTCAAGGACGACGGCGTGCGCGGCGAGCGGCGCTGGAAGAAAAAGAAGACCTGGAGATGACCAACGCCATGCACGCCAAGGCACCCGCCGGCCTCTGGGACCTCGGCCGCATCCAGTCGCGCTCCGACATCGTGGTGCCCGGCGAGACCATGGCCGCGATGTTCTGGAACGCCGCCCGCCAGCGTGGCGACAAGGTCTGGATGCGGCAGAAGAAGCTCGGCATCTGGCGCAGCTGGAGCTGGAAGCAGACCGCCGACGCGGTGTCCGAGATCGCCGGCGGCCTGATGGCGATCGGCTTCGCACCGCACGAGTGCGCATCGATCCTTTCGAACACCGTGATCGAATGGGTGCTGTGCGACCTCGCGGTGCTGAGCTGCGGCGGCGTCGCCAATGGCATCTATCCGACCGACGCCGCCTCGCAGGTGCAGTATCTCTGCGAGGACTCGCGCACCACCGTGCTCTTCGTCGAGGACGACGAGCAGCTCGACAAGGCGCTCGAAGTGCGCGCCGCGCTGCCGCTGCTGCGCAAGATCGTGGTCTTCGACATGGAAGGCCTGCGCGACCTGCAGGACGCCGACGTCATCAGTCTCGATGCGCTGCGCGCGCTCGGCCGCGAGTACCTGCTGGCCCATCCGCAGGACCTCGAGCAGCGCGTCGCCGCCTGCCGGCCCGACGACCTGGCGATCCTGGTCTACACCTCGGGCACCACGGGCAAGCCCAAGGGCGCGATGCACAGCCACCGCGGCCTGGTCTACACCACGCGCGGCTACAACACGCTGGTGGCGCAGGACGAGCAGGACGAGCGCATGTGCTTCCTGCCGCTGTGCCACATCGCCGAGCGCATGGGCGGCGAGTACTTTGCGATGTACACCGGCTCGATCCTCAACTTCGTCGAGAACCCCGAGACCGTGCCCGAGAACGTGCGCGAGATCGCGCCCACGGTGTTCACGGCGGTCCCGCGGGTGTGGGAGAAGTTCTATTCGGGCGTGATGATCGCGCTCAAGGAGGCCAGCCGCGTGCAGCAGGCCGCCTACGCCTGGAGCATCGGCGTCGGCACCGAGATCGCCGACCGCGTGCTGGCCGGCCAGCCGGTGGGCACCGCACTGCGATTCAAGTTCCGGATCGCGCGCTGGCTGGCGCTGGACAACGTGCGCAAGCTGATCGGCATCCACCGCGCGCGCTTCCTGGTCACCGGCGCGGCGCCGATTTCGCCCGAGCTGGTCAAGTGGTATCTCGCGCTCGGCGTGCCGATGCTCGAGGTCTGGGGCATGACCGAGTCCTGCGGCGCCGCGACCGGCGTGCCGGCGGCGCGCATCAAGCCTGGCGCGATCGGGCCCGCCGCGGGCTACAACGAGGTCCGCATCGACCCCGATACGGGCGAGATCCTGGTGCGCGGAACCAACGTCTTCATGGGCTACCTGAACCTGCCCGAGAAGACCGCCGAGACCATCGACGCCCATGGCTGGCTGCACACCGGCGACGTCGGCACGGTCGACGGGGACGGGTATTTCCGCATCACCGACCGCATGAAGGACATCATCATCACGGCAGGCGGCAAGAACATCACGCCGAGCGAACTCGAGAACGAACTCAAGTTCAGCCCCTACATCACCGACGCCGTGGTGATCGGCGACGCCCGGCCCTACCTCACCGTGATCGTCATGATCGACCAGGAGAACGTCGAGAAATTCGCCCAGGACCACGATGTGCCTTTCAGCAACTACCAGAGCCTGACGCGCGCCCAGGAGGTCCAGGACCTGATCCAGGCCGAGCTTGACCGCGTCAATGCCAAGTTCGCGCGGGTCGAGCAGATCAAGAAGTTCTTCCTGCTCGAGACGCAGCTGAGCGCCGAGGACGAGGAGCTGACCCCGACCATGAAGCTCAAGCGCAAGCTGGTGCAGGCCAAGTACGCCGATCGCATCGATGCCATGTACGCGTAGCCCCTTCCTTTCGACCACCTAGAGGAGACATCCGTATGAAGACCCAGACTTTGATCCCCCTGGCCGCCGCGGCAGGTCTCCTGCTGGGCTCCAGCCTGGCCGGCGCGCAGCAGCAGGGGGTCAGCAAGGACGAGATCCGCATCGGCACGATCCAGGATCTTTCGGGCCCGCTGGCCGGCTTCGGCAAGCAGTCGCGCAACGGCATGCAGCTGGCCGTGGACGAGCTCAACGAGCAGGGCAGCGTGCACGGCCGCAAGCTCAAGCTGTTCGTCGAGGACTCGGGCTACGATCCCAAGAAGGCGGTGCTGGCGGCGCAGAAGCTGGTCAACCAGGACAAGATCTTCATCATGGCCGGCCACATCGGGACGGCGCAGAACATGGCGGCGATGCCGGTGCAGTTCGAGAAGAACATCGTCAATTTCTTCCCGATCACCGCGGCGCGCGAGATGTACGAGCCCTTCAACCGGCTCAAGTACTCGTTCGCCGCCACCTATTACGACCAGATCCGCATCGCGCTGCCCAAGCTGGTCAAGGAGAAGGGCGCCAAGGTCGTCTGCACCATCTACCAGGACGACGAGTTCGGGCTCGAGGTGCAGCGCGGCGCCGAGGCGGGCCTGACCTCCATCGGCATGCGGCTGGCTGAGAAGACCTCCTTCAAGCGCGGCGCCACCGACTTCTCGTCGCAGGTCGCGAAAATGAAGGCGACGGGCTGCGACCTGGTGGTGCTCGGCACCATCATCCGCGAGACCATCGGCACCGTGGGCGAGTCTCGCAAGACCGGCTTCAACCCGACCTTCCTCGGGTCGAGCGCGGCCTACACCGACCTGATCCACAAGCTCGGCGGCAAGCCGATGGACGGCATCTACGCCACCATGACGGTGCAGAACCCCTACACCGACGAGCAGTCGCAGCCGCTGCGCTTCTGGGCCAACAAGTACAAGACGAAGTTCAACGAGGACCCGACCGTGTTCTCGGTCTACGGCTATTCGATCATCCAGGACTTCATCCAGGCGGCGAACAAGGCCGGGCCGAACCTGACCACCGACAGCTTCATCAAGGCGATGGACAGCAGCACCTTCGAGCCCGACATGTTCGGCAGCCCGAAGATGACCTTCAGCGCCACCAAGCGCCTCGGCAACGACCAGTCGCGGCTGTCGCAGATCGTCGACGGCAAGTGGAAGGTCGTCACGGATTACCTCGCGCCGTAATTGTTGCTCGCCCCCAGGTTGCCCGCACTTCGTGTCGGGCGCCCACCCCCTACCGGGGGCGCCGTCCACGGCCCGGCGAAGCCGGTTCCGTGACGGCCCACCAACAGGCGCGCTGCGCGCAGCCGAAGGACAGGCGGACCACCGTTCCCCGGCAGGCGATTACTCCTCTACAAAGGCTTCTTCCCGCTTCGCCTTGATCGACGGCAGCAGCACGATCCCCAGCAGCAGGCAGGCCGCGACCAGCAGCCCGGCGGACAGCGGCCGCGTGACGAAGACGCTCCAGGTGCCGCGCGACAGCAGCAGCGCGCGGCGCAGGTTCTCTTCCATCATCGGGCCCAGGATGAAGCCCAGCAGCAGCGGTGCCGGCTCGGTCCGCAGCTTGATGAAGAGATAGCCGATGAAACCGAAGGCCGCCACCATCCAGATGTCGAAGGTGTTGTTGTTGGTCGAGTACACGCCGATGGCGCAGAACAGCACGATCGCCGGGAACAGGAACTTGTAGGGCACCGTCAAGAGCTTGATCCACATGCCGATCAGCGGCAGGTTCAGGATGATCAGCATCGCGTTGCCGATCCACATCGAGGCGATCAGGCCCCAGAACAGCTCGGGGTTGCTGGTCATCACCTGCGGGCCGGGCTGGATGTTGTGGATCGTCATCGCACCGACCATCAGCGCCATCACGGCGTTGGGCGGGATGCCCAGGGTCAGCAGCGGGATGAAGGAGGTCTGCGCGCCGGCGTTATTGGCCGACTCGGGCGATGCCACGCCGCGGATGTTGCCCCGGCCGAAGGGCACTTCGCCGGCTTGCATCTTGATCTTCTTCTCGAGCGCATAGGCTGCGAACGAAGCGAGCAGCGCACCGCCGCCGGGCAGGATGCCGAGCGCGGAGCCCAGCGTCGTGCCGCGCAGCACCGCGGGCGCCATGCGCTTGAAGTCGTCCTTGGTCGGCCACAGGCCCTTGACCTCGGAGGTGAACACCTCGCGCTCCTCGTCGGGCTGCGACAGGTTGCCGATGATTTCGCCGTAGCCGAACACGCCCATGGCGATCACCACGAAGCCGATGCCGTCGGTGAGTTCCGGGATGTCGAAGCTGAAGCGCGCCACGCCCGAATTCACGTCGGTGCCGACGATGCCGAGCAAGAGGCCCAGCACGATCATCGCCACCGCCTTGAGCAGCGAGCCCGAGGCCAGCACCACGGCGCCGATCAGACCCAGCACCATCAGCGAGAAATACTCGGCCGGGCCGAACTTGAAAGCCAACTCGGTCAGCGGCGGCGCGAAGGCGGCCAGGATCAGCGTGCCCACGCAGCCGGCGAAGAAGGAGCCCAGGCCGGCGGCAGCCAGCGCCGGACCGGCCCGGCCCTGCCTTGCCATCTGGTAGCCGTCGATGCAGGTCACGACCGAGGACGACTCGCCGGGCAGGTTGACCAGGATGGCGGTGGTGGAGCCGCCGTACTGGGCGCCGTAGTAGATGCCGGCCAACATGATCAGGGCCGACACCGGCGGCAGCGCGTAGGTCGCCGGCAGCAGCATCGCGATGGTGGCGACCGGGCCGATGCCTGGCAGCACGCCGATCAGCGTGCCGAGAATGCAGCCGACCAGGCAGTACAGCAGGTTGGTGAAAGTGAAGGCGACGCCGAAGCCGATCGCGAGGTTGTGGAACAGTTCCATGGCGAAGGTCTCCTCAGCCCGAAATGAAAGTGGGCCAGACCTGGATCTGCAACTTGAGCGCCCAGATGAACGCCACGTAGCTGCCTGCCGCCAGGATGGTCGAGAGAATCAGCACGTCGCGCAGCTTGAAGTGCTCGCCCGCGAGGCTGGAGATGATGACCAGGGCGTAGATCGCGATGATCATGCCCATGGCCGGCACGCCGACGCTGGGCAGTCCGCCGAGCAGCACGCCGAAGGCCAGGTTGGCCGCGATGACGAAGAACAGCGGCTTCCAGGCCCATTTGCCGATCGGATCGCCATCGACCGTCTCGACCACCAGCGACTGGAACATCACCAGCGCCCCCAGGATGGCCAGCAGGATGCCCAGCATGAGCGGGAAGTAGCCGGGCCCCATGCGGGCCCCGTCGCCGATGTTGTAGGTGGTGGCGCCGATGGCGAACGCCGCCCCCACCGTGGTGAACATGACTCCCGAAAAGAAGTCAGCCTGACTCTTGATACGCATTGTCTCGACCCTCGTTGAAGTGCCTTCGAGGGTCGTCGCCAGCGCCTGACGGTGGGCTGACCGGGACTGTACGGACTTCCACGTACCGGGTTTTGGAGCGCCAACGAAAAAGGCTCCCGAAGGAGCCTTTTTTGCTTGGAGCAGGGGAGGGCTTAGTAGCCGCCGCGGCCACCGCCGCCGCCGCCGTAGCCGCCACCGCCGCTGCGGTTGCCGCCGCCGCCACCACCGTAGCCGCCACCACCGCCGCCGCCGCCGTAGCCGCCGCCACCGCTGCGGCCACCGCCGCCGCCGAAGCCGCCGGGCGAACGGGGCTCCATCGGACGGGCTTCATTGACGGTCAGGCTGCGGCCGTCGAGTGCTTGGCCGTTCAGGCCTTCGATGGCTGCCAGCGCTTCAGCGTCGGTGCCCATTTCGACGAAGCCGAAGCCCTTGGAGCGACCGCTGTCGCGTTCCATCATGACCTTGGCGCTGGCAACCGAGCCGTACTGGCTGAAAGCCTGTTCGAGGTCGTTGTCGCGGATGGAGTAGGCGAGGTTGCCTACGTAGAGTTTCTTGCCCATGGAGGGACTCCTAATCAAACCAAAAAAACAAAGCGATGGAGTCCCAGAATCACAACAAACAAATGGCGCTGTGGCGCGAAACTGACCGATCACCGGTTCACGGTTCCGGCATGGAACTGCCAGAAACGCTTCGGCATTGTCATGCACAAAAGATCTTTTGGGTAAATTTCTTCTTGAATTTCCTGCCTATTTGATGCTGCACTGCAGAAAATGAGACGAAATCAGCCTGGTGGCCTGCGGCGAAGCGGGTTCAGCAGCGTTTTGAGGCCGTTGTGGTCGATTTCATGCATCAGGCCCAGCAGGCGGCCGATCTCCCCGGGCGGAAATCCCTCCCGGGCGAACCAGGTGAGGTAGTTTCCGGGCAGGTCGGCGATCAGCCGGCCCTTGTACTTGCCGAAGGGCATCTCGCGGGTCACGAGCTTTTCCAGGTCTTCCGGGTTCATGGTGGCTATGCTCCTCGATCTCCGCGGCGCTTGCCGCCCTCTCTGTTCGTCCATCGGCCCTTCGCCGGCCCTCTGCCCATGCCATTCCATTCGCTCGGACTCGACCCTTCCCTGGTGCGCGCCGCCACTGAAAAGGGCTATCTCGCGCCGACCGCGATCCAGGTCGAGGCCATTCCGGCGATTCTCCAGGGGCGCGACCTGCTGGGAGCGGCCCGCACCGGCTCCGGCAAGACCGCCGCATTCTCGCTGCCCCTGCTGCAGCGGCTCGCCGCTGCGGGCCGTCAGGCGCCGCGCCGGCTGCAGGTGCTGGTCCTGGTGCCGACGCGCGAACTGGCGGCGCAGGTGGGCGAGTCGATGCGCAGCCTGGCGCAGCACCTGCCGGTGCCGGTGCGCATCGCGGTGGCCTTCGGCGGCGTGTCGATCAATCCGCAGATGATGGCGCTGCGCGGCGGCGCCGACATCATGGTGGCCACGCCAGGGCGCCTGCTCGACCTGCTGGACCATCGCGCCCTGCGGCTGTCGTCGGTGTCCACGCTGGTGCTCGACGAGGCCGACCGCCTGTTCGACCTCGGCTTCGCGGAGGAACTGGGGCGCATCCTGGCGCTCTTGCCCGAGCGGCGCCAGAACCTGCTGTTCTCGGCCACTTTCCCGCCGGCGATCCAGTCGCTGGCCGAGCGCCTGCTGCGGGACCCGGTGCGCGTCGAAGTGGAAGGCGAGCCGGCCGGGGAGCCCCCGGCCATCCAGCAGCGGGCGATCGAGGTCGATGCCGGCCGGCGCACCCAGCTGCTGCGCCAGCTGGTCAAGGGCAGCGGCTGGACCCGGGTGCTGGTCTTCGTCGCCACCAAGCACGGCGCCGAGGTGGTGGCCGACAAGCTGCGCCGCGCCGGGGTCGAGGCCGAGCCCTTCCATGGCGTGCTCAGCCAGGGCAAGCGAACCCAGGTGCTGGCCGACTTCAAGGCCTCGCGGGTGCAGGTGGTGGTGGCCACCGACCTGGCGGCCCGCGGCATCGACGTCGCGCAGTTGCCGGTGGTGGTGAACTACGATCTGCCGCGCTCGGCGGTCGACTACGTGCACCGCATCGGACGCACCGGCCGGGCCGGCGAAACCGGTGTCGCGGTGAGCTTCGTGAGCGCCGACTCGGAAGCCCACTTCAGGCTGATCGAGAAGCGCCAGGGCCTCAACGTGCCGCGCGAGCGCGTGGCCGGCTTCGAACCGGTCGAGGCGCCGCCGCCGGCGCCAGCGGGCGAGCCGGGCACCGGTGGCATCAAGGGCAAGCGGCCCAGCAAGAAGGACAAGCTGCGCGCGCTTCAGGCCGGCGCCGGTACTCCGAAGCCAGAGCGGTAGTCAGGCAGCGCGGCGCCCTCACTCGCGCGGCGGCCGCTTGGCGATGCCCATGGTTTTCGCGAGGATGCCGAGCATGACCTCGTCGGCGCCGCCGCCGATCGAGGCCAGCCGGCCGTCGCGGTACAGGCGCGAGACCCGGTTCTCCCAGGTGAAGCCCATGCCGCCCCAGAACTGCAGGCAGGTGTCGGAGACCTCGCGTGTGAGCCTGCCGGTCTTGAGCTTGGCCATCGAGGCCAGCTCGGTCACGTCCTGGCCCTGCACGTGCAGGTCGCAGGCGCGGTAGGTGAGGGCGCGCAGGGCCTCGACCTCGGTCTTGAGCTCGGCCAGCTTGAACTGCACCCATTGCTGGTCGGCCAGCGTGCCGCCGAAGAGCTTGCGCTGCTGCGCCCATTCGATGGTGTCGGCGATGCAGTCGTCGAGCGGCGCCAGCGAACTGGCGGCGCACCACAGGCGCTCTTCCTGGAACTGCTGCATCTGGTAGACGAAGCCCTGGCCCTCCTCGCCGATGCGATAGCGCTGCGGCACGCGGACGTTGTCGAAGTAGATCAGGCCGGTGTCGCTCGAATGCATGCCGATCTTGCGGATCTTCTGGGCCTTTTCGATGCCGGGGCTGTCCATCGGCACCATCACGAGCGACTTGTTGCGGTGCACCGGGCCATCGCTGGTGTTGACCAGCATGCACATCCAGTCGGCCTGCAGGCTGTTGGTGATCCACATCTTCTGGCCGCTGATGAGGTAGTCGTCGCCATCCTTGCGCGCATGGCTCTTGAGGCCGGCGACGTCGCTGCCGGCGCCGGGCTCGCTGACGCCGATGCAGCCGACGGTCTGGCCGGCGATGGCCGGGGCCAGGAACTCGCGCCGCAGTTCGTCGCTGCCGAAGCGCGCCAGCGCCGGGGTGCACATGTCGGTCTGGACACCGATGGCCATCGGCACGCCGCCGCAGCGCACGTGGCCGAGCGCCTCGGCCAGCGCCATCGCGTAGGAATAGTCGAGCCCGGCGCCGCCGTATTCCTCGGGCTTGTTCAGGCCCAGCAGGCCGAGCGCGCCGAGGCGGGCGAACACCTCGTGGGCCGGGAAGGCCTCGGCGGCCTCCCATTCGTCGACGTGCGGGTTGATCTCCTCGTCGATGAAGCGGCGCATCGTCTTCTGGATCTCGAGGTGTTCGTGGGTGTAGTTCATGCGGGCCGGGTCCTTCCTGGGATAGCCCGGCTACTCTAGGCCGGCCCGGCAGGCGGCGCTTGCGGGAAGTGGCTACCTGCCGCCGGCCAGGGCCGCCGCGCCGGATAGCGGTCTACTGCGCCGCCTGAGGCTCAGCGCTGCGGCCGGATCCGATAGAGCGCGTTGTTGCGGTCCGCCGTCATGTAGATCGTGCCGTCGCTGCCGACCGCCACGCCGGTCTGCACGTAGGGCGGCGGCAGGCCGGGTCCGGGCTCCAGGCCGATCGGCAGGTTCTCGGCCACCGTGCGCCGGCTGCCGCTCGCGGGGTCGATCTCGACCAGCCGCCGGGCCGCGGTCTCCGCCACGATGAAGCTGCCCCACGGCGTCTGCGCCACGCCCTCGGGCATCGCCAGCCCTTCGGCCACGGCGCGCAGCGGCGCGCTGGCATCGAGCGGGATGCGCGTGAGCTTGCCCGCGGCCTCGGTGACGTAGAGCGCGCCGTCCTTGCCCACGATCATCTGCACCGGACCGGCCAGCCCGCTGGCCAGCAGCTGCCGGTCCTCGAACTTCGGGCC
This sequence comes from Variovorax saccharolyticus, assembly GCF_030316765.1. Taxonomy (GTDB): domain Bacteria; phylum Pseudomonadota; class Gammaproteobacteria; order Burkholderiales; family Burkholderiaceae_C; genus Variovorax; species Variovorax saccharolyticus. The sequence continues at coordinate 382,774 of NZ_JASZYT010000002.1, forward strand.
GCTCGCGCGCGTCACGCTGCCGGTCGCGATCTCGGCCACGATCACGCTGCCGTCGGCCATCGGGATGGCATCGACCGGAGCCTTGAGCCCGTGGATCACGCCCGTGGTCTTGAGCGTCTTGCGGTCCACCAGCTGCACGGTGCCGGTGAACCAGGAGGCCAGCGCGAAGTGAGTCGCCGACAGTCCGACCGCGAAGGGGTACTCGAGCTCCGGGTCGCGCTGCATGCGGAAGATGTCGCGCACCGCGCCGCTGCTCGCATCGACCTGCCGGAAGCCGAAGATGTCGGCCACGAAGAGGTCGTTGCCGTCGATCTTGAGGCCGGCCGGCACCGCCAGCTTGCCGCTGGTGAGGAGCCGCAGCTCGCCGGTGGCCGGGTTGAAGGCCTCGATCGAGTTGTCGGCCATGTTCGACACGTAGATCGTGCCTTCGGGTGCGATCGCCAGGTTGTCGAGCGAAGGCTTGAGTCGCTTCGCCACGGTCTTGCGGCCGCTGGCCAGCTCGACCCTCACCAGTTCGCCGCTGCGCGCATCGACCACCCACAGGTTGCCCTTGCCATCGAGGTTGGCGGCAGCGGGGATCTGGAAGCCGTCGGCGATCACGGTCATGGCGCCGTCGGACGGAGCTATCTTCACCACCTGGCCCTTGAACCACAGCGGGCCGTAGAGCATGCCGTCGGGCCCGACCTCGAAGCCGTTGAAGCCGCCCATGTCCTTCTTGATCAGGCGCGGCGGCTTCTGGCCGGCGGGGTCGATCTCCCACAGGGCGTCGCCGAGGAACACCTGCGATGCATAGAGCTTGCCGTTGCGGCGGTCGAAATCGAGCGAGTTCAGGCCGGGCAGGTCCTTGGCGACCACCCGCATCGGCGCCGCGTCGCTGTCGCGCATGCGCAGGGCGCCCATCAGGTAGTTGGTCCAGGCGAGTTCGCCCTTGGGACCCACCGCGATATCGTCGGCCTGGCCCTCGGGACCCTTGACCAGCACGCGTGCCGCGCCGCTCTGGCGGTCGACCTCCCACAGTGTGTTGCCGACCACCGAACCGGCCAGCAGCCGGCCCTGGCGGTCGATCGCGAGGCCGTGCACGCCGGCGAACGAAGAGGGTGCGACGATCGCTTCGGGCGCGGCCCAGGCGGCGGGACGGGTCGGTGGAGCGGTGGTGGTGCAGGCGCCGAATGCGAGTGTGGCCGCCAGCAGGGCGCCGCTCAGGATGCGGTTCATGTCTTGTCTCCTCGTTGTGGACTGGACCCTAACAGCGCAGGGCGGCTTTGCAGTCGCGAACGAGACATCTGTCCCGCAAGGAATCAGGCTCTGAAGCGCCTTCGGGTCAATCCCAGGGCGACCCAGTAGGCCGCCACCGTGTAGATCACCAGCACCAGCGCGTGCAGCCACCAATCGGCCGGCCACTGATCCATGAACAGCGGCCGCACCAGCGCCACCGCATTCGACAGCGGCAGCCAGGCTGCGACCGTGCGCACCACGCCCGGCAGCTGTTCGAGCGGGAAGAACACGCCCGACAGGAACATCATCGGCGTCATGAACAAGGTGAAGTAGTAGGTGAAGAAGTCGTAGCCCTTGGCCAGTGCATTGAAGATCAGCGCGATGCACGAGAAGGTGATGCCCACGCCGACCAGCACGAACCAGGCGACGACCAGCTTCGGGCTGTGGCTGATGCCCAGGGCCAGCATCACCAGCAGGATCGCGGTGGTGGTGAAGATCGCCTTGAAGCCGGCCCACAGCATCTCGGCCAGCACCACGTCGTCGAGGCCGACCGGGGCGTTCATGATGCCGTCCCAGGTCTTCTGCACGTGCATGCGCGAGAAGGCCGAATAGAGCGCCTCGAATGAGGCCGCGTTCATCGCGCTCATGCAGACCGAGCCGCTGGCGAGGAACAGGATGTAGGGCACGGCGGTGCCGTCGACCTTGACCTCGCCCACCAGCGCGCCCATGCCGTAGCCGAAGGCCACCAGCCAGATCAGCGGCTCGGCGATGTTGCCGATCAGGCTCGGGATCGCGAGCTTGCGCCACACCAGAAGGTTGCGCAGGAACACCGGCCACCAGCGCATCGAGAGTTCGGGCGGGCGCCAGACCGAAGGGGAGTCGAGGATCGCCGCGGACATCGGCGCGAGGCTGGGGGGCGTGCTCATTCAGCCGTCCTCTCTGATCTGGCGGCCGGTCAGCTTGAGGAACAGGTCCTCGAGATTGGCCGGCCGATGGAAGGTGCGCAGGCCGCTGCGGTCGCCCAGCGCCGCCATCAGGCCGCGCGCGTCCTGGGTGTAGAAGAACACGGTCTCGCCGCTGACCTCGACGCGCGCCGCATAGTCCTTGAGAGGCGACTGCGCGAGTTCGAGGGCGCCGTCCCCGTAGAGCTCGACCACGTCGGGTTCGAGGTGCTGGGCGATCAGGTCGCGCGGCCGGCCTTCGGCGATCTTGCGGCCATGGTCCAGCACCAGCAGCCGCGAGCAGAGGCGCTCCGCCTCGTCCATGAAGTGGGTCGTGAGCAGGATCGACTTGCCCTGCGCCAGCAGCACCTGCAGGCGTTCCCACATCAGGTGCCGCGCTTGCGGGTCCAGCCCGGTGGTGGGCTCGTCGAGCATCAGCAGCTTGGGGTCGTTGACCAGCGCGCGCGCCAGCGAGAGCCGCCGCCGCATGCCGCCCGAGAGCTCCCCGGGCTTGGCATCGGCCTTGTGGGAGAGGGCTGCGAACTCGAGCAACTGCGGGATGCGCGGCGCGATCTCTCGTCGGCGCATGCCGAAGTAGCGCGCGTAGACCATCAGGTTCTCGGCGCAGCTGAAGTCGGGGTCGAGGGTGTCGAACTGGCTCACCACGCCGAGCTGGGACTTGATCGCGCGGGCGTCGCGCGGCATCGCGAGGCCGCCGAGCGCCTCGATCGTTCCGGCGTCGGGCACCGTGAGTCCGAGGCACATGCGGATCGTGGTGGTCTTGCCGGCGCCGTTGGGGCCGATGACGCCGAGGCACTCGCCGGGCGCGATCTCGAAGGACAGGTCGTCGACCACCGTGGTGTCGCCGTAGCTTTTTCGCAGGTGGCTGGCGTGGAAGAGGGGGTTCGGCACCGGCGCATTGTGGCGCAAGCGCGGCGCGGCCCTGGTCAGAGCCGCAGGCCGCTGAACTCCTGCTTCATCCAGTCGATGAAGGCGCGCGTGCGCGCCGGCAGCAGCCGCGCATGCGGGTAGATCACGCTCACGGGCCGCGGTGGCGGCTCGAAATCCTCGAGCACGATCTCCAGGCGCTGCTGCGCCACCATCGGCAGCACCTGGTAGGAGAAGAAGTTGCCGAAGCCCAGGCCCGCCGCGCAGGCCTCGACCGCGGGCGCGATGTGGTTGAACTCCAGGTTGCCCTGCGTCGGGACCGCGATCGCGCGACCTTCGTCGCGGAACCGCCAGGGACCGATGGTGGTGGGATAGATGCGCACGCAGTTCGCCGCCAGCAACTCGCGCGGGTGCCGGGGCCTGCCATGCCGGCGCAGATAGTCGGGGCTCGCGACCACCACGCGGCGGACGCTGCCGAGCTGCTGCGCCACCAGCGAGGAGTCGTCGAGTGCGCTGATCCGGATGCCGACGTCGATGCCTTCTTCCAGCAGGTTCACCGACCGGTCGTGCAGCAGCACGGTGCAACGCATCTTGTCGTAGCGCTGCAGGAAGCGGACGATCGCGGGCGACACGTACATGTGGCCGAAAAGCACCGGCGCGGTGACGGTGAGTTGTCCGGTTGGCTCGGCCGCGTCGAGGCTGAGCGCGCGGTCCGCCGCATCCGCCGCGGCCAGCACCTCGCGGGCGCTCTGCAGGTAGGAGCGGCCTTCGGAGGTGAGCGAGATGCGGCGCGTGGTGCGGTGGAACAGCCGCACGCCCAGATGCGCTTCGAGCGCGGCGAGCGAGCGCACCACCGCAGGCAGGGAACTGCCTTGCACGTCGGCGGCCTTGGTCAGGCTGCCCTGCTCGGCGATCTGCACGAAGGTCTGCATGGCTTTGAGGCGGTCCATCGCGCAATTAGACCGGAAAACGCAGCAGTCATATGCAGACGACGCCATTACTCCTTGATCGGCAACAAACAACAATCGATGCATTCATCAGCAACCAGGAGAAAGCCCATGTCAGCACCCCGTCCCGCCGCGCCGATCCAGGTCTACAGCTCGGCGATCTCCGGCCACTCGCACCGCGTTCGATTGTTCTTGTCGCTGCTCGGCCTGCCCTTCGAGACCCGCGAGGTCGACCTGCGTGCCGGCGAACAGAAGCGCCCCGACTTCCTGCGCCGCAACGCCTTCGGCCAGGTCCCGGTGATCGAGGATGGCGATGTCACGGTCTGCGATTCCAACGCCATCCTGGTGTACCTCAACGAGCGCTACGCCGTCGATCCCGCGCGCTGGCTTCCGCGCGAGGGCCTGGCCGCGGCCCAGGTCCAGCGCTGGCTGTCGGTGGCGGCCGGGCAACTGGCGGCCGGCCCTTCGGTGGCACGCGTGATCGTGCTCTTCGGGCTCGCCCGGGATCCGGCCGATGCCATCGCACGCTCGCACGATCTGCTGCGCGTGATGGAAGGCGAGCTGGCGACACGCCCTTTCCTGGCCGGGACGTCGGCGACCCTGGCCGATATCTCCAACTACAGCTACGTGGCGCACGCGCCGGAAGGCAACGTGTCGCTCGACCCCTATCCCGAGGTGCGCGCATGGCTGGCGCGCATCGAGGCGCTGCCGGGCTTCGTGCCGATGGTGGCTTCGCGCATCGGGCTGCGGGCATGAGCGCCGCATCTGTGGCGTCGGCGTGGCACGAGGGCGAGCGCGCGATGCAGGCGCGCGCCGGCGTACGCGAGCGGATGGAACTGATCGGGACGCGCGTCGTTCGCGATCACATGCCGGACCAGCATCGGGATTTCTTCGCCCAGTTGCCCTTCCTGATCGTGGGCAGCGTCGACCAGGCCTCGCAGCCCTGGGCTAGCGTGCTGGCCGCGCCGCCGGGGTTCGCGCATTCGCCCGATCCGCGGCGCCTTCGCGTCGACGTGCTGCCGGCGGACGGCGATCCGCTCGCGCAGGCGCTGCTGCCGGGCGCATCGATCGGCCTGCTCGGCATCGAGCCGCACACGCGGCGGCGCAACCGCATGAACGGCGTGGTGGAGGGCGTCGACGGCGGCGGCTTCGCGGTTGGCGTGCGGCAGAGCTTCGGCAATTGCCCGAAGTACATCCAGGCGCGCGAACCGGTGTTCGTGAAGGGCGAACGACCCGCCGCGACGCCGCGGCGGGTCGAGCAGATCGACGCCGCGGCGCGGCGCGTGATCGAGGCGGCCGACACCTTCTTCATCGCCACCTCGCATCCCGCGGCAGGGTCCGCCGGCGTGGCGCAAGGGGTCGATGTCTCGCACCGCGGCGGTCGCCCGGGCTTCGTGCGGGTGGCCGACGACGGCAGCTTGACCGTGCCCGACTTCGCCGGCAACAGCTTCTTCAACACGCTCGGCAACATCGTCGTGAACCCGCGCGCCGGACTGCTGTTCGTCGACTTCGACAGCGGCGACCTGCTGCAAGTCGCGGTCACGGCGGAAGTGATCTGGGACGGTCCGGAGCTGGCCGCCTTCGAGGGCGCCGAGCGCTTGCTGCGCATGCGCGTGGTCTCGGTGCTGCACCGGCCCGCCGCGCTGCCGCTGCGCTGGGTCGGCGCGGAACTCTCGCCCTACCTCGATGCGACCGGGCAATGGCCGGTGCCCGCCTCGGAGCGTGCTTCGGTGTTTCAGTGGAAGACCGGGATGCGCACGTTGACCGACGGGCGGTAGTGCCAGCCGCGCTGCAGCAGCGCTTCGGTGTCGAGCCCGCTCGCCAGCAGCGCCTGCAGCCCGGCCGCCGCGAGGCTCAGGGCCAGTGCCTGGCCGGGGCAGCCGTGGCTGCCGTGTCCGAAGCCCAGGCAGCGGCGCTCGGCGCGCATCAGCTCGAAGGTGGCCGGCGCCGGATTCAGGGCCGGATCGCGGTTCGCGGCCGCCAGCACCAGCAGCAGCGCGTCGCCCGGCGCCAGCGCCTGGCCGGCGACGCGGGTCGCTTCGACCACGAAGCGGCGCGTGTTGTGCACCGCCGGATCGTGGCGCGCGACCTCGGCCACCAGGGCCGGCAGCAGCTCCATGCGGTCGCCGATCCTGCGGCGCAGGCCCGGCTCGCGCGCCAGTGCCGCGAGACTGTTGCCCAGCAGGCCGGCCGTGGCCTCGCAAGTCTGTGACAGCAGGCCGACCAGGTTCGCACGCAGCGCGCGCGACAGCGGCGCCGACGCCTCGGCTTGCACGGCCGCGACCAGGCTGCCACCCGGCGCCGGCCGGGCGTCCACCAGCGCTTCGAAGCGGTCCATGAGTTCGGCTGCAGCCAGGCTCGCGGACGCCAGCTGGGCAGCATCCGACAGCGGCGACAGGCAGGCGACGAAATCGCGCGTCCATCGCACGACCTGCGGCAGATCCCGCTCGGCGAAGCCGAGCAGCCGAGCCACCGCACCGACCGGCAGCGAGAAGACGGTGTCGCACAGGCTCATGCCCCTCGTGCCTTCGGCGGCGTGCCGCATCGCGGCCTGCGCCGCACCCCCATAGAGGCTGGCCAGCGCGCGCTGCAGGACCGGCTTGTGGGCATCGTGCGGCGCACCGTCGTTCATGCGCACCAGCTGGCCGAACAGCTCGCCGGCCGGTGTTCCTGCGACCGCGCGCGGCACCGCTTCGGCGGCCGGCCGCACGCGAAGCGCAGCGTTGGCGAAGAGCTCGCGCACCACATCGGCACGGCTCGCGATCCACAGGCGCAGTGCGGGATCGAAGACCAGCGCAGGCCCGCGGCGCAGGCCGGCGTACCAGGAATAGGGTTGGGCATGGGTGACGGCGGCAATGGCGTCGGCGGGCGGGGCAATGGAATTCATGCCGCGAAGTCTGAGCTTCTCGTGCCGGCATGCTTCGTCTACGATCGAAATATGGAAACCACTTCGGCCGACTCCCATCTCGCGCGACTGGCCGGCGCGATCGCCGAACCGGCGCGTGCGCGCATGCTGTGCTGCCTAATGGACGGCCACGCCCGCACCGCGACCGAACTCGCCGCCGTGGCGGAGGTCGCCGCCTCCACCGCCAGCGCGCATCTGGCCCGGCTCAGGGAGCAGCGGCTGGTCGAGCTGCTGCCCCAGGGCAAGCACCGCTACTTCCGGCTCGCGGGCTCCGAGGTGGCCGCAGCGCTCGAGGGCCTGCTGGTGGTGGCGGGCGCGCCGCGCGGCGAGTTCCGCCCCAGCACGCCACCCCGCCTTCGCGCCGCGCGCACCTGCTACGACCACATGGCGGGCGGGGCCGGCGTGGCGCTGCACGACAGTCTCTTCGGCCAGGGCTGGCTGCGGGCCGGCGCGCCGGGCAACGACTACGAGCTCACGCCCGCAGGTGCGCTGGCGCTCGAGAGCCTGGGCCTCGATGTGGCGCAGGCGCGCGACGCCCGGCGCCGCTTCGCCTGCGCGTGTCTGGACTGGAGCGAGCGGCGCCCCCACCTCGGCGGCGCGCTGGGAGCGGCCTGCCTGCAGCTGTCGCTGCGCCGCGGATGGGTGCGTCAGGCCCTCGACGGCCGCGAACTGTCGATCACGCCCAAGGCCGAGCGCGAGATGCCCGAGCTGTTCGGGCTGGCCTGAACCCGGGCTACTGGAACGCCACTTCGGCGAAGCTGCGCAGCTTGCGGCTGTGCAGCCGGCTGGAGCCTTCCTGGCGCAGGATGTCGATCGCCGCCATGCCGATGCGCAGGTGCTGCTCGACGCGCTCGCGGTAGAACTGGTTGGCCATGCCGGGCAGCTTGATCTCGCCGTGCAGCGGCTTGTCGCTCACGCACAGCAAGGTGCCGTAGGGGACGCGGAAGCGGAAGCCGTTGGCCGCGATGGTGGCGCTCTCCATGTCGAGCGCGACGGCGCGGCTCTGGCTGAAGCGGCGCTGCGGCTGGTTGCCCGGCAGCAGCTCCCAGTTGCGGTTGTCGGTGCTGGCCACGGTGCCGGTGCGCATGATCTTCTTGAGCTCGGTGCCCTGGGTGCCGGTGACTTCGGCCACCGCCTTTTCGAGCGCCAGCTGGATCTCGGACAGCGCCGGGATCGGCACCCACAGCGGTAGCTCTTCGTCCAGCACGTGGTCCTCGCGCACATAGGCGTGCGCCAGCACGTAGTCGCCGAGCTGCTGGCCCTGGCGCAGGCCGGCGCAGTGGCCGAGCATGACCCAGGCGTGCGGTCGCAGCACCGCCACGTGGTCGGTGATGGTCTTGGCATTGGCCGGGCCGACGCCGATGTTGACCATGCTGATGCCGGTGCAGTCCTCGCGCACCAGGTGGTAGCCGGGCATCTGCGGCAGGCGCGGCGGCGGCGTGCCCTGGCTGCCGTCGAGCAGCCCGCCGTACATCGAGCTCGAGCCCGCCGCCAGCCCGCGCCGCCGCGTGACCACGTTGCCCGGCTCGATGAAGGCGATGTACTCGCTGTTCTCGTCGGTCATGGCCTCGTGGCCGAGCCGCACGAACTCGTCGATGTAGAACTGGTAGTTGGTGAACAGCACGAAGTTCTGGAACCACTCGGGCGCCGTGCCGCTGTAGTGGCGCAGCCGGTGCAGTGAGTAGTCGACCCGCGCCGCGGTGAACAGCGACAGCGGCTGTGCCTCGCCGGGCTTGGCCTCGTAGGTGCCGTTGGCGATGCCGTCGTCCATCGCGCCGAGGTCGGGCAGGTCGAAGACGTCGCGCATCAGCGACCGGCGCTCGGCGGTCATCGTTCCCTCGATGTGGTCGTTCTCGGCGAAGGAGAAATGGATCGGGATCGGCTGCGTGCTGGTGCCGACCTCGAGTTCGACCTGGTGGTTCTCGAGCAGGAGCCGGAACTGGTCGCGGTAGTAGCGTGAGAACAGGTCGGGCCGGGTCAGCGTGGTCTCGAAGCGGCCGGGCCCGGAGACGAAGCCGTAGCTGAGCCCGGCGTTGGCCGCCGGCGTCCGGCGCGACACCGTGTGCGTGTGCACCCGCACGAAGGGGTAGCAGGCGCGCACCCGGCCCGGCAGGCTTTCGCCGGCGACGAAACGCAGCATCGCCTCGCGCAGATGCTGCAGGCCGCCGTCGTAGATCAGGCGGACTTGCTCGAGGGCGGCGTCGGGATCGGTGAAGCGGGCGGGCGCAATGAAGGCGGGCATGTACGGCATGAAGCCATTGTGGCTCAGCCCGGCATCGGTTCGCGCATCGTCACGAACTCCTCGGCCACCGTCGGATGGATGCCGATGGTGCTGTCGAACATCGCCTTGGTGGCGCCGGCGCGCATCGCGACCGCGAAGCCCTGCACGATCTCGCCGGCGTCGGGGCCGACCATGTGCAGGCCGACCACGCGGTCGCTGGCCTTGTCGACGATCAGCTTCATGAAGGTGCGCTCGGGGCTGCCCGACAGCGTGTGGCGCAGCGCGCGGAACTCGCTCGAGAAGAGCGTGATCTCGCCGAACTTCATGCGCGCGGCGGCTTCGGTGTAGCCGCAGGTGCCGATGTTCGGATGGGTGAAGACGGCGGTGGGCGTGTAGTCGTAGTCGAGGCGTCGCTTGCCCTTGCCGAACAGCGCGTCGACCACGGCCATCGCCTCGGCCAGCGCCACCGGCGTGAGCTGCTGGCGGGTCGAGACGTCGCCGACCGCGTAGACCGACGGCACCGAGCTTCGGTAGTGGGCATCGATCACCACGCGGCCCTGCTCGTCGAGCGCGATGCCGGCCGCCTCGAGGCCCATGCCCTGGGTGTTCGGCACCCGGCCGGTCGCGAACAGGATGGCGTCGGCCTCCACCCGCTGGCCGCGCGACAGGATGGCGCAGAGGCCGCTGTCGAGACGGCGGATCGAGGCGATCTCGGTGTTGAAGCGGATGTCGACGCCGGCGCGGCGCATCTCCTTGGCCAGGAACTCGCGGATGTCCTCGTCGAACTCGCTCAGCAGGTGCGCATTGCGCTGCAGCTGGATGACCTCGGCGCCGAGGCCGTTGAAGATCGAGGCGAACTCGCAGGCGATGTAGCCACCGCCCACCACCAGCAGCCGCTTCGGAAAGGGGTTGAGATCGAACATGGCGTCGGACACGAGGACGTGCTCGCGTCCCGGCAGCTCGGGCACATAGGGCATGCCGCCGGTCGCCAGCAGCACGTGCTGCGCGGTGTAGCGGCGGTCGCCGACCTGCACCGTGTGGCCGTCCACCAGCTGCGCCCAGCCGTGGATCAGGGTGGCGCCCGCGCCCTCGAGCAGGCTGCGGTAGATCTCGTTGAGCCGCGCGATCTCGCGCGCGCGGTTGGCCTTCAGGCGGTTCCAGTCGAAGCGCCGCTCGCCGAGGTCCCAGCCGTAGCCGGCCGCCTCTTCGAAGGCTTCGGCATAGCCGGCAGCGTAGCTGTAGAGCTTCTTGGGGATGCAGCCGACATTGACGCAGGTGCCGCCCAGTTCGGCGCATTCGGCCAGCGCCACCCGGGCGCCGCGCTGGGCCGCCATGCGTGCGGCGCGCACGCCGCCGCTGCCGCCGCCGATGACGAAAAAGTCGAAGTCGTAGGTGCGCATGGGAACTCCTTCGCGCCGACTGTAGCCGGCGCGAGGAGTCGCCGCTGCGCGCGGCCTACGGACGGTCCGGCTGTTGCTGCTGGCCGGGCGCCGGAATGCCGCTTCGTTGCGGCATCCGCTGCTGCTGCGGGGCCTGCGCGGCGCGCTGCTGAATCTCCTGCGCTTGGCGGATCGCGTGGGCCTGGGCCTGCTGGGCCTGCAGCATCTGCTGTTGCGCCTGCACTTGCTGCTGGGCGCGCTGGGCCTGCAACTGCTGCATCGCCTGAAGTTGCTGGGCCTGAGCCTGGGCCGCGCGTTGCTGCGCCTCCTGCTGCTGGCGCATCGCCTGCTGCTGCATCTGCTGGTGTGCCTGTGCCTGTGCCTGTGCCTGTGCCTGTGCCTGTGCAGCGCGTTGCTGGGCTTCGATCTGTTGTCGCTGGATCTGCTGGGCTTGCTGCATCTGCTGCATCTGCTGCATCTGCTGCGCCTGCTGCAGTTGCTGGGCCTGCTGCATCTGTTGGGCCTGTTGCAGCCGCTGCGCCTGCTGCATCTGCTGGGCTTGCTGCGCCTGCTGGAGCATTTGCATCTGTTGCGCCTGTATCGCCTGCGCTTGCGCCGCCTGTGCCTGCACCGCACGCTGCTGGATCTGCTGCTGCTGGATCTGCCGCGCCTGCTGTACCTGCTGCACCTGCTCGAACTGTCTCGCCTGCATCGCCGCCTGCGGCGGGGGTGGCATGCCCGGGCGTCCGAAGCCGCCGCGGCCGTGATCGCCCAGCGGGATCGGCGCGCCCATGCCGACCGGCACGCCGCTCAGCTGGTTGGCCGGCAGCCGCACCACGTCGCGCCGGCCGGCAGGGCCGCGGCCGAACTGGTCGCTGGGCACCACCGTGACGGCGCCGGGCACCTGCTGGTGCGCGAAGCCGCCCTGGCGCGCCGCGATCTGCCGCTGGAAGGCGGCGCGGTTGGCCTCGTCGACGTAGCGCTGGCTGGCACGGTAGCCGGGCCGCCACGCTTCGCCGGGCGCGAGCGGGAACCAGCCGACGCCGTGGCGCCCGCCGCCGATCGCGAGGTTGGCGCTGGCACCCGCCGCACCGCCCACGAAGCCGACCAGCGCGGGCGAATACACCGGGCGCACGTGGCGCTGGCCAGGCACCCAGCCCCAGCGCGGCCCGATGCGCGCCCAGCGCCCGTAGTGCGCGGGCGCGAAACCCCACGGCGCGGCGTCGACCCAGGTCCAGCCCCAGGGCGCCACGTCGACCCACTGGCCATCGCGGTAGGGCGCCCATTCGGCGTCGACACCGCGCGGATACCAGACGTTGCCGTAGGTCGGATCGCTCTGCCAGTCGCCATAGGCATCGAGCTGCTGGTAGCCCACCACTTCGCGCGACACATAGCGCGCCGAGATCGACTGCTCCTCGCTCCGGTCCCGCTCGGCGACCCATCGATCGAAGCCGTTGTCGTCGCCGGTCGGCGCGCCGCTGGCGGCCGCGAGATTGCGGCCCGCAGCGACGAGTTGCTGGTGGGCGCCCAGGGCGACCGATTCGCCGCCCTCGCCGAACAGCGTCAACCGGCCCGAGGCCACCGCGACCCGCGTGATGCCGGCGGCGGGGTCGCTCTCGATCCGGTAGTCGCCGGGGCCGTCGACCACCGCCGCGAGGTTCGGGGTGCCGATCTCGAGCCGCCGGCCGCCGAGTTCCTCGCGCACCCGCAGCTGCAGCCGGCCCTGCGATGCCGTGATGCGGGCCGTGTCGTCGTCGAGCTCGGAGACGGTGATGCCGGTCTGCTCGTCGAGGCGCAGCGTGTCGGCGCCCAGGTGCAGTTCGGCCCGCGCGTCGCGGTCGGTCCAGAGCCGGTCGCCGGTGGTGATCGGGCGATTGGCATTGGCCTCGAACCAGTCGTTGCCGCCGGCCGGCGAGAAGCTGACCGCGCCTTGCTGGATGTCGATGCGGCCGACGCGGCCCGGAGGGTCCTGCTGGGCGGCCGCGGCCCCGGCGGCCAGCAGCAGCGCCAGGGCGATCAGCCAGCCGGCCGCGCGGCCGGAAAGGAAGGAGTTGCGGTGTGTCATGGAAGGGCTCTTTCGTCTCTTCGCATACAACGCGCAAGGACGGGCCGACGCTGGCGTCCGCTTTGCAAAGCAGCGCAATATTTCCGCCACGCGCGCAACCGCATGTAAGCCGGGCGGCGGTGCGTCCGGCCCGGCGCGCCTCAGGGCATGGCGGGCGCGGCCGCTTTCCGGTGGCTCAGGAAGAAGCGCAGCATCTCTGCGCTGGCGTCCGGGCCCGAGGGGTCGGTGTAGGTGCCGCTCGAACTGCCTCCCGACCAGGCATGGCCGGCACCGTGCAGCAGCCAGTGCTCCACCGCGGGACGGCCCTGGGCGTCCGCATGGACGCGCCGCGTGAAGTCGCGGCCCCGGGGCGACCGGCCTCCCGAGGCCTGCACCGGCGCCGTGGGGCCGTCCTGGCCCGCGAGCGCCGATGCGACCAGTGCCTCGCCGTTGCGGGCGTTCACGGTGCTGTCGGCATCGCCGTGGAAGACGATCGTGGGCACGGCCGGTCCGCTCCCTCTGCTCGCCGCGGGCCCGCTCTTCATGGCGGCCAGGGCCGTCATCAGATCGCTGGCGGCGCCGCTCGGCAAGCCGGAGTGCACGCCGACCGCGGCGAACAGGTCGGGGTAGCTGCGCCCGAGGATGTCGGCCATCGCGCCGCCGGCCGACAGGCCCGCGACATAGACGCGCTCGGGGTCGATGCCCTGCGAATCCATGACCGAGCGGGTCAGCGCGGCCAGCAGCGCCGGCTCCCCGCGCCCGCGCTGCTGGTGCTGCGTCGTGAACCAGTTCCAGCACTTCGACGAGTTGGCATGCTGGGTCTGGGCCGGGTAGAGCACCAGGAAGCCGTGTTCGCGCGCCAGCTGGTTCATCTGCGTGCCGGCGGCGAAGTCCTCCGGGTTCTGCGTGCAGCCGTGCAGCATCAGCACCAGCGGGCGAGGGCTGCCGGCGCCCTTCGCGGGCACGAAGAGCTTGTAGGCGAGCGGGCGGTGCTGGTGGGCGAAGAGGCCGTCGCTCCACTGCTCGACGCCGCCCTCGGACGCGGGAGCCGGCGTCGGCGTCGGAGCGGGAGCAGGAGCGGGCGCTGGCGCCGGCTCGACCACGCGGGCCTCGACATCGACGACCAGCGTGTCGTCGTTGGCCGCAGGCGCGGGGGCCGGACGGTCGGCCGCAGGAGGAGCCGCCCCGCCCGACAGGGCGCGCTGGATCGCACGGGTCGCCTCCTGGAGGCTGCCCCCCTGCGTGAGGAGGGTGGCCTTGCGCATCAAGCGTTCGAACAGCGGATTCATCGGGAAGCCTTGGAAGAAGAAGACATGGAGGCGCTCAACGCAGCCGGTCGGCCAGGGCGGCCTTGACGGCGGCGCTGGCGTGCAGGGCGCCGAGAACGGTGACCGAGGCGATGGTCTCGAGCGCCAGCTCGGGCGTCACATCGGCCGAGATGGTGGCCAGGCCGAGCACCCGGATCTCGAGCCTTTCGCCGGCGCGGCGCACGGCTTCGAGGTCGGCGGCACTGAACTGCTGCAGCCCTAGAACAAGCATCTTGCGGGCCACCACCTGCTTCAGCGCGTCGCCGTGGACCGAGAGCTGGTTGCGGATCGCGGTGCGGATGAAGTCGGTGCGGTTCGAATAGAAGCCTTCGGCCACCAGCAGGTCGATCTGGCCGAGGTCGACATAGCCGAGGTTGATGGTGATCTTCTCGGCGTCGGGAAGCTTGGTGCGCTGGACGACCGGTGTGGGGGCTGTTTGCATGTCGCCATCCTAACACCATCCGGTTGGATGGTGATGGGATGGTTTTTAGGGTCGAAGCTCTAGCCGCCGTACAGGTATTTGGGCAGCCACAGCGTCAGGCCGGGCCAGATGTACATGAACACCATGCACAGGATCACGATGAACATGTACGGCATCATCCCCGCGAAGATCTGGTTGAGGGTCACGTGCGATGGCGACACCCCTTTCAGATAGAAGGCCGACATCGCCACCGGCGGCGACAGGAAGGCCGCCTGCAGGTTCACGAACACCAGCACGCCGAAGAGCAGCGGATCGATCTGGAAGTGCGCCAGCAGCGGCAGGAAGATGGGGATGAAGATCACGATGATCTCGGTCCACTCGAGCGGCCAGCCGAGCACGAAGATGATGGCCTGCGACAGCAGCAGGAACTGCAGCGGCGTCAGGTTCATGCTCATCACCCACTCTTCGATGATCCGCTGGCCGCCGAGCAGCGCGAACACCGCCGAGAACAGTGCCGAGCCGACGAACAGCCAGCACACCATCGCGGTGGTCTTGGCGGTCAGGAACACCGCTTCCTTGATGCGCTGGAAGTTGAGCGTCTTCGCCTGCCAGGCCATCAGGAAGGCGCCCGCCGCGCCGACCGCGGCCGACTCGGTGGCGGTCGTGATGCCGAACAGGATCACGCCCAGCACCACCAGCGTCAGGATGCCCAGCGGCATGACGGAAGACACCAGCATGCGCAGGATCTCGAACTGCTCGGCGTCCATCTTCCAGTAGTACCAGGCGAGCATCGCGAGGGTGAAGGCGCAGGTCAGCCAGAAGCCGATGTAGAAGGACTCGGGCACCGCCTCGGCGTGAGGCGCGGCGACCGGCTCGCCGAGGGCCTGGAGGCCCTGTTCTTCCTTGGGCGCCGCGCTTTCGGCGCCGGGCGGCTCCTGCAGTCCCTCGGCACCGGGCGGCTCGGCCAGCGCCGTGCCCTCCTGGGGCGCCGGCTGCGACTGCGTCACCTCGGGCGGCGGCGGCGTGTTGTCCTTTTGCGAATAGATCGTCACGTACCACCAGATCGAGCCCAGCGTCACGGCGGCGAGCAGCACCGGCACCAGCGCGAGCGTCAGGTAGCGCACCAGCATCAGCCAGCTGACGCGCACGCCCGCCGCCGCCGCGCCGAAGGCCCGCGCCGGCGCCACCACCGCCGCGGCCAGGGCCGGCAGCAGCCGCTGCGAATAGCTGGCGGCAATGTGGGCCACCGGCGGCGAGATCGGCGCGCGCTGCGCCTCGGGCGGCAGCTTGGGCGCCACCTTCGGCTGGATCAGCGCCCACCCGATCACGTACAGCAGGTACAGGAAGGCCAGGAAGAAGCCCGGGAACATGGCCGCCGCATAGAGCTTGACCACCGACTGCCCGGCCACCGCGGCGTACACGATGATCATCACCGAGGGCGGGATCAGGATGCCCAGCGTGCCACCGGCCGTGATGACGCCGGCAGCCAGCCGCGTGTCGTAGCCGGCGTTGAGCATCGGCCGCATCGCGATCACGCCCATCAGCACCACCACCGCGCCGACCAGGCCGCTGGCGATGCCCCAGAAGGTGCAGATGATCAGCGTGGCGACCGCCAGCGACCCCGGCACGCGCCGGAACGCGAGCTGCACGCTGTGGAACATCTTGTCGACCAGCGCGCCGCGTTCCATCACGTAGCCCATCAGCACGAACAGCGGGATCGACAGCAGCGTCTCGTTGGTCATCGCGCCGAAGGTGCGCTGCACCATCAGGTCGAAGACGCGGTTGTCGAACCAGGGCACGGCCGGGTCGTAGAAGGCGGCGAAGCCGAACAGCATGCCCAGGCCCATCAGCGTGAACGCCGTCGGGAAGCCCAGCATGATCACGACGACGATGAGCCCGAGCATCGTCAGCCCCATGGCGGCCTGGCTCATGGGGTCTCCCTTCCGCGCTGGCGCGCCGCTTCGTCCAGGTCCTTGGCCCGTTCCATGACATCGCGCCGCGCTTCCTCGTCCACGAAGGTGCTGCTGGCGAGCTGCTGTTCGACCACGTCCATTTCCTCGGCGTCCTTCAGGCGCGGCGTCCATGCGCCGGTGCGGATGCACACCACGCAGCGCAGGATCTCCGCCAGACCCTGCAGCATCACGATGGCGCCGGCGAGCGGTATGACGAACTTGAAGGGGTACACCGGCAGCGGCGTGGCATTGAAGGTCTGCTCGTGCATGGCCAGCGAGTCCTGGTAGTAGCCCCAGCCGGCCCAGGTCAGGGCGCCGATGCCGGGGAGGAAGAAGGCGATGTAGAGCACCAGGTCCAGCGTGGCCTGAGTGCGCGGCTTCATGCTGCCGTAGAGGAAGTCGCCCCGCACGTGCCCGTCCTGCGAGAGCGTGTAGGCGCCGCACATCATGAAGAGCGTGCCGTACATCATGTTGTTGACGTCATAGATCCAGGCGGTCGGCGCATTGAGCGCGTAGCGCTTGAAGACTTCGGCGCACACCACCAGCATCAGCGCGACGATGAGCCAGGCGAAGGTCTTGCCGGTCCACGTGCTCAGGCGGTCGGCGGCGTGCAGTATCTGTTGGGTTGTCATCGGTGCCCCGGGATCGGACAGACAGGAAGACGCCTTCCGGCCGGGACCGGAAGGCGGGTGCCGCATCGGCTGCGGCTGGGCTGCATGGCGTTCAGGCCTTCTTCGCCTGGCCGGAGAAGTAGTGGTTGTAGGCCATCTTGAAGTCGATCATGTAGTCGTTCTGCCACTGGCCGGCGGGCTGCGCGAAGGCCTTCTGCGAGTCGAGCACCTTCTTGAACAGCGGGTTCTCGCCCGACTTCTTGGCGATGGTCTTGTCCCAGGCCGCGAGCTGGGCCCGCAGGATGGCGTCGGGCGTCTTGTAGAACTTGACGCCGGCTTTCTTCATCTCGACGTAGTCCTGCGTGTTGCGGGCCACGGCCTTCCAGCTCATGTCGGCGCTGGCCGCCTGCACGGCATAGTCGATGACGGAGCGCAGCTCCTGCGGCAGCGCGTTGTACTTGCCCTTGTTGAACAGGATCTCGAACTGCTCCCCGCTCTGGTGGAAGCTCTGCAGCATGCAGTTCTTCGCCACGTCGGGAAAGCCGAGCACGCGGTCGCTCGATGCGTTGTTGAACTCGGCCGCATCGATCAGGCCGCGATCCAGCGCCGGCACGATCTCGCCCCCGGGCAGCGGGTTCACCGCGGCGCCCAGCTCGGTGAAGATGTCGACCGCGAGGCCCACGGTGCGGTACTTCAGGCCCTTCAGGTCCTCGACCTTGGCGATCGGCTTCTTGAACCAGCCCAGCGGCTGCGTCGGCATCGGACCGTAGAGGTACGACACCACGTCCATGTTGATCGACTTGTAGATTTCCTCCAGCAGCGGCTTGCCGCCGCCGTAGTAGTGCCATGCGAGCACCATGTTCGGGTCCATGCCGAAGGCCGGGCCCGAGCCCCACAGCGCCAGCGCGGAATTCTTGCCGTAGTGGTAGGCCACCACGCCGTGGCCGCCGTCGAGCGTGCCCTTGTTCACGGCCTCGAGCAGCTGGAATGCGGGCACGACCGCGCCGGAGGGCAGCACCTCGATCTTCAGGCGGCCGCCGGCCATGTCGTTGACCTTCTTGGCGAAGTCGTTGGCGTACTCGTGGAAGATGTCCTTCGCCGGCCAGGTGCTCTGGAAGCGCAGCGAGGTGGTCTGCGCCATGCTGACCATCGGCGCGGACATCGCGCCGGCCGCAACGGCCGCTCCTTTCAGCAGACTGCGTCGACGGGTTGGTAGTTTGTCTGTCATTGCGTGTCTCCGTTGGTGGGTCTGGACAATCCAGACTTCCCATCTTTGATACGTAAACAATCGTGACAAAGAGGGTTTTCACGAACTGGAGAAAAATTGGCCCCATCGGCGAGCCTCTCCAGAGTGGAAGCCGGGGCCGCCACCCGCAGTAACCCTTAAAAGCGCAAGGACGAAAGCACCATGACCCAGCCGGACACGAGTTCGCCAACCCAGGCGAATGCACTCACCGGAGACAGACTCGGCGTCAAGCCGGCCGAAGGCTATGCCGGCGACGTGACGCCTGAACAGGCGGCGCAGTGGATGACCAGCGGCGACGCCGTGCTGGTCGACGTGCGCAGCGATGCTGAACGCGAGTGGGTGGGCTATGTGCCCGGCGCGGTCGGCCTGGCCTGGAAGCAATGGCCCGGAATGGCCTTCAACCCGGCTTTCGACGAGGGCCTGCGCAGCGCGGTGCCGGCAGGAAAGAAAGCGGTTCTGCTGTGCCGCAGCGGCGTCCGCTCGATCGCCGCCGCCCGGCGCGGCACCGAACTCGGCATCGAGGCCTACAACATTCTCGAAGGCTTCGAAGGCGACGCCGACGCAGACGGACACCGCGGCCAAAAAGGCGGCTGGCGTTTCCGCGGCCTGCCCTGGAAGCAAAACTAAGAGGCCGATCGGCCGGCGAAGCCAGGCCCCTTCGTGGGACACCGCGGAACCGGCTCCGCCGGGCCGCTGGTGTCGCCCCCCGGTCAGGGGGGTGGGCGCCCGGACACGCAGTGCCGGGCAACCTGGGGGGCGAGCTACAGCTTCGGAATGCGCAGCTTCTGGCCGGGATAGATCTTGTCCGGATGGCTCAGCATCGGCTTGTTGGCCTCGAAGATCGCGTTGTACTTGTTGGCGTCGCCGTAGTATTTCTTGGAGATCGCCGACAAGGTGTCGCCGCGGACCACGTCGTGGTACTGGGCCGGGTCTGCCGCCGGCGCGACCAGGTTGTTGTCGACCTGCGTCACGTTGGACACGTTGCCCGCCGCCAGCGAGGCCTTCTCGCTGGCTTCCTGTGACGGCGCATTGCCCGACAGCGTCACGATGCCGCTGGTGGCGACGTAAGTGACCTCCAGCGCGGTCAGGCCCAGGTTCTGGGTCTCGATGTAGGTCTTGATGGCCGCCGCGGCCGCCTTGTCCTTGTCCGGCTCCGCCGCATGGGCCGCCGACCCGCCGAAAAGCTTCTCTCCGGCCTCCTTGATGAAACTCAGCAATCCCATGGTTTCTCCTTCTGCCTTGGTGGATGGACGGGCC
Organism: Variovorax saccharolyticus; assembly: GCF_030316765.1. Classification (GTDB taxonomy): domain Bacteria; phylum Pseudomonadota; class Gammaproteobacteria; order Burkholderiales; family Burkholderiaceae_C; genus Variovorax; species Variovorax saccharolyticus. The sequence continues at coordinate 402,108 of NZ_JASZYT010000002.1, forward strand.
ACTTTAACGGCGGAAGAAGGCGCTTTTGCGTAGGCCGCCGTCGCATATGCAAGCGCCCGTAAGCGCAAGTCGCAATAATGCCGCGCATGGCATTCCTAGCGATCGACATCGGCAACACCCGCATCAAGTGGTCTCTCTACGACGCGGCGCGTCCCGGCGCCGTGCCTGTCGCGCACGGCGCCGAGTTCCTGGACCACATCGAGCGCCTGGCCGAAGGCCCGTGGGCCGATCTGCCACCGCCCGACTCGATGCTCGGCTGCGTGGTGGCCGGCGATGCCGTGCGGCGCCGCGCCGAGGAGCAGGTGGTCGAGCGATTCGAGTGCTCGCCGCGCTGGGTGGTGTCCAGCGTGGCCGAGGCCGGCATCGTCAACGGCTACGACCATCCCACGCGCCTCGGCGCCGACCGCTGGGTGGCGATGATCGGCGCCCGCCATCGCATGATGTCGCAGGGCAAGCCGCGGCCGATGGTGGTGGTGATGATCGGCACCGCGGTCACGGTCGAGGGGGTCGACGTGCACGGCAAGTTCCTGGGCGGCCTGATCCTGCCGGGCCACGGCATCATGCTGCGCGCGCTCGAGTCCGGCACCGCCGGCCTGCACGTGCCGACCGGGGAGGTGCGCGAATTCCCCACCAACACCAGCGACGCCCTGACCAGCGGCGGCACCTACGCCATCGCCGGCGCGGTCGAGCGCATGGTCCAGCACGTGCGGGCGCACTGCGGTGCCGAGCCGGCCTGCTTCATGACCGGCGGTGCCGGCTGGAAGATGGCGCCCAGCATGAACGGCGACTTCGAACTGGTCGACAGCCTGATCATGGACGGACTGCTGGTCATCGCGCAGGAGCGGATGCTGCCGGGGTGAATGTGGCCCCCACGCTCCCCCACTGCGTGTGGGTCGCTGCCCCCCAAGGGGGTCGCAGGCCGCCTTGGGGCGGCCCGGCGCCGGCCTGAGCCCCCACGCTCCCCCACTTCGTGTGGGTCGCTGCCCCCGAGGGGGCCGCAGGCCGCCTTGGGGCGGCCCGGCGCCGGCCTGAGCCCCCACGTTCCCTCACTTCGTGTGGTCGCTGCCCCCCGAGGGGGTCGCAGGCCGCCTTGGGGCGGCCCGGCGCCGGCCTGGGCCCCCACGCTCCCGTCGCTGCCGCCTTGGGGCGGCCCGGCGTCGGCCTGAACCGCTCAGCCCTTCCATAGCTGCGTCGCGGTGTGGATCAAGAGCCCGACGAGCCCGCCGACCAGCGTGCCGTTGACGCGGATGAACTGCAGGTCGCGGCCGATGTTGCGTTCGAGTTCCACGGTCATCTCGTCCGTGTTCCAGTCGGCCACGCGCTCGACGATGTAGCGCCGGATGTCCTCGCGATAGCGCTCGATCGCACGCGGCGCGGCATCGACGATCTGCTCGTTGATCCAGTGCCGCATCGCCTCGTCGGCCGACAGCCGGGCACCGAGCGCGCCGGCCATCGCGACCAGCCGCTGGCGGATGCTCGAATCGCTTTTCGCCAGGTCGTCGTGCAGCCACGCGAGCAGTTCGCTCCACAGGCCGTGCAGGTAGTCGCCCAGCGCCGGGTGCGCCTGCAACTCGGCGCGGATCGCCTCGCCGCGGCGAAGGAACTCGGGGTCGGTCTTGAGCCGCTCGACGAAGCCGGCCATGTGGGCATCGAAGCGCAGCCGCAGCGGGTGCTCGGGCTCGGCCGCCATTTCGCCCAGGGTGTGCACCACCGCGGCCACGATCTTGCGCGTGGCCAGCCGGGCCGCCACCTGGTCCAGGCCGACATAGCGCAGCGACTTGATCTCGCGCGCGATCGCCTCGGTGATGCGTTCCTGGACCTCGTCGCCCTCGACCACCGCCGTGACCTGCCGCAGCACGTCGTCGAGCAGTGCGTGATGGCGGCCGCCGGCGGTCAGGGCATCGAGCGCCTGACCGGCCAGCCGCGACAGGTCCACCTGCGCCAGGCCGGCCGCCGTGATGCGGCCCAGGAAGTCGCGCACCCGGGCGTCGTCGAAGGCCGTGAGCCCGTAGCGCACCGCCGCCACGAGATGGCCGCCGAGCTTCTCGGCGCTCTCGGGCCGCGACAGCCATTGCGCGAGCCGGGCCGCGGGATCGAACTGCGCCAGCTTGGCCAGCACCTGCGGCGTGCTCAGGAAGTTGTTGCAGATGAAGCCGGCCAGCTTGGCGCCGATGCGGTCCTTGTTGGCCGGGATGATTGCGGTGTGCGGAATCGGCAGGCCCAGCGGATGGCGGAACAGCGCCACCACCGCGAACCAGTCGGCGATGGCGCCGACCATCGCGGCCTCGGCGAAGGCCGCCACGTAGCCCCAGGCCGGATGACGGGGCTCCAGCGCGGTCGCCAGCGCGTAGAGCAGCGCGGCGGCGCCGAGCAGGGCCAGCGCGATGCGCTTCATGGCGCGCGACGGATCAGGCCGGCGCCGGGCCGCCCCAAGGCGGCCTGCGGCCCCCTCGGGGGGCAGCGACCCACACGAAGTGGGGGAGCGTGGGCGCCACTCAGGCCGGCGCCGGGCCGCCCCCTCGGGGGGCAGCGACCCACACGCAGTGGGGGAGCGTGGGGGCCTGGCCTCAGCGGATCTCCTTCGTCGCGGCCAGCCCCTGCAGGAACTGCTCGCAGCGCGCCAGTTGCTCCAGCGTCACGTACTCGTCCGGCTGATGCGCCTGGGTGATGCTGCCGGGGCCGCAGACCACGGTCGGGATGCCGGCGTTCTTGAACAGGCCGGCCTCGGTGCCGAAGGCCACCAGCGTGGTGCGCGACTCCTTCGCCAGCCGCTGTGCGAGCCGGGTCACGGGCTCGTCGGCGGAGCTCAGGAAGCTCGGGATCTCGCAGATGGTCTCGAAGCTGAAGCCGGCCTCGGGCGCGACCTTCTTCATCGCCACCTCCGTGCGGCTGGCGTAGTCGGCGACTTCCTTCTGCATCCGCGCCGCGTCGGCGGTCGGCAGGTTGCGGAATTCGTAGCGGAACTCGGCGTCGCGCGGCACCACGTTGTCGGCGATGCCGCCGTGGAACTGGCCCACGCTGGCGGTGCTGAAAGGGACGTCGAAGCCTTCGTAGCGCCGCTCGTCGCGTTCGAAGCCCTCGGCCATGTCGCGCAGCTTGCCGACCACCCGCGCCGCCATCTCGATCGCGTTGACCGACTGCGGCGTCAGCGACGAATGCGCCTCCTTGCCGCGCACGCAGCACTTGTAGCGGTAGACGCCCTTGTGCGCGATGGCGGGCACCATCAGCGTCGGCTCGCCGATGATGCAGGCCAGCGGCTTGATGCCCTGGTCCTTCATGTCGGCGATCAGTTCGCGCACGCCGAAGCAGCCGACCTCCTCGTCGTAGCTGAAGGCGAAGTGCACCGCGAACGGCGAGTCGCTCTCGATGAAGCGCTCGGCGTTGGCCAGCGCGATCGCGATGAAGCTCTTCATGTCGGCGGCGCCGCGGCCGTAGAGGCGCGGCTCGATGCGGGCCGAGTCGGCATCGGCGTCGTCGGCCGGCCAGTCCTGCACGATCGCCGACAGCGGGTCGACGCTCCACGCCTGGCCGTCCCAGGGCACCGTATCGGTGTGGCCCGAAACGATCACGCCGGCCTTCTTGCCGGCGCCCAGCGTGGCGAACAGGTTCGCCTTGGTCTTGTCGGCGTTGTAGGTCAGGCGGCTGCGCACGCCGAGCCCGGCCAGGTGGTCGCGCGCGAAGTCGATCAGTTCGAGGTTGCTGTTGGCACTGACGGTGTTCATGCGCAGCAGCGTCTGCGCGAGTTCGAGGCTGCGGGAGGAGAGCACTTGGGGCATGCGGGGCATTGTCGGGGAAGTGGGCGAGGGCGTGGCGTCGGGCATGCGGCACGATCTTTGCGGGCTGCCACCGCAAAGTCTAGACTCGCGCCCATGAAACTCATCGATTCACTCGTCACGCAGGCGGCCGGCATCGCCGCGGTCCGGCGTGACCTCCATGCCCATCCCGAACTCTGTTTCGAAGAGGTCCGCACCGCCGACGTGGTGGCGGCCAAGCTGACCGAATGGGGGATCCCGATCCATCGCGGCCTCGGCACCACCGGCGTGGTGGGCATCGTCAAGAACGGCAGCAGCGACCGCGCGGTCGGCCTGCGCGCCGACATGGACGCCCTGCCGGTCACCGAGCTCAACACCTTCGAGCATGCCAGCAAGCACCACGGCAAGATGCACGCCTGCGGGCACGACGGCCACACCGCGATGCTGCTGGCGGCCGCGCAGCACCTGGCCAAGAATCGCAACTTCGACGGCACGGTCTACCTGATCTTCCAGCCGGCCGAAGAAGGCGGCGGCGGCGCCCGCGAGATGATCTCGGACGGGCTGTTCGAGCAGTTCCCGATGGAGGCCGTGTTCGGCATGCACAACTGGCCCGGCATGAAGGCCGGCCAGTTCGCGGTCAGCCCCGGCCCGGCGATGGCCTCGAGCAACGAGTTCACGGTCAGGATCACGGGCAAGGGCGGCCATGCGGCACTGCCGCATACCGGCGTCGACCCGGTGCCGGTGGCCTGCGAGATGGTGCTGGCCTTCCAGACCATCCTCACGCGCAACAAGAAGCCGACCGATGCCGGCGTGATCTCGGTCACGATGATCCATGGCGGCGAGGCCAGCAACGTGATCCCCGATTCCTGCGAGCTCAAGGGCACGGTGCGCACCTTCTCGCTCGAGGTGCTCGACCTGATCGAGGCCCGCATGAAGACCATCGCCGAGCACATCTGCGCGGCGCACGAGGCCGAGTGCGACTTCCACTTCCACCGCAACTACCCGCCGACCATCAACTCGGCGCCCGAAGCCAATTTCGCGCGCGGCGTGATGGCGGGCATCGTCGGCGCCGAGAACGTTCTGGTCCAGGAGCCGGCCATGACGGCCGAGGATTTTGCCTTCATGCTGCTGGCCAAGCCCGGCGCCTACGCCTTCATCGGCAACGGCGACGGCAGCCACCGCGCCATGCACCACGGCGGCGGTCCCTGCATGCTGCACAACGCGAGCTACGATTTCAACGACGACCTGATTCCGCTCGGCGCCACCTGCTGGGTGCAGCTGGCCGAGCAGTTCCTCAACGGCCCGAAGCTGGCCGAAGGAGCCGCGGCATGATCGGCGTCGGCGAAGCCTTCTCGGCCCGCTATGCCCAGGCGCGCCAGAAGTTCCTGCAGGGATGTGCCGGCGCCGGGATCGAAGTGCACTCGCACCTGCATCCGCTCAAAGGCCGCGACGGCGAGGAACTCGCGATGGATGTCGCGCTCGACGGCGACCCGCAGGCCGAACGCATGCTGATCGTCTCGAGTGCCTGCCACGGCGTCGAGGGCCATTGCGGCAGCGGCGTGCAGGTGTTCGCGCTGCACGATGCCGAATGGCGCGGGAAGGCGCGCGCGCAGGGCGTGGCCGTGCTGTATGTGCATGCGCTCAATCCGCACGGCTTCTCGCATGGCCGCCGCGTGACGAACGAGAACTGTGACCTGAACCGCAACTTCTTCGACTTCACCGAACCGCTGCCGGTCAACGAAGCCTACGCCGAGCTGCACGCCCTGCTGCTGCCCGAACAGTGGCCACCGACAGCGGCCAACGAAGCGGCCATGGGTGCCTGGATCGAGAAGAACGGCCCCGCCGCCTACCAGGCTGCCGTGACGCGCGGCCAGTACCAGTTCGAGGATGGCCTGTTCTTCGGCGGCAGGGCGCCGACCTGGAGCAACCTGACCCTGCGCGAGGTGCTGCGCACGCAGGTGCAGTCTGCCCGCCGACTGGCGTGGATCGACCTGCACACGGGCCTGGGGCCGAATGGACTCGGCGAGCGGATCTTCTCGTGCCGCGACGACAAGGCCGCCTATGCACGCGCCAATGCGTGGTGGGGTACGCCGGCCGCGCCGGTGACTTCGATCTACGACGGCTCGTCGACTTCGGCCTTTCTCACCGGACTGATGTGGGGCTCGGTCTACGAGGAGTGCCCGCAGGCCGAGTACACCGGCATCGCGCTCGAATACGGCACCGTGCCCGTGATGGAAGTGGTGGGCGCGCTCAGGGCCGACCACTGGCTGCACAAGCACCCCGAAGCGCCGCCCGAACTCGCGGCATCGATCCGGGCCGGGATGCTCGCGGCGTTCTATACCGACACCGATGCCTGGCGCGGCCAGATCATTAGCCAGGCCCGCCAGGCGATGTTCCAGGCGGTGGATGGCCTGGCTGCCCAGGCGCTCTAGGCGCGCGCGTCGCGCATGGCGTCCAGGTGCGAGTCACGTGCCTCGGCGTGACGCTGGCCGGCGCGCCACTCGATCCATGAGACGCGGTACAGCAGTGCCAGAACGATGAGGGCGCCGAAGAAAAGATAGGACTGAGCGAAGTTCCATCGGGTGTCGGCCAAGGCGTTGGTCAGGGCCACGAACGATTGGCTCGTGAGGATGAAGGCCACCCAAGTCAGCGGCAGGGCCCATGCGCCCCATGGCCGTTCGTGCACGACGGCGGGCAGCAGCACGGCGAAGGTCGCAAGCAGCAGGCCGTAGTGATGTTCCCAGGCGATCGGCGATGCGATGGTCAAGGTGAGCATGACGAGTGCGAGGTCGATCACGCTCGGCGACTTGTTGCGCTTCCACAGCAGGACCCCGCCCAGCAGCAGGATCGACGAGGCGAGGGTGGCGGCATGGACCAGGGTATGGAAGGGCGCGAATTCATGCGACAGCCACTCCAGGTTGTTGCCGTTGAAGAGCATCCGGTTCACCAGGCCGTTCACCGACTGGTTGGCGTAGTAGCCCTCGCCGTGCTTTCCAATGAAGGAAACGACCGGGATGTAGTCGAGCATGTTGGCCAAGCCGTACTTCCACAGCGCGATCAGCCCGAAGAGCGTTGCGGTGGCAAGGGCCGGTAGCGCGAGGCTCCACTGCCGGCGGAACGCCGCCCAGACGATGACGATGCCCCAGTGCGGCTTGATGATGCAGCACAGGCCGATCATCACCCCCGCCAGCCGGGGGCTGCCGCGCTGCCAGGCCAGCAGCGCCAGGCCGGCGGCGAGCGTCATGAAGGTCTGGATCTGGCCGAGGAACTCGGAACGAGTGATCGGATAGAACAGCAGCACGCTGGCCAGGCCGGTGGCCGCGAGCGCGACTTGTTGGCCCGGCGGGAGGCGGAATGCCGCGGCGCTGCCTGCTTGCTGCCGCACGGCGCCGACGAAAAGCAGGGTGAAGACGATCGCGATCAGCGGGAGGCACAGTCGGGCAAGCAACTGCAAGACCTTGACCATGAAGGCCTCGCTGATGCCCGGCAGCATCGCCGGAAGGTCCGTGATCAGCAACGAGGTGAGCGGGTACTGGAACTTCGTTCGCAGATCGAAGAAGACATCCTGATAGATGGGAGCTTCTGGGTGATCGCGCAAATACTGGGACGCTACATGCATGGCGTGCCAGGAATCGTCGCCCTCGGGCCCGCTGAACATCCGGGCCGCGTATCCCAGCGTGCTTTCCATGAAGGGGCCCGCGAAACACGCAGCCAACGCCGACAGCGCCACACCGCTCAGCAGGAAGCACACCCAGAGACGCCAGCAGGACTCGAGGCTCCGCGCGGCGGCGGAGTGCGGCAAGCCGGGGATGCCGGGCCGCGGGCGCCAGGGCGCCATCAGAAAGAGCGCGCACTCGTACTCAACTGCGCCCCCCAAGAAAAGATAGACAAAAGAAAACCTGCTTCATGAATGCAGTTTGACCGGCTGCAAGGGGTGCTATGCCTGCTTAGAGAACCAAAGGACTAACTATTGTGGTGTATGCCGCAATTACCCTCAGACTTGCTCGCGTATGAATCAGGTCCTGATCCGGCCGTCGCCGGTGATCATCGACAGCTCGACGAACTTCGACGCTACGTGGTTGCGCGGCGAGAACGACACCTCGAAGCCGCCGAACTGCTGGCGGTCGATGCTCTCGAGCCCGGCGATCAGGCCCTCGCGCGTCGCCTTGCCCGGGGCCCTGCGCAGACCTTCGACCAGCACCTTGGCGGCCAGGTAGCCCTCCAGGCTCGAGAAGTTGGCCTTGGTGCTGCCGCCACCCTTGCGCAGCGCGTCGTTGAACTCGCGCGTGATGCCGTTGGCCGCGTTGTAGGGCGACGGGACGACCTGGGTCACGACCACGCCGGCACCGTCCTTGCCGAGTTCGTCCGACAGCGCCTGCGTGCCGACGAAGGAGACGTTGAAGAAGGTGCCGCCGTAGCCCGCCTTGCGCGCCTCGCGGATGAAGGCCGCGCACGACTTGTACGCGCTCACCTGCACCACCGCATCGGGCTTGGCGGCGGCGATGGTCTTGACCGCGGCGGCCACGTCCACCGAGTTGCGCTCGACCGTGGCCAGCGCCGCCGGCTTCAGGTCGAGCTGGCCCAGCGCCAGCGTCACGCCGTCGAGCCCGGCCTTGCCGTAGGCGTCGTTCTGATAGAAGACCGCGATCCTCTTGAGGCCCAGGTGGGTGAGCTGCTTCACGATCAGCGCGGTCTCGTCGTTGTACGAGGCGCGCAGATGGAAGACGTTCTTCTGGAAGGGTTCGCGCAGCGCCATCGCGCCGGTGAAGGGCGCGATGAACGGCACCTTGGCGCCGACCGCCAGCGGCAGCGCCGCGAGGCTGGTCGGCGTGCCGATGTAGCCGAACAGCGCGAAGGCATCGTCGTCGATCAGCTTCTTCGTGTTGGCCGCGCAGCGATCGGGTTCGTAGCCGTCGTCCAGGAACCTGATCTGGACCGGGCGGTGGCCCGGCTGGGCGTTGTGCTGGTCGAGAAAGAGCTTGGCACCCTCGTAGAACTGGATGCCCAGCTGGGCCGCCGGACCCGTGAAGGGCGCCGATTGCCCCAGCACGATCGGCGAGTCGCTCTGGGCCCGCGCGAACTGGAAGCCGCCGAGCGCCGCGGCGCCGGTGGCAATGGAAAAGTGCCTGCGATTGATCATCGTGAAAACCCCTTCGCGCGCATTCGCGGCGTACAAACTAGACTCGCCGGTTGGTCTTCGCCCCGGTCGATTCATGACTTTCCCCACGCCTCCAAACTCCCAGATCCAGGTGCTCGGTGCCTGCCCGCACGACTGTCCGGACACCTGCGCCCTCGTCACCACCGTGCAGGACGGCATCGCCGTCAAGCTGCAGGGCAACCCCGACCACCGCCACACTGCCGGCGTGCTCTGCACCAAGGTCTCGCGCTACATCGAACGCAATGACCATGCCGAGCGCCTCGTGCAGCCGCTGAAGCGCTCCGGTCCCAAGGGCAGCGGCCGTTTCGAGCCGGTGAGCTGGGAGGCAGCGCTCGACGACATCGCTGCAAGGCTAATTGTGCTTAAACGTAACAATCCCGAGGGAATTGTGCCCTATAGCTATGCGGGAACCATGGGTCTCGTGCAGGGCGAATCGATGGACCGTCGTTTTTTCCACAAGCTCGGTGCCTCGCTGCTGGACCGCACGATCTGCTCGACCGCCGGTGGCGAGGCCTTGAGCCTGACCCTGGGCGGCAAGGTGGGGATGCGGGTCGAGTTCTTCGCCGAAGCGAAGCTGATCCTGATCTGGGGCAGCAACTCGATCGCCAGCAACCTGCATTTCTGGCGCCACGCCCAGGCCGCCCGGCGCGCCGGCGCGAGGCTGGTGTGCATCGACCCGCGCAAGACCGAGACCGCCGACAAGTGCGACGAGCACGTGGCGCTGCTGCCCGGCACCGACGCCGCGCTGGCGCTGGCGCTGATGCACGAGCTGATCGTCCATGACTGGCTCGATGCCGACTACATCGAGCGCCACACCGTCGGCTGGGCCGCGCTGCGCGAGCGCGCGCTGCAATGGCCTCCGGCCCGTGCGGCCGCCGTGTGCGGCGTGCCCGAAGCGCAGATCGTCGCGCTGGCGCGTGCCTACGGCACCACCCGGCCGGCCGCGATCCGGCTCAACTACGGCATGCAGCGCGTGCGCGGCGGCGGCAATGCGGCGCGCGCCATCGCCTGCCTGCCGGCGCTGGTCGGCGCCTGGCGCGAACGGGCGGGCGGCCTGCTGCTGAGCAGCTCGGGCCTGTACCCGATCGACCGCGCCGCCTTGCAGCGGCCCGACCTGCTGGCGGGACGCAGCCCGCGCACGATCAACATGAGCGCGATCGGCGATGCGCTGACCGACACCGCCCATCCGATCCAGGCCCTGGTCGTCTACAACAGCAATCCGGTGGCGGTGGCGCCCGACTCCGGCAAGGTGGTCGCGGGCTTCGCGCGCGAAGATCTCTTCACGGTGGTGCTGGAGCAGTTCCAGACCGACACCGCGGACTATGCCGACTACCTGCTGCCGGCGACCACGCAGCTCGAGCACTGGGACATCCACACCAGCTACGGCCATACCGACGTGCTGCTCAACCGGCCGGCCGTCGCGCCGCGCGGGCAGGCCCGCAGCAATACCTGGGTGTTCCGCGAGCTGGCCCGCCGCATGGGCTTCGACGAGCCCTGCTTCAGCGACGACGACGAGACCCTCTGCCGCAGCGCCTTTGCCCCCCATGTGGTCGACTTCGGCGAATTGGAGGCGCAGGGCTTCGCGACGCTGAAGCTGCCCGACGCGCCCTATGCCGATGGCAATTTCCCCACGCCTTCCGGGCGCTGCGAGTTCTACAGCGAGCGGCTGGCGGCGACCGGCCAGGACGGCTTGCCCGACCACGTGCCCAATTACGAGCCGGCCGGCAGCTCGACCGACTTTCCGCTGGCGATGATCTCGCCGCCGGCGCGCAACTTCCTCAACTCCAGCTTCGTCAACGTGCGCAGCCTGCGCGCAATCGAGGGCGAGCCGCTGCTCGAGATCCACGAGGCCGACGCGGCCGCGCGCGGCATTGCCGACGGCGCCACGGTGCGCATCTACAACCAGCGCGGCGAGCACCGCTGCCGTGCCGAGATCTCGCGCCGCGCCCGTCCCGGCGTGGTGCATGGCCTGGGCATCTGGTGGCGCAAGCTCGGCATGGACGGCACCAACGTCAACCAGCTCACCAGCCAGCGGCTGACGGACATCGGGCGCGGCCCCACCTTCTACGACTGCCTGGTCGAGGTCGAAGCCGTCTCCGACCCGGTCGTGTCATGAGCGCCGCTCGGCGCGGGGCGGCGCTGGCGGCGCTCGGGGCCGTGGCGCTGCTCGCCGGCTGCGCCGATCTGGGCTACTACTGGCAATCGGCCAGCGGCCACCTGGGGCTGATGCGGGCCGCGCGTCCGGTGCCGCAGTGGCTCGAAGATCCCGCAACGTCCGACGCCCTCAAGGCCAAGCTGGCGCTCGCCCAGCGCATCCGCGCGTTCGCGGTGGCCGAGCTCGGCCTGCCCGACAACGCCAGCTACAAGTCCTACGCCGACCTGCATCGCAACGCCGTGCTCTGGAACGTGGTGGCCGCACCGCCGCATTCGCTCACCCTCAAGACGTGGTGCTTCCCGGTGGCGGGCTGCGTCGGCTACCGGGGCTATTACGACGAGGCGGCCGCGAAGGCGGAGGCGGCGACGCAGCAGGCCCAGGGCCTGGAAAGCGCGGTCTATCCGGTGCCGGCCTACTCGACCCTGGGCTGGATGAACTGGGCCGGTGGCGATCCGCTGCTGTCGACCTTCATCGGCTACCCGGAGGGCGAACTGGCGCGCCTGGTGTTCCATGAACTCGCGCATCAGGTGCTCTATGTGCCCGACGACACCATGTTCAACGAGTCCTTCGCCACCGCGGTGGAGCGGATCGGCGGCGCGCGCTGGCTGAAGACCCAGGCGAGCGAGGCGGCCCGGCTCGACTATGCGCAGTTCGACGACCGGCGCCAGCAGTTCCGGGCCCTGACCGCCGACACGCGGCGTGCGCTCGATGCGGTCTACCACTCGCCGGAAGCCAAGGCGCAGGACTGGCCGGCGGTCGACGCGAAGAAGGCCGCCGCCATGGCGGAATTCCGCCAGCGATTTGCGCTGCTGCGCGCCGGCTGGACCGGCCCGCGGCAAGGCGCCTACGACGGCTGGGTGGCACGGGCAAACAACGCGATGTTCGGCGCCCAGGCTGCCTATGACGAACTGGTGCCCGGCTTCGAAGCCCTGTTCGAACGCGAGGGCGAGGACTGGCCGCGCTTCTATGCGGCGGTCAAGCGGCTGGCGGAAATGCCGAAACTCGAACGGCGCCAGGCGCTCGGGGCGCCGGCCCGCAGCCAGCCCCTGGCAGCCCTCCGGTGAGACAGATCAGCGCAGGGATTCGATCAGCTCGACGTACTGCTGCTTCGCCTCGTCGGCGGCCAGGCCCTTGCGCGCGGTCCAGGCATCCCACTTGGCGCGGGCGACGATGTCGCTGAAGCTGGGCTTCTTTTCGGTGTTGTCGCCCGCCGTGGCCTGCTTGAACAGGCCGTAGATCTTGAGCAGCGTGGGGTTGTCGGGACGCTCGGCGAGCAGCTTGGAGTTGGCTTGGGCGGATTCGAACAGGGCGTTCAGGTCGGACATGAAAGACGAGGGCGTGAAAAAGAATGAAGCGCGATCTTAAGTGACGGCGTCGTTTAGATAAGTCAGTCGGTCATCCCGGCCCGCGCCAGCTCGACATCGAGCCTCTCGCGCGCATCGGCGGGGTCGAGGTGGGCCGCCTTCTCGTAGAGCCGGGTGGCCTCGGCCATGCGGGTATCGCCGTGCAGCATCAGCAGGCCGCGGGCGTATTCGATCGCCGCGCTGGCCGACAGGGGGTTGAGCTGCATCCCGCGCTCGAACAGTTCCACCGCGGTGTCGGCGCGCACCCCGTAAGTCATGCGCCCGACCAGCGAGCCGACCTTGTCGATCACCTCGGCGTGGAAGGCGGCCAGCGCGACATGGGCATCGGCGTGCTGCGGCCGGAGTTCGATCACGCGTTCGAGCGCGCCCTTGACCTTGGTCCCCAGCCCTTGCGCAAGAGCCCGGGCGACGCTGATACCCTGGCTGTAGCGCCCGAGCGCATAGGCCTGCCAGTAGAGCGCCTGGCAATTGTCGGGTTCGTTCGCGAGCTGTGCCGTGGCGCGTTCGGCCACCTGCTTGAACAGCGCCAGGCGCACGGACTCCCGCGGTTCGAGGTAGTTGGCATAGATGGCGGTCGCCTGGTTGGCCAGGGCAAGGCCTTCGGGGGCGTGTGCCAGACCGATCGCTGCCGCGACTTCGAATTCGCCGCTGTGATAGTGCGCCCAGCCCTCGGCGAGCGGACCCTGTGCCGGGGCCGGGAGACCCTGGCCGACGTGCAGCCGGTCCCAGTGCAGCGGGAGGTCGGAGGCGCTGAAGCGCGGTCCGTCACGGTAAGGCAACCGGGTCCATTGCCCTGCCGCTTCGGGGGCCCCGGGCGACAGCAGGGAGAGCGGTTCGGGTGGCGGTGGGTTCATTCGGAAGTCGGGAATCAGACCGTCGCGGATTGATCTTCGCCAGCATACGCGCTGCTCAGGGTCAGCAAATGCCGGCGTTGCTCGGTGGCCAGATAGGGGGCCAGCAGGTGCAGCGTGTGGTGGGCGCCGCGCATCAGGGCGCCCTGGGCGTGGGCCGGTTCCAGCGCCTCGCGCGGATTGCGCACGTACTCGTAGCTGAGCCAGTAGGTCAGCACCACCACCATGCTCTGCGCCAGGGTGTCGACTTCCCGCGCATCGATGTCCAGGTGGCCGGCATGGCCCAGGCCGGCGATCAGAGCGCGGATCGCGCGCGCCTTGTTCTTGAGCACCAGCTGGAACTGGGTCTCGAGGTGGCGGTTCTTGCTCAGCAGGTCGTTCAGGTCGCGGTAGAGGAAGCGGTAGCGCCAGATCAGCTCGAACAGGCTGTGCATGAAGAACCAGGCGTCTTCCACATCGTGCACGCCTTCGCTGGCGTGCAGCAGTTCGAGCAGCTCGGTCTCGTAGCCCTCGTAGAGCCGGTTGATCAGCTCGTCCTTGGCGGGGTAGTGGTAGTAGAGGTTGCCGGGACTGATGTTGAGCTCGCCGGCGACCAGGGTGGTGGAGACGTTCGGCTCCCCGAACCGGTTGAACAGGTCAAGTGCGGCTTCGAGGATGCGTTGTGCAGTGCGGCGTGGCGCTTTCTTGGCCATGTCGGAGCCCCGGTTTTTGTCTCTGGGGACACTCTAGCGCAAGTTCAGAGAGACGGGGGGAAGGTGCGACTATAGCTCCATCGATGCGTGCTCAGTCCCTCGGTGAATTTCGATCAAACGTGCCCATTTTTGGGGTCAATTCGATGTGGCCCTCCAGCACGCATATCGATGGCGTGCATTTTGAAGATGGTCGCAACGATTCGAAAATGGAGCCCCGTTCGTATTGGGAGACCCAAGTCCATTACAGTATGGGGAACTACGGAAGCGACAACTAGCAATTCGCGCAACTGTCACAGAAAAGTAGAACAAAAAAGCGATTAGTCGGCTCCTGTTTCAGCCCACGAGGGTCGCACCAAAAGCTGGTGAAAAATCGTCATGCCAACGCCTTTCGCGGCAGTTGCTCGGCAAGTCGGAGTGTCACTCTTTACACTGAGCTGGACTTCGCTAAGTGGGCATTGGGGTGATGAAGATGATATTTTTCTCGACGATTTGGCGTCGGCCGCTATAGGAGCGATGGGAATTTTTGGTCGAGTCATTTAAGCAAATCCGCGTGACTTCGATTCCAAAAATTGAGCCAAAGCCGGAATAGTTAATGCGGTCCAAAGAGATGCAGCTCGCCTAAAAGATGCGATCGCGCGTTATTGCCTTATCTATTCGATAGGCAAGATGGCGTGACATGGACCAGGCGCCCTGTACGAAGAAAAGCTGTTGATAACAATTGATTCTAGAGCGCGATTCTTTTTCGAGAAATATAGACGCGATTGGAATTTCCGCTGCCACCCCTCGAGCAAACAAGCTCAACCATTATTTCGAAGTTTTGAAATTCGATTTCTCAATCAACGCCATTCATTTTGAGCGAAGCAGTGGGCTTGTATGCAAGCCATCAGCGGACACATAAAATGTAAACTAAAGTTTCGTTGCGAGGGTCTTCTCAAAATGGGCGTCGAGATCTGATTCGTCGTTTGTAGACCGCGCTTCGCCTCGAAGAACCACAGATCGGCTGCCTGCGACCTGAGCAAAAAAAACGCAAAATGAGGAATGTCGGGATAGCCTCTGACCTTTCAAAAAGGAGTGACTATGAGTCCGTATGCAGGGTCTACGCCCTACCTCTCATTGAAGGACGTTCGAGAAGAACACCTGAATGAAGAGCAGAAGGCCCTTCTTGGAGACCTGCGCATGTTGAGTTCCAGGACTCAGAGATCCTATGCTTCGGCGTTCAAGGGCTACTTGGCGCGACGACCCTACGTGCCCGCGAACATTCATGCGGCGCGCGCGTGGGTTGCCGGTGTTCGATGGGGTTGTAGGCTGAACACGCTACACCCCGACCCGGATATCTCAGATGGCTGGAAGTCGCTTCTGCCCAATATATGGGTGCCTGAGGTTGAGTTCCACGATGAAGTAGGAGCTAGATATATTCATTGCGTCGATAGAAATGCAAGGCAGGGACGTCGCCGGCATCGACTGGCTCATATCCCAGAGAATTTTGTTGAACTCATGCTGGCGGAGAGTTCGCTGAACTCACGGAGCGATCTCCATTTCGCGTTGCTGCTGTTGTTTCTTACAGGATGTCGACCAAGCGAGATTGCTTCCGCAAGCTTCGAGTTTTCGAATGAAGATGTTCGCGTGACCATTGCTTGCGCAAAAGAGAAGTTCAATGAGAATAATTCTAGAAGTAGAATGTTGACACTGGAGCGACAGTATGGTGTCTTTGCCAGGTACTTGAATAATTTGAAGGACTGGGTGGGTCTGGTGGACAGGTCCCTTCCATTCTCACATTTGAACGCTGCAGCAATGAACAATCTTTGTGCGCGGCTTTCCAAGAAGCTATGGCCTAAAAAAAAGATAGCCAATCCAAGTTGCTTTAGATGCCTGTTCATTGCGGATTTGAAGAAAGAGGGGGTTCCCCGAGAACAGATTGCAGCGCAAGTAGGGCATCTGGCTGAAAAATCAGCGTCGCGCTACGGAACTGCAAGACAAGGCCGCGATGGGCGTCGCGCTTATCTTTGCATCGAGCAGAGCGAAGCAACAGATGACAATTCAATGCGACCAAGGGGTTAAGTCGTCCTCTCAGAATCCAGTCTCGCGCCTTCCGAGACACCGCCGTTCTTAGTCGAAGCAGGGGTCGACTTTGGGGCAATGCGAAAGTTGCGTTTTTTGGCCCCTAGTAGGCGGGGCAGGCGGAAAACGTCGGTTCTTTGCAGGCGCTGACGCCGGGTAGCAGGGTGTGTGGGCGCTCGCACCGTTAATTCGTCAAACTAGGCCCGGCATGGGGAAGCGAACACGCAAGTTCGCCTTGCAAGAGAGGCGGGCTGTATGTCAATTTAACTCGCTTGCACCCACTGTTACGGGGGACGGGTGAAGTTCGATCAATCGTCGCTGCTGGAGCGCTGCGACGGCGGTCGCCGGGGCGTCTTGATGCCTGTGGCCTTTCGCGCAGCAGTCGACGACTTGCGGACTTTGTCTTTGCGATTCAACTGGGATTCCAGTGCAGCCACGCGGGTGTGCAAGGATTCGACTTCCTCTGCCGAGGGCACTCCGAGCTTCGCCAGAGCGCGAGCCACGCGCTCTTCGAAGATGTTCTCGAGCTTGCCCCACCCGCCCGCGGCCTTGGTACCGAACTCGCTGGCGAAGCCGGCCATCCGTGCCTGCGCCTGGGCCAGCGTCTCTTCGGCTGCCTGCTGGGTCTTCTTCTGCACACCGGCGCCGTCTTTCACCAGCGCTTCGAAGGCCTTGCTGCCCTCCTGTTGCATCTTGGCGAAGGCACCGAGGCCGGCCAGCCAGATCTGCTGGGCGGAGTCCTTGATGCGGTCGGCGGGTTTGTCTTCGTCTTCAGTCGGCATGAGGGAATCCTTGAGGGTTGCACCGTTACTCTAGCCGGGGTTGGAGGGGGGCGTGTAGAGCGTAGGTTCTAGCTGCGAATTGAAACATCGCTGGATGGGATAATCCCCGGTTCGGGCGCCCGAAGGGCGACATCTGACATTCGACAATAACGAGGGACCCCCCATGATCCTGGTAACCGGGGGCGCCGGCTTCATCGGCGCCAATTTCGTTCTCGACTGGCTTGCGCAAGGCGACGAGGCCGTCGTCAACCTGGACAAGCTGACCTATGCCGGCAACCTCGAGACGCTGGCGTCGTTGAAGGGCAATCCGCGCCACGTCTTCGTGCAGGGCGACATCGGCGACAGCGCGCTGCTCGACCGGCTGCTGGCCGAGCACAAGCCGCGCGCCATCGTGAACTTCGCGGCCGAGTCGCATGTCGACCGCTCGATCCACGGGCCCGAGGATTTCGTCCAGACCAACGTGCTCGGCACCTTCAGGCTGCTCGAGTCGGTGCGGGGCTACTGGGGCGCTCTGCCGGCCGACCAGAAGGCGGCGTTCCGCTTCCTGCACGTGTCGACCGACGAGGTCTACGGTTCGCTGTCGGCCACCGATCCGGCCTTCACCGAGGAGAACAGGTACGAGCCCAACAGCCCGTACTCGGCCAGCAAGGCGGCCAGCGACCATCTGGTGCGGGCCTGGCACCACACCTACGGCCTGCCGGTCCTCACCACCAACTGCTCGAACAACTACGGCCCCTTCCATTTCCCCGAGAAGCTGATCCCGCTGATGATCGTCAACGCGCTCGCCGGCAAGCCGCTGCCGGTGTATGGCGACGGCATGCAGGTGCGCGACTGGCTCTACGTCAAGGACCACTGCAGCGCGATCCGCCGCGTGCTCGAGGGCGGCCGCCTCGGCGAGACCTACAACGTCGGCGGCTGGAACGAGAAGCCGAACATCGAGATCGTCAATACCGTCTGCGCGCTGCTCGACGAATTGCGCCCGCGTGCCGATGGCAAGAGCTACCGCGATCAGATCACCTACGTCACCGACCGCCCCGGCCACGACCGGCGCTACGCGATCGATGCCCGCAAGCTCGAGCGCGAACTCGGCTGGAAGCCCGCCGAGACCTTCGATACCGGCATCCGCAAGACCGTCGAGTGGTACCTGGCCAACGGCGAATGGGTGGCCAACGTGCAGAGCGGTGCCTACCGCGAATGGGTGCAGAAGCAGTACGAGGCTGCACCCGACAAGGCGGCGGCATGAAGCTGCTGCTGCTCGGCAAGGGCGGGCAGGTGGGCTGGGAGCTTCAGCGCAGCCTGGCGCCGCTGGGTGAGCTGGTGGCGCTGGATTTCGACAGCACCGACTTCCACGCCGATTTCAGTCGCCCCGAACAGCTGGCCGAGACCGTGCTCAAGGTGCGGCCCGACGTGATCGTGAACTCGGCTGCCCACACGGCGGTCGACAAGGCCGAGAGCGAGCCCGAGTTCGCGCGCAAGCTCAACGCGACGTCGCCCGGCGTGGTGGCGCAGGCAGCGCAGCAGATTGGTGCGCTGATGGTGCACTACTCGACCGACTACGTGTTCGACGGCAGCGGCAACAAGCCCTGGCTCGAGGACGACCTCACGGCGCCGCTCAGCGTCTATGGCAGCACCAAGCTCGAGGGCGAGCTGCTGGTCGCGCGCCATTGCGCGCGGCACCTGATCTTCCGCACCAGCTGGGTCTATGCGGCGCGCGGCGGCAACTTCGCGAAGACCATGCTGCGGCTGGCGAAGGAGCGCGACCGGCTCACGGTGATCGACGACCAGTTCGGCGCGCCAACCGGGGCCGAACTGCTGGCCGACGTCACGGCGCATGCCATCCGGGCCACGCTGAGCGATCCGGGCAAGGTGGGGCTGTACCACCTGGTGGCCGGCGGCGAGACGACCTGGCATGGCTACGCACGCTTCGTGCTGGCGCAGGCGCAGGCCGCCGGCGTCGCGCTCAAGGCTGCGCCCGATGCGGTCGATGCGGTGCCGACCAGCGCCTTTCCGACACCTGCCGAGCGCCCACACAATTCCCGCCTGAATACTGACAAGCTGCAGGCGACTTTTGGGCTAAAGCTGCCGCATTGGCAGGCAGGCGTGGCGCGAATGCTCGCCGAAACCCTCTAATTCGAGACGATAAGAATGACCCAACGCAAAGGCATCATCCTTGCAGGCGGCTCCGGCACGCGGCTGCACCCGGCGACGCTGGCCATGAGCAAGCAGCTCCTGCCTGTTTACGACAAGCCGATGATCTACTACCCCCTGAGCACGCTGATGCTCGGCGGCATGCGCAACATCCTGATCATCAGCACGCCGCAGGACACGCCGCGCTTCCAGCAGCTGCTGGGGGACGGGAGCCAATGGGGAATTGACCTGCAGTACGCGGTGCAGCCGAGTCCGGACGGGCTGGCGCAGGCCTTCATCATCGGCGACAAGTTCGTCGGGAATTCGCCGAGCGCGCTGGTGCTGGGGGACAACATCTTCTATGGGCACGACCTCGTGCATCTGCTGTCGGATGCTGACAAGAAGGACGCGGGCGCGACTGTGTTTGCCTATCACGTGCATGACCCGGAACGGTATGGGGTCGTGGCCTTCGATGCCGATGGAAAGGCCAGCAGCATCGAGGAGAAGCCGGTCAAGCCCAAGAGCAGCTATGCGGTGACCGGACTGTACTTCTACGACAACCAGGTGGTGGACATTGCCAAGGCGGTGAAGCCGAGCGCGCGGGGGGAACTGGAGATCACGGCCGTGAACCAGGCGTACTTGGATCTGGGCAAGCTCAATGTGCAGATCATGCAGCGGGGGTATGCGTGGCTGGACACGGGGACGCACGAGAGCCTGCTTGAGGCGGGGCAGTTCATTGCGACGCTGGAGCATCGGCAGGGGCTGAAGATTGCTTGTCCCGAAGAGGTCGCATGGCGTCACGGCTTCATTGATCGCGAGCAACTGGCACGCCTTGCCGCGCCGCTGGAAAAGAGCGGCTACGGCAAGTACCTCAATCATCTGCTGGCCGAGGAGATCCGCTCGTGAAGGTGACGCCCACCGAAATTCCGGATGTGCTGGTCATTGAGCCGAAGGTCTTCGGTGATGACAGAGGGTTTTTCTATGAAAGTTTCAACCAGAAGGCTTTCGACGATGCAATCGGAAGTCATGTTGAATTCGTGCAGGATAACCATTCGCGTTCCGCCCGAGGGGTACTGAGAGGTCTCCACTACCAGATCCTCCAGTCGCAGGGAAAGCTCGTGCGGGTTGTTCGCGGAAGTGTCTATGACGTGGCGGTGGACATTCGCCGCGCCTCACCCACGTTTGGACATTGGGTGGGCTTAGAGCTCTCGGAAATCAATCGCAAGCAATTGTGGATTCCGGCCGGCTTTGCACACGGTTTTTTGGTGCTCAGCGATGGCACGGAGTTTCTGTACAAGACCACGGACTACTACGCTCCGGCGCACGAAAAATGTATAGCTTGGAACGATGAGCAACTGGGAATCACGTGGCCGGACATCGGCATCGCGCCCCTGCTGTCCCAGAAAGACTGTTTGGGCATGCCATTTCAGAGTGCAATTGTGTTCGATTGAGAGATGCGCGGCGGTTAAAAAATTCGCTGATTACCCCGTCTATGTGGTAACAAATTTGTTTGGTGCGCGGAGATTTCGTCAGTCGCATCCTGAAAATTGAGAAGGCTATGCAAAACTTCAAATGTGGCGCTTTGGGCGAGTGGGCGCCGCGCCATGTTCGGCTACTATTGATAATATTCGCGGCTGCTTTGATCGCAAAGGGAGGAGTGATCCTTCGGGGATTTGCTGTTGATGATTATTTGTTTGGACAAGGATTTTCGACGGAAGAGTTGAGAGTTTTTTTGACTCAGGGGAGATTTCTCCATGGAGGCATTGATTGGTTTATCAATGCCCTCGGAGTGAATATTAGCGACCTCTATATTTCCTTGGGCATCTGCGCACTTTTTCTTCAAGCGGCGCTGGTCACTTCGATATTGCGATTTGTCGGCGCCGCCGATTTTTCGTTGTCAGCGCTGATTGGTGCAGCGATTGTTTCTCACCCCTACCTGGCTGAAATTCTCACCTTTCGAATGGTATTGCCGGGATATTGCGTGGCGACCATTCTGTCGATTGTTGCCCTGGAGATGACTGCAAAAAAGTCGATGACTCTAGGGGATTGCATCGTTGCGCTCGCCGCGACCGTCGCAATGCTCTTTGTATATCAAGGATTTCTAAACCTATTTGCAGTTGCGGTCGTTTTTGCTTTTCTATTTGACCAGTTGTCTAAGGTTCGGAGTGCTCCAACCCTTTCGCGTCACGTTGTGCATCCGAAGAGAGTTATTGTATTGAGCCTTGTTTGCCTGATGTCCGCGGTCCTTTTTTTGACTACTATTGCAGCCTCGAAGGCATTGGGATTGGTTGCCCTAACGGGCAGAGCAAATTTTATTGAATTGAGTTCTGTTTCTGAGCGAGCAACTCAGATTGCAGCGTTGCTTCAAAGAATTTATTGGATGAGCGAACCGATTGTTCCTCACTGGATAAAGGTCTTGATCGCGGCAATGATATTATTTGTTGTTGCTTTGGTTTGTGCTGAAATGCGCAGCGAGCAATTGACGAGAAAAAGTGTAATTTGGAAATTGGTTGCTGGCGTTTGCGCTGTGGTTTTGTTGATTCCAATCACTGTTGGGGTGATTTTGCCTTTTAAAGATTGGTGGCCGGTTCCGCGCGTTCTCGCGCAGGTCCCATTTATCATTGGCTTATTCTTGTTGCTGGCAGCGCCCGCGGTTCAGCGAAAACAGGCGACCATACTAAAAAGGATGTTGACGGTGTCGATATCAATTCTCGTGGTTTGCTTTGTTTTCATCAGCAATCAGGTCTTTGCTGACCAGCAACGGCTGAACTCATGGGACAAGGAGCGGGCGAATCGAATAGTTTCGCGCCTTGAACAGAGTCCGAATTTTTCGGAAATTAAAAGCATCTACTTGAGCGATGGGGCGTGGGGATATCCCGCGAGACTGAACACCCTACAGGGAGATATGAATATATCTGCATTTGCACCTGAATATTCAAGGGTCTCTCTAATGTTGGAGGCTTCCGGATATTCTTTCAAGAAAGCAACCGGGGATTTGGTTTCAATTGGGATGGCTTATTGCAAAAATCATCGCCCTTGGCCGCATGTGGACTCAGTTTCAGTTGTAGGAGAACTGGCTGTTGTCTGCCTATCAAACTGACATTGCAATTCAGATTGATCCCTGTTCAGATATCGAATAAATGATGGCCCACTCGCTCGTAGAGTGTGATGGTTTGACTAAATATCGGTCAATGGATTTTTAGAATTATATCTAATTGCTGCAATGAAAAAGCCACAGCGAGTGTCTATAGTGATTCCCGTCTACGCTGGAGAACGGACGCTTCCGATGCTTATCGAGGAGATCAAGGAGTTGACCAAGCCGCAGGTTTCAACGGCGGGAATCGACTATGTGGTCTCCGAGGTACTGTTGGTTCATGACTGCGGAAGCGACCGGTCAGACCTAACGCTTGAAACGCTCGCGTCCCAATATGCTTTCGTCCAACCGATCTGGTTATCCCGAAACTACGGACAACATGCAGCGACGATGGCGGGCATGGCAAGCGCGACGGGTGATTGGGTCGTCACCATCGACGAAGATGGGCAGCAGGATCCTGTAGACATTGGAGCTATGCTCGACTGCGCCATAAAGGAATCACTTCAACTTGTTTATGCTCAGCCCACTAATCCTCCGCCGCACGGCTGGGTGCGAAACCTGTTGAGCCGCACTGCGAAGGAAATCAGCACCCGCGTTCTGGGAAACAAGACAATTGGCAGGTTCAATAGCTTCAGGCTAATCGACGGGGAAATTGCTAGGACCCTCTCCGCCTATTGTGGGAATGGTGTATACCTGGACGTCGGACTGTTTTGGATTACTAGTCGCGTAGGTCACTGTAGCCTACGACTTAGAAGTGAATTCGGCCGCCCGTCAGGTTATTCCTTTCTATCGTTGGTGAAGCATTTCTGGAGCCTTGTCCTAACCACAGGTACGCGTCCGCTACGCCTTATCACCATCGTTGGATTTTGTTCGATGTTTATTGCCGTCATGTTCGCTGGCTATGCGCTTTACGAAAAATACACCGGACAAGTGCCCGTTGAGGGTTGGGCTTCTCTCGCAGTGGTCGTCGCGTTCTTTTCGGGTGTCATTTTGACGGCGTTGGGCGTGATCGCCGAGTACCTTGCAGTCACGATGGGCATCGTTATGGGGAAGCCGCTATACGTCGTCAGTTCAAAGCCGACGAGACCGAGGCACTGATGACGGCCGTTTGGGTGCTTGGTAGTCGCGGACTGCTCGGCTCCGCTCTTTCGACAACGCTGCTGCACGACGGTGTCGACGTGTTCGCACCGCAGGAACCATTTTCCTGGCGCGACGAATCGCATTTGCAATCACAAGTTCAGGCGGCGGTGCGTGCGTTTTCTTCGGAAGCCCAAGAGGCGGGCGGATGGGAGATCTATTGGGCGGCTGGTGTTGGGACAATGGGCAGCCCAGAGGAGGTTCTGACAGCGGAAACCCGGGCAATGACTCTATTCCTCGAATTTTTCAAATCGGATGCGAGTCTCATGGCCGTTCCGGGGGCAATAGTTTTTTCGAGTTCGGCTGGCGCGATATATGCGGCTTCGCCAGAAGAAATAATCACAGAAAAAACAGCAGTGGCTCCGAACAACCCGTATGCATATACCAAGCTGAAACAAGAGGAATTGCTCCGAGTTTTTGCGATGGAATGTAAAAATGTGAGCGTTCTTGTTGCACGCATATCAACGCTATATGGCGTTGGCCAGGCGACTGGCAAGTCGCAAGGTCTTCTCACAAACATTGCTCGCAACATCGTGCGAAACCGGCCAACGCAGATATACGTTCCATTGGACACAATTCGCGATTACATATCTGCGCCCGATGCGGCGGCGACAATAGTTGGGACGCTTAGAATGCCCGAGCGAAGAGAAAAATACTTGATCAAAATAATTGCCTCGGAGCGTCCAACATCAATTGCAGAAATTGTTTCAATATTCAAACAAATTTCCCGGCGTCATCCTCGTATCACTACCAGTGCGAGTCGGCTTTCCAAGCTTTATTCTCGCAGGGTCCAGTTCCGTTCCGTAGTACCTCGTGGAAGTGCAACTCCAACGCCCGAAAGTCTGATTGTTGGCATCGCTCACTTACTCAGCGCAGAACGACTGGCGCACTCAAGTCCGCCGTCTGTAAGTGTGTGAGGTCCATTGTGCAACGAATAGTTTCGCTTCAATTTTTTCGGTTTCTTGCGGTCGGAGTTGTCAATTCGTTGACCGGGTTAGCTATTATCTGCGGTGCCAAATATTTCTTCGAAATGGGGGATATCTCAGCGAACGCACTGGGATACGCGGTTGGCATATGCGTAAGCTTTATGTTGAACAGCCGATGGACATTTGACTATGAAGGGCCTTTGATTTCTGCCTCGGCAAAGTTTTTGCTGGTAACTGCTTTCGCCTATGGCATGAATCTTCTAGTGGTCATTTTTGCGATCAGATTGCTGAATTCCAATACTTATTTGGCCCAGGCATTAGGAGCTCCAGCTTACACGTTGACTGCCTACCTTGCAAGCAAACATCTCGTATTCCGGAGTCCATCTAGCCTTGAGTAGCTGTTGTTATATATCGCGAAGCATTCTGGCTATTTTTGGGATTCTTCAGGAAAGAATGGCGCCCCGAACTCGTTGGGTGAATCACTATGCGAGAATCCGTCGGATCGCTGGATGCTCAAAGTTTGAGATCAATTCTTACTTATGGTTGCTGCCGTGAATGATATTGATTTAATCAAAAACTCGACATATTTTGATGCCGATTTCTATCGCGATCGGTATCCAGAAATCGCGCAAGTCGACCCGTACACGCACTACATCGAATGCGGTGGCTCGCAAGGTCTGTGGCCAAGTGCTTTTTTTGATCCCCTGGCCTATTGGGCGGCATATCCGGACGTGCGGAGCGCACGAGTCAATCCGCTAGTGCATTTTTTGCGCATTGGACTCAGGGAACAGCGTTGGGCGGGCGTTATCCCAGTTATTCACGCGAGTGCCTGCGCCTACCAGCCGTCAAAATCTGACAGTGAAGCATTGGAGGCTATTGCAGCGTCCGAGTTATTTGATGCGTCCTGGTATCGCAAGACATATGGAGATCTGCGTGGCCTAGACCCGGCAGAGCACTACGTCAGCGTAGGGGCTGCGCTTGGCTGGTCGCCTAGCCCTGAGTTCAATGGCATAGCCTATTCTCGCGTGCACAAGGACATCGGCACGATGAACCCGCTGCTTCACTACTTGCGCTACGGTCGAGTCGAAGGTCGACGGCTTTGTATTTCGCGTTCTATCAAAGACGTAATTCAGCGGGAACTTCCGGCGTTGGCGCAGATTGAGCCAGATTTGATGGCGGATAACCAGCTGTTCGAGGACTTGGACACATTGACTTCGGTCTTCAGCATGCCGCGGGGTGCGGCCGCGGCGTGTTGGCGACGACTTTGGGCGCAGGTCGGACCAAAGGTGGAGCATTTGGTTTTTGTCCCTTGGCTAATACGCGGCGGCGCTGATCTAGCGGCCGTCAATGTTGTCAGGGTCTTGCAGCAGCGTGTTGGAGTTCACTCTGTTGCCCTGATCGTCACAGATTATTCTGACATGTCGGCTGCCGATTGGTTGCCCGAAGGTACTCGGTTCGTCCGCCTATCTGACACGAATTCGGCCCTGTCCGCTGGGGATCGGAAGACATTGGTCGAAAAATTGATTTGGACACTACGACCAAAATCGGTCTTTAATGTTAATAGCCGTGCTTGTTGGGAAGCCACGGTTCATGCCGGACGGGCGCTAGCGCGAATGACGACACTGAACGCGTTGCTATTTTGCCGTGACTACAATGCGGACGGGCGAGCAGTTGGCTACAGCGATACGCATTTCCGTGGTGCCATATCTCATCTGCATCGCGTTTATTTTGATACGCGCTATTTTATTGCAGAGCTGGTGACCCAGTATGGCCTGCCGCCAGTTTTGGAAGCCAAACTCCATTATCTGCCACAACCTTCCCCCGGCCTATCGACCCTACAGCCGACGAGCGCCACGACCGGACGTCCCCGCATATTGTGGGCAGGACGCTTCTCAGCACAGAAGAACACCGAACTGCTCGTCAAAATCGTGAAAGAAGGTGCCGAATTCGATTTCGATATCTGGGGCAGCGGCCAAGCAGACATAGAGTGTCAGCTTCATGAGCTCGCGGCGAGCCGATCCAATATGCACCTGTGTGGCACCTTTTCCTCGTTGGATGAACTGCATCCAGAGCAGTACACGGCCTTCCTTTTCACTTCGCGTTACGAGGGTATGCCGACGATCATCTTAAGCATCGCTGCCGCTGGACTGCCGATCGTTGCGACTGCCGTTGGAGGTGTTAGCGAGATGATTGACGATCAGACCGGCTGGCCGATTTCCGATCTCGACGACCCACATCCGTATCTTGAGGCCTTGAGACAGATTGCGCAAGATTCTGCATTGGTCGATCAGAAGCTGGAAGCGATGAATCGACGTATGCTCACGGAGCGTTCCGCAATGGCCTTTGAAAAAAAACTATCGGATTGAATCTTATGGAATCCTGCGATATATCGGTGATCGTGAATGGCCACCGCGAAGGTCTGCTGTTGCTGCCTTCACTGCGCAGCGCGGCGGAGTCCATTTCACAAGCACGGAAATGGGGTTTGCGCTGCGAGATGATCGTTGCCCTCGACAGGCCCGATGAATTGACATCCCAGATGTCGGTCAATGCGGGTCGGCTCGAAGCTTCGGCGCGCCAGATCGACGTCGATCTGGGCGATCTTGGAGAAAGCCGCAACGCGGCTGTGCAAAAGGCAAGGGGTAAATATGTCGCATTTTTGGATGGGGACGATCTTTGGTGTAAAGGATGGCTGCAAGATGCATTTGCTATGGCCGCCGCCGACGACCGAATGCTAGTGCTTCATCCGGATTTCAACGTTTTTTTCGGCTACAACACACATGTTTTCAAACACGTTGATATGGACGATCCCGCGTTCAATGTGTCAGTGCTTGCGTTCACCAATGTTTGGACGTCGCTGTGCTTCGCGCCGCGCCAGCTTCTGCTGGATTGCCCTTACCCGAAGACTGATTTGGCCAACCAACTTGGCTATGAGGATTGGGGCTGGAACATGCGCGCAATCGCCGCAGGCGCGGTTCACAAGACGGTACTGCATACCTTCCATGCCATCCGGAACAAGGCAATCTCTTT
Organism: Variovorax saccharolyticus; assembly: GCF_030316765.1. Classification (GTDB taxonomy): domain Bacteria; phylum Pseudomonadota; class Gammaproteobacteria; order Burkholderiales; family Burkholderiaceae_C; genus Variovorax; species Variovorax saccharolyticus. The sequence goes on from NZ_JASZYT010000002.1 coordinate 429,231, forward strand.
GGTGCGACAGACATCTGCAGCGAACTGCTTTCCAGCCTATCCGACCGGTCTATTCAAGGCGGACTAACACCGCGACTTCGTCGAGTTTTCCAATCTAATCTAACCTAGGACTCCATGTCTGAACGACTGACTTTTGTTGCCGAGGCGATGCCCTACGCTTCCATGCTGGCCGCCGAGCATTTGTCGCGCTATGCACTCGTCAAACACCTGTGCGCCGATCGTCGCGTATTGGATATTGCCTGTGGCGAAGGCTATGGGAGCGCACTGATGAGCCAGTGGGGCGCCAAAGAGGTATGTGGCGTAGACGTGTCAGAAGAAGCGATTGCGAATGCAACGGGATTCTTTGGAGGTGCTGGCATCAATTTTGTAACGTTCGACGCGAGCAATTGTGCTAGCCTGCGTGAATCGCTGGGGACGTTCGATCTCATCGTGAGTTTTGAAACGATTGAACACGTGCATGACGTGGACAAGATGCTGCGCGGCTTCAAGGCGCTCTTGGCCGACGACGGTGCGATCGTCATCAGTTGTCCCAACGACGACGCGGTCATTCCTGGTGCGCCAAATGAGTTCCATCTCAAGGCCTACAGCTTTGACGATTTCCGAAAGACCGTGACCCCCGTCCTTGGCGAACCGAGCAGTTGGGCTTTCGGCACCTCGGTATTGGGGTTTGGTTCGTTTTCCTCCGACAGTGAGTTGCTCGCAAACCCACCTGGCACTATTCTGGGAATGATGTCGTGTCAGGACACTGGCGCCTCTTCCGTCATTCCTGCACAAATTGGCCACGAAGTAGACAGCAGCAACGCCGCCTATTATGTGGCGGGCTGGGGTTGTCTTCTGCCCACCTCCAGCGTGGTGGCACCCATTTCTTTCCGGGCGTACGAGTCGCCTTGGAACAACTGGCTGGCCACAAAGTCGGAGGTCGAACGCCTTACACTCGAGATTGATGGAGCGCGGCAGCGGCGTATCGCATCCGACATCACGATGGCTCGACTGCGTGAAGAAGGTGCGCAGGCGGCGCATTTTGCGGCCGCGACGGCAGACGAGTTACAAAGAAATCTCTCCGCCATGCGGCGAATCAATGACGAAACGGTTCAGCGCTGGCAGCAGACTGAGGCCCGCCTACAGCAGATTGAAGCTACGCGCTGGCACCGCGTTGGCGCCGCGTACTACAGGCTGTATAAGCTTCCAGCCGTTGGGCCGTTACTTCGAACGGTCCGGCGATCCGCTGGTGCTATGCTCCGATTGGTGCGCCAAAACGATCGATAGCGTTGGCGCAGCTTCGCTTTTGGCTAAACTTTATATCGGTGGTTCAGCCGCGCTCGGCTCATGGTTCGAACACCTCGGCCAACTTGAGTACTGGCTGTGTCTCCCTCTCACGGACCCGGCTAGCCGCTATAAGTCGGCGAGGTTTCCAATCGTCAGGTTGGCTCGTCTTAGCCGGTCTGAGTGAAAAGTAGACCCGACGACAGCGTTAGCCTGGACAGATGGCCACCAGCATCTATGCCTGATCCTTCGATCGGATAGAACGCCCAAGCGACCGACCTCAAGGCACACGGTGAAACTGTGGAAAGTATCATCGCTGGCTGCACCTTCGACCTTCGACCAACCGGCCGTGTCCTAAGGTCAGATTGGGGCACGAAAGCTACAGATCACCAGGAGCGCATGAGCCGGCGGCGCCACGCGGCTGAACTGAAGCGGCAAGTGCTGGCGGAGTGCGCAGAGCCTGGGGCGTCGGTGCCTCAAGCGCCAGGGCCACTCACCAACCAGCAACATCTGCCACGGTGACGGGCACGCCAGCGGTGAGGGGCGCAGGTGCAAGATGCTTCAATTGCTTGAGCGTTTCAGGCGACAGCGCAATCCCTGCTTTCCGTCGCGCAATTTCCGCCCGCACGCGCGCGTAGGCCTCGCTCCGCTCACGAGCGGCCTGCGGCGTTGTCGGCACGCTGTTGCTCCCATCGGTTTTGAAATTGTAGTAGCCGACGAAGGTGCCCACCTTGGCGAAATCCGCCTTCGCGCGCGCGCAGAGCCGGAGCAAGAATTCATAGTCTTCCTCCCAAGCCAGAGTCTCGTCGAAATGCAGTTCCTCTAGCGGCGCCCGGCTCCGATCGATCAGGTAGGAGTGAATTGGCGCCAAGTTTTCACGCATCAGATCGAAAAGCGTGGATCCCTTGAACGGAGCGATTTCGCGGCCAACCGTCTTCACGAAGGTCTCGTGCACTGTGACTCTCATGGTCTGTACGCTGGCGAAGGCGATAGCTGCGCCAGTGATATTGAGGCGTTCTCGCAGGATCTCGTGTGCCTCCGGAAAGAGAACGTCGTCGTAGTCTAGGAAAGACAAATACCTGCCGCTTGCGTGTCGGATTCCCTCATTGATCAGACAGCTGCGAGCGTCTAATGGCGTTGCAGCACGCCAATTGTGAATCTCCAAACGCGAATTGGGCTGTGTCTCGAACAGAGGCTGCAGTCGTCCGCGCGTCGCTGCGATGGCATCTTCACCAAAGCGCTGCGTGACCACATGGACTACTGTCGGTTGCGCATTCTGGGCGACAACCGAAAAAACCGCGCGCTCAAGCTCGATCAATCGTGCGGGCGCATGAAAACGGATGACGACATCGGTCGTCTCGGTGTGAGCGCTCATGACCAGCGAGTCCCTGAAAAACTGAAACCATGATCGAAATCGGCGACATCACGCCAATCCACGGGGACCTTTTGTCCAATGTATGCAAGTGCCCGTGCGCCCTTGCCTTGCGTAAGGGCCCATCGCGCGAAGGATCGCGACCCCCATTTTTGACCCAGCCGCGCTCCGGACTCGGCGATCATGCGCAGGGTCACATCGCTCGAGGGCCGATTGGTGACCTCATGCACGAACAAAGCTGTCGGGCAGATCACCACATCGAACCCTTGGGCCCGGACACGCCACGAGAAGTCCACGTCCTCGCAGTACATGAAGAAACCATCGTCGAAGCCACCAACGATATCGTAGATGCGTCGTGGAATCGCCAATGCAGCGCCCGAAGTCCAGTCCGTCCGCAAGGAGGCATCATCGAAAAGCTTCGGATGGTCGACGGGGAATTGGATGCACTCCACCAAGGCGGCTCCGTCATGCGCCTCGATCATGCGTGCGAGCCGGTCGATTGCGGCGGGATGGAAGAACCCATCCGGATTGGCGCACACATAGATGTCTGCGCCCTCATCAAAGGCCCGTGCCATTAAACGATTGTGAGCAGCTCCGAAACCGAGATTGCCGTGCCCTCCCTCATGGACCAGCCGCCCGGCGACTTCCGGCGAGGGCGTGCTCGGCTCGCCGTTGTCCCATAGCATGAGCATGGCAGCACCGCCCGCTGACCGTAGACAGCGGTCGAGCTGGACTGCGTCATTGTTATAGGACACGACGCCCACCGCGACTCTCAGTCGAGGAGCTGGGCGATCAAGCCCGAGTGCGCGTCGCTGGGCAGCCTCGATCAGTGGGGCCGGCGTTGCCTCAATTGGCAACAGCGTTTCCTGGCCGGGGCGCGCAATTGCGTCGGACACTCGCCAAGTACGACGGCCAAGATAGTCGTGCAACTCCGATGCGTCGTTTACGGTCTCGATCCTCGACTCGGTGCCGAAAAACTCTGCCCGGGCGACCTTGGCCCAGGTCATACCCGCAGCCTCGGTCGAGACGAAATAGAGGCGCTCGATTGCATGGGCCAGCGTTCCGTCGATCTGCCCGGCTTCAGGCTCGAAATCCTGTGCTGCGAGTTCGAGTTCGAGCAACGGCTTGAGCGCTGAAGTGCGGGCCCAAAACATCGAACCCGATGGAAAATCGAGCGCCGCGTGATCGTCGAGTGTCAACCCCATGCGGCGCGCAAGATCGGCGGCCTTTCGAAAATTGCCGCCCCAACTTCCCCACTGCCGCATCGGCTCGTAATGCTGCGGTGCAATCATGCCCAACTCCGGCGCAGCGGCGAAGGCGCCGAAGATGGATCGCACGACCTCGGGCGAGCCGGCAAGCGTCAGCAGGAGATATTCGCGCCAGTGCTGCAGCAACGGATGGTGCGAGGATTCCTTTGAATGCAAATGCAGGCAGAGATCGTAGTGCGGATAGACGTCACGGAAGCTCACTAGCTTGGGCGCGATGTCGCGCCCGCGATTGGCCACAAGCCGAACTTCGAACTTGCCTTCAGTCCACGTCGCAAAGACAGTTTCAATTCGTCGCTTTTTCTCGGAATCGTCGGTCGAGATGAAGACGTCGAATGGGAAAGGAATGTTGCGAAGAACGGAAGCGATTTCCACCGCCAGATCTGCATGGAATAGGTGGCACACCACCGCGATGCGCCCCGGTTGGCTCGAGACACTTCGTGCCAAGCCGCTAGGCACGGCAAATGCGAAATCGTCGACGGTATCGCGCAATGCACGCGGCGCAGCGGGAGGCTTGGGAGCGCTGCGCTCGCCCGCCTCGATGATGGCCACGCTTAGCTCTGCTACTTGAGGGTCAAAGCCCTGGGCCGACAAGACCTCTCGCCAATCGGAGTTCTCAACCGCGCGCAGCACCGCCGTCTTTACGAAGGGAAATCCGTCTGCAATCAATTCCCGCCATCGCGTGATGGTCGTATTGCTTGTGATCGGAGCAGGAAAAAGCGCCTCTCTGGCGTAACCGCGCTCCTTGAAGTATGGCATCAACTTGACTTCGTAGGCATCGATGACCTCTTCCTTACTGTCGCATGTCGTGACCTTGAAAAGGAAGTCTTCGAGTTCCGGAACCGCGCGCCCCTTGGCTACCAAGAAATAACTCTGGAAATGGTGGCCTCGCTCCATGTTGTCAGTCAGGCAAAGAAGTTCGGCGTGACTTGAGCGAATACGCTTCATCGTCTCTGCAAATGAGCTTTCATTCAATGGACCAATGAGACTGTCATTGACGAGATAGAGAGTGTGCGCCTGCGATAGATCGACATCGCGAATTACATGTGCCCAAGCGGCAAAGTCAAAACCTTGGTTCTGTCGAATGTATAGCCCGTCCACCCGGTCTTCGATCCCATCAAGCAGGAATTCGCCCATTCTTTCGCTGGCGACAATGAGGGTCACGGCTACGCCCTGTCGACGCAGAGCGTCAACATAGACAGGAACATGGGGCTTGATGGTGCCATGCGGTGCGTGCGTGACAAACAGCGCCATTTCTTCTCGGGCAAGCGGCATTTTAATCCGCTTCAACGCGGCCCGAGTCACTGGCCGATGTACTCGTGGTGCTCGAGGATTTCTGCCTTCAGCTTCGCCAAAATTAAGGAAGTGAGCCAGCGGTTCGACGCCCTCGGAAGCCACATCAGGATAGGTTTCCAGATACCAGCTTGGGTCAAACCTCGTCGAGGGACGCGCGCGTTCACGCCACCCAATTCGAATATAGTGAATTAGCGGGTTGATAGACTGCTCGGCGGCGTCGGCGTGAGAAGTGAGATACCAATCCACGTCGAAGAATGGGTTAGGATTGCAACTATTCCTCGCGCCCACTTCCATGAAATGCGCGAGCGGCCCTCCGGGAAATGCCCTGGCTTCGGGGTAGGTTTCTACGTACCATTTCTTATTGAACAGGCCCGATGCGCTGACGACTTGCATATCCTTGTCGAAGGAGCTTATACGTTCGCGCAACCGACTAAGCAATTGGCCCGAGGCCGTCCACTTAATAATTTTGGCGCTGCGACGGATCATTTTGTGCAGGAATGGAATCTGATTCAAAGCTCGTCTTATGGGTTGAGTTGCACGCCACGAAGTTGAATTTTCGATGGCACTTAGTCTGTCTTGGAGAGAGCTCGCGTGCGCAACAGCCTCGGCGCATGCACGCTCGAGATCGCGTCCAGCCCGACGAAGGGCATCGCGCTCTTCGACAATCTCCAATGCTTGCTTTCGTTCGACGGAGAGTTCCCGCTCCAACTGGGCGATTTGTGCCTGAACGATCACGCGCTCGTGAGCGATTCCAGTGGCCTGACTATAGAGTCGTTCCTGTAGATCTTGTCGCTCTCGCTCCACCGCCGCGCACTCGACCCTTGAATCGGCCGCCGCCATTCGGTCGTTGATAATTTGCGCGAATGCAAGAAGTTCATATTCTGTGGGCGCGGTATCACGACGTTCCAACAACATTGCCCAAGGACAGAGAAAACTCGCGTCATAGTCCGCACGCGGCCCGAAACCATGGCGCGCAAAGAGGCGCAGCCAATGGAGCGGCGCTTGAACGTTGATATGGGTGGGTTCGATTAAATCTGTTGGACTTGACGACACCAATACGAGTGGAGCGGCCGCGCACATGCGTTCAATCGCCACCTCGCCTGCTCGTGGCAACATATGCTCCAGCACCTCGATACAGGTGACCAGATCAAAGACTCCTTCGATCGGCTCTTCGATGGAGCCCTCAGCGCAATAGGGCCTCAGTTCTATAGGTATTTGATTGATGGCGTAGTGCGAGAAGTCTCGCCCAAAAGCTGCCACACCGCGTTCGCGAAGCGCTTCGACCAAAAAGCCGATAGCACATCCAGCGTCAAAAACAGATTTGACATGCAATGTGGATTCGATATTGAGCGCAACTTCACTGAAAAAGATCGCCCAATGTGGCTCGCTTCGAGAATATGGGATCGAGCCGCAATGGCAACTATAGTATTTGCTGTCATATTGGCTTTGGTCGACGACGGGTCGCGGATCGGTCATGTCGAACAAATCTTGATAGCTTTTTATTTGAAAGGGGCATTATTGGTCATGACTGGCAACTGTCTGCCTTGCATTACAAAAAATGTTTGCCAATGCGTGGACACGTGTCGGACCCAATGCCCGTCGACTTGAGTATATCTGGTGGGATCAGACCGTTCTGATTGTCTGATCCCATGACTATCGAGTCATCATCTTGCTAGCCGCTCATTCGAAATCGAGCCTGAGCGGAGAGACGCAATCAGAAAGAGAATCCCCGTTCGTTGCGTCGCAGATCGGCCTCGACCATCATCTGACACAACTGCTCCAACTTTGTGGTTGGCTCCCAGCCAAGTTTCTCCTTGGCCTTGGCGGGATTTCCGATCAGGAGTTCGACCTCGGCGGGGCGGTAATACTTGGGGTTGATGGTGAGCACGGTCTTGCCGGTTGCCGTGTCGACTGCCGACTCATTCTCTCCGGTGCCCCTGAAGTCCACAGTAACGCCTGCGCCCTTGAATGCCATGCGGACGAATTCGCGGACCGTTTCGGTCCGGTTGGTGGCCAGCACGAATGTGTCGGGCTCATCGATCTGGAGCATTTTCCACATCCCTTCGACATACTCCTTGGCAAAGCCCCAGTCGCGCTTGGCATCCAGGTTGCCAAGTTGAAGCACCTCCAGCTTTCCTAGCTTGATCTTGGCGACCCCATCCGTGATCTTGCGGGTAACGAATTCGCGGCCTCGCAGCGGACTCTCGTGATTGAACAAAATGCCGCTGCTGCCGAAGATGCCGTAGCTCTCGCGGTAGTTCACGGTCATCCAGTGGGCATAGAGCTTGGCCACGCCGTAGGGGCTACGAGGATAGAAGGGTGTGCTTTCAACCTGTGGAACGGCCTGGACCTTGCCGAACATCTCGGAAGTGCTGGCTTGGTAGAACTTGATCTTCGGGTTCTCGAGCCGGATCGCCTCGAGGAGGTTGAGCGCCCCCATCGCAGTGATCTGGGCTGTGGTCGTCGGCTGATCGAAGCTCACTCCGACGAAACTCTGCGCCGCCAGGTTATAGACTTCGTCAGGCTCGGCATTCGTGATCAGCGACAGTGAACTGCCGAGGTCGGTCATGTCGTGCTCGGTCAACTTCAAGTCCGGATTATTCTGGATCCCGAGTTCTTCGATGCGCCAGAAATTGACCGAACTGGTTCTTCGGAATGTGCCGTAGACGGTGTAGCCCTTGCTGAGCAGCAGTTGAGCCAGATAGGCTCCATCCTGACCGGTGATGCCAGTGACGATCGCACGCCGTTTCATGAGACTCCTTTGAAGTGAGAGAAGCTGCACCGCGCCAGCGTTGTTGCGTCCACGACGCGAATCCGATCAGGGGCCGGCGTCATCGTTCCACGATCCGGCCGTGCTCCAGATGGATCACCCGATTGCACTCCTTGGCGATCAGGTCCGGAGAATGCGATGCCAGCACCAGGATGCCCGATTTCGCCACGACATCTTTCATGCGCTTTTCCGCTTTGCCCGTGAACTCGGCATCGCCGACCGACAGCCACTCGTCCATCAGCAGGATGTCGGCTTCAACGCTGGTCGAAATCGAGAATGCGAGACGCATGAGCATGCCGGTGGAGTACGTCCGCACCGGCATGTTGACGTATTCGCCCAGCCCGCTGAACTCGCAGATTTCGGGAGTCAGCGCATCGATCTGCTTCTTGCTCATGCCCATGACGAGGCCACGAAGCATGATGTTCTCGATGCCGGTGGCGTCGGCTTCGATGCCCAGCGAGGGATCGATCAGGCTGGACACCGATCCTTGCCGGACAAACTCGCCCGAGGACGGTTCATAGACTCCGGCGAGGGCGCGCAGCAGCGTCGACTTGCCGGCGCCATTGTGGCCGATCAGGCCCAGCCGGTCGCCGCTTTTCAATTCCAGGTTGATGTCGCTCAGGGCCTGGACGACATTGACGCCGGTCTCCTTGCCGAAGCGGCCGCCGGTGACCGACGCGGCGAGGGTTTTCTTGAAGGAGGCGGCGCCGGCGCCATAGATCGGGAAGTTGACCGAAACGTTCTTGAGTGAAATGAAAGCCATGATTGTTTACAGCCAGTAGACGACGCGCCTGCGGTACTTCGCGAACAGCATGCTCGACACCACCAGCGTTACCGCAGTCCAGCCCAGGATGCCCCACCAGTTGTGGCTTTCGGACACGCCGCCCATCAGCGGCGCGCGCAACAGGTCCAGCATCTGGGCGAACGGATTCCAGAGAATGTACTTGGCACGCCCGGGAAGGCTGGAGGGGAGCCAGAAAACGGGTGTCAGGAACATCAGCATCTGCATGACGCTGGTCACGATCTGGGTCACGTCGCGGAAGCGGGTGCAGACCAGCCCGAGGGCGATGCCGATCGCTTGCGCATTGACGAGCAGAAGCAGGAAGGCAGGGACGAATAGCAGGGCGGACCAGGACAGGGAAATGCCAGCCCAGATAGCCACTGGCACATAGAGAATGATCTGGTGCCCGAACTGAATCAGGTTCCGCGCCATGCTCCGCCAGACGAACAGGCTGATAGGAAAATAGCCTTGCTTGAGGTAGTTGCCGGAGCCGATGAAGGCGTTGCAGGAGTCGGTCACCATGCTGGCGAAGAAGCCCCAGAAGATGATGCCGAGCGCCAGGTGCGGGAAGAACTTGGAGAGCTCGGTGCCGAACAGCGAGCTGTAGAGCGGCCCCATGCCGCCGATCATGGCGGCCATGCTCAGCGTCAGCCACAGCGGACCCAGCATGGAGCGGCGATAGCGCAGGACGATGTCGAACCAGGCGAGCGTCCACCAGATGTCGGTGCGGCGGGTGCCTTCCCACCAGTCGGTCCAGGCGCTGCGATGCAGATTGGAATGTGCTTGACTCATGCGCGTCCGTAGGTATCGGCCAGCCGCACGATGTCGTCTTCGCCGAGGTAGGCGCCGCACTGAACTTCGATGAGCACGAGTTCATCATTGCCGATGTTGGTCAATCGATGTCTTTCTTTGAGAGGGATGTAACGATATTGTCCGGGCAGCGTTTCGTACTGAGCGTCGCCGACCTGCACCATGGCGGTGCCACGGACCACCACCCAATGCTCCGCGCGCTGGTGATGGTATTGCAGCGACAGCGACTGGCCCGGCTTGACCGTGATGCGCTTGACCTTGTAGCCGTCTTCTTCCTTGAGCGAAGCATACGTGCCCCACGGCCGGTGGACGACGGCTGGAAGTTGCACCGCGTCGTGCTTTCTCGCCGCGAGCGCGTCGAAGATTTCATCGACGCGGCCCACGCTGTCCTTGTGCGCGACGAGCAGCGCATCGGGCGTGTCGACAACCACCAGGTCATGGACGCCCAACAGGCCAACCAGCTTGGGCCCGTGGCTGTCGATACGAACGTCGGTGCCACTGGCGTCGAGCGCGACGGAGCCGGTCGGCAGCGTGTTGCCGTCCGCGTCCGCGGCCTGGGCGTGGGCAACCTGGGGCCAACTGGCGACGTCGCTCCAGCTGAATCTGGCGGGAATCACCTGGAGGTTGTCCGCGAGTGATGCCAGCGCCAGCGGGAATTCCACGGCCGGCAGGCGCTCAAAAGCCTCGACATCGAGTGAGACCTTGCTGCCGCTGGTCTGCGACGACTCGACCACCTGTCGTGCCGCGGCCAGCAGCCCGGGCGCATGGTGTTCGAGAGCTGAAATGATCGTTTCAGCCTTGCCGCAAAGCATTCCGCTGTCCCAGTAGTACCGATCGCTGGCGAGATACTGTCGAGCAGCTTGGCCGTCAGGCGCCGCGACCATCCCCAGGGCAGCCTGGCTTTCGCTCGAACGTCGCTCGACCTCGATGTATCCGCAGCGGGTATCGGGACCCGTGGGATTGATTCCCCACACCACGAGCCGGCCTTGGTTCGCGAATTCGAAGGCTTCGGCTGTGCTGGCCGTGAAGGCTTCGGCATCGGGCACGAGATGGTCGGCCGACAGGACCAGCATCACTGTTTCCCCTCCGAATTCCCGGGCGCACTGAAGCGCCGCCAGCGCGATGGCTGGACCCGTGCCCCGGCTTCCAGGCTCGAGCAGGAGCGTCGAAGGCGGTCGCGTGCGCAACTGGAGGAGCACGTCCTCGGCGAGGAACTGATGGTCCTTGCCGGTGACGACCATGAGGTCGCCGGCACCGCAAGCCTGGCCCCGTTCGATCGCTTGCTGGAGCAGAGTCGATCCGCCGAGCGTCACGAAGGGAGTCGGGAAGGCTTGCCGGGATAGCGGCCAAAGCTTGGAACCGGATCCTCCCGCGAGTACCACTGAAAGCAGTCGCATCTTTGGTCTTTCTCTGTGAGCGGGCGATTTTACCGGCCGTTGCGCAGTTCCCCCGATCGCGCGTCCCCGGATCCCGTGACCCAGTTCCTGCCCTTGCGAAGATAATCACGCGCCGCCCAAGGCCGGAGGTCCCCTCCTTGGCCGGCAACGCTGAACGACCTCAATTTTCATCCCCTGACCCGCCCCGGCCCCTCCCCGGCGGGCCCCGCAGCCCCATGACCCTCTCCGTCTCCGTCGCGCTCTGCACCTACAACGGCGCCCGCTACATCGGCGAGCAGGTCCGCAGCATCTGTCTCCAGACCTTGCCGCCCTCGGAAATCGTCTTGTCCGACGACGCCTCCACCGACGGCTGCGTCGAACTGGCGCAGGCCGCCCTCGAGGCCTGTCAGCGCGAGCGTCCGGGCCTGTCGATCCGCTTCAAGGCGATCCGCAATGCCAAGGCGCTGCGCGTCACCAAGAATTTCGAGCAGGCTGCCAGCGCCTGCACCGCCGACCTGATCGCCCTCAGCGACCAGGACGACGTCTGGCATCCCGAGCGCCTGGCCCGGATGGTGGCCGAGTTCGAGGCGCGCCCGGACCTGCTGCTGCTGCACACCGATGCCCGCCTGGTCGATGGATCGCTCGAGCCGCTCGGCAACACGCTGTTCCACGCGCTGGAGGTCAAGCCCTTCGAGCGCGCCTGGATCCATGGCGGCCGCGCCTTCGACGTCTTCCTGCGGCGCAACCTCGTGACCGGCGCGACGACCCTGTTCCGGCGCTCCCTGCTGGTCCAGGCCCTGCCTTTCCCCAAGGAGTGGCTGCACGACGAGTGGCTGGGCATCGTCGCCGCCGCGATCGGCCGGGTCGACGTGCTCGAACAGGAACTGATCGACTACCGCCAGCACGAAAGCAACCAGATCGGCGCCCGCCGAGACAGCTTCATGGGCAAGGTGCGCAAGGCCCTGGCGTCCCGTGGCACGACCCACCAGGAACGCGCGCGGAAGGCCGAACTACTGCTCGAACGCCTGCAGTCGCTGGGCGACCAGGTGGCTGCGGATACCATCCAGAAGCTGCGCGACAAGCTCGAACACCAGCGTTTCCGGGCCGCGCTGCCGGCGTCGCGCCTGGCACGCTGCGTGCCGGTGCTGCGCGAAGCCATGACCGGCCGCTACGAGAAGTTCGGCCGCGGCGCGCGCGGCGTCGTGCGCGACCTGTTCGAATCCGTCTGAGACCGCCCCGATGAATCACAAGCCACGCTGAATGCCCGCCAACATCGATTCCCCCGCTGCCGCCAAGCCCACCGTCGTCGTCGTCATCCCGTTCTACAACGGCGCCGACTTCATCGAGCGCGCCGTCAAGAGCATCTTCAACCAGACGGTGTCCGCTGATGAAGTGTTCGTCGTCAACGACGGCTCGCGCCCGGAAGAGCGGGAAGCGCTGGTAGCGCTGGCCGAACGTTATCCGTTCCGAATCATCGACAAGGAGAACGGCGGCCAGGGCTCGGCGCGCAACGCGGGCGTGGCGGCGTCGCGTTCGGACTACATCTGCTTCCTGGATCAGGACGATTTCTATCTTCCGAACCACATCGAGCTCCTCGCGAACGCCATCCCCGGGGACGACGCGCGCTTCGGCTTCGTCTACGCGGATCTCTACGAGGCGGATGTCGACGGCAACGTGGTGCGCACCGAACTCGTCAAGCAGCACTCGAAGGACCATCCCAAGACCAGCATCTTCGACATCCTGCGCTACGACATGTTCGTGCTGCCGTCGGCGACGCTGGTCAGCCGCGCGGCCTTCGACGCCGTGCAGGGCTTCGATCCGCAGTTCATGGGTTTCGAGGACGACGACCTGTTCCTGCGAATCTTCCGCAAGGGCTACAGCAACCATTTCCTCGACCGCGCGGTCACGGTCTGGTGCATCCACACCGAGAGCACCTCGTTCGGCATCCGCATGATCCGCAGCCGCTACCGCTTCTTCCTGAAGCTCGCCGCGCTGTTTCCGGACGAACCGAAGCGCAATCGCTACTACCTGCGCGACTACCTGATGCCGCGCTTCGGCAAGCTGTTCGTCGATCACGCGATCCAGGCCATCAAGCTCGACAACGAGTACCGCGAAGAGATGTTCGCCCATCTCGACGACTACGCCCGGATGGTCCTGACCAACCCCTACGTCGGCTTCAAGGCCAAGACCAAGCTGCGGCTGACCCGCTTCCTGCTCTCCCACAGCACCCCCGGCATGGTCCGCGCCATCGGCGCCGCCACCAAGCTGCCCCTGATCCGCGGCTTCCGCCGGCTCTACCGCGCCGAGGCCTGAGCCTTGCGCAGGGCGCCGCGGAAGCGCCAGAACGCGGCCGAACTCCACACCTTCAGCAGGCTGGTCACGTGCCAGTACAGGTGCCGGTGGCTGGTGCGGCTGGCGCGTTGGGCGTCGTGCCGGGCCAGCAGGTCTTCCGCCACCTGCAGCTTCCAGCCGGCGAGCTGGGTGCGGGCGCAGATGTCGAAATCTTCCCCGTACATGAAGAAGCGCTCGTCGAAGCCGCCGAGCTCGCGGTAGGCGTCGCTGCGGAACAGCATGAACAGCCCCGGGATCCAGTGGGGCACCGCGGGGCGCTGGTATCCGGGCCGCCGGCGCACCAGGATCTCGTACGGCGTGATGATCGCCCGGTGCTGCTCCGGCTCGTCCTTGCCGGGCTCGAGGATGCGTGGCGTCAGCAGGCCGCAGTCCGGCCGCGCCTGGGCCACCAGCGGCGCCAGGATGTCGCGATCGAAGCGGATGTCCGGGTTCAGCACCAGGAACCACGGCGTCGGGCAGTGGCCGAAGGCCTGGTTGTGGTTGGCGCCGAAGCCCATCGGGGCCGGATTCTCGATCCGCTCCACCTCGAAGCCCCAGTGCAGGCCCGCCAGCGCATCGGTCTCGGGAATGTTGATCGTCAGCACCACCTTGGCGACCGTGCCGCGGCTGAAGCGGTCGAGCTCCTCCATCAGGGGGCGCACTAGGTCGAGCTGGCCGTGGCTCACGATCGACACCGTGATGGAGGCAGGGGAAGAGGGGGGCATCGGCATGGTCTAATTTCGTCCGGGAATTCTAGGGTTCCCCAACACCACCCATGATTGCCCTGATCGTCATCAGCTTCCTCTTCTCCGCCTTCGCGGTGCAGCTGTTCATGCGCCGCGCCCGCCGGCATGCACGTCGCTACGGCGCCGACATGCCGCAGCGCTTCCACAAAGGGCACGTGCCGCGGCTCGGCGGGGCCGGCATCTTCCTCGGCACCGGCGTCGCCTGGCTGGTCGCGGGCATCGGCTCGGACCCGTTCAATGTCTCCTGGCCGCTCAAGAGCTCGGCGCTGACGCTGCTGTGCATCGCGCCGGCCGTGCTCGGCGGCATCATCGAGGACGTGACCCAGCAGGTGTCGGTGCGCTACCGGCTCAGCCTGACCATCGGCTCGGCGCTGCTGCTGTGCTGGGTGCTGAACCTGGGCCTCGCGCGGGTCGGCGTCCCGGCCGTCGACGGCTGGCTGCAGGCCATGCCCTATGCCGCGATCGTGTTCGCCGCCCTGGCCATCGGCGGCCTGCCGCATGCCTTCAACATCATCGACGGCTACAACGGCCTGGCGGGCACGGTGGCGGTGCTGGTCTGCCTGGCGATTTCGCACGTGGCGCTGCAGGTCGGCGACCGGCAGCTCGCCGCCATGGTGATCTGCCTGGTCGGCGCCACGCTCGGCTTCCTGATCTGGAACTACCCGCGCGGCAAGATCTTCGCCGGCGACGGCGGCGCCTATGTCTGGGGCATGGTGATCGCCATCGCCGCCGTCACGCTGGTGCAGCGGCACCGCGTGGTCTCGCCCTGGTTCCCGATGCTGCTGCTGATCTACCCGGTCTGGGAGACGCTGTTCTCGATCTACCGCAAGGTGGCGCGCGGCCAGTCGCCGGGCACGGCGGACGCGCTGCACTTCCACCAGCTGATCTTCCGCCGCATCGTGCGCGTGGCCTTCGCCGACGACGAGGCCCGGCAGCTGCTGGCGCGCAACAACCGCACCTCGCCGTACCTGTGGATCTTCGCGGCGCTGACCGTGGTGCCGGCGGTGCTGTTCTGGAACAACACGCTGGTGCTGATCGCCTTCTGCGTCCTGTTCGTGGCCACTTACGTGGCCGCCTACCTGATGATCGTCCGGTTCAAGGTGCCGCGCTGGCTGCGGCCGTAACCTCGGCGTCGCCGAGTTCCGCCACAATCCGGAAATTCGTCTTTTCCATCGCTCGCCATGACTGACCCCGTCCTGAACATCCCTCCGCGCGACAAGGCCGAGATCCTGGCCCAGGCGCTGCCCTACATCCGCAAGTTCCACGGCAAGACCATCGTCATCAAGTACGGCGGCAATGCCATGACCGACCCCGAGCTGCAGGCCGACTTTGCCGAGGACGTGGTGCTGCTCAAGCTGGTCGGCATGAACCCGGTGGTGGTGCATGGCGGGGGCCCGCAGATCGAGGCTGCGCTCAAGAAGCTCGGCAAGACCGGCCACTTCATCCAGGGCATGCGCGTGACCGACTCCGAGACCATGGAAGTGGTCGAATGGGTGCTCGCCGGCGAGGTTCAGCAGGACATCGTGGGCCTGATCAACCAGGCCGGCGGCAAGGCGGTGGGCCTGACGGGGCGCGACGGCGGATTGATCCGGGCCCAGAAGCTCAAGATGGCCGACCGCAACGATCCCAACCTCGAGCACGACGTCGGGCAGGTCGGCGACATCGTCTCGATCGACCCGAGCGTGGTCAAGGCGCTGCAGGACGACGCCTTCATCCCCGTGGTGAGCCCGATCGGCTTCGGCGAGAACAACGAGAGCTACAACATCAACGCCGATGTCGTGGCCGGCAAGCTGGCCACCGTGCTGCAGGCCGAAAAGCTCATGATGCTGACCAACACCCCCGGCGTGCTCGACAAGAACGGCACGCTGCTGACCGACCTGAGCGCCCGCGAAATCGACGAGCTGTTCGCCGACGGCACCATCTCCGGCGGCATGCTGCCGAAGATCGAGGGCGCGCTCGACGCCGCCAAGAGCGGCGTCAACGCGGTCCACATCATCGACGGCCGCGTGCCGCACGCGATGCTGCTGGAAATCCTCACCGACCAAGCCTACGGCACGATGATCCGGGCCCGTTGAGGGCGCTGTCGGGCTATGCGCGGGTGCCGCGCACCCAGTACTGGCCGCCCAAGGGAAGCCAGCCTAAGGCGCGCTCCATCCAAGCCAATGCCGACAGCTTCGGCGGGATGAATAGGCAGTAGGCCGAAGCCGTCACTTCGAACGAAGCGCCGCGAATGAGCGACCTCAACTCGGCCGGCTTGAGCAGCACGGCATCGGCGTCATAGGGACAATTGTTGACAATCCGCCGAGTGACCGGGTTGTAGGGGTTGTGCTCAAAAACATAGAGCTCGCCGCCCGACCTCAAGCGCCTGAACAGGCTCGCGGTCGCCGCGCTGCGCTCGGCTGGCGGAATGTGGTGATAGACGCTCGCCACGAAGATCATGTCGAAAGGCTCAGCATCGTGTGACCCATCCTCTAGGTAAAACGACACCCCCGGATTTTCCTTGCGTGCCATCTCAAGGCTGGCAGACGCGACGTCGCTGCCCTCGATCACGGCGGTTGGAAACGCCGCCTTCAGGAATGGGATATTGCGGCCGATGCCGCAGCCATATTCGAGGATTCGCAAAGGCCGCTCGGAGCGGGCGGCCTTCTTCACCAGTTCCACCTTGTAACGCGCAAAGTACGCCTCGTCTGGGGAAAAGAACCCGACGCTCTCCCTAAGCAGTGCGTTGTAGGTGTCCTTGTGGTCATCGAAGTCAACCTTGTCGTTCACTAATTTTTCCTTTCGCTTGCGAGAGCGGCTGAATGTCTCGCGCGAATGATTTTGGCATCAAGACGGCAACCGTTCGTGAAGCAATACATATTGTTGACGAATTGGTAGGGCGTCACGCGTGAAGATCTGGAACGCCCTCTGCTTCGGCTGGTCGTCTCTTCTCACTGCTCGGCCATTGAGTTAGGCCCGGCCTCCGCGCCCTCGGTTCAGGCGGAAGAAGCTTATGGCACCGTCGGCGCGTGGCAACGCAGGGGGATGTCCAGTCAAGCGCGTGAGTTCCAGCACCACCGCGCCGCCATTGTCGGCATAGCTCCTGCGATACACGTAGATCCCAAATAAGTCCATGGCCTTGATGGTGACCAACTGCTCGGCCATCGGCTTCGTGCTTAGTTTTCGATAGAACATGGCGGTTCCACACTGCATTCGCGGCGAGCGCGAAGAAGGCGATGAAGATGCTAAAGCGATCCCACCCCCGGATCCGGATCATCGGAGACACGAGCAACGCGAACAAGACGTTGAGTCCGCCGACGGTGTTGAGTTGCATTAGGTTATTCCCGCCAAGTCGAGAGGCAGGAGGCTTGTAGCCCAGGGCGGAGTGGGGCTTCCGGGCGTTGTAGTAGCTCAGGAGGGCGGCCAACCAGGCGGTATGTTCGCGGCTGTTGGCCCAGACGCGGCGAGACTCCTAGCTTTCGTAGCCCCGCGGGTTGGCCTGCTGCCAGCGCCAGCTGTCGGCGCACATCTGGTCGATGCCGCGCTGCGCGCGCCAGCCCAGGGTGGCCTGCGCCAGCGCCGGGTCGGCCCAGTTCGAGGGCACGTCGCCGGTTCGCCGCGGCCCGATCTCGTAGGCGATCGAACGGCCGCTCGCGCGCTCGAAGGCCTTGACGACTTCCAGCACCGAGGTGCCCCGGCCGGTCCCCAGATTCAGCGTCGCCAGCCCGGCCTGCCGCTCGGCGTGCCGCAGTGCCGCCACGTGGCCCTCGGCCAGGTCCATCACGTGGACGTAGTCGCGCACGCCGGTGCCGTCGGGGGTCGGGTAGTCGCCGCCGTGCACTGCCAGCTTGTCGCGCAGGCCCACGGCCACCTGGCTGACGTAGGGCATCAGGTTGTTGGGCTTGCCGTGCGGGTGTTCCCCGATCAGGCCCGATTCGTGCGCGCCGACGGGGTTGAAGTAGCGCAGCAGCGTGATCCGCCAGCGGGGGTCGGAGCGCTGCAGGTCGGCCAGGGCCTGCTCGACCATCTGCTTCGAGTGGCCATAGGGATTCGTCGGCTGCAGCGCCTCGCCTTCCCCGATCGGCAGCCGGTCGGTGGCGCCGTAGACCGTGGCCGACGACGAGAAGATCAGGGTGTGCACGCTCGCCGCCTCCATCGCCGCCGCCAGCACCAGGCTGCCATGGACGTTGTTGTCGTAGTAGGCGAGCGGGTCGGACACTGACTCGCCGACCGATTTGAGGCCGGCGAAATGGATCACGCCAGCGATCGGCTGTTCGGCGAACAGACGATCGAGCAGGGCGCGGTCGCGGACGTCGCCTTCGACGAAGCGCGGCGCGCTGCCGATGATGCGCGCCAGGCGCTCGAAGACCCGGACATCGCTGTTGCAGAAGTTGTCGAGCACCAGCGGTGCATAGCCGGCAGCGGCCAGCGCGACGCAGGTGTGGCTGCCGATGAATCCGGCGCCGCCGGTCACGAGAATGGTTGGGCTCATGGTCTGTCTTGTGTCTGAAGCGTGAATGATTTGTCGATTCTGCGCGACAGGCAGGGCTTGCCCGGTTGGCGCGCGCTAACGTCCCTATGCGAGAATCATTTTTTTACAATTTGCACGCGCCCATGCAGAACGACGAGCCGAGCGCCACTGGCGCCACAAGCAGTTCAGAACCGGTGGCCGCACCGACGCGCAAACGCCCCAAGCCGGGCGAACGGCGCGTGCAGATCCTCCAGGCGCTGGCCGCCATGCTGGAGCAGCCGGGGGCCGAGCGCGTCACCACGGCGGCGCTGGCCGCCAGGCTCGAGGTCAGCGAGGCCGCGCTGTATCGCCATTTCGCCAGCAAGGCGCAGATGTTCGAAGGCCTGATCGACTTCATCGAGCAGAGCGTGTTCACGCTGGTCAACCAGATCGTGGAGCGCGAGGCCCCGGGCCACGAGCAGGCGGCGCGCATCGTCGCGATGCTGGTCCAGTTCGCCGAGAAGAACCCGGGCATGACCCGCGTCATGGTGGGCGACGCGCTGGTGTTCGAGAACGAGCGCCTGCAAAGCCGCATGAACCAGTTCTTCGACAAGATCGAGGCGACCCTGCGCCAGGCGCTGCGCGACGCGGCTGCGGGCGACGGCTCGGCCACGCCAAGCGTCGACGCGCAGGTGCGGGCTTCGGCGCTGACGGCTTTCGTGGTCGGCCGGCTGCAGCGCTTCGCGCGCTCGGGCTTCCGTCGCGCGCCCTCGGAGCATCTGGACGCGGCCGTGGCGCTGATGCTCTGAGCCTTCGGGTTCGACCGCGACAGACCCGGCTTGCCGGCCGCCCGCGCGCGGCCCGGCGCCCGCTATCGCCGGCATAAATCGTTCCTATTCCCTTGTGGCCCGCTTCTGCCACAGAATCCATCTCCCCCCTGTGATTGCACACAACGTAGGAGAACCCAGATGGAAAATCAGAAGACCGAAGCAGCCAAGTGCCCGTTCAGCAAGGCTGCAGGCGATGGCACCTCGAATCGCGACTGGTGGCCCAAGCAGCTGCGCCTGGATCTGCTCCATCAGCATTCGTCCAAATCGGATCCCATGGGGGCCGACTTCGACTATGCCGCCGCCTTCAAGAGCCTCGACTATCCGGCGCTGAAGAAGGATCTCGCCGCCCTGATGACGGATTCGCAGGACTGGTGGCCGGCGGACTTCGGGCACTACGGCGGGCTGTTCGTGCGCATGGCCTGGCACAGCGCCGGCACCTACCGCATCGGCGACGGACGGGGAGGCGGTGGCCGCGGCCAGCAGCGCTTCGCGCCGCTCAACAGCTGGCCGGACAACGTCAGCCTCGACAAGGCGCGGCGCCTGCTCTGGCCGATCAAGCAGAAGTACGGCAACAAGATCTCGTGGGCCGACCTGATGCTTCTCGCGGGCAACGTCGCACTGGAAACCATGGGCTTCAAGACCTTCGGCTTCGGCGGCGGCCGGCCCGACGTGTGGGAGCCCGACCAGGATGTGTACTGGGGCCGCGAGACGACCTGGCTCGGCGGCGACCTGCGCTATGCCCACGGCTCGCCGGGCGTCGAGAAGGAGGGCGGGGTGCTCGTGTCCGACGACGACGCGGACGGCGACAAGCACAGCCGGAAGCTGGAGAACCCGCTGGGCGCCGTGCAGATGGGGCTGATCTATGTCAACCCCGAAGGTCCGGACGGCAACCCAGATCCGATCGCCGCGGCCTACGACATCCGCGACACCTTCGGCCGCATGGCGATGGACGACGAAGAAACCGTGGCGCTGATCGCCGGCGGCCACACCTTCGGCAAGACCCATGGCGCCGCCCCGGCGACCCACGTCTCGCACGAGCCCGAGGCGGCCGATCTCGAAGCCCAGGGCCTCGGCTGGAGCAACAGCTACGGCACCGGCAAGGGCGCCGACGCGATCACCAGCGGCCTCGAGGTGACCTGGACCACCACGCCGACGAAGTGGAGCAACAACTTCTTCTGGAACCTGTTCGGCTATGAGTGGGAGCTGAGCAAGAGCCCGGCCGGCGCGCAGCAATGGGTGGCCAAGGGCGCCGGCGCGACGATCCCGCATGCCTTCGATTCGTCGAAGAAGCTGGTGCCGACGATGCTGACCACCGACCTGTCGCTGCGCTTCGACCCGGCCTACGAGAAGATCTCGCGCCGCTTCATGGAGAACCCCGACCAGTTCGCCGACGCCTTCGCCCGCGCCTGGTTCAAGCTCACCCACCGCGACATGGGGCCGCGCGCCCGCTACCTCGGGCCGGAGGTGCCGGCCGAGGAGCTGATCTGGCAGGACCCGATTCCCGCGGTCGACCATCCCCTGGTCAACGAGCAGGACGTCGAGGCCCTCAAGAAGAAGGTACTGGCGTCGGGCCTCACGACTTCGCAACTGGTCTCGACGGCCTGGGCGTCCGCATCCACGTTCCGCGGCTCCGACAAGCGCGGCGGCGCCAACGGCGCGCGCATCCGCCTCGCGCCGCAGAAGGATTGGGCTGCCAATCAGCCGGAGCAGCTGGCGAAGGTGCTGCAGGCGCTCGAAGGCATCCGCAGCGAGTTCAACGGCGTGCAGACCGGTGGCAAGAAAGTGTCGCTCGCCGACCTGATCGTGCTGGCCGGTGGGGCGGCCATCGAGAAGGCGGCCAGCGATGGCGGCCGCGAGCTCAAGGTGCCGTTCACGCCGGGGCGTGCGGACGCCTCGCAGGAGCAGACCGACGTGCCTTCCTTCGAGCCGCTGGAGCCCTATGCGGATGGCTTCCGCAACTTCGCGAAGGCGCGCTTCAGCGTGCCCGCGGAGGCCCTGCTGGTCGACAAGGCGCAGCTCCTGACGCTGACGGCGCCCGAGATGACGGCGCTGGTCGGCGGGCTGCGCGTGCTCGATGCCAACTTCGGCCAGACGCGTCACGGCGTCTTCACGCAGAAGCCGGGCACGCTGAGCAACGACTTCTTCGTCAATCTGCTCGACATGGCGACGGAGTGGAAGCCTGTCTCGAGCGCCAAGGACGAGTTCGAGGGACGCGACCGCAAGAGCGGCGACCTCAAGTGGACCGCGACGCGCGTCGACCTGGTCTTCGGATCGAACGCGCAGCTGCGCGCCCTGGCCGAGGTCTATGCCAGCTCGGACGCCAAGGGGAAGTTCGTCGACGACTTCGTGGCGGCGTGGACCAAGGTGATGAACCTCGACCGCTTCGACGTCTAGGCCGAGGCCGGCGCCGGGCCGCCCCAAGGCGGCCTGCGGCCCCCTCGGGGGGCAGCGACCCACGCGCAGTGGGGGAGCGTGGGGGCCTACAACATTCCTTTGGCTTGCTTGAGCACGAAGTCACATGCCTTGCGTGTGACTTCCTGCTTCAGGCCGCCGCCGGTGAGGTCCATCTTCTTGCCGTCGGTGCCGGTCAGGATGCCCTGCGCGCCATCCACATAGCCGGGATCGGAGGCCGGCTTGCCGCCCGGGATCTTGCCCATCAGCTGGTCCTTCACGGCGGTGGTGGCGCCGTCGGCGCTCAGGTAGTTGTTCTTGAGGCAGTACTCGATCACGCCGGCGGCGTTGCCGAGGCTGCCCGAGGCCATGCCGCCACCGCCGCCGGCCAGGCCCTTGAGCATGTCGAGCGACTGGGCCTGGGCGAAGCCGGCGCTGCCGAGCAGCAGGGCGATGGCGCTGACGCGCATGAAGCGTTGTCGTGTGGTGTTCATGTCGGCTCCTTGTACTTCGAGAACAGTTGGGGAAACCATAGCTCAAGCCCAAGGCCCGGCGAAGACGACATTGAAACAGTTGGTGGGCCCTAGCCCACCGTGACGCCGACCTTGCGTCCCGCCTCCACGATCTCGCCCCAGGTCGCGTCGTCGAGCCAGATGCCCTCGGTGGCGCGCGCGGCGCGTGCCTTGCGCTCGGGCTCGCCCGCGATCTGCACCGCCTCGAAGCCCGCGCCCGGCGGACTCTGGCGGAGCCAGTCGACGAAGGCCTTCGCCTCCTGCTCGAAGCTCGCCTGGGTGCCCAGCTTCGCCGGGTCGATCAGCACCGCCAGCATGCCGTTGAGCACGGTGCGCGCGGTGTCGGCCGGCCGGTGCCAGGTGCCGCCGCCGGTCAGCGCGCCGCCGAGCAGTTCGCAGGCCACGGCCATGCCGTAGCCCTTGTGCTCGCCGAAGGTCATCAGGGCGCCAAAAAGGCCGTTGCTCTGGGGCACCACCACCACGCCCGGGTCGTCGGTCGGCGCGCCGTGCTCGTCGATCAGGTGTCCGGGCGGCACGCGTTCGCCCTTGTTGTGCGCCACGCGCATCTTGCCCTGCGCCACCCGGCTGGTTGCGAAGTCGAGGATGAAAGGCTCGGCGCCGGCGAGCGGCACGCCGATGCAGCAGGGGTTGGTGCCGAAGCGTCCGTCGCCGCCGCCCCAGGGCGCGACCACCGGCCGCGACAGCACGTTGACGAAGTGCATCGCCACCAGCCCCTCGGCCACCGCCATCTCGGCGAAATGGCCGATGCGGCCGAGATGGTGCGCGCTGGCGAGGGAAAGGATGCAGCTGCCGTGCTGCTTCGCCCGGGCGATGGCGAGCTCCATCGCCTGCACGCCGACGATCTGCCCGTAGCCGTGCTGGCCGTCGAGCGCCAGCATGGCGCCGGTGTCCAGCTTGATCTGCACCACGGCGTTGGGCACCAGCCCGCCTTCGGCCACGGCATCCACATAGCGCGGCAGCATGCCGACGCCGTGCGAATCGTGGCCGCTCAGATTGGCAAGCACCAGGTTGGCGGCCACCTGTTCGGCTTCGGCCGGCGTGCTGCCGGCCGCTTCGAGAATGCGCGCGACCTGCGTCTGCAGGAAGCCGGCTTGAAGGGTTTGCGACATGTGATTCAGACTCCCCTGGCGTTGACGGTGATGGCGTAGAGCGAACTCGTGGCGCAGATGAAGAGGCGATTGCGCTTGGGGCCGCCGAAGCAGACGTTGGCCACGCGCTCGGGTAGCAGGATCTTGCCGATCAGGCTGCCGTCGGGATCGTAGACATGCACGCCATCGGCGGCGCTGGTCCAGATGCGGCCCTGGGTGTCTAGCCGGAAGCCGTCGAACATGCCGTGCGTGCATTCCGCGAACAGGCTGCCGTCCCCCAGCCGGCGACCATCGCCCGCAACCGCGAAGCGGCGGATGTGGCGCGGTCCGCCGTCCGCATGGCTGGCGCCGGTGTCGGCGATGTAGAGCATCGATTCGTCGGGCGAGAAGGCCAGCCCGTTGGGCTTGACGAAATCGTCGGCGACCAGGTCCACCGCGCCGCTCGCGGGGTCGATGCGGTAGACGTTGCAGGCGCCGATCTCGCTGTCGGCGCGGAGGCCCTCGTAGTCGCTCAGGATGCCGTAGCTCGGATCGGTGAACCAGACGCCGCCGTCGGAGTGGACCACGACATCGTTCGGCGAGTTCAGGCGCAGGCCCTGCCAGTGCGAGGCCAGCACCGTGAGGCTGCCGTCGTGCTCGGTGCGGGTCACGCGCCGCGTCAGGTGCTCGCAGCTCACGAGACGCCCCTGGCGGTCGACCGTGTTGCCGTTCGAATTGTCGGCCGGCTCGCGGAACACGGCGACGCCGCCGTTGCGTTCGTCGAGCCGCATCATGCGGTTGTTCGGGATGTCGGACCAGATCAGCGTGCGATGGGCGCCGAACCATGCCGGCCCTTCGCACCAGCGGGCGCCGGTCCAGAGCCGCTCGACCTTCTCGGGCCCGGGCACCAGCCGGTTGAAGCGCGGATCGAGTTTCTCGATGCCGGTGCCTTCGAGCGTGCCGTAGGGCGCTTGAACGGAGGAGGCCATCGCGCTACATCACCGCGCCGACTTGCCAGGGCACGAACTCGTTCTGCCCGTAGCCGTGGCGCTCGCTCTTCGACGGCTCGCCCGAAGCGGTCGCCAGCACCATCTCGAAGATGCGCTGGCCCATCTCCTGGATCGACACCGTGCCTTCGACGATCTCGCCGCAGTTGATGTCCATGTCTTCTTCCTGCCGCTGCCACAGCGCCGAGTTGGTGGCCAGCTTGAGCGACGGCGAGGGCGCGCAGCCGTAGGCCGAGCCGCGGCCGGTGGTGAAGCAGATGATGTTGGCGCCGCCCGCCACCTGGCCGGTGGCGCTGACCGGGTCGTAGCCCGGCGTGTCCATGTAGACGAAACCGTGCGCGGTCACGGGCTCGGCGTACTCGTAGACCGCCTCGAGGTTGCTGGTGCCGCCCTTGGCCACCGCGCCCAGCGACTTCTCGAGGATGGTCGTGAGTCCGCCGGCCTTGTTGCCGGGCGAGGGGTTGTTGTTCATCTCGCCCTCGTTGATGGCGGTGTAGTGCTCCCACCAGCGGATGCGCTCGACCAGCTTCTCGCCGACCTCGCGCCGCACCGCGCGGCGCGTCAGCAGGTGCTCGGCGCCGTAGACCTCGGGCGTCTCCGACAGGATCGCGGTGCCGCCGTGCGCCACCAGCAGGTCGACCGCGGCGCCCAGCGCCGGGTTGGCGCTGATGCCCGAGTAGCCGTCGGAGCCGCCGCACTGCAGCCCGATCGTGATGTGGGCGGCACTCACCGGCTCGCGCTTCACGGCGTTGGCCCTCGGCAGCATCTCGTTGATCAGCGCCACGCCTTTCTCGACCGTCTTGCGGGTGCCGCCGGTGTCCTGGATGTTGAAGACGCGGAAGTTCTGGCCTTCGCTCAGGTGGCCGGTGGCGAGCCAGGCATTGATCTGGTTCGCCTCGCAGCCCAGTCCGACCACCAGCACGGCGGCGAAGTTGGGGTGCGTGGCGTAGCCCGTGAGAGTGCGTTCGAGCAGCTGCATGCCCATGCCGCCGGTGTCCATGCCGCAGCCGGTGCCGTGCGTGAGCGCGACCACGCCGTCGACGTTCGGGAAGTCGGCCAGCGCCGCCGGGTGGGTCTGGCGCGAGAAGTGGTCAGCGATCGCGCGTGCCGCGGTGGCCGAGCAGTTGACGCTGGTCAGCACGCCGATGTAGTTGCGCGTCGCGACGCGGCCGTCGGCCCGCCGGATGCCCATGAAGGTGGCCTCGCGTTTCGGCGGCGGCGCCTTCACGTCGGCGCCGAAGGCGTAGTCGCGCTCGAAGTGGCCCTTGTCGGGCCCCATGTCAAGGTTGTGCGTATGCACGTGCTCGCCGGGCGCGATCGGCCGGCTCGCGAAGCCGATGATCTGGTTGTAGCGGCGCACCGGCGCGCCCTCGGCGATGGCGCGCACCGCGACCTTGTGGCCGGGCGGGATCAGGCCGCGCGCCGTCACGTCCTCGACCGGCGTGCCGCCGACCAGTTGCCCGCGCGCGATGACGACGTCGTCGGCGGGATGGAGACGGATAAAGGGGTTCATCGGGGCTCCCGTTCTCGTGGGTGGATTCATTGCATGATCTTCGGCAGCCACAGCACGGTGGCCGGCCAGTAGGTGATCAGTGCCAGGCTCAGCAGCAGCGGTATCAGCCACGGCAGGATCGCCATCGTGGTGCGCTCGATGCTCAGGTTGGCGATGCGGGCGAGCACGAACAGCACCATGCCCATCGGCGGGTGCAGCACGCCGATCATCAGGTTGAGCACCATCACCACGCCGAAATGGACCGGGTCGATGCCGAGCTGGTTCGAGATCGGCAGCAGGATCGGCACCAGGATCGTGATCGCCGCGGTGGTTTCGAGGAAGCAGCCGACGAACAGCATCAGCAGGTTCGCCAGCAGCAGGAACACCCAGGCTTCCTTGGTGAAGTTGAGCACCCAGGCCGCGATGTCCGCCGTGACGCCCGTGGCCGTGAGCATCCAGCCGAAGATCGATGCGGCCGCGACGATGAACAGCACGGTCGAGGTCGACTCCACCGTCTCCAGGCAGACCTTGACGAACATCTTCCACTTGAGCGTGCGGTACCAGAAGAAGCCCAGCACCATCGCCCAGACGCAGGCCGCGATGGCGCCTTCGGTGGCCGTGAAGAGGCCCGTCGCCATGCCGCCGATCAGCAGCACCGGCGTCATGATCGGCAGCACCGCGTCGAACTTGAAGATCTTGTCGGCGACGAACAGGATGACCAGCGCGACGAGCACCGCCGGCTGCGCGGGCGCACCGAAGTCGTCGACCGCGATCCACAGCAGCGTCGGCCAGAGGCAGACGATCAGCAGTTCGACCAGCGCCTTGATGAGTCGCGGCCACTGGAACTTGACGTCCGCTCCCCAGCCGTTCTTGTGCGCGTAGTAGGTGACCGTGAGCATCATCAGGAGGGTCATGATCGCGCCCGGCAGGATGCCGGCGATGAACAGCGCGCCGACCGACACGTTGGCCATCATCCCGTAGATCACGAAGGGCAGGCTCGGCGGAATGATCGGGCCGAGCGTGGCCGAAGCGGCCGTCACGCCGACCGCGAACTCGGTCGAGTAGCCATGCTCCTTCATCGCCTTGATCTCGATGGTGCCCAGGCCCGCGGCGTCGGCGATGGCCGTGCCGCTCATGCCCGAGAAGATCACGGAACCCAGCACGTTGACGTGGCCGAGTCCGCCCTTGAGCCACCCTACCAGCGCCAGCGCGAAGTTGTAGATGCGGTTGGTGATGCCCGCGTTGTTCATCAGGTTGCCGGCCAGGATGAAGAAGGGCACGGCCAGCAGCGGGAAGCTGTCGACGCCGCTCACCATGCGATGGATGACGACGAAGCCGGGCAGGTTGCCGGTCCAAAGGATGTAGACCAGCGAGGCGCCGGCCATGGCCACGGCGACCGGGATGCCGGCGCTCATGAAAAGGAGGAAAGCGATCTTCAGCATGCGGCGTCCTCAGCGGTCGTGGATGGTGGTTTCGGGACGCTCGAGCACGGTGTAGCCGCGCCGCCAGTGCACCACGCTGGCCTGGATCGAGCGCACCAGCATGGCGAGGAAGCCGAACAGGCAGACGCCGTAGACGATGTTCATCGGCAGGTCGACGATGGTCATGCTCGCGTTGTTGCCGATCTTGGCCATCATCTGCGCGGTCATGATCACGGCCGCAACGAAGAACAGCGTGCGCACCAGGTCGACCAGGATGCCCATCACGCGGCACATCGCCGGCGGCATGTGGCGGTAGAAGAAATCGACCTGGATGTGGTTGTTCTTGGCGACGCCGATCGCCGCGCCGACGAACACCACGCCCACCAGCAGGTAGCGCGCGATCTCCTCGGTCCAGGCGGCCGAGTCGTTCATCACGTAGCGCGTGACGAATTGGTAGAGCACCGTGAGGCCGAGCAGCCAGAAGATGCCCAGCGCGAGCCAGCCTTCGAAGATGGTGTCCGACAGGTCGATCGCCTCGTCGGTCACATGGAACTCGCCGTCGTCGCCGAGCAGTTTCTGGTCGCTCATCGTGGGTCCTTGTCGTTGGGGCGAAGGGCCCGGCGGCCGCGCGGTCGCCGGGCGCGGCAGGCGCGGCCTACTTGATCGCGAGGATGCGGTCGTAGTCCTGCTGGCGATAGCCCTGGTCGGTCGGCTTGGTGGCCTTCAGCACGGCTTCGCGGAAGGCGTTCTTGTCGACCGTGATGACGTTGTTGCCCTTCTTCTTGAACTCGTCGGCCAGGCGGATCTCGGAGGCGATGATCTCGCGGCCGGTCTTCTCGGCGGCTTCCTGCATCACCTCGCTGAAGATCTTCTTTTCATCGGCGCTGAGCTTGCCCCAGAGCTGGCCCGAGGTCACGGTGAGCAGCGAATCGACGATGTGGCCGGTCAGCGAGATGTTCTTCTGCACTTCGTAGAACTTCTTGGCCTCGATGGTCGGCAGCGGGTTCTCCTGGGCGTCGACCGTGCCGCTCTGCAGCGCGAGGTAGACCTCGGCGAAGGCGATCGGCGTGGCATTGGCGCCCAGCGATTTCGGGAATGCGAGGTAGGCCGGCGCATCGGGCACGCGGATCTTCAGGCCCTTCATGTCCTCGGGCTTGCTGACCGGCTTGGCGGCACTCGAGGTCACGTGGCGCGCGCCGTAGTAGTTGAGGGCCGTGATGTGGTTGCCGCTCTTCTCGTCGTAGCCCTTGGCGAGCTCCTTGAAGACATCGCTCTGCGCGTACTTCAGCAGATGCTCCGAGTCGCGGAAGATGAACGGGAAGTAGGTCACGGCCAGCGGCTTGTAGGTGTTGCCCGCGAAGCTCGCGCCGGTCAGGATGATGTCGACCGTGCCCAGCGTCAGGCCCTGGTTGATGTCCGATTCCTTGCCCAGGCTCGAAGCCGGGAAGACCTGGATGTCGTACTTGCCGTTGGTGCGCTTCTTGATCTCCTCGGCGGCCCACACCGAGTACTTGTGGAAGGGCTCGGAGGTCTCGTAGACATGTGCCCACTTGAGCTTGGTCTGGGCCTGCGCGAGGCCGAAGGCGCCGAGAGCGCCGGCCGCGATGGCGCAGGCGGCGAGGGTTCTGAGGGCGAAACGTTTGCTGGTCATCGGCTTGTCTCCGTTGTGGTTGGAAAAGAAAGGCTGACTCGGGCGGGGATCAGGTGGCTTTGGCGCGGCGCCAGCTGGCGCTGAATCTCTGGTGCGACTTGTCCATGTGCTCGTGCATCGCGCTGCGGGCCGCCTCGGCGTCGCGCGCGGCAATCGCGTCGCGGATGGCCTCGTGCTCGGCGATCGCGCTGCGCCAGGACTTCACGGTCTCGAAGTAGCCGCCCAGGCGGGTGAAGATCGGGCCGTTGCGCGAATCCCAGAAGCCCTGCACGGTCTCGGACAGCACCACGTTGCCGCAGGCCTCGACGATCGCCAGGTGGAAGGCCCGGTCGCCCTCGAGCGGCATCACGTTGCGGTCGGCCATCTCGCGCATGCTCTCGATCGCGCGCGACATCGTGTCGAGGTCGCGGCGCTTGGCCGACGCCGCGGCCAGCGCCGCGGTCTCGCCCTCGACCACGCGGCGCGCGCGGATCAGTTCGAGCGGCCCCCATTCGGCTGCCGCCACCGGCGCCGCCGCGCGGTGCGAGCGGTCGAGCACGTAGACGCCCGAGCCGGTGCGCACCTCGACCCAGCCTTCGACTTCGAGCGCGATCAGCGCCTCGCGCACCGAAGGGCGGCTGACACCCAGCTGCCTGGCGAGGTCGCGCTCGGCCGGCAGCCGGGCGCCGACCGCGAACTCGCCCTCGGCGATCAGCGCGCGCAGCTGGTCGGCGATCTGGCGATACAGGCGCTGGGGCTCGACGGTTTGAAGCGGCACGTGGGGCTGGGGGGGCGTTAAGGGTTGTCCTGAATTGGACAAGTGGTAAGGCCAATTCAGAATACGATCCGCATCGGAGACCAGCCATCGGGCGAAACCCTGAATGCGCGGCGGCCTTCGCGGCATCACCATCGCTACCAGCTTCGAGAGGACATTCCATGAGACTTCAGGGCAAGACCGCGCTCGTCACCGCGGCCGGACAGGGCATCGGCCATGCGAGCGTGCTCGCACTCGCGGCCGAGGGCGCGCAGGTGTGGGCCACCGATGTCAACGAGAAGCTGCTGGAGCGCTTCGACGGCGTCGCCAACGTCAAGACCGCCAGGCTCGACGTGCTCGACAAGGCCGCGATCGCCGCGCTCGTGAAGTCGCTGCCGACGCTGGACGTGCTCTTCAACTGCGCCGGCGTGGTGCACAACGGCAGCGTGCTCGACGCCGCCGACGCCGATCTCGAGTTCGCCTTCAGCCTCAATGTGCGGGCCCAGTTCTGGACCATCCAGGCGGTGCTGCCGGGCATGCTCGCGGCCGGCCGCGGCAGCATCATCAACATGGCGAGCGTGTGCTCGAGCATGAAGGGCCTGCCCAACCGCTTCGTCTACGGCACCACCAAGGCGGCGGTGCTCGGCCTCACCAAGAGCGTCGCCGCCGACTACGTGACCAAGGGCATCCGCTGCAATGCGGTCTGCCCCGGTACGGTCGACACGCCCTCGCTCGGCGACCGCATCAACGCCAACGCCGACCCCGAGGAAGCACGCAAGGCCTTCATCGCGCGCCAGCCGATGGGCCGGCTCGCGCGGGCCGAGGAGATCGCGCCGGTGGTGGTGTTCCTGGCCAGCGACGAATCCGTCTTCGCGACCGGCCAGGCCTTCACCGTCGACGGCGGCATCATGATATGAACCAGCTCGACTTCAACGGCCGGCACGCGGTCGTCACCGGCGGCGCCACCGGCCTGGGCTTCGGCATCGCCAAGCGGCTGCTGGCCTCCGGCGGCAGCGTCACCGTGTGGGACCGCGACGGCGAGGCCGCGACCAAGGCTGCCTGGGCGCTCGGCGCCAAGGCCTATGCGCTGACGGTCGATGTCACGCAGCAGCCCTCGGTGGCCAAGGCCGTCGCGGCGACGCTGGCGCAGGCCGGTCGCATCGACGCGCTGGTCAACAGCGCCGGCATCACGGGCCCCAACACGCGGCTGTGGGACTACCCGGTCGACGCCTGGCGCCAGGTCATGGAGGTCAACCTCACGGGCCTCTTCATCTGCTGCCGCGAGGTGGTCGGCCAGATGCGCAGCCAGGGCTATGGCCGCATCGTCAACATCGCCTCGGTCGCGGGCAAGGACGGCAATCCCAATGCCAGCGCCTACAGCGCGAGCAAGGCCGGCGTGATCGCGCTGACCAAGTCGCTGGGCAAGGAGCTCGCCGACACCGGCATCCGCGTCAATTGCGTGACGCCGGCGGCGGTCAAGACCGCGATCTTCGACCAGATGACGCCCGACCACATCGCCTTCATGCTGTCGAAGATCCCGATGGGGCGCTTCGGCACGGTCGACGAGGTGGCCGCGATGGTGGCCTGGCTTTGCACCGAAGATTGCTCTTTTTCCACCGGCGCGACCTTCGACCTCTCGGGCGGTCGCTCCACCTACTGATCCAACGACAAAGGACATTCATGAAACTCGTTCGCTATGGCAACCCGGGCAAGGAGAAGCCCGGCCTGGTCGATGCCGAAGGCAAGCTGCGCGACCTCAGCGCGGTGGTCGGCGACATCGGCCCCGACCAGCTCGGCGACGCCGCCCTGGCCAAGCTGCGCAAGCTCAAGGTCGACAAGCTGCCGCTGGTCAAGGGCAAGCCGCGCTACGGCTGCCCGGTGGCCAAGGTCGGCAAGTTCATCGCGATCGGGCTCAACTACGCCGACCATGCGGCCGAATCGGGCATGCCGATCCCCAAGGAGCCGGTGGTGTTCACCAAGGCCAACAGCTGCATCCAGGGGCCGAACGATCCCGTCATGCTGCCCAAGGGCTCGGTCAAGGGCGACTGGGAGGTCGAGCTCGGCGTGGTGATCGGCACCCGCGCGCGCTATGTCTCGCAAAAGGACGCGCTCGATTTCGTCGCCGGCTACTGCGTGATCAACGACGTCAGCGAGCGCGAATGGCAGCTCGAGCGCGGCCTGACCTGGGACAAGGGCAAGGGCTTCGACACCTTCGGCCCCATCGGTCCCTGGCTGGTCACGCGCGACGAGGTTCCCAATCCGCAGAAGCTCGCGATGTGGCTCGACCTCAACGGCAAGCGCGTGCAGACCGGCAGCACCAAGACGATGATCTTCAACGTCGCCAAGCTGGTGAGCTACGTGAGCCAGCTCAACACGCTCGAGCCCGGCGACATCATCACCACCGGCACGCCGCCCGGCGTCGGCATGGGCATGAAGCCGCAGCCGGTGTTCCTCAGGAAGGGCGACGTGATGACCCTCGGCATCGAGGGCCTCGGCGAGCAGCGCCAGGAAGTGGTGCCGTTCAAACTCTGAAACGGAAACACCCCCCGAAGCGCCTGCGGCGCTTCCCCCCTCGAGGGGGGCGATACCAGCGGCCCGGCAAAGCCGGTTCCGCGGTATCCCTGGCAGTTCGCTGCGCCAGTTTCATGCGTTGCGGGTCAGGCGATCGGGTGGTGGATCACCGAGATGAAAATGGTTCGGTGGCTCAGTCCACCTTGATCCCGGCCGCCTTGACCACCTGCTGGGCCTTGGCGGTCTCGTCGGCCAGGAACCTGTCGAAGTCCGCCGACGGCATCGTGAAGGGCTCGGCGCCGAGCTTGTCGAGGCGCTCCTTGAGATCGGGCGCCGCCATGATCTTCGCCACCTCGGCCTGCAGCCGGTCGACGATCGGCTTCGGCGTTTTCGCCGGCGCGAACAGGCCGACCCAGAACAGGTACTCGGAGCCGGGCACGCCGGCCTCGACCGTGGTCGGCACCTGAGGCATGACGGACGAGCGCTTGCTGGTGCCGACCGCCAGCGCCTTGAGCCGCCCGTCCTTGATCAGCGGCAGCGCCGACACCATCGGCGCGAAGAACCAGTCGACCCGTCCGCCCATCACCTCGGTCATGGCTTCCGGCGTGCCGCGGAAGGGCACATGCTGGGCCTGCAGGCCGGCCGCGAGGCGGAACACCTCGGCGTTCATGTGGGTCGCGGAGCCGTTGCCGGCCGAGGCGTAGTTGAAGCTGCCGGGCTTGGCCTTGACCTGCGCGACCAGGTCCTTCACGTCCGCGAAGCGGGCCGGCGTGGCGACCAGCACGTTGGGCAGGCTGGCCAGCGGCGTGACGCCGGCGAAGTCCTTCAGCGTGTCGTATGAGAGGCCCGGGTAGATCGACGGGTTCACCAGGTGCCCGGCCGAATGGACCAGCAGCGTGTAGCCGTCGGGTGCCGCCTTGGCGACCTGGGCCGCGCCCAGCGTGCCGCCGGCGCCCGGCTTGTTGTCGATGATGACGCTCGTGCCGAGCGCGGGCCCGAGTCGCTCGGCCACCAGCCGGGCCACGATGTCGGTCCCGCTGCCGGCCGTGAACGGCACCACCATCCGGATCGTCTGGCCGCGCGGCCAGTCGCCCTGGGCCTGGGCGGCCGGGAAGGCGCAGAGGGCCATCGCTGCGGCGAGCAGCTGGCGGCGGCCGAGGAAGAATGTCGTCATGGGTTTGTCTCCGTTGGAATGATGGGTGTGTCGAGGAACGACGAAAGGCGAAAAGACGCTCAGCCCGGTGCGGCGTTGGCCATGACCAGCGCCACCAGCACCGGCCGCTGGCTGCGGTTCAGCAACTGCCGCTTCTCGCCCGGCGCGAAGCGGCAGCTGTCGTAGGGGCCGAGCTCCTGCTCTTCCTGGCGGCCGTCGAGTTCGGACACCACGGTCAGCCGCCCCTCGAGCACCAGGTAGAGCTTCTCGATCGGCGAGCCGTCGAGCGTGGTGTGGCCGCCCGGCAGGATCTGGCTCATGCCCATCCACATCTGGGTCGACGGCCCGGCCTCCTTGCCTTGCAGCCGCAGGCAGCGCATGTCGAAGTGGTTGGGCGCCTCGTAGGCCGGTGCCTGGTCGAATCGGGTCAGGTGCATGGCATCTGCTCCTCAGGGCCGCAGCACGACGCGGTCGGTGCTGCCGGACAGCACCAGCCTGTAGGCTTCCAGCGCCTGGTCGAGCGTGAAGGCGCGCGCCACCGGAAAGGGCTTCAGCGTGCCGCGCTCGAAGCCTTCGCGCATGGCATCGAGCTGCGCGGTCGCGGCGACGCAGTCCATCGCCAGCGAATCGATGCCGACATAGCTGTGCATGCCGCGGTAGAAGGCGAAGATGTCGAAGGGCACCGCACGGTCCTGGGTCGAGATCAGGATCTGCGTCGCGCCCTTGCCCATCGCCTTGTTGGCGGCCTCGAAGTAGGCGCTGCCCACCGTGTTGTAGGCGATGTCGACGCCGCGTCCGTTGGTCAGTTCGCGCACCCGCTCGCCGACGTCGCCGCGGGTGGCATCGACCACTTCGACCGCCGCACAGGCGAAGCCCTCGAAGGGCCCCGCGCGCCGCTGGACCGCGATCACGCGCGCACCGCCCTGGGCCGCGAGCTGCACCGCCGCCTGGCCGACCTTGCCGTTGGCGCCGAGCACCAGCACGGTCTGTCCGGGCTGCGGCATGCCGCTGCGCCGGAAGCCCTCGTAGGCCGTGACGAAGGGCACGCCGACCGCGCCCGATTCGTCCATCGAGATGCTGCGCGGACGGTCGCGCAGCGCCGCTTCGGGCAGCACCAGGAAGCGCGCATGCGAACCGTCGCGCGTGATGCCGATGTCGCCGCCGGAGCCGTAGACCTCGCGTCCGATCCATTCGCTCGGGCCGTCGACCACCACGCCGGCGAAGTCGCGCCCGGGTGTGCGGGGCCATGCGGCCTGGGGCATCAGGCCGAGCGCAGCCTTGACGTCGCTCGGGTTGACCGCCGCGGCGCCGACGCGCACGACCGCGAAGCCGGGCTTGGCGACCGGCTCGGGCTGCGCCGTCGCTTCGAGCTGCAGTCCGGCCAGGTCGGCCGCCTTGCGGGCCAGCCGCAGGGCGCGGGCGCTTTCGTTGACAGTGACGGCGTTCATGCGCGGCCTCCTTCCAGTCCCAGCATGGCGCGCGCCTCGCGCGCCGAAGCCACCTCGCCGCCCAGGCTGACGATGATGTCCCTGGCCTTCGCGACCAGCTGCGCGTTGCTCTCGGCCAGCACGCCGCGGTCGAGGTAGATGTTGTCTTCCATGCCGACGCGCACGTGGCCGCCCATGAGCCAGGCCTGGGCGACGATCGGGAACTCCATGCGGCCGATGCCGAAGGCGCTCCAGAAGGCGCCGCGCGGCAGCATGTTGCGGGCATAGAGCAGGGTCTCGGGCGTCGGCGCGAAGCCGTACTTCACGCCGAGGACGAAGGTCCACATGGCCGGGCCTTCGAGCGTGCCGTCGGCGATGAGATCGAGCGCCAGGTTGATGTCGCCGGAGTCGAA
The DNA here is from genome assembly GCF_030316765.1 of Variovorax saccharolyticus. Classification (GTDB taxonomy): domain Bacteria; phylum Pseudomonadota; class Gammaproteobacteria; order Burkholderiales; family Burkholderiaceae_C; genus Variovorax; species Variovorax saccharolyticus. The sequence continues at coordinate 464,299 of NZ_JASZYT010000002.1, forward strand.
GATCTCGAGCTCGGGCTTGACGCCCGCCTCGCGGATCACGCGGGCCATTCGGCGCACGTTCTTCGGCGTGTTCATGACGACGTCGGGTCCCGAGTTCATCGTGTTGAGGTCCAGCGAGCAGACGTCGGGCTTGATCAGCGCGATGTGCTCGACCCGCTTCTCGGGCGGCAGCAAGGTGCTGCCCGGCGCGGCGACCTTCGGATCGTCCTCGCTCGGGATGAAGCGGCCGCCGGGGCCGGTGGTCAGGTTGATGACGAGTTCGCGGTTCTGGCTGCGGATGCGGTCGACCACGTCGCGGTACAGCTCGACCTCCATCGACGGCTTGCCGGTCTCGGGATCGCGCACGTGGATGTGGACCTGGCCGGCGCCGGCCTCGGCCGCGGCCAGGCATTCGTCGGCGATCTGCGCCGGCGTGATCGGCAGGTGCGGCGTCTGTTCGGGCTTCACGAGGTTGCCCGTGACCGCGCAGGTGATCAGCGTTTTCACAGGTGACGCCCTCCATCGACCACGATGCGGGTGCCCGTGACGAAGCGCAGCGTGGTGGCCAGCGCTTCGATGGTGGCGGCCACGTCCTCCGGTCGGCCGATGCGGCCCAGCGGGGTGGTGGCGGCCATCTTGTCGGCGAACTCGGCGCCGCGGCCCGGCACGAAGCCCGATTCGACCGCGCCCGGCGACACCGAGACCACGCGCACGGCGGGCGCCAGGGCCTTGGCCAGTGCATCGCCGACGACGTCGAGCCCGGCCTTGGCCGCGACATAGGCCAGGTTGCTGCCGACGCCGGTGAAGCCGGCGATCGACGAGACGTTGACCACCAGCCCGTCGCCGCTGGCCTTTAGCATCGGCGCGAAGGCGCGGATGGTGGCGAACACGCCGCGGAAGTTGGCGCGCAGCAGCTCGTCGATGAGTTCGTCGGTCAGCGCGTCGAGGTCGGCGGCCGGCACCGGCCGCGTGTGGCCGGCGCTGTTGACCAGGATGTCGCAGCGGCCGTAGCCGGCCTGCACCTCGGCGGCGGCCCGCTGCAGGCTCGGGGTGTCGACGATGTCGGCGCGCAAGGCCGCATGGCGCTGGCCTTCGCCGCCGGGCAGGGCCGCGGCGCGGGCGTCGGCGTCCTCGCCCTTGCGGTGCAGCAGCACGCAGCTGGCGCCGAGCGCGGCGAGCCTGCGTGCGCTCGCATAGCCGATGGCGCCGAGGCCGCCGGTGATGACGGCGACCTTGCCGTCGAGTCGGGGTGTGGGATCGAAGCTCATGAGGTTTCCAGGGTTGAAGGCATGGGATGCGGTGGTTCAGGGAATCGGTGCGCGCGGGAACTTCATCTCCCCGGGCTCCAGCACGAAGTCGTACTGCAGCGTGGCGTTCTGCCCGCCCTGCTGCGGCTCGAAGCGGCCGATGAGCCGGCGCGTGACGCCGAAGACCGGATCGCTCTCGAGGTTCTCGTCGTCGTCCGCGAAGACCTGCGTGACGAGCACCTTGTGGCCCGGCTTGCTGACCATGAAGTGCAGGTGCGCGGGACGGTTGGGATGACGCAGCTGGGCGCGCAGCAGTTCGCCGCAGGGGCCGTCGGTCGGGACCGGATAGCCGGCCGGACGCACGCTGCGGAAATGGAAGCCGCCGTCGGCATCGGTCTGGAAGCGGCCGCGCAGGTTCATGTCTTCCTGCCCCGGGTCCTGGTTCTCGTAGAGCCCGACCGGCGAGGCCTGCCAGACGTCGATGGTCGCGTCGGCGACCGGCCGGCCCGCGGCGTCGCGCACCGTGCCGGCGACCTCGAGCGGAACGCCCGGCGTTTCCGAGCGGGCGATGCTCTCGCCGCAATCGCAGACCGGCGCGTTGGCGCGCCAGAACGGGCCCAGCAGCGCGGCCGGCGATTCGCCCTGCGGGTCCTGGTTGTTGAGCAGGGCCACCAGCGTCGAGACGCCGAGCAGGTCGGCGGCCAGCACCACCTCGTTCTTCTTGTCGCCGCTGGCCTGGCCGATGGCGACCAGGAACTCGAGCGCGCGCTCGAATTCGTCCTCGGTCAGCTCGACTTCGCGCGCGAAGGCATGCAGGTGGCGGGTGAGGGCGGCCATCACGCTGCGCAGGCGCGGGTCGGGGGTGCGCTCCATGGCCTGGAGGGCGATCTGGAGCACCGATTCGGGAGTGGTGACGAAGTTCATGGGGTGTTCGGCCTTTCTGCAAACGTTTGCATATTATTTCCCGATATCGGCGGAAAGTACAATCCAAAAATCCACTACGTCATCGTGGAAAATGCCAGAAGCCGCTGAAACTGAAGTCATCAATCGTTTGCACCCATGAAGCCCCAGCCTGCGTCCACCGTCACCATCCGCGATGTCGCGCAGGCTGCCGGCGTGCACGTGTCCACGGTCTCGCGCGCGCTCAATCCGGACAAGCGCGGCCTGATCAGCGCCGAGGTGCTCAAGGTGGTCGAGGAGGCGGCGCGCAAGCTCGGCTACCGGCCCAACCGCGCGGCCTCGGCGCTGCGCACCGGGCGCACCCACACCATCGGCGTGCTGGTGCCCGACATCACCAACCCGGTCTTTCCGCCGATCCTTCAGGGCATCGAGGCCAGCGCGGCGGCGCGCGGCTACTTCGTCTTCGTCACCAACGTGGTCGACCCCACGCTGGCGCGTCCGATCGTCGAGCGCATGCTGGCGCAGCGGGTCGACGGACTGGTGCTCGCGATCGCCACGCGCGACGATCCGCTGGTCGACTACATCGCCAAGGCCGGCATGCAGGCGGTGCTGGTGAACCGGGCCGACGAGAGCGGGCGCCTGCCCGCGGTGGTAAGCGACGACCGGCTGGCGATGAAGCTGGCGGTCGACCACCTGGTGTCGCTCGGCCATCGCCGCATCGGCCACCTGGCCGGCCCGCAGAACGTGCCGACCGGCGTCGGCCGCCGCCAGGGCGTCGAGCAGGCGCTGCGCGACCGCGGGCTCGAACTGGCCTGCGTCGAGGCGTGCGAGGGCTACAGCCGCGAGGCGGGCCGGGTCGCGATGCAGAAGCTGCTCGAGGGCCATGAGCGCCCCGAGGCCGTGGTCTGCTGCAACGATCTCGTGGCCCTCGGCGCCTACGATGTCCTGCGCGCGCACGGCATCCGCGTGCCGCAGGACATCTCCATCACCGGCCACAACGACATGCCGCTGGTCGACATGGTCAACCCGCCGCTCACCACGATCCGGCTGCCGCACCGCGAGCTGGGCTGGCGCGCGGCCGAGATGCTGTTCGAAGGCATCGAGGGCCGCGTGCTGTCGAGCTTCACGGTGGTGCTGCGGCCCGAACTGGTGGTGCGCGAGTCGACGCGGGACCTGGCCGGCGAGCCCTGAGAGCGCCTGAACGAAGCCGGGGCGGCCGGATGGGACAGGTTTCGACCTGTCTTCAAATGTCCCATTGACAGAACAATCGAAGTGCCCAACCATCGCGGGCATGTCGCAGATGCCCTTGCCGAAGTACCACCAGATCTATCTGGTGCTGCGCGAGCAACTCGAGGAAGGGCGCTTCGCCGAAGGCGTGCCGGGCGAGCTCGCGCTGATGGCGCAGTTCGGCGTGGCCCGCGTGACGATCCGGCGCGCGCTCGGGCAGCTGTCGTCCGAAGGCCTGATCTCGCGCAACCCCGGCCGGCGCACGCGCCCGGTGGCGCCCAAGCCGGGCAGCGAAGCACGCGCGGCCGACGGCATGGCGCGCGCCAACCTGCGCGGCCTGCTCGAGAACCTCGTGACGATGGGCCTGCACACCTCGGTCAAGGTGATCGACGTGGCGACGATCTCCGCCTCCACGCAGGTGGCCGACGCGCTGCAGCTGAAGCTCGGCGACGCGGTGCAGAAGGCGGTGCGCGTGCGCTCGACGCGCGAAGGCCCCTTGTCGCACATCACGACCTACGTGCCAAACGACATCGCGCGCAAGTTCGGCCGCCGCGAACTCTCCAGGAAGCCGATCCTGGTGCTGCTCGAGGAGTCGGGCGTGAAAGTCGGCCGCGCGCACCAGACCATCTCGGCGCGCCTGGCAGACAACGTGCTTGCGGAGCATCTGGAAGTCTCGGTGGGCTCGGCCCTGCTGGCCGTGCGCCGCCTCATCTACGACGAAGCCGAACGCCCGGTGCAGTGGCTGCACGGCTTCTACCGGCCCGATCGCTACACCTACGAGATGCAACTGTCGCGGGTCGGCAGCATCGACGCCAAGGTGTGGGTCAGCAAAGACGTGTCAGCCCAGTTCAACTGAAGAAAAAGGAAAGCCCCATGCCCAATCGCTTCGATCGTCCCGACCGCCGCCGCTTCATGTCGCAATCCGCCGCGGTGGCTTCCGCCATCGCGTTTCCGTTGGTGGCCGGCGCCCAGCCGAAGCCGATCAAGGTCGGCGTGCTGCATCCCGTGACCGGCGCGCTGGCCTACTCGGGCCAGCAGTGCCGGCTCGGTGCGCTGATGGCGATCGAGGACATCAACAAGGCCGGCGGCATCAAGTCGCTCGGCGGCGCCAAGCTCGAAGCGCTGCTCGGCGATGCGCAGTCGCAGCCGCAGGCCGGTGCGGCCGAGGTCGAGAAGATGAACGAGGCCGGCGTCTCGGCGATCGTCGGCGCCTTCGCCTCGGCGATCTGCCTGGCCACCACCCAGGCCGCGGCCAAGTACAACCTGCCGCACGTGGTCGATGTCGGCGTGGCCGACCAGATCGTCGAGCGCGGCCTCAAGAACACCTTCCGTTTCGGCCCCGGCTACAAGAAGTCGACCGAGGTCGCGATGGCCAACCTGCTGGTGCTCAACAAGGCCGCGGGCAATCCGGCCAAGACCGTGATGATCATCCACGAGGAGTCGCTGTTCGGCGCCGGCACCGCGGCGCTGCTGGCGCGCGAGCTGCCGGGCTACGGCTTCGAGGTCAAGGAGGTGGTGAAGCACGCCAACCCGACGCGCGACTTCAACAACATCGTGCTGCGCATGAAGTCGCTCAACCCCGACATCGTGATCCCGGCCAACTACTACAACGAGTACGCGCTGCTGGTGCGCACCATGCAGCAGCAGAAGGTGCGGCCCAAGGCGATCTTCTCGGTGCTGGGCGGGGCGGCGTCGAGCTACAAGTTCGTGAAGGAGTTCCCCGAGGCGGCGAACGGCATCATCGACTGCAACCACTGGTTCAACCCGAAGGACAAGCGCTCGCAGGAACTGCGCCGCCGGGTCGAGGCGCAGGGCCAGTTCTTCAGCTACGAGGTCTTCATGACCTACACCGCGATGGGGCTGCTGGCCGATGCGCTGGAGCGCGCCAGGTCGAGCGAGCGCGCCGCCATCATCGACGCGCTCGAGAAGAGCACGTTCGCCAACCACATCATGCCGTACGGCCCGACGAAGTTCGTCAACGGCCAGAACGAAGGCGCGCAGCCGCTGATGACGCAGGTCGTGAAGAACGACATCAAGGTGATCATCCCGCGCGACTTCCGCGAGGTCGAGCCCATGTTCCCCTTGAACGCCTAGAGATGGAGCTCGCCCCCAGGTTGCCCGGCACTTCGTGTCCGGGCGCCCACCCCCTACCGGGGGCAACACCGTCGGCCCGGCAAAGCCGGTTCCGAGGTGTTTCACCAACGGGCCTGGCTGCGCCGGCCGGCTTTTAGACAAGGCACATGTTCGACCCCAGCATCCTTTTCTCGTCGGTCCTGAACGGCCTGACGACCGGCGCGGTGTATGCCTTGATCGCGCTCGGCCTCACCTTGATCTACGGCGTGCTGCACATCATCAACTTCGCGCACGGCGCCTCGCTGATGCTGGCCTTGTATGCGGTGTACTTCCTCAAGGAGCGCTGGGGCATCGATCCCTACCTGGCGCTGCCGCTGGTGATTCCGGCCATGTTCGCGCTCGGCTACGGCCTGCAGCGCATCGTGATCAACCGGGCCGGCCACGGCAAGGACGAGAACATCCTGCTGGTCACGCTCGGCATCGCGATCGTGATGGAGAACCTGGCGCTGCTGTTCTTCAAGTCGGACACGCGCAACATCGACACCGCCTACTCGCTCAGCACGGTCGCGATCGGGCCCGCGATGATCGCGGTGCCCAAGCTGGTGGCCTTCGCCGGCGCGCTGGTGGTGTCGGCGCTGCTGTTCTGGATCATGGGCCGCACCGACCTGGGCCGCGCGATCCGCGCAGTCGCCAAGGAGAAGGAAGGCGCCAAGCTGATGGGCATCGACGTCGACCATGTCTACGCGATGAGTTTCGGCATCGGCCTGGCCTGCCTCGGCGCGGCCGCCTGCTTCCTGCTGCCGGCCTACTACGTCAATCCGCAGGTCGGCGGCGGCTTCGTGCTGGTGGCCTTCACGATCGTGGTGCTGGGCGGCATGGGCAGCTTCGTCGGCGCGCTGATCGGCGGCTTCCTGGTCGGCGTGGTGGAGTCGCTGGGCGGGCTCTACCTCGGCGAATCGCTGGGGCAGATCGGCATCTTCGCGATCTTCATCGGAGTCGTGCTGTTTCGGCCTCAGGGCATGTTCGGAGCGAAGGCATGAGCGGCCCGCGTCAACTGGCGGGCATCGCCCTGTTCGCCCTGCTGGTGGCCTGCGTGCCGCTGGTCACGTCCTCGGGCACCACCCTCAACTTCGTGATGATGGCGCTCTACGCCACCTTGATCGCGCAGGCCTGGAACATCCTGGGCGGCTTCGGCGGCCAGTTCTCCTTCGGCCATGCGCTGTTCTTCGGCACCGGCGCCTACATCCAGGCGATCGCGCAGCTCCAGGGCGGCATCAACGCCTGGGTGGCGCTTGCCCTGGCGCTCGCCGGCGCCGCGGCGGTCGGCCTGTTCATCGGCGCGCTGAGCTTCCGCTACGGGCTCAAGGGCTCGTACTTCGCGCTGGTCACGCTGGCCTTCGCCGAGGTGTTCCGCATCCTCGCCACCTCGGTGCCGTTCACCGGCGGCGGCGTCGGCCTGATGCTGCCGCTGCGCGAGGCGCCGTCGAACCTGCAGTTCGCCTCGCGCGCCGGCTACCTGTGGGTGGTGCTGGCCTTCGTCACCGCCGCGCTGCTGGTCACCTGGTGGCTGCGCAACGGCCGCTTCGGCGCCTGGCTGCAGGCGGTGCGCGACAACGAGGACGCGGCACGCGCGGTTGGCGTGAACCCGTTCCGCGTCAAGCTCGGCGCGATCGGCATCTCGGCCGCCTTCATGGGTGCTGCCGGGGCCTTCTACGTGCAGGTGTTCCAGTACATCGACCCGGGCATCGCCTATGGCTCGGCGACCTCGGTCGAGGCGCTGGTGGCGGCCATCGTCGGCGGCGTCGGCACGCTCTGGGGGCCGGTGCTGGGCGCGGTGGTGCTGCATCTGCTGGCCGACCTCACGCGCAACCTGTTCGGCGAACTGCCCGGCATCAACATGGTGATCTACGGCACGGTGCTGGTGCTGATCGTGATCTTCCTGCCGCGCGGCATCGCGGGCGTGGGGCTCTCGGTGCGGCAGCTCTGGTCGCAGGCGAAGGGAGGCGGCCGTGGCTGAACCGCTGCTCGTCCTCGACGGCATCTCGCGCGCCTTCGGCGGCCTGAAGGCGGTGCAGGGCGTGAGCCTCTCGGTGCCCGAAGGCAGCCTCACGGCGCTGATCGGACCCAACGGCGCGGGCAAGACCACGCTGTTCGCGCTGATGTCGGGCTTCCTCAAGCCCGATGCCGGAACCGTGCGCTTCGCGGGACAGGACATCACGGGCCGCGAGCCGCATCGCAACGCCCTGCTCGGCATGACGCGCACCTTCCAGATCGTCAAGCCCTTCGCGGCCCAGACGGTGCGCGAGAACATCGCGGTCGGCGTCCACCTGCACGAGCGCAGCCGTGGCGCGGCACTGCGGCGCGCGGACGAAGTGGCGCGGCGCGTGGGTCTGGCGGCGCAGCTCGACAAGCCGGCCTCCGACCTCACGGTCGCCGGCCGCAAGCGGCTCGAACTGGCGCGCGCACTGGCGACCGAGCCGCGCCTGCTGCTGCTCGACGAAGTGCTGGCCGGCCTCAATCCGCAGGAGATCGCCGAGATGATGCCGGTGGTGCGCGGCATCGCCGATGGCGGCGTCACGGTGCTCATGATCGAGCACGTGATGCAGGCCGTGATGAACCTGGCCGAGCATGTGTGGGTGCTGGCGCAGGGCCAGCTGATCGCCGAGGGCAGCCCGGCCCAGGTGACCTCGAACGACAAGGTGGTCGAGGCCTATCTGGGGCATGGCACCGCGGCGCGGCTGCGCAAGGCGGCAGCGGCGAAGGGAGAAGTCCGATGACCGCGCTGCTGGAGATCCAGGGCCTGCGCGGCGGCTACGGCCGGGTCGAGGTGCTGCGCGGCGTCGACCTGCAGGTGAAGGCCGGCGAGATGGTCGCGCTGCTCGGCAGCAACGGCGCCGGCAAGTCGACCTTGAACAAGATGGTCTGCGGCCTGTGCCCGGCCTGGAGCGGCAGCGTCCGCTTCGACGGCAAGGACCTGAGCGGCGCGCACTACCGCGAGGTCGTCAAGGCCGGGCTGATCCAGGTGCCCGAAGGCCGCAAGGTGTTCCCGAACCTCAGCGTGCTCGAGAACCTCGAGCTCGGCTCCTTCACGCGGGCCCGCGAACGCCGGGCAAGCAACCTTGAAAAGGTGTTCGGCATCTTCCCGCGCCTGCGCGAGCGCATCCGCCAGAACGCCGGCACCATGAGCGGCGGCGAGCAGCAGATGCTGGCGATCGGCCGCGGCCTGATGGCCGAGCCGGTGCTGCTGATCCTCGACGAGCCCTCGCTCGGCCTCTCGCCGCTGCTCGTCGAAGAGATGTTCACCCTGATCCGGCAGTTGCGCGACGGCGGCCTCGCGGTGCTGCTGGTCGAGCAGAACGTCGGCCAGTCGCTCGAGATCGCCGACCGCGCCTATGTGCTGGAGAACGGCAGCGTGCGCTTCTCGGGCGCGCCGGACGCCCTGCTCGGCAGCGACGAACTGCGCCGCGCCTACCTCGGCCTCTGAGCCGGGGAACCCCATCCGAAGGAGACACCCATGAAACGCAGAGACATCCTGATCGCGTCCGTGACCGCGCTGGCCGGTGCCGCGGAGGCCCAGGTCGGCGGCGCACCGGTGCGCATCCTGGTCGGCGCGCCTGCGGGCGGCTCGACCGATTCCATCGCCCGCACGCTGGCAGCCGGCATGGGCCCGTTGCTGGGGCGCACCGTGATCGTCGAGAACCGGCCCGGCGCCGGCGGCAACATCGCCGCCGATGCGGTGGCCAAGGCCGCGCCCGACGGCAACACGCTGCTCATGAGCTTCACCAGCCACGCGATCAACGCCACGCTCTATTCCACGCTGCCCTTCGATCCGGTCAAGGACTTCACGGCGCTGACGCTGGTGGCGACATCGCCGTCGATCCTGGTCGCCCACCCCTCGGTGCCCGCGAACAACGTGCGCGAGCTGATCGCGCTGGCCAAGGCCAAGCCGGGGCAGCTCAATTTCGCCATCGGCGCGCTCGGCTCCTCGCTGCACATGGCCGGCGAGGCCTTCAAGATGCAGTCGGGCGTCTACATCGTCAACATCCCCTACCGCGGCACGGCGCCGGCGGTGCAGGACGTTCTCGCGGGCCAGGTGCAGCTGATGTTCGCCGCGGTCGGCAACGTGCAGCAGCACATCAAGGCCGGCAAGCTCAAGGCGCTGGGCGTGACCTCGGCCAGGCGGCTGCCCGAGTTTCCCGATCTGCCGGCCATCGCCGAGACCCTGCCCGGCTACGAATCGAGCGCCTGGTTCGGCCTCTTCGGGCCGGCGCACATGGCGCCCGAGCTCACCCGCCGCATCGCCGACGCCGCGCGCCAGGCGATCGGCGAGCCGGCGATGCGCAAGCGCCTCGAAAGCGAAGGCGCGATTCCGGTCGGCAATGCCCCGGAGCAGTTCGGCCCCTTCGTCCAGAGCGAGATCAAGCGCTGGGCGCAGGTCGTCAAGTACTCGGGAGCGAGGCCCGAATGACCGCCCCGACCGACGCCTTCCCCGACGCGCCGCAGACGCTGGCGCAGAAGCTGATCGCCCGCGCCTGCGGCCGCGAGGCGGTCGCGGTCGGCCAGATCGTGACCTGCAAGGTCGACATGGCGATGTTCCACGACTCCTCGGGGCCGCGCCGGCTGCAGCCGATGCTCGAGGAACTGGGCGCCCGGATCTGGGACCGGTCGAAGATCGTGCTGGTGATGGACCACTACGTGCCGGAGCGCGACGACGACTCGCGTCGCATCGTGCGCATCGCGCGCGACTGGGCGCGCGACCAGCGGCTGCCGCATGTCTACGACAGCCAGGGCATCTGCCACGTGGTGGTGCCGCAGCACGGCCACATCCGGCCCGGCATGCTGTGCGTCGGCGGCGATTCGCATTCGCCTACCGGCGGCGCCTTCGGTGCCTACATGTTCGGCATCGGCAGCACCGAGATGCTCGGCGTGGTGGTCAGCGGCGAGATCTGGCTGCGCGTGCCCGAGACGATCCAGATGTGGTGGGACGGCCGGCTGCCCGCGGGCGTCACGGCCAAGGACATGATGCTGCACATGCTGGCGCGCTTCGGCATGAACGGCGGGCGCTATCAGGCGGTCGAGTTCTGCGGGGCAGCGGTGCAGGCGCTGTCGATGCAGGAGCGCATGACGCTGTCGAACATGAGCGCCGAGCTCGGTGGGCAGGTGGGGCTGATCGCGCCCGATGCGACCACCTCGGACTTCCTCGCCGGCACCGGCGCACCGGCGATCGATACGGCGCCATGGTTCACCGACGAGGGCGCCGAGCTGACGCGCCATCGCTTCGATGCCTCGACGCTCGAACCCTACGTGGCGGCGCCGCACAGCCCAGCCAATGCGCACGGCGTGAGCCAGTACCTCGGCACGCCGATCGACGTCGCCTATGTCGGTGCCTGCACCGGCGCCAAGCTGGAGGACCTGCGCGCCGCGGCCGAGGTATTGCGCGGCCACAAGGTGGCGTCCGGCGTGCGCTTGATCGTCGCGCCGGCCAGCTTGCTCGACCAGCAGCGCGCCCGCGACGAAGGCGTGCTGCAGGCGCTGCTCGACGCCGGCGCCGAGCTGTTCCCGACCGCCTGCGGCGCCTGCTCCGGCTATGGCGATCCGATGGGCGACGACATCACCGTGATCTCGACCACGGCGCGCAACTTCAAGGGCCGGATGGGTTCGCCGACGGCGCAGGTCTACCTGGGCTCGCCGTACACCGTGGCCGCGGCCGCACTGCGCGGCTGCGTCACCGACCCGCGCGAGGTGCTGGCATGACGACGCATCGCGTCTGGCGCCTGGGCGCCGATGTCGACACCGACGCGCTGGCGCCGGGCCATGCGATGAAGCACGGCATCGACGTCATCGCCCGGCATTGCCTCGAAGCCGTGCGGCCCGAGTTCGCCGGCCAGGTGCGCGCCGGCGACGTGATCGTCGCCGGGCCCAACTTCGGCATCGGCTCCTCGCGCGAGCAGGCCGCCGCCGTGTTGGTGCATCTGGGCGTGGCCGCGGTGATCGCGCCTTCGTACGGCGGGCTCTACTTCCGCAATGCCTTCAACCTGGGGCTGCTGCTGCTCAGCTGCGCGGAGGCCGAGACGCTGCAGGACGGCGACCGCGTCACGCTCGACGTTGCGCTTCCCTCGGTGTCGACGCCCGGCGGCCGGACCCTGGCCTGCGAGCCGGTGCCCGATTTCCTGATGGACATGGTCCGCGCGGGCGGCCTCATGAAGCAGCTGCGGCAGCGCTTCGCCAAAGAAAGATCCGAACCATGAACGATTCTCCCCACGCCCCGATGGACCCGGTCACGCTGGCCGTGCTGCGCGGCCGCCTCGAGCAGGTGGCCGACGAGATGGATGCGACGCTCTACCGCAGCGCCTTCAATCCGATCATTGCCGAGGCCCACGACGCCTGCCACGGCCTCTACGACGCGGCGACCGGCGACACGCTGGTGCAGGGCAAGTCGGGCTTGCCGGTGTTCGTCGGCGCGATGGCCTTCGCTGTGCGCGCGACCGCGGCCGCCGCCGCGCCGCGCGGCGGCATGAAGGACGGCGACATCTGGATCAGCAACGATCCCTACGACGGCGGCACCCACGCCAACGACTTCAAGCTGGTGCTGCCCTTCTTCCGCGACGGCCGGCTCTACTGCTACATGGCCTCGGCGGCGCACTGGCACGACGTCGGCGGCGCGGTGCCGGGCAACTACAACCCGGCGGCCACCGAGTGCTGGCAGGAGGCGGTGCAGATCCCGCCGGTGCGCATCGTGCGCGACGGCGTGCTGGACCCCGACGTGCTGGCGATCCTGCGCGCCAACACGCGGCTGCCCGAGAGCCTGTGGGGCGACCTCAACGGCCAGCTGGCGGCGCTCGAACTCGGCGCCAGGCGGCTGCACGGCCTGCTCGACGAGTACGGCGATGCGCTGGTGCTGCAGGCCATGGGCGAGCTGCGCAGCCGCGCGCTGCGCCTGATGCGATCGCACATCGCCTCGCTGCCCGATGGCCGCTACAGCTTCGAGGACGTGCTCGACAACGACGGCATCGTCAACGAGCCGCTCTCCATCGCGCTCGACATGACGGTGGCGGGCGAGCGCCTGCTGCTCGACTTCTCGCGCACCTCGCCGCAATGCGCGGGGCCGGTGAACATCTCGCGCGCCACCGCGATCGCGGCCTGCTACGTGGCGCTCAAGCATGTGTTCCCCGACGTGCCGGCCAATGCCGGCGTGCTCGATGCGGTCGACTTCCTGATCCCCGACAAGCTCGTGATCAGCGCCGAGCGGCCGCGCCCGGTCGGCGGCTACACCGAGACCATCCTGCGCATGATCGACGTGATCTTCAGCGCCACCGCGCAGGCCGATCCGACGCGCGCCGTGGCCCAGGCCTACGGCACCATCAATGCGCTGTCGATCGCCGGCCATCGCAGCGACGGCCCGCGCAAGGGCCAGCGCTGGGTGATGTTCAGCTTCTTCGGCGGCGGCCACGGCGGCCATTCGGGCGGCGACGGGCTCTCGCACGCCAACGCGCCGATCTCGACCGCGACCATCCCGCCGCTGGAGATCCTCGAGGCCGCCTATCCGGTTCGCTTCACCGAATGGTCGCTGCGCGCCGATTCGGGCGGCGATGGCCAGTTTCGCGGCGGGCTCGGCGCGGTCTACGAGCTCGAGCTGCTCGAGAAGGATGCCGAGGTCTTCGTCTTCGGCGAGCGCGGCAGTTCGCCGCCGAAGGGCATCGCCGGCGGCGGCGAGGGCGCGGTGAACGTCTTCAGCTACGAGAACGACGGCGCCTGGCACACGCCGCCGATGGTGTCGAAGATGCACGGCATCCGGCTGGCGCAGGGCGAACGCGTGCGGCTCGAGACGCCGGGCGGCGGCGGCTGGGGCGCACCCGGGCAGCGCAGCAGCGACAAGCGTGCGCAGGACCGGGCCATGGGCTATGTGAGCCAGGGCGAAGCAACCGACGAGAAGGCCGCGCGATGACAGCAGGGAACATCCACCAGGGCGCGGGCCGCCTGGTCGTCGGCGTCGACGTCGGCGGCACTTTCACCGACCTCTTCGTGCTCGACGAGGCCGCGGGCACGGCGCGCATCGTCAAGGTGCCGTCGACGCGCGGCGAGGAAGCGCGCGGCTTCATGAACGGCGTGGCGCGGGTGGCCGATTCGGCGGCGGCCATCGCCACCATCGTGCACGGCACCACGGTCGGCACCAACGCGCTGCTCGAACGCAAGGTGGCGCGCACCGGCATCATCACCACGCGGGGCTTTCGCGACGTGCTCGAGATGCGGCGCCGCGACCGGCCCCAGACCTGGGGCCTGCGCGGCAGCTTCGTGCCGGTGGTGCCGCGCGACCTGCGGCGCGAGGTCGACGAGCGCGTGCTGGCCGACGGCACGCTGCACACGCCGGTCGATCTGGAGCAGGTGCGCGAACAGGCTCGGGCGCTGCTCGAGGCCGGCTGCGAGGCGGTCTGCGTCTTCTTCATCAACACCTACGCGAACCCCGAGAACGAGCGCCTTGCGGTCGCGGCGGTGCGCGCGCTGTGGCCGAACGCGCACGTCACCTCGGCCTGCGAGGTGCTGCCCGAGATCCGCGAGTTCGAGCGCTGCTCGACCGCCACGCTCAACGCCGCGCTGCAGCCGGTGGTCGGCAACTACCTCGAGCGGCTGGAGTCCGATCTGCGCGGCCAGGGCTTCGACGGCGAACTGCTGGTGGTGCAGAGCAACGGCGGCGTGATGTCGCGCCGCACTGCCAGCGACCTGCCGGTGCGCACCGCGCTGTCGGGCCCGGCGGCCGGCGTGATCGCCTGCGCGGCGATCGCGCGCGCGGCCGGCTTCCCGAACGCGATCACCGGCGACATGGGCGGCACCTCCTTCGACGTCTCGCTGGTCGCCAACGGCGAGGCCGCGCTGGCGTCGCAGACCGCGATCGAGTTCGGCATGGTGATCCGCTCGCCGATGATCCAGATCGAGACCATCGGCGCCGGCGGCGGTTCGATCGCCTCGGTCGACGCCAGCGGCATGCTGCAGGTCGGCCCCGAATCGGCCGGCAGCATCCCGGGGCCGGCCTGCTACGGCCGCGGCAACATGCGCCCCACCGTGACCGATGCCAACGTGCTGCTCGGCCGCATCGCCGCCGACCGGCCGCTGGGCGGCGGGCTGCTGGCGGCGCTCGATGCCGGCAAGTCCTTCGAGGCGATCGAGACGCATGTCGCCAGGCCGCTCGGGCTCGATGTGTACCAGGCGGCCGAAGCCATCCTGACGGTCGCCAATGCGCGCATGGCGGGCGCGATCCGGCTGGTGTCGATCGAGCGTGGGCATGATCCGCGGCGCTTCGCCTACATGCCCTTCGGCGGCGGCGGCGCGCTGCATGTCTGCGCGATGATGCGCGAGGTCGGCGTTGCCACCGGCATCGTGCCGCGCTATCCGGGCGTGACCTCGGCGCTCGGCTGCGTGATCGCCGACATGCGCCACGACGCGGTGCAGACCCTCAATCGCCCGCTCGATGAACTCGATGTCGCGCAACTGGCGCAACGCATCGCCGAGCTCGCAGAGTCCTGTCAGCAGCGGCTCGATACGTCGGGCGTCCGCTTCGACGAGGTGCGCGAAGTGGTGGCGCTCGACATGCTCTATGCCGGCCAGACCCACACACTGCCCGTGCTGCTGTCCGCCGCCGCGGCGCAGGCACCCACGCGCGTCACGATCCGCGCGGCCTTCGAGGCCAGCTACGGCGCCGCCTTCGGCCGCGTGCTCGACGGCATCGGCATCCGCGTGATGAACCTGCGCTATGCGCGCATCGGCGTGCGGCCGAAGTTCGACCTCGCGGTGCTGGCGCCCGAGGGCGAGGGCAGCACCGCGCCGCTGGGCACGCAGCGCGTCTTCCACGACGGCCAGTGGCGCGAGGCGCAGCGCTATGCGCGCCTCGACCTGCCGGTCGCCTCGCGCATCGACGGGCCCGCGATTCTCGAGCAGGCCGACACCACCGTGTGGCTGGAACCCGGCTTCCATGCCGAGGTGGATGCGCACGGCAACCTGCTGGTGAGGCTGTCGTGAGCGGGGCCCTGGCGATTCAGGGGTCGACCACCGCACTCGTGGTGATCGACCTGCAGAACGACTTTCTCGACGCCAGCGGCGCCTATGCCCGCGGCGGCGACAGCAACCCGCCGGCGCTGCTGCTGCCGGACCGCGTGGCCGCGGTGGCCCGGGCCCTGAAGGCCGCCGGCGGCATGGTCGCCGCGAGCCAGTTCACGCTGTGGCCCGATGCGGCCGGCGAGCCGATGGTGTCGCCGCACCTGAAGGCGCTGCGCCCCTACCTGAAGAAAGGCGACTTCGCGCCGGGCAGCTGGGGGCAGGCGAACGTCGCTGCGCTGGAAGGGCTGGTCGATGTGGCGGTCAGCAAGGTCGCGTACTCGGCCTTCTTCAACACCCAGCTCGACTGGGTGCTGCGCCGCGCGTGCATCCAGACCGTGGCGGTGTGCGGCATCGTCACCAACGGCGGCGTCGCGAGCACCGTGCGCGACGCCCACATGCGCGACTACCGCACGCTGGTGCTGGCCGATGGCTGCGCGGCCTTCGGCGAGGAGCGCCACCAGGTCTCGCTGGCCGACATGCGCAACGTGGCCGAGGTGCTCGACTGCGCGGCCTTCGTGCGCTTGCTGACATGACGATCCAGGCCCAGGGCCCGGTGCGCCGCATTCGACGTGCCGCGCAGATCGAGGCCGACATGCATGCGGCTGTGGCGATCGTCGGCGCCGGCGCCTGTGGCCTCACGGCGGCGCTGATGCTGCATGACGCGGGCATCGAATGCGTGCTGCTCGAGCGCGACGCGGTGCCCAGCGGGTCGACCGCACTGTCCTCGGGCTTCATTCCCGCTCCCGGCACGCGCGCTCAGCTTTCTCAGGGCATCGAGGGCGACAGTGCTGCGCGTTTCGCGGCCGATATCCAGGCCAAGGCCCACGGCCGCGCCGCGCCCGATCTGGTCCGGGCCTACGCCGCGTCGGTGGGGCCGGCGCTCGATGCCTTGCAGGCCCGGCATGGCCTCGAATGGATCGTGCTCGACGCTTTCCTCTATCCCGGCCACAGCATCCACCGGATGCATGCGCTGCCGCAGAAGACCGGCGCGGCGCTGATGGCACGCCTGCAGGCGGCGGTCGAAGCCGTCGGCGTTCCGGTTCTGACGCAGGCACTGGTCGACACGCTGTGGCTGGACGACGAAGACCGCGTGAGCGGCATCGGCTACCGCCGCCCCGACGGACGCGAGGAGACACTGGCCTGCGATGCGCTGCTCTTGGCCTGCAACGGCTTCGGCGGCAACGCGGAGATGGTGCGCGCGCGGCTGCCCGAGATGGCCGATGCAGCCTTCGGCGGCCATGTGGGCAACGACGGCAGCGCGATCCTCTGGGGCGAGGCGATCGGCGCCCGGTTGCGCGATCTCGGCGGCTACCAGGGACACGGCTCCTGGGTCACGCCGCAGGGCGCGCTGATGTCCTGGGCCGTGATGATGGAAGGCGGGGTGCAGATCAACCGCGAGGGGCGCCGCTTCCATGACGAGACGCAGGGCTACTCCGAGGCCGCGGTGCATGTGCTGGCGCAGCCCGGCGGCATCGCGTGGAACGTGTTCGATGCCCCGCTGCTCGAGCTGGCGCGCGGCTTCCCGGATTTCGCCGAAGCCGAAGCGGCGGGCGCGCTGAGGCGCTGCGACAGCGTGGCCGCACTCGCGGCCTGCATCGGCTGCGACGCGCCGACGCTGCAGTCGACGCTCGACGCGATACAGGCCGGCGCCTCGCGCGCCGACGGCCGGGTGTTCGGGCGGACGCTGGCCGCACCGTACTTCGCGGTCAAGGTCACGGGCGCGCTGTTCCACACGCAAGGCGGCCTCGACATCGCCGCCGACGCGCGCGTGCTGCGCCGGGACGGCTCGCCGCTGCCCAACCTGCTGGCGGCCGGCGGCGCCGCGGGTGGCGTGTCGGGCGACGAAGTCTGGGGCTATCTCTCCGGCAACGGACTTTTGAGCGCGGTGGCCGGCGGCTACATCGCGGCGCGCACCGCGGCCGCGCTGATCCAGGAAAGGAAGGCATCCCATGGCCGATGAATCATTCAAGACCCGTCTGGCGCGCAGCGACATCGTGCTGGCGCCGGGCGTCTACGACGCGCTGAGCGCGCTGGTGGCCGAGCAGGCCGGCTTCGAGGCGCTGTACCTGTCGGGTGCCTCGATCGCCTACACGCGGCTCGGGCGCTCCGACGTCGGGCTCACCACCTTCACCGAAGTGGAGGACACGCTGGCGCGCATCACCGAGCGCGTGGGCCTGCCGGTGATCGTCGATGCCGACACCGGCTTCGGCAATGCGCTCAACACCCAGCGCACCGTGCGCGGCTTCGAGCGCGCCGGCGCCGCGATGATCCAGATCGAGGACCAGGGCTTCCCGAAGCGCTGCGGCCACCTGGACGGCAAGACCGTGGTGCCGCAGCGCGAGATGGTCGGCAAGCTCAAGGCGGCGCTCGACGCGCGCGCCTCGCCCGGGACGCTGATCCTCGCGCGCACCGACTCGGTCGCGGTCGAAGGGTTGGACGCGGCGCTCGATCGCGCGCAAGCCTATCTGGAGACCGGTGTCGACGCGCTCTTCATCGAGGCGCTTCGGTCGCCCGGACAGATGGACGCGGCCTGCCGCCGCTTCGCGCAGCGCGTGCCGCTGCTGGCCAACATGGTCGAGGGCGGCAAGACGCCGGTGCAGGGTGCCGACGCGCTGCAGGCGCACGGCTTTCGCATCGCGATCTTCCCGGGCGGCACGGCACGCGCGGTGGCGCACACGCTGCAGGGCTACTACGCGAGCCTGCAGGCGCACCGCACGACGCTGCCATGGCGCGACCGAATGCTGGATTTCGACGGGCTCAACGAGTTGATCGGCACGCCGGAGCTGATGGCGGCGGGGCAGCGCTACGAGTAAGCCTCAGAGATCGAGAAGTTCGCTCATGGTTCGAGGATCCCGGTGCTGATGAAAGCAGGAGAGAACGCTGACCGTGGCGTCGTCGAAGACGAAGAACAGCGAGTAGGGAAATCGATCGAGATTCGCTCGTCGGATCTCTTGCTCCACGCAAGGATAGAGGAACGGATTGCGCGCAAGAAAGCCACTCGTTCGTTCCAGTTCATCGACGAAGGCATCTCCCATGCGGATGTGCCCCTGCGCGTACCACGCGTAGGCTTCTGCAGCCTCGAGCTGCGCCCAAGGCGTGTAGATGACCTCGAAGTTCATGCCCGGCGAGAGTCGCCCAGCAGTTTGGCCTTGAGCTGCGAGAACCCGACGCCCGGTGCTTCCGGATGGGCACGATGGTGCGCGAGTCGCGAACGAAGCTCGGCGCGTTGAGCTTCCGTGACGAGCGATGCGGATGCCTCGCTGTCGGCGCTGACGATCAAGGCTTCGCCGAGGGCGCGCTTCTCGGCGGCACTCAGGTGTTCGAGCTCTTGGTAAAGGCGCGCATTCATGCGCAAAAGAGTAGCACATCGGACCGCTTGTCAGAAGCGGCGGCCTACACTGGCGGACTCTGAGGTGTAGGAATTCAACATGCACATGAAGCGTCGACAGCTTCTCGTTTCTTTGGCGGCCTTCGGCCTCGCCGCCCATGCCGACAGCCGCGACACCCAGCCGATCCGCCTCGTCGTGCCCTTCGGTGCCGGCGGTGTCGCCGACCTCACGGCCCGCGTGGTCGGCAAGGCGATGGCCAGCCATCTGGGCCAGCCGGTGGTGGTCGACAACCGCCCC
The DNA here is from genome assembly GCF_030316765.1 of Variovorax saccharolyticus. Lineage (GTDB taxonomy): Bacteria > Pseudomonadota > Gammaproteobacteria > Burkholderiales > Burkholderiaceae_C > Variovorax > Variovorax saccharolyticus. The sequence continues at coordinate 483,440 of NZ_JASZYT010000002.1, forward strand.
GGCGCCGGCGGCGTGGTGGCCGGCACGATGGTGGCCAGCGCGGCGCCCGACGGCCTCACGCTGCTGCTGATGAGCAACGGCACCGCGGTCAGCGAGGGCTTGTTCCAGAAGCTTCCGTTCGACACCCGCAAGGACTTCGCGCCGATCTCGCTGCTCGGCTATTTCGACCTCGCGATCGTGGTGCCCGAGGCTTCGCCGCTGCGCAGCCTGGCCGACCTGGTCGCTGCGGCCAAGGCGCGTCCCGGCGGGCTGAACATCGGCACGGTGAACGTCGGCAGCACCCAGCACCTGTCGGCCGAGCTGTTCAAGAGCCGGGCCGGCATCGATGTGCAGGTCGTGCCCTTCAACGGCACGCCGGCAGTGGTGACGGCGCTGCGCAGCGGCCAGATCGATGCCGCGGTCGAGATCCTGTCGCCGGTCATGCCGCAGATCACGGGCAAGGCGCTGCGCGCGATCGCGGTCATGGGCGAGCGCCGCAACCCGGCACTGCCGAACGTGCCCACGGCGGCCGAGGGGGCGGGGCTCAAGGGTTTCGACGTGCGCTCCTGGAATGCGCTGGCCGCGCCCGGGAAGACGCCGCGCGAGCGGGTCGACCGGCTCAATCGCGCCGTGCGGGCCGCGTTGGCCTCGGCCGAGGTGCAGCAGCAGTTGGCAACCCTCAACGTCCAGCCGCGGGCCGGCACGCCCGAGGAACTGGCCGCGCTGCTCGACAGCGAGATCCGGCGCTGGAGCGGCGTGATCGCCGCGGCCGGCATTCCACGGCAATAGATTTCTCGAAGGGGACTGGCATGCAGCTCGAACACATCGGCGTGATCGGTTATGGCGAGGTCGGCAAGATCTTCGCGTTCGGACTCAAGGACAAGCCCGGCGTCCGCACGGTCGGCGCCTGGGACCTGAAGTTCATCGATCCCGCGCGCCAGGCGGCCGAGCGGGCGCACGCCGCGCAGGCCGGGGTGGCGGCGCACCCGTCCATGGCGGCGGTGTGCCAGGCCAGCACGCTGCTGATCTCCGCGGTCACGGCTTCGAACACGCTGGGCGTGGCCCGGGAGGCCGCGCCGCACCTGCGGCCGGGCACCGTCTTCCTCGACCTCAACTCGGCCTCGCCCGGCACCAAGCAGCAGTGCGCGGCGCTGGTCGAAGCCGCCGGCGCGCACTACGTCGAAGCCGGTGTGATGACCTCGGTGCCGCCTTACGGGGTCCGCGTGCCGATGCTGCTCGGCGGCGAGCGCGCGGCCGCATTGGCCGAAGCCTTGTCCGGCTGGGGCCTCGACGCCCGGGCGGTGAGCGAGCGCCTCGGCGTCGCCAGCGCGATCAAGATGAGCCGCAGCGTGATGATCAAGGGCCTCGAGGCGCTGGCGATCGAGAGCTACGCCACCGCGCGCGCCTACGGCGTCGAAGACCATGTGCTGCCGACCCTGCAGGAGACCTTTCCGGGCATCGACTGGAGCCGGCAGGGCGCCTACTTCTTCAGCCGCGTGGTGCAGCACGGCCAGCGCCGGGCCGAGGAGATGCGCGAGGCGGCCAACACGGTGCGCGAGGCCGGCTTCGTGCCGCTCATGGCCTCGGCCATCGCCGACAAGCAGCAATGGGTGGCCGACCAGGCCAAGGCCGGCGTGTTCGAAGGACTGGCCAAGGACGCCGCCTGGCAGGACTACGCCGACCGCTTGCTGGCCGCGCGATGAAGTGAAACACCCCCCGAAGCGCCTGCGGCGCCTCCCCCCTCGAGGGGGGCGATACCAGCGGCCCGGCAAAGCCGGTTCCGCGGTATCCCCGGCATCTGGCTGCGCCGGTTTGTGAGTCCTTTCAGCCTCGCAGCAGCGCTTCGCCGGTCTTGCGGATCAGCTCCAGCGTTGCCTGTTGCGTCAGCGTGGCGCGGCGCAGCGCGCTGACCGCGGTGAAGACCGGGATCTGCAGCGGCGGCGACACGATCTCCCGCAGGGTGTAGGCCGAGGGATTGATCGAGCGGATCACCGCATTGCGCGACAGGATCGCGAACCCGGCGCCGTCGGCCACCAGGTCGAGCATCGCCGAGACGCCGTCGATCTCGAGCGCCACCCGCGGCGTGCAGCCGACGCCGGCCATCTCCGACTCGACGTACATCCGGATCGCATTCGGCCGGCTCGGGATCACGAGCGGAAGGCGGGCCACTTCGGCCAGCGACAGGGGCGCCGGCGGCGGATCTTCCTGCAAGCCCGGCGGACGGCGGCCGACCAGCAGCAGCGACTGATCCAGCAGCCGCTGCACATCGAGGCCCGGCATCGGGCGGGCGTCGTAGAGCACGGCGATGTCCAGGCCGCCGTGCAGCAGCTGGTCCTGCATCGCGGTCGACAGGTTCTCGCTGATCGACAGCTGCGCCTGCGGCATCTGCTCGCGGAAGGCGCGGGTCAGCGGCACCGTCAGCACGCGCGCGATGCTGGGCGGCAGGCCGACCGCCACCCGGCCGGCCAGCGAGCCGCGCACCCGGTCGAGCTCTTCGCGGGCGCGTTCGACCTGGTGCAGGATGCCGCGCCCATGGGCCAGCAGCACCTGGCCGGCTTCGGTCGGGGTGGCGCCGCGGCCGTTGCGCACCAGCAGGTTCTGCCGCAGTTCGACCTCGAGCAGGCGCACCTGCCGGCTCAGCGCGGGCTGCGCCACCTTGAGCGCCACCGCGGCACGGGTGAAGCTGCCCAGTTCGGCGACGCGGACGAAATACGCGAGTTGCTTCAGGTCCAAGCTTCATCTCCGGGATCAGCGTCGGATGATATGCCGATTTGTTCTAGCTGCTAGTGGCTTATGGCAAATCTTGCAGGGCAATACGGTCGCAAAATCCGGCCCATCGAGCCGAGCACCGGCACGGAGACAAGGCGAAAAGCATGCTGAAGACCGCGATCAAGGGTATTTCGTCGATGGCCACCCGCCAGGTGCTGGCCGACCTCGTCGTTGCGTTCCAGGCTCGTTCGGGCGCCGCGGTCGCGATCGAATCGGTCGGCGGCGTGGATGCCGCCAAGCGCGTGCAGGCCGGCGAGGCCTTCGATGTGGTGGTGCTGGCCTCCGACGCGATCGACAAGCTGATCGCCGCCGGCCGCGTCGATGCCGGCAGCAAGACCGACCTGGTGCGCTCGGGCGTCGCGGTGGCCGTGAAGGCCGGCGCGCCGCACCCCGACATCGGCTCCGAGGACGCGCTGCGCAGCGCAGTGCTCGCCGCCCGCAGCCTCAGCTATTCCACCGGTCCGAGCGGCGTCGCTCTGGCCGCCCTGTTCGAGCGCTGGGGCATCGCCGAAGAGATCAAGCCCCGCATCGTCCAGGCCCCGCCGGGCGTGCCGGTCGGCACGCTGGTCGCGCGCGGCGAGGTCGAACTCGGCTTCCAGCAGCTCAGCGAACTGATCCACGTCCAGGGCATCGACCTGCTCGGCCCGATGCCGGCCGCGATTCAGATCGTCACGACTTTTTCAGGCGGCGTCTGCAGCGGATCGGACCAGGCCGAGACCGTGCGTGCGATGCTGGCTTTCATGGCATCGGCCGAGGCCGACGCGGCGAAGCGGGCGCAGGGGATGGAGCCTTGCTGAGACCTTGCGGGACAGATCAAGAAACAACTGACTAAATAGGAGCAACCACATGATCATCGATGTCCACGGTCACTACACGACCGCCCCCGCTGCACTCGGCGCCTGGCGCGACCTGCAGATCGCCGGCCTCAAGGATCCGTCCAAGGCCCCCAAGGCCGCAGAGCTCAAGATCAGCGACGACGACATCCGCGAGACCATCGAGAGCAACCAGCTCAAGCTGATGAAGGAGCGCGGCTCCGACCTCACCATCTTCAGCCCGCGCGCCAGCTTCATGGCGCACCACATCGGCGACTTCAACACCTCGTCGACCTGGGCCGCCATCTGCAACGAGCTCTGCTATCGCGTGAGCCAGCTGTTCCCGGACCATTTCATCCCGGCGGCGATGCTGCCGCAGTCGCCCGGCGTCGACCCCAAGACCTGCATCCCCGAGCTGGAGCGCTGCGTCAAGGAATACGGCAACGTCGGCATCAACCTCAACCCGGACCCGAGCGGCGGCCACTGGACCAGCCCGCCGCTGAGCGACCGCCAGTGGTACCCGATCTACGAGAAGATGGTCGAGTACGACATCCCGGCGATGATCCACGTCAGCACCAGCTGCAACCCGGCCTTCCACACCACCGGCTCGCACTACCTCAATGCCGACACCACGGCCTTCATGCAGTGCCTGACCTCGGACCTGTTCAAGGACTTCCCGACGCTGCGCTTCCTGATCCCGCACGGCGGCGGCGCGGTGCCTTACCACTGGGGCCGTTTCCGCGGCCTCGCGCAAGAGCTCAAGAAGCCGCTGCTCGACGAGCACCTGCTCAACAACATCTACTTCGACACCTGCGTCTACCACCAGCCGGGCATCGACCTGCTGAACACGGTGATCCCGGTCAAGAACGTGCTGTTCGCCTCCGAGATGATCGGTGCCGTGCGCGGCATCGACCCGACCACCGGCCACTACTACGACGACACCAAGCGCTACATCGAGTCGAGCAAGATCCTGAGCGACGCCGACCGCTTCCAGATCTACGAAGGCAATGCGCGCCGCGTGTTCCCGCGGCTCGACGCCGCACTCAAGGCCAAGGGCCTCTGACCCCTCAAGGAGACATGACCATGTACGAACTCGGAGTCGTCTATCGCAACATCGAGCGCACCGACCGCGCCACCGCCGACGCCCTGGCCAAGCTCGGCTCGGCCACGGTGCACGAGGCCATGGGCCGCGTCGGCCTGCTCAAGCCCTACATGCGGCCGATCTATCCCGGCGTGCAGGTGTCGGGCACCGCGGTCACGGTGCTGCTGCAGCCCGGCGACAACTGGATGATGCATGTGGCGGCGGAGCAGATCCAGGCCGGCGACATCGTGGTGGCGGCGGTCACAGCCGAATGCACCGACGGCTATTTCGGCGACCTGCTGGCGACCAGCTTCCAGGCCCGCGGCGCCCGCGCGTTGATCATCGATGCCGGCGTGCGCGACGTGAAGACGCTGCAGGAGATGAACTTCCCGGTCTGGAGCCGCGCGATCTCGTCCAAGGGCACCATCAAGGCCACGCTCGGCTCGGTCAACATCCCGGTGGTCTGCGCCGGCATGCTGGTCACGCCCGGCGACGTGATCGTGGCCGACGACGACGGCGTGGTCTGCGTGCCCCGCGCGATGGCGGCGAAGGCGCTCGAAGCGGCCGTGGCGCGCGAGGCCAACGAGGGCGCCAAGCGCGAGAAGCTGGCCTCCGGCGTGCTCGGCCTCGACATGTACAAGATGCGCGAGCCCCTCGAGAAGGCCGGCCTGCGCTACATCGACTGATTTCCCTTCATCCTCACCTGAATCTCATCATGCAAGTCACTCGACGTCTTCTCGCGACCCGCGCCCTCGCTCTCACCGCCGGCGCACTGACCGCCGCGGCGCTGCCCATGGGTGCCTTCGCGCAGCAGTTCCCGACCAAGGCGGTGCGCATCATCACGCCGTTCCCGGTCGGCGGCGGCCCCGACGGCGTCGCCCGCCTGGTGGCCGACAAGCTCTCGCGCGCCTGGGGCCAGCCGGTGGTGGTCGAGAACCGCCCGGGCGGCAACGGCTTCATCGCGATCGACGCCTTCAAGCGCGGCGCCAAGGACGGCCACGACATGATCGTGCTCGACAACGTGCATCTGGCAGCCTACCCGGCGCTGTTCAAGAAGCTGCCCTACGACCCGGTGAAGGACTTCGACACGCTGCTGCCGCTGTTCAAGACCTACTTCTTCTTCACGGTCGCGACCGACAGCAAGTACAAGACCGTCGGCGACATCATCGCGGACGCCAAGGCCAACCCGGGCAAGCTCAACTTCGGCTCCTGGTCGATCGGCAACCCGGTGCACCTGGGCTCCGAGCTGTTCGCGAGCACCGCGGGCATCAAGATGGAGCACGTGCTCTACAAGGAAACCACGCAGCTCTACACCTCGGTGTCGACCGGCGAGCTGGCCTTCGCGCTCGGCAGCGCCGCCACCGCGGGCCCGCTGCAGCGCGCCGGCAAGCTGCGCTTCCTGGCCGTGACCGCTCCGCAGCGCAACGCCGCTTTCCCGGACGTGCCCACGGTCGGAGAATCCGGTGGCCCGAAGGGCTTCGAGGTGACCGGCTGGAACGCGATCGCGGTGCCGCCGGGCCTGCCGCCGGCAGTCACCGACAAGATCAAGAAGGACATCGAGACCGCGCTCGCGAGCCCGGACGTGCTGGAGAAGTTCAAGAGCTTCGGCTACGAACCGTTCCCGCAGACGCGCGACCAGTTCAACCAGTTCGTCAAGGCCGAGACGCAACGCTTCGGCGACGTGATCCGCAAGGCCAACATCTCACTGGACTGACGCCATGACCGAGAAATTCACCAAGACCCCGGGTTGGCTCGACTGGTACGCCGGCCCCTCCAAGCCGCGCTTCAAGGTGCCGGCCGGCAGCGTCGATGCGCACTGCCATGTGTTCGGCCCGGGCGACCAGTTCCCGTTCGCCCCGGAACGCAAGTACACGCCCTGCGATGCCTCGAAAGACCAGCTGTTCGCACTGCGCGACCACCTCGGCTTCGACAAGAACGTGGTCGTCCAGGCCACCTGCCACGGCGCCGACAACCGCGCCATGGTCGATGCGCTGAAGGCCTCCGGCGGACGTGCCAAGGGCATCGCCACGGTCAAGCGCAGCATCAGCGACGCCGAGCTCAAGGAGCTGCACGACGCCGGCGTGCGCGGTGTGCGCTTCAACTTCGTCAAGCGGCTGGTCGATTTCACGCCCAAGGACGAACTGCTGGAGATCGCCAGCCGCATCGCGCCGCTGGGCTGGCACGTGGTGATCTACTTCGAAGCGGTCGATCTGCCCGAGCTGTGGGACTTCTTCACCGCGCTGCCGACCACCGTGGTGGTCGACCACATGGGCCGCCCCGACGTCAGCAAGCCGATCGACGGCCCCGAGTTCGAGCTGTTCCTGAAATTCATGCGCGAGCACACCAATGTGTGGAGCAAGGTCAGCTGCCCCGAGCGCCTGTCGCTCACCGGCCCGAAGGCATTGAACGGCGAGCAGGCGGCCTACCAGGACGTCGTGCCCTTCGCCCGCAAGGTGGTCGAGAGCTTCCCCGACCGCGTGCTGTGGGGCACCGACTGGCCGCACCCGAACCTCAAGGACCACATGCCCGACGACGGCCTGCTGGTCGATTTCATCCCGCAGATCGCGACCACCGCCGAGCTGCAGCGCAAGCTGCTGGTCGACAACCCGACGCGGCTGTACTGGCCGGAGCTGAAGTAATGTCGCTCGAGAAACCCTACAAGGACGTGCCCGGCACGACCATCTTCGACGCCGAGCAATCGCGTCTGGGCTATCACCTGAACCAGTTCTGCATGTCGCTCATGAAGGCCGCCAACCGCGAGCGCTTCAAGGCCGACGAGCGGGCCTACCTCGACGAGTGGCCGATGACCGAAGAGCAGAAGCTCGCGGTGCTCGCGCGCGACCTCAACCGCTGCATCGCGCTCGGGGGCAACATCTACTTCCTGGCCAAGATCGGCGCCACCGACGGCAAGAGCTTCCAGCAGATGGCCGGCAGCATGACCGGCATGACCGAAGAGGAATACCGCGACATGATGATCAAGGGCGGCCGTTCGGTCGAGGGCAATCGCCGCGTCGGCGAGGACGGCACTGCGCAGGCGCATCGGCAGCCTCAAGGCGCCGCTGGAAAAAAAGGCAACTGACATGGCCCGCATCACCGCATCCGTCTACACCTCGCACGTGCCCGCCATCGGCGCCGCGCTCGACCTCGGCAAATCGCACGAGCCCTACTGGCAGCCGCTGTTCGCGGGCTACGACTTCTCCAAGCAGTGGATGAAGGACAACAAGCCCGACGTCATCTTCCTGGTCTACAACGACCACGCGACGGCCTTCAGCCTGGACATGATCCCGACCTTCGCGATCGGCACCGCCGATTCGTACCAGCCGGCCGACGAAGGCTGGGGCCCGCGCCCGGTGCCGACCGTCATGGGCCACGCGCCGCTGGCTTCGCACATCGCGCAGAGCGTGATCCAGCAGGACTTCGACCTCACCATCGTCAACAAGATGGACGTCGACCATGGCCTCACGGTGCCGTTGTCGCTGATGTGCGGCCAGCCCCCGCAGTCCGACTTCCGCTGGCCCTGCCCGGTGATCCCCTTCGCGGTCAACGTGGTGCAGTACCCGGTGCCGAGCGGCCGCCGCTGCTTCATGCTGGGCCAGGCGATCCGCCGCGCCGTCGAGTCCTACGACGAGGACATCAATGTCCACATCTGGGGCACCGGCGGCATGAGCCATCAGCTGCAGGGTCCGCGCGCCGGCCTGATCAACGCCGAGTGGGACAACAAGTTCCTCGACCGCCTGATCGCCGACCCCGACGGCCTCTCGAAGGTGCCGCACATCGACTACGTGCGCGAAGCCGGCTCCGAGGGCATCGAGCTCGTGATGTGGCTGATCGCACGCGGCGCGATGGCCGACGTCGCCGGCGGCAAGCCGCCCAAGGTGGCGCACCGCTTCTTCCATGTTCCCGCGTCCAACACGGCCGTGGGCCACCTCATCCTGGAGAACCAACAATGACCAAGACCATCAAGGTTGCCCTCGCCGGTGCCGGCGCCTTCGGCATCAAGCACCTCGACGGCATCAAGAACATCGACGGCGTCGAAGTCGTCTCGCTGGTCAGCCGCGAACTCGACAAGACCCGCGAAGTGGCGGCCAAGTACGGCATCGGCCACGTCACGACCGACCTCGCCGACTCGCTGGCGCTGAAGGAGGTCGACGCTGTCATCCTCTGCACGCCGACCCAGATGCACGCCTCGCAGAGCATCGCGGCGCTCAGGGCCGGCAAGCACGTGCAGGTCGAGATTCCGCTGGCCGACTCGCTCAAGGATGCGCAGGCCGTGGTCGACCTGCAGAAGGAAACCGGCCTGGTCGCGATGTGCGGCCATACGCGCCGCTTCAACCCCAGCCACCAGTGGGTGCACAAGAAGATCAAGGCCGGCGAATTCAACATCCAGCAGATGGATGTGCAGACCTACTTCTTCCGCCGCACCAACATGAACGCGCTGGGCCAGGCGCGCAGCTGGACCGACCACCTGCTGTGGCACCACGCCGCGCACACGGTCGACCTGTTCGCCTACCAGGCCGGCAGCCCGATCGTGAAGGCCAATGCGGTGCAGGGCCCGATCCATCCGACCCTGGGCATCGCGATGGACATGTCGATCCAGCTGCAGGCGGCCAACGGCGCGATCTGCACGCTGTCGCTGTCCTTCAACAACGACGGCCCGCTCGGCACCTTCTTCCGCTACATCGGCGACACCGGCACCTACATCGCGCGCTACGACGATCTCTTCACCGGCAAGGAAGAAGCGATCGACGTCTCGAAGGTGGACGTGTCGATGAACGGCATCGAGCTGCAGGACCGCGAGTTCTTCGCCGCGATCCGCGAAGGCCGCGAGCCGAATTCGAGCGTCGCGCAGGTGCTGCCCTGCTACCAGGTTCTGCAGCAGCTGGAACAGCAACTGCAGAGCTGAGCCGCGCCATGCACAAGCGTCAACTCGGCCCGTTCTCGGTCAGCGCGATCGGCCTCGGCTGCATGAACCTGAGCCATGCCTATGGCGTGCCGCCGTCGGCGGAGCAGGGCGAGCGGCTGCTGCTGGCGGCGCTGGATGCCGGCGTGACCTTGTTCGATACTGCGGCGCTGTATGGCTTCGGGGCCAACGAGCAGTTGGTCGGGCGGGTGTTGAAGCCGCACCGCAGCGCCTTCACGCTGGCCAGCAAGGGCGGCATGGCGGGTGTGCGCGGCGACGACGGCACGCTGCGCCGCGTGATCGACGGCCGCCCGGCCACCTTGCGCCGCAACTGCGAAGACAGCCTGCGGAACCTGCAGACCGAGGTCATCGATCTCTACTACCTGCATCGCTGGGACAAGTCGGTGCCGATCGAGGACTCGGTCGGCGAGATGTCGCGCCTGGTCGAAGAGGGCAAGGTGCGCGCGCTGGGCCTGTCGGAGGTCTCGGCGGCGACCTTGCGGCGCGCGCATGCGGTGCACCCGATCGCTGCCGTGCAGAACGAATATTCGCTCTGGAGCCGCAACACGGAGATCGCCGTGCTCCAGGCCTGTCGCGAGCTGGGTGCGGCGCTGGTGGCCTTCAGCCCGCTGGCGCGCGGCTTCCTGTGCGACGTGTTGCACGACGTGTCGACGCTCGACGCCAAGGACATCCGGCGCGCGATGCCGCGCTTCTCGGCCGAGAACTACGCGCGCAACCTGGCGCTGCTGCCGGCCTACACCGCGCTGGCGAAAGAGGCCGGCTGCACGCCGGCGCAGCTGGCACTGGCCTGGCTGCTGTCGCGCGGCGAGCACGTGATCCCGATCCCCGGCACGACCCGCCTCGACCACCTGCAGGAAGACCTGCAGGCCGAGCAGGTCCGGCTGTCGCCCGAACTGCTTGCGCGGGTCGATGCGCTGATCAACCAGCGCACCGTGAGCGGGGCGCGCTATGGCGCGCAGAGCAGCACCGAGGTGGATACCGAGGTGTTCGAGGCGTGAAGGCGGCGGGGCGAAACCGGAAATGAAACCGGAAACGGAAGTGGGCGAATATCGATGAGAGTACAAATAAGTATTTGATACTTAAGGCATTTCTGGCGTATAAGACAGGAAATCCAACCGGAATCCATGTCGCAAAAGCCAGTGGCTCTCTCGGTCTATGACCAACCCCATCAGTTCGAGCCGCTGCTGCCCGCGCAAAAGCTGGACGAACTGCGAGAAGCCACGCGCCGAGTATTCGAGAAGTCCTCGGAGCTGAGGGCGGCATCCAGTCCCGAGGCGCGCGACTCTCTGCGCGAGATCGTCCGATCGATGAACTCCTACTACTCGAACCGCATCGAGGGGCAGGGGACGCATCCCGCCAACATCGAACGCGCGCTTCGGCATGACCTCTCTGAACGCCCTGACGTCGCAAGGGGCCAACGCGTGGCGCTGGCGTACATCGAGGCCGAGAAGGAACTGGAGCAGCAGGCCGGCACCGAGGCCGAGGCGCTCGCCAGCGGCTTTCTTCGCCAAGCGCATGCCAGCCTGTACAGCCGTCTGCTGCCTGATGATCGGCGCACCGACGATGGTCGGGTGATTGTCCCGGGAGAACTTCGCCAGCATGACGTGATGGTGGGCCGGCATCAACCCCCGGCTTGGCGGTCGATCCCGCAGTTCCTGCAACGCATGGATGCGGTCTATGGCCGGCTCACCGGCGTCGACGCCGTGATCTACACCATCGCCGCCGCGCATCACCGCATGGCCTGGACCCATCCCTTCGAGGACGGCAATGGTCGTGCGGTCCGACTGCAGACCCATTGCGCATTGTTTCCATTGAGCGCCGGTCTCTGGTCGGTCGATCGAGGCCTGGCGCGGCAGCGAGAGCGCTACTACGAACTGCTCGACAGCGCCGACGGCGCACGGCAGGGCGACCTCGATGGCCGCGGCAACCTCAGCCAGAAGATGTTGTGGGAGTGGTGTCGCTACTTCATCGAGCTTTGCGAGGACCAGGTGGCCTTCATGGCGACGATGCTCGACTTGCCGAAGCTCAGGGACCGCATTCGCGCCTTCGTGCTCGTCCAGCGTGCGACCACCGGCCTTGCCGAGTACCGCGAAGAGGCGATTCTTCCGCTGCAGACGGTTGTCGCAATGGGCTCGGTGTCGCGCGGCGACTTCATCCGGATGACCGGGCTCGAGGAGCGCACGGCACGCAAGGTCATCTCCCGATTGCTGGCCGACGGCCTGTTGGCCAGCGACGGTCATCGTGCGGAGCTGCGCATCGCCTTTCCGCTGTCATCGCTGGGCATCCTGTTGCCCAATCTCTACCCCGAAGCCTCGACCGCGCCGTCGGACTGAGACCGACACCGATTTCCGGAAGCCGCGTCGGCGGCGTTCGCGTCGGCAGATCGTCTCAAACCTCCAGCACCTCCCGCCAAAGCTCACGCGCCCGCGCCTGATAGCTGCGGGTCGCCTCGATCAGCGCCCGTCGCGGCGCGCCGGGCTGGATCGCCTCGGGCAGCAGCGGATCGCGCACGATGCCGCGGATCACGGTGCGGCCGACCAGCAGCGTCTCGCGGGCAGAGGCCTCGGGCGCCAGGCGCGGCAGGCGCGCGTTGCTGTCCTCGATCAGCTTCAGCGCGCCGCGGTAGGCGGCCGACAGCGCCGGCACGTCCCACAGCGCCCGCATCCGCGCAGCGGCGTCGGCGTCGAAGCCGCTGCCGCCGAACACCAGGCTGCCCGCCGCCAGGCCGAGCCGGGCCAGCGCCGCGCGCATCGCCTCGGCACCGCCGTCGAGGTTGTCGGGCCGCACCGAGAGGCCCGCCGCCAAGGTGCGGAAGCCGTTCAGGTCGAGCGCCCGCAGGTGGTGCCGCCAGGCGGTCTTGTCGCTGCGCGGCACGTCGCCGTCATGCACCAGCAGCCAGCCGCCGGCCCAATGGCCCATCCGGCTCTCCTTCTCGAACCAGTGCTGCACCTCGTAGTGCACCGAGTTGCCCTGCAACTGCACGGCATAGCAGCCGCGTCCGGTCTTGACGATCCGGTCCTGGCTCAGCAGGCGCGTCAGCGCCACCCGCACGCTGGGCGTGCTGAGTCCCATGATCTCGCCCGCACGCGCGAGCGTCTGCACCGTCATGTGCGGCTCGGGATGGGTGATCAGCAGGTCGAGCACCAGGTCCGCAGCCGAAGGTTCGCCTTCTTCGATGTTATGAAGTATGTCCATCTAGGTGAAAACGTGTAATCTTTCTTATTCTGCCGCCGATATCATTTTCATTGAAATATCAATGGAGCAAGCGAATGGCGGGTTCTTTCATCCGGACCGAGGTCGACGGCCCAGTGTGCACGATCATCCTGGACCGCCCCGCGGTGCGCAACGCGGTCGACGGCCCGATGGCGATCGAGCTGCGCCGCGCCTTCGAGGCCTTCGAGGCCGACGACGCGCAGCAGGTGGCGGTGCTGTGGGGTGCCGGCGGCCATTTCTGCGCCGGTGCCGACCTGAGCGCCGTCGGCGATCCTTCGCGCCGCCATGAGCTAGATCCCCAGGGCGGCGGCAGCGGGCCGATGGGGCCGACCCGCATGGCGCTGTCCAAGCCGCTGATCGCCGCGGTCAGCGGCTATGCCGTGGCCGGCGGCCTCGAACTCGCGCTGCTGGCCGACCTGCGGGTGGTCGAGCGCGATGCGGTGTTCGGCGTCTTCTGCCGCCGCTGGGGCGTGCCGCTGATCGATGGCGGCACGGTGCGGCTGCCGCGCATCGTCGGCATGGGCCGGGCGCTCGACATGATCCTGACCGGCCGCCCTGTGGGGGCCGAAGAAGCATTCGCGATGGGTCTGGCCAGCCGCCTGGTCGACCCAGGCACTGCGCGCGAGGCCGCCGACGCCCTGGCGCGCGAGATCGCTGCCTTCCCGACCCGCTGCATGCTGGCCGATCGCGCGTCGGCCTATGGCCAGTGGGATCTCCCGCTGGCAGAGGCGCTGCGCGCCGAAGGCGCCCAAGGCGTCCCGGTGGTGTTCGAGGAAGCCGTGGCGGGTGCCGCCCGCTTCGTCCAGGGCGCCGGCCGCCACGGCAGCTTTGGCAAATAGGAACCCGAACATGGCCCCCACCACCCTCGACCTGATCCGCCGCGGTGCCGCCCAGCACGGGCCCCGCACTGCCGTCAGCTTCGGCGGCCGCAGCCTGAGCTTCGCCGAGGTCGATGCGCTTAGCGCCCGCCTGGCCCACGCACTGCGCGCCCGCGGCGCCGAGCCCGGCACGCGCATCGCGCTGCTGGTCAACAACAGCCTCTACAGCGTGCCGCTCGACTTCGCCTGCGTGAAGGCGGCGCTCAACCGCGTCCCGCTCAATGCCCGGCTGTCGCTGCCCGAGCACGTGCGCATGCTGCAGGACACCGGCTGCCGCCTGCTGGTGTTCGGGGCCGACTTGGCCGAGCGCGCCGCCGCCCTGCGCGAGGCCCTGCCGGGCCTGGACTGCCATGGCCTCGATGCCAGCCTGCCCGGCGGCACCGACCTGATCGCCGCGGCGGCGCAGCAGCCGTCGCGCGACCCCGATCTTCAGGTGAGCGCCGACGACGTGATCCTGACCCTGTTCACCTCCGGCACCACCGGCACGCTCAAGGCCGCGCAGCACACGCAGGGCTCCTATGCCGCGATCTGCCGCAACGTGCTGCTCAACCTGCTGCCCGCGACGCCCGACGACGCGATGCTGCATGCCGCCTCGCTGATCCACGCCAGCGGCGTCTTCGTGCTGCCCTTCTGGCTGCGTGGCGGCCGCACCGTGATCCTGCCCGGCTTCGAGCCCGAGTCCTTCCTGGCCGCGATCGATCGCGAGCGCGCGACCGCGATCAACCTGGTGCCGACTATGCTGCAGATGCTGGTCGAGACGCCGGCCATGGCGACCTGCAAGGTCGATGCGCTGCGCTACGTGATCTACGGCGCGTCGCCGATGCCGCGCCCCGTGATCGAACGCGCGATGGCGCTCTGGGGCCAACACCGCTTCTGGCAGTACTACGGCCAGACCGAGGTGCCGCTGTGCCTCGCGGTGCTGCGGCCCGAAGACCATCATGGCGAGCGGCTGGGCGCCTGCGGCCAGCCGGCCATCGAGGTGGAAGTGCGGCTGCTCGACGAGTCCGGCCACGACGTGCCGCCGGGCCAGCCCGGCGAGATCGCGGTGCGCGCGCCGTCGGCGGTGGCCGGCTACCACGCGGCGCCCGAACTCACGGCACAGACCTTCAAGCCCGACGGCTGGGTGCTCACGCGCGACGTCGGCGTGTTCGACGAGCACGGCTTCCTGTTCCTCAAGGACCGCACCTCCGACATGATCGTCAGCGGCGGCTACAACGTCTATCCGCGCGAGGTCGAAGAGGCGCTGCTTGCCCATCCCGCGGTGCGCGAATGCGCGGTGGTCGGCCTGCCCGACCACAAGTGGGTGGAGGCGGTCACCGCGGTGGTGGCGCTTGCCCCCGGCCACGCCGAAAGCGATGCGCTGGCGGCCGAACTGATCGCGAAGGTCGCTGGCCAGCTGGCGTCGTACAAGAAGCCGCGGCGCGTGATCTTCGCCGAGCAGATCCCGAAGACCGCGGTGGGCAAGCTCAACCGCCGCGCCCTGCGCGATCGCCTGCGCGCCGCATCCGACCCGCCGGCCTGAAGCGCCGGCCGGTCAGCGTGGAACAAGAGACGGCCGAAGCCGTCCGCCGCCACACCGATCTGTCACACCACCCAGGGAGAGAACAATGCAGACACGCGACATTCGAAGGGCCGGCCGCTGGCTGGCCGTGGCCGTCCTCGCAGGCAGCGCCCTGCTGGCGCAGGCCCAGAAGCGCTACGACCCCGGCGCCACCGACACCACGATCAAGATCGGCAACACCATGCCGTACTCCGGGCCGGCCTCGGTCTATGGCACCGTGGGCAAGAGCGCGGCCGCCTACTTCCGCAAGGTCAACGCCGAGGGCGGCATCGGCGGCCGCAAGATCGAGTTCATCTCGCTCGACGATGCCTACAGCCCGCCGGTGGCCGTGGAGCAGACCCGCAAGCTGGTCGAGCAGCAGAAGGTGCTGCTGATCTTCGGCCCGCTCGGCACGCCCACCAATGCCGCGACCCAGAAGTACCTCAACATCAAGAAGGTGCCGCAGCTCTTCGTGAACTCGGGCGCCGAGCGCTGGGGCGACCACCGCCAGTTCCCGTGGAGCATCGGCTTCAACCCCACCTACGTGACCGAAGGCCGCATCTATGCCGCGCACATTCTGGCCAGCCGGCCCGATGCCAAGGTGGCGGTGCTCTACCAGAACGACGAGTTCGGCAAGGACATCGTGCGCGGCTTCCTCGATGGCCTCGGCGACAAGGCCAAATCGGTGGTCGTGGCTCAGGCCAGCTACGAGGTCAGCGACCCCACGGTCGACAGCCAGATCATCAGCCTCAGGAGCTCGGGCGCCGACACGCTGATGAACTTCTCGCAGCCCAAGTTCGCGGCCCAGACCATCCGCAAGATGGCCGCGATCGGCTGGAAGCCCGCGCACTACCTGACCAACGTGTCGAACTCGGTGGCGGCGGTACTCAAGCCGGCCGGCGCCGAGCATGCGAAGGGCATCCTCACCGCCACCTACCTGCGCGATCCGAGCGATGGCCGCGACACGCCGGAGGGGCGCGACTTCGCGGCCTTCATGAAGCAGTACTACCCCGAGGGCGACCCGAACGACACGCTCAACGTCACGGGCTACTCGATGGCGCAGGCGCTGGTGCAGCTGCTGACCCAGGCCGGCGACGACCTGACCCGCGCCAACCTCATGAAGCAGGCCGCGAGCCTCGACATGACCTTGCCGATGCTCTATCCGGGCATCCGCCTGAAGACCGGGCCCGACAACTTCTACCCGATCCGGCAGATGCAGCTGGTGCGCTTCGACGGCACCGGCTACGAGAAATCCGGCGACCTGCTCGGGCAGTGAACACGCCTTCAACCGGCGCGCCGCTGCTGCGCGTGGAGGCGGTGTCGGTGCGCTTCGGCGGCATCCTGGCGCTCGATGCGGTGTCGTTCAGCGTCGAGGCGGGCCAGATCTGCGGCCTGATCGGCCCCAACGGCGCCGGCAAGAGCACCGTCTTCAACTGCCTCTCGCGCATCTACGACTGCGGCGCCGGAAGCATCGAGTTCGATGGCCGGCGCATCTCGACGTTGCCGCGCCACCGCATGGCGGGCGAGGGCATCGGCCGCACCTTCCAGAACCTCGCGCTGTTCGGCAGCATGAGCGTGCGCCAGAACCTGCTGGTCGGCTGCCATGGCCGGCAGCCGGCCGGTTTCGTGGGCGCCCTGCTGCGCCTGCCCGCCGAGCGGCGCATGGAGCGCGAGGCGCAGGCGAGGGCGGACGAACTGTTGCGCTTCCTGGCGCTCGAAGACTGCGCCGAGCGCATCGTGGCCGACCTGCCCTTCGGCACCCAGAAGCGGGTCGAGCTCGGCCGCGCGCTCTGCGGCCGGCCGCGCCTGCTGCTGCTCGACGAGCCGGCCTGCGGGCTCAACCACGAAGAGCTCGAAGGCCTGGCCGCGCTGATCCGCGAGATCCGCGACCGGCTCGGCGTCACGGTGCTGCTGGTCGAGCACCACATGGGCCTGGTGATGGCGATCTCCGACCAGGTGGTGGTGCTGAACTTCGGCCGCAAGATCGCCGAGGGCACGCCCGCCGCGGTGCGGCAGCACCCCGAGGTGATCCAGGCCTACCTGGGAGGCGCCCATGCCGATGCTGCTTGAAGTTGAGGGGCTGCATGCGGCCTATGGCGCGAGCCGCGTGCTGCACGGCATCGACCTGTCGATGCGGGCCGGCTCGGTCACCGCGCTGCTCGGCGCCAACGGCGCCGGCAAGACCACGACCCTGCGCGCGCTGTGCCAGATGGCGGTGCGCACCACGGGCACGATCCGCATCGGCGGCGAGCGCGCCGACGGCCGGCCCACCGAGCGGATCGTGCGGCTCGGCGTCGCCCACGTGCCCGATGGCCGCGGCACCTTCCTCGCGCTGAGCACCGAAGAGAACCTGCGCCTGGGCGGCTACGGGCGGCGCGACCGCGCGGGCGTCGCCGAAGACTTCGAGCGGGTCTACGGTTACTTCCCGCGGCTCCGGGAGCGCAGCGGCCAGCAGGCCGGCACATTGTCCGGCGGCGAGCAGCAGATGCTGGCGATCGGCCGGGCGCTGATGTCGCGGCCGCGCCTGCTGCTGCTCGACGAGCCCTCCTTCGGGCTCGCGCCGCTGGTCGTGCGCGACATCTTCGAGATCATGCGGCGCATCAACGCGGAGCAGGGCGTCTCGATCCTGCTGGTCGAGCAGAACGCCGCGCTGGCGCTCGACATCGCCGATTCGGTCTATCTCATGGAGAGCGGCCGCATCGTGCTGCACGGCACGCCGCAAGAGGTCCGCGGCAACGACGCGGTGCGCCGCGTGTACCTCGGCGGCTGAGCACGAGCTCAAGGAGACAACATGCAAGCATTCCTGCACCAGCTGCTGGCCGGCCTGGCCACCGGCGGCATCTACGCCAGCGTCGCCCTGGCGCTGGTCATGATCTACCAGTCGACCCACCTCGTGAACTTCGCGCAGGGGGAGATGGCGATGTTCTCCACCTACCTCGGCTGGGCGATGCTGCAGGCCGGCCTGCCCTACTGGGCGATGTTCGGCCTCACCGTGGGCCTGTCCTTCGTGATGGGCGCGCTGGTCGAGCGGATCGTGATCCGTCCGATGCGCCATGCGCCGGTGCTGTCGGTGGTGGTCGTCTTCATCGCGCTGCTGATGATCTTCCACAGCCTGGCCGGCTGGTTGTTCGGCTACACGATCAAGCAGTTTCCCAGCCCGTTCCCGGAGCGCGCCTGGTACGGCACGGCGCTAATGTCCGCGCACGAGGTCGGCGCGATCGCGATCACGCTCGCGGTGATGGCGCTGATCTTCGGCTTCTTCCGCTTCACCGCACTCGGCCTCGCGATGCGCGCGGCGGCACAGAACCCGGTGTCGTCGCGGCTGGTCGGCATCGACGTCGGGTGGATGCTGATGCTCGGCTGGGGCCTGGCCGGCGCGGTCGGCGCGGTGGCCGGCATGCTGGTCGCGCCGGTGGTCTTCCTCGACCCCGGCATGATGGGCGGCGTGCTGCTTTACGCCTTCGCCGGCGCGCTGGTCGGCGGCATCGACAGCCCGGCGGGCGCGGTGCTCGGCGGCTTCATCGTCGGCGTGCTCGAGAACCTGATCGGCAGCTACGTGGTCGGCACCGAACTCAAGCTTACGGTGGCGCTGGTGCTGATCGTCGGCGTGCTGATCGTGCGTCCGAGCGGGCTGTTCGGCCGGACCATCGTGGTGAAGGTCTAGCCATGAGCCTCGTCGAACGCACCGCTTTCGCGCTGCTGCTGTTGCTGGCCCTCGCCTTTCCCTTCCTGGCTGAGGGCTACGCGGTGTTCCAGGCCACCATGGTGCTGTCGTACGCGGTGGCGCTGCTGGGGCTCAACATCCTGACCGGCTACAACGGGCAGATCTCGCTCGGGCATGGCGCCTTCTATGCCTTCGGGGCCTACACCGCGGCGATCCTCATGGACCGCTTCGGCCTGCCCTACTGGGCGACCATCCCGGCCGCGGGCGCGGTCTGCCTGGTGGCCGGCGTGCTGTTCGGCCTGCCGGCACTCAAGCTCGAAGGCCTGTACCTGGCGCTGGCCACCTTCGCGCTCGGCGTGGCGATGCCGCAGCTGCTCAAGTACAAGCACCTGGAGCCGTGGACCGGCGGCGTGCAGGGCCTGGTGCTGGCCAAGCCCGATGCACCCTTCGGCCTGCCGCTCACGCAGGACCAGTGGCTCTACCTGTTCGCGCTGGCCGTGGTGGTGGTCTTGTTCGCGCTGGCGCGCAACCTGCTGCACAGCGGCGCCGGCCGGGCGATCGTCGCGATCCGCGACCATCCGCTGGCGGCGCAGGCGATGGGCATCGACAACCGGCGCTACAAGGCCGGCGCCTTCGGCATCTCGGCGATGTACACCGGCATCGGCGGCGCCCTGTCGGCGATCGCGGTGCAGTTCGTGGCGCCCGATTCGTTCACGATGTTCCTGTCGATCTCGCTGCTGGTGGGCGTGGTGGTCGGCGGCGTCGGAACGCTCTCGGGTGCACTCTACGGTGCCCTGTTCCTCGTGTTCGTCCCGACTGCGGCCGAGAAGATCACCCAGTCCGCGCCGTGGGCGATCTACGGCGTGGTGCTGATCCTGTTCGTGTTCGTGATGCCGGGCGGGGTCGCGCGGCTGCTGCACCGGCGCGGATGAACCGGCCGCGTCGGACCGCGGCCGAACCAGCCATCAAATCGCAATCCGCTCGATGCGGACACTAGGGAGAATCCGCGCAGCGCTCCCTGCGGCCGAGCGTTGGAAAAGCACTAACGTTGAAGGCAAAAAAATGTCAGGGAGGAGCCCAACGTGTCACGTCGCATCGAGTCGGTTCAAGACCTTGCGCAACTGCCCCCGGAAGAACTGCTGCCCTGTCTCAGGGCACTGCGGGGTGCCATCGGCGAGGCCAGGCGAAAACGTGCGGAGGATCGGCGAGAGGGGCGGGTCGCCGCCGATGTGCCATTGAGTTTCCCCGCCTTCGACTGGTATCCCCGAGGGAGCCGCCGGATATCGCTTCCTGCCCGGATCGATCCTTCGACCCCGATCGACGAGATCCCGATACGGAGCGGGGCGAGGGCCGCGCTCAAGAGCCTCGGCATCTTCTATCTGGAGGATCTCTCCGCCATCACCGAGAGGGAACTGCTGGTGAAGGAGTCGATCGGGCGCCACACCGCCGAGCTTCTGAGGGAGGTCCTGCTGCGCGTGGGACTGGACTTCATGCCGAATCGAAGCTGAGCGCGCCGGCGCCGAGCCATCGTGTTGCACCAAGGTGCAGCCGCACACGCACCATGGTGCGAACACTTTCGCGTGGTGCTCGACTAAGCTCGTCCGAACGCGAAAGGTGCCTTCATGTCCTGCACGATCCGGTCTGTCAATGACCTCGCCCAACTCCCCGACGACCAGTTGCTCGGTTGCCTCAAGGCGCTGCGCGCGGCCATCCATCGAGAGAAGCAGGCGCACTCGGCCGCGCTTCGGGCGCATCGCATCCCGGCGGGAAGTCCTTTCGCCTTCGAGTCCTTCGACTGGTCCCCGCGCGGCGCCCAGCGCTGGGATATCGCCCAGGTCGAACCCCAGACACCGGTCGAGGAACTGCTGGTGCGCGCCGGCGCCAGGGATGCGCTCAAGAGGCTGCACATCTTCTGCCTGGAGGATCTGTCGGCCATCACCGAGCGCGAACTGCTCGACGAGCAGGCGATCGGCGTCAAGACGGTGGCGCGCCTGCGCGAGACGCTGGTTCGCGCCAACCTCGACTTCCTCCAGGATCCCGAGGCCGAGTTCAAGACGGCCTCCAGGCGCGCCTGAAGGCGCCGCAGCCGCCTTGGGGCGGCCCGGCGGCGGTCTTCACTGGCCGGTCGCAGGCTCTCCAACGCGGTCTGCTTCGAGGGAAGCCGCCGGCTCGACGATGAGACTCTCGGAGTCGGATGCGGGCGGCAGCGCGAGCTGCTCCGTGACATGAATGCGGCGCACCACCAGTTCGTCGATCTCCAGCCGCCGGATCCGGACCCGGCCGACCACCAGCCGCCCGATCGACAAGGCACCGATGGCCACCCCACCGATGGCGACGGCGCCGATCGCGATGGTGCCCAGGGCTCCGGTTCCGACGGCCTGCGCGCCGGTCGCGGCGGCGGGCGATTTCCGAGTGCGTGCGAACTTCGAATGCATCAGTTTCATGGCAACTCTTTGAGGAAGCGGGACGGTCAATGCCTCTGAACCTCGAAGACGTCGCCGTTGGTGGGCGATGCATCCTCGTGATAGACGTCATAGAGGTACTGCGCGAGCTCTTCGCGCGCGAGATCGGCGGGGATGGCGAGCTCGACCTTGCCGCGCTTGCCATCCGCCCCGATCAGATAGCTGGCCCATCGGCCATCGAGCCTTTCGATGGCCATGATCCGGCCGAAAACATTGAACAGATGCCGCATGGCCTAGTTCCCCTGGCGCCGGAGCACGACGTGGGTGGCTTTCTCCGTCGCGACGAACTGAACGCATTCGTATCCCAGAGCGCGCATGTCGATGCCTTCGAACAGCCGCTCTCCCGCGCCCAGCAGCACCGGCGAGATGGCGAGGTGCAGCTCGTCGATGAGGGCCGCACCCAGATACTGGCGGATGGTGTCGGGTCCGCCGCCGATGCGCACATCCATTCCGTTGGCCGCGTCGCGCGCCCGGTCCAGCGCCTCGTGAATGCCGCCCGTGACGAAGTGGAACGTCGTGCCGCCTTCCATCTGAATGGGCGGGCGCGCGTGATGCGTCAGGATGAACGTTGGAACGTGATAGGGCGGGTTGTCCCCCCACCAGCCTTTCCATTCCATGTCGGGCCAGGGACCGCGAATCGGTCCGAACATGTTCCTTCCGAGAATCCAGGCGCCCACGTTGTCGAAGCCCCGCGCAGCGAAGTCGTCATCGACCCCCGTCGTGCCACCGTCGGCGCCAAACAGGGTCTGTTGGAACGTGCGTGTCGGGAGCAGCCACTGATGCAGATCCGTCCCACCCACGCCGAGCGGATTCCCGAGATCCTGGTTCGGACCAGCGCCGTATCCGTCCAGCGAGAGGGTGAAGCCCTCGACTCGCACGCGTGCCATGTTCATGCCTTTCTGGCGATTGACCGCCAGGCGCAATATAGCCGCCTGCCTCAGCGAGCGGCGCCTCGTGTCGAGTAGTCGAACTGCGGCCCCGGCCCGGCCGCGATCGGCGGCCCCGGGTCGTTGCCGGCCGCGCTGGACGGGGCCCGAACCGCCGGGCGCCCGAAGTTGTACAGCGGCCCGGGGCCCGGCACGACGGGAGGCCCGGTATCCGCGAACCGTTGCGACGGCGCCTGCCCGCGGTCGTACAGCGGCAAGGGTCCGGCCGCGGTCGGCGGGCCGGGATCCGGCTCGACGCGCAAGGCGGAGCGCTCGGCCGCGCTCGGTGGCGGCGTCTCGGCCGGGCTGCGGCGCTGCGGCGAAGCGACGGCCGTCCGCGGCCGGGCGACCGGTCGCGGTGTCGCGGCAGGCGGCGGATTGGGGCGCGACGCCTGCGGCGCGGCGGCCTGGACCGGCCGCGCCGCGCTCTCGGCGGCAGGAGCAGCGGCAGGAGCGGCGGGAGCCATGCCCAGGGCGTCCAGCCGAGCGTCCTGCGCGGCGTCGGTCGATGCGCTCGAGACCGGTGGCACAGGGGCAACCGGCGCAACCCTGGAGGGCGGCGACTCCGGCAGCACGAGCGCCAGGATCTGTTCCTGCAGAGGAGGTGCGCCGGGCTTGTGCGTGACATGGAAGCACCAGGCCGCGAAGCCCACGACCATGGCCAGACCGACACCGCCGGCCTTCATCCAGAAGGCGGCGGTTTCCGCCGGCAGCACGGGAACGGCGGCGCCGTCGCGGCCGCCTTCACCACTGCGCGGCGCGGCCTCGGCGGCGGGGCGGATCGCCATCACGGCATCGAGCGCGGCGGGTCCCGAGGGCGTGAATCCGGGCAATGGATGCGCGCAGCCCACGCAGTACTTCGCCTTCGAGCGGTTGGCGCTTCCGCAGACATTGCATACGACCGGCATGGCCACTGGCTCCCTTGGCGACTGACACGAGTGCCTACTCTGCACGGCTGTGCGCCGCTGTATGTCGGTCGGCGCCTACACGGCGTGTCCGTGGGCCTTGCTTGCTTCTCGGGATGAAGTCGAGGCGGCAGCCAGAGGCTCAAGCTGGCGAACGGCGACAGTCGACCAGAGCCAGGCACTCGCATCCACTGCAAAATTCGAACGAGCTGGGTCGCAGCGATTCGCAGAAACTGAACGTATGCCGAACTACTTCGCCTATGGGTCCAACATGTCGCATGACCAGATCTGTGCACGTTGCCCGTCCCACAAATTCATCTGCGCCGCCGAGCTGCCCGGCTACAAATTGGCGTTCACCAGGTACTCACCCAAGCGCGAGTGCGGCGTCGCTGACATCGTCCCGGCGCCAGGGCAGTCTGTATGGGGCGCGGTGTTCGATGTGAGCGGCGAGGATTTGGCCGCACTTGACCGGCACGAAGGAGCCCACTTGACCCCGCCGGCCTATGTGCGCGTTCAAGTGCGGGTCGCTGCTGCGGATGGCCGCTCGCTGGATGCGATCACCTATGAGGTCCTCGACAAGGCGGCCTCCGGGCATGCCCCAAGCGGGGAGTACCTTGGCCTCATTCTCGATGGCGCTCGCAAGTGGGGCCTGCCACAGGCCTATCGAGAGGCACTGAGAAAGTTCGAGGGCCAATCTCAACGGTGAGCGCTGACACTGGCCGAGCGCGAGGAGATCTCACGTGCCATGGCGGCTGGCTTCTCGATTCGCTCGATCGCGAGCGGCAAACGCGATACGTGATGTGGGTCCAGATGGATGGCAAGGTCTCCCAGACCGTCGTCAATGCAATCATCGGCGGGGCGCTACGGGTGTCCGTTGATGGCCGATTTCAGGCGGTACTGGGCAGGCTCACGGAGGCACCAGATTCCCGCGGCAATCGTTACAACTGAACCGACTGCTGCGCACGATGTAGTACTAAGCTACTCGCCCCTTCAATCAGCCGAGGAGCGAAACCATGGGAAAACCAACCGAAATCGCCAAGCAAGCCTATTCTGCTTTCGCGACCGGCAACATACCCGCGCTTCTCGAAATGCTCACGGAAGACGTGGAATGGCGATTCTTTGCCAACCCGGAAACGGGAACGCCCTACGGCGGCACCTTCAAAGGCAGGCAGCAGGTGGTCGGGTTCTTCACGAAGCTTGCGGAGACGGTCGAGCTACTCGAGTTCGAGCCTCGCGAGTTTCTGGAGGGGCCCAATCACGTGACGACCATCGGCCGCTCCAAGGGAAGGGCTCGCCCCGATGGCAAGGTTCACGACACGGAATGGGTGCAAGTCTGCATCCTCGACGGCAATTCCAGAATCAGCCGCTGGGTCGGCACTGAAGATAGCGCAGCAAGGTTGGACAAGTAGCGGGCGGCGCCCGGCCAAGGGGCTTCGTTGTGACGCGAACTTCGTCGGCCGGAGCCCTTCAAGAGTACGGAGGGCCGACATCAAATCTCGCACCCGCCCATTCGAGAAACTTGGACCTGGCAAGCCCCGATGGCGCCCGACCTATGGCTACTTCGTACCACCTGTGGCAAGGTTCGTGGTGTCGAAATCACATTAGGCGGCGCGCCTGCTCTCAAGCACTTCCATGCCATCCGATACCCTGGTTCAACAACTCGCGTTCCTCCGCGAGATCGACAGGCTCAAGTCCGTGATACGGCAGTCACCGCTCTTGGATGGCAGTCGCAAGGAGAACAGTGCAGAGCACTCTTGGCACCTGGCCATGTATGGCTTGCTTCTGCGAGAACACGCCAGTTCAGGGGTCGATTCTGAACGAGTGATCAAAATGCTCTTGATACACGACATCGTCGAAGTCGACGTAGGTGATACGCCGCTACACGGCGGTTCCTCGCCGACCCTGCAAGCTGAACTGGAGCACAAGGCGGCCTGCAGGCTGTTTGGTCTGTTGCCCGAACCCCAAGGCTCGGAATTTCTGGAACTCTGGCAGGAGTTTGAAGAAGGCGACTCCGAGGACGCACGTTTTGCCAAGGCGCTCGATCGCGTGCAGCCACTGATTGCCAATGTCCTCACCGGCGGAGGAACGTGGACTGATGGTCGTGTCGACCTCATCCAGGTGCTGGAGAAGTACGGTCCCACGATCCGCCGCGGTTCGCCAGTACTCTGGAGCGCCTGCGAGGCCATGGTTCGCGAGCACTTTGCTCGCGACAGGCCGCCTTCGCGCACAGGTTCTGCCTGATTGGCGAACGGCCGGTTTTGTCCGCATTCTTGCCGGAGACTCCGGTTCCCTCGCACGCCATCTTTCAGTGCACAGCTCCCTCTGGCGCCGGACTATCAAACTGGAGTACTGTTTCGCCCTGACGACGTATCAGGTCGTCGCTCCGTAACGCACAGGAGACGCGCATGGTCACGAATTCACAGTCGGGCACCAACGTGCAGGAAATCGCGACGGACATATTCCGCATCAACACGCCGGTGCCCCTGCCCGACGGCAACCTATTCAGCTTCAACCAGTACCTCGTGGTCGACGACGAGCCGCTCTTGTTCCACTCCGGACCGCGCCAGCTTTTCCCGCTGGTGTGCGAGGCCATCGCGAGCGTGATGCCGGTCGAGCGTCTCCGCTACATCGGGCTCTCTCATGTCGAGGCGGACGAGTGCGGCGCCATGAACTTGCTTCTCGCGGCAGCACCGCAAGCAGTGCCGTTGTGCGGCAGCATTGCAGCCATGGTCTCGATGAGTGACCTGGCAGACCGACCACCGCGCGCGCTTGCCTGCGGTGAGGAGATCTCGCTCGGCAGCCACACGATGCACTGGTTCGACACGCCCCATCTTCCGCATGGCTGGGAATGCGGGCTGATGATGGACACGCGCACGCGCACGTTCTTTTGCGGCGACCTCTTCACGCAGCCAGGCGACAGCGAGAAGGCGCTCACCGATGCCGACATCCTGGGCCCCAGCGAGGCGTTCCGAAAGCAGATGGACTACTACGCGCATGCGCCGCAGACGGCCGCATTGCTGGCCGGGCTTGCGGAGCAGGAACCCCGCACGCTTGCCTGCATGCACGGCAGTGCATGGCAGGGCGACGGCGCCGCACTGTTGCGTCAGCTTTCAGTGGCGTTGTCGGCGCAGCGTTGAGTCAGGCGCACGGCCTCAGCGAAGGCCAGGTCTTGGCCGCATGCAGCCGGTCGCGCCCTCGGGCTCTCTTCGCCGCCTTACGCCTCGCCGGGTTTCCAGTCCGGGCTGTAACCGCCAAGCGCCGGGTGGTACATCTCGTCCCCATCGTGCTGAGTGAACTCGACGTTGAGTCGGTTTTCCTGCAGGCCGAGAATGTCGATGCAGTGCCGGCAGAGGGCCTTTGCCACTTGCATTCGCAGCTCGGCGGGTCGACCTCTGCGGATGTCCAGCATGAGCAGTGAGACGGGAGTCGGCTCGTCCCCCAGTTCTGGAATACGCCACAACCCGCCCTCGCCCAGCTCACGGATGGCGACGCTGATTCGCCGAATGTCCACGGACATCATGCGCGCGTAGGTCTCACTCATCGCCGCGGCCAACCGCTTCTTGTCGTCGACGGAATAGCTGCGGGTCACGTCCAGCTGAAGGTACGGCATAGGAACTCGATTGAACGAAGTGAGCGGATGTCCGGTTGAGGCCGGATTCTGCCCGACGCGTCACCGACGCCGGCGGCCTCCTGTTGGCACTTTCCGTGCCACCGTTTCTTCGCGATGTTCCCCGTTCCAAGGCATTGCTCGCACGCTTCCACAAGAAGCTGAATTGAGCCCGCTGTCCCGGCTTGTCAGCAGAGACACCTCATGCAGTCGCTGGTGGGCGAAGCCATCCCACGCGATGGGCTGTTGGCTCTTCGCGTGCAGGTAGTGGTGGGTAAACACTGCCAGGTAGGCTTCCAGCGTTTGCTCGGCAACAGGTTCACCAGCCAGGCTCATGCACAAGGCGGCCACCTCGCTGGTGCAGAAGTGGTCGGTGCGCCCGGAGTTGCGCAGCTTGTATTGCGAGGTCTGCCTGGGCTCCAGGCTCAACACCGGCAGTCGGTCCAGGTAAGGGCTTCTTCGGAACATCTTGCGCGCCTCGGACCAGGTCCCATCCAGAAGGATGAAGAGCGGGCGCGTCTGCCGGGCCTCATCCCGGAGGCCGTCGGACGGTTGAACGGTGCGCACCACCCGCTCGGGCTCTGCGTACTGGCCCGGGAACACCACGTAGGGCTGCCATTGCGGGTCACACAGCAGGGCCAGGAGGTCCGGGTCGGTTTCGGTGCGCGTCCAGCCGAATGCGAAGGTGTCGGCCACCACATCAGCGACCAACCAGCCCGTGTTGCTGGGTTTGAGCGGCTCGATGTCCGCCATGAGCAGGCACACCCCGGCGCGCGTGATCAACGAGGGGCGCAAGCTGCACATGCAATGGCTGGGCACCAGCCGGCAGTCCACGCAGCGCTCGCGCTTGAAGCCGCCACGAGCGAGAAAGGGTTTGGCGCTGCGCGCCAGGCGGGCGGCGCGCAGGTGGGAGACTGCGTGGGGCATGCGGAGATTCTCGTGCATCGCGGCCGAACCATGGGTTCTGGCCGACGCCAGCCGTCGCGGTTTCCCTAGCTTCGACCTCTAGCCCGCACTGTCCTTGCTGCGCTCCGCACGTCGGCGCAACCAGCGCAGCAGCCAGATGCCCAGCAGCAGGTTGAAGGACATGCAGGCCGCCAGCAGGATGCCCGCCAGCCAGGGCGAGTTGCCCGGCAGCATGCCCAGCAGCGGCAAGCCCCACGGCGAGGCAAGCACGATGGCAAACACGGCGGCGAGCGGGTCGGGCTCCGATCCGAACCATCCCTTGGCACTGACGGGGATGATGAGGAGCGAGAGCACGCCGACGACACCGTAGGCTTGGAGCAGCATGCGAAGGGCGCGCATGGGGCTCAGTTCACCACGGCAATCTTGAGCGTGTACGCAGCCGACTTGCCCTGGCGGGCGGCAGCACGATTGAGGAAGACGCGCACCCGATAGTCGCCGTTGGCGGGCAAGGCTCCCGACCACCTGGGTTCGCCAGCCACCTCGCCGCGGTAGAGCGCCTCCTCGCTGCCAGGCGCCAGCACGTTGAAGTAGGCCGAGGTGGACTTCGTCTGCATCTCGACGGTCATCTTCTGCCCTGCGCCAGCACGCACGACGTAGTCGCGTGCAGCGGCATCCGGACCTTGAAGCTTGCCTTGGACCGCCGCGCTCGAGGCGCCCTTCTTGAAGGCCACCGTGGTGGACGGGACGGCGGCGGGCTGGGCCGCAGTCATCAGCGGCGAGAGCAGCAAGGCAACGACAAACAAGGCTGCAGGGATTCGTGAGCGCATGCGAGGTCCTTTCGTGGCGGCCGACGCTGAGGGCCGACGAAAGAAATGTTACCTCCGCCTTGAAATATGGGAGCCAACGTATGACATTCGGACACCAGACGCCAGGCCGGCGAAATGGCCGGCAGCCAACCCCCTGTCGAAAGGGCCGATGTGGACATCTCGCTTGTCGAACGATTCCATTACCAGGGATGGCGTGTGCTGGTCTACGTCTGGTGGGACCGGCCCGAACAGCGATTTTCCGGCAGGGCCGAGCTCTACCGGCAGGGCGTGTTCAGGTGCCGGATCGCATTGGGCAAGGAGTTTGATTCCGCTGAAGACGGAGTCGCCTCGTTGCGGAGCAGGGCCCGCGCATTCATCACGGATTGGGAGCGACGTCTGCACGACGCCGATAGCGAGTTCAGTGAGTTGTAGCCCTCCCGGAGGGAGGCTGCCGAAGTTCGATTCCTGCGAGAACGCTCGCCACCAAGTGGCGTAAAGACCCGCGAAGTTCGTGGGTCATTGCACTTGGGGAACCCGGAAATCTCCTGCAAAATAGCACGACCGTTCGTTTTATTCCTTTCGCCTTCCTGATGCCCGACACCGCCACTTCCGCCAAGTCTTCCCGCGCGCCCGCCAAGGGCCAGCAGACCAAGGCCGTCATCATCGACGCGGCGCTGGGCCTGGCGGCCCAGATCGGCCTCGAGGGCCTGTCGATCGGCGCGCTCGCCGAGGTCACGAAGATGAGCAAGTCGGGCGTCTTCGCGCACTTCGGGTCGCGCGAGGAACTGCAGATCTCGGTGATCCGCGAGTACCACCTGCGTTTCGAGCACGAGGTGTTCTTTCCGGCGCTGCAGGCGCCGCGCGGCTTGCCGCGGCTGCGGGCGATGTTCGCCAACTGGATGAAGCGCACCTCGGCCGAGATCGACTCCGGTTGCATCTACATCAGCGGCGCGGTCGAGTTCGACGATCGCACCGGGCCCGTGCGCGACGCGCTGGCCGACTCGGTCAATACCTGGCTGGCCGCGATGTACCGCGCCGTTCTGCAGGCCCAGACCGAGGGCCACCTGCGCGAGGACGCCGACGCCAAGCAGATCGCCTTCGAGGTCCACGCGCTGATCCTGGCGCTGCACTACGAGGCCCGCTTCCTGCGCTCGCCCGATTCGCTGGCGCGTGCCAACGCGGGCTTCGACAACATCCTGCGCCGCTGCGGCGCCACCGACACCTTGCTCGCCGCGCCCGCACCGGCGCCGCGGCGCCTCAAGACCGCGCGCTGATCGCGCGCGGCCGGCTTCCCGCCTTTCGTTTTTCTTTTCTTTTTCTCTTCCCTCAGCCTTTCCGGAGACCTTTACATGCCCGCCTACACCCCACCTCTGCGCGACATGCAGTTCGTGATGCACGAAGTGCTCAAGATCACCGACGAACTCAAGGCCATGCCCAAGCACGCCGAGGTGGACGCCGACACCATCAACGCGATTCTGGAAGAGGGCGGCAAGTTCGCCTCCGAGGTCACCTTCCCGCTCAACATCGGCGGTGATGAAGAAGGCTGCGTGCTCGACAAGACCACGCACGAGGTGAAGACGCCCAGGGGCTTCAAGGATGCCTACGCCAAGTTCGTCGAAGGCGGCTGGCCGGCACTGTCCTGCGATCCGGCCTACGGCGGCCAGGGCCTGCCCTACGCGGTCAACCAGTGCGTCTACGAGATGCTCAACTCGGCCAACCAGGCCTGGACCATGTACCCGGGCCTTTCGCACGGCGCCTACGAGGCCCTGGCCGCGCACGGCACCGACGAGCAGAAGAAGACCTACCTGCCCAAGCTCACTTCGGGCGAGTGGACCGGCACCATGTGCCTGACCGAACCCCATTGCGGCACCGACCTCGGCCTGCTGCGCACCAAGGCCGAGCCGCAGCCCGACGGCACCTACAAGATCACCGGCAACAAGATCTTCATCTCGGCCGGCGAACACGACATGACGTCGAACATCATCCACCTGGTGCTGGCCCGCCTGCCGGACGCGCCCAAGGGCAGCAAGGGCATCAGCCTGTTCGTGGTGCCCAAGTTCAACGTCAACGCCGACGGTTCGCTCGGCAGTCGCAACGGCATCTTTTGCGCCGGCCTCGAGCACAAGATGGGCATCCACGGCAACGCCACCGCCCAGATCGTGATCGAGGGCGCCACCGGCACCCTGGTTGGCCAGCCCAACAAGGGCCTGGCGGCGATGTTCGTGATGATGAACGCGGCCCGCCTGGGCGTCGGCAACCAGTCGCTGGGCCTGACCGAAGTCGCGTTCCAGAACGCGCTGGCCTATGCCAAGGACCGCACCCAGATGCGCTCGCTGTCCGGCGTCAAGGCCAAGGACAAGGACGCCGACCCGATCATCGTGCACCCCGACGTGCGCAAGATGCTGATGACCGCCAAGGCCTATGCCGAAGGCGGCCGCGCGCTGGCGATCTTCTGCACCCTGCTGCTCGACAAGGAGCACAACCACCCCGACGAGAAGGTGCGCAAGGACTCGGGCGAAGTGGTCGCGCTGCTGACGCCGATCGTGAAGGCCTTCATCACCGACAACGGCCACACCGCGACCAACGCCTGCATGCAGGTCTTCGGCGGCCATGGCTTCATCAAGGAATGGGGCATGGAGCAGTTCGTGCGCGACAACCGCATCAACATGATCTACGAAGGCACCAACACCATCCAGTCGCTGGACCTGCTGGGCCGCAAGATCCTCGGCAACAACGGCGCGACCCTGAAGAAATTCGGCAAGCTGGTGGGCAAGCTGGTCGAGGAAGAGGGCGTCAACGAGAAGATGAGCGAGTTCATCACGCCGGTGGCGGTGCTGGGCGAGCAGCTCACCAAGTTCACGACCGAGATCGGCTTCAAGGGCTTCCAGAACCCCGACGAAGTCGGCGCCGCCGCGGTGGACTACCTGCGGGTCGCGGGCCACTTCGTGTTCGGCTACATGTTCGCGCTGATGGCGCGCACCGCGCTGCGCGAGATCGCGGCCGGCAACACCGACCCGTTCTACGTCGCCAAGCTGCAGACCGCGCGCTTCTATTTCGCCAAGCTGTTCCCCGAGACCGCGACGCTAATGCGCACCGCGCGTGCCGGCAGCGCGCCGCTGATGAACACCGACGCCGCGCTGGCCTGAACGCCATGAAAGCCCTGCTCGCAGCGATCGCCCTGGCGGCTTCGGCCGCCTCCGCCCTGGCCCAGATGACCCCGGTGGGCGTCTGGCGCAGCGTCGACGACAAGACCGGCGAGTCGAAAGCGGAGATCCGCATCGCCGAATCGGGCGGCGCACTGGCCGGCCGCATCGAGAAGACATTGCGCAAGGACGCCAAGCCCGACGCGGTGTGCGACGAGTGCACCGACGAGCGCAAGGGCAAGCCGATCGCCGGGCTGGAGATCATCCGCGGCGGCAAGAAGGCCGAAGGCAAGGACGTCTGGGAAGGCGGCCGGATCCTCGACCCCGAGAACGGCAAGGAATACCGCGCCAGCTTCACGCCGATCGACGGCGGCAAGAAGCTCGAAGTGCGCGGTTACCTGGGCCCCTTCTGGCGCACCCAAACCTGGATGCGTGTGCAGTAAGCACGCGCGTTCCACATCAAGAAGCAAACCACCATGTCCAGATTCCAAGTGAAAAAGGTCGCCGTGCTCGGCGCCGGCGTGATGGGCGCGCAGATCGCGGCCCACCTCGTCAATGTGCGCGTGCCGGTCGTGCTGTTCGATCTTCCTGCCAAGGAAGGCCCGAAGAACGGCATCGTCATGCGCGCCATCGACAACCTCAAGAAGCTCAAGCCTGCGCCGCTGGCCGACGTGGCCGATGCCGCCCTGATCGAGCAGGCCAACTACGAGACCGATCTCGCCAAGCTCGGCGAATGCGACCTCGTGATCGAAGCCATTGCCGAGCGCATGGACTGGAAGCTCGATCTCTACAAGAAGATCGCGCCGCACGTCGCCAAGCATGCGATCCTGGCCTCGAACACCTCGGGCCTGTCGATCACCAAGCTCAGCGAGGCATTGCCCGAGGCGCTCAAGCCGCGCTTCTGCGGCATCCACTTCTTCAATCCGCCGCGCTACATGTTCCTGGTCGAGCTGATCAATACGCCGACCACCGAGCCCGAAGTGCTCGACCAGCTCGAGACCTTCGTCACCAGCGCGCTCGGCAAGGGCGTGGTGCGAGCGCACGACACGCCCAATTTCATCGCCAACCGGGTCGGCATCGCCGGCATGCTGGCGACCCTGAAGGAAGTCGAGAAGTTCGGCCTCACGCCCGACGTGGTGGACGACCTCACGGGCAAGAAGCTCGGCCGCGCGAGCTCGGGCACCTTCCGCACCGCCGACGTGGTGGGCCTGGACACCATGGCCCACGTGGTCAAGACGCTGCAGGACAACCTCGACGAGAAGAGCGATCCGTTCTACACCAACTTCGCGACGCCGCCGGTGCTCGCCAAGCTGCTCGAACTCGGCAACCTGGGCCAGAAGACCAAGGCCGGCTTCTTCAAGAAGGCCGGGCGCGACATCCTGCGCTTCGACCTGGCCAAGGGCGAGTATGTGCCCTCGGGCGACAAGGCCGATGAGGTCTACGGCCGCATGCTCAAGAAGCCGGCGGCACAGCGCCTGAAGCTGCTGCGCGAGAGCGAAGGCGCACAGGGCCAGTTCCTCTGGGCGATCCTGCGCGACAGCTTCCACTACGCCGCGGTGCACCTGGCGACCATCGCCGAGAGCGCGCGCGACATCGACTTCGCGATGCGCTGGGGCTTCGGCATGAAGCAGGGCCCGTTCGAGCTCTGGCAGGAAGCCGGCTGGACGCAGGTCGCCAAGTGGATCCAGGAAGACATCGATGCGGGCAAGGCGCTGTCGACCGCACCGCTGCCCAAGTGGGTGTTCGAAGGCCCGGTGGCCGAAGCCGGTGGCGTCCACACGCCAGCGGGTTCGTGGAGCGCTTCGAAGAACAGCTTCGTCGCCGCCCGCAAGCTGCCGGTGCATGAACGCCAGCTGTTCCCCGAGAGCGTGCTTGGCGCCGATGCGCCCGACGCCAACAAGGCCGGCACCACGATCCAGGACGAGGGCGACGTGCGCCTCTGGACGCTCGACGGCGAGGTGCTGATCGCCAGCATCCATTCGAAGATGCATGCCATCAGCCCGGACGTCGCCGAGGCCCTGGCGGCCGGCGTCGAGCTGGCCGAGAAGGAATACAAGGCGATGGTGATCTGGTCGCCCGACGAGATGTTCTCGGTCGGCGCCGACCTGCAGGCGATGCTGCCGGCCTTCGTGGTCGCGGGCATCGGCGCGGTCGAAGGCGCCGAGCAGGAGCTGCAGAACGTCATGCTCAAGATCCGCTACGCCAGCGTGCCGGTGGTGTCCGCCGTGCGCGGCCTGGCGCTCGGCGGCGGTTGCGAACTGGCGGTGCATTCGGCGAAGCGTGTCGCCGCAATGGAAAGCTACATCGGCCTGGTCGAAGTCGGCGTTGGCCTGATCCCCGGTGCTGGCGGCCTGACCTACATCGCGCGCCGTGCGGCCGAGAACGCGGCCGCATCGACCGGCAGCGACCTGCTGCCCTTCCTGACCGAAGGCTTCACCGCCGCGGCCATGGCCAAGGTCGGCACCAGCGCGCTCGAATCGAAGAAGCTCGGCTACCTGCTCGACAGCGATGTCGTGGTGCCGAACAAGGACGAGCTGTTGTACGTGGCCTTGCAGCAGGCCAAGGCGATGGCCGACGCCGGCTGGCGCCCGCCGCTGCGCCGCCAGTTCAAGGTCGCGGGCCGCAGCGGCGCCGCCACCATCAAGGGCCAGCTGGTCAATATGCGCGACGGCGGCTTCATCAGCGCGCACGACTTCCACATCGCAAGCCTGATCGCCGAAGTGGTCACCGGCGGCGACATCGATGCCGGCTCGCTGGTCACCGAGGAATACTTGATGGCGCTGGAACGCAAGGCGTTCTGCTCGCTCATCGTGCACCCCAAGACGCAGGAACGCATCATGGGCATGCTCAGCACCGGCAAGCCGGTGCGCAACTAAGGACAGACACCATGAGCAAGCAAGTACAAGACGCCTACATCGTCTCCGCCACCCGCACGCCGATCGGCAAGTCGCACCGCGGCTACTTCCGCAACTACCGCCCCGACGACCTGCTCGCGACCACGCTGAAGGCGGCGCTGGCGGCCGTGCCCGGCCTCGATCCGAAGGCGATCGAGGACATCATCTGCGGCTGCGCGATTCCCGAATCGCAGCAGGGCCTGAACGTGGCGCGCATCGGCGCCGTGCTCGCCGGCCTGCCCAACAGCATCGGCGGCATCACGGTCAACCGCTTCTGCGCCTCGGGCCTGTCGGCGGTGCAGATGGCGGCCGACCGCATCCGCGTCGGCGAGGCCGAAGTGATGATCGCCGCCGGCGTCGAGAGCATGAGCATGGTGCCGATGATGGGCAACTCGCCCTCGCTGTCGCCCTCGATCTTCGAGCGCGAAGGCGACGTCGGCATCGCCTACGGCATGGGCCTGACCGCCGAGAAGGTGGCCCAGCAGTGGAAGGTCAGCCGCGAGGCGCAGGACGCCTTCGCGCTCGAGTCGCACCGCCGGGCGCTGGCCGCCCAGCAGGCCGGCGAGTTCGCCGACGAGATCACGCCGATCGAGGTCACCGACCGCACGCCCGATCTCGCCACCGGCGAATCGAAGGCCAGGAGCCGCATCGTCAGCCTCGACGAAGGCGCGCGCCCCGACACCACGCTCGAAGGCCTCGCCAAGCTGCGCACCGTGTTCGCGGCCCGCGGCTCGGTCACGGCCGGCAACAGCTCGCAGACCTCGGACGGCGCCGGCGCGCTGATCATCGCCAGCGAGAAGGCCTGCAAGCAGTACGACCTGAAGCCGCTGGCGCGCTTCGTGAGCTTCGCCAGCAAGGGCGTGCCGCCGCACATCATGGGCATCGGCCCGATCGAGGCGATCCCGGCGGCGCTGCGCTATGCCGGCCTGACGCAGGACGCGATCGACTGGATCGAGCTCAACGAGGCCTTCGCGGCGCAATCGCTGGCGGTGATCAACACGCTGGGCCTCGATCCGGCCAAGGTCAATCCGATGGGCGGCGCGATCGCGCTGGGCCATCCGCTGGGTGCCACGGGCGCGATCCGCTCGGCGACGGTGATCCACGCGCTGCAGCGCAAGAAGCTCAAGTACGGCATGGTCACGATGTGCGTGGGCATGGGGCAGGGCGCGGCGGGGATCTTCGAGCGGGTGTGAGATGGAGCACCGCAGCCTGCAGGTCGACGAGGGCGTGCGGATCGCCGTGCGCCTCTATGAGCCGGACGGAGCGCCGCGCGCCAGCGTGGTGATCGGCGGCGCGATGGGCGTGCGGCAGGCCTTCTACGAGCCTTTCGCACGCTGGCTCGGGCAACAGGGCCTGCGGGTCTGGACCTTCGACTACCGCGGCTGCGGCGATTCCCGTCCCGCCGATGCCGGCGCTTCGCTGCGCGGCTTCGAGGCCGATCTCTTCGATTGGGCGCGCGACTACGAAGCCGTCATCGGCGAGGCCAGGGCCTCGGGCCCGCAGCTTCCGTTGTATCTGCTGGGCCACAGCCTCGGCGCCCAGCTGCCGGGCTTCCTCGAGCGCCCGCAGCAGGTCGACGGCCTGCTGAGCATCGCCGCCGGCAGCGGCTACTGGCGCGAGAACGCGCCGCGGCTGAAGCGCAGCATCCTCTACTTCTGGTTTTTCCTGGTGCCGCTGGCCACCCGGATCTGGGGCTACTTCCCCGGTCGCAAGCTGCGCAAGGTGGGTGATCTGCCGCGCGGCGTGATCCTGCAATGGCGCCGCTGGTGCCTCGACCCTCGCTACGGTATGGGCGCCGAGGGCGAAGCGGCCGTTCGAAGCTACGGCAAGGTCCGCTTCCCGGTGCTGGCGCTGTCGATGACCGATGACGAACTGATGACGCTGGAGGGCACGCAAAGCCTGCTGAGCTTCTACAGCGGTGCACCCAGCGCGCTGCAGCGCATCGCGCCCTCGGATGTGCAGGCCCGGCGGATCGGCCATTTCGGGTTGTTCCGCGAGCAGTTCAGCCAGAGCCTGTGGCCGCGGGTGGCCGACAGCCTGCACGACCTGGCGGCGCTGACTGCGCCGGCCAGGAACGTCCCGCACACGACTGCGTGACAGGCCCTCACGGAGGCACACTGCGCCCATGAAG
Source organism: Variovorax saccharolyticus (assembly GCF_030316765.1). Classification (GTDB taxonomy): domain Bacteria; phylum Pseudomonadota; class Gammaproteobacteria; order Burkholderiales; family Burkholderiaceae_C; genus Variovorax; species Variovorax saccharolyticus. Next base: position 520,077 of record NZ_JASZYT010000002.1, read on the forward strand.
ACACACCCCCTCGACAAGGCCCTCGACCTGGTGCACAGCGACATCCAGGCGGGGTGCTTCACCGGAGCCACCAGCCCGGACTACTGGAACATGGTCGGCCCCTTCGGCGGCACGACCGCCGCCGTGATGCTGCAGGCCGTGCTGAGGCATCCCGACCTGCTCGGCGAGCCGGTGGCGGTGACGGTGAACTATGCGGCAGCCGTGAGCGAGGGCGCCTTCGAAGTGCTGGCGATCCCGGTGCGCACCAACCGCTCCACCCAGCACTGGACGATCCAGATGTCGCAGGCCGGTGCCGACGGCAAGACCCATGTGACCACCACCGGGACCGCGGTCACCGCGCTGCGGCGCGAAACCTGGGGCACCAGCGATTTCCCGATGCCCGAGGGGCCGCTGCCCTCGGCGGTCGAGCGCGCCACCATCGGGCCGGCAAGGGCGGCCTGGATCGCCCAGTACGAGATGCGGCCGATCATCGGTTCGATCCCGACCGTGTGGGACGGCGGCGGCGACTCCAGCGAGACGCGGATGTGGCTGCGTGACGCCGAGCCGCGGCCGCTCGATTTCGCCGCGCTGATGGCGCTCAGCGACACCTTCTATCCGCGGGTCTGGCTGCGGCGCGCCACGCCGGTGCCGATCGGCACCGTGTCGATCACGACCTACTTCCATACCGACGCCGCGATGCTGGCCGAGGTGGGCACCGGCTACCTGCTGGGCCGGGCCACCGGGCAGCAGTTCCGCAACGGCTACTTCGACCAGGCGGCGCAGCTCTGGGGCGAGTCGGGCGCGCTGCTGGCCACCAGCAACCAGATCGTCTACTTCAAGGAATGAGTGCCCTGCCGCGACAATGATCGGCAGCACAAGGAGACCCGCATGACGACGAAATCCGTCGATTTCTATTTCGACTTCGGCAGCCCGGCCGCCTACCTGGCCTATACGCAGCTGCCGCACCTGTGCGCCGACACCGGCGCTGCGCTGGTCTGGAAGCCGATGCTGCTGGGCGGCGTGTTCCAGGCCACCGGCAACCGTTCGCCGGCCGAGGTGCCGGCCAAGCGGCCCTACATGAACGCCGACCTGAAGCGTTTCGCCGCGCGCTATGGCGTGCCATTCAGGCACAACCCGAACTTCCCGATCAACACGCTGCTGCTGATGCGCGGCGCCACCGGCCTGCAGATGCGCGAGCCCGAGCGCTTTCGCGCCTATGTCGATGCCGTCTACCACGCGATGTGGGTCGAGCCGCAGAATCTCAACGATGCCGCGACCGTCGGCGCCGTGCTGCAGGCGGCCGGCTTCGACGCGGCCCAGCTGCTGGCCTTGGCCAATGACCAGGAGGTCAAGGACCGGCTCAAGGCCAACACCGAAGAAGCCGTGCAGCGCGGCATCTTCGGCGCGCCGACCATGTTCGTCGGCGGACAGATGTTCTGGGGCCAGGACCGGCTCGACTTCGTTCGAGAAGCCCTGGCCTGACCGTGGGCCCCGCCCGGCGGCGGCCTGATCCCCCCCGTTTTTTTCAAGGACCTCCCATGAGCGACATCCTCGTCCACACCGAAGCCGGTGTGATGACCCTGACCTTCAACCGCCTCGACAAGAAGAACTCGATCACCAGCGCGATGTACGGCGAACTGGCCGACGCGCTGGCCCAGGCCGAGCAGGACGGCGCGGTGCGCGCGGTGCTGATCCAGGGCGACGCCACGATCTTCAGCGCCGGCAACGACATCGGCGACTTCCTCAACAAGCCGCCGTCGACCGAGGAATCGCCGGTGTTCCGCTTCCTGCGCGGCATCGCGAGCTTCCCGAAGCCGATCGTGGCGGCCGTCTGCGGCCCGGCGGTGGGCATCGGCACCACGATGTTGTTCCACTGCGATCTGGTCTATGCCGGCGACAACGCGGCCTTCTCGATGCCCTTCGTCAACCTGGGCCTGTGCCCCGAAGCCGCATCGAGCCTGCTGGTGCCGCAGATGTTCGGCTACCACCGCGCGGCCGAGGCGCTGCTGCTGGGCGAACCCTTCATGGCCGAGGCGGCGCTCGAGGTCGGGCTGGTCAACCGCGTGGTGCCGCCGACCGAAGCCAACGGCATTGCCCAGGCGCAGGCGCGCAAGCTCGCGGCCAAGCCGCTGAGCGCCCTGATCGAGACCAAGCGCCTCATGAAGAAGTCGCAGCTGCCGGCGCTGCTCGAGCGCATGGGCGAAGAGGGCCAGAGCTTCGGCCGCATGCTGCGCGAGCCGGCGGCGCGCGAGGCCTTCACGGCCTTCATGGAAAAGCGCAAGCCCGACTTCTCGAAGGTCTGAGCGGCCCGGAGGCCGCGGTCAGTCCTTCTCGATCGGCCGGGGCCGGCCGTCGTCGTCGATCGCGACGTACGTGAAGGTCGCCTCGGTCACCTTGATGTATTCGCCCTGCGCCCGGAAGCGCTCGGCGAAGACCTCGACCGTGACCGTGATCGAGGTGCGCCCGATGCGCACCAGCTTCGAGTAGAACGACAGGATGTCGCCCAGCCGCACCGGCTGCTTGAAGATGAATTCGTTGACCGCCACGGTCGCCATCCGGCCCTTGGCGTAGCGCGCCGGAATCACCGAGCCGGCCAGGTCGCACTGCGCCATGACCCAGCCGCCGAAGATGTCGCCATTGGCGTTGCAGTCGGCCGGCATGGGGATCACCTTGAGCACCAGCTCCATGTCGGCCGGTAGGCTCTTGAGCGTGGCGGGGAGGTTGGCGCTGGAATCTGCGGACATGGGCACAATCTGGGGTCGGGTCGTCAGACCCTTCTGAAAACAACAGCCACGATTGTCTCCCATGCGCCGCAGCGGCGAAGCACTTTCCTCTCCCCACCCCACCTCGGCGGGCACGCCCGCCCGCAGCGACCGATCCGACTGGGCGACGCTGCGGCGGCTGTTTCCCTACCTCTGGCGTTACAAATGGCGCGTGATGGCGGCGCTGGCCTTCATGGTCGGCGCCAAGGTCGCCAATGTGGGCGTGCCGGTGCTGCTCAAGAACCTGGTCGATGCGATGTCGATCAAGCCCGGCAGCGCCGCCTCGCTGCTGGTGGTGCCGGTCGGGCTGCTGGTCGCCTACGGGCTGCTGCGGCTGTCGACCGCGGTCTTCAACGAGCTGCGTGAGCTGGTCTTCGCCAAGGCCACCGAGGGCGCGGCGCGCAGCATCTCGCTGGAGGTGTTCCAGCACCTGCATGCGCTGAGCCTGCGCTTCCACCTGGAGCGCCAGACCGGCGGCATGACGCGCGACATCGAGCGCGGCACGCGCGGCGTGCATTCGCTGATCTCGATGTCGCTCTACAGCATCGTGCCGACGATCATCGAGCTGACGCTGGTGCTGACCATCCTGGGCGTGAAGTTCGACTCGGGCTTCGTCTGGATCACGCTGGCCGCGCTGGTGGTCTACATCTCCTTCACGGTGGTCGTGACCGAATGGCGGACCCAGTTCCGCAAGACCATGAACGAGCTCGACTCGGTGGCGCAGAGCCGCGCGGTCGATTCGCTGCTCAACTACGAGACGGTCAAGTACTTCAATAACGAAGGCTTCGAGGCCGGCCGCTACGACGCCAGCCTGGAGCGCTACCGCAAGGCGGCGGTCAAGAGCCAGACCACGCTCAGCATGCTGAACGCGGGCCAGCAGTGCCTGATCGCGGTCAGCCTGGTGGCGATGCTCTACCGTGCCACGCAGGGCGTGGTCGACGGCCACATGACGCTGGGCGACCTGGTGATGGTCAACGCCTTCATGATCCAGCTCTACATTCCGCTCAATTTCCTGGGCGTGATCTACCGCGAGATCAAGCAGAGCCTGACCGATCTCGACAAGATGTTCGTGCTGCTCGAGAAGGAGCGCGAGGTGCGCGACGCGCCGGAGGCCCGGCCGCTGGCGGGCCGCGATTCGACGGTGCGCTTCGAGGACGTCAGCTTCGCCTACGAGGCGGCGCGGCCGATCCTGAAGCACGTGAGTTTCGAGATTCCGGCCGGCAAGACGGTGGCCGTGGTCGGCCCGTCGGGCTCCGGCAAGTCGACGCTGGCCCGATTGCTCTACCGCTTCTACGACGTCCAGCAGGGCCGCATCACGATCGGCGGCGAGGACATCCGGCAGGTGACGCAGGCCAGCGTGCGGCAGGCGATCGGCATCGTGCCGCAGGACACGGTGCTGTTCAACGACACGGTCGAATACAACATCGCCTACGGCCGTCCCGGCGCTGGCCGGGAAGAGGTGGAGGAGGCCGCGCGGGCGGCGCGCATCCACGACTTCATCGTCCACACGCCCAAGGGCTACGAGACCATGGTCGGCGAGCGCGGGCTGAAGCTCTCGGGCGGCGAGAAGCAGCGGGTGGCGATTGCGCGCACCCTGCTCAAGAACCCGCCGATCGTGATCTTCGACGAGGCCACCTCGGCGCTGGACTCGGCCAACGAGCGGGCGATCCAGTCGGAGCTCAAGAGCGCGGCGCGCAACAAGACCACGCTGGTGATCGCGCACCGCCTGTCGACGGTGGTCGACGCGCACGAGATCCTGGTGCTCGAGAGCGGCGTGATCGTCGAGCGCGGCACCCATGCGCAGTTGCTGGAAAGCCAGGGCAAGTACGCCCAGATGTGGCGCTTGCAGAAGCTCGAGGCCGAGCCGGTGCTGTGAACCCTTTTTGTTGATTCAGGAGCATGTCGAGAATGTCGGAAAAGATTCCCCTGTTGGTACTCAACAGTCTGTCGCGAGCCCACCAGGCGCAGCTCGCCGCGGTCTACGACCTGACCTACCTGCCGCTGGCGGCGCAGGCCGAGCGCGAGGCGCTGCTCGCCGCCCAGGGCGGGCGCTTCCGCGCGGTGCTGACGATCGGCTCGATCGGTCTCACGGCCGCGGACATCGCCGCGATGCCGAAGCTGGAACTGGTGTGTTGCATGGGTGCGGGCTATGAAGGCGTTGCGCTGGAGGCGGCGCGCGCGCGGGGCATCGCGCTCGCGAACGGCGCAGGCACCAACGACGACTGCGTGGCCGACCACGCCATGGGCCTGCTGATCGGCGCGATGCGCCACATCCGCACGCTCGACCGCCTGTGCCGCGAAGGCGTGCGGCGCGAGACGATTCCGCATCCGCCCAACGTGTCGGGCAAGCGCCTCGGCATCGTGGGCCTGGGCATGATCGGCCAGAAGATCGCGCGGCGCGCGGCCGGCTTCGACATGCCGATCGGCTATCACAACCGGCAGCCGCGCGAGGGCGTTGCGCACCGCTACTTCGACAGCGTGCGGTCGCTGGCCGACTGGGCCGATATCCTGGTGGTCGCGACGCCGGGGGGTGCCGGCACGCGCCACCTGGTGGACGCGGCCATCCTCGATGCGCTGGGGCCGCAGGGTTTCCTGATCAACATCTCGCGCGGCAGCGTGGTCGATACCGAGGCCCTGGCGGCGGCCCTGCGCGAAGGGCGCATCGCCGGGGCGGGGCTCGATGTCTACGAGAGCGAGCCGCTGCCGCCGGAGCCCCTGATCGGACTCGACAACGTGCTGCTGACGCCGCACATGGCGGGCTGGTCGCCCGAGGCTACGCAGGCCTCGGTGGACCGCTTCATGGCGAATGCCGAGGGGCACTTTTCGGGGCGTGGGGTGGTGTCGCCTATCTGATCTGTTGGCGGCGTGGGCTGTGTGGGCGGCGGTGGCGGACGGTATGCCCCGGGCCGGCCGACGTCACCGGCCGCTGCGCGGCTGCCCTGCGCTGCTCACGGTACGCGGGGTCCGCGCAAACTCGCTTCGCTCAAACACGCGCGGCCCTTTTTCCGCGCACCGCTGCGCTGCTCGGCGGTGCCTCAACGGCCAGCCCGGGGCATACCGCCCACCACCGCTGACAGGTCGAGGCTCCTCAACCAATCGCGGAAGGCTTCAAGTTCCCCCACCCGCAGGCCAGGTCATACGCATGCCCCAGCTGCAGCACCGCCATGTCCGCGTGTGCCGGCCCCGCGATCTGCAGGCCCATCGGCAACCCCTCGCCGTTGAATCCTGCGCGCACATTGAGCGTCGGCAGCCCGGCCAGCGTGAAGGGCGTGACGATCTCCATCCAGCGGTGGTAGGTGTCGCTCTCCACGCCGCCGACCGACTTGGGCCAGGTCAGTGCCGCGTCGAACGGAAAGACCTGCGCCGTCGGTGCCACCACGAAGTCGAAGCGCTCGAAGGCCCGCAGGAACGCGCGGTAGACGTTGGAGCGATAGACCGAGGCCTGGTACAGCGCCGCGGCGTCGAGCAGGAGGCTCTGCTCGATCTCCCAGCGCGCCTCGGGCTTGAGCTTGGCGCGCAGCGTCGGGTCGGCATGCGCGGCGCCCAGCTTGCCGCCGACCAGCAGTTGGCGCAGCCGCAGCCAGGCGGTCCAGTTCTGCTCGCGCGGCACGTCTAGCTGGCACGGCTCGACCTCGCAGCCGAGATCGTCGAAGGTCTTCAGCGCGCCCTCGCACAGTTCGCGCACGCCGGGCGCCAGCGGCAGATCGGGCCAGATGCTGCCGAGCCAGCCGATGTGCAGGCCCCGCGTGTCGCTGTCGAGCCGCAGCGCATCGGGCGAGGGCAGGGCGCCTTCGAGCGACAGCGGCAGCCGTGGATCGAAGCCTGCCTGCACCGCGAGCAGGCGCGCCGCATCCTCGACGCTGCGCGCCATCGGTCCCTCGGTGCCGAGCTGCTGCAGGAACAGATCGTCATCCGGCGCACCGGGCACCCGGCCGCGCGAGGGCCGAAAGCCGATCACGTTGTTGAAGGCGGCAGGGTTGCGCAGCGAGCCGCCCATGTCGCTGCCGTCGGCAACCGGCAGCATGCCGAGGGCCAGCGCCACCGCGGCCCCGCCGCTGCTGCCGCCGGCGCTGAGCGCGGGCTGCCAGGCATTCAGGGTGGTGCCGAAGACCGTGTTGTAGGTGTGCGAGCCGAGCCCGAACTCGGGCGTGTTGGTCTTGCCGATGACGATCGCACCGGCGTCGCGCATGCGGGCCACATGAAGGCTGTCGCTGCGCGCCGGCGTGCGCGGCGCGATCGGCGATCCCATCGAGGTCGGCAGGCCGGCGGCATGGCTCAGGTCCTTGACCGCCAGCGGGAAGCCGTGCATCCAGCCAAGGCGCTCGCCGCGCGCGATCCGGGCATCGCGCTCGTCCGCTTCGACCAGCAGCTGCTCCGGGTCGCGCAGCGAGACGATCGCGTTGAAGCGCGGGTTCAGCGCCTCGATGCGCGCCAGCGCGGCGCTCATCAGCTCGCGGCAGGAGACCGCGCGGGTGGCGATCAGTCGTGACAGGCGGGTGGCGTCGAGGGCAAGAAGTTCGGCGGCGTTCATGGCGGCGGCGGGGCGGGTTGGCGATGCACCAGTATGTCGCAGCGCTCGCATAATCGCCCGATGGAAACCAAGTGGCTCGAAGACTTCGTCAGCCTGGCAGAGACCCGCAGCTTCAGCCGATCGGCCCAGCTGCGCCATGTCACCCAACCGGCCTTCTCGCGCCGGATCCAGGCGCTCGAAGGCTGGGCCGGCACCGACCTGGTCGACCGCAGCTCCTACCCCACGCGCCTGACGCCCGCCGGCCAGACCCTCTACGGCCAGGCGATCGAGATGCTGCAGGCGCTGCAGAGCACGCGCGCCATGCTGCGCGGGCATTCGGCGGTGGCGCAGGACGTGATCGAGTTCGCGATCCCGCACACGCTGGCCTTCACCTTCTTCCCGGCCTGGATCACCAGCCTGCGCGAGCAGTTCGGGCCGATGAAGAGCCGGCTGATCGCGCTCAACGTGCACGACGCCGTGCTGCGCCTGGTCGAAGGCAGCTGCGATGTGCTGATCGCCTATCACCACGCCTCGCAGCCGCTGCCGCTCGACGCCAATCGCTACGAGATGGTGAGCCTCGGCGAAGAGGTGGTCGCGCCCTGGGTCAAGCCCGATGCCGACGGCGCGCCGCGCTACCGCCTGCCGGGCCGTGCCGGGCAGCCGCTGCCTTATCTGGGCTATGCGCCGGGCGCCTATCTCGGGCGCGTCGTCGACCAGTTGCTCAAGGAATCCGGCACCGCGATACATCTCGACCGGGTCTACGAGACCGACATGGCCGAGGGCCTCAAGGTGATGGCGCTCGAAGGCCACGGCATCGCCTTCCTGCCGCAGAGCGCAGTGCGCAAGGAGGTTCGCGCGCGCACGCTGGTGAGCGCGTTGCCGCCCGAGATCGACCGCCTCGACGCCACGATGGAAATCCGCGCCTATCGGGAGCGGCCCGGCACGCCGGCCTCGAAGAGCGTCGGTCGTGTCGGCAAGGGAGCCGCGGACGCGTTGTGGGCCTACCTCGTGCAGGCGCAGGGTTCAGGCTGACTTCGTCGATTTGTGCACTGCACAATCTATGACCCGCCGACATGCCAACCGCCGCATTCGGCATTGGGCGCAAGCGCAAAGTGTGACTAAAGTCCGCCTCACGTTTTTTTCGGGCACAAAGGCTGCTTTGATCAAGGTGTTCGCGAATCGGTCCGCCCGTTCAAGGTGCATTGCGCACCGGGTTGGTCCGGGTATGGCGCAGAATGCGGGCGTCTAGAATTTCGAGTCTTTCTCTCAGTCTCAGGAGTCAAGTATGAAGAAGCAGGTATTGGCGTTGGCCGTGATGGTGCTCGCCGCAGGAGGAGCCTTCGCCCAGGCCAACGACACGCTGGCCAAGATCAAGTCGAGCGGTGCTGTGACGATGGGCGTTCGCGACTCGTCCGGCGCGCTGGCCTACACCATCGGCGACGGCAAGTACGTCGGCTTCCACACCGAAATGTCGGAGCGCATCCTGGCCGACATCCAGAAGCAGCTCGGCCTGCCCAAGCTGGAGATCAAGCGCCAGCTGGTGACCTCGCAGAACCGCGTGCCGCTGGTTCAGAACGGCACCGTCGACCTCGAGTGCGGCTCGACCACCAACAACGCCACGCGCCAGAAGGACGTCGGCTTCGCGATCACGACCTACGTCGAGGAAGTGCGCATCGCGGTCAAGGCCAATTCGGGCATCAACTCGATCAAGGACCTCAACGGCAAGAACGTCGCCACCACCACCGGCACGACCTCGGTCCAGACCCTGCGCAAGAACGAACGCGCCCAGGGCATCGACTTCAAGGAAGTCATGGGCAAGGACCACGCCGACAGCTTCCTGCTGCTCGAGTCGGGCCGTGCCGACGCCTTCGTGATGGACGGCCAGATCCTGGCCGGCAACATCGCCAAGTCCAAGGCTCCGGCGGACTTCAAGATCGTCGGCGAAGCGCTGTCGGTCGAGCCGATCGCCTGCATGCTGCGCAAGGACGACCCGGCCTTCCAGAAGGCGGTCGACGACAGCATCAAGCGCCAGATTGCCGACGGCTCGCTGGCCAAGCTCTACGACAAGTGGTTCATGCAGCCGATTCCGCCGACCAACACCAAGGTCGGCCTGCCTCTGTCGGAAGCGACCAAGGCCGCGTGGGCGAACCCCAACAACAAGCCGATGGAAGACTACGCCAAGAAGTGAGTCGCGTGGGCTGACGCATGAACCAACGCCCGCCTCTTCCGGCGGGCGTTTGTTTTATGAGATGCCTCCAACAATGATCGAGGAGTAGAAATGGGAAATTGGGATTGGCAGGTCTTCCTGCAAGATCCGGGCGGCAAGATACCGACCTACTGGCAATGGCTGGTGTCGGCCTGGGGCTGGACGGTGTCGGTGTCCTTGTGCTCGCTGGTCGTGGCGCTGGTGCTCGGCTCGCTGGTCGGCGTGATCCGCACGCTGCCCGACAGCCCCTGGCTGGTGCGCTTCGGCAATGCCTGGGTCGAGCTGTTCCGCAACATCCCGCTGCTGGTCCAGATTTTCCTCTGGTACCACGTGGTGCCGAAGATGTTCCCGGTCATGGCTGGCTTGCCGCCCTTCATCCTGGTGGTGTTCGCGCTCGGCTTCTTCACCTCGGCCCGGATCGCGGAGCAGCTGCGCTCCGGCATCCAGGCGCTGCCCAAGGGCCAGCGCTACGCGGGCATGGCGGTGGGCTTCACGACCTGGCAGTACTACCGCTACGTGATCCTGCCGATGGCCTACCGGATCATCATCCCGCCGCTCACCAGCGAGTCGATGAACATCTTCAAGAACTCGTCGGTCGCGTTCGCGGTGTCGATTCCCGAGATGATCCAGTTCGCGATGCAGGCCGGCGAGGAGACTGCGCGCGTGACCGAGATGTACATGGCCGTGACCGTGCTCTACGTGATCTCGGCGATGGTCATCAACCGCATCATGGCCTGGGTCGAGAAGAAGGTCCGCGTGCCGGGCTTCGTCGTGGCCGGCACCGGCGGCGGAGGACACTGACATGAATCTCGACCTCACATTCTTCAACTGGGCCGTCGTCAGCAGCTTCCTGCTGAAGGGCCTCTACTTCAGCGTCTTCCTGACCGTGGTCGCCACGCTGGGCGGCATCTTCTTCGGCACCCTGCTGGCGCTGATGCGGCTGTCGGGCAAGAAATGGCTCGACGTGCCCGCGGCCATCTACGTCAACGGCATGCGCAGCATTCCGCTGGTGATGGTGATCCTGTGGTTCTTCCTGCTGGTCCCCAACATCATCGGGCGGCCGATCGGGCCCGAGTACTCGGCGATCATCACCTTCATCGCGTTCGAGGCGGCCTACTTCAGCGAGATCATGCGCGCCGGCATCCAGTCGATTCCGCGCGGGCAGGTGTTCGCGGGGCAGGCGGTGGGCATGACCTACAGCCAGAACATGAAGCTGGTGATCCTGCCGCAGGCCTTCCGCAACATGCTGCCGGTGCTGCTGACGCAGACCATCATCCTGTTCCAGGACACCTCGCTGGTCTACGCCATCGGCGCCTACGACCTGTTCAAGGGCTTCGACACCGCAGGCAAGAACTTCGGCCGCCCCGAAGAGGCTTATCTGCTGGCCGCCGTCGTCTACTTCGTGTTGTGCTATTCGCTCTCCTGGCTGGTGAAGCGTCTGCACAAGAAGATCGCCATCATCCGCTGAGCTGAAGGAGCAAACCGATGTCCGACAAAATGATTGAAATCAAGAATGTTTCCAAGTGGTATGGCCCGGTGCAGGTGCTCAACGAGTGCTCGGTCAGCATTTCCAAGGGTGACGTGGTGGTGGTGTGCGGGCCCTCGGGCTCGGGCAAGTCCACGCTGATCAAGACCGTCAACGCGCTCGAGCCCTTCCAGAAGGGCGAGATCACGGTCAACGGCATTCCGCTGCACGACCCCAAGACCAACCTGCCGAAGCTGCGCTCCAAGGTCGGCATGGTGTTCCAGCACTTCGAGCTGTTCCCGCACCTGTCGGTGACCGAGAACCTCACGATCGCCCAGATCAAGGTGCTGGGCCGCAGCGCCGACGAGGCCAAGACGCGCGGCCTCAAGATGCTCGACCGCGTGGGCCTGATGGCGCACAAGGACAAGTTCCCGGGCCAGCTGTCGGGCGGCCAGCAGCAGCGCGTGGCGATCGCCCGCGCCCTTTCCATGGACCCTATCGTGATGCTGTTCGACGAGCCCACCTCGGCGCTCGACCCCGAGATGGTCGGTGAGGTGCTCGACGTGATGGTGGCGCTGGCCAAGGAAGGCATGACCATGATGGTGGTCACGCACGAGATGGGCTTTGCGCGCAAGGTGGCGAGCCGCGTGATCTTCATCGACGTCGGCGGCCGCATCCTGGAAGACTGCTCGAAGGAGGAGTTCTTCACCCACCCGGAGAACCGGCAGCCGCGGACCAAGGATTTCCTGAACAAGATCCTGCAGCACTAGCTCGCCCCCAGGTTGCCCGGCACTTCGTGTCCGGGCGCCCACCCCCTTCCGGGGGCGACACCAGCGGCCCGGCTGAGCCGGTTCCGCGGTGTCCCACCAACAGAAAGCCCCGCGGTGCGGGGCTTTCGCTTTTTCGGGGACTGGCGCGGATGCTTCGCCTTGGCCGCCCTTCGGACAAGCCGGATGATCCGGCGATGGAAAAGTCGAAGCCGCGCTGGAGTCTCTCGGTGGTTCGCGCGCTTGCGGTCGAAGGGCGGTGGGCGGTGAGCCATTCCGCGCTGGCGGGAGCCGCCCGTCTGGGGCTGGATGCGGCGGGGCTGCTCCGGCTCGTGATGGCCCTGGGCTCCGCGGATTTCCATCGCAGCATGAACCGTGCGGCCGATCGCCGTTCGTGGCAGGACGTCTACCGCACGGCCGGGGCCACCGGCTGCGTCGAACTCAAGCTCAGCGCGCAGGCCGAATTGCTGATTGCATCCTGCGAGGCGTGCAGGCCATGAAATGTCCCGCTTGCGCCGCGGCCGTCCTGGTGGCGGACATCCGCCACCTGCCTTGCGTCTACCGGCGCGAATCGATGCTGATTGCGGAGGTCGAAGGCCGCTTCTGCACGGCCTGCGGCGAATGCGTGCTGGGCCCCGTCGAGGCCGGGCGCGTCAGCGCGGCGCTGCTCGCGTTCCATCGGAAGGTGGACGGCGCGACCACCGGACGCGAATGAAAAAGCCCCGCATCGCGGGGCTCTTCGATCGGCGTGCGGCGGCCTACTTCTTGCGCGCCGCAATCGCCTGTTCGGCCTGCGTCACCAGCTCCTTGCCGATGGTCGGGGTCCACTTGGCGTACACCGGACGCGTCGCCTTGACGAAAGCCTCGCGCTCCGCCGGGCTCAGCTGGGTCACGGTCACGCCCATCGCGGCGATGTCCTTGAGTACCGGCTTGTCGGCCTCGACCAGTCCCTTGCGGGCCAGTGCGATGTTCTGCTTGCCGGCGTCGATGGCGGCCTGGCGCACGATCGCCTGGTCGGCCGGCGTCCACGAGCCCCAGACTTCCTTGTTGACCACGAAGATCAGCGGGTCGGCCATGTAGCCCCACGTGGTCACGAACTTCTGGCCGACCGTGTGCATCTTGAGAATGGTGAACAGGAACAGCGGGTTCTCCTGGCCGTCGACCGCGCCGCTGGCGAGCGCGGGCTGCGCATCGGCCCAGCTCATCTGGGTCGGATTGGCGCCCAGCGTGCTGAACATGTCGGAGAAGATCGGCGAGCCGACGACACGGATCTTCATGCCCTTCAAGTCTTCCGGCGACTTGATCGGGCGCTTCGAGTTCGTGACTTCGCGGTAGCCGTTCTCGCCCCAGGCCAGCGGCACCACGCCGGACTTGTCGAGTGTGGCGAAGATCTCCTTGCCGACCGCGCCCTGCGTCAGCGCGTCGACCGCCGCGTAGTCGGGCATCAGGAAGGGCAGCGAGAACAGGTTGAGCTGCTTGACCTGCGGCGACCAGTTGATGGTCGAGCCCACCGCCATGTCGATCACGCCCTGGCGCAGCGCGCTGAACTCGCGCGTCTGGTCGCCCTGGATCAGCGACACGCCCGGGTACAGCTTGATGTTGATGCGGCCCTGGGTGCGCTCCTTGACCAGGTCGGCCCAGATGCGGCCGGCCTCGCCCCACGGCGTGGGCGGGCCCAGCACCAGCGACATCTTGTACTCGGCCTTGTAGCTCTGCGCCTGTGCGGCGACCGAGAAGCCGCCGAGGGCGGCGGCGACGGCCAGCAGGCCGAGCAGGGAACGACGGAATTTCATGGATCAGTCTCCTTGGGAATAAATCGAGGAATCAGTAGCCCAGCTTGCGCGGCAGCCAGAGCGCAAGCTCCGGCCAGGCGATCACCGCCACCATCACGAGGAACATCGCGAACAGCATCCAGCCGACCCAGCGCACGGTTTCTTCCATGCGCACGTTGGCGATGCGGCAGGACACCATGAGGTTCACGGCCAGCGGCGGCGTGAACTGGCCCAGCGCCACCTTCAGCGTCAGGATGACGCCGAACCACACCGGGTCCCACTTGTAGTGCTGCACGATCGGCCACAGCAGCGGCACGAAGATCAGGAAGATCGAGACGCCGTCGAGGAACATGCCGACCGTGATCAGCAGCAGGATCAGCAGCGACAGCACGCCGTACTCGCCGAGGCCCGAATTGACGATCGCCCGCGTGACCGGATCGATCACGCCAAGGGTCGACAGCGAGTAGGCGAAGATGCCCGCCAGCGACACCACCAGCAGGATCACGGCCGACAGCTCGCCCGATTCGCGCAGGATCACGAACAGGTCGCGGACCTTGATCGTGCGATGCACCACCATGCCCACGAAGAGGCCGTAGAACACCGCCACCACTGCAGCCTCGGTCGGCGTGAAGAGCCCGGCGCGCATGCCCCCGAGGATCAGCACCGGCGCCGCGAGGCCCCAGATCGCGTCGCGGAAGCTGGACCAGAAGGCCGGACGCGGCAGGCTGGACTCGAGCGCGCCCATCTTGTTCGAGCGGGCCATCCAGACCGCCGGGACGATCAGCGCCACGCCGGCCAGGATGCCGGGGATCATGCCGGCGGCGAACAGCGCCGGCACCGAAGCACCGGGGACCAGCACCGAGTAGACGATGAAGGCGACCGAGGGCGGGATCAGGATGTCGGTGGCCGCCGCCGCGCCGACCACGCTGGCCGAATAGGCCGGCGGGTAGCCGGCGCGCGACATGGCGGTGATCATCACGGCGCCGACCGCGGCGGCGTTCGCCGGGCCCGAGCCCGAGATGCCGCCGAGGAACATCGCCACCACGATCGCCACCAGCGGCAGCATGCCGGGGCCGCGGCCGACGATGGCGATCGCGAAGTTGACCAGACGCAGCGCCACCCCCGAGCGGTCGAAGATCGAGCCGACCAGCACGAACATCGGGATCGCGAGCAGCGGGTACTTGCCGAGGCCGGCGTAGAAGTTCTGCGGCACGGCCAGGAGGCCGAACCATTGCGCGTCGCTGTTGGCCAGCGCGATGCAGGCGGCGCCGGCGAGGCCCAGCGCGGCGCCGATCGGCACGCCGATCAGCATCATCGCCACGAAGGCGACGAAGAGCAGGGTGGGAATCATCGATCGGAGCCGCCGTAGTTGGTCTTGCGGCCGCGGCGGATGAACAGGCCCAGCGCCCGCAGCGCGATCGCGAAGGAGACGATCGGCAGCCAGATCGAATACCACCACTGCGGCACGCCGATGCCCGGCGAGGTCTCCTCGAAGCGGTAATCGTCCCAGACCACGCGCACGCTGAGGGCACCGATCAGCAGGAACAGCAGCGCGACCATGATCGCGCCGAACTGCGCCAGGCGCTTGCGCCGCGCCATGCTGCCGCTCTCGGCGAAGTACTCGATGCGGATGTGGCGGTCGCGCGCCACCGCGGCGGAGCCCGCCACCAGCGCCAGCAGGATCATCAGGAAGACCGAGAACTCCTCGGTCCAGGCGAAGGAGGAGTCGGTGAAATAGCGCACCAGCACGTTGGCGAAGGTGATGCAGGCCAGCAGGCCCATGATCAGCACCGTGGCCCAGTCCTCGATCGCGAGGGGAACGCGGGTCGGCTCGTCGGCGGCTTCGATTTCAGGGGGGATGGGGCTGGCGGCGTCCAGCATGGAGCCGGACTCGGAGGGAGAGGTCATCGGGGGAAGCAGGAAGGTGGAACCACGTCGTGTCACCGGGCGGACGCGGGACGCGGTCCGAACGCCTCGACGGGGAAGCAGCCACGGATCCTAACGATCCATGACCATTTTCCTATCGGGGGTTTCCTTAGCTGCCGCCCCGGATCAGAGTGCCTTGACCAGTTCCGGCACTGCCGTGAACAGGTCGGCGACCAGGCCGTAGTCGGCCACCGAGAAGATCGGGGCTTCCTCGTCCTTGTTGATCGCCACGATCACCTTGGAGTCCTTCATGCCCGCCAGATGCTGGATCGCGCCCGAGATGCCGGCGGCGATGTACAGCTGCGGCGCGACGATCTTGCCGGTCTGGCCCACTTGCCAGTCGTTCGGGGCGTAGCCCGCATCCACGGCCGCGCGGCTGGCACCCAGGCCCGCGTTGAGCTTGTCGGCCAGGGGCGCCATCACTTCCTGGAACTTCTCGGCGCTGCCCAGCGCCCGGCCGCCCGAGACGATGATCTTGGCGGCGGTCAGTTCGGGGCGTTCGCTCTTGGTGACCTCGCGGCCGACGAAGCTGGACTTGCCGCTGTCGGCCACGCCTTCGACCTTTTCGATCGCTGCGCTGCCGCCGGTGGCGGCGGCCGCATCGAAGCCCGTGGTGCGCACCGTGACCACCTTGATCGCATCGCTGCTCTGCACGATCGCAATCGCATTGCCCGCGTAGATCGGACGCTCGAAGGTGTCGGGGCTGTCGACCTTGGTGATGTCGCTGATCTGGGCCACGTCCAGCAGCGCCGCCACGCGCGGCGCCACGTTCTTGCCGTTGGCGGTCGAGGGGAACAGGATGTGGCTGTAGTTCTTCGCAATCGCGAGGACCTGGGCTGCGACGTTCTCGGCGAGGTTCTCGGCCAGGCTGGCGCTGTCGGCGACGATCACCTTGGCCACGCCTGCGACTTGAGAAGCGGCCTTGCCGGCTTCGGCGGCATTGGCGCCGGCCACCAGCACATGGACGTCGCCGCTGGCGCAGGCGATCCCGGCGGTCACGGTGTTGAGGGTCGCCGGCTTCAGGGTGGCGTGGTCGTGTTCGGCAATAACAAGTACGGTCATGTCGTTGTTCCTCAGATCACCTTGGCTTCGTTCTTGAGCTTGTCCACCAGGGTGGCGACATCCGGCACCTTGATGCCCGCACCACGCTTCGGCGGCTCAGACACCTTGAGTGTCTTCAGACGCGGCTTGACATCCACACCCAGGTCTTCAGGCTTGAACGTGTCCAGCTGCTTCTTCTTGGCCTTCATGATGTTCGGCAAGGTCACGTAGCGCGGCTCGTTCAGGCGCAGGTCGGTCGTGATCACGGCCGGCAGCGACAGCGAGATGGTCTCCAGGCCGCCATCGACTTCACGCGTCACGCTGACCTTGTCGCCCGCCACTTCCACCTTCGAGGCGAAGGTCGCCTGCGGCAGGTCCGCCAGCGCCGCCAGCATCTGGCCGGTCTGGTTGGCGTCGTCGTCGATCGCCTGCTTGCCCAGGATGACCAGCGCCGGCTGCTCCTTGTCGACCAGCGCCTTCAGCAACTTGGCCACGGCCAGCGGCTGCAGCTCCTCGGTGGTCTCCACCAGGATGCCGCGGTCGGCACCGATGGCCATCGCCGTGCGCAGCGTCTCCTGGCACTTCGCATCGCCGCACGAGACCGCAATGATCTCGGTGGCCGCGCCCTTCTCCTTCAGGCGCACCGCCTCTTCGACCGCGATCTCGTCGAAGGGGTTCATGCTCATCTTCACATTGGCAATGTCGACGCCGGTGCCGTCGCTCTTCACGCGCACCTTGACGTTGTAGTCGACGACCCGCTTGACGGGGACCAGGATCTTCATGGTTGGCACTCCTTCAGTCTTGAATTGAATTCACTCGAGCTTGGCGCCCGATTGCTTGATCAGGCGCTCCCAGATCGGGCGCTCCTTCTGGTACGCGGCCGAGAAGGCCTCGGGCGAGCTGTCCTTGATCTCGAAACCCATGCCCGCGACCTTGGCCTGCACGTCGGGCTGCTGGGTGGCCTTGCGCACTTCGTCCGCGATGCGCTGCACGACGGGCTTCGGCGTGTTGGCGGGCGCGGCGATCGCGAGCCAGCCCGTGACCCGGTAGGCCTCGTCCTTGAGCCCCTGCTCGGCCAGCGTCGGCACGTTGGGCAGCGTGCTCATGCGGCGCTCGCCGGTAACGCCGATGGCCTTCAGCTTGCCGGCCTCGATGTGCGGCTTGGCGACCAGCGCGCTGGCGTAGGCCATCTGGATCTGGCCGCCGATCAGGTCCTGCAGCATCGGCGCCTCGCCCTTGTAGGCGACGTGGTTCATGTCGGCCTTCTGCGTCAGGCTCATGTGGGCGCCGGCCAGGTGCGGATAGGCGCCCACGCCGTAGGAGCCGTAGGCCAGCTTGCCCTTGTTCTCGCTCACGTACTTGAGCAGTTCGGGGCCGGTCTTGACCGGCACGCTCGGATGCACCACCAGCACCAGCGGCGCCATCGCGATCTGGTAGACCAGCGTCAGGTCGCGCTGCGTGTCGTAGGGCAGCTTCTCGTAGAGGAACTGGTTGGTCAGCAGGGAGTTGCTCAGCGACAGCACGATCGTGTAGCCGTCCGGTGCTGCCTTGGCGACCGCGTCGGTGCCGATGATGCCGGCGGCGCCGGGCTTGTTGTCGATGATCACGGGCTGGCCCATGCCGGCCGCCATCTTCTCGCCGATCACGCGTGCCAGCACGTCGGTGGCGCCGCCGGCGGCGAAGGGAACGACCATCTTGATCGGCTTGTTCGGGTAGGCCTGTTGCGCCTGGGCGGGCGCGATGGCGCAGAGGGCGGCGGCGCAGAGCCACGCGCGGCGGTTCGAGAGCAGGGGGGTCAAGGCTTGTCTCCGGTTCGGTTTCTTGAAAGTGGGGCTACTTCAGCAGCACCTGCGTCTTGAACGGCAGCCGTCCCAGCGCATCGTGCAACTGCAGTCGCAGCGATTCGGCCTGCGTGCCGGTGGCGGCCGCATCGATGAGCACCCGCAGCGCGCTGTCGCCGTCGGCCTCCACCTGCGGCCGCGCCGGGCCGGCGATGCCGAGCGCCGCGCAGGCTTCGTCGACCATCGCCGTGGCGACCTTGCGCGCGGCCATCGCGCGCAGCTCGGGCTTGTAGATCTTGCCGACGTTGGTCATCGGCATGGTCTCGATGACGATCACCGAACGCGGCTTGGCCGGGGCTTCGTCGACCCGCGCGGCCGTGAAGTCGAGCAGTTCGGACTCGCTCGCCGAGGCGCCGGGGATCAGGGTCGCGAACACCACCGGCAGCTCGCCCGCATAGGCATCGGGCGCCCCGACCGCGGCGCACAGCTGCACCGAGGGATGGGCGCCGAGCGCGTCCTCGATCACCTTCGGGTCGATGTTGTGGCCGCTGCGGATGATCAGGTCCTTGGAGCGGCCGCTGAGGTTGAGCCGGCCCTCGGTGTCGAGCCAGCCGAGGTCGCCGGTGGCCAGCCAGCCGTCGGCGGTGAAAGCCTTGGCGTTGTCGGCCGGATCGACGAAGCCAGAGAACAGGTTCGGCGACTTAAACAGCACCATGCCCTGCTCGCCCACGGGCAGGTCGCGCTCGCTGGCGTTGCCGTGTTCGTCGAGCGCCACGATGCGCAGCTGCGAATAGGGCAGGCGGAAGCCGACGCAGCCCGCGGGGCCGACCACGCCCGGCGGCGTGATGGTCGAGATCCCGGCCATCTCCGTCATGCCCAGGCTCTCGTGCACGTGCAGGCCGAACAGGCGCTCGAAGCGCGCGGCGAGCTCGGGCGCGAGCACCGCCGCGCCGGTGCGGCAGTAGTTGATCGACGAGATGTCGGCGCCGTCCAGCGGCACGTTCGCCAGCGCCGCGAGCACCGTCGGCACCGCCGACAGCGAGGTCGGCCGGTACGTCTCGACCAGCCGCCAGTAGTTGGCCAGCACCTGCTTGTTGCGCAGCAGCGTGGTGGTCGGGATGATGACTTCGACGCCGGCCGACAGCGAGGCCAGCGAGGCCGGCAGCACGCCGGCCACGTGGAACAGCGGGTAGCCGTTGATCGAGGCGTCGTTCGGGCCCTGGCCGGTCATATTGACGCTGGCCCAGGCGGTGAAGACCTGCGCCCCGTGGCTGTGGCGGGCGAGCTTGGGCGCGCCGGTGGTGCCGCCGGTGTGGAAGTAGGCGGCGATGTCGCCCGGCGCGATGTCGCGGCCGCTCACGAGCCGGTCGTCGGGCTCGGCGGCGCGCAGGGCGCCGAAGTCGGCCACGCCCGCGGGCAGTTCGCCCGCGCTGCCGGGCGCCTCGTCGTGCGGCGCCACGCGCAGCAGCGTCGTCAGCGTCGGCACCTGGCCGCGCAGCCGCATCGCCTTGGCCCACATGCCGGAGTCGGCATCGGAGCCGTAGGCGATCAGCACCTTGGCGCGGCCCGCGGTCATCAGCGCAACCAGCTTGTCATCGGTCAGCAGCGGGTTGAGCGGCTGCACGATGCCGGCCGCCTCGCCGCCCCACAGCGCGAGGTGGTAGTCGAGGCAGCCCGGCAGCAGCACGGCCACCGCGTCGTCGGGGCCGACGCCGAGCCGGTGCAGCAGGTTCGCGGTCTGGTGGATGCCGGCCAGCAGCTGGGCATAGGACCAGCGGATCGGTTCGTCCGCCGGATCGCCGCTGCGCAGGAAGGTCAGCGCGGTCTTGTCGCCGAAGGCGGCGCCGGCATTGCGGAAGATCTCGTAGGTGCTGCGCACCGTGAGCGCATCGGCCAGCGGCGTGGCCTCGAGCCTGCGGATGTCGTCGAGGCTGCGGATCGGAAACGATGCGCTGAAGGGCGCTGCGGCCCGGGGTTCGATGCGGCTGCTCATGGGTCGTGTCTCCTGCAGTTTCTTCCTTGCCATCATGCGCCGGCTCGGCGCCGGCGCCTACCGTGTCTACTGGTTCTTGATGTTGTTGTCGCGGATGACCTTGCCCCAGCGCTCGTAGTCCTGGCGCATGCGCGCGCTCATCTGCTCGGGCGTCTGGAAAGCCGCGAAGGTGCCTACGCCCTCGAGCTTCTCCTGCACTTCCTTGTCGGCCAATGCCTTCTTGAGTTCGGTGTTCAGGCGTGCGATCACGTCCTTGGGCGTGCCGGCCGGCGCCAGCATGCCGCCCCACGAAGTCGCGTCGAAACCGGGGAAGCCCTGTTCGGCCACGGTCTTGACATCGGGCAGCAGGCTCAGCCGCTTCGACGAGCCGACCGCGATCGCGCGCAGCGTGCCCGAGCGGATGTGCGGCAGCACCGCGATCAGGTCCGAGAACATCATCGGAACCTGGCCGCCGATCAGGTCGGTCACGGCCGGCGCGCTGCCGCGGTAGGGCACGTGCTGCATCTCGAACTTGCCCACGTTCTTGAGGCTTTCGGTCGTCAGGTGGCCGAAGCTGCCGGCGCCCGCGGTGGTGTAGTTGAACTTGCCGCCGTCGGCACGGGCCTTGGCGATCAGCTGCTGCAGGCCGGTGACCTCGGGCAGCGCCTTGGGGTTCACGACCATCACGATCGGCAGGTCGTAGGTGGTGCCGACCGGCGTGAAGCTCTTGAAGATGTCGTAGCTGGTCGGGCCGTAGAGGTGGCCGGCCAGCAGGGTCGGCGTGGCCAGCATCACCAGCGTGTAGCCGTCCGGCGCCGCCTTGGCCGCGATCGCCGCGCCGATGGTGCCGGAGGCGCCGCCGCGGTTGTCGATCAGCACCGGCTGCTTGAGGCCTTGCGCCATCTTCTGGCCGATGATGCGGGTCGCGACGTCGGTCGGGCCGCCGGCCGGGAAGGGCACGATGATGGTGATCGGCTTGGTCGGAAAAGCCTGGGCGAAGGCGGTGCCGGCGAGAAGCGGCAGTGCCAGGGCGAGCAGGGCGCGGCGCGCCGGATTGCGAACGGAAACGGGAAGGCGAAAGGACATTGGGTACGGTTCAGTGGCGTCAGAGGACGCCGTTGGATTTCAGTTGCGAGAGCTTTTCGTCGGACAGGCCAAGCAGCGACTGCAGCACCTCGTGCGTGCCTTCGCCGAGCTGGGGCGGCGCATTGCGCACCGGCAGCCGCTCGCCGTCGAAGCGGTAGGGCGGGGCCAGCACGTTGACCGTGCCGGCCACCGGGTGCGGCTGCGTGGTCACGAGGCCGGCCTCGGTGGCGCGCTTCGATTGCAGCGCCTCGAGCAGTCCGAGCACCTCGCCGCACGGGATGCCCGAGCGGGTCAGCTGCTCGAGCAGCGCGCGGCGCTTGCGCTTGCCGAGTTCGCGGTTGATCTCGGGCATCAGCAGCGCGCGGTTGGCGGAACGCAGGATGTTGGTCTTGAAGCGCTCGTCGGCCGCGAGGTCGGGCCGCTCGATCACGTCGGTGCAGAAGCGTGCGAACTGGCTGTTGTTGCCGACCGTGATGACCAGCGGGCCGTCTTCGGCGTCGAACACGCCGTAGGGCACGATCGACGGATGCGCGTTGCCGTAGCGCGGCGGGTCTTCGCCCAGCAGCAGCGCCTCGAGGCCGTAGTAGGCCGTGATCATCAGGCCGCAGTCGAACAGCGCCATCTCGACGTGGCGGCCACGGCCGGTCTTCTGGCGTTCGAACAGCGCCGCCAGGATGGCTTGCGCCGAGTACATGCCGGTGAACAAATCGACCGCGGCGACGCCGAACTTGAGCGGCGGCTGGTCGGCTTCGCCGTTGATCGCCATCAGGCCGGCCTCGCCCTGCACCACCAGGTCGTAGCCGGGGCGCGCGGCCTCGGGGCCGGTGCGGTCGTAGCCCGAGATCGAGCAATAGACCAGCCCCGGGTTGATCTCGCGCAGGGCCTCGTAGCCCAGGCCGAGCTTGTCGATGCCGCCGAACTTGAAGTTCTGGATCAGCACGTCGCACTTCTTGACCAGCTCGCGCACGATCTCCTGGCCTTCGGCCGTCTGCAGGTCGATCGCGACCGAGCGCTTGTTGCGGTTGACGCTGTTGAAGTAGGCGGTCTCGGTGTTGCCGACGCGCAGGCCCCAGTCGCGCGTGTCGTCGCCGCGCACCGGGTGTTCGACCTTGATCACCTCGGCGCCGAAATCGGCCAGCACCATGCCGCACCAGGGGCCGGCCAGGATGCGCGAGAGGTCGAGCACGCGGACGCCCGCGAGCGGCAGCGCGCCGTTCATCAGTGGACCTCCTTGCCGAGCGCGATGTAGCGCTGCAGGTGGTGGTCCTCGTCGCCGAGCTGGTGGTCGATCATGACCAGGCGCTTGGCGTAGTGGGCCAGTGGCAGTTCCCAGGTCATGCCGATGCCGCCGTGCAGCTGGATGCTCTCTTCGGCCACCAGCGAGCCGATGCGGCCGATGCTGAACTTGGCCGCCGACAGCGCGCGCTCGCGCGTCACGCGGTCGGCGTCGATGGCCGCTGCCGCGTTGATGACCGCCGAGCGGGCCTGCTCGATCTCGAGCAGCAGGTCGGCCATGCGGTGCTGCAGCGCCTGGAAGCTGCCGATCAGCATGCCGAACTGCTTGCGCGTGCGCAGGTACTCGAGCGTTTCGGTCTTGGCCGCTTCCATGGCGCCGAGCGCCTCGGCGCACAGGGCGAGCACGCCGCGGCCGATGGCGCGCTCCAGCGTTGCGTGGGCCTGCCCTTCGGTGCCGAGCAGTGCATCGGCGCCGAGCGCGAGCTTGTCGAAGCGGAGCTCGGCCACGCGGCCGCCATCGATCGCGGGGCAGTCGCGCAGCGCCAGGCTGGCGGTCTTCGCCGGCACCAGGAACAGCGAGATGCCGGCTTCGTCGTCGACCGCACCCGCGGTGCGCGCCGAGACCACGAACAGGTCGGCCTGCGCGCCCTGCTGCACCACCACCTTGGCGCCGTCGAGCACCCAGCCGTCAGCGCTTCGCGCGGCACGCGTCTCGACGCGCGCGAGTTCGTAGTGGCTGCCGGCTTCGTCGTGGGCCAGCGTCGCGATCGTGGTGCCGCCGATGATTTCGGCCAGCAGGGCCTTCTGCGTCTCGTTGCCCGCGGCCGAGATCGCCTCGCCGGCCATCACGGCGCCCAGCAGCGGCTCGACCACCAGGCCGCGGCCCAGCGCCTCGAAGACCACCGCGATATCGAAGCCGCCGCCACCGAAGCCGCCGTCGGCCTCGCCGAACAGCGCGCCGATCACGCCGAGCTCGGCGAACTGGCGCCAGATATCGGCGCTGAAGCCTTCGGGCGATTTCGCGATGCGGTCGCGCGTGTCGAAGGCGTACTGTTCCGCGATGAAGCGGTTCAGGCTGTCGGCGAGCATGCGCCGGTCTTCGCTGTGTTCGAAATTCATGATGTCGTCCTCAGAGTCCGAGGATCATCTTGGAGATGATGTTCTTCTGGATCTCGTTCGAGCCGCCGAAGATCGACAGCTTGCGGTTGTTGAAATAGCGCGCCGCCGCGGCGGCCGAATACTCGGGGCCGAACGGATGGCCGTCGAAGCCGTCCTCGAGCGCCTCGGCCACGAAGGGCCGCGCCTGCGCGCCCATCGCACGCCGCGCCAGCGACGAGATCTCCTGCCGGATCTCGGTGCCGCGGATCTTCAGCATCGAGCTCTCGGCCCCCGGCACGCCGCCGCCGGCCACCGCCGCGATCACGCGCAGGTTGGTGGTCTTCATGTTCTCGAGGTCGATCTCGACCTTGGCCATGCGCGCGGCGAAGGCCGGGTCCTCGGCCAGCGGTCGGCCGTTCTTGCGTTGCCTTGCGGCAATCGCCTTGAGCTGCGCCATCGCAGCCACCGAGAAGCCGACGCCCGCGATGTTGGTGCGCTCGTAAGTCAGCAGGTACTTGGCGCAGGTCCAGCCCTTGTCTTCCTCGCCGACCAGGTTCTCGGCCGGCACCCGCACGTCGGAGAAGAACACCTCGTTGACCTCGTGCTCGCCGTCGAGCGTGATGATCGGCCGCACCTCGACGCCGGGCGACTTCATGTCGATCAGCAGGAAGCTGATGCCTTCCTGCTTCTTGGCTTCGCGGTTGGTGCGCACCAGGCAGAAGATCATGTCGGCGTGCTGGCCGAGCGTGGTCCAGGTCTTCTGGCCGTTGACGATGTAGTGGTCGCCCTGGGCATCGATGCCGCGCACCGCCTGGGTCTTGACCGAGGCCAGGTCGGAGCCCGCGCCGGGTTCGGAGTAGCCCTGGCACCACCAGTCGCTGCCGTCGAGGATGCGCGGCAGCCAGTGGCGCTTCTGCGCCTCGTTGCCGTACTTGATCAGCACCGGGCCGAGCATGTTGACGCCGAAAGGCACGATGCGCGGCGCATGGGCGAGCGCGCATTCGTTCTCGAAGATGAACTTCTCGACCGCGGTCCAGCCCGGGCCGCCGTACTGTTCGGGCCAGTGGTTGGCGAGCCAGCCGCGGGCGTTGAGGATGGCATGCCATTCCTGCATGTCGGCCTTCGACAGATGCCTGCCGCTGGCGACCTTGTCGGAGAGGCGGGCCGGCAGCTTGTCGGCCAGGAAGGCGCGCACTTCGCGGCGGAAGGCTTCTTCTTCAGGGGTGAAGTTCAGGTCCATGTCCGGTACCTCAGTAAATTTCGAAGAGCCCGGCCGCGCCCATGCCGCCCGCAATGCACATCGTCACCACCGCGTACTTCGCGCCGCGCCGCTTGCCCTCGATCAGCACGTGGCCCGCGAGCCGTGCGCCGGTCATGCCGAAGGGGTGGCCGATCGAGATCGCGCCGCCGTCGACGTTGAGCCGCTCCGACGGAATGCCCAGCTTCTCCTGGCAGTAGATCGATTGGGAGGCGAAGGCCTCGTTGAGCTCCCACAGGTCGATGTCGTCGACCTTGAGGCCGTGGCGCGCCAGCAGCTTGGGCACCGCGAACACCGGGCCGATGCCCATCTCGTCGGGCTCGCAGCCGGCCACGGCCAGGCCGCGGAAGGCGCCCAGCGGCTTGAGGTTGGCGCGCTCCGCGTCCTTGGCTTCCATCAGCACGCAGGCCGCGGCGCCGTCCGACAGCTGCGAGGCATTGCCCGCGGTGACGAACTTGTCGGCGCCCATCACGGGCTGCAGCTTGGCGAGCGCCTCGTAGGTGGTGCCGCGGCGATTGCAGTTGTCCTCGGTGGCGATCACTTCGCGATGCGTGACGGCCTTGGTCTCCTTGTCGGTCACGGCCATCGTGGTGGTGCAGGCCACGATCTCTTCCTTGTAGCGGCCGGCGAGCTGCGCCTCTTCGGTCTTGCGCTGGCTCTCGGCCGAGAAACGGTCCTGCGCCTCGCGGCCGATGTTGTAGCGCTGGGCCACGATGTCGGCGGTCTCGATCATCGCCATGTAGAGCGCCGGCTTGTGCTCCTGGATCCAGGGGTCGATGCCGCTGTCGCCGGCATCGGTGGCGCTGCGGGTGCGGATCTGCGAGATGCTCTCGACGCCGCCGGCGATCATCGCCGGGGCGCCGTCGACCACGATGCGGCCCGCGGCCATCGCGATCGCCTGCAGGCCCGAGGCGCAAAAGCGGTTCACCGTGGTGCCGGCGATCGAGATCGGCAGGCCGGCGCGGATGATGCTCTGGCGCGCGATGTTGCGGCCGGTCGTGCCTTCGGGGTAGCCGCAGCCGAGGATCGCGTCCTCGATCAGCGCCGGGTCCAGGCCCGAGCGCTCGACCGCGGCCTTGACCGCGAAGGCGGCGAGCGTGGCGCCGGAGGTGATGTTGAATTCGCCGCGGTGCGCCTTGGTGAGCGGGGTGCGGGCGGTGGAAACGATGACGGCTTCGCGCATGGTGATCTCCTTGGTTTTGTGGGTTTGTCCCGCAGGGGCTCAGTCTTTGTTGAGGCTGGCGAAATCGGCGCCGCGCTCCACCAGCTCGACCAGCAGCGGCGAGGGCTTCCAGAACACCGGGTCCTGCTTGGCGAACTCCTGGATGTCGGCCAGCACCTTCGGCAGGCCCACCATGTCGGCGTACTTCATCGGCCCGCCGCGAAAGCGCGGGAAGCCATAGCCGTAGAGGAAGGTGACATCGACGTCGAGCGGCCTGAGCGCGATGCGCTGGTGCACGACATTGGCGCCCTCGTTGATCATGGCTGCCATGTAGCGGCGCATGATCTCGTCCTCGCTGAAGCTGCGCGGCGTGATGCTGGCGCGCTGGCGCTCGGCATCGATGATGGCGAGCACTTCGGGGTCGGGCTGGCCGGTGCGTGCGCCTTCGGGATAGAGGTAGTAGCCGCGCTGGGTCTTCTGGCCGAACCAGCCGCGTTCGCAGATGCGGTCGGCCACCTGCACGTAGCGCGCCTTGGGATCGCGCGTGGCGGCCTTGCGCTTGCGCGTGGCCCAGCCGATGTCGCCGCCGGCCAGGTCCGAGACCTGGAACGGGCCCATCGGGTAGCCGAAGTTGCGCACCGCCGCGTCGATCTCGTAGGGCGAGGCACCGTCTTCCATCATGTGGTCGGCCGCCTGGCGGTACACGGCCAGGATGCGGTTGCCGATGAAGCCGTCGCAGACGCCGGCACGCACCGGCACCTTCTTGAGTTTCTTCGCCAGCTCGAAGCCGGTCGCGACCACGTCGGCACTGACCTTGGCCGGCACCACGATCTCGAGCAGCTTCATGATGTTGGCCGGCGAGAAGAAGTGCAGGCCGACGACGTCGCCGGGGCGCGAGATGCTGGCCGCGATCTCGTCGATGTCGAGGTAGGAGGTGTTGGTGGCCAGCACCGCGCCGGGCTTGCAGACGCGGTCGAGTTCGGCGAACACCGCCTTCTTGACTGCCATGTCCTCGAACACCGCCTCGACCACGATGTCGGCCTGGGCCAGCGCATCGTAGGAGGTCGAGCCGGAGAAGCGCGACATCACGCTGACCTTGGCCTCGGGCGTCATGCGGCCCTTCTTGACCAGGCCGTCGTAGACCTTCTCGACATTGGCGCGGCCGCGCGCGAGCTGCACATCGTCGCGCTCGATCATCGTCACCGGCATGCCGGCGTCGAGCATCGCCACCGCGATGCCGGCGCCCATGGTGCCGCCGCCGATGATGCCGGCCGATTCGAGGGCGCGCGGCTTGGCGGCCTTGGTCTCGGGTGCCTTGAGCACCTCGCGTTCGGCGAAGAAGGCGTGGATCAGACCGGCACGCTGCGGGCTGTCGATGCACTGCAGGAACAGCTTGCGCTCGAGCGCCATGCCTTCGTCGAAGGGCTTCGTGAGCGCGGCCTCGACGGCTTCGATGATCTTCATCGGCGAGAACAGTCCGCGGCTCTTCTTCGCGGTGTCGGCGCGCGCGGCTTCGAGCGCGGCGCGGCTGGCTTCGGCATCGGCCAGCGCCTGGGCGTCGCGCGTGCGGCGCACCGGCGCCTTGGCTGCGATCAGTTCACGCGCGTAGGCCAGGCCTTCGGGCAGGGCCTCGCTGCCTTCGCCGAGGCGATCGACCAGGCCCAGCGCGAGTGCTTCCTTGGCGCCGGCGTGGCGGCCGCTCAAGATCAGTTCGAGCGCGGCCTTGGCGCCGATCAGGCGCGGTGCGCGCTGCGTGCCGCCCGAGCCCGGCAGCAGGCCCAGCGCGACTTCCGGCAGGCCCAGCTTGGCCGAGGGCACGGCCAGGCGATAGTGGGCGGACAGCGCGATCTCGAGCCCGCCGCCCAGGGCCGCGCCCTGGATCGCGGCCACCACCGGCTTGCTGCAGTTCTCGATCGCGGCGCAGACCTCGGGCAGCGACGGCGGCTGCGGGGTCTGGCCGAACTCGCGGATGTCGGCGCCGGCGATGAAGTTGCGTCCGGCACCGACGATCAGCACGGCCTTGGCCTCGCTGTCGGCCTCGGCCGCGGCGATCGCGGCGGCCAGGCCGCGCCGGACGTCGACGCCCAGGGCGTTGACCGGCGGGTTGTCGATGGTCACGACCAGCACGTCGGCTTGGCGCGTGAAGCTCACGGGGGAGGCGGAAGTTGCGGGGGTCTGGGCCATGGTGTGTCTCCGATTGCTTGACGGGGCGATGGGTCCGGGATGAACCCAGCATTCTTGACCCGGCTCCGGCCTTTGACAATTGCATTGACCATTGACAGACTGTCAAAGGATTTTTGACACAATGCTGGCCATGGACCTGCAATCGCTGACCCTTCTGGTCGAGATCCTCGATGCCGGCAACCTGAGTGCGGCCGCGCGGCGGCTCAAGATGAGCCGCGCCAATGTCAGCTACCACCTGAACCAGCTCGAGCGCTCGGTCGGCGCCCAGCTGGTGCGCCGCACCACGCGGCGGGCCGAGCCGACCGAGATCGGCCTGCGCCTTTACCAACATGGCCTGGCGATCCAGGGCGAGTTGTTGGCGGCCAGGGAATCGGTGACCACGCTGGGACAAAGCCTGCAGGGCCGTGTGCGCCTGAGCGTGCCGAGCGGCTACGGCCAGCTCGTGATGTCGGGCTGGCTGATCGATTTCAAGCGCATGTACCCGGGCATCGTGCTCGACGTGCTGTTCGAGAACCGCATCGAGGATCTGCTGCGCGACGAGGTCGACATCGCGATCCGCGTGATACCCGAGCCGCCGCAGAACCTCGTGGCGCGCGAGCTCGGGCCGGTGCGCTACGTGGCTTGCGCCTCGCGCGGCTTTGCCGAGGCGAACGGGCTGCCGACCCAGCTCGACCAGTTGCAGGGTGCGCCGGTCGTGACCTCGGCGGTGGTCGGGCG
Source organism: Variovorax saccharolyticus (assembly GCF_030316765.1). Classification (GTDB taxonomy): domain Bacteria; phylum Pseudomonadota; class Gammaproteobacteria; order Burkholderiales; family Burkholderiaceae_C; genus Variovorax; species Variovorax saccharolyticus. The sequence goes on from NZ_JASZYT010000002.1 coordinate 548,999, forward strand.
CCAGCTGCGGGTGTCGGCCTACCAGGGCGAGGAGCGGCGCGAGGTGATCCTCGAGCCGACGCTGATCTCGGAGAACTTCCTGTTCCTGCGCCAGGCGATCCTGGCCGGGCTGGGCATCGGTCTGGTGCCCGACTACGTGGTGCTGGACGACGTCCGCCGCGGCGAGGTCCTGACCACGCTCGACGACTGGCGGCTCAGCATCTTCGGCACCGGGATGTACATGCTCTACATGCCGAACCGGCAGCACACGCGGGCGATCCGGACTTTCATCGATTTCATTCTGGAGCGGGTGCGCGGGGCGGCATGAAGCCCTGGGTGCGCGAGGTGCTGCTGGAGTCGACCCGGATCTCCGAGATTTTTCTCCTTTTGCGCCAGGAGATTCTGGTCGGGCTGGGCATCGGCCGGGTGCCCGACCATGTGGTGCAGGATGACGTCCGGCGCGGTGACGCGAATCTGCTGGCCGCGTGATTCGTGGCCGGTGCCGTGCCGGCATGAAAGCAAGGTCGAACAGGAGAGGGCGCCATGAATAGACGCTGGATGGGTCGCTGGTTCATGGTGGTCGCGGTGTTGCACACTGCGCTGGCCGTCGTGATGTTCAAGGAGCAGTGGATGGAGATCGCGCAGTCCGGCGTGGTCGACGCAGTGACGGCATCGGCGATGCGCGGCAAGGCCGCCTGGTTCGGCTTGTTCGGCGTGCTGCTGTTCCTGTTCGGCGCGACGATCGATGCGCTGGAAAGCGTCGGGCGGCCCCAGCCTTTGTTGGTGAGCGCCGGGACGCTCTTGCTGGCCGTCATCGGCATCGCGCTGATGCCCAAGTCAGGCTTCTGGCTCGTGTTGCCCCCGGTGGTCGCGGCGTTGATACGTCGACCTTGATCGATTTCATTCCTGGAGCGTGCGCGGGCTCAAGGGCTTTGTTGATCTCTATTCGTTTATGAACGAAAATGAACGGCTATCAGATCGAGCACTACCTCACCGCAGGCGACCACCGCGACCTTTACCTGGACTGGTTGCAGCGATTGCGCGACAGGCAAACCAAGGTTGCGGTGATTCGCCGCGTGACCCGGCTCGAGTCAGGCAATTTCGGTGACCACAAGTTTTGTCGCGATGGCGTTTGGGAGTTGCGCATCGACGTCGGGCCCGGCTGGCGGGTGTACTACGCCTTGGCCGGCCGTCGCGTGGTGCTGCTGCTATGCGGTGGTGACAAGCGGGCGCAGGACGCGGATATCGCCAAGGCAGTGAGCTGTTGGCAAGATTGGCAACGGAGATAGAGAGATGCGAAGCAGACCTCATGACGAAGCAATGGCCGAGCTTTACCGCAGCGATCCGGCCTTGGCAGTGGAACTCATCAACGGCATCCTGGCTGATGGCGACCAAGTCGAACTGCTGATCGTGCTGCGCCAGATGGCACAGGCGTTCGGCGGCGTTCAGGCGGTGGCCGAAAAGGCCCACTTGAATCCGACGCAGCTCTATCGCACTCTGTCGCCAAAGGGAAATCCGGCACTCAGCAGCCTGTCGACCATCCTCAAGGTGATGGGATTGCAGCTTGCAGTCCAGCCGCTGGCCGCCACGGATCAGGCCGGCTGAGGAACTCTCGAGGCAACGAGCTGAAACAACGATCCATGCCTGCGGGCGCGGGAGGGTCTTGCAGCAAGCGCAGAATACTGTTTATTCATACAGTATTGAGGTGGGCCCCCATGGACCTCCAGCAGAAACTCGCCATCCTCGCCGACGCCGCCAAGTACGACGCCTCCTGCGCGTCCAGCGGCACGAGCAAGCGCGACTCGCTCGGCGGCCGCGGCATCGGCTCGACCGAGGGGGCCGGCATCTGCCACAGCTATGCGCCCGACGGCCGCTGCATCTCGCTGCTCAAGATCCTCCTGACCAACCACTGCCAGTACGACTGCCTCTACTGCGTCAACCGGGCCTCCAGCAACGTGCCGCGCGCGCGTTTCCGCGTCGACGAGGTGGTGCAGCTGACGCTCGACTTCTACCGCCGCAACTGCATCGAGGGCCTGTTCCTGTCGAGCGGCATCGTGAAATCGCCCGACCACACGATGGAGCAGGTGGTCGAGGTGGCCCGCGCGCTGCGCGAGGACCACGACTTCCGCGGCTACATCCACCTGAAGACGATTCCCGATGCCAGCGACGAGCTGCTGCTGCGCGCGGGCCGCTACGCCGACCGCCTGAGCATCAACGTCGAGCTGCCGACGGCCGCCGGCTTGAAGGCGCTGGCGCCCGAGAAGGACGAGGGCGCGATCCGGCGCTCGATGGCGCGGCTGCGGCTGCACATCGACGAGCGCGAGGACGACGCCCGCCGCGTGCTGCCGATCCGCGCGCTGCCGGCCGCGGCCCCCAGGGCCGCGAAGCCGCCCCGCTTCGCGCCGGCCGGGCAGAGCACGCAGATGATCGTCGGCGCCGACGCCACCGACGACCGCGGCATCCTGGCGTCGAGCGCCACGCTCTACGGCGCCTACCGCCTGAAGCGCGTGTACTACTCGGCCTTCAGCCCGATTCCCGATGCGGCGCGCGCCTTGCCGCTGCAGGCGCCGCCGCTGATGCGCGAGCACCGGCTCTACCAGGCCGACTGGCTGATGCGCTTCTACGGCTTCGCACACGACGAGATCGTGGCTGCACCGGACGGGCTGCTGCGGCTCGACGTCGATCCCAAGCTCGCCTGGGCGCTGGCGCATGAGGAACGTTTTCCGGTCGACCTCAACACGGCGCCGCGGGAGTGGCTGCTGCGCGTGCCCGGCCTCGGCGTCAAGGCGGTCGCGAGCCTGCTGCAAGCCCGGCGCGTGCGGCGCCTGCGGGCCGAGGACCTGCAGCGCCTGCACCTGCCGGTGCGCAAGGTGCTGCCCTTCGTGCAGGTCGACGGCCACCGGCCCGCGGCGCGGCCGCGCGCGGTGCACGAGGCCCGCGCGCGCCAGGCGCGGCAGCAGCAGGCGCCGCTGTTCTGATGGCGCGCCACAGCGTGCGCCTCGACGGCGCGGCCGACCGCGAGGGCTTCCGGCGCGCAGCGAGGCGGCTGCTCGGGCAGGGTGCCGAGCCCTCCGAGGTCGACTGGTCGGACGACGACACGCCGCGCGGCGCCACGGGCTCGCTGTGGGGCGACGAAGCGCCCGGCGAGCCCGGTGATGCGCTGGGAGCGCCAGCGGTGGTGCATGTGCCCGCAGGCTTCTCGGCGCTGTGCGACGAAGCCCTGCTGCACAGCGAGCCCCGGCGCTTCGGGCTGCTCTACCGCCTGCTCTGGCGGCTGCAGCGCGAGCCGGCCCTGCGGCACGATCCGCTCGACGCCGATCTGCTGCGGGCGCAGCAACTGGCCCGAGAGGTCCGCCGGGACATCCACAAGATGCGCGCCTTCGTGCGCTTCACCCGCGTCGACGGCGAGCGCCATGTCGCCTGGTTCGAGCCCGAGCACCACATCGTCGAAGCCAATGCGCCCTTCTTCATGCGCCGCTTCGCCCAGATGCGCTGGGCCATCCTGACACCCGAGCGCTGCGTCGAATGGGACGGCGCCGATCTGCGTTTCGGCCCGGGCGCCGACCGCCGCGAGAAGCCGCCGCCCGATGCCGGCGAGCAGCTCTGGCTGACCTACTACGCCCACATCTTCAATCCGGCGCGGCTCAAGCTGGCGATGATGCGGCGCGAGATGCCGCGGCGCTACTGGCACAACCTGCCCGAGGCGGCGCTGATCGAGCCGCTGTCGGCAGCGGCCGGCGAGCGCAGCCGCGCCATGATCGAAGCGCCGCCGACGCCGGCCCGCCGCATCCGGGCGCCGATCCCGCTGCATCCGATGCCGGCTGAAGGCGCCGTGCCGCAGTCGCTTGACGAACTGCGCCTTGCCGCCAATGGCTGCCGGGCCTGCCCGATCGGCGCCCTGGCGACGCAGGCGGTCTGCGGCGAAGGGCCGCCGCAGCCGGCGCACATGCTGGTCGGCGAACAGCCCGGCGACCACGAGGACTTGGTGGGCCGGCCCTTCGTCGGTCCCGCCGGGCAGCTGCTCGACCAGGCCATGGCGCACCTGGGCTGGCCGCGCGATGCGGTCTATCTGGCCAACGCGGTGAAGCACTTCAAGTACGAGTTGCGCGGCAAGCGCCGCATCCACAAGACGGCGGCCCAGCGCGAGGCCGAGGCCTGCGCGGGCTGGCTGGTGCACGAGATCGCGCTGGTGCGCCCGCGCGCGCTGGTCGCGCTGGGTGCCACCGCGGCACGGGCCCTGCTCGGCCGGGCGGTGGCCGTGCAGTCCGAGCGCGGGACTTGGCTCCGGGAGCGCAGCGACGGCTTGCCGGTCTTCGTGACCTTGCATCCCTCGGCGCTGCTGCGGCTGCCCGACGACCAGCGGGCCGACGCCTGGGCGCGCTGGCTGGCCGACCTGGCCCTTGCCCGGCAGCAGATCTGAGGTCCGCGCGATGGGACAATCGGCCCCATGACCACCCCCGCCGACACCCTCACGATCACCCGCCCCGACGACTGGCACCTGCATGTGCGCGACGGCGCCGCGCTCGAAGCCGTGCTGCCGCATTCGGCCCGCCAGTTCGGCCGCGCGCTGATCATGCCGAACCTGCGCCCGCCCGTGACCACCGCGCAGCAGGCGCTCGACTACCGCGCCCGCATCCTCGAGGCGCTGCCCGCCGGCGCCGCCTTCCAGCCCGTGATGTCGCTCTACCTGACCGACAAGCTGCCGCCCGACGAGATCGAACGCGCCGCAGCGGCCGGCGTCCGCGCCCTCAAGCTCTACCCTGCCGGCGCCACCACCAACAGCGATGCCGGCGTGACTGACATCAAGAAGACCTACGCCACCCTCGAGGCGATGCAGAAGCACGGTCTGCTGCTGCTGGTGCACGGCGAGGTGACCGACCCGGCCGTCGACCTGTTCGACCGCGAGGCGGTCTTCATCGACCGTGTTCTGATCCCGCTCCGGCGCGATTTCCCCGAACTCAAGGTGGTGTTCGAGCATCTGACGACGAAGGAAGGCGCCCACTACGTGCGCGACGCCAACCGCTTCACGGCCGCCACCATCACGGCGCACCACCTGCTCTACAACCGCAATGCGATCTTCACCGGCGGCATCCGGCCGCACTACTACTGCTTGCCGGTGCTCAAGCGCGAGACCCACCGCGTCGCGCTGGTCGAGGCCGCCACCAGCGGCAGCGACCGCTTCTTCCTCGGCACCGACAGCGCGCCCCACCCGGCCGCGCTCAAGGAGCATGCGCTGGGCTGCGCCGGCTGCTACACCGCGCTGACCGCGATCGAGCTCTACGCCGAGGCCTTCGACAACGCCGGTGCGCTCGACAAGCTGGAAGGCTTCGCGAGCTTCCACGGCCCCGACTTCTACGGCCTGCCGCGCAACACCGACAGCGTGACCTTGCGGCGCGAAAGCTGGACCGTGCCCGAGACCGTGCCCTACGGCGACGCCACGCTGAAGCCCTTGCGCGGCGGCGAAACCGTGGCCTGGAGGCTCGCATGAGTCTTTCGCCAAGAGTCATGCTGCTGGTCGACGCCGACAACGTGTCGGCCGACGTGATCGAGCAGGCGGTCGAACGCACCCTGGCCGAACACGGCGCGGTGCATGTGCGCCGCGCCTACTGCAATGCCGAGATGGCGCAGAAGCAGCAGTCGTTGTTCAAGCGGCTGTCGATCCGGCCGATGGTCAACCTGTCGGCCGGCAAGAACAGCACCGACATCGCCCTCGCGGTCGACGCCATCGACCTGGTGATCGCCGAGCGGCCGGATGTCGTGGTGCTGGTGTCGTCCGACTCCGATTTCGCGCCGCTGGTGATCCGGCTGCGCGAAAAGGGCTGCCGCGTCTGCGGCATCGGCCAGCAGGGCAAGACCGGCGAGGAGACCGTGGCGATCTACGACAGCTTCGTCGACCTGCAGCACCATTCGTCTTCGAGCAAGGCCGCCGTGGCCAGGCCCGCCGCCCGCCAGGCCGCCAAGGCCGAGCCCGCACCCAAGCCTGCACCCAAGCCCGCCGCCAAGCGCACCGCGCGGGCGCCGCGCCGCACCAAGGCCGAAGCGCCCGCCCCGGCGCCGCGCGCCCCGGTGCTGCCCGACGACGTGCTGCACATCCTCGATGCGGTGGCCGAGCTCGGCATGGGCAACAAGGTCGAGCTCAACGTCGCGGCCGAGCGGCTGCGGGCCGCCAAGCTGCTCGGCAAGAGCGCCAGTTCGCCCAAGCTGTTCAAGAAATACCCCGAGCTGTTCCTGCTGACCCCCGAAAAGACGCCCAACAAGGTGCAGTACATCGGGCCGATGCCGGCCTGATCCGGCGATGGCTGCCGGCCTGGACGTCGACGCCGCAGCGCCCTGGCTGGCGCCCTTCGTGCCCCGTGTGCAACGGGTGGCCGCAAGAACCGCGTCCGGCGCCGGCGTGGCCGAGGCGCTGGCGAGCGAGCCGTCGCCCATCGACCTGGCCGCCGGGCCGCTGCGCTTCGTCGCGGGCGACAGTGCGGGCGCCGAAGCCTACGAGGCCTTCATCTTCCGCACCGCCGGCGTGCCGACGCGCGACAACCTGCACGATCTCTTCAACGGCCTGGTGTGGCTGCGCTTTCCGCACGCCAAGCGGCGCCTGAACGAACTGCAGGCGGCGGAGATCGCACGCGCCGGCATCGGTGCCACGCGCGGGCCGCTGCGCGATGCGCTGACGCTGTTCGACGAGAACGGCGCGGTGCTCGACGCCCCGCCAGACCTGTGGGAGGCGCTTGTCGCGCGCGACTGGCAACGGCTCTTCGTCACGCGGCGCGACCTGTGGCGCGATGCCCGGCTGCAGCTCTTCGGCCACGCGCTGCTCGAGAAGCTCGCCGCCCCGCGCAAGGCGGCCACCGCCCATGTGCTGGTGGCGCCGGGCGCCAGCCCGTCGCTCGGCCCGGAAGACACAAGGATCGCGGCTGCGCTCGATCCCGCCTGGCTCGCCACCAAGCCCTTCGTGCCGCTGCCGGTGCTGGGCGTCCCGGGCTGGTGGACGCCCAACGAGGCGCCGGCCTTCTACGACGACCCGTTCGTGTTCAGGAGCCCGCGGCCGCGGCGCGAGATTTCCTTCTGATTCCAGTTGGTATTCGGTGCTTTGTCAGCCCTGAGGGACTTAATCTTGCTTCCCACGGTTCCTCCTATGATGGCGCCCGAACCCTTGCAAGCCGGGTCGCGACCCTCATGTCCAGAGGCGGACACCCCTGTTTTCCCACGGAGAATCCAACTTGAAACGCATCCTTCTTTTCGTCCTGACCAACGTGATGGTGGTCGCGGTCCTGGGCGTGGTTGCCAGCCTGCTGGGCGTCAACCGCTTCCTCACGGCCAACGGGCTCAACCTCGGGGCGCTGCTCGGCTTCGCCCTGATCATGGGTTTCGGCGGCGCGATCATCTCGCTCCTGATCAGCAAGCCGATGGCCAAGTGGTCGGCCGGCGTCCGGATCATCAACGACCCGCAGTCGCCTGACGAGGCCTGGATCGTCCAGACCGTGCGCAACTTCGCCGACAAGGCCGGCATCGGCATGCCCGAGGTCGGCATCTTCGAAGGCGACCCGAACGCCTTCGCCACCGGCGCCTTCAAGAACTCCTCGCTGGTGGCGGTGTCGACCGGCCTGCTGCAGAACATGACGCGCGAAGAGGTCGAGGCCGTGATCGGCCACGAGGTGGCGCACGTCGCCAACGGCGACATGGTCACGATGACCCTGATCCAGGGCGTGATGAACACCTTCGTCGTGTTCCTGTCGCGGGTCATCGGCTATGCGGTCGACAGCTTCCTGCGCCGCAACGACGAGCGCTCGTCGGGCCCCGGCATCGGCTACTTCGTGACCACCATCGTGCTCGACATCGTGCTGGGCTTTGCCGCCGCCATCGTGGTGGCCTGGTTCTCGCGCCAGCGCGAATACCGTGCCGACGCCGGCGCCGCCCAGCTCATGGGCCGCAAGCAGCCGATGATCAATGCGCTGGCGCGCCTCGGCGGCCTGCCGCCCGGCGAGCTGCCGAAGACGGTCGAGGCCATGGGCATCACCGGCAAGCTCGGCAGCCTGTTCGCCACCCACCCGCCGATCGAGCAGCGCATCGCGGCGCTGCAGGGCGCGCAGGGTTGATCAGCCGGCGCGCGCGGCCGCGCTGCGCGCCACCGCTTCGGCGACCTTGATGCCGTCGACACCCGCCGAGAGAATCCCGCCGGCATAGCTGGCGCCTTCGCCGGCCGGGTACAGGCCGCGCACGTTGAGGCTCTGGAAGTCCTCGCCGCGGGTCATGCGGATCGGCGACGAAGTGCGGGTCTCGACGCCGGTCAGCACCGCGTCGTGCAGGTCGAAGCCCTTGATCTTGCGGCCGAAGGCCGGGAAGGCCTCGCGCATGGCTTCGATCGCATAGTCCGGCAGCGCAGCGTGCAGATCGCCGGGCGTGACGCCCGGCTTGTACGACGGCTCGACACTGCCGAGTGCGGTCGAGGGCCGGCCGGCGATGAAGTCGCCGACCAGCTGGCCCGGCGCGCGGTAGTCGCCGCCGCCGAGCACGAAGGCATTCGATTCCAGCGAGCGCTGCAGTTCGATGCCGGCCAGCGCCGAGCCGGTGCGGCCTTCCTCCCAGCCCGGGAAGTCGCGCGGATCGATGCCCACGACGATGCCCGCATTGGCGTTGCGCTCGTTGCGCGAGTACTGGCTCATGCCGTTGGTCACGACCCGGCCCGGCTCGCTGGTCGCGGCCACCACGGTGCCGCCCGGGCACATGCAGAAGCTGTAGACCGAGCGGCCGTTGCTCGCGTGGTGCACCAGCTTGTAGTCGGCGGCGCCGAGCAGCGGATGGCCGGCATGCCGGCCCCAGCGGGCGCGGTCGATCAGGCCCTGCGGATGCTCGACCCGGAAGCCGATCGAGAAGGGCTTGGCCTCGATGTGGACGCCGCGCGCGTGCAGCATCTCGAAGCTGTCGCGCGAACTGTGGCCCAGCGCCAGCACCACGTGGTCGGCGCGCAGCTCTTCGGTCTTGCCGGTCTGCTGGTCGCGCACGACCAGCCCGCGCAGCGTCTTGGCGCCGTCCGGGCCGTCCTCGAGCAGCACGTCGGTCACGCGCTGCTCGAAGCGGATCTCGCCGCCGAGCCGGACGATCTGCTCGCGCATGTTCTCGACCACCTTGACCAGCTTGAAGGTGCCGATGTGCGGGTGGGCCACGTAGAGGATCTCGGGCGGCGCACCGGCCTTGACGAACTCCTCCATCACCTTGCGGCCGAGGAAGCGCGGGTCCTTGATCTGGCTGTAGAGCTTGCCGTCGGAAAAAGTGCCGGCGCCGCCTTCGCCGAACTGCACGTTCGACTCCGGGTTCAGCACGCTCTTGCGCCACAGGCCCCAGGTGTCCCGGGTGCGCTGTCGCACGGTCTTGCCGCGCTCCAGCACGATCGGCTTGAAGCCCATCTGGGCCAGCATCAGGGCGGCGAAGATGCCGCAGGGGCCGAATCCCACCACCACCGGGTGCAGCGGCAGCGCGCCCGGCGCCTCGACCGGTGCCTGCCAGGACATGTCGGGCGTCACGCCGATACGGGGGTTTTCGGCGAACTTCGCCAGCAGGCGGGCTTCGAGCGCGGGATCGGAGATCGCCACGTCGACGATGTAGACCTGCAGCAGTTCGGCCTTGCGGGCGTCGAAGCTGCGCTTGAAGACCGTGTGGCCGGCCATTGCGTCGGCACCGATGCCGAGGGTGGCGGCGATGGCCTGGGGCAGGGCCGTCGCGTCGTGCGCGAGGGGGAGCTTGATTTCGGAGATGCGGATCATGGCTGGAGGCCCGTATCGATCGGGCAAGGGCTGTGATCCCACGAGTGTATTACAATTTTGTATTACGGAGACGATCCATGACCCTGTCGATTCGATTGCCGGCGGAAGACGAGGTGCTGCTCGAGCGCGCCGCCGAGGCCCTGCGCATCAGCAAGTCGGAATTCATCCGCCGCAGCATTGCCGCCTATGCGGCCAAGGTGATGCCGATCGACCGCGCGGCGACCGAGATCGACGCGATGTACATCGGCCAGGGCGGCGGCCTGCGGCAGCCCGGGCAGGTGGCGAATCCGGCCAAGCGCGCGATCCTGGAGCGGCTGCGTGAAAAGCACGGATACGCTCGCTGACACCGGCTTCCTGGTCGCGCTTTTCAACGACGGCGACGCCCACCACGCGGGCGCCGTCGCGATGCTGCAGCAGCTGTCCGGCAGGCGTCTCTACACGGTCTGGGAAGTGCTGACCGAGGCCGGCCACCTGCTCGACGATCGCGCCTGGTTCCACCTGCTGCGCTGGGCCGCCGCCGGCCGGCTGACCGTGCTGGCCAGCGACCCGGCCGACCTGTCCGAGATCGACGATTTCACCGAGCGCTATGCCGACGGCGGCGCCGACCTGGCGGACGTGGCGCTGGTCTTCGCTGCGGATCGGACCGGCATCTACAACGTGCTGACGGTGGATCGCAAGGACTTCGACCGCTATCGAAGTCCGCGTGGGCAGCGGTTGAAGCGGATCTGGGTCAAGGATTGACGGACGGCTGCGTCTGATCAGTTGAGGACAGAGCAAAAACCGCTGCGCGGTTTCTTGGTCTGTCCCGCAAAGTCTCACGCTGTCCCGCAAAGCCTCACGAGGGGAGAAACCCCTCCACCGAAAGATAGCGCTCACCGGTGTCGTAGTTGAACCCAAGCACCACCGCATTGGCCGGCAGCGAGGGCAGCTTCTGCGCGATGGCGGCCAGGGTCGCGCCCGACGAGATGCCGACCAGCATGCCTTCCTCGCGGGCGCAGCGGCGCGCCATCTCGCGCGCCGGCTCGGCGTCGACCTGCAGCACGCCGTCGAGCAGCGCGGTGTCGAGGTTCTTCGGGATGAAGCCGGCGCCGATGCCCTGGATCGGATGCGGCGAGGGCTGGCCGCCGGAGATCACCGGCGAGGCCACCGGCTCGACCGCGAAGACCTGCAGCTTCGGCCACTTCTTCTTGAGCACGCGGGCGCAGCCCGTGATGTGGCCACCGGTGCCGACGCCGGTGATCAGCACGTCGATGCCATCGGGGAAGTCGGCCGCGATCTCCTCGGCCGTGGTGCGCTCGTGCACCGCGATATTGGCCGGGTTGTCGAACTGCTGCGGCATCCAGGCGCCGGGCGTGCCGGCGACGATCTCCTCGGCCCGCGCGATCGAGCCCTTCATGCCCTTCTCGCGCGGCGTCAGGTCGAAGCTGGCGCCGTAGGCCAGCATCAGCCGGCGGCGTTCGACCGACATGCTGTCGGGCATCACGAGGATCAGCTTGTAGCCCTTCACCGCGGCCACCATCGCCAGGCCGATGCCGGTGTTGCCGGAGGTCGGCTCGACGATGGTGCCGCCGGGCTTCAGGGCGCCCGAGCGCTCGGCATCCTCGACCATCGAAAGGGCGATGCGGTCCTTGATCGAGCCGCCGGGGTTGGCGCGCTCGCACTTGATCCAGACTTGCTGCGTCGCGTGGCCGAAGAGGCGCTGGATGCGGACGTGCGGCGTGCCGCCGATGGTTTGCAGGATGGTGTCGGCTTTCATTCGGTCTCCTTGGGGCCGGGCCCCGGGGTCGGAAAAAGGGGAGGAGCGCCATTGTGGCGATAATCCACGGGTGGAGCACGCCGGACCGCCGCTGGTGCAAGTCTCGAAAGAGCGCACTGGAGGAACGTCCGGACTGCACAGGACAGCGCAGGAGCTAACGGCTCCCCACCGCGAGGTGAGGATCAGAGCAACAGAGACGAGTCGGCCAGGGGCAACCCGGGCCGGGTGAAACGGGCAATCTCTGCGCGCAGCAACACCAAGTAGGCCAGCGTCGATGTGGTTCCGCAGAGCTGGCGGGTAGGTGGCATCGAGCCGTTTGGCGACAAACGGCCCAGAGTAATGGCGGTCACGCTGGGGGCTCGCAAGAGTCCTCAGTGCACAGAATCCGGCTTACAGGCGTGCTCCACACTTTTCGGCGTCGCGATCGGGCTCGCCGCCCGGTCGCCGGGTTCAACTCTTGCCGCCGTTGCCGTTGCGCTTGTAGTTCTCGATCTTCTCCTTCAGCTCGGTGTACTGCTCGCAGGGCAGCCAGCAGAGCTTGTCCAGCGCCTTGAGGTGCGCCTCGGCATCCTGGACGCGGCCCACCTGCAGGTAGGCCTCGCCGATGTACTCGTGGGCGTCGCGATGCTTCGGGTTGAGTTGCAAGGCGCGCTCGTAGTGCTTGAACGAGTTGTCCATGTCCCCGATGTGCCGGTATGAGAAGCCGAGCAGGTTCCAGGCATCGGCATTGTTCGGGTCGACCTGGATGACCAGCGTGAGCCGGCCGATCGCGTCCTTCCATTGCTCGGCCTTGATGGCGGCCTGGGCCGTGGTGTAGTTCGGGTCGACCGGCTTCGTTTCGACGCCGCCGCCACCGCCCCCGCCCCCGCCGCCACCGGCGGGCCATGCAGGAAGGCTCAGAACCGCCAGGCAGATCGCTGCCGCCAATGCTGACTTGCGCATGTGGATGCTCCCAGGATGGTTCGTCCCGGCTGCATTCAAATCCCGCGCGCCAGGGGTGTCAACACGGTCGCGGCATACGTATCCCGCGCTCAGGGTGTTTGCTGTGGCTGGCGCGCGGCGGCGCCGCGCTCAGAACCGTTCGTTCGGCGTCAGGTAGCGCCACTGGCCCGGCAGCAGCCCCGACAGCGGCACGCGGCCGATACGGATGCGCTTCATCGCCAGGATCTGCAGCCCGGCGTCGTCGCAGATGTGGGCGATCTGGCCCGGGCGGGCGCCCTTCAGCGCGAAGCGCAGGCCGGTGTGGCCTTCGGCCTGCTGGCCGATGCTGACGCGGGCCGGCGAGCGCTCCAGGCGGGCCAGCGTCTCGGGCCCGACCGGGCCGGCGACATCGACCATCACCTCGTGCTCGATGATGCCGGCGTCTTCCTGCAGCTTGCGCTCGACCCGGAACTCCTGCGTGAACACCACCAGCCCGCTGGCGCCGGTCTCCAGCGGCGTCATGCAGCGCTGGGCCGCCACGTGGCGCGGCAGGAAGCGCAGTCCGGCGCGTTCGGGATCCTGGTGGTTGGCCGCCACCAGCAGCCGGTGCGACGCGTCGGTCGCCATGCCGGCGGGCTTGTGCAGCAGCAGCGTGACCGGCACCACCGGCTCGGGCCGGGCGCCGGATTCGATCTCGACCTGCTGGTGCGCATGCACCCGCGCCTGCGGGACCAGCGCCGGCTGGCCGTCGACCCGCACCGCGCCGTTCTCGATCAGCAGCTCGGCCTCGCGCCGCGAACAGCCGGCCAGCGCGGCGACCCGCTTGGCCAGCCGGATGCCTTCGTCGTCGGCGTCCTTCATGGCTTGGCCGCCTGACGGATGCGTTCGACATGCGCCGCCAGCGAGCGCGCGGCCACCGGCCACATGCGTTCGGGCACGTCGTCGTAGGCCAATGGCAGCCACTCCTCGGGCGTGCCGTTCGGCAGCTGGCGCATCACCGCCTCGATCTTGGCTTCGCGCTTCAGGCGGTGCGCCTTCAGCTGCGCGATGGCGGCACGGGCCTCGCCGATCACGTAGCCGTGCGCCGGCAGGATGAAGCCGACGCCGCCCTTGGCGCAGGCCGCATCGAGCTTGTCGAGCGAAGCGAGGTAGGCGTCCATGTTGCCGTCCGGCGGATCGACCACGGTGGTGCTGCCGTTCAGGATGTGGTCGCCCGAGAACAGCAAGCCGTCTTCTTCCAGCAGCAGGCACAGGTGGTTGGCCGCGTGGCCCGGCGTGTGGATCGCGCGCAGCGTGTGGGCCGGCACCCGGGTCTCGCCGGTGTCGCTGATCGCCGGCGCGGTCAGCACCAGGCGCTCGCCGTCCTGCAGGACGCGGTCGGGCGTGAAGCGGGCGGTGGAGCGTGCCGTCGGCGCCGATGCCAGGCCGAGGATCGGCGGCTGGGTCTTGCACAGCTTCTGCAGCGGCAGGGCGCCCGGCGAGTGATCGGCGTGCGAATGGGTGCAGACGATCATCCGGATGTCGCCCTGGGTCGCGCGCCAGAGCCGGCCGATGTGGTCGAAGTCGTTCGGGCCCGGGTCGATCACGATGTAGCCGCTGTCGGCGTCGCCGACGATGTAGCTGTTGGTGCCGGGGCCGGTCATCGCGCTCGGGTTGGGCGCGGTCAGGCGCTGCACGTTCTTCAGCAGCGGCACGGCGTGCTCGCTCTGCCAGTCGAGCGGATGGACGATCTGGCCGTCGGGGCTGACCATGGCGAGTTCGCCGAAGGGCGATTCGTGCTCCATGTAGCGGGCTTCCTTGCCGGCCAGCCAGCCGGCGCGCGGGCAGCTGGTCCACAGCGGGCCTTCGCCGGCCGCGCGGTGGGCGCAGGCATCGAGCACCGCATCGACCGTCGGGTAGGCAACCATCCGCTCGAGCGTGCGCACGGTCGGGAAGATCATGAAGAAGCTGCCCGCCGCATGGCGCTCCAGCGCGTCGGCCGGCCGCACCCAGCAGGGCTCGAACTGCTCGGTCTCGTCGGCGGTCGGCGTCTGGCCCTCGGGCATCTTCGCCACCAGGAAGGGCACGTCGAAGCGCTTGGGCAGGTCGCGGTCGGTGATCCAGTGCGCGAAGGTGAAGATTCTGTCGGTCGACAGCTGCAGCCCGCGCTGCGCGCACTGGTCGGCGAAGGCCACCGTGGTGCTGGCGGTGCTGCGGTCCATCGCGGCGACCTCTTCGGCGCTCACCGGCCGGCCGTCGGCGTGGTGGGCCAGCAGCACGCCGAGCTCCTCGAAGCTCTCGCGCACGGCGGCAATGGCCTGCGTGAGCTGGACCCGGCTCTGGGTGCGGCGGCGGGTGGCGATGGCGCGCGCGGTGGTGTCGCCCTCGTCGATGCGGCCGCCGGGGAAGACGTAGGCGCCGGGCGCGAAGCTGGCGCTGGCGGAGCGCCGCGTCATCAGGACCTCGATGCCTTCGGGCGTATCGCGCAGCAGCAGCACGGTGGCGGCGGCGCGAACCGGCGCCGGCTCGCGCTGGGAATGGAGAAGTTGGGTGGGGCGTACCATGGCTCGCGATTATCGGGAGATCGGGCGCGCCGCGCGCGGCGGGCGCCGTGTGACAGCGCCGCGGTCGGTCCCTAGAATGAAGAAATGGGGTCCGCCGCGACATGGCTGATGGCACTGGTCCTCCTCGCCCACGCGGTGGGAGCGGCCGGCGCCCAAGCCGTGCCTGCCGCGGCGCCGGCTTCCAACTCCCCCGGCACCGTCGTCCTGATGGAGCTCGACGGCGCCATCGGACCCGCCGCGGTCGATCATGTGCGCCGCGGCCTCCGGCTGGCGTTGCGCCAGCAGGCCCGGCTGGTCGTGATCCAGCTCGATACGCCGGGCGGGCTCGACACCTCGATGCGCAGCATAGTCAAGGACATCCTGGCCTCGCCGGTCCCGGTGGCGACCTTCGTCGCGCCCGACGGCGCCCGTGCCGCGAGCGCCGGCACCTACATCCTCTACGCCAGCCAGATCGCCGCGATGGCGCCGGCCAGCAACCTCGGTGCCGCGACACCGGTGGCGATCGGTGCGGCACCGGCGCCGGCACCCGACCCGATGGCGGCCAAGCGGGTGGCCGACGCCTCGGCCTACATCCGCAGCCTGGCGCAGCTGCGCGGACGCAATGCGGAGTGGGGCGAGCAGGCGGTGCGCGACTCGGTCAGCCTGTCGGCCCCGGAGGCGCTGCAGAAGAACGTCATCACGCTGATCGCCCAGGACGTGGCCGACCTGCTGCGGCAGGCCGACGGCCGCGAAGTCCGCACCGTGCTGGGCGAGGTGCGGCTGGCAACCCGGCATGCACAGGTGCTGGTGTTCGATGCCGATTGGCGCAGCCGGGTGCTGTCGGTGATCACCGAACCCAGCCTGGCCCTGGTGCTGATGATGCTGGGCATCTACGCACTGCTGTTCGAGTTCTCCAATCCGGGCTTCGTGCTGCCCGGCGTGATGGGTGCGATCTGCCTGGTGCTGGCGCTCTTCGGGCTGCAGATGCTGCCGGTCAGCTACGCCGGCCTGGGGCTGATCTTCCTCGGCGTCGCCTTCCTGGTCGCCGAGGCCTACCTGCCGAGCTTCGGTGCGCTCGGGGTCGGCGGCATCGTCGCCTTCTCGATCGGTGCCGTGCTGCTCATCGACAACGACACGCCGGGCTTCGGCGTGCCGCTGTGGCTGGTCGGCGTGCTGGCCGTCGTGTCGGCGGCCTTCGTCCTGCTGGTCGCGGGGATCGCGGCGAAGACGCGGCGGCGGCCGCTGGTGCTTGGCGTCGCGACCCTGGTCGGCGCCACCGGTGAGCTGGTCGAGTTCGCCGATGGCGAGGGCTGGGCGCAGATCCAGGGCGACTACTGGAAGGTGCTCGGCGCGGACGGCCTGCGGGCGGGCCGCCGCATCCGCGTGACGCGCGTGCAGGGGCTGGCCCTGCAGGTGGCGGAGGACGACACGGAGGGCCCCGTGGGGGTTTGAACGATGTTCTTCAACGTCAACATGGTGTTGTCGGTGCTCTTCGTGCTGCTGCTGGCGATGCTCGCGGTGGCCTCGCTGCGCATCCTGCGCGAGTACGAGCGCGGCGTGGTGTTCCAGCTCGGCCGTTTCTGGAAGGTCAAGGGGCCGGGGCTGGTGATCCTGATTCCCGGCGTGCAGCAGATGGTGCGGGTCGGGCTGCGCGTGATGGTGCTCGACGTGCCGAGCCAGGACGTGATCACGCGCGACAACGTCTCGGTCAAGGTCAACGCGGTGCTGTATTTTCGTGTCGTCGATCCCGAGAAGGCGGTGATCCAGGTCGAGAAGTATTTCGACGCCACCAGCCAGCTCGCGCAGACCACGCTGCGCGCGGTGCTCGGCAAGCACGAGCTCGACGACCTGCTGGCCGAACGCGAGCGGCTCAACCTCGACATCCAGAAGATCCTCGCCGCCCAGACCGACCTCTGGGGCATCAAGGTGACCAACGTCGAGATCAAGCATGTCGACCTCAACGACAACATGGTGCGGGCGATCGCCCGGCAGGCCGAGGCCGAGCGCGAGCGGCGGGCCAAGGTGATCCACGCCGAGGGCGAGCTGCAGGCCGCTGCCAAGCTGGCCGAGGCGGCCGAGATCCTGGGCCGCCACCCGCAGGCGCTGCAGCTGCGCTACCTCGAAACCCTCACGGTGATCGGCGCCGATAAGAACTCGACCATCGTCTTCCCGCTGCCGCTCGAACTGCTCGGGGCGCTGCTGCGGCGGCTCGATGCGAGGCCGCAGGAGCCCGGCGGCTGACCCGCGGCGGACGGCGGCCCCGCAGGCCGGCCGTGGCAAGATCGATTCGTCTCCACTGCCCGGGCCTTCGCAATGCTCATCAACTGCGTCGTCTACGAAGACGGTTCCAAGCTCGCCGACATCCAGGTGTCCGAGATCGGCGAGTACCTGTCGCGGCCGGGCTGCTTCGTCTGGGTCGCGCTGCACGAGGCCACGGCGGCCGAGCTGGCCGAGCTGCAGCGCCAGTTCGGCCTCCACCCGCTGGCGGTCGAGGATGCCCAGCATGGCCACCAGCGGCCGAAGGTCGAGGAATACGCCGATTCGCTGTTCGCCGTGATGCACCTGCTGGAGCCCGGCACGGCGAGCATGGGTGAAGCGGGAGTCGGCGAGGTCGACGTCTTCGTCGGCCGCAACTATGTCGTCTCGGTGCGCAGCCGCAGCGAGCACGGCTTCGTCGAGGTCCGCGAACGCTGCGAGCGCGAGCCGGAACTGCTGCGGCAGGGCCCGGGCTTCGTGCTCTATGCGCTGATGGACGCGGTGGTCGACCGCTATTTCCCGGTGATCGACGCGCTCGAGGTCGAGCTCGAGACGATCGAGATGCGGATCTTCACCAAGGGCGCCGCGCGGGAGAGCATCCAGCGGCTGTACGAACTGAAGCGGCGGCTCACGGTGCTCAAGCACGCGGTCGCGCCGCTGCTGGAAGGCGCCGCCAAGCTGCACGGCGGCCGGGTGCCGCAGCTGTGCGCCGGGTCGCAGGAGTACTTCCGCGACGTGGTCGATCACCTGGGCCGGATCAATGCGTCGGTCGATGCCAGCCGCGACACCATCGGCACCGCCATCAGCGTCAACCTCTCGATGGTGACGATCGAGGACGGCGAGGTCACCAAGCGGCTGGCCGCCTGGGCTGCGATCTTCGCGGTCTGCACCGCGTTCGCGGGCATCTGGGGCATGAACTTCCAGCACATGCCGGAGTTGCAGTGGCGCTTCGGCTATCCGGCCGCCTTGCTGCTGATCGCGGCGACTTCGGGCTACCTCTACCACCGCTTTCGCCGCGCCGGCTGGGTCTGAGGCCGCGGCGGGCCTCAGCCCTCCGGTTCCTCGAAGGCGAAGCCCACACCGTAGACCGATCGGATCGTGTCGTGTGCCGGCACGGCCGCAGCCAGCTTGCGGCGCAGGTTCTTCACGTGGCTGTCGACCGCTCGCTCGGTCACATCGACGCTGTCCTCGTAGGCCAGGTCCAGCAGCTGGGCACGCGAGAAGATCCGCCCCGGCTGCCGCGACAGCGCCTGCAGCAGGCGGAACTCGAGCCGCGTCAGGTTGAGCGCCACGCCGTCGAAGCTGGCGCGCCAGTGCGTGTCGTCGAGCTGCAGCCGCCTGGGCGACGCAGGCGCCGCGGCCCCGCCAGCGCTGCGCCGCAGGACGGCGCGCACCCGGGCCACGACTTCGCGCGGCGAGAAGGGCTTGCAGATGTAGTCGTCGGCGCCGAGCTCCAGGCCGAGCAGGCGGTCGACCTCCTCGATGCGCGCGGTGAGCATGATCACCGGGTGCGTGCCGTGCAGGCGGGCGCGCCGCAGCACCTCCATGCCGTCCAGCCGCGGCAGCATGATGTCGAGCAGCGTGAGACCGGGCGGCTCCTGCAGCATGCGCTCGAGTGCGCGCTCGCCATCGGCGACGCGCTCGGTCTGGTAGCCCGCGTGCCGCAGGTAGTCGACCAGCACCGATGCGATGTCGTCCTCGTCCTCGACGATCAGGATGCGGTTCATCAGGGGCTCCTCAAGGCAGCGTTTCCGTGTGCGTCAGGGGCAGCGTCAAGACGATGCGCAGCCCTCCCAGCGGCGATGGCGCCGCGACGATGCTGCCGCCGTGCGCCTCGACCGTCGCGCGGCAGATCGCCAGCCCGAGCCCGGAGCCACCCAGGGCCCGGCTGCGCGAGGCCTCGCTGCGGAACAGCCGCTCGAACAGCCGCGGCAGCTCGGCGGCCGCGACGCCGGGCGCGCTGTCGTCGAAGCGCAATACCAGCCGCTCGCTGCCCGCCGCGCCCTCGATCCGCGCGCCGATCTCGAGCCGACCGCCGGCATCGGTGTAGGACAGCGTGTTTTCCAGCAGGTTCACACAGACCATGTGCAGGCGGCGCGGATCGCCCTGCAGCGCGGGGCGGCACTGTGCCGACAATTGTTCGAGTCCGGCCGCGTCGACGGCGATGCCGTGCTGCGCGAAGCGTTCGCGCGTCAGGGCCAGGGCCTCTTCCAGCAGCGCCAGCGGGAACACCGTGACGAAAGGGGGCGGGGCCTCCTCGCCGCGGTCGCGCATGCTGCTGCGCAGGTCGTCGACCAGCTGGCTGAGCCGCATCACCTGGCGGTGCAGGCGCAGCGCCGCCTTGTCGTCGAAGCTGCGCACGCCGTCCTGCAGCGCCTCGATCTCGGCCCGCATCGCGGCCAGCGGCGTGCGCAGCTCGTGCGCGACATCCGCCAGCCAGGCGCGGCGCGAGGACTCGATGCCGTCCAGGCGTTCGGCCATGTCGTTGAAGGTCCGGCCCAGCAAGGCCAGTTCATCCTGGCCGCGGACCGGCACGCGGGCGTCCAGGCGGCCTTGCGCGATGCGCTCGGCACCCTCGGTCAGGGCCTCGATCGGCGCGAACCAGCGCCGCGCCAGCAGCCACGACAGCAGCAGCGCGATGGCGAGGCCGGCGATGCCGGTCCAGACCACGAAGCTCGATTGCCGGGCGACGAAGGCGCGATCGGCCTCGGTCTCCAGGCCTTCGAGCGGTGCCAGCAGGAGCACGCCGATGATGCGATCGCCGTCGCGCAGCGGCAGCCGGGCCGCGGTGGCGGGATCGACGCGGGCGCCGGCGATCCAGTGGTCGGCGGCGTCGACCAGGCCCAGGCGCCGGTAGATCGAGTCGGGGTGGTTGCGAGGGTCCCTCATCGATCCCGGCGGGGGCAGCGGCAGGGTCATGCGCGGCGGCAGCAGTTCGGGCGGCAGCATCCCGCGCGGCCCGCTCGGGGGGGAGAAGGGCGGCCCGTCCTGCCACGGCGGCGGGCGGAAGTCGCGCGGCGGCCACGGCGGAACGGAGCGCTTGGCGCCGCTGTCCGGCTCGCTGGAAGGGGTACCGCCGCCGGGCCGTCCTTGCGGACGGAAGGGCGACATCTGCAGGTGAAACCAGGTCTCCTCGTCGTCGCGCAGCGAGTTCCAGTTGCCCTCGGCCGCGTGCTGCTTCTTGAGGATCTCCGCGAACCAGTCCATGCGCCGGAGCTCGACCTCGGCCACATAGGGGCCGAGTCCCCGCTGCAGGCCGAGCCAGGAGAAGCTCGCGAAGATCAGCAAGAGGGCCAGCAGCAGGACGGCGAGCGCGAGGAATATCTTTCGGAAGAGGGTCAGGCGAGGCATGGCGGGGGAGGGCGGGCCACATTCTGCGGCATGGTCCGGAAGAGCAAGGGAAGCGCAGGATCAGGAGAGCAGGGACGAGGCGCCGAAGCCGCGCGCGTGCTCGGCCGCCGTGCGTTCCAGCGGCAGGCGCAGCGTGATGCCCAGGCCGCCGAGCGGCGACGGCGCGGCATAGATGCGCCCACGGTGATCGCTCACGATCTGCTCGCAGAGGGCGACGCTCGCGATCGCGTCGAGGTCGCCGCGCAGGCGCGGACTGCGTGCCGCCGCGGCGTCGAAGCAGCGTGCGAGCCGCGGCTCGTCGAGGCCCGGTGCGGCATCGATGAAGTTGACCACGGCATGGGCGCCGTCGATTCGGCCGAGCACCTTCAGCGTGCTGCCTGCGTGCATCGCGCGGCAGGCCAGATCGACGATGCGGGCCAGCACCTCCTGCATGCCCGAGCGATCGAGCACCACCGGCAAGGCATCGGCCGGCAGCGCCAGTTCGAGCGCCATGCCGGCCGCCTGCAGCCGGCCGCGCAGCGACTCCGACATCTGGTGCAGCAGCTGGCGCACGTCGGTGCGCGCGCGCGGGCCGGGGGCATGGGCGAGGCGGGTGACGGCGGGCCGGTTCGGCGCGGCCGCCCGGGGCCGCAGCAGGCGCCAGGGCACGCAGAGCAGCAACGCAAGGAGGAGGGCGATGCAGGCGGGAATGGGGCTCATCGGGGGTGGAAATTCAGTTGCGACGCCGCGCATTAGTCCTTGCCTGCGGCTTTTGCGCAACAACTCCCGGCGGCGGCGGCAGGCCTTCAAGATGTCTCCCCATTCGGGGTGCAGCATGCGGTTCGGCATCGCCTCACCTCGTACCATGGAGGCTTCGTCGTCCTCCTGCCGAAGCGTTCCATGTCCCTGCCTCATGCCCTCCTGATCCGCAACGTCCGGCCCCTGGGCAAGGCGCCGGTCGACCTGCTCGTGCGCGACGGCCGGATCGCGGCGATCGGCGCCGCACTGGCGCCGCCCGCGGAGCTGCCGACCGAAGAGGAAGACGGCGGCGGCGCCTTGCTGCTGCCGGGTCTGGTCGAAGGCCATACGCATCTCGACAAGACGCTCTGGGGCATGGACTGGTACCGCAACGAGGTCGGCAGCCGGCTGGTCGACAAGATCGACAACGAGCGCGCCTTCCGCCATGCCAGCGGCCACGACGCCGCCGGCCAGTCGCTGGCGCTGGCCCGGGCCTTCCTGGCGCGCGGCACGACCCGGCTGCGCACCCATGTCGACATCGACACGCAGGCCGGGCTGCGCCACCTCGAGGGCGTGATCGGCACCCGCAGCGCAATGCAGGCGACGCAGCAGATCCAGATCGTCGCCTTTCCGCAGTCGGGACTGCTGCTGCGGCCCGGCACCGAGGCGCTGCTCGAGCAGGCGATGGCCGAGGGCGCCGACCTGCTCGGCGGCCTCGATCCCTGCGCCATCGACGGCGACCCGGTGCGCTCGCTGGACGTGCTGTTCGGCATCGCCGAGCGCCGCGGCTGCGGCATCGACATCCACCTGCACGAGCCCGGCGCCATGGGCGCCTTCTCGCTCGGGCTGATCATGGACCGCGTGGCCGCGCTCGGCATGCAGGGCCGGGTCGCGATCAGCCACGGCTTCTGCCTCGGCGACCTGCCGCCGCCCGAGCGCGATCCGCTGATCGCGCGCATGGCGCAGCTGGGCCTGGTGCTGATCACCAGCGCACCGGCGTCGCGCAGCGTGCCGCCGCTGATGGCCTGCCGCCAGGCCGGCCTCACGGTGCTGGGCGGCAACGACGGCATCCGCGACACCTGGTCGCCCTACGGGAACCCCGACATGCTCGAGCGCGCGATGCTGATCGGCCTGCGCTACAACCTGCGCCGCGACGACGAACTCGATGTCGCGCTCGACTGCGTCACCTACGCCGGTGCGCGCGGCTGCGGTTTCGCCGCCTACGGCCTGGCGCCGGGCGACCGTGCCGACCTGGTGCTGGTCGAGGCCCGGAGCGTCGCCGAAGCCATCGTGGCGCGGCCGGTGCGCCGCCGGGTGGTGGCCGGCGGCCGCATCGTCGCCCGCGACGGCGCATTGATCTGACATCCGGCAGCGAGGAACCCGCCATGTACCAGGAGCGATTCATGCGGCGCGCCATCGCGCTGTCGGCCCAGGCCCTGCAGACCCCCGGCACCGAGCCCTTCGGCGCCGTCGTGGTGAAGGACGGCGAGATCGTCGGCGAAGGCTTCAACCATTCGGTGGCGCATTCCGATCCGACCTCGCATGGCGAGATCGAGGCCATCCGGGACGCCTGCCGCAGGCTGCAGACCGTCGACCTGAGCGGCTGCGAGCTCTACACCTCCTGCGAACCCTGCGCGCTGTGCGTCGCGGCCATGCGCATCGCCGGCATCGGGCCGCTCTTCTATGCGGCTTCGCTGGCGCAGTCGGGCGCAGCCTTCGTGGGCCTGCCTGTCGCGGCGCGCCATCCGATCGATGTCGACCTGCTGCGGCAGGAAGCCGGCGCGCCGTTGGCGCAGCGCGTTCCGGCGGCCGAGCAGAAGCTGGATGACGAGGCGCTGAAAATTTTGGAAACCTGGGCGCGAGTACGAAAGTTGAAGCCCGACTGAGCATTCGAGGCAGAATCCGGTCCAGATGAATGTCCGGACCGCTGCGTCAATCAGCGTCGCCTTGATTTGCCTGGCGTCCCGGGGCGCCTTCGGCCAGTCGGCCGAAGTTCAGGATCCATTCAGCAAGCCTTGGTGGGAAGCGGTCGTCGGCCCTTTCGCGATCCACTTCAGCAACGAGGACGAGCACACGCATGTGTACCTGCTGGGCCTCGAGCGCAACCAGCCCGACGGCTGGATCTGGGGCTTCTCGGCGTTCCAGAATTCTTTCGGCCAGCCCTCCGCCTACGCCTACTACGGCTATCGCTGGGAGGGGCTGTTCGGCAACCCCGCGATCTACGCCAAGCTGTCGGGCGGCATCATTTACGGCTACAAGGACGAGTACAAGGACAAGGTGCCGTTCAATCACAACGGCTTCGGCCTCGGCATCATCCCGGCGATCGGCTACCGGCTGACCCGGGCGGATGCGGTGCAGGTGGGGGCGCTCGGCACCGCGGGGCTGATCTTCACCTACAACCGCAGGTTCTAGCTCGGTATCGCCGGTCTGGGACGCCGCTGCGGGGCAGCAGATAATCCCCGGATGCGAATCCGCTTCACCAAGATGCAGGGCGCCGGCAACGACTTCGTCGTGCTGGACGAAACCCGTGCGCCGCTCGGTCTCGATGCGGCGCAGTACCGCTTCCTGGCCGACCGCCACTTCGGCGTCGGCGCCGACCAGATCCTCTCGGTGCGGCCATCGCCCTCGGCCGACATCGACTTCCAGTACGTGATCCACAACGCCGACGGCGGCGAAGTCGAGCAATGCGGCAATGGCGCGCGCTGCTTCATGCGCTTCGTGCGCGAGCGCCAACTGACGGCCAAGGACGCGGTGCGCGTGCAGACCCTGTCGGGCGTGATCGAGCCGCGCATGGGGGCCGATGGCCGGGTCACGGTCGACATGGGCGCGCCGGTCTTCGAGACCGCCCGCGTGCCCTTCGACACCGCCGGGCTCGACCCGCAGCCCGAGGGCGGCTGGCACACCTGGCACCTGGCGCTCGACACCCACGCCGGCAGCGCCATCGTCGCCGTGGCCGTGCTGTCGATGGGCAACCCGCACGCGGTGCAGATCGTCGCCGACGTCGATACCGCGCCGGTCGCGGTCCAGGGCCCGCTGATCGAGCACCATCCCCGTTTTCCGCAGCGCGTCAACGCCGGCTTCATGCAGGTGGTGGACCGCGCGCAGGTTCGCCTGCGTGTCTTCGAGCGTGGCTCCGGCGAGACCCTGGCCTGCGGCACCGGCGCCTGCGCGGCGGTGGTGGCGGGCATCCGGCTCGGCCTGCTCGATGCCCGGGTCGATGTCCAGACCCGCGGCGGCCTGCTCACCATCGAATGGGCCGGCGACGGCTCACCGGTGCTGATGACCGGCCCCGCGGTCACCGTGTTCGAAGGCGACATCGAGGTGCCGGACGCGTCATGAACAATTTCAACTCCAACGCCATGAACCCGATCACCGAAGACGACATCGCCAACTACCTCTCGAACACGCCCGACTTCTTCGAGCGCCATGCCCAGCTGCTCGGGCAGGTGCAGCTGACCAGCCCGCACGGCAACCGTGCCGTCAGCCTGCAGGAGCGCCAGGCCGAGATGCTGCGCGAGAAGATCAAGGCGCTCGAGCACCGCGTGATGGACATGGTGCGCCACGGCACCGAGAACGTGGTCACGGCCGACCGCCTGCAGCGCTGGACCCGCGGCCTCTTGACCACGCGGGACCCGCGCCTGCTGCCGGCGCAGATCGCCGGCCAGCTGCAGAGCCTGTTCCTGGTGCCGCAGACCGCGATCAAGGTCTGGGACTGCGACAGCGCCTACCAGGCCGAGCCCTACGCCCAATGGGTCAGCGACGACGTGAAGGCGCTCGCCACCTCGCTGACTGCGCCGTACTGCGGCCTGAACTCCGGCTTCGAGGCGGCGGGCTGGCTGGCCGAGCCGCAGGCCGCGGTGTCGATCGCCCTGATCCCTCTGCGGCCCGAGCCCGAGGCCGCGGCCTTCGGCCTGCTGGTGCTGGCTTCGCCGGATGCCCAGCGCTACAACGCCGAGATGGGCACCGACTTCCTGGAGCGCATCGCCGAGCTGGCCTCGGGCGCGCTGTCGCGCCTGCGGCCTTGAACCGGCACCTGCGGCGCGGCGCCTGGGGCGCTCTCGCGATCCTCGTGGCCGGCTACGCCGCGATCCACCTGATGGTCTGGCGCAATGCGCTCGCCCGCCTGGCCGAGCCGCCGCAGCGCCCCGCCGATGCGGCGCTGATCCTCGGCAACCGGGCCTACAAGGATGGCCGGCCGAACCCCTGCCTGACCGGCCGGGTCGATGCCGGCCTGGCGCTGGCGCAGGCCGGCACCGTGCGTCAGCTGGTGTTCTCGGGCGGCGTCGATCGCGAGGACGGCCGCATCGAGGCCGAAGTGATGGAGCAGCATGCGCGCAGCGCGGGCTACACCGGTGCGCTGCTGCTGGAGCCGGCGTCGCAGTCGACCCGGGAGAACCTGTCGATGTCGCGCGGGGTGCTGGAGGCCGCGGGCATCCGCAGCGTGGTCATCGTGACCGAGCCCTATCACCTGTGGCGGGCCGAGCGGCTGGTGCGCGCGACCGGCTTCGACCGCCTGTTCGAGGTCCAGTTCGCCGCCGCGACCAGCAGCTGCTGGCAGACCTGGGGCATGGCCTTCAAGGGCGCGTTGCGTGAGCCCTTTGCAATCGTCAACAATGCTGCCAATGGCTACCTCCACTGACGCCGCGCTGCCCGCGCTGCCGGTCCAGATCGAGAAGTACCTCGAATACGTGCGGGTCGAGCGCCGGCTCGCGGCGCGTACGGTCGAGCTGTATGCCATCCACCTGGCGACGCTGGCGCGGAACGCCGCTACGGCCGGATTGGCGCTCGAACAGGTGCAGACCGCCCACGTCCGGCGCTGGATGGCCCAGCTGCACGGCGCCGGCCGCGAGTCGCGCGGCATCGCGCTGGTGCTGTCGTGCTGGCGCAGCTTCTACCGCTGGCTCGGCAACGAGGGGCGGGTCGGATCGAACCCGGTGCAGGACGTCCATGCACCGAAGGCTGCCCGGCCGCTGCCCAAGGCACTGGCGGTCGACGAGGCGGTGCGGCTGGCCGAACTGCACGACGCCGAAGCCGACCCCTGGGACGAAGCGCGCGACCGCGCGATCGTCGAGCTGCTCTACGGCTGCGGCCTGCGTGTGGGCGAGCTGGTCGGCCTGGACGTGCGCGCGAGCAGCGGCGCCCGGGGCTGGATCGACCCCGACGCCGCCGAGGCCCAGGTGCTCGGCAAGGGCAGCAAGCGCCGCATCGTTCCGGTCGGCAGCAAGGCGCTCGAGGCGCTGCAGGCCTGGCTGGCGCTGCGCGACGACTGCGCCGGGCTCGAAGCCGCGCGGCTGCGCGATCCCGGCAGCGCCGCGGCCCTCTTCATCGGCCGCAACGGCAACCGCCTGTCGGCCCATGCGGTCTGGAAGCAGCTGCGCGCGCGCAGCCTCAAGGCCGGCTTGACCGCGCCGGTGCACCCGCACATGCTGCGCCACTCCTTCGCCAGCCACCTGCTGCAGTCCAGCAGCGACCTGCGCGCGGTCCAGGAACTGCTGGGCCATGCCAACATCTCCACCACCCAGGTCTACACGCGGCTCGATTTCCAGCATCTGGCCAAGGCCTACGATGCCGCCCATCCGCGGGCCCGGGCCCGCGACGACAGTCCGCCGCCGATCGGCGACGCGCTGCGAAAGAACAAGAGCAGGAACCCATGAAGCTTCTCCGTCTGCGGTCCGGCAAGGAGCGTTCGCTGCTGCGCCGCCACCCCTGGGTCTTCGAATCCGCGATCGCCAAGGGCGGCGGCGACGCCGGCGAGACGGTCCGCATCGAGGCCGAGGACGGCCGTTTCCTGGCCTGGGCAGCGTACAGCCCGCACTCGAAGATCCGCGCCCGCGCCTGGAGCTTCGACGAGGCCCAGCGCATCGACGCCGCCTTCCTGGCGGGGCGGGTCGCTCAGGCGGTCCGGGCGCGCGCGCTGTTCGACCTCCAGAGCGACGGCATGCGCCTCGTCCATGGCGAGGCCGACGGCCTGCCGGGCCTGATCGTCGACCGCTATGGCGACACGCTGGTGGCGCAGTTCCTGTCGGCCGGCGTCGAGCGCTGGAAGGCGCCGCTGGCCGATGCCCTGCTGGCCGCCACCGGCCTGGACAAGCTCTACGAGCGCTCCGATGCGAGCGGCCGCGAGCGCGAGGGGCTGAAGCCGGTCACCGGCTGGCTGCGCGGCAGCGGCCCGACCGAGCTGCGCATCCGCGAGCACGGCTGGCAGCTGGGCCTGGACATCGCGACCGGCCACAAGACCGGCTTCTACCTCGACCAGCGCGACAGCCGCCGGCGCTTCGCCGAGCTGGCCGAGCGGCGCCGCTTTCGGCGCGTGCTCAACTGCTTCTGCTACACCGGCGGCTTCACGGTCGCCGCCCTGGCCGGTCTCGAGGCGGCGGGCGCGATCGAGGGCGCCGAGCTGATCTCCATCGATTCGTCGCAGCCGGCGCTGGAGCGCGCGCGGGCCCACGTGGCGCTCAACGGCTTCGATGCGGCCCGCACCGAGTTCCTGGACGCCGATGTCAACGCCAGCCTGCGCCGCTTCGTCGACGAGGGCCGGCAGTTCGATGCGATCGTGCTCGACCCGCCGAAGTTCGCCCCCACGGTGGCCCACGCCGAGCGCGCCGCGCGGGCCTACAAGGACCTCAACCGGCAGGCCTTCAAGCTGCTGGCGCCGGGCGGCCACCTGCTGACTTTCTCGTGCTCGGGCGGCATCGGCGCCGACCTGTTCCACAAGATCGTGGCGTCGGCCGGCATCGATGCCGGGGTCGACGGCTACATCACCGAGCGCCTGGGCGCCGCGCCCGACCATCCGATGACCGTCGAGTTCCCCGAGGGCGAGTACTTGAAAGGTCTGGTGGTGGTGCGCAAGTAGCCTTTGTCCCTGCCGACGCGGGGCCGGGCGGCCGTCGCTAAACTTCCCGCCTTCCCCCGCACTACCCGTTCCCCTCGTTTCCCCGGAGCATCCCCATGGCCCTCATTCCCGCCACCATCCTCACCGGCTTCCTCGGCTCCGGCAAGACCACCCTGCTCAAGCGCATCCTGAGCGAGGCCCACGGCCAGAAGATCGCCGTGATCGAGAACGAGTTCGGCGAGGAGAACATCGACAACGACATCCTGGTCACCGAGTCGAAGGAGCAGATCGTCCAGATGAGCAACGGCTGCATCTGCTGCACCATCCGCGAAGACCTGCGCGAGGCCTTGCAGCTGCTGGCGGCCAAGAAGCGCAAGGGCCTGCTCGACTTCGACCGCGTCGTGATCGAGACCACCGGCCTGGCCGACCCCGGCCCGGTGGCCCAGACCTTCTTCATGGACGACGAGATCGCCGAGAGCTACCTGCTCGACTCGATCCTGACCCTGGTCGATGCCAAGCACGCCCCGCAGCAGCTCAACGACCGCCAGGAGGCGCGCCGCCAGGTCGGCTTCGCCGACCAGATATTCATCAGCAAGAGCGACCTGGTCGCCGAGGAAGAAACCGAGGCGCTGATCCACCGGCTCAAGCACATGAACCCGCGCGCGCCGCAGCAGAAGGTGCATTTCGGCGAGGTGCCGATCAAGGACGTGTTCGACCTGCGCGGCTTCAACCTCAATGCCAAGCTGGACATCGACCCGGACTTCCTCAAGGAGGAAGAGGCGCACGACCACGACCATGACCACGCGCATGGCGAGCATTGCGACCATCCCTCGCATGCGCACGAGGGCCATGGCCACCACCACCATCACGACGACGACGTCAAGAGCTTCGTCTACCGCTCCGACCGGGCCTTCGATCCGGCCCGGCTGGAAGACTTCCTGGGCGCCATCGTCAACATCTACGGCCCGCGGATGCTGCGCTACAAGGGCGTCCTCCACATGCAGGGCACCGAGCGCAAGGTGATCTTCCAGGGCGTGCACCAGCTCATGGGCAGCGACCTCGGCCCGGCCTGGGGCGCCGACGAAAAGCGCACCAGCCGCATGGTATTCATCGGCATCGACATGCCGCGCGAGATCCTGGAACAAGGCCTGGACCAGTGCCTGGTCTGATCCAGCGGCCCGCCGGCCGGGGTTCTCTATACAATCGCGCGCCTGTTCCGGGAGCTGCGATCGACCTTCTTTGACCAAGTGTGACTTCCGGCATAGGGCCGGGCGCGTTTCGAGGCTGAATTCGGGGGTATAACCCCGGGGTTCGCCATTCGGCGAGCCCCCATGATTTGAATGCGCGTCCGAGTCCAACGAAGGAGCCAGTCACCGTGAAGAAACCCGCCGCCAAGCCCACGCCCGCTTCGAAGCCGGCCGTCAAGAAGACGGTGGCGGCCAAGCAGGCTGTACCCGCGGCGAAGAAGGTTTCCGCCAAGCCCGCCGCGGCGCCCAAGCCTCCCACCCGGAGCCCGGCCCCTGCGGCGGTCGCAAGCACCCCCTCCTCCAAACCGGCCGGCCCCCACGCCGCGCCACCTGCACCATCGAGTCCCATGAAAAAAACGGCTGCCGCCTCCACCACCTCCGTCCCGGCGACGCCCGCAACGACTGCCGCCCCCGCCCGCGGCGGCCGGGTGTCGCGGCTGTCCCAGCTCACGGTTCCTTCCATGCCGCAATCGGTGGCTTCCACGGCGGCCAAGTCCAGCTTCGTGCAGATCACCTCGAACGCGCTGGTGCCGCCGCCGCCGATCGCGGTCAAGAAAGACCCCAAGCTGGTCAACAACTGGAAGACCAAGTCGCCCGAGGAGCTCTCCGACGCCGAAGTGATCGCGATGCCGGACTCCGAGTACATGAACGAGAAGCAGATGGCGTTCTTCCGCCTGAAGCTGCAGGAACTCAAGCGCGGCATCCTCGAGAACGCCGGCGAGACCACCGAGCACCTGCGCGAGGACACCGTGGTCGTGCCCGATCCGGCCGATCGCGCCACCATCGAGGAAGAGCACGCGCTCGAGCTGCGCACCCGTGACCGCGAGCGCAAGCTGCTGAAGAAGATCGAACAGTCGATCCAGCGCATCGACGCCGGCGACTACGGCTACTGCGACGAGACTGGCGAACCGATCGGCGTCGGCCGCCTGCTGGCGCGCCCGACCGCCACGCTGTCGCTCGAAGCACAGCAGCGCCGCGAGCTGAAGCAGAAAATGTTCGGCGACTGATTCCCCGGGAGTCGAACGGAGACGCTGCGCATGGCCAAGGAAGATTCCGGTCGCTTGCTGTCGAAGGTGGCGAAGTTCGTTCGCAATCCCCTGAAGGATTGGTCCGAACTCGACGCCGACGACTCGTCGACGCTCGAAAACGGCTACAGCCGTGAAATGCTCAAGGAGATGATCGAGCGGCGGCAGCGCAACGACTTCGTGCGCCGCCGCGAGTTCGACATGCTGCGCAAGCTGCGCCAGCGCGAGGCGGCCGGCGGACGCGATCCGGCGGCCACGCCGTCTTCCTTCAACGTCAGCAGCACCTCCGGCAAGTCGGATGGCCGGGCACTCACGCTCAAGAAGATCGACGAGATCGAAGAGCAGATGTCCCAGCAGTGGTGGAAGGGACGCGACCCCCGCGCTGCGGCACCGGCCGCTGAGGGGGCGCCGCCCGCCGATGGTTCGCAGATGGCCGAGCAGCATGCGCGGGCCTATGCCGACACCGTGCCTGGCGTGCCGCAGGGCGGGGTCCAGGGGCTGCAGGTGCAGCTGCCGGCGCACGACGGCAGCATCGAAGAGGCCGCGATCCGCTATGCCCATGGCGACGATGCGGGCGCCGAGGCGATCCTGCTGCAGGCGCTGGCGCCCGACAGCCAGACCAGCGAGCACGACGACACCTGGCGCACGCTGCTCGATCTCTATCGCGCCACCGGCGATGCCGAGAAGTTCGTGGCCGCCAGCACCCGCTATGCGCAGCGCATGAAACTGGCGGCGCCCGAATGGATGTCGTTCCGGGCCTTGGCGAATTCGGCCCGTGCCTCGAGCGCGGCGCAGCCGCAGCCACCATCGTCCGTGGCGGCCGGCGAGGCCGACTGGGCCAGCCCGCCGCGGCTGGCGCGCGAGGGCCTGATCGGCCTGACGCGCGCCCTCGGCGCCGCGGGCCCGTCCTGGCGGCTCGACTGGAGCGGGCTCGAGGCCATCGAGCCCGACGCCGCCGGGCCGTTGCGGGCCCTGTTCACCCATTGGGCCGACTCCACCGTGCAGCTGCGTTTCCGCGGCGGCGACCGGCTGCTGCTGGCGCTGGCCGAAGCCACGCCGGCCAACGACCGCGGCGTCGATGCGGTCTGGTGGCAGTTGCACATGGCCGCGCTGCGCGTGATGCACCGGGCCGACGAGTTCGAACTGCTGGCGCTCAACTACTGCATCACCTACGAGGTGTCGCCGCCGCCCTGGGAGGATCCCAAGGGCAACTACGCGTCGCTCGATCCGGACACGCCGGCGCCGAAGCCGGCCGCGAAGGCCTTCTCGCTCGATTCCGACGCCCCGGCGCCGGCCGCTGCAGGCGCCGGGCGCGGCCAGCTGGTCGGCGAACTGGTCGGCGAATCGCTTTCGACCTGGCAGCGGCTCGACGCCGAGCTGGCCGAGGAGCCGGCGCCCGTCGTCTCGTGCGCGGCCCTGGTGCGGATCGATTTCGCTGCCGCCGGCACGCTGCTCAACTGGGTCACCGACCACCACGGCCGCGGCCAGAGCCTGCAGTTCGTCGATGCCCACCGGCTGGTCGCGGCCTTCTTCGACGTCATCGGCATCGCCGACCACGCCTCGGTTTCGCTCAGAAAAGACTGACCGCGGCCGACGCCGGGGCTTGAGATCCGGGCCTTCGCCCTGAAGTTGCTTCGATGGAACAATTTCACGGAACCACGATCGTCAGCGTCCGCCGCAAGATTGCCGGCGCCCCTGACCAGGTCGCCATCGGCGGCGACGGCCAGGTCACGCTCGGCAACATCGTCATCAAGGGCACGGCGCGCAAGGTGCGCCGGCTCTACCACGGCAAGGTGCTGGCCGGCTTCGCGGGCGCGACCGCCGATGCCTTCACTCTGTTCGAGCGCTTCGAGGCCAAGCTCGAGAAGCACCAGGGCCACCTGGCGCGTGCCGCCATCGAACTCACCAAGGACTGGCGCACCGACCGCGTGCTGCGCCGCCTCGAGGCCATGCTGGCGGTGGCCGATGCCACCACCTCGCTGATCATCACCGGCAACGGCGACGTGCTGGAGCCCGAGAACGGCATCATCGCGATCGGATCCGGCGGCGCCTACGCGCAGGCCGCGGCCAAGGCGCTGCTCGACAATTCCGAGCTGTCCGCAGAGCAGATCGTGAAGAAATCGCTGGAGATCGCCGGCGATCTCTGCATTTACACGAACATGCACCACACGGTCGAGACCCTTTGAGAAGCGCGAGTCCCTCCATGTCCATGACCCCCCAGGAAATCGTCTCCGAGCTCGACCACCACATCGTCGGGCAGCCCGATGCCAAGCGCGCGGTCGCCATCGCGCTGCGCAACCGCTGGCGCCGCCAGCAGGTCGAGGAGAAGCTGCGCTCCGAGATCACGCCCAAGAACATCCTCATGATCGGCCCCACGGGCGTCGGCAAGACCGAGATCGCTCGTCGGCTGGCACGGCTGGCCGATGCGCCCTTCATCAAGGTGGAAGCCACCAAGTTCACCGAGGTCGGCTATGTCGGCAAGGATGTCGACTCGATCATCCGCGACCTGGCCGAGATCGCGATCAAGCAGACCCGCGAGACCGAGAGCGCCAAGGTCCGGATGCGGGCCGAGGACGCGGCCGAGGAGCGCATCCTCGACGTGCTGCTGCCGCCGGCCCGGCTGCCCGACGGCGCCGCCAGCGACACCGCCAACCCGACCCGCCAGGCCTTCCGCAAGAAGCTGCGCGAGCGCGAACTGGACGACAAGGAGATCGAGATCGACCTGGCCGAGGCGCGCCAGCCGCTCGAGATCATGGGGCCGGCCGGCATGGAGGAAATGACCGAGCAGCTGCGCGGCATGTTCGGACAGCTGGGCCAGGCCAAGCGCAAGACCCGCAAGCTCAAGATCGCCGAGGCGATGCGCCTCTTGATCGACGAGGAGGCTGCCAAGCTGGTCAACGAGGACGAGATCCGCTCGCAGGCGATCCACAACGCCGAGCAGAACGGCATCGTCTTCATCGACGAGATCGACAAGGTCGCGACCCGCAGCGAGGCGCAGGGTGCCGACGTCTCGCGCCAGGGCGTGCAGCGCGACCTGCTGCCGCTGGTCGAGGGCACCGCGGTCAGCACCAAGTACGGCGTGGTGCGCACCGACCACATCCTGTTCATCGCCAGCGGTGCCTTCCACCTGAGCAAGCCGAGCGACCTGATCCCCGAGCTGCAGGGCCGCTTCCCGATCCGGGTCGAGCTGCAGTCGCTGTCGGTGGCTGACTTCGAGAGCATCCTGACCCAGACCCAGGCCTCGCTGGTGAAGCAGTACCAGGCCCTGCTGGCGACCGAGGGCGTCACGCTGGAGTTCACGCCCGAGGGCATCACGCGGCTGGCGAGCATCGCCTTCGAGGTCAACGAGCGGACCGAGAACATCGGTGCGCGCCGCTTGTCGACCGTGATGGAGCGCCTGCTCGACGAAGTGAGCTTCGATGCCGCCAAGCTCGACGGCCAGGCGGTGCGCATCGACGCGGCCTATGTCGACCAGCGGCTGCAGGCACTAAGTCACGACGAAGACCTTTCTAGATTCATTCTTTGAGGCCTCCGTCGTAGGACGCGGCTCACGCATTACTTTCAGTGCGTGAGCTAAGTGCTTCATTTGCAACGGAATTCGGTGTTTTGCCAGTTGCAAAAACACCGCTAAGTCGTTGATTCCATTACAAAAAATACCCCCGAAGCCCGGTTGCGGAGTAGGCGTTTCCTGCTACAGTGCAAAAAAGTGCAGTTAAGTGGGAAAAAGTGTCGAGCAAGACCTGATTCGGGTCCTGCGGCAAGTCCCACCACCGGGGTCTCGTGGTCGTGTTTCAAGGCGCTTCATCGCTCAGTCTGGATGCCAAGGGGAGGCTCTCCGTGCCGACCCGGCATCGTGACGTCCTGAGCGCGACCGCCGCCGGCCAACTCACCATCACCAAGCATCCGCACGGCTGCCTGATGGTGTTCCCGCGGCCCGAATGGGAGAAGTTCCGCGAGCGCATCGCCGCGCTGCCGATGTCGGCGCAGTGGTGGAAGCGGGTCTTCCTCGGCAATGCCGTGGACGTCGAGATGGACGGCACCGGCCGCGTGCTGATCTCCCCGGAATTGCGTGCCGCTGCGGGCATCTCGCGCGACACTCTGCTGCTGGGCATGGGCAATCACTTCGAACTCTGGGACAAGGCGACCTACGAAGCCAAGGAAGCCGAAGCCACCCAGGGCGAGATGCCCGATGTCTTCCAGGACTTTTCGTTCTGAGGCGCGCAGTGGAACAGCCGTGGACCCACACCACCGTCCTGCTGAAGGAGGCGGTGGATGCTCTTTTTCCGGACCCGTCGCAGGCCGCGGGCACCTATGTGGATGCGACTTTCGGGCGCGGCGGCCATGCCCGCGCGATCCTGGCCAGGCTGGGGCCGGAGGGCCGGCTGATCGCGTTCGACAAGGACGCGGAAGCGGTGGCCGAAGCAGCGCGCATCGAGGATGCGCGTTTTTCCATTCGGCACCAGGGGTTCCGG
The DNA here is from genome assembly GCF_030316765.1 of Variovorax saccharolyticus. GTDB lineage: Bacteria > Pseudomonadota > Gammaproteobacteria > Burkholderiales > Burkholderiaceae_C > Variovorax > Variovorax saccharolyticus. The sequence goes on from NZ_JASZYT010000002.1 coordinate 583,835, forward strand.
GACCTCGGGGAACTGCCGCCTCGCAGCGTGGCCGGCCTGCTGATGGACCTCGGCATCAGTTCCCCCCAGATCGACAACCCCGCACGGGGTTTTTCTTTTCGTTTCGACGGACCGCTCGACATGCGCATGGACACCACGCGCGGCGAGAGCGTGTCCGAATGGCTGGCGACAGCCGAGCAGCAACAGATTGCGGAGGTGATTCGTGACTATGGCGAAGAACGGTTTGCTGTTCAGATTGCAAAGGCGATTGTTGCTCGCCGACAAGAACGGGGCTCAATTTCAACCACCGCCGAGCTGGCCGAGCTCGTGGCTGGCACGGTCAAAACCCGCGAGCCGGGCCAGAACCCTGCAACGCGCACATTTCAGGCTTTTCGGATTTTCATCAACGCCGAGCTTGAAGAGCTGCAACAGGCGCTAGAGGCGAGCCTCTCCGTGCTGCAGCCCGGGGGCCGCCTCGCGGTGATCAGCTTCCATTCGCTGGAAGACCGCATCGTGAAGCAGTTCATCGCCCAGCATTCGAAGGAGGTCTACGACCGCCGCGCGCCCTTCGCGGCGCCGAAGGCGATGAAGCTCAAGGCCCTGGCGCGCGTCAAGCCTTCGAAGGCCGAGGTCGACGGCAACCCGCGCTCGCGCAGCGCGATCCTGCGCGTCGCCGAACGCACGGCCGAGGGGCTCTGACATGGCCCGCCTCAACTTGCTGCTGCTGATCGCCGTGCTCGGCTCGGCGGTCTACCTCGTCCACACGCAGTACCTGTCGCGCCAGCTCTTCACCGAGCTGCACCGCATCGAGCTCGAGGCGCGCCGCCTGGAGCTCGACCGCGACCGGCTTCAGGTCGAGAAGCGCGCCCAGGCGACGCCGCTGCGGGTCGAGAAGCTGGCCAAGGAGCAGCTCAAGATGCGCACCACCACGCCGGCCATCACGCAGTACGTTCGCGCCGACGGCACCGTGATCCCGGCCGTGGCGCCGCCGCCGGCCACCACGCCGGCCGGCCGCGCCGCGCCTTCGAAGGGAGCGCACTGATGGCTCGTCGCAGCGTCCAGTACACGACCAGCCCCCTGCTGGCCAGCAAGACCCCGGTCTGGCGCAGCAAGTTCATCGTCGCGGCGATCGCCGGCGGCTTCGTGCTTCTGGCGGCCCGCGCGGCCTATGTGCAGGTGCTGGACAACGCCTTCTTCCAGCGCCAGGGCGAGGTCCGCTTCACGCGCACGCTGGAGCTGCCCGCCAACCGCGGCCGGATCCTCGACCGCAATGGCCTGCTGCTGGCCTCCAGCGTGGTGGCGCCGAGCATCTGGGCGATCCCCGAGGACATCGAGCGCGACGACCCGGAGGTCAAGGCCAAGCTCAAGCAGGTCGCCAAGCTGCTCGAGATGCCGCAGAAGGAGTTCGACAAGAAGCTCGAGGACGAGGACAAGACCTTCGTCTGGGTCAAGCGACAGGTCGACGAGCCCATTGCCAAGCAGATCGCCGCGCTCAACATCAAGGGCATCTACCAGCGCAAGGAATACAAGCGCCAGTACCCCGAGGGCGAATCCGCCGCGCACGTGGTGGGCTTCACCAATGTCGAGGACCACGGCCAGGAAGGCATCGAGCTGGCCTTCAACAAGGACCTGGCCGGCAAGGCCGGCTCGCGCCGCGTCATCAAGGACCGCCTGGGCCGCGTGGTCGAGGGCGTCGGCGAGCAGGTGCCGCCGCTGGATGGCAAGGACATTCAGCTCAGCGTCGACAGCAAGGTGCAGTTCTTCGCCTACCAGAAGCTGCGCGACGCCGTGACGATGCACAAGGCCAAGGCCGGCAGCGTGGTGGTGCTGGATGCCATCACCGGCGAGGTGCTGGCGCTGGCCAACTACCCGAGCTACGTGCCCGACAAGCGGCAGAACCTGACCGGCGAACAGTTACGCAACCGCGCGCTGACCGACACCTTCGAGCCCGGTTCGACCATGAAGCCGATCACGGTCGGGATGGCGCTGGAGGCCGGCCGCGTGACGCCGCAGACGGTGATCTCCACCGCCCCCGGACGCATGAGCCTGGGCGGCTTCACGATCAGCGACACCCACAACTACGGCTCGCTGACGGTCGAGGGCGTGATCCAGAAGTCGAGCAACATCGGCGCGCTCAAGATCGCCCAGAAGATGGCGCCGCGCGAGATGTGGGACACCTACACCGCGCTGGGCTATGGCCAGAAGCCGCAGATCCAGTTCCCGGGCGCGGTCACGGGGCGGCTGCGGCCCTGGAAGTCGTGGAAGCCGGTCGAGCAGGCCACCATGGCCTACGGCTACGGCCTGTCGGCCTCGCTGTTCCAGATGGCGCATTCGTACACCGCCTTCGCGCACGACGGCGACATCATCCCGGCGACGATCCTCAAGAGCCCCGAGCCGGCGGTCGGCGTCAAGGTGTTCTCGGCCCAGAACGCGCTGGCGGTGCGCAAGATGCTGCAGATGGCGGCCGGCCCCGGCGGCACCGGTCCGCTGGCGCAGACCATCGGCTACTCGGTGGGCGGCAAGTCGGGCACCGCGCACAAGCAGGTCGGCAAGGGCTACGCGAGCAAGCAGTACCGTTCGTGGTTCACCGGCATGGCGCCGATCGAGAAGCCCCGCATCATCGTCGCGGTGATGATCGACGAGCCGAGCAACGGACAGTACTTCGGCGGCCTGGTGGCGGCGCCGGTGTTCAGCGAAGTCGTGCAGCAGACCCTGCGCATGATGAACGTGGCGCCCGATCTCGCAGTCAAACCCCTGGTCGTGACCAAGGGCGTGGAAGAGAGCTTCTGATGACCATGACGACGCTGCACAGCCCCGATGAAGCCGCTGCCTGGCTGCGCTCGCGCGTGCGCGGCGCGCTGCATGCCGACAGCCGCCCGGTGGCTGCGGGCGATGGCTTCATCGCCTGGCCCGGCGCCGCGACCGACGGCCGGCGTTTCGTCGCCCAGGCGCTCGCGCAGGGCGCTGCGGCCTGCCTGGTCGAAGCGGAGGGCAGCGCGGCCTATGCCTTCGAGGGCGAGGCGATCGCCACCTATGCCGGCCTCAAGGCCGCGACCGGACCGATCGCGGCCGCCTATTACGACACGCCCTCGGCCGAACTCGAACTGGTCGCGGTCACCGGCACCAACGGCAAGACCTCGACCGCCTGGTGGCTGGCGCAGGCGCTGTCGGTCGGGACGCCCGATGCCGTGGGCAAGCCCTGCGCCGTGGTCGGCACGCTGGGCATCGGCGTGCCGCCCGACCTGACCTACACCGGCCTCACGACGCCGGACCCCGTGATGCTGCAGCGTGAACTGCGCGCCTTCGTCGACCGCGGATTCGGCGCCTGCGCGATCGAGGCCTCGTCGATCGGCATCGCCGAACGCCGCCTCGACGGCAGCCGGATCGCGGTGGCGGTGTTCACCAACTTCACTCAGGATCATCTGGACTACCACGGCAGCATGGATGCCTACTGGCAGGCCAAGGCCGAGCTGTTCCGCTGGCCCGGCCTGCGTGCCGCGGTGGTCAACATCGACGACGTGCACGGCGCGGCCCTGGTGGCCAACCTGATCGAGCACGGTGTCGGCGCGCTCGATGTCTGGACCGTGTCTGCCGAGGGCGCCCCGGCCCGGCTGCGGGCGGACGACATCGGCTACGACGCGCAAGGACTGGTCTTCTCGGTGCTCGAGGATGGCGTGGCGCCGCAGCGTCTCGCGACCTCGCTGATCGGCCAGTACAACGTCGCCAACCTGCTGGGCGTGCTGGGTGCGCTGCGCGCGCTCGGCCTGTCGCTGGAGGCGGCCGTGCGCGCCTGCAGCGGCCTGGACAGCGTGCCGGGCCGCATGGAGCGCCTGAGCCTGCCCGGGCGTCCCCTGGTGGTGGTCGACTACGCCCACACGCCCGATGCGCTCGACAAGGCGCTGGCCGGCCTGCGGCCGCTGGCACGCCAGCGCGGCGGCGCACTGTGGTGCCTGTTCGGCTGCGGCGGCGACCGCGACAGCGCCAAGCGGCCGATGATGGCCGCGGTGGCCGAGACGCAGGCAGACCGCGTGGTGGTGACCAGCGACAACCCGCGCAGCGAGAAGCCCTCGGCGATCATCAGCCAGATCCTGCTGGGCCTGGCGCGGCCCGAAGCGGCGCAGGTCGAGCCCGACCGCGCGCGGGCGATCGCCGGGACGCTGGCCCAGGCGCGCGCCGAAGACGTCGTGCTGCTCGCCGGCCGCGGCCACGAGGCGTGGCAGGAGATCGCCGGCGAGCGGATCGCGTTCTCGGACCGCAGCCACGCGCTCGATGCGCTCACGGCGAGGAGCGCGACATGACCGGCACCACCGCAGCGACCCCCATGATGACCCTCGGCGAGGCCCTGGCCTGGATCCCCGGCGCGCGCCTGGTCGGCGATCCCGCGACACCGATCCAGCGGGTCCACACCGACACCCGCACCCTGGCGGCCGGCGACCTGTTCGTCGCCTTGAAGGGCGAGCGCTTCGACGCCAACCAGTTCCTGCCCGACGCCCGCGCCCGCGGCGCCGTGGCCGCGATCGCCCATGGCGGCCTCGAGGCCGCGGGCCTGCCGGGCCTCGAAGTGCCCGACAGCCTGGCGGCGCTGGGCGCCTTGTCGGCCGGCTGGCGCGCCCAGTTCGAGCTGCCCCTGATCGCGGTCACCGGCAGCAACGGCAAGACCACCGTGACGCAGATGGTGGCGTCGATCCTGCGCGCCGCCTGCGGCGAGGGCGCGCTGGCCACGGCCGGCAATTTCAACAACGAGATCGGCGTGCCGCTGACCTTGCTGCGGCTGCGCGCGCGCCACCAGCGCTCGGTGGTCGAACTCGGCATGAACCATCCGGGCGAGATCGAGCGGCTGGCGCGGATCGCGCGGCCGACCATCGCGCTGGTCAACAACGCGCAGCGCGAGCACCAGGAATTCATGGCCACGGTCGAGGCGGTGGCGCGCGAGAACGGCGCGGTGTTCGAGGCGCTGCCGCCGCAGGGCACCGCGGTGTTCCCGTACGCGGACGAATTCACTCCCCTGTGGAGGGAGATCGCGCAGCGGGGCGCGCCGCGCCGCTGCCTGACTTTCGGCGAGCAGGCCGGCGCCGACATCGCGCTGGCGGCCGCCGACTGGTCCGACGGCGCCTGGCAGGTTGCCGCCCGCACGCCGCTGGGCGAGCTGCGCTTCGCCCTGCGCATCGCCGGCCGGCACAACGTCGTCAATGCGCTGGCGGCGATCGCCTGCGCGCTGGCCAGCGGCGTCTCGCTCGACCGCATCGCCGACGGCCTGTCGGCCTTCGAGCCGGTCAAGGGCCGCTCGCGGGCGATCGCGCTGGCGCTGGCCGGCGGGCGCTCGATCACGCTGGTCGACGACACCTACAACGCCAATCCCGATTCGATGCTGGCCGCGATCGACGTCCTCGCCGCGCTGCCGGGCCCGCGCCTGCTGGTGATCGGCGACATGGGCGAGGTCGGCGACCAGGGTCCGCAGTTCCATGCCGAGATCGGCGTGCGGGCGCGCGAGCGCGGCATCGAGGCGGTGTTCGCGCTCGGCCGCGAATCGGCGCACGGCATCGCCGCCTATCGCGAAGCCGGCGCCGCCGGCGAGGGCCGGCATTTCGAAGACATCGATTCGCTCAACGCCGCCGTCCGGGCGCAGCTGCCGCAGGCCGCCAGCGTGCTGGTCAAGGGCTCGCGCTTCATGCAGATGGAGCGCGTGGTCCAGGCCGTCGCCGGCTGGGCCGAATCACAACAACAAGACAAGGAGGCCGGTCATGCCGCATGAGTCGCGCATCGAGGCCCGTTCCGCCATGCATCAATTTCCGACGAGGTCGCGCCCATGCTGCTGAGCCTCGCCATGTGGCTGCAGACGCTGTCGCCGGACTTCGGCTTCCTGCGCGTCTTCCAGTACCTGACCTTCCGCGCGCTGATGGCGGCGCTGACCGCGCTGCTGCTCGGGCTGGCTGCCGGCCCCTACGTGATCCGGCGCCTGACCGCACTGAAGATCGGCCAGCAGGTGCGCAGCTACGGCATGCAGAGCCACCTGACCAAGAGCGGCACGCCGACCATGGGCGGCGTGCTGGTGCTGTTCTCGATCGCCTTCTCGACGCTGATGTGGTTCGACCTCTCGAACCGGTTCGTCTGGATCGTGCTGTGGGTCACGCTGGGCTTCGGCGCCATCGGCTGGGTCGACGACTGGCGCAAGGTGGTGCGCAAGGACCCCGAGGGCATGCGCTCGCGCGAGAAGTACTTCTGGCAATCGGTGGTCGGGCTGGTGGCCGCGTTCTACCTGCTGTTCAGCATTTCCGAGAGCTCCAACTGGCGCGTGCTCGAACTGTTCTATGCCTGGGTGCGCTCGGGCTTCGACCTCGACTTCCCGCCCAAGATCAACCTGCTGGTGCCCTTCTTCAAGGAGATCAGCTATCCGCTCGGCGGCATCGGCTTCGTGATCCTGACCTACCTGGTGATCGTCGGCGCCAGCAACGCGGTGAACCTCACCGACGGCCTCGACGGCCTGGCGATCATGCCGGTCGTGATGGTCGGCTCGGCGCTCGGCGTCTTCGCCTATGTCACGGGCAGCGCGGTGTATTCGCGCTACCTGCTGTTCCCGCACATCCCGGGTTCGGGCGAGCTGCTGGTGTTCTGCTCGGCGATGGCCGGTGCCGGCCTGGCCTTCCTGTGGTTCAACACCCACCCGGCGCAGGTCTTCATGGGCGACGTGGGCGCGCTCGCCCTCGGCGGCGCGCTCGGCACCATCGCCGTCATCGTGCGCCAGGAGATCGTGTTCTTCATCATGGGCGGCATCTTCGTGGTCGAGGCGATCTCGGTGATGGCGCAAGTCAGTTACTTCAAATACACGAAGAAGCGTTTCGGCGAAGGCCGGCGCGTGCTCAAGATGGCGCCGCTGCACCATCATTTCGAAAAGAGCGGCTGGCGCGAGACGCAGGTCGTGGTCCGCTTCTGGATCATCACGATGCTGCTGTGCCTGGTCGGCCTGTCGACTCTGAAGCTGCGTTGACACCATGCGGCATCTGAAAGACCTCCACGTCCTCGTCCTCGGCCTCGGCGCGTCCGGCCTGGCGATGGCGCGCTGGTGCGCGCGCCACGGCGCAGTGCTCACGGTCGCCGACACCCGCGAGGCGCCGCCGCAGCTGGCGACGCTGCGCGCCGAACTGCCCGACGCGGTGTTCGTCGGCGGGCCGCTGTCGGCCGCGCTGGTCGAAGGCACGCCGGTGCGCGCGGTCTATCGCTCGCCGGGCCTCTCGCCTGCCTCGGTGGCGGTGGTGGTCGATGCGGCGCGGGCCATGGGGCTGCCGGTGGGCGGCGAGCTGGACCTGTTCGCGCGCGCGCTGGCGGACCTGCGCACGGTCGAGGTGGTCGAAGCGCCCGAGCCTGCGCCTGCCGCCGAAGCCGCCGAAGCCGCCGAGCCGCCGGCGCTGGAGCCGCCTGCCGCCACGCAGGCCGACCTCCACGCCAGCGACTTCGAGCCGCAGCCGCCCGCGGCCGACGCACCCGAGTTCGAAGCCGCCCGGCCGGCCGAGGCGATCACGGCCGCGCTGCCCGACGACGACGAGGATTCGTTCACGCCGCCGCCCGAGGTCGTGCTGCCGCCGCCGGTGCCGCAGGGCTATACGCCGGCGGTGCTGGCCATCACCGGAACCAACGGCAAGACCACCGTCACGGCGCTGACCGGCCAGCTGGTCGAGCGCGCCGGCAAGTCGGTCGCCGTGGCCGGCAACATCGGGCCGACGCTGCTTGATACGCTGGCGGCCCGCATGGATGCCGATGACCTGCCCGAGGTCTGGGTGCTCGAGCTGTCGAGTTTCCAGCTGGACGGCGTGCAGGGTTTCGAGCCGACCGCCGCGACCGTGCTGAACCTGTCGCAGGACCACCTGGACTGGCATGGCGACATGGCGAACTACGCCGCCGCCAAGGCCCGCATTTTCGGCGGCAAGGGCGTGATGGTGCTCAACCGCGAGGACGAAGCCGTCATGGCGATGCGGCCGGCGCCAGTCAAGCTGGCGCGCGGCCAGGTGGCGCGCAGCGTCGTCACCTTCGGCGCCGCGATGCCGCTGCGCCCGGGCGACTACGGCCTCGAGCGCCTGAACGGCATGGCCTGGCTGGTGCGCGCCCTGGAGGCCGACGAAACGCAGAAGCGCAAGCGCGGTGCGGCCGTGGAGGAAGAAGAGATCTTCATCCAGCGCCTGATGCCCGCGGACGCACTGCGCATCCGCGGCCGCCACAACGCGCTCAATGCGCTGGCCGCATTGGCCCTGGCCACCGCGGCCGGCTGCCAGCTGGCGCCGATGCTCTACGGCCTGCGCGAATACCGCGGCGAGCCGCACCGGGTCGAGCCGGTGGCGATCGTCCGCGATGTCGAGTACTTCGACGACAGCAAGGGCACCAACGTCGGTGCCACCGTGGCGGCGCTGGTCGGCCTCGGCGAGGAACGCCGGCTGGTCGTGATCCTCGGCGGCGAGGGCAAGGGCCAGGACTTCACGCCGCTGGCCGCGCCGGTCGCGCAGTACGCTCGTGCCGTGGTGCTGATCGGCCGCGACGCGCCGCAGATCGAGGCCGCGCTGGCCGCCACCGGCATCGCGCTGCTGCATGCGCCATCGCTGCCCGAGGCGGTGACGATGGCGGCCGGGCGCGCCCATCCGGGCGACGCGGTGCTGCTGTCGCCGGCCTGCGCCAGCTTCGACATGTTCCGGGACTATGCGCACCGGGCCGCAGTCTTCTGCGAGGCCGTGGAAGCGCTCGCCGACCTGCCGGCCAACCCGGCGGAGGACCTGCAATGAACAGCGCGACCAGCGCCTCGCCCGACAAGGCCGGCCGCTTCGGCGGCTGGTTCAGCCGCGCCAAGAGCGGCATCGATGCGCTGCCCATGCACCTGCCCGTGCGGCTCGGCAACGCCGGCATGACGCAGACCAAGGCGGCGCCGGTGCGCGTGCTCGGCTTCGACCAGGCGCTGGTCTGGGTCACGGTGGCGCTGCTGGCCTGGGGCCTGGTGATGGTGTATTCGGCCTCGATCGCGCTGTCCGACAGTCCGCGCTTCGCGCGCGCCGGCTACACGCCGACCTACTTCCTCACCCGCCATGCGGCCTCGCTGGTGATCGCCGCGATCGCCGGCCTGCTGGCGTTCCAGGTGCCGATGAAGACCTGGGAGCGCGCCGCGCCCTGGCTCTTCGTCGCCTCCCTGCTGCTGCTGGTGGCGGTGCTGATCCCGCACATCGGCATCAACGTCAACGGCGCCCGGCGCTGGCTGCCGCTGGGCTTCATGCGCTTCCAGCCCTCGGAGCTGGCCAAGCTCGCGATGGTGCTCTATGCCGCCAGCTACATGGTGCGCAAGATGGAGATCAAGGAGCGCTTCTTTCGCGCCGTGCTGCCGATGGGCATCGCGGTGGTGGTGGTCGGCATGCTGGTGATGGCCGAGCCCGACATGGGCGCCTTCATGGTGATCGCGGTGATCGCGATGGGCATCCTGTTCCTGGGCGGCGTCAATGCGCGCATGTTCTTCGTCATCGCCGCGCTGGTGGTGGTGGCCTTCGGCACGATCGTCGCGACCAGCCCGTGGCGGCGCGAGCGCATCTTCGCCTATCTCGATCCGTGGAGCGAGGAGCACGCGCTCGGCAAGGGCTACCAGCTCTCGCATTCGCTGATCGCGATCGGCCGCGGCGAGGTCTTCGGCGTCGGCCTGGGCGGCAGCGTCGAGAAGCTGCACTGGCTGCCCGAGGCCCACACCGACTTCCTGCTGGCGGTGATCGGCGAGGAGTTCGGGCTCATCGGCGTGCTGCTCGCGATCGGCCTCTTCTTGTGGCTCACGCGCCGCATCATGCACATCGGCCGCCAGGCGATCGCGCTCGACCGCGTGTTCGCGGGCCTGGTGGCGCAGGGCATCGGCATCTGGATCGGCTTCCAGGCCTTCATCAACATGGGTGTGAACCTCGGTGCCTTGCCGACCAAGGGCCTGACCTTGCCGCTGATGAGCTTCGGCGGCTCGGCGATCCTCATGAACGTGGTGGCGCTGGCCGTGGTGCTGCGCATCGATTACGAGAACCGCGTTCTCATGCGCGGAGGCCGCGTATGAGTCGTTGCGCATTGGTCATGGCCGGCGGCACGGGAGGTCACATCTTCCCGGGTCTGGCCGTGGCCGAGGCCCTGCGCGAGCGCGGCTGGCGCGTGCATTGGCTCGGCGCCCCGGGCAGCATGGAAGAAAAGCTGGTGCCGCCGCGGGGCTTCGCCTTCGAGCCGGTGCAGTTCGGCGGCGTGCGCGGCAAGGGGCCGCTGACGCTGGCCTTGCTGCCCCTGCGCCTCCTGCGGGCCTTCCTGCAGAGCATTGCCGTGGTGCGCCGCGTCAAGCCCGACGTGGTGGTCGGCCTCGGCGGCTACATCACCTTCCCGGGCGGCATGATGAGCGTGCTGCTGGGCAAGCCGCTGGTGCTGCACGAGCAGAACTCGGTCGCGGGACTCGCCAACAAGGTGCTCGCGGGCGTCGCCGACCGGGTCTTCACCGCCTTCCCGAACGTGCTCAAGAAGGCGCAGTGGGTCGGCAATCCGCTGCGCCCCGCCTTCACCTCGCAGCTCGAGCCGGCCAAGCGCTTTGCCGGCCGTGGCGGCCCCCTCAAGCTGCTGGTGGTCGGCGGCAGCCTCGGTGCGCGAGCGCTCAATGCGGTGGTGCCGAAGGCGCTGGCCCTGATCGCGGCAGCCGAACGGCCGCAGGTCACGCACCAGAGCGGCGCCAAGCAGATCGACGAACTGCGCGCCAACTACGCCGCCGCCGGCGTCGACGGCGAACTCACGCCCTTCATCGAGGACACGGCCGAGGCCTATGCCGAGGCCGACCTGATCGTCGCCCGCGCCGGCGCCAGCACCGTCACCGAAATCGCGGCCGTCGGCGCAGCAGCGCTGTTCGTGCCTTTCCCTTCCGCCGTGGACGACCACCAGACCACCAATGCCCGCTTCCTTGTCGACGCGGGCGGGGGCTGGCTCGTTCAACAAACCGAACTGACTCCTGAATTGCTGGCCGAATTGCTGAAGAACACCGGGCGCGCTGCGCTCCTGGAACGCGCCGAGAAGGCGAAGACGATGCAGAAAACCGAAGCGGTCGACCATGTCGTCCGCGCCTGCGAGGAGCTGGCGAAATGAAGCACGCGATCCGTCACATCCATTTCGTCGGCGTCGGCGGCTCGGGCATGAGCGGCATCGCCGAAGTGCTGCTCAACCTCGGCTACCGGATCTCCGGCTCGGACCTGTCCGACAGCGCGACCCTGAAGCGCCTGGCCAGCCTCGGCATCGCGACCTTCGTCGGCCATGACGCGGCCCACATCGCGGGCGCCGACGCGGTCGTCACCTCGACCGCGGTCAACGCCGAGAACCCCGAGGTGGTGGCGGCGCGCGAGAAGCGCATCCCCGTGGTGCCGCGCGCCATGATGCTGGCCGAGCTGATGCGGCTCAAGCAGGGCATCGCGATCGCCGGCACCCACGGCAAGACCACCACCACCAGCCTGGTGGCGAGCGTGCTGGCGGCGGCCGGGTTCGATCCGACCTTCGTGATCGGCGGCCGGCTCAACAGCGCCGGCGCCAACGCGCAACTGGGCAGCGGCGACTACATCGTGGTCGAGGCCGACGAATCCGACGCCTCGTTCCTGAACCTCCTGCCGGTGATGGCGGTGGTCACGAACATCGATGCCGACCACATGGAGACCTACGGGCACGACTTCGCGAAGCTCAAGAAGGCCTTCGTCGACTTCCTGCACCGCATGCCCTTCTACGGCGTCGCGATCCTGTGCACGGACGATCCGGCGGTGCGCGAGATCGTGACCCAGGTGTCCTGCCCGGTGACCAGCTACGGCTTCGGCGAGGAGGCCCAGGTGCGCGCGGTCAACGTGCGCGCGGTCGGCTCGCAGATGCACTTCACGGCCCAGCGCCGCAACGGCGTCACGCTGCCCGACCTCGACATCGTGCTGAACCTGCCGGGCGAGCACAACGTGCGCAACGCGCTGGCGGTGATCGCGGTGGCGGTCGAGCTCAACGTGCCCGACGAAGCGGTGCAGCGCGGGCTGGCCGACTTCAAGGGCGTGGGCCGGCGCTTCCAGGGCTATGGCGAGGTGCCGCTGTCGGGTGCCCGCACCGGCCGCTTCACGCTGATCGACGACTACGGCCACCACCCGGTCGAGATGGCGGCCACCATCGCGGCGGCGCGCGGCGCCTTTCCGGGCCGGCGCCTGGTGCTGGCCTTCCAGCCGCATCGCTTCACGCGCACTCGCGACTGCTTCGAGGATTTCGTCAAGGTCATCGGCCAGGCCGATGCGGTGCTGCTGGGCGAGGTCTATGCCGCCGGCGAGGCGCCGATCGTGGCGGCCGACGGCCGCTCGCTGGCGCGCGCGCTGCGTGTCGCGGGCAAGGTCGAGCCGGTGTTCGTCGACCAGATCACCGCCATGCCGCAGGCGATCCTCGACAACGCGCGCGAGGGCGACGTGGTGATCTGCATGGGGGCCGGCTCGATCGGTGCCGTGCCGGCCAAGGTGGTCGAGATCGGTGGGCTGGCGCCGCAGAAGTCGGAGCGCTTCACGCGCGAAGGGAGGGCGCTGTGAGCGTCGTTGATCCGAAGACCCTCGGCAAGGTGGCGGTGCTGTTCGGCGGCAGCTCGGCCGAGCGCGAGATTTCCATCATGTCGGGCACCGGCGTGCTCGAGGCCCTGCGTTCGCGCGGCGTCGACGCGCATGCCTTCGACCCGGCCGGACGCGATCTGTCCGAACTCAAGCGCGAGGGCTTCGCGCGCTGCTTCGTCGCCCTGCACGGCCGCCACGGCGAAGACGGCACGGTGCAGGGCGCGCTCGAATTGCTCGGCCTTCCCTACACCGGCTCGGGCGTCATGGCCTCCAGCGTGGCGATGGACAAGGTCATGACCAAGCGCATCTGGCAGGCCGACGGCCTGCCGACGCCGCGCTACGTGCGCCTGGCCTTCGACCAGCAGAGCCGCGAGCAGATCAACGCCGTGCCCGACGTGCTGGGCCTGCCGCTGATCGTGAAGCCGCCGCGCGAGGGCTCCTCCATCGGCGTCACCAAGGTCGAGGGCTACTCGCAGATGCAGGATGCGGTGGCGCTGGCGGTGCGCTACGACGCCGACGTGTTGTGCGAGGAGTTCATCGAGGGCGAGGAAGTGACCTGCGCCGTGCTCGGCAGCGGCCTCGACGCCGTGGCGCTGCCGGTGGTGCGCATCGCCGCGCCCGAAGGCGCCTACGACTACCAGAACAAGTACTTCACCGACGACGTGAAATACCACTGCCCGAGCGGCCTGCCCGAGGCCGAGGAGCACGAGATCCGCCGCATCGCGCTGGCCGCCTACCACCAGCTCGGCTGCCGCGGCTGGGGCCGCGCCGACCTGATGATCCGCGCCAGCGACCGCAAGCCCTTCCTGCTCGAGATGAACACCTCGCCGGGCATGACCAGCCACTCGCTGGTGCCGATGTCGGCCCGCGCGGCCGGCATCGCCTACGAGGACCTGTGCCTGCGCGTGCTGGCGACGGCCACGCTCGATTCCGGCCTGCCTGGAGGCGCCGCCACGCCATGACACGAAGCATCCCCGTGCCCTTCGACGTCAAGCTCATGAACGTGCTCGCGAGCCTCGTGTTCGCGCTGTTCGCGTTCATGCTGCTGGCGGCGGGCGGCTGGTGGGTGCTGCGTCAGCCCTTCTTCCCGCTGGCCGGCATCAAGGTCGACGGCGAGGTCACGCACAACAACGCGGTCACCCTGCGCGCCAACGTCGCGCCGCAGCTGGCGGGCAACTTCTTCACGGTCGACCTGGCGCGCGCGCGCAGCGCTTTCGAGTCGGTGCCGTGGGTGCGCAAGGCGGTGGTGCGGCGCGAGTTCCCGAACAAGCTGCGCGCCACCCTGACCGAGCACGTGCCGGTCGCGCACTGGGGCGATGAAGCCGGCTCGAGGCTGATCAACGGCTTCGGCGAAGTCTTCGAGGCCAACGTGGCGGAGGTCGACGACAGCCTGCCGCGGCTGGACGGTCCGACCGAGCAGGCCGGCCAGGTGCTCGGCATGTACCGCGTGCTGGCGCCGCTGTTCCAGCCCTACGAGCTGGCCATCGACCAGCTCACGCTGACCAGCCGCGGCAGTTGGCGCGTGCTGCTCGACACCGGGGCCGTGATCGAGCTCGGGCGCGGCCAGGGCGAGGAGGTGGTGGCACGCACGCAGCGCTTCCTGCGCACCGTGACGCCGGTGGCGGGGCAGTACGGGCGCACGGTGGCGTCGGTCGAGGGCGCCGACCTGCGACACAACGAGGGCTACGCGCTGCGGCTGCGTGGCGTGACGACGGTCGTTGCCGACCCGAAGAAAAAGTAGAGAGAGCGAACAGAGGAAGCACATGTCCAAAGAGTACAAAGATCTCGTTGTCGGCCTCGACATCGGCACCGCCAAGGTGATGGCGGTGGTCGCCGAGGTGCTGCCCAACGGCGAGCTCAAGCTGGCCGGGCTCGGCATCGCGCCGAGCAACGGGCTCAAGCGCGGGGTGGTGGTCAACATCGACGCCACCGTGCAGAGCATCCAGCAGGCCCTCAAGGAGGCCGAGCTGATGGCCGACTGCAAGATCAGCCGCGTCTACACCGGCATCACCGGCAGCCACATCCGCGGCATCAATTCGAGCGGCATGGTGGCGGTGAAGGACAAGGAGGTCACGCCGGCCGATGTCGCCCGCGTGGTGGAAACGGCACGCGCGATCAACATCTCGAGCGACCAGCGCCTGCTGCTGGTCGAGCCGCAGGAGTTCGTGATCGACGGCCAGGACGTCAAGGAGCCGATCGGCATGAGCGGCATGCGGCTGGAGGCCAAGGTGCACATCGTCACCGGCGCCCAGAGCGCGGCCGAGAACATCATCAAGTGCGTGCGCCGCTGCGGCCTCGAGGTCGACCAGCTGATGCTGAACCCGCTGGCCTCCAGCCTCGCGGTGCTGACCGAAGACGAGCGCGAGCTCGGCGTGGTGCTGGTCGACATCGGTGCCGGCACCACCGACGTCGCGATCTTCACCAACGGCGCGATCCGCCACACGGCCGTGATCCCGATCGCCGGCGACCTGATCACCAGCGACATCGCGATGGCGCTGCGCACGCCGACCAAGGACGCCGAGGACATCAAGGTCGAGAACGGCTATGCCAAGCAGCTGCTGGCCGACCCCGACACCCAGGTCGAGGTGCCGGGCCTGGGCGACCGCGGCCCGCGCATGCTGAGCAAGCAGGCGCTGGCCGGCGTGATCGAGCCGCGCATCGAGGAGATCTTCTCGCTGGTGCAGCAGGTGGTCCGCGAGTCGGGCTACGAGGAGGTGCTGTCGTCCGGCGTGGTGCTGACCGGCGGCAGCGCCGTGATGCCCGGGATGGTCGAGCTCGGCGAGGACATCTTCCTCAAGCCGGTGCGGCGCGGCATTCCGAAGTATTCGAGCGCGCTGTCGGACATGGTCGCGCAGCCGCGCGCCGCCACCGTCATGGGCCTGCTCGAGGAGGCCCGCTATGCGCGCCTGCGCGGCTTCAAGGTGGCGCAGAAGAACGGCTCCGTCAAGACCGCCTTCGGACGCTTCAAGGACTTCATCGTGGGGAACTTCTGACCATGAATCCTCACCGTCTCTGGCTGGCGCGCGGCAGTCCGCCTCTGCACTTCAACGAGCGATGGCGGCGAACAGGACCTCCGCCCTGACGAAGCTCTACGGTTACCCACAAAAAATTCATTCATCAATACACGGCAACTGCAAATTCAAGGAGTCAGAAAAATGGCTATCGAAATGATCGAGATCGAAGAGTTCAACCAGGGCACCCAGATCAAGGTGATCGGCGTCGGCGGTGGTGGCGGCAATGCCGTCGCCCACATGATGGAGCGCGGCGTGCAGGGCGTTCAGTTCGTCTGCGCCAACACCGATGCGCAGGCGCTGTCGCGCAGCAACGCGCACAAGACCATCCAGCTCGGCACCAACGGCCTGGGCGCCGGCAGCAAGCCCGAGAAGGGCCGCGACGCCGCAGAGGCAGCGATCGACGACATCCGCGAATCGATCGCCGGCGCCCACATGCTGTTCATCACCGCCGGCATGGGCGGCGGCACCGGCACCGGCGCGGCGCCCGTGATCGCGCGCGTGGCCAAGGAGATGGGCATCTTGACCGTCGGCGTCGTGACCAAGCCTTTCGACTGGGAGGGCGGGCGCCGCATGACCAACGCCGATGCCGGCCTGGCCGAGCTCGAAGCCAACGTCGATTCGCTGATCGTGGTGCTCAACGAGAAGCTGCTCGACGTGCTCGGCGAGGACGTGACGCAGGACGAGGCCTTCGCGCATGCCAACGACGTGCTGAAGAACGCGGTCGGCGGCATCTCGGAAATCATCAACGAGTACGGCGGCGTCAACGTCGACTTCGAGGACGTGCGCACCGTGATGGGCGAGCCGGGCAAGGCGATGATGGGCACGGCCGCCGCCAGCGGCCCGGACCGCGCCCGCATCGCCGCCGAGCAGGCCGTGGCCTGCCCGCTGCTCGAAGGCATCGACCTGTCGGGCGCCAAGGGCGTGCTGGTGCTGGTCACGGCGTCGAAGTCCTCGCTCAAGCTGAGCGAATCCAAGCTCGCGATGAACACCATCCGCGCCTACGCATCGCCGGACGCGCACGTGATCTACGGCGCCGCCTACGACGACGCGCTGGGCGACGAGATGCGCGTGACCGTGGTCGCGACCGGCCTGTCGCGCCAGGACGCGCGCCGCCAGGCGCCGACGCTCGAAGTGATCCGCACCGGCACCGACAACATCCCGTTCACCGTCCCGACCCTCGGCGGCGCTACCGGCCATGCCGGCAGCCAGCCGAACTACGACGGCATGGCGGTGCCCAGCGTGTGGCGCACCAACCGCACGATGGCCGCGGCCAAGGTCGATGCGCTGTCGTCCGGCGGCATGGACGACTTCGAGATCCCGGCCTTCCTGCGCCGCCAGGCGGACTGAGGTTGCGCGGGTGACGGCTATCGGGGACATAGCGAGGCGGACGGTGCGGGGACTGCCCCGCACCTCTAAAATCGCGTCCGTGCTGTCCCAACGTACCCTCAAATCGATCACCCGTGCCGTTGGCGTGGGGCTGCACAGCGGGCAGCGGGTCGAGCTCACGCTGCGGCCGGCGCCGGTGGATCACGGCATCGTGTTCCGCCGGGTCGACCTGCCCGAGCCGGTCGATATCCCGATGACGGCCGAGTCGGTGACCGACACCCGGCTGGCTTCGACCATCTCGTCGGGCGGCGCCAAGGTCCAGACCGTGGAGCACCTGATGTCGGCCTGTGCCGGCCTGGGCATCGACAACCTGCTGATCGACATCACGGCCGACGAGGTGCCGATCCTCGACGGCTCGGCCTCGTCCTTCGTCTTCCTGCTGCAGAGCGCCGGCATCGTGCCGCAGGCGGCGCCGCGGCGCTTCATCCGCGTCACCAAGCCGGTCGAGGTGCGCGAAGGCGAGGGCGCCGATGCCAAGTGGGCGCGGCTCGAGCCTTATCACGGCTTCAAGCTCAGCTTCGAGATCGACTTCGACCACCGCGTGGTCAATTCGACCGGCCAGCGCGTCGAGTTCGACCTCGGCAGCGGCTCCTACAGCCGCGACATCGCGCGGGCCCGCACCTTCGGCTTCACCAAGGAAGTCGAGTACA
Organism: Variovorax saccharolyticus; assembly: GCF_030316765.1. Taxonomy (GTDB): domain Bacteria; phylum Pseudomonadota; class Gammaproteobacteria; order Burkholderiales; family Burkholderiaceae_C; genus Variovorax; species Variovorax saccharolyticus. Next base: position 601,442 of record NZ_JASZYT010000002.1, read on the forward strand.
TGCGATCCAAGGGCCTGGCCCTGGGCGGCGGGCTCGACAACGCGATCGTGATGGACGACACCAAGGTGCTCAATGCCGGCGGGCTGCGCTACGACGACGAGTTCGTCAAGCACAAGATCCTCGACGCCATGGGCGACCTGTATGTGATCGGCCGGCCCCTGCTGGCCGCCTACAGCGCCTTCCGCTCGGGCCACGGGCTCAACAACAAGCTGCTGCGCGAACTGCTCGCGCATCCCGAAGCCTACGAGGTCGTGACCTTCGACGACGAGAAGCGGGCCCCGTCCGGCTTCGCCGAAGTCGCGCGCGCCTGGTAGCGCTGCTGCACGATGCTGCTGTTCCGCTGGGCCATCCTGCTGCTGTTGCTGGTGGCCGGCGTTTCATTCGCCTTCTACGTGGGCACCGGACAAACCAGGTACCGCCGCTTCGGCTGGGTCGTGCTCAAGTGGACGCTGCTGGCCGCCTTCGGCTTCTTTGCGGTGCTGATCGCCGAGCGGGCCTTCTGAGACCTTATTAGATCTCAGCGCGTCCGCCCGTCCCGATACCGCCCGGTGGTGCTGCGCCCCAGCACGGTCGCCTGCCCCAGCCGTGCCAGCGAAGCGCCCACATGGGCATGCGTGATCGCGATCCCGAGCGCGTCCGCCGCATCGCTGCCCGGCAGCCCCGGCAGTTGCAGCAGCCGCTTGACCATCTCCTGCACCTGCGCCTTGGCCGCCCGGCCATGGCCGGCCACCGCCTGCTTCATCTGCAGCGCCGTGTACTCCGAGACCGCGAGATCGCGCGTCACCAGCGCGGTCAGGCAGGCGCCGCGGGCCTGGCCCAGCAGCAGGGTCGACTGCGGATTGACGTTGACGAACACGATCTCCACCGCGGCCGTGTCGGGCTGGTAGCGCGCGGCCAGCTCGCCGATGCCGTCGAAAAGGACCTTGAGCCGCGCCGGCAGCTCGCCGGTGCCCAGATGGCGGGTGCTGATCGTGCCGCTGGCGACATAGCGCAGCGCGTGGCCGTCGACGTCGACCACGCCGAAGCCGGTGGTCTGCAGCCCGGGATCGATGCCGAGGATTCGCATGGGGATCTCAGGCGTCGAAGTACCAGCGCACGGCATGGAAGAACACGGGCGCCGCGAAGCAGAGCGCATCGACCCGGTCGAGCAGCCCGTTGGCGCCGGTCACCCCGACGCCGCGCCGGCCCCAGTTGGGGATGCCGCGGTCGCGCTTGAGCGCCTTCATCACGAGGTGCCCCATCGAGCCCGCCACGCAGGCGATCAGCGACACCGCGAGCGCCTGGCCGAACTTGAACGGCGTGATGAAGGAGAGCAGCGCTCCGGCCACGCTCGCGATCGCCATGCCGAGCGCCCAGCTGGTCCAGTTGAAGCTGCGGCTGACCCGCGGCGCGAACGGCGGCTGCATGAACAGGCGATGCCGGATCGCCCCCAGCAGGCCGGGCAGCGGTTCGGGTTCCGGCGCGCCATCGGGCGGCATCGCCTTGCGCCGCGACACCAGGTGCTGCACCAGCATGCAGGTCTGGACCACGAACACCAGGAAGAACACCAGGAAGGCGCTCTTGCCCTCGTAGCCCGGGAAGGACAGCAGCAGCAGCGCAGGCACGTGGCTCATGCCGTAGACACAGACCATGATGCCCCACTGCAGCTTGGCATTGCGCTCGAGGAAGTGGCTGGGATCGTCGGCCAGCGCGCTGACCACCGGGATCGCGAGGAAGACGTAGACCGGGATGAACACCGTGAACAGGTCGAAGTGCGCGGTCGCGACCAGCCAGAACTGGATCGGCAGCACCACGAAGAAGGCCAGGATCAGGCTTCTGTGGTCGCCGCGCCGGGTCGGCGACAGGGTGATGAACTCACGCAGCGCCAGGAAGGAGATCAGCGCGAACAGCAGTGTCGCGACCTTTTCGCCAAGCGCCCAGCCGACCCAGAACACGATGGCCATGAACCAGGTGGTGCGCAGCAGCGTGCGGAAATGCTGCAGCTCGCGCTGCCAGATCTCGTCGTGAACCGGATTGCGGCGCTCCCTGAAGCTCAGCATGAAGGCCACGGTGCTGACGATGAACAGCAGTCCGAAGACGATCACGAACAGGGCCGCGACCTGGTGCGTCGGCGAGAGATTGCGCAGGTAGTGATTCATCTAGACGTTCCGCAGCGCCACTACGGCCTCGCGCGCCCGGTCGAGGAAGGGCCGCCGCTCTTCGCCTTCCTCGAGCCGGATCGGTGCGCCGAAGGTGACCGAGCACAGGATCGGCACCGGCACCACCTCGCCCTTGGGCATCACGCGCTGCACGTTGTCGATCCAGGCCGGCACCAGCACCACCTCGGGGAACATCTGGGCCAGCGTGAAGAGTCCCGACTTGAATTTCTGCGGCTCGCCCGTGTGGCCGCGCGTGCCTTCGGGAAAGATGATGATCGAGTCGCCGCTCTGCAACGCCTCGATCAAGGGCTGCAAGGGCGCGAGGGCCTCCGCGCTGCCCGGGGGCGCGAGCGGCGAGGGCTCGGCGGCGGGCGGCGGCAGCGGGATCTCGATCTGCGCGCCGGCCGGCTCCGGCTCGGCGGCTGCAAGCGTCTGCGGCGCATCGTCGAAGGACGGATCGATCCGCTCGACGGCCGGCGGCTCGGGCGGCGCGGGCGGCACCACCGGCGCGCCGCCGCCGCGCTCGACATAGATCGCGTGGAACACCTCGGTCGTGATCCAGCGCTTGAACGGCGTGTTGGCCCAATAGTCGCGCGCCGCGATCGGCCGCGTGATGCTGCGCAGCTCTTCGGGCAGGGCGGCCCAGATCATCACGAGGTCGAGGTGGCTCTGGTGATTCGCGAAGTAGATGCGCTGCTCGGCCTTGGGCGGACAGCCCCACCAGCGCGCCTGCGCGCCGGTGAGCAGCCGGATCAAGGCCAGCAATCCCCACCCCGTGAACTTTGCAAGCATGGCGGCGATGATACGGGGCGCTCAGGGCAGTTCGGCCGCCGGCATGCGCGCCGCGATCGTGCCCGACCGGCTGGCCAGATAGGCCGAGCCTTGCCGGCGCTCGAAGAACTTCGGGCTCGGCAGCATCACGGCGAGCCGCGCCGCCTCGTTCGCGCCGAGCCGCGAGGCCGGCTTCCTGAAGTAGTGCTGGGCGGCGGCTTCGGCGCCGAAGATGCCTTCGCCCCATTCGACGTTGTTGAGGTAGATCTCGAGAATCCGCTCCTTGCTCAGGAACAGCTCGAGCGCGGTGGCGAGCACCAGTTCCTGGCCCTTGCGGAGCATCGTGCGCTCGCCCGACAGCAGCAGGTTCTTGGCCAGCTGCTGGGTGATGGTCGAGCCGCCGCGCAGCTGGGCCGGGCGCGGTTCCTTGCCGCGCGCACGCCGCTGCGCGGCCCGCTTCGCGGCCAGCTCCTCGGCCTTGGCGTTGCGCTGGCGGGCCCGCTCGATGGCTTCCCACTCCACCCCCTGGTGGTAGCTGAACTCGCTGTCCTCGCTGGCGATCACGGCGCGCTTGAGCGTGTCGGCGATCTGGCTGTAGGGCACCCACTGCTGGCGCCAGTCGCGCTCGCCGTTGCTGCGGCCCTGGGTCGCGAGCTGCCAGGCCTCGGAGCGCTGGAATGCGGTCGACTGCGGGTCGATCACCGCCATGGCGGCGATCCGCAGGATGAAGAAGAGCTGCAGCGCGAAGGCCGCGATCAGCACGCAGCCGAACAGGCGCAGGACGGCCCTCACCGCGCCTCGACGAGGGCGCGCAGCTCGGCCAGCACCGGCGCGGTCGGCGGGCGCACGCCGCGCCAGATCTCGAAGGCCTCGGCGGCCTGCTCGACCAGCATGCCGAGGCCGTCGCGCGGCACCGCGCCATGCTCGCGCGCCCACGCCATGAAGCCGGCGGCGGCAGGCCCGTACATCATGTCGACCGCCAGCGCCTCGGGCTTCAGGACGCTGGCCGGCACCGGCACCGCGCCGCCCGCGAGGCTGGAGGCCGTGGCATTGACCAGCACGTCGAAGTTGCCGGGCACGGCATCGAGCGGCTGTGCTTCGAGGGACACGTGGTGCTGCAGCGCCAGCGCCGCGTGCCGCTGCACCAGCGCGATCGCCTTGCCCAGCGTGCGGTTGGCCACCACCACGCGGCGCGGACCGGCTTCGAGCAGCGGGCCGAGCACGCCGGCCGCGCCGCCGCCGGCGCCCAGCAGCAGCAGCTCGCGGTCTTTCAGCGCCACGCCGGCGTGCTGCGTGATGTCGTTGACCAGCCCGATGCCGTCGCTGTTGTCGCCGTGCACGCCGTCCTCGCGGAAGCTCAGCACGTTGACCGCCTGGGCCAGTGCGGCGCGCGGCGTCAGGTGGCGGGACAGCGCAGCCGCCTCGAACTTGAACGGCACCGTGACGTTGCAGCCGCGCGCCGTGCCCGCGGCCTCGGCCTGGAAGGCGGCGACCGTGCCGGCGAAGTCGTCGAGCGGTGCCAGCCGGCGGCCGTACTCGAGCTGCTGGCCGGTCAGTTCGGCGAATCGCGCGTGGATCCACGGCGAACGGCTGTGTTCGACCGGGTGGCCCATCACGCAGTACAGGTCGGTCATCGTCGAATGCTCATTGTCTGGACGAAAGCTGGGTCTCCAGCGTCTCGTCGCGGGTGAACTTGAAGCGCGAGGGCAGCACGATCTGGTCGGTCTGGCGGCGCATCGCGTCGGTGAACTTGCCGAAGCCGCCAATGCTGCGCACGATGGCCTGCGCACGCCGGTCGAGCGTGCGGTCGCCGGAACTCTCGACGATGTCGGTCGACAGGATCGAGCCGTCGTGGTTGACGGTCACCATCATGGTCAGCTCGCCGTACAGCTTCTTGCCGGCGGCCTCGGGGAAGTTCTCGGTGCCGCGGACCTCGATCTTGCGGCGCAGCGCGTCGACGTAGGCCGCGTAGGCCGCCTCGCGCGTGGCCGGGCTGATGTAGCGCTTCTTGGGGCGCGCGTTTTCCTCGTTCACGCGGCGCTCGATCTCGGCCAGCAGTTCGACCAGCTGGCGCCGTTTCTCTTCGCGCGCCGCGGCTTCGCTCGGGTTGCCCTGCGCCCGCGGGTCGGGCACCGGCATGTTGGCGAGCTGCTGCTTGATCTGCGCCAGCAGCAGCATCTGCTGCTGCTGCATCGCCTCGACCTGGCGCTGGGCGTCCTCCATCGAGTCGCCGATGGCCGTGAAGGTGGAGGGCGGCAGCGGGCTGGTGGCGCGCCCCTTGTCGAGGTCGCCGCCGCCGGCCAGCGAGGTCTGGGCGATCGCGCGGGCCTTGTCCGGCCGCTCGTTGGTCTTGGCGTTGACCAGGATCACCTCGAGCGGGGTCTCCTTGAAGACCCGGTTGAAGGACTCCGGGTCGACGAAGCGGACCGCCAGCAATGCGGCATGCGCGACGATCGACACGCCGAGCGCGATCTGCAGCGTGCTGAGGTCGCGCAGGTTCATGCCGGTGTGTTCTCCGCAGCGGCCTCGCTGTCGGCCAGGTCGACGGCGATGGCGATCGGGCCGGCGACTTCTTCCTCGTCCTCGCCGCTCTCGTCCTCGGCCTGCGCGTCGGCCGAGGCCGTGTCGAGCCGCTCGATGACGGTGCCGTGGACATCGAGCGCGATCTCGTCGATCTCGCCGAGCCGCACGCGCACCCGCGCACCGCGCTGCAGGCCTTGGGTGCCGGCCACCTCGAACACCAGCGGCAGGGTGTCGGCACGCACCAGCGCGCCATTCGGCAGGTCCTTGATCAGGGTCGCCTCGAGCTCGGTGATGCCCTGCTGCTGCAGGTACTTGAGGGTCCAGAAGCGTTCCATGCCGCCCTGGTGCCCGTTGTAGGTGCTGTAGGCGGCATCGAAGCCCGAGAGGATCGAGAACAGGTCGGCGTCCTTGGGCTTGAACGGCGCCGCCAGCGCGGCGGTCTTGCCGTGGCGCGCGGCCGCGATGATCTGCCACTGGTTCACGAGGTCGGTGTAGCGGCGCAGCGGCGAGGTGCTCCAGGCATAGCTCTTGACGCCCAGGCCGGCGTGCGGCAAGGCCCGCGTGCCCATCCGTACCTTGATGCCGGGCGCCAGGCTGGCCTGGCTGCGATAGAGGCCCGGCACGCCGAGCTCGCCGAGCCAGCCGCCCCAGCTGCTGTTGGCCAGGATCATGGCTTCGGAGACGATCAGGTCGAGCGGCGCGCCGCGCCGGCGGGTGCCGATCTGCACTTCCTCGTTGCCGGTCGGCTCGCCGTCGTGGCCGACGAGGCGGAAGGTGTAGTCGGGCCGGCTGAAGTTCTCGGGCTTGCCGCGCACCACCTCGCGCTGCGCCTTGAGCTGCTTCGCGAGGCGGAACAGGAAGGACAGCGGCGCGCGCAGCGGTGCCAGCATCGCGGGCGTGTCCGCCGCGCCGAAGGAAGCGTCTTCGAGCCATTCCTGGCCGATCACCGCGTCGAGCTGGTCATGGCGCAGGTTGGCGACGATCGGCACCCGCTCGAGCCGGGTCTCGGTGCCTTTCAGCGCCAGCGTTTCTTCGTCGAAGGTGGCGTAGAGCGAGACCGCGGGGCAGTCGCGCCCTTCTTGCAGCGTGTAGGCCTCGACCACGTGGTCGGGCAGCATCGTGATCTTGTGGCCCGGCATGTAGACCGTCGACATGCGCGTGCGCGCCACCTGGTCGATCGCGCTGCCCGGCACCAGGGCCAGCCCGGGCGCCGCGATGTGGATGCCCACCACCACGGTGCCGCTGCCGAGCCCCTGGACCGACAGCGCGTCGTCGATCTCGGTGGTCTGCGAATCGTCGATCGAGAAGGCCTGCACCGCGGCCAGCGGCAGCTCGTCGGCGATCGCCGGGGCCTGCAGCGCCGGGAAGCCGGTGCCTTTCGGGAAGTTCTCGAACAGGAAGCGGCGCCAGTGGAACTGGTAGGCCGAGTCGATGGCGCCGGCCCGCTTCAGCAGCTCGAGCGGCGGGCGCTGGGTGGCGCGGGCGGCGTCGACGACCGCCTTGTACTCGGGCGCGTTCTTGTCGGGCTTGAACAGGATCTTGAACAGCTGCTCGCGCACCGGCGCCGGGCATTCGCCCGCGGCCAGCTGGCCGGCCCATTCGGTGATCTGGGCCTGCACCAGCTTCTTCTTCTCGATCGCGGCCAGTGCCTGCTGGATGATCTCGGCCGGCGCCTTCTTGAAGCGGCCCTTGCCGGCGCGGCGGAAGTAGTGCGGCGCCTCGAACAGCGCCAGCAGCGCCGCCGCCTGCTGCGCCAGCGTCGGACGGGCCTGGAAATACTCGGCGGCCAGCTCGTCGAAGGCGAATTCGCCCTCGGGCGCGAATTCCCAGGCCAGGTCGAGATCGACCGTGGCCGCCAGCGCGCGCCCTTCGGCGATCAGCTCGGCCGGCGACGGTTTCTCGAAGCGCAGCACGATGTTGGCGCCCTTGACCTTGACCCGCTTGCCGGTCTCGAGCTCCACCTGCGCCGAGGACTCGGCCTCGGACAGGACGCGGCCGCCCAGGTATTTGCCGGCTTCTTCGAACAATACAAACATGGCGCGGATTGTCCCATGCGCGGCCCGGGCGGTCGCTCAGACCGGATCGATGAAGCGCAGGACCTCGTCGAGGTGCTGGCTCTCGAAATCCGACAGGGCATGGTCGCCGCCCTCGAGGATCTTCAGCCGGCTGCCCGGGTAGCGGTCCGACATGTCGCGCCAGTCGAGCGCCTCGTCGCCCTTGGCGATGATCGCGAAGACCTGCTCGGGCCGGTCCAGCGGCCCGGCCTCGAGCGCCCGCAGCTCGGCGATGTACTCGGGCCGGAAATGGAAATGCTCGGTCGGGTCGTGCCAGAGGGTCTGGTCGCCGATGTGGCGCATCAGGTCGCGTGCCGGGTCCACCGCCGGGTTCAGCAGCACCGCCCGGCAATAGGTGGTGGCTGTCACGTAGGTGGCATAGAAGCCGCCGAGCGAGGAGCCGACCACCGCCATCGAGCTGCGCGGCCAGTCGGCGATGCCCCGCATCACGAGCGCGACCGCCTCCCGCGGGGAGGGCGGCAGCTGCGGGCACCACCAGCGCAGGTTCGGGTGCTGGCTGGCCACGCGCCGCGCCATCTGGCTGGCCTTGGTCGACCGGGGCGAGGAGCGGAAGCCGTGGAGGTAGAGCAGGTGGGTGGTGGGCGGCATGCCGCGATTATCGGGAAGCCGGCCCGAAATTGGCCCTGGAGCCCATCCGGAGGGCTTCGGGCGCGGATAATTGCGGCCCATGTCGGCCGTCTTCCATCAACCTTCGCTCGCACGGCGCCTGTTGCCCGTGTTCCAGGGCTTCGACGGCTTTCTCGCCTTCGCCGTGCTGCTGCTGGCCTGTGCCGGCATGCTCACCATGTATTCGTCCGGCTTCGACCATGGCACGCGTTTCGTCGACCACGGCCGCAACATGCTGCTGGCCGGCTTCATCATGTTCGTCGTGGCGCAGGTGCCGCCGCAGCGCCTGATGACGCTGGCGGTGCCGATCTACACCGTCGGCGTGGGCCTGCTGGTGGCGGTCGCGCTGTTCGGCATCACCAAGAAGGGCGCCCAGCGCTGGATCAACGTCGGCGTCGTGATCCAGCCCAGCGAGATCCTCAAGATCGCGATGCCGCTGATGCTGTCCTGGTGGTTCCAGCGCCGCGAAGGGCAATTGAGGCCGCTCGATTTCATCGTCGCGACGGTGCTGCTGGCGGTGCCGGTCGGCCTGATCATGAAGCAGCCCGACCTCGGCACCTCGCTGCTGGTGCTGGCCACCGGGCTGTCGGTGATCTTCTTCGCCGGCCTGTCCTGGAAGCTGATCGTGCCGCCGGTGGTGATCGGCATCGTTGCGGTCGCGCTGATCGTCGGCTTCGAATCCACGCTGTGCGCCAACGGATTCGACTGGAAGGTGCTGCACGAGTACCAGAAGCAGCGCGTCTGCACGCTGCTCGACCCGACCAAGGACCCGCTCGGCAAGGGCTTCCACATCATCCAGGGCATGATCGCGATCGGCTCCGGCGGGATCGGCGGCAAGGGCTTCATGCAGGGCACCCAGACGCACCTGGAGTTCATCCCCGAGCGCACCACCGACTTCATCTTCGCCGCCTACTCGGAAGAATTCGGCCTGGCCGGCAACCTGGCGCTGATCGCGGGCTTCATCTTCCTGATCTTCCGCGGCCTGGCGATCGCGCTCGATGCGCCGACGCTGTTCTCGCGGCTGCTGGCGGGCGCGGTCACCATGATCTTCTTCACCTACGCCTTCGTGAACATGGGCATGGTGAGCGGCATCCTGCCGGTGGTGGGCGTGCCGCTGCCCTTCATCAGCTACGGCGGCACCGCGATGGTCACCCTGGGGCTGGGGCTGGGTATCCTGATGTCCATTTCGCGCGCCAAGCGATTGATGCAAAGCTAACCCCCAGGTTGGCTCACTGCGTGTAGCCGCCCACCCCCTTTCAGGGGGCGCAGTCAGCGGCCCGGCGAAGCCGGTTCCGCGACTGCCCACCAACGGGCGGGCGCTGCGCGCCGCCGTAGAACAACACGGCGCCGGATTGCTATTGGCCGGCGCAGCCAGGTCCGTTGGTGAAACACCGCGGAACCGGCTTTGCCGGGCCGCTGGTGTTGCCCCCGGTAGGGGGTGGGCGCCCGGAAACGAAGTGCCGGGCAACCTGAGGGCGAGCCTAGAATGTTCCGATGATTTCTCGCGAACCCACCATCGAGCGCCTCGCCACGGCGCAGAACCTCCTGCTCACCCCCTTCGGCCTCGACGAATCGCACCTGTCGCGTGCGCTCGCCGAGATCAAGGCGCACCAGGTGGACGACGCCGATCTCTACTTCCAGTACACCCGCAGCGAAGGCTGGAGCCTCGAAGAGGGCATCGTCAAGACCGGCAGCTTCAGCATCGACCAGGGCGTCGGGGTGCGGGCGGTGAGCGGCGAGAAAACCGCCTTCGCCTACTCGGACGACATCTCCGAGGCCTCGCTGCTCGATGCCGCGCGCACCGTGCGCAGCATCTCGTCGGCCGGCAAGACCGCCCGGGTCAAGGCCCCGGCGCGCAAGATCGCCGGCAGCCGCTCGCTCTACAACGGCATCGACCCGATCTCGACCCTGGACAGCACGGCCAAGGTCAAGCTGCTCGAGAAAGTCGAGCAGCTGGCGCGCTCGCGCGACCCGCGCGTGGCCCAGGTCATGGCCGGCCTGGCAAGCGAATACGACGTGGTGCTGGTGGCGCGCGCCGACGGCACCCTGGCGGCCGACGTGCGGCCGCTGGTGCGCCTGTCGGTCACCGTGATCGCCGAGCAGAACGGCCGCCGCGAAGTCGGCTCGGGCGGCGGCGGCGGGCGTTTCGGCCTCGCCTACTTCGACGACGAGCACATCGCCGAATACGTCGACCAGGCGGTCAAGTCGGCCCTCACCAATCTCGATTCGCGCCCGGCACCGGCCGGAGAGATGACCGTCGTGCTCGGCCCGGGCTGGCCCGGCATCCTGCTGCACGAGGCCATCGGCCACGGGCTCGAAGGCGACTTCAACCGCAAGGGATCGAGCGCCTTCTCGGGCCGCATCGGCGAGCGCGTGGCGGCCAAGGGCGTGACCGTGCTCGACGACGGCACCATCGCCGACCGCCGCGGCTCGCTCAATGTCGACGACGAAGGCAACGCGACCCAGCGCAACGTGCTGATCGAGGACGGCATCCTCAAGGCCTACATCCAGGATTCGCTCAACGCCCGGCTCATGAAGGCCAAGCCCACCGGCAACGGCCGCCGCGAGAGCTATGCGCACGCGCCGATGCCGCGCATGACCAACACCTACATGCTCGGCGGCGGCCGCGAGCCCGGGGAAATCGTCGCCAGCATCAAGAAGGGCCTCTACGCCACCAATTTCGGCGGCGGCCAGGTCGACATCACGAGCGGCAAGTTCGTGTTCTCGGCCAGCGAGGCCTACTGGGTCGAGAACGGCAAGATCCAGTACCCGGTCAAGGGCGCGACCATCGTCGGCAACGGCCCCGACGCACTCACGCGCGTGACCATGATCGGCAACGACATGGCGCTCGATTCGGGGGTCGGCACCTGCGGCAAGGAAGGGCAGAGCGTGCCGGTGGGCGTCGGGCAGCCCACGCTTCGCATCGACGGGCTGACTGTGGGCGGTACAGCCTGAGACCTTGCGGGACAGATCAAGAAATTGCGCAGCAATTTTTGCTCTGTCCTCAACTGACTAAATCCCCTCCCCGATTCAAAAATGCAGCCGTGATCGCCGCACCTGTGCTAGAGTTGTCGCCCATGTCTTTCTCCCGCGCTTATTACTTTGCCTTCTTTTGGTTCCCGGTTCCCGGCGGACGAGAGGCGCGCGCGTAAAGCAAGCAGACAACAGAACCCTCCCAAAACCGCCGGTGCCCAAAGCCCCGGCGGTTTTTTTATTGCCTCACGAAACCTGACCCTCCAAGGAAGCATACATGAGCACGAAAGCCGCCCCGCCCAGCGACACCTGGTACGCGAACGTCGAGAAAACCAGCCGGACCGACGACGAACGCATCAAGGACATCACTGTGTTGCCTCCCCCCGAACATCTGATCCGCTTCTTCCCGATCGCCGGGACGCCGGTGGAATCGCTGATCACCGGCACCCGCCATGCGATCCACAAGATCATGGCCGGCAAGGACGACCGGCTGCTGGTGATCATGGGTCCCTGCTCGATCCACGACCCGGCCGCTGCGCTCGACTACGCGCGCCGCCTGAAGGCCGAGCGCGACAAGTACGCGGGCACGCTGGAGATCGTGATGCGCGTCTACTTCGAGAAGCCGCGCACCACGGTCGGCTGGAAGGGGCTCATCAACGACCCCTACCTCGACGAGAGCTTCCGCATCGACGAGGGCCTGCGCATCGCGCGCCAGCTGCTGATCGACATCAACCGCCTGGGCCTGCCGGCCGGCAGCGAGTTCCTCGACGTGATCTCGCCGCAGTACATCGGCGACCTGATCTCCTGGGGCGCGATCGGTGCCCGCACCACCGAGAGCCAGGTGCACCGCGAGCTGGCCTCGGGCCTGTCGGCGCCGATCGGCTTCAAGAACGGCACCGACGGCAACATCCGCATCGCCACCGACGCGATCCAGGCGGCGGCCCGCGGCCATCACTTCCTGTCGGTGCACAAGAACGGCCAGGTCGCGATCGTCCAGACCAACGGCAACCGCGACTGCCACGTGATCCTGCGCGGCGGCAAGGCGCCCAACTACGACGCCACCAGCGTCGCCGCGGCCTGCAAGGACCTCGAGGCCGCCAAGCTGCCGCCCAAGCTGATGGTCGACTGCAGCCACGCCAACAGCAGCAAGCAGCACCAGAAGCAGATCGACGTGGCGCGCGACATCGCCGACCAGATCGCGGGCGGCAGCCACAGCGTGTTCGGCCTGATGGTCGAGAGCCACCTGAAGGCCGGGGCGCAGAAGTTCACGGCCGGCAAGGATCCGATCACGGCGCTCGAGTATGGCCAGAGCATCACCGATGCCTGCCTGGGCTGGGAGGATTCGACCCAGGTGCTGGAGATCCTCTCGCAGGCGGTCAAGAAGCGCCGCAAGTGAAGGCCGGCCCGGCGCCGGCCTGGATCAGATCAGCTTCGCGAGCTCGGGCCAGTGGTGGCGCATCAGCGCCGCCTCGTCGCCTTCGGGCTGCATGAAGGCGAAGTCGTCGAAGTCGAAGCCCGGTCCGACGGTGCAGCTCACCAGCGTGTAGTCGGGGCCCGCCGGGGTGATGATCGGCCGCGCCGCCTGCCACTGGCCGGCCGGCACCGTGTGCTGCGGTCGGGTGCCATGGACATCGACCGGGCCGAGGCGCAGGTGGGCTGGTGGCGTGCGCAGCGCCGCATCGCTGGTCCAGAGCGCCAGCGGGGCGCCTTCCAGATGGATCCAGACCTCGTCGGACTGCACCCGGTGCCAGCGCGAATGCTGGTCGGCCTCGAGCAGGAAGTAGATGGTCGTGAGCGCATTGCGCGCGGCGCGCCCGTCGGCGGGTGTGACCTGCGCCGGCGAGCGGAAGATCTCGCGGAACCAGCCGCCCTCGGGGTGAGGCTGGAGCTGCAGGGTCTCAATGAGTTGTCGTGCGCGCATGGAATTCCTCCCTAGGCTTCGCGCAGTGCCGAAAGCAGCTTCTCGTGGATGCCGCCGAAGCCGCCGTTGCTCATGCAGACGATGTGGTCCCCGGCGCGCGCCGATGCCGCCACCTGCGCCACGAGGACGTCGATCGCCCCGGCCACGCGGGCCCGGTCGCCCATCGGCGCCAGCGCGGCAGCGGCGTCCCAGTCGAGTCCGCCGCTGTGGCAGAACGACAGGTCGGCCGCTTCGAGGCTCCAGGGCAGCTGGGCCGCCATGGTGCCCAGCTTCATGGTGTTGCTGCGGGGTTCGAAGACCGCGAGGATGCGGTCCTGCCGGTGGCCGGCGGCGTCCAGCTTCTGGCGCAGGCCGTCGAGCGTGGTGCGGATCGCCGTCGGATGATGGGCGAAATCGTCGTAGACCGTGATCGTCCCCGGAGTGCGCTGCACGCTGCCGCGCAGTTCCATCCGCCGGCGCACGTTGCGAAAGCTGGCCAGCGCGGCGGCGGCCTCTGCCGGCGCGACGCCGACGTGCTCGGCGGCGACGATCGCCGCCAGCCCGTTCATCTGGTTGTGCAGGCCCGAAAGCCCCCACTCGACCCGGCCGACGCGCTCGCCGCGGCGCAGCACGTCGAAGGCATCGTGCGGCCCCGCGGCCTGCCATTCGCCGCCGGCCCCGAAGCGCGCGAGCTCGCTCCAGCAGCCCTGGGCCAGCACGCGCTGCAGGCTCTCCTCGGTGGCGTTGACGACCACCCGCCCCTGGCCGGGAACCGTGCGCACCAAGTGATGGAACTGCCGCTCGATCGCCGCCAGGTCGTCGAAGATGTCGGCGTGGTCGAACTCGAGGTTGTTCAGGATCGCGGTGCGCGGGCGGTAGTGGACGAACTTGCTGCGCTTGTCGAAGAAAGCGGTGTCGTATTCGTCCGCCTCGATGACGAACGGAGCGGCCGTATCCGCACCCAGCCGGGCCGAGACGCCGAAATCGAGCGGCACGCCGCCGACCAGGAAGCCCGGCGCCCGGCCGGCGCGCTCGAGGATCCAGGCCAGCATCGAGGTGGTGGTGGTCTTGCCGTGGGTGCCGGCGACCGCCATGACGTGGCGGCCCTGGAGCACCTGCTCGGCCAGCCACTGCGGGCCGCTGGTGTAGGGCACGCCGGCGTCGAGGATGGCTTCCATCAGCGGGAACTTGGGGCTGCCGTCCGCCAGCCGGGCCCGGGACACCACGTTGCCGACCACGAAGACGTCAGGCTTCAGGGCCAGCTGGTCGGCGCCGAAGCCCTCGATCAGATCGATGCCGAGCGAGCGCAGCTGGTCGCTCATGGGCGGATAGACGCCGGCATCGCAGCCGGTCACCCGGTGCCCGGCTTCGCGCGCAAGTGCCGCCACACCCCCCATGAAGGTGCCGCAGATGCCGAGAATGTGAATGTGCATCGGTCGATTCTAGGGACGCGCAAGGGCCTTCCGCCTGTGCAAGCCGCGCAGTGCGGGCAAAATGCCCGGATGGACACGTCGAAGCAGGAAATCGCCGCCGCCGCGGCCCGCCTCGTGGTCGAGGAGGGGCTGGAATACGGGCCCGCCAAGCGCCGCGCACTGCGCGACCTCGGCTTGCCCACGCGCACCGCGCTGCCGAACAACGACGAAGTCGAAACCGAGGTCCGCGACTACATCCAGCTCTTCTGCGCCGACACCCAGCCGCAGGAACTGCACGCCCTGCGCCTGCTGGCCCTCGAGTGGATGGAGCGCATGGCGCAGTTTCGCCCGCATGTGGGCGGCGCCGTCTGGCACGGCACCGCGACGCGGCTGTCGGACATCTATATCCAGCTGTTCTGCGACGACTCGAAATCGGCTGAGATCGCGCTGATCGATCATCACGTCGACTACGAGCCGCGCATGGTCACCGGCTTCCACGGCGAACAGGTCGAGGCGCTCAGCGTCCACGCCAGCAGCCGCACCCTGGGCGAAGAGATCGGCGTGCACTTGCTGGTCTACGACCTGGACGACCTGCGCGGCGCGCTCAAGCCCGACTCGCAGGGGCGGGCGCCGCGGGGCAACCTGGCGGCGCTCCGGCGGCTGATGGAAAAAGAAAAGGACTCCTGAGAATGACTTCAAGCCCGACGCGCCGAGGCTGGCTGTACGGGAGCGTGGCCGCGGTCGCCGCCGCCGCCGGGATCGGCGGCGCATGGTGGAAGCAGCAGCGCCCGGGCGGGGGCGGCAGCGCCGAAAAGCTGGATTCCGCCTTCTGGGCGCTGCGTTTCGAGCGCCCCGAGGGCGGCGAGGTGACCTTCGAGAGCCTGCGCGGGAAGCCTCTGCTGATCAACTTCTGGGCGACCTGGTGTCCGCCCTGCGTCGAAGAAATGCCCATGATCGACGCTTTCTTTCGTGAAAACAGTGGCAACGGTTGGCAAGTCGTCGGCTTGGCGATCGATCAGCCGAGCGCCGTCCGCAAATTCCTGGCCCGCACGCCGGTCAGCTACCCGATCGGGCTGGCCGGCTTGCAGGGCACCGAGCTGGTCAAGCAGATGGGCAACACGGCGGGCGGATTGCCCTTCACCCTGGTGGTCGATTCGGGCGGATCGGTGGCGGCGCGTAAAATGGGCAAGCTCGATGCCGCCGACCTCCAAACATGGCGACGGGCATAGTTCACGGCTAGAATCCAGCCCCTATCAATCCGGTAGTTGGCGCTCAAACGCCGAAATAACCGGATCTTCAGGCGAGTTAAATTCAAATGACCGGCAAAGCCGGCGCTGGAGTCCCATGGATCTACGCAAGCTCAAGACACTGATCGACCTGGTGTCCGAATCCAACATTTCCGAACTGGAAATCACCGAAACCGAAGGCAAGGTCCGTATCGTCAAGGGCGGTGTCGCGGCACCGGTCCAGTACGTCCAGACCCTCGCCGCGCCGCCCGCCGGCGGCCCGCAGGCGGCGGCCGCTCCGGCGGCTGCAGCCGCGGCGCCCGCTGCGGCGCCGGTCGAATCCGCTCCGGTCGGCCACGCGATCAAGTCGCCGATGGTCGGTACCTTCTACCGTTCGTCGAGCCCGGGCGCTCCGGCCTTCGTCGAAATCGGCAGCCAGGTCAAGGAAGGCGACACGGTCTGCATCATCGAGGCCATGAAGATCCTGAACGAGATCGAGGCCGACAAGTCGGGCACCGTGACCCAGATCCTCGGCGAGAACGGCCAGGCGGTCGAGTACGGCCAGCCGCTGTTCATCATCGAGTGAGCATGTTCAAGAAGATCCTGGTCGCCAACCGCGGCGAGATTGCTTTGCGGATCCAGCGCGCCTGCAGCGAACTGGGCATCAAGGCGGTGATGGTGTATTCCGAAGCCGACCGCGACGCCAAGTACGTCAAGCTGGCCGAGGAAGCGGTGTGCATCGGCCCCGCGCCGTCCTCGCAGAGCTACCTGAACATGCCGGCCATCATCTCGGCGGCCGAAGTGACCGACTCGGAGGCGATCCATCCGGGTTACGGCTTCCTGAGCGAGAACGCCAACTTCGCCGAAAGAGTCGAGCAGAGCGGCTTCCAGTTCATCGGCCCGACGCCCGAGTCGATCCGCATCATGGGCGACAAGGTGTCGGCCAAGCAGGCGATGATCAAGGCCGGCGTGCCCTGCGTGCCGGGCTCCGAAGGCGAGCTGTCCGACGACGCGACCACCAACAAGCGCATCGCCCGGGCGATCGGCTACCCGGTGATCATCAAGGCCGCGGGCGGCGGCGGCGGTCGCGGCATGCGCGTGGTCCACACCGAGGCGGCACTGGTCAACGCGATCCAGATGACCAAGGCGGAAGCCGGCGCGGCCTTCAACAATCCGGCCGTCTACATGGAGAAGTTTCTCCAGAACCCGCGCCACATCGAGATCCAGATCCTCGCCGACAAGCACAAGAACGCTGTCTACCTGGGCGAGCGCGACTGCTCCATGCAGAGGCGCCACCAGAAGGTGATCGAGGAATCGCCGGCACCGGGCATCCCGCGCAAGCTGATCGAGAAGATCGGCGAGCGCTGCGCGGCGGCCTGCAAGAAGATCGGCTACCGCGGCGCCGGCACTTTCGAGTTCCTCTACGAGAACGGCGAGTTCTACTTCATCGAGATGAACACCCGCGTGCAGGTGGAGCATCCGGTGACCGAGTTCACCACCGGCATCGACATCGTGAAGACGCAGATCATGGTGGCGGCGGGAGAGAAGCTGCCCTTCACCCAGCGCCAGATCGAAGTGCGCGGCCACGCGATCGAGTGCCGCATCAACGCCGAGGATCCGTACAAGTTCACGCCCTCGCCGGGGCGCATCACGATGTGGCACCCGCCGGGCGGGCCGGGCGTTCGCGTGGATTCCCACGTGTACACCAACTACTTCGTGCCTCCGAACTACGACTCGATGATCGGCAAGATCATCGTCTACGGCGACACGCGCGAGCAGGCGATGGCGCGCATGCGCACGGCGCTCAACGAGACCGTGATCGAAGGCATCCAGACCAACATGGCGCTGCACCGCGAGCTGATGGTGGACGCCAAGTTCATGAGCGGCGGCACCAACATCCACTATCTGGAAGAGTGGCTCGCTGCGCATAAGCGTTGACCTCCCCCAGGTTGGCTCACTTCGTGTAGCCGCCCACCCCCTCGCCGGGGGCAACACCAGCGGCCCGGCAAAGCCGGTTCCGCGGTGTTTCACGAAGGGGCTTCGCTTCGCTGGCCAGGTAGAGCCGGGATCGTGCCTCGGTGGATGACTGAGAGGATTTGCCATGTTCGAACTTCGCCTGCTGGCGCCCGAGGATCTCGTCGAGACCGTCAGCGATGCGCTCGACGCGCTCGATGCGCTGAGCGTTTCCGTCGAGGACGCCGACGCCCAGACCGACGCCGAGCAGGCCCTGTTCGGCGAGCCCGGCATGCCGCCGCCCAAGGATGGCTGGCAGCGCTCCCGCGTGATCGCGCTGTTCGCGACCGAGGCCCTGGCGCGCGAAGCGGCGGCGCTGCTCGAGGCGCAGGACTTCTTCGTCGAGTGCCGCCTGCTGGGCCTGGCCGACGTGCCCGAGCAGGACTGGGTGCGGCTGACGCAGTCGCAGTTCGCGCCGGTGGAGATCACACCCGAATTCTGGATCGTGCCGACCTGGCACGAGCCGCCGGCTCAGGCCCGCCAGGTGATCCGGCTCGATCCCGGGCTGGCTTTCGGCACCGGCACGCATCCGACCACGCGCATGTGCCTGCGCTGGATCGCGACGCGCGGCGCTGCTGGCGGCAAGCGGGTGCTCGACTACGGATGCGGCTCCGGCATCCTGGCGATCGGCGCGGCGAAGTTCGGCGCTGCCGACATCGATGCGGTCGACATCGATCCGGCTGCGGTGGAGTCGACCGAGCTCAACGCCGAGGCCAATGGCGTTCAACTGAAGGCAGGGCTGCCGGACGCATCGGCAGGCCGCTACGGCATCGTGCTCGCGAACATCCTCGCGACGCCGCTCAAGGTGCTGGCGCCCCTGCTGTGCGCGCATGTCGCGCCGGGTGGCTCGCTGGTGCTCGCCGGGATCCTCGAGCGCCAGGCCGACGAGCTCAAGGCCGCCTATGCGCCGTACGCTGCGCTGGAAGTCAGCGACAGCGAGGACGGCTGGATCCTGATGACCGCCACGCTGTAGCGCGCAGTGGGCGTCGGCCCGGCAACCCTACAATCGGCGCCTCATGAGCCTGGCCACCCGCTGCCCCGCCTGCGACACCACTTTCAAGGTGGTGCGGGACCAGCTTCGCATCTCCGATGGCTGGGTGCGCTGCGGGCGTTGCAGCCAGGTGTTCGATGCCACCGTCGACCTGCATGAGTCGGCGGATGCCCAGCCCGCGGCACCGGTGCCGCCGTCCGGGCCCGCGCCGACCCTGGACGAGCAGCATTCCCAAGCCGAGCCCGAAGCCGAAGCTGAGCCTGAGCCTGAGCCTGAGCCCGAGCCCGAGCCCGAGCCCGAGCCTGGGCGTGAGCCTGATGCCGAAGCCGAAGCCGAAGCCGAAGCCGAAGCCGAAGCCGAAGCGGCCGACGATTCGAAACAGGACCTCGCCGAGACCGATTTCCTCGACGAGGAGTCGGGCCCGATGCCGCTGACCGAGGCGCCGGCTCTGCCGGCTGCCAGCGCGGTCTCCTGGCCCGATCCGGATTCGCTGCTGCTCGGTGACCACGGCCGAATCGCCGTGCGACCGCCGGCACCGCCGCCGCTCTCCTTCCCCGACATCGATCTCTCGCTGCCGCCCCGCCCCGCACTGGCTGCCAGCGAGGCGGCAGCGCCGGAGTTCGACGACTCCGGCCATGCGCAACTGCAAAAGGCGCTGCGCCGTGCGCGGGTCAAGGCCGCCAAGGTCGCGAAGGCCAAGGCCAGGGAGCAGCAGGGGGCCGCAGAGACTGGGGTCACGCCGGTGGTGCTGGCCGCGAGCGAGGCCGAGCAGCCCGGGGGGCCGATGCTTCCGGTCGAAGTGCCCCGGGCGCCGGCCTTCCTGGGCGGCGACGAAGCTGCCTCCTGGTGGCAGCGTCCCGCGGCCCGGCGCTCGCTGGCGGGCGCCGCGATCCTGGCGGCGCTCCTGCTGATCGCCCAGGTGCTGCACCATGAACGCGACCTGATCGCGGCGCGCCAGCCCGCACTGCGTCCGCTGCTGGCGAGCATGTGCCGGCTGACCGGTTGCGAGCTCTCGGCCCTGCGGCAGATCAACGACATCAAGATCGATGGCGCATCGTTCGCGCGCGACAAGAACGGCGATGGGTTCCAGCTCAGCTTCACGGTGCGCAATGTCGCCGCCGTGCCGCTCGCGATGCCGGCGGTCGAGCTGTCGCTGCTCGACACCCAGGAGCGCGCCGTGGTGCGACGCGTGCTCATGCCCCCCGACTTCGGCGCCCCGGCGGTGCTGGCGGCGCGCGCCGAGCGCTCGGCGTCGCTGTCGCTCAACCTCGGCGGCGCCGATGCGGCGTCCATGCCGCCGGTCGCCGGCTTCCGCATCGAGGCGCTCTATCCCTGAGCGCGCCGATCTTCCCGCTCCTTTTTCAGTTCAACCAACAGCTCTCCCATGGCAGCAGTAATTTGCGGTTCTCTCGCGTTCGACACCATCATGACTTTCGAGGGGCGGTTTGCGGACCAGATCCTGCCGGATCAGCTGCACATCCTCAACGTGTCTTTCCTGGTGCCGGGCCTGCGGCGCGACTTCGGCGGCTGTGCGGGCAACATCGCCTACAGCCTCAATGCCCTGGGCGGCACGGCGCTGCCGATGGCGACGGTCGGCAGCGACGGCGCCGACTACATCGAGCGCCTGCGCACGCTGGGCATCAGCACCGAATTCGTGCGCCAGGTCGGCGACACCTTCACGGCCCAGGCCATGATCATGAACGACCGTGACAACAACCAGATCACGGCCTTCCATCCGGGCGCGATGCAGCAGGCGCACATCACGAAGGTCGCCGCGCGCGACGACATCAAGCTCGGCATCGTGGCGCCCGACGGCCGCGATGCGATGCTGCAGCATGCCGAGCAGTTCAAGGCGGCCGGCATTCCCTTCGTCTTCGATCCGGGGCAGGGCCTGCCGATGTTCGACGGCAAGGACCTTTCGCATTTCGTCGAGCTGGCGAGCTGGGTGGTGGTCAACGACTACGAGGCCAAGATGCTGTCGCAGCGCACCGGCTGGAGCCTGGCGGAGATCTCGAAGCGGGTGGACGGCCTGGTCGTGACGCTGGCGGCGGAGGGCTGCGAGGTCTGGACGAACGGCGAGCGCGAACATGTTCCGGCGGTCACGCCCGTGGCGGTGGTCGAGCCGACCGGCTGCGGCGACGCCTGGCGCGGCGCCTTGCTGTTCGGCCTCGAGCAGGGCTGGCCGCTGGCGCGCTGCGCTGCGCTCGGCAACCACTTGGGTGCGCTCAAAGTCGCCCAGCGCGGCCCGCAGAACTACCAGGTCGATCGCAAGGCGCTGGGTATTTAGCCCACCCCCGAAGCGCCTTCGGCGTTCCCCCTCAAGGGGGCGATACCAGCGGCCTGGCAAAGCCAGTTCCGCGGTATCTCTGGCATGGGCGCGCGCAAGTCTGATGCGACGCTCCATGAAAAAAGCCCGGCACCTTTCGGTGCCGGGCTTGTGCCTTCAAGGCCGCTGAAAGACTCAGGGCTTGCTGGCCGTCGGGAACGGCCAGGCAGCCTGCGGGTTCAGCGTCGTTTGCGCAGCAGGAGCAGGCGCTACGGCAGCCTTGGCGGGAGCCTTCGCAGCCTTCTTGGCAGCGGGCTTCTTCGCGGCTTTCTTGGCAGCGGGCTTCTTCGCCGCAGCCTTTTTCGCCGGGGCCTTCTTGGCAGGCGCCTTTTTCGCTGCGGCCTTCTTCGCCGGGGCCTTCTTGGCTGCTGCCTTCTTGGCAGGAGCCTTCTTTGCCGGGGCCTTCTTGGCTACGACCTTCTTCGCAGGAGCCTTCTTGGCAGGCGCCTTCTTGGCGGCGACCTTCTTGGCCGCTACCTTCTTCGCCGGAGCCTTCTTGGCCGCGACCTTCTTTGCCGGCGCCTTCTTGGCTACGACCTTCTTGGCGGGAGCCTTCTTTGCCGGAGCCTTCTTTGCAGCGGCTTTCTTAGCCGGCGCTTTCTTTGCAGTTGCCATTTCTATTTCTCCTTGATCAAGTTGAAAAAATCAACCTTTTGAAGCACTCCACGCATGTTGGTCAGCGTGAAGCGATTCATGGCGTTGGAACGGATTCCAGCACCATGAACACCTGCGCCCTCAGCGACGCCGCACTCTCCGGTGCGGTGGTTCGTTGAAGGCTATTTCTGAATGCACTTTGTTCTTGTCGGAAAGTCTCAGTCCCAGGAGAGCGCACCGCCCGATTGATACTCGATCACGCGGGTTTCGAAGAAGTTGCGCTCCTTCTTCAGGTCAATCATTTCGCTCATCCAGGGGAAGGGGTTTTCTTCGTTCGGGAAGAGCGTTTCGAGGCCGATCTGCTGCGCG
Source organism: Variovorax saccharolyticus (assembly GCF_030316765.1). Classification (GTDB taxonomy): domain Bacteria; phylum Pseudomonadota; class Gammaproteobacteria; order Burkholderiales; family Burkholderiaceae_C; genus Variovorax; species Variovorax saccharolyticus. The sequence goes on from NZ_JASZYT010000002.1 coordinate 623,359, forward strand.
CGCCGGTTGGCGATGTAGCGCAGGTAGCCCTTGAACATGGATGCGTTCATGCCGAGCACGCCACGCGGCATGGTGTCTTCGGCGTACTTGTACTCGAGCTCGACGGCCTTCATGAAGAGGGCCTTGATCTCGGCCTTGAACTCGGCCGTCCAGAGCTGCGGGTTCTCGAGCTTGAGCTGGTTGATCAGGTCGATGCCGAAGTTGCAGTGCATCGACTCGTCGCGCAGGATGTACTGGTACTGCTCGGCGGCGCCGGTCATCTTGTTCTGGCGGCCCAGCGCGAGGATCTGCGTGAAGCCGACGTAGAAGAAGAGGCCTTCCATGAGGCAGGCGAAGACGATCAGCGACTTGAGCAGGGTCTGGTCGGTCTCGTGCGTGCCGGTCTTGAAGTTCGGGTCGCTGATGGCGTCGATGAACGGGATCAGGAACTGGTCCTTTTCGCGGATCGACGGCACTTCGTTGTAGGCGTTGAAGATCTCGCTCTCGTCCAGGCCCAGCGATTCGACGATGTACTGGTAGGCGTGCGTGTGGATCGCTTCCTCGAAGGCCTGGCGCAGCAGGAACTGGCGGCATTCGGGCGCCGTGATGTGGCGGTAGGTGCCCAGCACGATGTTGTTGGCGGCCAGCGAGTCGGCGGTCACGAAGAAGCCGAGGTTGCGCTTGACGATGCGGCGCTCGTCTTCGGTCAGGCCGTTCGGGTCTTTCCAGAGCGCGATGTCGCGCGTCATGTTCACTTCCTGCGGCATCCAGTGGTTGGCGCAGGTGGCGAGGTACTTTTCCCAGGCCCACTTGTACTTGAACGGCACCAGCTGGTTGACGTCGGTCTGGCCGTTGATGATGCGCTTGTCGGCGGCCTTGACGCGGTGCGCTGCGGGCGCGGTCTGCGCGGCAGCCGGCGCGGCGCGAACCGCTGCGCCGTCATCGAGCGTGCGCACTGCGTTCACGGCGGAAGAAGCTTGGGGAGCAATTTGCGAAGTCGGGAACTCCGACGAGCGGGCGACTGGCGCGCCGCTGTTCGATGGGTGCCGCAATCCTTGAGGCAGATCCTTTGGCAAGGAGGGCTTGACTTCTTCGTCCCAGGTCAACATAGAAAAATCCAATGCTCAAATTATGTGAGCAACGATGTGAGTTGCAAAGTGCTCCTCACATCGCGCTTCAATTATGTGGTCGTTATGTTGTTCGCATGCATCGCAATCTGTCGGTCGATGCCGCGAACCACGACATCTTCAGGCCGACATCACTGGCAGGCTTCGCAGGTCGGATCGTCGACGCCGCAGAACGCGATGTCGGTCGCGGGCATCGCGCTCAACTGCGCTTGCGCTGCGAGCGCCGCGGCTTCGAGTGCGCTCATGCCCGACGATGCATCGCCGCTGCCCGAGGACACCGCGTTCAAGCGGCCCGATTGCACGGTCGATTTCTCGGCGTGCGTGGCGCTCTGCGTGCGCAGGTAGTAGGTGGTCTTGAGACCGCGCAGCCATGCGAGCTTGTAGGTGTCGTCGAGCTTCTTGCCCGATGCGCCGGCCATGTAGATGTTGAGCGACTGCGCCTGGTCGATCCACTTCTGGCGCCGTGCAGCGGCTTCGACGAGCCAGGTGGTCTCGACTTCGAAGGCGGTGGCGTAGAGCGCCTTGACGTCCTGCGGCACGCGGTCGATCGGGCGCAGCGAGCCGTCGAAATGCTTCAGGTCCATCACCATCACGTCGTCCCACAGGCCCAGGCGCTTGAGGTCGCGCACCAGGTAGTGGTTGATGACCGTGAACTCGCCCGACAGGTTCGACTTGACCGACAGGTTGCCGAAGCAGGGTTCGATCGAGGCGTCGACGCCGATGATGTTCGAGATGGTGGCGGTCGGCGCGATGGCGACGCAGTTGGAGTTGCGCATGCCGTCGGTCTTGATCTTCTGGCGCAGCGCGTCCCAGTCGAGCGTCGACGAGCGGTCGACTTCGACGTAGCCGCCGCGGGCCTTCTCGAGCAGGTCGAGGGTGTCGGGCGGCAGCACGCCCTTGTCCCACAGCGAGCCCTTGTAGCTCGAGTACTTGCCGCGCTCGCGCGCCAGCTCGGTCGAGGCCCAGTAGGCGTGGTAGCAGATCGCTTCCATGGATTCGTCGGCGAACTGCACGGCGTCCTGCGAGGCGTAGGGGATGCGCAGCTCGTAGAGCGCGTCCTGGAAGCCCATCAGGCCGAGGCCGACCGGGCGGTGGCGCAGGTTGGAGTCGCGTGCCTTCTTGACCGCGTAGTAGTTGATGTCGATCACGTTGTCGAGCATCCGCATCGCGGTCGAGATGGTGCGCTGGAGCTTGGCCTGGTCGACCTTGCCGTCCTTCAGATGCTGCAGCAGGTTGACCGAGCCGAGGTTGCAGACCGCGGTTTCGGTGTCGCTGGTGTTGAGCGTGATCTCGGTGCAGAGGTTCGACGAATGGACCACGCCGGCGTGCTGCTGCGGCGAGCGCACGTTGCAGGCGTCCTTGAAGGTGATCCAGGGATGGCCGGTCTCGAACAGCATCGTGAGCATCTTGCGCCAGAGGTCCGACGCCTGCAGCGTGCGGCTCGGCGTGATCTCGCCGCGGGCGGCCTTTTCTTCGTAGGCGACGTAGGCGGTCTCGAAGTCGAGGCCGAACTTGTCGTGCAGGTCGGGCACGTTCGACGGCGAGAACAGGGTCCAGCTGCCCTTTTCCATGACGCGGCGCATGAACAGGTCGGGGATCCAGTTGGCCGTGTTCATGTCGTGCGTGCGGCGGCGGTCGTCGCCGGTGTTCTTGCGCAGCTCGAGGAATTCTTCGATGTCGAGGTGCCAGGTCTCCAGGTAGGTGCAGACCGCGCCCTTGCGCTTGCCGCCCTGGTTGACCGCGACGGCGGTGTCGTTGACCACCTTCAGGAAGGGCACGACGCCCTGCGATTCGCCGTTGGTGCCCTTGATGTGGCTGCCGAGGGCGCGCACGCGGGTCCAGTCGTTGCCCAGGCCGCCGGCGAACTTCGACAGCAGCGCGTTTTCCTTGATGGATTCGTAGATGCCGTCCAGGTCGTCGGGCACGGTGGTCAGGTAGCAGCTCGACAGCTGCGAGCGCAGGGTGCCGCTGTTGAACAGGGTCGGGGTGCTCGACATGAAGTCGAAGGACGACATCACTTCGTAGAACTCGATGGCCCGGGCTTCGCGGTCGATCTCGTTGAGCGACAGGCCCATCGCGACGCGCATGAAGAAGGCTTGCGGCAGCTCGATGCGCGACTTGCGCACGTGCAGGAAGTAGCGGTCGTACAGGGTCTGCAGGCCGAGGTAGTCGAACTGCAGGTCGCGCTCGGGCTTGAGCGCCGCGCCCAGGCGGGCCAGGTCGAACTGCAGCAGCTTCTCGTCGAGCAGCTCGTTGTCGACGCCCTTCTTGATGAAGTGCGGGAAGTAGTCGGCGTAGGCCTGGGCCCGTTCGGCCAGCGGAACTTCGCGGCCGATCACTTCCTTGAAGATCGTGTGCAGCAGCAGGCGGGCGGTGGCGAAGGTGTAGTCGGGGTCCTTCTCGATCAGCGTGCGGGCCGCCAGGATCGAGGCCTTGTAGACCTCGTCGAGCGGTACGCCGTCGTAGAGGTTGCGCATCGTCTCGGCCACGATCGGGTTGGCCGTGATGCTGTCGCCGAGGCCGACGCAGGCCGACTCGATCAGGTCCTTGAGGTCGTTGAGGTCGAGCGCGACGCGCTCGCCGCGGTCCAGCACGTGCAGCGTGGAGACCGCGATCGGGGCATCCTGCTCGCCTTGCTTGAGACGCTCCCGGCTGCGGCGCTCGCGGTAGAGCACGTAGGCGCGGGCGATCTCGTGGTGGCCGCCGCGCATCAGGCCGAGTTCGACCTGGTCCTGCACGTCCTCGATGTGGAAGGTGCCGCCGCCCGGACGCGAGCGGACCATCGCGCGGACCACGGCCTGGGTCAGGGCGTCGACCGTCTCGCGCACGCTGGCGGAGGCCGCGCCCTGGGTGCCGTGCACCGCGAGGAAGGCCTTCATCATCGCGATCGCGATCTTGTTGGGCTCGAAGGGAACGACCGAGCCGTTGCGGCGGATGATCTGGTAGTGGGCCAGTGCATTGCCGGCGGGCGAGCCGGCGACATCGCGCTGCTGCGGCGTCGAGGAAGCCGTGTGGGAGGCGCGGGAGGCGGAGGGGGTGTTCAGGGCTGTTTGCATGCGATCCTCGTTGGCAATTCTTGTTGGGGCGGCGGCGCCAGTGCGGCCATGGGTTTGGGCTTCGAGCGCCGGGCAGGGCACACTATATCTAGGGTCTCGCAGGCCTACAACCCACTAGATGTAGTGTTTTCCACAAATATCAATGATTGTGAAAGGGCGCTCGAACGCGCCGGAATGCGCTTCTGCCCCGTGGCCGTTGAACGACGGTAGCGCAGTCCGCGGCTGACGTGCGTTTCCGCCGCATTTGGGCTTGAAAAGCGCATGGTTGCTGCCCCGGGGCGGGGGCGTCGCCGTCATGACGAGGCTTTGGCGGCGACGCATCGCGGGCCGCGCGGCGATTGAAAAAAACTAGCGGCCGGCCTCGCCCGGGGGGAACATCGCCGCGTCCCAGCCCAGTTGCTCTCGCAGCAGGTGCCAGTCGAAGCCGGCGCCGGGGTCCTCCTTGCGGCCGGGCGCGATGTGCTGGTGGCCGGCCACGAAGCGGATCGGGTGGCGCTGGGCGAGCGCGGGGCACAGGCTGGCCAGGGTCTCGTATTGCGCGGCCTCGAACGCGCCGCCTTCGATGCCCTCGAGCTCGATGCCGATCGAATCGTCGTTGCAGTTGTCGCGGCCACGCCAGCACGATGCGCCGGCATGCCAGGCACGGTCGTCGCAGCTCACGAACTGCCACAGCTCGCCGTTGCGCCGCACATAGAAGTGCGCCGACACCTCGAGGCCGCGGATGCGGTCGAAATAGGGATGCGCGTCCCAGTCGAGAAGGTTGGTGAAGAGCCGCTGGACCTCGTCGCCGCCGTACTGCCCGGGCGGCAGACTGATCGAGTGCAGCACGATCAGGTCGATCTCCGCGCCGGCCGGCCGCGGTCCGAAGTTGGGAGAGCGCAGCTGCCGCGCGAAGCCATACCAGCCATCGCGCCAAAGACCGGGCTCATTCATCCGCGCCGTCGCCGTTCGGAGTCGCGATGCCCAGGCGCGCGATCCGGTAGCGGATCTGGCGCAGGCTCAGGCCGAGCCGGGCGGCCGCGGCGGTGCGGTTGAAGCCGGTCTCCTGCAGCGCCAGGATCAGGATGTCGCGCTCCTGCTGGTCGAGGTAGCCCTGCAGGTCGTTCGGAACTTCGGGACCGGCCCTGGAGGGCGAGGTCGTGGCCGGTGCGGCCGCCACCTGAGCCGGCGGCGCCGGCTCCGACAGCGGCGCTTCGGCCGGCAGCGCGCTGTTTCCGGCGAAATCGAGGTGCAGCATGTCGCCGTCGCTCAGGGCCACGGCGCGGTGCAGCAGGTTCTCGAGTTCGCGCACGTTGCCTTGCAGCGGGTGCTCCGACAGCCGCTGCAGCACCTCGGCCGACAGCGTCGGCACCGGCATGCCGGCGTCGTGCGCGATCCGCGCCAACAGGGCCTTGCACAGCGCCGGCAGGTCGCCGCGGCGCTCGCGCAGGGCCGGCACCGCGATCTCGATCACGTTGAGGCGGTAGAACAGGTCTTGCCGGAACCGGCTGGCCTGCACCTCGGCCTGCAGGTCCTTGTGGGTGGCGCTGACGATGCGCACGTCGACCGCGTCCTCCTGGGTCGAGCCGATCGGGCGCACGCTGCGCTCCTGGATGGCGCGCAGCAGCTTCGACTGCATGGCCAGCGGCAGGTCGCCGATCTCGTCGAGAAACAGGGTGCCGCCGCGCGCGGCCTGGAAATAGCCGTCGCGGTCTTGCGAGGAGCCGGTGTAGGAGCCCTTGCGGGCGCCGAAGAACTCGGCCTCGAGCAGGTTCTCGGGAATGGCGCCGCAGTTGACCGCGACGAAAGGGCCGTCGCTGCGCTGGCTGCAGGCGTGCACGGCGCGGGCGACCAGCTCCTTGCCGGTGCCGGATTCGCCGCGCACCAGCACCGGCGCCATGCCGCGCGCCACCTTGGCGATGCGTGCCTTGACCAGGCGCATCGGCTCGGAGTCGCCGACCAGCCGCTCGAGCGCGGCCACGCCGCCGCTGCCGACCGCGCTGGCGATGCGGGCGCCGTCCTCGGCGCGCTCGTCGGCCGGCCGCACGGCGCGCGCGCCCGCGAGCTGCGCGGTGGCCTGCACGGCGGAGGCCACCACGGCCCGGAACTGCTTCAGGTCGACCGGCTTGGTCAGGTAGTCGAAGGCACCGGCCTTGAGCGCCTCGACCGCGTTCTCGGCCGAGCCGTAGGCGGTCATCACGACGCAGCGCTCGCCGCGCTGGTCCTGCTGAATGCGCTGCAGGATCTGCATGCCGAGCCCGTCGGGCAGCCGCATGTCGGTGATCACGGCATCGAAGCGGCCGGCGTCCAGGTGCTGCGAGGCTTCGGCCACGCTGCCGGCGGCCTCGACCCGGTAGCCCTCGCGCAGCAGCGTCAGTTCGTAGAGCGTGCGCAGGTCGGGCTCGTCGTCGACGACCAGGATCTGGGCGGGGCGCGGTGCGGACGGGTTGGGTGTGCTCACGCGGCTATTGTGTCAGCCGGGTCTCGGCCGAGGCAAACGAAACGAAGAACTCGTTGCCTTCGGGCCCGGCTGCCGACAGCGCGCGGCGCTCGTAGCCGATGGTGGCGCCGTGGCGCTCGCACAGCTCCCGGCACAGGAAGAGGCCGAGTCCGCTCGAGCGGCTCTCGGAGGAAAAGAAGGGCTCGAACAGATGCCGCTGCACGGCCGGCTCGAGCGGGGCGCCGTCGCTCCAGATCTGCAAGGTGGCGCGGCCGGCGGCGTTGATCCGGGTCGCGACCTGGATCGAGCCTTCGCGGTCGCCCGCGTAACGGGCCGCGTTGTCGAGCAGGTTGACGAGGATGCGGCGCAGGTGCTCGACGTCGAAGCGCACGTCGCTGCCCGGGGCGTCGAGCGCCAGCAGCACGCCCTGGCGCTGCGAATGCAGCACCCATTCCTCGGCCAGCGTGCGTACCGTGGCGTCGAGCGCCAACTGCTCGCCCAGCGGCAGCACGCGCTGCTGACGGGCCCGCGCGACATCGAGCACATCGTCGACGATGCGCGACAGGCGCTGCGCGTTCTGCTGCACCATGGTCGTCAGCTGGCGATGAGCGGGGTCGACCAGGTCCTCGGCCAGCAATGCGCTGGCCTGCGTGATGGCGGCCAGCGGGTTTCGGATCTCGTGCGCCACCGCGGCCGACATGCGGCCCATGGCGGCGAGCTTCTCGGTGCGGATGCGGGCCTCGAGTTCGCGCAGGTCCTGCAGGAACATCACGCAAAGGCTGTCGGAAGCCGGGTCCGGCGAGCGGGTCAGCCGCGTGCGCACGCGCACCTCGCGCGCCGCGCCCTGGGCCTGCGCGACCGGGATCTCCTTGGACTGCGGCGTGCGCCGTGCGAAGGTCTGGCGCGCCAGCGCGGCCAGCGGGACCCAGGGCGGATAGGCATTGAGCGTGAACGGCAGTTCGATCTGGGCCAGGCCCTGGCCCAGGATCGCATCGGCGGCAGGATTGGCCGCGTGCACCTGGCCCTGCGCATCGAGCACCAGCACGCCTTCGCTGAGCGTCTCGATCACCAGATCGTTGACCAGCGCATGCATCTGGGCGGCGCTGCGGTTGCGCTGCGCCAAGGCCTCCTCGCGCGTCAGCCGGCGCGCCATCTCGTGGGCGATCAGGGCCACCACGAACAGGCCGGTGCCCGTCAGCGCCGCCTGCACGAAGCGAGGCGAGGTGTCGGCCGGCTGCTCGAGCCAGTACCAGGCGGCATGGCCGAGCAGCAGCAGCGTCGCGACGGCGGTGGTGCCGAGGCCGACCGCGCCGGTGCCCAGCACCGCGCCCATGAGCACCGGCATCGCGAACAGCGGAGAGTAGTTGATGCCGCCGACCTGGAGCACCTGCAGCGCCGCGAAGACCACGAGGTCGACGCCGATGGTGGCGAACCAGGCCCGCCCCAGACTGCGGATCTGCTGCTGCGGCGCATAGCGCACGGCCAGCAGCGTGGCCGCCAGGTAGCCCGCGCAGAGCGCGAGGGTCGCGGCTTGCGTGGCCTGTCCGAGCACGAAGCCCAGTCCTTGCAGCAGCAGCAGAACGGCCGCCACGAAGCAGCGTGCGGCCACGAAGCCGCGCCAAAGGCGCTTCAGCGCGGTGCTCTGGCCGCTGAAATGCTCGAGCGAACTCCAGTCGGTGGCGGGCTCGCCGTGGGCACGCAGGAACGCGGTCATGCCGGGCGCTCCGGGGCCGGCCTCATTGCCTGCCGGCCTGGCGGTGCGCCGCGCTGCAGTAGACGGCGCCGTCGGGGCCGGCGATTGCGTCGGCGGCCGGCAGGTGGAGTCCGCAGTGCGCGCAGCGCACCATGGCCTGTGGCGCGCCGACGGCCGGCGGCTTCTGCGGCGGCGGGCGCGACTGCATCTCCTCGCGCCGGTTCTTGCGCCAGAGCCAGATCGCGATGAAGACGACCGCGAAGACGAGCAGGTATTTCATGAGCTTGCGCGCGACAGCACGACCTCGAGCACGAAGCGCGAGCCGACGTAGGCCAGCAGCAGCAGCGCCGAGCCCGCGTAGAGCACGCGCCGCGCGGTCCGGCCGCGCCAGCCGAAGCGGGCGCGGCCGGTCAGCAGGATCGCGAAAGTCACCCAGGCCAGCACCGAGAAGATGGTCTTGTGGTCCCACTTCCAGCCGCGCACCGAGTTGCCGTACAGCGTCTCGCTGAACAGCAGGCCGGCCAGCAGTGTGGCCGAGAGCAGCACGAAGCCCGCGGTCACGAAGCGGAAGGTCAGGCGCTCCATGGTCAGGAGCGGCACGCCGCCCTGCGGCTCGGCGGCGAGCCGGATCTGCTTCTCGGCCCGCGTCATGAGCCAGGCGTGGACCACGGCGGCACCGAACAGGCCATACGACGCGATCCCCAGCGCCAGGTGCAGCGGCAGCCACGGCGAGGCCGAGACATGCAGCGGCGTGCCGGGGAACAGCACCGCCAGCAGCACCGCGGCGGCGCCCAGCACCGCCAGCGTGCGGCGCACCTTGAGCTGCGGGTAGAGGCTGCTTTCGATGGCGTAGACGGTCAGCACCAGCCAGGCCGTGACCGAGATCGCCGGCGCGAAGCCGAAACGCGGCGTGCCGCCGACCAGCCCGGCGGCCAGCGCCAGGGCGTGCAGCAGCCAGGCCAGCACCAGCAGCCACTGGGTCGAGGAGCGGCTGAAACTGGAGGCGGCGGCAGCGGTGACGCCGTAGGCGGCGGCGGTGGCGATGCCCAGTGCCACGCCGAGCGGGGAGGGGATCGCTAAAATCATCGGCTGGAGTTTAGCTTCTCGCCTTCTGCGGAATGCCGTCGCTCCCGTTCTCATACCGGTCCCGTCCAGCGGGAAGCACCATGGCCAGCGCCCTCACCGAAAAATTCTCCCGCCTCGTCAAGCAGGTCAGCGGCCAGGCCCGCATCACCGAAAGCAACGTCCAGGACATGCTGCGCGAGGTGCGCATGGCCCTGCTCGAGGCCGACGTCGCCTTGCCCGTCGTGCGCGACTTCGTTGCCCGCGTCAAGGAAAAGGCGCTCGGCCAGGAGGTGCTGGGCTCGCTGAAGCCGGGCCAGGCGCTGATCGGCATCGTCAACCGCGAACTCGCCGCGACCATGGGCGAGGGCGTCTCCGACATCAACCTCGCGGCCCAGCCGCCGGCCGTGATCCTGATGGCCGGCCTGCAGGGTGCGGGCAAGACCACCACCACCGCCAAGCTGGCCAAGCACCTGATCGAGAAGCGCAAGAAGAAGGTGCTGACCGTGTCCGGCGACGTCTACCGGCCGGCCGCCATCGAGCAGCTCAAGACGGTCACCAAGCAGGCCGGCGCCGAATGGTTCCCGAGCACGCCCGACCAGAAGCCGCTGGACATCGCCCGCGCCGCGCTCGACCATGCCAAGCGCCACTTCTTCGACGTGCTGCTGGTCGACACCGCCGGTCGCCTGGCGATCGATGAAGTGCTGATGCAGGAGATCCAGCAGCTGCACGCGGCCCTCGATCCGGTCGAGACCCTGTTCGTGGTCGACGCGATGCAAGGCCAGGACGCGATCAATACCGCCAAGGCCTTCAAGGAAGCGCTGCCGCTGACCGGCATCATCCTGACCAAGACCGACGGCGACTCGCGCGGCGGGGCCGCACTGTCGGTGCGGCAGGTCACGGGCGTGCCGATCAAGTTCGCCGGCGTCAGCGAGAAGATCGACGGCCTCGAGGTCTTCGATGCCGAGCGCCATGCCGGCCGCATCCTGGGCATGGGCGACATCGTCGCCCTGGTCGAGCAGGTCACGGCCGGCGTCGACGTGGCCGCGGCCCAGAAGCTGGCGGCCAAGGTCAAGAGCGGCGCCGGCTTCGACCTCAACGATTTCCTCGGCCAGTTGCAGCAGATGAAGCAGATGGGCGGGCTGTCGAGCATTCTCGACAAGCTGCCGGCACAGATGGCCGCCAAGGCGACCGAGGCCGACATGACCCGCGCCGAGCGCGACATCCGGCGCAAGGAAGGGATCATCAACAGCATGACGCCGCTGGAGCGCCGCAAGCCCGAACTGCTCAAGGCGACGCGCAAGCGCCGCATCGCGGCCGGCGCCGGCGTGCAGGTCCAGGAAGTGAACCGCCTGCTCAACGAGTTCGAGCAGATGCAGGGGATGATGAAGAAGATGAAGGGCGGCGGCCTCATGAAGATGATGAAGCGCATGGGCGGCATGAAGGGCATGCCGCCGATGGGCGGCGGCGGCGGGATGCCGCGCTTCTGAGTCCCTGGGGCGGCGCGGCGTGAGCCCGCCCCGGCCGCAGCCGCCAACGAAAAAGCCCCGCATCGCGGGGCTTTCTCTCAAGGCTCGAACCTGCTCAGGCCGCAACCGGACGCGACAGCCGAAGCGCATGCATCCAGGCCCTGCGCAGCACTGCCGGCGAACGCGATTCCTCGGGGATCAGCAGGAAGCCGCGGTCGCGCAGCGCGATGCCGAAGCCGATCTGGCTGGTCAGCACCGTCAGCGGGATCGCCAGCAGCAGCGGCAGGCCCACGGGCATCAGCCAGGTCAGGGCGCTGGCATCGATCAGCGCGATGCCGACGGCCAGTGCGGCGATCACGAAGGACATCGGAGCCAGTTGCGAGACCGCGATGCGCCAGGAGACGGCGGCGGCTTCGCGCGGGGGCGACTTCCAGTCGAGCTTGAGGCCGGTCAGGGCCACCACCACGAACAGCGAATGGGCCAGCATGCGCACCGGGGCCTGGACGATGGCCATCGCGCTTTCGAGCGCGGCGCTCTTGAGCAGGCCGCCGACACCGCCGAACTGGCGTTGCTCGCCGCGGATCACGACCGCGACCAGGCCCAGGATGCGCGGCAGGAACAGCAGGCACAGGGTCCACAGCCACAGGCCGGCGAGTTCCATCGGCATCGCGAGCCAGTGCTCGACCACGCTCGAACCGGTCAGCCACAGCGCCGTGCCGAGGGTCAGGAAGGCCAGCCACAGCGGCGCCGAGGCGTAGGCCATGGTGCCGGTGACGAACATCGCGCGGTGCACCGGGTGCAGGCCGGGCTCGGCCATCAGGCGGGCGTTCTGCAGGTTGCCCTGGCACCAGCGGCGGTCGCGCTGCAGCTCGGACAGCAGGTCCGGCGGCTGCTGCTCGTAGCTGCCGACCAGGTCGGCGACCAGCCAGACGTGGAAGCCGGCGCGGCGCATCAGCGCGGCTTCGACGAAGTCGTGCGACATGATGCCGCCCGACATGCCGCCCTTGCCCTTGATGGGCGCCAGCGCGCAGTGGTCCATGAAGGGCTGGACGCGGATGATCGCGTTGTGGCCCCAGTAGTGAGACTCGCCGAGCTGCCAGAACTGCATGCCGAGCGTGAACAGGCGGCCGGTCATGCGCGAGGCGAACTGCTGGGCGCGGGCGTGCAGCGTGACGTGGCCGATGGCCTGGGTCGCGGTCTGGATGATGCCGGCGGTCGGGTTGGCTTCCATCAGCTTGACCATCGAGGTCAGGCAGTCGCCGCTCATGACGCTGTCGGCGTCGAGCACGACCATGTAGCGGTAGTCCTTGCCCCAGCGGCGGCAGAAGTCGGCCACGTTGCCGGCCTTGCGGTGGGTGCGGCGGGTGCGCAGGCGGTAGTAGACCTCGACCTGGGGCTGGTTGGGGCTTTCGGCCAGCGCGGCGCGCAGGTCTTCCCAGGCGGCGCGCTCGGCGGCGGCGATCTCGGGCGTGTAGCTGTCGGACAGCACGAAGACGTCGAACTGCTTCGCGTGCCCGGTGGAGGCCACCGATTCGCAGGTGGCGCGCAGGCCGGCGAACACGGTCGACACGTCCTCGTTGCAGATCGGCATGATGATCGCCGTGCGTGCCTCGGGGTTCATCGGATGGTCGGCCACCTGCTTGCCCGACAGCGCGTGCTTGTCACCGCGCACCGAGACGTAGAAGCCCATCAGCGCGGTCACGAAACCGGTCACGACCCAGCCCGAGAGCACCGCGTAGAGCGCGATCTGGCTGTATTCGAGCCAGAGGTTGTCGTAGTCGGGCTGGACGCGGGCGAAGAGCGTGCCGGCGACGATGGTGCTCAGCACGGTCAGCGCCATGAAGGTCAGGCGCCGCTGTGCGGCGGCGCGCTGCCAGGGCTGCTGCGGGCCGGCCGGCTTGGCGGCGCCCTTGGCGGCACCGGCGCCGAGCTTGACCAGCAGGGCGGTACCGATGCTGTTCCAGAAACCGCGCCAGGGGCGGGGCGTCATCGAGCCGCGGTTGATCGGGGGCGCCGTCACCGAGTTCGGGTGGCGTTCCTCGCGCAGCGGGCTGCGGTGCGAGAAGTCGCTCTCGGCCAGCAGCTTCGGTTGGGCGTAGTGGGTGGGCTTCATGCGCTTCAGCCTCGTTGCTTGTCGAAGGCGGTGTCGCCAATTGCCGGAAAGCGCTTGAACACGCTCTCGGGCGCGATGTGGCCGGCACCCGACTGGGCTGCCAGCATCTGACCCGCGGCACGGGGCCGCGAGAGGGAAAACTGCTTTTGACGCAGGCCGTCGCGCTGCGGGCGCAGTGCGAAAGTGGGGCTGGTGAGTGCTGTCATGCCTGTACAGGGGCAAACCCTGTGCCAGGGCCGAAAAACCCTTTGAAATCAATCGCTTGGACTGAATTTCCGGCTTTTCGCGGGGGCCGGCGGGCGAAACCGGCCGCCAGACCCCCGAATTTGTCGCCTCGGCCCGACAGCCATCAAGCCTGACTGACAAAACCCAATGAAATCAACAACTTGGCGTGTCGCTGGTCAGCGACCGGATTCGCCGCCCGGCGACGGGGCGTCGGCCTTGAAGTGTCCGGGCGTGAGTTCGTGCTTCTGCAGCAGGCGGTAGAACTCGGTCCGGTTGCGGTCGGCCAGGCGGGCGGCGTCGGCCACGTTGCCATCGGTCAGCTTGAGCAGGCCGACCAGGTAGTCGCGCTCGAAGCGCTGCTTGGCCTCGGCGTAGGTCTGGACCTCGACGCTCGGAACGCGCAGCGCGCGCTGCACCAGCGCCAGCGGGATCAGCGGCGAGCTCGACAGCGCGCAGACCTGCTCCACCACGTTGAACAGCTGCCGCACGTTGCCGGGCCAGGAGGCGGTGGTCAGCGCCTTCAGCGCCTCGGGCGCGAAGCCCGACAGCCGCTTGCCGTACTTGGTCGACAGCCGCTGCAGGAAGTGGTTGGCCAGGAGCGGGATGTCCTCGCGCCGCGCCGACAGCGGCGGCAGGCTCAGTGTCACGACGTTGAGACGGTAGTACAGGTCTTCGCGGAACTGCCCGGCCTCCATCGCGGCGTCGAGGTCGCGGTGGGTGGCCGAGATGATGCGGACGTCGACCGCGATCGACTGGCTGCCGCCCAGCGGCCGCACCGCGCGCTCCTGCAGCACCCGCAGCAGCTTGACCTGCAGGGCCGGCGGCATGTCCCCGATCTCGTCGAGCAGCAGGGTGCCGCCATCGGCCTGCTGGAACAGGCCCTTGTGATTGGCGACCGCGTCGGTGAAGGCGCCCTTCATGTGGCCGAACAGCTCGGATTCGAGCAGGGCCTCGGGGATGGCGCCGCAGTTGACCGCCACGAAGGGCTTGTCGGCGCGCGCGCTGGCGCGGTGGATGGCGCGCGCCAGCACTTCCTTGCCGGCGCCGCTGTCGCCGCGCAGCAGCACGCTGGCATCGGACTTGGCGACCATGCGGGCCTCGGCCAGCAGCTCGGCCATTCGGTTGCTGCGGCTCACGATCTCGGCGCGCCAGCTCTCGTCGCCGGCCTTGCCGGGCGCGGCGGCCGGGGCGCCCAGGGCCAGCGCCTGGCCGATCTTCTCGAGCAGCTCGCGGGCGTCGTAGGGCTTGGTGAGGTAGGTGAAGACGCCGCGCGCGGTGGCTTCGACCGCATCGGGAATGGTGCCGTGCGCGGTCAGCAGGATCACCGGCAAGGTCGGATGGCGCTTGCGGATCTCGTCGAACAGCGCCAGGCCGTCGCGGCCCGGCAGCCGGACGTCGGACAGCACCAGCTGCGGATGCTCGATCTCGAGCTGCGTCAGCGCCGACTCGGCCGAGGTCACGGCCGTGACCTGGTAGCCGGCCGACATCAGCCGCATCGACAGCAGGCGCAGCATGTCGGCGTCGTCGTCGACCACCAGCAGGCGGGCGCCGCGCGCCGTCGGGGCGGCGGCCGTGTCGGGCGGCTTCGGTGCCGGGGGCGGCGCGCTGCTCATGAAGGGGCCTTCGTGCTTCGCACTGCGCTCATGGCGCGGGCTTCGGCGCCGCCGGCGCCGGATTGGGCCGCGCGAAGCTGCGCTCGATGGCGCGCAGGGCTTCGATGCGGTCGTTGAGCTGGTCGATGCGGCGCTGGCTGTCGCGCAGCTGCTGCGCCTGCTTGTCGCGCTCTTCCTCGACCTTGCGCTGCTCGGCGTAGCGCGCCGCCAGCGTGCGGGCCAGCGGCTGCAGCGGCAGGGCGTCGGCGGAAGGATTGGAGATCACGCGCTGCAGCAGGCCGCTGGCGCGCGCGAGGTCGGCAGGGGCCCGGGTCTGGGCCAGCACGATCGCCATCTGCATCTGCACCGCGGGCGTCTCGACCAGGTCGCCCAGGCGGTTGAGTTCGGCCGCCAGCTCGGGTGCGCCCAGCGGCCGAACCTTGTCGGCATAGGCCAGCGTGGCGCCCACGGGGCCCTGCGTCCATTGCGTGAACAGGCTCGCGGGCTGGGTCGCGGGGGCCAGGGGCTCGGCCTCGACCGGGGTGATGGCCGGCGGCGCGGGCGTCGGGGCGACCGCGACCGCGACCGGCGCGGGAGGCGGCTTGCGGGGCGCGGCGCAGCCGGCCAGCAGCAGGGCGCAGCTCAAGGCGATGGCGGATCCGCGAAAGATCGAAGAAAACATGGACTCAGGAATGGGCGCGTGGGCGATGAAAGTCAGGTGGAGCGTGGCAGCGCGATGCGGAATCGCGCCCCCGGTCCCTCCGGCAGCAGCGTGATGCGGCCGCCATGGGCTGCAATGTACTCCTGCACGATCGACAAGCCGATGCCGGTCCCCTTGACCGAATGCTGGGGCTGCCGCTCGCCGCGGTAGAAGGGCTCGAAGACGCGGTCGCGATCGCCCTCGGCGACCCCTGGGCCGGCGTCGACGATGTCGATCTGCGCAGTGTCGGCAGTGCTCGACACGGTGATCGTGATGGCGCCGCCGCGGGCCGAGAAGCGGATCGCGTTCGACAGCAGGTTGGCCAGCGCGGTGCCCAGCTTGACCGGGTCGACCACCACCGAGATCGGCTCGCCCTCGGCGCGCACCGTGAGGCCGTTGGCCTGCCACTGCAGCCGCTGGGCCTCGATCTGTTCCTCGATCAGCGGCAGCAGCGGGGTGCGTTCGCGGCGCAGCTCGCGGGCCTCGAAGGCGGCGGCGTTGAAGCGCAGCAGGGCCTCGATCTGGCCCTGCAGCGCGACCGTGTTCTGCTGCAGGATCTGCGTCACTTCGTGCTGGGCCGGGTTGAGCGCGCCGGTCACGCCGTCCTCGAGCAGCGAGACGCCTTCGCGCAGCGCGGCCAGCGGCGTCTTGAGTTCATGCGAGACGTGTCGCAGGAAACGTGCCTTGTCGGCATCGAGTTCGGTCAGCCGCAGCCGCAGCCACTCGAGCTGCTGCGACACCCGGCGCACGTCGGACGGCCCGTGGATGTCGATCGGCACGTCGAGCCGGTTCTCGCCGAGGCCGACGATCGCGCGCTCGAGGCGCTTGAAGGGGCGCGCCAGCCAGACGCCGAAGGCCAGCGCCAGCGCCACCGCCAGCGCGCTGGCGGCGATCACCAGCCGCATCAGCCGCTTGCGCGCGGTCTCGATGCGCTGGGCCAGCTCGTTGTTCTGGGTCTCGATCAGGAACTGCGCCTGCTGCGCGATCTGGGTGTTCAGCGCATCGAGCTCGCGGAACTGCATCGCCATCGAGCTCTCGCGCGCCAGCGAGGTCTCGGGGGCGCCGCTCATCAGGCCCTGGATGACGTCCAGCTGCTCGCGCCACTTGTCGGGTCCGTCGGGACCGAGGCCGTTGGTGCCGAGCCGGCTCAGCACCTGGCGGGCGTCGCGCGCGGCATCCTCGAAGCGGCGCCGCAGCACCGCGTCGTTGAGCACCAGCGACTGGCGCCCGGCGCGCTCCATCGCGGCGCTGCGCTCGGCCAGCGACTGCGCGGCGCCCGACAGCGTGAGCGCGCGCGCCGCCGCGTCGCGGCTCTGGGTCATGAGGATGTCGTACTGGAACACCGCGCGCAGCGCCACGGCCACCAGCAGCGCGGTGATCAGCAGGAACGCGAACAGCAGCAGTTGCTGGAACGAGCCGCGGGTCGAAGTCAGCTTCGCCATCAGGCGACCGGCAGCGCGGCCGCGCGGGCCGTCGCCGTGGATTCGGCCGTCAGGACTTCGCCGCGCAGCGTGTAGGCCAGCGAGCGCGTGATGCGCAGGTCGACCATCTGGCCGACCAGCCGGGCGTCGCCTTCGAAATTGACCACGCGGTTGCACTCCGTGCGGCCCATGAGCTCGCGTGCGTCCTTGCGCGAGGCGCCCTCGACCAGCACGCGCTGGACGCTGCCCACCCGGCTTTCGCCGAAGCGCCGGACGTTGCCGTCGATCACCGCCTGCAGCTGCTGCAGCCGCGCCAGCTTGACCGCGTGCGGCGTGTCGTCGTGCAGCGCCGCCGCCGGCGTGCCGGGCCGCGGGCTGAAGATGAAGCTGAAGCTGGCGTCGAACTCGAGCTGGTCGATCAGCCGCATCATCTTGCCGAAGTCCTCGTCGGTCTCGCCCGGGAAGCCGACGATGAAGTCGCTGCTGAGCGCCAGCTCGGGCCGGATCGCGCGCAGCTTGCGCACCGTGCTCTTGTATTCCATCGCGGTGTAGCCGCGCTTCATCGCCATCAGGATGCGGTCGCTGCCGTGCTGCACCGGCAGGTGCAGGTGGCTCACCAGCTGGGGCACGCGGGCATAGGCGTCGATCAGGCGCTGGGTGAACTCGTTCGGGTGGCTGGTGGTGTAGCGGATGCGCTCGATGCCCGGGATCTCGGCGACGTACTCGATCAGGGTGGCGAAATCGGCGATCTCTGCCGTGTCGCCCATGCGGCCGCGGTAGGCATTGACGTTCTGGCCCAGCAGCGTGACTTCGCGCACGCCCTGGTCGGCCAGGCCGGCGACCTCCACCAGCACGTCGTCGAGCGGCCGGTTGATTTCCTCGCCGCGGGTGTAGGGCACCACGCAGTAGCTGCAGTACTTCGAGCAGCCTTCCATGATCGAGACGAAGGCGGTCGCGCCTTCGACCCGGGCCGGCGGCAGGTGGTCGAACTTCTCGATCTCGGGAAAGCTGATGTCGACCTGCGGCCGCCCCTCGCGGGCACCCTGGCTCAGCATCTCGGGCAGCCGGTGCAGCGTCTGCGGACCGAACACCACGTCGACGTAGGGCGCGCGGGCGATGATGGCGGCGCCTTCCTGGCTGGCCACGCAGCCGCCGACGCCGATCTTCACGCCCTTGGCCTTCAGGTGCTTGACGCGGCCGAGGTCGGAGAACACCTTCTCTTGCGCCTTCTCGCGCACCGAGCAGGTGTTGAACAGGATCAGGTCGGCCTCGTCCACGTTGGTGGTGGGCTCGTAGCCTTCGGCGGCACGCAGCACGTCGGCCATCTTGTCCGAGTCGTACTCGTTCATCTGGCAGCCGAAGGTCTTGATGAAAACTTTGGGGGTCATGGGGCTCTCCCGGTGGGGATCGGGGTTCACTGCGCTATGCGCTTGTCTTTTCGGGAGACACCGCGGAACCGGCTCCGCCAGGCCGCGGGTGTCGCCCCCGTAGAGGGGGTGGGCGGCTCATGAAGCGAGCCAACCTGGGGCTGGGTTATTTCAGCTGGTCGAACGGCGTCTTGCCGTCGTCGCGCGGGCCGCTGTCGGCCACGAAGGGCCAGAAATTGAGCCATGGCCTGTCGGCCGAGGCGCGCTTGGCGCTGGCCTCGTCCGGGGTCAGAATCCAGACCTCGCGCACCAGTCCGGCGGCGTCGCGGGTGTAGTTGACCAGCAGTTTCTGGCCGGTGATCGCCGCCGGCATCACCAGCATGCGCTCGGCGCTGCGGATGCGGGCACCGGGCGAGAGCCGTTCGGGCTGGCCGTCGAGCTGGATCTCGGGTGAGTTGACGACCATGAAGCTGCCGCGCAGCGTGCCCGGCGGGAAGGTCCGGCCGCCATTGGCGGCTTCGTTCTGGGTCGCCGACGGGTCGAGCAGCTGGGCCGAGGCCAGGGTCGGGACGAACAGGCTGGCCGGCACGACGAGAGCGGCCAGGGCGATCGAGAGGAGGCTGGAAACGAGCGATGGGCAGCGATTCATGGGGTACATCCAGAGGCTGTGAAGCGCGGATTCTAGCGGCCGGGCGCGGCCGAAGAAGCCCTTGACCGTGCCATTCTGCCCAGGCGCTTTACATTTCTTTACGGTGGATGCGGGCTCTTTTCGCGGCTCGCTGCTCCAATAGCTGCGGCCGGCAAAAAAGTGTGTGCTCCGCCGACCCACGATCCATCCGATCCCTCTGGAACCCCATGAAGAAGAATCTCGTTCTCGCCCTCTCGGGTGTGCTGGTCGTCGCCGCCGCGGCGGGCACCTGGTGGTGGTCGGGTGCCAAGTCCCGCAGCGCCGCGGCCACCCAGACCGCCGGTGCCGGCGCGCCGGCGGTGGTCACCCTGGCAGCGGCGCAGAAGCAGAACGTCCCGGTCACGGTGCAGGTCAACGGCAGCGTGGTCTCGCTCAACAGCGTCGACCTGCGGCCGCAGGTCACGAACACGGTGCGCGAGGTGCACGTGAAGGAGGGCCAGTTCGTCAAGGCCGGCCAGTTGCTCTTCACGCTCGACGACCGTCCCGACCAGGCCAATCTCGCCAAGGCGCGGGCCCAGCAGCAGCGCGACGAGGCCATGCAGGCCGACCTGGAGCGCCAGTACAAGCGCAGCCAGGACCTGATGGCGCAGAACTTCATCGCCAAGAGCGCCCTGGATGCCACGCTGTCCCAGCTGGAGGCGCAGCGCGCCGCGGTGGCGGCCGACCGGGCGGCGGTGCAGTCGGCCCAGGTGGCGCTGGGCTACGCGACGCTCCGGGCGCCGATCGCCGGGCGCATCGGCGCCGTCAACATCTATCCGGGCACGCTGGTGCAGCCCAGCCTGTCGCTGGTCACGATCACGCAGCTCGATCCGATCGCGGTGAGCTTCCCGGTGCCTGAAGGCAAGCTGCAGGACCTGCTGCAGGCGGCGCGCGAGCACACGCCGGTCGAGGCGCTGGTGGCCGGCCGCAAGGCGCCGCTCAAGGGCGCGCTGAGCTTCGTCGACAACACGGTCGACCCGCTGATCGGCACGGTGCGCGCCAAGGCGGTGTTCGACAACGCCGACCAGGCGCTCTGGCCCGGGCAGTTCGTCGAGACCCGGATCACGGTGCGCACCATCGAGAACGCCACCGTGCTGCCGGCCTCGGCCCTCATGATGCTGGCCGAGGGCAGTTCGGTGTACGTGGTCGATGCCGAATTGAAGGCCGCGCGGCGCAAGGTGCAGGCGGTCTACAACTTCGGCACCCAGGTGGTCGTCACCGGCGTCGAGCCCGGCGAGCAGGTGGTGATCGAAGGCAAGCAGAACGTTCGCCCGGGCGGCAAGGTGCGGATCGACGCGCCGGCCTCCCAGCCCCAGCAGAAGCAGCAGCCCGGCAACGCGGCGCCCGGGCCTTCGCCGGGCAGCGCGGCCTCGGTCGTGCCGTCCAGCGCCAGCGTCGTCGCGGAGCGGGAGCGCACATGAACATCTCCGAGCTGTGCATCCGTCGTCCTGCGATGACGGTGCTGCTCTCTGCCGCGGTGGTGGTGATCGGCATCTTTGCCTATTTCCAGATCCCGGTCGCGGCATTGCCGAGCTACAACACGCCGGTCATCAACGTCTCGGCGCAGCTGCCGGGCGCCAGCCCGGAGACCATGGCCTCCTCGGTCGCGCTGCCGCTCGAGAAGCAGTTCTCGACCATCCCGGGGCTGCAGACGATCAGCTCCACCAACACCCAGGGCGTGACCTCGGTCACGCTCGAGTTCGTCAGTTCGCGCGACATCGACGCCGCCGCGGTCGACGTCCAGGCGGCGCTGCTGCGGGCGCAGCGGCAGCTGCCGGCCGAGCTCACCCAGCTGCCCTCCTACCGCAAGGTGAATCCGGCCGATGCGCCGGTGCTGTTCATCGCGATGGTGTCGAACTCGATGACGCCAGCCGAGCTCAACGACTATGCCGAGAACCTGATCTCGCCGACGCTGTCGACCATCGACGGCGTGGCGCAGGTGGCGGTGTACGGGCAGAAGCGCTTCGCGGTGCGCGTCAAGGCCGACGCCGACCTGCTCAACGCGCGCAACATCACGCTCGACGAACTGGCCAGTGCGGTGCGGCTGGCCAACGCCAACACGCCCGTGGGCGTGCTCGACGGCCCGCGCCAGACCCTCACGATCCAGGCCAACGAGCAGATGCTCAAGGCGGCCGACTTCGCCAAGATCATCGTCGGCCAGCGCAACGGCGCGCCGGTGCGGCTGGACGAGGTGGCCACCATCGAGGACAGCTTCGAGTCGGTCAAGACCGCCAGCAGCTTCAACGGCCAAAGCTCGATCTCGCTGGCCGTGCAGCGCCAGCCCAATGCCAACACGGTGCAGGTGGTCGACGCGGTGCGGGCGCTGATGCCTCGCTTCCGGGAAGAGCTGCCGCAATCGGTCGAGATCAACCTGGTCAACGACCGCTCGCTGTCGATCCGCGAGGCGGTGCACGACGTCCAGCTGACGCTGCTCGGCACCATCTTGCTGGTGGTGCTGGTGATCTTCCTGTTCCTGCACCGGCTGGTGGCGACCCTGATCCCGGCGCTGACGATCCCGATCTCGCTGATCGGCGCGGTGGCGCTGCTCTACGCCTTCGGCTACAGCCTGGACAACGTCTCGCTGCTGGGCATCACGCTGGCCGTGGGCCTGGTGGTGGACGACGCCATCGTGGTGCTCGAGAACATCATGCGCTATGTCGAGAAGGGCATGGAGCCGTTCGCGGCCGCGCTGCGCGGCGCCCGCGAGGTCGGTTTCACGATCATCTCGATCTCGATCTCGCTGGTGGCGGTGTTCATCCCGATCTTCTTCATGCCGGGCGTGATCGGCCTGCTGTTCCACGAGTTCGCGGTGGTGGTGGGCCTGGCGGTGATGGTCTCGGCGGTGGTCTCGCTGACGCTGGTGCCGATGCTCGCGAGCCGGCTGCTCAAGCACCAGCCGCGCGAAGCCGGGGCGATCGACCATGAAGAGCAGCATCCCGAGCCGGGCACCGCGATCGGCCGCGCCTTCGAGCGCGGCTACCGCTGGGTGCACGGCAGCTACATGCGCACGCTCGACTGGACGCTGGCCCACCGGCCGCTGATGCTGGCGGTCGCCGCGTCGACCTTCGCGCTCACGGCCTGGATGTTCATCACGATCCCGAAGGGCTTCTTCCCGGAAGAGGACATCGGCCAGATCCAGATCACGACCGAGGCCGCCGAGGACATCTCCTTCCCGGCCATGAAGGCGCTGCAGGACCGCGTCGCCGCCGCGCTGCAGGATGACCCGAGCGTGGCCTACGTCAACTCCTTCATCGGCGTCGGCGGCCCGACCGCGACGCAGAACTCGGGCCGGCTGTTCGCGGTGCTCAAGCCGCGCAACGAGCGCCCGGCGATGCCGAAGGTGCTGGAGTCGCTGCGCAAGCGCTTCCGCGAGATCCCGGGCATCGCGGTCTACATGCAGCCGGTGCAGAACCTGCGCCTGGGCGGACGGCAGAGCAAGGCCCGCTTCCAGTACACGCTGCAGAGCGTGAACGCCGGCACCATGGGTGTCTGGGCCGAGCGGCTGATGGAGAAGATGCGCGCCGATCCGGTGTTCCGCGACGTCACCAGCGACTCGCAGAACCGCGGCCTGCAGGCCACCCTGGACATCGACCGCGACAAGGCGGGCGTGCTTGGTGTGGCGGTCGGCGATCTGCGCACCGCGCTCTACAACGCCTACGGCGACCGCCAGATCGGCAGCATCTACGGCCCCAGCAACACCTACCAGGTGATCCTTTCGGCGGCCGACGACGACCGCCGCTTCGAGGAGGACATGTCGCGCCTGTCGGTGCGCAACAAGGCCGGCCAGCTGGTGCCGCTGTCGGCCTTCGCGACCGTCAAGCGCACGGTCGGGCCGACCGCGGTCAATCACCAGGGGCAGCTGCAGGCGGTGACGGTGTCGTTCAACCTCGCGCCCGATGTGCCGCTGGGCAATGCCACGGCCAAGATCGACCAGTTCAAGGCCGACCTCAGGGTGCCGGAGTCGATCATCACGAGCTACGGCGGCGATGCGGCGGTGTTCCAGAGCTCGCAAGGCAGCCAGGCCGTGCTGCTGGTGCTGGCGGTGCTGGTGATCTACGTGCTGCTGGGCGTGCTCTACGAGAGCTACATCCACCCGCTGACGATCCTGGCCGGCCTGCCGTCGGCGGCGGTCGGCGCCTTGCTGTCGTTGAAGATCTTCGGCTTCGACCTGACCCTGATCGCCACCATCGGGATCCTGCTGCTGATCGGCATCGTCAAGAAGAACGCGATCATGATGATCGACTTCGCGCTCGAGGCGCAGCGCAGCGAGGGCATGAAGCCCGAGGATGCGATCCGCGAGGCCTGCCGGCTGCGCTTCCGCCCGATCCTCATGACCACGCTGGCCGCGATGATGGGCGCGCTGCCGCTGGCGCTGGGCCTGGGTGCCGGCGCCGAACTGCGCCAGCCGCTCGGCGTGGCGGTGGTCGGCGGCCTGATCTTCTCGCAGGTGATCACGCTCTACATCACGCCGGCGATCTACCTGGCGCTCGACCGCTACAGCGGCAGCGGGCCGCTGCAGGAGCTGCCTTCGGAAACCGCCGTCGCGGCCGGACCGTCGCACGCCTGAGGCGCAGGCCCGAGGCGCAGGCCCCTATGCGGCCAGCGCCTGCGGGCGCTGGGTGACCTGGCTGTTGGCGGCTTGGCTGGCGGCCAGGCGGGGTGCCACCGGGCTGGCGCCGGCGCTCGGCTCGGTCTCGCGTCCCTGGATCTCCCTCACCCATCCGCAGACGGCGTCGAGGAAGAAATCCTGGCCTGCGACCTCGGTGAACGAGTGGTCCAGGTTGGGCATGAACTCGTAGCGCAACTGGTCGAGGATGGCGCTGCCGCGCAGGGCGTGGAGCTGGTCCTTGTCGCGGTCGCGGCTCTGGAGCGTCCCGGAATAGACCAGGTAGAGCGACACGCCGCGGGCGACCAGGGATTCCATCTCGCGCTTCAGGCGGTCGGGCGTCATGACGGTGGCCAGGACCCCGGTGCGCAGCAGGTCGCCATCGGGCGGGCGATCGGTGCCGAGCAGGCGCTCGGTCCAGTGGCGTATCTGGGCCACCGGGAACTTCAGGAAGCGCCGCAGCTTGCGCTCGAGCTTGGCACGGTGGCTCGTGAAGCGATGGCCGTCGAAGGCCAGCAGGCCGACGATGCGCGGGTCGCGCAGCGCGGCCTGGAAACCATGGATGGCGCCCGAGCAAAGACCGACGACGATGATCCGCCGGATCCCGAACCGGGCCTCGATCTGGTCGATGGCGAGCTTGATGTCGCCGAGGGCCTGCTCCTCGAAGCTCATCGAAGCGCCGGGCGCCTTGCTGTCGCCGACGCCCGAAAGGTCGAAGCGCAAGGCCGGGACGCCTTGTTGGGCCAAAAGCCGCGCCAGCTTGACCTGGATCCGGCGCGGTCCGACACGGTGCGTGACGCCGAAGTTGTACATCAGGCAGGCCACGTCCGCGGGCGGTCTGCCGGTCGGGCGGGTCATCACGCCCAGCAGTTGTCCCTGGTCGCCGAAGAGCAGCGGTTCGTCTTTGAAACTTGTCATCGCATGAGCGCCAGAAGGCGGCGGGTTACATCGACGGGAACGATCGCCTGATTGGGAATCGGATCGGAAGTCCAGTCAATCGGGTGCTCCAGCATCTCGTGTTCGACCGGACGGCCGCGCGTGCTCTCCCGCAGGCACCATTCGCGGCTCCGTCCGTCCTCGGGCCGGGACAACACCGTGGTCTTCGCGCCGCTGTCCAGGGTCAGGCCATCGGGACGCAAGGCGGCCCACTGCGTGGACAGCTCGCCGCTGATCCGGTGGCCCAGCGCCTCGGTGATCGCCGGCCCGTCCCCCTGCGCCCGGCGCTGGTACCAGGAGGGATTGCTGGCGTAGTAGCCGATCTCGAGCATCGCGATCTGGGCGGCATGGAGCTCTTCCACGTAGGCCGGGCCGTCGAGGATCGGGTCCCACAGGATGAGTCGATCGAGGCCTGGAGCGCGCTTGGCGGTTTGCAGCGCCAGCGTGGCGCCGAGCCGGGCCGCGAGCCAGGTCGTGGTCCGGGCGCCCGAACGGCGCTGGAGTTCCTCGTGGGCGTCCAGCAGATCGCGCTGCCAGCCTTGCATCTCGCCATCGGCGTCGTCGCCGCCGGATTCGCCGGTGCCGAAGAAATCAAAGCGCAGGACGGCGATGCCGAGCCGGGCGATGCGCTCGGCGAGGACGCGGTACAGGCGGTGGACGCGAATGGCCTCGTGGCCATAGGGACAGCACATCAGCAGCGCGGCACGGCTCTCGGTCTCGCGTTCCGGCGCGTGGTAGATGGCGAAGAGCTGGCGGTCCGCAGGACCGAAATAGAAGGGATTCATTGCAGGGTCTCGAGTGTCGCTCGACGGGGCTGCGAAACCCGGCGGCGCACGCACGACGTCTGGATCGCCAACGCGCCGATCGCGCCGCCGGCCAGGGGTACCGACAATACCCGCAGCGTGTGTTCGCAGCCGTCGGCCCCGGCGTACGAGACGCTGCGGTCGACCTCGTCGAGCCCCACTTCCAGGCGCTGCAGGTCGGCCGACAGACCGAGGCCCAGCGCCTTGACGCAGGCTTCCTTGCGCGTCCAGCCGTTGAAGAAAGCGCGCTCGCGCCGGCCGCTCGGCAGCGCGTCCAAGGCGCAGACCTCGTTCGGCGTAAAGCAGGTCGCCGCCAGTGCACGCAAGTCGGGGATCGCACGCGGCAGCTCGATGTCGATGCCGACCGCGCATTGCGCATCGACCGCGATCAGGGCCAGCGACTGGCTGTGGCTCAGGTTGAAATGGGGCCCGGCTTCGCCGCCCAGGGCGGGTTTGCCGAAGGCGCCCTCGTCGAACTCCAGCAGGGCGGGATGCGTTCCGCTCTGTGCCGCGAGCACCTGCCGCAGTGCCGCATGGGCGGCGATGAAGCGATCGCGGTCGCGGGTGAAGGCGAAGCGGCGGGCCCGCGCCCACTCGGCTTCCGACAGGCAGGCGGCCGCCCCTGGCGCCGGTGCGGCGTCCAGTTCGACCTGCCAGAGCTGCGAAGGCCCCGGCCAGGAAACGGGCGTGATCGACACGGCCGCCGCCTCAGGCCTTGCGGCCCCAGCCTGAGAACACGCGGCCGAGCAGGCCGCCGCGCTTGGACGCGAGTTCCGCTTGCGCGGCGCCCGCGGCCACGTCGATCTCGCTCTCGACGGGCGGCACCGCCAGCTGCGCCAGCGTCTCGAAGACGTAGCGCCTGGGCTCGACGCGGAACCCCAGCGCCTGCTGGGCCTGCTGGATCACCCGCATCGTCAGCAGCGAATCGCCGCCGAGGTCGAAGAAGGTGTCGGTGGACCGGATTTCGTTCACATCGATGCCGATGGCACTGGCCCAGATCTGGGCCAGGCGAGCCTGCTCAGGCTGCAACAACGAGGTCGGTGCGGGCGCCTCCGGGATCCGAAGCGGCTGCGCCGCGATGGCTCCCGAGCCCAGTTCCGACAGCGTCGCGTGGGGGCGCTCGGCCACTGCGCGCAGGATGTCAATCAACTGCTCGTGCAGCGATACGATCTTCTCCCGCGTGTAGACGTTCGCGTTGTAGATCAGCCTGCCCTGCAGTCCGTTCTGGCGGTCGAGCATCCACAGGCCGAGGTTGTCGGTGACACCGGTCTTCACCACCGGAATCATGTCGTGCGCCAGTGGACCCCAATGCGTCATCCGCTCTCGCGTGTCCTGGAACGAAAACACAGCCTGGTACAGGCCGGTGCGACGCTGGTCCGGACTGGCCTGCTGATGGATGTACTCGTAGGGGAGATCCTGGTGGTCCAGTGCCGCGACCACCTCCTGCTTAAGCGAAGCCGCGAAATCGACGAAGCGAAGGCCCTTGTCTGCCATGCCGTAGACCGGCACCAGACCAACGAAGAAGCCCGCCGCGTGGTCCAGCTCGGGCAGCATGCGCCCGCGCACCGGCATCCCGACGGAGACCTCCGGCTTCCCGATCGCGTTCGACAGCATCACGGCGAAGGACGCCATGACCAGCATGTTGAGTGTCAGGTGGTGCTGCGTTGCGACAGTGCGCAGGCGCTCCTGCAGTCCGGTGTCCAGGGCGAGGAGCTCGTACTTGCCGACACCCGCTGCGCCCGGCTGGGCTTGCATGTCGGCCGGCACGTGCGCGAGCAGCGGTGCCAGCGCCAGGCGCTTCTGCCAGTAGGCCTGCTGCGTGGCGGCCTCCGGGCCTTCGAGCCATTGGAGGTGCCACTGCGTGTAGTCGCCGTAACGCAGCGAAAGCTCCGGCATCGGATTGGCGCTGCCCGAGAGTTGGGCGACGTAGGCAGCAGCCAGCTCGCGATAGAGGATGTCGAACGAGTAGCCGTCCCAGACCAGGTGGTGCACCATGAACAGGAAGGCATGCTCCTGCTCGCCCAGCCGGTAAAGAGCGCAACGGAACAGCGGCGCCGGTGCGGCGGGAATCGGCACCGCGATGATCGCCTTCATGCGCCGCATCAGCTCGGCCTCGCGCTCTTCGCCTGGAATGGAGCGCAGGTCCTCGAACGGGATGTCGAAGCGGACGCGATCCTCGATGCGCTGGATCCAGCCATCGCCGTCCGGCGCCTGCACGATGGCAGTTCGCATCGCATCCTGTCGCCGCACCACCTCGCGCAGGGCCTGTTCGAACTTGGCGCGATCCATCGGGCCGGTCAGGCGGTGTGCCGAGGGCGTGTTGAAAGGCGCGCTCTCGGGGTGCAGCTCCTGGGCGAATCGCATCCGCTGCTGCTCGAGCGTCAGCGGCGCTCTGCTGCGGTCGGTGCGCCGCGGGATCACGATCGGTGTCCGCTTGTCGACCTGGGCCAGCTCGATCGCGCGAGCCAGTTGCTCGGCCGTCGGCGCTTCGAACAGCTTGCTCAGCGGCAGCCGGATGCCGAAATGGGCGTTGATGCGGGTCGTCAGGTGCGCCGCCAGCAGCGAGTGGCCGCCCACGGCGAAGAAATCGTCGAGCACGCTCATGGCGGGCAGATGGAGAACTTCCTCCATGGCCGCAAGGACCGCTTTCTCGCCGTCGTTGCGCGGCGCTACGCGCGCCGCGGCATCCGCCTTTGCCTCGCTCGCCGCCGCAGCCGCGTTCGGTTCGGGCAGGGCCTTGCGGTCGATCTTTCCATTGGGCAGCAGGGGCAGAGCGGGGAGGACGACGACGTGCTGGGGCACCATGTATTGAGGCAGGCGCGAGTGGAGCAGCTCTCGCAGCGCCGAGCGGTCGTAGACGGCGCCGGGGGTCATCGCGAGGTAGGCGACCAGCCGCACATCGCCGGGGCGGTCCTCGCGGGCCAGCACGACGCTGGAGGCCACGCCCGGGGCTTCGTTGCAGCGGGCCTCGATCTCGCCGAGCTCGATGCGGTAGCCGCGCACCTTGACCTGGAAGTCGAAGCGGCCCATGTGTTCGAGCAGGCCGTCGTTGCGCCAGCGGCCGCGGTCGCCGGTGCGGTAGAGGGTGGCGCCGGGGCTGCCCCAGGGGTCGGGCACGAAGCGCTCGGCCGTGAGCTCAGGGCGCTCCAGGTAGCCCAGCGTGACGCCGACGCCGCCGATCACGATCTCGCCCGGCACGCCGATCGGGCAGCGCTGGCCGTTGCTGTCGAGGATCCACACGGTGGTGTTGGCGATCGGCTGCCCGATGGAGACGCCGCGCTGCGCCACCTGCACCGGATCGACCCGCCAGAGCGTCGACCAGATCGTTGTTTCGGTCGGCCCGTACATGTTCCAGAGCTCGCCGCAGCGCTGCAGCAGGGACTGGGCGAGGTCCGGCGGCAGGCCCTCGCCGCCGACCAGGGCCTTGAACGCGGGCGTTCCGCGCCATTGCGCATCGAGCAGCAGCCGCCAGCCGCTGGGCGTGGCCTGCATCATGGTGGCGCCGCTGTCCTCGACGAGCTTGCGCAGCGCCTCGCCGTCCATGGTCGTCTCGCGCGGCACGAGGATGACCTCGGCGCCGGCCGTCAGGGGCAGCATCAGTTCGAGCACCGCGATGTCGAAGGACAGCGTGGTCACGGCCGCCAGGCGGTCGTCGGCGCTGATGCCGGGCACCTCGCGCATGCTCTGCAGGAAGTTCGCGACCGCGCGGTGCGGCACGCACACGCCCTTGGGCTTGCCCGTCGAGCCGGAGGTGTAGATCACGTAGGCCGCGTCTTCGGGCAGGGCGTCCTGCGGCGAGGGCGCGAGCGCGGTCGAAGGCTGGTCCAGCCATGCGGTCTCGCGGTCGAGCGCGAACACGCGCCGGGCCGCGTCGGCGCACCAGCTGGTGGGCGCCACGGTGACGTCGGAGCCGGTCAGCAGCAGGCTCAGGGCGGCGTCCTCCGCGTAGTAGTCCAGGCGCGCTTTCGGGAAGCCCGGGTCCAGCGGCACGTAGGCGGCGCCGGCCTTCAGCACCGCCAGCAGCGCCACCATCATGTCGGCATTGCGCTCCAGGCACAGGCCCACGCGCTGGCCGCGGGCGACGCCGCGCTCGCGCAGGGCGTGCGCGAGCCGGTTGGACTGTTCATCGAGTTCGCGGTAGCTCCAGCGGCGGCTGCCGTCGTTCAGGGCGGGGCGTTCGGCAGCCAGCGCGGCGCGTTCGACGAAGCCGGCGTGCATCAGCGCCTGGCCGTGCAGCGGCGTCGCGGCCGGCTGCAGGGCGACGAGATGACCGGCTTCTGCATCCGACAGCACGTCGAGCTTGCCGACGGGCTGTGTGGGGTCGAGCGTCACGCTGCGCAGCAGGCATCCGTACATGTCGAGCCACCGGCGCACGCTGGCGTCGTCGTAGAGATCGGCGTTGTACTGAGCTTCCATCTGCATGCCGCCGGGGACGGGGATGATGTTGAGGAACAGCTCGAAGTTCTCAAAGCGGCGCCCGATGGTGCTCTGGGCGACTTCCAGGTCGGGGAAGTTGCCGCCATCGGGTGCGGCGTTGGGGTCGACGTTGAACAGCACGTTCACCAGCGGCAGCCGGCTGGGGTCGCGCGGCACGGGCAGCTTCTTGAGCAGAGAGCCGTAGGTGAGAGTCTGGTGCTCGAAGGCGTCGAGCAGGTGGCTGGCCGACTGGCGCATCAGCCCATCGAAGGGCATCTGGCTGTCGACCGCGACGCGGATGGGCAGCAGGTTGACGCAGTGCCCGACCAGGGACGTCATGCCGCTGGGCATCTGTCCGGCGGCGGCGATGCCGACCACGAGGTCGTCCTGCGCGGTGAGCCGGTGCAGGGTCGAGGCGAAGGCGCTGAACATCGTCGCGAAGAGGCTGACGCCCGAGGCGCCGCCGGTCTTGCGCAGGGCGTCGATCAGGGTCTGGTCGAGCACGCGGTCGATGCGCCGGGAGTTGAAGGTGCGCACGGCCGGGCGCGGGTGATCCTGGGGCAGCTCGAGCACCGGCAGGCTGCTGCCCGCGAAGCGCGAGAGCCAGTAGTCGACATGGCCCTGCATCTCGGGGCCGGCCGCCTGGGCGGCTTCCCAGGCCGCGTAGTCGGCGTAGCGGGCGGCGGGCTCGAGCGCCGGGCCGGCGCCGACCTGCTCGGCATAGAGCAGGCCCAGGTCGTGGCTGAGGATGCCCCACGACCAGCCGTCGCAGACCGCGTGATGGGCGGTCAGCAGCAGCACCTGGTCGTCGGCCGACAACTGGTAGAGCGCAGCCCTGAAAAGCGGCCCCTTCTCGAGCTGGAAGGGCTCGAGCACGGCGGCCAGGGCGTCGTCGTCGAGCCTGAGCTGGCGCTCGGCCGGTGCAAGCATCTGCAGGTCGTGGCGGGCCAGCTCGAAGGGCGCTGCCTCGCCAATGAGCAGCTGCGTGCCGTCGGGCGAAATCGTGGAGCGCAGGGACTGGTGGCGGGCGACCAGCCGGTCGAGCGCCTGGGCCAGGGCCCGCGTGTCGAGCGCGCCCTTGAACTGCAGCCGCAGCGACTCGTTGTAGGCCAGCGACGCCTGCGGGCTCAGGCGGTCGCCCAGCCAGACTTCGCGCTGGGCCTCGGTGGTCGGGACCACCTGCTCGATCACGCCGGCCGCGAAGGGATCGAATTCGTCGGCGGCGGTATCGGCGACTTGGCGGGAGAGAAGCGTTTCGCTCATGCTTGAAACCTGGTGTATTTGCCTTGGGCTGCCGGATCCGGCACGAACCATGCGGGTTGACCGTCCCGGTCGCGGCCCAGCCGGGCGTTGGGCACCGGCGGCTGCGACGGGTCGAGGTCGGAGCGACCTGCGGCGCGGCGCGGCAGCAGCTCCGCTTCCTGCATCTCGGCGATCGACTCCTTGAAGGCGGACTTGATGGTCGCGATGTCCTGCTGCGTATGCGCCGTCGTCATGAAGCACGGGAAGTTGTCGAGGATGTGGACGCCGCGGCTGCGCATCATCGCGAACAGCAGGTCCTGCAGCGGGTGGTCCTCCAGCCAGGTCACGCGCCACAGCGACGAGAAATAGCGGATCTCGACCGGTGCGCCGACCTCGCGGCAGAAGGCCGACAGCTCGTCGGCCATGGCCGCGGTGTGCAGGTTCAGCTGGGTCTGCAGCTTGTTGTTGTCTTTCTTCAGGTGGTCCAGCGCGGCCTTGGCCGCGGCCAGCCCGAGCGGATGCCGCACGAAGGTGCCGGCGAAGTAGGTCACGCCGACCGACGGCACCGAGTCGTCGCCGTACTGCCAGGCGCCGCCGTCGAGCGCGTCCATGTAGGCGCGCTTGCCCGCGATCACCCCGACCGGCAGTCCGCCGCCGATCACCTTGCCGTAGCAGGCCAGGTCGGCACGGACGCCGAACACCGCCTGGGCACCGCCCACATGGCAGCGGAAGCCCGTGATGACCTCGTCGAAGATCAGGCAGGTCTCGGATTTCTCGGTGATCGCCCGCACCTCGCGCAGGAACTCGCGCGGCTGGAAGTCGGGCCGGCGACTCTGCACCGGCTCGACCAGCACCGCAGCCAGGTCCTCGGCGTTGTCGCGGATGAACTCGAGCGCTTCGGGCGTGCCGTAGTCGAGCACCCGGATGTCGCCGAACATGCCCTGCATCACGCCGGGTGCGGCCGACATGCCCTTGTGGCTGCGACCCGCGCGCACCAGGACCTCGTCGAAAGTGCCGTGGTAGGAGCCCGTGAACACCGCCACGGTGCTGCGCCCGGTGGCCGTGCGCGCGATGCGGATGGCCGCCATCACGGCCTCGGAGCCGGTGTTGCAGAGGCCGGCCCGCTCGAAGCCCGTCATCTCGCAGATGCTCTGCGTGACGTCCGCGGCCAGCGGATGCTGCGGGCCGATCTCGAAGCCGGCGTCGAGCTGGGTGCGCATGGCGTCGAGGATGAAGTCGGGCTGCCAGCCGAACAGGTTCATGCCGAAGCCGCTCAGCACGTCCACGTACTCGTTGCCGTCGAGGTCCCACATGCGCGAACCCTTCGAGCGCTCGATCACGATCTGGTAGGTGATCTCCTTGGTGGCCGGGCGGAAGCCGTTGACCACGCGCGGGTCGGCCATGTGGGGCCGGTTGTGCTCGGTGAATGCCTTGCTCTTGGCCGTGCGCTCCGTGTAGCGGCGGATGAAGGCCGCCAGCCGTGCCTTCTGGCGTTCGGTCGGTTCCTTGCTCTGGGTATGGATTCGGGCAATGGCGCCGAAGGCTTTCTTGACGTCGTACTTCGGCGCTGCGAGCGGCTCTTCGGCGTCCGGCTCGGTGGGTGTGGACGCCGTGGCCGCGGCGGTGGCCAGGGGCGTGGTTTGCTCCACCACCGGCGCCGGCAGCACGGGGCTGGCCGGAATCGATGGCGCCGCCGACAGCAATGCGAGTTGCTGCTGCATCAGCTGCATCTGTTGCGCAATAACCTGCTGCACCAGCGTGCCCGTCTCGGCAGTCGGCGCAAAGCCGACCGGGACGGCCATGGCGGCCTGCAGCGGGGGCCGGGCCATGGCCGGTGCGGCGGCCTGCGGCGGCGCAGCCACCGGCGCTGCGATCGAGGGCGCCGCTGGCGCGGGCTCGGGAGGCAGCGTGGCGTCGAGGTATTCGGCCAGGGCGTCGAAGCTGCGATAGCTCTCCATCAGCTGGCGGAAGGTCAGGTTGGCCTTGAAGTGCTTCTTGACCTGGATCGAGGCCTGCGTGAGCGTGAGCGAATCGAGGCCGATCTCCACGAAGGGCGCGTTGCCTGCCACGCCGGACATCTCCATGCCGGAGAGGTTTTCGAACAACTCGCGCAGACGCAAGTCGAGGGCTGCCCGGCGTGCGGGCGCGGCGGCGGTGGCTGTCATGGGCAACTCCGGAATCGAATGAGAAGTGGGTTCGGGCGCCACGGCCGGTGCGGCCGTGGCGGCGGGTGCAGCAAGCGGGGCGCCAGCGTCGATGTCGACCCAGAAACGCTTGCGCTCGAAGGGATAGGTGGGCAGCAGGACGCGGTGCTTGACCGCGCGCTCGTCGAGTGCGCCCAGGTCGATCTCCGCGCCCAGCGTCCAGAGGCGGCCTGCCGCCAGCCGCCAGCCGCCGGATTCGGCGCCCGGCCGGTCGCCGAGCAGTTCGACGGCCGGTGCGGGCTGGGCCTTGGTCGCGTGCTGGCGGGCCAGTGTCGACAGCGTGTTCCGGGGCCCGGCCTCGATGAAGACGGGGCTGGCGATATCGTTCAGCACCGCTCGCAGCGCGGTCGAGAAGCGCACGGTCTCGCGCAGGTGGCGGGCCCAGTAGCGGGGATCGACGGCCTCGTCGGCTGCGAGGAGCGCGCCCGTGAGCGTCGAGTAGATGGGCAGCCTCGGCGCCGACAGCGCGAGCTCCCGGACCAGGGCCTCAAAGGCGGGCACCGCAGCGTCCATCATGGCCGAGTGGAAGGCATGCGAAGTCTGGAGCAGGCGGACGGCAACGCCGTTCGCCTCGAGCCGGGCGCGCAGGCTCTCGATGGCCTCGAAGGGCCCGGAGGCGACGCAGGCGGTCGGACCGTTCTCCGCGGCCAGCGAGACATCCGCGCCCAGGAGCGGCTGCAGTTCGGCGGCCGACAAGCGCACCGAAAGCATCGAGCCGGCGGGCTGGGCCTGCATCAGCGCACCGCGCCGGGCGACCAGGCGGGCGGCGTCTTCCAGCCGCATGACGCCGGCCAGCACGGCGGCGGCGAATTCGCCGACGCTGTGGCCGATCAGGGCCACCGGCTTCACCTGCAGGGCAAGGATCCTGCGCGCGATCGCGTACTCGAGCACGAAGGTCGCGGGCTGCGTGACCGAGGTCGGGGCCAGGGCGGCGTCGTCCGTGGAGAACATCCGTTCCCGCAGGTCGAAGTCCAGCACGCCCTCGAATGCGGCCAGGCATTCGTCGAAGGCGGCGCGGAACACGGCGTCGGACGCGTGCAGTTCCCGTCCCATGCCGGCGTACTGCGCCCCCTGGCCGGGGAACATCAGCACCGGCTGCGGCACCCGCGCGCCGGTCGAACCCGTGGCCGAGGCCGGTGAGTCGTTGCGCAGTGCCGCGGCGGCCGCGACCGCGTCGCCGGCGACGACGCAGGCGCGGTGCGCGAAGGCCTTGCGGCCGACGCGCAGCGTGTGGGCCACGTCCGGCAGCGACAGGCCGGGGTGGGCATCGAGGTGATCGGCAAGCCGCTGGCGGGCCATCGCCAGCGCGGCCGGCGAGCGCGCGGACAACAGCAGCAGCTGCGGCGCCGCGGAAGGATCCGACGCGGCGCGCAACGGCGCCTCTTCGACAATCACGTGGGCGTTGGTGCCGCCGACGCCGAACGAACTCACGCCCGCACGCCGCGGCGTGTCGCCGCGCGGCCATGCCTGCAGCCGGTCGTTGACCCGGAACGGCGTGGCCTCGAAATCGATGGCGGGATTGGGCGCCTCGAAGTGGATCGATGCGGGGAGCTGCCCGTGGTGAAGGGACAGCGCGGTCTTGATCAGGCCGGCGGCGCCCGCCGCGGTGACGAGGTGGCCGACGTTGCTCTTGACCGAGCCGATGCGGCAGAAGCCGGTGTCCGGCGTCTCGCGTGCGTAGGCCCGGCGCAGCCCCTCGATCTCGACCGGGTCGCCCATCGGCGTGGCGGTGCCGTGCGTCTCGACGTAGGAGATGCTGCGGGCATCCACTCCGGCAGATGCCAGCGCTGCCGAGATCACGGCGGCCTGGCCATCGATGTTGGGGGCCGTGAAGCTGGCCTTGGCGCCGCCGTCGTTGTTGACCGCCACGCCGCGCAGCACGGCATACACCGGGTCGCCGTCGGCCAGCGCGTCGCTGAGCCGCTTGAGCATGACCACGCCCGCGCCGTCGGAGAACACGGTGCCCTGCGCCTTAGCGTCGAAGCTGCGCGTGTGGCCGTCCGGCGAGAACATGGCGCCCTCTTCATGGAGGTAGCCGCTGCGCGGCGGGCAGGTGATCGCGATGCCTCCGGCCAGCGCCACGTCGCATTGGCCGGAGCGCAGCGCGTGGAAGGCCTGGGCGACAGCCACCAGCGAGGTCGAGCAGGCGGTGTGGATCGCGATCGCCGGCCCGGTCAGGTTGAGCCGGTGCGCCACGCGCGTCGCGATGTAGTCCTTCTCGTTGGCGAACAGCACCTGCAGGGCGCCGAACTCCTCGACCATTTCGGGCTGCTTCTGGAGGTGCTCCAGGAAGTAGGTCGCGGTGTGCATGCCGGCATAGACGCCGACCGATCCCGGGTAGCGGTCGGGAACATAGCCCGCCCGCTCGATGCATTCCCAGCAGACTTCGAGAAACAGGCGCTGCTGGGGGTCCATCAGCTGGGCTTCCTTCGGGCTCATGCCGAAGAAGGCGGCGTCGAACCATTCGACGTCGTCGATGACGCCGCGCGCGGGCACATAGTTCGGGTTCGCCCTCAGCGCCGCGTTGACGCCGGCGTCGAGCGTGGCGTCGTCGAAGAAACTGATCGAATCGCGACCGGCGCAGAGGTTGTCCCAGAACTGCTCGACATCGGCAGCGCCGGGGAAGCGGCCCGCCACTGCGATCAGCGCGATCGGCTCCTCGTCGCGGCCGGCGGTGGCCGGCGGCTGCCGCTGCGGCAGCGCGCGCGCCTGCGCGTCGCCCTCCAGCTCCAGTGCCAGCGCCTGCGGCGTCGGCTGCTGGAAGAACAGGTTCGGAGTCAGGCGCTGGTCGGTCGATGATTGCAGGTCGGCCAGCACCGACATCACGAGCAGCGAATCGCCGCCGAGGTCGAAGAAGTTGTCCGCGCGGCCCACCTGGTCGATTCCGAGCGCCTTGGCGAAGGCGGCGCAGATGCGGGCTTCGGCCGGCGTGCGGGCCTCTTCGTAGGGCACGCTCAGCTCGGGGCGTCCGGTGTCCGGCTCGGGCAGGGCCTTGCGGTCGATCTTTCCGTTCGGCAGCAGGGGCAACGCGGGGAGGACGACGACGTGCTGGGGCACCATGTACTGGGGCAGGCGCGACAGGAGGATCTGGCGCAGGGCGGCGCGGTCGTAGACGGCGCCTGGCGCCATGGCGAGGTAGGCGACCAGCCGCACATCGCCGGGGCGGTCCTCGCGGGCCAGCACGACGCTGGCGGCCACGCCCGGGGCTTCGTTGCAGCGGGCCTCGATCTCGCCGAGCTCGATGCGGTAGCCGCGCACCTTGACCTGGAAGTCGAAGCGTCCCATGTGCTCGAGCAGGCCGTCGTTGCGCCAGCGGCCGCGGTCGCCGGTGCGGTAGAGGGTGGCGCCGGGGCTGCCCCAGGGGTCGGGCACGAAGCGCTCGGCGCTGAGCTCGGGGCGCTCCAGGTAGCCCAGCGTGACGCCGACGCCGCCGATCACGATTTCGCCCGGCACGCCGATCGGGCAGCGCTGGCCGTTGCTGTCGAGGATCCACACGGTGGTGTTGGCGATCGGCTGCCCGATGGAGACGCCGCGCTGCGCCACCTGCACCGGATCGACCCGCCAGAGCGTCGACCAGATCGTTGTTTCGGTCGGCCCGTACATGTTCCAGAGCTCGCCGCAGCGCTGCAGCAGGGACTGGGCGAGCTCCGGCGGCAGGCCCTCGCCGCCGACCAGGGCCTTGAAGGCGGGCGTGCCGCGCCATTGCGCATCGAGCAGCAGCCGCCAGCCGCTGGGCGTGGCCTGCATCATGGTGGCGCCGCTGTCCTCGACCAGCCGGCGCAGCGCCTCGCCGTCCATGGTGGTCTCGCGCGGCACCAGGATGACCTCGGCGCCGGCCGTGAGGGGCAGCATCAGCTCGAGCACGGCGATGTCGAACGACAGCGTCGTCACGGCCGCCAGGCGGTCGTCGGCGGTGATGCCGGGCAGCTGGCGCATGCTCTGCAGGAAGTTCGCGACCGCGCGATGCGGCACGCACACGCCCTTGGGCTTGCCGGTGGAGCCGGAGGTATAGATCACGTAGGCCGCGTCTCGCGGCAAGGCGTCCTGGGGCGAAGGCGCGAGCGCGCTCGAGGGCTGGTCCAGCCATGCGGTGTCGCGGTCGATCGCGAACACGCGCCGGGCCGCGTCGGCGCACCAGCTGGTGGGCGCCACGGTGACGTCGGAGCCGGTCAGCAGCAGGCTCAGGGCGGCGTCCTCCGCGTAGTAGTCCAGGCGCGCTTTCGGGAAGCCCGGGTCCAGCGGCACGTAGGCGGCGCCGGCCTTCAGCACCGCCAGCAGCGCCACCATCATGTCGGCATTGCGCTCCAGGCACAGGCCCACGCGCTGGCCGCGGGCGACGCCGCGCTCGCGCAGGGCGTGCGCGAGCCGGTTGGACTGTTCATCGAGTTCGCGGTAGCTCCAGCGGCGGCTGCCGTCGTTCAGGGCGGGGCGTTGGGCATCCAGCGCGGCGCGTTCGACGAAGCCGGCGTGCATCAGCGCCTGGCCGTGCAGCGGCGTGGCCGCCGGCTGCAGGGCGTCGAGCTGGCCGGCCTGGGCGTGCGACAGCAGCTCGAGCTTGCCGACGGGCTGCGTGGGGTCGACCGTCACGCTGCGCAGCAGGCACTCGTACATGTCGAGCCAGCGGTGCACGCTGGCGTCGTCGTAGAGATCGGCGTTGTACCGGGCCTGCATCTGCAGGCCGCCGGGGACGGCGACCAGCTGGAGGAACAGATCGAAGTCCTCGCTGCCCGGGACGGCCTTCGGCCCGGGGAAGTCGCCGTCATCGGTGGCGGCGTCGAACAGCACGCTGACCAGGGGCAGCCGGCTGGGGTCGCGCGGCACGGGCAGCTTGTCGAGCAGGGCGGCGTAGCTCAGGGACTGGTGCTCGAAGGCGTCGAGCAGGTGGCCGGCAGATTGGCGCAAGAGCGCATCGAAAGGCGTCCGGCCCTCGACGGCGACGCGGATCGGCAGCAGGTCGGCAATGCCGACCACGAGGTCGTCCTGGGCGCTGAGCCGGTGCAGGGTGGCGGCAAAGGCGGTGAACAGCGTCGCGAAGAGGCTGGCGCCCGAGGCTCCGCCAGTCTTGCGCAGGGCGTCGATCAGGGCCTGGTCGAGCAGGCGGTCGATGCGCCCGGAGCTGAAGGTGCGCACGGCCGCGCGCGGGTGATCCTGGGGCAGTTCGAGCACCGGCAGGCTGCTGCCCGCGAAGCGCGAGAGCCAGTAGTCGACATGGCCCTGCATCTCGGGGCCGGCAGCAACGGCCGACTCCGCGTCGAAAGGGGGGGGCGCATGATGTTCCATGGGATACCTGCTGATAAGTCCCGTTACAAAATCTCACATAAAGGCGCGTAGTTGTGCAACACCTTGTCGTTGAACCGTATCGTTATGCAAGCAATGGTGAGCAATGGGAGACCCCTTGCCAACCCCCCAAAGGCATAGCCTCTTGAGGGACCTACCCCACCGACCGGGATATGCCGGATGCAATTCGTTTCCATTAACCGATTGACAACGCCGGCTACAGAGTCATTTTGCATCCGTTTTTACATTTTGAATACTTAGGATTGACAGAATTCGCTGAGAAATTGGCTCTATCTGATAGAAAAGTTCTATGTGAGCCGTCGGCCGTCGCGGATCAGGCCGTTGCTTCGTCGAGCGGACCTGTGTTCAGGTGCCCGACATCGCCCCAGCCGACCAGGGTGAAGCCCTGCGGCGTCCAGAGGAGGCGGTTGATGGCGGCGTTTCCGAGGTGCCAGGTGCGGGGTGCCTGCAGTTCCTGGCCAGTCGCCGCCCGGTAGAGCACGTCCATCACGCCCCCGTGCGCGACCAGCACCACGAGTTCGCCCGGATGCAGCGCCGCCAGCCCGGACGCCGTGGCCGTGACCCGATCCCTGAAGGCGAGAAGCGACTCGCCGCCTTCGGGCGCGAACTCGGGATCCCGGGTGCGCCAGAGCCGGGCCTGATCCGGCAGGTTGGCGTCGATGTCGGCGAAGG
The DNA here is from genome assembly GCF_030316765.1 of Variovorax saccharolyticus. Classification (GTDB taxonomy): domain Bacteria; phylum Pseudomonadota; class Gammaproteobacteria; order Burkholderiales; family Burkholderiaceae_C; genus Variovorax; species Variovorax saccharolyticus. The sequence goes on from NZ_JASZYT010000002.1 coordinate 662,426, forward strand.
TGCGGCCCTCGAACAGTCCGAAAGCGCGCTCGCGCAGGCCGGGTTCGGCGCCCACGTCGATGCCGCGCGGTCCGGCGATCGCCTGTGCGGTCTGCCAGGCGCGCGACAGGTCGCTGGCGTAGATGGCCCCGATCTGCTCTTCCTCGAGCGCCCGGGCGACCTGGTCGGCCTGCCAGAGCCCGATTTCGTTGAGCGCTATATCGAGCTGGCCCTGAAGCCGGGTATCGACATTCCAGGCGGTTTCGCCATGGCGTACGGCGATGACGCGGGTGGCCTCCATCTTGACGGATCAATCCTGGCGGGTGGCCCGCGGGATCTCGATGTTGACCCGGCGCACCCCCAGCGGAGGATTCGGAAAGCCCTGCAGCGAGGCCTGGAACATCACGGGCAGGATGGTGGCGCTGTTGCTGTAGGGACCGTCGTTGCGGGCATGGGTCTCGAACACCACCCGGTTGGACGGCAGTTCGCGCAGCACGATGCTGACCTCGCGCGCGAACCAGGGAGTGGGCGGCGGCCCGAAGGCCGGTCCGTACCAGCCCCCGCCGTACCATCCGCGCGGGCCTCCCCATCCGCCCCAGCCGCGCCCGCAGCCCCAGGCGCCGGCGCAGCCCCAGCCCGGACCGGGCCCGAACCAGGGCCCGCCGACCAGCCACGGGTCGGCCCAGGGCGACAGCTCGGCGCTCACGCGGGCGCCGATCAGGGCGCTGAGCTGCGGCGCGGCGTCGCCGCGCCGCAGGCCCACGCCGTCGAGCGCCGCGCCGGCCATCGCTTCGAGCTGCTGCTGCGTCGCCTCTTCGACCTGCTGGGAGGGCAGGCGCTCGAAGCGGTAGGTGGCACCGGCGGGGACGCCGGCCATGCTGGAGAAGGTCCGCACATCGCTGTCGACCACCCAGCGCGTGGCGCAGCCGCTCAGGGCGGTGGCGGCCAGCAGGACAGCGAGGATCTTCTTCATGCTCAGAGTTGGACGATGCGCAGCGCAGAGGGCGCCGGCAGATCGGGCGGATCGAAGGCCTTGTCGCCGTTTTCGTCGGCCACGCCGGTCGCCTTCAAGCCCTTGAAGTCGAAGGCCTTGGCGTCGAGCAGGTGGGAGGGCACGATGTTCTGCATGGCGTTGAACATGTTTTCGATCCGGCCCGGGAATTTCCGTTCCCAATCGCGCAGCATCTCGCCGACCTGCTTGCGCTGCAGGTTCTCCTGGCTGCCGCACAGGGTGCACGGAATGATCGGGAACTCGCGGTGCTGGGCCCAGCGGACCAGGTCCTTCTCGGCCACGTAGGCCAGTGGCCGGATCACGACGTGCCTGCCGTCGTCGCTCACCAGCTTCGGCGGCATCGACTTGAGCTTGGCGGCGAAGAACATGTTGAGGAAGAAGGTCTGCAGCATGTCGTCGCGATGGTGGCCCAGCGCGACCTTGGTGGCGCCCAGTTCGTCGGCCACGCGGTACAGGATGCCGCGGCGCAGCCGGCTGCAGAGGCCGCAGGTGGTCTTGCCTTCGGGGATCACGCGCTTGACGATCGAGTAGGTGTCCTGCTCCTCGATGTGGAAAGGCACGCCCAGCGCCTTCAGGTAGCCCGGCAGCACGTCTTCCGGGAAACCCGGCTGCTTCTGGTCGAGGTTGACCGCCACGATGTCGAAGTGGATCGGCGCCCGGGCCCGCAGCTTCAGCAGGACGTCGAGCAGCCCGTAGCTGTCCTTGCCGCCCGAGACGCAGACCATGACCTTGTCGCCTTCCTCGATCATGTTGTAGTCGACGATCGCGCGGCCGACTTCGCGGCACAACCGCTTCTCGAGCTTGTGGGTCTCGCGCTCGATCTTCAGGTCATTGGTGGACGAGGGCGTTTCGTCGATCCATACGGCACTCATGTCACTTGCTCCGGAATACTTCGACGCCTACTGCGTCACAGTCGGGGTAGACGTCGGGCTTGGCGGTCGATACCCGCGCGGCCTGCACCTTCGGATGCGCCAGCACCTGCGTCAGGATGTCGTCGCACAGTGTCTCCTGCAAGTGGATGTGGCCCTTGCTCAGGCGCGTGGCGACCGTGCGGCGGATGAAATCGTAGTCGACCACCTCGTCGAGCTCGTCGGCCTTCGGCGTCGAGACGGCCAGCGGCACATAGAGGTCGACATTGATGATCACGCGCTGCTCGGCGCGCTTCTCGAACTCGTGCACGCCGATGTTGATCCAGACTTCGTAGTCGCGCAGGAAGACGCGCCTGCAGGTCAGCAGAAGGGGGTCGAGGGCAGCGGTGGTCATGGTGAAGCTTTCAGCAGTTCGTCGACGACGAACATGATGTCGCGCGCCAGCGGCACCAGGTGCTGGCCGTTGTCGACGCAAAGGGTGGTGCCGGTCACGCTGGGCGTGCCGGCAAGGAAGACGCAGGTCCGGGCGACATCGGCCGGATCGATGGCGCGGCGCAGCAGGTTGGCCTGCGAAGCGCGCGCGAAGTTGGCCTCGTTCTGCGGGCCGCTCGGGTAGAGGATGCCCGGCGCCACGCCGCAGACGCGCAGCGCGGGCGCCAGCGACTGCGCCTGCAGTGCCACCGCGCGCTCGAGTGCCAGCTTCGACACGGTGTAGGAGAAGTAGTCGGGGTTCAGGTTGTAGACCTTCTGGTCCAGCACGTGAATCGCCGAGCGGTCGATGCCGTCGCCGGGCGAGGCGCGCCGGGCCAGCAGCCGCGCGAAGGACAGCGGCGCGATCAGGTTCACACCGAGCTGGCGCAGCGCCGCGTCGGCGTCGAAGTCGAGCCCGGTGTCGGGCTCGAAGGCCGAGGCGTTGTTGACGATGCAGGCCAGGGGCCCGCCGGCCGAGGCCTCTTCGACCAGCGCGATGCGGCCCGGCTCGCTCCCGATGTCGGCTTCGATGGCGGTTGCCTCGTGGCCCTCGTCGGCGAGGCGCGCGCACAATGCGAGCGCCTGCACCCGCGAGGCGCGGTACTGGCACCATACGCGCCAGCCCGCCCGCGCGAAGGCCTCGCAGACCGCGGCGCCCAGGCGCTGGCCGCCGCCGGTCACGAGCACGCCTCGGCGTGGGGTCGATTCAGCCATCCTGATAGATTTCCCTTATTTATGAACCTGGAGCAGGGCGCCGAGCGCGCCACCCCGTTGACCCGAATTATCGACGCCGCGCTGGAGCGTGCCGGCGGCTGGCTGCCCTTCGACCGCTTCATGGCCCTGGCCCTGTACGCGCCGGGGCTGGGCTACTACGCGAGCGCGAGCCGCAAATTCGGCCAGATGCCGGCTTCGGGCAGCGATTTCGTGACCGCGCCGGAACTGACGCCGCTGTTCGGCCGCACCCTGGCGGTGCAGGTCGCCGAGGCGCTCGAGCGAACCGGCACGCAGGAGGTCTGGGAGTTCGGCGCCGGTACCGGAGCGCTGGCCCTGCAATTGCTCGATGCGCTGGGCGACCGCATCGGGCGCTACCGCATCGTCGACCTGTCCGGCACGCTGCGCGAGCGCCAGCAGCAGACGCTCGCCAGGCACGCCGGCAAGGTCGAGTGGCTGGCCGAGCTGCCCGGGGAAATGCACGGCGTGGTGGTCGGCAACGAAGTGCTCGATGCGATGCCGGTGCAGCTGCTGGTGCGCAAGGGCGGCCAATGGCACGAGCGCGGCGTGGTCCGCCAGGGCCAGGGCTTCGGCTGGGACGACCGGCCCACCGCGCTGCGGCCGCCGCTCGAGGTCGACGGCGCGCACGACTACCTGACCGAGATCCATCCCCAGGCCGAGGCCTTCGTCGCGACGCTGGCCGACCGGCTGAAGCAGGGCGCGGCCTTCTTTATCGACTATGGCTTCCCCGAGGCCGAGTACTACCACCCGCAGCGCCACATGGGCACCGTGATGTGCCATCGCGGCCACCAGGCCGACGGCGATCCGCTGGCCGATGTGGGCGCAAAGGACATCACGGCCCACGTCAACTTCACCGGCGTGGCGCTGGCGGGGCAGGATGCCGGCTTCGCGGTGCTGGGCTACTGCAGCCAGGCGCGGTTCCTGCTCAATGCCGGCATCCTGCCGATGATGGAACAGGCCTCGCTGGCCGAGCGCGCGATGGCCGCGCGGCTGATCCACGAGCACGAGATGGGCGAATTGTTCAAGGTGGTCGGCTTCACCGTCGGCGAGCCCTGGGACGCGATCGGCTTCGCCGAAGGGGACCGCAGCCACACGCTGTGAGGGCGATCGCGGCACCGGAGCTGGGTTCTAATCCCTCCATGAGCTCCACCTTCACACCGGCCGACGACCTGCGCGTCGCCCAAGCACTGGCCGATGCGGCGGCCTCGCACTCGCTGCGCCTGTTCCGCACTCCGCTCGACGTCATCTCCAAGGCCGACGAAAGCCCCGTGACCCAGGCCGATCGCGCGGCCGAGGCCGCGATGCGCGAGATCCTCGGCGCCGAGCGTGCGGCCGACGGCATCTTCGGCGAGGAGCATGGCCTGGAGCGCATCGACGCCGAGCGCGTGTGGGTGCTCGACCCGATCGACGGCACGCGCAGCTTCATCACCGGCTCGCCGCTGTGGGGCACGCTGATCGCGCTGGTGCGCGGCGGCCGGGTCGAGCTCGGCATGGTCGACATGCCGGTGCTCGGCGAGCGCTGGATCGGCCAGGCCGGCCTGGGCGCGCAGCGCAACGGCCAGCCGGTCCGTGCAAGCCGATGCAGCCTGGTCGCCGAGGCCCGCATCGTCACCACCTCGCCCGACATCTTCAACCCGGCCGACTGGCAGGCCTTCGACCGCCTGAGCCGGAAGTGCGCGATGCGCCGCTTCGGCGGCGACTGCTACGGCTACGCCCAGCTGGCCGGCGGCACCATCGACCTGGTGGTCGAGACCGGCCTGCAGCCCTACGACTACCTCGGCCCGACCGGGCTGATCGAGGCCGCCGGCGGCATCGTCACCGACTGGCAGGGCCAGCCGCTGGGCCTGCAGTCCGACGGCCGCGTGGTCGCAGCGGCGACGCGCGAACTTCACCGACAGGCGCTGGACCTGCTGGCGTCCTAAACTGCATCCATGATTCGCTGGCTGATCGTCGTCGTCCTGGCGCTGGTGCTGATGAGCGGGCTCACGGCCTGGCTGCGTCGCTTCGGCTTCGGGCGGCTGCCCGGCGATTTCGAGTTCCGTGCCTTCGGCCGCGACTGGCAGCTGCCGATCGCGAGCACGGTTTTGCTGAGCATGATCGCGGCCCTGGTCGCACGATGGATCTGATTCGATGAGCGCAGTGCAGAGCGTGGGGGACCACCGATGAGAGCTTGTGTCGATCTCGGTGGCACCAAGGTGGCCGTGAGCCTGTCGGCCGACAGCGTCTCGCCGCTGATCGGCCGCCGCAGCGAACCCACCGCCAAGACCGGCGACAACGACGCCGTCGCGCTGCAGATCATCCGGCTGGTCGAGGAAGTCTGTGCCGAGCAGCGTATCGACGCCGCCAGCGTCGACTGCGTCGGCGTCTCGACCGCCGGTCCCTTCGAGCTGCGCGATGGCGTGGTCGAGCTGGCCACCCCCAACATCTGCGGCGGCATCGCCGGCCCCGCGCGGGGACTGCCCAACCAGTGGATGACGGCGCTGCTCGAAGCGCCGCTGCGCCGGCGCTTCGCCCGCGTGCGGGTCGAGAACGACGCGGTCGCCGCGCTGGAGGCCGAGCGCCGCTGGGGTGCGCTGCAGGGCGTCGACCATTGCGCCTACGTCACCTGGAGCACCGGCGTCGGTGTCGGGCTGTGCGTCGATGGCCGCGTGCTGCACGGCAAGAACGGCAACGCGGGCCATGCGGGCCACAGCTTCGTCTCCGACGACGACAACAGCGCGCTGTGCGGCTGCGGCAACCTCGGCGACGTCGAGGCGCTGGCAGCGGGCAACGGCATCGCGCGGCGCTTCGGCGCGCCCGCGGCCGACCTGTTCGCCGCCGCCGCGCGCGGCGAGCCGCAGGCGCTGGCGACCACCGACGCGCTGTGCCGGATCATGGGGCGCATGCTCTTCAACCTGATCGCCACGCTGGACCTGCAGCGCATCAGCCTGGGTGGCAGCGTGTTCTGGAACAACCGCGACTTCCTGCTGCCGCGCCTGCAGGCCCAGGTCGACGGCAAGCTTGTCGCGCTGACGCGCGGGGCCCTGCTGGTGCCGGCCGGACTCGGCGACAGGGTGGGGGACTACGGGGCCTTGGCGTTGGTCGACTGACGGATCGGGATCAACCGCATATGAAGCTTGGCAGGATCGTTCTCGGCGCGTTCGCCGTCGCCGCCGTGGCCGCCACGGCAGCCTGGTTCAACCTGGACAAGGAAACGCGCGGGCTGCTCGCCACCCTGCCGACCGACCGCGACGTGCTGTTCTGGAGCCAGCCGCAGCGCGATGCGGCATTTCGCGCGCTCGACCGGCTGCCCGTGCTCGCCAAGGCGCGTGCCGTCCCCGCCGGCGCCACGCCCTTGCCCTTGCCGCCCGGCCCGCCGCTGGTGCTGCCGCTGGATGTCGACGCCTACATGGCGCAACAGAGAAGCGCCGCCCTCGTGATCCTGCACGACGGCAAGCTGCGCCTGGAGCGCTACGGCCTGGGCTTCGACCGCGAGGGGCGCTGGACCAGTTTCTCCGTCGCCAAGTCCATCACCTCCACGCTGCTCGGCGCCGCCGTTCGCGACGGCCAAATCCGCAGCCTCGACGACAAGGTCAGCGACTACATCCAGGAGATGAAAGGCTCGGCCTATGACGAGGTCAGCATCCGCCAGTTGCTCACCATGACGTCCGGCGTGCGCTGGAACGAGGACTACGCCGATCCGAATTCCGACGTGGCGCGCTTCAACAACCACAAGCCCGAAGAGGGCGTCGATGCGCTGGTGAGCTACCTTCGCAAGCTGCCGCGTGCGGCGCCGGCCGGCACGCGCTGGAACTACAGCACCGGCGAGACCAACCTGGTCGGCGTGCTCGTCACGCGGGCGACGGGCAAGCCGCTCGCGGAGTACCTGTCGGCAAAGATCTGGGCGCCGGCCGGCATGGAGCAGCAGGCGACCTGGATCCTGAGCCGGACTGGGCAGGAGATCAGCGGCTGCTGCATCCAGGCGGCCACGCGCGACTTCGCGCGCTTCGGGCAGTTCATCCTCGACGGCGCGCGCCTCGCCGGCAAGCCCATCGTGCCGGACGATTGGCTGGCCCAGGCCACCGCACGTCAAGCGGACATCGGCCGACCGGGCCGCGGCTACGGCTTCCAGTGGTGGACCTACGACGACGGCAGTTTCGCGGCCCGCGGCATCTTCGGGCAGGGCATCTTCATCGATCCGAAGCGCAGGCTGGTGATCGCCTCCAACGGCAACTGGGCCGGCGGCGCCACGGGCGCGGCCGAGATGGCGGCGCGGGAGGACTTCTACAAGGCGGTGCAGAAGGCCGTGGCCGACGAGGCGGCGGGCAAGGCCGGCGGCTGATCGCCGCCTGCGGTCGCCGAGTTCGACTGGAGCTAGGCGCCGGCGCCCAGGTCAGCCAGAAAATCCCGAGCACGCTCTGACGACCTGGAGACAAGATTCATTGCCTGGGAGGCAGCCAAAGCAACGCGAGGACGAGCGCCTTCATCCAAGTCGGCTACAGCGGTCGTGAGCCAGTCTGGAAACTTCTCCATCAGCGCGTCGATCAGCACCGTGGCCTGTCGGCGGTCCTTGTCAGCCTTGAGCGCGCGCGACGGGTCTCGAAGCGTGCTGACGATGAGTTTATGAAGGGCAAACCTGGCAGGGTCCGGCAGCATCACCGGGACCACATGTTCCTTGCCAAGGACAAAGCCACGCGTTGCGTCTGAAATCAGATAGCCGAAGTAGGGCAATCCCGTCGCGTGTGCTCGTATCTGGGGCAAGGGCTTCGTTTCGTACGCCTCGGTGCCCGGCACGAGCAAGTCAACCTTGAGCGGGCGACCGCGGGCCTTGAAGGCGGTCGAGGGCTTCTGAGGATCCAGCTCCGGGACCTCGAAGAAGGCAACGCCGCTGTCGCGAAGGATGTCGAGAAAGCTGCGCTCCTGGGGAATGGCCACGGAGATGGACCCGGCGCTTCCGATGTCGATGTCTTCGGTCGCGTAGTTCGCGGCAAGGCGAACGCCCAGGCTGTTCAGCAGCGCACCGAATGCATGAGAGCCGACGAGGACCCCCCCGTGGCTGAAGATTCCGGCATTGAAGAGCGTGGCGAGAGTCAGCGCCGACGAGTTGTCCGCGGCTGCAAAGCCCGCCTTGCGCAGAAGCTGGACCTCGCTGGCGAGTTCGCGCATCTCGGCGCTCTCGAGGCGCTTCTCTTCGAGTGCCGCTTCGCAACGAGGATCTCCCACGCGGCCCAGCGAGGTTTCCTTGTGTTTTCCGGACGCCAGGTACACCCGCCAGTAGAGGTATGTCTTGCCGGCCACAGTCTTCTGGGCGGCGGACCCGGGAGAGTGCAGCGGGATGCAGGACTGCGCGCTGGCGCGCTCGCTGACTGAGGCATACAGCGTCTGTAGCGCATCGTTGTGGAAGCTGGCCATGGTCGAGATTTATACCTCAGTGTTTGGTTTTGAGGTATAAATTCCTTGCACAGCCGCGCATTCCGCCAACCGTCGCGACTCAACGCCGTCCCTCAAGCCGCCATCCGCCCCTCCACCCCTCGCACCACCCTTGATTCGCAAGCAATCTCCCCCAGCCGTCGCAACCCGCCTTCGATCGCGTCGGTGAAGGGCCAGCCGCAATTGATGCGCAGATAGTGGTCGAAGCGCGAGGAGTTCGAGAACAGCGCGCCCGGCGCCACCAGGATGCCCTCGCGCAAGGCCCGGTCGAACACGGTCATCGACGGCAGCCGGTCGGGCAGCTCCACCCACAGCTGCAGTCCGCCCGGCGGCAGGTTCAGCCGCGTCCCGGCGGGGAAGTGCGCCGCGATGGCATCGGCGGTGCGCTCGCGCTGCTCCCGCAGCCGGTCGCGCAGGCGCCGCAGGTGGCGGTCGAAGGCGCCGGTGCCCATGTATTCGCCGGCCGTCCACTGCGACAGCTCCTCGTTGCTGCGGGTCTGCGTGTACTTGAGCATCTCGACCCGCCCATGCCAGCGTCCGGCCGAGATCCAGCCGAGCCGCATGCCCGGCGCCAGGATCTTGTGCAGCGAGGCGCAGTGGATCACGTTGCCCGTGCGGTCCCATGACTTGATCGCCCGCGCCGGTGTGTCGGTGTCGAGCAGTTCGCTGTAGGTGTCGTCCTCGATCAGCGCCACGCCGCGCTGCTCGCAGAGCGCGACCAGGCGCTGCTTGTGCGCATCGGGCATGACGCTGCCCAGCGGGTTCTGCAGATGCGGCACCACCACCACCGCCTTGATGTTGTCATAGGCATCGAGCGCCATCTCCAGGGCCTCGACCGACAGCCCGGTCTGCGGGCTGGTGGGGATCTCGACGGCGCGCATGCCCAGGCTCTCGAGCACCTGCAGCAGGCCGTAGAAGGTCGGAGATTCGACCGCCACCGTGTCGCCGGGCTGGGCCACGGCGCGCAGCGCGAGGTTGAGCGCCTCGATGCAGCCGTTGGTGGACAGCACCTCGTCGGGCGCGAGCGTCATGCCCGCGCGCATGCCGCGCCGCGCCGCGGCTTCGCGCAAGGGCGTGCGGCTGCGCGAGGGCGCGGCGGTCGTCAGCAGGGCGGGCCGCTGGCGCAACAGCCGCATCATGATCGTCTGCAGCGCCTGCGCGGGATAGAGCTCCGGCGCACCGCGGGCCAGCGAGAAGTCGATCCGCACCGCGCCCTGGCGCCTGCGGGCGACGAATTCCGAGACCTTCCCATGGATGCCGACGTACTGCGCCGGGTCGGGCGCCACATCGGCGGCCGGCTCCTCCATGGCCGCGATCGCGAGCCGCCGCGGGCGCTTCACGAAGTAGCCCGAGCGATCGCGGGCCTCGACCCAGCCTTCGCCTTCCATCGTGCGGCACAGCTGCAGCGCGGTCGACAGGCTGATGCCGTGCAGGCGCATCAGGCTGCGCAGCGAAGGCAGCTTGTCGCCCGGCTTCAGCGAGCCGGCACGGATCGCGTCCAGGTAGTGGACGGCCAGTTGGCGATAGAGCGGTGACGGTTCCATGCGGTCGATGCTCGCGCAGACGGCAGCGGGGAAACAGATGCAGTTCGGCGGGAATGGGACCATAACAGATGGACATGCAGAGCCACTGTTGTGGCCGGGAAAGCCATTCTCTGTGCCTGTTTTTCAGGCACTGCGATGCCTACGATGAAGTCATTGCAACTCTTCGACAGGGCACCTGCGATGACCACCGAACTCCCCGAATCCACCTGCCTGCAGCGCGGCCAGACGCTGCGCATGGCCGTCGATGCCGGCTTCGCGCTGAGGGTCGCCCAGGGCAGCGTCGACCTGAGCGGACCGCCTTCGTGGCTGGGCGAATCGGTCTTCAGCGTGAAGACGCGGCTCGAGGAGGGCCAGGTCCATGTGGTCGAGCGCGGCGGCTGGATCGAGGTGAGGGCGCTGGCGCCCGCGCGGGTGGGCCCGGTGGCGATGCCCGCGGCCAACGGGCCGGCGGCGGCTTCGCGGCTGGCGCGCCTGGTGCATCTGCTGGCCGGCCGAATGGCCTGGCGTTGACAAGGCCGCCGCCTAGCGCTCGCTCGCGGCTTCCCGCAGTGCCAGCAGGAAGCCGTTGCGCCACCAGTGCACGTCCTGCTCGCGGATGCGCGCCAGCAGTTTCTGGTGGCGCTCCCGGCGTTCCTCCAGCGGCATCTGCAGCGCCTGCTGCACCGTCTCGGCGGTGCCGTGGGTGTCGTAGGGATTCACCAGCAGCGCTTCCCTGAGCTGCTCGGCCGCGCCGGCGAAGCGCGACAGCACCAGCACGCCCGGGTCGGCCGGGTCCTGGGCCGCGATGTACTCCTTGGCCACCAGGTTCATGCCGTCGCGCAGCGGCGTCACCAGCCCGACCGCGGCCGCCCGGCAGAGGCCGGGAACGCGCTTGCGCGCCACCATGCGGTGGATGTAGCGCACCGGCATCCAGTCGAGCTCGCCGTAGTCGCCGTTGATCGCGCCGCACAGCGACTCGAGCTCGCGCCGGATGTCGCCATAGGCATCGACGGTCTCGCGCGTCGGCGAGGCGATCTGGATCAGGGTCGCGCTGCGGCGGTTCTCGGGGTAGTTGGCGAGCAGCTCCCGGAACGCCCGGACGCGCTGCGGAATGCCCTTGGAGTAGTCGAGCCGGTCGATGCCCAGCAGCAGGCGCCGGCTCGAGTACTCGCGCCTCATGGTCTCGTACATGTCGCGCGATTCCTTGGCGTGCGTGAGCGCCGCGAACTCGTCGACGTCGATGCCGATCGGGAACGCATTGCAGCGCACCTTCTGCCCGTAGGCGCGGTACATGTGGTCGGCCAGGATCTCGCCGTGCGCCTCGTTCTTCACGTAGTGCTCGAAGTGCTGCACGTCCTGCTCGGCCTGGAAGCCGATCAGGTCGTAGGCGAACAGCGAGCGCATCAGCCACTCGTGCTGCGGGATCGCGGCGATGATGATCTGCGGCGGCAGCGGGATGTGCAGGAAGAAGCCGATGCGCTGCCTGCAGCCCATCGCGCGCAGCTCGGCCGCCAGCGGGATCAGGTGGTAGTCGTGCACCCAGATGATGTCGTCGTCCTGCAGCAGCGGCATCAGCTTGCGCGCGAACAGCTGGTTCACGCGCCGGTAGCCGCCGATGAAGCCGGCATCGAAGTGCGCCAGGTCGAGGCGGTTGTGGAACACCGGCCACAACACGTCGTTGCTGTAGCCCAGGTAGTAGCTGTCGTGGTCCTCGCGGCTCAGGTCGATGGTGGCCAGCGTCACCTTGCCGGCCTGCTGGCGGTGCAGCTCGCCTTCGCCGGTCGGGCCTTCCTCGACGATCGCGCCGCTCCAGCCGAACCACATGCCGCCGGTCTGCTGCAGGCTCTCGCCGAGCGCCACGGCGAGGCCGCCGGCGGCCGGCTTGCGCGGATCGGCCACCCGGTTCGATACCACCACCAGTCTGCTCATAGGCAGGCCCCCACGTTCGGCACTGGCGTGTCCCCGGCGTCGCTCATATGCACGAATCCCAGGGCGCCGACAGTCTCACTGCCGCATTGATGATGCCGACCATCGAATAGGTCTGCGGGAAGTTGCCCCACATCTCGCCGGTCACCGGGTGGGTGTCCTCGGACAGCAGGCCGAGCGGATTGCGCGCCGCCAGCATGGTCTCGAAGATCTGCCGGGCCTCGGCCTTGCGGCCGATCTTGGCCAGCGCGTCGATGCGCCAGAAGGTGCAGATGTTGAAGGCGGTCTCGGGCTTGCCGAAGTCGTCGGCGGCCTCGTAGCGGCGCATGTAGGGACCGTCGCAGAGCGACTTCTCCATCGCCTCGACGGTCGAGATGAAGCGCGGGTCGCGGGCGTCGATCAGCCCGACCTCGACCATCAGCAGCACGCTGGCGTCGAGCTCGTGGCCGCCGAAGCTCTCGGCGAAGGCCTGCCGCTCCTCGCACCACGATTTCTCCAGGATCTCCTCGCGCATGCGCGAGGCATGGCCGTGCCAGTAGGCGGCGCGCTCGGGCAGCTCCAGGGTGCGCGCGATCTTCGCGAGGCGGTCGCAGGCGGCCCAGCTCATCAGCGCCGAGCTGGTGTGGATGCGGGCCCGGGTGCGCAGCTCCCACATGCCGGCGTCGGGCGTGCCGTAGACCCGGATCGCCTGCTCGCCGACCGCTTCGAGGTAGGGAAACTCGTTGACGCCGGCCCGGCTCAGCAGCCGATGGTCATGGAAGGATTGCGCCGCGCCGAGCACGATGTTGCCGTAGACGTCGTGCTGGAAATGCTCCTGGGCCTGGTTGCCGACGCGCACCGGCCCCATGCCGCGATAGCCGCCCAGGCCTTCGACGAAGGATTCGGGCAGTTCGCGCTCGAGCCCGATGCCGTAGAGCGGCTGGATGTGCTCGCCGTGCGAGCCGATCACCACGTTCGACAGCCAGCGCAGGTAGTCCTCCATGGTGCCGACCTCGGACAGGCTGTTGAGCGCGCGCACCACGAAGAAGGCGTCGCGCAGCCAGCAGTAGCGGTAGTCCCAGTTGCGCTGGCTGCCCGGCGCCTCGGGGATGCTGGTGGTCATCGCGGCGACGATCGCGCCGGTGTCCTCGTAGAGCGAGAGCTTGAGCGTGATCGCGGCGCGGATCACCGCTTCCTGGAACTCGAACGGGATCGCCAGCCGCTTGCTCCAGGTGCGCCAGTAGGCGATGGTCTCCTGCTCGAAGTGGCGCGCGGTGTCGGCGATGCCGTCGGTCAGCGTCTCGTCGGCGCCGAGCACGAAGTTGTGCTCGCGCGAGAGCACGAAGGGCTGGCGCGAGAGGATGTGCGAGACCGAGGCGTCGGTGTTCAGCCTGAGCGTGAAGTCGGGCCCGACATAGCGGATGTGGTTGCTGCCGCGCGTGATGGTGGGCGGCATCGCCCCCCACTGGAAGCGCGGAGTCAGCGCCACGCGGATGCGCGGCGTGCCCTTGATCGGCTTGACCCGGCGCACCATCGTCAGCGGCCGGAAGTAGCGCGAGCGGCTGTGGAAGCGCGGCGCCAGGTCGGTGATCTCGATGCCCTGGCCGGCGCTGTCGAAGAGCTGGGTGCGCAGCACCGCGGTGTTCGGCTCGTACCACTGCTTCGAGGACGCGAAGTCCTCGATCTCGATGGACCAGGCGCTGGCATCGGCGCCGGGATCGAGCAGCGCGTTGAAGACCGGATCGCCGTCGAAGCGCGGCAGGCAGCACCAGACCACCCGGCCGCGGGCGTCGACCAGCGCGCTATAGGCGCAGTTGCCGATCACGCCGACATCGAGCGAAGCCGGCGCCGGCGGCAAGAAGCCGCCGTGCGGCATCGGGGTCGAGGTGCCGGCATGGTCTTCGGCGATCGCCTCTGCGTGTGGGGGGGTCATTCCTCGGTCCTCCTCGGGGTGTCGTTCTTGTTGTTCGGCGCTGCCAGCAGGTCCCGCGCCGCCACCAGCCACTCGAACACCGCGCGCGGCGAATCGAGCCGGTGCAGCGCCTGGCTGGGGCCGGAGCCCACCTTGATCGCGATGCCGCCGCGGGGCTGCACCACGGCGAAGCCGTTCTCGTCGGTGGTGTCGTCGCCGGCGAACACCGGCGTCCGGCCGGCGAATGGCGCTTCCTCCATGAAGGCGGCGATCGCGACGCCCTTGTGGATGCCTGCCGGCTTGACCTCGAACACGAACTTGCCGTGCATCAGTTCGAGTTGCGGCTGGTCGAAGATGATGCGCGCCATCGCGTCGCGGCAGACCGCTTCGAGCTGCGGCGCCAGGCGGTAGTGGAGCGCGATGGCGGCGTGCTTGCGTTCCACCAGCAGGCCTTCATGCACGCGCGCGAGTTCGTTGGCGGCGTCGAGCACCCGCGTCAGCTCGGGCGCGCGCTGCTCCTGCATGCGGCCTTCGGCGTCGCGGCGCTGCACGCCATGCTCGCCGGCGGCCGGCAGGCGCAGCGGGGCGAGGAAGCGGTCGAGCACGTCGATCTGGCGGCCCGAGACGACCGCCAGCGCGCCGCCGAGCAGGTCACGCAGGTCGCCGAGCAAGCCCACCATGGCAGGCGGGACGTGGATCGCCTCGGGGGTCTCGGCAAGCTCCACCAGGGTGCCGTCGAAATCGAGGAAGAGGGCCGCGTCGGGAGTAAGTCGGGGGGGCGTCTGCATGGAGGGAAAACCATAGCAGACTCGAAGCCCCCGCAGCGTCGGTCAATGTCGATAGATCGCTCTGCGCCCGATCTCAGGGCGCCGGCAGCGCCGCCGCGATCGCTGCGATCCGGGCGCGGGCGATCGCCTCGCCGATCTTCGGGCCGGCGGCACCGGCCGCCTGGGCTTCGCGCGCGATCGGCTCGGTGGCCACCGCGCGGGCGGCCGCCAGCGCCGCGAGCAGCCGCTGGCGCTGCGGATAGGGCGCGTCTTCGAGGCCCAGACGCCCGCGCGCATCGCACTCGCAGGCCAGCAGCACGTCGTCGAAGCGCTCGGGCTTGCGGAAGGCGTCGCAGCGCTCGAGCAGCCGCACGAGAGCGGCCGCGTTGAGATCTGCACTGCGGTGGATGTTGCCGTGCTCGCGCGCCACCACGTCGGCCAGCTCGCGCAACTCGACCGGCACCCGCCAGCGCTCGCACACCGCGCGCAGCAGCTTCGCGCTGCGCTGCTCGTGCCCGATGTGGCGCGGCAGCGCGTCGGCCGGCGTCGTGCCCTTGCCGAGGTCGTGCACCAGGCAGGCGAATCGCACGCCCAGCGGCGCCGCCAGCCGCGCCGCCATGTCGAGCACCATCATCAGGTGCACGCCGGTGTCGACCTCGGGATGATGGGCCTCGGGCTGCGGCACGCCCCACAGGCGATCGACCTCGGGCAGCAGCACCGGCAGCGCGCCGCAGGCTCGCAGCAGCTCGAACATCCGGGACGGCGAGCCCTCCATGAGGCCGCGCGAGAGTTCCTGCCAGACCCGCTCGGGCACCAGCGCGTCGACCTCGCCGGCCGCCACCATCTCGCGCATCAGCGCCATGGTCTCGGGCGCCACCCGGAAATCCGCGAAGCGGGCTGCGAAGCGCGCCACGCGCAGGATGCGCACCGGGTCCTCGCGGAAGGCCTCGGTGACGTGCCGCAGCCGCCTGTGCTGCAGGTCCTGCTGGCCATGGAAGGGATCGATCAAGTCGGCCGGGTCGAGCCCGAGCTGGTCGGCGGCTACGCGTTCGGCCGGCAGTGCGATCGCGTTGATCGTCAGGTCGCGCCGCGCCAGGTCCTGCTCGAGCGTGACGTCGGGTGCCGCATGGACCACGAAGCCGCGGTACCCCGGCGCGCTCTTGCGCTCGGTGCGCGCGAGGGCGTATTCCTCGCGCGTCTCGGGATGCAGGAACACCGGGAAGTCGCGCCCCACGGGCAGGAAGCCGCGTGCCGCCATCTGCTCGGGCGTGGCGCCGACGACGACCCAGTCGCGGTCGCTGCCGGTACGGCCGAGCAGTGCATCGCGGATCGCGCCGCCGACGAGATAGGTTTGCATCCCGCGAGTCTAGGGCGGACACGCCCTGGGCGAAGCAGGCAGGTTCAGCGGCCGCTGCGGTAGGGCTCCTCGAAGGCAAGGAAGTCCTTCTCGGCCAGCGCGTCGTCGATCCAGGCCTTGACCCCCGGCAGGGCCTGCACGCGTTCGATATAGGCCGTGATGGCGGCGGGCACCGGCAGCCCGTAGGTTTTGATGCGTGTGCCGACCGGCGCGAAGTACGCGTCCGCGATCGTGAATCCGCCGAACAGCATCGGCCCGCCATGCTGCGCCAGCAGGTCTCCCCACATCTGGACGATGCGTTCGAGATCGGATTTCACCTCCGGCTGCTCGCGCAGCAGCCGGGCGCCGACTTCGGGCAGCGAGGCCTCGATGTTCATGCCGCAGTGGCTGCGCAGGCCGCCGAAGCCCGAGTGCATCTCGGCGCAGATGCTGCGCGCGCGGGCGCGGTCGGCGGCCGCCTGCGGCCACAGCTTCTTGTCGGGATGGGTCTCGGCCAGGTACTCGGCGATCGCCAGGGTGTCCCAGATCACCAGGCCACCGTCGACCAGCACCGGCACCTTGGCGACCGGGTTGAGCGCGCCGATGGCGTCCTTGAACTGCGAGCCGGCATCGAAGGAGTCGAAGCGCAGGATGACTTCGTCGAACGGGATGCCGGCCTGCTTCATGAGCACCCAGGGTCGCATCGACCACGACGAGTAGTTCTTGTTGCCGATGTAGAGCTTGGTCATGACGGGCCTCCTGTTGATGCAAAGCCCTCGATGCTAGCGGCGTTGCCGCGAAAGATTGATGCCGTTGCGGCCCGGAATTGATGTCAGGGCCCGGGCTTGTCGTCGGGCGAGGCGATCACGCGCGCCGGGGCACCGGCTTCCGCCGGCGGTCCGACCACCTTTTCGATCAGCGCCACCAGCCTCGGCACCAGCGACAGCACCGCCAGCGCCAGCAGCGCGCTGAGCACCGCCGTGACCTCGCGGCCCAGCCCGCAGGCCATGCCGATGGCGGCCGTCATCCAGAGGCCGGCGGCGGTGGTCAGGCCCTGGACGTTCTGCTCGTCCCGGCCCTGCTTGAGGATGGTGCCGGCGCACAGGAAGCCCACGCCCGCCACCAGTCCCTGGATCACGCGGCTCATGTCGGCCGGCGCGATCCCGGCCTGCTGCGGCACCAGCACGAACATCGCGGAGCCGATCGCGACCAGCATGTGGGTGCGCACGCCCGCGGCCTTGCCCTGCTGCTCGCGCTCGAAGCCCAGCATGAAGCCGAGCACGGCGGCCAGCAGCAGGCGCACGAGGATGCGCAGCACTTGCGCGAGGTCGGGAACGTCGGAGAACTCGGCGGCGAGCACCTCGGTGGTCGCGGCCCAGAAAGATGCGGCCATGCTGCGGCGGGAAGTGGGCGAGGCCGCAGTGTGGCCCGGGTGCCGCGCGTCTGACTGTAGGACGGCGGCACTTTCGGCGCGCTCAGGCGGGCGGCTGCGGCTGCGAGGCGGCCGGCGGGACCAGCTCCACCGTGCGCGGCAGTGCGGGGGCGCTGCCGTGCCAGCGCCGCACGGCGCGCTGGAAGAACATGCTGTTGGGGATCTTGAGCGTCGTGCCTTCGTGCGCGCTGCCGCTTTCCTCGAGCGTGGTGAAGACCAGGTTGATGTCGAGCACGCGGCCCTTGAGTCCCGGCTTCTCGCCGTTCTCCAGCACCTCCACCGTGTCGCCGGGCCAGAACATGCGCGTCATGAAGATCAGCAGCGCGCAGAAGATGTTCGACAGCACGCTCCAGGCGGCGAAGAAGGCCACCGCGCCGACGGCGGCGAAGCTGGTGAAGGCGGTCCACAGCACGCCGCCCGAGACGCCCAGCCGCTCGAGGCCCCACAGCAGGGCGCCGCCGTAGATCAGGAAGGCGGCCGCGCGGCGCGTGACCAGGTCCACGTTGGAGGGCAGCGCGTAGCCCGTGGTCACGCGCAGGATCAGCCGGCGCGCGAATCGGTACAGCAGCCAGGCGCCCGCCAGGATCAGCGCCACCTGGGCCATCGGGATGATGATTTCAAGCCATTCGACGGCCCAGGGCGGGAGCTGGGCGCGCAGGCTCTGCAGGGTTCGGTTCACGCCCGTCCCTCAGGGCAGGTCTTTGTTGGGCTCGGGTTCGCCGGCGTTGCGCGGCCCCACGTTGCCCAGGCGGGACTTGAGCGACTGCGGCTGGCCGCTGATGACGGCCGCGTAGTTGGTGGTGTTCGCGAGCACCTTCTTGACGTAGTCGCGGGTCTCGTTGAAGGGCACGTTCTCGGCCCAGATCGCGGCTTCCATGACCGGTCCGTTGCGCCAGTTGCGCGGCCGGCCGGGGCCGGCGTTGTAGGCCGCCGCGGCCAGGGCCATCGAGCCGTCGAAGTCGTCGAGGGCGAGCTTCAGGTAGTTGGTGCCGATCGTGATGTTGGTGTCGCGGTCGTTGATCTGGCCCGGCGTGAAGTCGCCCATGCCGATCTTCTTGGCCGTCCAGCGCGCGGTGGCGGGCATCACCTGCATCAGTCCGGAGGCGCCGACGCCCGAGCGGGCATCCATGATGAAGCGGCTCTCCTGGCGGATCAGGCCGTAGACGTAGGCCGGATCGAGGCCGATCTCCTGGCTCTTGCGGATCACGGTGTCGTGGAAGGGCATCGGGAAGCGCTGGTCGACGTCGATCACGCCCTTGGTGCGTTCGCTGGTGTTGATGCAGCGGTCCCACACTTCGCGCTGGCAGGCCAGGTCGGCGGCGGCCAGCAGTTCGCGGTCGGCCATGCCGCCCTTGTCGTGCAGGTTGGTGGCGTAGTTCCACTCGCGCGTGCCCTCGGGGCGCAGCCCGATCGCGATCGCGTACAGCGCGCGGTTGAGCGCCGGGTTGCCGCGGGCGGCAGCCTTTTCTTCCGGGGTGAGCGGTGCCGGCCTGGTCGGCGCGGCAGCGCGCTGGCCCAGTTCCTCGAGCGCCAGCAATTCGTAGAAGCCGCGCGTCCCGGCGATGCTCTCGAACAGGACGCGGGCCTGCTCGCGGCGCGCGTCGCCGCCGCCGGCGAGCAGGCCGCGGGCCTTCCAGTAGACCCAGGTCGGGTCTTGCTGCTGGGCTTCGCTCATCGCGTCGATGGCGGCCTGCACGTCCTTCCAGCTGCGCGTGCGCAGGGCTGCGCGGGCCTTCCAGGCCAGCATGTCGTCGGTCAGGTCGCCGAGCTTGGTGACGTTGGCGAAATAGGCGTTGGCCTGCGGCGAGAGCTTGATCGCGAACTGGCGGCCGATCGAGCCCCAGAGCCAGTTGCGCTCCTCGTTCGACAAGGTGGTGTCCCACTTGCCCTCGAGCTGGGCGGCGGCCACGCCCGGGTCGGCGGCGGTCATCTTGAGCAGGGCCAGCACGACCAGCTCGCGGCGCGACTTGGCGACCGCGGTGACCCGGCCAGCCAGGAACTTGGCCGGGCTGGCATTCATTTCGTCGAACAGCGCGATGGCATCCGGTGCCACCAGCATCACGGCGGCGCGCGCCGCCTGCGGCCGGCTGGCCTCGATCGCCAGCCGCGCCTTCTTCCAGGCGTCGTTGGGCGACATCAGGCGGGCGCCGATCATGCGGTCGGCCGCGGTCAGGCAGCCGTCGTCGAGCTCGCGCTGGGCGAACCAGTTGCGCCTCACCTCGTCGGCCTGGGCCTGGGTGGCGCTGCCCGAGCGCAGCGTCTCGACCAGGATCGCGTAGCAGCGCACCTGGGCGTCGTCGTTCATGCGGTATTCGGGATGCAGCGCGCCGAAGCTGTCCCAGTCGCGGCGCTGGCCGGCCAGCAGCAGCCAGTCGTTGCGCATCCGGTCTTCCTGGTAGGTGCCGGCATAGCGGGAGAGGAAATCCTGCACCTCCTGCGGGCTGGTCTCGCCCAGCCGCGCCTTCAGTTCCCAGTAGGCGGCCCAGGGCTCGAGCACGTGGCCGCGCGCCTGCGGCAACAGGGCCGCCAGCCGGGCCTTGTCGCCGCGCTGCGAAGCCTGCTTCATCTGCAGCAGGACGTCGTCGCTGCCGCTTTGCGCGTGGGCCGGCTGCAGCCATGCGGCGGCGGCCAGGACGAGCGAAAAGGCGAGGGTGGAAAAAGAGGCCTGGGGGAGGCGTCGCGCGGATGCCAAAATGCTTGCGAACTGCATCGGGGGATTATGGACAAGTCAAAGGGTGCCGACACCTCGTCAACGGCCACTTTTCTCAAGGGACAACTGCGTGCGGCGCTGATCGAGCAGCGCCTGGCGATGCCCGATCGCCTGGCGCGCGCCGACCTGCTTCAGCGCGTGATGCGGATCTGGCTGGTGGGCCGGCCCGACACCGTGATCGGCGCCTACTGGCCGATCAAGGGCGAGTTCGACCCGCTGCCGGCGCTGCACCGCTGGAAAGAGGACGGCGAACTGCTCGACGAGCCGCAGCGCCGCCGCATCGGGCTGCCGGTGGTCGACCGGGTCCACAAGACGCTGACCTTCCATGCCTGGTACCCGGGCTGCCCGATGGAAAACGATGCCTTCGACATCCCCAAGCCCAAGGACACCGAGCTGATCGTGCCGACGCTGCTGTTCGTGCCCTGCCTCGGCTACAGCGCCGGCGGCTACAGGCTGGGCTACGGCGGCGGCTTCTACGACCGCACGCTGGCGGCGCTGGAGCCGCGGCCGTTCACGGTCGGGCTGGGCTTCGGCAACGGTTTCATCGACGACTTCGAGCCCGAGGCGCACGACCTGCCGCTCGACGCCATCCTGAACGACAACGGCGTCGTCTGGCCGATCGGTTGAGCTCGCCCCCAGCTTGCCCGGCGCTGCGCCGGCCGCTTGAAGTCAATCGATGTTGTCGACGGTGTCGGGGTCGGGCACCTCGCCGATCGTTTCCCGGGTCGTCACGGCCTGGGCCTGCAGCCATTCGCAGAAGGCCTGGATCTCGGGCCGCGGCGCGCTGCGCGGGCCGGTGATCAGCCAGTAGGCCATCGGCGAATCCATGCGGTGCTGGGGCAGCACCTCGACCAGGTCGCCGTTGGCCAGGCTTTCGGCGATCAGCGAGCTGCGCGCCAGCACCACGCCTTGCCCGGTGAGCGCCGCCTGCACCATCTGGTAGGCATAGTTGAAGTAGAGCCAGCGCCGGGGCTGGGCGCGCGGCATGTCGTTGACCTCGAACCAGCGGCGCCAGGTCAGCCACTCGAGGTGCGTGCGATGGGCGTCGCCGGCCTCGATCAGGGTGAAGCGGGCGATGTCGGCCGGCGCCTTGATCGCCGGATTGCTCTTGATCAGCCAGGGGCTCGCCACCGGGGTGATGGTTTCGCCGAACAGGCGCAGCGCCCCGGCCGGCATGTTCTCGCGCGGGCCGTAGCGCAGCGCGATGTCGACATCGGCGACGTCCATGTCGAGCGCGACGTCGCTGGCGTCGATGCGGATGTCGATTTCCGGGTTGTCGCGCTGGAAGGCCTCGAGCCGCGGGATCAGCCACATCGAGGCGAACGAGGCGAAGGTGGTGAGCGACACGCTCTTGCGGCCCGCGTTCTGGCGGATCTGGCGCACCGCACCGTCGATCCGCGGCAGCGACTGCTGCACCGCCAGCAGCAGCTGGGCGCCGGCGCCGGTCAGTTCGACCGCCCGCGTGTGGCGCAGGAACAGGCCGACCCCCACCTCTTCCTCGAGCGACTGGATCTGCCGGCTCACGGCCGATTGGGTCAGCGCCATTTCCTCGGCGGCGGCGCGGAAATTCAGGTGCCGGGCCACCGCCTCGAAGGCTCGCAGGTGGCCGGCGGAGATCGGGCGGGAACGCAGATGGGTCTGGGAATGAAGCACGGCGGGGGGCCTCGGCCAAGGATTGATTGATGCGAAACCGGAATCAGTAGGCTACCGCGTTTTCATTGGACTGCCAACGAGCCGAGGAAGATCATTCATTCCCGAAGCGCGCCATTGCGGAGCGCTCAACCAGGAGTCCAACATGTCTGCCGTCTGCACCACCACCTCGCTTTCGTCCGCCGCCCTGGCTCGCCCGGCCGCCGTGCCGCCCGCGGTGCGTCGCGGTGCATGGCAGCTCGATGCCGGCCACGCGATGAGCCTCAGGGCCGCCAGCGCCAGCGTGCTGCGCATTCGGCAGGGCAGGGTCTGGGTGACCCGCGACGCCACCGCCCACGCCGGCAGCGAGGATCTGGTTCTGGCACCGGGCGAGTCGCTGGCGGTCGCGGCCGGCGAACGGATCGTGATGGAGCCGTGGGACAGCCACGGCACCACCTACAGCTGGGACGCGGCCTGAGCCCATCGGGCCGGAGCGGGCGCGGCTTGCGCGCCCTCGCTCAGCCTGCAATGTCGAAGCGCGGGCGCAGCGAGAGGAAGCGCTGCAGCGCCTCGGCGCCCTGCAAGGCATGGAAGTCCGCCAGGTCCTCCTGTTCCTCGACCTGCGCCAGGCCCATCTCGAAGCGCTGGTAGCGCCGCGCCGCCAGGCTGCCCTCGAACAGCACGCACAGGTCCGTGTGGCGTCGATCGGCTTCCAGTCGCATCATCAGCGAGCGGACTTTCTCGCGCGGCCCCTCGAAGTGCTGGCAGAAGCGCTGGCCGTCGAACACCAGCAGGCCGGTGATGCCGTCGTCGGCATTGCGGGCGCGGGCCCGCGAGACGATGCGGCCGACCACCTCGGTCGGCTGGTCCGGCGCCAGCAGGCTGCAGTAGAGGATTTCGTGGAGTTCGTGCATCAGTGTCAGGAAGGGAGGGCGAGCGCAGTGTAGGAGCCGCCCCGCCGCGCGAAAATGTCAAAAGACACAGCGGCCTGGCCTATAGTGTTCAAGTGAAATTCGAGGACTATCCGGCCCCTGTCTCCCCGCCGCGATGCGCCCATCCCTGCGAAGAATGCGGGCTGCGCAGGAGTCCTGCCTTCCTCGCGGTCTCGGCCGCCGAACTGGACGCCATCCAGTCGTTTCGCAGCGGCACGCGGGTGGTCGAGGCCGGCGGACGCATCGTCGGCGAGGACCGGCCTTCGGCCCAGCTCTACACCCTCTATTCGGGTTGGGCCTTCCGCTACAAGACGCTCAGCGACGGCCGCCGCCAGATCCTCAGCTTCCTGCTCCCCGGCGATTTCATCGGCCTTCAGGATGAATTCGCCGACGGCCACACGCATGGGGTCGAGGCCGTGACCGGCACCACCCTGTGCACCTTCGAGCGCGACACCTTGTGGGAACTTTTCCACACCCAGCCCAAGCTGGGCTACCACATCACCTGGCTGGCCGCGCGCGAGGAGAAACTGGTCGACGACAACCTCGTGACCGCCGGGCGACGCAACGCCGGCGAAAGAGTCGCGATGCTGCTGATGCACCTGTACCGGCGCGCCGAGCGTGCCGGCATGGTGCGCGACGGCTGGGCCGAGTTTCCGTTCAATCAGCAGCACATCGCGGACGCGCTCGGCCTGTCGCTGGTCCACACCAACAAGACCCTGCGGCGTCTCCAGCGACTGGGGCTGTACAAGCTCGACAGCGGCTGGCTGCGCATCCTCGAGCCGCATGCCCTGGAGGCGCTGGGCGACTACTTCGAGCGGCCGATGCTGCCGGCGCCGCTGATCTGAGCCCCCACGCAGTCCGCCTTGGGGCGGCCCGGCGGCGGACTGAATCCGGTCGCGCTCAGGTGCGGCGGTAGACGCGCCCGATGAGGCTGGCGACCGCGAGCGCCAGCCGGCGCTTGGCCAGGGCGCCGTCCGAGTACACCTTGATCGGCGCATTGGCGAAGCGGTAGTAGGCCTTGCTGGCGAGCGAGGGCGGGCGGCCGCCGAGCGCCTGCCGCACGTGGCCGCCGTGCCAGGGCTTGACCGAGCCGATCGCGTGCGACAGGTAGTAGCCGCCGTTCGCGAAATCCATGGCCTCCGGACCGGCCGTGTTGAGCGGCGCCTCGGTGACCGTGAGCGCGAAGTTCATGGCATCCTGGTCGGTCGAATGGAACAGCGTCGCGGAGCCGCCGGCCTTCAGCGTCCGGGCGTTGGCGTTGTGCGACACCACCAGGTCGCACAGGCGGCGCCAGAGGTCCAGAAAGTCGAGGTGCTGGCGCGAGACCGCGATGAACCCGGCGTTGTAGTAGCGCTCGAGCTGCCGCCGGGGCGTCGCGCCGTGGGGCGCGAAGAAGCGGTTCCACAGCAGCCGCTTCGGATGGCGGGCCGGAAAGCAGGCGTTGACGTCCTCAACCAGCGAGATGCCGTCTTCGGTGAACCAGCCCATGAACGACGGCCAGTCGCACTTGACCACGATGTCGGGGTCCACGTACGCCACAACGGTCGCCTCCGGCGCATGCCGCTCCAGCATCTCGCGCAGGAAGGTGGGCTTGTAGTAGGTGAAGTGCAGCGGCGTGTCGAGCTCGAGCAGGCGCAGCCGGAGGGTCGGCGCGACCTGGATCTCACCGGTCGCCTTCTCGTAGCCGGGCGCGTCGACGATCCATGCAGGGAGCGGGCCGCGGTATCCGACCCACAGGTCGCCCACGTAGCCCGAGGCGATCAGGGAGTTGGACAGCGCCGCCACACCGAAGTGGTAGTTTCCTTCGAAGAGCGTGCAGAGTGTGATGTTCATGAAGCGTCAAGGAAATTGCCGCCAAGTGTAAACAAATGTTCTAAATGTGGGGTGGACTTCCGGCGCTCATTGCGGGGCTGCCAACTCGCGCAGGTCGTCTTCGTAGCGCTGCAGCCGTCGCGCGGCCTGCTCGCGCTGGCTGGCGCTGGTCTGGTTGTGAAGTGCGGCGATGGTGGTGCAGGACTCCTGGCGCATCCGGCGCTGGCGCTCGCGCGAGGGCCCGGGCGGCGGCTCCGCGATCCGCATCATGTAGGCGTGCAGCGCCGCCCGCGCCGTGGCCTGCGGCGGCTTCTCGGCCTGGAACCGGCCCAGCAGCTGCAACGCCTCCTGCTGGCGCTGGCGGCGCTCGTGGTCCAGCTCGCGCGGATCGAAAGCGGATCGCTCGACCAGCTGGCGCAGGAATTCGCGCTGCCCGCCATCGAGCCGGCCATAGAAATCCTCGCTGCGGTCGAGGAACTGGTCGTAGCGCTTCTCTCGCTGCTGGGCCGGGCTTCGATCGAGCCAGTCTTTTCTGTATTCGGCGTTGACCTTTCCGTACTTGCGGGCGAGATGATCCAGCTGCGACGCGTTGAGACTGAGCGCCAGCGCCGTGCCCGCGGGTTCCGCCTGCTCGGCCAGGGCCAGCACGCGCAGCCGGACGGCGTCGAACACCTCGCAGGCCTGCTCCGGCGTCAGATCGGCTGCCGCCAGCGCCTGCGCCTGCTGCAGCAGGTCGGCGATCTTCGGCAGTTCCTCGCGCCGGTGCCAGTCCAGCAGCCGGTGCAGTTCGTCGCGGACCCGCGGCGTTTGCCCGGGGTCGAAGTCGACGTAGCCGTCGAGCCACCAATAGCCGACTTCGGGCAGGTTGTTGTAGGCGAGCTTGACCGCGCTGCAGGCGGCGAGGGCGGCGCCGACCATCAGCGCACCGATAATTCGCGCCAGCATTGCGCAACGTATTCGGGAAAGTGGCATGAATCAGATTCCGCAGGACAACCAGGAGCCTCTAGACGTCGTCATCATGGCGGCCGGCAAGGGCACGCGCATGAAGAGCAGCCTGCCCAAAGTGTTGCATCGTTTGGGCGGACGCGCACTGGTGGCGCACGTGATCGCCACCGCGAAGGGCATCGGCGCGCGCCAGATCGTGGTCGTTACCGGGCATGGCGCGCCCGAGGTCGAGGCCACCCTCGAGGGGACCATGGCCGATGCGCCGCTGCAGTTCGCGCGCCAGATGCCGCAGCTGGGCACCGGCCACGCGGTTCAGCAGGCGGCCCCGCTGCTGCCCGACGACGGCACTGTGCTGGTGCTGTCCGGCGACGTGCCGCTGATCGATGGCGAGACGCTGCGCGCGCTCGCGGCCGACAGCGCCGGGCGCCGGCTGGCGCTGTTGACCATCGAGGTCGACGAGCCCAGGGGCTACGGCCGCATCGTGCGCGTTGCGGGCGGCTCCGGGGACGAGGGCGAGATCCAGTCGATCGTCGAGGAGAAGGACGCCACCGAGGCTCAGCGCGCGATCCGCGAGATCTACAGCGGCGTGATGGCGGTGCCGGCGCGGCTGCTCAAGACCTGGCTGGCGCGGCTCGACAACAAGAATGCCCAGGGCGAGTACTACCTGACCGACATCGTCGGCTTGGCGACCGTGGACGGCGTGCCGGTGGTCGCGCACCGCACCGAGGATGCGCTGCAGGTTGCGGGTGTCAACAGCCCTGCGCAACTGGCGGCGCTCGAGCGCGCCTACCAGCTGCGCCAGGCCCAGGCGCTGATGGCCGAAGGCGTGCGGCTGGCCGACCCGGCGCGCTTCGACCTGCGAGGCACGCTGGTGTGCGAGTCGGATGTCGAGATCGACGTCAACTGCGTCTTCGAGGGCGCGGTATCGCTGGGCGCGGACGTGCGCATCGGCGCCAACTGCGTGATCGCCAATGCGCGCATCGAGTCCGGCGCGGTGATCCATCCCTTCACCCACATCGACGGCGAAAAGGCCGGCGTCACGGTCGGCGCCGGCGCCCTGGTCGGGCCGTTCGCGCGGCTGCGGCCCGGAGCCCGGCTCGGCGCCGAGGTCCACATCGGCAACTTCGTGGAGGTCAAGAACTCGACGCTCGCCGACGGCGCCAAGGCCAACCACCTGGCCTACCTGGGTGACGCCACGGTCGGCCAGCGCGTCAACTACGGTGCCGGCAGCATCACGGCCAACTACGACGGCGCCAACAAGCACCGCACGATCATCGGCGACGACGTCCACGTGGGCAGCAACTGCGTGCTGGTGGCGCCGATCACGATCGGCGCCGGCGGCACCATCGGCGGCGGCTCGACCATCACCAAGAGCACCGAGCCCGGGGCGCTGACGATCTCGCGCGCCAGGCAGGCCAGCTTCGCCGCCTGGAAGCGGCCGCAGAAGGCGCCGAAGAACTAGGACGCGTGCTGGAAGACCGGGTCAGTCCGTGCCGGGCAGCGGCAGCTGCGGCGCGAACTTGGCCCGATGGAGGCTGAAGAAGGCCTTGACGTTGCGGACATTGGCATCGCTGGTGAACAGGCGCTGCGCCAGCGCCTGGTAGCCGGGCATGTCGCGCACCGTGACGATCAGCACGAAATCGGGTCCGGGCGACACGCGGTAGCACTGCTGCACGGCGTTGTCCGGTGCGACCCTTCGCTCGAACGCCTCCAGGGAGGCGGCGTCCTGCCGGTCGAGCGAAACCTCGATCACGGCGGTCAGCAGCGGCCCGATGCGCGCCGGGTCCAGGATCGCGACCTCGCTCTGGATCCATCCGTCCTCGCGCAGCCGGCGCAGCCGCCGCAGGCAGGTCGGCGGCGAGATGTCGAGGCGCTCGGCCAGCGCCTGGTTACTGGCCGAGGTGTCTCGCTGCAGGGCGTCGAGCAGGCGCAGGTCTGTTTCGTCTAGGTCTGAAAATTTCATGGATTTGCTTGATTTGAAATTTTCGTACGGTTCATGAGATCGATGAAATATTCGGACAAATCTGATCGGGAAACGATCTCAATTTTCATTCCACGAAGCCTACCATCGCAACTTCATTTCGAAGGAGCAGTCCCATGTGTGGCATCGTCGGCGCCGTTTCAGGCCGCAATATCGTTCCCGTCCTGGTGCAGGGCCTGCAGCGCCTCGAGTACCGCGGCTATGACTCCTGCGGCGTGGCGGTTCATGCCCAGGGGCTGCAGCGCGCTCGCACCACGTCGCGCGTGGCCGACCTGCTGGCGCAGGTGCGGGACGACCGCATCGAGGGCAGCACCGGCATCGCGCACACGCGCTGGGCCACGCACGGCGCGCCGGCGGTGCACAACGCCCATCCGCATTTCAGCCACGGGCCGGGGGCCGACGCCGAGAGCGCCCGGCCCGGGCGGGTGGCGATCGTGCACAACGGCATCATCGAGAACCACGAGAGCCTGCGCGCCGCGCTCCAGGCGAAGGGCTACGTGTTCGCGAGCCAGACCGATACCGAGGTCATCGCCCACCTGATCGACAGCCACTACGACGGCGACCTGTTCGAAGCCGTGAAGACCAGCGTCAAGCAGTTGCACGGCGCCTACGCCATCGCCGCGATCTGCCGCGACGAACCGCAGCGCGTGGTCGGCGCCCGCGCCGGCTCGCCGCTGATCCTCGGCGTCGGCCAGGAGGCCGGCGAGAACTTCCTGGCCAGCGACGCGATGGCGCTGGCCGGCGTGACCGACCAGATCGTCTACCTCGAGGAGGGCGACGTGGTCGACATCCAGCCGGGCAAGTACTGGATCGTCGACCGCGCCCACAAGCCGGTGACCCGCGCCGTGCGCACCGTGCAGGCGCACAGCGGCGCCGCCGAGCTCGGCCCCTACCGGCACTACATGCAGAAGGAGATCTTCGAGCAGCCGCGCGCGATCGCCGACACGCTCGAGGGCATCGAAGGCATCGTGCCCGAGCTGTTCGACGGCGTCGGCGTCGACGGCGCGCCGGGCGCCGCCGCGTGGCGCGTCTTCAAGGAGATCGACCGCGTGCTGATCCTGGCCTGCGGCACCAGCTACTACAGCGGCTGCACCGCCAAGTACTGGCTCGAGGGCATCGCGCAGATCCCGACCCAGGTCGAGATCGCGAGCGAGTACCGCTACCGCGACTCGGTGCCCGATCCCAGGACCCTGGTCGTCACGATCAGCCAGTCGGGCGAGACCGCCGATACGCTCGCGGCGCTCCGGCATGCGCGCTCGCTGGGCATGGAACAGACCCTGACCATCTGCAACGTCGCCACCAGCGCCATGGTGCGCGAGTGCAAGCTGGCCTACATCACGCGCGCCGGGGTCGAGATCGGCGTGGCCTCGACCAAGGCCTTCACCACCCAGCTGGCGGGGCTGTTCCTGCTGACGCTGGCGCTGGCGCAGGCCAAGGAGCGCCTGAGCCCGGGCGACGAGGCGCGCTACCTGAAGGAGATGCGGCACCTGCCGGTGGCGCTGCAGTCGGTGCTGGCCCTCGAGCCGCAGATCATCAGCTGGTCGGAGGATTTCGCGCGCAAGGAGAACGCGCTCTTCCTCGGCCGCGGGCTGCACTATCCGATCGCGCTCGAAGGTGCGCTCAAGCTCAAGGAAGTGACCTACATCCACGCCGAGGCCTACGCCGCCGGAGAGCTCAAGCACGGGCCGCTGGCGCTGGTGACCAGCGAGATGCCGGTCGTGACCGTGGCGCCCAACGACGCGCTGCTCGAGAAGCTCAAGAGCAACCTGCAGGAAGTGCGCGCCCGCGGCGGGGTGCTTTACGTGCTGGCCGACGGCGACACCCGCATCGAGAGCAGCGATGGCATGCACGTCATCCGCATGCCCGAGCACTACGGGGCGCTGTCGCCGCTGCTGCACGTGGTGCCGCTGCAATTGCTGGCCTATCACACGGCGTGCGCGCGCGGGACCGACGTCGACAAGCCGCGCAATCTGGCGAAAAGCGTCACGGTGGAGTAGGGGAAGCGGCGCTTGCCGCGCCGCAAGAAAGCAAATCCCGATTGCGAAAGGCGGCAATGTTTGTAATAGTTAAGTATGAATGTACTAAACGAAAATACAACAAGTACTGCCATACCCTCCCAACCGGGATCGCAGCGGGTCGCTGCGCCCTGGCTGCCGATCGAGAGGCTTGACGGCAGATCGCTGCAATACGACGACTTTCTCGCTCGCTTCGTGCATGGCGACCGGCCGGTCGTCATCACGAACATCTGCCAGGCCTGGCCGGCGATGCGCGAGTGGACGCCGGAGAAGCTCGCGCGCCGGCTCGGCAGCAAATCGGTGCCGATCGGCTATGGCCGCGAGATGCCCTTCGACCGCTTCATCGCGGAGGTGCTGGCCTCCAGCGCGGAGCAGCCGGGCCCCTACATGTACCGCTCGTTCCTGCACGACGTGCTGCCGGAGCTGCTGCCGGACGTGATGCCACCGCACGACTTCGCCTTCCCGCGCCGCTACGCGAGCCCGCTGATGCCGGAGAAATGGCGTCGGCCCGACGGCTACCTGAAGTTGCTGATCGGCGGGGTCGGCAGCAAGTTTCCGGTGATGCATTTCGACGCCGACAACCAGCACGCCCAGATCACCCAGGTCTATGGCGACAAGGAGTTCGTGGTCTTTTCGCCCGCCGACAGCCCCTGCATGTACCCGCGCGCCGCGTTTCCCAACCAGTCGATGGTCGACGACCCGGTGCAGCAGGACCGCGCGCGTTTCCCGCTGCTCGCCCAGGCCACGCTGTATCGGACCGTGCTCAAGCCCGGGGAGATGGTCTTCGTGCCGGCGCGCTGGTGGCATGCGGCGCGCGCGCTGTCGACCTCGATCTCGCTGTGCACCAACATGCTCGACGAATCCAACTGGCAGGGCTTCCACGACGAGGTGGTGGCCGGGGTGGCGAAGACTTCGCCCGAGGACGCCAGCCGGCTCGGCCGGCAGCTGCAGCGCGTCGACGGCTGGCTCACGCGGCTCGAGCGCTTCCAGCGGCGCCGGCCCGGCCTGGCGCGCGCACTGCTCTTTCCCGCCATGCTCGCGCCGCTCACGGCCGAGTCTGCGCCGGACCCGTCGAGACGCCAGTTGCGCATCCGCGTTCCGAGCGCCTGAACGCTTTCCGGCCGGCCGGGCGCAGGTCGCCGCAGCGGGGCGAAGCTAGGCTAGGGCGCCGTGATCCGCCCGAACCAGAGCAGCGACAGCGTGGCCGCAGTCAGCGCGACCAGTGCCGAGACGAGCGTCAGCAAGCCGGTGAGTTCGGTCTCCCGTGTCATCACCTGCACGCGGGAGCCGAGATTCTCGTAGACGCTGCGCAGCGTCTGCGCGGTGCCGGCATGGTGGTACTCGCCGCCGGTCATGCGCGCCACTTCGCGCAAGGTCGGTTCGTCCAGCTTCATGTAGATCGCCATGCCTTCGGGCAGGGCCACGGCGCCATCCACGGTCCCCAGCCCGACCACGTAGATGCGCACGCCGCGGTCGGCCGCCATCTTCGCCGCCGCCAGCGTATCGACTCCGGTCGTCCGGCGGCCGTCGCTCAGCAGGATGATCGCGGCGGAGTCGTATGAGCCCGGCGCCACCGGCGTGATCTGCCTGGGCGGCGGCTTCGCCTTCTCGTCCAGGCTGCGCCCGGGCTGCCGGCTGCCCAGGGTCATGTCGCCGAGGTCGATGCCGTGCTCCGGAAACAGCTCGGCCAGGCACAGCACGATGGCATCGCCGACCGCGGTCCCCATCTGCATCTGGAAGGCGTCGATGCTGGCGACCAGGGCCTCGCGGTCTAGCGTGGCGCGCTGGGCCACGTGGCTGCTGCCGGCGAAGGTGACGAGCCCGACCTCGATGTGCCGGGGCAGTTCGCGCAGGAACAGCTTCGCCGCTTCCTGCGCTGCGGCGAGCCGGGTCGGCTCGACGTCGCTGACCCGCATGCTGAGGGAAACGTCCATGGCGAGCATGATCGAGGACCGCGCCCCGGGCAGCGCCACGCGGGCCACGGGGCGGGCCGCGGCCAGCAGCAGGCCCGAGCAGGCCAGCAGCAGCAGGACCGGCGGCAGGTGACGGCGCCAGCTGCGGCCGGCCGCGGCCGCGCGGACGTCGACCAAGCTGCTGTAGTGCAGGGCGGCCTTGCTCCGGCGGCGCAGCAGCCAGGCGTAGGCCGCCGGCAGCGGTACCAGCGCCAGCAGGAGCCAGAGGTACTGGGGCCAGAGGAAGGACATGGGCGGGCGTGGCGGATCCGGTGCAACTCGGCCGTCGCGATCCGGCGCCGGCAGGCGAGCACGCGCGTTTCTTCGCAGTGCGGCAATATCGTGCCTGCGAAGCCTTGCCTTCGCAACCTCCTTCGGCCGTGCGAAACGGCCCGGACGCTTCAGCCGCCCGGCTCCTGCGCCGTGACGCGCCAGGCCGCCACCTTGCGGTGGAAGCCCTTGAGTTCCAGCTCGCCGATCTCCTGGATCGACCAACCGGCATCGAGCGGCAGGTCCTGCAAGGCGCCCTGGACGCGTTGCGAGATCAGGATCTCGCCGCCGGCCGCTTCGGCGCACAGGCGTGCCGCCAGGTTGGTCACGGTGCCGATGGCGCCGTAGTCGATGCGGCCGTCGAAGCCGATGCCGCCGAGAGTCGCGAAGCCCTGGGCGATGCCGACGCCCATGTGCAGGTCGTAGCCCCGGCGGCGCCATTGGCCGCTGAGCGCGACCATCTCGCGCTGCATCTGCACGGCCATGCGCAAGGCCCGCGCCGGCGCGTCGGCCACCGGCTGCGGATCGTTGAAGAAGATCATCATCCCGTCGCCCGAGAAGCGCTCCAGCGTGCCTTCATGGTCGAGCACCAGGCGGCCCATCGCGGCATGGTACTGGGCCAGCACGGCCATCACCTCCTCGGGGTCCGCGGTCTCGGTGAAGGCGGTGAATCCGCGCAGGTCGAGGAAGACGACGGTGATCTCGCGCCGGTGGCTGCGCAGCGGATCGTCGGCGCCGCCGGCCAGGATCGCCTCCGCCAGTTGCGGCGAGAAGAAGCGCTTGAGCTGGCCCACGCGCTCGAGCTGCGTCACGCTCTCGGCCACGCGCTGCTCGAGCGTGCTGTTCCACGCCTGCAGCTCGGTGCGCTGGCGCTGCACCTCGTCGTACAGCGCCTTCACCCGAAGCAGGGAACGCACGCGGGCCAGCAGCTCGGCCTGGTGGATCGGCTTGCCGAGGAAATCGTCGGCTCCCGCGTTCAGGCCGTTCACGCGCTCCTGCTCGGGATCCAGCGCCGTCACCAGCACCACGGGCAGGACGGCGAGGGCGGGATCGGCGCGGATCGCGCGGCAGACGTCGTAGCCGTTCATGCCCGGCATCATCACGTCCAGCAGCACCAGGTCGGGCGGGTCGGCGGCGATGCGCGCCAGCGCCTCTTCGCCCGACGCAGCGGTGCTGACGCGGTAACCGCGCGCCGTGAGGACATCGGCCAGCAGCCGGACGTTCTTGTCGACGTCGTCGACGACCAGGACATGCGCATTCATCGAAGCATCTCCGTGCTCATCCGAGGGCCTCCAGGGACTGCAGCGGCAGCACGAAGGTGAAAGTCGCGCCTTCGCCGAGACGGCTTTGGACGCCGAGGGTGCCGCCGTGCAGCTCGACGAAGCGCCGGGCCAGCGGCAAGCCGAGGCCGGTGCCCTCGGCCTTGCGCAGGTAGTCGTTGCCCGCCTGGCGGAATTCGTCGAACACCAGGGCGTGGTCTTCGGGCGCGATGCCGACGCCGGTGTCGGCAACGCTGACCTCGGCCATCGCCGGGCCGGCGGCGCCTTCGACGCGCTGCGCGCTGAGCTGCACGCGGCCGCCGGCGGGCGTGAACTTCACCGCGTTGGAGAGCAGGTTGACCACCACCTGCTTGACCTTGCGCGCGTCGGCAACCCATTCGTGCAAGCCCTCGCCGACCTCCAGCGACAGCGAAAGGCCATTGCGCTGCGCCCGCTCGCGCACCAGGATCATGGCGTTCTCCAGCAGCAGGCCGAGGTCGAAGCAGCTCAGGTCCAGCTCCATCCGCCCGGCCTCGATCTTCGACAGGTCCAGCACGTCGTTGATCAGGGTCAAGAGGTGCTGGCCCGAGGAATGGATGTCCCGCAGGTACTCCATCTGCTTGTCGTTGACCGCGCCGAACATCTGCTCG
Source organism: Variovorax saccharolyticus (assembly GCF_030316765.1). GTDB lineage: Bacteria > Pseudomonadota > Gammaproteobacteria > Burkholderiales > Burkholderiaceae_C > Variovorax > Variovorax saccharolyticus. The sequence continues at coordinate 695,928 of NZ_JASZYT010000002.1, forward strand.
GTCAGCACCTCGGAAAAGCCGATGATGGCGTTCAGCGGCGTGCGCAGCTCGTGCGACATGTTGGCCAGGAACTCCGACTTGTGCTGGTTCGCGACTTCGATCTGCCGGCTCTTGTCCTCGATCTCCCGGAACAGGCGCGCGTTCTCGATCGCGATCACCGCCTGGTCGGCGAAGGTCTCGACCAGCCGCACTTCGGCATTCGAGAAGGGCTGCACGTGCCGGCGCATCACGGCGATGATGCCGACCGACGCACCCTCGCGAACCATCGGAACCGCCATCACGGTGCGGAAGCCATGGCGCGCCTGCGGCCCGCGCGAATCGGGAAACTCGGCATCGAGCACCCGGGCCACGTCCTGGACGTGCACCGTCCGGCGCTCGGCGAAGGCGCGCCCGACCACCGATCCCCGGGTCAGGGGCAGGACTTCGTCCTGGCCGGCGACCGTGTCGCTGCGGGTGCCGAGGTAGCCGGTCATGGAGCGCAGGTGATCGTCCTCGGGCAGCCAGATCCTGCACCCGTAGGCCCGGCACAGATCCGCCGCGCGCTCCGCGACCGCCTGCAGGACCGGCTGCAGATCGGTCGGCGAGCGGCTGATGACGCGAAGGATCTCGGCCGTTGCCGTCAGGTGCTCGAGCGATGTGCTCAGTTCGGCGGTGCGCTGCTCGACCTTGCGCTCCAGTTCGCCGTAGGACTCGCGCAGCTGCGCCGACATGCGGTTGAACTGGTTGGCCAGGCCTTCCAGCTCGTCGCCCGTGCGGACCTCGATCTGCTGGTTCAGGTCGCCCTGGCCGATGTGCCGCGCCCCCCGCGCCAGCGTGCGGATCGGCTGCACCATGCTGCGCGCCAGCAGCGATGCCGCCACGGCCGAGATCACCAGGCCCGCCAGCAGCAGCACGGCGGCGCGCAGGAAGGAGGCGTTGAGCTTGGCGTACACCTCGGCGATCGGCTGCTCCACGAACACCCGCCAGCCGAGCGGCTGGATCGACGCCATCGAGGTCAGCACCGTGGCGCCCTGCAGGTCGCGCGACACCATCGCCAGGCCCGGCGGTGCGCCATCGGCCAGTGCCGCCTGGACATGCGGCAGCGAGGCCAGGCTGGTCTTGCGCAGCACCAGCCCGATGTCGGGGTCGGCGACCAGCAGGCCGTTGCTGTCGATCACATAGGCCTTGCCGGCCTCGCCGATGTGGATGCGGGACACCACGTCCCAGATGAACTTGAGGTTCAGCTCGGCCATCGTGACCGGGCCGCCCGGGCCGGCGGCGCGGATCGCGACCGTCATGTAGGGCTCGGTGCCGCGGTTGAAGTAGACCGGTCCGAACCACGGCGCGCCGGGAAGGGCGCTGCGGAATGCGGATTCCGACGACCGGTCCCGGCCCGAGCCGACGACGTCCATCCCGACGCGCGACACCACCACCTGCTCGCGGCCGGCGCCGTCGAGCTGCGCGATGTCGGTCACCTCGGGCGCCTGGCGCAGAAGGCGCCAGAACTCCGCGCGCCGCGCTTCCAGGTCGGAGGCCTCGAGCTGGGCCAGCGCGGCATAGGCCAGCTGCTCGAAGACCTGCTGCACGTACTGCTCGATCCGCGATGCCGCGCCGACGGCCTTCTCGTGCTGCAGGCTGGCCAGCGCCGTCTTGTTCTCCTGGTAGGAGAAATAAAGGCTGATCGCGCTGGACGCCAGCAGCACCGTCGTGACCAGCGAGAGGATCAGCAGGAAATACTTGCGGAACAGGCGGCCGCGATGGACGTCCCGCGTGCCCTGCGGCAACGCCGCCGAGCGCCGGCCTGGGGCGGTCGATGCAAGTTCGCCGGGAAGCGAGGCGGGGGACGAATCCGGTGCCTTCATGGCCCGCCCATTGGACAACGTCGCCCGCACGATGGGAAGAGCGGGCGGGTAGGCCTATTGGCCGAGTCGGCATCTCGCCCGCGGCGCGGGCGCGGGCGCAGAATCGATCCAGCGGCTGCCGGCGACAAGGAGAGAACTGATGCGCAGCAGGATCTGGTGGGTACTTCTTTGCGCCATGCTGGCGGTCTGCGCCTCGGTGGCGCAGGCTCAGCAGTCCAGGAAGGTTCCCCGCCTGGGCTATCTGGCGGCCGTTTCGGCCAGCGCCGACGCGCCACGGCTGGAGGCGTTCCGGCGCGGGCTGCGCGATCTCGGCTATGTCGAAGGGCAGAGCATCCTTATCGACTACCGCCACGAGAGCCACGACCTGCAGCGGCTGCCGAGCCTGGCAGCGGAGCTGATCGCCCTCGACATCGACGTCCTCGTCGCCGTGACCTCGAACGCGGCGCAGGCCGCCGCCCGGACCACGCGGTCCGTCCCGATCGTCTTCATGGGCGTCACGGACCCGATCGCCACCGGGCTGGCCGAGAGCCTGGCGCGGCCCGGCGGCAACGCCACCGGCATCACCAACGTGGCGGCGATCCTCACCGGCAAGCGACTCGAGCTCCTGAAGGAGGTCCTTCCCTCGGTCAAGCGGGTGGCGGTGCTGTGGGACCCGCTCGCGCCCGGCTCCGTCCCCCAGTGGCAGGCCAGCCAGGTGCCGGCGGAGACGCTCGGCCTCCAGCTGTATTCGATGGAGGCCAGCAGCGCCGCTGCCTATGTCGATGCCTTCAAGGATGCGGTCAAGGCGCGTAGCACCGCGGTGTGGGTGACCCTGAACCCGGTGGCCAACTCGAACCAGAAGACGATCGCGGAGATGGCCATCGCGCACGGGCTGCCGACGATCTGCGCCCGCAGCGACTACGCCGAGAACGGCTGCCTGATGGCCTACGGGCCCGGCTATGGCAACGAGGGCAAGGACGGCGCGCGCTATGTCGACAGGATCCTCAAGGGCGCCAAGCCCGCCGACCTGCCGATCGAGCAGCCGACGAAGTTCGAGCTGCTGGTCAACCTGCAGACCGCGAAGCGGCTCGGCCTGACGATCCCGCGGGCGGTGCTGAACCGGGCCGACAAGCTGATCCAGTGAACCGGCTGCAGGCCGGCGGCCGGGCGTTCAGTCGTCCGCGGTGCCGGCGGCTGCGCCGCTCGCGGCGAAGAACGGCATCGGATCGATCGCGCTGCCGTTGCGGCGCAGTTCGAAGTGCAGCTTCACGGTGGCGGACTCGGTGTCCCCCATGCGGGCGATCACCTGGCCGCGCTTCACGGCCTGGCCCTCCTTGACGAGCAGCTCGCTGTTGTGGGCGTAGGCCGACATGTAGGTGGCGTCGTGCTTGATCATCACCAGCCGGCCGTAGCCGCGCAGCGTGGCCGCCGCGAAGACCACCTTGCCGTCGCCGGCGGCGCGGACCGGATCGCCCTTCGCCCCCGCGAAATCCACGCCCTTGTTCGAGCGGCCGTCGAAGCGCGCCACGACGGCGCCGCTCGCGGGCCGCTGGTAGCTGCGGTCGGGCTTGACCGACGCCACGGGCCTGTCGGCCTCGTTGCGAGGCTGCGCCTTCTTCGATCCGGCGGCCGGCTTCGCCTTGGAAGCCTTGGCCGACTGGGTCGCCCGCTGCGGCTTGGACGATGGCGTGCCGCGCGAAGCTTCGGTGCGCGCTGCGGAGCTTGCGGCCGAGGCCGGCGCCGCGCTCTTCGGCGGCGGCGAGGTGGATGTCGCACATCCGATCAGCAGCGAGCCCGCGATCGCGCAGGCGAGGCCTGATGCGGCCCGGTGGATGAATGTCTTGGACTGACCTGTCATGCGTCGACTGTAAAGGCAGCTGCGGCAGCCCGACGCCGGACGGCTCACACGAGCTGCGCGGCGAGCAACTCGCGCACGCGGGTGACCAGCTCTGGTTCGGCGCGGCGCGCCGGCAGGAACTGGAAGGCCACGCGCGGCAGCGACGGCAGGCCGTGCGGCGCCGGCAGCCGTGCCACGCCGGCGCAAAGCGCCGATTCGTTGAGGCAGGCCACGCCGAGCCCGGCCGCCAGGGCCGACTGCAGGCCGGCCACGCCGGAGGCGACATGGGCCACCGCGTGCGGCACGCGCCGCTCCCGCAGCAGGCGGATCGTGAACTGGTGCAGCGAACAGCTGTCGGGCAGCACCAGCAGCCGCAGCGGCTCGCCGCGCACGATGCGATGGCCCTCCGCGGCGACCCAGGCGAGCGCTTCGCGGCGCAGCGGCGCGCCGGGCCCGCGGGCGCCGGTCCTGGATGCGGCCGGGTTGATGCGCATCGCCAGGCCGATGTCGAACTCGCCGCGGCCGAATGCGGCTTCCATGGCGCTGCCCTGCAACACGTTCACGTGCAGGCGAAGCTGCGGGTAGCTCTGGCCGAGCCGGCTCAGCAGCCGGCTCAGTTCACCGGGCCTGAAGTAGTCGGTGACCGCGAGCCGCAGCTCGCCCTGCAGCGTCTCGCCGCCGAGGTCGCGCAGGGCCTCGTCGCTCGCCGCGAGCAGGCGGCGGGCATGCGCGAGCAGGCGAAGGCCGGCGGGCGTCGGCGCCACGCCGGCCTTGCTGCGGGTCAGGAGCGTGTGGCCGATGCGCTGCTCGAGCTTGCGCATCTTCTCGCTGACCGCGGACTGCGAGAGGAACACCACCGGCGCCGCCGCGGTCAGGCTGCCCGCATCGACCACCGCGACCAGGGTCCGGAGCTGTTCGAGATCGAGTGGCTGCATTCGGATATCCATTCTAGAAACAGATGACATGTATCATATCTTCCCGCTTTTCAGATGGAAATGCAGTTCCGACAATGAAGTCTCTTTCACTGCATGAGGTTTCTCGCCATGCCGCACATCGTCATTCATCTCTCCGGCCAGCCCGACGCCCGGCTCACCCGCAAGGTCGTCGACAAGGTGTCGCAGCTGACCCAGTCCGTGCTCGACAAGAAGCTGCCCGTGATCGCGATCACGGTGCAGTACATCGCCGCCGACAGTTGGTTCGTCGGCGGCCAGTCGCTCGCGGAGCTCGGGAAGTCGGCCTTTCACCTCGACATCAGCATCACGGACGAGACCAACACCAAGGCCGAGAAGGCGCGCTACCTGCGCGAGGTCCATGCCGCGATGGCCGAGCTCAGGAGCGACCTGCACGAGGTGTCGTACGTGCACCTGATCGATGCCCGGGCCGCCGCCTACGGCTACGGCGGCAAGACCCAGGAATTCCGGCACCAGCAGGCTGGAGTGTGAGCAGAAAGGCCGGCGCCGGGCCGCTCCCAAGGCGGGGCTATACCGCGGCGTAGGCCACGATCTCGATCTTCATGCCCGGCACCACCAGGCCGGCGACGCCCATGCTCGAGCGGTTCGGGTAGGGCGCAGCGAAGAACTCGCGGTACACGCGGTCGATCGCCGGCATGTCCTTGACGTCGGTCATGTAGATCAGCACCTGCGTGACGTCGTCGAGCCGGCCGCCCGCGGCTTGCACCGCGCGCTGCAGGTTGGCGAAGGTCAGGCGGGCCTGATCCTCGATGGCGCCGGTGTCGATGCTGCCGTCGGGGCGCACCGGGCCATGGGCGGTGAACAGCAGGCCCGAGGCCTTCACGGCCCATGAAAAAGGCTGCGCCAGTGCCGGCAGGCCGGTGTCGACGATCTCCTTCACGAGAGCACCGCCGCCATCGACTGCGCGACGTGGTCCACGTTGGCGCTGGTCAGCCCCGACAGGCACATCCGGCCCGAACGCACCAGGTAGACCGCATGCTCGTCGCGCAGCCGTGCCACCTGCGCCTCGCCGAGGCCGGTGTAGCTGAACATGCCGCGTTGCGTGACCAGGTAGCCGAAGTCGCGCCGGCCCTGGAACTTCTCGTCGAGCACCGCCAGCAGGCGTTCGCGCATGGCGCGGATGCGGCGGCGCATGGCGGCGGTCTCGTCGGTCCAGAGCGCGAACAGCGCCGGGTCCTGCAGCACGCGGGTGATCACGCGGGCGCCGTGCGTGGGCGGGGTCGAGTAATTGCGGCGCACCGTCGCCTTGAGCTGGCCCAGCACGGTCTCGGCTGCCGCGCGGTCCTCGCACACCACGCTGAGGCCGCCGCAGCGCTCGCCGTACATCGAGAAGTTCTTGGACAAGGAGTTGGCGGCGAAGAAGGGGATGCCCGCGTCGGCCAGCGCGCGCAGGGCGAAGGCGTCCTCGTCGAGGCCGTCGCCGAAGCCCTGGTAGGCGATGTCGATGAAGGGGATCAGGCCGCGCTCGCGCAGCACCGGGATCAGCGACTCCCATTGCGCTTTCGACAGGTCGACCCCGGTCGGGTTGTGGCAGCTCGCATGCAGCAGCACGATGCTGTGGCGCGGCAGGGCGTCGAGGCTCTCCAGCATGCGGTCGAACGAGAGGCCGCCGGTGGCCGGGTCGTAGTAGGGATAGGTCTTCACCTCCAGGCCGGCGCCTTCGAAGATGGCCCGGTGGTTGTCCCAGGTCGGGTCGCTGACCCAGACGCCGGCTTCGGGGAAGTAGCGCCGCAGGAAGTCGGCGCCGACCTTCAGCGCGCCGGAGCCGCCCAGGGTCTGCAGGGTGGCGATGCGGCCGCTGGCGACGGCCTCGTGCGCAGCGCCGAACAGCAGGCGCTGCACGGCGCTGCGGAAGTCGGCGATGCCCTCGATCGGCAGGTAGGGACGCGGACCGATATCCTGCAGCAGCGCGGTCTCCGCGCGGCGCACCGACCCCAGCACCGGCAGGCGGCCTTCATCGTCGAAATAGACCCCGATGCTGAGGCTGACCTTGTGGGCCCGCGGATCGGCCTGGAAGGCTTCCATGAGGGACAGGATCGGGTCGCCCTCGTAGGGCGGTACATGGCTGAACAGCGAGGGAGACGGAGCGGTCATGAAGAAGTCCCGGGTAGGCGTTGCGAAGCCCAGATTCTTCAATTGGCGGTTCAGTATGCCAAGGGTTTTTTGATCAATGCATGTATTGACCAACAAATGCATTGATAAAGGATGTTTTATGCGCGCCTGCCAGCCACATGCCGGGCAGGCGCGCGAAGGCCTCAGTTGCGCCGGTAGGTGGTGTCGCCGTAGGTGGCCGCGCCTGCCGCCGTGATCGTGCGCGCACCGGCCCGAACCTGGGCCCTGTCAGCCGCATCGACCCGCGCCGCGACGCCGGTGCCGCCGTTGCTGATCTGCATCGGCTGCAGGGCTTGCGCCCGCACCTCGGCGCGCGTCTGCGTCGACTGGAAGGGCTGGGGCGGCAGCGGGTTCTGTTCGCCCTGGAAGGCCTGGGCGACCAGTGCCGAGAGGCCGCTCAGGGCTGCGATCGCGATCTGTCTGGAGTTCATGGCGATGTCCTCGTGAAGTGGATGAAGGCCCTGGCGTGATTCGCGCTCACTTCGGGAGCAGCACCTTGTCGACGACGTGGATCACGCCGTTCGACTGCACGACGTCGGCGATGGTCACGGTGGCCGCGTTGCCGTTGCCGTCGACGACCATGACTTTGCCGTTGGCGGTCTTCGCGGTCAGCGCGCCGCCGGCCACGGTCTTCAGCGAGGCCATGCCGCCGCCGTCCTTGATCTGCTTCAGCAGGGTCGCCGCATCGATCTTGCCGGGCACCACGTGGTAGGTCAGGACGGTCGTCAGCTTGGCCTTGTTCTCGGGCTTGAGCAGCATGTCGACGGTGCCGTCGGGCAGTGCCGCGAAGGCTTCGTTGGTCGGCGCGAACACCGTGAACGGCCCCGCGCCCTTGAGCGTGTCGACCAGGCCCGCGGCTTTCACCGCCGCCACCAGCGTCGTGTGGTCCTTCGAATTCACCGCGTTGTCGATGATGTCCTTGGTCGGCAGCATCGGCGCTCCGCCGACCATGACCTGGGCCATCGCCGTGGCGGCGCCGATGGCAAGCGATGCGGCGAGAGCGATGGAAGCGGCGCGTTTGAATCTGATCTGCATGGAGTGCTCCTGTTGGAATGGGGCCGCCACGAGATCCGCAACGGCTGCTGTTGATACGCGGCCGCGGGCACGACAGATCAGTTCTTCAGTGCGTGCGAGAAGGTAAAGAGACCGACGTCGACGCGGCCGCTGCGAAAGCCCGCCTCGCAGTAGCAGAGGTAGTACTCCCACAGGCGCCGGAACGCGTCGTCGTAGCCGAGCGCCGCGATCGCGGGCCACGCGGCGTGGAAGCGGCGGCGCCATTCGGCGAGAGTCAGCGCATAGCTGGCGCCGAAGGATTCGGCCGTCTGCAGCACGAGGCCGGCGCGCCCGGCCTGTGCCTTCATCGCGCTCACCGAAGGCAGCTTGCCCCCGGGGAAGATGAAGCGCTGCACGAAGTCGGTGCTGCCGCGGTAGCGATCGAAGTGCTCGTCGGCGATGGTGATGACTTGCAGCACCCCCGAACCGCCGGGCGCGAGCCGCTCGCTCAGGGTGTCGAAGTACTGCGGCCAGTAGCGTTCGCCGACCGCCTCGAGCATCTCGATCGAGACGATGCGCTCGTACCGGCCTTCGACGTCGCGGTAGTCCTGCAGCCGCAGGTCGACGTCGGCCAGCCCCTGTTCGCGCAGCTGCCGCCGTGCATGCGCGAGCTGTTCGGTCGACAGCGTCAGGCCGGTCACGCGGGCGCCGTGGCGGGCGGCGAGCGCGGCCGCCAGGGCACCCCAGCCGCAGCCGATCTCGAGCACCGTCGCCTGCGGCGGGAGGTCCAGCAGCGCGAGGATGCGATCGAGCTTGGCGGCCTGCGCCGCTTCGAGCGATTCGTCGCCGCTGGCATAGAGCGCGCTCGAGTAGATCAGTGCCGGGTCCAGCCATTGGGCATAGAAGTCGTTGCCCATGTCGTAGTGGAAGGCGATGTTGCGCCGGCTGCCGCGCCGCGTATTGGCGCGGCTGACGCGGAACAGGTCCCCGAGCCGGCGCGCGAACCACGAGCCCTCGAGCACGCGGCCCCAGCTGGCTTCGTTGCGGATGCCGAACTCGAGCAGGGCGCTCAGGTCCGGCGTGGTCCAGTCGCCGTCGCGGTAGGAGGCCGCTAGCCCGAGGTCGCCTTGCAGCAGCAGCCGGGCCAGCGGCCGCCAGCGTTTCAGCGCAATGAAGGCCTCCGGACCTTCGGCCGCGCCGCGACCCTCGACGCGCGTGCCGTCCGGCAACTGCACGCCGAGCGCGCCGTGGCTCAGGCTGCACAGCAGCCGCGCGAGCAGCCTGCGAAGCGGCCGGCCTCCGCGGGCACGCAGCGCGGCCGCCGTGTGATCGATGTGCTCGTCGCTGCCGAAGCCGTTGGACGAAGTGGATGCACTCATGAATCTCTGGCCTTGGTGATGGTGACCGGCGTCGCCGGCGGAGCGGGGCGCCGGTGCAGGCGCACTCCCTTGAGCCACAGCCGCAGCGCTTCCCAATGGATCGCAGCCACGACCTTGAGCGCCAGTAGCGGATGGGTGAGGAACACGCGCAGCAGCGCCGCATCGCCGAGCGGCCGCCTGCGCGCATCGAGGCGCGCCTGCAGCAGCGTGCCCTCGGCGTCGCTCGCGCTGACGCCGAGTGCGAGGCCGGCACGGTCCGGCCGCGGCGGCTCGACGCGAAAGCCGTAGCGCATCTCGAGGCCGAGGAAGGGCGAGACATGGAAGCGCTTCTCGCACTGCTGCGTGATGCAGTCGCTGCGCGCCTCGGCGGCGTCGACCGGGATCAGGTAGCTGTGCCGCTCGCCGAAGGTGTTGTTGACTTCGTAGAGGATGGCCTGCAGCGCGCCGTCGGGCTGGTGGCAGAAGTAGACCGACAGCGGATTGAAGGCGTGGCCCAGGATGCGCGGCATGCTCAGCAGCCGGATCGGGCCGCCCGCGCTCAGGCCCGCGGCTGCCAGTTGCCGCTCCACGTGCGGGCGAAGACCGCGGCCGTCGCCGTAGTCGCTTTCGTGCAGGCTGAAGAGGTTGAAGCGGTTCACCGAGAACAGCCGCAGCCGGCGATCGAGCTCGGCCAGTTCGTCCAGGTCCGCCAGCAGCGAGAACAGGCGGTAGTCCAGCCGATGCCGCACCGGCCGCAGCCGCTGGTGCATCACGCGACCGACGTAGAGGGCCGATTCGCGGCTCATGTGGTGCGGGCCGCCAGCGGCAGCCGCAGCCGCCCCGATTCGTTCGCCACCTGCCACGGCCGGCGCACCCCGCCGAGCGCCTCGGCCACGGCCAGGCCGGCCTGCAGGCCGTCCTCGTGGAAGCCGGAACCGAAATAGGCGCCGCAGAACCAAGTGCGGCTGCGACCTTGCAGGGACCAGAGTTCGTCCTGTGCGCGGATCGCTGCGGCGTCGAACAGCGGATGCTCGTAGAGCTCGCTGCGGATCAGCTGCCCCGCCGCCGGCTCCTGCATCGGGTTCAAGGTCAGGAACAGCGGTGTCGATTCAGGGATGCCCTGCAGCCGGTTCATCCAGTAGGTCACGCTGAGGGCTTCGCTGCGGCGGCGGTCGGCGGCGTAGTTCCAGCTCGACCAGACAGCGCGGCGGCGCGGCATCAGCGCGGCGTCGCTGTGCAGCACCGCGCGGTTGCGGCTGTAGCGGAAGGCGCCCAGCAGGCGCTTCTCGTCGGTGCTGGCATCCGGCAGCAGGCGCAGTGCCTGGTCGGCGTGGGTCGCGATCACGACATGGTCGAAGCGCTCGGGGGCGGCGCCGCCGGCGCAGCGCACGAAGGCGCCATGCGCGCCGCGCCGGACCTCGATCGCGGCGCTGTCCAGCCGCAGCCGGTCGCCGAGGTGGTGGCTGATGCGCTGCACATAGCTGCGGCTGCCCCCCTGCACGGTGCGCCAGGCTTCGCGCCGCCCCAGGTCGAGCAGCTGGTGGTTCTCGCAGAAGCGCACGAAGGCTTCGGTCGGGTAGTTGCCGATCTGCGCTGCCGGGGTCGACCAGATGGCCGCGGCCATCGGGTACAGGTGGTCGTCGCGGAAGGCGCGTCCGTAGCCTCGCCGGTCGAGGTACGCGTCCAGCGGCATCAGCCCGATGCGCGCGGCGTCGGCCGGCGCCTCCCGGTAGAAGCGGACCAGGTCGCGCAGCATCGACCAGAAGCGCGGGCTGGCGAGATTGCGGGCTTGCGCGAACAGGCCGCGCAGGCCGCTGCCCGAATACTCCAGCGCGCCCTGGTCGAGGCTGACCGCGAAGGACATTTCCGAGGGCCGGGTCGCAACCTCGAGGTGGGCCAGCAGGGCGCTCAGGTTCGGATAGGCGGCCTCGTTGTAGACGATGAAGCCGGTGTCGACGGCGATCGGTCCGCCGGCCGCCGGCACCTCGACCGTGTGGCTGTGGCCGCCGGCCCGCCCGTCGGCCTCGAACAGGGTGACCCGGTGCCTGTGCGACAGCAGCCAGGCGGCCGAGAGGCCCGAGATGCCGCTGCCGATGACCGCGACGTCAAGCATCGATCGGTCGCCGGCGCGGGCGGCTGGAGCGCCGTCGGGCGCGAAATCGGTTCTCATGGTCGGCGGGTCCTGGCACTGGGTCTGGCAGCTTCTACGCAGGCGGGGGGACTTTGGATTACTTCGCGCCAGGCTGCTGTGATCTAATTTCCCGGCTGGTGCGTATCAACGACATGAACACCGTGCGTCAGTCCTCCGCAGCGGCCGCGAGGCCTGTGGCCAGGCCGCCAGGCCGGTCGATCCTGACGCTGCATCAGAACCGGGGAGCGATGGCGACTAGCGAAGAACTCAGCGAGATGCTGCAGGCCGTTGCCCGTACCGGTGACCGGCAGGCATTCGCGGTGCTGTTCCGTCATTTCGCGCCGCGCGTGAAGGCCTACCTGATGCGCGGCGGCAGTGCCGAGGGCCTGGCCGAGGAACTGGCGCAGGAGACCATGGTCAGCGTCTGGCGCAAGGCCGCGACTTTCGATCCGGCGCAGGCCGGCGTCTCGACCTGGATCTTCACCATCGCCCGCAACCTGCGGGTCGATCATTTCAGGCGCCAGGGCGGCGCGACATTCGTCGACGGCGAGGACAACGACGGCAGCGAACTGCCGGACACCGCCCCCGCGCTCGACGAGCAGCTGCGTGCCGGACGGCGCGAGCGTGGCCTGCGCGAGGCGTTCGCGCGGCTGTCGGCCGAACAGGCGCAGGTGCTGCACCTGTCCTTCTATGAAGAGCAGCCGCACGCCCGGATCGCCCAGTACCTGGGCATTCCGCTCGGCACCGTCAAGTCCAGAGTGCGGCTCGCCGTGAACCATCTGCGTCGATTGCTCGACGAGCTAGAACCATGATCCACCACCATCCGGACGACGGACTCCTGCTGGCCGAGGCGGCCGGCACGCTTTCCAGCGGGCATTCGCTGCTGGTTGCCAGCCATGTCGAAGGCTGTGCCCACTGCCGCGCGCGGCTGCGCGAGCTCGAAGCCGTCGGCGGCGCCATGCTGGAGCAGCTCGCGCCCGCCGTGCTGCCGTCGCAGGCGCTGGCCGAAACCCTGGCCGCGATCGATGCGCCGCCGCCGCCACCGGCCGCGCGCCCGAAGTCAAGGCGCACCAGCCGGCCGGCCCTGCCCGACGGCATGGCCTGGCCGCGTGCGCTGCGGGGCTGCAGCGCGACGCCCTGGCGATGGATCGGGCCCGGCATGCGCTGGAGCCGCGTCACCGTGCCCTTCGACGCCGCGGCCAATGTCTTCCTGCTGCGCATTGGAGCCGGCAAGGAGCTGCCCTTCCACACCCACAGCCAGAGCGAGCTGACGCAGGTGCTGCACGGCGCCTTCCACGATGGCCGGGCGCTGTTCGGTCCGGGCGACTTCGACGAGGCCGACGGCGACATCCATCACCAGCCCAAGGTGCTGGCGGCCGGCGAGTGCATCTGCCTCGCCTCGGTCGAAGGCCGGGTCCTGTTCCAGGGCGCGCTGGCGCGCATGCTGGGCTCGCTGGTCGGGATGTAGCCCGGCCTTCAGGGCCCGGTCGGCGCGCCGGCGATGGCGAAATGCTGGCCTGTCATGCGGGGTCCTTGCGCGGCGGCCCGGGCAGGAAGGCGTTGGTGCGCGCGACGTAGTCCCGGTAGGCGGGCCGGCGTTCGGCGATGTCCTGCTCGAGCAGGCTCACGCCCGAGACGCGCAGCAGCAGCAGCGTCATGAGCGCGGGCGAGACCGCGGCCCAGGCTCCGCCCCAGCCCGCGCCCGCCACGGCCATCAGCCAGAGGCCCCACCAGACGCAGGCCTCGCCGAAGTAGTTGGGATGCCGGCTGTAGTGCCAGAGGCCACGGTCCATGACGCGGCCGCGCTGCCCTGGCATCGACTTGAAGCGCGCCATCTGCGCATCGGCGATCGCCTCGAAGGCGATGCCGAAGGCCGCCAGCGCCGCGCCCGTCGCATCGAGCCAGCCGAACGGACGCATCGCCGCCATGCCGGCCAGCAGCGGCGCCGTGACGATCCACGCCAGCAGCGCCTGAAGGCCGAACACCAGGTAGAGGCTCCTGAGTCCGAAATGCGGCTGGTTGCGCTCCCGCATCTGCCGGTAGCGGCGGTCCTCGCCGTGGCCCCGGTTGCGCAGCGTGATGTAGAGGCCCAGGCGCAGCGCCCAGGCGATCGCGAGCGCTGCCATGGCCGTGCCGCGGGCACCGGCGGCGGGCAGCTGGACCGCATAGACCAGCGCCGCGCCGCCGATGAAGGCGGGCCAGGCGCGGTCGGCCAGGCTGGCATCGCGCTGGCGCAGGCTGATCAGCCAGGTCAGCAGCGCGATGCCGGCGATCAATGCCAGCCCGGCCAGGGCCGCCTGGGGCAGCGCCGGCTGCTCAGGCATCGCGCGCGGCCACGGCGCGATGCGGGTTCTCGAACAGGTAGTGGCTCACGCCCCACTGCCTGCCGCCGGCGAAGCCGAACAGTTCGGCCACCGACATGAAGAACACGCGCCACCGGTTCCACCAGATCCCGGCCTGGGCGCCGTAGGTGCTGGCGAACAGGGGGCGCAGGGCGTGCTGGCGGCGGTCCATGTTCTCGAGCCAGGCTTCGGCCGTGCGCCGGTAGTGCGTGCCGTTCCACTGCCAGTGGTCCAGCAGCCGCAGGCTTTGCTGGCAGCGGGCCGCGAGCTCGTCGCTGGGCATCATGCCGCCGGAGAAGAAGTGGCGGCTCATCCAGTCGCTCTCGTCGCGCGCCACGAAGGCGTAGGGCGCGGCGCGATGCGTGAAGACGTGCATGAAGAAGCGCCCCTGCGGTGCCAGCCAGCGCGAGACCTTGGCGAAGGCCCGGGGCCAGTTGCGCAGGTGCTCGAACATCTCGACCGAGACCACGCGGTCGAAGCGCTCCGCGGTGTCGAAGGCGTTGATGTCGGCGGTGACGACCTGCAGGTTGTGCAGGCCGCGGCGCCGGGCCTCGGCTTCGATGTGCAGGCGCTGGCTGTGCGAGTTCGACAGCGCCGTGACCTGGCTGGCCGGGTAGCGCCGCGCGATCCAGAGGCTCAGCGAACCCCATCCGCAGCCGAGCTCGAGCACCTTCTGCCCGTCGGCCAGGCCGGCGTGCTCGCAAGTGAGTGCCAGCGCCGCCGCCTCGGCCTCGTCCAGCGTCCGGGCCCCGGACGGCCAATAGCCGCTGCTGTACTTGCGATGGCCTCCCAGCACTTCGCCGAAGAAGGCGGCGGGCAGTTCGTAGTGCTGCTCGTTGGCCTTGTCGGCCAGGGGTGCCAGCTCTGCGCCATGCATGGCGGCGATGAATTCGCGGGTCAGTCTCGCGGTGGCGGCGCTGTCGCCGCCGCCGAGCTCGGCCAGCCTGGCCCTGAGCAAGCGGCGGATGCCGAAGCGCACGACGCGGTCCGGCACCAGCCCCCTCTCGACCCAGCCGATCGCCCCGGCGATGTGTTTGGACATGCCCGCCTTTCCTTGTCCGGCACCTGAAGCGGCACCGCATCCGCATGTACGCGCCAGGCGGTCGATTGGATCAGCTGCCGGCCCTGGCCAAGTAGAGATGGCGCCAGGTTGCGGCCCGATTGCCGCAAGAATCTCTGCATTGTCAAGACACACTTGTTCTGTTCGTTCCAATTGCCGCCTGGGAACGGTCCGTGTTTAATGCCCAAAAATGGGGCATTGGCCTCAGGAGAAGCTTGGATGAGCCGACGGAAGAGGTGGGAAAAGACGCATCGCGCCGCGCTGTGCGCATTCGTGGGCTCGTTGGCGTTGCTGGGCGCGAGCGCTGCCTCGGCGGCCGAGCCGGATCCCGCGCGCGCGCGCGAGATCGTCGAGGCGGCACAACGCACGCCGCCGGACAGCGTCGCTGCACACCTGGAGTTGGGCCGCGCCTACTTCGTGCTCGGCCAGTATGCCGAGGCGAAGATCGAGTTCGAGACCGTGCTGCGCTTCGACAGCCTGCCGCAGGACTTGCTGAGCCAGGTCGAGATCTACAACAAGGCAGCCAACCAGGCGCTGGACGAGAAGCGTTCGCTCACGGGATTCGGCTATGCCGAAACGGGCATCGGACGCTATCGCGTGAACTCCACCCGCGGCACCGATGCATTCGGCGGCGGCGATCGCAGGGACGACTTCGTCAATGCCCGGGTCGGCGGCGGCCTCAACTATGCGCTGCCGAACGGCTATGCGCTCGACGCCAGCCTCGACTATCGCGGCCGCTACTACGACAACTCGGACAGCCGCAACGACTCCGACCTGCGCTGGCGTGTGGCCGGCAGCCGCTCCTTCGGCGAGAACAATCTCGCCGTCGGTCTCAGGGGGCGCAACAGCTACCGCGGCGACAGCGACTTCCGCAACGACGCCGGCCTGTTCGCCGACTATCGCTACCGCGTCGATCCCGACAACCAGCTCACGCTGGGCGCCGAATACCGGCGCCGGCGCTACCCCGAAGGCCCGTTGCGCGAGCGCAGCCGCACCAGTGCCGACATCTCGGGCGGCTGGGTCCATTCGCTGCTCGACGGCAGCGGCAGCCTCACGGTCACCGCGCATGGCGGCCAGCATTTCGCGACCAGTCGGCCCGACGGCAATTCCAACTTCTACGGCGCCACCGTGGCGCTGGACTTCACGGTCAACAACAAGCTCAGCTGGGGCACTTTCGCGTGGTGGGAGCGCGATGCCTTCAACGCCGACCGGATTCATTTCCATCCCGACACGCTCGACAACAGCGTGTTCCTGCGGCGCAAGGACAACCTCTATGAAGTGGGGGCCTACCTGGTGTGGGAGTTCGTGCCGACATGGACCCTCCGGCCCGAACTGCTCTGGATTCGCGACCAGAGCAACTCGGTCGGCTTCAACTACAGCTCGACCGAGTTCTGGCTCAACGTCCGGAAAGCCTTCTGAAGGTGACTGTGCGATGGCCGAATGTGAGTCTTGACAAACTTTATGGGCACCTCGATCCTAGTTCCAACTTGTAAGAACCAGTACAAGTCCCCAGGCTCGACAAGAACAACGAAGGAGTAGGAATGGCTTCGACTGAACAGAAGATGTCGCGCATGCAGCTCACCGCGATGGTGGTGGGCGGCATGGTCGGTGCGGGGATCTTTTCGCTCCCGCGGACCTTCGCGAACGCGACCGGTCCGCTCGGCGCCGTCATCGCATGGCTGATCGCGGGCACCGGCATGTACATGCTGGCACGGGTGTTCCAGTCGCTTGCCGAGCGCAAGCCCGACCTCGATGCCGGCGTCTTCGCCTATGCGAAGGCCGGCTTCGGCGACTATCCCGGCTTCCTGTCGGCCTTCGGCTACTGGATCGGCAGCTGCATCGGCAACGTCTCGTACTGGGTGCTGATCAAGTCCACCCTGGGCGCCTTCTTCCCGGTGTTCGGCGACGGCAACACGGTGGTGGCGATCGTGGTCGCGTCGGTCGGCATCTGGCTGTTCCACTTCATGATCCTGCGCGGCATCAAGCAGGCGGCCTTCATCAACAGCGTCGTCACGGTGGCCAAGGTGATCCCGATCCTGGTCTTCATCGTGCTGCTGGCCTTCGCCTTCAAGATGGACCTGTTCAGCGCCAACCTGTACGGCGGCGGCCTGGAAGGCGGCATCTTCGAGCAGGTGCGCGCCACGATGCTGGTCACGGTGTTCGTGTTCCTCGGCATCGAGGGCGCCAGCGTCTATTCGCGCTTCGCGAAGGAGCGCGCCGACGTCGGCAAGGCCACCATCCTCGGCTTCATCGGCGTCACCGGCCTGATGGTGCTGGTGACGATGCTGCCCTACGCGGCGCTGCAGCGCGCCGACATTGCCGGCATGCGCCAGCCCTCGATGGCCGCGGTGCTCGAGGCGGTGGTCGGCCCCTGGGGTGCGGTGTTCGTCAGCGTGGGACTGATCATTTCAGTGCTCGGCGCCTACCTGGCCTGGTCGCTGATCTGCGCCGAGGTGCTGTTCACCGCCGCCAAGACCAAGGACATGCCCGCCGTCTTCGCCAAGGAGAACGGCAACGGGGTGCCGGCCAATGCGCTCTGGCTCAGCAACATCATCGTCCAGCTGCTGGTGATCACCACCTACTTCTCGAACGATGCCTTCGCGCTGATGCTGAACCTCACCAGCGCGATGGCGCTGATCCCGTACCTGTTCGTGGCGGCCTACGGCTTCATGATCTCCAAGCGCGGCGAGAGCTACCAGCTGCGGCCCGAGGAGCGAAAGCGCGACCTGATCATGGCCTCGGTGGCGGTGATCTACACGGTCTTCATGATCTACGCGGGCGGCCTCAAGTTCATCCTGCTGTCGGCGGTGCTCTATGCGCCCGGCACGCTGCTCTATATCTGGGCCCGGCGCGAACAGGGCAAGACCGTGTTCACGGCCACCGACTGGATGATCTTCCTCGTCGCCGTCGCGGGTGCCGTGGTCGGCATCTACGGGCTCGTCACCGGCAGCATCACCATCTAGTCACGCGGACTGGATATACACAGGCAGACACTGAAATTTTGGAGGTCAACATGGCGACTACGGATGTGAAAGAGACAAAGTTCGGCGTGCACTCGGAGGTCGGGCAGCTGCGCAAGGTGATGGTGTGCGCCCCCGGCCTGGCCCATTCGCGCCTGACGCCGAGCAACTGCGACCAGCTGCTGTTCGACGACGTGCTGTGGGTCGAGAACGCCAAGCGCGACCACTTCGACTTCGTCACCAAGATGCGCGACCGCGGCATCGAGGTGGTCGAGATGCACAACCTGCTGGCCGAGACGGTGGCCGTGCCCGAGGGCAAGAAGTGGATCCTCGACAACCAGGTCGTGCCCAACCAGGTCGGCCTCGGCTTCATCGACGAGCTGCGCAGCTACCTCGAGGGCCTGGACAACCGCAAGCTGGCCGAGACGCTGATCGGCGGGCTGTCGACCAACGACTTCCCCGAGTCCATCGGCGGCAAGGCGCTGGAGGTGGTGCGCGAGGCCGCAGGCGTCACCGAATACCTGCTGCCGCCGCTGCCCAACACGCTCTACACGCGCGACACCACCTGCTGGATCTATGGCGGCGTGACGCTGAACCCGCTGTACTGGCCGGCGCGCCACGAGGAAACCATCCTCACCACCGCGATCTACAAGTTCCACCCCGACTTCGCCGGCAAGGTCAACGTCTGGTGGGGTGACCCGACCGAAGACCACGGCCTGGCCACCCTCGAAGGCGGCGACGTGATGCCGATCGGCAAGGGCAACGTGCTGATCGGCATGAGCGAACGCACCTCGCGCCAGGCCATCAGCCAGCTCGCCGCCACGCTGTTCAAGAAGGGCGCGGCCGAACGCGTGATCGTCGCCGCGATGCCCAAGATCCGCGCCGCGATGCACCTCGACACCGTGTTCACCTTCGCCGACCGCGATTGCGTGCTGCTGGCGCCGGACTTCATGAACCAGACGCGCACCTACTCGTACCGTCCGAGCAGCCATCCGAGCGGCGTCGAACTGCATGCCGAGAACAAGCCCTTCGTCGACGTCGTGGCCCAGGCCCTGGGCTTCAAGAAGCTGCGCGTGGTCGAGGCCGGCGGCAGCGACTACCAGCGCGAGCGCACCCAGTGGGACAGCGGTGCCAACCTGGTCTGCGCCTCGCCGGGCGTGGTTTATGCATACGATCGCAACACCTACACCAACACGCTGCTGCGCAAGCAGGGCATCGAGGTGGTGACGATCGTCGGTGCCGAGCTGGGCCGCGGACGTGGCGGCGGCCATTGCATGACCTGCCCGATCATTCGCGATCCAGTAGATTTCTGAGGCTTGACGATCGGTCCCGAGGGGCCGGAGGGATGGCACGGACCGCCACGAGGCGTCCGGAAGATCAATTGTTAGAGAGAGGAAGACAGCACGTGTCCCCGACATCCGCTGCCCAACGAGTTGGAATCCGGCCCAGGACGGCGACGCTGCTGGCGATCGCGGCCCTGGTGTCGCTGTCGGCCTGCAGGCGCGCCGAAGAGGCGCCGGCGCCCGAAGTCCGTCCCGTCCGCGTCATGACGATCGAGCAGCGCACGGTCGGCGACACCGTGTCGTTGACCGGGCGCATACAGGCCCAGAGCGAGGTCAACCAGTCCTTCCGCATCGACGGCCGGCTGATCGAGCGCAACGTCGACGTCGGCGACCGGGTCAGGCCCGGCCAGCTGCTGGCCCGGCTGGACCAGATGAACGAGGACAGCAGCCTGCAGTCCGCGCGGGCCCAGTTGGCGGCTGCGCAGGCCCAGGGCATCGAGGCCCGCAACACCTTCAACCGGATGCGCGACCTGCTGGCCGAGAACGCGGTCTCGCGCGCCTCGTTCGAGCAGGCCGAGGCGATGCTCAAGGTCACGCAGTCGCAGGTCAATTCGGCCCAGTCGCTGGTCGACATCGCGCAGAACCGCCTGAGCTACACCCGGCTGCTGTCCGACGTGGCCGGTGTGGTCACGGCGCGCGGCGCCGAGCCCGGGGAAGTGGTGCCGGCCGGCCGCATGATCGTGCAGGTGGCGCGCGAAGGCGCGATCGACGCGGTCTTCGACGTCCCGGCCCAGATCAAGGACATCGCGCCGACCAACCCCGACATCCTGGTCTCGCTGGGCGGCGATCCGAAGGTCACGGCCGCGGGCAAGGTGCGCGAGGTCTCGCCGCGCGCCGACCCGGTCACCGGCACCTTCGCGGTCCGGGTCCGGCTGGTCAATCCGCCCGCGGCGATGCGCCTGGGCAGCACCGTCACCGGGCGCATGAAGCTCAACACCGAGCCCGCGCTCGACATCCCGGCCAGCGCGCTGGTGCGCGCCAACGGCCAGACCTCGGTGTGGGTGGTCGACACCAAGGCCGGCACGGTTTCGGCTCGCAACGTGCAGGTGCGCGCCTATGACGCGGCCCGCGTCCAGGTCTCGCAGGGGCTGGCGCCCGGCGACGTGATCGTCACCGCCGGTGTCCAGGCGCTGCGGCCGGGACAGAAGGTCCGCTGGCTCGAGGCCGCGAAGTGATCGGCCCGAACCTGTCGGAGTGGGCGCTCTCCAAGCGCTCGCTGGTGGTGTTCCTGATGATCATCGCGGTCGTCGCGGGCACCTTGTCGTTCCTGAAGCTCGGGCGCGCCGAAGACCCGGCCTTCACCTTCCGCACCATGATCGTCGCCGCCGGCTGGCCCGGCGCCACGGTCGACGAGACGCTGTCGCAGGTCACCGAGCGGCTTGAGCGCACGCTGCAGGAAACGCGGCACCTCGACCGGGTGCGCAGCTACACGACGGCGGGCCAGACCACGATCTTCGTCGACCTCAAGCAGTCGACGCCGCCGGCCGAGGTGGCGGACATCTGGTACCAGGTGCGCAAGAACATCGGCGACATGCGCCAGACGCTGCCGACCGGCGTCGTCGGTCCCTTCTTCAACGACGACTTCGGCGACACCTTCGGCATCATCTATGCCTTCACCGCCGACGGCTACACCTTCCGCGAACTGCGCGACAAGGTCGAAGACGCGCGCTCGCGCCTGCTGCAGGTGCCCGACGTCTCGAAGATCGAGGTACTGGGCGCGCAGGACGAGCAGATCTTCATCGAATTCTCGACCGAGCGCCTGGCCGGCCTGCGCCTGGACTACGGCGCGATCGTGGCGGCGCTGCAGGCGCAGAACGTGATCCGTCCGGCGGGCGTGCTGCACACCGAGCAGGAGCGCGTCTTCATGCGCGTCACCGGCTCCTTCGACAACGAGCGCGACATCGAGTCGGTCAACCTGGTGCTCGGCGGGCGCAACATTCGCCTGGGCGACATCGCCACCGTGCGGCGCGGCTTCACCGACCCGCCGCAGCCGATGTTCAGGGTCAACGGCAAGCCGGCGATCGGCCTTGCGATCGCGATGCGCGACGCCGGCGACATCCTCGCGCTCGGCAAGAACATCAAGGCCGTGATGGCCGACATCACGGCCAACCTGCCGCACGGCATCGAGCCGACGCTGGTGGCCGACCAGGCGGTCACGGTCGATGTCGCGATCAGCGACTTCATGGCCTCGCTGTGGCAGGCGATCGCGATCATCCTGGTGTGCAGCTTCGTGAGCCTGGGCGTGCGGCCCGGCGCGGTGGTGGCGCTGTCGATCCCGCTCACGCTGGCGATCGTCTTCGCGATCATGGACTTCGTGAACATCGACCTGCACCGGGTCTCGCTGGGCGCGCTGATCATCGCGCTGACCCTGCTGGTCGACGACGCGATGACCACGGTCGACGCGATGCTCAACCGCCTCGCGGCCGGCGACACCAAGGACCAGGCCGCGACCTTCGCCTACCGCACGCTGGCGGCGCCGATGCTGATCGGCACGCTGGTGTCGATCTCCAGCTTCGTGCCGATCGGCTTCGCGCGCAGCTCGGCCGGCGAATACACCTTCTCGATCTTCGCCGTGGTGGCGATCGCGCTGATCGTCTCCTGGCTCGGCGCCGTGATCTTCGCGCCGCTGGTGGGCAAGGCGCTGCTCAAGTCGCCCAAGGCCGATGCGGTGGTCAAGCCCAGCAAGTTCCTGAATGCCTACGGCGGTTTCCTCAAGGGCGCGATCCGCGCCAAGTGGCTGACCATCGGGCTCACGCTGGCGGCCTTCGTGGGGTCGATGTTCCTGGTGCGTTTCGTGCCGCAGCAGTTCTTCCCGGCCTCCGACCGGCCCGAGCTGACGGTCGACCTGACCCTGCGCCAGAACGCATCGATCTATGCCACCGAGGAAGAGGTCAAGAAGCTCGAGGAGATCCTCAAGGCCGACCCCGATGTCGACCACTTCAGCAGCTATGTCGGCCGCGGTGCGGTGCGCTTCATCCTGACGCTCAACGTGCAGCTGGCGAATCCCTTCTTCTCGCAGCTGGTCGTGGTCGCCAAGGACCTCGAGTCCCGCGACCGCCTGCAGATCAAGCTCGAGAAGGTGCTGGCCGAGCAGTTCCCGGACATGGTGGCGCGGGTGTCGCCGCTCGAACTCGGGCCGCCCGTGGGCTGGCCGCTGCAGTACCGCGTGATGGGGCCCGACAAGGACGAGGTGCGCCGCATCTCGCTCGAGCTGGCGGGCATCCTGGGCTCGCATCCGCAGGCCCGGCACGTGAACTTCGACTGGATGGAGCCGGCGCGGCAGATCCAGATCCGCGTCAACCAGGACGAGGCGCGCCAGCTCGGCATCAGCACCGGCGCGCTGGCCGGCATCATGAACGCGACCGTGACCGGCACCGCGGTCACGCAGGTGCGCGACGACATCTACCTGATCAACGTGGTGGCCCGCTCGAGCGCCGAGCAGCGGCTGTCGCTGCAGACGCTGAGCACCCTGCAGGTGCCCACCGCCAGCGGCCGCATGGTGCCGCTGAACCAGTTCGCGACCTTCTCCGAAGAGCAGGAGTCGCCGCTGGTGTGGCGCCGCAACCGGGTGCCGACGCTCACGGTGCGCGCCGACGTGGTCCACGGCGCGCTGCCCGACACCATCGTCGAGGCGCTGGCACCGAAGATCAAGGAGTTCAACGCCAAGCTGCCGAAGGGCTACAAGATCGAGACCGGCGGCCTGTCCGAGGAAAGCGCGGAGTCGAGCGCCTCGGTGTTCGCGGTGGTGCCGCTCATGATCGTGCTGATGCTGCTGAGCATGATGGTGCTGCTGGTGAGCTTCCGCCGGCTCGCCATGGTGGTCTGCGTGATGCCGCTGGGCTTGATCGGCGTGGTGCTCACGCTGCTGGTGTTCAACCGGCCGCTGGGCTTCGTCGCAATCCTCGGCATCCTGGCGCTGATCGGCATGATCGCCAAGAACGGCGTGATCCTAATCGTGCAGATCGAGACCTACCGGGCCGAGGGCATGAACGTGCTCGACGCCGTGGTGGCCTCGGGCACCTCGCGGATGCGGCCGATGATGCTGACCTCGATCTCGACCGTGCTGGGCCTGATCCCGATTGCGCCGACCGTCTTCTGGGGCTCGATGGCCTTCGCGATCATGGGCGGCCTGCTGGTGGCCACGCTGCTGACGCTGGTCTTCCTGCCGACCCTGTACGTGCTGGTGCTCGGCAAGGAGAAGCCGACGCCGCCGGCAGGCGAGGCCGAGCCGGCGTGAACGGCCGGCTGGCTGACGGGGCAACGCAGATGCAGGCATCCGCAACACCGACCGGGACCGCGGTGCTCGACCTGCACGTGGCCGAACTCCGGCAGCTGTTCAACTCGATGGACCCGGCGCCTTTCCGCCAGCGCGACCTCGATGCCAAGGCACAGGCCTACATCGTCGACTGGGCCCAGGAGGTGCCGGCCGGCCGGCCGCTGGAACTGGTCGTGCACGTCGGCGCCGAGGCCGTCGCGCCGTCCGATGCCGCGATGCTGAAGGACGCGGTCGACGAGTACTTCCGCCAGCGTGCGCTGGCCACTTGGCGCGGCTTGCGCAAGCTGTTCCGCACCGGCCGCATCAGCCTGCTGATCGGCGTGCTGTTCGTCGGCACCGCGGCGGTGGTTGGCGAGTCGATCGCCAGCTTCGTCAGCAAGGGGCGCTACGCGACCCTGATCCACGACAGCCTCGTGATCGGCGCCTGGGTGGCGCTGTGGCGGCCGATGGAGATCTTCCTCTATGACTGGTGGCCGGTGCGCACCGAGGCCCGCCTGTTCGAGCGACTGAGCAGGATCGATGTCCGGCTGATCAGTGCCGGCGGCACGGAGGCGAGCGCATGAAGCCCGCCGCCGCCGATCCCGCCACCCCGGCCGCACCGTCGCGGCGCACCACGGCCGTGGTTCGCGGACTGATGCTGCTCGTGCTCTGGCTGCTGCTGATGCCCAGCCTCAAGCCCGCCGACCTCGGGGTGGGCCTGGTCGCCGTGGCCGCCGGAACCTTCACCAGCCTGCGCCTGCTGCCGCCCGAGGCGGGGCATCTGCGCCTGGGCGCGCTGTTCGGCTTCCTGCCGCATTTCCTCTGGCAGTCGGTGCTGGCCGGCGTCGATGTCGCGCGCCGGGCGCTGTCGCCGCGCATGCCGCTGAAGCCCGGCTTCATCGTTTACAAGGTCGGCTTCCGACCCGGCCTCGCGCGCAACGAGTTCAGCTCGATCACCAGCCTGCTGCCGGGCTCGGTGCCGGTGGCCGAATCGGAGCACGACATCACCTACCACTGCCTGGACCTCGACGCGCCGGTCGCCGAGCAGCTGGCGGCCGAGGAGCGGCGCCTGCGCCGCGCGCTGGTCGCCGGGGAGCGCCACCATGACTGAGTTCCTGCTCGGCGCTTCGGCCTTCGTGCTGCTGACGGTCGCGGTCGGCCTGATCTGCATCCTGCGCGGTCCCGACGACGTCGATCGCATGATGTCGGTGCAGCTGTTCGGCACCGCCGGCATCGCGGCCCTGCTGCTGCTGGGAGCCGCGATCGGCGCCGAGGCCGTGGTCGACCTGGCGCTGATCCTGGCCGTGCTGGCGGCCTTCGCCGCGCTGGCCTTCGTCAAGGCCGGCTCGCGCCCCGGCGCCGCGCACACAGAACCGGAGGACCGCGCATGAGGGCCATCCTGGACATCTTCACGATCGTCGCCGTGGTCGCGGGCGCCTTCTTCTTCCTCGCCGGCACCGTGGGCCTTCTGCGCTTCCCCGACACCTTCACGCGGGCGCACGCGCTGACCAAGGCCGACAACCTCGGACTGGGTCTGGTGGTGATCGGCCTGCTGCCGCAGATGGACGGCGTGATGGCCGGGCTCAAGCTGGTCCTGGTCTGGCTGATGGTGCTGCTGGCCTCGGCCACGGTGTCGCAGCTGATCGCGCGCGCGGCGCGGCGCGGCGGGTCCGACGGGGCCAAATCATGACCTTGGCGCTGACCCTGGCCCTGGTGGGCCTGCTCATGGCGCTGGCCATCTGGACCGTGGTGGCGCGCGACACCTTCGCCGCGGTGACCGGCTTCGTCCCCTACGGGCTGCTGCTCACGCTGGCCTGGCTGCAGCTGCGCGCGGTCGACGTCGCGATGACCGAGGCGGCGATCGGCGCCGGCTTGACCGGCGTGCTGCTGATCGCCGCCGCCGCCCGGCTGCGCTCCACCGAGACGCCGGCCTGGGCCGAGCGGCCCGGCCTCGCGACGCGGGTGCTGGCTGCGATCGTCTCGGCGGCCGTGGCGGCCGGCATCGGCGCCTGCGTGCTGCTGCTGCCCGATCCGGCGCCGAGCCTGGCGCCGGCGGTGGTCGAGAACATCGCCGCCACCGGCGTCGGCAATCCGATCACCGCGGTGCTGATGTCCTTCCGCGCGATGGACACGCTGCTCGAGGCCATCGTGCTGCTGCTGGGCCTGGTCGGCGTCTGGTCGCTGGCGCCCGACCGCTTCTGGGGCGGGCGGCCGGGGCCGGCGCCGACGGAAGACCCGAACAGCATCCTGGGCTACCTCGCGCGGGTTCTGCCGCCGATCGGGATCGTCGTCGGCTTCTACATCCTCTGGGTCGGTGCCGACCATCCGGGCGGCAAGTTCCAGGGCGCCACGGTGCTGGCGGCGATGTGGCTGCTGGTCATGATGGCCGGCCTGTCGGACGCGCCCGCGGTCGACCGGCGCTGGGTCCGGATCGCGCTGGCCGGCGGCCCGGCCGCATTCATCGCGGTCGGCCTGCTCGGCAGCGTCATCGCGGGCGCCTTCCTCGGCTATCCGGAGGCGCTCGCCAAGCCCCTGATCGTGGTCATCGAGGCGGCGCTGCTGCCGTCGCTGGCGGTCACGCTGGCGCTGCTCCTGACCGGGCCGCCGAGCCGGAAGGACAGCAGCGAATGAACACGCCCACCCTGCTCGGACTGTGCGCCGCGGTGCTGATCGGCCTGGGGCTCTACGGCCTCATCGTGAACCCGCACCCGCTGCGCAAGATCATGGCCTTCAACGTGATGGGCAATGGCATCTTCCTGGTCGCCGCCGTGATCGCGCGCCGCGGCGCCGGCGCCGGAATGGGCGGCGACCCGGTGCCGCAGGCCCTGCTGATCACCGCGCTGGTGGTGGCGTTCGCCGCCTCGGCCCTCGGGGTCGCCCTGGTGCTGCGGCTGTTCGAGGAAACCGGCTCGGCCTCGCTGACCGCGCCGGAGGCCGCGCCGCGCACCCCTGCTGCCGAGAGCGAGGTCTAGGTGCCGCTCTCCATGCCCGTTGTGGATCCGACGACGCCGGGCGGCCTGCTGCTGGTGCTGGCCGTGCTGCTGCCCTTCATCGGCATGATGCTCGGCTTCGTGCTCGGCGGCCGGCGCGCGCAGCAGGTGGCCTGGGCGACCATCGCGCTCGGCATTGTGTTGATGGCCGCGATCGCGCACCGGCTGTGGGAGTCGGGCGACGCGCTGGTCTACCTGCTCGGCGGCTGGGCGCCGCCGCTCGGCGTCAGCCTGCGCGCCGATGGCCTGGCGGTCTGCATGATGGTGGCCGTGATGGTGGTGGTGGTCGGCATCGGCGTCTATGCCAACGGCGATTTCGGCACCCCGGCCGGGGTCCGCGAGAAGCGCTCCGCGCTGACCTTCTGGCTGCTGCTGCTCGCGGTCTGGGGCTCGCTCAACCTCGTGTTCGTGAGCGGCGACGTCTTCACGCTGTACGTCGCGCTCGAGCTGCTCACCTTCGCCGGCGTGCCGCTGGTCAGCCTGGACGGCCGCGGCGAAACCTTGCAGGCCGCGCTGCGCTACCTGCTGTATGCGCTGGTCGGCTCGATGTTCTACCTGCTCGGCGCCTTCCTGCTTTACGGCGCCTACGGCACGCTGGACATCGCGCAGCTGGCCCAACGCGTCGGCGCCGAGCCGGTGGCCTGGATTGCCGCCGTGTGCATGACGGTGGGCCTGCTGGCCAAGACCGCGCTGTTCCCGCTCCACCTGTGGCTGCCCCCGGCGCATGCCGGCGCGCCGGCCGCCGCCAGTGCGCTGCTGTCGGCGCTGGTGATCAAGGGCGCCTGGTTCCTGGTGGTTCGGCTGTGGGTCGATGTGTTCGCCGGCGTCATCACGCTGCCCTCGGCGCAGCTGCTCGCTGCCCTCGGCGCCTCGGCGATCCTAGTCGGCAATGTGGTCGCCCTGCGGCAGGCGCGCCTCAAGCTGCTGATCGCCTACTCGACCGTGGCCCAGATCGGCTACCTGTTCCTGATGTTCCCGCTGGTGGCCGGGCTCGATGCCGCGCAGCTGGACAGCAGCTTCGCGGTCACCGGCGGGCTGCTGCAGGCGATCTCGCATGCGACCGCCAAGGCCGCGATGTTCATGGCGGCCGGGCTCATCTACACCACGCTCGGCCATGACCGCGTGGCCGACCTGCGCGGCGCCGGGCGGGCCCTGCCGATGACGATGGCGGCCTTCGCGCTGGCCGGCGCCTCGCTGATCGGGCTGCCGCCCTCGGGCGGCTTCCTCGCCAAGTGGATGCTGCTGTCGGCGGCCATCGCCACCGCCCAGTGGTGGTGGGTGGTCGTGATGCTGGTGGGCGGCCTCTTGACCAGCGCCTACGTCTTCATGGTGATGGTGCGCGCGATGGCGCCGGCCGCCCTCGGCTGGGTGCCTAAGGCGCGCGTGCCGGGCTACCAGCAGGGGGCCGTGCTGGCGCTCGCGCTGTGTTCGTTCCTGCTCGGCGCGGTGGCGCTGCTGCCGGTCGACGTCGCCCAGATCGGCCGCACTGGCCTGCTCGCGGTGGGGGTCCGATGATCGGCTCCGTCACGCTCGCCGCGATCGTGTTCGACGTGCCGGTGCTGCTGCCGCTGGCGCTCGGCGTGCCGCTGCTGCTGCTGCTGGCCTCTGCGTTTCCCGGCCTGCGCCGGCGCCTGCCGGGGCTGTTCGCGCTGGCCCCGGTGCCGGCGCTGGCGGCGGCCCTCTTGGCCGGCGCCGAGCCGGACCTGGTGCTGGGCAATGCGTTCTTCTCGCTGACTTTCGGGCTCGACGCGCCGGGTGCGATGCTGCTCGGCGTCGCCGCGGTGCTGTGGATCTTCGCCGGTGCCTACGCGGCGCGCTGGCTGCGCGAGCGGCCCGACCGCGACGACTTCATCGTCTGCTGGCTGATGACGCTGACCGGCTCCGTCGGCGTCTTCCTGGCGGCCGACCTGATCGGCTTCTACTTCCTGCTGGCCGTGCTCAGCGTCGGTGCCAGCGGCCTGGTGCTGCAGGGCGAGGGGCCGGATGCGTTCCGCGCCAGCGCGCTCTACCTCGGGCTGGCGCTGCTGGCCGAAGCCTTCCTGCTCGCCGGCCTGCTGCTGCTGGCCCAGGCCACGCCCGACGGCAGCCTGCTGATCGCCGATGCGGTGGCTGCGCTGCCCGGCTCGCCGTGGCGCGATCTGACGCTGCTGCTGCTGCTCGTCGGCCTCGGCATGAAGGCCGGCCTGCTGCCGCTGCACTTCTGGATGCCGATCGCCTATGGCGCGGCGCCGATCCCGGCGGCGGCGGTGATGAGCGGCGCCGTGGTCAAGGCCAGCATCATCGCGCTGGTCCGCTTCCTGCCCTTCGATGCCGCGCTGCCGTCCTTCGGCCTGCCGCTGGCCGCGCTGGGGCTTCTCGGGGCCCTCTACGGCGTGGCGATCGGCATCACGCAGAGGCAGCCCAAGCTGATCCTGGCCTATTCGAGCGTCAGCCAGATGGGCTTCCTGGCTGCGGTGATCGGCATGGGCCTGGCCGCCGGCGACCCCGGCACCGCGCTGGCCGCGGCCTTCTATGCGGCCCACCACCTGCTCGTGAAGGGCGCCCTGTTCCTCGCCGTCGGCGTGGTCATGCTGACCGGGCGCCGCCACCTGTGGCCGATGTTGTTGCCGGCCGCTGTCATCGCGCTGGGGCTCGGCGGCCTGCCGCTGACCGGTGGCGCGCTGGCCAAGTACGCGGCCAAGGACCTCATGGGCAGCGGCTTGGCGGCCACCGTGGCCGTGGTGTCCTCGATCGCCACCACCTTGCTGATGGTCCATTTCCTGCGGCGGCTGGCCGCCGACACGGCGGTCGATCCGGGCGCGCGCGCGCCGTCGGTGCTGGTGGTCTCCTGGCTGGCGATGGCGCTGGCCTCGGTGGCGCTGCCGTGGGCGCTCTGCCTGCTGCTGCCGCTCGGCGCGCTGCCCGAGGCCCTGTCGCCCGCGGCGCTGTGGGCCGCGCTCTGGCCGGTGCTGATCGGTGCCGCCATCGCGGTCGGGCTGGACAGCCTCGGACGGGCGCTGCCGCAGATCCCGGCCGGCGATCTCGGCGTGGCGCTGGGCCGGCTCGGCGGTTGGGTCGCCGCGGCCGGACGAGGCTTCGAGACGATCGACACTTTCGCGCGGCGCTGGGCCGTTGCGAGCATTGCATTGCTGGTAGTGTCCCTGCTGTTCGGCTACGCGCTGATGGCACAGGGCTGAAGGAGAACGAGATGAGGAAGTCAACGCTTGCAGCAGTGTCCGCTGCGGTCCTGGTGGCCCTGGCGGGCTGCACGGTCGGGCCCGACTTCGTGCGGCCCGCGGTGCAGTCGCCGACAGCGTGGCGGATCGACTACCCGAAGGCCGCCGAAGTGGCCAACACCAAGTGGTGGGAGCAGTTCGGCGACCCGGTCCTGAACCAGCTGATCGAGACCGCGCTGCGCGACAACCTCGACGTGCGGGTCGCGGCGGCCCGCATCGACCAGTTCCTCGGCGCCCTGACGACCACCGATTCGCAGGCCTATCCGCAGCTCGGCTATGGCGCCGGGGCGGCCCGCACCCGCGCCAGCCGCGAAGGCCAGCCGCCGATCCCCGAGCCCGTCAGCAACTACTTCTCGCTCTACCAGGCCAGCCTCAACGCCAGCTGGCAGATCGACCTGTTCGGCCGCGTGCGGCGCCTGAGCGAGGCCGCCCAGGCCCAGGTCTACGCCAGCGAGCAGGGCCAGCGCGGCGTGGTGCTGACGCTCGTGACCGGCGTGGCGACCAGCTACATCGCGCTGCGGGCACTCGACCGCCAGCTCGAGATCGCCAAGTCCACCGCCGCCAACTTCGGCGAGACCGCGCGCATCTTCGACCTGCGCTTCAAGCGCGGGCTGGTGTCGCAGACCGAGGTGATGCAGGTCCGCTCGCAATACCAGCAGGCGCTGACCGCGATCCCGACCTTCGAGCAGCAGATCGCGGCGCTCGAGAACCAGATCTCGATCCTGCTCGGCCGTGATCCGGCCCCGATCCCGCGCGGGCGCAGCATCGACGACCTGGTCGCGCCGCTGATTCCCGCCGGCCTGCCCTCCGACCTGCTGCAGCGCCGGCCGGACATCCTGGCGGCCGAACAGAACCTGGTGGCCGCCAATGCCAGCATCGGCGTCGCGCGCTCGCTCTACTACCCGAGCCTGTCGCTGACCGGCGCGCTGGGCTCCACCAGCACCTCGTTCAGCAACTTCATGACCGGACCGGCCACCGCCTGGTCGGTGGTCGCGGGCCTCACCGGCCCGATCTTCACCTTCGGCGCCATCGAGGGGCAGGTCCGCTCGGCCGAGGCCCAGAAGGCGCAGGCCGAGCTGGTCTACCAGCAGACCGTGCTGGCTGCCTTCCGCGACACCAACAACGCGCTGGTCGGCACCCAGAAGAGCATCGAGGGGGTCGAATTCCAGCGCGGGCGCGTCAAGGCGCTGCGCGAGTTCGCGCGGCTGTCCAGGCTCAAGTTCGAGGCCGGCCTGATCGGCTACCTCGAGGTCCTGGTGGCCGACAACGAGCTGTTCGCGGCCGAGCTGGCCTTCGTCAACCTGCAGGCCGGGCGCTACACGCAGGCGGTCAACGTCTACCAGGCGATGGGCGGCGGCTGGGTCGACACGGCCGATGCCATGACCCAGCGTCCGGTCGGCGTGGCGGACACGCGGGCCCGCTGATCGCGCACGGCATGAACGAACGCTTCCAGACCTTCGTCTACGGCACCGCGATCGCGCTGATGCTCGGCTGGGTGTTCTACATCGGGCGCAACGTCTTCGTGCCGATCATGTTCAGCGTCTTCGTGGTCTACGTGATCCTCGGACTGGCGCGGCTGATCGGCAAGGTGCCGGTGCTGGGGCCGGCCTTGCCGCAGGTGGTCATCTCGATGTTGTCGGTGCTGATCATCGCGGTCGGCCTGGGGCTGGTGGTCTACACGATCCTGGCCAACAAGGACAGCGTGATCGCGATGGCGCCGCGCTACCAGGAGTCGCTGCTCGCCGCGGTGCAGCGGGTGGCGGTGCTGATGCGGGTCGAGGCCGAGCCGACCTGGACCACGCTGCGCCGCGACCTGCTGTCGCAGGTGAGCCTGCAGCGGGTGGTCGGCTCGGCGCTGGCGTCCCTGTCGTCGCTGTTCGCGACCGTGATCGTGGTCGCGCTCTATGCCTGCTTCCTGCTGGTCGAGCGCAGCCATCTCGACAAGAAGATCGCCGCCATCGCGCGCAGCCCGGCGCATGCGCAGCGCATCAAGCAGGTGATCGCCGACATCAACGCCCGGGTCGGCGCCTACCTGGCGCTCAAGACCTTCCTGGGCGTGCTGCTGGGCGCGCTGAGCTACGTGATCATGCGTTTCGCCGGCCTCGAGTTCGCCGGCTTCTGGGCGGTGATGATCGCCTTGCTGAATTACGTGCCGTACATCGGCTCGTTCCTGAGCGTCGTGCTGCCGGGCCTGATGGCGGTCGCCCAGTTCGGCGGTGCCGGCGAGGCGATCCAGATCATGATGCTGCTGGCGGTGGTCCAGTTCGTGATCGGCAACTTCCTGGATCCCTACGTCATGGGCAATTCGCTCAACCTGAGCCCCTTCGCGATCCTCGTGAGCCTGGCGGTCTGGGTGGCGCTCTGGGGCGTGCCCGGCGCCTTCCTGGCGGTGCCGATCACCGCCATGATGACCATCATCTTCTCCGAGTTCCAGGGCACCCGCCCGATCGCGATCCTGCTTTCCCAAAACGGCAAGCCTTAGCTCGCCCCCAGGTTGCCCGGCACTTCGTGTCCGGGCGCCCACCCCCTTCCGGGGGCGCAGTCAGCGGCCCGGCGAAGCCGGTTCCGCGACTGCCCACCAACGGGCGGGCGCTGCGCGCCGCCGGAGAACATGCACGGCCGGCTCTCTTCTGTTTTCGATCGGCCGGCGCAGCCAGGCCCGTTGGTGAAACACCGCGGAACCGGCTTCGCCGGGCCGCTGGTGTTGTCCCCGGTAGGGGGTGGGCGGGCTACACGAAGTGAGCCCAACCTGGGGGCGAGCTCAAGTTTTCGAGCTCAAGTTTTTCGCCGCAGCGCCGATATACGGTCAGCGCATGCCGCTCGCCGTTCGGGCGAGCCGGCGGTCGCGACGAGGAGCCAGTGTGAATCTGAGGTCGGTGCGGGGTCGCTGCGGCACGCGCCCGAAGGGGCGGGGATGAGCTTGGCCGTCTATGGCTACGACGCCTTCAAGGTGCTGGCCTTCGCCGCGCCGGTGGCGGGCTTCGCTGCGGTCGCCCACGTGCGCGCGAAGCGACGCCGGGAGCAGGCGCGGCGGACCGAAAGTGCGAGCCGCAGTTGCCGCAGCGTCTTCGTCGAAGTGCCGGGACTGCCGGGCGCGCCCGCGGCCATGGTGTCCTTCGAACTCACGCCGCAGTTGCTGGGCTGGCTCGCCGCCGCCCAGAGCGGGTCGCTCAAGGGCATCGACACGCCCGATGCCGTGATGCTGGCCTTCGACGTCGAGGCGGCATGGAAGGGCCTGCGCCTGGCCGGGGCCGACCTCGATCCGGACGCCCGCAGCCAGCTGGTGGCGACCCGGGAGCGCTTCTTCGTGCGCTCGATCGACGCCGGCCGCAACAGCGCCGCCGTGTCGCTGCAGTCGATGCTCGAGGCGCATCGCAGCCTCGCCGAGGGCGAGCCGCTGCATTGCTCGGTCGATGGCGCGATCGGCGTGAAGCCGGTGCGCCGGCTGCGGGTCGAGGCCGCCGCCGTGGCCCGGCAGTTCTACTGGGTGCGTGCGAACAGCCCTCCGCCCTCGCAGCCGCCGCCGAGTTAGGTAGGATTGGCGGCCGCCTCCTGCTTGCGGGGCGGCCTCGCAATTCAAGGACTCTGCATGACCACCCCCAGCTACCCCGACACCCGCCTGCTGATCGATGGCGAATGGTGTGACGCCGCCAGCGGCAAGACCCAGGACGTGATCAACCCGGCCACCGGCCTGCCGATCGGCAAGGTGGCCTTCGCGGCGACCGCCGACCTCGATCGCGCACTCGATGCCGCCCAGCGCGGCTTCGAAGCCTGGCGCCGGATTCCGGCCAACGAGCGCGCCATCACCATGCGCAAGGCAGCCGCACTGCTGCGCGAGCGCGCCCCCGAGATCGCCCGCATCCTCACCCAGGAGCAGGGCAAGCCCTTCGCCGAAGCCCGCGGCGAAGTGCTCGCCGGCGCCGACATCATCGAGTGGTTCGCCGACGAAGGCCGCCGCGTCTACGGCCGCATCGTGCCCTCGCGCAACCTCGCAGCGCAGCAGCTGGTGCTGAAGGAGCCGCTCGGCCCGGTCGCCGCCTTCACGCCGTGGAACTTCCCGATCAACCAGATCGTGCGCAAGCTCGGTGCGGCGCTGGCCAGCGGCTGTTCCTTCCTGTGCAAGGCGCCGGAAGAGACTCCGGCCTCGCCGGCCGCGCTGCTGCAGGCCTTCGTCGACGCCGGCGTGCCCAAGGGTACGGTCGGCCTGGTGTTCGGCGACCCGGCGCAGATCTCGAACTACCTGATCCCGCATCCGATCATCCGCAAGGTCACCTTCACCGGCTCGACGCTGGTGGGCAAGCAGCTCGCGGCACTGGCCGGCCAGCACATGAAGCGCGCCACGATGGAGCTCGGCGGCCATGCCCCGGTGATCGTCGCGGCCGACGCCGACGTCGAACTGGCCGTGAAGGCCTCGGGCGGTGCCAAGTTCCGCAATGCGGGCCAGGTGTGCATCTCGCCGACCCGCTTCCTGGTGCACAACAGCATCAAGCAGGCCTTCGCGCAAGCCATGGTCAAGCATGCCGAAAGCCTCAAGCTCGGCGACGGCCTGGCCGAGGGCACGACGCTCGGGCCGCTGGCCAATGCGCGCCGCCTGGGCGCCATGGCCAAGGTGCTCGAAGACGCCCGCGCCACCGGCGCCAAGGTCGCGACCGGCGGCGAGCGCGTGGGCAGCAGCGGCAACTTCTTCGCGCCCACGGTGCTGACCGACGTCTCGCTCGAGGCCGACGTCTTCAACAACGAGCCCTTCGGCCCGATCGCGGCGATCCGCGGCTTCGACTCGCTCGACGAGGCGATCACCGAGGCGAACCGGCTGCCCTTCGGCCTGGCCGGCTACGCCTTCACGCAGTCGATCAAGAACGCCCACCTGCTCTCGCAGCGCATGGAAGTGGGCATGCTCTGGATCAACCAGCCGGCCGCGCCGTCGCCCGAGATGCCCTTCGGTGGCATCAAGGATTCGGGCTACGGCTCGGAGGGTGGTCCGGAGGCGATGGAGAACTACCTCAACACCAAGGCCGTCTCCATCATGGCGGTGTAGGGCTCGCCCCCCAGGTTGCCCGGCACTTCGTGTCCGGGCGCCCACCCCCTGACCTGGGGGCAACACCAGCGGCCTGGCGAAGCCAGTTCCGCGGTGTTTCACCAACGGGCCGGGCTGCGCCGGCCTTCCCGCCTCTTGCCGTTTTGATGAGCGGCTCTTGCGTCATTGGCGGCGGGGACCACAATGGCGGGCATCATGCAAAACGCCTTGCTCCGCCGGATCCTTGTGTGTGTCTGCCTCCTGCTGCCGGCGCTGGTCTGGTCCCAGACCCAGCTCGGCAGCGCCGCTGCGCTGCTGGCCAAGCACGAAGCGGTCAAGTCGCAGTTCGACAAGAACGCCTTCAACC
Organism: Variovorax saccharolyticus; assembly: GCF_030316765.1. Classification (GTDB taxonomy): domain Bacteria; phylum Pseudomonadota; class Gammaproteobacteria; order Burkholderiales; family Burkholderiaceae_C; genus Variovorax; species Variovorax saccharolyticus. The sequence continues at coordinate 730,696 of NZ_JASZYT010000002.1, forward strand.
GGCCGCTGGTGCTCGAATCGAGCGAGGCCTCGGGCCAGTTGAGCGGCCACATCTTCGCCCTGGTCGACCACCCCTTCGCCCAGGTGAGCGGCGCGCTCACCAAGCCGGCCGTGTGGTGCGACGTGCTGATGCTGCATCTCAATACCAAGTACTGCGCGGTGCGCGAAGGCGGGGCAGGGACGATGCTGGCCGTGTCGGTGGGCCGCAAGTTCGACCAGCCGCTGTCGGACGCGCAGCGCATCGAGTTCGTCTGGCAGCCGCCGGTCTCGGCGGCGGACTACATGAGCGCGCGCCTGAGCGCCGACAAGGGGCCGCTGTCGACCCGGGACTACCGCATCGAGTTCGAGGCGACGCCGCTGCCCAACGGCAAGACCTTCATCCACATGGCCTACGCCTACGCCTACGGCACGGCGGCGCGGATCGCGATGCAGGGCTATCTCTCCACCCTGGGCAGCGACAAGGTCGGCTTCAGCGCCAAGGACAAGGACGCCTCGGGCCAGCCCAACCTGGTGGGCGGCGTGCTCGGCGTCGTGGAGCGCAACACCATGCGCTACTACCTCGCGATCGATGCCTACCTCGATGCGCCGGCCGAGGCCCAGCTGCCGCAGCGCCTGGCACAGTGGTTCGACAGCACCGAGCGCTATGCGCGCCAGCTGCACGAAGTGGAGCGCGCCGACTACCTCGAGATGAAGCGCAACGAATACAAGCGGCTGAAGACTCCCCAATAGGCGGACCCCCGGAAAAGCGCTCTTGCGTTCGAATCAGTTGCACATGTATCCTTGTGTATCTGAAAGGATCCGCCGCATGGAAATGGATTTCCACCTCCACAAGGTACAGGCGCTGAGTCCCAAGGCGGCCAAGATCGCGCTGCGGATGCTGGACCGCGATCCGCGCGTACCGACCGAATGGGTGATGGCGCTGCGTCCGGCACTGGTCGAACGCAGCAGCGAGGCGGAATCCTTCGGCGGCACCGACTGGATGACGATCGCAGCCATCGAGCGGCCCGGCATCCGGCGCTTCACGGAGCGCTTCGAGAGCCGGGAGCAGCGACATGCGCGGCTGTGGGTGCTGAGCCTGCGGACCGCGACCAAGCGCCATGACCGCGGCCAGCCCGACGAGAGCGTGTACGGCGCCCTCTAGCGGCGCACGCGAGCCAGGCGCCGGGCGTGGTCGCGCCTGCGGGCGCCGAGGCCTATTTCTTCTTCCCCTTGAGCAACTCGCCGCGGCGCTTCTGCACCTCGGCCAGCCGTTTGAGTTCGGCCGCGCAGTCGGCCTGCGTCGCGACCAGCACGACCGGACTGCGCCGCAGCGAGGTGACGGTCTTCTCGACCTGGACCGGGTCGCGGTTCTTGACGACCAGGCCAGCCGCCACCGCGGCTCTGGACTGCTTGTAGAAGGCCTTTTCGAAGGCCGGCGTGCCGCAGCGCGCGGCGATCACGCGGAAGTCCGCCTCCTGCTGCTCGCCGGCCATCAGCGCGGCATCCGCGGCCTGCTGCGCGCCGGCCGTCGAAGGCATGCCGATGCTGGCGGCCATCATCACGGCGGCGATTGCGAATGTTGTTTTCATCTGTCCCCCTGCTTCCTGGAAATGCACTGTCGCGAGCCTCATGGTACGACCGCGACGGCCCGTCTGCCATCGCCAATGGTGCTCGGCCCGATTGCCCGAAAGGGCAATGAGCCTTGCCCGATGGGCCAATTTCCAGCGCTCGCGCCGGCACCCAAGATGGTCGCGTCACCCACGCAACGCGAATCGGCCAGCGAGATGCAGAACGCTCAACTCGACGAGGAATCGGCATGACGCTCTCGAAGCACTCCTTGCGGGGTGCCATGGCGGCGGCATCACTCGCGGTCAGCCCGGCCTGGGCCCAGGACGACTCGGACCTGCAGAAGAAGCTGGCGAACCCGATCGCCGACATCGTCACGCTGCCTTTCCAATGGACCACCAACTTCAATGCCGGCCCGTTCGAGAAGCCCCAGTACACGCTGAACATCCAGCCGGTCTACCCGGTCAAGATCGGGGGCGGCTGGTCGCTGATCAATCGGGCCATCGTTCCGCTGCTGTCCAATCCCGCGCTGCTGCCGGGCCAGGATCGCAAGGACGGCCTCGGCGACATCACCTACGAAGGCTTCTTCGCGCCGACGCCGAGCGCGGGCGGCTGGATCTGGGGCGTCGGGCCCGCGATGGTGATGCGCACCGCGACCGACGAGCGGCTGGGCGCCGGCAAGTGGTCGCTGGGACCGGCGGTCGTCGGAATCAAGGAGTCCGGGCCCTGGACCGTCGGCGCGCTGGCGACGCAGGTCTGGTCCGTCGCGGGCGACGACAACCGCCCGAACGTGAGTGCGTTCACCTTCCAGCCCATCGTCAGCTACCGGCTGGATTCGAAGCAGTCGCTCGGCTATGTGGGCATCGTCACCGCCGACTGGGAGCAGACGCGCTCGAGCCAGCGCTGGACGGTGCCGCTCGGCGTCTCCTATTCGCTGCTGGTCCGGCCTGAGGGCTTCGTGCCGATGAACTTCGTCGTCGGCGCAGGCTATAACGTGATCCGGCCTGACAATGCGTCGGACTGGTTCGTCCGGTTCCAGGTCAATTTCGTTCTTCCCAAATGAGGAGTCCGGCATGCGCGCGAACGACACACTGAAGGGGCTCGCCATCGCGGCGGCGATGGCAGCCGCGGCCACGGCCTCAGCCACCCCGCTGAGCTACTACAACGGCATGCGCGAGACGCCCATCACCAAGTTCAGCAAGGCCGACATGGAGCTGATGAGCAAGACCGTCTACGGCGCCCTCGACTCGGGCGCCGACGGCGTCAAGGTCAGCTGGGCGAACGCGGCCGGCTCCAGCAGCGGCAGCGTCACGCCGGCCAAGGATCCCAAGGGCCGCGCCGCCTGCCGGCTGGCGGAAATCGAGAATCGCTACAAGACGCTGCTCGGCGCGGGCAGCTACATCTTCTGCAAGAACACCAAGTCGAAGACGCCGCCATGGGTGCTGGTGCAGCCGTGGACCGAAGGCTGATCCGGCGCTGGAATCCCTGACGCACCAAGGAGCATCCGTCATGCCGGCATTGCGCGTTCTGCTTCTGCTTCGGGGCGCCGTCGGCGTGTTGTTCGCGCTGGTCGTGCTGCTGGCGCCGGCTTCGACGCCGGTCGCGCAGGCCCTCGGCCGCAACGGCCTCTATGCGCTGTGCGACGGCTTGCTCGCCCTGGCGGTGGCCTTCTCGCTGTCGAAGGCGGCACGCTTCAACTGGCTCTTCGTGCTGGCGCTGGTCGACGCGCTGATCCGGCTCGCGATCGGCGCCGTGGCCCTGGCCTACCCCGACATCGAGGCCCGCATCCTGGGCTCGGTGGCCTTCGTGGGCGGCACCGTCACGGCCTGCATCGCGCTCGGTGCGGTCGGCCTGATCTACGTGCTGGCCGGCCGGCGCGCGGGGCAGCGCGGCGGCGCGGCGGCGGCGCTGTTCGTGAGCGCCTGCACGCTGCTGCTGGGCGTCGGTCTGCTGATCGGCTTCGGAAGCGCCGAAGCGCGTCATCTGCTGATCGGCCTCTTTGCGCTGGCGGTCGGCCTGTGCCTGCTCGTCACCGGCTTCCGGCTCAAGAGTTCCCCTGCCGCTTTTCCGGTCTAGAAGAGGAAGAGCGAACCGCTGCTCAGGAGGACTCTTCGCGCACGACGCAGCGAAAGCCAAGGTGGCAGGTCGAGGTGTCGATCGGCTGCGCCATCCGCGCCGCCGGCCGGTAGCGGTGGCAGTAGTTCGGCGCGCACAGGTGCGAGCCTCCCTTCATCACCCGCCGTGGAATGCGCACCGCGGGCGTTCGCGGGTCGTAGCTGTCCTCGAGCGCACCGCCGCGCGGGTTGTCGAGCGTGCAGCAGGCGTGCGCGATGCGGCCGTGCTCCTGGTACCAGTCGGTGGTCCATTCCCAGACGTTGCCCGCCATGTCGTAGAGGCCGTAGCCGTTGGGCGCGAAAGAGCCGACCGGTGCGGTCCACTGGTAGCCGTCTTCCAGCAGGTTCTGCCACGGGAACTGGCCCTGCCAGGTGTTGGCCATCGACCGGCCGCGGACCTTGAATTCGTCGCCCCAGCAGTATTCGGCGCCCTCGAGGCCGCCGCGGGCCGCGAACTCCCATTCGGACTCGGTCGGCAGCGACTTGCCGGCCCAGCGCGCGTAGGCTTCGGCATCCTCGAACGCCACATGCACCACGGGATGCTTCCACAGCCCCTGCAGGGAACTGCCGGGCCCGCGCGGATGGCGCCAGTCCGCGCCGCGCTGGTAGGTCCACCAGTTGTGGGGATTGCCGAGGTCCACCGGTCCGGGGGTCTGCTGGAAAACGACCGAGGACGGCGCCAGCAGTTCGGGATCGGCGCCGGGATAGTCCTCCGCCTTGGCCGGGCGCTCGGCCAGCGTGACGTGGCCCGTGGCATCGACGAAGCGCTTGAACTCGGCGTTGGTCACCGTGTGGGTGTCGATCCAGAAACCCTTCACCGCCACGCGGTGGGTCGGTGCTTCCTCGGGATAGTGGCGGTCGGAGCCCATGAGGAAATTGCCCTCGGGGATCCACACCATGGCAGGGTGCGGGGCGGTGCGGGGACTGGCGGCTGCAGGACTTTGCATGGAGACAGTATCAGGCGGCACCGGCGACGCTGGCGCTGTCCGGCGTCATCCCCAGCTGGCCGACGGCGCGCACCAGGTCGGCGAGCGAGCTCACTTCCATCTTCTCCATGACATGCGCGCGATGGGCCTTGACCGTGCGCTCGGCGGCGCCGAGCTGGGCGCTGATCTGCTTGTTGAGGGCGCCGTTGACCACCATCTCCATGACCTGGCGCTCCCGCGGGCTGAGCCGCGAATAGCGGGTCTGCAGGGCGCAAAGCCGCCGGCGTGCCTGGCGCCGTGCGGCATCGTCCTCGATCGCCTTGCGGATCACCGAAAGCAGCATCTCCCCGTCCACCGGCTTGAACAGGAAATCGGTGGCGCCGGCCTTCATCGCCCGCAGCGTCTCGTGCACGGTGGCCTCGGCGGTGACGAAGATGACGGGCAGCGGCTCGGGCTGGCTGGCGATCATCTCCTGCAGGTCGAGCCCGCTCGGGCCGGGCATGTGGATGTCCAGCACCAGGCAGCCGGGCGCGCTGCCGATGCCCTCGAGCAGCATCTCGCCCACCGAACCGTACTCGACCACCTGGAGCCCGGCAGTCCGCAGCAGCCGCTGCATCGCGTGCCGGAAGGCGACGTCGTCGTCGATCAGGCGAACCGTTGGTGTTTCCCTGTCCGCAGCAGAAAGATTCTCATTTCCCATGCCATACCTCCTGGTCCCGGCGAAGCCACCGTCCGGATCGGTGGGCTGTTGCGCCGGCAACGAGGATGCATTGAACACGGCGCCTCAGGGCATGACAAGCTGCCCTTTGGTGTAAGCGAGAGCCATTTGATTACTTTTGTAGTTATTTTGTTTACGGAAATCAGGATGTCACAAGCGCCAAGGCGAAAAAAACCGGCCCTGCTTTCGCCGGGCCGGTTCCTTGGGTAGCCAGTCGCCTGATCAGAGGGCGGCTTGGCGCGTGCTGCTGACGCGGGCGCCGCCGAACTGAGAGGGGATCACGCTGCCGGCGAAGGATTCGCGGCGCACGTTCTGGTTCGGCGCATGGGCGGCGGCGACCGCCTCGGCGCGCACCGTCGAGCGGTCGCGGCTGCTGGCGATGGTGGTCACGCCGTTGCCGTAGCCTTCCGCGTAGGGATTGGCGCTGCGCGCGGCCACGGCGGCCTGAGCGCTCAATTCGGCGCGGCTGTTCGCGGAAGTCAGGGCGTGCACGCCGTCATAGATTTCGGCATGGGCGCCGGCAGCGGCGAGCAGCGACAGGGAGGCGGCGGCGATGAGGTGCGAGGTCTTCATTTGGATTCCTTTGTTTGGATGGATCGTCCGGAGCGCTCCTGGGCGATCCGTGGGGCAAGTTTAGGCCCGGGATCTAGGTAGAAACCCGCACAAAAAGAATCGCGGTGTTGCCGGCAACGAAACAATGAGGGGGGTCACGGTGCGGCGTAGCGCGGGATAACCGAAGCGCGAAGACTTCGCCGCATGCCATGGCGAAATTGCAATGACGGCCTCGATCGGCCTCGATCGGCCTCAATCGGGCTCGAGCCGCCGCCCGTAGGCGCCGAAGCTGGCCGCCTTCAGCGCCTTCATCATGACCTTGGCCGCAGGCGAAAGCAGGCGGTCGGTGCGCGTGATGATGCCGAAGGCGTCCATGTGGCAGGGGATCTCGACCGGCAGCAGCGCGACGATGCCGTGGGCCGCGTAATAGCGCGCCACATCGGTGGCCAGCACCGCGACCATGTCGCTCTGCTGCAGCATGCGGGTGATGAACAGCAGGGCGGCGGTCTCGATCACGTTGATCGGCGGCGCCAGTCCTTCCTCCTGGAACATCAATTCGAAGCGATGCCGCAGCACGCTGCCCGCCGGCGGCACGATCCAGCCCGCCGAGACCAGGTCCCGCAGGCCGAGGCCGCTCATCCCCAGCAGCGGATGGCCGGGCCGCACCAGAGCGCACACCGGCTCCTCGGTCAGGGCTTCGTAGCGCAGGTTGCTCTTGTCGTGTTCCGCGAACAGCCGCGCCACCAGCAGATCGAGCTTGCCCTGCTCGAGCCGATCGAGCAGCACCGGGCTGGTCTCGATCTCGACCGACACGCGCAGGTTCGGATGCTCGCGCTTGACGGCCGCCACCGCCGGCGGCAGCAGCACCAGGCCCGGCGCGGTGATGACGCCGATGTTGACCTGGCCGGCGCGCCCCGCCTTGAGCGCATCGACTTCGTCGTGCGCCTGGTTCAGGCTCGCCAGCGCCACCCGTGCGTGGCGGATCATGATCTCGCCATACCAGGTCGGCCGCATGCCGCGCGGAAGGCGGTCGAACAGCGACACCTCCAGCACGTCCTCGAGATCCTTCAGCAGCTTGGAGGCGGCTGGCTGCGTCATGTTCAGCACCATGGCCGCCCGATGGATGTTGCCTTCTTCCGCCAGGGCCACCAGCAACAGCAGCTGCCGGGTCTTGAGGCGCGCACGGATGAACCAGTGCGTGTAGTTCGTCATGGGGTTTACCTGAATGCTTCTTCGGGTATGGATTCGATCCAAATATTGATTGGAAAGATATCGGTGCGATTCCTAAACTCGCGCCACTGTGAAGCGAAGCGATCTCCAGCAGAAGGCACGGCAATACATCAACGGCCGCTGGCAGAGTGGCGTCACCTCGGGCCTGAGCGAGAACCCGTCCGACACCCGCGAAGTGGTGACCGAGTACGCGCGTGCCGACCGCAGCCAGGCCGAACTGGCGATCCGCGCCGCGGCCGACGCCTTTCCCCATTGGAGCCAGAGCACGCCCCAGCGGCGCGCCGACGTGCTCGACCAGATCGGCAGCGAGATCCTGGCGCGCCGCGAAGAGCTCGGGCTGCTGCTGGCGCGCGAGGAGGGCAAGACCCTGCCCGAGGCGGTCGGCGAGGCTGCGCGGGCCGGCCAGATCTTCAAGTTCTTCGCCGGCGAGGCGCTGCGCGTGAGCGGCAGCCAGGTGCTGGCCTCGGTGCGTGCCGACGTGCAGGTGGACGTGACGCGAGAACCGCTCGGCGTGGTCGGGCTGATCACGCCGTGGAACTTCCCGCTGGCGATCCCGGCCTGGAAGATCGCGCCCGCGCTCGCCCACGGCAACAGCGTGGTCTTCAAGCCCTCCGAGCTGGTGTCGGCCTGCGGCTGGGCGCTGGCCGAGATCATCAGCCGCGCGGCGCTGCCGGCGGGCACCTTCAACCTCGTGATGGGCAGCGGGCGCGAAGTCGGCCAGGCGCTGGTCGACAGCCCGCTGGTGGATGCGATCAGCTTCACCGGCTCGGTCGCCACCGGCGAGCTGGTCCTGCAGGGCGCGGCGCGCCGGCGCGCCAAGGTCCAGCTCGAGATGAGCGGCAAGAATCCGCTGCTGGTGCTGGCCGACGCCGACCTCGCGCGAGCGGTCGATTGCGCGGTGCAGGGTGCGTACTTCTCGACCGGCCAGCGCTGCACTGCCTCCAGCCGCCTGATCGTCGAGGCCCCGGTGCACGACGCCTTCGTGGCGCAGCTGCGCCAGCGGCTGGCATCGCTCAAGGTCGGCCATGCGCTGGAGCGCGGCACCGACATCGGGCCGGTGGTCGATCGCGTGCAGCTGGCGCGCAACCTGGCGGCGGTGGCCAGTGCGCGCGAGGAGGGCGCCGAGCACGTGTGCGGAGGCGAGGCCCTGCAGCGCGCGACGGTCGGCCACTACATGAGCCCGGCCCTGTTCCTGGCGCGGCCCGAGCAGCGCATCGCGCGTGAGGAGATCTTCGGCCCCGTGGCCTGCGTGCTGCGGGCCGACGACTACGCGCATGCGCTGCAGATCGCCAACGACACGCCCTTCGGGCTCTGCGCCGGCATCTGCACCACGTCGCTGGCGCGGGCGATGCACTTCAAGCGCCATGCGAAGGTCGGCATGACGATGGTCAACCTGCCCACCGCGGGGGTCGACTATCACGTTCCCTTCGGCGGCCGGAAGGCCTCCAGCTATGGCCCGCGAGAGCAAGGCCGGCATGCGGCGGAGTTCTACACCAGCGTAAAGACAGGGTACGTGCATGCCTGAGACCTCGCGGGACAGACCAAGAAACTGCGCAGCAGTTCTTGCTCTGTCCTCGACTGACTAGAGTTTTCTCACCACGCCAACCAGGAGACATCATGAAACTGACCCGTCGCACGCTCAACATCGCGCTGGCCTCCGCCACGCTGTCCTCCCTGCTGCCGGCCACGGCCTTCGCGCAGAAGAAGCCGGTGCTCGGCTTCGCCCAGGTCGGCGCCGAAAGCGAATGGCGCACCGCCAACACCGAGTCGATCAAGTCGGCCGCCAAGGAAGCCGGCATCGAGCTCAAGTTCTCCGATGCGCAGCAGAAGCAGGAGAACCAGATCAAGGCGATCCGCTCGTACATCGCGCAGAAGGTCGACGTCATCGCCTTCTCGCCGGTGGTCGAGTCGGGCTGGGACACGGTGCTGCTCGAGGCCAAGGCCGCGAAGATCCCGGTGGTGCTGACCGACCGCTCGGTCAACACCAAGGACGATTCGCTCTATGTGACCTTCATGGGTTCCGACTTCGTCGAAGAAGGCCGCAAGGCCGGCCGCTGGCTGGTCGAGAAGGAGAAGGGCAACGCGGGCCCGATCAACATCGTCGAACTGCAGGGCACGGTGGGCTCGGCGCCGGCGATCGACCGCAAGAAGGGCTTCGAGGAGATCATCAAGGCCGATCCGAAGTTCAAGATCATCCGCTCGCAGACCGGCGACTTCACGCGCGCCAAGGGCAAGGAGGTGATGGAAGCCTTCCTGAAGGCCGAGGGCAAGAAGATCAACGTGCTCTATGCGCACAACGACGACATGGCGATCGGTGCGATCCAGGCGATCGAGGAGGCGGGCATGAAGCCGGCGCAGGACATCATCATCATCTCGATCGATGCCGTGAAGGGCGCGTTCGAGGCCATGATCGCCGGCAAGCTCAACGTCTCGGTCGAGTGCAGCCCGCTGCTGGGCCCGCAGCTGATGGCGGCGGTGGCCGACATCAAGGCCGGCAAGCCGCTGCCCAAGCGGATCCTGACGAAGGAAGGGATTTTCCCGATGGAAGTCGCCAAGGCCGAATTCCCCAATCGGAAGTATTGACCACCCCCGGCTTGGCTCACTTCGTGTAGCCGTCTCCCCCTCTAGGGGGCAACACCGGCGGACCGGCGAAGCCGGTTCCGCGGTGTTTCACGAACAAGCGGCGCGCTGGCGCGGCCGCAGAGTACTTTTGGAGAGCATGGACAGCTTGACTTCTCCCGACGCGCCGGTGCTGCTGCTGCGCGGCATCGACAAGCAGTTCAATGGCGTCCCGGCGCTGTCCGGCGTGGGGCTGCGCCTGCGCGCCGGGGAGATCCATGCGCTGCTGGGGCAGAACGGTGCCGGCAAGTCGACCTTGATCAAGGTGCTGACCGGCGTCTATCCGGCCGACGGCGGCGAGATGGCGCTGGCCGGCCAGCCGATCCGGCCGGCGTCGCCGCTCGATGCGCAGCGCCTGGGCATCAGCACGGTCTACCAGGAGGTGAACCTCTGCCCGAACCTGTCGGTGGCGGAGAACATCTTCGCCGGGCGCTATCCGCGCCGCGGCCTGGCGCAGGGCTGGCGGATCGACTGGGCCATGGTGCACCGCGAGGCGCGAGCCCTGCTGGCGCGGCTCGATGTCGACATCGACGTCACGCAGCTGCTGTCGAGCTATTCGGTCGCGGTGCAGCAGATGGTGGCCATCGCGCGTGCGCTGGGCCTGTCGTCGAAGGTGCTGATCCTCGACGAGCCCACCTCCAGCCTCGACGACGAAGAGGTCAGGAGCCTGTTCGCGGTGTTGCGGCGGCTGCGCGGCGAAGGTCTGGCGATCCTGTTCGTCACGCACTTCCTGAACCAGGTCTACGCGGTGTCCGACCGCATCACGGTGCTGCGCAACGGCGGCTGGGTCGGCGAGTGGCCGACCGCCGAGCTGGGGCCGCAGGCCCTGATCTCGGCGATGGTCGGGCGCGAGTTCGCGGCGCGGGCCGGCGGCCATGCGGAACTGCCGGCCATCGAAGCGGCGGCGCCGGCGCTGCTCGAGGCCGAGGGCCTGGGCCAGCGCGGCCAGCTGCAGCCGGTCGACCTGCAGGTGCGCAGCGGCGAGGTGGTCGGCCTCGCCGGGCTGCTCGGCGCGGGCCGCACCGAACTGGCGCGGCTGCTGTTCGGCCTCGCCCGGCCCGACCAGGGCCGCTTGCGCGTCGATGGCGTGGTGGTCGAGCTCGCGAGCCCGGCCGACGCGGTGAAACACGGCCTCGCGCTGTGCCCCGAGGAACGCAAGACCGACGGCATCGTGGCCGAGCTGTCGGTGCGCGAGAACATCGCGCTGGCGCTGCAGGCGCGGCGCGGCGTGCGCAACACGCTGTCGCGCGCCGAGCAGGCCGCGCTGGCCGAGCGCTTCGTGAAGGCGCTGGGCATCAAGACCGCCAGCATCGAGACGCCGATCGGCCTCTTGTCGGGCGGCAACCAGCAGAAGGCGGTGCTGGCGCGCTGGCTGGCGATCGAGCCGCGGCTGCTGATCCTCGACGAGCCCACGCGCGGCATCGACGTCGCCGCCAAGCAGGAGATCATGGACGAGATACTGAAACTCGCGGGCGGTGGCATGGCGGTGCTGTTCATCTCCTCCGAGATGAACGAGGTGGTGCGCGTGTCGCACCGCATCGCGGTGCTGCGCGACCGCCGCAAGGTCGGCGAACTGGTCGGCGGCAGCAGCGAGGACGCGGTGTATGAACTGATCGCGGCGGACACATGAACGCCATGTCCGGATCCATCGCCCGGCTGTTTCGCCATCGCCTGGCCTGGCCGCTGGTCACGCTGGCGATCCTGCTGGCGATCAATGCGGTCTTCAATCCGAGCTTCCTGCACCTCGAATGGCGCAGCGGCCATCTCTATGGCAGCCTGATCGACATCCTGAACCGCGCGGCGCCGCTGGTGCTGGTGTCGCTCGGCATGACGCTGGTGATCGCCACCCGCGGCATCGACATCTCGGTCGGCGCGGTGGTGGCGATCGCAGCGGCGATCGCGGCCTGGATGATCGGCGGCTCGCTGAGCAGCAGCGGGGCCGCGCAGGCCAGCCGCTTTCCGATGTGGCTGGCGATCATGGGCGCGCTCGGTGCGGCGCTGGCGTGCGGCCTGTGGAACGGCCTGCTGGTCGCGCGCGTCGGCATGCAGCCGATCATCGCGACGCTGATCCTCATGGTGGCCGGACGCGGCATCGCGCAACTGATCACCGGCGGCCAGATCATCACCATCTACTACACACCCTTTTTCTTCATTGGCAGCGGCTACCTGTTCGGGCTGCCGTTCTCGGTCTACGTCGCCGGCCTGGTGTTTGCGCTGCTGTACCTGGCGATCACGCGCAGCGCGCTCGGGCTGTTCATCCAGGCGGTGGGGATCAACCCCGGCGCGGCGCGCGTGGCCGGGGTGCGGGCGCGCCGCATCATCGGCGGCGCCTACATGTTCTGCGGCTTCTGCGCCGGCGTCGCCGGCCTGCTGATCAGCTCCAACGTCAAGAGCGCGGACGGCAACAACGCCGGCCAGCTGCTCGAACTCGACGCCATCCTGGCCGTGACGCTGGGCGGCACCGCGCTGACCGGCGGCCGCTTCAGCCTGGTCGGCAGCGTGATCGGCGCGCTGATCATCCAGACCCTGACCTACGCGATCTATTCGCTCGGCGTGCCGCCCGAGATCAACCTGGTGGTCAAGGCGGTGGTGGTGTTCGCGGTGATGCTGCTGCAATCGGCCGAGTTCCGCGCCAGCCTGCGGCACCTGGCGCAGCGGCCGGCGCAGGGAGCGTCTTCGTGAGCGCGGTCGTGTCGAACGACCGCGAGGCCAACGCGGCAGCGGCCGCGCCTCGGCGGCCCGCGGGCGGGCGCCTCAATCCGAAGTACCTGCCGCTGGCGGCGACCATCTCGCTGTTCATGCTGATGGCGAGCCTCGGCTCGGTCTTCTACGACGGCTTCTTCTCGCCGCAGGTGTTCCTGAACCTGCTGATCGACAACGCCTTCGTCTGCATCGTCGCGGTCGGCATGACCTTCGTGATCCTGTCGGGCGGCATCGACCTGTCGGTCGGTTCGGTGATCGCGCTGACCACCATGGTCTCGGCCTCGCTGGTGGAGAAGCACGGCTGGAGCCCGGCGATCGTGATCCCGCTGGTGCTGGCGATGGGCACCCTCTTCGGCGCCTTCATGGGCCTGCTGATCGAGCGCTTCAGGCTGCAGCCCTTCATCGTGACGCTGGCCGGCATGTTCCTCGCACGTGGCCTGTGCTATCTCATCAGCATCGACTCGATCAGCATCACCAACGAGTTCTACGCCAAGGTCTCGCAGTGGCGCCTGCCGGTGTGGGGCGATGCATCGATCTCGCTGTCGGCCCTGATCGCGCTGGCGGTGGTGGCGCTGGCGGTGTTCGTCGCCCACTTCACGCCCTTCGGCCGCGCGGTCTATGCGATCGGCGGCAGCGAGCAGTCGGCGCTGCTGATGGGCCTGCCGGTGCGCTCCACCGTGGTCGGCGTCTACACGCTGTCGGGCTTCTGCTCGGCGCTGGGCGGCGTGGTCTTCACCTTCTACATGCTGTCCGGCTACGGCCTGCACGCGGTCGGGCTCGAACTCGATGCCATCGCTGCCGTGGTGATCGGCGGCACGCTGCTCACCGGCGGGGTCGGCTACGTGGTGGGCTCGCTGTTCGGCGTGCTGATGCTGGGCATCATCCAGACCCTGATCTCGTTCGACGGCACCTTGAGCTCGTGGTGGACCCGCATCGTGGTCGGCGTGCTGCTGTTCGTCTTCTGCCTGCTGCAGCGACTGTTCACGGCGCGCGGCACGGCGTCGCATTGACGACGAACTCAATCCTTCCAGAACGGACGCAGATCGGCCAGCCGGACCAGCGCCTGTCGGCACAGCTTCGCGCTGGCGGGCTGGTTGGCGGCGAGCCAGCCGACCGCGAACCAGGCCGCGCCGTCGTGCGCGGCATGCGCCCGGAAGGCCGCCATCGCGATCGCGGCGTCGTTGTGCGCGCCGAGCGCGTCCTGTGCCGGCTCGAGTTGCGCCAGGAAGCGCTCGGCGGCACGCCGGCCGAACAAGGGTGCGACGAATTCACCCAGGTAGCGCAGCCGCTTGAGGCGCTTGCGCACGCGATGCTGCTGTTCGGGCTCCAGGCGCTCGAAGCGCTGGCCGTCCTTCAGCACTTGCCGGTGCAGCGTCGAGAGCCGGGCCCGGATCGCCTTGCGGGCCGAGCCGGGCCCGCTGCCGGATTCGGCCGCGCTGCCATCGGGCACGGGCAGCGAGGCGGCGATCAGGCGCATGAGCACCGACTGGAAGGCGCGGTCACGCACCACCTCCTCGGCCGGCTGGATGGCGGCCGACCCTTCGCCGAGGTCGACGGGCGGCGCACCGTGGGCCAGCAGCCGCGGCTGCAGGCCCCCCACCACATGGTCCCGGTCGCGCTGCCGTCCCAGCCGGCCGAAAGTCTCGGCCAGCACCGGCTCCCACGCCGGGTCGATGGCCGGTGCGAAGCTGGCCATTTCGCGCAGGGCGGTGCGCAGGCGCCGGATGCCGACGCGCAGCTGGTGGACGTGTTCGGGGTCGGGGCTGCCCGCCGCGACCTCGCTCGCGTTCGGAAGAATCTGGGCCAGGCAGCTGTCGAGCACGGCGCGAAAGAGCTCGGGGCCGCTGGCGCCGGTCTTCAGTCGCGGCGGCGACGCCTTGACCGGTGCGCCGTGCGTCGCGCCGCGCGCCAGCCGTTCACCGCGCTGCGACTTCGAGACCGTGTCGAGCCAGAGGCCGTAGCGGGCGCTCCAGCGGCCGGCGAGTTCGAGCAGCGACGAGGGGCTGCCATGCTTGAGCTCGATCTCGAGTTCGCGCAGCGGCTGCGTCTTGTCGCCGGCCCGCACGCTGCCGACATCGAAGGCGAGTTCGACCAGCGCATCGCCGCTGCGCATCTCGCGCGTGGTGCGCCAGACGTCCGTGCCGTAGAGCGGCACCAGTTCGATCGTCTCGGCCGGGTCGTGGCCGGCCTGGCGCAAGGCCTCGGCGATCCGCTCGCCGACCGGCGTGCCTTCGTGGCGGCCGAGCAGCGGCAGCGGGGTCGCGCTGGCCGGGGCCGGCGGCAACTCGGCGTTGTGCTCCAGGCGCTCGACCAGACTGCGGCCCGGGGCCTTGGCGGTCTGGATCCAGGCACCGTCCTCCTTGCGCACCCGCAAGACGATGCGCTGCGCTGCCAATGCGCCGTCGGCGGTGTCGTAGTAGCGGGCGCGCAGATGGGCGCGGTGCGAGCGCCCGCGAGCCACCGCCGCCTCGACCGCGGTCTGGTGCGCGGCATCGACCTGGAACTTGAGTTCGAATTCCGTCACTGGGCCACTCCGTGACCCGAACGCGTTGGCGTTGGCGTCACTCCTTGAGTTCGCTGACCTGCAGCGACAGATCGTACAGCTTGGACTTGCTCGCGTAGTAGCGATCGAGCCGCCATTCCTTCAGGATGTCCATCGCCAGCTGGAAGCTCTTGTAGTCGAGGTTGTAGAGCGTCACCAGTTCGAAACTGGCCTCGGATTCCAGGGCCAGGACCAGTCGGGCAAGGATCTGGGCGGACGCGTCGGTCGGATCCGTTTCGATGAAGCGGCGGGCGACCTTGATGGCGTTCATGGGGAAAATTCCTTGTTAATACATTCCCCTCACTATAGTCAGCGGCCTCGGCCCATTTGTGACAGTCATATGACAGGCGCGGGCTTTCCCGCGCCGCTGTCATCCAATCTTCAACGAACCGGAGTCTCGGCTTGTCGGATCACGCCGCCGCCCAGCACGCTGCCGGTGACGCTGCTCGAAGCACCCCCGACGACCCTGGCTTCGCAGGCCTCCCGGTCGCTGGCCGGCTGGCGTTCGCAGCGCGCGAGCGCATTCTGCTGCAGGGCGGCAGCGTCCGGAGCCGGGAAGGCGCCGCGGCGCGCCATGTCGGCGGCCGCGCCGCGCTCGCGCAGGCAGGCGTTCCGGTCCTGCATGACGCCATCGCAGGGCAGGGAACCCGGTGCCGGGCCGACGGCGAAGGCGGAAGAGGCGGCGAACAGGCTGCCGGCGGCCAGCAGCGCGGCGGAACAGGAACGCAGGGCGTTTTTCATGGGTCACTCCTTGAGTCATGGCGGCGCGGGCTCGCGCCACCCCAGGGCCTCGACTGTGCGGGCTGGAACTCGAGAAGCGTGTGGGACGGCAAGGCCGCGCGCCCGTCACCCGGCCGCGCATTCTTGTCGGACAGCGCCGCGCCCGGCGGCCGGACCCCGGCCGGCGCGGTCAGCCGGCGGCGATGCGCTTGGCCAGGTGAGCCAGCGCTTCCTCGACCTGGTCGACCAGGATCAGCGACAGGTCGCCGGGCTGCAGCCGGGCCAGTGCGCTGTCGATGGCGATGAACTCGCCGCGGATCTCGTCGACGAAGCTGGTGCGCCGGGCGCCCCGCAGGCCCTGCCGCAGCAGGGCCATCACCTCGCCGTCGGCGCGGCCGCGCTGTGCCGCGTCCTGGTAGAGGATGACGTCGTCGAAAGCCTCGCCGAGGATCGCCGTCTGGTCGCGGATGTCGCAGTCGCGGCGGTCGCCGGCACCGCTGATCACCACCGAGCGCTTGTTGGCGGGCATGGTGTCGACCGCCGCCACCAAGGCGCGCATGGCGTCGGTGTTGTGGCCGTAGTCGGCGATCACGGTGGCGCCGCGGTAGTCCATCACGTTGAAGCGGCCGGGCACGCCGGCGGCATCGTTCTTGAAGCTCGCCAGGCCGCTGCGGATGGTGTCCCAGTCCAGGCCCACGGCCCAGGCCGCCGCCACCGAGGCCATCACGTTGTCGACCTGGAAGCCGATCGTGCCGTTGCGCGTGATCTGCACGTCGCGCAGCGGGATGCGCTCGCGCCAGGATCCTTCGGCCGCCACCAGCGTGTCCTGGTCGACGTAGACGGTGCGCTTGCCCTGCGCCCGGTGCGTGGCCATCACCGGGTGCGTGCGGTCGGCGGTGAAGAAGATCACGCTGCCGGGGCAGGTGGCCGCCATGGCGGCGACGTTGGGATCGGCCGCGTTCAGCACCGCGTAGCCATCGGGCGCCACGTTGCGCACGACCACGCGCTTGAGCACCGCGAGGTCCTCGACGGTGGTGATGTAGTTGAGGCCGAGATGGTCGCCGCTGCCGATGTTGGTCACCACCGCCACCTGGCAGCGGTCGAAGCCCAGGCCCTCGCGCAGCACGCCGCCGCGGGCCACTTCGAAGACGGCCGCATCGACGTCGGGATGCAGCAGCACGTTGCGCGCGCTCTTCGGGCCGCTGCAGTCGCCGCTGTCGGTCTGGCGGCCGTCGACGTAGACACCATCGGTGTTGGTCATGCCGGTGCGCAGTCCGCTGCCGGCCAGCAGGTGGTTGATGAGCCGCGCCGTGGTGGTCTTGCCGTTGGTGCCGGTCACGGCCACCACCGGGATGCGGCCGTCGTCGCCGTGCGCGAAGAGGGTGTCCATCACCGCCTCGCCGACCGCCCGGCCGCGGCCGAAAGAGGGCGAGATGTGCATCCGCAGGCCCGGGGCGGCATTCACCTCGACCACGCCGCCGTGCTGCTCCTCGAGCGGGCGCAGCACGTTCTCGCAGACCATGTCGACGCCGCAGATATGCAGGCCGACCATTTGCGCCGCATCGACCGCGCGCGCGGCGACTTCGGGGTGGACCGTGTCGGTGACGTCGGTGGCCGTGCCGCCGGTCGACAGGTTGGCGTTGTTGCGCAGCACCACGCGCTGGCCGAGCGCCGGCACGCTGTCGGGCTTGAGCCCCTGCGCCTCGAGGCGGCCGATCGCGATGTCGTCTAGCCGGATCTTGGTCAGCGAGGTGGCGTGGCCTTCGCCGCGGCGCGGGTCCTGGTTGACCAGCTCGACCAGTTCGCGGACCGACTTCGCGCCGTCGCCGATCACCTGCGGCGGATCGCGGCGCGCCGCCGCCACCAGCCGGTCGCCGACCACCAGCAGGCGGAAGTCGAAACCCGGCAGGAACTTCTCGACCATCACTTCGCCATAGGCGGCCGCCGAGTCGTAGGCCGCCAGCAGCTGCTCGCGGGTCGTGATGTTGACCGTGACGCCCTTGCCCTGGTTGCCGTCCTGCGGCTTCACCACCACCGGCAGGCCGATTTCCTGGGCCGCGGCCCAGCCGTCCGCGGCATCGCTCACCGGCCGGCCCAGCGGCACTGGCACGCCGGCGGCGTTGAGCAGCTGCTTGGTGAGCTCCTTGTCCTGCGCGATGGCCTCTGCCACGCCGCTGGTGCTGTCGACCTCGGCGGCCTGGATGCGGCGCTGCTTGGAACCCCAGCCGAACTGGACCAGGCTGCCGCTGGTCAGGCGGCGGAACGGGATGCCGCGCGCCACCGCTGCGTCGACGATCGACCCGGTGCTCGGGCCCAGGCGTTCGGATTCGTCCAGATCGCGCAGCTCCGTGATGGCCGCGGTGGCATCGAACTCGGCGCCGGCCTGGGCGGCGTCGATCAGCCCCTTGGCCAGCTCGAGCGCGCGCCGCCCGACGGCCTCCTCGCTGTACTGGAAGGCGACCTGGAACACGCCTTCCTCGAGCGTGCGCGAGGTATGGCCGAAGTTCACCGGGCAGCCGGCCTGCGCCTGCAGGGCAATGGCGGCGTTTTCGAGCACATGCGCCAGGGCCAGCGGCTGGCCGAGCACGATCGGATGCAGCTCGCCGATGGTCGGGAACAGCGCGCGCAGGCGGTTCTCGAAGCCCGGCGAGTGGTCGAGCGCGGATTCTTCCGGCGTGCAGCGCACGATCGCCTCGATGCAGGTGTGGCGGCTCCACAGATTGGGGCCGCGCAGGGCGCGGATGCGGGTGACTTCCATAGCGTTCGTGTGCCGATGGGCCCGGAGGCCCGGCCGGTCAGGCAAATTGAGGTTCGGGTGAAATCAGGGTCTGCGACAGCTGCAGCGAGGCCAGCGCCGCCTGCAAGTCGGCTTCGAAGGCCTCGACGCCGGCCCCGATCAGGTTCAGCGGAATGCCCATCGCCCAGCCCGCGGCGACCGCGGCGAGCAGGCTCTCGAGGCTGACGCCGGCGTGCGTGGCGCGCCAGATCGTCAGCCGGCCGAGTCCGGGCAGGAAGGATTCGCTGCTGCCGGTGGCCAGCACCACGCGGTCCTGGCGCACCAGCACCGTCTTGCCGCCGGCATCGCGGTGCTTGGCCAGCGCCTCGGCCTGCGGATCGGCGGCGTAGAGGATCACGTCGCCATCGCACAAGGGGGCCAGGCCGGCCACCCGCGGGTCGCCGGCGTTCAGCACGGCCGTGCCTTCGGGAAGCACGACATCGACCTGGGTGCGCAGCACCTTGACCATCTGGTCGCTCTCGGTGATGTCGAATTCGCCTAGCGCCTCGGCACCTTCGAGGTCGGTCACGATGCCGACTTCACAGCGGTCATAGGCCAGGCCGTCGCGCAGGATGGTCTCGGCGCCGTTCTCGATCACCACCGCCTGCACGGCGCGGTTCACGAGCAGGCGATGGCCGGCTTCCCAGTGGGCGCTGTCGCGGGCATCGACCCGGCGCCGTTCGAGGAACAGTCCGTCGCGGCAGGCGAGGCCGGTGTGGCGGCCGCCGAGGCCGATCAGCCAGGCCACCAGGCGCGACAGCACCGCGTTGTCGCGCGAGCCGGCGACGCCGACCACGGGGATGCGGCCCGGCGCGTCATCGGGGAACAGGTGGTCGCAGATGGCGCGGCCGACCGGCCGGGGCGAGCCGACGGCCGGCTTCAGGTGCATCAGCAGGCCGGGGCCGGCATTGACTTCGACGATGGCGCCGCGCTGGGCCGCCAGCGGACGCGAGATGTCCTCGGCCACCAGGTCGACGCCGGCGATGTCCAGGCCCACCACGCGGGCCGCCAGCACGGCCGCGTGGGCGACCTCGGGATGCACCTGATCGGTGCAGTCGATCGCCATGTTGCCGTTGCGCTGGATCGTGACGATCCGGCCGGTGGCCGGCACCGAAGCGCCGACCAGATCCTGGCGCTTGAGTTCGAGCTGCAGCTTGGCGTCGGTCTCGAGGACGATCACGTCCAGCGGATATTCTTCCTCGGCGCCGCGGCGGGGATCGCTGTTGAGCTGGCTGTCGATCAGCTGGGCCACGCTCGAGCGGCCGTCGCCGGTGACGGTGATGATCTCGCCGCGCGCGGCAGCGACCACCTGGCCGCCGACCACCAGCAGGCGGTGCTCGGCGCCGCGGATGAAGCGCTCGACCATCACGTCGCTGCCTTCGGGCTCGGCGACCGCGAAGGCGGCCATGACCTCCTCGCGGGTGTGCAGTTCGAGCGAAACGCCGCGACCGTGGTTGGCGTCAGAGGGCTTGACCGCCACCGGCAGGCCGATGTCCTCGGCCGCTTCCCAGGCTTCCTCGGCGTTGGCCACCACCTGGCCTTCCGGCACCGGCACGCCGCAACTGGCGAGCAGCGACTTGGTGAGCTCCTTGTCGCTGGCGATCGATTCGCCGATGGCGCTGGTGTAGTCGGTCTCGGCGGTCCAGATGCGCTGCTGGTTGGCGCCATAGCCCAGTTGCACCAGGTTGCCGCTGTTGAGGCGCAGGTGCGGGATGCCGCGGTCGGTGGCGGCGCCGACGATGCAGGCGGTGCTCGGGCCGAGGTAGCAATCCTCGACCTTGGCCTTGACCGCATCGACCGCGCGCTGGACGTCGGCGGCGCCGAAAGGCAGGTCGTTGATCGCCGCCATCAGCAGCCGGTGGCCTTCGGCCAGCGCGACCCGGGCGACCTGCTCGTCGCGGGCCCGGAACACCATGCGGTAGACGCCGTGCTGCGAGGTGCTGCGGGTCTGGCCGAAGCCGGTCGGCATGCCGGCCAGGTTCAGCAGTTCGATGACCACGTGTTCCAGCACGTGGCCGGACCAGGTGCCTTCGGTCAGGCGCTGGATGAAGCCGCCGCGCTCGCCGACGCCGCAGTGGTGCTCGATCAGCGCTGGCAGCAGGGTGGTCAGGCGGTCGGTGAAGCCGGGAATCGTGTTCGACGGATGGTCCTCGAGCAGGCCCAGGTCGAGCCAGACTTCCAGCACGGGCCGGTAGGTCCAGAGGTTCGGACCGCGCAAATAGTTGATGCGCAGCAGTTGGATGTCGTCGAAACGGGTCATGAAAACGTTCGATGTGCTTTGGCCGAGCACGGATGCGCCTTCAAGCGCGCCCATGGCCATCGGTCAGAATCGGCGCGCGAAGAGCGCCATGAGGGGTCCGTCGGCGGGCCAGAGATACAGAAACACAATGCAACATCACGATCCAGTCGGAACCCCGGGGGGCGAAGGGGAGGCGGCTTCAGACGCTCTGAAAAGTCGGCTCTCAGTGGCGGAAAACGTTCTGGCGAGCCTCCCGGTTGACCTCGACGAAGACTTTCGATTCAAGCCCGGGCTGCTGGCCTTGACCGATCAGCGCCTGCTGGCGCGGGAGCCGGGCGGCCAATGGACCGAATGGCGGCTGCCGGCGCCGGGGCTGGAGATCCAGCTCAGCGACCACGCCGGCATCGGCACCCTCGACCTCATGGGGCCCGAGGGGCGGCTCGGGCGCTGGCGATTCACGCTGGCCCAGCAGCCGGCGGCCTTGCGGCTGCAGAAACTCTTCGACACCCGGATCGCAGGTGTCGCGCAGGCGACAGCAGCCGGCGCCGAATCCGACGACGCGCCCTTCGTCGAGGCCGAACTGCAGGCGCCGCCCTCGACCTGGGTGCTGCTGCGCCTCGGCCGTTTCGCCAAGCCCTACCGCAAGCAGCTGATCGCCGGTTTCCTGCTGACCCTGGCATCGACCGCCGCGACCCTGGTGCCGCCCTACCTGACCATCCCGCTGATGGACGACATCCTGATCCCGTTCCAGAACGGGCAGCAGATCGCGGTCGCCAAGGTCGTGATGTTCCTCGCCGCGCTGCTGGCGGCGGCCCTGGTCGGCTGGGCGCTGGGCTGGGCCCGCACCTACCTGCTGGCGCTGGTCTCCGAGCGCATCGGCGCCGACCTGCGCACCACCACTTACGAACACTTGCTGACCTTGCCGCTCGATTACTTCGGCGGCAAGCGCACCGGCGACCTGATGGCGCGCATCGGTTCCGAGACCGACCGCATCAACGTCTTCCTGTCGCTGCACGCGCTCGACTTCCTGACCGACGTGCTGATGATCACCATGACCGCGGTGATCCTGTTCTCGATCAATCCGCTGCTGGCGGTGGTCACGCTGGTGCCGCTGCCCTTCATCGCCTGGATGATCCACGTGGTGCGCGATCGCCTGCGCACCGGCTTCGAGAAGATCGACCGGGTCTGGAGCGAGGTCACCAACGTGCTGGCCGACACCATTCCCGGCATCCGGGTGGTCAAGGCCTTCGCGCAGGAGCAGCGCGAGGCGAAGCGCTTCCATGCCGCCAATGCCTACAACCTGCAGGTCAACGACAAGCTCAACAAGACCTGGTCGCTGTTCACGCCCAGCGTGTCGCTGCTGACCGAGATCGGCCTGCTGGTGGTCTGGGGCTTCGGCATCTGGCAGGTGGCGCGCGGGCGCATCACGGTCGGCGTGCTGACCGCGTTCATCGCCTACATCGGGCGCTTCTACACGCGGCTCGACTCGATGAGCCGGATCGTCTCGGTGACGCAGAAGGCCGCTGCGGGCGCCAAGCGCATCTTCGACATCCTCGACCACGTGAGCAACGTGCCCGAGCCGGCCAACCCGGTCAAGGTCGAGCGCGTGCAGGGCCGCATCGAGATGGCCGATGTCGGCTTCCGCTACGGCAGCCGGGCGGTGATCCGCGACCTCGACCTGGTGATCGAGCCGGGCGAGATGATCGGCCTGGTGGGCCACAGCGGCTCCGGCAAGAGCACGCTGGTGAACCTGATCTGCCGCTTCTACGACGTCACGGACGGCGCCATCAAGGTCGACGGCTGCGACATCCGCCGCTTCGCGGTGGCCGACTACCGGCGCCATGTCGGGCTGGTGCTGCAGGAGCCGTTCCTCTTCTTCGGCACCATCGCGCAGAACATCGCCTACGGCAAGCCCGATGCAACGCGCGAAGAGATCGTGGCCGCGGCCCGGGCCGCCCATGCGCACGACTTCATCCTGCGCCTGCCGCACGGCTATGACTCGCTGGTGGGCGAGCGCGGCCAGGGGCTGTCGGGCGGCGAGCGCCAGCGCATCAGCATCGCGCGCGCGCTCCTGATCGACCCGCGCATCCTGATCCTCGACGAGGCCACGTCCGCGGTCGACACCGAGACCGAGAAGGAAATCCAGAAGGCGCTCGACAACCTGGTGCAGGGACGCACCACGATCGCGATCGCGCACCGGCTGTCGACCTTGCGCAAGGCCGACCGGCTGGTGGTGATGGACCGCGGCGAGATCGTCGAAGTCGGGCCGCACGACGCGCTGATGGAGAAGCAGGGCGCCTACTGGCGGCTCTACCAGGCGCAGCTGCGGCAGGCCGACGACGAGAGCGCGGGTGCGCTGGCCGAACGCACCTCGGTGGCCCTGGCGCTGGGCAGCCATGCGGCACATCCGGCGGGGGACGCATGATGGAATTCGAGATCGAACGCGATGCCTTCGGCCGCCTGGTGCTGATCGACGGCGAGGGCCTGCGCCATGTCGGCGTGCTGCCGGTGCGCGCCTTTCCGCTCAGCGCGCCCGACGACGGACTGTCGCTGGTCGGCAGCGACGGGCGCGAACTGCTGTGGGTGGACCGGGTCGATGCCTTGCCCGAGTCCTGGCGTGCGCTGCTGGCGCACGAGCTCGCGGCGCGCGACTTCGCGCCGACGCTGCTGAAGCTGCACAAGGTGTCGAGCTTCGGCGTGCCGAGCACCTGGAGCGTTGCCACCGACCGCGGCGAGACCAGCTTCGTGCTGAAGGCCGAGGAAGACATCCGCCGGCTCGAAGGCGGCGCGCTGCTGATCGCCAGCGCGCACGGGGTGCAGTTCCGCATCCCGGACGTGAAGTCGCTGGACCGTGGGTCGCGCAAGCTGCTGGAGCGCTTCCTGTAGGGGCATCGCTGGGCCGCCGGGGAGGTGCATCAAATAGAATGAAGTGCATCAAACCCATGAAAGTGCATCAGCCATGCGCACCACAGTCACTCTGGAAGACGACGCCTTCGAAGTGGCCCAGGCCTATGCGCAGGCGCGCGCGCTGAAGCTCGGGCAAGCCATCTCCGAGCTGATCCGGCGCGGCGGCGGCGAGCGCCTGCCGGTGCGCAAGAAGGCGGGGGTCTGGGTGTTCGAGCTGCCGCCCGATGCGCCGCGCGTCACCAGCCGGCAGGTCAGGGACCTGCTGGAAGACGCGCCTTGAGCTGGCTGCTGGACGCCAATGCGCTGATCGCATTGGGCTGGCCGGCGCATGAACACCACGAGCGCATGCTTCGCTGGTTCGGCCGCCATGCGCGCGAGGGCTGGGCCACCAGCGCGCTGACACAGGCCGCTTTCGTGCGCGTGATCTCCCAGCCGGCGTTCTCGGGCCAGGCCCTCTCGATCGGCGAGATCGCCGAAGTGCTGCTGCGCAATACCGCGCATCCCAAGCATCGCTTCCTGGCGCTGGATTTCGGCATCGAGCAGGTGCTGGGCAGCTGCACCGGCGGCCTGCGCGGGCATCGGCAGATCACGGATGCCTGGCTGTTGACGCTGGCGATGCGCCACGGCGCCAGGCTGCTCACTTTCGACGGCGGCATCGCGCAGCTGCTCGCCACCGCCGCCGAAAGGCAGCGCCACATCAGGATTCCGGACTGAACATCATGCACACCACCGCCCTCGTCCTCTTCTCCGGTGGCCAGGACTCCACCACCTGCCTGGCCGATGCGCTGGCGAAATACGAGCGGGTCGAAACCATCGGCTTCGACTACGGCCAGCGCCACCGGGTCGAGCTCGACGCCCGGCTCACGGTGCTGGCACGCCTGCGCGAGCGCTTCCCGCACTGGGCGCCGCGCCTGGGCGACGACCACCTGCTCGCGCTCGACGTGCTGGGCCAGGTCAGCGCCTCTTCGCTGACACAGGACATCGCCTTCGAGATGCAGGCCAACGGCCTGCCCAACACCTTCGTGCCGGGCCGCAACCTGCTGTTCCTGACCCTGGCCGGCGCGCTGGCCTACCGGCGCGGCCTCGAGGTGATCGTCACCGGCGTCTGCGAGACCGATTTCTCGGGCTATCCCGATTGCCGCGACGACACGATGAAAGCCATGCAGGTCGCGCTCACGCTCGGCATGGACCGGCGTTTCGTGATCGAGACGCCGCTGATGTGGATCGACAAGGCGGCCACCTGGGCCATGGCGCATCGGCTGGGCGGCGACGCGCTGCTCGAGCTGATCGCGGAAGACACCCACACCTGCTACCTGGGGGACCGCTCGCAGCGCCATGACTGGGGCTACGGCTGCGGCAACTGCCCGGCCTGCGAACTGCGCGCCCGGGGTTGGGAGCGCTACGTCGCCTCGACCTTGTAGCGCGCGCCGCTGCCTTCGGGCTGCGGCACCAGTGTCCAGCGGCGCTGGTGGTGGTCGCCGACGGAGGCCCGGTGCGCGATCGACACCATCGCGCCGCCCGCGGCCTGGACCATCGCGGCGAGGCGCTTGTAGAGCTTGGCCTCGCTGTCGGCATCGAGCGCACTCGTTGCTTCATCGGCGAACAGCCAGGCGGGCTTGCGCAGCAGCACGCGGGCGATCGCCAGGCGCTGCTGCTCGCCGCCCGAGAGCTTCTGGCTCCAGGCATCGCGGTCGTCGAGCCGGCCGGCCAGGTCGGGCAGCAGGGCGTCGTCGAGGGCCTGCCTCAGCTGCGCGTCCGTGAAGTTCGCGGCCGGCTGCGGATAGGCCAGTGCATCGCGCAGCCGGCCGTCCGGCACGTAGGGCCGCTGCGGAATGAACATCGTGTTGTCGGGCATCGAGACCCGGCCCTTGGCAAACGGCCAGATGCCGGCGAAGGCCCGGAACAGGGTCGACTTGCCGCTGCCCGAGGGGCCTTGCAGCATCACGGTGTCGCCGGGGCTGACGGCCAGGGCAGCGCCTTCGATCAGGCGTGCGCCGTCGGGCAGGGTGACGCCGAAGCCGTCGGCGCGCAGCCCCGCGTCGTTGTCGGCGGGCGCGCGTTCGAGTGCGCTGGTCGCGCCGGCATTGGCCCGCATCGCGGCCTCGAAAGTGCTCAGCCGGTCGGCCGTGGCGCGCCAGACGGCCACGCGGTCGTAGTTGTCGACGAACCAGCTCAGCGAATCCTGCACCCGGCCGAAGGCCGAGTTGACCTGCATCAGCTGGCCGAGCTGGATCGCGCCGCTGAAGAAGCGCGGCGCCTGCACGATGAAGGCGAAGATCACCGAGGCTTGACCGAACGAGGCCGTGAAGGCGACCAGGTTCTTCTGCTTCTTGATCAGCTGCAGGTAGTTCTTGAGCACGGCGCCGAAGCGCAGCTCGAGCTGGCCGTGTTCGACCTTCTCGCCGCGGTCGAGCGCGATCGCCTCGCTGTATTCGCGCACCCGCACCAGGTGGTGGCGGAAGTCGGCTTCATAGCGCTGCTGCTGGAAGTTGAGGCCGATCAGCGGTCGCCCGATGTAGTGGGTGATGACGGTGCCGGCGGCGCAGTAGAGCAGAGCGATCCAGACCATCGAGCCGGGCACCGAGAAGCTGTGGCCGAAGAGCGAGAAGTCCGCCACGCCGCTCAGGCCCCAGAGGATGCCGATGAAGCTCACCAGCGTGACCACCGCGTTGAGCAGCCCCATCGACAGCGTCATCGTGTAGTCGGTGAAGATCTGCATGTCTTCCTGGATCCGCTGGTCGGGGTTGTCCGGCGTCTGGCCGTCGTGCTGGCCGTAGCGTGCCAGCTCGAGCCGGTAGAAGGTGCGGTCGGCCATCCAGCGCTGCAGGTAGCTGCGCGTCATCCAGGCGCGCCAGCGCAGCTGCAGCAGCTGGGTCAGGTAGAACTTGAGGATCGCGATCACGATGTAGCCGGCTGCGATCCAGCAGAAGAAGGCGATCTCCTTCCAGAAGACCGCCTGGTCCTTGTTCTGCAGCGCGTCGTAGAAGCGCGCGTACCACTGGTTGTTGAGCACCAGCATGTAGACCACGCCGAGGTTGAGCGCCACGATCGCCGCCAGCAGGCCGCGGGCCTTCCATTTCTCCTCGGAGTTGAAATAGGGCGCCGCCAGCCCGCCGATGCGGCGCAGGGTGGTCAGCATGCTCTTGGAACCGGTGCTTGCAGTCATGGCGTGGGAGTGGGTTCGCGCCTGGGGGCGGCGCGTTGCTTTCATCCTAAACCCAGGCGGCCGCGCTTTCCTTAAGCGGCGCTGAAAGCCGGGGCCGGCTGACAAACGCCTGTCACATGCACTGCCGATGATCTCGGGGTTCTGAATCTCCCCGTATCGCTTTAGGAAACCTCATGTTGCGTCGCACCCTCCAAACTCTTCTGCCTGCGGTCCTGCTGGGGCTCGGCGCCGCTGCCGTCGCCCAGGGCCGCACCGAGCTGCTGGTCTACACCGCGCTCGAGGCCGACCAGGTGCAGGCCTACAAGGCGGCCTTCGAGAAGGACAACCCCGGCATCGAGCTGAAGTTCGTGCGCGACTCCACCGGCATCGTCACCGCCAAGCTGCTGGCCGAGAAAGCCAACCCGCAAGCCGACGTGGTCTGGGGCCTGGCTGCCACCTCGCTGATGCTGCTCGACAAGGAAGGCATGCTGCAGCCCTACGCGCCCAAGGGCCTCGAAGCCATCAAGCCGACCATGCGCGACAGCGCCAACCCGCCCAAGTGGGTCGGCATGGACGTCTGGTCGTCGGCGATCTGCTTCAACACCGTCGAGGCGCAGAAGAAGAGCCTGCCCAAGCCGGACAGCTGGTCCGACCTGACGAACCCGGTCTACAAGGGCCAGATCACGATGCCGAACCCGGCCGCCTCGGGCACCGGCTACCTCATGGTGTCGGGCTGGATCCAGATGATGGGTGAAGACAAGGCGTGGAAGTACATGGACGCGCTGCACCAGAACATCGGCATCTACAGCCAGTCCGGCAGCAAGCCCTGCCGCCAGGCCGGTGCCGGCGAGTTCGCGCTCGGCATGTCCTTCGAATACCGCGCCAACAAGACCAAGCGCGACGGCGCACCGATCGACATCGTGCTGCCGAAGGAAGGGCTGGGCTGGGACATGGAGGCCACCGGCGTCATGAAGACGACCAGGAAGCCGGAGGCCGCCAAGGCGCTGGCCGACTGGGCCGTCACGAAGCAGGCCAACGAGCTCTACGCGAAGAACTTCGCCGTGCTGGCGCTGCCGGGCATCCAGGAGAAGCTGGAGTTCGTGCCGGGCGACGTCGAGAAGCTGCTGGCCAAGAACGACTTCGACTGGGCCGCTGCCAACCGTGATCGCATCCTGGCCGAATGGTCGAAGCGCTACGAATCGAAGTCCGAGAAGAAGGCGCCGCCGCAGTAAGCCTCGCGCATGACTTCGTACCTTTCCCTGCGCGGCATCGGCAAGTCCTTCGGTGCCAGCCGCGTGCTCGAAGGCGTCGACCTCGATGTCGAGCCCGGCGAGTTCGTCTGCCTGCTCGGGCCCTCGGGCTGCGGCAAGACCACGCTGCTGCGCATCGTCTGCGGCATCGAGCGCGCAGACCGCGGCCAGCTGCTGCTCAACGGCCAGGACATCGCGGGCCTGCCGCCGGCGGCGCGCGGCTTCGGCGTGGTGTTCCAGTCCTATGCCCTGTTCCCCAATCTCACGGCGGCGCAGAACATCGCCTACGGCTTGCACCCCACCGGTGCGCTGGCCCGCGAGATGGCCAAGCGCTCGCGCGAGATGCTCGACCTGGTCGGTCTCGCCGCCCATGCCGACAAGTACCCGGTGCAGCTTTCGGGCGGCCAGCAGCAGCGCGTGGCGCTGGCCCGTGCGCTGGCGCCCAACCCGCGGCTGCTGCTGCTCGACGAGCCGCTGTCCGCGCTCGACGCCCAGGTGCGCGCCAGCCTGCGCGGCGAGATCCGCGCGCTGCAGAAGCGCCTGGGCATCGTCACGATCATGGTCACGCACGACCAGGAGGAGGCGCTGTCGATGGCCGACCGCGTGGTGCTGATGCACGACGGCCGCATCGAACAGGCCGGCACGCCCGGCGAGCTCTACCACCGGCCGCGCACGCGCTTCGTCGCCGGCTTCGTCGGCCGCATGAACATGCTGCCCGCCACCGTGCTGGCGGGCGATCGTGTGCGGGTGCGCGACAGCGAGCTGCATTGCGCTTCCGGCGCGCTGCAGGTGGGCGCGCAAGCCACCGTGGGCATCCGGCCCGAGCAGGTGGTGGTGCGGCGCTTCGGCGATGGCGGGGGCGCCAACAGCTTCGCCGCCCGCCTGCTCGACACCGAGTTCCTCGGCCACCGCACTGCGGCGCGACTCGCCTGCGAGCCGCTGGGCATCGAGATCGAGGCCGAGCTGCCGGCCGACCATCGGGTCGGCGAGATGCTGGTGCCCAGCAGCATGGTGCACATCGAGCTGCCGCAGCACGCGCTGTCGGTGCTGTCCCATTGAGGGGCGTGGACCGCGAGCGCTGGCTGACCGGTGCCGGCATCGGGCTCGCGCTCGCGACCCTGCTCGTGATCGTCGCGCTGCCGGTGGCCGCGCTGGTCGGGCAGAGCTTCTTCGACCGCAGCGCGGGCTTCGTGGGCCTGGCCAACTTCGCCCGCTACGTGGACAACCCGGCGCTGGTGCAGTCGGCCTTCAACAGCGTCTGGCTGGCGGCGCTGAGCGCGCTGATCTGTACCGCCATTGCCTACGTCTATGCCTACGGCCTCACGCTTTCGTGCATGCGCGGCAAGGGTCTCCTGCGCGCGGTCGCGCTGCTGCCGCTGCTGGCGCCCTCGCTGCTGCCGGCGATCAGCCTGATCTACCTGTTCGGCAACCAGGGCATCTTCAAGGACTGGCTCGGCGGCGTGTCGATCTACGGGCCGCTGGGCATCGTGCTCGGCTCGGTCTTCTGGACCCTGCCGCATGCCCTGCTGATCCTCACCACCGCGATGGCGACTTCGGACGGCCGCCTGTACGAGGCAGCCCAGACGCTCGGCGCCTCGCGCTGGCGCATCTTCCGCACCGTGACGCTGCCGGCATCGCGCTACGGATTGATCGTGGCCTGCATGGTGGTCTTCGTGCTGGTCATCACCGACTTCGGCGTGCCCAAGGTGGTGGGCGGACAGACCGGCGTGCTGGCCACCGACATCTACAAGCAGGTGGTCGGCCAGCAGAACTTCCAGATGGGCGCGGTGGTCGGCTTCGTGCTGCTGATCCCGGCGGTGCTGTCGTTCGCGGTCGAGCGGCGAGTGCGGCGGCGCCAGGCGGCCGCGATGTCGGCGCGCGCCACGCCGCACCGGCCCGAGCCCGTCGCGCTGCGCGACCGGGTGCTGTTCGGCGTCTGCCTGCTGATCGCCGCGGCCATCCTGGTGATGATCGGGATGGCGGTGTTCGCATCGCTCGCCACCTACTGGCCCTACAAGCTCGCGCCGTCGCTGAAGAACTACGACTTCAGCAACATGGATGGCGGCGGCTGGGGCAGCTACCTCAACTCCCTGAAGCTCGGCCTGGGCGCGGCGGCGGTCGGCGCGGCCGCCACCTTCCTCTCGGCCTACCTGGTCGAGAAGCCGCGCCACTTCGGCCTCATGCGCGAGGCGCTCAACCTGCTGGCCAACCTGCCGCTCGCGGTGCCGGGCCTGGTGCTGGGCGTGGGCTACATCTTCTTCTTCAACTCTCCGTCCAATCCGCTGCGCGGACTCTATGGCGGGATGGCGATCCTGGTCATCTGCACCGTGGCGCACTTCTTCTCGGTGGCGCATCTCACTTCGCTGACCGCGCTGCGCCAGCTCGACCGCGAGTACGAACTGGTGGCCGAGTCGATGGGGGTGCCCTTCTGGCGCACGCTGTGGCGCGTGCACCTGCCGGTGGCGCTGCCCACGGTGCTGCAGGTCGGCGGCTACTTCTTCGTCAACGCGATGACCACCGTCTCGGCGGTGGTGTTCCTGTATTCGCCGCAGACCACGCTGGCCGCGATCGCGGTGCTCAACATGGACGATGCCGGCGACGTCGCGCCGGCGGCGGCGATGGCCTCGCTGATCATGCTCACGGCAGCGATCGGCCGCGGGCTGTTCGCGCTCGCCGGGCGTGCCGTGCTGGCGCGGACCCAGGGCTGGCGCAGCCGGTGACTGGCCCCCACGCTCCTCACTTCGTGTGTCGCTGCCCCCCGAGGGGGCCGCAGGCCGCCTTGGGAGCGGCCCGGCGCCGGCCTGGCCCCCACGCTCCTCGCTTCTGGCTCAGCGCGGATTGCTGATGCCGCTGGCCACGTGCCCCGAGGGCACATGGCGCGCCGCCGCATCGACGTGGCCGGTCTGGTCGTCGAAGAAGAAGTCGGGCTCGAACTCGCGCAGGAACTCGCCCTTGGGCAGGCCGCCGAGGAACATCGCCTCGTCGACCTTGATGTTCCAGTTCATCAGCGTGCGGATCGCGCGCTCGTGGGCCGGCGCGCTGCGCGCCGTGACCAGCGCCGTGCGAATGCGCATCTCGGGGCTGCCGGCCTGCTGCAGCCGGTGCAGCGCCGCCAGCAGCGGCTTGAAGGGGCCTTCGGGCAGCGGCAGCTCGGCCTTGGAGGACTCGTGCAACTGGAAGGCGTCCAGGCCCTCGGCCTGGAACACGCGCTCGGCCTCGTCGCTGAACAGCACCGCATCGCCGTCGAAGGCGATGCGCACCTCGTTGGGGTAGGCGTCGCTCGCCCGCACCGACTCGACCAGCACGCGGGCTGCGGGAAAGCCCGCCACCAGCGCCTCGCGCACGTCCTCGGCATTGACCGACAGGAACAGGTGGGCGCGCAGCGGCCGTAGGTAGCCGAAGGGCGGCCGGCCCTGCGTGAACACGCCGCGCTGCAGCGAGATGCCGTTGGCCACGCCCGAGCGGAACACGCGCATGCCCGACACCGGATCGTTGCGCGACAGGATCACGACCTCGACCCGCTGCTGGCCGCCTTCGTTGAAGCGCAGCAGCTTCTGCACCAGCGAATAGGCGATGCCCGGCTGGGCCGGCACGTCGAGCCGTTCGAGCTGCAGCTTCATGTAGCCTGCGTCGTCGCCGGATTCGAAGATGCGGTTCTCTTCCTCGAGGTTGAACAGGGCGCGCGAAGAGATCGCCACCACCAGTTTGTCGTCGAGGGAGGCCGCCATGGCTACTTCACGAATTGATTCAGTTGAATGATCGGCATCAGCACCGCCAGCACGATCAGCATCACGACCCCGCCCATCGCCACGATCAGCAGCGGCTCGAGGATGGTGGCCAGGTGCATCGCGCGGCGCTGCACTTCGGCGCCCAGCTGGTTGGCGGCGCGCTGCAGCATCAGCGGCAGCGTGCCGGTCTGCTCGCCGAGGCGCGCGAACATCGACACGATGCCCGGGAAGCGCTTCTTCTGTGCCAGCGCCGAGGCCAGCGGTGCGCCTTCGCGCACCAGCACCAGGGCGTCGAGCGCATCGGCGCGCATCGCGGTGTTGCTGAGCGTCTCGGAGGCGGCCTGCAGCGCGCGCAGGATCGGCACGCCCGCGGTGGCCAGCATCGCCAGCGTGCTGGCGAAGCGCGCCGCGTTGTAGCCGCGTGCCAGCTTGCCGACCAGCGGCAGGTTGAGCCAGGCGGCATCGAAGCGCTCGCGGATGGCCGCGCGTGCGAGTGCCATCCGGGCGCCGATGAAGGCGACGACCACCAGGATCAGCATCAGCCAGCCGTAGTTGCGAACGAAGGCGCTCAGCGCCAGCATCGCGACCGTGAGGATCGGCAGCGCACGCTTGGTGCCGGCGAAGACGTTGGCCACCTGCGGCACCACGTAGCTGACCAGGAAGACCACGATCACGATCGCCACCAAGGTCACGATCGCCGGGTAGAGGGCGGCGCCGACCAGCTTCTGCTGCAGCGCCTGGCGCTGCTCGAGATCGTCGGCCAGGCGCTCCAGCACCAGGCCCAGGTTGCCGCTCTGCTCGCCGGCGCCGATCACGGCGACGTAGATCGGCGAGAACTCGCGCGGGTGCTGCGACAGCGCACGGCCGAAGGGGGCGCCGGCATTGACTTCGGCGCGCAGCGAGGCGACCAGGTTGCGCTGGGCCACGGTCTCGGCCTCGTCGGTCAGCGCGGTGAGCGCCCGTTCGAGCGACAGGCCGGAGGACACCAGGCCGGCGATCTGCCGCGTCCAGACCGCCAGCGTGGTCGAGTTGAAGATGCGGCCGCCGCCGAACAGGCGGCGCCAGTTGGCGGTTTCCGGCACCCCGCTCTCGACGCTGCCGACCACCGTCACCGACAGCGGGATCAGCGCCTGCGCCCGCAGCATGCCGCGCGCGCTGCGCGCGGTGTCGGCCTCGAGCACGCCCTTGCGCGCCACGCCCTGGGCGTCGATCGCTTCGAAGGAATAGGCGGGCATCGGGTGTCAGTCGCGGGTCACGCGCAGCAATTCGGCGCGCGAGCTGATACCGGCCTGGACCAGCCGCTCGCCGTCCTCGCGCATCGAGCGCAGGCCGCCGCGCTCGGCCGCCACGAAGAGCTGGCTCTCCGGCGCCCGGTTGTGGATCAGCGACTGCACGGTCTCGTCGGCCACCAGCAGCTCGAAGATGCCGGTGCGGCCCTGGTAGCCGGTGTGGCCGCAGGCCTCGCAGCCCACCGGCTGGGCCTCGTGGCCGGCGGCCGGTGCACACACCGGGCACAGCTTGCGCACCAGCCGCTGGGCCAGCACGCCGAGCAGCGAGGAGCTCAGCAGGAAGGGCTCCACGCCCATGTCGGTCAGGCGCGTCACGGCGCTGACCGAATCGTTGGTGTGCAGCGTGGCCAGCACCAGGTGGCCGGTGAGCGAGGCCTGGATCGCGATCTGCGCGGTCTCGAAGTCGCGGATCTCGCCGATCATGATCACGTCCGGGTCCTGTCGCAGGATCGCGCGCAGCGCCTTGGCGAAGGTCAGGTCGATCTTGGCGTTGACCTGGGTCTGGCCGACGCCCGGCAGCTCGTACTCGATCGGGTCCTCGACCGTCATGATGTTGCTGCTGCTGGCGTCCAGCCGGCTCAGCGCGGCGTACAGCGTGGTGGTCTTGCCCGAGCCGGTCGGGCCAGTGACCAGGATGATCCCGTGCGGCTGGCCGATCAGCTGCTCGAAGCGGGCCAGGGTGTCGCCCTGCATGCCCACCGATTCGAGCGTGAGCTTGCTTTCCGACTTGTCGAGCAGGCGCAGCACGGCGCGTTCGCCATGCGCCGAGGGCAGGGTCGAGACCCGGACGTCGACCGCGCGGGTGCCGATGCGCAAGGAGATGCGGCCGTCCTGCGGCAGGCGTTTCTCGGCGATGTCGAGGTCGGCCATGATCTTCAGGCGCGAGATCAGCGCCGCGTGCAGCGCGCGATTGGGCTGCACCACCTCGCGCAGCGTGCCGTCGATGCGAAAACGCACCGACGAGGTCCGCTCGTAGGGCTCGATGTGGATGTCGCTGGCGCCGTCGCGCGCGGCCTGCGTGAGCAGGGCGTTGAGCATGCGGATGATCGGCGCGTCGCCGGCCGATTCGAGCAAGTCCTCGACCGCGGGCAGCTCCTGCATCATGCGCGAGAGATCGGCATCGCCCTGCACCTCGCTGACCACCGCGGCGGCGTTCGATTCGCCCTTGGCGTAGGCGGCGCTGATGCGCTGCGCGAGCTGGTCGGGCGCCAGCGGCTCGAAGGTCTTCACCGGGTACTTGCGCAGCACCTCGCCGAGGGCGCTGCGCGGCGGCACCTTCGGCATCCAGAGCGTGAGGCTGCCGTCGTCGCCTTCTTCCAGCAGCAGCTGCTGGCCGCGTGCGAAGGCATAGGGAAGGGGATAGCGCACGGCGTTCAGTCGCTACGGCAGTTCGCGCCGGGTCGACGGATCCGCCGTCGGCGGCAATGCGCCCTTCATCGCCGACGGCGCAAGCCGCTGGACCGGTGGCGTTGGCGGTGGAATCAGCGAGGTGCCCTGCAGCTGCGGCGTGCGCTCTTCGGTCCTGCTCTGGGCCGGGGGGAGCGGCTGCGGCGGCCGCTCCGGGATGACCGGCGCTTCGTTCACGCCGTTCAGCATCAGGTTGTCGGCGGGCTGCAGCCGCTGCTGCAGGGACCGCATGGTGTCGTAGCGTTCGTTGGAGACACGGGCGGTCGTGGCCGCGTCGCGCATCACGACCGGGCGCAGGAACATCATCAAGTTCACCTTTTCCCGCTTTCGGCTTTCGCTCCTGAAGAGAGCGCCCAGGATCGGGATGTCGCCGACCAGCGGGACCTTGTCGACGTTGTCGCTGTAGTTGTCCGACAGCAGCCCGCCGAGCATCACCAGCCCACCGTCCTCGACCAGCACGCTGGATTCGATCGCGCGCTTGTTGGTCGTCGGGCCGTTGGCGGCGTTTTCGGTGCCGGCCTGGACCGTGGAGGTCTCCTGGAACACGACCATCTTCACGGTGCCGTTGTCGTTGATCTGCGGCCGCACGCGAAGCGTCAGGCCCACGTCCTTGCGCTCGATCGTCGTGAACGGGTTCTGACCGCCGCCGGCCCCGGGGTTGGAGAACGAGCCGGTCACGAAGGGGACGTTCTGGC
The DNA here is from genome assembly GCF_030316765.1 of Variovorax saccharolyticus. Taxonomy (GTDB): domain Bacteria; phylum Pseudomonadota; class Gammaproteobacteria; order Burkholderiales; family Burkholderiaceae_C; genus Variovorax; species Variovorax saccharolyticus. The sequence goes on from NZ_JASZYT010000002.1 coordinate 765,800, forward strand.
CGATCACGATCTTGGCTTCCTCGTTGTCGAGGGTCAGGAGATTGGGCGTCGACAGCAGGTTGGCGTCACCGTCGCTGCCGAAGAAGTTGGCGATCGCGCTCAACACCTGGACGCCGTTGATCGTGCTCTGGGCGCCGGCGTTGAGGCCGCGTCCGAGCGTGGTCAGGGCAGCCGGCGTATTTGAAATCAGCGCGGCGCTCAGTGCGAGGATGCTCGGACCGGCCAGGCTGGAGTTGGTGCCGATGGCGCCATTGTTGCCAAGCGCCGTCTGCCACTGGATACCGAATTGCGCCGCCTTGGTGGTGGTGGCTTCGACGATCAGCGCCTCGATCATGACCTGCGCGCGCCGGCCGTCGAGCTTGTCGATGACCGCGCGAATCTGCCGGTACTGGGGCTCGGAGGCCGTGATGATGAGTGAGTTGGTCGAGGGGTCGGCCTGGATCTGGCCGCCGGTCGACGGCTGGTTCGCGTTGTTGACCGGCGTCGTCGCCGCGGTGCTCGTACCGGCGGCCTGCTGGTTGGCGCCCAGCTGAGCAGCCGCTTGCTGAACTCCGCTCTGGGCCACACCGCTTGCGGCGCCGGTGGCCGAGCCGCCGCGCGCTTCGGCCGAGATCGCCGCGCGCAGGGTGGCAGCCAGCCTCACGGCGTCGGCGTTCTTGAGGTAGACCACATAGACATTGCCGGCCGCGCCGTTGCCGGTGTCGATCGCCGGGCGGTCGAGCTTGTCGATCAGCGTGCGCACCAGCTGGGCGCGCGCCGGATTGGCCGCCCGCATGATGATCGCGTTGCCGCGTGGCTCGGCCATCAGCGTCGTGCGGAACGAGGCGTCGGCCTGGCCCGGCGCCGCGGCCCCGGGCGTCGTGCTGCCGCCTTCGATCAGCCGCTGCACCAGCGGCACCATGTCGGTCGCCACCGAGTACCTCAGCTGGATCACCTCGATGTCGGAGGCGTTCGGCACGTCGAGGGCGGCCACGATGCGGGCCAGCCGGCGCATGTTCTCGGCGTAGTCGGTGATCACCAGCGAGTTGTTGCCGGGGTTCACGTTGATCGTGTTGTTGGGCGCGATCAGCGGCCGCAGCACCGGCAGCAGGTTGTTGGCCGACTCGTAGTTGAGCTTGAAGATCTGGGTGACGATCTGGTTGCCGCTGAGGCTCGAGGTGGTCGGCGTCGAGGTGGTGACGGTGCTGGTCTGCAGCTTGGCGTCGGCCTCGGGCACCACCTTGTAGAGCCCTTCGGACTGCACGACCGCGAAGCCCTGCAGCCGCAGCGCGGCGGCGAACTGGTTGAAGGCCGCGGCCGGTTCGATCGGGCGGTCGGTCTGCAGCGTGATCGTGCCCTTGACGCGCGGGTCGACCACCACGTCGCGGCCCGTTACCACCGCCATCGTCCGCGCCACCGATTCGATCTCGGCGTTGCTGAAGTTCAGGGTGATCGGCTCTCCGCGCCGCAGCGCGTCCTGCGCGAAGGCGGAAGGAATGCAGGCCGCGATCAGCATCTGCGCCGCGAGCGCGATCGTGCCGATGCGGATGCCGGAGGAAGACGTTGGCTTCTTCATGGTCAACCCAGTGTGATGAGCGAGCGCGCGCCTTCGCGTCGCCCGATGATGTTCAACAAGTTCGAGAGTGCGTCTTCGCGTCCAGGCGCGGCGCTGGCTTCGCCGTCGAAGCGCATGGCCGTTCCGTTCCAGCGTCCGCTGCCGTTCAGCTGCAATGCGCCTTCGCGCGTGGTCACGAGCAGCGAAGGCACCGGTCCACCCTCGAGCGCGATGCGGTAGCTGCCCATCGGCTTCAAGGTCGACAGGCTGGAGGAGATGTCGGTGGCATCGAGCGTGGCGCGCCCGGCGATCGTCAGCTTGGGGCCGTTCCAGCGAATCGACAGGGCCTGCATCGACAGTTCGAGCACACCCTCGAGCTTGAGCGTGTTCCAGGGCGCGCCGAAGCCGGCCAGCATTGCCGCCGGCCAGCGGGACTGGCCGTCGCGCCATTCGAGTTCGAGGCCGTCGGTGCGGGGGCGGCCCTTGAATTCCAGCGGTTTCGTTGCGCAGCAGGGCATGTCGAGCACGGCAGTGATGCCGTCCCAGCGCGGCCGCAGGGTCCAGCCGAGCTGTCCTGGCAGCGAGATCGATTCCGCGCCGCCGGCACCGCTGGCGAACGCGACCCCGGCGCTGCCGTTCCAGACCGTGCCGCGCGCATTGACCAGCTGCAGATGGCCGTCGCTCCATTGCGCCAGGCCGGCCGCGAGCCAGCGCGCCGGTGCGAAGACGGCCAGCGCGAAGGCGACGCCGATGAGGGCGCCGAGCCATGCCCAGCGCCAGCCTGCGCGGGAGGCGGAGTGGGGAGTGGTGTCCGGAGTCGGCACGTGCTGCTCAGCGGGCCGGGAGGCCCATGACGAGCGTGCCGTCCCAGCGCACGCGGGTCGGTCCGGAGGCCGCAGCAGGGGCGGCGGCGGTCTGCTGCGCACTGCGCGTCAGATGCACCTCGCGCGGCACGGCGCGGGCATTGCTGCGCGCCTGCGTGAGCAGCTCGGCGAGGGCGTCGGCCGGCGCGCTGCGCACGGCGATCGTGACGTTCTCGCCGGCCCCGGCGCTCTGGAGCTGGGCATTCGGCCCGAGGTTCTGGCGCACCGTGGCTTCGAGCGCGCGCATCGCATCGTCGCGGTTGGCGCGCGGCTGCGACTGCAGGGCCCTGGCCTGGCTCTGCAGCGCGGTCATCTGCTGCAGCTGGGCGTCCAGGCGCGCGTGCTCGGCCGGTGCGGACGACAGCGTGCGCAGCGCCGGAGCCAGCGCCACCCACCAGGCGAGCGCCAGGGCGATCAGCACCGCCGCGGCAAGGATCATGCGTTGCTCGCGCGGCTCGAGTTCGGGCCACCAGGCCTGCCAGCGAGCTTCGAGGGATTCGAGCCATTTCATCGCGGGGCCTCCGCCTGCACCAGCAGCAGGTCGCCTTCGCTGCGCGCAGCGTAGCCGCGCGAGGACAGCGCGCTCTTCACGCTCGAGAACTCGGAGGCCGGCAGGCCGAGCCCGCGCAGCCGCAGCTGGCCGGCACTGAAGTCGATCGCCGTGGGAACGCGTCCGGGCGTCAGGCTGGCGGCCAGCGCGCCGAGCATGGGCTCGAGGTCGGAGGCCGCGACGCCTCCGGTGGCCTGCTGCAGGGCCGCGACTTCGCGCGCCATCTGCAGCGGGGCGTCGACCACCAGCTGCACCGAAGGGAAGGTCTGGGTCAGGAGCGCGCGCACCGCGCCTCTCTTGGCATCGAGCGCACTGCGCTCCTTCCAGGCCCAGGCGTTGAGGCCGACCAGCTGCGCCAGCACCAGCGCCAGCGCGCCCCAGCGCGCCGCCCGCCAGCGGGGTCCGTGCCACAGCTCGCGCGAGATCGCCGCCAGCTTCTTTCCGGCGCGGGCGCGGCCGGTCGATGCCAGGTCGAACTGCGCCAGATCCCAGGGCGAACGGCTGGCCTGCAGCCAGCGCGCGGCCGGCTTGATGATCGGCACGCGGCGCCCCAGCGCGCTTTCGGCCAGTTCGGCGACCGCCGGCTCCGCCAGCGCGGTGGTCTCGGGCGGCAGCGGACCGGCGAGCGCCAGTCCGGCGGCGTCGAGCGGCAGCAGGGCCACGCCCTCGGCGCCGCAGACCACGCACGAGGCCGTGGCCGGCTCGCCGATCGCGAACACCATCGGCGGCGCGCCGGCCGGCTGGGGAGAGAACTCCGGAATGATCCGGGTGATGCGGCGGCCCGCTCCTTCGAGCGCCTGCACGGCGCTGCGCAGCCAGATGCGGTTGCAGGCCGCCACCCACGCCGGCGCGTCGACCCGGGCACCGGGCTCGAGCGCGAAATGCAGCGATTCGGGATCGTCGAGCAGGCGGTCTTCCAGCAGGCCGTTGAGCACCGAGCGCAGCCGCGCGGCGCCGCTCATGCTGCCCTGGGGCAGCGTGACCTGGTGCCACGAGAGGGCGGCGACCGGCACCACCAGGATCACTTCGTCGCTGCTGGGCAGCAGGGCCGGTGCCGCGCTGCCCTGTGCGCGCAGCTTGCGCCCGTCGCTCGACCAGGCCGCCCAGCCGTACTCGGCGGCAGCCCCGCCGGAGGCGAGAGGAATGGTTACAAGCAGCAAGGCCATGGACAGCAGTAAAGGGTCACTATTGTAGGAGAGGGTGGCTTCTAGATGCTACAGATTTGATAGCATCTCATATAGATGCAACGGGCGTTGCGCTTATTTTTGACCCAATAGGGCCGAGCAGGGCTTCCGCATCAGGATCTGGGCGGCGGCAGCGTGGCGCCGGCGCCACGTTCTCGCCACACGATCCGGACGTCGCTGCCTTCGCGTCGCAGCAGGGTCTGTTCCTCGACCCAGGTCCGGTCGATGCGCAGCCGGGCGTGGACTTCGAAGTTGTTGCTGGACACGCCATGCTGGTCCGGCGTGAACTGCGGAGAGCTTTGCTGGACCAGCGCACTGGCATCCTCGAGCGACTTGAAGACGACGCGCGAGCGCGCCTCGACCAGCCGCTTGGCGCCCGCCAGGTCCAGCCCGGGCGCGCTGGCGAACAGGGCCTCGGCGCTGGCGGTGTTGAGGTTGAGCTTGGTGCCGGCCGGCAGCACCGTCACATAGGGCTCCAGCGCCGCCACGGTCGAGGGCGACAGGCCGAGCCAGACCAGCTGCGCGGTGCGCTGCGGAACCAGCGCGCCGGCGCTGCCGCCGCTGCTGCCGGCCTGGGCGCTCGAATCCATCGTGGTCTGGGCGGTCGCGCTGCCGCCGGTGGCGTCGGTCGTGGCCGCCGGGGTGCTGGTCGAGCTGCTGGTCGAGCTGCCGGTGCCGCTCGCCGTACCGGTGCCAGCCGTCGTTCCCGAGGTGCCGGCCGTCGCGCTGGCCGTGGCCGGCACGGCGCGCAGCAGGTTGGCGGTCAGCAGCGTCAGCTCCTCGCGCGGCAGCCGCAGCAGCTGGAACAGCTTGTCGAAGGCCGCCACCGCCTTGGGGGCCGCCTTGCCGCCGTCCACCAGGTTCATGACGTTGAGCTTCGACTGGGCATCGATGATGCGGCCCGACAGGAAGGCATCGGGCAGCCCTTCGAGGGCGTCGCTGGCGATGTTCTTGTCGGCCGCCAGGAAGGTGGTGAGCTTGGCTTCCTCGAGCGGCACCGCCCAGGGCTCGGCCAGGTGGTCGACGAGGGTTCCGCTGCCGGCGGTGCGGGCATCCTCGCGCAGGATCAGCCGCGACCAGTCGAGCGCGCCGATCAGCACCCATCCGGCCTGCGCCCGGGCCCGCTCGGCGGCCTCGATTTCGATCGAGCGCCATTGCTGCCAGAGCGCCGCCGCGGCGAAGGTCGCGACCAGCGTGACGGTCAGCATCGCCGTCAGCAGCGCGGCACCGTACTGGTTCGGCTTCCCGGCGGACCTCATGACTTCGGCACCGTCAAGCTCGGCCGCACCCAGTCGCGGGTGAGCAGGCCCGCGAGCGCCGGTCCCGGGGGCAGGCTCAGGACCAGGCGCACGCCGTCGGGCAGGGTGGAGGTGGTGCTGCCCAGCGCCGCGGCGCTCACGGCCGGCGTCCAGGCATCGTTGCGGAAATAGGCGATCTGCCAGCCATCGAGCGGAATCAGGTCGACGTCGGCCACGCCGGTGTTGCTGCTGCCGTCCGCCGCCCAGGCAGCGGCCTGCGCCCAGGCCTGCTGCCATTCGGCGCGGGTCGTGAAACCCGGTGATTGCCAGCGCCGCCAGTGCGCACCGCCGGTGGTCTGCGGGCGCAGCGTCCAGGCCACCACCAGGACCATCGGCGTGGCGCTGTCGGTGCTGCGGCGCGTGAGGCGCAGCACGCGCCCGTCCCAGTCGATGGCCGAGGTCTGCGGCAGTGCCACCATCGCGTCGAGGTCGGCACCCCACTGCGCCAGCGTGGTCTGGAGTGTCAGCACGGCGTCGCCGCGCTCCCGGTTCTGGGCCTGCGCGCGCCCCATGGCGTCGAGGCCGCGCCAGCTCATGAGCGCGAGCAGCGCCATGGCCGCGATCGCGACCATCAGCTCGATCAGCGTGAAACCGTGCGCCCTGCGTGCCATCAGTAGCGCCCCACCACGGTGGACAGGCGCAGCACCGGCGCCTCGGAGGCATCGCGCACCTGGACATCGACGCGGCGGAAGTTCGGATTCAAGGTCGACGTGGTCGAGACCGTCACGCCGAAGCTCTGGTTGGCTTGCGTGCAGATGACGCCGGCATCGCCCACCGGTGGCATCTGGCGGGCCAGCCTTGCCTTGATCAACTCGTTCTCGGCGCAGATCTGGGCCAGCATCACATCCGATTGGCGCTGCGCGTTGCGGGTCAGCGCCAGCGTGGCCTGGGTGCCGGCCATCAAGGCGATCGCGACGATGCCCAGGGCCACCAGCACCTCGATCAGGGTGAAGCCGCGCGCGGCCCTGCGTTTCATTCGGCAGCCTTCGCGCAGCAGCGCTTCGGCCTTCGCCTTGGGAGCGGCCCTGCGGCTCATGGCGCCACGACCGCGAAGGGACGCAGCCCGTCGGTGCCGACGCGCAGGCTGCGATCGGGCAGCGCCTGCGAAGTCAGCAGCACCTGCTGTGCCGCGATGATCGGGTCCGGGCCCAGCTGCAGGGCTGCCGCGGCCCTGCCGTCGACGCCGATCGGCTGGGCCGTGATGCCATCCGACAGCCAGGCCGTCGGCAGCGCGCCGAGCGGCAGGCCGTCGAAACTGAAGTTGCCGGGCCCATCCGGGGTGATGCGCCATCGCACTGCAACGCCGCTGGCGCGCGATTGCGCCCGCGCCGATTCGAGCAGGGCGACCAGCCGCTCGGCCTCGCGGTCGAGAGCGGCCTGGCCGGAATCCCTGAGCGAGAGCCCGACCCCGGCGGTGGCCAGCGCGATGATCGCGATCACCACCAGCAGTTCGAGCAGCGTGAAGCCGGTCGTGCCGGGACGGCGGCCCGAGTTCCGACGGCAGCGCGCGCTACTGCCAGCTGCCGATGTCGGCATTCTTGCCTTCGCCGCCGGGCTCGCCATCGGCGCCGAGCGAAAGCACGTCGATCTCGCCCTTGATGCCCGGGTTCATGTACTGGTACGGCCGACCCCAGGGATCGTTGGGCAGCTTCTCGACGTAGGGCTTCCAGTTGGGCGCGGCGGGGCCGCTGGTCGGGCGTACGAGCAGCGCTTGCAGGCCCTGTTCCGCCGTCGGGTAGCGCTGGTTGTCCAGACGGTACAGCTTGAGCGCCTGCATCAGGTTGTTGACGTCGGTCTTGGCCGCGGTGACGCGGGCGTCGTCGGCCCGTTCGATCACGTTCGGCACGATCAGGGCCGCCAGCACGCCGATGATGACCAGCACCACCATCAGCTCGATCAGGGTGAAGCCGCGCTGCAGGGCGCGGGAGGAGGTGCGGATGAAAGTGGGCATCGAGGGCGGGTGGGGCTGAAGGAAGGCGGCGACGGCCGCGTTCGCTGCATGATAATCCGGCCTCATGTCGGTTCCTTACGCACCCGCCCGCTGGCCTTCGGCCACTGCCACCACCGCCGTCTGGGCGCTGGCGGCCGCGAGCCTCGTGTTCTGGGGCCTCCGGCTGGCCGGGCCTTCGGATGCGCCGGCGCCGCCGGCCGTGGCCGGCACGCCGCAGGCCGCGCTCGACCCGGCGGCGGTCGCCCGGGTGCTGGGCGCGGTGTCCACGCAGGCGGCGGCGGTGGCCGCGCCCGAGGCCGCCAGCCGCTTCTCGCTGCTGGGCGTGGTCGCCGATGCCGAGCAGCAGGGCGTGGCCCTGATCGCGGTCGACGGCAAGCCGCCGCGGCCGTTCCGGGTCGGCGCCAGGGTGGCCGACGGTTTCGTGTTGCAGTCGCTCGGCGCCCGGAGCGCGGCGTTCGGCGCCAGCCCCGAAGCGGCCACCGCGTTCACCCTGCAGCTGCCCACGCGGCCGCTGGCGGTCATGACGCCGCCCGGGCCGCTGCCAGCGCAAGACTGAAACCTTGCGGGACAGACCAAGAAACTGCGCAGCAGTTTTTGCCCTGTCCTCAACTGACTGACGGTTACACCTTCAGGAACAGCCGGTAGACCGGGTTGGCGGTTTCTTCCACGAACGGATAGCCCAGCGTCTGCAGGAACTCGTCGAAGGCCGCGTTGTCGGCCGGCGGCACCTGCAGCCCGACCAGGATGCGTCCGTAGTCGGCGCCCTGGTTTCGGTAGTGGAACAGGCTGATGTTCCAGTTCGGCCGCAACAGGCTCAGGAACTTCAGCAGTGCGCCAGGCCGCTCCGGGAACACGAAACGCAGCAGCCGCTCCTCGTGGGCGAGCGTGCTGCGCCCGCCCACCATGTGGCGGATGTGCTCCTTGGCGAGTTCGTCGTGCGTGAGGTCGATGGCGCCGAAGCCGTGCGCCACGAAGGTGTCGGCGATGGTGGTCGATTCGCCGCGCGTGGTGGTCGTCAGGCCGACGAACACGTGGGCTTCGGTCGAATCGCTGATGCGGTAGTTGAACTCGGTCACGTTGCGCGAAGCGCCCGGCAACTGCCCGACCAGCTCGCAGAAGCGGCGGAAGCTGCCGCGCTCCTCGGGGATGGTCACCGCGAACAGCGCCTCGCGCTCCTCGCCGACCTCGGCCCGCTCCGCCACGAAGCGCAGCCGATCGAAGTTCATGTTCGCGCCGCACAGGATCGCGGCATAGGTCTCGCCGCGGGTGCCGCGGGCCTCGACATACTGCTTGATCGCCGCCACGGCGAGCGCCCCGGCCGGCTCGACGATGCTGCGGGTGTCGATGAAGACGTCCTTGATGCCGGCGCAGACCGCGTCGGTGTCGACCGTGATGAACTCGTCCACCAGGTCGCTGGCGATGCGGAAGGTCTCCTCGCCGACCAGCTTGACCGCGGTGCCGTCGGAGAACAGGCCGACGTCGGGCAGCGTCACGCGCTGGCGGGCGGCCACCGATTGCATCATCGCGTCGGAGTCGTTCATCTGCACGCCGATCACCCGGATCTCGGGCCGCACCGCCTTGATGTAGTTGGCCACGCCGGAGATCAGGCCGCCGCCGCCGATGGCGACGAAGACGGCGTGCAGGGGTCCCTGGTGCTGGCGCAGGATCTCCATGGCGATCGTGCCCTGGCCGGCGATCACGTCCGGGTCGTCGAAGGGATGCACGAAGGTCAGGCCGTGCAGCTTCTGCTGCTCGAGCGCGTAGCCGTACGCGTCCGAATAGCTGTCGCCGTGCAGGTGCACCTCGCCGCCGAGCGCGCGCACGGCGTCGACCTTCAGTTGCGGTGTGGTCACGGGCATCACCACCACGGCCCGCGCGCCGAGCTTGTGGGCGCCCAGGGCGACGCCCTGCGCATGGTTGCCCGCCGAGGCGCAGATCACGCCGCTGGCCAGTTGCTCGGGGCTCAGCTTCGCCATCTTGTTGTAGGCGCCGCGCAGCTTGAAGCTGAAGACCGGCTGCTGGTCCTCGCGCTTGAGCAGCACCGTGTTGCCGATCCTGGCGCTCAGGGCGCGCGCGGGTTCGAGGGCCGATTCGACCGCCACGTCGTAGACGCGCGCGGTCAGGATCTTCTTGAGGTAGTCGGCGGGAGTGAGGGGCTGGGGCGCAGAGGACATAGGGCCGCGATCATAGGCTTTGCCGATGCGCGGGCCGGCCCCAAGAAAAAAGCCCCGGGCCTTGCGGCTCGGGGCTAAATCCACCAATTGGGAGGGTGGAGGAGACAACCGGTGCACATATGTCGATGTGCGATGAAATAAAGTATATCGGTTGATTGCTGCAATGCAACACGCCCGTTGCTTTTTTTGAACAATAAATCACGCGGAGCGAGGTTTCCTCACCTTGGTCTGCGACTTTTCGGAGTCTGAAATGGAATGCACAGTGAGTTGGACCGGCAACGCCGGCGCGCGGTCGGCGATGGGCTTCGTTGCCGAGACCGGTAGCGGACATGTCCTGATGATGGATGGCGCGCCGGATGCCGCCAAGCCGGAGAACGGTGGCCAGAACCTGGCGGCCCGGCCGATGGAGACGGTGCTGGCCGGTGCCGGCGGCTGCACCGCCTACGACGTGGTGCTCATCCTGAAGCGCGGGCGGCACCAGGTCGAGCGCTGCAGCGTCAAGCTGACCAGCGAACGGGCGGAAAAAGATCCCAAGGTATTCACCAAGATCCACATGCACTTCACGGTGGCCGGCAAGGACATTCCCCCCGCCGCGGTGGAGCGGGCCATCGCCCTGAGCCATGAGACCTATTGCTCGGCGACCATCATGCTCGGCAAGACGGCCGAGATCACGACCAGCTTCGAACTGGTTTGACTCGCCCCCAGGTTGGGCTCACTTCGTGTAGCCCGCCCACCCCCTGCCGGGGGCAACACCAGCGGCCTGGCAAAGCCAGTTCCGCGGTGTTTCACCAACGGGCCTGGCTGCGCCGGCCAACAACAATCCGGCGCCGTGTTGTTCTCCGGCGGCGCGCAGCGCCCGCCCGTTGGTGGGCAGTCGCGGAACCGGCTTCGCCGGGCCGCTGACTGCGCCCCCGGCAGGGGGTGGGCGCCCGGACACGAAGTGCCGGGCAACCTGGGGGCGAGCTAAACCCGGTGCGCGATGGTCGTCATGACGCGCGAGGCCATCCGCATCGCCGCCTTGGCGGGTGCAGGCAGTTCCTTGGCGCCGGCTTGCCAGGCCTGGGCGGCGTGACGGGCCTCGTCCAGCTTCATCTGCTGGATCACGGCCCGCGAGGCGCTGTCGCCCGCCGGCAGCCGGTCCAGATGGCCGTCCAGGTGGGCCTCGACCTGGCGCTCGGTTTCGGCGACGAAGCCGAGGCTGGTCGCGTCCCCGAACCGGCCGGCGACCAGTCCAAGCCCGAAAGCCCCCAGATACCAGAGCGGATTCAGCACCGATGCGTGGCTGCCCAGGTCGTCGAGCCGCTGCTGGGTCCAGGCCAGGTGATCTGTTTCCTCGCGTGCGGCCTCGTCGAAGTGGCGCCGCAGGACGGGGTCGCGCGTGACGGCGGCCTGCGCGGTGTAGAGGGCCTGGGCGCAGATCTCCCCCACATGATTGACCCGCATCAGCGCGCCGGCCTCGCGCCGCTCGGTCTCGCTCAGCGGGCCTGGCGGGGTCTCGGGCGTCGGGGGCGTCCGAGTCGAATGCGGTTTGGCGAACAGGGTGCGCAGTGCCGCGTCTGCCACTGCCAGGACGGAGTCGAGCGATCGGGTCATCTGGCGATTGGAACCGATGTACAAAATGTCACAACATTGGCGGCCCGAATGTTTCACATGATGGAGTGAAGAAGAGCACCAAAGCTTTGTTGCACTGCTGCAACGAAACGCCTCGCCCGGCCGCGTTTTCGGGCGATTTGCTTTGCCCTCCCGAAGCGGCTCTGGTGCAATAGCGACAACTTCCCAAAAGGAGGTTGGCCCGGGGTCCGGTGGGAGCACTAAGTGCCAGTCACGGTGAGCCCTTCGCACCGGAGCCCTATGTTTAACCTTGGAGAAACTTGCAATGAAAAAATCTCTAGTTGCCCTGGCTGCTCTGGCTGTTGCCGGTATTGCCTCGGCTCAGTCGTCGGTCACCCTGTTCGGTGTGGTTGACGCCACGATCAGCGGCTTTTCGAACAAGACCGAAGGCGTTCTGGGCCAAAGCGTCACGACCAGCCAAACGGTTCTGCGCAACTCGGGCTACAACTCCAGCCGTCTGGGCTTCCGTGGTACGGAAGACCTCGGTGGTGGCCTGGCAGCCAGCTTCTGGCTCGAAGGTGCTCTGAACAACGACGACGGCACCGGTGCAGCTACCGGCGGCGGCCAAAACTGGCAGCGTCGTTCGACCGTGAGCCTGTCTGGTGGCTTCGGTGAACTGCGCCTCGGTCGTGACTACACCCCGACGTTCTGGAACGACACCGTGTTCGATCCGTTCGGCACCAACGGCGTTGGTACCAACCTGATCTCGACCGCCAACGGTTACAACAACCCGGGCTCGATCATCTCGCAAGGTGGTTTCACCGCCAACACGACCTACGTGCGCGCCAGCAACTCGATCGGCTACTTCCTGCCGCCGAACCTGGGTGGCTTCTACGGTCAGTTCATGTACTCGTTCAACGAGAAGACCAGCTACGACCCGGGTTCGCTGACGCCTCCTGGCGCTTCGGCCTTCATCGCGGATCCGACGCAAGCTGGCCGCAACGAACGTGCCGGCCGCTACATCGGTGGTCGCGTGGGCTACGCCAACGGTCCTCTGGATGTCGCTCTCGCTTACAGCGAAGCCACCATCGCTTCGAACTACTTCGCAGGCACCACGAACAACCTCGACACGCTCAACCTGGGCGCTTCGTATGACTTCGGCGTGGTCAAGCTGTTTGGTGAGTACTCGAAGGCTGACCTGAAGCAAGACACCTCGTCGAACTTCGTTGCCGGCGCGACCAACCCGTTCGGCTTCCGTGAACCCGGCGCTGACGGCTGGCTGATCGGTGCAACCGTTCCCGTCGGTCCTGGCCTGATCCGTGTTTCGTACTCGGCAGTGGACTACAAGAACACCGGCGCTTTCATCAACCAACTGTTCGGCTTCCAACCCGATCCGAAGGCTGACAAGTTCGCCCTGGGCTATGTCCACAACCTGTCGAAGCGTACGGCCCTGTACGCAACGGTGGCTCGCGTGAGCAACAAGAACGGTGCTGACCTGACCGTCGGCGGCCCGGCATTCTTCTCCGGCAACGCTGCTACCGGCGTGCTGACCCCGAAGAACTCGACCGGCTACGACTTCGGTATCCGTCACGCTTTCTGATCTGACGCTGGCGTAAGCCAGCATCAAGGGAAGTTTTGAAGGCCACTCGACGAAAGTCGAGTGGCTTTTTTCTTTGCTGAAAGCGCGCTGCACCCCCGGGGAACTCCCGCATGGGCACGCAGATTGCTCTGCTAGCATCGTTGAACACTCTGTCTGCTGAATGATCGCTTTCGTACTGCGCCGCCTGATCCAGGCCGTGATCGTCATGGTCGCGGTCGCCTTCTTCGCCTTTCTCCTCTTCCAGTACGTGGGCGATCCGGTCGTCTTCCTGCTCGGGCAGGACGCCAAGCCCGAACAGATCCGCGAGCTGCGCTCCGCCTTGGGGCTCGACAAGCCCTTCTTCGTGCAGTTCTGGCACTTCCTGGTCAATGCCGCTCAAGGCGAGTTCGGCCTCAGCCTGCGGCAGGGCGCGAAGGTCTCGCGCCTGATCGGCGAACGCTTCCCGGCCACGCTCGAACTGGCGCTGGTCGCCGCCGTGCTGGCCCTCGTCGTCGGCATCCCGATGGGCGTCTACACCGCACTCAAGCGCGGCACCTTCTCTAGCCAGGTCTTCATGACGCTGTCGCTGCTCGGCGTCTCGCTGCCGACCTTCCTGATCGGCATCCTGCTGATCCTGGTGTTCGCGGTGCACCTGGGCTGGTTCCCGAGCTTCGGGCGCGGCGAGACCGTGCAGCTGGGCTGGTGGAGCACCGGCCTGCTGAAGTCGGACGGCTGGATGCACATCGTGCTGCCGGCGGTCACGCTGGCGATCTTCCAGCTGACCTTGATCATGCGTCTGGTGCGTGCCGAGATGCTCGAGGTGCTGCGCACCGACTACATCAAGTTCGCGCGCGCACGTGGACTCTCCGATCGCGCGATCCATTTCGGCCATGCGCTCAAGAACACGCTGGTGCCGGTGATGACCATCACCGGGCTGCAGCTGGGCGGCCTGATCGCGTTCTCGATCATCACCGAGTCCGTGTTTCAGTGGCCCGGCATGGGGCTGCTGTTCATCCAGGCCGTGACCTTCGCCGACATCCCGGTGATGGCCGCCTACCTGTGCCTGATCGCCCTGATCTTCGTCGTCATCAATCTCGTGGTCGACCTGCTCTATTTCGTGGTCGATCCCAGGCTGCGCATCGGCAACGCCGGAGGCCACTGAATGAGCGAATCCCGACTGCAGGCGGCCGGCAGACCTTTCGCGCACATCGCGCGCTTCTATCCGGAGCTGACCGCGTTCCGCCGCGATCTGCATGCGCATCCCGAACTGGGCTTCGAGGAGGTCTATACCTCCGGTCGCGTCAAGGAGGCGCTGAAGGCCTGCGGCGTGGACGAGATCCACGCCGGCATCGGCAAGACCGGCGTGGTCGGCGTGATCCATGGCCGCTCCACGGACAGCGGCCGCATGATCGGCCTGCGGGCCGACATGGATGCCCTGCCGATGTGCGAGGACAACGACTTCGAATGGCGCTCGGCCAAGCACGGCCTGATGCACGGCTGCGGCCACGACGGCCACACCGCGATGCTGGTCGGCGCGGCGCGCTACCTGGCGGAGACGCGCAATTTCGACGGCACTGCCGTGCTGATCTTCCAGCCCGGCGAGGAAGGTTTCGCAGGCGCCCGCGTGATGATCGAGGACGGCCTGTTTGACCGCTTCCCGGTCGACTCGGTGTATGCCATGCACAACTGGCCCGGCATGCCGGCCGGCACGGTCGGCATCAACCGCGGCGCGATGATGGCGGCGGCGGACCGCATCACGATCGAGGTCACGGGCAAGGGCGGCCATGGAGCCCACGCCTACCTGACGGTCGATCCGGTGGTCGTCTCGGCCCACATCATCACCGCGGTGCAGAGCATCGTGTCGCGCAACGTGCGCCCGATCGACGCGGCAGTGGTCAGCATCTGCGCCGTGCAGGCCGGCGACCTCGGCGCGATGAGCGTGGTGCCCGGCAAGGCGACGCTGGTCGGCACCGTGCGCACCTTCAGTTCGCGCGTGCAGGAGCAGGTCGAGCAGCGGCTCGCGGAGCTCTGCGCCGCGGTGGCGGCGGGCTTCGGTGCCACGGCCCAGGTCAAGTTCGAACGCATCTATCCGGCCACCATCAACACCGCGCCCGAGGCCCAGTTCGCCGGCGACGTCGCGCAGTCTCTGGTCGGCGCGCACAACGTCGAGCGCAACATGGAGCCCAGCATGGGCGCCGAGGACTTCTCCTTCATGCTGCAGAAGAAGGCCGGCGCCTACCTGCGCATCGGGCAGGACGCCCGTGGCGGCGCTTTCCTGCACAACAGCAAATACGATTTCAACGACGAGATCCTGCCATTGGGCGCCGCCTTGCACGCGGGCCTGGTCGAGCAGGGCATGCCGCCGGCCGTCCAGGCCGGCAAACCAGAAACCAGGGCCGTCGTTTCGACGGCGTCCTGAGTCTTTCCAACCCGAGGAGTGCTTCTCATGAGTCTGAAGAAAAATGTGGTCGCGGCCGCGATCCTGTCCGTGCTGGCAACCGCAAGCCTGATGGCCGGTGCCCAAACGATCCGCATCGCCAACCAGGGCGATGCCCTGTCGCTCGACCCGCATTCGCTCAATGAATCACTTCAGCTCAGCGTCACTTCCAACGCCTACGAGACCCTGGTCGGCCGCAACAAGGACCTGAGCCTGGCGCCGCTGCTGGCGACCAGCTGGAAGCAGACCTCGCCCACCGTCTGGCGCTTCGAGCTGCGCAAGGGCGTGCAGTTCCACGACGGCACGCCGTTCACGGCCGACGACGTGGTCTTCAGCTTTGCCCGCGCCAAGGGCGACGGCTCCGACCTGAAGGCCACGCTGAGCGACATCAAGGAAGTGCGCAAGGTCGGCGACCTGGCGGTCGAGATCGAGACCAACGGTGCCTTCCCGATCCTGCCGGACGTGATCTCGCTCACCATGATGATGAGCAAGAAGTGGTGCGAGGAGAACGGCGCCGCCAAGCCGGTCGACAAGCGCAAGGGCGTCGAGAACACGGCCTCGTTCAAGGCCAACGGCACCGGTCCCTTCCGCGTGCGCGAGCGCCAGCCCGACGTGCGCACCGTGTTCACGCGCAACCCGACCTACTGGGGCAAGATCGAAGGCAACGCGCAAGAGATCATCTTCACGCCGATCGCCAACCCCTCGACCCGCGTCGCCGCGCTGGTGTCGGGCCAGGTCGACGTCATGGAGCCGGTGCCGGTACAGGACATCGCGCGCATCACGGCCAGCCCCAACGCCCGCGTGATCACCGGCCCCGAACTGCGCACCATCTTCCTGGGCATGGACCAGAAGCGCGACGAGTTGCTGTATTCGAGCGTGAAGGGCAAGAACCCGTTCAAGGACAAGCGCGTGCGCCAGGCCTTCTACCAGGCCATCGACATCGTCGGCATCCAGAAGACCGTGATGCGTGGCGCCTCGCGTCCGACGGCGCTGCTGGTCGGCCCCGGCATCAATGGCTGGACCGAGCAGCAGGACAAGCGCCTGCCCTTCGATGTCGATGCCGCCAAGAAGCTCCTGACCGACGCAGGCTACCCGAACGGCTTCGAGGTCACGATGAACTGCCCGAACGACCGCTACGTGAACGACGGCCAGATCTGCCAGAGCGTGGCCTCCAACCTGGCGAAGATCGGCGTCAAGATCAATCTCGCGACCGAGACCAAGGGCACTTATTTCCCGAAGATCCTGCGCCGCGACACCAGCTTCTACCTGCTGGGCTGGACGCCGACCACCTACGACTCGCACAACGCGCTGTCGTCGCTGACCGCCTGCCCGGACGACAAGGGCACGGGCCAGTTCAACCTGGGCGCCTACTGCAATCCGAAGCTCGACGATCTGACCAAGAAGATCCAGTCCGAGACCGACAAGGGCAAGCGCAACGAGCTGATCAAGGAGGCCTTCACGATCCATGCGGACGACGTCGCCCACCTGCCGCTGCACCAGCAATCGCTGGCCTGGGGCGTGAGCAAGAAGGTCGAGCTGACCCAGCTCGCCGACAACTTCATGTTCTTCAAGTGGATGAGCATCAAGCCCTGATCCCGTTGTCTGCCTGACCCAGGGGCCCGCGTCAGCGGGTCCCTTCTTTCGCCTCTCGATGAAAAAAACCCTAGCGCGCTGGCTCGACAGCGATGTCGGACACAGCTTCCGCAGTTCGCCGGTCGCGATGATGGCCGCCGTGATCGCGTTCCTGTGCCTCTTCTGCGCGGTGTTCGCCGGCTGGGTGACGCCGCACAATCCCTTCGACCTCGCCGCGCTCGAGCTCGGCGATGCCCGCCTGCCGCCGGCCTGGAGCCCCGAGGGTTCGACCAAGTACCTGCTGGGCACCGACGACCAGGGCCGCGACATTCTCTCGGCCGTGATCTATGGCGCGCGCATCTCGCTCGTCGTCGGCCTCGTGTCGGTGCTGCTGTCGGTCCTGGTCGGCGTGATGCTCGGCCTGCTCGCCGGCTTCTGGGGCGGCTGGCTCGACGCCTTCCTGATGCGCGTCTGCGACGTCATGCTCTCGTTCCCGCCGATCCTGATCGCGCTGCTGATGGCCGGGGTCGGGCGGGCGCTGTTTCCCGATGCGCCGACCTCGGTCGCCTTCGGCGTGCTGATCGTCGCCATCTCGCTGACCGGCTGGGTGCAGTACGCACGCACCGTGCGCGGCTCGACGCTGGTCGAGCGCAGCAAGGAATACGTGCAGGCGGCGCGCGTGACCGGCGTCTCGCCCTGGCGCATCATGGTGCGCCATGTGCTGCCCAACGTGATGGGCCCGGTCATGGTGCTGGCGACGATCCAGGTCGCGACCGCGATCATCACCGAGGCCACGCTGTCGTTCCTGGGCGTCGGCGTACCGCCGACCTCTCCGTCTCTGGGCACCCTGATCCGCGTCGGCAACGACTACCTGTTCTCGGGCGAATGGTGGATCACGGTGTTCCCGGGAGCGATGCTGGTGCTGATCGCGCTCAGCGTGAACCTGCTGGGCGACTGGCTGCGCGATGCCTTGAACCCGCGCTTGCGCTGAAGCTGGAGCCCCGCACATGAGTCTTCTGCAAGTTCGGAATCTGGTCGTCGAGTTCCCGCACCGGCGCGGCACGCTGCGTGCGCTGGACGACATTTCCTTCGAGATCGCGCCGGGGGAGATCCTCGGCGTGGTGGGTGAATCCGGTGCCGGCAAGTCGCTCACCGGCGCGGCGATCATCGGTCTGCTGGAGCCGCCCGGCCGCGTGGCTTCGGGCCAGATCCTGCTCGAAGGCCAGCGCATCGACAACCTCGGCCACGAGGCGATGCGCCACATCCGCGGGCGCAAGATCGGCGCCATCTTCCAGGACCCGCTGACCTCGCTGAATCCGCTGTACACCATCGGCCGGCAGCTGACCGAGACCATCCGCACCCATCTGCCGGTGAGCGAGGACGAGGCCCGACGGCGCGCCATCGCTCTGCTGCAGGACACCGGCATCCCGGCGGCGGCCCAGCGCATCGACCACTTCCCGCACCAGTTCTCGGGCGGCATGCGGCAGCGCGTGGTGATTGCGCTGGCCCTCGCGGCCGAACCCAAGCTGATCGTTGCCGACGAGCCGACCACCGCGCTCGACGTCTCGATCCAGGCCCAGATCATCCAGCTGCTGAAAGGCATCTGCAAGGAGCGCGGCGCCGCCGTGATGCTGATCACGCACGACATGGGCGTGATCGCCGAGACCTGCGACCGCGTGGCCGTGATGTACGCGGGCCGGGTGGCCGAGATCGGCCCGGTGCACGAGGTGATCCACCAGCCGGCGCATCCCTACACCGCCGGCCTGATGGCCGCCATTCCCGACATGACGATGGAGCGCGAACGCCTGAACCAGATCGACGGCGCGATGCCGCGGCTCAATGCGATTCCGCGCGGCTGCGCCTACAACCCGCGCTGTCCGCGCGTGTTCGACCATTGCCTGGTCGAACGGCCGGACCTGTTCAATGCCGGCGCCACCCGCGCGGCCTGCTGGCTCCAGGAGACGCACACCGCGTCGCCGGCCTACGGAGGTGCCCCATGACGGCATTGGTCCAGGCGCACGACCTGGCAAAGAGCTTCGATGTCTCGCCGCCCTGGCTCAACCGGGTGCTCGAGCGCAAGCCGCGGGTGCAGTTGAAGGCGGTCGATGGCGTGAGCTTCTCGATCGAGCGCGGCAAGACGCTGGCGCTGGTCGGCGAGTCCGGCTGCGGCAAGAGCACGGTGGCGCGGCTGCTGGTCGGGCTTTACGAGCCGACCCGCGGCGGCATGCAGTTCGACGGCCTGGACGCCCACGCGGCCTTCAAGACTGCCGAGGGGCGCGTCCTGCGCCGGCGCGTGCAGATGATCTTCCAGGACCCCTACGCGAGCCTCAACCCGCGCTGGATCGTCGAGGACATCGTCGGCGAGCCGCTGCGCGAGCACGGCATCCTGAAGGCCGGGCCGGCGCTCAAGGCACGGGTCGGCGAGCTGCTGAAATCGGTCGGCCTGAGCCCGCTCGACATGGTGAAGTACCCGCACCAGTTCTCCGGCGGCCAGCGGCAGCGGATCTCGATCGCGCGGGCGCTGGCGACCCAGCCCGAGTTCCTGGTCTGCGACGAGCCGACCTCGGCGCTCGACGTCAGCGTGCAGGCGCAGGTGCTGAACATCATGAAGGACCTGCAGCGCGAGCAGGGCCTGACCTATCTCTTCATCTCGCACAACCTCGCGGTGGTGCGGCACGTGGCCGATCAGGTCGGCGTGATGTACCTGGGGCGGCTGGTCGAGGTGGCGGACAAGCAGCAGCTCTTCGCGAGCCCGCAGCATCCCTACACCCGCATGCTGCTCGATGCGATCCCGCAGATGAAGCACACCGGCCGGCGCCGCACGCCGGTGCAGGGCGAGGTGCCGAATCCGCTGAATCCGCCGAGCGGCTGCACCTTCCATCCGCGCTGCCCCCTGGCCAACGAGCGCTGCAAAACCGAGCGGCCGCCGCTGCAGATGCTGCGCGGCGTACAGGTAGCCTGCCACGCGGTGGAAGAAAACAGAGACTAGGCTCGCCCCCAGGTTGGGCTCACTGCGTGTAGCCCGCCCACCCCCTACCGGGGGCAACACCAGCGGCCCGGCAAAGCCGGTTCCGCGGTGTTTCACCAACGGGCCTGGCTGCGCCGGCCACAGCTACTGTTCCTCGCCCCACGAGTAGCCGTCGCGGGCAATCATCGCGCTCGACGCGCTCGGCCCCCAGGTGCCGGCCGCATAGGGCCGCGGCGCGCCGTCCGATGACCAGCTGTCGATCAGCGGCTCGACCCAGCGCCACGCTTCTTCCTGCTCGTCGCTGCGCACGAACAGGTTCAAGCGGCCGTCGATGACGTCGAGCAGCAGCCGCTCGTAGGCGCCCACGCGTTCGCTGCCGAAGCGCTTGTCGAAGTCGAGGTCGAGCTGCACCGGCGCCAGCTGCGGGCCGGCATGCCGGCTGCCGTTGCGCTGGCGCTTGTCCTGCGCCTGGGCCAGCAGGTGCAGCTCGAGCCCGTCCTTGGGCTGCAGGTTGATCACCAGCTTGTTGAACGCATTGGTCGGCGCGCGGAAGATCGCGTGCGGCGTCTGCCTGAAGTTGACCTCGATGCGCGCATCGCGCGAGGCCAGCCGCTTGCCGGTGCGGATGTACAGCGGCACGCCGGCCCAGCGCCAGTTGGCGATCTCGGTGCGCAGCGCGACGAAGGTCTCGGTGCGGCTGTCGGGGTCGACGCCGGGCTCGTCGCGGTAGCCCTGCACGCGCTCGCCGTAGGCGGTGCCGGCCGTGTACTGGCCACGGATCGCATGCATGCCGATCGACTCGGTGGTCCAGGGCTTCAGTGCCCGCAGCACCTTGAGCTTCTCGTCGCGGATGGCATCGGCATGGGCATTGATCGGCGGCTCCATGCCGAGCGCGCAGACCAGTTGCAGCGCGTGGTTCTGCACCATGTCGCGCAGGGCGCCGGTCTGGTCGTAGAAGGCGCCGCGCTTCTCGACGCCGAGGTCTTCGGCGATCGTGATCTGGATGTTGGCGATGTACTCGCGGCGCCAGATCGGCTCGAACAGCGCGTTGCCGAAGCGCATCGCGAACAGGTTCTGCACCGAGGGCTTGCCCAGGTAGTGGTCGATGCGGAAGATCTGCTGCTCCGACAGCACGTCGCGCACCGCGTGGTTGATCGCCCGGTTCGAGGCCAGGTCGTGGCCCAGCGGCTTCTCGAGCACCAGCCGGGTCTGCGGGCCGTTGAGGCCGGCGGCCGCGATCTGCTCGACCACCTGGGTGAAGAGTCCGGGCGCGGTGGCCAGGTACATCACCACGTTGTCCACGTTGCGTGCCTTCAGCAGCTCGGCGAGCCGGGCGTAGTCGTCAGGCTTGGAGAGGTCCATGCGCAGGAAGTACAGCATCGAGGCGAACTGTTTGAACTCCTCGGGCGTCGGCCGCTTGGCGCCCTCGACCGCCGCGAAGCGCGACTGGATCAGCTCGCGGTAGCTGTCGTCGCTCAGGTCGTCGCGGGCGACGCCGATGATCCGCCCGCCCTCGGGCAGACTGCCGTGGCGGAAGGCCTGGAACAAGGCCGGCATCAGCTTGCGCCACGCGAGGTCGCCGGTGCCGCCAAAGAGGACAAGGTCGAAACTCATGGATACATCCGTGTTGTTTTCAAAGTGGAGCATGAAGCTTGCCAGCGAATGGTACTTGTACCGATCGTTGCGGTGATGACTACACGCTAAGCTGAAATTGAAACAGGGATGGCCTTATTACTCCGGAGCAGGGTCCTGATGAAGAAGATTTTCGCGATGTCGGCGCTGGCAGCGCTGCTGGGCGCCTCGGGCGCCGCCTCGGCCCAGACCGTCAACGTCATCTGTTCGGTCCAGGCCGAATGGTGCAACATGATCGCCACGGTGTATGCCCGGACCACGGGCGTCAAGCTCAACATGTCGTTGAAGGGCTCGGGCGAAGCGCTGGCGCAACTGATCGCCGAGCGCGACAACCCCAAGACCGATGTCTGGTTCGGCGGCACCGGCGACCCGCACCTGCAGGCGGCCGAGTCGGGCCTGACGCTCGAGTACAAGTCGCCGAGCCTGCCGCAGCTCTATCCGTGGGCGCAGCAGCAGGCCCAGCAGTCGGGCTGGAAGACGGTCGGCATCTATTCGGGCCCGCTGGGCTTCGGCTACAACACCGAGCTGCTCGCGAAGAAGAAGCTGGCCGTGCCGCGCAGCTGGGCCGACCTGCTCAAGCCCGAGTACAAGGGCGACATCCAGGTGGCGAACCCGGCCTCGAGCGGCACCGCGTACACGATGATCGCGACGCTGGTGCAACTGATGGGCGAGGACAAGGCCTACGAGTACCTCAAGGGCCTGCACAAGAACGTGGGCCAGTACACGCGCTCGGGCACCGGGCCGATCAAGGCGGTGGCGCGCGGCGAGACCGCGGTGTCGATCAGTTTCGTCCACGATGCGCCGCAGGAGCGGATGCAGGGCTTTCCGGTCGAGACCGTGACGCCGTCCGAGGGCACCGGCGCCGAGATCGGCTCGATGAGCATCATCAAGGGCGCGCGCAACCTGGCCGAGGCCAAGAAGTTCTATGAATGGGCGCTGACGCCGCAGGCCCAGACCTTCGGCGCCGCGGCCAAGCAGTTCCAGCTGCCGTCGAACAAGGCGACGCCGGTCGACGCCAACGTGCCGGACTTCAAGAAGATCAAGATGATCGACTACGACTACGCCAAGTACGGCGCCAGCGCCGAGCGCAAGCGCCTGATCGCGCGCTGGGAGAAAGACGTCAACTCGCTGCCGCGCTGAACCGGGCCTGCACGTTGTCACGGCGCCCCAATGCCCCGGTCTGGACCTGCGTCGCGGCGGGGCTGCTGGCCTATCTCGCGCTCCCCTGGTATGCGATCCAGGACACCGGCTGGTGGGAGGCGATCCCGCAGGTCTTCGGTTCGGGCGAGGGCGCCAACGGCGTCATGCAGGCGCTGCTGCAAGGCCGCGACTGGCTCTGGATCGGCGTCGTCGGCCTGGCGATCTGCGCCGTCGGCGGCCTGCTGCCGGCGGGCCGCGCCCAGGGCCGGCTGCTGCTGGTGGGCGGCGCGGTCGGCGCCATCGGCCTGGCCCTCGGCGGCTTCCTGATCGGCGCCCGGGGCTGGACCCTTCCGATCCTGAATGCGCAGCTTGGCGAGTTGCCGGTCAACCAGTTCGGCATCGGTGCCGGCGGCTTCATCGCGCTCACGGCGCTGATCCTGCTCGCCGCCTTCGGGCTGGCCCGGCTCGGCTTCTTCAAGGGCGACCTGTTCGTGTCCGGCGCGGTGATCGGCTGCGGCGTGCTGCTGGCGCTGTTCATCGCCTACCCGGTCAGCAAGGCGCTGGCCGGTGCCTTCCTCGACGAGAACGGCCGGGCGTCCTTCGCCGCCTTCGTGGCGCGCATCGGCACCGAGCGGGTCTGGGGCCTGGGCTGCCTGGCCGGCGGCGTGCGCTGCGGCGTGGCCTGGAACACGCTGGTGCTGGCCCTGCTGACGGCCGCCGGCACCACCTTCCTGGGCACGCTGATGGCATTGATGGCCGAGCGTGGCAGCCGGCGCTGGCAGGGGCCGCTGCGCATCCTCGCGCTGCTGCCGATCATCACGCCGCCCTTCGTGGTCGGGCTCGGGCTGATCCTGCTGTTCGGCCGCGCGGGCGTGGTCAACCAATGGCTCGAATTCGCCTTCGGCATCGAGCCGACGCGCTGGTTCTACGGCATGCCAGGCGTGCTGGTGGCGCAGCTCTTCGCCTTCACGCCGATCGCCTTCATGATCATGCGCGGCGTGGTGCAGGGCGTCTCTCCGAGTCTGGAGGAAGCCGCGCAGATGCTGCGCGCCGACCGCCGCCGCACCTTCTTCACGGTCACGCTGCCGCTCATCAAGCCCGGGCTCGCGAATGCCTTCCTGGTCGGCTTCATCGAGAGCATTGCCGACTTCGGCAACCCGATCGTGGTGGGCGGCCAGTTCTCGGTGTTGTCGACCGACATCTTCTTCGCCATCGTCGGCGCCCAGTACGACCAGGGCCGCGCGGCCTCGCTGGCCTGGGTGCTCACGCTCTTCGCGCTCGCCGTGTTCGCGCTCCAGCGCGCGGTGCTCGGCAAACAGAACTACACGACGGTCAGCGGCAAGGGCGACGCCGGCATCGCGATGGCGCTTCCCGACGGCGTGCGCCGCACCATCTACGGCATCGCGCTGCCGTGGATCGCCTTCACCGTGGTGGTCTACCTGTTCGCCTTCGCGGGCGGCTTCGTCCAGACCTGGGGTCGCGACTACACCTTCACGCTCAACCATTTCAAGAATGCATTCGCGCTCGAATGGGGGCAGTTCGGCATCGTCTGGGCCGGCACGGCGTGGAACTCGCTCATCACCACGGTCAAGCTGGCGGGCATCTCGGCGCCGCTGACCGCGGCCCTCGGCCTGCTGATCGCCTGGCTGCTGGCACGCAACGAATTCAAGGGTCAGGGGGCCTTCGAGTTCGCCGCGCTGCTGGCCTTCGCGATCCCGGGCACGGTGCTGGGCGTGAGCTACATCCTGGCCTTCAACGTGCCGCCGCTGGAGCTCACGGGCACCGGCCTCATCATCGTGCTGTGCTTCATGTTCCGGAACCTGCCGGTCGGCGTGCGGGCCGGCACGGCGGCCTTCAAGCAGCTCGACCGCTCGCTCGACGAGGCCTCGCTGATGCTGCGCGCCTCGACCTCGCAGACGCTGTTCAAGGTGGTCCTGCCCTTGCTGAAGCCGGCGCTGGTGGCAGCACTGGTCTACAGTTTCGTGCGCGCGATGACCACGGTGAGCGCGGTGATCTTCCTGGTCACGGCCGAGAACGAACTGGCCACCACCTACATCATTGGCCGGGTCGGCAACGGCGACTACGGCATCGCGCTGGCCTACTGCACGGTGCTGATGATCCTGATGTCGGTCGCGATCGCCGCGGTGCAGCTGCTGGTCGGCGAGCGCAAGCTCGGGCGCCGCAAGCAGGGCGTGCCCAGCATCGCGGTCGCGGCACATTGACGAGAACACGGGAGCACGCATGAGCCAGGGCATCGAACTGCGCAATGTCACCAAGCGCTACGGCAGCGACGCGCGTGCGCCGCTGGCGGTCAAGGGCATCAGCTTCGAGGTGCCGGTCGGCACGCTGACCACCATCCTCGGGCCTTCGGGCTGCGGCAAGACGACCACGCTGCGGATGATCGCCGGGCTCGAATCCCCGAGTTCGGGCGCGATCCTGATGGGCGGGCGCGATGTCACCACGCTCGGGCCGGCCGAGCGCAACGTCAGCATGATGTTCCAGAGCTACGCGCTGTTCCCGCACATGAGCGTGATCGAGAACGTGGGCTACGGCCTGCGCATGAGCGGCGTGCGCAAGCCCGAGGCCGCGGCGCGCGCCCGCGAGGCGCTGCGGGGCGTCGGGCTGGTCGACTTCGACGACCGGCTGCCGAGCGAGCTGTCGGGCGGCCAGCAGCAGCGCGTCGCGCTGGCCCGCGCGCTGGTGCTCGAGCCGGCCGTGCTGCTGTTCGACGAGCCGTTGTCGAACCTCGACGCCCGGCTGCGGCGCGAGATGCGCGAGGAGATCCGCGGCCTGCAGCAGCGGCTGCAGCTCACGGTCGCCTATGTCACGCACGATCAGAGTGAGGCGCTCGCGGTCAGCGACCAGATCATCGTCATGGACCACGGCGTGATCGCCCAGCAGGGCACGCCCGAGGACCTCTACGGCCATCCGCGCAGCGAATTCGTCGCCGGCTTCATGGGCGAGGCGATGGTGTTCCCGGCCCTCGCGACGCCCGAGGGGCGAGTCGAACTGGGCCCGTTGACCTTGGCGCCGCGCTACGACGTGGCGCCGGGCTTCGTCAAGGTGGCGGTGCGGCCCGAGGCCTGGCTGATCGGTGCCGCCATCGGCCTGCCCGCGACGCTGCGCAAGGCGGCTTACCTGGGCAGCTTTTACGAATATGCTTTCGACACCGCGCTGGGTCCGGTGTTCGTGGTGTCGAGCGACCTCGCACGACCGCTGGCCGCCGGTGCCCAGACCACGCTGTCCCTCGCCAGCCATGGCGTTTCCGTCGTACCCGTTGCCGCATGAATGTCGTTTTCGATCTTGGAGCCGTGCTCCTGAGCTGGGAGCCCGTCGCCCTGGTTCAAGCCCAACTGTCGCCCCATGCCCCCACCGCCGAGGCCGCGCATGCGCTGGCGCGCCAGATGTTCCATCACGAGGACTGGCTCGGCTTCGACCGCGGCACGCACAGCCTGGACGACGCGATCGGCCGCATGGCGCTGCGCCTGGCGCTTCCTGCCGACCGGCTCAGCGAGGTGCTGGCGCCGATGGGCGAGCGGCTGGAGCCGATCGCGGTCACCGTGGAACTGCTGGCCGGCCTGCGGGCGCGCCGGGAGGCGGGGGAAGACCTGCGGCTCTACTACCTGTCGAACATGCCGTCTCCCTATGCGCGCGTGCTCGAGTACCGGCATGCGTTCTTCCAGTGGTTCGACGGCGGCATCTTCTCGGGCGACGTCCAGATCATCAAGCCGCAGCGCGAGATCTATGACCTGCTCGCGGCGCGCTACCGCCTCGCGGCGGCCGAGACGGTCTTCATCGACGATTCGCTCGCCAACGTGCTCGCGGCGCGCGAGATCGGCTGGCAGGCGATCCATTGCGAGCGGCCCAGCGCGCTGCCGGCGCAACTGGCCACCTACCTGCCGGTCAGCTCGACCTTGTCGACATCGAAGCCCAGCGTGCGGGCGTAGTCCAGTTCGGCCTGGAGCAGGTCGTCGTCGAGCCGCGGCGCGCGCGAGAGCACCCACAGGTACTGGCGGTTCGGCGTGCCGACCAGCGCCACCTGGTAATCGCGGTCGAGCTTGAGGATCCAGTAGTCGCCCCACACCAGCGGCAGCCAGCCCAGCCATTCGGGCGCGAAGCGCACTTCGAGCCGGCCGGCGCCGGGCTGGCCCGCCACCGGCACGACACGGGCCGAGCCGACGGATTCATCGAAGCCGCCGTTGGCCAGGATGCAGCGGTTGCGCACCTCCACGGTGCCGTCGTCCAGCAGCGTGTAGTCGGCGGTCACCGGTCCCGCGCATTGCTTCTGGAAGCGGTTGGGAAGCCTCGCCTGCTCGTGCCACAGCCCGGCATAGCGCTTGAGATCGACCGGCGCCACCACCTGCAGCGCAGCGCGCATCAGCGGCGCGCCATCGGCCGGTCCGGCAACGGTCGCGGCGCGTGCCGTGCGGGCGCTCGAAAGGGCCAGCAGGGTCAGGGCGCCGCCGACGCAGAAGGCCGCCGCCAGGGTTCCGATCGAGGCGCTGTGGGCGCGGTCGTCGAAAGCGGCCGGCGGGGGTGCACGGTGGCTGCGAAAAGACATGGGATTCCTCCGGAAGACGGTCAATCGAGCCGACAGATTAGAAGGGCCGGCCCTCGAGCGGCGTCAGCCACGGACCACACGCCATGTAGTGCAGCGGCGGGATAATGGACGGATGAACCAACTCGATGCCCTCCGCCAATGGACCACCGTGGTCGCCGACACCGGTGATTTCCGCCAGCTCGCCCAGTTCAAGCCGCAGGATGCGACCACCAACCCGTCGCTGATCCTCAAGGCGGTCCAGAAGGCCGACTACCGGCCGCTGCTGGACGAGGTGGTGCAAAAGCACAAGGGTGCGCCCATCGACGAGGTCATCGACCGCCTGCTGGTGCGCTTCGGCACCGAGATCCTGTCGATCATCCCGGGCCGGGTGTCGACCGAGGTCGACGCCCGGCTGAGCTTCGACACCCAGGCCACCATCGCGCGCGCCGAGCGCATCGTGGCGCTCTATCGGGAGCAGGGCATCGATGTGCACAAGCGCCTGCTGATCAAGATCGCCTCGACCTGGGAAGGGATCGAGGCCGCCCGCCAGCTCGAGCTGAAGGGCATCCATTGCAACCTGACGCTGCTGTTCTCCTTTGCCCAGGCGGTGGCCTGCGGCGCCGCCAAGGTGCAGCTGATCTCGCCCTTCGTCGGCCGCATCTACGACTGGCACAAGAAGTCGCAAGGTACGCAATGGGACGAGGCCGCCAATGCGGGCGCGAACGACCCCGGCGTGAAGTCGGTGCGCCAGATCTACGACTACTACAAGAAGAACGGCATCGCGACCGAGGTGATGGGCGCCAGCTTCCGCAACGTCGGCCAGATCGCCGC
This sequence comes from Variovorax saccharolyticus, assembly GCF_030316765.1. Lineage (GTDB taxonomy): Bacteria > Pseudomonadota > Gammaproteobacteria > Burkholderiales > Burkholderiaceae_C > Variovorax > Variovorax saccharolyticus. The sequence goes on from NZ_JASZYT010000002.1 coordinate 793,604, forward strand.
GCTGGCCGGCTGCGACCTGCTGACCATCAGCCCCGAGCTGCTGGCCGAGTTGGCCGCCAGCGACGCGCCGATCGCGCATGCGCTGGACGCCGAGGCGGCGCAGCGCCTCGCGATCCCCAAGGTCTCGCTCGACGAGGCGGCTTTCCGTTTCGCGCTGAACGAGGACGCGATGGCCACCGAGAAGCTGGCCGAAGGCATCCGCGCCTTCGCGGCCGATGCGGTGAAGCTCGAGAAACTCATGGAGACCTGATGATGAACACCCGTTGCGATCGCACGGCCGCCTGGGGTGTGCTCCAGGCCCACTACGACACCGACGGACTGGGCTTCGACATGCGCCGGGCCTTCGCGAGCGACACCGGACGCTTCGCGGCCTTGAGCCAGTCGGCGCCCCATGTCTTCGCCGACCTGTCGAAGAACCTCCTCGACCAGCGCACCGAGCAGCTGCTGCTGGCGGTGGCGCGCGAAGCCGGGCTGGAGGCGCATCGCGACGCCATGTTCGCGGGTCGGCACATCAATGCCACCGAGGATCGCGCGGTGCTGCACACGCTGCTGCGGCGGCCGGCTTCGGCAGCGCCCTCCGGCGACCTGGCGGGCGCCTTCGGCGATGTGCACCGGACGCTCGACGCCATGCTGGCCTACGCCGAGAAGGTGCGATCGGATTCGACCATCACCGACGTGGTCAACATCGGCATCGGCGGCTCCGACCTCGGTCCGCAGATGGCGGTGCTGGCGCTCGACCAGTTCGCCGCGCCGGGCAAGCGCTTTCACTTCGTGTCCAACGTCGACGGCCACGAGCTGGCCGGCATCCTGCGCGGCCTGGCGCCCGAGCACACGCTGTTCCTGATCGCCTCGAAGACCTTCACGACCGCCGAGACCATGGCCAACGCGCAGTCGGCCAAGCGCTGGTTCGAGCAGTCGGGCGGCGTCGACATCGCGCGCCACTTCGCCGCGCTGACCACCAACGTGGCGGCCGCCAAGGCCTTCGGCATCGATACCACCTTCGGCTTCTGGGACTGGGTCGGCGGGCGCTATTCGATGTGGTCGGCAATCGGCCTGCCGATCGCGCTGGCCATCGGCGCCGACGGATTCCGTGGCCTGCTGGCCGGCGCGCACGCGATGGACGAGCACTTCCGCAGCGCGCCGCTCGAACAGAACCTGCCGGTGCGGCTCGGGCTGCTCGACGTCTGGTACCGGAACTTCCACCGCTTCACGACCCGGAGCATCGCGCCCTATCACAGCGCGCTGAAGCGGCTGCCGGCCTACCTGCAGCAGCTCGAGATGGAAAGCAACGGCAAGCAGGTCGACATGGCCGGGCAGCTGCTCACCTTCGGCACTTCGCCCGTGCTGTGGGGCGAGCCCGGCACCAACGGGCAGCACGCCTATTTCCAGATGCTGCACCAGGGCACCGACGTGACGCCGCTGGAGTTCATCGCGGTGCGCGACGCGGCGCACGACCTCGCCGGCCACCACCCCAAGCTGCTGGCCAATGCACTGGCGCAGGCGCAGGCGCTCATGGTCGGCCAGCAGGACGCGGGCGGGCACAAAAACTTCCCGGGCAACCGGCCGAGCACCTTCTTCGTCCTCGATCAGCTGACGCCGGAATCGCTGGGTGCCTTCCTGGCGCTGTACGAGCACCGCGTCTTCACCAGCGGCGCGCTGTGGGGCATCAACAGCTTCGACCAGTGGGGCGTGGAGCTCGGCAAGGTGCTGGCCCGGGACATCGAGCCACGGCTGGCCTCCGGCGACGTGGCGGGGCTCGACGCCTCGACGGCGGGCCTGCTGCAGCGCCTGAGGCCGCTGGCCTAGCTTTCATCAAAGGCGCGAGCCCGCTCGATATGATGACCACGGGGTTGTCCCGTGGGAATCACAAGAGGAGTTGCTCATGAACTTTCAACAGGCCGTCCAGACCTGCTTTCGCAAGTACGTCGAGTTTTCCGGCCGTGCGAGCCGGCCCGAGTACTGGTGGTTCATCCTGGCCTACTTCGTGGCGGCCTTCGTGGGGGGGTTCATCCACGAGTTCGTCTACTACCTGGTGGTGCTGGCCTTCCTGCTGCCCCTGCTCGCGGCCGGGGCACGCCGCCTGCATGACGTCGGCCGCAGCGCCTGGTTCCTGCTGCTCGGGCTGATCCCGGTGATCGGCACGCTGGTGCTGCTCTATTTCATGGTGCAGCCGAGCCAGCCGGAGTCCAACGAATACGGGCCGCCGCCCGCGCCGGTGCCGGTAGTCGCCTGATACGCCTCAGGCCCTTGCGCCCACCAGCACCGGCTTCGCCCGGTAGCTGGCCGGAAACACCTTCTTCAGGTTGTCGACCTTCGGCAGGTCGTTGATCGCGATGTAGGGGTGGTCGGGGTTGCGGGTCATGAAATCCTGGTGATACGCCTCGGCCGGGTAGAAGGCCTTGAGCGGCTCGATCGTGGTGGCGATCGGCTTGCCGAAGACGCGGGCGCGGTCGAGTTGCGCGATGTAGTTCTTCGCGATGCGCGCCTGCTCGGGGTTGGTGGCGAAGATGGTCGACCGGTACTGGGTGCCGACGTCCGGTCCCTGGCGATCGCGCTGGGTCGGATCGTGCGCGACCGAGAAATGGATCTGCAGCAGCCGCGCGAAGCTGATCTGCTTCGGGTCGTAGCTGATGCGCACCGACTCCGCATGGCCGGTGTTGCCCAGGCTGGTCGCCTCGTAGTTGGCGGTGGCGGCGTCGCCGCCCGCGTAGCCCGAGACCGCGCTGGTCACGCCCTTGACATGCTGGAAGACCCCCTGCACGCCCCAGAAGCAGCCGCCGGCGAACGCCGCCGTCTCGGTACCGGCCTGGCCGGCCGGAGGATCGTCCGCCGCGGGCGGGATCACGGTGGCGCGCTCGCCGGCTCGGGCCGGCGCGGCGCGGCCCAGCGCAAGCCCGGCGCCGAGCGCGAGTGCGCAAAGCAGGGCGCGGCGCGGCAGCCCGCCGGGGCGTTCGAATGTCTCGGTGTTCATGCCGGTGAGCTCCTTCGGGTCCAGGCCCTGGACGATGTCCCCGCTTGTACGCCAATCCGCCTGCGGGCTCCAGCGGGACGAAAAAAAGCCCCGCGGCTCGCACCGCGGGGCTTTTTGGCTTGGCTGTGGCAGCCGGGCCGGGGGGAATTACATCCCCATGCCGCCCATGCCACCCATGCCGCCCATGTCGGGCATGCCGCCGCCAGCGCCGGCTTCTTCCTTCGGTGCGTCAGCGACCATGGCTTCGGTCGTCAGCAGCAGCGAGGACACCGAAGCGGCGTTCTGCAGTGCGGTGCGGGTCACCTTGGTCGGGTCCAGGATGCCCAGTTCGAGCATGTCGCCGTAGGTGTCGTTGGCGGCATTGAAGCCGTAGTTGCCCTTGCCGGCCAGCACCGCGTTCACCACCACCGAGGCTTCGCCACCGGCGTTGTTCACGATTTCGCGCAGGGGGGCTTCGATGGCCTTGAGCACCAGCTTGATACCGGCGTCCTGGTCAGCGTTGTCGCCCTTGAGCTTGTCGCCCACGGCTTGCTTGGCGCGCAGCAGGGCCACGCCACCACCGGCAACCACGCCTTCTTCCACTGCAGCGCGGGTGGCGTGCAGGGCGTCTTCGACGCGTGCCTTCTTTTCCTTCATTTCGACTTCGGTGGCAGCGCCGACCTTGATCACGGCAACACCGCCGGCCAGCTTGGCCACGCGCTCTTGCAGCTTTTCGCGGTCGTAGTCGCTGGTCGCTTCTTCGATCTGCACGCGCACTTGCTTGACGCGGGCTTCGATGTCGCCAGCAGCGCCGGAGCCGTCGATGATGATGGTGTTTTCCTTGCCCACTTCGATGCGCTTGGCCTGGCCGAGGTCGGCCAGGGTCACCTTCTCGAGGGTCAGGCCCACTTCTTCAGCGATGACCTTGCCGCCCGTCAGGATGGCGATGTCTTCCAGCATGGCCTTGCGGCGGTCGCCGAAGCCAGGTGCCTTGACGGCCACGACCTTCAGGATGCCGCGGATCGTGTTCACGACCAGCGTTGCCAGGGCTTCGCCTTCGACTTCTTCGGCAATGATCAGCAGCGGACGGCCGGCCTTGGCGACTTGTTCCAGCGTCGGGAGCAGGTCGCGGATGTTGCTGATCTTCTTGTCGAACAGCAGCACGAAGGGGTTGTCCAGAATCGCGGATTGCTTTTCGGGGTTGTTGATGAAGTAGGGCGACAGGTAGCCGCGGTCGAACTGCATGCCTTCGACGACGTCGAGTTCGCTGTCCAGCGACTTGCCGTCTTCGACGGTGATCACGCCTTCCTTGCCGACCTTGTCCATCGCGTCAGCGATGAGCTTGCCGATGGTTTCGTCGCTGTTGGCCGAGATCGAGCCGACTTGCGCGATTTCCTTCGAGGTGGTGGTGGCCTTCGAAGCCTTCTTCAGCTCGGCGACCAGGGCGGTGACCGCCTTGTCGATGCCGCGCTTCAGGTCCATCGGGTTCATGCCGGCGGCGACCAGCTTGAAGCCTTCGCGAACGATGGCTTGTGCCAGCACGGTCGCGGTGGTGGTGCCGTCACCGGCGTTGTCCGAAGTCTTGGAGGCCACTTCCTTCACGAGCTGGGCGCCCATGTTCTGGAGCTTGTCCTTGAGTTCGATTTCCTTGGCGACCGACACGCCGTCCTTGGTCACGGTGGGGGCGCCGAAGGAGCGCTCGAGCACCACGTTGCGGCCCTTGGGGCCCAGGGTGACCTTGACTGCATTGGCGAGGATGTTGACACCCTCGACCATGCGCGCGCGGGCTTCGCCGCCGAAGACTACGTCTTTTGCTGCCATGAGATTTCTCCGAGATTCAGTTGATTGGGTTGAAGAGACAAGTGCTTACTTCTCGACGACCGCGAACAGGTCGTCTTCCTTCATGACCAGCAGTTCGTCGCCATCGACCTTGACGGTCTGGCCGCTGTACTTGCCGAACAGGACGCGGTCGCCGACCTTGATGTTCAGTGCGATCAGGTCGCCCTTGTCGTTCTTCTTGCCAGGACCGACGGCCAGGACTTCGCCCTGATCGGGCTTTTCGGCGGCGTTGTCGGGGATCACGATGCCCGAGGCGGTCTTGGTTTCGCTTTCAATGCGCTTGACGATCACGCGATCGTGCAAAGGACGAAGTTTCATTGCTTGCATCTCCTGAGGGGAACGAGGTTTGGTGGGGCCCCGGTGTTGTTCCGAAGCCACATTCGTTGTGAGGGAGGCGCTGTTAGCACTCAACCCCAACGAGTGCTAATCATAAGGGTGTTTTGTGTCTTTTCAAGGAAGAGCGCCCGTTTTTGCCGGGGCATCGGGCCGTCTATTCGACGCCGAGCAGGTCGTAGATGCGGCGCACGTAGCCGCCGAACTCGGCGTTGGTCTTGATGTGCAGCCGGCGCGGCGCCGGCAGTTCGATCGGGAAGAAATCCGCCATCCGCGCCGGCCCGGCGGTCAGCACCGCGCAGTGCGTGCCCAGGAACACCGCCTCCTGGATGCTGTGGGTCACAACCACGAAGGTCTTGCCGGTCTCCTCCCAGATGCGCAGCATCTCGAGGTTCATCTTCTCGCGCGTGAGGGCGTCGAGGGCGCCGAAGGGTTCGTCCATCAGGATCAGCTTCGGATCGTGGATCAGGGCGCGGGCGATGGCGGCGCGCTGCTGCATGCCGCCCGACAGCTCGTAGGGCAGCTTGTCGGCGAAGCCGGTCAGCCCGACCATCTCGAGCAGGGCGTGCGCACGTTCGACGGCCGCCTTGCGCGGCAGGCCGAGGATGTCGACCGGCAGCAGCACGTTGTCGATCACGGTGCGCCACTTGAGCAGCAGCGGCTGCTGGAACACCATGCCGACGTCGCGCCCGGGATTGAAGGCGGCGCCGCCGGTGCCGCCGATCTGCAGCACGCCGCCGTCGTGCCCGTGCAGGCCGGCGAGGATCTTCAGCAGGGTCGACTTGCCGCAGCCCGAGGGTCCGACCAGCGACACCATGTCGCCTTCGTGGATGTCCATCGAGACGTCGGATACGGCCAGGAACTCTTCCGCCTTCTTGCGGTAGACCTTGCGCAGCTGGCGCATGCGGATCAGCGGATCGCTCATGCGAGCCACCGCGCCAGGTTGTCGCGCACGAAGGCGTCGTCGCCCAGGTCGCCGTGCAACCGGTAGACCCGGTCGATCTCCGCGGCCTGGCCCTGGCCCAGCCCTTCCTCGGGGTCCAGGCACCAGATGCCTTCGAGCAGGCCCTGCCGGCGCAGCACCTCGTGGCAGCCGGCGATGCAGCCGTGGAAGTTGTTGGCGACGTCGAAGAAGGCGGCGTTGCAGTCGGTCACGCGCGAGTCGAGCGCCAGCAGGGCCGGGCTCAGCGTGCCGCCGTTGGCCGCCAGCTCGGCCTTGATCTGCGCCAGCTGCGCGACCGCGCTCGAGGTCCAGACCGACCAGTGGCCGAGCAGGCCGCCGCGAAAGCGCACCGTCACCGGCGCCCCGTCACGCATTGCGCTGAAGGGCAGCGCGAGGTCGAGCACGATGTGGTCGTCGTTGCCGGTGTAGAGGAAGACGCGCTCCTCGGCCCGCGCATCGACCAGGCCGCGCACCACGTCGATGGTGCGGTAGCGGTTGAAGGGCGCGACCTTGATCGCCAGCACGTTCGGCAGCAGCGCGAAGCGGCGCCAGAAGTCGCTCGACAGCACCGGCCCGCCGACCACCGTCTGCAGGTAGAAGCCGATCAGCGGGATCTCCCGGCTGACGGCCTCGCAGTGCGCGATGAGTTCGTCTTCGGAAGCGGTCGCGACCGCGGCCAGGCTCAGCAGCCCGGCGTGGTAGCCGAGGCCGACCGCGGTCTGCGCCTCGGCCCTGGCCTGTGCGGTCGGGCCGCAGAGGCCGGCGATCATCGCCATCGGCCGCCCGGTCCATGCCCGCTGGTCCTCGATGGCGGCGCCGAGCACGGTCTCGTAGAGGCCGCGCTCGCGGATCGCGAACTGGGTCGTGTGCACGCCGACCGCGAGGCCGCCGGCGCCGGCGTCGACGTAGTAGCGGGTCAGGGCGCGTTGCCGGCGCCGGTCGAACCGGCGCCCGGCATCGAGGGCCAGCGGATGGGCGGGAATCACGGTGCCCGCCGCCAGCAGGTCCAGCACCTGCGCGGGAAGATCGGATCGTTGCAACGGCATGAAAGCTCCTGAAGGGAAGGGGTGTGGCGTCAGCCGTATTCCGGGCCGGCGATCGCGTGGATGAAGGCGGTCTGGCCGCGCGCCGGCGCGTCGCCCGCCGCCATGCGCACGAAGCCGCGCTGCAGCGTGAAGCCCGCCTCGGCGAGTTGCCGGCGCAGCAGCGGGCGGTCGTCTGGAACGTCGACGAAGAGCGCCGGCGTGCGGCCGTCGGTCAGCTCGCGCAGCAGCAGGGCCGCGCTGACTTCGTCGGTCGCCACCAGCGGCCCGACGTGGTGGGCGATGCGGCCGCCGCGAACCACGGCGAAGGCCTGGGCATGGCGCACCACCCGGCTGTCCGCGCGCCGCATCAACTCGCCCAGCACCGCGCTGCGGTCCAGGCCGAGGGCTTCGGCATCGAGGGCGGCGAGGGCATCGAATCCGGTGTCGTCCGATCGCGCCGCCGCTGTCGCGGCGCTGCCGTCGACCGGCCCGCGATGCCAGCGCGACAGCCGCCAGAGCGGCGTGAAGCCGTACTGCAGGTAGAGCCGTTCGCCGGCCGGCGTGGCGTCGAGCATCGCGATGCGGCCCGCGGCCTTCACCGTCCGCAGGCATTGCTCGAAGACGCTGCGGCCGAGGCCGAGGCCGCGCGATCCGGGGGCGACCAGGATCATGCTGATCCAGGCGGCGCTGGCGCCCAGCGGCAGCACCGCGCCGCTGGCCACGATCTGCCCGTCGGCGTCGCGCACCGCGTGCACGCTGCCATGGCGGGCGAACAGCGCCCAGTCGTCGGCGGTCTGGTTCCAGCCGCTGGCGACCACCAGCGCGTCGAGCATCGCGAGGCTGCCGGCGTCCAGCGCGGCGAGTGTCTCGACCGCGGGCGGGCCGGACTCAGTACTTGCCATCGCGCGACTCGAACTTGGTCGGCTTGCCGTAGAGGCGCTGTTCGCGCGCGATCCAGTCGGCGACCCAGCCGATCAACTGCGACAGCGGCACCTTGGGGTAGCCGAACAGCCGCTCGGCCTCGCCGGTGTTCATGAGCCAGGCGGTGGGTGCCTCGCTGCCGGTGATCTCGACCGGCTTGTCGAAGCGTCGGCCGAACTCCTCGGCCAGCCAGCGGATCGATGTCGTTTCGGGGCCGCTGACATTGAGCGGCGATGTCGGCACGGTGGCCGCCACCAGGCAGCGCAGCGCCTGCGCGTTGGCGTCGCCCTGCCAGATCACGTTGACGTGGCCCATGGTGACGTCGACCGGTTCGCCGCGCCAGACCTTGATCGCGACGTCGGCCAGCACGCCGTAGCGCAGGTCGATCGCATAGCTGAGGCGGAACAGGCGACCTGGCGTGCCGTGCAGCTTCGAGAAGTACTCGAACATGCGCTCGCGCCCGACGCATGAATTGGCGTACTCGCCGGGCGGGCTGGGTGGCAGGTCTTCCGCTGCGCCCTGGCCGGTCACCGGCACGAAGGGGTACACGCAGGCGGTCGAGAAGGCCACGATGCGCGAGCGGCTGAAGGCCTGCGCCACCAGGGCCGGCACATGCACGTTCATGGCCCAGGTCAACGGGTTGTCGGCATCGGCGCCGAACTTGCGCCCGGCCATGAAGATCACGTTGGGGCACTGCGGCAGTGCGGCCAGCGCAGCGGCGTCGAGCAGGTCGCATGCGATGGTCTCGATGCCATGGCCTTCGAGCATCTCGCGCATGCCGGGCTCGCTGAAGCGCGCCACCGCGATCACCCGCCGGTCCGCCGGCAGCGCATTGCGCGCCAGCCGCGCGAGCGTCGGGCCCATCTTGCCGCCGACGCCCAGGATCATCAGGTCGCCCGGGAGGCGCGCGAGGTCGTCGACCAGTTCGCGCGACGGCGTGGCGAGGAACTGCTCCAGTGCCGCCTCGGTCTCGAAGTGCGAAGGGAAGTGGCGCTCGTCGAGCAGCGCGGGGGTGTGCGCGGAGGTGTTCATTGGATTCTTGCGTCCTGGGTGATGAAGTACCGTTCCATCAGCAGGACCAGCAGATAGAGCAGCACGCCGAGGCCGGTGATGAGCAGCACGGCCATGAAAACAGCGGGGGTGTCGAGCGAGGCCTGCACCTGGATCATCAGATAGCCCAGGCCCTTGTCCGAGGCGATGAACTCGCCGACCACGGCGCCCGCGACCGCGAGGATGGTGGCGACCTTCATGCCCGAGAACACGTAGGGCAGGGAGCCCGGCAGCTGGATGTAGCGGAACAGCTGCCAGCGCGAGCCGCGCAGCGCGTGCACCAGGTTCAGCAGGTCGGGCTCGGTCTCGTTGAGGCCGCGGATCGTGGTCAGCAGGATCGGAAAGAAGCACAGGCTGAAGGTGATCAGGATGTTGGGCCCGATGCCATAGCTGAACCACACGATGATCAGCGGCCCGAGCGCCACCTTGGGGATCATGTTGAGCGTGACCAGCAGCGGGAACGCCAGCAGCATCAGCCGGCGGCTGGTGATGAACAGCAGGGCGCCGAGGATGCCGAGCACCAGTCCGAGCGCGTAGCCGCCGAACACCTCGAGCGCGGTCACGCCGGTGTTGTGCAGCCAGTGGTAGTTGGGATTGGCCAGCGTGGCCAGCACCTGCGACGGCGCCGGCAGGATGAAGGTCTGGATCTTGAATGCGCGCACCGCCAGTTCCCACAGCGCGATGCAGGCGAGGTGGACACCGGCCACCGCGGCCCAGCGCTGCCAGGCGGGGCGGTCGGCGGAAGCGGCGGGCTGGCCGCTGGCTGCGGGGACGATGGCCGTCATATCGATTTCTTTCTCACGAGGAGCGGTCGTGAAGAAATGATAGGGCGATGGCCCTCAGGTGTCAACCAACTGGTTGATTAAATAAGAGCTGGAAGATCGTCAGGGCCGCAGCGCGTTCAGCGCGAACTCGATCACGTGGCGCCGGCGCTGCACCAGCGCGCCGCGCGAGCCCAGCGGCTTGCCGAAGATCGCCGACAGCGTGTGGTTGTTCGAGAAGAAGAAGTAGGAGATGCCGGCGATCGAGATGTAGAGGTTGATGGCGTCGAAGTCGGCCCGGAAGACGCCTTCGGCCACGCCGCGCGCCAGCGTGGCTTCGAGCATCTCGATGAACGGCGAGTGCATCTTCTGCAGCCGCTCGGATTCGAGGATGTGGCTGCCCTGGTTGCGGTTTTCGTCGGTCAGCAGCGCAATGAACTCCGGGTGCTCGGCCAGGTAGTCGAAGGAGAAGGCGACCAGTTGGCTCATCGCCTCCGCCGGCGCCAGTTCGCCGAGCGACAGGCGCTGCTCTTTTTCGCGGATCTCGGCGTAGACCGATTCGAGCGCCACCAGATAGAGGCCCTGCTTGCTCTCGAAGTAGTGGTAGACGAGCTGCTTGTTGACGCCTGCCGCGCGGGCGATCTCGTCGACCCGCGCACCCGCGAAGCCGTTGCGGGAGAACTCGCTCACGGCCGCCTCGATCAGTGCCGCGCGCGTGGCGGCGGCATCCCTCCGGGCGACGGCGGGCGGGGTGGCGGCGGGGGCGGTGCGGGATGTGGAGGCCATGGCGGGATTCTTCGTTCGACCAGGTTGCGTGTCAACCAAACAGTTGGTAATATAAATTCTACGCCTCTACCAACCCTTCCATTCTGGAGCGAGCCCCATGCGAATCCGATTGCCTGCCGTTCTTTCCGCCCTGGCTGCCGCCTTGCTCGCGAGCGCCGGAATGACCGGCGCCGCATCGGCAGCCGAGCCGATGAACCTGATGCTCAACTGGACGCCGACCGCGGACCATGCGCCGATCTACTTCGCGAAGGCCAAGGGCTGGTACACCGAGGCCGGCATCGACCTCACGATCGAGGCCGGCAAGGGCTCGGCCCTGTCGGCGCAGCGCGTGGGATCGGGCGGCGCCAACCTCGGCATCGCCGACCTGCCGACCGCGATCCAGGCGGTCGGCAAGGGCGCCGACCTGAAGGCCGTCATGGTGATCTATGCCAACAGCCCGCAGGGCTTCTACTGGCTCAAGTCCTCCGGCATCAACGCGCCGAAGGACTTCGCCGGCCGCAAGATCGGCAACCCGCCGGGCGACGCGGCGCGCCTGATGTGGCCAGCGTTCGCCAAGAAGACCGGCATCGATCCGGCGGCCGTGAACTTCGTCAACCTGAGCCCGCAGGCCAAGGTCGGGGCGCTGAAGAGCAAGTCGGTCGACATCATCAGCGACTTCTACAACGAGCACGACCTGAAGGTGCGCGAGTTCGGCCCCGACCTCGGCTTCGTCGCCTGGCGCGACATCGGCGTCAACGTGTATGGCAATTCGCTGATGGTCAACGGCGCCTACCTGGCGGCCAATCCGGAGCGCATCAGGAAGTTCGCGGCGGTCACGCAGCGGGCCTACAGCGCCTGCGTCAAGGACTTCGCGCCCTGCCTCGACGCGCTCACCGCGAGCGTCAGCGGCCTGAGCCCCGACAACCAGCGCGACCAGTGGGGCCGCATCAAGCAGCTGATGCGCGACGACACCACCACCAAGGTGGCGCTCGGGGCTTTCGATGGTGCGCGGGTCAAGGCCGACTACGAACTGGTGCAGTCGCTGATCGGCCTCGACAAGCCCTTCGACCCGGCCCGGCTCTATACCAACGACTACCTCGACAAGGGCGTGAGGATGCCGGCCGAGTAAGGCGGTTTCGGCTTCGGGCCGCGCGATGCGCCATCAGGCGGTGGGCGAGATCGCCGCGTCGACGATGGTCTGGGCCTCGGCGAGGATCCGTTCCAGGTGCTCGGCGCCGCGGAAGCTCTCGCCGTAGATCTTGTAGATCTCCTCGGTGCCCGAAGGCCGGGCGGCGAACCAGCCGTTGCTGGCGATCACCTTGATGCCGCCGATCGCGCCGCCGTTGCCCGGGGCATGGCTCAGCACGCTCTCGATCGGTTCGCCGGCCAGTTCGGTGGCGCGCAGCTGCTGCGGGCTCAGGGCCGACAAGCGCTTCTTCTGCTCCCGGCTGGCGGGGGCGTCGATCCGGCTGGCCACCGGGTTCCCGAACTCGTTCGCCAGTTCGGCATAGAGCGCGCCCGGGTCGCGGCCGGTGCGGGCCGTGATCTCGCCCGCCAGCAGCGCCGCGGCGATGCCGTCCTTGTCGGTGGTCCAGACCGAGCCGTCGCGGCGCAGGAAGGTGGCGCCGGCGCTCTCCTCGCCGACGAAGCCGAGCGAGGCATCGAGCAGGCCGTCGACGAACCACTTGAAGCCGACCGGCACTTCATGGAGCCGGCGGCCGAGGCGCTTCGCCAGCGCATCGATCAGCCGCGTCGACACCACCGTCTTGCCGACCGCGGCATCGGCGCCCCACTGCGGGCGGTGTCGGAACAGGTAGTCGATCGCCACCGACAGATAGTGGTTGGGTTGCAGCAGGCCGGCGCTGCGGGTCACGATGCCGTGCCGGTCATGGTCGGTGTCGCAGGCGAAGCCGACGTCGAAGCGATCCCTGATGTCGATCAGCCGCTGCATCGCGTGGGTCGACGACGGGTCCATGCGGATCTGGCCGTCCCAGTCGAGGGTCATGAAGGCGAAGCGCGGGTCGACCGCCTCGCTGACCACGCTGAGGTCGATCCGGTAGCGCTCGGCGATGGCGCTCCAGTAGTGCACGCCGGCGCCGCCCAGCGGGTCGACGCCCATGCGCACGCCCGCCTCGCGGATCAGGTCCATGTCCACCACGCTGCCCAGGTCGCCCACGTAGGCCGCCAGGAAATCGTGGCGATGCGTGGTGGCTGCCTTCAGGGCCTGGTCGTGCCGCATGCGGCGCACGCCCTCGAGGCCTTTCTCGATGTAGCGGTTGGCCGCGTCCTGCACCGGGCCCGTGATCTCCTGGCCGGCCGGCCCGCCATTGGGCGGGTTGTACTTGAAGCCGCCGTCGCGCGGCGGGTTGTGCGAGGGCGTCACCACGATGCCGTCGGCCAGCCCGCTGGTGCGGCCGCGGTTGTACGTGAGGATGGCGTGCGACAGCGCCGGGGTGGGCGTGAACTCGTCGCCGGTCGCGAGCATCACGTCGACACCGTTGGCCGCCAGCACCTCGAGCGCGCTGGCCGCGGCGGGCGCCGACAGCGCATGCGTGTCGATGCCGAGATAGAGCGGTCCGTCGATGCCCTGTGCCCGGCGGTGATCGCAGATCGCCTGGGTCACCGCGAGCACATGCCATTCGTTGAACGAGCGCTCGAAGGCGCAGCCGCGATGGCCCGAGGTGCCGAAGGCCACGCGTTCGCCCGCCACGGTCGGGTCGGGGCGCTGGTCGCGGTAGGCGGCGAGCAGTGCGTCGACGTCGATGAGGGCGTCCGCGGGGGCCGGCTGGCCGGCGAGGGGACTGAGTCGTGAGGCCATGGGAGCTCCTGGGTGGCGTTCAAAGGGTAGGCGCTGCCGCTCGCCGGGGGACGGCGAGGGGCCATTCGAGAAGATCGGCGATGCTTTCGATCGTGATGTCGGCCGCGGGATGCGCGGCGCTCTCGTGCGGATCGAGCGCATAGTGGCCCTGGCGCGGAAAGACCGTCGTCAGCCGATCGCCCCACTGGTCCTTCATCGCCGAGAGGATGCGCAGCTTGTCGTCGACCATCACGTAGTGGCGCGCCGGATAGCGCTTGTGCACCGCGTCGAGCATCAGCTCCTTGTGGATGTAGATCAGCACCCGGCCGTCGACCGCCTGCCAGAGTCCCGATCGCTGCACCTTGCGCGGCTGGAACACGACGTCCCCGTCCGTCAGGATCACGGTGGTGCCGAAGCGCTGCAGATGCTCGACCACCTTCAGCGCCCCCGGATACAGCCGCTCGGCGAACGGGTAGTCGACCAGGAAGGTCGACATCTGCAGCAGGCGCGGGTCGTTCATGTCGTCGCTCAGCTCGCGCAGCCGATAGCGCTGCAGCGCGCCCAGGTAGTCGGTGTAGCCGAGTTCGACGCGCAGCTCTTCGAAGAAGGTCCAGTAGCGTTCGGCGCTGGTGCTGCCGAAGTTGTCGCTCAGGCGGCGGCGCAGGTCGTCGACCACGGCATCGTTGTCGAGCAGCGTGTTGTCGACGTCGAGCAAGAAAACCATGTCCTGCATCCGCATCTCTCCTAGAGCAAGTCGCTCGGCACGAACCACGAGAACAGCAGCAGCTTGAGCCGCACCAGCAGGTTGGCGTCGGGCTCGTCGTCGTGCACCAGGCTCTCGCCGTCGGTGCTGATCCACTGGATCCGGTCGGTGCCGGGTTTGAGCCGCAGTTCGTAGGCGCTTTCGACATTGTCGACCTGGAAGGCATCGAGCAGGCGGTGGGCGACTTCGAAGCCCTGCAGGCGCACGCCGAGCTCGGTGTTGATGTGGGCCGAGCGCGGATCGAAGTTGAGCGAGCCGATCAGCGCCCACTCGCGGTCGATCAGCGTCAGCTTGGCGTGCAGCCGGCCGCGCGACTGGCGGAACGCCTTGCGCAGGTTCAGGCTGCGCTTGATCTGCTCGGAGCTGACCTCGTAGAGCCGGACGCCGAGCCGCAGCATCTCGACGCGGTAGTTGTTGTAGTTGATGTTGACCAGCGGCTCGTCGGTGTCGGCCAGCGAGTTGGTGGCGACGCTCATCTGCACGTCGCGGGCCCGCAGCCGGGCGATCTGCGCCATGCCTTCCTCGCCGGGCAGGAAGTAGGGCGACACGATGTCGACGCTGTAGCGCGCCAGGTCGAGCTGCACGCGCATGCGCTCGGCCACGGTCGGCGGCCGGCGTTCACGGACGACCTGGTCTGCCTCCGGCTGCAGCGCCTTGCTCGGCGAATCGGCGACCGCGTTGGCGCGCGCCGGAATCAGTTCGAGCCGCCCCTGGTCGATCAGGACGCCGAGCGGCGGGTCGCCGAACATGTCGGTGTCCGGCGGCGCCGGGGGAAGCGGTGCCTGCTGGCGCGAGGTGAGCCGCTCGAAGCTCGCCTGCAAGGACTCGGGCGACTCGATGGCCGGCACGATCGCGTGCAGCGGCCAGACCACCTCGCTGTTCCAGTAGTTGTCGAAGATGGTCTGGAGCTCGGGCACGACCGGGCCGGCCAGCAGCATGTCGAGGTCGATGAAGTTGGCGCCTTCGCTGCGCAGGAAGTACTCGTCCGCCAGGTTGCGGCCGCCGGCGATCGCGAACGCGCCGTCGGCGACGAAGAGCTTGTTGTGCATCCGGTGATTGAGGCGCCGGAAATCGGCCGCGAAGCCCATCCACCGGGTGGCCGCGTGGTCGCGGCCGGCCACGAAGGGATTGAACAGCCGGATCTCCACGTTCGGCCAGGACGCCAGGCCGAGCAGCAGCGGGTCCAGCCCGGTCGTGTAGAAGTCGTCCAGCAGCAGGCGCACCCGCACGCCGCGCCGGGCGGCATCGCGCAGTTCGCGCAGCATCAGCTTGCCCGTCTTGTCGTTGCCGAGCAGGTAGTACTGCAGGTCGAGCGAAGACCGGGCGCGCCGGATCAGTTCCAGCCGGGCGTCCAGCGCGAACGCGCCCTGCGCCAGCACGCGGGTGCCCGACAAGCTGTCGGGGGAGGCCGTGAAGGGTGCGGCCAGCCGGCCCAGCTCGGTGGCCGGCGAGGCAGCGATGGCCGGCACGTACGGCGCCGCGGGGACGGCCGGGAGCCCGGCGCAGGCCGACAGCAGGCAGGCGAGCAGGAGGACCAGGCAGCGGAGCATGAATGAGGACAGCGCGGGGGCGGCCGGGTGAAGGGATCCCGTCCGGACGGACGGCCCGCGGATCGTAGCCCGGGACTTGTCCATCCCCATCACGCGAATAGAATGCGAATGATTATCAACGGCAGAAACCGCCTCTCACCCCGCACGGCTGCCTTGGCGGCCTGCCTTCCCGACCTTCGATGAACAGCCGACGAATCAAGACCTGGGCCTGGATCCACAAGTGGAGCAGTCTGGTCAGCACCGCCTTCATGCTGCTGCTGTGCCTCACCGGGCTGCCGCTGATCTTTCACCACGAGATCGGCCACCTGCTGGGCACCGAGATCGAGGCTCCCAGGATGCCCGCGAATGCGCCGCGGGCCAGCCTCGACCGGGTGCTGGCAGCGGCGAATGCGCTCTATCCCGATCGAATCGTGCAGTTCGTCTCGCAGGAGGCGGACGACGACGCCCTGTGGTTCGTCACCCTGACGCCGTCACCGGAACCGACGGACGATTTCAAGTCGATCGCGGTCGATGCGCGCACCGCACTGGTGGTGGGGCAGCCGCCCACCGACGAGGGCTTCATGCACCTGATGCTGCGGCTCCACGTCGACCTGTTCGCGGGGCTGCCGGGCAAGCTGTTCCTGGGTTTCATGGGCCTCTTGCTGCTGGTCGCGATCGTCTCCGGCGTGGTGCTCTACGCCCCCTTCATGCGCAAGCTCGAGTTCGGCACCGTGCGGCGCGAGCGCCGGCCGCGCCTCCAGTGGCTGGACCTGCACAACCTGCTGGGCATCGTGACCCTGGTGTGGGCCTTCACGGTGGGCGCCACCGGCATGATCAACACCTGGGCCGACCTGATCGTCAAGTACTGGCAGCACGACCAGCTGAGCGCGCTGCTCCAGCCTTACAAGGGGCAGGCGACGGTGCCGGCCGCGGAGCGCGCACCGGTGCAGGAGGCGCTCGACGCCGCGAAGGCGCGCGTTCCGGGCAGCAAGGTGGCCTTCATCGCCTTCCCGGGCACGCTGTTCTCGAGCCCGCACCACCACACGGTGTTCCTGCGCGGCAACGAGCCGCTCACCTCGCGCTTGCTGCAGCCGGTGCTGGTCGATGCCAAGACCAGCGAGATCACGGCCAGTCCGCGGCTGCCGTGGTATCTGACCGCGCTGCTGGTCTCGCAGCCGCTGCACTTCGGCGACTACGGCGGCATGCCGATGCAGATCCTCTGGGCGCTGCTCGACATCGCGACGATCATCGTGCTGGGCAGCGGGCTCTACCTGTGGCTCAAGCGCGGCAAGGCGGCGCCGACGCGGGCGGACGAGGCGGGTCAGGCTCAGGGCCCGGCGCCGTCGATGGCGCCGTCCGGCGCTGCCGTCAAGGCGAGCACATGAAGCATCAAGGACATTTCTGGCGGCTCTGGGGCTGGCCGATCGTGCTGGGCCTGCTCACCGCGGTGGGGCTGGTCTCGGCGCTGTTCAGCGACGGCGGCCTGGGCGATGCGATCGCCTGGGTCACCCTCGGCATCCCGGTCGCCGCCGGGCTCTGGTTCGGCTGGCTGCGACGCACCTAGCTTCCTCCTGCGTCGGCGCGCCATAGGGTATTGCCCTTCGCCGGCGCCGGCGCGGCGCACCGCAGAATCGCGGCGATGAAACTCTCCTTCGTCGCCTCCGCCTGCCTGCTGCTCGCAGCCGCGTCTGCGGCCCAGGCCCAGGCCCAGGCCCAGAACGGCGGCAGCGCCCCGACGCTGGGCGAGGTCACGGTCTCGACGCCCGCCGGCCCGACCCCGCTGTTCGAGGTGGCGGGCTCGGTCGACCGCGTGGAAGGCGTCGACATGCGCGACAGCCGGCTCGGGGTCAACCTGTCGGAGAGCCTGAGCGGCGTGCCGGGGCTGCAGATCCAGAACCGCAACAACTATGCGCAGGACCTGCAGATCTCGATCCGGGGCTTCGGCGCCCGTTCCACCTTCGGGGTACGGGGGGTTCGCCTGTACGTCGACGGCATCCCGGCGACCTTGCCCGACGGCCAGGGGCAGACCTCCAACATCGACATCGGGTCGGTCGACCATGTCGAGGTGCTGCGCGGACCTTTCTCGGCGCTCTACGGCAACTCCTCGGGCGGGGTGGTGCAGTCCTTCACCGAGACCGGCGAAGGGCCGCCGACGCTGGGCTTCTCGATGGCCGCGGCCAGCTTCGGCACGACCCGAACCGGCGTCAAGGCCAGCGGTTCCTCCGGCGCCGTCGACTACCTGCTGAGCGGCGGCCACTTCGAGACCGACGGCTATCGGGACCACAGCGCGGCCAAGCGCGACATCATCAACGGCAAGATGGGCTTCACGCTGGAAGACGGCAGCCGGCTGACGCTGGTGGCCAACAGCGTGCGCCTCGATGCCCAGGATCCGCTCGGGCTCACCGCCGAGCAGTACGCGCTGAACCGGCGCAGCGCGGTGGTGGCGACGCAGTTCGATACCCGCAAGACGGTCGACCAGACCCAGGCCGGGCTGACCTACGAACGCCGGCTGGACGCCGACAACACGTTGCGCCTGCTGGTCTACGGCGGCCAGCGCAAGACCTCGCAGTACCAGGCCATCCCGCCCACGGCGCAGCTGAGCCCGACCAGCGCCGGCGGCGTGATCGGGCTGGCGCGCGACTATGGCGGCCTCGACCTGCGCTGGATCTCGCGGATGCAGCTGGCGGATCGGCCCTTCGAACTCGTCGCCGGCCTCGAATACAACAAGCTGCGCGAGCAGCGCACCGGCTACGAGAACTTCCTGGGTCCGGCGGCCCGGCCGCTGCTGCTCGGCGTGCAGGGGCGGCTGCGCCGCAACGAGACCAACGAGGTCTACAACCTCGATCCCTACCTGCAGGGCAACTGGCGCTTCGCCGAGAACTGGACGCTCGAGGCCGGCGTGCGCCGCAGCACGGTCGACTTCGACTCGCAGGACCACTACATCGTGGGCGCCAACCGCAACGACAGCGGTAGCGCGCGCTATGCCGAGACATTGCCGGTGGCGTCGCTGCGCTACCAGGCGACGCGCGACCTGGCGCTCTACACCTCGGTCGGCCGCGGCTTCGAGACGCCGACGCTGAACGAACTCTCGTACCGGCCCGACGGCTTGGGCGGGCTCAACTTCGCGCTCCAGCCGGCGACCAACGACAGCTTCGAGGTCGGCGCCAAGGCGCGGCTGTCGGGCGGGCTGCTCACGGCGGCATTGTTCAAGACCCGGACCAGCGACGAGATCGTGACGGCCACCAACGTCGGCGGCCGGGCCACCTTCCAGAATGCCGGGCAGACCACCCGCGACGGCTTCGAGCTGGCCTGGCAGCACCAGAGCGCGAGCAACTGGCGCACCCAGCTGGCCTACACCTGGCTCGACGCGCGCTACAGCGACACTTTCTGCAGCACCGTGCCATGTACCGCGGCCGCCATCGTGCCGGCCGGCAATCGCATCCCGGGCATTGCTCCGCAGGCCTTCTTCGCCTCCTTCGGCTGGGTGCCGCCGCAGGGCTGGCGCGCCGGCGCCGAGCTGCGCGCGCTGTCGAAGATCGAGGCCAACGACCGCAACACGGTGAGCGCGCCGGGCTACGCGGTGGCGGCGCTGTTCGCGGGCTACGTGATGCAGTGGCAGCGCTGGGACCTGAACGCCTTCGCGCGCATCGACAACCTGTTCAACCGCCAGTACATCGGCTCGGTGATCGTCAACGAGGGCAATGCCCGCTACTACGAGCCGGCACCCGGGCGCAACTGGACGATCGGCATGAGTGCGGCGTATCGTTTCTGAGACCTTGCTCTGTCCCCAACCGATCAGGTTGACTCCGTGCGGGAGGCCCCCATGGATTTCAAGAATCGAAGCGACGCCGGCCGCGCCCTGGCCGGCGCCCTCGCGGCCTGGCGCGGCCAGCCCAACCTGCTGGTGCTCGGCCTTCCCAGAGGCGGCGTCCCGGTGGCCTCCGAAGTCGCATCCGCGCTGAATGCCCCGCTCGACGTGCTGGTGGTGCGCAAGCTCGGCCATCCGGGCCAGGAGGAGTTCGCGATGGGTGCCATCGCCTCGGGTGGCGTGCGCTACCTGGACGAATCGACACTGGCCTGGCCGGTGCCCGCGGCGGAGGTCGAGGCCGTGGTCCGGCGCGAACAGGCCGAGCTGGCGCGCCGCGAGCGCCTCTATCGGGGCGAGCGTCCGCCGCTGGCGCTCGAGGATCGCGTGCTGCTGCTGGTCGACGACGGCCTGGCGACTGGCGCCACCATGCGCGCAGCCGTCATGGCAGTGCGCGCCGGGCGGCCGCAGCGCATCGTGGTGGCGGTGCCGGTGGCCTCGCGCGAGGCGCTGCAGAGCGTCGGTTTGGTGGCCGACGAGGTGGTGTGCGTCTTCACGCCCGAGCACTTCCGTGCCGTCGGGCAGTGGTACGAGGACTTCGGCCAGACCTCCGACGAGGAGGTCTGCCGGCTGCTGGCGAATGCCTGAGGCTTACAGCCCGGCCGCAGCGCGAAGCGCCGCCGCATTGGCGGTGCTCTCCCAGGTGAACTCCGGCTCTTCGCGGCCGAAGTGTCCGTAGGCGGCGGTCTTGCCGTAGATCGGGCGCAGCAGGTCGAGCATCTGGATGATGCCCTTCGGGCGCAGGTCGAAATGCGCCTGCACCAGCTCGGCGATCTGCTCGTCGGGGATCACGCCGGTGCCTTCGGTGTAGACCGTCACGTTCATCGGCCGCGCGACGCCGATCGCGTAGGCGACCTGGATCTGGCACTGGCGCGCCAGGCCCGCGGCGACGATGTTCTTCGCCACGTAGCGCGCCGCGTAGGCGGCCGAGCGGTCGACCTTGCTCGGGTCCTTGCCCGAGAAGGCGCCGCCGCCGTGCGGGCAGGCGCCGCCGTAGGTGTCGACGATGATCTTGCGGCCCGTGAGGCCGCAATCGCCCTGCGGGCCGCCGATGACGAAGCGGCCGGTCGGGTTGATCAGGTAGCGGGTGTCCTTGAGCCACTCCTTGGGCAGAACCGGCTTGATGATCTCCTCGATGATGGCTTCGTTGAACGAGGCCTTCATCTTGGTCGGCGTCTCGCTCTGGTCAGGGTGGTGCTGGGTGGAGAGCACCACGGTGTCGATGCTGTGCGGCTTGCCGTCGACATAGCGCATCGTCACCTGGCTCTTGGCGTCGGGACGCAGGAAGGGCAGGCGGCCGTCCTTGCGCAGCTGGGCCTGGCGCTCGACCAGGCGGTGCGCGTAGTAGATCGGCGCCGGCATCAGCTCGGGCGTCTCGTCGCAGGCGTAGCCGAACATCAGGCCCTGGTCGCCGGCGCCGGTGTTGAGGTGGTCGTCGCTGGCGTGGTCCACGCCCTGCGCGATGTCGTTGGACTGCTTGTCGTAGCAGACCATCACGGCGCAGCCCTTGTAGTCGATGCCGTAGTCGGTGTTGTCGTAGCCGATGCGCTTGATGGTGTCGCGCGCGACCTGGATGTAGTCGACGTGCGCATTGGTCGTGATCTCGCCGGCGAGCACCACGAGGCCGGTGTTGGTCAGCGTCTCGGCGGCCACGCGCGAGCGCGGGTCCTGTTCGAAGATCGCGTCGAGGATCGCGTCGGAGATCTGGTCCGCCACCTTGTCGGGATGGCCTTCGGAGACGGATTCGGAAGTGAAGAGGAAATCGTTCGCCATGTGTTTCAAACTCCTTGGTAACTGGTCAATTGGCGCGTTGCCGACCCGTTTCGGAGCTGTGGCGAACGCTTTAGCAGAGGTGTTTAACGTCGCCCTGCAAGTAGTTCCATAACTCAGCGACAATTTGCATTCTATTCGAGCCGCGCTGTACGCTGCGCGCGCGTCCTGTCACATCCCCATGTTTCGATGATTGCCTTGTTCAGATTGCTTGCCCGTGTCCCGCTGCCCCTGATGCACGCGGTCGGGGCCGGCGTGGGTTGGCTGGTCTGGTGGCTCGCGCCGGACTACCGCCGGCGCTTCAGGGAGAACGCCGAGGCGGCCGGCTTCACGCCCGCGCAGTACCGTCCGGCGATCGCCGCCGCCGGCGCCATGGTCGGCGAACTGCCCTTCGTGTGGGCCCGGCCCCGCGACCGGAGCCTGCTGCCGTACATCGTGCGCTGGGACGGCGTCGAGGGCTTCGAGGCCGCGCTGGCCGCGCGCAAGGGCGTGATCCTGGTGTCGCCGCACCTGGGCAGCTGGGAGACCTTCGGCCAGGCGGTGGGCGAGCGCTTCTTCAAGGACTACGGCCCGATCACGGCCTTGTTCCGCCCGGCGCGCAAGAAGTTCATGGCCGAGCTGATCGCCGGCTCGCGCGACCGCCCCGGACTGCAGACGCTGCCGACCACCGTGTCCGGCGTGCGCGGCCTGATCCGCACTCTGCGCAACGGCGGCTACACCGGCCTCTTGCCCGACCAGGTGCCGCCGCTGGGGCAGGGTGTCTGGGCGCCGTTCCTCGGCCGGCCGGCCTACACCATGACCCTGCTGCCGCGGCTGGCCCAGCAGACCGGCGCGCGCGTGTTCCTCGGCGTCTGCGAGCGGCTGCCGCGCGGCGCCGGCTTCGCGATCCGCTTCGTGCCCTTCGACGGCACCGCGATGAGCGACCCCAAGGCCACGCCCGAGGCTGCCGCCACGGCGATGAACGAAGGCATCGAGAAGCTGATCCGCAGCCTGCCGGGCCAGTACGTCTGGGACTACGCCCGCTACAAGCAGCCGCGCGCCGAAGCCGCGGTGGAGGCGGCGACATGAGCAAGCTCACGTCGAAGCTCGGCATCGGCTTCATGCGCACGCTGGCGCACGTGCCCTTTCCGCTGGTGCGTGGCTTCGGCGCGGTGCTCGGACGCGTGCTGCATGTGCTGGCGGTGCCGCGGCGGCGCGTGGTCGACACCAATTTGGCGCTGTGTTTTCCCGACAAGACGCCGGCCGAGCGCCATCGCATGGCGCGCGAAACCTTCGTCTTCGTGGCGCAGTCGTGGTTCGACCGCAGCTGGCTCTGGCACGCGCCGGAAGCGGTGGTGGCGCGGCGCCTGAAAGTCGTCGGTGCCGCGGACGTGATCGAGGAGATCGCGCACGGCCACGAGCCGATGATTCTCTTCGCGCCGCACTTCTACGGTCTCGATGCCGCCGCCACGGCGCTCACGATGCACACCGACCGGCCGTCGACCACGATCTACACCACGCAGCGCGATCCGATGGTCGACCAATGGGTCAGCGAGGGCCGCAAGCGCTTCGGCAACGTCATCACGCTCAACCGCATGGACGGCATCAAGCCGATCGTCGCGGGGCTGCGCAAGGGCGGCCTGCTGTACCTGCTGCCGGACATGGACTTCGGCCGCGACCAGACCGTGTTCGTGCCTTTCTATGGCGTGCAGGCGTCGACCGTGCCCTCGCTGTCGCGTTTCGCGCGGCTGGGCCGCGCCAAGGTGGTGCCGGTGGTCTCGAAGCTCACGCGCGAGGGCTACGAGATCGAGGTGCTGCCGGCCTGGGAGGATTTCCCGACCGACGACGTGATGGCCGACACGGCCCTCATGAACCGGCGCCTGCAGGGCTACATCGACGCCATGCCCTCGCAGTACTACTGGGTGCACCGGCGCTTCAAGACCCGGCCGGAGGGCGAGGAGCCGGTGTATTAGGCTCGCCCCCAGGTTGCCCGGCACTTCGTGTCCGGGCGCCCACCCCCTGCCGGGGGCAACACCAGCGGCCTGGCGAAGCCAGTTCCGCGGTGTTCCACCAAAGGGCCTGGCTGCGCCGGCCGGGCGGAGTCAGCGGGTGCGCTCGAGGAATGACTCGATTTCGGATGCGACGAAGGCCGGCCGCTCGTGCACCATCCAGTGCGTGGCGCCCGGTACCTTGACGATCTCGAGCTTCGGCACGTAGTCCTCCAGCCCCTCGAGCAGCCCGGGCAGGAGGGCCTTGTCGTCGAGCGCCCACAGGACCATCGTGGGCACGGCCACGGTCAGATTGTCATGCGGCAGATCCGGCATCGCGGGCGTCGGCTGCCCGGGCATCGGGGGCTTGAGCGGCGTCACGCGGTACAGGTTGCAGGCGCCCGTGAGGCCCGCATCCCACACGTCGCGGTACTGGTCCTTGACCTTCTCGGTCAGCCAGCCGAAACCCTCGGGGCCGGCCTTCATGCCGAGGAAGAAGGGCCACATGCGTCGATAGTCGTCGGCCGCCAGCAGGGCCTCGGCATCGGGCCGCGCGAGGAAGTTCATGTAGGCGCTGGCCGCCCGCTGTTCGGCGCTGTTCTGCAGTTCGCGGGCAAAGGTTCCCGGATGCGGCGAATTGAGGATCACCAGCCGGCCGAGCCGGTCGGCGTGCCGGTTGCCGTAGCCCCAGCCGAAGGCACCGCCCCAGTCGTGCGCCACCAGCACCTCGATGCGGCCGGCCGGGTTCTCGCTCGCCGCCAGTTCGGCGATGTCCTGCACCAGCAAGTGGGCGCGGTAGGCCGACACCTCGGACGGCGCGCTGGATTTCTCGAAGCCGCGCAGGTTCGGCGCCACGCAGCGGAAGCCGCCGTGCTCGGGTGCCGCAAAGTACGCGAGCAGTTCGTCCCAGATGAAGGCCGCCTCCGGAAAGCCGTGCAGGAACATCATCAGCGGCCGGCCGGGGGCGCCGGCCGCGCGGCAGCTCAGGGTGGTGCCGTTCGGCAGCGCACGGGCGAAAGTCTCGATCACAGGCGGTCTCCTTGGTGGTCCCTACGGCGAGGAGGCGCCAGCGCTGCGTTCAGGGCTGCTCGTCGATGGGGGCTGGTTCGGGGGTTGCCGCGGGCTGCCCGTCCTAGGGGTGCGCCCAGCGCCACAGCAGTTCGGCCGCCTCGTCCACGCCTTGCTGCTTCAGTGCCGAGAACAGTTTGACCTCGCCGCCGCCGGCTTGCAGTCGCGCAATCGACAGCGCCTTGGCGCCTTCCGAGCGCGTGAGCTTGTCGGACTTGGTCAGCAGCACCAGGAACTTGAGTCCTTCCTCGACCCGCGGCCGGATGACGTCGAGCAGGATGTCGTCGAGCTCGGTCAGTCCGTGGCGCGGATCGCACATCAGCACCACGCCGCGCAGGTTCTCGCGCGTCATGAGGTAGTTGCCCATCACGCGCTGCCAGCGCAGCTTGGCTTCCTTGGGCACCGCCGCGTAGCCGTAGCCGGGCAGGTCGGCCAGCACGGCGTCGTCGACCTTCTGCTTGCCGACCCCGAACAAGTTGATGTGCTGGGTGCGGCCCGGCGTCTTCGATGCGAAGGCGAGCCGATGCTGCTGCGTGAGCGTGTTGATGGCGGTCGACTTGCCGGCATTCGAGCGGCCGACGAAGGCGATCTCGGGCAGCTCGAAGGGCGGCAGATGCTCGAGCTGCGGCGCGCTGGTGAGGAAGTGGGCGGTGTGCAGCCAGCCCCGTGCCACACGGGCGCGTTCGGCGGCTGCCGGGTCGGCTGCGGTGTCCTTGCGGGAGTAGCTGGGGGCGGGCTTCCGCGGCGGGGTGGTCATCAATGGGCTTTCGGTACGGGGCGCCATTGTAGAATCGCCGGGTTTTGCGCCATAAATCCAAGCCCCCGATATGAAGTTGTTTGCCAAATTTCTGCTTGCAGCCCTTCTGGGCGCCGCCGCCAGTGCCAGCTTCGCGGCTGACGAGCCCGCTGCAAAGCCGGCAGCCGAGGCGCCCGCCAAGGCACCGAAGCCCGATCTCGCCAAGGGCGACACGGTCTTCAATGCCACCCCGGCAAACAGCCAGAGCTGCGCCTCGTGCCACAACGCGGACGGCAATTCGGCGATCGCGGCCAACCCCAAGCTGGCGCAGCAGCACCCCGAATACATCCTCAAGCAGCTGCAGGACTTCAAGTCCGGCAAGCGCAAGAGCGCGATCATGAAGCCGCTGGCCTCGGCGCTGTCGGACGAGGACATGCGCAACATCGCCTGGTTCGTGGCCTCCAAGAAGATCAAGCCCGGCTTCTCCAAGGAGAAGGAGCTGGTCGGTCTGGGCGAGCGGATCTTCCGCGGCGGCGTCGCCGATCGCCAGATCCCGGCCTGCGCCGGCTGCCACAGCCCGAACGGCGCCGGCATCCCGGTGCAGTACCCGCGCCTGGGTGGCCAGCACGCCGACTACACCGCGCAGCAGCTGACCCTGTTCCGCGAAGGCACCCGGCTCAATTCGCCCGTCATGACCGGGGTCGCCGCCAAGCTCAGCAACAAGGAAATCGCGGCCGTTTCCGACTACATCGCCGGCCTGCGCTGAACGCCGGGCCTCGAAGCCTGAACCAACCGCCGATAACAAACTCCTAACAAGGCGGGTCCATCCAGCAGGATGGCCCGCCTTGTTTGCTTTCCAAGCCTCGCACCCATGTCTGTCTCCACCCACGGCCTTCGCGTCCGCCGCGGACCTCAAGCGGTTCGTGCGGCGGTGGAGCTGTTCTCGTCGATGCGCTTCGCGATCGCGCTGCTGACCATCATCTGCATCGCATCGATCATCGGCACCGTGCTCAAGCAGCACGAGCCCTTCGGCAACTACGTCAACCAGTTCGGACCCTTCTGGGCCGAGCTGTTCCGCGCCGCCCGGCTCGATGCGATCTACAGCGCCTGGTGGTTCCTGCTGATCCTGCTGTTCCTCGTGATCAGCACCTCGTTGTGCATCGCCCGCAACACGCCGCACATCCTGAGGGACCTGAAGACCGTCAAGGAGGGCATCCGCGCCCAGAGCCTGAAGGCTTTCGGCCAGCGCGCCGAGACCGTGCTCGACGAGACCCCGGACGCGGCCGCCAAACGCATCGGCCAGCTGCTCGCGGGCGGCGGCTGGAAGGTCAAGCTGCAACACCGCGAGGGCGACGGCTGGATGGTGGCGGCGCGTGCCGGCGGCGCCCACAAGCTCGGCTACATCGCGGCCCACAGCGCGATCGTGCTGGTCTGCATCGGCGGCCTGTTCGACGGCGACCTGGTGGTGCGGGCCCAGACCTGGTTCAACGGCAAGAGCGTCTACACCGGCGGCGGCCTGATCGCCGACGTCGCGCCCGAGCACCGGCTATCACCGCGCAACCCGACCTTCCGCGGCAACATCCTGGTGCCAGAGGGCGCACAGTCCAGCGTCGCGATCCTGAACCAGGCCGACGGCGTGCTGCTGCAGGACTTGCCGTTCTCGATCGAGCTCAAGAAGTTCATCGTCGAGTACTACTCGACCGGCATGCCCAAGCTGTTCGCGAGCGAGGTCGTGCTGCACGACCGCGAGACCGGCGAGCAGTTCGCCAAGCGCATCGAGGTCAACCATCCGGCCAGCTACAGGGGCGTCGAGATCTACCAGTCGAGCTTCGACGACGGCGGCTCCAGCGTGAAGCTCAAGGCGGTGCCGATGGGCGCGGCAGCCAAGCCCTTCGAGATCGACGGCACCATCGGCGGCAGCAGCGAGATCACCAACGGCAGCGAGCGGCTCACGCTCGAGCTGGTGGCGCTGCGCGTGATCAACGTCGAGAACTTCGCCGACGGCAACGGCGGCGCCATGACCAGCGGCGCCGACGTGCGCAAGGTCGACCTGCGGCACGATCTCGAGTCGCGCCTGGGCGCCGCCAACAAGACCAACAAGCCCAAGGTGCTGCGCAACATCGGCCCGAGCATCGGCTACAAGCTGCGCGACGCCGCGGGGCAGGCGCGCGAGTTCCAGAACTACATGGTGCCGGTCGACACCGGCGACGGCCAGCCGGTGTTCCTGCTCGGCGTGCGCGAGCGGCCCGAGGAGCCCTTCCGTTACCTGCGCGTGCCGGCCGACGAACAGGGCTCGATGGATGGCTTCGTGCGCATGCGTGCCGCGCTGGCCGACGCGAAGCTGCGAGATCGTGCCCTCGACCGCTATATCGCGCGTGCCGCCGATCCCAAGCGACCCGAGCTGGCGGCCCAGTTGCGTGGTTCCGCCGCCCGGGCGCTGGCCCTGTTCGCCGGCACCGAGCGCGCCAAGGCCGATGCGGTCAGCAGCGGCGGCTGGCAGGCGGTGGCCGAGTTCATGGAAGCCAACGTGCCCGAGGCGGAGCGCGAGCGGGCGGCCGCGGTGCTGGTGCGCATCCTCAACGACGTGCTGTTCGAAGTGCTCAACCTGAGCCGCGAGCAGGCCGGCCTGGCCGTCATGCCGCCCGACGAGAAGTCGCAGACCTTCCTCACGCAGGCGGTGCTGGCGATCAGCGACGCCCACTTCTATCCGGCGCCGGTCGCGATGATGATGAGCGACTTCAAGCAGGTGCAGGCCAGCGTCTTCCAGGTGGCGCGAGCGCCGGGCAAGAACATCGTCTACCTCGGCTGCCTGTTGCTGATCGTGGGCATTTTTGCGATGCTGTACGTGCGCGAGCGCCGGCTGTGGGTGTGGCTCGCGAAAGACGGCGGCAACGTCCAGGGCAGCGCGGCGACCCTGGCCTACTCGGTCAATCGCAAGACCCTCGACAGCGACCGCGAATTCGAGCACCTGAAGCACAGGCTGCTCGCCATCAGGAAAGACAACGCGCCATGACCACCACCACGCTCACGCTCAACGACAGCTGGCTTTCGCGCCGCAACGCCCTCGACTGGGTGTTCGCGCTGCTGGTGCTGGCCGGGGCCGCTTTCGCCTTCTCGCGCTATCACGGCGCGATGGACTTCTACGAGCAGACCATCCTGGTGGCGACCGTCCCGGCAGCGATCTGGCTCGGCTGGTTCTGGCGGCCGCTGCGGGTGCTCGCGATCGTGGTCGCGGCCGCGGCGCTGCTGGCCATCGCCTCCTACCAGGGCGACCTGGCGCGTGCCGACAGCGTCTTCTGGCTCAAGTACTTCCTCTCGAGCCAGTCGGCCATCCTCTGGATGAGCGTGCTGTTCTTCATGAGCACGCTGTTCTACTGGATCGGCTTCTTCGGCGGCCGCCAAGGCGACGCCATGGACCTGATCGCCTCGCGCCTGGCCTGGGCCGCGGTCACGATGGCGCTGATCGGCACCATGGTTCGCTGGTACGAAAGCCACCAGCTCGGCCCGGACATCGGCCACATCCCGGTCAGCAACCTGTACGAGGTGTTCGTCCTGTTCTGCTGGCTCACCGCCGCCTTCTACCTGTATTTCGAATGGCGCTACCGCACGCGCGCGCTCGGCGCCTTCGTGATGCTGGTGGTCAGCGCCGCGGTGGGCTTCCTGCTCTGGTACACGCTGGTGCGCGACGCCCACGAGATCCAGCCGCTGGTGCCGGCATTGCAGAGCTGGTGGATGAAGCTGCATGTGCCGGCCAACTTCATCGGCTACGGTACTTTCTCGCTGGCCGCCATGGTCGCCTTCGCCTACCTCATCAAGGAGCAGGCCGACGAGTCCCGCTGGTACAAGCTGACGCCGATCTGGCTGCTGGGCGTGGCGCTGTGCTTCGTGCCGGTGGCCTTCCGCCAGCGGGTGCAGGAGGCCGGCGGCAGCTACTGGGTCGGCTACGCCGCGATCTCGGCGCTGATCGCCGCCGGCATCCTCATGGGCCGCAAGCGCATCGCGGCGCGGCTGCCGGCCAACGAGGTGCTGGACGACGTCATGTACAAGTCGATCACGGTCGGCTTCGCCTTCTTCACCATCGCCACCGTGCTGGGCGCGCTCTGGGCCGCCGACGCCTGGGGCGGCTACTGGAGCTGGGACCCGAAGGAAACCTGGGCCCTGATCGTCTGGCTCAACTACGCGGCCTGGCTGCACATGCGGCTCGTGAAGGGCCTGCGCGGCACGGTCGCCGCCTGGTGGGCGCTGGCCGGGCTGGCCGTCACCACCTTCGCCTTTCTCGGGGTGAACATGTTCCTGAGCGGGCTGCACAGCTACGGCACCCTGTAGGCGCCCCGGTCTTTCGCCCGTGAAATGATCCGCAGGCGCCGTTCCGGCGTAACCGGATCGGTGTCGGCAACGAACTCACCCTGACAAACGACTCAGGCGAAAGGCAATCCATCATGTTGATTCAGTCCCGCGACGACGGCTTCATCCACCCGCGTTCGAGCGAGATCACCCCCCGTGCCGCCTACGAAGGGCGGCGTGAGATGCTGCGCTGGCTGGCCGGCGGCGTCGCCGGTGCCGCCATGGCCTCCTGGGCCGCGCGCGATGCCATGGCCCAGGCAGCCGCCCCGGGCAAGCTGGCGCCTTTGCCGGGTGCGAAGTCGACGGTCGCCGGCGCCCAGACGATGGAAAAGCTGACCGACTACAAGGACGCCACCAGCTACAACAACTTCTACGAATTCGGCACCGACAAGGGCGATCCGGTCAAGAACGCCGGCACCCTCAAGACCCGGCCCTGGACGGTCGAGGTCGAAGGCCTGGTCAAGAAACCGGGCAAGTACGGCATCGAGGACCTGATCAAGCTCAGCGCCCAGGAAGAGCGCATCTACCGCCTGCGCTGCGTCGAGGGCTGGTCGATGGTGATTCCCTGGGTCGGCTACTCGCTGTCCGAACTGATCAAGAAGGTCGAGCCGCAGGGCAATGCGAAATACGTCGAGTTCCTGACCCTCGCGGACCCCAAGACCATGCCCTTCGTCGGCTCGCGCGTGCTCGACTGGCCCTACGCCGAGGGCCTGCGCATGGACGAGGCGATGCATCCGCTCACGCTGCTCACCTTCGGCATGTACGGCGAGGTGCTGCCGAACCAGAACGGCGCCCCGGTGCGCATCGTCGTGCCCTGGAAGTACGGCTTCAAGAGCGCCAAGTCGATCGTCAAGATCCGCTTCGTCGAGAAGGAGCCCGGCACGGCCTGGAACAAGGCTGCGGCGCAGGAGTACGGCTTCTATTCGAACGTCAACCCGAACGTCGACCACCCGCGCTGGAGCCAGGCGACCGAGCGCCGCATCGGCGACGGCAGCGGCCTTTTCGCGAAGCGAACCAAGACCCAGTTGTTCAATGGCTACGAGGCCCAGGTCGGCCAGCTGTATGCCGGGATGGACTTGAAGAAGAATTACTGAGACTTTGCGGGACAGACCAAGAAACTGCGCAGCAGTTTTTGCTCTGTCCTCAACTGACTAGAAAAGACATGAACAAGCTGCTGCTGCACCCCGCCGCCAAGCCCCTGGTGTTCGTGCTGTGCCTGCTGCCCTTCGCGTGGCTGTTCTACGGCGCGCTGACCGACGGGCTCGGCGCCAACCCGGCCGAATACCTGATCCGCGCGACCGGCGACTGGACCCTGCGCTTCATCTGCATCGTGCTGGCCGTGACGCCGCTGCGCGTCATGACCGGGACCAATGCGCTGGCCCGCTTTCGCCGGATGCTGGGGCTGTTCGCGTACTTCTACGTGGTGCTGCACCTGCTGAGCTACAGCTGGTTCGACATGGGCTTCGATGTGCCCGAGATCGCCAAGGACATCGCCAAGCGGCCGTTCATCCTGGTCGGCTTCTCGGCCTTCATGCTGCTGACGCCGCTGGCCGCCACTTCGTTCAACCGCGCGATCAAGGCGCTCGGCGCGAAGCGCTGGCAGGCGCTGCACAAGCTGGTCTACGTGATCTCCGGCCTCGGGCTGCTGCACTTCTTCTGGATGCGCGCGGGCAAGAACAACTTCGCCGAAGTGTTCGTCTATGCCGCGATCATCGGCCTGCTGCTGGGCTGGCGCGTCTGGAACTTCGCGCGCAAGAAGAGGGAAGGCGGCCAGGTGCCGCGGCCGATCACCGCAGCAACCCGGGGGCCAGTCAGTCGTTGAAACGCTCGCTTGCGAGCTGGTCGTCGATAGACTCGCGGCGCCGGATCAGCGTCGCCTGCGTGCCGCTCACCAGCACTTCGGCCGCGCGGCCGCGCGTGTTGTAGTTGCTGGCCATCGCCATGCAGTAGGCACCTGCGGACAGCACCGCGAGCAGGTCGCCCGACTCGACCCGCAAGGCACGGTCGCGGCCGATCCAGTCGCCGCTCTCGCAGACCGGGCCGACCACGTCGTAGGTTGCCGCCTCGCCGGCGCGCCGCGTGACGGAAACGATCTGATGGAAGGCCTGGTACATGGCCGGCCGGGGCAGGTCGTTCATGGCTGCATCGACGATGCAGAAGTTCTTTTCCTCGCCCGGCTTGAGGTAGAGCACCTCGGTCACGCAGACGCCGGCGTTGCCGACCAGCGAACGCCCCGGCTCGACGATCAGCCGGCGGCGTCCGAACCCGCGGGCGTCGAGGCGAGCCAGCAGCTGCTGCCAGAGCGCGTCGGCTGCGGGGGGCGTGTCTCCGTTGTAGTCGATGCCCAGGCCGCCGCCGAAGTCGAGGTGGTGCAACGGAACGCCCGCCTTCTCGATCGCCTCGACCAGGTCGAGCACGCGCTCCAGCGCCTCGAGGTAGGGCGAGGCGTCGGTGATCTGCGAGCCGATGTGGCAGTCGATGCCCACCACCTTCAGGCCCTTGAGCGAAGCCGCATGCAGGTAGATCGCGACCGCGCGGTCGTGGGCGACGCCGAACTTGTTGCCCTTGAGTCCGGTCGAGATGTAGGGATGCGTCTTTGGATCGACGTTCGGATTGATGCGGATGCTGACCGCCGCAGGGCGTCCCTCTTCGAGCGCCACGGCGTTGAGCACATCGAGTTCGGCCTCGCTTTCGACGTTGAAGCAGCCGATGCCGGCGGCCAGCGCCTGGCGCATCTCGGCGCGGGTCTTGCCGACGCCCGAGAAGATCACCTTGGCCGGATCGGCGCCGGCGGCGAGCACGCGCGCCAGTTCGCCGCCCGAAACGATGTCGAAACCGCAGCCGGCCTCGGCGAAGACGCGCAGCACGCCGAGCGAGGAGTTCGCCTTGATGGCGTAGCAGACCATGGCATCGCGGCCCTCGAAGCCGCGCTGGTAGGCGGCGAGGGCGTCGAGCATCCATTGCTTCGAATAGACGAAGAGGGGCGTGCCGTGTTCCTGCGCGAGGGCGGCGAGCGGCAGGCCTTCGACCTGCAGCGCGTCGCCCTGGCGCGCGATGTAGGGGTGGCCCGGGAGCAGGGTCGCCGCGCTCACTTCGAAGCCCCTGCGGGTGCGCGGCTGGTGCTTGCCGGGTTCGGCGCGTCGGCGTCCTGCGAGGTGCTGGCGGGTGGCGTGGGCAGCAGCAAGCCGGGGAGGGTGGTGCGGTCCTTGGCGATCGGATCCGTGGGCAGGTACAGCGCGCCCCTCTGGCCGCAGGCCGTCAGGCCGACCCCTACGAGCGCGAGGCCTAAGGCGCTCACTAGAATTTGGCGAACTTTCAACATGGCGAAATTGTAATGACCGACCCCGAGTACATGGACCGCGCAGAAGCCGCGCTGGCCGCGATCGAGCGCAGCTGCGACCGCATCAACGATGAAAGCGATGTCGACATCGACAACCAGCGGGTCGGGGGGATGATCACGATCACCTTCCGCAACGGCAGCCAGCTGATCGTCAATCTGCAGAAGCCGCTGCAGGAGATCTGGCTGGCGGCCCGCTCGGGCGGCTACCACTACCGCCACGACGGCCAGGCCTGGGTCGACACCAAGACCGGCGAGGAGTTCTTCGGCAACCTGTCGCGCGAGGCGACCCTGCAATCCGGCCAGCCGCTCCAGTTCATCTCCGGCTGAGCGCTCCTCCAGGCCGGCGCAGCCCGGCCCCTGACGCTAGTTCCTGAAGAGGTCCAGGATCCGGCTGCGCTCTTCGACCGGCGCCGGTGCGCTGATCGGCGGCGCCGCAACCGCCTCGGCCGGCGGCGTCGGCCCGCTCTCGACGCCCAGGCTGGCGACGCCGCGGCCCGGCGCGTAGTCGTCGTAGTACCACTCGCCGCCGACGTTCACCACGCCCGGCGGCGCCGGCACCTCGGCCACCGGCACGCCCTTGATCGCGGTCTCCATGAAATTGATCCAGATCGGCAGGCTCAGGCCGCCGCCGGTCTCGCGGTCGCCGAGCTTGCGCGGCGTGTCGTAGCCCATCCAGGCCACTGCCGCCATGGTCGGCTGGAAGCCCGCGAACCAGGCGTCCAGCGAATCGTTGGTGGTGCCGGTCTTGCCGTAGATGTCGGTGCGCTTGAGCGTCGCCTGCGCCTTGGCGGCCGTGCCGCCGCTGGCCACGGACTGCAGCAGGCTGGCCATCAGGAAGGCATTGCGCTGCGGCACCGCGCGCAGGGTCTCGTTGAGCAGCGGCGGCTGCTTGTCGATCAGCACCTTGTCCTTGTGGTCGGTGACCCGGGTCACGAGGTAGGGATTGACGCGGTAGCCGCCGTTGGCGAACACCGAATAGGCGGTCACCATCTGCATCGGCGTCACCGAGCCGGCGCCCAGTGCCATCGGCAGATAGGCCGGGTGCTTCTCGCGCTCGAAGCCGAAATTGGTGGCCCAGTCCTGGGCGTAGCGCGTGCCGATCGATTGCAGGATGCGGATCGACACCATGTTCTTCGACTTCATCAGCGCCCGGCGCATCGACATCGGGCCCTCGAAGTTGCCGTCATAGTTCTTCGGCTCCCAGGGCTGGCCGCCGGTGGTGCCGGCATCGAAGAACAGCGGCGCGTCGTTGATCACCGTGCTGGGCGTGAAGCCCTTCTCGAGCGCGGCCGAATAGATGAAGGGCTTGAAGCTCGAGCCCGGCTGGCGCCAGGCCTGCGTCACATGGTTGAACTTGTTCTTGTCGAAGTCGAAGCCGCCGACCATCGCCTTGACCGCGCCGTCGCGCGGGTCGACCGCGACGAAGGCGCCTTCGACTTCGGGCAGCTGGGTGATTTCCCAGGCGCCCTTGGGCGTCTTCACGACCCGGATCACGGCGCCGCGGCGGATCTTGATGTTTGGCGGCGCCTTGTCGGAAAGTCCCGACTGCGCCGGCTTCAGGCCTTCGCCGGTGATCTGCACGGCGTCGCCATTGCCCCGGACCGCCTGGATTTCCTTGGCGTTCGCCTTCAGCACCACCGCCGACATCACGTCGCCGTTGTCGGGATGCTCGGCCAGCGCGTCATCGACGGCCTCGTCCAGTTCCTTGGGATTGTTCGGAAGTTCGACGAACTTCTCCGGTCCACGGTAGATCTGGCGCCGCTCGTAGTCCATGATGCCGCGGCGCAGCGCGCGGTAGGCAGCAGCCTGGTCGGCGGCCACCAGCGTGGTGTAGACCTTGAGTCCGCGGGTGTAGGTGCTGTCGCCGTACTGGGCGTACATCAGCTGGCGCACGGTCTCGGCGACGTATTCGGCGTGCAGGCGGCTCGGGTCGGCGGCGTCGCGCAGGTGCAGGTCCTCCTTGCGCGCCTGCGCGGCCTGCTCGGCGCTGATGAAGCCGGCTTCCTGCATGCGGTCGATCACGTACAGCTGGCGGCCGCGCGCGCGTGCCGGATTGTTGACCGGGTTGTTGGCCCCGGGCGCCTTCGGCAGCCCGGCCAGCATGGCGGCCTGGGCGATCGTGATCTCCGACAGGGGCTTGCCGAAATAGGCCTCCGACGCGGCCGCGAAACCATAGGCCCGATTGCCCAGGTAGATCTGGTTCAGGTAGATCTCGAAGATCTGGTCCTTGCTCAGCAGATGCTCGAGCTTGAAGGTCAGCAGCACCTCGTAGATCTTGCGGGTCAGCGTCTTTTCAGAACTCAGGTAGACGTTGCGCGCCACCTGCATCGTGATGGTCGACGCACCCTGGCTCTTGGCCCGGTTCATGTTGGCGATGCCGGCCCGCAGCATGCCCTTGTAGTCGACGCCGCCGTGGTCGTAGAAGCGCGCATCCTCGGCCGCCAGCACCGCGTCCTTCATGATCTTCGGGATGGTCGCGATCGGGGTCAAGTTGCGACGCTCTTCACCGAACTCGCCGATCAGGATCCCCTCGGCCGAGAAGACCCGCAGCGGCAGCTTCGGCCGGTAGTCCGCGAGGTCCGAGATGTCGGGCAGATTGGGGTAGGCCACGGCCAGCGCGACCGCGATCACGCAGACCAGCGCGACCGCCCCGGCCGCCACGATGCCGAGGCTCCACAGGATGAAGCGCAACAGCCATGTCAGCCAGGTCGGGCGTTTGGGAACGGGAGCCTTTGAAGGCCCTTTGGGTCGAGATGTTTCGGGCATTGAGGCTGTTGGAGTCTGAGCGCATTATAAAAACGCGCCGTCGTAGGACGGTGCCGCCGTAGCAGTTAGGACCCAAGTACTCTTATTTGTGACGTAAGTTGCAGTTCCAAACCGTTACGTCGACTTTTGACAACGATTGCTCACTCGCCAGGGTTGGGACGCTTGGTTGGGCTCGCACCTTGCTGCTAGCATGCAACCACACGCAATTATTTCCAATCGTTACAAACGGATGGGATCGAACTTGACTGCTTTCGGATCGTTGTTTCGCCGCCAGCCCGCGCCTCTGCTCGGGCTGGACGTCAGTTCTTCCAGCGTCAAGCTGGTCGAGCTGGGCCGTGACGCGAGCGGCAGGCTGGTGCTCGAACGCTGTGCGATCGAGCCCCTCGAACGTGGCTGGATCACCGACGGCAACGTCGAGAAGTTCGATGAAGTCGCGGAAGCCGTGCGGCGTGTGGTCCGCAAGAGCGGCACCCGTACCAAGAACGTCGCCCTGGCGCTGCCGCCTTCGGCCGTGATCACCAAGAAGATCGTGCTGCCCGGCGGCATGAGCGAGCAGGAACTCGAGATCCAGGTCGAGTCGGAGGCCAACCAGTACATCCCGTTCTCGCTCGACGAGGTGAGTCTGGATTTCTGCGTCATCGGGCAGAGCGCCAATTCGGCCGGCGACGTCGAGGTCCTGATCGCCGCTTCGCGCAAGGAAAAGGTCCAGGACCGCCAGGGCCTGGCCGAGGCCTCGGGCCTCAAGGCCGTGATCCTCGATGTCGAGTCCTATGCCTCCCGGCTCGCCACGGCGCGCCTGATCGAGCAGCTCCCGGGCCAGGGCCAGGATGCGGTGGTGGCTCTGTTCGAGGTCGGCGCGTTCACCACCAGCATGCAGGTGTTGCGCAACCAGGAAGTGCTTTATGACCGCGACCAGGCTTTCGGCGGCGCGCAGCTGACCCAGCTCATCGTGCGCCAGTACGGCTTTTCCGCCGAAGAGGCCGAAGCCAAGAAGCGCAGCGGGGACCTGCCCGACGACTACGGCGCAGGCGTGCTCAAGCCCTTCGTGGCCAGCATCGCGCAGGAAATCGCCCGGGCGTTGCAGTTCTTCTTCACCAGCACGCCGCACAACCGCGTCGACTATGTGCTGCTGGCCGGAGGGTCGGCGGCGCTGCCCGGTCTCACGACGGCGGTCACGCGCCAGACGTCGTTTGCCTGTTCGCTGGTGAATCCCTTCGATGGCATGGAGATCGGCAGCGGCATCCGCGAGAAGAAGGTGCGGCGTGAGGCGCCGTCCTACCTGACCTCCTGCGGCCTGGCGATGCGGAGGTTCCTGCAGTGATCCTGATCAACCTGCTCCCGCACCGGGAGGCCGCGCGCAAGCGTCGGCGCGAGACCTTCTACGCCACGCTGGGCTTCTCGGCCTTGCTGGGCTGCCTCATCGCCGGCGCCGCCTTCCTCTGGTTCGAGGCCCAGATCTCGAGCCAGCAAGCGAAGAACACGCTGCTGAAGACCGAGATCACGAAGCTCGAGACCGAGATCAAGGAAATCTCGACCCTCCAGGCCGAGATCGCAGCCCTGCGCGCACGCCAGACCGCGGTCGAGGACCTGCAGGGCGACCGCAACCTGCCGGTGCACCTGCTCAACGAACTCGTGCGGCAATTGCCCGACGGCGTCTACATCACGAGCATGAAGCAGGAAAACCAGACCGTCACGCTGCAAGGCATGGCGCAGTCCAACGAGCGGGTCTCCGAACTGCTGCGCAATCTGGGCAACAGCAGCCCATGGCTGGTCAAGCCCGAGCTGATCGAGATCACCTCGGCGAACGTGACTCTGAGCGCGCGCGACGTGCGGCGCGTGGCGAACTTCAAGATGCGCATCGGTCTCAAGCGGCCGACCGACGCCCAGAAACCAGCCGCCGGCACGCCGGCAGCCGTCAAGGCGAAGGGGTAAGCGGCCATGGCAAAGAAACGCCCTTCCGAGAGGTTCGATCTCACGCTGTCCCTGCAGCGCCTCGGCCGGCAGTTCCAGGGCCTGAATCCCAACGACCCGGCGGCCTGGCCCCCGGTGCCGCGCTACGCCCTGTGCGTCGCGGTGGCGGTGGTGGTGCTGGTGGCGCTGTGGTTCTTCTGGCTGACCAATTCGAACGACGAGCTCGAGGCCGAGCGCTCCAAGGAAGTCACGCTCCGCGCGGACTACCAGAAGAAGGTGGCGCAGGCGGCCAATCTCGACCTGCTCAAGAAGCAGCGCGAGCAGGTGCAGCAATACGTCACGCTGCTCGAGAAGCAGCTGCCCAGCAAGGCCGAGATGGATGCCCTGCTGTCGGACATCAACCAGGCCGGGCTCGGCCGCAGCCTGCAGTTCGAGTTGTTCCGTCCGGGCGGGATATCGGTCAAGGACTACTACGCCGAGCTCCCCATCGCGGTCCGCGTGACTGGCCGGTACCACGACATGGGCGCCTTCGCGGCCGACATCGCGAACCTGTCGCGCATCGTGACCCTCAACAATGTCTCGCTGGCACCGCAGAAAGATGGCGCGCTGGTCATGGATGCCACGGCGCGGACCTATCGCTACCTCGACGAGGAAGAGCAGGCGGCACAGAAGCGGGCGGCCGCCGCGGCTGCGGGGGCGAAGAAGAAATGAGAACGCTCAGCTTTCTATGGATTGCCGTTGCGGCGGTCGGCCTGACCGGCTGCCTGGGCTCCGAGCAGGAAGACCTTCGGCGCTGGATGGCAGAGCAGCGGGCGCAGGTGAAGCCCAATGTGCCGCCCATCACGGAGCCGAAGAAGTTCACTCCGCAGGCCTACACCGAAGGTGCGGCCATCGACCCGTTCAACATGCAGAAGCTGACGCAGGCGCTGCGCCGCGACTCGGCTCAGCCCAGCACTTCGGGTCTCATCGCGCCGGAGCTGGCGCGCCGCAAGGAAGCGCTGGAAGCCTTCCCGCTCGACTCGATGGCGATGGTGGGCAGCTTGAGCCGCAACGGCGAGCCTGTGGCGCTGATCACCGTCGACAAGCTGCTCTACCAGGTGCGGGTCGGCAACTATCTGGGACTCAACTACGGGCGCATCACCCGTATCAGCGAAACCGAACTCGGCTTGCGTGAAATCGTGCAGGACGCCGCCGGTGAATGGATCGAACGCGTGGCGACGCTGCAGTTGCAAGAGAGGTCGAAATGAACCAACAAAAATCAAAGCTCGCGCAGTGGCTGCGCGTGGCCGGTGCGGCGGTCGTGGCATTCAGCGCGGCAGCCGTCGTGCATGCCCAGAACGCGATCGAATCGGTCACGAGCTCGATGCAGTCCGGCGCCGAAGTGATCCGGATCGACTTCAGTCAGCCGCTGGCAGCGGCGCCGACCGGCTTCGCGATCCAGTCGCCGGCACGCGTCGCCCTCGACTTCCCGGGCGTGACCAATGCGATCGGCCGCAACGCGATCGAGGTCAACCAGGGCAACCTGCGCTCGGTCAACGTGGTCCAGGCCGGCGAGCGCACCCGACTGGTGCTGAACCTCAAGCAGGCGACCGCGTACAAGACAGAAATCCAGGGCAAGTCGCTGCTGGTCTCGCTCGAGCCAGTGGCCGGTGCCGCGCTGGTCAGCTCGACCCCCTCGGCCTTTGCCGAGAACCGCAACCGCGACATGCTGCCCCTGCGCGACGTGGATTTCCGCCTCGGCAGCGACAACACCGGCCGCGTGATCGTCGACCTGGCCAACAACCAGGTGGGCGTCGACATCCGCCAGCAGGGCAAGAACCTGGTGGTCGAATTCACCAAGTCGACCTTGCCTGAAGGCCTGCGCCGCCGGCTCGACGTCTCCGACTTCGGCACGCCGGTGCAACTCGTGACCACCCAGCAGGTCGGTGACCGCGTGAGGATGGTGATCGAACCGCGCGGCGAGTGGGAGCACAGCGCCTACCAGAGCGAGAACCAGTTCGTGGTCGAGGTGCGCCCGCGCAAGATCGACCCGACCAAGCTCACGCAAGGCGTCGGCTACAACGGCGAAAAGCTGTCGCTGAACTTCCAGAACATCGAGGTCCGCTCGCTGCTGCAGGTGATTGCCGACTTCACGAACTTCAACATCGTCACCTCCGACTCGGTCACCGGCTCGCTGACCCTGCGCCTGAAGGACGTGCCCTGGGACCAGGCGCTGGACATCATCCTGCAGGCCAAGAACCTGGGCATGCGCAAGAACGGCAGTGTGCTGTGGATCGCGCCCAAGGACGAGATCAACGCCAAGGAAAAGATGGAGTTCGAGGCCCAGGCCGCGATCCAGAACCTGGAGCCGCTGCGCACGCAGTCCTTCCAGCTCAACTACACCAAGGCGCTGCAGATCGCCCAGGGCCTGACCGGCACTGGCGCCAGCGGCGGCGGCGGCGGTGGCGGCTCGACCACCCGCATCCTGAGCCCGCGTGGCAGCGTGATCGCCGAAGCCCGCACCAACCAGCTGTTCGTGTCGGACATCCCGTCGCGGCTGGTGCAGGTGGCCGAGCTGATCCAGAAGCTGGACATCCCGGTGCGGCAGGTGCTGATCGAGGCGCGCATCGTCGAAGCCGCCGACACTTTCGGCAAGTCGCTCGGCGTGAAGCTCGGCGGCGGTATCGCCGGCGGTTCGGTCGGTTCGGTCAACGGCAGCAACATCTTCGGCAATGCCGGCGTGATGCCGGTCGTGACGCCAGGCCTGAACGGCAATCCCTCGCAGGCGCTGACCACCTTCACGAACTCCAACTTCGTGAACCTGCCCTCGACCGGCGTGTCGGGCAACGGCAACGCGCCCGGCACCTTCGCGATCTCGCTGTTCAATTCGAGCTTCTCGCGGATGCTGAACCTCGAGATCTCGGCCCTCGAAGCCGACGGCAAGGGCAAGGTGGTGTCGAGCCCGCGTGTCGTGACCGCCGACCAGACCAAGGCGCTGATCGAGCAGGGCACCGAACTGCCCTACCAGGTCGCGACCTCCAGCGGCGCCACCTCGATCGCCTTCCGCAAGGCGAACCTGAAGCTCGAGGTCACGCCCCAGATCACGCCTGAGGGCAACATCATCCTGACGCTCGACGTCAACAAGGACACGGTGGGTCAGCCGACCACCGCAGGCTTCGCAATCAACACGAAGCACGTGCAGACCGAGGTGCTGGTCGAGAACGGCGGCACGGTCGTCATTGGTGGTATCTTCGAACTCACCGAATCCAACGACGAATCGCGCATCCCGGTGCTCGGCGAAGTGCCCTATGTGGGCGCGCTGTTCCGGACGCGCACTCGCACTGCCAACAAAACTGAAATGCTCGTCTTCATCACCCCGAAAATGATCACCGACCGCAACGCTGCGCGCTGAGGCGCAGCGTTCGCAGCCTTGCATGGCGGTCGCACTCGTCGGCTTGCCCGGCGCCGGCAAATCCGCGATTGGCCGGCGCCTTGCGCAGCGCCTTCAGCTTCCCTTCGTCGACAGCGATCACGTCATCGAAGAGCGGATCGGCTGTTCCATTCGCGACTTTTTCGAGCGCGAGGGCGAAGCCAGTTTCCGGGATGTCGAGCAGTCGGTCATCGCCGACCTGGCCGCGGCGCCGCATGGCGTGGTGGCCACCGGTGGGGGCTGCGTGCTGCGGGAGGCCAATCGGCAGATCTTGCGCGCGCATTTCCATGTGCTCTACCTGCGTTCGCTGCCCGAGGAACTCTTCCGCCGGCTGCGCCACGACGTCAAGCGTCCGCTGCTGCAGGTGGCCGACCCGCTGGGCCGGCTGCGCGAGCTCCACGACGCACGCGATCCGCTCTACCGCGAAACCGCCCATGAAACAGTCGAAACCGGGCGGCCGTCGATCGCGGTGGTGGTCAACATCATCGTGATGCAGCTCGAACTGGCCGGGGTCGTGACGGCACCCGGCCCCGGCGGCAGCCTGTCGGAGGACTGAGTGGCTCCCACGCTCGTCAGGGGGCGCAAACCGGCTTGGGGCGGCCCGGCGCCGGTCTGAGCCAAGGCGGCCGGGCGAGCCCCTAAACTCGGGGGATGTCATTGATTGCCCCCGAAAGCGTCGAGATCCGGCTCGGCGAGCGCAGCTACCAGATCCTGATCGGCAGCGGCCTGCTCGGCGATGCGCGCCATTTCGCCACGGTCCCTGCGGCAGCCAGCGCCCTGATCGTCACCAACACCACGGTGGCGCCGCTCTACGCGGCGGCGCTGCGGTCGGCGCTGGCCGGCCGCTACCGCGAGGTCCATGTGCTCGAGCTGCCCGACGGCGAGGCGCACAAGGACTGGCCGACCCTGAACCTGATCTTCGACGCGCTGCTCGCCCGCGGCGCCGACCGCAAGACCGTGCTGTTCGCGCTGGGGGGCGGGGTGGTCGGCGACATGACCGGCTTCGCGGCCGCCAGCTACATGCGTGGCGTGCCCTTCGTGCAGGTGCCGACCACCTTGCTGGCGCAGGTCGATTCTTCGGTCGGCGGCAAGACCGCGATCAACCACCCCCTGGGCAAGAACATGATCGGCGCCTTCTACCAGCCGCAGCTGGTGCTGTGCGACCTGGCGACGCTGGCCACCCTGCCGCCGCGCGAGCTCAGCGCCGGGCTGGCCGAGGTGATCAAGTACGGCCCGATCTACGACATGGACTTCCTGGCCTGGATCGAGGATCACATCGACGCACTGGTCGGCCGCGAGCCGGCCGCCCTGGCCCACGCGGTCAGGCGCAGCTGCGAGATCAAGGCCGAGGTCGTGGGCCAGGACGAGCGCGAGGCCGGCTTGCGCGCGATCCTCAATTTCGGCCACACCTTCGGCCATGCGATCGAGTCCGGCCTTGGCTACGGCGAGTGGCTGCACGGTGAGGCGGTCGGCTGCGGCATGGTCATGGCGGCCCACCTGTCTCAGCGCCTGGGCGGCATCGACGCGGCCTTCGTCGAGCGGCTGACCGCGCTGGTCCGGCGCGCCGGCCTGCCGGTGGTCGCTCCGGCCCTCGGTGCCGAGCGCTATCTGGAGCTGATGCGCATCGACAAGAAGTCGGAGGCCGGGGAGATCCGCTTCGTGGTCCTCGACCGGCCCGGCTCGGCGGTCGTGCGCAGCGCGCCCGACGCGATGGTGCGCGAGGTGCTGGCGCAATGCGTCGGCGCCTGAACGCACGGGCGCCGCGCCGATGACCCTCGCGCCCTACGCCAGCGACCCGGCCCGTACGCGCGGCCGGCGCCACGCCGAGGCGCCGG
Organism: Variovorax saccharolyticus; assembly: GCF_030316765.1. Lineage (GTDB taxonomy): Bacteria > Pseudomonadota > Gammaproteobacteria > Burkholderiales > Burkholderiaceae_C > Variovorax > Variovorax saccharolyticus. The sequence continues at coordinate 836,291 of NZ_JASZYT010000002.1, forward strand.
CGCCGACCCGCGACGCCTTCCAGCGCGACCGCGACCGGATCGTCCATTCCACCGCTTTCCGGCGCCTGGTCTACAAGACCCAGGTGTTCCTGAACCATGAGGGCGACCTGTTCCGGACCCGCCTGACCCATTCGCTCGAGGTCGCCCAGCTGGGGCGGTCGATCGCGCGGGCGCTGGGCCTCAACGAGGACCTGGTCGAGGCGATCGCGCTGGCCCATGACCTGGGCCACACGCCATTCGGCCATGCCGGCCAGGATGCGCTCGATGCCTGCATGCAGGCGCACGGCGGCTTCGAGCACAACCTGCAGAGTCTGCGTGTGGTCGACGAACTCGAGCATCGCTATCCGCAATACGACGGCCTCAACCTGAGCTTCGAGACCCGCGAAGGCATCCTCAAGCACTGCTCGCGTGCCAATGCCGAACGCATCGAGGCCGAGGAGCCGGGCGGGGTGGGGCGGCGCTTCCTCGATCGCACGCAGCCCGGGCTCGAGGCGCAGCTGTGCAACCTGGCCGACGAGATCGCCTACAACGCGCATGACATCGACGACGGCGTGCGCTCCGGCCTGATCAGCATCGAGCTCCTGGGCGAGGTCGGCCTGTTCGAACGCTACCGGCGCGAGGCCCTGGCCGAGCACCCGGGGCTCGAGGGCCGAAGGGTGCTCTACGAAACCATCCGCCGGATGCTCAGCGCCCAAGTCTACGACGTCATCGATGCCACGCGCAGCGCCATCGAGTCGACCGCGCCGGCCGACGCCGATGCGGTGCGCCGGAGCGAGCCGCTGGTGCTCTTCAGCGCCGTGATGCGATCGGAATCCACCGAGCTGAAGCGTTTCCTGTTCCGCAATCTCTATCGCCATCCGCAGGTCACGCAGACCGCAGACCGGGCGCAGGCCGCGGTGCGGGTGTTGTTCGCCGCCTACCTCGCCGCGCCCGGCGAAATGCCCGAGGCCTTCGTCCGTCGCAGCGACCGCCATCGTGGCGTGGCGGACTACATCGCCGGCATGACCGATCGGTTCGCGATCCGCGAATACGAACGCCTCACGAGGCAACGGTGGGTTCAATGAGCCGCCCGAAGGTCCCGGTCGCGGCGCTCGCCGTGGTCGCAGGCGGCGTCGCCGCCGCGCTGCACATCGGCAAGCTGCCGCCGGCCGTGCCCGCCTTGCAGGCGACGCTCGGCATCGGATTGGTGCAAGCCGGCTTCCTGCTCTCGCTGGTGCAGGTCGCGGGCATGACCCTGGGCCTCGGCGTGGGCCTGGCCGCCGACACCGTGGGCCTTCGGCGCAGCATGCTGGGCGGCCTGGCGCTGCTCAGTCTTGCCAGCGCCCTCGGCGGCGGTGTCGGTGCCTGGGTCGACGATCCGGCGCGGGCCTTTGCCTGCCTGCTGGCGCTGCGGGCCCTCGAGGGCGTGGGCTTTCTCCTGGCCGTGATGCCGGGACCCGGCTTGATCCGCGCCATCGCGCCGGCGGGTGCCGACAAGGCGGCGATCGGCCTCTGGGGCGCCTACATGCCGCTCGGTGTCGCCTTGGCGCTGCTCGCCGGGCCGTGGCTGATCGCCGGGGCGGGATGGCCGGGCTGGTGGTTGGCGTTGGCGGCAACCTCGGCCGCTGCGGCGCTGTGGGTGGTGCTGGCGGTGCCGGCCGACCGGGCCCGGCGAAGCCCGGAAGCGGCGCCCGCGGTCGAAGGTTGGTCGACCAGGCTGCGGGACACGCTGAGCGCGGGAGGTCCGTGGACGCTGGCGCTCGCGTTCGCGGTGTACGCCTCCCAGTGGATCGCGGTGATCGGCTTCCTGCCGGCCATCTACGTCGACGCGGGCATCCCCGGCGGCTGGACGGCCGCCCTGACCGCGCTCGCGGCGGCGCTCAACATCATCGGCAACGTGGTGGGCGGGCGGCTGCTCCAGCGCGGCGTGGCGCCGGTGCGGCTGTTGCGCTGCGGCTTCGTCGTGATGGCGCTCGGCAGCGTCGCGGCCTTCGTGCGGATCGGTGCGCCCGAGGCCGCCTGGAGCCTGCCGCCCGCACTGCGCTACCTGGCGATCTGCATGTTTTCGCTCGCCGGCGGCATGGTGCCGGCAACGCTCTTCATGCTCAGCGTGCGGCTCGCGCCGGGAAAGTCCACGGTCTCGACCACCGTCGGCATGATGCAGCAGGCTTCATCCTTCGGCCAGTTCGTGGCGCCACCGGTCGTGGCCTGGCTCGCGCATCGCGCCGGCGGCTGGCAATGGACCTGGATCGTGACCCTGTCCTGCTCGCTCGCGGGCCTGGCCCTTGCGGCCCGGCTTGCGCTGCCCATACCGCGCAGGGAGGTCGCATGAGGAACGCCCAGGACATCACGGCGGCGCAGGCCGAAGCCGACACCCGGCGCTGGCTGGAGCGCGCCGTGATCGGGCTCAACCTGTGCCCCTTCGCCAAGGCGGTGCACGTGCGGGGCCAAGTGCACTATGCCGCCTATCTGCCGGCCGACGAGTCCGGCCTGATCGACGCGCTGCTCGCCGAGGCCGAGGCGCTCTCGGCAATCGACGCTTCCGCGCGCGACACTACGCTTCTGATGGCACCGAACACCTTGTCCGACTTTCTGGATTTCAATGATTTCACGGCGCTTGCCGAGCGACGCCTCGCGCGCGCGGGCTTCGACGGGGTGCTGCAGCTGGCCAGCTTCCACCCGCGCTTCCAGTTCGGCGGCACCGAGCCGGACGACATCACGAACGCCACCAACCGCGCACCGCACCCGACCTTGCACCTGCTGCGCGAGGACAGCGTGAGCCGGGCGGTGGATGCCTTTCCGGAGGCCGAGGCGATCTTCGGGCGCAACATCGAGACGCTCGAAGCGCTTGGCATCGAGGGCTGGACCGCACTCGACGTCGGACCCGGGAGTGCGCGATGAACAAGGCTGCGAAAGCGAGCCGGGCCGAAGCTGAGGTGCTGAGCGAACTGCGCCCGGGGCAGTCGGTCGAACTGCTCAAGGAGCTCCACATCCTCACGCGGGAGGGCCGGCTCAACCAGGACTCGCGCCGCAAGCTCAAGCAGGTCTACCACCTGTTCCAGTTCATCGAGAAGCTGCTGCGCGAACTGCCCGACCAGGGTGCGCAGGCTTCGCTGGCGGACCACGGCGCCGGCAAGTCGTACCTGGGCTTCATCATCTACGACTTGTTCTTCAAGCAGGGCGGCGCCGGCCATGTCTATGGGATCGAGACCCGTGCCGATCTGGTCGACAAGTCGCGCCTCCTGGCCGGGCGGCTGGGTTTCGAGCGCATGGACTTCCTCAATCTGACGGTGGCCGAGTCGGCGACGGCGGCGCAGCTGCCTGAACGGATCGACGTCGTGACCGCGCTCCATGCCTGCGACACCGCCACCGACGACGCGATCGCTTTCGGGCTCGCGAAGAAGGCACGCTACATGGTGCTGGTGCCTTGTTGCCAGGCCGAGGTCGCGGCCTGCCTGCGCGAGACCAAGGCGCTGGCGCTCTCGCGCACGCCGCTGGCCGAGCTCTGGCGCCATCCGCTGCACACCCGCGAGATCGGCAGCCAGCTCACCAACGTGCTTCGCTGCCTGTACCTCGAAGCCCATGGCTACCAGGTCACCGTGACCGAACTCGTGGGCTGGGAGCACAGCATGAAGAATGAACTCATCATCGCGCGCCATACGGGGCAGCGCAAAGCCAGCGCGGCCGATCGCCTGCGGGAGCTGCTCGACCAGTTCGGCCTGGCCTCGCTGCTGGAGACGCGCTTCCGGCTGCCCTGAGCCTCTGCGCACGTCGCTCGATCCTCCCGCGCTGTCTCACGCGACTCCTGCCATGGCACGATTGCCCCGCCTCACGCTCGCCGGCCAGCCGCACCACGTGATCCAGCGCGGCAACAACCGGCAGGCGATCTTCCTGGACCGCGCCGATCGCGAGATGTTCCTCGGCCTGCTGGGTGAGAACGCCGTCCGCTTCGGCATCGCGCTGCATGCCTACGTGCTGATGGAAAACCACTTCCATCTGCTGGCGACACCGTCGACTGCCGACGGACTTCCGCAGTGGATGCAGTCGGTGGGCCGGCGCTACGTGCGCTACTTCAACGACCGGCACGGCCGCAGCGGCACGCTATGGGAAGGGCGATACAAGTCGACCCTGATCCAGACCGACCGCTACCTGTTCGCCTGCATGGCCTACATCGATCTGAATCCGGTTCGCGCCGGGATGGTGGACGAGGCGCGCGAGCACCCGTGGTCCAGCCATGCCCACTACGCCGGCCTCGCGCACGACCGGCTGCTGACACCGCATCCGCTCTACTGGACCCTCGGCAACACGCCCTTCGCCCGCGAGGCGGCCTATGCCGAAATGGTGCGTGCGGGCGTTCCGGCCGCCGCCCAGGCCCTGCTGACGGACGCCACCCTGCACGGCTGGGCCGCCGGCGACCCGGATTTCGTCGATTCGTTACAAAAAACCACAGGCCGCCGTACATCGAAAGCGCGCGCAGGCAGGCCTCCGCTGCCGCGCACGCCCTAGCAAAACTCGCGAAACTGCCGACCAGGCTTGGTGATGTTGCTATTGATTTTGATGTGTCCCCAATTTGTAGTCGACAAAATTTCTCGGAATTTAATTGGAATCTGACCCCAATTAAAGGATTTGGCATTATTTGTGCAAAGCAATATGCTCCTTTTCCCTGCGAAAACTGAAGGAGCACGCCCATGACGACGGCTGCCGAGATCCAGCATCTCCAACAAAACGGTCTTTATTCCGCCGCTGACGAGCACGACGCCTGCGGCGTCGGCTTCGTGGCCCACATCAAGGGCGAGAAAAGCCACGCCATCGTGCTGCAGGGCCTCAAGATTCTCGAGAATCTGGACCACCGCGGCGCAGTGGGCGCTGACAAGCTCATGGGCGACGGCGCCGGCATCCTGATCCAGCTGCCCGACCTGCTGTACCGCGAAGAAATGGCCAAGCAGGGCGTGACCCTGCCGCCGCCCGGCGAATACGGCGTCGGCATGATCTTCCTGCCCAAGGAGCACGCCTCGCGCGAGGCCTGCGAGCAGGAGATGGAGCGCGCGATCAAGGTCGAAGGCCAGGTGCTGCTGGGCTGGCGCGACGTGCCGGTCAACCGCGACATGCCGATGTCGCCCAACGTGCGCGCCAAGGAGCCGCTGCTGCGCCAGGTCTTCATCGGCCGCGGCAACGACGTCATCGTGCAGGACGCGCTGGAGCGCAAGCTCTACGTGATCCGCAAGACCGCCAGCGCCAACATCCAGCGCCTGAAGCTCAAGCACAGCAAGGAATACTACGTTCCGAGCATGTCGAGCCGCACAGTGGTCTACAAGGGCCTGCTGCTGGCCGACCAGGTCGGCACCTACTACCTCGACCTGCAGGATCAGCGCTGCGTCTCGGCGCTGGGCCTGGTGCACCAGCGCTTCTCGACCAACACCTTCCCCGAATGGCCGCTGGCCCACCCGTACCGCTATGTCGCCCACAACGGCGAGATCAACACGGTCAAGGGCAACTACAACTGGATGAAGGCGCGTGAAGGCGTGATGTCCTCGCCGGTGCTGGGCGCCGACCTGCAGAAGCTCTATCCGATCAGCTTCGCCGGCCAGTCCGACACCGCCACCTTCGACAACTGCCTCGAACTGCTCACGATGTCCGGCTACCCGATCAGCCAGGCCGTGATGATGATGATCCCGGAGCCCTGGGAGCAGCACGCCACCATGGATCCGCGCCGCCGCGCGTTCTATGAGTATCACGCCGCGATGCTCGAGCCCTGGGACGGCCCGGCCTCGATCGTCTTCACAGACGGCCGCCAGATCGGCGCCACGCTCGACCGCAACGGCCTGCGCCCGTCGCGCTACTGCGTGACCGACGACGACCTGGTCATCATGGGCTCCGAGTCCGGCGTGCTGCCGGTGCCCGAGCAGAAGATCGTCCGCAAGTGGCGCCTGCAGCCCGGCAAGATGTTCCTGATCGACCTCGAGCAGGGCCGCATGATCGACGACGAGGAAGTCAAGGCGACGCTGGCCAACAGCAAGCCCTACAAGCAGTGGATCGAGAACCTGCGCATCAAGCTCGACAGCGTCGAGGCCGAGACGGTGCAGGCACCGGCCAGCGAGGTCAGCCTGCTCGATCGCCAGCAGGCCTTCGGCTACACGCAGGAAGACATCAAGTTCCTGATGAGCCCGATGGCAGCGGCCGGCGAGGAGGGCATCGGCTCGATGGGCAACGACAGCCCGCTGGCCGTGCTGTCGAACAAGAACAAGCCGCTCTACAGCTACTTCAAGCAGCTGTTCGCACAGGTGACGAACCCGCCGATCGACCCGATCCGCGAGGCGATCGTGATGTCGCTGGTGTCCTTCATCGGACCCAAGCCGAACCTGCTGGACATCAACCAGGTCAACCCGCCGATGCGGCTCGAAGTGAGCCAGCCGATCCTCGACTTCGCCGACATGGCGAAGCTGCGCGACATCGGCAAGTACACCCAGGGCAAGTTCAAGAGCTACACGCTCGACATCACCTACCCGCTGGCCTGGGGCGATGAAGGCGTCGAGGCCAAGCTGGCCTCGCTGTGCGCCGAAGCGGTCGATGCCATCAAGGGCGGCCACAACATCCTGATCGTGAGCGACCGCGGCGTCGGCCCGACCCAGGTCGCGATTCCCGCGCTGCTGGCGCTGTCCGCGATCCACCAGTACCTGGTGCGCGAAGGCCTGCGCACGACCGCCGGCCTGGTGGTCGAGACCGGCTCCGCGCGCGAAGTGCATCACTTCGGCGTGCTCGCGGGCTACGGCGCCGAAGCCGTGCACCCGTACCTGGCGATGGAAACGCTGGCGGCGATGCACGAGGACCTGTCGGGCGACCTGAGCGCCGACAAGGCGATCTACAACTACGTCAAGGCGGTCGGCAAGGGCTTGTCGAAGATCATGTCGAAGATGGGTGTCAGCACCTACATGAGCTACTGCGGCGCCCAGCTGTTCGAGGCCATCGGCCTCAACACCGAGACGATAGAGAAGTACTTCACCGGCACCGCCAGCCGGGTGCAGGGCATCGGCGTGTTCGAGATCGCCCAGGAAGCGATCCGCATGCACAAGGCGGCCTTCAGCGACGATCCGGTGCTCGCCCACATGCTCGACGCCGGCGGCGAGTACGCCTGGCGCACGCGCGGCGAGGAGCACATGTGGACGCCCGACGCGATCGCCAAGCTGCAGCACAGCACGCGCGCCAACAACTTCAGCACCTACAAGGAATACGCGCAGCTGATCAACGACCAGAACCGCCGGCACCTGACGCTGCGCGGCCTGTTCGAGTTCAAGATCGATCCGGCCAAGGCGATTTCCGTCGACGAGGTCGAGCCCGCGAGCGAGATCGTCAAGCGCTTCGCCACCGGCGCCATGTCGCTCGGCTCGATCAGCACCGAGGCGCACGCGACCCTGGCGGTGGCGATGAACCGCATCGGCGGCAAGAGCAACACGGGTGAAGGCGGGGAAGACCCGGCGCGCTACCGCAACGAGCTCAAGGGCATCCCGATCAAGCTGGGCGACACGCTCAAGAGCGTGATCGGCGAGGCCAATGTCGAGGTCGACCTGCCGCTCAAGGACGGCGACTCGCTGCGTTCGCGCATCAAGCAGGTGGCCTCGGGCCGCTTCGGCGTCACGGCCGAATACCTGTCGTCGGCCGACCAGGTGCAGATCAAGATGGCACAGGGCGCCAAGCCCGGCGAGGGCGGCCAGCTGCCCGGCGGCAAGGTCACGAAGTACATCGGCCAGATGCGCTACTCGGTGCCGGGCGTGGGCCTGATCTCGCCGCCGCCGCACCACGACATCTACTCGATCGAGGATCTGGCGCAGCTGATCCACGACCTGAAGAATGTCGCGCCGCATGCCAGCGTCAGCGTCAAGCTGGTGAGCGAAGTGGGCGTCGGCACGATCGCCGCGGGCGTCGCCAAGTGCAAGAGCGACCACGTCGTGATCGCCGGCCACGACGGCGGCACCGGCGCTTCGCCGTGGTCGTCGATCAAGCACGCGGGCAGCCCGTGGGAAATCGGCCTCGCCGAGACCCAGCAGACCCTGGTGCTGAACCGCCTGCGCGGCCGCATCCGGGTGCAGGCCGACGGCCAGATGAAGACCGGCCGCGACGTCGCCATCGGTGCCTTGCTCGGCGCCGACGAGTTCGGCTTCGCGACCGCGCCGCTGGTGGTCGAGGGCTGCATCATGATGCGCAAGTGCCACCTGAACACCTGCCCGGTCGGCGTCGCCACGCAAGACCCGCTGCTGCGCAAGAAGTTCTCGGGCAAGCCCGAGCACGTGGTCAACTATTTCTTCTTCGTCGCCGAGGAAGTGCGCCAGATCATGGCCCAGCTCGGCATCCGCAAGTTCGACGACCTGATCGGCCGCGCCGACCTGCTGGACACCAAGACCGGCATCGAGCACTGGAAGGCCCGCGGCCTCGATTTCAGCCGTCTGTTCGCACAGCCGAACGTGCCGGCCGACGTGCCGCGCTTCCATGTCGAGAACCAGGAGCACGGCCTCGAGAAGAGCCTCGACGTGAAGCTCATCGAGCGTTCGCGCCCGGCGATCGACAAGGGCGAGAAGGTGCAGTTCATCGAGGTGGCGCGCAACGTCAACCGCTCGGTCGGGGCGATGCTCTCGGGCGCGCTGACCAAGGTGCATCCGCAGGGCCTGCCCGACGACTCGATCCGGATCCAGCTCGAAGGCACGGGTGGCCAGTCCTTCGGCGCCTTCCTGGCGCGCGGCATCACGCTCTACCTGATCGGCGACGCCAACGACTACACGGGCAAGGGCCTGTCGGGCGGCCGCGTGGTGGTGCGCCCGAGCCTGGACTTCCGCGGCGAGGCGGCGCGCAACACGATCGTCGGCAACACCGCGCTGTACGGCGCGACCACCGGCGAGGCCTACCTCTGCGGCGTCGCCGGCGAGCGCTTCGCGGTCCGGCTGTCGGGCGCCACCGCGGTGGTCGAAGGCACCGGCGACCATGGCTGCGAGTACATGACCGGCGGCACGGTCGCGGTGCTCGGCAAGACCGGGCGCAACTTCGCGGCCGGCATGAGCGGCGGCGTGGCCTTCGTCTACGACGAGGACGGCCAGTTCGCCTCGCGCTGCAACCTCTCGATGGTGTCGCTCGACAAGGTGCTGACCTCGGCCGAGCAGACCGCCAGCGTGCACCGCAAGGTCTGGCACGAAGGCGAGACCGACGAGGCGCAGCTGCGCAAGCTGCTCGAGGAGCACCACCGCTGGACCGGCAGCAAGCGCGCGCGCGAACTGCTCGACAACTGGGCGGTCTCGCGCACCCGGTTCGTGAAGGTCTTCCCGAACGAATACAAGCGCGCGCTGGCCGAGATCCACGACCGCGAGGTCGAGGTCGCCAGCAGTGGCAACAACGCGCATGCGGGCATGGAGCCGCATGCGGCCGCCAGCAAGCCAGTCACGGCCTAACCCGAGCAACAACACTTTCACGCTCCGTGCCAGCTTGCTGTCGGCGCTTTCTCTCCCTGCGGGGAGCACCGCGGAACCGGCTTTGCCGGGCCGCTGGTGCTGCCCCCGGATGGGGGGAGGCGGCTACACGAAGTGAGCAAGCAGCGGGGGCGAACTAAGGAATCACGATGGGAAAAATCACCGGCTTCATGGAGCATGAGCGCATCGAGGAGGGCTACAAGCCCGTCGACGAGCGGGTCAAGCATTACAAGGAATTCGTGGTCGGCCTGGACGAGGCGCAGGCCAAGGTGCAGGGCGCGCGCTGCATGGACTGCGGCACGCCGTTCTGCAACAGCGGCTGCCCGGTCAACAACATCATTCCGGACTTCAACGACCTGGTGTACCGGGCCGACTGGGAGAGCGCCTTCGTGGTGCTCGACTCGACCAACAACTTCCCCGAGTTCACCGGCCGCATCTGCCCGGCGCCTTGCGAGGCTGCCTGCGTGCTCAACGTCAACGACGATCCGGTCGGCATCAAATCGATCGAGCACGCGATCATCGACCGCGCCTGGGACGAAGGCTGGGTCGCGGCGCGCCCCGCCAAGCACAAGACCGGCAAGAAGGTCGCGGTGGTCGGATCGGGCCCGGCCGGCATGGCGGCGGCGCAGCAGCTGGCACGCGTCGGCCACGACGTCACGCTGTTCGAGAAGAACGACCGCATCGGCGGCCTGCTGCGCTATGGCATCCCCGACTTCAAGATGGAGAAGGTTCACATCGATCGCCGCGTCGAGCAGATGAAGGCCGAAGGCGTGACCTTCCGCACCGGCGTGATGGTCGGCGCGGCCAAGGATCCGCTGGGCAAGGGCTCCAAGGTCACGAACTGGGCCAAGGAAACCGTCACGCCCGAGCAGCTCGACAAGGAGTTCGACGCGGTGCTGCTGACCGGCGGCGCAGAGCAGTCGCGCGACCTGCCGGTGCCCGGCCGCGACCTCGACGGCATCCATTTCGCGATGGAGTTCCTGCCGCAGCAGAACAAGATCAACGCCGGCGACAAGGTCAAGGGCCAACTGCGCGCCGACGGCAAGCACGTGATCGTGATCGGCGGCGGCGACACCGGCTCCGACTGCGTGGGCACCAGCAACCGCCACGGCGCGGCCAGCGTGACCCAGTTCGAGCTGATGCCTCAGCCGCCGGAGGAAGAGAACCGCCCGATGACCTGGCCCTACTGGCCGTACAAGCTGCGCACCAGTTCCAGCCACGAAGAGGGCTGCGAACGCGAGTTCGCGATCTCGACCAAGGAGTTCATCGGCGAGAAGGGCAAGGTCACCGGCCTGAAGACGGTCCGCGTCGAGTGGAAGGACGGCAAGATGGTCGAGGTGGCCGGCAGCGAGCAGGTGCTCAAGGCCGACCTGGTGCTGCTGGCCATGGGCTTCGTGAGCCCGGTGGCCAACGTGCTGGACGCCTTCGGGGTCGAGAAGGACGCCCGCGGCAACGCCCGTGCCAGCGTCGACTTCATCGGCGGCTATGCGACCAATGTGCCCAAGGTGTTCGCCGCCGGCGACATCCGCCGCGGCCAGTCGCTGGTGGTGTGGGCGATTCGCGAGGGCCGCCAGGCGGCGCGCTCGGTCGATGAATTCCTGATGGGATTCAGCGACCTGCCGCGCTGAATTGTCCCCCACGCTCCCTCACTGCGTGTAGTGGCTGCCCCCCGAGGGGGGCCGCAGGCCGCCTTGGGGCGGCCCGGCGCCGGCCTGACCTGGCCCCCACGCTCCCTCACGCGGGCCTGACCGGCCCTGTCGCTCATTCCAATCAGATTTCTCTGAGACGGGCAGGGTTCGTGCTTCCCTTATCATTGAGCGTTACCGCGAGCCGGGATGTCCTCAGGGGCGCCCCGGCTTTTTCATTGCCATGGACCCTGCACCTTCCACATCCCTCGTTGAATTCCACGACGTCGTCTTCGGCTACGGTGATCGCGCGATCCTCGACGGCGTCTCGTTCTCGGTGCCGCGCGGCAAGGTGACGGCCCTGATGGGCGCTTCGGGCGGGGGCAAGACCACCGTGCTGCGGCTGATCGGCGGCCAGGTGCGGGCCCGCCGCGGCCAGGTGCGGGTCAACGGCGAGGACATGGGCAAGCTGGCGCCCGCCGCCCTCTACGCGGCCCGGCGCCGTATGGGCATGCTGTTCCAGTTCGGTGCGCTCTTCACCGACATGAGCGTGTTCGACAACGTCGCCTTTCCGCTGCGCGAGCACACCGGCCTGCCCGAAGGTCTCATTCGCGACATCGTGCTCATGAAGCTCGACGCGGTCGGACTGCGCGGCGCCCGCGAGCTGATGCCCAGCGAGGTGTCGGGCGGCATGGCGCGGCGCGTGGCGCTGGCGCGGGCGATCGCGCTCGACCCCGACCTGGTCCTGTACGACGAGCCCTTCGCCGGCCTCGACCCGATCTCGCTCGGCACCGCGGCCCGGCTGATCCGGCAACTCAACGACACGCTGGGCCTGACCAGCGTGGTCGTGTCGCACGATCTCGAAGAGACCTTCCGCATCGCCGATCACGTGATCATCCTGGCCAATGGCGGCATCGCGGCCCAGGGCAAACCGGAGGAGGTGCGTGTCAGCACCGATCCGCTGGTCCATCAGTTCGTCAATGCACTGCCCGAGGGGCCGGTGCATTTCCATTACCCCGCGGTCGGCATCGAGGCCGATTTCGGGAACTCGCAGGGGGGGCGCGAATGAGCTGGTACAAGCCGGCCGACGTGGGCTTCGCCGTGCGCGGCAAGTTGGCCGACCTCGGGCTTGGAGCGCGCCTGTTCCTGCAGCTCGCGTTGCGCGGTGCGCGCAGCCTGCGCCGTTTCGGGCTGGTGCGGGACCAGATCCATTTCCTCGGCAACTATTCGTTGGCGATCATCGCGGTCTCGGGACTGTTCGTCGGCTTCGTGCTGGGGCTGCAGGGCTATTACACGCTGCAGCGCTACGGTTCGTCCGAAGCGCTCGGGCTGCTGGTCGCCCTGAGCCTGGTGCGCGAACTCGGCCCGGTGGTGGCGGCCCTTCTGTTCGCCGGGCGCGCAGGCACTTCGCTCACGGCCGAGATCGGCCTCATGAAGGCCGGCGAGCAGCTGAGCGCCATGGAGATGATGGCGGTCGATCCGGTGCAACGCATCCTGGCGCCGCGCTTCTGGGCTGGCGTGATCACCATGCCGCTGCTGGCGGCGGTCTTCAGCGCGGTCGGCGTGATCGGCGGCTACGTGGTCGGCGTGCTGATGCTGGGCGTCGATCCGGGCGCCTTCTGGGGCCAGATGCAAGGCGGCGTCGACGTCTGGCGCGACGTCGGCAACGGCGTCGTCAAGAGCATCGTCTTCGGCATCGCCGTGACCTTCATCGCGCTGCTGCAGGGCTTCCAGTCGCAGCCGACGCCCGAGGGCGTGTCGCGCGCCACGACGCGCACCGTGGTGGTCGCTTCGCTCAGCGTGCTCGGGCTCGATTTCATGCTGACCGCCATGATGTTCAGCATTTAGGGCCCCACGCCCATCGTTCAGAGAGAGTGCACACATGCAACGTACCAACAATGACATCTGGGTCGGCCTTTTCGTGCTGATCGGCGGCGCCGCGCTGCTTTTCCTGGCGCTGCAGTCGGCCAACCTGCTGGGCCTCAACTTCCAGAAGACCTACGCGGTGACCGCGCGCTTCGACAACATCGGCGGCCTCAAGCCCCAGACCGCGGTCAAGAGCGCCGGCGTGGTGGTCGGGCGTGTCGAATCCATCACGTTCGACGACAAGAACTTTCAAGCGGCCGTGACGCTGGCGCTGCAAAATCGCTACAGTTTCCCCAAGGACAGCTCTTTCAAGATCCTGACCAGCGGCCTGCTCGGCGAGCAGTTCATCGGGATCGAGGCCGGCGCCGACGAAAAGACCCTTCAGGCCGGCGACGTCGTGACCGATACCCAATCAGCCGTCGTGCTGGAAAACCTGATCAGCCAGTTTCTGTACAGCAAGGCGGCAGAAGGAAGCACGCCGTCCGGTAACGCCAACAACAAGAAATGACACCACGATCCACTCTCGCCGGCTCGGCCGCGCGCGCCCGCATCGGCTCCGGCCTGCGTGCCGCCTGCGCCACCGGCGTTCTCGTTCTCGCCGCCGGCTGCGCGACCGGCCCGAACGCCAATCCCGCCGACCCGCTGGAGCCGCTCAACCGACAGGTCTATCGCTTCAACAACGCGCTCGACGACGCGATCCTGAAACCGGCTGCGACCGTCTACGTCAAGGTGCTGCCCTCGCCGGTGCGCACCGGCGTGAACAACTTCTTCGGCAACCTCTCGGATGTCTGGAGCTTCGCCAACAGCGTGGCGCAGCTGAAACTCGAGAACAGCGCCCAGACCTTCATGCGAGTGAACGTCAACACCGTGTTCGGCCTCGGCGGCATCCTCGACGTTGCCACCGAAATCGGCATCGACCGGCACAGCGAGGACTTCGGCCAGACTCTCGGCCGCTGGGGCGTTCCGCCGGGCCCGTACATCGTCTTGCCGTTCCTGGGCCCGTCGACCCTGCGCGACACGGTCGCGCTGCCGGTGGACGTGATGGGTGATCCGGTCGACTCTGTCGCCGACATCGCGGTGCGCAATTCGATGTACGCTCTGCGCCTGGTCGACATCCGCGCCAACCTGCTGAGGGTGGGCCAGCTGCTCGAGGACGCCGCACTCGACCGTTACACCTTCACGCGCGACGCCTTCCTGCAGCGTCGCCGCAGCGAGGTTCACGATGGAAACCTGCCGGACGACGGCAACTAGGGCCATCGCCGCGGGCTATGGCCCTTGCATTCGGTTGCAGCCCCGGTGCACACCATGGAACCCTGGAGGCCGGGCGGTCTCCAAACCGTCAGGGCGCTGGCCCTGCTTTTGACTACAAGGGATTGACTCGATGAATCAGATTCTTCAACGCCGGACTTTCGGACGCCTGGCCCTGGCAGGCCTGCTGCTGGCAGGCGCCGCAGTCGGATTCGTGCGGCCGGCCCAGGCTGCCGACGAATCGCCGGATGTGCTGGTGAAGCGCTTGTCCGTCGATGTGCTGGACACCATCAAGGCCGACAAATCGATCAAGACCGGCGACATCGACAAGATCATGCAGCTGGTCAACACCAAGATCATGCCGAACGTGAATTTCCTGCGCATGACGGCTTCCGCGGTCGGCCCGGCCTGGCGCCAGGCGACGCCGGAGCAGCAGAAGCGGCTCGAGGATGCGTTCAAGACCTTGCTGGTGCGCACCTATGCGGGCGCGCTCGACCAGGTCAGCGACCAGACGGTCGTCGTGCGCCCCTTCCGCGGCTCGCCCGACGACAAGGAGGTGCTGGTGCGCACCGAGGTCAAGGGCAGCGGCGACCCGGTGCAGCTCGACTACCGGCTCGAAAAGACGCCAGGCGAGGCCGGTGGCTGGAAGATCTACAACATCAATGTGCTCGGCGTGTGGCTGGTCGACACCTATCGCACCCAGTTCGCGCAGCAGATCAACAGCAAGGGCATCGATGGCCTGATCGCTGCGCTCGAGGCGCGCAACAAGAGCAACGGCAAGGGCTGAGCCGGCCATGCTGGTGCTGCCACCCAAACTCACGCACGACGAGGCGCCTGCCTGCGCCTACATGCTCCAGCAGGGGCTGGCCGGGCAGACCGACACGGCCACCGTGGTCGATGCCAGCGCCCTGGTCCAGTTCGATTCCTCGGCGCTCGCAGTGCTGCTCGAGTGCCGGCGCGAGTCCAGCGCGCTGGGCCGCGGCTTCGCGGTCAAGGGCCTGCCGACGCGCCTGCGCGAACTCGCCGCGCTGTACGGAATCGCAGGTCTTTTGCCCGCCGCGCCGTAGCTGTTGCTCGCCCCCAGGTTGCCCGGCACTTCGTGTCCGGGCGCCCACCCCCTACCGGGGGCGCAGTCAGCGGCCCGGCGAAGCCGGTTCCGCGACTGCCCACCAACGGGCGGGCGCTGCGCGCCGCCGTAGATCAACACATCGCGCCAGTTTTCCCCGGCCGGCGTAGCCAGGCCGGCCGTTGGTGAAACACCGCGGAACCGGCTTCGCCGGGCCGCTGGTGTTGCCCCCGGCAGGGGGTGTGGGCGGCTACACGAAGTGAGCCAACCTGGGGGCGAGCTTAAAATGCTCTGTTCTCATGCCCGCGATCTCCTTTCAGTCGGTCTCCAAGACCTATCCTCCCTCACGCCAGCAACGAAGCCAGGGCAAGCCCGGGCTCCGCGCCGTCGACGACGTGAGTTTCCAGATCGAGGAAGGCGAGTTCTTCGGGCTGCTGGGGCCGAACGGCGCCGGCAAGACCACCCTGATCAGCATGCTCGCCGGGCTCTCGCGCCCGACCAGCGGTGCCATCGGTGTCCACGGCTTCGACGTCCAGAAGGACTACGCCCAGGCCCGCCGCCAGCTCGGCGTGGTGCCGCAGGAGCTGGTCTTCGACCCGTTCTTCAATGTCCGCGAGGCGCTGCGGATCCAGTCGGGCTACTTCGGCATCAAGAACAACGACGCCTGGATCGACGAACTGCTGCAAAGCCTGGGCCTGGCCGACAAGGCGGGCGCCAACATGCGGCAGCTCTCGGGCGGCATGAAGCGGCGCGTGCTGGTGGCCCAGGCGCTGGTCCACAAACCGCCGGTGATCGTGCTGGACGAGCCCACCGCGGGCGTCGACGTCGAGCTGCGCCAGACGCTGTGGCAGTTCGTCGCCAAGCTCAACAAGCAGGGCAGCACGGTGCTGCTGACCACCCACTACCTCGAAGAGGCCGAGGCGCTGTGCCATCGGATCGCGATGCTCAAGCAGGGCCGGGTGATCGCGCTCGACCGCACCAGCGAGCTGCTGCGCTCGGCCGCCAGCAACGTGCTGCGCTTCAAGACCGACGGCATGCTGCCCTGGGCGATCGCCCAGCACGCCCGCATCACGGGCCGCATCGTCCAATTGCCGGCGCAGAACGCCCACGAGGTCGAGCAGCTGCTGGCCGCGATCCGCGAAGCCGGGCTCGATGTCGAGGACGTCGAGATGCGCAAGGCCGACCTCGAGGACGTCTTCATCGACCTCATGGCGGGCGAGCAGACGCCGCTGGAGGTCGCAAGATGATGATCAACGCTCTTGGGTGGCGCGCGCTTCTGTACAAGGAGACGCTGCGCTTCTGGAAGGTCGGCTTCCAGACCGTCGGCGCCCCGGTCCTGACCGCGGTGCTCTACCTGGCGGTCTTCGGTCACGTGCTCGAGGACCACGTCAAGGTCTTCGGCACGGTGAGCTACACGGCCTTCCTGGTGCCCGGCCTCGTGATGATGAGCGTGCTGCAGAACGCCTTCGCCAACAGTTCGTCGTCGATCATCCAGAGCAAGATCATGGGCAGCCTGGTGTTCGTGCTGCTGACGCCGCTGTCCCACTGGGGCTGGTTCCTCGCCTACGTGGGCTCGTCGATCGTGCGCGGGCTGGCGGTGGGCCTGGGCGTGTTCATCGTCACCGCCTTCTTCGCGATGCCGGGCTTCGTGGCGCCGCTGTGGATCCTGGTGTTCGCCTTCCTGGGCGCCGCCATCCTGGGCACGCTGGGCCTGATCGCCGGCCTCTGGGCCGAGAAGTTCGACCAGATGGCGGTGTTCCAGAACTTCCTGATCATGCCGATGACGTTCCTGTCGGGCGTCTTCTATTCAATCGGCTCGCTGCCGCCCTTCTGGCAGAAGGTGAGCCACCTGAACCCCTTCTTCTACATGATCGATGGCTTTCGCTACGGCTTCTTCGGCGTCAGCGACGCGTCGCCCTGGCTGAGCCTGGCGATCGTCGGCAGCGCCTGGCTGGTGGTCAGCGCCATTGCCGTCCAACTGCTGCGCATCGGCTACAAGATTCGCGGATGAAAAATATGGCTCGCCCCCAGGTTGCCTCGCACTGCGTGTCGAGGCGCCCACCCCCTGCCGGGGGCGCAGTCAGCGGCCCGGCGAAGCCGGTTCCGCGACTGCCCTCCAACGGGCGCGCTGCGCGCAGCCGAACAACAACCACAGCGCCGGTTTCCCCGGCCGGCGCAGCCAGGCCCGTTGGTGAAACACCGCGGATCTGGCTCTGCCAGTCCGCTGGTGTTGCCCCCGGCAGGGGGTGGGCGCCCGGACACGAAGTGCCGGGCAACCTGGGGGCGAGCAACAAATATGACAGCTGACGAACTCCAATCGATCATCCAGGCCGGCCTGGCCTGCGACCACATCACGCTCGAGGGCGACGGCCGCCACTGGTACGCGACCATCGTCTCGGCCGAGTTCGAGGGCAAGCGCCCCATCCAGCGGCATCAGCGCGTCTATGCCACCCTGGGTGCGAAAATGCATACCGACGAAGTGCATGCGCTCTCGATGAAAACCTTCACGCCTGCCGAGTGGGCAGGCCAGACCCGCTAGATTTCCGCTGGAATCCTCATGGACAAACTTCTGATTCGCGGCGGGCGCCAGCTCCGCGGCGAGGTACTCATTTCCGGCGCCAAGAACGCAGCGCTGCCCGAGCTCTGCGCGGCGCTGCTGACCGACCGTCCCGTGACGCTGCACAACGTGCCGCGCCTGAAGGACGTCGCGACCATGCTCAAGCTGGTCCACAACATGGGCGTCGTCGCCGAGCGCGACGACAACGGCACGGTGCGCATCGACGCCCGTTCGCTCGAGGTGCCCGAGGCGCCCTACGAGCTGGTCAAGACGATGCGGGCCTCGGTGCTCGCGCTCGGTCCGCTGCTGGCGCGTTTCGGCCGGGCCAAGGTCTCGCTGCCGGGTGGCTGCGCGATCGGCTCGCGTCCGGTCGACCAGCACATCAAGGGCATGCAGGCCATGGGTGCCGAGATCGTGGTCGAGCACGGCTACATGGTGGCGCGCATCGGCGGTGGCCGCAAACGCCTGCACGGCGCCCGCATCACGACCGACATGGTGACCGTCACCGGCACCGAGAACTTCATGATGGCCGCGGCGCTGGCCGAGGGCGAGACCGTGCTCGAGAACGCCGCCCAGGAGCCCGAGATCGCCGACCTGGCCGAGATGCTGATCGCCATGGGCGCGAAGATCGAGGGCCACGGCACCAGCCGCATCCGCATCCAGGGCGTCGAGCGCCTCGATGGCTGCACGCACCAGGTGGTGGCCGATCGGATCGAGGCCGGCACTTTCCTGTGCGCCGTGGCCGCGGCCGGCGGCGACGTGTTCCTCAAGCATGGCCGGGCCGACCATCTCGATGCCGTGATCGAGAAGCTGCGCGAAGCCGGCGCCCAGGTGGCGGCGGTCGAGGGCGGCATCCGGGTGCAGAGCCAGGGCCGGCTCAAGGCCCAGAACTTCCGCACCACCGAGTACCCGGGCTTTCCGACCGACATGCAGGCCCAGTTCATGGCGCTCAACGCGATCGCCGAGGGCACCTCGACCGTGACCGAGACGATCTTCGAGAACCGCTTCATGCACGTCGACGAGATGCTGCGCCTGGGCGCCAAGATCCAGACCGACGGCAAGGTGGCGGTGATCGAGGGCGTCGCGCAGCTTTCCGGCGCCACCGTGATGGCGACCGACCTGCGGGCCTCGGCCAGCCTCGTGATCGCCGGCCTGGTGGCCGACGGCGAGACGCTGGTCGACCGCATCTACCACCTGGATCGCGGCTACGACCGCATGGAAGGCAAGCTGCGCGGCCTCGGCGCCGACATCGAGCGCGTGGCGGGGCCGGCCGAGGTGCAGCCGTGATCACGCTGGCGCTGTCCAAGGGCCGCATCTTCGAGGAAACCCTGCCGCTGCTGGCCGCCGCCGGCATCGAGGTCACCGAAGACCCCGAGAAATCGCGCAAGCTGATCCTGGCGACCACCCGGCCCGATGTCCGCGTGGTGCTGGTGCGCGCCTCGGACGTGCCGACCTACGTGCAGTACGGCGGCGCCGACCTCGGCGTGACCGGGCTGGACGTGCTGCTCGAGCACGGCAACCAGGGCCTGTACCAGCCGCTCGACCTTCGCATCGCGGCCTGCCGCCTGAGCGTGGCGGTGCGCGCCGACTACGACTACGCCTCGGCCGTGAAGCAGGGCTCGCGGCTCAAGGTGGCGACCAAGTACGTCGGCCTGGCGCGCGAGTTCTTCGCCAGCAAGGGCGTGCACGTCGACCTGATCAAGCTCTACGGCAGCATGGAGCTGGCGCCGCTCACCGGCCTGGCCGACGCGATCGTCGACCTGGTCTCGACCGGCAACACGCTCAAGGCCAATCACCTGGTCGAGGTCGAGCGCATCATGGACATCAGCGCCCGGCTGGTGGTCAACCAGGCGGCGCTCAAGCTCAAGCAGGAGCCCATCCGCCGCATCGTCGACGCCTTCGCATCCGCCATTCCGAAATGAACCTGAAAGCCGCTCCCGTCCGCCTGTCTACCACGTCGGCCGACTTCGAGGCCGAATTCAAGGCGCGCCTGCATTGGTCGGCCGAGGCCGATGCGGCGATCGAGCAGGTGGTGGCCGACATCCTCGCCGACGTGCAGCGGCGTGGCGACGAGGCGGTGCTCGACTACACGCGGCGCTTCGACCGCCTCGAGGTCGACGGCATGCCGGCGCTGGAACTCACGGCAGCCGAATTGCGCGCTGCCTTCGAGTCGCTGCCGGCGCAGCAGCGCGATGCGCTCGAGACCGCGGCCCGGCGCGTGCGCACCTATCACGAGGCCCAGAAGAAGGCCAGCGGCGAAAGCTGGAGCTACCGCGATGCCGACGGCACGCTGCTGGGCCAGAAGGTCACGCCGCTGGACCGCGTCGGCATCTACGTGCCGGGCGGCAAGGCCGCCTATCCGTCGAGCGTGCTCATGAATGCGGTGCCGGCGCACGTGGCCGGCGTGGGCGAGA
Source organism: Variovorax saccharolyticus (assembly GCF_030316765.1). GTDB lineage: Bacteria > Pseudomonadota > Gammaproteobacteria > Burkholderiales > Burkholderiaceae_C > Variovorax > Variovorax saccharolyticus. Next base: position 856,495 of record NZ_JASZYT010000002.1, read on the forward strand.
TCATCATGGTGGTGCCGACGCCGGGCGGCGAGAAGAATCCGCTGGTGCTGGCCGCCGCCCACGTCGCCGGCGTCACGCGCGCCTTCACGATCGGCGGCGCCCAGGCCGTGGCCGCGCTCGCGTACGGCACCCGGACCATTCCCAAGGTCGACAAGATCACCGGCCCGGGCAATGCCTATGTCGCGAGCGCCAAGAAGCGGGTCTTCGGCACGGTCGGCATCGACATGATCGCCGGCCCGAGCGAGATCCTGGTGCTGGCCGACGGCAGCACGCCGCCCGACTGGGTGGCGATGGACCTGTTCAGCCAGGCCGAGCACGACGAGCTCGCCCAGAGCATCCTGCTGTGCCCCGACGCTGCCTACATCGAGCGCGTGCAGCAGGAAATCGACCGCCTCCTGCCCTCGATGCCGCGCGCCGAGATCATCGCCGCCTCGCTCAACGGCCGCGGCGCGTTGATCCAGACGCGCAGCATGGAAGAAGCCTGCGAGATCAGCAACCGCATCGCGCCGGAGCACCTCGAAGTCAGCAGCAGCGAGCCGCACCGCTGGGAGCCGCTGCTGCGGCATGCCGGCGCGATCTTCCTCGGCGCCTTCACCAGCGAGAGCCTGGGCGACTATTGCGCCGGCCCGAACCACGTGCTGCCTACCAGCGGCACGGCGCGCTTCAGCTCGCCGCTGGGCGTCTACGACTTCCAGAAACGATCGAGCCTGATCGAGGTCAGCGAAGAGGGGGCCCAGGCACTCGGCCACGTGGCCTCGGTGCTGGCCCACGGCGAAGGCCTGCAGGCGCACGCACGCGCCGCCGAGATGCGCCTGCGCAGCCCGAAGCCATGACCACCCCGGGCGCCATGGACCTCAAGACCAGCCGCGGGCATCCCTGGAGCCTGGGCCAGAAGCTGCGCCGTGCGGCCTGGATGCTGGTCTGGGGCCTGCTCGGCCGCCCCGGACCGCGTGCCTTCTCGCCGCTGCGTCTGTTCCTGCTGCGGCTCTTCGGGGCCCGCATCGGCGAGCGGGTCCTGGTGAGTTCCGGCGTCAAGGTCCTGATGCCCTGGAACCTCGAGATCGGCGAGTACACGGCTATCGGCGAGGGCGTCGAGATCTACAACTACGGCCAGGTCCGCATCGGCAAGAACAGCTGCGTGTCGCAGCGGGTGTGGCTGTGCACCGGCACCCACGACTACAAGCAGCCCAGCTTTCCGCTGATCTGGGACGACATCCAGGTCGGCGACGGCGTCTGGCTGGCCGCGGAAACCTTCGTGGCGCCCGGCGTCACGATCGGCGATGGCGCCGTGGTGGGGGCCCGATCGGTCGTCACCCGCGACCTCGAGGGATGGTCGGTTTTTGCAGGGAACCCATGCGTGCTGATCAAGCCACGCCCGCGCGACTGATCCGCATCGGGGCCGCCGGCGTGCTGCTGCTGGCGTCGGCGACGCTCGCCCAGGCGATGTCGATCCGGGAACTGCGCACGCTCGAGGCCAACGAGAAAGACGGCAAGCTCTACGCCAACTACTACCTCGTGGGCGTCATGGAAGGCCTGCGCGAGGCCAACGACGCCGAGCGGCGCGCCGGCCAGAAGCCGCTGTTCTGCATCGACGGCCGCCGGCTCGAGCCGGCCATGGCGCGCTCCCTCTACCAATCCGAGCTGGCGCGCAATGCCGACAGCTACGAGGCCGACATGCCGGTGCAGCTGGTGCTCTCGGCCGCCATGCGAAACAGTTATCGCTGCAACCCCTGACCACCGAATGACCGCTACCGACGACACCCGCCGCGCACTGGCGCGGATCCGCGCCGACGTCCAATCCATGCACGCCTATGCGGTGCAGGACGCCCGCGGCCTGATCAAGCTCGACGCCATGGAGAACCCCCACGGCCTGCCGCCGGCGCTGCAGGCCGCGCTCGGCCAGCGCCTCGGCGCGCTGGCGCTGAACCGCTATCCCGGCGATCGCGGCGCCGACCTGCAGCGCGCGCTGGCGGCGCATGCCGGCCTGCCCGACGGTTTCTCGCTGATGCTCGGCAATGGCTCCGACGAGCTGATCTCCCTGCTGGCGATCGCCTGCGACCTGCCCGGTGCCGCGATCCTGGCGCCGGTGCCCGGCTTCGTGATGTACGCCATGAGCGCCCAGCTGCAGGGCCTGCGCTTCGTCGGCGTTCCCCTTTCAGCCGATTTCGAGCTCGACGAGGGCGCCATGCTCGACGCCATCGCCCGCGAGAAGCCGGCCATCGTCTTCCTGGCCTACCCGAACAACCCGACCGCCAACCTCTGGGACGACGCCGTGATCGAGAAGATCGTCGCGGCCCAGGGCGCCCAGGGCGGGCTGGTGGTCATCGACGAGGCCTACCAGCCCTTCGCCGGCCGCAGCTACATCGACCGCGTGGCGCGCCACGGCCACGTGCTGCTGATGCGCACGCTGAGCAAGTTCGGCCTCGCCGGTGCCCGCCTGGGCTACCTGATGGGCCCGGCGGCGCTGGTGGCGGAGATCGACAAGGTGCGCCCGCCCTACAACATCAGCGTGCTCAACTGCGAGTGCGCGCTGTTCGCGCTCGAGCACGCCGAATTGTTCGACGCCCAGGCGGCCGAGATCCGCAGCCAGCGCGCCGTCGTGGTGCAGCGGCTGGCCCTGCTGCCATCGGTCCGGAGCTGGCCGAGCGAAGCCAACATGATCCTGATCCGGGTCCCCGACGCGGCAAAGACCTTCGACGGAATGAAGGCTCGCGGCGTGCTGGTCAAGAACGTTTCTAAAATGCACCCATTGCTCGCGAACTGCCTGCGCCTCACGGTCGGAACCGCCGACGAGAACGCGCAGATGCTCGCAGCCCTCGAAGCCTCACTATGAACACCCCACTGGCACCCGAAGCCGTCATTGCCACCGGCGCGCGCGCGGCGTCCGTCACGCGCAACACGGCAGAGACCAAGATCACGGTCAAGGTCGACCTCGACGGCACCGGCCGCGCGAAACTCGCGACCGGCATCGGCTTCTTCGACCACATGCTCGACCAGATCGCCCGCCACGGCCTGATCGACCTCGACATCGACTGCCAGGGCGACCTGCACATCGACGGCCACCACACGGTCGAAGACGTCGGCATCACGCTGGGCCAGGCGGTGGCCAAGGCGGTCGGCGACAAGAAGGGCATCAGGCGCTATGGGCATGCCTACGTGCCGCTCGACGAGGCGCTGAGCCGTGTCGTGATCGATTTCTCGGGCCGCCCGGGCCTGGTCATGGATGTGCCCTTCACCAGCGGCATGATCGGCACATTCGACAGCCAGCTGACCTACGAATTCTTCCAGGGCTTCGTCAACCACGCCTTCGTGACGCTGCACATCGACAACCTCAAGGGCGTCAACGCGCACCACCAGTGCGAGACCGTGTTCAAGGCCTTCGCACGGGCGCTGCGGGCGGCGCTCGAGCTCGATCCGCGCTCGGCCGGCGTCATTCCCTCGACCAAGGGCTCGCTTTGATCTGCCCGGCCGCCGCATGAGCTCCAATACCGTCGCCGTTGTCGACTACGGCATGGGCAACCTGCGCTCGGTGTCGCAGGCCGTGCAGCATGCTGCCGACCAGGTCGGCGTCGAGGTGTTCGTCACCTCCGATCCCGATGTGGTCCGCCGCGCCACCCGCGTGGTGCTGCCGGGGCAGGGTGCCATGCCCGACTGCATGCGCGAGCTTTCCGATTCCGGCCTGCTCGAATCGGTGCTCGAGGCCGCCGCCGGCAAGCCCCTGTTCGGCGTCTGCGTCGGCATGCAGATGCTGCTGTCGCACAGCGACGAAGGCCCGACCGACGGCCTGGGACTGATTCCCGGCGACGTCCGGAAGTTCGAGCTCGAAGGCCGGCTGCAGCCGGACGGCAGCCGTTACAAGGTGCCGCAGATGGGCTGGAACCAGGTGTCGCAGACGCGTTCGCACCCGGTCTGGGCCGGCGTGCCCGACCAGAGCTACTTCTATTTCGTCCACAGTTTCTATGCCGCGCCCGCCGATCCGGCCCACAGCGCCGGCGAGGCCGATTACGGTGGGCGCTTTACCGCCGCCCTGGCACGCGATAATATTTTTGCCACCCAGTTCCACCCGGAGAAGAGTGCGGACCACGGGTTGCAGCTCTATCGAAACTTCCTCCACTGGAATCCCTGACGCACTGAACGCTTCCACCGTTCGGCCCGGGCCCGTGCGCGCGGGCCTGCCGGGTTGAGTACCATCGCGCTTTCTTCCGCCCATCGTCCCCGATTCCTCCGTACGCCACGCAATCCCGCACCACCATGCTCCTCATTCCTGCGATCGACCTCAAAGATGGCCACTGCGTTCGCCTCAAGCAAGGCGATATGGACCAGTCCACCACTTTCAGCGAAGACCCGGCCGCGATGGCGCGCAAGTGGCTCGAAGCCGGTGCCCGCCGCCTCCACCTGGTCGACCTGAACGGCGCCTTCGCCGGCAAGCCGCAGAACCACGCGGCGATCAAGGCGATCCTGAGGGCGGTCGGCGACGACATCCCGGTGCAGCTGGGCGGCGGCATCCGCGACCTCGACACCATCGAGCGCTACATCGACGACGGCCTGCGCTACGTCATCATCGGCACCGCGGCGGTCAAGAACCCGGGCTTCCTGAAGGACGCCTGCAGCGCCTTCGGCGGCCACATCATCGTCGGCCTGGACGCCAAGGACGGCAAGGTCGCCACCGATGGCTGGAGCAAGCTGACCGGGCACGAGGTTGCCGACCTGGGCAAGAAGTTCGAAGACTACGGCGTCGAGTCGATCATCTACACCGACATCGGCCGCGACGGCATGCTGTCGGGCATCAACATCGACGCCACCGTGCGGCTGGCGCAGGCGCTGACGATCCCCGTGATCGCCTCGGGCGGGCTCTCGAACATGGCCGACATCGACAAGCTGTGCGCGGTCGAGCCCGACGGCATCGAAGGCGTCATCTGCGGCCGCGCCATCTATTCGGGCGACCTGGACTTCGCCGCCGCCCAGGCCCGGGCCGACGAGCTCGCAGTCTAGGCAGACTACTCGGCCTTGATCGCCATCGCCCGCAGGATCGTCTCCAGCTGCGGGCTCATCGGCAGATCGAGGCTGTTGCCGGTGGGCAGCTTGCGCAGGAACCAGCGCTTGTACTGGCGCTCGATCTCCCCGTCCTCGGCCAGCACCTGGAAGGTGTCGTTGACCACCTTCGCCATCTCCGGATCGTCCTTGCGGTACATCACGCCGTAGGGGTCGTAGGACAGGAAGTCGCCGACCACCTGGTAGTCGGTCGGGCCCTGGGCGCTGCCCCGGTCCTGCGCGATCAGGCCGTACAGCAGCACCTCGTCGGTTGCGAAGGCCTCCACCTTGCCGGACTTCACGAGCGCGAACGATTCGGCGTGGTCGCGCGAAACCACCAGCTCCAGGCCCAGCTTGAAGCGCGCCGACAGCTCGCGCATCGTCTTCTCGTTGGTGGTCCCGGCGGTCACGGCCACCGGCTTGCCGGCGAGGTCGCGGAAGAACTGGACCGGCGAGCCTTTCCTGACCAGCAGCCGGGTGCCCGAGACGAACAGCGTCGGCGAGAAGGCGACCCGCTTCTGGCGCTCCAGATTGCTGGTGGTCGAGCCGCATTCGAGATCGACCTGGCCGTTGGCCACGGCATCGATGCGGGTCTCGGCGGTCACTGGCAGCCACCGGATCTCCAGCGTCTTGTGCACCGCATCGCCCATCGCCTCGACCACCGCCTTGCACAGCTCGATCGAGTAGCCGATCGGCTCCTTGCGCGGCGACAGGAAGGAAAACGGCACCGAGGATTCGCGGTAGCCGATCACGACCGCGCCGGCCGCCCGCGCCTTGGCCAGCGTGCCGCTGAGCGCGGCCGGCGTCGCCGGCGTCGGATCGGACTGGGCGAACGCGGCCGGCGCCGGCCCCAGCAGTGCTGCCAGCAGCGCGGCGGTGGTTGCCAGGGCCCGGACGGCGCTCATCCCGGGGCCTCAGGCATGCGCCGGGTGGGCGAGGGTGGCGGCGCTTTCGACGTCCATGGCCCGCGCATTGGCCGCGGCGTCGCTTTCGGAGAGCAGTTCGCCCTCCCACTTGGCGACCACCGCCGTGGCGATCGAATTGCCCACCGCGTTGGTGGCCGACCGGCCCATGTCCAGGAAGGTGTCGACGCCGAGGATCAGCAGCAGCCCGGCTTCGGGGATGTTGAACTGGTTCAGGGTCGCGGCGATCACGACCAGCGAGGCGCGCGGCACGCCGGCCATGCCCTTGGAGGTCAGCATCAGGATCAGCAGCATCGTGAGCTGGGTGCCGAGCGACAGCGGGATGTCGTAGGCCTGGGCGATGAACAGCACCGCGAAGGTGCAGTACATCATCGAGCCGTCGAGGTTGAACGAATAGCCCATCGGCATCACGAAGCTGGAGATCTTGCGCTTGACACCGAAGCGGTCGAGCGCGATGAGGATCTTGGGGTAGGCCGCCTCCGAGCTGGCGGTGGCGAACGAGAGCAGGAAGGGTTCCCGGATCAGCTTCAGCAGGGTCACGATGCGCGGCCCGAGGAAGACGAATCCGGCCAGGGCCAGCAGCGCCCACAGGATGAACAGGCTCAGGTAAAAGCCGCCCATGAAGACCGCGAACTTGAGCAGGATGCCCAGGCCGTTGACCGCGATCGTGGCCGCCATGGCGGCCAGCACCGCCAGCGGCGCCAGCTTCATCACGTAGCCGGTGATCTTGAGCATGGCGTGGGACAGCTCCTCGATCGCGTTGACCAGCGTGCGGGCCTTCTCGCCGAGCGAGGCCAGCGCGACGCCGAAGAACATCGAGAACACCACGATCTGCAGGATCTCGTTGTTGGCCATGGCCTCGACGAAGGACTTCGGCACCACGTGGCCAACGAAATCCTTGAGCGTGAACTTGGAGGTGGCGAGGTTGGCGGAGGACCCGATCTCGGGCAGGGGCAGCCCGAGGTCGTGGCCCGGCTGCAGCAGGTTGGCCATCAACAGGCCCAGCAACAGAGACACCAGCGAGGCGGTGATGAACCAGCCCAGCGCCTTGCCGAACACCCGCCCGACGGCAGCCGCGTCGCCCATGTGGGCGATGCCGACGACCAGGGTGGAGAACACCAGTGGCCCGATCAGCATTTTGATCAGGCGCAGGAACACGTCCGACATGATCGAGATGTAGCCCGCGATCTCGGCGGCGGTCTTCTTGTTCGGGAAGTTGGTGAAGACCATGTAGCCGATGACGATCCCGATCAGCATCGCGATCAGGATCCAGGCGGCCGGCGGCAGTTTCCTTCTCATGGAGGCGCTCCTCGTTGCGAGTTGTTCTGAAGCGGGATCCGTGTCGCCGATCCGAAACCGCAAGCGCCGGCCAAACCTAGAATCGGGCCATGACCCTCCAAGCCCTCGTCTTTCGTGGCCAGCCGGCCGTGCGGCTGGCGCTGCCCGGCGGCGACAGTTGCACTGTAGCGCTGCACGGCGCTCATGTGTTGTCGTGGACCACGGCCGATGGCGTCGAGCGCCTCTATCTGAGCCCCGAGGCCCGCTTCGACGGCCAGAGCCCGATCCGCGGCGGCATCCCGGTCTGCTGGCCGCAGTTCAACCAGCGCGGCCCGCTGCCCAAGCACGGCTTCGCCCGCAACCTGCCGTGGACGGCCGAGCCGCAGACCGACGAGCGGCTCGACACCGTCGTGCTGGCCTTGCGCGACGACGCCGCCACGCGGGCGCTCTGGCCGCACGCGTTCCGGGCCCGGCTGGCCGTCACGCTGGCCGCGCGTTCGCTGCGCGTCGCGCTGACCATCGACAACTTGGGCGGCGAGCCCTGGTCCTTCGCGGCGGCGCTCCACAGCTACCTGCGGGTCGACGAAGCCACCGAGGCCCGGCTCGAAGGCCTGCAGGGCGCCAACCGCTGGGATGCGGTGCGCGACGACCGCCATGTCGAAATGGCACCGGCGCTGGCCTTCGGCAGCGAATTCGACAGCGTCTACGCCGCGCCCGCCCGGCCGCTGCGGCTGGTCCAGCCTTCGGGCACACTCGAGATCTCGCAAAGCGCGAGCTGCACCGAGACCGTGGTCTGGAACCCGGGCCCGCTGCTCGCCGCCAAGCTCGACGACCTGCCCGACGACGGCTGGCGCCACATGCTCTGCGTCGAAGCCGCCCGCATCGACGAATCCGTGCTGCTGGCGCCCGGCGGCCAGTGGCAGGGCTGGCAACAGCTCAAGGTCGCCTGAACCCCTTTCGCTTGAACCACACCATGCTCGCCAAACGCATCATTCCCTGCCTCGACGTCACCGGCGGCCGCGTCGTCAAGGGCGTCAATTTCGTCGAACTGCGCGACGCCGGCGACCCGGTCGAGATCGCGGCCCGCTACAACGCACAGGGCGCCGACGAGCTCACCTTCCTGGACATCACCGCCACCAGCGACGGCCGCGACCTGATCCTGCCGATCATCGAGGCGGTGGCCTCCCAGGTCTTCATCCCGCTGACCGTCGGCGGCGGCGTGCGCACCGTGGCCGATGTCCGCCGGCTGCTCAATGCCGGGGCCGACAAGACCAGCTTCAATTCGGCCGCGATCGCCGATCCCCGGGTGATCGAGGATGCCTCGCAGAAATACGGCGCCCAGTGCATCGTGGTGGCGATCGACGCCAAGCGGCGCTCGCCCGAGGACGCTGCCACGCGCGGCCCGGGCTGGGACGTCTACAGCCACGGCGGGCGCAAGAACACCGGCCTCGACGCCGTGAAGTGGGCGGTCGAGATGGCGCGCCGCGGCGCCGGCGAGATCCTCCTGACCAGCATGGACCGCGACGGCACGAAAAGCGGTTTCGACCTCGAACTGACGCGGGCCGTGAGCGACGCCGTCAGCGTGCCGGTGATCGCCTCGGGCGGTGTCGGCAGCCTGGAGCACCTGGCCGACGGCATCCAGACCGGCGGCGCCGACGCCGTGCTGGCGGCGAGCATCTTCCACTATGGCGAGTTCACCGTCGGCGAAGCGAAGCGGCAGATGGCCGCGCGCGGCATCCCGGTGCGTCTGTGACCGACAATAGCCCGCTATGAACTGGCTAGATGAAGTGAAATGGGACGCCAACGGCCTGGTGCCGGTGATCGCGCAGGAACAGGGCAGCAACGACGTGCTGATGTTCGCCTGGATGGACCGCGAGGCGCTGGCCAGGACGGCGGAACTCGGCCGCGCCGTGTACTTCAGCCGCTCGCGCCAGAAGCTCTGGTTCAAGGGCGAGGAATCCGGCCACGTCCAGACCGTGCACGAGATCCGGATCGACTGCGACAACGACGTGGTGCTGCTCAAGGTCACGCAGCAGGGCCACGAGCCCGGCATTGCCTGCCATACAGGCCGCCACAGCTGCTTCTTCAGCAAGTACGAGAACGGCCAGTGGGTCGCGACCGAGCCGGTCTTGAAAGACCCGGCCTCGATCTACACATCGTCCCCAAGATGAGCACCGAACCCCGCAACGCCGAAGACGCCCTGGCGCGCCTGGCGGCCGTGATCGAAAGCCGCCTGCCGTCGCGCGGCGGCGACCCCGACAAGAGCTATGTCGCCCGCCTGCTGCAGCGCGGCCCGGATGCCTTTCTCAAGAAGATCGGCGAGGAGGCCACCGAGGTCGTGATGGCCGCCAAGGACGCCGACCACGGCGGCGACCGCGCGAAAGTGGTGAACGAAGTGGCCGATCTCTGGTTCCACAGCATGGTGGCGCTCGCGCACTACGGTTTCTCGCCCGCCGACGTGGTCGCCGAACTCGAGCGTCGCGAGGGCACCAGCGGCATCGAGGAAAAGGCCCTGCGCAAGGCGCAGGATCGCGAAGCTTCCAACGATTGAAAGGAGCGCACGCCATGCCCAACGACATCGTGACCATCGAGCCCGACGACTCGCTCAAGACCTGGGGCTGGGTCAGCTACATCCTGCACCTGGTGGTGGCGGTCGGCGCGGTGCTGCCCGGCGCCCAGGCGTCGATCGGCCTGCTGGTGATCGCGCTGGTGATCGACCTGGTCAAGCGCGAGGATGCCGCCGGCACCTGGCAGGCCTCGCACTTCAGCTGGCGCATCCGCTCGGTGCTCTGGGCCGGCGTGCTGTACCTAGTGACCTCCTGGCTGTGGCTGCTGTTCCTGGTGCCCGGCTGGATCGCCTGGGCCCTGATTTCGCTTTGGTTCCTCTATCGCATCGTCAAGGGGATGGTGCGCATGAACGCGGGCCGCTCCATGGAAACCGGCAATGTCCTCTGATCCGAACTGCGTCTTCTGCAAAATCATCGACGGCAAGATCCCGTCGCGCAAGGTCTACGAGGACGACGAGCTGTTCGTCTTCCACGACATCGCGCCGTGGGCGCCGGTGCACTTCATGATCGTGCCCAAGCGCCACATCCCGTCGATGGCGCAGGTGACACCCGACGACGCCGCGCTGCTCGGCAAGATCATGACCCTGGCGCCCAGGCTGGCGGTCGAGCAGGGCTGCCGCCCCTACCCCGAAGGCGGATTCCGCATCGTGGTCAACACCGGCGCCGAGGGCGGGCAGGAGGTGCACCATCTCCATGTGCACGTCATGGGCGGCCCGCGGCCCTGGCTGCGGGGCTGAAAGACATCGTTTCGGCCGGTCATTTCCCGGCGACTAAAATCCGACTCATTCTTCAGGAGTAATCCATGGGTTCACTTTCCATCTGGCACTGGCTGATCGTGCTGCTCGTCGTCGTCATGATCTTCGGCACCAAGAAGCTCCGCAACATGGGCTCCGACCTGGGCGGCGCCGTCAAGGGCTTCAAGGACGGCATGAAGGACGGCGCCACGGCCGACGCAGCCACGCCCACCGCCACCGGCCCCAACGCCCAGGTGACTGGCAACAGCACCGCCGACAAGTCGACGATCGACGTCGAAGCGCGTCAGAAGTCCTGAGCCAGACCACTCCGTGATCGATCTCGGCATCTCGAAGCTGGCCCTGATCGGCGCCGTGGCGCTGATCGTCATCGGGCCGGAGAAGCTGCCGCGCGTGGCGCGCACGGTCGGCACCCTGCTGGGCAAGGCGCAGCGCTACGTGGCAGACGTCAAGGCCGAGGTCAATCGCTCGATGGACCTCGACGAGCTGCGCAAGATGAAGGACACGGTGCAGGACGCGGCGCGCGACGTCGAGCAGAGCATCCAGTCCGGCGCCAGCGACTTCGAGAAGCAGTTCTCCGAGAGCGGGCAGACGCTCTCGGAACTGTCCGACACGACCCCTTCCTTCCCCGAGTACAAGCATCCACGCAAGAACTGGCGCCTGAAGCAGGGCGCCACGCCGCAGTGGTACAAGGCGCGCAACGGCGTGCGCACCAAGGCGCTGTCGGGCGCTGCGCGCGTGGCCCGCTACCGCCCTCACAAAATCAACTAGCGCTAACTCGCGAAACGGCCGCGCGCAGCGTGCGCCGAGCCTGACTGCAGCGTCCCCACATGGCCGACCCCACCGACAAGAACAAAGAAGACGAACTGGCCGGCACCGAGCAGCCTTTCGTCCAGCACCTGATGGAGCTGCGGGACCGCCTGCTCTACTGCGTCTACGGCCTGGTCGTGGCCGGCGTTCTGCTGGCCATCTGGCCCGGGCCGGCCGGCCTGATCGACATGATCGCGGTGCCGATCCGCGCCCACATGCCGCCCGATGCCAAGCTGATCGCGATCGGCGTCTTCTCGCCTTTCTTCGTGCCGCTCAAGGTGCTGGCCATGACGGCGGTGCTGCTCGCCTTGCCCTGGCTCATGTACCAGGCCTGGATGTTCATTGCGCCCGGCCTCTACAGCCACGAGAAGAAGTTCGCGCTGCCGCTGATCTTCTTCGGCAGCCTGCTGGCCTACGGCGGCATCGCCTTCGTGCAGTTCTTCGTGCTCGACAAGATGTTCGGCTTCATCCAGAAGTTCACGCCGCCGTCGGTCAACGCCACGCCCGACATCTCGTCCTACGTCGAGGCGATCCTGTCGCTCTACATTGCCTTCGGCGTCGCTTTCCAGGTGCCGATCGTGGTGATGCTGCTGGTGCGCTTCGAGCTCGTCACGATCGAGAAGCTGCGCGCGTTCCGGGGCTACTTCATCGTGCTGGCCTTCGTCGTCGCCGCGGTGCTGACACCGCCGGACGTGGTCTCCCAGCTCGCGCTGGCGATCCCGATGTGCCTGCTGTACGAGGTCGGCATCATCGGCGCCCGCTATTTCACCAAGTTCAGCAAGCCGCCCGAAGAGAGCAGCACCGACTCGGCCCAGACCTGATCTCCCGGCCCGAGGGCCGGAGCAGGGTCACTCGGTGTCGGTCGGCGACCGGCGCACCAGCGAGCGGGGCCGCAGGCCCGGCGTGATGTCCAGTTCCAGCTTGTCGCTGCCGCGCTGCAGCACGAAGCGCGACGCCGTGCCCGGCTTGAGGCCGGCGACAGCGCTCAGCAGTTGCTGGCTGTTGCCGATGCTCTTGTCACCCACGCCGGTGATCACGTCGCCGGGCCGCAGGCCGGCCTTGGCGGCCGGGCCGTTCTGCAGCACGCCGGTGATGATCACGCCGGCGCTCGCCTTGACGCCGAAGGTTTCGGCCAGTTCGGGCGACAGATCGTTCGGCTCGACGCCGATCCATCCGCGCGTGACCTTGCCGGCCTTCACGATGTCCTCGAGCACCTGCTTGGCGGTCGACACCGGGATCGCGAAGCCGATGCCCATGCTGCCACCCGAGCGCGAGTAGATCGCGGTGTTGATGCCTTCGAGGTTGCCGTTGACGTCGATCAGCGCGCCGCCCGAGTTGCCCGGATTGATGGCCGCGTCGGTCTGGATGAAGTTCTCGAAGGTGTTGATGCCGAGCTGGTTGCGCCCGAGCGCCGAGACGATCCCGCTGGTCACGGTCTGGCCGACGCCGAAGGGGTTGCCGATGGCCAGCACCTGATCGCCGACCTGCAGCGCATCGGAGTCGCCCAGCACGATCACCGGCAGCTTGTCGAGCTCGATCTTGAGCACCGCGAGGTCGGTGTCCGGGTCGGTGCCGATCACCTTGCCGCGCGCGTGACGGCTGTCGTTGAGCGTGACGTCGATCTCGTCCGCTCCCTCGACCACGTGATTGTTGGTGAGGATGTAGCCGTCGGCGCTGACGATCACGCCGCTGCCGAGGCCGACCTGCGGCTGGTCCGCGCCCTGGTCGCCGAAGAAGAACCGGAACCACGGGTCGTTGCTGCGCTGCGAGCGCTGGGCCGCCTTGCTGGTGTTGATGCTCACCACGGCGGGCGAGGCTTTCTTGGCGGCCGCGCTGAGGCTGCCGGCGGTCACGAGGCCGGCCGGTGCGGCGGGGGCCTCGATCACCGAGACCAGGCCGGTGAGCGGGCCGGCGCGCCGGTTCAGCCACTCGGGCTTGAGGGTCGCGACGACGAAATAGGCCGCGAGCAGGACGGTTACGGCTTGGGCGAACAGCAGCCAGGTGCGTTTCATGAAAAAGACAGGGGAAGAAAGCACCGATTGTCCCTCAAGCCCAGGATCGCTCGGTTTCGATCGAAGCGCAGGCCGCAGGCGAATATAGGTGAAAACCCTTAAAATCCTGACCCTCATGACCACTTCTTCCTTGGCTGGAGGCGCTTCCGCGACCTCGACGCCCGCCCGCACCCTCGGCTCCCGCGACTACAAGACGCTCGCTCTCTCCGCCCTCGGCGGCACGCTCGAGTTCTACGATTTCGTCATCTACGTCTTTTTCGCCACGGTCCTGGGCGGCCTGTTCTTCCCGGTCGACATGCCGGACTGGCTGCGCCAGCTCCAGACCTTCGGCATCTTCGCCGCCGGCTACCTGGCGCGCCCGCTGGGCGGCATCGTGATCGCGCATTTCGGCGACCTGCTCGGCCGCAAGCGGATGTTCACGCTGTCGATCTTCCTGATGGCCGCGCCGACGCTGGTGATCGGCCTCTTGCCGACCTACGCCAGCATCGGCGTGGCGGCGCCGCTGCTGCTGCTCGCGATGCGGGTGCTGCAGGGCGCGGCGATCGGCGGCGAGATGCCGGGCGCCTGGGTGTTCGTGGCCGAGCACGTGCCGGCGCGTCGCTACGGCTTCGGCATCGGCACGCTGACCTCGGGCATCACCGGCGGGATCCTGCTCGGGTCGCTGGTCGCCGTGGCGATCAACAGCCGCTACACGCCGGACGAGGTGAGCGACTTCGCCTGGCGCATCCCGTTCATCCTCGGCGGCGTGTTCGGTCTGGTGTCGGTCTACCTGCGCCGCTTCCTGCACGAGACGCCGGTGTTCCAGGAGCTGGCGGACCGCCGCAGCGTGGCGCGCGAGCTTCCGCTCAAAACCATCCTGCGCGAGCATCGCGCTGCCAGCCTCTATGTCGGACTCCTGACCTGGGTGCTGTCGGCCGCGATCGTGGTGGTCGTGCTCTATACGCCGACCTACCTGCAGAAGGTGCACCACGTTCCGGCCACGCTGGCGCTGGAGGCGAATGCAGTCGCGACGCTGATGCTCACGCTGGGCTGCATCGCGGTCGGCTGGGCCAGCGACCGGATCGGCACGCGGGCCGTGATGCTGGTCGGCTGGGCCGGCCTGCTGGTCACCAGCTACCTCTTCTACACCGGCCTGCCCGGCACGCCGGCCTCGCTGGTCTGGCACTACGGGCTGGTGGGGCTCTTCGTCGGCACCATCGCCACCGTGCCGATCGCCGGGGTGCGTGCCTTCCCGGCGCCGGTGCGCTTCACCGGGCTTTCGTTCGCCTACAACATGTCCTATGCGATCTTCGGCGGCCTCACGCCGGTGATCCTGACGCTCTGGCTGCAGCACGACCCGATGGCGCCGGCGCACTACGTGGCCGCGCTCGCGGTGCTGGGCTTCGTGCTCGGCCTGTTGCCCCTGGGGGCACGCGGCCATGCGATGCGGCCCGCCGCCGGCGGGGCCACAATGGCGCGATGAGCACGACCCGCCACGAACTCCTGCACGCATTCGATCTGCTGCTGGCGCCCGCGCGCTTCAAGGACTACGGGCCCAACGGCCTGCAGGTCGAGGGCCGGACCACGGTGCGCAAGATCGTCTCCGGCGTGACCGCCAGCCGGTCCCTGATCGAAGCCGCGATCCATGCCGAGGCCGATGCGATCTTCGTCCACCACGGCCTGTTCTGGCGCGGCCAGGACGGCCGCGTCACCGGCTGGATGCGGCAGCGCCTCGGCTTGCTGCTCGGCGACGACGTCAACCTGTTCGCCTATCACCTGCCGCTCGACGCCCACCCCGAACTCGGCAACAACGCCCAGCTCGGCCTGCGGCTGGGTCTGGTGGCGCACCCGGGTTCGGCCGGCCGCTTCGGCGAACAGGAGATCGGCTTCCTCGGCGCCCGCGACAGCGGCGAGAGCTTCGCGAATGCGAAGGCATTGGCGGCCCATGCCGAGAAGGCGCTCGGCAAGGCGGTGACGCTGGTGGAAGGTGCGCCGCGCCCGGTCCGCAACGTCGCCTGGTGCACGGGCGGCGCGCAGGGCTACTTCGAGGCCGCGATCGCCGCCGGTGCCGATGCCTTCATCACCGGCGAGATCTCGGAGCCGCAGGCCCACTATGCGCGCGAGATGGGCGTCGCCTACCTGGCCTGCGGCCACCATGCCACCGAACGCTACGGCGCGCCGGCGGTGGCGGCGCACGTGGCGGCGCAGCTGGGCCTGGCGCACGAGTTCATCGACATCGACAATCCCGCGTGAGCTTCGACACCGCCTCGCCCATCGCCATCACGCTCGGGGATCCCGCGGGCATCGGGCCCGAGATCATCGCGAAGGCGTTTCGCGATGCCGGCGTCGATCTGCGCGGATGCTTCGTGGCCGGCGATGCCGGCATCCTGCGCCGAGCCGCCCAGGCGATCGCCGGCGCCGGTGCGCCGGCCTTGCCGGTCGCGCTGATCGAGGCGGCGAGCGATGCGGGCGACCTGCCTCCGGGCTGCATTCCCGTGCTGCAGGTGGTCGCGCCGCCGGAGGGCGCTATCGCGCAGGGCGAGATCAGCGCAGCCGCGGGCCGCATCGCCGGCGATTGCGTGGTCTGGGCCGCCCGCGCGGCACTGCGCGGCGAGATCGCCGCGATCGTCACCGCGCCGCTGCACAAGGAGGCGCTGGCGGCGGCCGGCTTTCCGTATCCGGGTCACACCGAACTGCTGCAGGCCGAGGCCGCGGCCCATCTCGGCCGACCGCTGGCCGAGGTGCCGGTGCGCATGATGCTGGCCAACGACGAACTGCGCACCGTGCTCGTGAGCATCCACATGTCGCTGCGCGATGCGATCGAGGCCGTGAGCTTGGATGGCGTGCTGCAGACGCTGCGCATCGCGCACCGGGCGCTCGGCGCGGTGCTCGGGCGGGCGCCGAGGATCGGCGTCGCGGGACTCAATCCGCACGCGGGGGAGGGCGGGCTGTTCGGCTCCGAGGAGCGCGACATCATCGCGCCGGCGATCGCGGCCGCGCGCGCCGAGGGCATCGATGCCGACGGCCCCCACGCGCCGGACACCGTCTTCATGCGCGCCCGCGCCAAGGCCGATGGCCGCGGCGAGTTCGACGTCGTGATCGCGATGTACCACGACCAGGGTCTGATCCCGGTCAAGTACCTGGGCGTCGAGAAGGGCGTCAACGTGACGCTGGGGTTGCCGCTGGTGCGCACCAGTCCGGATCACGGCACGGCGTTCGATATCGCGGGCAGTGGGCGGGCGGATGCGTCCAGCCTGGTCGAGGCGGTGCGGATGGCGCGGTCGTTGACCCTGGTCAGTTGAGGACAGAGCAAAAACTGCTTCGCAGTTTCTTGGTCTGTCCCGCAAGGTCTCAGGGGCGCTTCAGGCTGTCGCGGATCTCGCGCAGCAGCATCACGTCTTCGGGCGTGGGCGCCGGCGGCGGGGCCTCGGCCGTGTTGCGCAGCCGGTTGATCTGCTTGACCATCAGAAAGATGATGAAGGCCAGGATCACGAAGTTCACCGCGACCGTGATGAAGCTGCCGTAGGCGAGCACAGGCGCGCCGGCCTTCTTGAGTTCGACCAGCGTGTCGGCCACGCCCGCCGGCCTCGGGCCGAGCACGATGTAGAGGTTGGAGAAGTCGAGCTTGCCGAAGATGAGTCCGACCAGCGGCATGATGATGTCGCTCACCAGCGAGTCGACGATCTTGCCGAAGGCCGCACCGATGATCACGCCGACCGCCAGGTCGATGACGTTGCCCTTGACGGCAAATTCGCGGAACTCTTTCAGAAAGCTCATGTCGTGCACCTCTTCTGGGGGGTTGTTTTGAACGCGGCCAGTATAGGGGTGGGTCGGTGTCTGTTCCCGGTCACGCACGCGTGCGGCAGGCGTCTGGCATCGTTGAATTCGCCTTTTACGCTCCGCTACAATCGCGGGTTGACCCAAGTCCCCCCGAAGAAGATTGAGGATCTCCATGAGTGACAGCAGCGCGAGTACCGCCGGCCGACCCCGGATCGACACCAGCAAGCGGACATGGTTGATTGCCTCAGGCTGCGCCGGCGCAGTGGGTGGCGTGGCCGTCGCAGTGCCTTTCGTGAGTTCGTTCCAGCCGTCGGAAAAGGCCAAGGCCGCCGGCGCGCCGGTCGAGGCCGACATCGGTGCCCTGCAGGTCGGCGAGAAGATGACCGTCGAATGGCGCGGCAAGCCGGTCTGGATCCTCAAGCGTTCGCCGGCACAGGTCGCAGAGCTCCCCAAGCTCGACCCGCTGCTCGCCGATCCGCAATCCAAGCGCAACCCGGACGAGTTCACGCCCGCCTACGCGCGCAACGATCATCGCTCGATCAAGCCCGAGATCCTCGTGGTGGTCGGCATCTGCACCCACCTGGGCTGCTCGCCGGTCGACCGGCTCCAGCCGGGTCCGCAGGCCTCGCTGCCCGACAACTGGGAAGGCGGCTTCCTCTGCCCCTGCCACGGTTCGACCTTCGACCTGGCCGGCCGCGTCTTCAAGAACAAGCCCGCGCCCGACAACCTGCCGGTGCCGCCGCACATGTACCTCTCCGACACGCGCCTCCTGATCGGCGACGACAAGAAGGCCTGAGGAGAACAAGAACATGGCTGAATTCCACGAGATCTCCCCCAATGCGCCGGCCGGCGAGAAGCTGCTCAACTGGGTCGACAACCGTTTCCCGCTGACCAAGCTCTGGAACGACCAGTGGGGCAAGTACTACGCGCCGAAGAACTTCAACTTCTGGTACATCTTCGGCTCGCTCGCGATGCTGGTCCTCGTGATCCAGATCGTGACCGGCATCTTCCTCGTGATGCACTACAAGCCCGACGCCGCGCTGGCGTTCGGCTCGGTCGAGTACATCATGCGCGACGTGCCCTGGGGCTGGCTGATCCGCTACATGCATTCCACGGGGGCCTCGGCCTTCTTCATCGTGGTCTACCTGCACATGTTCCGCGGCCTGATGTACGGCAGCTACCGCAAGCCGCGCGAGCTGATCTGGATCTTCGGCTGCGCGATCTTCCTGTGCCTGATGGCCGAGGCCTTCATGGGCTACCTGCTGCCCTGGGGCCAGATGAGCTACTGGGGTGCCCAGGTGATCGTGAACCTGTTCGCCGCGATCCCCTTCGTCGGTCCTGACCTGGCCCTGCTGATCCGCGGCGACTACGTGGTGAGCGACGCCACCCTCAACCGCTTCTTCAGCTTCCACGTCATCGCGGTGCCGCTGGTGCTGCTCGGCCTGGTGGTGGCCCACCTGATCGCGCTGCACGAAGTGGGTTCCAACAACCCCGATGGCATCGAGATCAAGGCCAACCGCGGCGCCGACGGCCATCCGGTCGACGGCATCCCGTCGCACCCGTACTACACGGTGCACGACATCTTCGGCGTGGTGGTGTTCCTGACGATCTTCTCGGCCGTGATCTTCTTCGCGCCCGAGGCCGGCGGCTACTTCCTCGAGTACAACAACTTCATCCCGGCCGACTCGCTGAAGACGCCGAACCACATCGCGCCGGTCTGGTACTTCACGCCCTTCTATTCGATGCTGCGTGCGATCACCAGCGAGATGATGTATGCGCTGATCGCCTGCGTGCTGGCGGCGGCAGGCTACGGCGTCTGGAAGGCCCGCCTGCCTTCCTTCGCCAAGGTCGGCGTCGTGATCGTCGCCGTCGGCGTGATCGCCATGATGCTGTCGATCGATGCCAAGTTCTGGGGCGTGGTGGTGATGGGCGGCGCGGTCGTCATCCTGTTCTTCCTGCCGTGGCTGGACCACAGCCCGGTGAAGTCGATCCGCTACCGTCCGAGCTGGCACAAGTATGTCTACGCCGTGTTCGTCATCAACTTCCTGGTGCTCGGCTACCTCGGGGTGCAGCCGCCTTCGCCGGTCGGCGAACGCATCTCGCAGATCGGATCGCTCTTCTATTTCGGTTTCTTCCTGCTGATGCCGTGGTGGAGCCGCCTCGGCGAATTCAAGCCGGTCCCCGAGCGCGTGGTTTTCAACGCTCACTGACCGGGAGACAACAAGAATGAAGAAACTGATCCTCACGTTGATCGCGGCGCTCGGCATCGTCACCGGCGCACAGGCTGCCGAGGGCGGCATCGCCTGGGACAAGGCACCGAACCGCACGACTGACCTGGCCGCGCTGCAGAACGGCGCCAAGCTGTTCGTCAACTACTGCCTCAACTGCCACTCGGCGGCGTTCATGCGCTTCAACCGCCTGACCGACCTCGGCATCTCCGAGCAGCAGATCAAGGACAACCTGCTGTTCACGACCGACAAGATCGGCGAGACCATGAAGGTCAACATGGACCCGCAGCAGGCCAAGCAATGGTTCGGCACGGTCCCGCCCGACCTGACCCTGGTGGCGCGTTCGCGTGCCGGCCACGGCGGCACCGGCGCCGATTACCTCTACACCTACCTGCGCACCTTCTACCGCGACGACACCAAGGCCACCGGCTGGAACAACCTCGCGTTCCCGGCGGTCGCGATGCCGCACGTGATGTGGGAACTGCAGGGCGAGCGCCGTCCGGTCTTCGAGAAGGTCGAGGCCCACGGCCATCCCGTCGAAGTCTTCAAGGGTTGGGAGCAAGTGAGCCCGGGCACCATGACGCCGATCCAGTTCGACCAGAACATGGGCGACCTGGTGAGCTTCCTGCAATGGATGGCCGAACCGGCACAGAACACCCGTATTCGCGTCGGCGTCTGGGTGCTGCTGTTCCTGGTCATGGCGGTTGTCTTCACGTGGCGCCTCAATGCCTCGTACTGGAAAGACGTCAAGTAATTTCCACGCCGATCCGGCGCCTCGTGCGCCGGGTCCCGCAGAGTGGGTTGCCAACGCGACCCACTCTTTTTGATTTTTAGGAGTCTTTCGCCATGATGGTCCTGTATTCTGGAACGACCTGCCCCTTTTCCCATCGCTGCCGTTTCGTGCTGTTCGAGAAGGGCATGGATTTCGAGATTCGCGACGTCGATCTCTACAACAAGCCCGAGGACATCAACGTGATGAATCCGTACGGGCAGGTGCCGATCCTGGTCGAGCGCGACCTGATCCTGTACGAGTCGAACATCATCAACGAGTACATCGACGAGCGCTTCCCGCATCCGCAGCTGATGCCCGGCGACCCGGTCGACCGCGCCCGCGTGCGCCTGTTCCTGCTCAACTTCGAGAAGGAACTGTTCGTTCATGTCTCGACGCTCGAGAACCGCACCACCAAGGGCAACGAGAAGGCGCTCGAGAAGGCGCGCTCGCACATCCGCGACCGCCTGACGCAGCTGGCGCCGGTGTTCCTCAAGAACAAGTACATGCTGGGCGACAACTTCTCGATGCTCGACGTCGCGATCGCGCCGCTGCTGTGGCGCCTCGACTACTACGGTATCGACCTCAGCAAGAACGCGGCCCCGCTGCTGAAGTACGCCGAGCGCATCTTCTCGCGCCCGGCCTACATCGAGGCGCTGACGCCGTCCGAAAAGGTCATGCGCAAGTGAGTCGCCTGCGCCTTCGGTCATGATCAACGCGCTCGAGTCTTCATCGACGCGCCCGTACCTGATCCGGGCGCTGTATGAATGGTGCACGGACAACGGCTTCACGCCGTATGTCGCGGTGCAGGTCGACGACACGGTCCAGGTGCCGCGCGAGTACGTCAAGAACGGCGAGATCGTGCTGAACATCAGCTTCGACGCGACCAGCTCGCTCAAGCTGGGCAACGACTTCATCGAGTTCAAGGCCCGCTTCGCCGGCACCGCGCGCGAGATCAGCGTGCCGGTCGGCCGTGTGATCGCGATCTACGCGCGCGAAAACGGGCAGGGCATGGCGTTTCCGGCGCCGGCGCCGGCCGCGGGCGAAGGCAGCAGTCCTGCAGCCTCGACCTCCACTGCGGCGTCCACCCGGACGCCGTTGCGCGACGCATCGCGCGGCACCGAGGGCGACGCCAGCAAGGTCGTCCACCTGGTGAGCGAGGCGGACGAGACGGCCGAGACCGGCAGTGCGCCCCTCGAGCCCGAAGATCCACCACGCCCACCGGCCGGTGGCGGCGCGCGCCCGTCGCTCAAGCGGATCAAGTGAACCGGGCGGCCCGGCCCGGGCCGCTAAAATCAGCATCCCGCCGCTTTAGCTCAGTTGGTAGAGCAACCGCCTTGTAAGCGGTAGGTCGTCAGTTCGATTCCGACAAGCGGCACCATCCACGGCTCCCGGGCCTCCCGAGGCCCGAGCACGCTGAACCCATGTCCTACGCACCGAACGCCGCCGTCCAGGCCGAAGCCCGCAGCCGCGTGCCGCCGCGCCGCGTCACCGCCATCCAGTGGATCCGCAAGACCCATGGCTGGATCGGTCTGTGGGGCGCGATCCTGGGCCTGATCTTCGGCACCGCCGGCATCTGGCTGAATCATCGCGCGGTGCTGAAACTGCCGATGGCGCAGCAGCGCATCAACGCCCAGTTGGCGCTCCCCGACCCGGCGCCTGCGAACGCGCAGGAGATGGCGCGCTGGCTGCAAGGCGCGCTGGCGCAGCAGGGCCCGCCCAATTCGATGCGAACCGAGCCGGCGCGGCCGGTCGCCTGGGCCGAGAAGGGCAAGGCCGACCCGCTGATGCAGCCCGAGCGCTGGGTGTTCAACTTCGGCGGGCCCGACGCCATCGTGCAGGCCGACTATTGGCGCGGCAACCGCTCGGTGGGCGTCACCACCACGCAGAACGGCCTGGTCGCGACGCTGGCCAACATGCACAAGGGCACCGGCATGTCGGTGGGCTGGATCCTGCTGGTCGATACGCTGGCGGGCAGCCTGATCTTCCTGTCGATCTCGGGCGTGGCGCTGTGGATGCTCACCCACCGCCGCCGCAGCGTCGGGCTGGCGATCTTCGGAACTTCGGTGGCGCTGACGCTCGGCCTGGCACTGGCCCAGCTCTGAGCCCGGGTGCTCAGCGCCGGGACATCACCTTGATCCGGATCGTCGCGACCTCCCAGCCGCGCGACTTGAGCCGTGCCTGCAGCATGGGCGCCAGCTGGCGCAGCTTGGCGGCCGCCGCACTGCCGTTCACCAGCATGCACCAGACATCGCCTTCGGCGGGGCCGGGCTGGATCGCGGGACGCATTTCCGCGGGAATCAGGTCCTGCACCGCAGCCAGCCGCTCGCCGGCGTCGCGGGCACGCGCAGCCAGGTTCGCCAGGGTCGGCGAGCCCTCGGTGGCTTCGAGCAGGGTGACGGCGTTATAGCGGCGATTCATCGGCAATGGACAGTGGTCGGGAAGGGTTGGGCAAGCGGCTAAAATCTGCGGTTTGCCGGCAATCCTGCGGGCCGGTCCGCTTGCCTTTTGGCAAAGCGCGCCCAAGTTCGTTCTCCGTCTATCTTAGGGATTTCGGTCGAGGCGCCCGCATCCAGCGAGTGTGCATCGATCTCCATTCATGGCCACCAACTTCCTGACTCAAATTTTCGGCAGTCGCAATGACCGGCTCCTGAAGCAGTATCGCAAGACGGTCGAACGCATCAACGCGCTGGAGCCGTCCTTCGAGAAGCTCGACGACGCGGCGCTGCGCGCCAAGACGCAGGAGTTCAAGGACCGCGTCGCCAAGGGCGAGTCGCTCGACGACCTGCTGCCGGAAGCCTTCGCCACGGTGCGCGAGGCCTCGAAGCGGATCATGAAGATGCGCCACTTCGACGTCCAGCTGCTGGGCGGCATGGCGCTGCACAACGGCAAGATTTCCGAGATGCGCACCGGCGAGGGCAAGACCCTGACCGCGACGCTGCCGGTGTACCTGAACGCGCTCACGGGCAAGGGCGTGCACGTGGTCACGGTGAACGACTACCTCGCCAACCGCGACGCCCAGTGGATGGGCCGGCTCTACAACTACCTCGGGCTCTCGGTCGGCATCAACCTGCCGCAGATGCCGCGCGAGGAGAAGCAGCAGGCCTACGGCAGCGACATCACGTACGGCACCAACAACGAGTACGGCTTCGACTACCTGCGCGACAACATGGTCTACGAGCCGGGCGACCGGGTCCAGCGCGGGCTGAACTACGCGATCGTCGACGAGGTCGACTCGATCCTGATCGACGAGGCCCGCACGCCGCTGATCATCAGCGGCCAGGCCGAAGACCACACCGAGCTCTACCTGGCGATCAACAAGGTCGTGCCGCTCTTGGTCAAGCAGGAGGGCGAGGCCGACCCGCGCACCGGCGAGGGCGTCACCAAGCCGGGCGACTTCACGGTCGACGAGAAGACCCACCAGGTGTTCCTGACCGAGGACGGCCACGAGAAGGCCGAGCAGGTGCTATCCGAGTTCAAGCTGCTGCCCGAGGGTGCCTCGCTCTACGATCCGGCCAACATCACGCTGATGCATCACCTGAATGCGGCGCTGCGGGCACGGCATCTCTATCACCGCGACCAGCACTACGTGGTGCAGCAGGGCGAGGTTGTGATCGTCGACGAATTCACCGGCCGCCTCATGACCGGCCGCCGCTGGAGCGATGGCCTGCACCAGGCCGTGGAAGCCAAGGAAGGCGTCGAGATCCAGGCCGAGAACCAGACCCTGGCCTCGATCACCTTCCAGAACTATTTCCGCCTCTACGGCAAGCTGGCCGGCATGACCGGGACGGCCGACACCGAAGCCTACGAGTTCCAGGAAATCTATGGTCTGGAGACCATGATCATCCCGCCGAACCGGCAAAGCCGGCGCGAGGACCAGCTCGACCGCGTCTACAAGACCACGCGCGAGAAGTACGAGGCCGCGATCCAGGACATCCGCGAATGCTACGAGCGCGGCCAGCCGGTGCTGGTGGGCACTTCGTCGATCGAGAACTCCGAGATCATCGCCGGCCTGCTCGAGAAGGCCGGCCTGCCGCACCAGGTGCTGAACGCCAAGCAGCATGCGCGCGAAGCCGACATCGTGGCCCAGGCGGGCCGCACCAAGATGATCACGATCGCGACCAACATGGCGGGCCGCGGTACCGACATCGTGCTCGGCGGCAACGTCGAGAAGCTGATCGAGGCGGTCGAGGCCGACGAGTCCAGGGACGAAGCGGCCAAGGCCGCGGAAATCGCCCGCCTGCGCGCCGAGTGGGAAAAGGACCACGAGTTCGTGAAGTCGCTCGGTGGCCTGCGCATCATCGCCACCGAGCGCCATGAGTCGCGCCGCATCGACAACCAGCTGCGCGGCCGCTCGGGCCGCCAGGGCGACCCGGGCTCCTCGCGCTTCTACCTGAGCCTGGACGATCCGCTGATGCGCATCTTCGCGGGCGACCGCGTGAAGGCGATCATGGACCGCCTCAAGATGCCCGACGGCGAGGCGATCGAGGCCGGCATCGTGACCCGCAGCATCGAGAGCGCCCAGCGCAAGGTCGAGGCGCGCAACTTCGACGTGCGCAAGCAGCTGCTCGAGTACGACGATGTCTCGAACGACCAGCGCAAGGTGATCTACCAGCAGCGCAACGACATCCTCGACGCGAGCGACCTCACGGCGCAGATCGACGCGCTGCGCGAAGGCTGCTTCACCGACGTGGTGCGCCAGTACGTGCCGAGCGAATCGGTCGAGGAGCAATGGCAGCTCCCCGCCCTCGAGAAGGTGCTGGCCGAAGAGTGGGGCCTCGAGATCCCGCTGCAAAAGGAAGTCGAAGCCGCGACCGCGATCGGCGACGAGGACGTGGTCGAGAAGGTGGTGGCTGCCAGCAACGAGGCCTTCAACGCCAAGCTGGCGCTGATCGGCCAGGAGAACTTCACCCAGTTCGAGCGCATGGTGCTGCTGCAGAGCATCGACACTCACTGGCGCGAGCACCTGGCCTCGCTGGACTACCTGCGCCAGGGCATCCACCTGCGCGGCTACGCGCAGAAGCAGCCCAAGCAGGAATACAAGCGCGAGGCTTTCGAGCTCTTCGGCCAGCTGCTCGACTCGGTCAAGAACGAGGTCACGCGCCAGCTCATGACGGTGCGCGTGCAGTCGGGCGAGCAGCTCGAGGAAGCCGCCGAAGCCATGGAAAGCCGCGGCGAGAACCTTTCCAACATCACCTACACGGCGCCCACCGAAACCGGTGAAGTCGAGGTGCGGGTCGACGAGGAGAGCCTGCGCCGCCAGGCGGCCGGCGGCCTGAGCGCCGGCGCTGCGGCCTTCGCGCGCGTGGGCCGCAACGATCCCTGCCCCTGCGGCAGCGGCAAGAAGTTCAAGCAGTGCCACGGCAAGCTCAGCTGACATTCATCGACAGGACCTCCTCATGCCAGTGAATCTCTCCGCCCCCGATCCCGCCGCGCTGCATGCCGTGCCCGGCATTCGCATCGGCGTCGCCGAAGCGGGCGTGCGCAAGCCCAACCGCAAGGACCTGACGGTCGTCCTGATCGACGAAGGCGCCGCGGTCGGCGGCGTGTTCACGCAGAACCGCTTCTGTGCCGCGCCGGTGCAGGTCTGCCGCGAGAACCTGGCACGCGATCTGGGCATCCGGGCGATGCTGATCAACACCGGCAACGCGAACGCCGGCACCGGCCAGGACGGGCTGGCACGCACGCACGCCACCTGCATCGCGCTGGCGCGCCACCTGAACCTGGCGCCCGAGCAGATCCTGCCCTTCTCGACCGGTGTGATCATGGAGCCGCTGCCGATCGACCGCATCGAGGCCGGCCTGCCCGCCGCCCTCGCCGATGCCGCGCCCGGCCACTGGGCGCGTGCGGCCGAGGGCATCATGACCACCGACACCGTGCCCAAGGCCTTCAGCCAGCAGGTGCAGATCGGCGGCGCGACCGTCACGGTCACCGGCATCAGCAAGGGCGCCGGCATGATCCGGCCGAACATGGCGACCATGCTCGGCTTCATGGCCACCGACGCGAAGATCGATCCGTCGCTGATCCAGCCGCTGGCCAAGGCGCTGGCCGACGCCTCGTTCAATCGCGTGACGATCGACGGCGACACCTCGACCAACGACTCCTTCGTCGTCATCGCGACCCAGAAGGCGGCCCACGGCACGATCGGCTCGCTCGAATCCGCCGAGGGCCGGGCGCTCGTCGAGGCGATGCAGAACGTGGCCCGCCAGCTGGCGCAGGCCATCGTGCGCGACGGCGAAGGCGCGACCAAGTTCATCACGATCCGCGTCGAAGGCGGCAAGGATTCGGCCGAGTGCCGCCAGGTCGCGTACGCGGTGGCGCATTCGCCCCTGGTCAAGACGGCTTTCTACGCCAGTGATCCGAATCTGGGCCGCATTCTCGCGGCGGTCGGGTACGCCGGCATCGTCGACCTCGACCAGACCGGCATCGACCTCTATCTCGACGATGTGCATGTGGCGGTCAAGGGCGGCCGCAACCCGGATTACCGTGAAGAAGACGGCCAGCGCGTCATGAAGCAGAGCGAGATCACGGTGCGCATCGCGCTCGGCCGCGGCAGCGCCTCCGACACCGTCTGGACCTGCGACCTGAGCCACGACTACGTCTCGATCAACGCCGACTACCGGTCATGAAGCCCCCACGCTCGCTTTGCTCGCTGCCCCCCGAGGGGGCGCTCATCGCCCTTCGGGCGGCCGGGCGGACGCTGACATGAACCCCCAGTTCGAACGCCTGCTCGAGCGCGCCGAGCACCTGATCGCGCGCATCGAATCGATCCTGCCGCAGCCGCTCGCGGCGCCGGCCGACTGGAGCGCCTCGATCGCCTGGCGCTACCGCCGCCGCAGCACCGGCCACGGCACGCTGGAGCCGGTCCGCCACGTGGCCGCGATGGCGCTCGACTCGCTCAAGGAAATCGACGTCCAGAAGGAAAAGATCGAGCGCAACACGCGCCAGTTCGTCGAGGGCAAGCCGGCCAACAACGTGCTGCTGACCGGCGCCCGCGGCACCGGCAAGTCGTCGCTGATCCGCGCCTGCCTGCAGGCCTACGCACCGCAGGGCCTGCGCCTGATCGAGGTCGACAAGGCCGAGCTGACAGACCTGCCCGACATCATCGAGGTGGTCGCGAACCGGCCCGAGAAGTTCATCATCTTCAGCGACGACCTCAGCTTCGACGAGGGCGAGCCGGGTTACAAGGCGCTGAAGTCGATCCTCGACGGCTCGATCGCGGCGTCGACGCCCAATGTGCTGATCTACGCGACCAGCAACCGGCGCCACCTGCTGCCCGAGTACATGAAGGACAACCTCAGCTACACCCATACCGACGATGGCGAAGTCCATCCGGGCGAGGTGATCGAGGAGAAGATCTCGCTGTCGGAGCGCTTCGGCCTCTGGGTCAGCTTCTATCCCTTCAGCCAGAACGAATACCTGGCGATCGTCGCGCAATGGCTGTCCTCGTTCGGCGTCGATGCCAAGGCGGTCGAAGCGGCGCGGCCCGAGGCGCTGGTGTGGGCGCTCGAGCGCGGCTCGCGCAGCGGCCGCGTGGCCTACCAGTTCGCGCGCGACTACGCCGGGCGCGCTGGCGCCGCATGACCGAGGCGCGCAAGCACACCGAGGTCGCGGTCGGCATCCTGATCCGCGAGGACGATGCGCTGCTGCTCTCGACCCGGCCCGAAGGCAAGCCCTACGCCGGCTACTGGGAGTTCCCGGGCGGCAAGCTGGAAGCCGGCGAGACCGTCGAGCAGGCGCTGCGGCGCGAACTGCACGAGGAACTCGGCATCACGATCGCCGGCGCCGAGGTCTGGAAGGTCACCGAGCACGACTATCCGCATGCGCTGGTGCGCTTGCACTGGTGCAAGGTGCGCGAGTGGTCCGGCGACTTCGAGATGCGCGAAGGGCAGGCGATGTGCTGGCAGCAACTGCCGCTCGCCGTCGAGCCGGTGCTGCCCGGCGCGCTGCCGGTCCTGGCCTGGCTGGCCGACGAACGCGGGCTGGTCTTCGACTAGCTGTCGCCTTGCCGCTTGGGATCGCCGAAGGGGCCGTCGTCCGGCGGCGCTTCGGCCGGCATCCTGAACTCTTCGCTGGCCCAGGCGCCCAGATCGATGCCCTTGCAGCGCGCGCTGCAGAACGGCCGGTAGGGGTTGCTCGCGGCGTAGACGCTGTCCTGGCCGCACGCGGGACAGCGGACGATCCGCTCGCCGATGGAATTCGCGTCCGTCATGCGCAGAGCGTGAGTTCGAAAGCGGCGTCGTCCGTGCTCTGGTGCAGCCGGTCGTCGGCCTCGTGCCGCATCAGGCGCACCGACACCATCAGCCGGTTGCCGGAGATCTCGGGGATCAGTCCGAGCTTGGGATCGATGCGCAGGCGCAGCAACTGGAAGCTGCGGCCCTGCGGCAGGGTCTGCTGGAACTGGCCGTTGGCCGCGATCACCTTGTAGGGTACGTCGGCGTCGCGCAGCAGCTTCAGCAGCAGGTAGATCGATTCGGCCAGCGGCGCGAGCGTGGACGACCAGCGCTCGAGGTCGGCGCGCCGTTCGTGGGCGCGGCGGTTCTGCCAGGCGTAGTAGGCCGGCAGGTCGAACTCGCAGGTGCCGCCGGGGATGCCGGCGCGGCTGCGGATGCTCATCAGCCACTCGTTCTCGGTCAGGGCCTGGCCGGCCTTGCCCGGCACGGTATTGAGCGTCGTGAAGTTGCTCTCGAGCTTGCCCACCACCTGGTCCAGCACCGATTCGGCAATGGCCGGATTGCCGCGGTAGCTGTTGAAGACGTTCTTGTGCTTGTCGAGGTCCCGCAGCACGTCGGCCTTCAGGTCGGCGCGTGCCGCCACGTCCATGATCTCGAAGATCGTGACGAGTGCATAGTGATGCAGCAGCGGCGAGTCGGCCGGAACCAGTTCACCAAGGCGACGGAACAGGTGTTCCAGCCGCAGATAGGTCCGGATGCGCTCGTTGAAGGGGTACTCGTAGAGGATCACGCGTGGTGGCTTCCGGTTGCAGATGATAGCGTCAAGAGGCCTTCGAGGGCGCCGTCGGCAGGATCTTGCGAACCGCCTCGAGCATGCGCTGGCCGACCGCCAGCTGTCCATGCATCGACAGGTGAGTGTCGTTGGGGAAATAGTAGTCGCGAACCTTCTGCTTCTGCACCTGGGAGAAGCTGAACAGGTCGGGGCCGAGCCCCGCGGCCTCGAAGGCTGTCACGAAATCTTTCGAGTGTTCCGGCTTGACATACACGGTCGTCTTGTTGGGAATCACCATCCAGACGATCGAACGCGGACGCTGGGCCTCGCTGATCGCGCGCATCTGGGCGACGTGCTGAACCGTGAGTTCGCCGTTCTCGTCGTCGGCCGGCCAGAACGGGGCCCGGTCGCACAGCTGGCTGCTGAACATCGAGCAGCCGTCCGCCACCGGTCGCACCAGGATGCGCTTGTTGGACAGGAAGTCGCCCGAGGCCTCGCGTGCCCGCTTGGTGTTGCGATAGATGTTGAGGCCCGAGGTGAGCTTTCCGTCCCAGTTGATCGCGGGCGCCGGCACGTGATCGAGCGGGGCGAAGAAGGGCTTGAGGCCGGCCGAGAAGGGCTTCTGCATCTTCGCGCAGGTCTTGCTGTTGGCCAGCCGGTCGGCCAGCAGCCGCTCGACGCTCTCGACGATCACGACCTTGCCGCGAAAGCCGGCCCGGTCGAGCCAGGCGTTCAGGTCGCCGCACAGCGCTTCGTTGATCTGGCCCCAGAAGATGGTGGTGACTCGCAGGCCGGCCCGGGTCAGCTCCGATTGCCAGCGGTTGGACATCGAGAAGCTGTCGCCGATCACCACGATGTCGGCTTCGGCCACCGGGGCGGCGCGCAGGAATTCAGCCGGCACCTGGGGCGGCTCGATGGTCCAGCCGAAGGCGTTTTCGGACAGTAGACCGATGCGGGTCATGTCGCCGTAGAAGGGCGGGGTCTTGAGCGTCACGGCCAGCAGCCCGCAGATGAGGGCGAAGCCGGCCAGAAAGATCCGCAGCCAGAGTTTTGCGGGGGTCATGTCAGTAAGCGAAGAGCATGAGGCAGTTCATCTCAGAACTGGAAGTACAGGAAGGGGCTGTAGGAGCCCAGCTTCGAAACGCAGACGCCCAGCAGGATCACCGTGAACACGGCCATCGCCGCGGTGAAGATCCAGGCCAGGCGGGGCCGGCCGGCCAGCATCTGGGCCTGCGGCACCCAGCGCTGCAGCGTGATGGTCGGCGGCAGCGCGAGGCAGATGATGAGGCCGACCAGCATGGTCTGGAAGAACTCGGGCTTGCGGTAGGGGATGGAGCCAAACTCGCTGAAGATCGACTGCGTCATCCCGTTCATGCCCAGCATGCCCTTGTAGATGGCGGTCGCCGCGGTCATGCTCTCGGCGCGGAAAACCACCCAGGCGATCATCACGCAGACGAAGGTCAGCAGCCACCCCAGCACGCGTCCCACCACGCCGGGCTTGGCGTTGCGCCGCACCTTGGCGTTCCAGAGGTGGTTGACCATCAGGAAGAAGCCGTGCAGCGCGCCCCAGATGACGAAGGTCCAGGCGGCGCCGTGCCACAGGCCGCCCAGCAGCATGGTCAGGAACAGGTTCAGGTAGCGCCGCGCCGGGCCCTTGCGGTTGCCACCCAACGGCACGTAGAGGTAGTCGCGCAGGAAGGTCGACAACGAAATGTGCCAGCGGCGCCAGAACTCGATGATGTTGGTCGACTTGTAGGGCGAATTGAAGTTGAGCGGCAGTTGCACGCCGAGGCACAGCGACAGGCCCACCGCCATGTCCGAGTAGCCCGAGAAGTCGAAGTAGATCTGCAGCGTGTAGGCCATGACGCCGACCCAGGCGCTGGCCATCGTGGGCTGCACGCCGTTGTGGACGCCCGTGAACATCAGGTCGGCGTACTGGCCCATCGGGTCACCGATGAGCAGCTTCTTGGCCAGCCCGAAGACGAAGATCGCGAGCCCGAGCGAGACCTTGTCGAAGTCCACGCGGTAGGTCGCCGGATTGGCGAACTGCGGCATCATCTGAGCGTGGTGCAGCACCGGCCCGGCGATCAGGTGCGGGAAGTAGGTGACGAACAGCACGTAGTGCACGAAGCTGCGCTCGTGCACCTTGTCCTGCCAGCAGTCCACCAGGAAGGCGATCTGCGTGAAGGTATAGAACGAGATGCCGATCGGCAGCGCCACGTGCAGCAGCGGCAGCGGCGCGATGCCGGCCGTGCTCAGGCCTTCGTTGACGTTGCCGACAAAGAAGTCGGCGTACTTGAAGGTGGCGAGCACGCCCAGGTTGACCACCAGCGAGAACACCAGCATGCGCTTGCGCGCGGCGTCGGTGCGGCCGGGTGCTCGCGTCAGGCGCAGGCCGGCCCAGTAGTTGAAGCAGATCGAGCCCACCAGCAGGGGCAGCGCCTGGACGCTCCACCAGCCGTAGAAGAACAGCGAGGCGAGCGCGAGAAAGCCGGCTGCCGCCCGCGTGCTTCGCCTGCCGATCAGGAAGAACCCGAAAAGAACGATCGGGAAATAAATGAAGATGAACGCGTACGAATTGAAAAGCATCTTTGGGGGGAGAGCTGTGCCGCAGGGCGTTCCCGCGCCGCATTCTTGTTATCTGGCGCACGCGCCGGCGGACCGCAGATTATCGCGTGTCCGCGGCGGTCCAGCGTTTCCAAAGACTCTGGACTTCAAGGGAGAGTTCCGCCAGCGACAGACCCTCGTTGAAGATCAGCGCATCGGCGGCCTGGCGCCTCAGCCTGCGATCGGCCTGCTGGGCGATCACCGCCCGGACCGCTTCCGCGGTCCATCCGGAGCGGGCCACCACGCGTTCGAGCTGCACGGCCTCGGAGGCGTCGATCACCAGCACACGGTCGACGATCGCCCGCCAGCGGCCCGATTCCACCAGCAGCGGGACGTCGAAGACGATGGTCTGCCCGGGCGCCGCGGTCGCTGCCTGCCGCTCGCACTCGGCGCCGATCAGCGGGTGCAGGATGGCCTCGAGCCGGCGCCTGGCTGCCGGATCGGCGAAGACGAGTTCGCGCATGCGTGCCCGGTCGAGGCCGCCGTCGGCGGCGATCACCGCGGGGCCGAACTCCGCCTCGAGGGCGGGCATGGCGGCGCCCTGCGGCTGGGCCACGGCGCGCGCGATGGCGTCGGTATCGACCAGTTTCGCGCCGAGCCCGACCAGCATCGACGACACGGTGCTCTTGCCGCTGCCGATGCCCCCGGTCAGGCCGATGCGCATGGCGCGCCGGCCTTTAGAGCCCGACCGCGCGAAGGATCGCGTCGGGGCCGAAGATCATGGCAGTGAAGCCGGCCCCCGCCAGGAAGGGGCCGAAGGGCACGTAGCCGCCTTCGCGCAGGCCGCTGCTGAACTTGAGGGCGATGCCGACCACGACCCCGATGACCGATGCCATCAGGATGATCGGTACCAGCGCCTGCCAGCCGAACCAGGCGCCAAAGGCCGCGAAGAGCTTGAAGTCGCCGTAGCCCATGCCCTCCTTGCCGGTGGTCAGCTTGAACAGCCAGTAGATGCCCCACAGCGACACGTAGCCTGCGACCGCGCCCCAGACCGCGCTGGCGAGCGGCACGGCCGTGAAGCCGGCGATCGAGGCCAGCAGGCCGGCCCACAGCAGCGGCAGCGTGATGTCGTCGGGCAGCAGCGTGGTGTCCCAGTCGATCAGCGCCAGGGACAGCAAGGCGGCTGCGAAGCCGCACCAGACGAGGCCGCCGAACTGGCCCGGCATGCGCCACACGCACCAGGCGAACAGCAGCCCGGTCGCCAGCTCGACCAGCGGGTAGCGCGGGCTGATCCGGCTCCCGCAGGACGAGCACTTGCCGCGCAGGAACAGGTAGCTCAGCACGGGCACGTTCTCGTACCAGCGGATCGCATGGCCGCAATGCTGGCAGCGCGAGTGCGGAACCATGAGGTTGAAGGGCTCGGCAGGCGCTGCCGGTTCGCCGGGGGCATCGGCGAGGGAGGCGCATTCGGCGGCCCACTGGCGCTCGAGCATCTTCGGCAGCCGATAGATCACGACGTTCAGGAAACTGCCGACCAAGAGCCCCAGCACGCCGGCCAGCGCGGCGTCCACCCCCTGCGACACCAGCATCAGACGACCTGGCCGAGCTTGAAGATGGGCAGGTACATCGAGACCACGATGCCGCCGATGATCACGCCCAGGAAGACGATGATGATCGGCTCCATGAGGCTCGACAGGCCGGCGACCATGTCATCGACCTCGGACTCGTAGAAGTCGGCTGCCTTGCCCAGCATGTGGTCGATCGAGCCCGATTCCTCGCCGATCGCGGTCATCTGGATGACCATCGACGGAAACAGGTTGGCGTTGGTCATCGCGGCCGTCAGGCTGGTGCCGGTGGACACCTCCTGCTGGATCTTGGTGGTGGCATCGGCATACACTGAATTGCCCGACGCGCCGCCGACCGAATCGAGTGCCTCGACCAGCGGCACGCCGGCGGCGAACATCGTGGCCAGCGTGCGGGTCCAGCGGGCGACGCAGGACTTGTCGATCAGGGTGCCGAAGATCGGCAGCCGCAGCAGCAGGCGGTCCATGACCTTCTGCACGCGTTCGTTGCGCTTCCAGGCCTGCATGAAGAAGTAGATGCCGCCGCCGATCACGCCGAAGATCAGCCACCAATAGGAGACGAAGAACTCGCTGATGCCCATGACGATCAAGGTCGGTGCGGGCAGGTCGGCGCCGAAGGAGGTGAACACCTGCTTGAAGGCCGGGATCACGAAGATCATGATGATCGCCACCACCACGAAGGCCACCACCACGACCGAGGTCGGGTACATCAGCGCCGACTTGATCTTCGACTTGATCGCCTCGGTCTTCTCCATGTAGGTGGCCAGGCGGTCGAGCAGGTCTTCCAGGATACCGGCGGCCTCGCCGGCCTCGACCAGGTTGCAGTAGAGGCTGTCGAAGTACTTCGGAAACTTGCGGAAAGCGGACGACAGCGACGTGCCGGTCTCGACGTCGCTGCGGATGTCGTTGAGCAGCTTGGCCACGCTCGGATTGGCATTGCCGCGGCCGACGATGTCGAAGGCCTGCAGCAGCGGCACGCCGGCCTTCATCATGGTTGCCAGCTGGCGGGTGAAGATCGCGATGTCCTTGGGCTTGATCGCCTTGCCCGAGCGCATGCGGCGCTTCTTGATCTTGGTCGTGAGCACGCCCTGGCGCCGCAGCGCGGCCTGCACCTGGTTCTCGCCGGCGGCGCGGACCTCGCCGCGCACGAGCTTGCCGTTGCGGTCCTTGCCTTCCCACTCGAAGACGTACTCCTTGTGCGTCCGGGTCGATGCTGTTGCCGTTGCCATGGAATCTCCGCTTCTTCGTGTGCTGCTGATGCGTGCGTGCTGACGCGTGTATTACTCGTTGGTGACTGCCAGCACTTCTTCGAGCGATGTCAGTCCCTGCATGACCTTCTTGAGTCCCGATTGGCGCAGCGACCGGATGCCTTCGCTTTCGGCCTGCTTGGCGATGTCGAGCGAGGTGCCGTCGCGAAGGATGATCTTCTGGATTTCCTCGGTGATCGGCATCACCTGGTAGATGCCCACGCGGCCCTTGTAGCCGCTGTTGCAGGCCGAGCAGCCGACCGGGTGATACGGCTTCCAGGTGCCGTCCAGGTCGCTTTCCTTGAAGCCGGCGTCGAGCAGTGCCTGCCGCGGCACCTCGGTCGGCGCGCGGCACACGGTGCACAGGCGCCGGGCCAGCCGCTGGGCCGTGATCAGGATCACGCTGGAGGCGATGTTGAAGGGCGCGATGCCCATGTTGCGCATCCGCGTGAGCGTGGTCGGGGCGTCGTTGGTGTGCAGCGTCGAAAGCACCAGGTGACCCGTCTGGGCCGCCTTGATCGAGATGTCGGCGGTTTCGATGTCGCGGATTTCGCCGACCATGATGATGTCGGGATCCTGCCGCAGGAAGGCCCGCAGCGCGGTCGCGAAGGTCAGGCCGGCCTTGTCGTTGACGTTGACCTGGTTGACGCCCGGCAGGTTGATTTCGGAGGGGTCCTCGGCGGTCGCGATGTTCACGCCCGGCTTGTTGAGCAGGTTCAGGCAGGTGTAGAGCGACACCGTCTTGCCGGAGCCGGTGGGGCCGGTGACCAGCACCATGCCGTAGGGCCGGCCGATGGCGGTGAGCAGGCGTTCTTTTTCGTCGGCGTCGTAGCCCAGG
Source organism: Variovorax saccharolyticus (assembly GCF_030316765.1). Classification (GTDB taxonomy): domain Bacteria; phylum Pseudomonadota; class Gammaproteobacteria; order Burkholderiales; family Burkholderiaceae_C; genus Variovorax; species Variovorax saccharolyticus. The sequence continues at coordinate 891,785 of NZ_JASZYT010000002.1, forward strand.
GCGTCGATGCCGAGCCGGGCGCTGCTCGGATCCAGGATCCGGATCACGATCTTCTCGCCGAACAGCGTCGGCAGGGTGCTGACCCGGAAGTCGATCACGCGCTCGGGGCCGATCTTGAGTTTCATCCGGCCGTCCTGCGGGATGCGCTTCTCCGAGATGTCGAGCCGCGAGATGACCTTGATGCGCGAGGCCAACTTGTCCTTGATGACCGTCGGCGGGCTGGCGATCTCGCGCAGTTCGCCGTCGATGCGGAAGCGCACGCGGTAGTTGTGCTCGTAGGGCTCGAAGTGGATGTCCGAGGCGCGCATGCTGAAGGCGTCCAGCAGCATCTTGTGGAGGAAGCGCACCACGGGCGCGTCCTCGACCTCGGCCACCGCCGGGTCGTTGCTTTCGGAGGAGGTGTCGGCCGACACCTCGTCGAACTCGAATTCGGCGCCGATGATGCTGTCGATGGTCTCGGAGGCGGAGACGGCCGCCGCCTCGATCATCCGGGAGAGCTTGTCGTACTCGGCAATGACCCAGTCCACCCCCATCTGCGAGGCAAACTTGATCTTTTCCGCCGCCTGCTGGTCCGAGGGGTCGGCTGTGGCGACGATGAGACGATTGTTGCGCTTGCTGAGCACGACGACCCGGTAGGCCTGGCACAGCTTGGGGTCGAGCAAGTCCTTGGGCAGGCGCTGCGGGTCAATGGCGTCGAGGTCGAGCAGGGGCGCCCCGAAGGCGCTCGACAGCGTATGCGCAAGGTCGGCCGCCGAGACGGCGCCGGTGCCGGTCAGTTCGGCGATGAAACTGGTCCTGCCGCTGAGGGACTTCTGGTAGATGTCCTCTGCGGTCTTGGCGGGGAGCTTTCCGGCCGAAACGAGTGCCCGCGCGAGCCCTGGAAGGGCAATCGGAGAGCTGTCTTTGACGAGAGGTTCGGCTGCGGCCATTCAACGAATGTAAGAAACGTGAAAATTTGCTTCACGATCATCGCTGATCGCCCAAGCGCTGTAAACCGCTGCGCGGCAACAGTTCCGCGAAGCATTTGGCAATTACAGCCCTGAAAGGCTGGTCGGGGTGAGAGGATTCGAACCTCCGGCCTCTACGTCCCGAATGCCACCCAGGCAGCCTAACGGGCCCTTCGAGGCCGTCTGACCGCGAAGAATCAACATCTTAGCAGCAGTCCGGCGCCGTCTAGCGACGTTCAGCGAAGCTTTGCGAAGCTGGTCGTGTCGCAGTTTTGGCGCAGTGCGGTCGGTCCGATTTGGCGCAGCGGCCTCATCTGACTCGTATAGCGCGCGACAGCAGGCAGGTCGCTTTTCAGCCTCGTTCTCAGGATGCGCGCACGTGTTTGAACGGCCCTCGACCCCGCCTGGCCGCCTCGCCGCGCCTTGACCGTTTTAGGCTCGAGCGCTTGGGCCGGCAGGTCGCTACACGGAGCATGAACAACTTCAATGCAGATTCGCCGATGTACCAGGCCACCACGACCCGCCCCGGCGACGCACCGCCGACCCAGCCCGTCCGCCTCTTGACGAAGAAGGAAGTGGCCGAGCGACTTGGCGTGTCCACCCGAACTGTCGAGATTTGGACGAAGGACAAGACGATGCTCTTGCCGGTGTATCCCGGCGGAGGGCGGACCCCGAAATGGCACAGCGGCCAGTTCGAAGCTTGGTTCGACAGAGCGCACCGGAGCGAAACCGAATCCGTTGCGAGCGAGGTCCCTGCCTCTCAGGTCGCTGGCGGGGCCGAGCCGATTTCCGAGCCGGATGTCAACTTTCCGGCGCCGACCGCCCCAGCCCGCGTTCCTGAAGCTCCAAGGCTCGAGCCCAGCAACGCCGTGAAGCGAATGCAAGCTCGTGCGTTGAAGCTTCAACGCGCGCACGATTGACGATGAACAGGCTGGCCGGGCCGCGAAAAGCTCGAGTCGATTGACCTCCGCGAGACCCGCAGCTTCGGTTCCCCAAGCCGATGGCGGAAAGGCCGGGCGACTATCGCCGTGGCCGAAACCAGGCGACTCGCCGTCCGTCGTCTCCCGTTCGATACAGCAGGTCGAACTGGCGCGATTCACTCAGCACCTGAGGCCAAGTGCGACAACTGTACTTCTCTGGCGTTTGGTCCGGATGCGCCGCAGCTATCCAATCTTTGGCTCGGTCAAGCACGGTCCACCCATCAACGGCCAATGAATCGGCTGCCTCGCGCAGCGCACTGACGATGCCCGTGTGGGACCAAGCGAAGTTTCCGTCCGGGTCGATACCGTTGACCAAGATGTCGTGGAACTCGCGAGTCTGTGCGAATGAGGCCATTCTGGACCGAGCCTCATCCATCGTTCTAGCCCAGCCGACCAACTCCTCGTAGTGCCGGTCGATGCGGTCGTAGCACTCTCTCAAGTGGCAGGCGACTTCGATGCATCCTTGCTCAGTCCAGAGGTCAAAGCGCTCGATGAGGTGGTGCACGAGGTCGTTTCGCATGCTGACCAACTCCTCAATCGCGGTCTTGGTGACGTTCCAGCGTTCTTCTGGCATCGACATGCTGAATCGGAAGCCAAATGAAATTTGGTCTGTCGCCACTTTGGCGTCTGGCAGTATTTCCTGTTCCTGCCCGTCCCGCACTACATAGCTCTCGAATAGGGTCTTGACCAACGTCCCAAGCGTCTTGTCCGCCAACTTGGTCACGCGCTCGGCACGTTGGGATTCGAGCGTTTCGGCTGGCCCAGCCAGTTCATGGTGAGCGAGGATGGCTTTCATCAGCCGCTCGTATTGCTGGATACGTAGCATGCAGCGGCCGAGCAGGCGTTGCGCATCGCGTTGCAGTTCTGGCGCAGGGTTTTCGCTCATCGTCGGTCGTTTTGGGGTGCCCGTGGCCGACGACCCAACTCTTGGTCGGACTGGGGCGGAATCGAACCACCGACACGCGGATTTTCAATGGGAAATCCGCGTGCGCAGCTGCGCGCTCTCACACACAACTCTCAACAAAATCGAGCGCTTCCGGCGATGTGAACGGCAACTAACATTCGTTCATTCGCAACCACCCGCACTGCCTTCCCATCGCCCTTGACAGAAATGCCGCCAGAAATCGATGGGGTTGAATCATTGTAGCGAGCGTGGTTCAAGAAGGCAGGGCTCTACCTGTTAAGCCAGCTCGGCCTACCGCGCGGAGCTAACGTCCCTTCGACGAAAGGGCTGGTGGGCAAAGCCTCATCGACCAGCACGCTACCGAACGGTGCATCCCACTCTCCGGGCTCGTAACCCTTGCGCAGGAGTTGCAGCCGGGTGGGCAAAGGGTCGAGGCTTGCCACACAGGCCTCTGCAATCTCTAGCCAGCGCACGCTGGGCCCGGGCAGCGCCTCATCGCCGACCGCACAGTTCCTCAGATGTTCGAGGTAAGCAACAGCCTGCCGATGCTCGAACCAGGCGGCCGCTTCATGCGCGAAGTGGCTTCGGAATGCTCGGAGCTTGCGCTGGCGGCTCTCATCCTCCGCTCGAATCCTGGCTTCTTCCTCCCACTTCCGATGCTCCGCTTCGCGCTCTTGCCGCCGCTTGCGCATGGCTCGGCCCGCCGCGACGAGCCCCAAGACGACCTCAGCGAGCTTGGTGTCCAATCGCTCCCGAACGCCGTCCGACCAGGACTTCCGGCCGTCGAAGTAGCCGTCAATCGTGAGCTTCAGGTCACCGCTGAAGTGGTACTCGTAGTCGTAGCGCGGGAACGGGGATTTGCGCTCGCTCTCGGGGATGAAGCTCGAGCGGCTGTACTTCTCGGTGAGCGAGAACAGGACCGTTTCCCCCTCGACGTCGATATGCAATGGACTGTTGTCCTTGCCGCGCACCACCTTCGCGCCGACCTCGGACAGGGCCCGCTCGATGGCGTCGAGCAAGCTCACCGCGCGCTGGACCTGGCCGGCGCTGACGGAGCAATTGAAGACGGAAGGCCCCTTGCAATAGACAGGGCCGGCGGCTGCCTTCGCTTTAAGCAGCTGCGCCTGGGTCGCCGCGGCGAAGGATGCCAAGTCCTCGGGGGCGACGCGCACCTTGACCTTGAGCTCGGAAAACTCGTCGGCGGCCACTCCGCTGGCCTCGGGTGAGCGATGCATTTCGGGCTCGAGAACCACCATCGTTTCGGGTGTGCCTGGGAGCTGGGGTTTGAGAGTGGGTTTGCCGTGGGCGACTTTCATCCAGTGGCCAACCGGCGGCGTAGGAATCTTGTGCCGTCTGCAGGCCTTTGCCATACCAACATCCGAAACGCCGAACTCCTTGGCCAGCTTGTTCAGCGGCACTTCCCATACGCGTCGATAGAGCTCACACCTAGAGATTTCCATGCGTCTCGCTCCTTGGAGGCTCACAAGAACTTGGTGGGCCGGAGCTGGCTCAGACGCTGCTCCAGTGAGGGCTTCACGTTCAAAGGACCTGGCCCCGGTTGAGGAAACAACATGAACAGGTAGTGGGTCCGGTCTATCGCGCGCAGCACTTGAACGAAGGTCTCAAGGCTGCCTTTGCCATGCGTCTCAAAGCGTTTGTAAGTCCGCAGCGGTACTCCGGCCCGCAAGGCGAATTCCTCTTGAGACTCGTGGGTCCGCTTTCGGATGGCCCGAACCTTCGTGGCCAAGTAGTTGCACACCTCTTCGGGCGACCATCCGCGGAGCAGGAGCATCTCGGCTTCAGAAGTCATGCCAGATGTTAGGCCATTTATGGCACTAAATCTGTTTCTATCCTGTGCATAAGTCAATTTTTCAAAGTTGGCGCGGTTTGCTTGTTACAATTGATGCTCGCTGAACAGAATAAGAAAGCGCCCCCCGGATGCCGCCGCCTCCAAAGATAGTTGTGGTCGACACTAACTGCTACGTCCGCCTATTGCATTCGCCCCTTCGCCCATTGCTGGGCAAGGTTGTTTCCGGACACAAGCTAATGACGACCGTCGACCTTGCCGCGGAGACACTCGGCAATGGCGGTCTGGGCGGTCGACAAGCGTGGTTGGCTTCAACGGAAGTTCAAGCAGAGCTGGCCGGGGCGACGCTGAAATTTCGTGAACCCAAGACAAGCCGAATGGCGAAAGAAGCCAATGACTTTCGACGAATCGGCAACTCCATCCTCCGCAAGGACTGCGAAGCGAAGGGAATTCTTGTCCGCACGCTCTCAATTGTCGATGCGCGCGCCTGGGCTGCGGCCGCAGTTCTGGACGGCGTCCTGGCGACCGATGAGTGGCCTCTTCGACTCGTCACGCGCCGCGCCGACGTCGACGACGACGGCAACAAGCTCGCGTTATTCTCATCCATCGACTTGGTCCATTTGCTGGAACAGGCCGGCGCCATGACTTCGCCGCAGCGAGTCGATTTGATGCGCAGTTGGAAGCTTGCCGGCGAAGCGCTGCACCGGGAAGCGGATGAGGACTACCGTCGTCTGTTTGGAGAAGACCCGCCGGACGCTCAGGCGGAAATCGCCCACAAAGCGTGAGACAACTCGGTGGCATCGGCCAAACCGATATTCAACGCCGACGCGATGAAGGACGGAGAGCGACCGCCGTTCTCTTTCTGCCATCTGCCAAGCGCCCTGAACACAGGCGTGCGAAACACTTCTTCGCTCTTGACAATATATTCAGCCGCTGTGGGGGTGTCGGTACCGAATAACAAGCTGGCAGCAGTGGCCGCGGACCTCCGCGACTGCTTCCACGCCGCATAAAAACGCGATGTTGCCAATCCCGTAACCCTCTCACCTCGCGCTTCAGCGATGCGGTCCGCCGCCTTAACTACGGTCACGACGGAGATGTCGTACTTTCCTGAGAACCAGTTGGCAACCGCCAACGGCTCCGCGGACTCGCGCATTCCTGCCAGGGCCTGAGCAGCCAATTCATCTGGGAACAGGAGATGCTGAGCAAACTTTTCAGCAAATTCCTCGCCCTCGTCACCCTGTAGCTTGTGCAAGGTCAGACAATGACCGTACTCATGGGCAAGCCAGTACTTGAAGTCGTCCTGACGACACCCGAGATTGAAGACCACCCAGGATGATTTTGAGTTCGGCAAATAGACGCTCATCGCGTTCTCGTGCCCGTCCCTGTTGCCTCCCCAAAAAACCGGGACCAGGAATGCGCCAAAATCATGGAAGAGCTCAAAAAGCTGCTCCTTTGAGAAGACATCCGTGGCGCTGAGCTTCAAGGAGGCGCGCACCGCAGAGGCCGTTTCCCTGATAACAGATTCATCCAGAGAAGGCACCCTCAAATGCGGGGGCTCGAAAAGCGTCTTGGAGTCGGTCAAAGGCAACAACTGACGCAAGTGTCTGCCCACCTCGTCGCCAGCATCCTTGGCCGCACCAGTCACAGCCCGATTGTTTCGCATGCGAAACGCCACGACAGGTTCCGGCTCCTCAGCAAGGAGCACCTCGTCAACGGACAGTCCCAGCTTTTCTGCCAAAACGGCCAGCTTGCCCGGCCTGGGCATCGACTCCTCGGCAAGCCAGTTCGATACGGCCTCCTTACTCACCCCGCAATTTTCGGCCAAGGCCGTTTGCGAGAGGCCGAGGGAAGTCATCTTCGACTTGAGGAGGGACACGTTCAGCATGGAGTCAGAAATTGTAACGGGACGGCCACTCTGAGTCAAGTTCCGTCAAGTTGGGGAGTATAGACAGTCGGGGTTTTCCCGTCGAACGCGCCCCAAAACGCCATGCGTGTCCATCAGACGTCGCCCGCGGGTCAGGAGGCGGCGGTTCGGGAACGATGATGCCGCCGAACGGCGCCTGTCATTCAGCTGGCGTGCAGCCACTCCGAAACCACGCGTCGCCCATAATTGACGACTTGCGACTTTCCTGCCGACCGCGCCCGTCGGAACGCAGTTTCCATGGCCGACACTGAAAATAAGCCCGACTTCGACTTGCCCGCCCTACGAGTTTTCGTGGGTGGCGAGACCCCGACTGAGCGTCGCGATGCGTTGACGTCGCTCATTGCTGCGAAATTTCTGCCCAAAAATGCAGACCATGAGGCAGTTCGCGCAGGACGGGACCGGCTCCTGAACGACGCTGTCGAGGCCGTCGACCCCGCTCACCGGCTGCTCTCAATCGCAGAGGCTATTCGACTGACTCAGGTCGTCAAGCGATGGCTGCCAGACATATCGAACCGGCTGCGCCCTGCCTTCGACAGAGAACTTCCACCCCTACGGCTTCTGCCGGAAGCCGATGACCGGTTGAACGTAGCTCGCGCATGCGGCTTGATGAGCAATGCGTGGCTAGTCGCTTATGTGGCTCAGTCTATTGCAGAGGAAGAGCAAGGCGAGAAGACGCGAGCGGAGCTCATGGGTGTTCTGCTTTCTCGAGTAGGCACCCTTGTCGAGGCAGTGAACACGATATCCATGTTTATTGAGAAGGTAAGGCCTCAGACTGATGAACCGGCCAACAGCATGGCTAAGCGATTGACTCGCGTGCTCTACGCATTGCGGACTGCCTTGATTGAAACAGAAAACGAGACCGGCGCTCAACTTGGGAAAGCTCTTCAGCAGTTACTGGTAAACGCTTTCATAGAAGTGGGACGTCCGCAAGATGAAAAAGCCCAGGCCGAGTTGGCGAAGGAATTACTTCTAACGGTGCATGACATCGTGCGAACGCGCCTGTCGGTCGTAACGGAGGCGAGTATCTACTTGCCGGTCGCTTACAGTAAGCAGCTGTGCGGAGGCACATGGCCACAAGAACTTGCGAGGCCGCTTGCAAAGCTAGCAAGCAATGTGTGCGAAGCGCTAGTCCTGCTCGGCCGACAAGGCATGCGGGACCAAATGCTGTTAGGCCAGCTGGAGGTTCTGACTAAGTATCCCGAACGTGCTCGGGCGATAGCTCGGGAGCTTGCGGAGCGTCACCCGGAATTGAATGAAGAAGTCCGAGACTGGTTGGAGTTTGGGCGCATCAGGCCCGAACGCACGGGTAATGCAGCGCAAGAGGCTGCTGCGAGTAACGCTGATGCCGCTATCGGACTGGCGCTTCAGGCGGCTCGCCAAGTCCTGCAGTCATCGGAGGGTTTGCGCGAACGCTTGCTTTCGAGCTTGGAGATTTTTGAACCGGCACTTCTCGGCGTCACCAAGGAATCCTTGGACAAAATCAAGGCACTGGCAATCCAAGTTGAGCAGGCCGCAAGCCTTCGTGCGCTTCAGTTATTGGGTGTGCCCGGCGAAGAAATTGAAGCATCGCCGAAGTACTTTGAGGTGGTTGGCGGCGAGCCTCGACAGCGAATGGTGGTTCGGCAGCCTGCAGTGGTCAAAATCAAAACCGATGGCCAACCGGGAGACGCTGTTTTACGGGGCCTCGTCGAATAATCACAACGTGGAGGAGTTGAGACAATGGACAAGAAGATTGCAGCCTACTTGCTGGCCAGCTTGGTTCAGCGCATTAACCGAGACCAAATTGGTTCGGTTTCCGACCAAGAAAAGGAGGCGCTTGCGTATGCGCTTAACTTCCTTTCGGACGGAGACATCCCAAAGGGCACTCCAACAATCGTCGAGGCGCCACCAGCGGTAGTGCCTCCAGTCGCACCCAAGACCGAGACTCCGGCCAAGAAAGCTCCGCCGCCGCTTCCAAAAATTTCCCTCGATTTGCGGTCCCTGGACCACCAAAAGCCAATGGCGGCGAGTGCAATTCTGTGTTTGGATTTTGGAACCGCAAGGTCAAAAGCATTTGCCTCTACCGATAGTGAAGAGCATCTCGACCTAGAGCTCGGAAAGGCTGCAGGCAATGAAGGCTATACGCTCCCGTCATCGGTTTTTATTGCCGCGGATGAGAAAGCCTACTTTGGAGCAGAGGCAATCGATAAAAGCTTAAGCGGGACAATTGCAAATCGAGAGCGCTTGGATTCAATTAAAAGTTGGCTGAGCCTCCGCGAAGAAGGCGATTTGGACAGTGAAGCAGTATCTGAAAACTACAACCCAACTCATTTTACGCTGACCGAGGGCGACCTTATTCGAATTTATCTAGCATATCTCACTGATATGGCATGCGTCAGTTTGGCCGAATGGAAAATCGATGATGAGGAAGTTGGCAGATATGTTCTTCGCAGATTCGCACGCCCATGTGGCAAAAATCCAAAGCAAGCTGCGTGGGTAGACAACCTTATGAAGCGCCTCCTTGCGGAGGCGCAGATTTTGGCGGACACGTTTCACGGCAAATGGTCAGGAGGAATCTCCATAGCTGAAATTAAGGCAGCCATAGAGGAGGTTAAGAGTCTGCCGAATCGACCGGACTACCTCATTGCCGAAGGAGTTCCGGAGCCGGTTGCAGTTGCAGCCGGGGCAGTGGCGACCAGCGACAATCGAATAGATGCCTATATGGTTGTCGATGCAGGCGCCGGCACGACCGATTTTGGGCTATTTTTCGTAATTAGAAATAAGCACAATGGCGACCCAAAGGTTTTTCAAGTTAGCGCATCCATTAAAGGATTGAACCAAGCGGGCGACAAAGTCGATTTGCTTCTTCAAGCGTTTATTCGCTCGAAAGAGTCCATCGAATCCACAAGCATTTCAGGAAAGCTGGTAGAAGCAGATTTGCGCCGCCGAGTGCGAGTTTGGAAAGAGCTTCTATTTTCAAATTCCAAACTTGACTATGTGCTGGCGGACAGCACCATCGGCACAATTACGCTTGAAGATTTTCTGCAGACCCCAGGAATGCAACAGTTCAGCAATCGTCTTGAAGAGGGATTCAGGGGCGCACTTGAAATGGTAGATGGAAGCTACCTAAAACACCTGGCGACCGACCCTGTTCGCCTGCAGGTGATTCTCACTGGCGGGAGCTCCAAGCTTACGATGATGAGCGACCTCGCAAAAGGATACATCGAAGTCAAAGGAATGAAAATCCGACGCGAGCTAGCAAATGCTGCCCCAGAATGGCTGGTCGAAGAAGCGAGCGAAATGCATACGGTTTATCCACAGCTTGCAGTGGCAATTGGGGGTGCGTCCAGAGACCTGCCATCTACAGATTTTGGGCCGGAAGAGTTCATTCGTGTAACTCGACCAACGTATGTAGCGGGAAGCATGCGCGTGACGGGAACCTGATACGTCTGGGATTTGGCGACCTTGCGCGCACGATTGCCGGATTTTTGGTCGCCAATTCCTTCGCGCACGAGTCTCAAAACTGAGTCGGCCGGGTCGGAATCAGCCCCATGGACGAGGGGCTGCTCCAACTCCGGCCTCTCTCCTCACAGAACGTTTTTGACTTTGTTCAGCAAAGTGCCCAAGAACTGCCCCCAAAACTGGGTGAGGTCTCCGTACTGGTCAACTGGATTTGCGTGCATAGATTCGGCCTTGCCATAGGCGATAAGGAGCAGCGACATAGCCTCCACACTGCGACGCGCCGCCTTCACTGCTTCGTCGCCGGACACCGTGCCGGGGTCTCGCTCTGAGATTGCTTTCAGGGGCTCCCACATCTCGCGGTAGAACGGATGGCGCGTATTGAGCCGGATGATGACCTGGTCAGCAACGTGCGTGGTGCTCAGGAAAATATTCCCAGGAAAGCTAACCGACTCGATGACGAACGGCAGCGTCTTCTTGTCCTCGATGTACTTCTTCTGTTCCTCGGGCCTCGTGAAGCCGGCGTCTTCTGCTAGCTCCTTAAGTGCGACTTCAGCTGGCGGCGTGTCCTCCTGCGGCTCCACGCGCGGCTTAGGCATGACCGCATCAACCTCCTTGACAGCGTCCAGGATGGCCGCGTGCTCCCCAGAGGCTTCGTGCTGCTCTCGGGCTGCGACGCCCCAGGTCTCGTCGATGAGCTTGCGTGCGGTCGGGATGTGCTTCTTCAGATGCTCACGCAGCTTGTCGCGGAGTTCGCCATGCGGTTCCACGCCACGCTTCACGTTGCGAATGCCGAAATAGTCGTCCAGCTCTGGGTCAAACGAAACCTCGATGCCGATAAAGCGGTCCATCTCCTGCACACCGCCAGGAAGGATGCGAGGCACATTAGAGTAGGCCACTTCACGGTTCTTGCGGACGAAGCTGAGCGCACCTTCGTTCTCTGGAATGCGCAGAGATTTGGCCAAGGTGTCACCGCCGAGGCCTCGGCGACGCAGGACCTCCTTGGGGTAGAGCGTCACACGCAAGTGCGCTGCGTGTTGGCCAATTTTTACGGTGTCCTCGCCAATTGTGGTTGCGCCGTAGTGATGCAAGACACCCTTCTTGAGGTCGTCACGCTTGTACTCTTTGTTGAGCACCGTATCGGCCCACGTCCGGTCCAACAGCATCAATGGGTCATGCGGGATGAGCAACGAGTCGTTGATGGAAATCTTGATACCCCCATCGAGGAAATGTCGGAAGATGCGCGACAGTTCCTTTTCCAGCTCTTGGCGCAGCTCATTGAAGTCGCGCGCCGCGCGCCCTTCCTCCAGACGGTCAACGTTGGACCAAAGCACGACCGTGCCGGTTTCCTTAGGAAAATCCAGCTTTAGGTCAGCCGGAAGCTCTGCGGGCGCAGGCGCTTTCAACACAACCGACTTTCCCAAGCCCTCATCCACTAGCGCTTCATTGAGGTCAAAGTGAACATGAAGCCACTCCGAATCGGGCCGATTGCGACTCCATACGTCGATGCGGCGACCGAAGTTCAATGCCGCAAGCTTCGCGCCGACGCCGTATTTGCCAATAGTGTCTGAGCGCATGTATCGCGACGAGTAGCCCAATACCAGATAGCGATGCAGGATATCCGCCGGCATACCGTCACCGTCATCCCGAATTGCGATGCGATGGACGCGCTTCTTTCCACGCTCCTCACTCTGTTCTAGCAGGACCGAGATATTGTTGGCATTGGCCTCTATGCTGTTGTCGATGACCTCGCCCAAGGCCGTGGGAAGGCTGTGGCCAGAATCGCGGAGCGACAGCAGTGCCTGTCCCGTCTGAATCATGGCGATATCGGCGGTTGCGCTCGTGGGAGTATCAACAGTAGTCATTTCAGTTCCTCAGGTTTTTGCAGCCGTCGCCATGGGGTCGGCGGCCACCGTGGGCGCAGCACTGGTGTTCAGGCTAGGGCGCAACAATTGCGACCATGCCTGACAGTCCCCCGTGCTGCAGAAGGGGCAACTGTTGGGTTCCCCGGCCGGTCGGGCCGGGTGAATCTGGTTTATGAGCTCGGCAGTCATACGCAGGGAGTGAAACCACGCCGACTCCAGCCGATATGCTTGCTGTGGAGTCTTACTGGTCTTCCACGCGACATGCGTGGCCGAGGGGAGCAGAGAGTGGCCGACCAAGCGAGTTTGGACGCAGTTGTCCGAGCGGCCCACATAGAACGGCATGCCCATCCTTAGCAGCACGTACGCGCCAGGTCTGTCGGGCGGCACCAGCGCTCGAACGACTGAGGGCGTGGCCAGGAAGGCGAATTCCCGAGGCTCATCGAACAGGAGCTCAGCAGATGAGGCCATGGGCGTCTCCGCTGCGCTGTTCGGCAGTAGTCAGCCAGAGCTCCGTCTGGACAAACCGTTCAGCAGCATGCGGGTGCAGCATCCCACGCCACGCCAGATAGCCCGAGCGAATAGGGTGACGCTCAAAGGAACGAGGTGCAGGTGGATTTTTGTCCGCAGATGGCTCGGCGATGAGCTTGGACCGGACCTGCAGCTCAATGAGACTTTTGGCCTCCGCCAACAATTCCTGCTCGGGGGCGGTCCCACGCGCACTCGCGCTGTTGAAAGCCAGGTCAAGGGCTCGTTCAGCGATGCAGTAAGGAGAGGAACCAGGACGATGCTTCGAAAGAAGCGCCTGGAAAGCAGCGACAGCGCGCGAATGCGCCTCGACGTCAGAGATGATGGTCATGGTTCGCCTTTGTGTGCACGACCGCCCCGTTGGGGTACAGCCACGCCTTACTCGACTACAAGCCGACCTATTTCTGCTGCTCCACCCCACAGGTAGAGCAACCCGGACAGCGATAGGCACTCTAGAAGATGTTCAGCCAAGCGTCAATACAGGCAGTGTTGTTGAGCACCAACGATGCGAGGCGGCGAAGCGTCGCCAGCACAACCCCACATAGCAGACCGCACGCGGCAGTGCGCCAGTTGACAGAGGTCGGGCTTGCCGAATGGGAGCAAGAAGTAGGATACTGTTGTTTTATACAGTTAGACCTGATTCGGTCGGTGGCGGAGTCGCGTTCAAAGCGTCAGCCAATCGAAGTCATCCATCGATAGCCATGGACTATCCTCAAATAGTGAAGGTCTCGGCGCGACGACGGACTGGTGAGGTCCTCCAGTTAAACTACCTTGTAAATGATTCAGCTACCTTCCGAAGCCCCTCCGCAGTTCTCGGGGCATGAGACCTTCCCCCTGCGTCAGCTATGGCTTCGCAAGGCGTACGACGCAGTCATTCAGTTTGATGAGCCTGCCCCGCGTTCGGTGTTCGCAGACGAAGAGGCCATCGTGCGCTTCGGCGTGGGCAAGAACATGGCCATGTCCATTCGGTTTTGGGCGACGGCCTGCGGAATTATTGAAGATGAGGGGGGATACGTCCCCACTCGCCTCGGAGACCTGCTTTTTAACAGCAAGAATGGTCTCGACGAGTACTGCGAGCACCCTGCGACTACATGGCTGATGCATTGGCAAGCCGCAAGTACCCATGAGAAGACAACGACTTGGTGGTTTCTCTTCAATCATGTCGTGCAGCAGGTATTTGACCGCGAGTTCATTGTGAATTCGCTCTCCGGGTTGGTGGCCGAGCACAAGCTCCGCATCTCAATGGCCACGCTCAAGCGTGACGTCGAATGCTGCATCCGAAGCTACGTGCCGCGCCTTGGGGGCGACTCTCCTGAAGAAATGAGTGAGCCCCTCCTCGGCGAACTTGGCCTCATTCAGCAGAACGCCAAGGGCGCCTTCGAATTTCGTCGTGGCTCTAAGCGCTCCCTGCCCGATGGCGTCTTTGCCTATGCACTATTGGACTACTGGGAACGCATGCCTCACGCTGGCTCAGTCATGGCATTTGACCGGGTGGCCTATGACTACGGCTCGCCCGGTCGCGTGTTCAAGCTTGATGAGAACGCAGTTGCGGACAGGCTGATGGCACTCGAGGATTTGACCCGTGGCCAAATTCAATGGACGGAGCAGGCAGGCATTCGGCAAGTGACTCGAAAAGACGCTGCGCTGAAGAGCCTTACCGAATACAAGTACAAGCTTCTGGAGAGTGCCTATGCGTAAGCAATCTCGCGCCGCTGGCACTGAAGCAAAGATGTTGTCAGACGTCGTCACCATCTCTCGTCAATTCCTTCGCTCAGTTCGAATCGATACAGACGTCGGACGTGAAGATGCACTGTCCGGATACATTTGCCAGGGTACTGCGAGTTCTCTACTTGAGAACATGGCACGGCAAATCGCAGAGACTCGTCAGCGCGCATTCACCTGGACCGGCCCGTACGGCGGAGGCAAGTCGTCCCTTGCATTGATGCTGTGCTCGCTGGTAGGCGGACAGCCGAAAGTTCGAGCAAAGGCAAAACAGCTTCTTGGTTTCAAGGACGGGAGCCCGGTCCACAAAGTGTTCGAAGCCAAGGGTGACGGTTGGCTGGTCGTGCCCGTAGTGGGCAAACGCGCTGACGTAGTCCAAGAACTTAGCGCTGCCCTGGCCAAGGCACGGGGTCTGCCTGTCAATCGCAAGAAGCAGCCTGACATCGTGGGTGAGCTCATCGAAGCCGCGGAACGCCACCCTCAAGGCGTCCTCGTAGTTATTGATGAATTGGGTAAGCTTCTTGAGGCGTCTGCTCAGGATGGAGGAGACATCTATTTCTTCCAAGAGCTCGCCGAAGCTGCAAGCCGATGCTCCGGAAAGCTGGTCATCGTTGGCATCCTTCACCAAGCGTTTGAAGCCTATGCTTCGCGCTTGGGTCGGCAGTCACGCGATGAGTGGGCTAAGGTGCAGGGCCGATTCGTCGACATCCCGCTCGTTGCTGCTGCGGATGAGGTAATCGAGCTCGTCGGTAAGGCTATCACTGTTGAGGACCCGTCGTTTCCGGGAGAGGCTTCGAAGCTTGCAGACACGATTGCTGCAGCCATTCGCAATCGTCGTCCGGGAACGCCTGCGACACTGGCGGATTCACTACGTGCCTGCTGGCCGCTCCATCCAGTCACTGCCGCGTTGCTCGGCCCCATATCCCGGCGCCGTTTCGGCCAAAACGAGCGCAGTACGTTCGGCTTCCTAGCATCGCGCGAGCCGCTAGGCTTCGTGGAGTTCCTTAACGGCTATGAAGCGCAGTGGTTCACCATGTACGGCCCTGCCGCTTACTGGGACTACCTGCGCGCCAACCTTGAGCCCGCCATCGTCGCCTCCCCCGATGGGCATCGCTGGGCTCAATGCTGCGATGCGGTCGAGCGAGCTGAGGCCAAAGGCACTGATGTACACGTCAAGCTGACCAAGACCATTGCCCTGATTGAGATGTTCCGCAACGGGTCTGGCCTCGTTGCGGAAGGGCCTGTTCTTGCCGTTTCTACTCCTAGCGTGGACGAAGAGCAAATTCGCAAGGCTCTTGAGGAGCTTGCGGATTGGAAGGTTCTTATCGAGCGGAAGCACCTGGGTGCTTGGGGCATCTACGCCGGCTCGGACTTCGACATTGAAGCGGCCATCAACCTCGCGCGTGGTGAGATTGGCGAGCCGGACCTCGAGCACATCTCAACGCTAAGTGACCTGCAGCCTGTCCTCGCCAAGCGTCACTACCAAAAGACAGGGACCATGCGATGGTTCACCCGTGGAATTCTTCGATTGGACGGCATCGAGAGCGTCGTCGAGCACTTTGAACTCAAGGGCGCAAGCGCAGGGGCTTTTCTACTATGTCTCCCACCCCCTGGGCAGACCGTTCGGTCTGCGGAGCACCGCGTACGCCACACAAGCGCTGCCACGCGCATCAAGACGCTCTTGCTCGGCACCCCCAAGAACGCCGAACGCATTATCGAGCTGAGCCTTGAACTCTCTGCATCTCAACGCGTCATGAAAACTAGACCCGAACTCCACGGGGATTCCGTGGCACGTCGAGAAGTTATCGGCCGTATCGAGGCAATTCGAGCCTCTCTGGAGGAAGAGCTGGCCGACGCGTTCGAGCTTTCGAAGTGGTACAGCCAAGGGGCAGCAATCGAGACGAAGGGAAGCACAGTCCTTTCCGTCATTGCCTCAGACATCGCTGAAGAGGTTTACGAGAAGGCACCCCACATCTTTAGTGAGCTAATCAACCGTGAGGACCCCTCTAGCAACTCCGTGAAAGCTCGCAAGGACCTGATGAATCGCATGGTGACACATGCTCATCTACCCAAGCTTGGCTACGAAGGTTTCCCCGCTGATGCGGGGCTGTACTACACGGTGTTGAACGACCCCGGGCTTCATCGCTCTCGCGGCGATGACGGCTGGAACTTCGGTGACCCGAATTTCAACTCGCGAGGAACGTCCTACGAGAACTTCTGGTGGCAAACCAACCACGAGCTTCTCACTGAAGGCAAGTCCCTCACGCTTGAAGAGCTTTACACCGACTGGGCACGGCCTCCGTTTGGCATTCGAGCTGGCGTAATGCCTGTCTTGTCACTTGCTTTCTACTTGGCAAACCGCTCATCCCTTGCCCTGTATGTGAACGGCGTCTTCACGCCGGACTTGACCGACGCAGTTGTCGACGAGTGGACACTAGACCCCGGCCGCATTCGCTTCCAGCACGTGGAAGCCTCGAGGGACAAGGCCAAGCTAGTTAACGCTCTGGCAAAAACCATCTCGGAAAGGTCGAATACAGAAGTCGGTGCGGCGCCCCTCGACGTGGCACGCGGCTTGGTTGGACTTGTCGTCGGCCTGCCTGGTTGGACGAAGCGGACGACCACCGTTTCATCGAGAGCGCAGCAAGTTCGCGCAATGCTGTTGAAGGCGAGCGACCCATTGCGGGTCCTTTTCTCTGACTTGCCTACGCTGCTTGAAGCACAAGACCCCGCTACGTTAAATGCGCGCCTGCAGGCGGTAACCGACGAGCTGTCTGGTGCTTACCATCGCATGTTGACGAGCGTGCGTGTTCACCTGATGGAAGCGCTTGACCATGGCGAGCGTCCGCTGGAAGACCTGCGGCAGCGGGCTACCACGGTGAAAGGCATGTCCGGCGACTTCAAGCTTGATGCATTCGCGACGCGTCTTGAGACCTACGACGAGTCAGACGAGACTGTTGAGTCACTCATCAGTTTGACTATTGACAAACCTCAAGCCGCGTGGGTCGACAGAGACATTGACGCTGCGATGGCAAAGCTTGCTGAGTGGGCAGTGGACTTCCGAAAAGCGGAGACCATGGCCCCGCTACGTGGCCGGCCTTCGACTCGTCGCGTGATTGGGGTTGTCTTCGGTGCAAGCCATGGCCAAGACGTCACGGGCTTCGTGGATATCTCTGAGTCAGATACACCTGCCATTGACCGCTTGGTGAAGCAATTCTTGGCTGAAGCCCAGGGCGAGCGTAAAGAGGTCATCCTGGCAGCGCTGGCGGAGGCCGGGGCAATGATGGTTAAACAACAGAGCAAGGGGAAGAAGAATGGCTGAACGTCACGTTCTGGGACTTTCTGGCGGCAAGGATAGCGCCGCACTTGCTGTGTACATGAGCCTGAACCATCCCGAGATTCCGCTGGAGTATTACTTCACGGACACAGGCAAGGAGCTACCCGAGGTTTACGAATTCCTGGGGAAGCTTGAAGGGTTTGTCGGACGCAAGATTCACTATCTGAACCCGCATCGAGATTTCGACTTCTGGCTGAGAACATATAACAACTACCTTCCCTCACCCAGGACACGGTGGTGCACGCGCAAGCTGAAGCTTGAACCATTCAAACATTGGATTCGGCCGTCTCTAGAAGCGGGCGACACGGTCTACAGCTATGTGGCTATCCGCGCCGATGAAGAGCATCGCGAGGGAATGGTCGCCCAACATGAAAACCTTATCGTCAAGATGCCGTTCCGTGAACATGGCGTCGATAAGCCAGGTGTGTTCGAACTGCTCGAAGGCTCCGGCCTCGGCCTACCCAAGTATTACGACTGGCGCTCTCGCTCAGGTTGCACCTTCTGCTTCTTCCAGCAGAAAGTCGAATGGGTACGTCTGAAGGAACACCACCCCGAGGCTTTTGAGGCTGCCAAGGCGTACGAGAAGAATGCCCTTGAGCACGGGTCGCCGTTCACCTGGAGTCAAGGAGAGCCGCTGACGGACCTAGAACAGCCTGAGCGGGTTGCAGAAATCATGACCGACTTTGAGAACCGCAAGCAGCGTGAGTTGGCACGTCGTAAGCCCAACCCACTGCGTGTAATCCCCATCGAACCAGTTGACATTGACGACCTGTACCTTGAAGACGAAGGCGGTGGAGCCTGCCTCGTATGCCACAAATAACTCGAACTTCAGGAGAATAACGTGCCAAGTCCAGGACAGAAGATTTTTGACGCCGAGTCAGAAGGTCTCTACGACTTCGTATCGAAGAACGGGCGCGGGCTCTATATCCCGCCTTATCAGCGCGACTACGCCTGGGACAAGACAAACGTCGAGCGTCTCATCGACGACACGATTCAAGGCCTAAACGCACTGCTAAAACGGCCAGATGAGTCCATAACGTTCATCGGGACCATCATCGCAATGAACGACTCAAAGAAGTCGACCATTAGCCCTCTCGTCAAGAACCAGGTCTACACGCAGGTCATGTCGGTAATTGATGGCCAGCAACGACTGACAACGCTGCTGATGCTGTGCCTGGCGCTTCTCCTCGAAATAGAAGTGCAGTGGGCTGAGCTGAAGAAGGGAAAGGCGAAGGATAGCGAAGAAGCTCGCCAATGGTTGGAGACGCGCGTCAACGACATGCGCGGATTGCTTTCCCAGATGCTGTCTGAGCGGCAAAATAACGGCGAGGGTGAGTTCAGGCATTTTCCAAAGATGATTCGAGCGTTTGTCGACACGTGGTCGTATGAGGCTGACAAGGCCAAGTACGACTCCCCAATTGCTTGGCTCCTGTTCGAGTTCGTGCGATTCCGGGAAGAACAAGAGCCAAACTGGGCGAAGTTCCCGAACATGCTGAAGGAGACCGCTGAAGGCGCAGCGAATGAAGGGCAGCGCAAGCACTTCATCAAGATGCTGAAAGTTATGCGCGACAAGCTGCGCAACCTTCCAGGAGATGACGAATTTCCAGAACTGCTTGGAATCGTCCAAGACGGTGACAAGCAGGACACGCTGTTCGGCGAGGAGTTTCCCGAACCGATGACGTCGGCTCTAGAAGCAATCCTGTCGCCTCAGTTGCTCGTAGCTCAGGCGGCCGCGCTTGACGGCGCAAAGCCAAACCCAGAAGATGCCCGCTCCAAAAAGTGGTGGGAGGCCTCCACCAACTTGGTTGCCCTGCTCTTTTTTTCGAAGTTCGCACTTGAACGCATCACCCTTGTCGTGGTCACCGCGACAACCGAAGACTTTGCTTTCGACGTCTTTGAAGCGCTTAATACAACCGGCCAGCCGCTGACAGCTCTGGAAACCTTCGTGCCGAAGGTCGTTCAGTCCGTGGGCATGACGAAGTACAACTCTTCCGAGGAAAAGAAGCAGCTAGAGATTGCTGGCGAGTACATCCGGCGGGTCAATCGAGCCGACGAGCGCCAAAAGCGGTCTGCAGACTTACTTGTCGCATTTGCCTTGGCTGAGCTTGGAGAGAAGCGCTCAAAGAATCTGGCGGACCAGCGCCGCTTTATGCGCGAAGCGTTCGACGCGTATGGCGACCGGCGACAACAGCAGGAGTTCATTCGACACCTCGCTGAGCTCTCTCGCTTCTTCGACAGTGTTTGGGTCAATGGCGCGGACAAGCCGAAAGTTGACGGACTGCCGTTGCCGGACCCGGCTGCGCTGTGCCTTCGCTTCCTTGTTGACTTCGGGCACACAATCACTGCCCCCCTCTTGGCGCAATATGCCGCAGAGGTCGGAGTGCAGAAGGACCCTGTCGAACGAAAAAAGGCGCTCGGTGTCTTCTGCGAAGTGGTCCAGGCTGTGACGGCTTTCACTGTGCTTTGGCGTGCGTCCCGCAGTACAACCGACCGCATTGACGAGGTGTATCGGTCCCTAATGGGAGATGGCTCTCCTGAGCACGGTGTGCCCGCTCTCGCCCGTGGTAAGCGCGGTGAGGGGCCATTGCCCAGCGTGAAATCGGTTCAAGCGGCACTTGTCGCCCGACTTCAAGCCGCAAGAATTCAGGCTGACGGAAAAAGCAAGAAGTACGGCGCAAACATCGCAGGCAAGGCGGAGTGGATTGAGAAGACAGTTTCTCAGCCGCTTTGGGAAATCAATGTAACGCTGGCCCGGTTTGTTCTGCTAGTGGCCTTCCACGACGTTGTTGAAGGGCCCGATGGCCACCTTACGCGGGGCAAGGCCGGTTGCAATCCGACGCTGTCCCTAGATGCCTGGGTTGGTGAACAACTTGCTACCGTCGAGCACATCGCCCCTAGGACGAAGTCCAACGGCTGGGCGCTCGACCTCTACGGCGACGATGAGTATGAGCGTTTGGGGAACCTGACGTTAGTGCCGACTCGCTGCAATTCTTCTTTGAGCAATCGCTCGTGGGACCAGAAGCGCTTCTTGTTCGCGGCTCTTTCTGCGAAGACGGAAGGCGAAGCACAGGCAGTCCTGAAGTCTTTGGCAGAGGCCGGTGTAGACGTTAGCGAAGTCGGTAGCAACCTCTATGCTGGCCAGTATCTGCCCCATGTTCATGCAATCGGCAGTGTGAAGGGCGATTGGAATCTGGAGGCGGTCAACGCACGTGGTCGAGAGCTCGCAGACCTGGTGTGGCAGCGACTCGCGCCTTGGGTGGGGATGGTCTAGCACTTGTTTGTCCGCAGGCGCGCAATTGGATTGCGGCTTGGTCGAATTCAAGGTTGATGGATATCCGCCCTCTAAATGGCCGACCCAGGTTCATCCTCCTTGGCAGCTCGCGCACGCCAGTGCGCAAAGCGCGGCTTGCCGCGCGGCGGCGCAGCGGAGCTGCGCCGACTCCCCCGCAGAACACACTCCCACAAGGCCGAAGCGAACATAATCCTCTACTTGATTCAAAACTGGGTGACTTCTGCGGTCAGCTGCGAGCCTCAGGGGCACCAGTGGGTATTGGGAAGGAACGGTCCACCAACTTCGCTCAAATGCTCTTCGACATAGAGCGAGGCTGCGTCGCGCACCTCCATGGCGAAGTCGAAGAACCTGAGGGAGGCGGGGTCGAGGTGGAAGCTCCAGCCAGGGTTGTAGTCGGCCGGCTTTGAAACGATAGTACCTTGAACTTGAGACTTGCTCGTCGTCGTGCCGGCGACCAGTTGGCGCGCGTGGGCAATGAGTTCGGCATTTTCTAGGCGGATGACAAAGGGACGCTTGTCCCCGTCCTCCATCTGAAAGTAGGCAATGGCCATCCTCGACATCCTGTCTTTCTGTTAAAGATAGCTGCTTATCGAACTTCGCCGGCCACGGAAGGCTGGCCCAGTGAAGAGCGCGTTCAGTAGTAGTGGTCCTTGACGCCGTCAACGACGGGCCAATGCTTGCTGATGCCGCGGTCCAGCCAGAAAGCGCTTTAGACAGATTGGGTGCTGCTAGCACTCGCTACACGTTGAGCGATGCAGCTATGCCTGCTCCGTAGCGCCACTCTCGGTTTTTCGATTACCTGCAGTCAGTCCACCCACCAACTTCGAGGCGGGCGACCTCTCGACTGAAGGCTCGGTGGGCCTCGCTCTGCCGCCGGCCACATCAGCAACGCTGGCTGCGTGCCGTGGTTTTCGCCGGCTTCCGACCGGCTCCTCGACACCGTTACCGAACCCCGTCGGGGCGGCACCCGTGTGACCGGCCCACGGCGCTCCAGCCCACTGCCTGATTGCCGTCGCTTGGTGTTTTCGCATGTCGTCAATGAGCACTTTAGAGGCGAAGTGATGCATCGCTAGAGGAAGGGTGAGGCATCGGCCTGCTCACTTCACATCGGCTTCGGGCCCTTGGCTGTCCCCTTCCTTCATCTGCAGTGCTGGCCAACGCGGACTGTCGGAGGTGAGACGAAGAACGCCCAACTTGTTAGTGTCATCGACACCCCTCCTAACTGCGGCTAGCTTTGAGTTCAGCCATCGCGTCTTGTACGCCGGAGTGCAAGACACGCAGACCATCGTCGACAGTGAGATGTCCATACTCTCGCAGGACCGTATCAAGCCTGTCGTGCAAGAGGTGCGCCACCGTGAGGTAGTCGCGTGGATGTCTTTTGAGATGGTCTGTTGCGATGATGTGGCGAAATACGTGCGGACCGAACCCCAACGTATCCGGCAAATACAGGGCGGTGAGAACCTGAATCCGCTTCCCAAGGCAGTCGGAGCTCCAGTTGCCAGCGCGCTCTAGCCCGTGCGCTTCGAGGGCAGTCTCTCCACGTGCTCGGCTCTTGTCCCTCCTTGACCAAGTCACGCCCTCGTCGTCTGTTCGGGGACCTCGGACAAAGGGAAGAAGCAAGTACTCGTTTTTGTCTGCGTCCACGGCATAGGGTCTTGCCTCGGAAAGGTACCGATGAATCCAAGCATGCACCGAAGGCTCAACGGCAACGTCGTAGTCTTCGGCCGCAGCACCCTTCTGATTCTTGAAATCCGATGCCATGAACCGCATACGCCAGGCGCCCGAGTCGGAACGGTACAGGTTGCCAGAACCGTCCGGCCGGTATGTCATTACCGAGAAGTGACCGACCCGCAGCGGATTGCTGACCAAGAGTTTCACCATCAAGACGTCACGAATCCATGCCCGGTAGTCTCTGACGTGCGCGGGCGGCGGTGGATTAGCCTCAAGCGCTTGAACGAGTCGGAGCAGCGACTTCAGGGGATGAGCGCTGTTCAAGATTGATGCCGCGCGGTTCTGAGAGTCCCGAGAGCGAGTCAGCTTGCCTTCGTTCGTCAGCGCCTTGAGCTGAGCCTTGAGCTTTACGTGGGCCTGGGCGCACCTTGCTTGCCATTGCTGCTCATTGTCGTTTCCCCCGTACGCGGTGGGCAGACTGGAGGCAAGTGAGGGGTTGTTCCATACCCATCCGCTCTTTGGTGCCACGAAGGAGATGGCCATCTGCAAAAACGTCGACAGCCCGCGATGGCGGATGTTTCCCGCGCGCCGCCGCTTCCAACTGTTGAATCCACGTATGAACTCAGGCACCGCCAGCCACGCAATCGTATCGACGGCGTCATCCGGTATTCCCTGGCCTGAAGGCTTGGGCAGCCGGAGGTAACCGAGGAACTGGCTGATACTGTTCCACGCGACAGCGCCGGTAACGCACACCTGCCCTTCGTAGAGCATAGGCCATTGCACGCGCATACCAGTTCGGTCTAGCGGCTTGAGGCGCCAGGTGTTTGTCTTGTCAGCAGTTTCCCTTCCGGCATCGGTCTTGAACGCAAGGACGTCGACCCATTGCACTCTGATTCGCTTCGTTGGCCTGAGCGTGTAATTCGGAGTTTCGGCCTTGCCGCGCTGGATTCGCTTACCGTAAGCGGTGAGCGCCATCGGCGGCCGCTTCTCCTCGCGAGAATAGCGCGTCCTGCGCAAAGGAGGGAGTCTCGACAGTAGCGCATCGGCCTCGAAGCCGAGTGCGCCGGCGAGTGCACGAACCGCGTCCATCGAGCAGCTCTGCGGCAGATAGGGGCCGGTGAGCCAGCGATTCAGGGTGGGCGGCGTAATGCCTGCGCGACGGCAGGTTTCCGCCTTCGAGAGACCGCTCGCCTCCAGTGCAACCTGCAATGCCGCATGAAATGATTGGGGCAACGAGTCTGTGCGACTTTGCGCAGCAAACAGCCGCGCCCATTGAACTATCTGCTCCTGTCGGTCCTTTTGCGTCCGGGAGGCTAGACGCTCCGCATGTGCATCTGAGAAGCGCAGGAAGTGGCCGTCGAAATCGGTCGAGAACTCAGCTCCGACGAACGTTTCTGGCGCGAACGAAAATGTCCGCATCCAAAGGTTTAACGCTGACGCCATATTGGCCTGTTGCTTCGCGTTCTTGCCTCCCTTGGCCAGCATCTCGCGACCCAGTCGATGCAAGTCCTCATACCGCATCGTTGAGCGAGGAGATGACTGGATTGGCGGAAGTGTGGGGACAACTTTGAAGTTCGATGCGGCGGGCTGCTGTGCGAGCATTGGAGATACTGATAGTTTCGGTTTGTGATAACGGCTTCGTTACGCGAGGAATAACGGCAGATGCGTGGTCGACCTCGGAGCGAGTGGTGGGGTCCGACCGCAGTTCATTCGTAGCTGGTTGATGAAGACCAGAACGACTGCCGTTATTGGCAATCCCTCGCCTGCGAAGCTCTACAGGCGAGGCGGTGAGCCAAGGGCGTTCTCAGTCCACCTGACACCTATAGCAACCACGCGGAAAGTCTTGCGCTTTAGCTCGTTGCGGCGAAGGGTGAAGGCTGTGCGGCGCACGACCAGTCGGTAGGTTCGGTCGGTAAGCGGCGCTGCAAGCAGTGCACGTTGGCATCTATAGTGCTCAACGATTGAGAGCTCGCTATATGAGAGACCACGCGCTCTCTAGCGCAGCGCGAGGCGACGCTAAAGACGTATGGAAGGTCTGGTGTCCAACGCGCGATGAACGCATGACCCCCTTCGCAAATTTAGATGAGTTCGCCCGAGTACCCGGGCGCAGCACCCCAGGCAAGAAGCAGCGAGTCCGGTCGAATCCCGTCGCTGCACGTTTTGTGCTTGAAGTTACGCCGCTGGGGCTCCCGCATCAGCGGGCTGTCGGACGTTCGACAGCCCGTATCCGCATGCCGGCGGAAAGCCCGGAGCATGCGATATGACTGGCGCCAGCATCCATACCGACCGCGACTCCAAGTCGCGGCTACTGGAGGTCCTTAGGCCGCAGGGCGCCTCACAAATCGCTCAGGAGGCCCTCGCGATGGACTACCGTCCAAACTACAAGGAGCTTGAAGAAGCTCGACGCTGGAAAGAGGAGGAGGCATACCGTACCTATCACCCGGCGCGACCTGGCCTGAGCCACATGATGCCTCACCTGCTGCGCTCGGGGGCATTCACCGCCGGCGCGCCGAGCGGGCACGTCAGCGCGGTCTTTCAGGTTCACAGGCATGACAGCCTTGATGAACTCGTTCACGGACAGGAGGTTAGATACGAAGGACCACAGCTTGGCCAGTTTCACAAGCGTGTGCTCCTTGGGCTATTGTTGTTGGCCGCAGGCCGAGACGCCGACGTCACGCTCGCTTTCACCGCCGACGAGTTCCTTCGCTCTGTAGGACGCGACGTATGTACGTCAAATGTGAAGGCGCTTCGACGCGTTCTTTCGGACCTTCGCGCTGCCACGTTCACAGTGACAAGGTACGCTGGGGATAGCGGTGAAGTTTTCGGGTTCATTTCGGAAGCCGATTGGCTAGGTCGAGCGTTCACAGTGACCATGAGCAGACGGTTCGCATCCGCGCTTGAGACGCTTGGACGAACCTACATTCCCATGCATCAGCGAAATCTGCTCGCCGACGGACTTCAAACCGCTTTGGCAGACCTCATATGGGCAACAAAGGGGACCATGATTCAAGTCGCGGACCTCGCGGTGCTTTGGGGCCGTGAGCCGGTACAACTTGGGCGCGAAATTACACACGTGCTCGGAAAGCTCTGTGCTGCTGGTGTTTTGACTTCCTTTCGACGACGCAGGGGGAAGTTTGAGTTCGAGAGAGCCACTAAGCATTCTTCTTAGCTCTTGATATCTGCTCAAATTCGGGGTGAAAGTACCCACGTAGCAGCTTCGCTCCGTGGGTACTTTCACCTCTTTTCCCCGGTCTCCTGTCGTCAGCGTGCTCGAGATAGTGAAAGCACCCACGTTCGCGGCCCGCGGAGCCAATGCTGACGCGGCCCTTTTGACATCTTTCCTTACCCTTCGCTGCGCTTCGCTCAGCTCGGAGAGCTCATAGGCGTTCGCCGCGAGGCGGCTCTCGGTACCAGTATTTCAGCCACCGGCTCGAAGCTCTGCGTGAACGTTCTCCACTTGCCACAGGCCTGCGGCTTGGAAGGAGCCCGGATTGCGAGTGGACTTCATCCGTACCGAAGGAGACTCCGTGGGATACGTGGGTCTTTTCACTGGAAGCGAGTCCAGCGGGACGGATGTTGCGGCGGGGAGCGCTTGCCACCGCAAGTGAAGCATCGGTCGCGTGAACGGTGCCAATGCCGGCGGCCACGTGAAACAGCCCAGCCCATCGGAGACCTCGACCGGTCTTCCCGCCGGCGCTCGCGACACCGAGGTAGGCGTCGGCGACCTCAATCGCCCGCTGAACTGGCGCGTGCGCGACCTTTCGGCCGGCGCTCAGGTGCAGGTCAAGGTAAGCACGTCGTGAGGGGCGGAGCGACTTGCCGGCCGTCAGCATGCGGCCAATTGCGGACCTTCCCGAATCCGACAGAATGTTGCGGTAGCAGCAACCCCTTAACCTATCCTCATCCGCGTCTTCCATGTCGATTACTGTCCAAGACATCTTGACCAGCGCCGGATTGCGTGAGGCCCTTGAGGCCGGTCTCGATTTCCGACTCTTGGACGAAGGCGACATGGCTGATGACTGGTTCCGAGTCGACGCACCGGAGCGCTTCGTCACTGTGGCGCACCAGGGCGCCGGCGGGGTCTTTCTGCTGGGCCAATCCAGTGGGGCCATGCTGTATATCTCCTCCGAGGGTCAGGCCGGCATAGTTGCGGCGTCGTTGGAGGAGTTCCTGGGCCTTGGGGCAACGCATCCGTACTGGCAAGACCTGTTGAAGTTCTCGGGTGGCGGCAAGCTGGCGGAGATGCATCGCTGCGTTGAACTACTGAAGGCTGATGCACCGGACCTGTTGCTGGACGTCGAGGAATCCGTACGTCTCCTGCGCCGAATGATGACCCTGCCTTCTTCGGAGGCAGCGGTTGCGCTTCTGCATCGGGCTGTGGCGGACCTCGGCCTACTGGTGCGAGTGACCTCGCCTGAGGGCGACGCCTATGACGGTCTCTTCAACAACTTCACCGGTGACCATCTTCTGCGGTACGCGCAACCGCGGAGCGCTTAGGACGGCCGGCAGAATGCGGCCACAAGCCGACATTCGCTGCCCTGGTCCAATTCGCTCCGAAGCCGACCTTCGCGGCGGGAATACGACAACCTGTGCAGCTCGGTTGAGCGCCCGACGTGAAGTGCGTGCGTACAGACTGACCTCCATGAACAATCGGCCGATGACCATTCTGCTTTCCCGCCAGGAAATCGAACGCCAACTCAAGTCGCGTTGGGCTGATGAAATTCAACGCTCTCCGAGGTTTTCCGTCTACGTGCCTTCGATGCCTTCGGGCGAAGAAGCAGCGAGGATGCTGCAAGGGATTGAGAAGCAGATTTCCGAGCCCTTGCCATCTTCATTTGTGGAAGCGGCGATGCAGTGGGACCTCGGGCGGCTTGTACTGGGCGCATTCCCGTTTGCCAGTGACGGCGACTACCTCGCAAGCCTGCTGAAGCTGAATGCCGCAACCCCTGGATGCGAGTGGTGGGGTGACCGTGATGAATGCGAGCGGCCCGCCGGGTTGTTGGCGATTTCGCACGGCGACCCGTTCATGGTTCTCCTCGACACGAGTACAGGGGCCATCTACGCTCATGCGGCCGACGACGGGTCCGCGAACACTCGTCTAGTAGCGCCCTCCCTAGACCTCTTCCTGCGAGCAGTAGGGACCACCCTCCTGACCCACCATGACGTAGGGAATCGCCAGGAGTTCGTAGACGCTCTCGTCGTCGAGCTCATAGCGCCAAAAGGCAGACCGTTCTGGGAAGAACTTGCCATGATGTCGGAGCCGGCATGAAGCTCGGCCTCCAACAGCCGTGTCCGACCAACACCGGACATTCCAACCGCCTTCCCAATCTGATGAAAAACGAACCGTCGCTTGACCCCAACGGCTTTGTCGGCCATTGGGTCCTATGCCGTTGGAACGCAGATGCTGGCCAAGGCGGCCCTCATCCTGCAGACGCGAAGAAAATCGCGTC
The DNA here is from genome assembly GCF_030316765.1 of Variovorax saccharolyticus. Lineage (GTDB taxonomy): Bacteria > Pseudomonadota > Gammaproteobacteria > Burkholderiales > Burkholderiaceae_C > Variovorax > Variovorax saccharolyticus. The sequence goes on from NZ_JASZYT010000002.1 coordinate 919,644, forward strand.
TGCAGGAGGCTGCACCGCTCTTTGCACGAGTATCGAGGAGGGCTACCTGGTTCTGTCGCTCGACGGGCAGCTCGTTCGCTTGATGCCTTTTTCCACCGTGCGCTTGCCCACTTCACCGCTCTATGCCAGGGGCTCCAAGGTTAGCGTTCGCTCCTCATCAATTCAGGGTGCGACCACGGCCGTGGTCGGGCTGACGTGGCACTTCAAAGACCAGACTTACGTCTACTGGTTGGATGGCACCAGCAAACGCTATGCTGAGGCCGAACTGGACCGCGTCGAGACTTGACGGCTGCCGGCCAACACCGGAAGTTCGTCGCGCCCCTCCAGTTTTTCATCTGTCGTGCCTCCTTCGAACCGTTCATGCCTTTTCATCGCCTCACACACTTCCTCGCTGCGCTGTTGCTTGGGCTCTTCACGGGCCTGGTCGTAGCTGGCCAAGAGGTCAACATTGAGGGGGACGTGCTCACTCTCGCGGAGAAAAGGGTCGCTCAGGAACTGGCGTCGAAGCTAGGGGTGCGAGACAAGGCCGTTGCGGTGGCCAGGATTCACGGAACGAAAGGCCACGAACCTGGAGCTGTTCTTGTCTTTCCAGGCGACGGGACAACGCTCTTGCTGTCCGCGGACTTCCAGTCAGTACTAGCAGACATCGATATGAGAGGGGGCGGTCGTGACAGAAGCTGCACAGCTTCTTCGGAGGACGACCGGTGCTCAATCTCCGCGGTCATCGTGCCCAGTGAAAGGCCGGCAGCCTCCGGAGACGTGGTGTTCAGGACCCCTTTTGGATGCGGCGCCTTCACATGGCCGGCAGACAAGAATTGGGAAGTGAAACGTTACCCCTGGCTTCGAGACAAGGGGGAGCGGCGGCGCGGTGAACGCATTCCCTGTGACCAAAGCAATGTTGAGTATCTAGCGGTCCGAGCGAACTGCGCGGCAGATGCCGGTGTCTGGGAACCCGAAGGTCCATTTCACTATGGTCTGTGCACTCGTTTCACAGCGGACGCTGGCAAGGCGTGCACGGATACCGCCCAATGCGAAGGTCGTTGCGTGCCCGAGGACAAGCCGCAAGCTTCAGGGACGGTGGTTGGTCGATGTTCGCAAGTGAAGGGCGGAGCTTCAGGATGCTATAGCTTCCTGAAGGAAGGCAAGGTCGTCGACATTTGTGTGAACTAGCCGGAAGCCGCGGCGCCATCCCACCGGCTACAGTCGGCCAATAGCGGACAGTCAAGCCTCGACCCTGGTTTCCTCTAGGCCATCCGCGTCGCCTGTATGAGGTGCGATGGCAGGCACTTGGCGTAGTCTTCACTTCATCAAGCGCTGGAGCAACATAGCCAACGCCCCGAGCAGGCCAATCGCGGCCACCACCGTGAAGTAGTCCAGGCAGGCCATCAGAGTCGCTTGCTGCGTCACCATTTGGCCCAGGTGGGCCACCGCCATCGAGTCCGCATTTGGGCCAGCGCCATTGGCAAAGAGGGCTTGGCTCAGCGTGCGAACGGCCTGGATGTAGATGGGGTTGCCGTTCTCGAAGCGCGTGACGAGGGACATGTAGTGCTCGGTGCTTCGCCACTGCAGCAGCAACGTTGATGAGGCAACGCCGAGCGCAGTGCCGAACTGGGCGAGCATGTTCTTGAGTTGCTGGGCATGCGACAGAACGGCGTCGTCGTGTTGCACATCCCGGAAGGTGTGCATTGCCGTGGTCGCCATCACGAACATCAGGAAGATGCCGTTGGCGGCTAGTGCCGGCAGGATGTCGGTCCAGACGTGGACGTCGCCAGTCAGCCGGGAAAGCTGAGCGCCGAAGATGGCCAGCGAGACGAAGCCCCCCACCAGAAATTTCTTGGGTCCGGGCCATCTCGGCAGTGCCCACATCATCAGCGCCCACGCCAACAATGCGCTCGACAAACCAAGGGTCTGAATTCGCCCAACGACCTCCCAAGGGACGCCGAGACCACGCTGCAACAGCACCGGCAAGATGAGGTTGTTCGCGCCGAGCAGCACATAGCAAAGCATGAACAACGCAACGCCAAACATGTATCGAGGGCGCCTCAGGGCTTGGAGCGCCAGCAACGGGCGCTCGTGGTTCCGGAGTGCCCGGAAGAAGTAGTACATCGCCAAGGCGCCACACCCGAGGATGGTGACCAACATCGTGGCGTCGGTGAAGAAGTCGTACTGGCTCCGTTGAATGGCGTAAAGCACCAGGAAGCTGCCGCAGGCAAGGCTCATGAAGAGCACCGGGTGGCTCCGGCTTCGCAGGTCGTCCTGCACGACGTCGGTGGGCAACGACTGCGTGGCAGTGAACGCGGCAGCAGCGGCCACCAACATCAGCAGAACGAAGATTCCGCTCCACGCATCGTGGGCAACGGACAAGGACGCCAGCCCGGGCGCAAACGCAATTCCGGCAGCCAAACCGGTCGCGAAGTACTTGATGCCCGTGAACCGCTGCGGGCTGGGCGGAATCAGGTTCACCAGCACTCGCCCGGTGGTCATGAATGCCGCCCCACCCAAGCCCATGATGACGCGGCCGACCATGAATGCCTGGTACGAGTCGCTCGAGGCACAAACGGCACTGCCAAGCATGAACAGTCCGAGCGATGCCAGCACGAAGTTCCGCCAGCCCAGTCGTTCGACGAGCCACCGCTGCTTCGAGATGGTCGAAATGGCCACGGCGGCGTACGCGACCGTGGTCAGACTGAACTCCTCGGGCGACGCACCGATTTCACCCATGATGGGGCCGGCGGCGAACGCAATCATCCCGGACTGCAAGAACTCGAGCAGGGTCAGCAGAAAGATGGTGGCAAGCAGGGCGCGGCGCGGCGCGGCCTGAGTCGTTGAGCGGGGGGCGGAAATCGTCTGGGAGGACACCCTGGGAGGTTATGGCTGCACCAGTACATTGATAAGATGCCAGAATCACAATTGATTGGTGCAATGCTGCACCAATTACCATGGACGACCTCAACGACCTCTACTTCTTTTCGGCCGTTGTGCAGCACAACGGTTTCTCGGCCGCCGCCCGTGCGACCGGCGTAGAGAAGACCCGGTTGAGCCGACGAGTTGCCGAACTAGAGCGGCGCGTGGGCGTGCGATTGATGCAGCGCTCCACACGCAAGCTGTCGCTGACAGAGGCCGGCCAACGTTTCTATGAGCGGTGTACCGCAGCGGTAGACGGTGCGCAGGCCGCCTACGAGAGCCTGGCCGAACTGCAGGCAGAGCCCAGCGGCAAGGTGCGGCTGAGCTGCCCTGTGGTCATGGCACAGAGCTACCTGGCTCCCATCCTGCCGGGCTACCTGACACGGCATCCGAAGGTCAGCCTGTTCCTCGAGGCCACCGACAGGTCGGTCGCGCAGATTGAGGAGCGCTTCGACTTGGTGTTGCGGGCCCGGCCAGAGATGGACGGCGATGCCGGAATGGTCGTCAAGACGCTGGGAACAGCCCGGCGCATCCTGGTGGCCAGCCCGGCTTACCTCGACCGAAACGGCAGGCCCGCCGACCCTTCGGAGATGTCCAACTTCGACGTGGTCAGCCAACTGGGCGACCAGCAGGATGGCGTGGCGGTCTGGTCGGTCACGAGCAGCGCCGGCGAGCAGGCCCGCGTCCGGCTCAGTCCACGCCTGGTGTCCAGCGACCTGCGGGTTCAGCATCAAGCGACGTTGCATGGCGTCGGCATCGCGCTGATGCCAGAGCCCATCGTCGCCGAGGCGTTGCGCAGCCGCGCGCTCGAACAGGTGCTTCCGGAGTGGGCTGCAGGCGAGAACCTGATTCACCTCGTGTATCCGCCGCCACGCGGCATGCTGCCCTCCGTACGCAGCCTCATCGACTACCTGGTGGAGCATCTGCCCAAGGCCATCCAAGATACGCCGGCATAGCAGCGCTCAAGCCTGTCCCGATGTGTCGCGCTGGCCCAGGCGCTCTTGCAGGAACTCGATGAAGCGCTGCACCTTGGCGGGTAGCAGTCGCGTTTCCGTCAACGCGTAGACCGGCGTCGACTTGCCTTCCCATTCGGGCAGCACCCTGCGCAGGCGGCCGGCTGCCACATCCTCCGCCACGATTTCCACGGGCAGCAACACGATGCCCAAGTCAAGTGTGGCCAGGCGACGGAACATGCCGACGCTGTTGACCAGAAAGCGTCCGCCGACCCCGACCTGCACCGACTCGGCGCCACGGTGCAGTTCCCAGGTGGCGGCCTTCGCAAAGCCCAGGCACTCGTGCTGCGAGAGGTCCGACGGATGGGTTGGCTCGCCGGCCACCTTCAGGTAGCCCGGCGAGGCGTACGCCTTGACCGAAAGGCGTGCGAGCAGCCTGGCAATCAGGTTCGAGTCGGCCAACTCACCCATGCGGATGGCCACATCGAAGGGCTCGGACACCAAGTCCACACGCCGTGGCGTGAGGTCGAAGTCGAAGGCGATGCCGGGATAGCGCCGCGCGAATTCCGCCACGAGAGGCGCCATGTAGATGGTCGCAAAGTCCACCGGTAACGAGGCGCGCAACACGCCGCTGGGCTGCGCAAGCATCTCTCCCAACTGCTCGTGCGCGATGCGGGCCTCGTCCACGATGCGCCGGCTGCGCTCGTAGTAAATCTGACCGGCCTCCGTCAACTCGACCTTGCGTGTCGTGCGGTGCAGCAGCCGCAGCCCGATGGCCTTCTCCAGCGCGCTGATGCGGCGCGACAGCGTGGAGTTGGGAACCCCCGTCACCTCGGCGGCACCCCGGAAGCTCCGGGCGTGGGCCACCTCCACGAACAGCGCCATGTCGTTCAACAGCTCCAAAGTGATTGCTCCATTTTTGAACCAATGTTTGCCAATCTAACGTATTTATCTCCAGGGAGGAATAAACGAACATTCGTTCATCGCATTCACACAGGAGAAATTCGATGACCATGAAGCAACTTCTCACCCCCGTGCGCATCGGCCGACTGGTCGCGCCGAACCGTGTCGTCATGGCGCCGATGACGCGCTCCCGTGCCGACGAGGATGGCGTCGTCGGCGACATGACGGTCGCGTACTACGCCCAGCGCGCCAGCGCCGGACTCATCATCACCGAGGGCGTGTTTCCCTCCGCCATGGGCAAGGGCTACGTGCACACGCCGGGCATCGAGACCGAGACGCAAGTCGCCGCTTGGAAGAAGGTGACCGAGGCCGTGCACGCACGCGGCGGCCGCATCTTCATGCAAGTTATGCACTGCGGCCGGGTCTCGCATCCCTCGCTGCTCAACGGCGCCATCCCCGTGGCGCCCTCTGCCATCAAGCCCGAAGGACAGGCCTGGACGCCGGTCGGCCAAGTCGACTTCGTGACACCGCGCGAACTGAGCCTCAAGGAGATTGCCGACGTCATCGATGACTACCGTCAAGCAACCCGGCGTGCCATCGAAGCGGGCTTCGACGGTGTAGAACTGCACGCCGCATCGGGCTACCTACCCGAGCAATTCCTGTCTTCGGGCAGCAACCAGCGGCAAGACCTGTACGGAGGCTCGGTCGAGAACCGTGCTCGCTTCGTGCTGGACGTCGTGGACGCCATGGCTGCGGAGGCCGGTGCCGACCGCGTGGGCATCAAGATTTCTCCGGAGATGAACTACAACAGCATCACGGATGCGGCTCCGCAAGAGACCTACACCTACCTCGTGGACAAGCTCAAGGGTTGGGACCTGGCCTACCTCCAGGTCGCCCTCTTCGGTACGCCGAAGGTCGATTACCACGCGCTGCTGCGCCAACGATTCGATGGCGCCTACCTCATGGGCAGCGGCCTGACACAGGACAGCGCCGAAGCGGCGGTGTCCGAAGGCAAGGCTGACGCGACGGTTTTCGGCAGCGCGTTCCTCGCCAATCCAGACCTGCCAGAACGCTTCCGCGTGGGCGCCGCGCTCAACGAAGCCGACCGCAGCACCTTCTTCGCACCACCGACCGCCAAGGGCTACATTGACTATCCAGTGTTGGTGCCCGCCGAGGTCGACTGAAGTGGCTTGAAGCCACAAGGAGCCTATGCCATGACCGCCACCATTGCCCGCATGCAACGCGCCAACCGCGGAACACAGTTCCGCGCCTACCGCCTGCATGGTGACGACCCCGCGCAGCTCGACCCCTTCATGGGCATCGACCACGCCTGGATGAGCGCACCCACGTTCCCGCCGCATCCGCATGCCGGGTTCTCTGCAGTGACCTACCTGTTCCTCGATTCGGAGACAGGCATTGCGAACCGCGATTCGAAGGGCAACAGCACGCTCATCGAGCCGGGTGGACTGCACTGGACGGCCGCTGGCCGTGGCGTGGTGCATGAAGAGAATCCGGCGGTCCTGGGGAGTACGACCCACCTGCTGCAAATCTTCGTGAACCTGCCGGAGAGCCGCCAGACTGACGCACCGTTCGCGCTGACCTTGAAGCCGCAGGACGTGCCTTTGGTGCAGCGCCCTGGGGCACGGGTGCGCGTTCCGCTGGGCAGCTTCGACGGCGTGAGCTCGCCGTTGACGCCACCGACCGAGGTCACCTTGCTGGACGTCACGCTGGATGACGGCGCCGAACTCGAGCTGCCCATTCCGGCAGGCCAACGCGCCTTCTTCATGCCGGTGTTCGGCAGCGCCGAAATCGATGGCCAGCGCTTCGGTCTGGAAGACCTGGGGGCGCCCATCCTGCCGACCGCAACCGATGCGACGACGCACCGGCTCGTGGGTAAACCGGGCGGCGCGAAGGTTGCCGTCTTCATTGGCACGCCGTTGCATCAACCCGTCCTCTCGAATGGCCCGATGGCCTTCGCAAGCCGGGACAACCTGGCCGCGGCAGCGGCCGCCTATCACCGTGGCGATATGGGAAGTCTCTGAAGGCAGCCACACACCCCCGGGGCACGTGTCCCACCCGCCCCATTCACATCCAAGGAGCTACACCATGAAGACTGAACAATTCACCGCCGAGAACTCTGCCTTGCTGCTCATCGACCATCAGGTCGGAACCATGCAGCTCATCAAGAACATCGACAAGGACCTCGCTGCCAAGCAATCGGTTGCATTGGCCAAGATGGCGAAGATTCTCAACATGCCAGTGGTCATCACGTCCAGCCAGGAAGACCGTGCGCAAGGTCCCATCCTGCCGAAGATTGCCGAAATCCTTCCCGAGGCACACGCAGCGCGCATCAAGCGTCCGGGCGTGGTGAACGCCTGGGCCTACCCTGACTTCAAGAAGGCTGTGCTCGCGACCGGTCGCAAGAACCTCATCATGGCCGGCGTGACGACCGACGTCTGCCTCATCTTCCCCGCCATTGATGCAGCGAAGGAAGGCTTTGGGGTACAGGCCGTGATGGACGCATCGGGCTCCCCGAGCGACCTGAGCGAAGAGTTCTCGCGTCAACGCATGCACGACGCCGGCGTCGTGCTGACGGCCACGAATACGCTCATGGCGGAAATCGCGCAGGACTGGTCCACCCCCCAGGGTCAGCAACTCATCGGGCTGTTGTTCTCTGATGTCTTCCCGGCACTGGGCGCTGGCATCGTCTGAGTCACCAACTGCCGTTGTGGGCCGGGGTCTTCGCACTTCGGCCCGCAACTGCCTTCGACCGCCCCACACCTGAATCACCATGGATTCCCAACCGCACATCGTCATCGTCGGAGGTTCGCTCGCAGGGCTCACGCTCGCGCTGGCTTGTGCTTCTCGAGGAGTTCCGGTGCACGTGGTGGAGCGTGCAGCAGAGCGCCTGAATGGCGGCGACAGTCTGAGCGTAAGCCTCGCCGCGATTGCCGCCACCACGGGTCACGACCCTCGCGTCTATCCAAAGCTGGCCGTCGTACCTGCGTACCGCGACCGTCATCTGACGACCTGGCCCGCACTCTATGCATGGTTGCGAGGCCGAGCCCTCGAGACGCCAGGCATCCTCCTCGACGAGGGCAAGACGGTGACCTCCGTCAACAACCGCGAGCAGGGAGCGGAACTCCACTTCTCTGACGGCACGAAATTGTTGGCCGATGCCGTCATCGGCGCGGACGGCTATTACAGCGTCGTCCGCAGAGCGATTTCACCAGAAGCACCCTACGCGCGTTACGCCGGCTATCTCGTGTGGCGCGGTCTCGTGGAAGAGCAGACGCTGACGCGGCCAGTCGCCTGGCCTTCGGACGGCGGTCTCTGGATAGATTTCGAGCGAGGCTATCGTTTGGTCGCAGCAGTTCTGCCGGGTCGGGATGGCTCGTTGGAAATTGGTAGACGCCTAGTGACCTTCGCGTGGTTCGATGCACACCGTGAGGCCCTGTTGCGCGCAACGAATCGGCTGACGCCCGACGGCAATCTGGTCGGAACGCTTGGACGCGGAAGCATTGGCTCAGATGTGCGCGCCGAGCTTCTGGCTATGGTCCCGAAGGTGTGGCCGGAGAGATGGGCGGAGGCCGTTGCAGTCGGTGTGCAATCAACGGCGTCGCTCAGCGGCGCACCCATCGCAGAGTACGTGCCCGACACACTGGCCGTCGGCGCAGTGGCACTTGTCGGCGACGCCGGACATGTCGTATCGCCAATGACGGGAAGTGGCTTCGCAGCCGGAGTGGACGATGCCATGGTATTGGCCCGCATACTTGCAGACCGTCCAGCGGGCGAGCCAGCCTCGAATGCGCTCTTGCGCTACCAAGCTGCACGATTGCCCTACGTCCGTGCGTTGGTCCAACACTCGCGCCGTCTAAGCGCAGAGTATGTGCAGATTGCACTCAAGTAGTGAGTAGCCAGTTGGCACGGCCCGGCATTTCGGCCGCTTGAACAATTGCGAGGGTTGAGCGGCTGCTTTCGACGAATTTGGACTTCGGCTTTGGGCCCAGAGCCGCCGGTGGAAAAATCCGAAAGCTGCCGTTCAAGTAGCGTCGGGTTCAGCTTCTAGCATCAATGAACGGCCAGGCCAAATAGCCAGTCGCCTCGTGACCTCGGCTAGTTGCATCAGAATGGCGCGCCGTCCGACCTACTTGCGCCACTGCACTGTGCCTGCATGTTGTGGGCGGCTGACGCCCCTCAGGGTTCAACGCACGCACCCTAGCGTATCGGCGGTCAGGGACGAACCCGAACCGGCGCTGGAGGCTCCGCGGTGCTGTCAATCACCCCAAACGGATTTGCAGGCTCTGCGTCAGGCTTAACACCCGGCGGGTAGAGCCGATAGATGACACCCTTGGCGTCCTGGTAGTAGCGGGTGCCGGCAGGCGAGAACTTGAGCCACGGACCCGGCTCGGTACTCCCAGTGCTTTCTTCGGTCCAGCCTTTCGGGTCGATATGTGGCTTGGCACCTTCACTGGGCACAGTGGCCCCAGACGTTTTGGCGGCAGCGGGTCCTGGAACGACTCCCATCCGATATGCGCCTCCAAGCGCGACTTTCAGGCACCACAGCAAAGCAATGCTCACGACGACGCCGAAGACAAAACCGATGAGCCGCCGGCGGCCCGTCCTTCGAAAGAGGTGAGCGTTCAGAAACCCTGCGATGAGGATGACGTCCACTGCCGTGAATCCGGTGCTCAGTGTCGGCGTGCCGCCGAAAACGGGCAGAAGCCAAAAGCCGAACGAGAGAACGAGGGCGATACAGCCTGCCCAAAACCAAGCTGAGAGACGACCAGGCGGAGAAACGGGAGCGGGAAAGAACGCGGCGGCATGCGCGTCACCAAAACTGTGCGCCTGCGCGCTCGAACGAACGGGTTCGCCGGTCACCGCCTGGGCCGTCGGCGGAACAACGGCAGTCTCCAGACCTTCACGTGACGCAGGAAGGCTTTCCAACTCCAGGCCGCATTCCTGGCAGAACCGACTGTTCTCAATAACTAGCTTGGAACCGCAGTGGGGACAGAATTTCATCGAGTGGTCCCTATGAACGTGGAGCCGACTGATTCTGAGAGTCTGGCTTTTGCATCAGGCGAAATGAGAGCATCAAGCATCCAGGAGGTCTCGGCCAATGTCTGGTCTTGGCCGACGACGAAAGCACCTATCCATCGGCCAGCGTATGCTGAAGGAAGGCGCGCGCGGCTAGCAGCGCGCAGTGTCTACTGCGTTCTGCCAGGCTTCCAGAGCCCGGCCTCGTCGATTGGCGGAATTCCTGCAACGTCGGTCGCGTATGGCCCCAAATCCCAAGACGTCGGCCGCGGCGGGCGAGGCATTTTGAGCTCCGCCGCGACAGCGTGCCGGTTGCCGGCGCGAACAAGCTCGTTGAAGCGCTCCTCCATCTCAGACTTTGTGCGACCCGGCACCTTGACCCATGCCAAGAACTTGCCCCACTCTCGGCCATCCAGTTCCGCATTGGAGTCTCTTATAAACTTCGACTTGGACATATGTGCGATTCTCGTTCGACAGCTCTAAAAAGCGGATTGCGACGCGCGAACCCGCCTTCGAGGGCCGACTGTAGTCGGGGTCGGAGGGCCGATGGCAACCAACGGCAGCAAAACCGGAGCATCGTGATGAACTTCCGGTTTTGGCCGCAACCTGCCGCAGGGGGTATGCGAGTGCTGAACTGAGTCCCAGCAGCGCCGTCGAGCGTCAAAGGCATGCGATGGCTACAGCTGCCACGTACAGGCCGGCTCCAAACACCGCGTGGTTCGCAAGAATACGCACGCAGCTCCTGACAGGAGCCGTGGTGTTGGAGCCGGCAAAGCCAGACCCCATGGCAGGTTGCATCACAAGCAGCGGCACTACCGCAGTGACCAATCCGAAGACCAGCGCTGGAAGGATGGTCGGTTGGCCTGCCCAATCGGTCCCTACGAACGCAACGAGCACGGCGGCATAGGCGATGCCGACCCCATAGTGGGCAAGCCAGCCCAGCGGGTGTTCGCCTCTTACCGGTGCCGCCTTGGCGATGGACGCGTGCGCAAATCGCCCCCGTGGCATCTGCCCGACCCACCTGCCAACCAACCGCCAATCGGTGGTGGGTACGCCGAGTCGGGAGAGGGTGAGCAGCCACATATCCATGACCGCTGTAGCGACTACGCCGATGAGGATGACGAGGCCGATGTTTGGGAATGACATGGAGGTCTTCTTTTCACTGTGCGAACGGTTGTCGGGCCACGCCTCCGTGTACCCGACGCGGACTCGTGGGAAGTGCCGGTTCTCCACGTGCTCTTAGTTGACGCAGCCGCAGCTGGCCGAATCGGCCGTGGCGCAATCACAGCTGGTGCAGTCACAGGTGACACAGTTGCAGCTGTCGCACCTGCAGGTGGCGCACTCGCAGCGGGTGGGTTGAGCGGCGGCGGAGGGAGACGGGGCGGCTTGGGTGCCGGTGGCGATGGAAGTCATTTGAGGGCTCCAGAAGGGGTTGGTGAGGCCTGAATTCTTCGCGCTGGGGCCGTTTTGGACTTGAACGCAGAGGCTAGATAGGCAGCCTTTTCATTCAACACCGCTGTTGGACGGCCACGGCCGAACAGATGCCAGCGCGGCCATCCAGTTGGGGCTTTCGTGACAGGCGGGTGGTCAGTAGACTGGCGGCAGAGCCGTTGAACCATGAGCACACAGTCTGCAACCCGCTACCGAGGCGACTTCGTAGCCTGGACCGGCGTTTGCGGGTTCCTAGGCGAAGGCGGCGGTTCTCCCATTGAGCCGCACTCGCACTACGCCATCCAGCTGGTCTTGGGCGCGCCCACGGGCCTGCGTGTGCAGCTAGGCCGTCACGGTGAATGGCAGGCGTGTGCCGCAGCACTAGTGCCGTCCCGGGCAGTGCACACCATCGATGTGAACGACTGCGACATGAGCGCGGTTCTGTTCATCGAGCCGGAGACTCCTGAGGGGAAGGCACTTGCTGCTCGCCTGCAAGATGGACTCGAGCTCCTCGACACCGACACGGTGGCGGTCGCCGCGAAGCGCCTGGAAAGAGCTTGGCGGGTCGAGAGGAGCTACGAGGCGGTGCAAGCGGTGTGCATGCAGCTTGTCCGGGACCTGTCCGGAGCGGCGCCGAGGGAGCCGTCCGACCCGCGCGTCCTCGCTGCCATCGAGTACATCCGCCAGCGGGTCGACGAGAGCGTTTCGCTCCCCGACGTGGCCAAGGCGGCGAATCTCTCGCCGGAGCGCTTCCGACACCTGTTTGTCGAGGAAACGGGCATGCCCTTGCGGACTTACGTCCTGTGGCGGCGACTCCTGCACGTGTGGACACTGCTCATGGCCGGGGCCAATCTCTCGACCGCGGCGCACGCGGCCGGCTTCGCGGACTCTGCGCACCTGTCGCGGACGGCGCGAGCGATGTTCGGGCTGCCACCCTCTGTATTGCAGATGCGCGGCCCCCTGAGCTCGCAGAAGCGCGAGCCACATCACCTGGCCTGAACGACGCCGGTGAGCGTTCCCAGGAATGCGGCCAGGTCCTGACTGTCGGGGGCGGAAAGACGGATGGCCTGCCGGTCAGTGTGCTTCTCGCCAGGCTTCGCCAGTTCGCTGTGGCCCAGGACTGCCTTGGGCGACCTGGCATAGTGCACCACCACCTCCTCGACACGCCTTGTCGTCGGCTTACCGCAATCAGACGAGCGCGATTCGGTTCACTTTGGCGTCGTCGAGAGCGTGATGAACGCGTAGGCCATGCCTTCTGTGAAGTCGCCGTCTAAGGTTGAGCAGGCGCCGGCGCATGTTCCCCACGAAGCCAAGAACGCTGACCGAGCAGCCGCCAGGCAACCCGTCTGGGAACAAGCGGAGTAGCTGAACCATGTCGCGTGAGGAGTCGCAGACCAACGTCGCTGGTCCGACAGTGAAAAGCCAGATGCGAAGCGTCTCCCGCAGTTTGCCGAGGGGGAGTGCGGCGCTGCCGCCCTCAAGAATGGGAAGCACACTCGCTCGACAGAACGGACTGCAGCGCGATGCGTCAACACCCAGGACCTCCGCGTAGAAGGTGTGGCGCGCGGTCTCGTCGACGAGCCCAATCGATATCAGCTCCGCGTCGTCTCGTAACGCGGTGAACTCCGTGTCGAAAAAGATTCTCATGATTTGCTCAATCCATGAACGGCGGCCACTCGGTCTGGGGGCATACCGCGCTTTTTGGAAATGACGCTCGTTGAGGTGCGTTCGGCACCGTTCGAAATCGGAGGTGTTGTGCCTGCGGCACCGTATCGTGGGAATGCAGATAGTCGAGCTCCGCGACAGTCGGGAGGGATAGGAACTGCGAGTTCCCGCAGCTGACCTTGCTGCTTAGGGGCTTAGCTTTGGGACTTTGGTGTCGGCCCGTTCTTGGCATCCGCGTCGTCCACGAACTTCTCAGAGGCGGTGTCAATAAGGCACCCATAGTCAAAGTCCTCGTTCTCGAATTTGAGCTGGTCGACCGACGAGACATATCGCGCGTTCAGAGCGTACCCGCGCGGATTCGCCACTACACGGCACCGCCCCACGCGGTAGTCGAACGAGTTGTGTACGTGGCCGTGAAGCCAGAGGTCCGCCTGTTCAACTAGTGGGGTCAGGTTGCTTGCGAACCCGGCATTCAGTTTGCTACCTGAGTACTGGGGATGAATGGAGTTCGGATGTGGGGCGTGGTGAGTGATGACAACCGTTCTCCCCGAGTACGGGTGGTCGAGCTCCTTTTCCAACCATGCGCGTGACAGCTCATGGTCTCGGAGTGCGTCTAATGGTGTGAAGGCGCGCCCGTCGCTGGTCGAAATCAGTCGGTGGTCGTTCAAGGCGCGGTGCGCGTACGCCATCGCCTCGGACTGCGCGTTCTTCCCGTCGAGGCGATAGTCCGTCCACAGCGTGCATCCAAGGATGCGCACACCGTGGAACTCAGTGACATCTCGTTCGAGCACCTGGACGGATGTACCCGCGGCGGCACGCTGCACGGCCTTTCGCACCCTCTCCCAGGCCCCTCCTCCATAGAGTTCATGATTTCCGCATAGGTATAGGACGGGTACAGGCCAGTCTTTGAACATATCGATGGCTGATGGTCCTGCACCGATGTCCCCGGCCAGTACCAGAATATCCGCCTCAGGGACCGGACGAATGAGCGTCTCGCCGGGAAAATCTCGTGAGAGAAGCTCAAGATGCAGGTCTGAAGCAAGTTGGATACGCATATGTCTTTCCGTTCCAGCCGAACGTGTCAAGAGGTTCGACCGATGGCCGCCCCCTCGGCGCTTGCTCGACCTGACGTCGGAAAGCGAATGTCATTGGCTTTTGCTTGCCGCTGTGTGCCGCGACCCGTGTCATAAACGCACTACGAAGGCGGTCCAGGAGTTCGACGTCGCTCATCCGCGCTTCTTGCCAACCGAACTCCGTCGTGAAGAGAGTGGCGGCGTAGCTACTTCTTCGGGCAGCAAGGAAGCGAGCACCGTTCCCCGTTTTATAGGAGATGCCTCGGCAGTTAGTCTGTGTTCTGACCGCGTCTGGGCCTTCAAGCTGCTGACCTCACGAATGATTTCGAGCCGTCGCGCTTGTGGAAGCAGCGTGGACAGCGGGGACGCCTGCCGTAGCTGACGTCCGACTTCGGAGTCCTCGAGCGCCCTGGTCCAGTTCTGTTGGTCAAGGATTTGGCGCCATTGCGCCCAGAGAGGTGACGTGCGCGGGTCCCCTTTCGCCATCCATCGTGCGAGGGTTGCCTTGGCCCTGCTCACGAGCATTGGGTCTGCAGCGATGAGTTCGACGGCTGCCTGATGCATCAGCTGACTTTGAAAGTCCTGCGGAATGTGATTGCCTGTCGGTAAGCTGGTCGGCGCGGCCAGCGGGCGGCTGGAGTTGAGGAACTTGGCCGGCACTGCGGCCGTCAGCCAGATGCCGTTCTCAGCTTGTTGAAACTTGAGTCCGGCGCGATGCATTGCGTAGCTGTCGACGACCAGAACTACGGGGGCGCCGCGCCTGCGTCCAACAGCTTCCGCTGCGTCTTTCGTTGTCGACAGATGCACGGCATGGCGGTTCATCGGCAGCAGGCCTTCACGCCGAATCGCGGGCAAATGCTTTCGGACGGTCCCGTGATAGAGCACCGGCGGTGGAGTTCTCGTTGGCAGCTTGAGGTCGACGGACACAGAATGACCCTGTACCGCACGGATTCGACGCCCATCTGGCGACACCCCGAAGCGCTGCTTGTCGTTGGCGTCAACGATTTCATGTAACTCCGCGAGGCTCAACGCTTGCCCATGGCTAGCCGCACCTGCAAGAAGAGCGTCGACCTGGCACCAGCCCTCGCGGTCGAGGCGGACGCCCCATATTTCCGGCCGGTGCCGCAGTACGCGTGCGAGCGCGCGGGATTTGGGAACAAGCTCGGGCCTCATGCAGGTTTGGCCCGCGTGTAGCCCGGCTTGGGCGTCGGTTTTGTCCAGGACATCATTTGACGGCAGTCGGACGCACTCGTGCAAATCAGGGTGGCTCGCTCGAACGCTTCGTGCGTCCCGTATTTGGTCATGTTTGCGGCTCTTCGGGCGGCGACCACCATGCCGGCAAAAAGCTTGCCGTCAAGTGCATATCGGAATCGTTCGGGTAGTGGCAAAGTAGCGATGACGCGTAGCTCTGCAGCCGCTCAGGCGATTCCCGCGCCATTCGCCCTGCGGCCAACTTCTCCAAGAATCGCCGTGTTTCGACTACCGCTCGTGTGCGTTCACTCGGCATCGTCATGATTCGAGCCTCCATGCTGCCCCAGGCGCCCGGGGACATTCGCATGCTGTCTTGTCGAACAGTTGGTCCCAGCGGTCTGGAACTCCGCCGCCTATGGCGTTCGAGTTTCGCGCCAGCGGCAGCGCCTGCGCGAGCGCTACGTCGTAGCCGGCGCACGTTGAGTTCAGACAGAGCACGTCGTCGCGTTCGAGGAAGGGCACTACTCGCTGCCTTGACGATTGCTCATGAGGCATTCCAATCATCTAGGTTCCTTTAACCACAGGGGCTTTGAACGCGCGCTAGCAGCGCGTCGCGCAGCTTTCGGTACACGACGTTTGTGAGCCCTGCGCGCGGGGGGCAAATCACGATGAATTTCTGGAGCGCCGAAAGTCCGTCGTACAGCAGCCCGGTGCCAGAGCGTTCGTCGCCGACCACAACCCACAACTCGGCGCATTCGGAGTGCGCATTCAGCCACGTGCGCATGTCTTGGCAGCGGGCGTTCGGGCTGCCAACTGTTGAAGCAGGGCCTTCGTGCAGGTTGGATACTACAAATCCCAGTCCAGCAAGACTCAATATTCGCCGCAGCGAGGCTTCATCGAATATGCGAGCCCATGACGTGCTCAAGACATATGTCGGGCTGAATTCCTCATGTAGTAGCAAGAGGCGGTGAATTGCGCGGCTGTCGAGGAGCCGCGCCCAGAGGTCGTGATGCGAGTCCAGTGGTACTTGGCCCTGCCTTTCTGTTATCAAAGCCCTCAGGACGTCATAGCCACCGTACGGGCGATGCAGACACACCGTGTCGTCAATGTCCAGGAACAATACAGGGCGCCGGGACAAGACCCTTCCGCTATCAGCTGCCATGTAACCTTCGACTCAAGACGAGCGGCGGATAGCCGCGCCCTAGACGCAGCATCTCCAAAAAGAGCTCCATGTCCTTGAGGTAGCACGCGTCGGTAACTTCGGGTGGGTACGGCATAGGGCTCAACGCATGGCAGATGCCGAACGCGACCTGCAATTCTTCGGGCAATTCTGAAACGCGGCAGTACTCCGTCGAACCAAACCGATAGATGTTCAGTTCACTATGCGCGCGCTGAAGCTGGAAATTGCGGCGTTGAAGCATTTGTCGAACCAGTCGCCATACCTGAAAACGAGTATGTGGCCCCTCGACGAATGAACCATAGAAGTCGTAGACCTGCCGGCCGTCTCCCCGTGCCTCCAGCACATCGTAGGGAATGCCGCACAGGTTAATTTGCACAGTGACGTGGACTACCGCTGACACAGTCAATGCACTGGTCGGTTTTGACCGCGACGAGCGGGCGAGGGCGCGAGCGAGAAGGATATGGACCGGATTGGGCCAAGCGCCGTCCTCGTCAAGAACGCTGACGCTGGTATAGCTCTGATTCAGCTCGACCGCGCAGTACCCCGTGGGCGCATTGACATCGAATGCGAACGCTCCGACATCTTGAAATTCCGTACCGTCCTGCAACTCGCAAGAGACTTCAAGCTGAATCACCGTTTGTCTGCTCCCGCGGCGCGGCCGGAACTGATTGATGCCCAGAGCTCCGCCGTAACGTCGCGATGCTCCGCACTTGAGTTCATCCGGAGCCATCTTGCTTTCACGTACTCCGCATCGGCGCTAGCTCCGGGTCGGCCTTTGAGCTTGTAGATGCGTCCACTGCTGGTCTTTGCGGTGGCCTTCTCGGGGTCGAAAGTCGCGATGGCGGAGGTCACTCGTCCTTCGCCACTTTCGAGCGCGTAGCCGCAGAGATGGCGCTCCTGGCGCTCAGTCTCAAAGACGCTCCACGACGTCAACGTAGATGAGGGCTCGTCCGCGATAGGTGCAATTCGCCAAACTGGCATTGATGTTTTCTCCGAGAGCAAGCATCGGCTTTGCGACGCCATGAAAAGGTTGAGGGGGCGCGTCGGCAGCTTCTCGCTGTCGGTCCCGCTGCCGGCGCTTGACGCTCAGTCGCTGGCGCCGCTGCTGCCTCCTCTATGGGGTTAGATGTTCCATGGACATCCCGGAATTCGCCAGCGTTTTCGGTTACGAGTTCGAGTCAGCGTTTTTGGAGGGTTCCTACACATGGCAAGGCTGGCAGGTGCCGGTTCGATTGGAGCCATGTGTGACGGAAAAAAAAGAGAGAAGGGCCGTAGCGGCAAAGCGCCCGGGCCCGAAGGGCATCAGTGTCGATGACGTGAAGAAGGCAGTCGAAGCGCTGCAGCGGCAAGGACGCTTCGTAGGCCCCGTCAATGTCAGGCTGGAGCTAGGACGAGGGAGCTACGCGACCATCACTCGGGTGCTCCGAGAGTTGGGGCTCTCGGTGTCCTCGCAAACGAGGAAGGACAAACGTCACTGATTTCGGAGCGGCCCCTGCGGGCCGCTCCATTTGCATTTTCTTTCAGCAGGCCTGGCACGGCGCTGCGCGTGCGCTGGTCGACGGGTCGCCGGCCGGCGAGTCAGGCGATGGGCCGCTGCTTTACGCCACGTTCGGACGTCGCATAGGGATGACGTTCGACGTATCAGGCGCATCTGAGGGTTGGGCCGGCGCCGAAGACTCCATGCCGCTGCCAAGGAACATCATCGCCGACTGCTTGAGCCGCAGGCGTCCCTTGTGGCCCATCGCTTCCAGGCGATTTTCCTCGGCCTGGTCGAGGCGCTTGGCGATGGCGCTGGGCATCAGGTGCGTATAACGAGACAGGGAGCGCAAATCGCGATGTCCGCTGTACGCCTGCAAGTCCAAAACCGTCGGGAAAAGCCCCGACTCTGCGGCGCGACTGATGCCTTCGTGCCGCAGGTCATGCATGTGCAGGTCCTCGATACCGGCATCCTCGCAAATCCGATTCCATGCGTTGCACAGTTCTTTCACACCAATGTCGAAGACGAGGTCGGACGTGCGCGGCAATTGACCCAGCAACTCCAGCAGGTCGCGTCGGACGGCGAGTACGCGCGGGCGACCGTTCTTGCTGGTCGGAAGGTATGCCGTCTGTGCCTCGAAGTCGATTCGGTCCCAGAACTGCGCCAGGGCCTCCCCGCGCCGTGCCGCCGTGCCGAGGAGGTACATCACGAACGCCTCGAAAAATGGGACATGCTTGTAGCTGCCCAGGGCGGCGGCGCGCGCTTCGTCATAGGCCTCCTTGATGGTCGTCTTCTGTGCATATGTGCTGCTCTGCGTTGCGGCTACTGTCCGAGCGTGAGCCATCAGCTCTTGGGTACGCAACTCAATGGAGCGCAGTTGGTCCTCCCGGCGCGCTGCGTCCAGCAGTCGCACTTCCTCGTCGCCCTTGAGGCGGCGGTCCCGCTCGTTGAAATACTTCGGACGGCGAACGCCCTGCATGGGAGGTCGGTCCAGGTAGTAGCCCCAAGTGGAGGTCGCCACCTTGTAGACGGCTTGGAGCAGGTCCAGTTGCCGGTCTACCGTGGACGGGACGACGAACTCCAGACGGTCACGCACGAATGTCTCGATGTCTACGGGGGTCACCTCCGGCAAGGGCTTGTTCAGCCATTCCAGCGAGCCCATGGGGTGCCGATTTGCACCCAAGGGCGTGATGAAGCGGCCGAATTCCTTGAGCTCACGCTTTCGGATGTCGATGCGCTTGCGCAGTTCGTTGGTGCTATCTGCCGCCAAGGCCTTGAGGATGATGGTGTAGTTCGCGCCGCCCTTCAGGCCGGCGCACTCTTCCTCGATGTAACGCTGGATGAGCTGAGCGGTGGTGATGCCGTATGCGGCGGTGTAGTCTCGGAAGAGGCCGCGCGACTGCTGCGAATCCATTTCCTTGATGAACTGGTCAGCCTCGGTCAGGGACTCGAACGACTTGGTTTGTTCGCGATGCCCCTTGTTGCGCAGGCGTACCTGGAAGTGGCTTTCCTCTTGGCTGACGTCGACTTTGCACTTGGGATGCTGGATTTTCATCTCCTGCATGTAGGCCTTGGCGGCTTTGAGCTGGCTGAAGGAGAACTTGCGGGTCAGCTCGGGGCGTCGGGCGACAGAGATGACGTAGGGGGAGCGGTTTTGAACGGTGGCCACGGGAGTGAATCTCCAAAAAGTTACTGGAGACCCGTCTAGCGACCGGGGCGGAAAATCGCGGCGAGCTATATCGCTTCGGCGCGACCGTCAGCTTTTAAGGAAGTTGAGGAGGTGCCGCCGCGGCTCGACACGTCCGGTATGCGGCCGGCTTCGCGCGAAGCGAAGCACGGCGATGCAAAGCGAAGCGGAACGCAGCATGGCGAAGCTGCGAAATCTCACTTTTGGCGCAGATTTGGCGCAGTTGGCCCGTTTGACCCTGCTTTTTGTCGCAGGAGGGCTTGTCGCCGAAGCCTAAGTTGTTGATTTACTTAGGAAACATCTGGTCGGGGTGAGAGGATTCGAACCTCCGGCCTCTACGTCCCGAACGTAGCGCTCTACCAGGCTAAGCTACACCCCGATGGTGCTGGTTGCAAGAAAAGTGTCGTGACTGCGAGACCCTGGGGTGGGTTGTTCGTCAGGCGCGTCGCTCAAGCAACTGAGCCGCTAATTGTAGCAAAGCCGCGGAGTGCGAATTTGCAGAAAAACCACGAAGTGCGTCGATCGCGCGTTGAGCCTCGGCCGCGGCGGCGGCGCGAGTCGCCTCCAGTGCGCCCGTTTCGCGCACGATGGTCACGATCTGCGGCAGCTGCGCCGTGTCGCCGGCCTCGATGGCGCTGCGGATCAGGGCGCTCTGCTCGGGCGTTCCACGCTGCATGGCCAGGATCAGCGGCAGCGTGGTCTTGCCCTCGCGCAGGTCGTCGCCCACGTTCTTGCCGGTTTCGTTGGCGTCGCCGGCATAGTCCAGCACGTCGTCGATGACCTGGAAAGCTGTGCCCAGCGCCTGCCCGTAGTCGGCGCAGGCCTGTTCGACGGCTGCAGGTGCGCCGGCCAGCACCGCGGCCAGCCGCGTGCTGGCCTCGAACAGCTTGGCGGTCTTCGAGCGGATCACCTTCAGGTAGGCCTCTTCGTCGAGCGTGGCGTCGTGCATGTTCATCAGCTGCAGCACCTCGCCTTCGGCGATCACGTTGGTGGCGTCCGCGAGGATCTCCATCACGCGCACGTCGTTGGCATCCAGCATCATCTGGAAGGCGCGGGAATACAGGAAGTCGCCGACCAGCACGCTGGCGGGATTGCCGAAGGATTCATTGGCGGTGGGGCGGCCGCGGCGCAGCGTCGATTCGTCCACCACGTCGTCGTGCAGCAGCGTCGCCGTATGGATGAACTCCACCACGGCCGCGAGGTTGAAGCGCTGCTCGCCGCGGTAGCCGAGGGCGCCCGCCATCAGCAGCAGCAGGGCGGGGCGCAGCCGCTTGCCGCCCGCGGAGATGATGTACTTGGAGACTTGGCTCACCAGCGGCACACCGGTGTCGAGGCGGCGGGCGATCACGAGGTCGACGCCGGCCATGTCTTCGGCGATGAGGCTGAGAACGGCGGCGGCGGGAGAGGTGTCGGCGGCGTGGACTGACAAAGGGGAGGGCGCTTGCGCGCTGCAGAATGTGCGTCGATGGCGCTGGAGGCCGCAATGGCCGGGAGCCTTCGATTATAGGGAAGGCCGGGGCGTCCCGAGGCGGCGCGGGGCGCTGCCAGTGGCGTGAATCGCCCGGGATGCTATAATCTCGGGCTCTGCGGAATTCGCCGCGGAGCCATCCTATGGAGATGCCATGGGATGAACAAGATCAAGAGGTCAATATGTACGCGGTCATAAAAACCGGTGGCAAGCAGTATCGCGTTGCTTCCGGCGAAAAAATTAAAGTAGAACAGATTGCTGCGGACGTGGGCCAGGAAATCGTGATCGATCAGGTGCTCGCAGTCGGAACCGGCAGCGAAATCAAGGTCGGTACGCCCCTGGTGTCCGGCGCCACCGTCACTGTCACGGTGCTGTCCCACGGCAAGCACGACAAGGTTCGCATCTTCAAGATGCGCCGTCGCAAGCACTATCAGAAACGTCAAGGCCATCGCCAGCAGTTCACCGAACTGCAAATCGGCGCGATCGCCGGCTAAGGAGCAGATTCCATGGCACAGAAAAAAGGCGGCGGCTCAACGCGAAACGGGCGCGACTCCAAGCCCAAGATGCTCGGCGTGAAGCGCTTCGGCGGCGAACTGATCAGCGCAGGCTCGATCATCGTGCGCCAGCGCGGTACCCAGTTCCATCCCGGCGTCAACGTCGGCATCGGCAAGGACCACACGCTGTTCGCCCTGGTCGAAGGCACTGTGTCCTTCGGCACCAAGGGTGCACTGAACAAGCACACGGTCAACGTGACGCCGGCGTAAGCCAGTCACTTCGACCCGATCGGAGCCCCGCTTTGCCGGGGCTTTTTCATTTTGTAGACTGACTGACTGGACATCTCATGAAGTTCGTGGACGAAGCCTTCATCGACGTCGCCGCTGGCGACGGCGGCAACGGCTGCGTGTCGTTCCGCCATGAGAAGTACAAGGAATTCGGCGGTCCGAACGGCGGCGACGGCGGTCGCGGCGGCCATGTGTTCGCGGTCGCCGATTCGAACCTCAACACCCTGGTCGACTTCCGCTACTCGCGCCGGCACGATGCCAAGCGCGGCCAGCACGGCATGGGCTCCGACATGTTCGGTGCCGCCGGCGACGACGTCACGCTGAAGATGCCGGTAGGCACCATCATTTCCGATGCCGAGACCGGCGAGGTGCTGTACGAACTGCTGACGCCCGGCGAGGTCATCACGATCGCCAAGGGCGGCGACGGCGGCTTCGGCAACATGCGCTTCAAGAGCGCGATCAACCGTGCGCCGCGGCAGAAGACGCCGGGCTGGCCGGGCGAGAAGAAGAACCTCAAGCTCGAACTCAAGGTGCTGGCCGATGTCGGCCTCTTGGGCATGCCGAACGCCGGCAAGTCGACGCTGATCAGCGCCATCTCCAACGCCCGCCCGCGCATCGCCGACTATCCCTTCACCACCCTGCATCCGAATCTCGGCGTGGTGCGGGTCGGTCCGGAGCAGAGTTTCGTGGTGGCCGACCTGCCCGGCCTGATCGAAGGTGCCTCCGAAGGCGCCGGCCTTGGCCACCTGTTCCTGCGTCATCTGCAGCGCACCCGCCTGCTCCTGCACGTGATCGACCTGGCACCCTTCGACGAGGGCGTGGACCCGGTCGCGCAGGCCAAGGCGATCGTCGGCGAGCTCAAGAAATACGACAAGGCGCTGTACGACAAGCCGCGCTGGCTGGTGCTGAACAAGCTCGACATGGTGGCCGATGACGAACGCGCGGCGAAGGTCAAGGACTTCGTCAAGCGGCTGCGTTTCAAGGGGCCGGTGTTCGAGATCTCGGCCCTCACGCGCGAAGGCTGCGAACCGCTGGTCCAGGCGATCTACCAGCACGTCAAGGCGCAGCAGGTGGCCGAACAGCCGCCGACCGAGATCGATCCGCGTTTCCCCGACCTCCAGCAATGAGTTCAATGCAAGGTTCTGCCGTGCTGCGCGACGCGCGCCGCATCGTCGTGAAGGTGGGTTCCAGCCTGGTCACCAACGAGGGCCGCGGGCTCGACGAGAAGGCGATCGGCGAATGGTGCCGGCAGCTGGCATTGCTGGTGCGCGATGGGCGCGAGGTCGTGATGGTGTCGAGCGGCGCGATCGCCGAAGGCATGAAGCGGCTCGGCTGGCGCGTGCGCCCGCACGAGATCCACGAGCTCCAGGCTGCCGCCGCCGTCGGCCAGATGGGCCTGGCCCAGGTCTACGAAAGCAAGCTGCGCGAGAACGGCATGGGCAGCGCCCAGGTGCTGCTGACGCACGCCGACCTGGCCGATCGCGAGCGCTATCTGAACGCCCGTTCGACCCTGATGACCCTGCTCGCGCTCGGCGTGGTTCCGGTCATCAACGAGAACGACACGGTGGTCACCGACGAGATCAAGTTCGGCGACAACGACACGCTGGGGGCGCTGGTCGCCAATCTGGTGGAGGCCGACGCGCTGGTGATCCTGACCGACCAGAAGGGCCTCTACACCGCCGATCCGCGCAAGGACCCCGAGGCCCGTTTCGTCGACGAGGCGGCGGCTGGCGATCCTGCGCTCGAAGCCATGGCGGGCGGCGCGGGCAGCAGCATCGGCCGCGGCGGCATGATCACGAAGATCCTGGCTGCCAAGCGCGCTGCGGGTTCAGGGGCGTCGACCGTGATCGCCTGGGGCCGCGAGCCCGACGCGCTTCTGCGGCTGACACGCGGCGAGTCCATCGGCACGCTGCTGGTGGCGCAGACCGCCAAGCACCAGGCGCGCAAGCGCTGGATGGCCGACCACCTGCAACTGCGCGGCGCGGTCTCGGTGGATGCCGGCGCGGCGGTCAAGCTGCGCACCGAGGGCAAGAGCCTGCTGCCGATCGGCATGACCGCCGTCGAGGGCGAGTTCTCGCGTGGCGACGTGATCGCCATCCGCGATGAACGGGGCGTCGAGCTGGGGCGTGGCCTGGCCAACTATTCGAGCGTCGAGGCACGCATGCTGTGCCGCAAGCCCTCGTCGGAGTTCGAGCGCCTGCTGGGCTACGTGGCGGAGCCGGAGATGGTCCACCGCGACAACATGGTGCTGATGTACTCCTGAGACCTTGCGGGACAGACCAAGAAACTGCGTAGCAGTTTTTGCTCTGTCCTCAACTGATCAGAGTTATTCCACCTCGCGCACCGGCGCCCTGAGATAGCGCACCATCTCCCCGACCGACGCACGCGGCGCATTGCCGCGGCACAGCGCCTGGGTCGCCAGGGCCTTGGTATAGGTCGAGTTGCGATCGCCGAGGCGTTTCCATTCGGGCGCCGGCGTGAGGTCCCAGCTGCCGTTGTTGAAGCGTGCGTAGCTCTTGTACTCCGCCGTGGCGCAGCGCAGGCCCTCGTAGAAGGCATTGAAGCCGCCGCCCTCCTTGTGGGTGGCGACCACCACGTAGCGCACCACGCCGTCGTCGCTGACCTTGATGGTGCCCGGGTCGATGCCGAACTTGAGCGTCATGTAGGGCGGCATGTCGATGGCCACCAGCTTGTTCTGGTCGAAGGCCGGTGGCGGCGGCACCTCGGTTTCCTTCCAGTCGGCGTCCTTGCTGAACAGCTGCGCCTGGGCCAGCGCGGCCCCGCCCAGGGCACAGGCGAGCAGGAGGGTGCGGCTAGCGCGGAAGAGCGGACGGATCGGTCGTCGAGGCAGAATCGTTGGCAAGGTTGGCATTCGGGTTGGGATCGAAGCTGGCGCCGGGCGGCAGCTCGAAGGTCGGTTCGTGGCCCGGGCCGGGCGGATGGCGCTCGAACTCGCGGGCCCGCACATTGCTGCGCAGAAAACGGTTGCGGAAATCCTGCCGGGGCAGGTAGCGGGCGAGTTCGGTCAGCGCCATCTCGTAGACGCCGCGCTTGAATTCGACCACCACGTCGAGCGGAACCCAGTAGTCGTGCCAGCGCCAGGCGTCGAATTCCGGATGGTCGGTGGCGCGCAGGTTCAGGTCCCAGTCGTGACCCGTCAGCTGCAGCAAATACCAGATCTGCTTCTGGCCCTTGTAGTGGCCCCGTGCGTCACGGCGGATGAACCGATCCGGCACCTCGTAGCGCAACCAGTCGCGGGTACGGGCGACGATCCGCACATGCTCCGGATGGAGACCCACTTCCTCGTGCAGTTCCCGGAACATGGCTTGCTCGGGACTTTCGCCGCGATCGATGCCGCCTTGCGGAAACTGCCAGGAATGGGTGCGGATGCGTTTGCCCCAGAAAACCTGGTTTCTCTGGTTGAGCAGGATGATGCCGACGTTGGGCCTGAAGCCGTCCCGGTCGAGCATAATCAAACCCCAATTTTTTGAACTGAGTCGATTATGCATGCCGGGTTGCGCACGGCAAGCGACCGGTTCCAGGCCCCCTCAGGACCTGCCCTCCCGAGCACCCGTTTGAGCCCCCTTCGAGACCGATGAAAGCTTCCCGATTCTTTATCTCCACCCTCAAGGAAGCGCCCGCCGATGCCGAGGTCGCCAGCCACCGCCTCATGATGCGGGCCGGCATGATCAAGAAGCTGGGCACCGGTATTTATACCTACATGCCGATGGGCCTGCGCGTGATCCGCAAGGTCGAGGCCATCGTGCGCGAGGAAATGAACCGGGCCGGCGCGGTCGAGCTCGCGATGCCGGTGGTGCAGCCGGCCGAGATCTGGCAGGAGGCCGGCCGCTTCCAGGGCTACGGCCCCGAGCTGATGCGCATCAAGGACCGGCATGACCGCGACTTCGTGATCCAGCCCACCAGCGAAGAGGTGGTGACCGACATCGCGCGCCAGGAGATCCGCAGCTACAAGCAGCTGCCGAAGAATTTCTACCAGATCCAGACCAAGTTCCGGGACGAGCGCCGGCCCCGTTTCGGCCTGATGCGCGGGCGCGAGTTCATCATGAAGGACGCCTACAGCTTCGACCGCGACCTCGACGGCGCCAAGGCCAGCTACAAGATCATGTCGGACGCCTACCGGCGGGCCTTCGACCGCTTCGGGCTGCGCTACCGGGCCGTGGCGGCCGACAGCGGTGCCATCGGCGGCGACGTCAGCCAGGAGTTCCAGGTCATCGCCGCCACCGGCGAGGACGCGATCGTCTACTGCCCCGAGAGCGACTACGCCGCCAACCTGGAAAAGGCCGAGGCGCTGGCGCCAGCCGGTCCGCGTCCTGCGGGCGCCGGCGTGCTCACGAAGACGCCGACGCCCGGCAAGGCCACCTGCGAGGACGTTGCCCTGCTGCTCGGCGTGCCGCTGGCGACCACCGTGAAATCGCTGGTGCTGGCCACCGAGGAGCTGGACGACGCCGGCAATGTCAAGAAGGTCCAGGTCTGGCTGCTGCTGCTGCGCGGCGACCACGACATGAACGAGATCAAGGTGAGCAAGGTGCCGGGGCTCGACCAGGGCTTCCGCTTTGCCACCGTGGGCGAGATCGAAGAGCACTTCGGGTGCAAGCCCGGCTATCTGGGCCCGATCAACCTCAGGAAGCCCGTGAAGATCGTCGCCGACCGCGAAGTCGCGGTGATGGCCGACTGGATCTGCGGCGCCAACGAGGTCGACTTCCACCTGACCGGCGTCAATTGGGGCCGCGACCTGCCCGAGCCCGAAGCGGTGGCCGACCTGCGCAACGTGGTGGCAGGCGATCCCTCGCCCGACGGCCGCGGCCTGCTCGCGATCGAGCGCGGCATCGAGGTCGGCCACGTGTTCGTGCTCGGCACCAAGTACAGCAAGCCGATGAACGCGACCTTCCTCGACGAGGCCGGCAAGCCCCAGTTCCTGGAGATGGGCTGCTACGGCATCGGCATCACGCGGCTGCCGGCAGCCGCCATCGAGCAGAACAACGACGAGCGCGGGATCATCTGGCCCGACGCGATCGCGCCCTTCACCGTGGTGGTCTGCCCGATCGGCATGGACCGCAGCGCCGAGGTCAAGAGCGCGGCCGAAGCGCTCTACGAGCAGCTGCTGGCGGCCGGCGTCGACGTGCTGCTCGACGACCGCGGCGAGCGGCCCGGCGCGATGTTCGCCGACTGGGAGCTGATCGGCGTGCCGCACCGGGTCGTGATCTCCGACCGCGGCCTCAAGGAAGGCCAGCTGGAATACCAGCACCGCCGTGACACGGCGGCGACCAAGGTGCCGGCATCCGGCATCGCCGACTTCATCGCCGACCGGTTGTCGGCGGCCTGAGCTCCCGGCCTTGACGACTCCCGGTCTTTCCCGGCGCCAGTGCATCGCGGGTGCGGGCGCCGGTGCGCTCTCGCTGGCCCTGCCGCAGGCCGCGAGGGCCGGGGCCCAGATCGAGGAGCCGCTGATCGACTCGGTGCGCACCGCGCTCAGCTCGGCGATCCACAACAAGGCGCCGCCGATCCCGGAATTCGGCGACACCGAATCGCGCATGGCCTACTTGCGCTGGCTCGGGGCCATGAGCGAGCGGCTCAAGAAGAAGCTGCCCGACTGGCCGACCCGCAAGGAGTTCCTGCAGACCGTCTGGTATGAATCCCGCCGTTCCGGGCTCGACGTCAGCCTGGTGCTGGGGCTGGTCCAGGTCGAGAGCAACTTCCGCAAGTTCGCGGTCTCGAGCGCCGGCGCCCGGGGCTACATGCAGGTCATGCCCTTCTGGACCCGCGTGATCGGCGACAGCGATCCGTCCAAGCTGTTCCACATGCAGACCAACCTGCGCTTCGGCTGCGTCATCCTGCGCCACTACCTCGACCGCGAAAAGGGCGACCTGTTCATGACGCTGGGGCGCTACAACGGCAGCCGCGGGCGCTCGCCGTATCCGGACGCGGTGTTCGCCAATCAGCAGATCTGGGTCTTCAAGGACCGGCCGCTCGATTGAGCTCGCCCCGAGGTTGGGCTCACTGCGTGTAGCCCGCCCACCCCCTGCCGGGGGCGCAGTCAGCGGACCGGCGAAGCCGGTTCCGCGACTGCCCACCAACAGGCGGGCACTGCGCGCCGCCCAAGAACAAACCATCGCGCCGGTATTCACCGGCCGGCGCAGCCCGGCCCGTTGGTGAAACACCGCGGAACCGGCTTCGCCGGGCCGCTGGTGTTGCCCCCGGCAGGGGGTGGGCGCCCGGACACGAAGTGCCGGGCAACCTGGGGGCGAGTCAGATCTTCGTCACCATGACTTGGTCGATGCGGTAGCTGTCCACGTCCATCACCTCGAAGGTGTAGCCGGCCCAGCTCACGCTGTCGGTGCGCTTGGGCACGCGGCGCAGCATCACCATGAGGAAGCCGGCCAGCGTCTCGTACTCGTCGTCGTGCGGCAGGCTCTCGATGTCGAGCGCACGCTGCACATCCTGGATCGGGGTCACGCCGTCGATCAGCCAGGAGTTCTCGTCGCGCTTGACGATCTGCTGCTCCTCGTCCTGCAGGCCGACCAGGTCGCCCATGACCGTGCTCATGACGTCGTTGAGCGTGATGACGCCGACCACCAGGCTGTACTCGTTGACGATGATCGCGAAATCCTCGTGGGCCTGCTGGAACTGCTCCAGCACTTCGGTCAGCGAGAGGCGGTCGGGGATCACCAGCGCCTTGTGCAGCGGCAGGCCGTGGTCGAAGGACAGCGGCTGGCCGCTCAGCACGCGCTGGAACATGTCCTTGGCGTCGACGTAACCCAGCACATGGTCGATGTCGCCCGCGCACACCGGATAGGCGGAGAAGGGCTCGGCCACGATGCGCGCGCGCAGCACCGATTCGGGGTCGTCGCGCAGGAACCAGGCGATGCGGTCGCGCGAGGTCATCACGCTGCTGACCAGCCGGGTGTCGAGCTCGAAGACGTTGGCGATCACCTGCTGCTCGCGCACCGCGAGCACGCCGGCGCGGGCACCGGCCTCGGTCATCGCGAGGATGTCGGCCGAGGTGATCTTCTCGTCGCGCTGCAGCGGCATGCCGAGCAGCTTGAAGAGCAGGTCGGTCGATACCGTGAACAGCCACACCAGCGGCTTGAAGGTGGTGATCAGCACCTGCATCGGCCCGACCATGCGGACCGCCAGCAGCTCGGGGCTGCTCATGCCCAGGCGCTTGGGGAACAGGTCGGCGAAGACCAGGAACACCGAGATGATCGTCACGAAAGAAGCCAGGAAGGCGGCGGTCTTGGCCGCCTCGACGCTGAACCAGAGCTCGAACAGGCGCGCGAAGTACGGGCTCAGCGCGCCTTCGCCGACCACGCCGCCGAGGATCGCGACCGCGTTGAGGCCGATCTGCACCACGGTGAAATAGTGGCCCGGCTGCTCCTGGATGCGCATCACGCGCTCGGCGCGCAGGTCGCCTTCGTCCGCCATCTGGCGAAGCCTCAGCCGGCGCGATGCGGCCAGCGAGATTTCGGCGAGGGAGAAGAAGGCGCTGGTCGCGATCAGGGCAACGATGATCAGCAGGTTCTGGGTGAGGGTCATGGGTCGGTCGATGAAGACCGACATGGTGCCATGAGACGCAGCCGCTATTGCACGAACCCGATCCGGCTGCGGGCGGCGCTGGCGCGCGGCAGGTCCTCGACCCGCACTTCCCCGCGGCCCGCCAGCCGGGCGTTGCCGAAGCCGGTCATGAGCGCACGCCGCATCTCGCGCGGCGCCAGCGTGGCCAGCTGGTCGAGCACGTCGGCTCCGGCTTCCTCGGCCAGCAGGCGGCCCCAGTCGTGCTCGGCCCGGATCGAGACATAGAGCTGGCGCGCGATCTGGCGCGCCGCCTCGGGCGAGGGGGCCTCGATCTCGAACACGTTCATCCGGTTGAGGATCGGTTCGGGAATGCCGCGCGCGTCGTTGGCCGTCGTGATCCAGATCACCTGGCTGGCATCGATCGCCACCTCGGCGAATTCGTCGACGAAGGCGTGCGCGGTGTCGTGCTCCAGCAGGTTGTAGAGCGCGCCCAGCGGGTCGTACTGGCTGTCGGCACCGGCCTTGTCGATCTCGTCGACCACCATCACCGGGTTGGCGTACTGGCCCTCGACCAGTGTCTCGAACACCTTGCCGGGCTTGGAGCCCTTCCATTGCGATGAAGCCCCGGAGAGCAGCCAGCCTGCGGTCATCGAGTTCATCGGCACCAGCGACATGCCGGTCCCCAGCAGCTCGGCGAGCTTCTTGGCGAAATGGGTCTTGCCGATGCCGGGCGGCCCGAGCAGCAGCATCGGCGTGACCTCGAGCCCGTCGCGGCTGTCCTGCGCCAGCGCGACATGGCGGCGCACGTCGTCGAGCACCTCGGTGAAGTTGGGCAACTGGGCGTAGAGCGCAGCCATCTCCGGCACGCCGCTGGGCTTGACCTGGAAGCGGTCGGGTCCGCGCTCGAGCATGCGCTCGTAGGTCGTGCGAAGGTGTTCGTGCTCGCGCTCGGGGAGCTTGGCGAGCTTGCGCTCGACGTCGTGCGTCTGGAACACGCTGCGCAGGTGGGCGACCGGCAGCTGGAAAGTCGGCGACGCGGGGACGAGACTGCGGGAATCCATGGACACCTCCGGTTTCGAACACTCTTTGGACAGCATAAGCCGTGCCCGGGTTCGCCGAATGTCTACGTTTTCTCGCTTTGGCGTGTTTTGCGGATCTGTCGCTGGGCGGTCACACGCCGCCGTGGGGGTGGGTCGGATCGACCCACAGCACGGATTCCGGCTTCTCGACCGGCTCGATGTCGAGGTTCACCGCCACCGCCTGGCCGTCGCTGCGGCACAGCACGCACTCGAGCGCCTCGGTCGGGCTGGCGTTGATTTCCTGGTGCGGCACGTAGGGCGGCACGTAGATGAAATCGCCGGGCCCGGCCTCGGCGGTGAATTCGAGCTGCTCGCCCCAGCGCATTCGGGCCCGGCCGCGCACCACGTAGATCACGGACTCGAGATGCCCGTGGTGGTGGGCGCCGGTCTTGGCATTGGCGTGGATGGTGACCGTGCCGGCCCAGAGCTTCTGCGCTCCGACCCGCGCGAAATTGATCGCGGCGGCCCGGTTCATGCCGGGCGTCTGGGCCGTGTGGGGGTCGAGCTGGTCGCCCGGGATCACGCGCACGCCGTCGTGCTTCCACGCCGGCTCGGCGTGGCCGTGATCCGCGTGGTCGTGGCTCATGACCGGGAGCGGGTCAGGCGGGGTTGCTGTTCAGCATCTGCTGCAGTTCGCCCGATTCGTACATCTCCATCAGGATGTCCGAGCCGCCGACGAATTCGCCCTTGATGTAGAGCTGGGGGATGGTCGGCCAGTTGCTGTATTCCTTGATGCCCTGGCGCACTTCTGCGTCGTCCAGCACATTGACGGTCTTGAGCGTGCGGGTGTCGACCCCGACGGCCTTGAGGATCTGGATCGCACGGCCCGAGAAGCCGCACATCGGGAAACTGGCATTGCCCTTCATGAAGAGCACGAGGTCGTTGCTCTTGACGAGTTCGTCGATGCGCTGCTGGGTATCGGACATGGGGGACTCCTGAAAATTGGACTGGGCGGATTATTTCACTGTGCGCCAGATTCCGCCCGAGCAACGCGCGATGCCGGCGAGGTCGTCGCGGCTTTGGACTTCGGCGAAGCCGCGTCCGCCCAGCAGCCGCCGTACCGCGTCGGCCTGGTCGTGGCCGTGTTCGAGCAGCAGCCAGCCGCCGTCCTGCAGATGATCCGGGGCCGCCTGGACGATGCGGCGGATGTCGTCCAGTCCGTCGAGGCCGGACACCAGGGCCTGCAGCGGCTCGTGGCGCAGGGCGGCCAGGTGCGGATCGCCGGTCACGATGTAGGGCGGGTTCGAGACGATCAGGTCCAGCCCGCGCTCGGCGCCCGCCAGCCAGTCGCCCTGGGCGAAGCGCACGGCAAGACCGAGCCGTGCCGCATTGGCGCGGGCCACCGCCAGCGCGTCGGCGCTGGCATCGACCGCCGCCACCCGGGCGTCGGGCCGCCGGTGCTGGATCGCCAGCGCGATCGCGCCGCTGCCGGTGCCGAGGTCGAGCACGGCCGGGGCCGACCGGCCGTCCAGGCATTGCAGCGCCCATTCGACCAGCGTCTCGGTGTCGGGCCGCGGCACCAGGACGCGGGCGTCGACCTGCAGGCCGAGACCGTGGAACTCCTTCTCGCCGACCAGGTAGGCCACCGGCTCGCCGGCCAGCCGGTGGCGGCACAGGTGCTCGAAGCGGGACCAGATGCCCTCGTCCAGCGTGTCGGTGTCATGGGCCAGCAGCCAGGCCCGTTCGCTGGCGGCACGGCCCAAGGCGTGCAGCAGCAGCAGCTGGGCATCGAGCCGGTCGAGGCCGAGGGCGGCCGCCGCCGCCAGCATCCGGGTCGGGGTCGAGGGCCGGTGTTCTGGCGAATGGGTCACGTGGGCAGGCTGGCTTCGAGTTCGGCCAGCTGCTCGGCCTCGCGCGCCGCCTGCAGCGCCGCCAGCACGTCGCCGAGGTCGCCTTCCATGATCGCCAACAGCTTGTAGAGCGTCAGGTTGATGCGGTGGTCGGTGAGCCGGCCCTGCGGGAAGTTGTAGGTGCGGATGCGGTCCGAGCGGTCGCCGGTGCCGATCAGGCCCTTGCGCATGGCGGCGTCCTTGGCGGCGCGCTCGCTGCGGTCCTTCTCCTGGATCCGCGCCGAGAGCACCTGCAGCGCCTTGGCCTTGTTGCGGTGCTGGCTGCGGTCGTCCTGGCATTCGGCCACGATGCCGGTCGGGATGTGCGTGATGCGCACTGCCGAGTCGGTCTTGTTGATGTGCTGGCCGCCGGCTCCGCTGGCCCGGTAGGTGTCGATGCGCAGGTCGGCCGGGTTGATCTGCACCGCCTGGGCCTCGTCGGGCTCGGCCAGCACGGCGACCGTGCAGGCGCTGGTGTGGATGCGGCCCTGGGTCTCGGTGGCCGGCACCCGCTGGACGCGGTGGCCGCCGGACTCGAAGCGCAGTTTGCCGAACACCTCGTCGCCGACGACGCGGATCACCACTTCCTTGTAGCCGCCGAGCTCGCTCTCGCTCTCGCTGACGATTTCGCAGCGCCAGCCCGCGCGCTCCGCGTAGCGCGTGTACATGCGCAGCAGGTCGCCGGCGAAGAGCGCCGATTCGTCGCCGCCGGTGCCGGCGCGGATTTCGAGGAAGGCATTGCGGGCGTCGTCGGGGTCCTTGGGCAGCAGCAGGCGCTGCAGCTCGTCCTCGATCTGCAACAGCTCGGCTTCGGCGCTGGCGATCTCCTCCTGCGCCATCTCGGCCATCTCGGGCTCTTCGAGCATCTCGCGGGCGCCGGCCAGGTCGGCCTCGCGCTGCAGGTAGCGGCTGTAGCGGCCGGCGACCTGCGTCACCTCGGCATGCTCGCGCGAGATGGTGCGGTACTGTGCCATGTCGGACATGATGTCCTCGCGCGAGAGCAGGAAGTCGAGTTCGCCGAGGCGTTGCGCATAGCGCTCGAGTTGGTGACGCAGGAAGGGTTTCACGGTGGGCGGGACGAGGCGGTGGAAGGAGCGCAGCCGGCGGTGCGGCGTGCGGGCGTGGCAGCGCATGGCGCCGCCGGAGCGACCAGCGTCGCTAACGCTCTTTGGGCGGTTCGTTGCGCAGGAAGAGGCGCGAGACGGTTTGCGCCGTCTGCTCGCGCGCTGCGGCATCGCCGGCATGCAGCTCGGCCAGGGCGCCGTGCAGCATCTTCTGCGTCAGGCCGCGCGACAAGGCCTCGAGCACCGCATCGACGCTCTCGCCCTTGGCCAGCAGCTTGCGCGCGCGCGCCAGTTCGATGGCGCGCCACTCGTCGGTCTGGGCGTTGAGCTGCCGGATCAGCGGCACGGTGCCGCGCTGGTCCAGCCAGTGCATGAAGCTCTGCACGCCGGCATCGATGATGACTTCGGCCTGCGCCACGGCCGCCTGCCGGTTGGCGTGGCCCTGCTGAACGACCTGGGCGAGATCGTCCACCGTGTAGAGGTAGACGTCCTCGAGCGCCTTGACCTCGGGCTCGATGTCGCGCGGCACCGCCAGGTCGACCATGAACATCGGGCGGTGCCGGCGCGCCTTGAGCGCGCGCTCGACCGCGCCGAGGCCGATCAGCGGCAGCGTGCTGGCGGTGCAGCTGACGACGATGTCGAATTCGGCCAGCCGTGCCGGCAGGTCGGCCAGCCGCATGGCTTCGCCGCCGAAGCGGGACGCCAGCTTCTCGCCGCGCTCCAGCGTGCGATTGGCGATCACTATCGACTTGGGCTGCCTGGCCGCGAAATGGGTTGCCGCGAGATCGATCATCTCGCCGGCGCCGATGAACAGGACCCGCGTGTGCTGCAGGTCTTCGAACAGCTGGCCGGCCAGGCGCACCGCCGCGGCCGCCATGCTGATCGAGTGGGCGCCGATCTCGGTCGCGGTGCGGACTTCCTTGGCGACCGCGAAAGAGCGCTGGAACAGCTGGTTGAGCGTGCTGCCGAGCGCGCCGGCGGTTTCGGCGGCGCGGACCGCGTCCTTCATCTGGCCGAGGATCTGGGCTTCGCCGAGCACCATCGAATCGAGCCCGCTGGCGACGCGGAAGGCGTGGCGGGCGGCGTGGTGGTCGTGCAGCGTGTAGGCATGCGAGCGCAGCAGGGCCGGCGAGACGCCGCCGCTGTGGGCCAGCCAGTCGACCGTGTGCTCGAGCGCGACCTGGTCGGCGGCGCAATAGACCTCGGTGCGGTTGCAGGTCGAGATGATCGCGGCCTCGACGCCGGGATGGCGGTTCGAGCCGAACGAGGTGCGCAGGCTGTGCAGGGTCGGGGCGATCTGGTCGATCGCGAACGCGAAACGACCGCGCAGGTCGAGCGGCGCGGTCGTGTGGTTCAAGCCGAGGGCCCAGACTGACATAGCTCCTGATTATAAAATGAGCATGGCCCGGACCACCCGCGGCCGCGAAAAAGGCCGCAACCGGGACGGCGAACACTCCCATGTCAGCGCTGGACCTTTTCAATCACCTGCTCAACTTCGTCGCCCCGGCCTTCGCCGTCGGCTTCCTCACTGCGCTGCTGGGCCGTGTCACGATGCGGAAATCATCGAAGGCGCCGGCTTGGTGGCTTCAGGGTGCTATCAATTTCATAGTCGGCGCGGCAGTCCTGGCGGGCGGCCTCGTCGTTTTCGGCCGCGACGGCAAGATGGCCACCTATGCCGCCCTGGTGCTGGCCTGCGCCGTCAGCCAGTGGCTGGTGGGCGGCGGCTGGCGCCGCGCCTAGCTCGCCAAGCCTGGCAAGACCGGGGGAGGCGGCGGCGCGACGACGGGCGCCGGCGCGCCGGGCGCGCCCGGGTAGGGCGGGGCGCCCGGATAGGCAGCCATCGGCAAATCCGCCGTCCGCAGGCCGTCCAGCATCGCGAACAGCACGTCGCTGCGCACGCCGCCCGCGAGCCGGGGACTCTGAACGTAGGCGACGGCCTGGAAGATCAGGAAGCCCACCTCCACGCCTTCGAGCGTGACCGCGGGGGCCGGGCTGGCCAGTACGCCCGGATGGTTGGCGAAGGCCGCCAGCATCACCTCGCGGGCCCGGGTGGCGTGGGTGGTCAGCGGCATCGGCAGGCGGATCAGCACCCGGCCCTCGGCATTCGAGAGCGTCATGTTGCGCACCGTCTTGGTGATGAATTCGGAGTTCGGCACGATCATCGTCGAGCGGTCTCCGAGCTGGATCTCGGTGGCGCGGACATTGATGCGCCGGACGTCGCCCTCGGCGTTGCCGAGCACCACCCAGTCGCCGACCTTGACCGGCCGCTCGGCCAGCAGGATCAGGCCCGAGATGAAGTTCTGCACGATCGCCTGCAGGCCGAAGCCTATACCCACCGACAGCGCGCTCGCCACCCAGGCGATGCGCTCGATGCCGATGCCCAGCGCCGACAGGCCGAAGGCCACCACCAGGATGCCGCCGACGTAGCCGAGCAGGGTGGTGATCGAGCTCTGCATGCCGGGCTCGAGGCCGGTGTGCGGCAGGAAGCGCTGCTCCAGCCAGCGCTTGACCACCCGCAAGGCGATGAAGCCGATCACCAGCACCGCCACCGCGCTGATGATGGCGCTGGGCACCAGCT
The DNA here is from genome assembly GCF_030316765.1 of Variovorax saccharolyticus. Classification (GTDB taxonomy): domain Bacteria; phylum Pseudomonadota; class Gammaproteobacteria; order Burkholderiales; family Burkholderiaceae_C; genus Variovorax; species Variovorax saccharolyticus. Next base: position 955,478 of record NZ_JASZYT010000002.1, read on the forward strand.
GGATCTCGCCGATCTTGATGCCGCCGCCGAACTTGCCGCTGCGCTGGTAGACCTCGCCCGGGCTGGTTCCCAGCGGCGTGGCGAGCGCGATCACCATGTAGAAGAAGAGGATCACGCGGCTCAGCCCGGAGAGCACCACCGCCGCCTGGTCGAGGGTGCGGGACTGCAGCCCGAAGCTCAGCTGCAGGCGCTGGCCGAAATTGCTGCGCGAGGACACCACCGCCATGAACAGGTCGTCGGCGAACTTGAACAACACGTAGAAGGCCGCCGCCACGATGCCGGCCCAGGTGAGCTGGCTGGCCAGGAAGCTCCCCATCGCGACGTAGCCGGTGGCCACCAGCACCCAGATCGCGATCAGGATCAGCGTGACGCCGGCCAGCAGCACGCCGACCCACATCGGGCGTTCCAGCGCGCCGGAGTCGGAGTCCGGTGGGGTGGGGGCGCTGGCGGCCGGGCCCGGCGAGGCTTCCTTCGGCGCCGGCTCGGCCGCCGGCGCCTCGGCCGCCGGCGTGCTGTGCAGCCGCAGCAGCATCGCGCCGATCATGGCCGTCAGCAGCAGGGCGGTCATCACGTGGGTGGCGACCACCGCGGCGAAGCTGGCCTCGACCACGGCGTTGACCTGGATCGGCGCCCAGACCACCGCGGCCACCAGCGCCATGACCCAGGGGAAGGGTGCGAGCCGTGCCGCCAGCGGGTCGGTGATCGGCGGCAGCCGCCACGAAGGCCGTCCGTTCGACAGCAGCGCGCGGCCCAGTCCCACGACGAAGGCGATGAAGATGCTCGACTGCACCACGCTCTGCCCAAGCTTGCGGGTCTGGGTCGCCCAGACGCCGTGGTTGTCGAGGACCGCGAACACGCCCTGCGCCGCCAGGCCGACCAGCAGCACATTGGTGGTGACGATCGCGATCACGAGCAGCGAGCGGCGCAAGCGTCCGGGCGGCAGGAAGCGCGCGGCGAAGCGGGCCAGCGCGCGTTCGGCCAGCCAATTGCCCAGCAGCGCCACCAGCAGGGCGATCGCGAGCGTGCCGAGCACGGGCGCCGCATGGCCGGGTTGGCGCGCGGTCTGCAAGCCTTCCGCGACTTCGTCGCCCAGCCGCTCGAGCCGGGCCAGGTCGCCGGCCCAGGCATCGCCGATGTCTTCCCAGAACTCCCGTCCGAGCGGGGAAGGTGCGCGCTCGGTCAACTGGGCCTCGAACAGGGCCCGCCGCTTGGACAGCAGCTCGCTGGCGCGTTGCTGCGCATCCACCGACACCAGGCGCGCGAGCCGGATGTCGGCATCGAGCGCGTTGCGCTCCTTGGTCAGCGTGGCCCGGCGGCGGGTGATGTCGGGGTTCTCGGTGGTGCCGGCGGCCGGCGCATTGCCGAGTTCGCCGAGCCGGGCGTTCAGGTCGTTGAGATCGCCGGTGCGCGTGGTGATGAACTTGTCGGTCGCGGCGCTGATCGCGTTGAGCTGCTCGACCACGCCGCGCACGCTGGCTGAGCTGTCGATCTGCGATGGCACCGCTTCGAGCTGGCTGCGCAGCGAGGCCACCGTGGGCGCGACCTCGGGGGCGGCTTCCTGCGCTCCGGCGCCGCTGCACAGCGCAACAGCCAGCAAGAGGGCCTTGAGGGGGGAGAGCCAGCGCATGGCCTTCATCATAAAAGGCGCCGGATGCCCGTTGCGAGCCAGTCGATCAGCCTTCGGCGCTGAAGCGGTCGACGCGGTCGGTGATGATGCCGTCGGTGCCGAGCGCCAGCAGCCGCTCCGCCGCCCAGTCGTCGTTCACGGTGTAGCTCAGGGCGCGCAGGCCGGCGTCGTGCACCTGCGCCACCGTGTGCGCGTCCCACAATGCGTAGTTGCACACGACCGCGACGCAGCCGAGCTCGAGCGCCGTGGCGAGCCAGCCCTCCGGCAGCGTGTCCAGCAGGAGACCGCGCGGAAGCCCGGGCTGGGTGGCCCGCGCGCCGCGCAGGGCCTCTGCCGCGAACGAGGTGAGCAGGGGCGGCGCCAGGGCCGGATCGCTCCAGAGCTGTGCCGCGTGGCTGGCGACCACCTCGCCGGTCAGGCGCTCGGTGCCCGGGGTCGGCTTGATCTCGATGTTGAGCGCGTGGCGGTTCGCCAGGCAGAAGCGGATCAGGCCCTCGAGGCTGGCCAGCGGCTCGCCGGCATAGCGCCGCGAATGCCAGCCGCCGGCATCGAGCCGCGAGAGCGCATTCCAGGGCTGATCGCCGGCAACGCCGCGGCCGTTGCTGGTGCGTTCGAGCGTCGCGTCATGCAGCAGGAAGGGCACGCCGTCGGCGCTCAGCTTGGCATCGCATTCGAACATGCGAAAGCCGTATTCGGCACCGAGGCGGAAGGCCGCCAGGGTGTTCTCGGGCGCCAGCCGGCCGGCGCCGCGATGGGCGATCCAGCGCGGGTAGGGCCAGGGTGTGCGCTCGCTCATGCGCTTCGCTTGCCGGAGCCGGCGTCGAACCAGTGGAGCTTGTCCTGGCGCGCCGCGATCTTCACGGTGTCGCCGGCGACCGGCGGCGTGTGGCCCTCGTCGACCCGCATGATCAGCTGCTCTTCGCCGATGCGGCCGTAGATCAGGCGCTCGGCGCCCAGCAGCTCGACATGCTCGACCTGCACCGACCATCCGCTCGCATCGAGGCTCAGGTGCTCGGGCCGGATGCCGAGGATCATGCCGGGCCGCACGCCCGGCGCATGCCTGAGCAGGTTCATCGGCGGCGATCCGATGAAGCTGGCGACGAAGGTCGTGGCGGGACGCGAATAGACCTCTTCGGGCGTCGCGAACTGGTCCATCACGCCGCCGTTCATGACGATGATCCGCTGCGCCAGCGTCATGGCCTCGACCTGGTCGTGGGTCACGAACAAGGAGGTGATGCCGAGCTCGCGATGCAGCTTCTGGATCTCGAGCCGGGTCTGGGCGCGCAGCTTGGCGTCGAGGTTCGACAACGGCTCGTCGAACAGGAACACCTTAGGCTGGCGCACGATCGCCCGTCCCATGGCGACGCGCTGGCGCTGGCCGCCGGACAGTTCGCGCGGCTTGCGCTCGAGCAGGTGGCCGAGTTCGAGGATCTGGGCCGCCTTGTCGACCCGGGTCTTGATCTCGGGCACCGGCACCTTGGCGATCTTCAGACCGTAGGCCATGTTGTCGAAGACCGTCATGTGCGGATAGAGCGCGTAGTTCTGGAACACCATCGCGATGTCGCGCTCGGACGGTTCGAGGTTGTTGACCACGCGGTCGCCGATGCGGATCTCTCCGGCGCTGATTTCTTCCAGCCCCGCGACCATGCGCAGCAGCGTCGACTTGCCGCAGCCCGATGGGCCGACGATGACGATGAATTCGTGGTCGGGGATCTCGGCGCTGACGCCGTGGATGACCTGGTTGGCCTTCGGGCCGTGGCCGTAGCGCTTGATGACGTTGCGCAGTGAAAGTGCTGCCATGTGATTCTCAGTTCTCGGTTGCGGACAGCGCCATGCGCGGGCCGATCTTGTTCCAGGGGTGGGTCACTTCTCGGTGTCCACGAGGCCCTTGACGAACCATTTCTGCATCAGGATCACCACCAGTGCGGGCGGCAGCATGGCCAGCAGCGCGGTCGCCATCACGATGTTCCATTCGTTCTGTCCGTCGCCGCCGGCGATCATCCGCTTGATGCCGATCACCACCGGGTACATGTCTTCGCTGGTGGTGGCGAGCAGCGGCCACAGGTACTGGTTCCAGCCGTAGATGAACTGGATCACGAACAGGGCCGCGATCGAGGTCTTCGACAGCGGCAGCAGCACGTCCCAGAAGAAGCGCATCGGGCCGGCGCCGTCCATGCGGGCTGCTTCGATCAGCTCGTCGGGCACGGTCATGAAGAACTGGCGGAACAGGAAGGTGGCGGTCGCCGAGGCGATCAGCGGGACCGTGAGGCCGGCGTAGCTGTTGAGCATGCCGAGGTCCGACACCACCTGGTAGGTCGGGCCGATCCGCACTTCGACCGGCAGCATCAGCGTGATGAAGATGGCCCAGAAGCACAGCGTCTTGAACGGAAAGCGGAAGTACACCACCGCGAAGGCCGACAGCAGCGAGATCGCGATCTTGCCGAAGGTGATGACCAGTGCCGTCACCAGGCTGACCCACATCATGCGGGCCACCGGAGCGGTGGAACCGGCGCCGGCCGTGCGGCCGAACAGCGCCGACTTGTATGTCTCCCAGAGGTGGCCGCCGGGCAAGAGCGGCATCGGCGCCTGCACGATCTCCTGCGCCGTGTGGCTGGAGGCGACGAAGGCCAGGTAGAGCGGAAAGGCGACGATCAGGACGCCGAAGATCATCACGGCGTGGGCCAGGATGCCCAGGGTGGGGCTGCGTTCGACCATCAGTAGTTCACCTTCTTTTCGACATAGCGGAACTGGACCACGGTGAGCACCACCACGATCGCCATCAGCACCACCGACTGGGCGGCCGAGCCGCCGAGGTCCATCGCCTTGAAGCCGTCGTAGTAGACCTTGTAGACCAGGATCGAGGTCGCCCGGCCCGGGCCGCCCTGGGTGGCGGCATCGACGATCGCGAAGGTGTCGAAGAAGGCGTAGACGATGTTGATCACCAGCAGGAAGAAGGTGGTCGGCGACAGCAGCGGGAACTGAACCGTCCAGAAGCGGCGCCAGGGTCCGGCCCCATCGATGGCGGCGGCCTCGATCAGCGACTTGGGGATGGACTGCAGTCCGGCCAGGAAGAACAGGAAGTTGTAGGAGATCTGCTTCCAGACCGCGGCCATCACGATCAGCGTCATGGCGTGGGTCGAATTGAGCAGGTGGTTCCAGTCGATGCCGACCTTGGCGAGCGCGTAGGCGACCACGCCCAGCGAGGGCGAGAACATGAAGACCCACAGCACGGCGGCCACCGCGGGGGCCACGGCATAGGGCAGGATCAGCAGCGTCTTGTAGACCATCGCGCCACGCACGATGCGGTCCGCGAAGATGGCCAGCACGAGCGAGATCGTGAGTCCGAAGAAGGCCACCAGGATCGAGAACAGCGCCGTGGTCTCGAACGAGGCGATGTACTTCGGGTCCGCGAACAACTGCTTGAAGTTGTCGAGGCCGACCCATTCGGTCGATGTGCCGAAGGCGTCCTGCATCTGCATCGATTGCATCAACGCCTGGCTGGCCGGCCAGAAGAAGAACACGATGATGACGGCCATCTGCGGCGCTAGCAGCGCCCAGGGCAGCCAGCCCGAGCGAAAGACGACGCGTTTTTCCATGAATCCCTCAAAAAGAAACCCCGCCGATTCTTAGGCCCGGCGGGGCTGCGAGTCTAACTGTGTCTGGCCTGCGTCCGGCACGCCGGCAAGCACCCTCCCCGCTTGGCGGGGAGGGCAGGGTGGGGTGCCGTCCTGTGCCCGAAGGGCTGCAAGGGCGCCAGACCTTGTCAGCCCTTGTTGGCTTTCTGGAAGCGCTCCAGCTGCTCGTTGCCGCGCGTCACGATCGCGTCGAGGGCTTCCTTGGCCGTCTTCTTGCCGCTCCAGACCTGCTCCAGTTCTTCGTCCTCGATGGCGCGGATCTGCACATAGTTGCCCAGGCGGATGCCGCGGCTCTTGTCGGTCACCTTGCGGATCATCTGCGTCACGGCGACGTCGGTGCCCGGATTCTGCTTGTAGAAGCCGGACTTGTCGGTTAGCTGGTAGGCGGCCGTGGTGATCGGCAGGTAGCCGGTGCGCTTGTGGCTGGCCGACTGCACTTCAGGCGTCGAGATGAAGCTGAAGAACTTGGCGATGCCCTTGTATTCCTCGGACTTCTTGCCCGCCATCACCCACAGGCTGGCGCCGCCGATGACCGTGTTCTGGGGTGCGCCCGGCACATCGGGGTAGTAGGGCAATGCCGTCAGGCCGTAGGCGAACTTGGCGTTCTTGGCCACGTTGCCGTAGAAGCCGGACGAGGTCGCGATCATGGCGCACTCGCCCGAAACGAACGAAGCCTCGGGGATGTTGGAGCGGCCCTTGTAGATGAACAGTCCCTGCTTGGCCATGCTCGCCAGGTTCTCGATGTGGCGCTCGTGCAGCGGCGAGTTGACCTTCAGGCGGGTGTCCAGACCGGACAGGCCGTTGTTCTTGGTCGCGAACTCAACGTTGTGCCAGGCCGAGAAGCTCTCGAGCTGGGTCCAGTTCTGCCAGGCTGTCGTGAACGGGCACTTGTGGCCGCTGGCCTTGAGCTTGGCGGCGGCCGCGACCACTTCGGGCCAGGTCGCCGGCGCCTTGTCGGTCGGCAGGCCGGCCGCCTTGAAGGCGTCCTTGTTGAAATAGAAAACTGTGGTCGAGCTGTTGAACGGGAAGCTCAGCATCTGGCCGTTGGGTGCCGTGTAGTAGCCGGCCACCGCGGGGATGTAGGCAGCGGGGTCGAACTTCTCGCCGGCATCCTTCATGACCTGGCCCGCCGGCACGATGGCGCCCTTGCTGGCCATCATGGTGGCGGTGCCGACTTCGAACACCTGCAGGATGTGGGGCGCGTTGCCGGCCCGGAAGGCGGCGATGGCGGCCGTCATGGATTCGTCGTACTGGCCCTTGTAGGTCGGCACGATCTTGAAATCCTTCTGGCTCTCGTTGAACTGCCGGGCCAGGTCGTTGACCCATTCGCCGTTGACGGCGGTCATGGAATGCCACCACTGGATCTCGGTCTGAGCCAACGCGGATGTGGAAAGCGTTGCGGCCAGCGCCGATACCAAGGCGAGCGTTTTGAATCGCATGAAGACTCCTGAGGGGAAATGAAAGCGCGGATGCTAGGTCGCGCGTATGACACGACAGCGTCACATATTCTTTGTGCGCGACACAGTGTCCACCAGCCGGGGAAACCCTTTTGGTGCACCGCGGCAGGCAGGGCATGCTGCGGCGCACCATGCTAGCATCGTCACCCGACTTTCTGGCCTCCGGAATGAGCAAGACTTCACTCGACAAAAGCAAGATCAAGTTCCTCCTGCTCGAGGGCATCCATCCGTCGGCGGTCGAGGTGCTGCAGGCCGCGGGCTACAGCAACATCGAGTCGCTTCCCGGCGCCTTGCCGGACGCCGAGCTCAAGTCCCGCATCGCCGACGTGCACTTCCTCGGAATCCGTTCGCGCACCCAGTTGACCGCCGAGGTGTTCGCCGAGGCGCAAAAACTGGTGGCGGTGGGCTGCTTCTGCATCGGCACCAACCAGGTCGATCTGGAGTCGGCGCGGGAGCATGGCGTCGCGGTCTTCAACGCCCCTTATTCCAATACCCGCTCGGTCGCCGAACTGGTGCTGGCCGAGGCCATCCTGCTGCTGCGCGGCGTGCCCGAGAAGAGCGCGGTCGCGCACCGCGGCGGCTGGCTCAAGTCGGCCGACAACGCCTTCGAGATCCGCGGCAAGACGCTCGGCATCGTGGGCTACGGCTCGATCGGCGCCCAGCTCTCGGTGCTGGCCGAGGCGCTCGGCATGAACGTCTGCTTCTTCGATGTCGTCACCAAGCTGCCGCTGGGCAATGCGCGCCAGGTCCGCTTGCTGCCCGACCTGCTGGCGCAGAGCGACATCGTGAGCCTGCACGTGCCCGAGACCCAGGCCACGCAATGGATGATCGGCGCCACCGAGATCGCGGCCATGAAGCCGGGCTCGATCCTGATCAACGCCTCGCGCGGCACCGTGGTCGAGATCGAAGCCCTGGCCGAGGCGCTGAAGGCCAGGAAGCTGCTGGGCGCCGCGGTCGATGTCTTCCCGGTCGAGCCGCGCAGCAACAAGGACGAGTTCCAGTCGCCGCTGCGCGGGCTCGACAACGTGATCCTGACGCCCCACATCGGGGGCTCCACCATGGAAGCACAGGCCAATATCGGCCTCGAGGTTGCCGAGAAGCTGGTCAAGTACAGCGACAACGGCACTTCGACCTCGTCGGTGAATTTCCCCGAGGTGGCGCTGCCGGCACACCCTGGCAAGCATCGTCTGCTGCACGTGCACCGCAACGTCCCGGGCGTGCTGTCGGAGATCAACCGGATCTTCTCCGACAACCGGATCAACATCGCCTCGCAGTTCCTGCAGACCGACGACAAGGTCGGCTACGTGGTGACCGACATCGACGCCGCTTCGTCCGACCTGGCCCTCGAAAAACTGGCCAAGGTGCCCGGAACGATCCGCAGCCGCGTGCTGTTCTAGCCGCCGCGGTCGCCTGTCGGCGGATCTCGACGCCGTTCGACGTATTCCCGGTCCGGACCTCGTCGGCCGGGGGCTCGATGCAGCGCCCGGTGTGGTGCTTAAGCAAATTACCTCACAGTCTTTTGTGAAAGGGTGTAATTCGCACACCACCCCGCTGGCCCCCTTTGGCAACGATTTCGTTGCATTTGTCGTCCGTTGCCTACGCTGAAAGAATTAATTCTGCGACGGAAAGCAGCCCATTGGTAACTCGATGTCGCTGCACAAAATGTAGGAAATGCCTTGCGCCGCCTCATTGCATTGACATGCTTAAGTCAGAAAATCATGTCAATTGGAGGAATCAGGCGTGAAAGTAATATCAAAGTTCTGCTGCCTCACAGCGTTTGTCGTCCTGGCAGGCTGTGGTGGTGGAAGCTCAGGCAGCTCATTCGATGCATCGAGCGTCGGTGCGGCCGCCCCCGCGACGGCGGCCAAGTCCGCTGACGTCGTATCGGCAAGCTACGTCGACGACGGAAGCGGAACCGCAACCAAGCAGGCCGGCGTCCAGAAGCTCGACGCTACCTGGATCCGCATCGCGGGCGAAGACCAGTCGTTCACGGTCCCGGCCGGAACCGTCGTCCAGTACGGCGCCAACGACTCGTGGACTCAAAAGACCGTGTCCGGCACCGCGGCTTGCCGCAACATCTTCTTCGGCGGCGATCCCGCTCCCGGCGTCGCCAAGGGCTGCTATGCGCAGACCGGCACGACGGGCGGGGGTACGACGCCGACGACACCCACCACACCCACCACACCCACCACACCCACGACCACGCTGCTGGCGAATGAAGGCGCATCGTTCACCGTCGCCACCGCCACCACGGTGAAGTACGGTGCTGGATCGAGCTGGGTCGAGAGGTCGGTGACGGGGTCGGCGGTTTGCAACAACAACTTCTTCGGCCGGGATCCGGCGCCCAACGTCGTGAAGGCCTGCTATTCGGTGGTGACGGCGCCGACCACGCCGACGACGCCCACCACGCCGACCACACCCACGACGCCGACGACGCCCACCACCGGCTTGCTGGCGAATGAAGGCGCCTCGTTCACCGTCGCTGCCGCCACTGCGGTGAAGTACGGTGCGGGATCGAGTTGGGTCGAGAGGTCGGTGACGGGCTCGGGTATCTGCAACAACGACTTTTTCGGCCGGGATCCGGCGCCCGGCGTCGTGAAGGCCTGCTACGCGGTGAGCAGCACCGGAACCACGCCGCCGACCTCCGGCGGAGGAACCACGACGCCGCCGACCTCTGGCGGAGGAACGACGACGCCGCCGACCACCGGGGGCGACCCCTTGTCTGCGACGGCCTACGTGGCCATGGCGGCCCAGATGGGCAAGGCCGAGGGCATCGAATACCGCTACGGCCCGACACCGAGCGCCTACGGCACGACCGGCAACAACGGCCGCACCAGCCTGCAGGCCCTGCCGAGCAATCCATACAACCCGATCGCGGCCCCGGCCGGGCAGCGCTCGTGCAATGCCGCCGGATGGTGCGGCACCTGGCAGGTCGGCGGTCCGCTGAAGTCCGAGGAAGGCGACTATTCGTCGGACATCATGCATGTGGCCTTCGTGTCCAACAACCTGACGCGGTTCGCCGGTGCGGCGAACCTGCAGGCGATCGCCGCGGCGCACAACGCCTTCGCGCTGGCGCCCCAGCCGAGCTGGACCACCTATGGCAGCTCCTCCTGGTCCGCCACCAGCGGTTCCACCGACGGCGCCGAGGACTTCGTGCTCGGCGAGTACCGCAAGAGAGGCCTCAATCCTTCCGTGCCGGTGGCGGTGAGCCGCTGCT